>NZ_CP061538.1 GCF_014705945.2 Rothia amarae
TTTAGACCTGAGCGTCCAGGGTGCATTGCCTTGGCATCGAGCAGAACACCTACGGAAGAAAGAGGCGACGACTTTGAGGCGTATTTTTCGCCGTCTACCAGCGCCTGCCCGCTGGTGGGTTTTTCCAACCCGACAATCATGCGCATGGTGGTTGATTTACCTGCGCCGTTGGGGCCGAGAAAGCCGGTGACTTTGCCGTTAGGGACGGTAAAGCTGATGTTATCGACGGCGGTTTTTGCCCCGTATTTTTTGGTGAGATTTCTAATTTCGAGCATGTATTTTCCTCGCTCAGTAGGCGGTTTAGAAGATTTACCTGTCTACTCTCTACAGTACGGGGATAGGGGGTTTGTTAGGTAGAACTTCAGGTATGAAATCCTGAGAAACCTTCTAGTCCGCAAGGATGAGGTTGCCGGTTCCGAGCGAGCGAGATGGAAGCAGATTTTCCGAGCGCGCGAGGAAATAAAAATCTGCTGGAATAGCTGAGCTTGCGAGGCTGAAGAGGCAACCGAATAGAAAGCTAGGAGCGTAGCGAATACCCAGGCCGGTTCCGAGCGTGCGAGATGGAAGCAGATTTTCCGAGCGCGCGAGCAAATAAAAATCTGCTGGAATAGCTGAGCTTGCGAAGCTGAAGATGCGACCACCAAAACGCACCTTTAACCAGCAGTTGCTGGTCAAAGGTGAACTTTCTGGTCGCTTGTCCCGTCTCGGAATTCAGATCCCCTGCTCCCTCGCCCATTCTTTGAGCCTGCGGGTTGCTTCTTCTTCTCCTAATGAACCTTCATCGAGGCGCATGTTTAGCAAAAATTTATATGCCTTTCCGACTATAGGTCCAGGTGAAACCCCTAAAATTTCCATGATTTGTTCGCCGTCAAGATCCGGACGCATGGCGTCGAGCTCTTCTTGTTCGGCAAGTTCTTCGATACGACGTTCGAGGTCGTCATAGGCATGCGCAATCCGGTTTGCCCGGCGCTTATTGCGGGTTGTGACATCAGCACGAGTGAGTCGGTGCAACCGCTCCAGCAGGTCTCCGGCGTCGCGCACGTAGCGGCGTACCGCCGAGTCAGTCCACCCGGCGTCGCCATAGCCGTAGAAACGCATGTGTAGCTCGACGAGGCGAGCCACTGCCTTGATGGTGTCATTATCAAATCGCAAAGCCCGCATACGTTTTTTAACCAGCTTTGCCCCCACAATGTCGTGATGCAAGAAGCTCACCGAACCGTTGGGCTCAAACTTGCGGGTGTCTGGCTTTCCGATGTCGTGCATCAGGGCAGCAAAACGAAGCACGAAATCGGGGGCGGGAACAGGACCTTCGGTGTCTGTCTCAAGCGAGGCTGCCTGCTCTAAGACCTTCAAGGAATGCTGGTACACGTCTTTATGATGATGGTGTTCATCCACTTCCAGTTTGAGAGCGGGAATTTCCGGCAGAACGTAGTCCGCCAGCCCTGATTCCACGAGAAGCTCAATTCCACGTACGGGAGCAGGTGCCTTAATAAGTTTGACCAGCTCATCCCGCACTCGTTCAGCCGAAATAATGTTGATGCGCTCTGCCATGTCCGTCATAGCGGTGAAAACTTCGGGGGCGACGTCAATATCAAGACGCGCGGCAAAGCGGGCTGCGCGCATCATGCGTAAGGGGTCGTCTGAGAACGAATCTTCTGCAGTGCCCGGTGTGCGAATAACCCCGGCTTCCAGGTCGGATTCCCCTCCGAAAGGGTCGACCAGTTCTAAAGAGGGGAGGCGCAACGCCATAGAGTTTATGGTAAAGTCCCGGCGAAAGAGATCATCTTCGAGATTCTCGCCAAAGGCAACCTGGGGCTTACGGGAATCAGGGTCATATGCGTCGGCGCGATAGGTGGTAATTTCCACCATTTCGTTTCCCTTACGCACCCCAATGGTGCCGTATTCCTTACCGATTTCCCAGGTAGTATCAGCCCAATTTTTGACCACTGCAAGGGTTTGGTCGGGATGAGCGTTTGTAGTGAAATCAAGATCGGTTGCCTGCTGATGCAGAAACAGGTCGCGTACAGGACCGCCCACCAATGAGAGTTCGAACCCCGCCGTCTCGAAAAGCTTACCGAGCTCTAGGGCAAGGGGATGGATTGCAGAGGTGTCAAGAGATTTCGCCATAGTCCCTTAATCGTGCCAGATAACTGGCAGATGTTCGCACTCTCTCACCATTAATCACACTTATGCATTTCTATCGGTTAAGGTAGAGACATGACTTTTCCAGTACCCCGGGCTCCCAAGAGACGTGCGTTTACGCCCGTTTCCATGTTGCCCACGGTGGAAGAAGTCTCCGCAGGCGGCGTAATTGTCGATTTTGATAACCCTGCTTTACCCGTTGCCATCATTGCTCGTGTAAACCGTGGGGGACGCCTGGAATGGTGCTTGCCTAAGGGACATCCGGAAAATGATGAGAACAATATTCAAGCCGCAGCTCGGGAAATTGAAGAAGAGACGGGCATTATGGGCGATGTCTTGGCGTCTTTAGGCAGTATTGATTACTGGTTTACGGTTGCTGGACGGCGTGTGCATAAGACGGTTCACCACTATCTTCTTTCTGCCACTGGTGGCTATCTCACAACCGAAAAAGACCCTGACCACGAGGCTGTTGACGTAGCGTGGGTTAATATAGACGATTTGGGGCGCAAGCTTTCGTTCCCTAATGAGCGCCGCATCGCTGAGATTGCGCGCGAGTACATCATCCACCAGCTTTCTTAGGCGGGGCGCGGATTCGCCTGCTTATTTGCAGTCAACACGCAGAAAAGAGTTCACACGTGGCACGTACCGGTGCATTTTCGAGTGCCATTATGGCGTCGGGAACTATGGTTTCTCGCATTCTCGGCTTTGTGAAGACCATTCTGATTACCATTGCTATTGGTTCTGGCACAGCAATGGGTACTATTTTTGAAACCGCGAATACCCTTCCGAACCTGATTTATGTGTTGGTTGCCGGGGGTATTTTTAATGCGGTGCTGGTTCCGCAAATCATCAAGGCGGCAAAGCACGATGACGGCGGTTCAGATTTTATTTCTCGTCTGATTACTCTGGCGAGCGTGGGAATTGCCGCAGTTACCTTAGTTGTAGTTGCCTGTGCTTGGCCAATTATTTCGATTATGGGTCAAGAGTGGAGCGACGATCAGCGAGCGCTCGGTCTGGTATTCGCCCTGTGGTGTTTGCCGCAGATTTTCTTCTACGGTTTTTACACGATTATTGGTCAGGTCTTGAACGCCCGCGGGGCATTTGGCTGGTACATGTGGTCACCGGTCATCAATAATATTGTGGCTATTGGCGCGCTGATTTACTTTATTTTTGCGTTTGGCCGTCAGAGTGCTGAGGTTCCCCCGCTGCATGATGTGTCGAATTGGACTTCCGCTCAGACTCTTGTGCTGGCGGGTTCTGCTACGGTGGGCGTGGCTATTCAGGCGCTGATTTTGTTGATTCCTCTGCAGCGGTTGGGTTTGAGGTTGCGCCCTAAGTTTGGGTGGCGTGGTATTGGTTTGGGTGATTCTGCCAAGTTGGCGGGGTGGACTTTGGCTACCGGCGTCGTCTCTAATTTAGCGTTTTTCTATCTCACGAAGACTGCTTCAAATATTATTGCCCATGATGGGCAGATTATTCCGGGTATTCAGGCATTGAATTACTCGTCGATGTTGTACTCGTTGCCGCACGGTGTGATTGGTTTGTCGATTGCTACGTATCTTTTCAATAAGATGTCTCAAGCTTCGCAGGACGACGACGCCGAGAACGTTGTTGCTGCTCTTTCTTCTGGATTGCGGGTGTCGTCAGTTGCCACTATTTTCCTGGCTGTAGCGCTGATTGTTTTTGCTGGCCCTGTGGGGATGCTCTTTGGTAATGGGAATGTGACGTCGGCGGCTCAGATTGGTCAGACTATTACGGTGATCGCTTTGGGTGGGCCTTTCTTGACTATCGCTTTCATGATGGGGCGTGTGTTGTATGCGCAGGAGGATGCGCGTACACCATTCTTTATTCAGCTGGTTTCTGCGGTGTTTATTGTGGTGGCTGGTTTTATTGCGTCGCGTTTGGATCCTTCTCATACGGTCTTCGCGCTGGCAGGTACTTATGCGTTACAGAATGTTCTGGCGGTTATTCTCAGCCATTTCGTGTTGAGAAAACGGTTTGGTCGTTATGACGGTCGAAATATTGTGTTGACTCATGCTCGGGTTGCGCTGTCATCGTTTTTTGCCGGCCTTTTTGGGGCGTGGGCTCTGTGGCTTTTGGGTGGCTATTCGTTCAACGGTTTTGCCTGGAGTAGCATTATGAACGCGCTGATTACAATTATGGTCGGTGGCGTTGTGATGTCTGTTGCCTACTATTTCTTCCTTCTTATTTTTCGGGTGCAGGAACTAGATGTTCTGCTGAATCCTTTGCGTCGGAAAATTCCTTTCCTCTAAACCTTTCTCTACCCCGCCACGATTGAGGGGTTGAGCAGGTAAACTTCACTTAAAATCACTGACCACGTAAGAAATCTTGCCTTTTGGAGGACCACTTGTCCCAGTCGCACTCTTCTCAGCCGATTCCTGTGAACACTGTTCTTGGCGAGCGCTATAAAGTGACCGGAGCTGTTACTGAAACAGCTGATGGCGATTCGATTCTTGAGGGCAAGGACACCGTTCTCAATCGTAAGGTTTCGATTGTAGTGGCGGCTACTGCCCATAATGATCGGTTGATTGCTAATGCTCGCACGCTGGTGACTAATGCCCGTTCGCAGGTGCAGGTGCTCGATTTGGGTAATACGAGTGGTCGTGCGTATTTGGTGACGGCGTTGGCGCGTCCAGATACGCTGTTGGATACGTTGTTGGTGGATTCTTCGACCCTGGCGGCGTCGTCTGAATCGCAGGAGGCGTTGGGGGAGGAAATCTTTGGGGATGAAGATTCCACTGCTCCCGGTTCTTTTGCGGCAACTCGTTCATCTTCCCCGCAGTCTATTTCTGCCACGCGGGAAATTCCTGGTTATTCGGTAGAAGCTCCTGTGGTTGCGGGATCGGCGGTTGCTGCCGGGGCAGCTGGTCAGGAACATGCGGATGCCTATTACGCTGATGAGGTTCCCGACTATGAGGATTACGACGATTATGCCGACGACGATGAAGAAAAGAGCGGCGGCGGCGTATGGGCTGTAGCCATTGCTGCGATTCTTTTGCTTGTAGTGGGTGTGGCGGTAGTCTTCAGTTCTCTCTCTGGCATGGTGAAGGATAAGGGCGAGGAGCAGGCTGCTACTCCGGCGTCGTCATCCTCCTCTGCTGCGGCGTCTTCTAGCAGCGCTACTCCTTCTTCCACTCCGTCTGAAACAAAAAAGGCAGATGCCAAGCTAGCTGGTAACGTGACCCGTCTTGTTCCTGCTAACCCTAGTTTCATGGCGGATCAGGACAACACTTTGGGGCAGATGACCGATGGCAATACCTCCACCGCGTGGATGAGCTATGGTTTTGCTACCTCTAATTTTGGTGGCGCTACTGATCAGGTCGCGTTGGCCTTTGAGTTGGAGGAGCAGGCTCCCGTTTCTCAGCTCACCATTGAGCAGCAGAGTGGAACCGGTGGTGCGTTCACAGTTTTGACCAACGATTCGGCGTCTCTGGATGGCGCTACTGAAGTGGGCTCAGGCTCTTTCGCCGGATCTACGGTGAGTGTTGATCTTGACCAGCAGAAGCAGAAGGACGGCGCTAAGTTCGTTATTATTCGCTTCACTGAAGCTCCTCAGCTCACCCAGCCCATTGCGGGTTACAGCTATGGTCTGCGTATCGCAGAGGTTTCAGTTTCTAACTAAGTTTTTGCCTATCAGCGTTCTCATGAGGAATATTCGGGGGCGCTGATAGGTTTTATTAACCGATAAGTTTTTATTTCCTGGGAAAGGATTTCAGATGGCTACCGATTCATTGGGTGGGCTCTTTGCCGCAGGTGCCGGCGCATCAATTAACGTAAGCCCCGCCAGCGTTGAAAAACCTGCTCCTGAAGCAGATGAGAACCAGCCGGTTCATGACGTCATCATTGTGGGTTCTGGCCCTGCTGGTTACACCGCAGCGATTTATACCGCACGCGCAAATCTGAAGCCTGTACTTTTTGCTTCGTCGGTCTCCCCCGGTGGCGATCTGATGACTACTACCGAAGTGGAGAACTTCCCCGGCTTCGTAGATGGTATCCAGGGCCCCGAGCTAATGACTACCATTGGTGCACAAGCAGAGCGTTTCGGAGCCGATATCCGTTACGAGGACGTCGAACAGCTTGAACTAGATGGCGACACCAAGAAGGTCATTTTGAGTGACGGCTCTGTTCACCTGGCAAAGACCGTTATTATTTCTACCGGTTCCGAGTACCGCAAGCTAGGTATCGAGGGCGAGCAACGCCTTTCCGGGCACGGCGTTTCCTGGTGCGCCACCTGTGATGGTTTCTTCTTCAAAGAAAAAGAACTCGCAGTGGTTGGCGGTGGCGATTCCGCATTGGAAGAGGCTCTCTATCTGACTAACCACGCATCCAAGGTCTATCTGGTGCACCGCCGCGATTCGCTACGCGGTTCTGAGATTATGCAGCAGCGCGTATTTGATCACGAGAAGATTGAAGTTATTTGGGATTCTGCCGTCAAAACCATTAATGGTGAAGACAAGGTTTCTTCGGTAACTCTGACCAACACTAAAACCGGTGAAGAATCAGAGCTAACTGTTGAAGGTGTTTTCGTTGCGATCGGTTCTGATCCTCGGACTGCTTTGGTGGCAGGTAAACTCAAGCTGACCGATGCGGGAACCATCGCCGTCGACGGACGTACTTCTAAGACCTCTATCCCCGGTGTATTCGCTGCAGGCGACGTCATTGACCCGACTTACCGCCAGGCTATTACTGCTGCCGGTTCAGGCTGTGTAGCGGCTCTGGACGCCCAGCACTACCTCGAAACCCTCTAAACCATCCCCATTTTTTGAAAGGACACCACATGTCACATCAGGTAACAGACGCTAATTTCTCTGAAGAGGTTCTCTCCTCCGATAAACCCGTTATTGTAGATTTCTGGGCTGAATGGTGCGGTCCTTGCCGCATGGTTGGTCCCGTTATCGACGAGATCGGTGAAGAGTACGCCGAGCAGGTCAAGGTTGTAAAGCTGGATGTCGAGAACAATCCCGCGACTGCAATGAAGTATGGAATCACCTCAATTCCCGCTATCTACGTTTTCAAGGATGGCGAAGTAGCTCAGCAGACCGTTGGCGCAAAGCCCAAGGCTGCTTTGGTAAAAGAATTTGCCGAATACCTTCAGGCATAAAATTTTTATATGAATAAGAATGGAGAATTCCTCGATTTGAGGAATTCTCCATTTTTTTGATGAAAGGTTAGATAATGAATTATCAATGAGGTGGCACTTTTCAAATCAATGATTTCGCTGTTCCTCGCATTGGTTATGGAATGGGTGGAATTACTCGTAAAGTAGAGCAAAATAATGGCGATCATTCTGAGGGCATTAGACTTCTCAATGAAGCTTTTGATTTGGGAATCCGTCATTTTGATATGACTCAGTTTTACAGTGACGGTCTAGCTAACGAGCTACTGCAGAAATCTTTCTCTTCCCGCCGCTCCGACGTCTTTAGTGCTTCTAAGGTCGGCGCCCGCCCTATCCCCGGCATGCCTCCGATGACTGCAGCTCAGAAACCGCATGAGTTGCGTGAGACGATTAAAACCAATTTGGAAACCCTTCAGACGGATTCCTCGATATGGTGTACCTCCGTCGTATGAATTTCCAGCCCAGCTTGATTCCTGAGGGGGATCAGCAGGTCGATTTGCACGCTCAGTTGGAGGAGCTACTCAAATTTTATCCATCCTCTTCTTGTCGATAAATTTTAAAAGAATAAACCAGGATAACAAGACCCCTAATCCATACCAGGGTAAATCTGCGGAATCAAAATTTGAACCCAACAGATAATGACTGGGAGGGAATTCTTTCTCTAGATTTCCGGGGATATTGGTCATCTGCAGAAATTCAACACTCCAACAAAATAGAAGTGAAATAATTGGAGTAATAAATTTCCAATTTCTGGAGTTTAAAAATATAAATGAGAAAAATATTGTAAATAAAGCAGCCCAGCCGATGGTTCCCGTCGCATCGGAAATATATTCTACCCATTCTATTTCAGAGCTTTTCCGCCGAACTAAAACCGCTACTACCCCGAGAGTAATAAACAACAATCCCGTGTATATATGGATTTTAATTTTATCCATCCACCCATCCCTTCGTGAGGAATTATTCTATCAAAGAAATGAACTGCTAGAGGGATGAAAACTGAACGTGAATTGCGATGTTTCACGTGAAACATCGCGACTATATCTATTTATCCACCTATATAGGTTGTTTATCGGTTAGATATATTCTTTTTTAGTCATTCCCACAACCAAAGAAATCTCTAGGTAAAGTAATTCATTTATTTAATTCAATCTAAAAATTTATAATTACTTATAAAATTTCTAAAAATAGAAATTAAACAGAGTTTAAATTTTCATAATTTATCTAAAGATGAATTAATTTTCTTCTTTTATTTTGTTAATTTCTCTTGAAAAAATTCAACTCACGAAACGGTTTATTCATATAACAATTGGATAGACCGACCCGATGCGAAGCAAACTAGTTATACTTAGCATGAATCGGTTATTTGAGCGTTAGCGAAGTAAACGAAAAGATACTTGCCGAGGGTTGTGCCGGGCTGATGATACTTCTAACTTATGAACAAGCTTCAAAAAAATTCTGAAGATCCGACACCAGCTAACTTCGGAATAGATGTAGGCGATTGTTCGCCTCCTCCGATGTTTCACGTGAAACAGCATCGGCAGCGGATACCCACAAAAGTTTATTTTCCTCTCAAGAAAACCTAAAGAGCGGCATTTTGTGGCTTCTGAGTGAAATTTTATAGCCATCAGTCAAAAATTGAGCCCTTAGAATCGATTCTCCCGCACTTTCTCACATAAAACAGATCCAAGGCCATTCAAGACCTTAAAGCTCTGACAATCAATTCTAGGGCCTTTTCAGGTCATCCATGTTTGAAAACCAAACAAGAAGAGCACCTATATACTCAGGCGACATCACAACATACAAAAAGCGGTTGCTGTCTCCCAATGAGACAGCAACCGCTTATCTGCTAACACGGAGCCTTATCAACTAGATCTTACTGCCCGATATTCTGATCCAAAACCGAAATAATTCTGTTTAAATCCTCTACCGAAGCGAACTCAATGGTCATTTTGCCCTTGCGTGCACCCAGCTGAATCTTCACATTGGTATCTAACTTGTCTGCGAATGCATCTGCGATATAGTCCAATCGCTCATGGTGTTTCTGGGGCTGCGGCGTCTTTCGTTCCTTAGGAGTAGATTCGGAGGAGCTCTGCACAATCTCCTCCACTGCTCGAACAGAAAGACCCTCATTAACAATCTTTTGAGCGACCTTTTCAATTTCAGCTTGGCTTCGCAACCCAAGCAAAGCACGAGCATGACCAGAGGACAGTATGCCTGCTGCAACTCGTCGTTGAACCAATGCGGGAAGCTTGAGTAGGCGCAGGGTATTAGAAATCTGTGGACGTGATCGTCCAATCCGTTGCGCCAGCTGGTCTTGGGTAGTGTTAAACTCTTCCAATAGTTGCTGATAAGCAGCAGCTTCTTCAATCGGATTAAGCTGGCTGCGGTGCAGGTTCTCTAGTAAAGCATCGCGTAAGAGATCCACGTCTTGGGTATCGCGAATAATTGCTGGAATCTTTTCTAGACCGGCTCTTTGAGTCGCACGCCATCGACGCTCGCCCATCACCAATTCATATTTTTCTGCCCCATCCTCACGGCTGGGACGGATAACAATCGGTTGTAGAACCCCAATTTCCTTGATGGAGTGGACGAGTTCCTCCATATCCTGCTCATTGAATTCTGAGCGGGGTTGCTTCCGGTTAGGGTGAATATCTTTAACAGAGACTTCAGCGAATTCTACGCCAGGCACCGGTACCAATTTTTCGCCTGCTGTTGGAGCATCTTCACCAAAGAAGAAGTCAACTGGACGGCGCGATGGAGTAGTGCTCCTCAACGCCGCACCCATATCTTTGCGCTGATTCTTCTTAGCGGAACGGGTAGAAGATGTAGGTGTTTCACGTGAAACATTCTCTTGTGAATCAACTTTTTTGGTGTTTTTTTGAGGAGCCTCAATATTTAGAGCCGTCTGTTCATTCTCAGCAGGAGCACTTTTCTTTCCAGACTTCTGTTGTGCCGCAGAGCTCTTGGCAGGCTCTTTAGCAGGAGTCTTTTCAGCATTCTCGCGAGAAGTTTTTTGCACGGTAAGGTTTTGCTTCTTCTGACGAGTCTCCCCCTCTGTTTGAGCAGATGCGGCGGTTTTAGTAGCTTCTGGAGTGCTCTCAGAGGCCGTTATATCTTCTTTTGCCGCACTAGGAATCAACGCCCCTAATCCACGACCTAGTCCACGACGCTTCTCTGCCACAGAGTCCTCCAAAAATAAGCTTGTTATCTACCTACTAAGTTTAGGTGAGATGAGTCTGAAGCAACACACCGAGTCGCTATTTGAGCGATGTTTCACGTGAAACATCTCTATTCTTTACTTAAAAACAAAGACGACGCGCGGCTGAGTTGCCGCACGTCGTCTTTTTATTCAAGGGTTATGCTGCGCGCTCCCCTATTTCAATTGCTGCTTCGAGGTATGCTCGGGCACCAGTCGATGTGGGATCGTAGCTTATAACTGTCTGCTGATAGCTCGGTGCTTCTGAAATCCGTACCGAGCGAGGGATAAGGGTTTTAAGAACCTCTTGGGGAAAGTGCTCTCGAACTTCATCAGCAACCTGGGAGGCAAGATTGGTCCGACCGTCATACATGGTCAGCAGAATGGTACTGATGTGGAGCTCAGAATTGAGGTGCTTCTGAATCATTTGGATATTTTTGAGGAGCTGGCTTAGACCTTCCAACGCATAGTATTCGCACTGAATGGGGATGAGAACCTCTTGTGCAGCAACAAAGGCGTTGATAGTGAGCAAGCCCAGACTTGGTGGACAATCGATGAAAACGTAATCAAGACGTGGCAAACCGTCCTTCTCACGTTGTTCTGCGTAGTCAGCCAAGGCTCCTTTTAGGCGTGTTTCACGTGCAACCATGGAGACAAGCTCGATTTCGGCACCCGCCAGGTCGATGTTTGCTGGCGCAACCCATAACTGAGGGACGTCGGGGCACTCTTTTACAATGCCTGCTAGGGGAACATCATCAATCAGCACATCATAGGTACTTTTGATGTCGGTGCCGTGTTCGATATTCAAGGCAGTTGAGGCATTGCCCTGAGGGTCATTGTCAATCACCAGGACATTCATGCCTTTAGTGGCAAGAGCTGCAGCTAGGTTGACGGCTGTACTTGTTTTTCCTACGCCGCCCTTTTGATTGGAGATGGTAAAAACTCGAGTGTTTTGCGGGTGCTTGAGGTTTACTTGTTCCAGCTTCTCAAACTGCTTTTTTTCGCTCATGATTTCTTTCGCCAAGGGGGTGTCGAGGGTTTTTTCTTGAACTTCACGTTCGAGTTTTTTCCGTGTTTCACGTGAAACATTCCTGCCGCGATCCGGCTTGGTTTCAGTCTTAGAGTCTGCAGGCTCAGGAGGCATACCAAAGTCAGGAATATTAAGTTGTGGTTGATTCAATTGCTTCTCCCCAGAAACTTATTCTCTCTTTAAAATTAAGAGTACCCGGTGAGCCCTCTGCGAGAAAATAAATAATTATATCAATCTTTAGAAGTAGTTTTATGAGTTTAGAAGTAAATATCTTGATTTCTCTTAACCTCTTTACCTCGACGAAGCTAGGCATTTCACACAGCCTTATTACGCATCAAGAAGCAACCCATACATGCTCACCGCTTCCGCATCTCCAATAAATACGGAGAGAATGTTTCACATGAAACAATGCAACAAATAGAATCGCTGAGCTAGATCCTCGGCGATGTTTCACGTGAAACACCTTAAACTTTCAATTCGTGGCGAGATAAAATCTAAACACATCACGAGAAGGGGCATGATGAACACGGAGAAGAAAACGTCGGCACTCAACATCATTCTGATGGGCGTCGGTGTCATAGGGTTGATAGCTGGTTTTATTATGATGCTCAATTCAGGAGTTTTTGAAACCCTAACGACAGAAGGAATCTCACATACCACCTCAGGATTATTCCCTCTAGCTCTCGGAGTCATCTTTCTCAGCATTCTCTGCACGGCAGTCGGTGTTGGCATCACCATGAAGAAGCAACTTGCGCGTCGCGTCTATGAATCGGAACCAACCCCCGAGCAAAAATAATACTTCTGATCCACTCACTGTTGGATTCATTAAATGAGTGAAGGTTCCGCTGAAATCAGCGGAACCTTCACTACATCACACACACATTTCGAGGTAAGGGCCCCTCGTGAGTAAGATTCACATCTTTCCCTATCACACACTTAGATTGCTTCAGAGATTTTCTCTTCTCAAACCATCTATTAACAGTTAACCGTACCGACCTTTAGGGATTATTTATATTCCCTGGACGTTTGCTAAGAGTCATTACTTTCGTTTCCTACCCACTTTTTAACCGCCATAGCCGCTCGTCGGGCGGCATGACGCGCGCCAACAGTAGACGCCGATGGGCCGTAGACCACCAGTTGTACGCGAGAGTCTGCCACCGCCGTCGTCGCACCTTGAACGTCACCGGTCACGCGCTGCAACGCAATACCACCTTCAACAGAGCGCAGATGTAACGACGCAAGATGCGAAATAGCGGGTCGGAATCCCGTGGCCCAGAGGATAACGTTCGCTTTCTCAAAATCCCCATTGCCCAGCGAACGCCGTCCAGTTCAATATGTGCAAACATGGGTAGGCGTTTCTCATAGACTCCCATTTTTCGCGCATACTGCTCCTGAGGGCGTAAAAACAACCCAGTAGAGCTGACAACGCTAGCCGGGGCTGCCCCCGACACCGCTCGTTCTTCCACCCACTCCACGGCTTTCAAGCCATCGATACTGCCGGAAACCCATTGGGGCGGACGGCGAGTAACCCACAACAACTCGGAACGATACGCAAGTTCTCCCAAAAATTGCACGGCAGAAGCACCACCGCCGACCACTAGCACGCGCTTCCCAGCGAGATACTCCGGACCAGGGTAAGTTGAGGCATGAAACTGTTCACCGGAAAAAGTTTCAAGCTCCCGGATATCGAGGAATAAACGGACAGTCCCAGGTGCCGGTGGCATTCACCAGCGTTTGAGTCAGCACGTCGCCCTCAGAAGTGAGCACCAGTAAATTTTTCTCAGCACTCTCTACCGAAAGAACTCGAACCGGACGAAATACCGGTAGCTGATATCTCTCCTCATATTCGGCAAAATAGGCAGGAATAATTTGATTTGATCGCTCGGATGAAACCGCTGGAGCTTGAGAGCCGGGAAGGTCAGCAACTCCATGTACATCGTCCATTGTGAGAGAATCCCAACGATGCTGCCAGGCACCGCCAGCGCCCTCATTAGAATCAAAAACCGCAAAGTCTTTACCCCGCCGTTTGAGCTCATAGGCGGCTAATAAACCGGCTTGCCCGGCACCGATCACTACAGATTCAAGAACGACGCCTGAGGCAGGCCGATGCGTAGCAAACCACTCCCCCCACTGATAACCGTGGCGATTCACTCATGAGATTCTCTTTCTACCCTGTATGTCCCACACCGATAACACCAGTCAACGAAAATTTATGCCCGCTGAAATTTACCCACAAAAAAATGCGGCATGTTTTCCATGTCTCAAACACGAAAAACATGCCGCACCTCGGCGTCCTCAAAATATGTTTAGAGGATAACCTGAACAACGGTAGTGGGCTCTTCCAACAGAGTTTCCCCGGCGGTCAAGATATCTACTTCGCGAGCGCCATATTTGTTGAGCTTCTTACGAGCCTTGGTAATCTCTTCGGCAGCGGAGCGGCCTTTGAGAGCCAGTAATTCACCTTGCCCACGCAGGATGGGCAAAGTGATGTCCAAAAGCCCTACAAGGGCAGAGACAGCGCGTGCAGTCACATAGTCGGCGTCGACCATGCCTACAGCTTGCTCAGCTCGCGAGCGCAAAATATCAACGTTTTCCAGTCCGAGATCTTCAATGACTTCGTCGAGCCAGATGACGCGACGTTCGAGAGGCTCTATGAGCGTCAGAGAGAGGTCAGGACGAGCTATAGCAAGGCAGAGCCCGGGAAGACCCGCCCCGGAGCCTACGTCGGCTACTGAGGCGTTCTCAACGATGAATTCCTCAACCACAGCGCAGTTGAGTACATGGCGGCCCCACAGGCGAGGTACCTCGCGAGGCCCGATGAGGCCGCGTTCGATTCCACTGGTGGCGAGATGTTCCACATAGCGCTTTGCTAGAGGTAGCCGGTCACCGAAGATTTTTTCGGCAGCTTCAAGCTCTGTGCCTTGAAGAACGGGTAGTTCTGTTTCGGACATGGGGTTAGTCCTCCGGCTGCGAAATCACGATGTGACGACCTGAGCCTTCACCTTCGGATTCACTGAATAGACCGTTTTCTGCCACCAGGTCGTGAACCAGTTTGCGTTCGTAAGCACCCAGAGGTTCCAGATGAAAATCTTCACCGGTTTCTTTGACCTGAGCGATGGCTTTCTCTGCCATCTCAGCCAATCGTTTGATGCGGTTGGCACGATGATCGGCAATGTCCAAGATAAGGCGGGAGCGGTTACCTGTAGCTGCTAGGACGGAGAGACGAACAAGTTCCTGAAGTGAATCCAGTACTTCACCGTTTCGTCCTACCAGTGCTTCGAGGTCATCGTTTTCACCGTCTTCGGTGATGACCGAGAGGTAGGTGCGGTTGTTACGAATTTCGATATCGATATCGCCATCGATGTCGGCGATGTCGAGTAGCTCTTCGAGGTAGTCAGCAGCGATGTCGCCTTCTTCTTCGAGAGCAGTGAGGTCTTCTTCATTCTCAAAGGTTTCGGGTGTTTCAGACACGAGAAATATCTCCTGTGGGTTCAGTGAGTGGTTCTGTTATTTTTTCTGTTGCTTTTGACGCTTTTTACCAATGGGCTGCTGGCGCTGGCCGCGGGTAGCGCGTTCGCGAGCTTCAGCCAATTCGCGTTCGTGTTCTTCCTTGGTCTTACCTACAGGAGGCAAGCCCTTAGCAGCACGACGTTCGTTGAGCTCGCGCTCTGCCTGAGAACCGGGGGTGGGGTTGTTGCGGATAACCCACCACTGCTGACCCACGGACCAGAAGTTAGAGATAGTCCAGTACACCAGCACACCGATGGGGAAGTTAATACCCGAGATAAGGAAGATGAGGGGGAATACGTACAGCATGATTTGCTGCTGGCGGTACATGGGTGATTCTTTAGCTGCATCCGACATGTTCTTTGCGCCCAGCTGCTTCTGGGAGTAGAACATGGAGAGGGTCATCAGAATAACCAAGATAGCTGCAACAGCAATGGTCATCGCGTGGTTGCCGTCGCCGGGCTTCATCATGGTGGAGAACAGCGGCACCTGGTTGAAGATGATGAATGCATCGTGGAATTGCTTGACCATCTGAGGGGTCAGAACGAGGATGCCTTCGTTATTTGCGGCTGCGGTAGGAACACCGTTGAGCACACGGAATAGACCGAAGAAGATGGGCATCTGCACCAAAATAGGTAGGCAGGACGCCAAGGGATTTGAACCGGTCTTACGGTAGAGCTCCATCTGCTCCTGCGCCATAGCCTGGCGGGAGAGCTGATCGGTTTTACCCTTGTACTTTTTCTGCAGTTTCGCCAGCTCAGGCTGCAGTTCCTGCATGCCGCGCATCGACTTAATCTGCTTGAGAAAGAGCGGAATGGTGAGGGTACGCATGACCAAGGTCAAACCAATAATGGCAAGTACCCAGGTAAGACCAGAGGCGGGATCCATGCCGATGGCGGTGAAAATAGTGTGGAATACCCAAAGAACCGCTGAAACGATCCATTGAAAGGGCCAGAGGATGACGTCGAGCATCTATTTCTCCTCGGCTCATACGAGCCTGTTAGGTGGGATGTATCCGCGTTTTTATCGAGAAATTCGCGGATGATTCAAAAGAATAATTTTAGGTTCTGCACCGGGTTCAAATAGTCGGGTTCCCGGCGGGACGTCGTCCACTCCCCCGGTTGCCCAGGGGTGGCATCTCAGCAGCCGACGCACGGTCAGCGAGATACCTTTCAGAGTTCCATGAACCGTAACTGCTTCAAGCCCATAGGCAGAGCAGGACGGGAAATACCGGCAGACATTCCCATAGAGGGGGGAAATGACGGCGCGATAAGCCTTAAGAAATGCAATAAGCACATTTTGAGGGAAAGTCCATACCGCTTCACCCACGGTGGAGGGGCACACAAATTCGCTAGGGGCGCTCTCAAGCTGATAATCAGCAGTGTGGGAATGACGTGCGGGATGTGAGCCCATAAAATTATGACTCCTCTCGCGGGGTCGTGCGGGCAGCGTCTAGGCTTTCTGCTACTGCCATTTTGGTGTGCGATTGCTTTGCAAGTTTAGCAAGTATCGCCTCATATGCGGCAGCGTAATCAGCTGATAATTCGCTCCATGTCGATTGCGCTGCGGCAGGTAGCGCTCGCACCACTAAGGAATAACCGGTGGGGTTCTCTTGGATGGAGCGTGCTACCAGTTCGCGTAATCTGCGTTTGGTTTTATTGCGCACTACCGCGTTACCTACTGCTTTGGAGACGATAAACCCGGCAAGAGTGGGCTCTTGAGAATTTTTGACCGCATATAGAACTAAGTTCCGGCGTCCTGACCGGACACCGGAACGTGTAGTTTCTGAGAATTGGACTTTCGTCCGCATCCGGTGCTGTTGAGGCAGCACATGTACTCCTTTCGGATTCGATCGCTTATTTAGCTAACAACTGGGCGATCGAGGAGGGAAGGAGATTGCTTATGCCGAAAGTGATGCGCGACGCTTGGAACGGCGGTTCGAAAGGATCGCACGACCAGCGCGGGTGCGCATACGAAGACGGAAACCGTGCTTCTTAGCACGACGGCGGTTATTCGGCTGAAAAGTCCGCTTGCTCATTTTGTTACTCCAAAACGTTTGGTATGGGGCGCAACCCTTCACCAATGTTTAGAAACAGGTTGACGCTTTTCTTTAAAGTTTGAGCGCGCCTCACGGCGTTCATCACGCAGTTTTTACCCTGTTATTAAGAGGGTAGGGGCGCACACATACGACTAAAAAACTCTATGAGGTTTAAGGCGTGCGGTCAAGCTACATATCACTAGGTCTTTAATCACAGACTGGGGATAGTCAATCCCCACAGGTGTGGATTTTTCACTTTTTATGATTCTTTCAACAAGTTATCCACACCCGAACTGTGAAGGTTTCCCACAATCTTTGAAATTACAATTTTCCCAAGGATTCAACGTTGTACTATTTTTATTCCACCACAACCGCACATCTTCTCCACCGTTAAATCACAAGTTTTCCACCCTGTGTATAACTCTTGTGGATAACTTGGTATGTTGGTGGGTGCGGTAGGTAAAATTTTTCTGCTGCACCTCGTATTTTTAAGGAGAACCGTGGGCGAATCACTCAACGAAGAAATTTTGGTTCGATGGAACCATACGGTAAATCTTCTGCGCCCTAAGGTTGGTCCCCGGTGGGCTGCTTTCGTATCGTTGGCTCAGCCGCAAGCCCAAATGTCCAATGTTCTTCTGATCGCTGTGCCTAATGAATACACTCGCGAAGTTTTTCAGAACATTATTAATAAAGAGTTGAAAGAGGCTTTAGAAGCTTCTTTCGGAGCTGGCGTTTTTGAAGCAATCGTCATTGATACTTCTCTCGGGGAAGACGCCCCCTCTGAGTTACCCGCTTCGGCTGATTCTTCCGAGACTTTGGCAGTAGAGCCTGAGCGTGAAAGCTTCTTTTCAGCGGAAGACCGCCAGGAGCAGGCGCCTAGTTCGGCCCAAAAAACTGCTTACGACGTTCCCACCACGCCTCTTTCAGCGGACCCTGGTGAGGACGTGCGCCCGTCCCTGCATGATTTGGAAGCTGAACTTGGTCAGTCGAGCCCTACTTTTGCTCAGGATCCAGCAGTTCATACTGAAAATTTTGATCGTGTTCCTCAAGAAGATTCTCGTGTTTCTCATTCTCAGGGCGAGGTTTCTGAGCAGGCGACTTGGGAATCTTCTGCCCGTCTCAACCCCAAATATACTTTTGATACTTTTGTGATTGGTCAGTCTAACCGCTTTGCTCATGCGGCTGCTTTCGCGGTGTCTGAGACTCCTGCGAGCGCCTATAATCCGCTGTTTATCTATGGTGATTCAGGCTTGGGCAAGACCCACCTGCTACACGCTATTGGACATTATGCGAAGCATCTATACCCCAATTTGCGGGTGCGCTATGTGAACTCGGAAGAGTTCACCAACGATTTCATCAACTCTATTCGCGATGATGAAGGTTCTTCTTTTAAACAGATTTACCGCAATGTAGATATGTTGCTCATTGACGACATCCAATTCTTAGCTGGCAAAGAACACACGCAAGAAGAGTTCTTCCATACGTTCAATGCTCTTCATAATCACCAAAAGCAGGTGGTTATTACCTCCGATATGCCGCCCAAGTTGCTGACGGGATTCGCCGAGCGTATGAGGTCGCGCTTCGAGTGGGGCCTGATTACCGATGTGCAGCCTCCCGAGCTGGAAACTCGAATCGCGATTTTGCGGAAGAAAGCGCAGAACGAGAACCTGGATGTTCCCGATAATGTCATGGAATATATTGCCTCTAATATCACGAGCAATATTCGTGAGTTGGAGGGCGCGCTTATCCGCGTTACGGCTTTTGCTTCGTTGAATAAGCAGAAGGTTGATCGTCCGTTGGCTGAGTTGGTGCTGAAGGATTTGATTACCGATGACGGCGCGCAGGAAATTACTGCGACTCAGGTTTTGACCGCGACGGCGTCTTACTTTGATGTCTCGATTGAGGATCTTCAGTCGAAATCTCGTAATCGTACCCTCGTTACTGCACGGCAGATTGCAATGTATTTGTTGCGTGAGCTCACCGATATGTCTTTGCCGAAGATTGGGCAGGAATTTGGCGGTCGTGATCATACGACGGTGATGCATGCGGACCGTAAGATTCGTGAATTGATGGCGGAGCGTCATCAGATTTTCAATCAGGTAACCGAACTGACGAACAAGATTAAACAGGAACAGCGCACACAGAAGTAGTTGGTTGCTTCATATTTTTCTTCGAAACAGGTAATTTCGACCTCAAAAAGGGCTGTGGATAACTTGTGTGCCTGCGGTCTTTTAATGTGGATGTTAAGTGCATAGTTATTCAGAAAGTGTGGAGAGCTCAATTTGTATAAATATTCATCCACTTAAGGCTCACAGGATTGTTGTGATTTATCCACATCCTATCAACAGGGAAAATCCTTGATTTTTAGCGGTCTCAGACGCTTTTCCACAGAATCCACATGCGTTATTAACACTACGATACTTAAAGAAAAAAGAAACCAAATAACAAATTCCTTGCCCTTCCCCACCCTGATTTGCGCCAGGCTCTGTAATTACAAATTTTCTAGTTTTCTTAAAGCACTAGTTGCCTCCTCTTGTAATTACAGATAGTTAAGGTCGAGAGCGACTTTTAGGGTCGGAGAACTTTGTGAAATTACAAGGATTCGTAGAACCGCCCTACCTCTTCCGGTAGACTTGCACTCTGAGTTATGCCCAAAGTAGGGCCACTATTTTTCTTTTAGGAGTCCCGGTGAAATTCACTATCGATCGCGACGCACTCACTGACGCAGTTGGTTGGACTGCACGATCACTTTCACCCAGACCTCCAGTGCCTGTTCTTTCCGGCCTTCTCATTAGGGCAGAGAACGGCGAAGTTACTATCGCTAGCTTTGACTACGAAACTTCAGCAAAGTTGCACATCCCTGCAGATATTGATGAAGAAGGAACCACCTTGGTTTCAGGTCGTCTGCTTTCAGAGATTTGCCGCTCCCTACCCAAAGCAGACGTCACCGTTGAAACCAACGAGTCAAAGCTACATCTCTCCTGCGGTTCAGCGCAGTTCAACCTCGCTACTATGCCGGTTTCGGATTATCCTGAGCTCCCTGGATTGCCGCAGGTCTCAGGAACCGTGGAAGGCTCAGAATTTGCCCGGGCAGTATCTCAGGTAGCAGTAGCGGCATCTAAAGATGACACCCTGCCCATCTTGACTGGCGTTCGAATGGAAATTGAAGGAGACACCATTACCCTTCTTGCCACTGACCGCTACCGCCTCGCTATGCGAGAGCTCACCTGGAATCCTGCAGATGCAGAGATTTCAACCGCAGCACTCATCAAAGCTAAAACCATCACCGAAGTTGCTAAAACTCTAGGTGGCTCGGGAGAACTAGATATTGCGCTTTCAGATACTCACGAACTCGTAGGCTTCGAATCTGCAAATCGCCGCACTACTAGCTTGCTGGTAGACGGCGAGTACCCCAAGATTCGCGCATTGTTTCCCGATACCACCCCTATTCACGCCGTCGTTCGAACCTCTGATCTTCTAGAGGCAGTTCGCCGCGTCTCTTTGGTAGCAGAACGCAATACACCTGTCCGTTTGGCATTCACGCAAGGGCAGGTAACGCTGGATGCCGGGACTGGCGAAGACGCTCAAGCATCCGAGACTCTTTCGGCGCAACTTGAAGGCGACGACATCACCGTAGCGTTCAACCCCACTTACCTTTCCGAAGGATTGAACACCTTCGGTACTGACTTTGTGCGATTCTCCTTCACTACCCCGCCCAAGCCTGCGGTTATCTCCGGTCAAAAAGATCCTCTTGAAGAAGATCTCAAGGAATACCGCTACCTGCTGATGCCGGTACGCCTTCCTAACCAGTAATAATTTCGAAAGGTCTGCGTGTATATCGATCACATCTCGTTGATGGATTTTCGCACGTACCCTCTGCTGAATCTGCCGCTTAACCCGGGCGTAACTATCTTCTTAGGCTCAAATGGTGTGGGAAAAACCAACATCGTTGAAGCTATTGATTACACGGCTAATCTTGGGTCTCACCGGGTAAGCAATGATTCTCCGTTGGTGCGTGTGGGGGCACCACGTGCCTTTATCCGTACCCGAGTGGTTCGTGCATCACAGCAGACTATTACCGAATTTGAGATAGCCCCCGGTAAGAGTAATCGGGTGCGCATCAACCGAGCATCTCCCGTGCGTGCACGGGAAGCATTAGGCATTGTTTCAACCGTTTTGTTCTCCCCCGAGGACTTACAACTTATCAAAGGTGAACCTGCCTACCGTCGTCGTTTTTTGGATGATTTAGCGGTTTCTTTACGTCCGTCGGTAGCCGCATATCGTAGTGATTATGAGCGCATATTGCGTCAGCGGAATACATTGTTGAAGTCAATGCGCCGAGGAAAAACCGACGAATCTGCGCTGAACACATTGCGTATCTGGAATGAGCAGCTCGCTACTACGGGCGCTCATCTTCTGCAGGCCCGCTTACGGGTATTAGCGGTGGTTCTCCCCCAAATTCAGCGTGCCTACAACGAACTGACCGATGGATCTAAGAACGTGACCGTCAGCTATGAATCCACGATATTTCCCGTGATTTCATCCACTACGCTGCAGCAAGCAGCACTGATGAGCGTCAACGATTTACAGGAAACTCTCTTACGGGGATTTGCAGAAAAACAATCTGAAGAATTAGACCGTGGCGTGACCCTCGTGGGGCCTCACCGCGATGAAATAGTACTCGAACTCGGTGGCATCCCAGCTCGCGGATTTGCCTCCCACGGTGAGACCTGGTCCCTTGCACTGGCACTGCGGCTAGGGTCCTGGTACGTCCACAGAGCAGATGATGACTCCCCCGGTGCCTCCCCCATCCTGATTTTGGACGACGTCTTTGCAGAACTAGATTCCGCGCGTCGGCATCGTTTAGGAGCAATCGTTGCCAGAGCTGAGCAGGTTCTAGTCACCTGTGCAGTTGCCACGGACATCCCAGAAGAGCTGGGTGAAAACCCCACCATTGTGCATGTGAGCCCAGGAATTGCACGTGTGGAACAGGAGGCATAAAAATGCCCGTTGATCCCCACCGATTTGATGACGAAATTGATGCCCCCGCAGCTCTTCTGAGTCGCCTCCGCGTTGCCGCAGCCGACCGCGGAGAAGGACGCCTGACCGGGCATGCCGCTCAAAAAATTCTCAAAAATTTCGGTGCCACTATGTCTGCAGAGCCCGGAGAGAAAAAACCTCGGCAGTTTCGAAATAACAGCTTTGACCCGCGCACTCTCGGCGGATATACAGGCCCAGGAAAATCGGTGCGCGACCCTAAAGAATTGACCTCCATCATGGAGACGATGATTAGCGCTCGCGGGTGGAAAGAACCTGTAGCGGTTTCCTCGGTACTTTCGCGGTGGGACGACCTGATGGGATCTTACTTCGCAGATCATGTGAAACCAGAAGGGTTTCAGGACGGCGTGGTAACCGTGCGTTGCTCGACAACCGCCTGGGCAACGCAGGTGAAATTGATGCGCGGGGAAATTTTGCAGACCTTTAGCCGGGAGCTGGGCGACGGCGTAGTACAAAAAATTGTGGTTCACGGTCCGCACACACCGAGTTGGAAAAAAGGAAAATTTGTGGCGCCTTATGGTCGTGGACCGCGTGATACCTACGGATAAGTCAATGAAGGCTCGACGGCGTTGGTTCAAAAAGATGAAACGGCTATTTTTCTTTCTCCGCTCATAGGTAGAGGAAAAGGGTTTACCTACATGCACACACCCTCAAGCGCTAAAAATGCCCTCAAAAGCCTTCTCAATGCGGTTAACCCCTCGAATAACTGCTTTGAGAGGGCTTAACTGCACCCTGTGAGGAGTGTTTTCCGGTAGAATTAGGGGTGAATGAAATGCGCTTTCCCCTGGTCAAAATGCGCACGTCAAGTTTTCTTGTGAACAAGGATTTTCTTGTTTCGAAGATAATGCAGGTCAAATATACCTGCCCATAGCGTGTTGCCCAGCGTGGATGAGCGTGAGATCTTATGCAAGGAGCCTAAACAAGTGGCAACTGAAGAAACACCTCACGAATACGGCGCCGCCGATATTACGGTTCTCGAGGGTCTGGAAGCTGTTCGTAAGCGTCCAGGTATGTACATTGGTTCTACCAATGAACGCGGCCTTCACCACCTCGTCTATGAGGTAGTTGATAACTCTGTTGATGAGGCGCTAGCTGGCTACGCAGATCATATTGAGGTCACTATCCTCGAAGACGGCGCAGTTCGAGTCAGCGATAACGGCCGTGGTATTCCCGTGGATGAGCACCCCACCGAACATAAACCCACCGTTGAAGTTGTTATGACTATCTTGCACGCGGGCGGTAAATTCGGCGGCGGGGGTTATGCGGTCTCTGGTGGTCTGCACGGCGTGGGTATCTCCGTAGTAAACGCGCTTTCAACTCGCGTAGAAACTCAGGTACGCCGTCAGGGCTTCGAATGGAACATCACTTTTGCTAACGGTGGACACACTCTCAAGCCCCTTTCCCAGGGCAATGCCACCGAGGAAACCGGAACCACTCAAACTTTCTGGCCAGATGCAGACATCTTTGAAACCATTGACTTTGACTTTGAAACCCTGCGTGCACGTTTCCAGCAGATGGCGTTTCTGAACAAAGGCCTGACGATTTCTTTGACTGATCGCCGCGATCAGCATGAAGGCGACGAAGTTGCTGGAGACGAAAACGAGAACAAGGCTCTAGAACTCAATACGGTCGGTGCAGATCCAGAAGGCTTCAAAACCGTTACCTACATGTACGAGCATGGTTTGCTCGACTACGTTCACTTCATCAACAGCTCCAAAAAGCTGGATGTTATCAACGAAGAAATTATTGCGTTCGAAGAAGAAGACACCGACCGCATGATGAGCTTGGAAGTAGCCCTGCAGTGGACTACCGCCTACAAAGAATCCGTGCACACCTACGCCAATACCATCAACACCCATGAAGGTGGTACGCACGAAGAAGGCTTCCGCACCGCGTTGACTTCGCTGGTTAACCGGTATGCTCGTGAAAATAAGTTGCTACGCGATAAGGACGATAACCTCACAGGTGAAGACGTCCGTGAAGGTCTCACCGCCGTTATCTCGGTCAAGCTTTCTGAACCTCAGTTTGAAGGTCAGACCAAGACCAAGCTGGGTAACTCAGAAGCTAAAGCATTTGTTCAGCGCATTATGAGCGATCATATGGCGGACTGGTTCGGGCGTAATCCTCAAGTTGCTAAAGAAATTGTCCGCCGCGCTATTACCGCTGCGTCGGCTCGTCTAGCAGCTCGTAAGGCTCGCGAGACCACTCGCCGTAAGGGACTGCTAGAAACCGGCTCAATGCCAGGCAAGCTCAAAGACTGCTCCTCTAAAGATCCTTCAATCTCTGAAATCTATATGGTGGAGGGTGACTCCGCAGGTGGTTCTGCGGTTCAGGGGCGCGATCCCAATACGCAAGCAATTCTTCCGCTGCGCGGCAAGATTCTGAACGTAGAGCGTGCTCGCCTTGACCGTGCGCTATCTAACCAAGAAATTCAGTCAATGATTACCGCGTTTGGTTCGGGTATCGGAGACGATTTCGATATCGAAAAAGCACGGTACCACAAGGTCGTACTGATGGCGGATGCGGATGTCGACGGTCAGCACATCACCACGCTCTTGCTCACCTTGCTCTTCCGCTTTATGCGTCCGCTGATTGAAGCTGGCTATGTCTATCTGGCTCAGCCACCGTTGTATCGCATCAAGTGGTCCAATGCTCCACACGATTATGTGTTCTCCGATGCAGAGCGTGATGAGGCTTTGGCTCGTGGTCAGGCTAACGGCTGGCGTATTCCTAAAGACAACGGTATTCAGCGCTACAAAGGGTTGGGCGAGATGGATTACACCGAGCTGTGGGATACCACCATGAACCCCGAAACGCGCACGCTGTTGCAGGTGACCATGGATGACGCTGCGGCTGCAGACCAGGTCTTCTCTGTGCTGATGGGTGAGGACGTCGAGTCTCGCCGCGCTTTTATCCAGCAGAACGCCAAAGATACTCGATTCCTTGATATTTAGGGCTTTTCACCTATATCAAAAGCGTTATATAACGCTCAAGGAATATTTATCAAGGAACCTCACAGAAATGGAAACTTCTCATGAGCGATGAAACTCAGAACGATTCCACAGAGCCCCACGAGGGCGAAGTAGTAGGCAACGATGTCGAACAGGCAGTCGGTATTCACGGTCGCATCAACCGTGTTGATTTGCGTGCGGAGATGGAACGCTCTTATCTCGATTACGCAATGGCAGTTATTATCGGACGCGCGTTACCCGACGTGCGAGATGGTCTGAAGCCTGTTCACCGCCGCGTTATTTATGCGATGTACGACGGCGGTTACCGCCCCGAGCGTTCTTTCAATAAGTGCGCTCGCGTGGTGGGTGAAGTGATGGGTCAGTACCACCCTCACGGTGACTCGGCGATTTACGATACGCTCGTCCGTCTGATTCAGCCTTGGGTTATGCGCTACCCTCTCGCGCTGGGTCAGGGTAACTTTGGCTCGCCCGGTAACGACGGCGCTGCGGCTCCTCGTTATACCGAAACCAAGATGGCTCCGCTGGCACTGGAAATGGTGCGCGATATCCACGAAGACACCGTGGATTTTCAGGACAATTATGACGGCAAGAACCAGGAACCCACTGTTCTTCCAGCTCGTATTCCTAACCTGCTGGTGAACGGATCCTCGGGTATTGCTGTGGGTATGGCAACCAACATTCCTCCCCATAACCTGCGGGAAGTCGCCGACGGTGTGGAGTGGTTCCTGAAGAACCCTGAAGCTTCAAATGCAGAGCTTTTAGAGGCTCTTCTTGAGCGTATTAAAGGCCCTGACTTCCCCGGTGGCGCAACCATTCTGGGGCGCAAGGGCATCGAGGATGCCTACCGTACTGGCCGTGGTTCTATCACCATGCGCGCCGTCGTCAATGTTGAAGAAATTCAGGGACGCACCTGCTTGGTCGTTACGGAACTTCCTTATATGGCGAATCCCGATAACCTGGCGATTAAGATTGCTGACCTAGTCAAGGACGGCAAGGTTTCAGGTATTGCTGATCTTCGCGATGAGACTTCGGGTCGTACCGGTCAGCGTTTGGTGATTGTGCTCAAGCGCGACGCCGTGCCCAAGGTGGTTTTGAATAACCTCTACAAGCACACTCAGTTGCAGGAGAATTTCTCTGCAAACATGCTGGCGATTGTTGATGGTGTGCCCCGCACGCTGTCGCTCGATGCGTTTATCCGCCACTGGGTCAACCATCAGCTCGAAGTGATTGTGCGCCGTACTAAGTACCGTCTGCGTCAGGCTGAGGACGAAGCACATATTTTGCTGGGTCTGCTGAAGGCTCTGGATGCTTTGGATGAGGTTATTGCCTTGATCCGCCGCTCCCCCACTGCTGATGAGGCACGCAGCGGTTTGATGGAGCTTTTGGATATTGATGAGGCTCAGGCTCAGGCAATTCTGAACATGCAGTTGCGCCGCTTGGCTGCTCTGGAGCGTCAGAAGATTCAGGATCGTCACGACGAACTGATGCGCCTGATCGCTGAGTACAACGAGATTATTGCTTCTGAGGAACGCCAGCGTCAGATTGTTTCTGAGGAACTTGCCGATATCGTTCACCGCTATGGCGACGATCGTCGATCGAAGATTCTGATGGGCTATGACGGCGATATGTCCATGGAAGACCTCATTCCTAACGAGGAAATGGTTGTCACCATTACTCGCGGCGGATATGTGAAGCGTACTCGTTCTGATCAGTATCGCGCGCAGCATCGAGGCGGTAAGGGCATTAAGGGTGCTTCTCTTCGTGGAGACGACGTCGTAGAACATTTCTTCGTGACCAGCACCCACAACTGGATTCTCTTCTTCACCAATCTTGGTCGGGTCTATCGAACCAAGGCATATGAGCTCATTGAAGCTGGACGTGATGCGAAGGGACAGCATGTAGCTAACCTGTTGGCATTCCAGCCCGATGAAACCATTGCGAAGGTCATGGAGCTCACCAGCTATGAAGATGCTCCTTACCTGATTTTGGCTACGAAGAGAGGTCTGGTGAAGAAAACTCGCCTGACCGATTACGACACCAACCGTACCGCCGGTGTCATTGCTATTAACCTGCGCGATGATGACGAGCTGGTTTCTGCTCGTTTAGCTTCGGCAGAAGATGACCTTATGCTGATTTCGCGTAAGGGTCAGTCGCTACGGTTTACCGCCACCGATGAGGCTCTACGCCCGATGGGTCGTGCGACTTCCGGTGTGACCGGTATGAAGTTCCGTGAGGGTGATGAACTGCTCTCTATGAACGTGGTGACCGATGATTCTTACGTCTTCATTGTGACTGAAGGTGGCTACGCTAAGCGCACCAAGGTGGAAGAATACCGCCAGCAGGGTCGTGGTGGCCTGGGTATCAAGGTAGCCAAATTGGCGGAAGAACGCGGCGATCTCGTCGGCGGTCTGGTTGTTGAAGAGGACGACGAAGTTTTGGTTGTGATGCAGCAGGGGAAGGTCGTTCGCACCGCTGTGAATGAAGTTCCTGCTAAGGGTCGCGATACCATGGGCGTTATTTTTGCTAAACCTGCCAAGAATGATTACATCGTGGGTGTAGCTCATAATCAGGAGCGCAATCTTGAGGAAGCTGTCGCCGCTGATGAGGGAAACACCGCTGAATCCAACGGAGCAGCGGATAATGAAGTACCGTTAGAAGACGGTCAACACGAGCAAAGCTCTGAGGGATTAGAATTGTCTGATTCCAACGCACATGGAGGTAACTAGTGAGCGTATCAGCATCAAATGGCGCGCAGTCGGGAGCTAAAAGACGCCCCGCTACTCGCCCCCAGAATGGACGCGCGGGCACTCGCTCAGCAGCGAACCGCAATAAGCCGTTGGTGCGTCCGGCGCCTCGGTCAAAGATTCGTCGCGCTCGTCTGGTTGTTGCCAAGGTTGATACCTGGTCAGTTGCCAAATTGATGTTTCTGCTGTCAGTAGCGGTTGGCATTGTTATCGTGGTTACTTCGGTGGTGCTGTGGCTTGTTTTGCAGGCTACTGGTGCTTTCGATGGCATAAATGACATGCTGACGATGCTGGGTACCACGGGTAATCACATTGATATTTCCCAGGTTCTTTCTCTGGGGCAGGTTGCTTTGTACACCACTATTTTGGCTGTCGTGAACGTTATTCTCTTTACGTTGCTGAGCGTAATTTGCGCAATGCTGTACAACATTGCAGCCAAGCTTGTGGGCGGAATTGGTCTGACTTTGACAGACGACTAAAATTGTCTCTTGCCTGCGGGGCGAAATAGAATGTGAGACGGAACACCGAATGTAGATTTGGAAAGTTCTATAAGCTCGTGTAAAGTTTTATTTCGTCCCAAGGGGCAAGTGAGGGCGTATAGCTCAGTTGGTTAGAGCGCTACACTGATAATGTAGAGGTCCCAGGTTCAAATCCTGGTACGCCCACTTCCTTTCTTCAAGGAGTCTCAATGAAAAAGATTTTTGTAGTAGTTATGGCTACTGCGGCAAGTTTAATTGCGGCTCGTAAAGTGAAGGAAAATCAGGAAAATAAGACTTCCTGGAATGAATCTACGGATTCAATCTAAAACTCAATAGAGTTCCCACCGAGGGGGCGTGGCGCAATTGGTAGCGCACCTGCTTTGCAAGCAGGGGGTTAGGGGTTCGAGTCCCCTCGCCTCCACGTTTCGGTGATTATACCTAGAGGGAAACGCCCGGCTCCATCCCGAACCCGGAAGCTAAGCCTCCTAGGGCCGATGGTACTGCACTGGGGACGGTGTGGGAGAGTAGGTTATCGCCGAACTACTTTTTTTGAAGAGGTTCCAGTCTTTTGATTGGAACCTCTTCTTTTTCTTTAAGCCCTATTGGTTGCATATAAAGTGTGATGCGCATCTTATCCCCATTAAAATGAACTTAAAGTAAACGCATTTTGAACCCCCGGTTTACTTATGTGGGTTTAGCGCGGTAGGGGACTTAAGCGGTCATGAAACCACACCTTTTCAGATGGTCGTTTCCCTGATTTTCAAGGCATTTCACAATTAAAGGAATGTTGAAGATGTGGGTTTATGGGAAAATAACCAACAAAACCAGTATCGACACCTACTTGTTACCGAGTCGACGTCTTATTTTCATCTAGAGTTATCCGGGCAGATAATCAATAGGTGACTACTGAACTCATCATTCTGATCATTGTGGTGCTTACCGCACTAGCTTTTGACTTCACTAACGGTTTCCATGACACCGGTAATGCCATGGCAACCTCGATTGCAACCGGTGCGCTCAAACCGAAGGTTGCGGTAACGCTTTCTGCGGTTCTCAATCTCGTAGGTGCGTTTCTTTCTGTTGAAGTGGCTAAAACTGTCGGTAAAGGCATCGTCAATCTTGACGCCGTCTCTCATGACAATTCGGGGCTTATGCTCATTGTCTTCACCGGACTAGTAGGCGGTATCTTATGGAACGTCTTGACCTGGTTGTTGGGTCTACCTTCTAGCTCCTCGCACGCCTTGTTTGGTGGTTTGATTGGTGCAGCTATGGCGGCATTGGGTACTTCGGGTGTCCAATGGTCAGGAGTTATGTCGAAGGTAGTTATTCCCGCTGTGATGGCGCCGTTTGTTGCCGGTTTGGTTTCAACGGTGGGCACCTGGCTGATTTACCGTATTTCAAGCCCTGTTTCCGATGCAAAGAAGACTTCTGGATTCCGCTGGGGCCAGGTTTGCACAGCATCGCTTGTTTCTTTGGCTCACGGTACTAATGATGCTCAGAAGACTATGGGCGTTATTTTCTTGGCTCTGCTTGCTGCGGGTGAAATTGACCCCTCTGCCGATATTCCGTTCTGGGTTAAAGCATCGTGTGCCCTGGCTATTGCTTTGGGTACCTACTGGGGTGGCTGGCGTATTATCCGCACCCTCGGCAAAGGTTTGGTAGAGATTGATACTCCCCAGGGTATGGCAGCTGAAGGTTCTTCGGCAGCAATTATTTTGACGTCGTCGCACTTCGGTATGGCACTTTCCACCACTCACGTGGCAACCGGATCTATCTTGGGTTCTGGACTGGGGCGCAAGGGCGCTGAAGTTCGCTGGGGTATTGCCGGACGCATGGTAGTAGCTTGGCTGATTACTCTGCCAGCTGCCGGCGCGATTGGTGCATCTACCTGGTTTATTGGTCACTACATCAATGTATTGACCGGTAGTGGTTGGCTAGGCGAGTTAGTAGTGTTCCTCATCCTCGTAGGCTTCTGCGCATGGATGTACCTGCACTCCCGTCGAGCACCCGTTGACTCCTCAAATGTGAATGCTGATTGGGAAGATAATGGTTCCCAGGATGCCGGTTCCATCAAATCATCCAAGGTCGGTGCGTAATGAGTTTTCCTGAGCTAAGCGAAAAAGTTATTTCTGTGGTTTTAGCAGGGCTGTTATTTGGAGCAGGTTTGCCTGCTCTTTACGCAGTGGGTATGCGTTTTCTAGCTGGAACCACTGAGTACACTGCGGACGGCCGTCTCATTGAAACTGAGGGCCCCTCTGGCGTAATGAAAGCGCTTGCCTACGTTATTTTTGCGATAATCGTTGTAGTCATTATTATTGCGGTGTTGTGGGTCGCGAAAGACTTTATGTACCATACCTTCGGTTTCAACCTGTTTGGCTTGGCGGATAATAAATAGGATTTTCTTATTCATGTAGGTCCCATGCAAAGGAGTTTCGGGATGCCTCAAAGAAATGTCGTGAATCGGGTGATCGACTGGTTGAGCGTTGGGTATCCTGAGGATGTTCCTCCTCAGGACCGTGCCGCTGTGATGGCTGTACTGCGCCATCGTTTGAATGATCAGCAGCTAGAGGAAGTAATTCGTAGACTGATGGCCACGCGCGCAGCTCGTGGAGAAGAGTATGTGAGTGATGAGCGAATTAACGAATACATCCGCAAAGTAGTGGATGATGTGCCGGGTCCACAGGAAATCGATAGAGTAGCTCGCATTTTGGGGGCACACGGACTATTGATTTCTGAAGAACATTTTGGACCGGAAGATTCTGTGTCTCAGAGTGATACTGAAGGGTTTGTTCATTATGACGATCCCACTACAGAAGAGTTGAAGATTGCAGAAGCTGTAGCTGCAAAGGTGCCGGGGCTGGAGAACTAAAGGTTTTCTGTGATGAAGTATCAAGGGGAGTCACTGTGAAAGTGGCTCCCCTTGGTGCATGGCGAAGTTTACGGTGAATTTACCTGCCTTGTGTTGCACGTCATTTGTTGTTGATTTGCATCTTCAGAAAATCTTCCTGTAAAGTAATAACTACCGCACGGGGGCGTGGCGCAATTGGTAGCGCACCTGCTTTGCAAGCAGGGGGTTAGGGGTTCGAGTCCCCTCGCCTCCACGTTTCGGTGATTATACCTAGAGGGAAACGCCCGGCTCCATCCCGAACCCGGAAGCTAAGCCTCCTAGGGCCGATGGTACTGCACTGGGGACGGTGTGGGAGAGTAGGTTATCGCCGAACTACTTTTTTTGAAGAGGTTCCAGTCTTTTGATTGGAACCTCTTCTTTTTGTTTAACTCTCTTTTCCGGTGCTGAGCGAAGGAACAAGGGGCGCTTTGACCTAACTTTATATTCTCGCTCCTGGAGCATAGACAGATATAAATTTTATGAAGAACTTTCAAAAGTGATGCATAAACTGTTCAGGAGCTTGCAGGAAAGAACGCCATAGAGCTACTGATTCGAGCTCTTCATATTCGGTGGGGCGAATACCCCATTCACCAATTTCCAAAAGAAGGGCGCCTCTAACGGCCATGAGTACGGGGGAGCAGGCTCTAACCCTTGAATTTTTCGCAGGGGAAGGGAAGAAATCATAGGTTTATAACTCCTATCTTTGAGGAATATTTTATGAAATATTCTGGGTGCCTACCCCAATTTATAGTTATCCACAGGAATGGAAGTCATAAGACTTTTTGAAAGCTGGATTTATGTAGACTCGCCAGTATTCCACGGCTCACACAGTGCCGTCCAGATACATCGAGGTAACCATGAGCAGCTCACAGCGCCCTCTCCAGCCGCCTGAAAACCGGCAATGCCCGTATAGGCAGACCCTGCCGTCCTCACAGTCTTACCCGCCTCAGGCGCCGTCTAAACCGGACTTATCTACCGGGCGTATCATCGCAATCGTCCTGGGATCTATCTGTGCGTTTCTCCTGCTGCTGATGGTGGGATTCGGCGTCTTTGTAAATTCCCTGATGCGCGGCTCTTCCACTGATATCTCCCAGCGGGGGAGTGGGGCAATAGCAAGTAGTAGCAGTTCTGTTGCTGAATCATCGACTACCCCCTCTACCTCGGTAACTCCCACTGTGCAGAGTAAGAATTTTTCTCAGGTAATTTATTCAGAATATGACCGCCGAGGGACTGCAGATGGGCGACCTAGTCTCGCTATTCAGCTTTCAGGAAGAGGTATTCAGCACCTAGAAGATTCGATGTCGGATATTAAGGACGCCGCGCAGCAGCCAGGTGTGGATACTCTTCAGATATTTACGGATACCGGTTCTTATATCTCTGTGGATACCCATGCTGCACAGAACCTCTCCGCCCAGACTTGGCAGGTGCTTCTTGAGAACCTATATACTGCTCATCCGGTCGAGTATTCCATCGAAGTTGGCGCCACTGACCATGCGGTAGTGGAAATAGGGGGAGCCGACTCTCTGTTGTATCGAGATAGGGCAGAGAGTGAACTGGGAAAAGCTGCTCACTTAGCTGAAGTGTCTCAGCTTTCAGCAGTGGCGGTGAGCGTAACTTATATGGTTGAAGTACAAAGAAATCATCTTATATCGGTTGTTTATAGCGATTTTCCTGCGAACTTGGCAACGAAAACCTCTTCGATGGTGAATGATGTTCACGCGTCTGTTTTTGCTCCAGATCTGGCGGCAGTCTATTTTACCCGCGAAGAACAGGGGAAACCTCAAATACTAATTCAGCTCAACCCCCAGACTGACTCTCAAAAATATAGCCAGGACCAGTATCAGGAATTAGAAAAGAAAGTTCAGAAAATAATTCCCCAAATTCAACTAAAAGTAGCGGTCAAGTCAGCTGATCAGAAGACTCCGCCTGCCGCTATCTATGAGGGGAAATAGAACTATGAATTATCCACAACGTTCAAAGGCCCCAACGGTGCTCAAAACCGTGCTGGGGATTCTGGGAATCATCGGTCTAGTTATCGCGGTTATTCTCGGTACTTTAGGTTTCCTGGTCTACAACATGTTTGATCGGTATCGAGATGAAAATAAAGCTTGGGAAGAGAGCTATAAAACTTCGGGTGCTGAGGCAGAAGCTGTCCTGGGAGAAAATAAATTTCTCGATAATGAGCACGCTGAAAGTGGCTCAGAGGGGCGTGGGCTGATATTTGCAGAGGTGAATAAGCAAGCTCATGCTGACCCTGCTGAATTTGGGCAAAGTATGAGCGATTTGGTGGATTCAGACAAGGTGAGTTCTTTCCATCTCACGTTTGAGGAAGGGAAAGAGCTAGAGGTCTCTATTCCTACATCGAGTCAGGCGTTCTCTTCCAACAATGTTTCACGTGAAACCAGCGACTCATCTGGGGAGAGTTCCTTGCCAGGGCTCACCGAGCGGGGGTGGCAAGATATGCTCTCTCTGATGCAAAATTCCTCGGTTCAGCACGCGGTGATTGATGAGAATGGTCAGCTAGAAATCTTTGTACAACAGGGTTACGACGGTGAAATATCTCCTCCTGTAGCAACGACCGTTGAACAAGCTCGCACGTTTTTGGGATCCTTAAAAAACATCTCCACTCCCGATGGGCTGAGAAACGCCGTCATTAAACATTCTTTTATTTCTACTAATGTCAAAGACAACCCCTATAGGGTGTTTATCAGTATCTCTGCAAGTGATATCGACAGAACCTTTAGCGCAATCGAAGATGTCGGAAACCACGAGTGGCCAGGCGGCGTCCATCGCCTAGAAATAACATCCAGTGGTACCAGCAATTCGCCTAGCAGCCTAAACATTACTCTTGAACCAAATTCCTACACCAATGAATTTAGCGAAAACGATTTCACCGAACGCAGAGAAAACCTCATTCGGGAAACAACACCCGTTGCTAAGAAATACAGCAATCAAGTTGAGGGGCCGTTGACCTTCAACCTCACCGCTCAAAAAGTGGAGAACTCCTTAGTTCACCCTGATCCGCTGATTCATATCGAAAAATAACCTGAGACATAAAAAAGTTCCGCCCCTCCAACGAGGGGCGGAACTTCTACGTTCAATCAAGAACTAGACTTCAGAAAAATTACTTCTTCTTAGGGTTCTTAGCTTCTACGCCTTCTTCATTCAACTTGGAGGAAGTGGTCTCCTTGTTGTTGGTGTATGAAGAGTTCTGAGCAGCCTTGGTAGCAGGTGCGGCATTGTTAGCCTTACCTACAGGTGCCTTGCTGGTTTGAGCAACGATCTCTTCAGAAGACTTTTCACGAGTAGTAGCCGCAGGATTAGCAGCCTTCTTCTCAGCTTCGCGACGTGAAGTATCTGAATCAGGATCAGCAGACTTCTTGGGTGCTGCATGAGCCGCGCCGCTGGTGTTCTTAGGAGCTGATGCCTTGGACTCAGTAACAACCTTAGGTGCAGTTGCAGGCTTAGGAGCTGCAGCAGGAGCCTTGGTTTCGGTTGCAGGCTTGGTCTCCGCAACAGTCTTAGGAGTTACAGGTGCAGCTGCATTAGAAGACTTGGTTTCAGTCGCAGTCTGAGAGGTAACCGGAGAAACGGTCTTGGTCTCAGTTGCGGGCTTAACAGGAGTCTTCCAAGGATCTTCAACAGGACGTGAAGCCTTGTAAGCTGCGTAACCTGCAGAACCAGCAGCAACAACAAGACCGGTCAGTAGAAGACCCTTGTTGGACTTCTTGCCAGCCTTCTTCTGCTGCTTAGCGAATGCGTTAGCAGACTTTACAGCGTTTTTACGAGCCTTCTTGAGGTCACGCTTGCTGTAGCCAGCCTTAGCGGCGAGAGCCTGAGCCTGCTCGGGAACCTCAACATCGTTGAGCTTATCTGCAGCAACAGCAGCAAGTACGCCTGCCTTAACGCGTGCCTTTGAAGCGGCGTCTTCAAGAACAGGAGTAGCCTTCTCGATACCTTCGTGTACGCGATCGGTTACAGTGTTCTGAAAATCTTCAAACTTCTTGCCAGCAACAGCAGCCTGCTTGTTAGCTACCTTGGTGAAGTGCTGAGCCTTCTTGTTAGTGTTCTTCTGGGCTTTACCGAAAGCCTTAGAAGCTTTCTTCTGGGCTTTTGCTTTCTTGCAGCGTGCCATGATTTTTCCTCCTTCATGATACAAATACTCTGCTCGGAAGAGCACAGGTGTAATGTATTCATCATACAGCTTACTAACTCTGGTGGGATTTTTTCTGTGTATCTCCTCAAAAATCTCAGGTTTCTCTCGCCGCAAAATAGGGGTGGTAGTCAGAGACTTCTTTTCCTCAAAGAACTTCAGGGGACATAGAGCTTTCGCTGAGTGCTAAAGACCTACTTCTTCTAGATTTGAACCGCTCTATCGTGCGAAGATGAAGATATGACTAACGCAACTGCAAAGGCAACTATTCACACCAATCACGGCGACATCGTGGTAGACCTCTTTGGTAACCACGCTCCCGTGACCGTAAAGAACTTCATTGGTCTAGCCGATGGTTCACAGGAATGGCGTCACCCCCGCACCGGTGAAGTACAGGAAGGTCCCTTGTACAAGGACGTCGTCTTCCACCGTATTATCCGTGATTTCATGATTCAGGGTGGCGACCCCCTCGGCCAGGGTATCGGCGGTCCTGGCTACCAGTTCAAGGACGAGATTCACCCTGAACTCTCCTTCAACAAGCCCTACCTGCTCGCTATGGCAAACGCAGGCCCCGGCACCAATGGTTCACAGTTCTTCATCACCACCGTTGAAACCCCTTGGCTCAACGGTCGCCACACCATCTTCGGTGAGGTAGTAGGCGAAGACTCCAAGAAGGTTGTAGACGCTATTGAAGGCGTAGCAACCGGTGCTATGGATCGCCCTGTTGAAGACGTCGTTATTTCCTCCATCGATATTGAAGAGCTCTAAGCCCTTCACCATCTGAAGAGATACCGAAGGCTCGCTCGGATTTTCCGAGCGAGCCTTTTATATACCTCAGCCGTTGGAACAGTACCCCTGAGATAGGTAAATCAGTGACTGAACACCATTTTGAAGAATCACCGCAGGTTACTACATGCCCGCGCCACCCTGACCGAGTGACCTACACCCGATGTGGACGATGTGGCCGACCCACCTGCACAGAATGCCAGGTTCCGCTAGAAGTGGGATTGATGTGCGTGGACTGTAGAGACGAGCACCGCCGTCAAAACAAGGTGAGAAGTGGCCCAACGACGGCGCCGCTGGTAACTTTTGTGCTGATTGGGCTCAACATTCTTGCCTATCTTTTGCAGCAATTCATTCCTGGTCGCTGGGTGCTCATTCATTTTCTCTTTAACCCGCTCTATGTGGAGATGACGGGCGAATGGTGGCGCGTGCTGACATCGGGTTTTCTGCATGCTCAAAGTTCACCGACGCACCTGCTGTTGAATATGTTCTCGCTCTGGCTGTTTGGTCGCGCGATAGAACCCATGATGGGGCGCTGGAAGTACCTCCTGGTATATGTGCTCTCTATTGTGGGCGGATCGTTGGGCGTGTGGATATGGGGTGCACTCACTGGAGATTTAAACGTCAATACGGTGGGTGCATCGGGTGCTATCTTTGGTCTATTTGGCGCGTTTTTTGTGCTTACTCGCATGAGAGGAGCCAATGCCACACCCATTCTGACATTGATAGCTATCAACATGGTGTTCGGGTTCATCATGCCGGGAATTTCCTGGCAAGCGCACCTAGGTGGATTGGCAACCGGCGCCATCTTGACGCTAATACTGCAACAACTAGGTGGCAACTCCCGGACGCCGCTGCGACGGTAAAAATAAGCCACTAAATTACAATTTCCACAGACCTTATCCACATCTGTTAATAACTACAGCTCTGTAATTCCATAGTTGTTAACAGGCTGTGGATACTGAAAATCGGCGCTTTAAGTTTCGCGTAATTACACGTATGTAAGCAATATCCCCAGTTTTATCCCCACCTGTGGATAACTGCAAAGAACAGGGTGTGGAGTTCTTGTAGTTTCAAAAATTTTTACTCGCTCACGCGAGTCATCTCATTCCCTCATCCCCACCCATCAGAGATTTTCAAGAGACCTGGAATAGGAATTAAACCTCTACGTAAAGTAAATAAAAGGCGGGGTTTCAACGTTCATGAACGTTGAAACCCCGCCTTTATGCTTTAATCTACAGGACACGCGCGATTGCCCTGCCTGCCGTTCGTCCGGTAAAGACGCACTGGCCTAAGAAGGTGCCTTCAAGCGTGTTATTAGCCGTGCGCGACCCCGCCGCCGAAGCCCGCAGCCTCCCCCACGGCATAAAGACCCTCAAGGAAGTTGCCGGTGGTATCAAATGCCTGCGCGTCGAGGTTGGTCTGAATACCACCTAGGGTTTTTGCGGGTGGCCGTCCAGAGCCGAACGGCAATAAGCGGACCGTGTCTGGGGTCAAGAAGCTTGTGGGGGCTTTGCCACACGCACCAGCTTGTCGCCAATGTACCGGCGGCTGTTGCGGATGCTCATTACCTGAACATCCTTGGAATATAGGTTGGTGATTTCGTGCTCGCGGGCGCGTACCTGACGCTCGATGCCTTCAAAGTTCAGCAGATTATCACCGGTCAGCTCGTTCATGCCGCGCCCCAACTCTTCAAAGGTGTCAGTAACAATGAAGTCTTCACCGTGGGTTTTGAAGTCTTCAACTGGACCGGGCGCGCCACCACCCAGTCGGGTCTGCAGCGGACGCCCGTCACGCTTCCGTCGGTGATCATGAGCTCATCCACACGATGGCGGAATTTCAGGATTGCTTTACCCTCGGACGCGGCTGCCCGCACTTTGTGGGCGAAGGGCTCGGAGACACCAGTACCGGTGCCCCACGGAACGTGGAAGCGTGGAACCGAGTTTCCGTGTTCTAGTGCGGATGCGCCGCCGCGCTCTGCCCAGCCTACGACGGGCGTGAACTTCACACCCTGCCCCTGTAACCATGACAGCTTCTCGCCCGCTGCAAATTCAACGTAGGCGCGTCCCCAACGCTGCGCCCAGGCCTCCTCAGGGAGTTCGCCGTCGAGGCGATCCCAACCTGCTGAGCCCTGTCAGTCCTGCCAGGCTAGCTCGAAGGAGTCTTTAACACCCAGGCGACGCTGCATGGGGGAGTCCACCAAGAACATGCCACCGAACGACCAGAATGCCTGGCCGCCCAGGTTCTTCTCGTTTTCTTGGTAGATGATTATGACCTTTTTGCCGGCGGAAATCAGCTCATTGGCTGCAACCAGGCCGGAGAGTCCGGCACCAACGATAATCGCATCCGCGTGCATGGTGTTCCTTTGTACGAAAGTGAAGTGTCACTTAAAGCAGTGGATAACTCTGTCCCGCAGTGAGGCTCTTGCCTTTACAAGGCTTTATTAGCGTCCCAGTTTTGCGGGTCAGCTCCTTTGAGGAAGAAGTCTTTTAAGAGGCGTTCCGCTGCAACATTTTGTTTGAAACGGTTAAGTTGCACATTTTGGCGTTCGAGGTACACCGTAAACTTTGGGTAACTAATATCAGCTTTAAGCGCTTGAAGTCGGCCAAAAGAAGTGAGGTCAGCTGCTTCAGCGATACCAAGCTTCAAAATCTCGGATATTTTCTCTTCTGAGATTCCGAGCGCTTCGTGAAGTGCTGCCACTCGTTTATTTTGTTGTTGAGACTTATAGAGGTTGAGGTAGTCTCGGAAAGTTCTCTCTTCGTGGATATCGATGGAACCATTTTCAAGATCGTTGAGAATGGTTTGAGCGATTTCTTGGTCTTCTTGAGAGAGCGTGGCGTAGGCATTTTGAACCTGGGCACGCAGCTCATCAATGTACTGGGTAGAGCTATTCTCTTCCCTGAGAGCCTCACGCAGGTTAGTAAAGCGAGATTCCAGGTACTCGTAATCAATACGCAAAGTATCGCGGGCAATAGCAAGTGCCGTCAGGTCTAGAGGGATACTTCCTTCGTCCTGGCCTGCATTGTCTGTTGCGTTTTCTCCGTTGGAAAGCTCTTGGAGTCTGGCAAGCAACACGTTATAAGTTTCTTCATCAATTTCAACGGTGACTGGTTCCTGGTCAGGGGTATCGTCAAAGGTGTAGGTGTTCTCGCTCCAGGTGAAACCTTGAAGGCTTGCAGTTTCGATTTTGTTGATGAGTTCTGTGACTGCAGCAGCAAATTTTGAGCGTGCTTCTTTGCCTTCAGGAAGCCTATCGAATCCTTCAAGCCCTGCTTCTCTGTAGACTGCTTTGATGCGGTCATGGATACCGTTGATTGCGGTCAGGGTCTTAGGCAGGGGGTCAGCAAAGACGTCAGCGGCGCGGTCTCCTGCGTAGAGGTCGAAAGCATCGGTGATGTTTTGTTCCATGGTGTGCACTCTGCGGAAGTAGATAATCGAGCCAAACGGCTTAAGTGCTGAGTGATTGAAGATGCGGTTGGTACGTGAAAATGCTTGCACGAGACCGTCGTACTTGAGCACTTTGTCAAGGTAGAGGGTGTTGACCCATTTGGAGTCGTAACCGGTGAGTAACTGGTTGACGACGATGACCATATCGAGCTGTAGCTCAGGCTGATTATCGATGGTGCGGTAGCCCTGCTTATGGGCTAGGCGATCTGCAACGTCTGTTTTGAAGCTAGCCATATCTTCACGAGAGAAGTGCTGTTGGTAGCGTTCGTTGTAATCGGTGAGGATTTCGCGGATGCCTTGATCGCGCAGGTAGCTTTCTTCATCATGTTCTTCACGCTCAGTAAAAATAGAGGTGATTTTGAGGTAAGGTGCCAGTTCTTTGAAAAGGCGGTAGTAGGCGATAGCTTCTTGAACACTGCTTGTGGCGAGAATAGCGTGGAATTTTCCCGCGACTGAGCGTTCCGGCCAATTGCCGATAATGTGTTTGACTACTTGATCGCGGTGTTCTTCAGATTCCCAGATGTCCTTATCTGCGTAGTCTTCAATGCCGCGGATGTATTTTCCGTCTTCGTCTTCTCCGCCGGCCCATGGAACCTGTTGTGGGTCCATGAACTTGTCATAAATGGCTTTGCGGGATTCGCTCTGCATGATATCAACAATGCTGTTTCTATCTACACCGCCTGCTTGGCGAATGGCGACTGCTTGGCGAAGGTCGGAGTAAGTGGGCACGCCCTGGGTATTGAAGCCCAGCACGTTGTTGTCGCGCAGACCGAAGGCGATGCTGTAACGGTGGAGTTCGCTGCCGAAGAGTTCGCTGGTGATGGTGTCTTTGCGTTTGTTTTCGTCGTAGATGGGGGTTCCGGTGAAGCCAATGAAGACTGCATGAGGCAGGCGGTTGTGGACGTCGCGGAACATGGTGCCGAAGGTGGAGCGGTGGGCTTCATCGACAACGAAGACGATGCGCTGGTTAGAGATTCTTTGAAAGTCTGCTTCGCCTGCGAAGGTGTCTTCTGCACAGAGTCTGCCGAGCTTGTGCAGGGAGGTGATGATGAGCGTTTTGCCGGTATCCTTGAGGTCTCTCAACAGGAGGGCAGTACTGGCTGGGCGGTGGAGCTCTACGTTGTCATCTGCGAAGTTCTTGTATTCCTTCTCAGACTGTTCTGAGAGTTCGATACGGTCGAGTACAAAGACAACTTTGTCTGCGAGGCCTTCTCGGGCAAGCAGCGCCGCTGATTTGAAGGACGACATGGTTTTGCCTGAGCCTGTGGTGTGCCAGATATAGCCACCTTTTTGGGTGTTGCGGGTCCAGTCTTCAGGATGCACGCGGTTGATTTCACCGAGTTTGCTGATAATCGATTGGACGGCGTGGATTTGGTAGGGGCGTAGGACCTTGAGAACACCGTCGCCGCTATCTGCAATCATGAAATCACCGATGAGCTGATGTGACTGGGGAATGCCGAGGAACGATGAGGCGTTGTCTGCCCAGTTATCGTAGTATTCGTTGTTTGCCCGTGACCATTTGAACTGGAAGTTCTTGTTGAAGTCATCTGCACTGGCTGGCCGTGCGAAGTAAACGAGTTCTTCGGGGGTCATTGCTACGAAGGTTTGCACCGTGTTCATGATGCCGGTGTAGACGCCCTGCTGCATGTATTTACGGATCTGCCAGATGGCTTCTTCGGTGCTGTGCCCGTGGTTTTTGAGTTCTACGTGAATGAGCGGTAGACCCCAGATCAGTAGAACGATATCGCCGCGCCGGTTACGGTCTTCTTGGATGTGCCGGGCGAATTTGGGCTGCTGGGCGATTTGGTAGGTGGAGTCGCCGCCTGCGATTTGGCGGGGGTCGAAGATTTGTAGTTGGACGGGTTTGCCGTGGTTGACGGTGTCTTGCGGGTTATCACGGACCAGCTCTATATATTTGCCCTGAAGGAGCTGGTGCATGGCGCTGGGGTCCGTAATACCCTTGAGGTGCTCTACGAGGGTTTTCTTTTCGGAGTCAGATAGGGGCACACCGTTGAGGCGGTACTCCTGCTGGTTGTTCTCGAAGAGGATGCGCGCCCAGTTGTCGATGAGGTCTTGTTCGGTGGGGTTTTTGAGGACGCCGCCGCTCCACCTGTTTTTGGTGCACAGGCGGGTGACGAGGGCTTCTTCAAATTCTGCTTCGTTGGCGAACTGTAGGGGCTGAGTCATGGGGAATCCTAAACGAACATCTTAGCGAGGAAGGCGGTTTTGAGCTGGGTGAGCTTGGCGAGTTTGGCTTCTTCAAGCTCAATGAGTTTATCGAGCTGGCGGAAATAGGAGCCGATGGCGGCTTGTTCTTCGTAAGAGGGTATAGAGACTGGGTATTCTCGGATGTCAGTTAGGGAAAGATGCGGTACCGCAGTTTCTGTTTTTGACTCGCGTATATACTCAAGAAAGCGAAGACGAAAAGCCTGGTATAAAAATTCTTGGTCTATATCTTTATTGGAACGTAGCCTTGTTACACGTTGTACGAGTAGGGCAGGTAAATGCTTTTTTTGGATTTTTGCCATGCTCTTACCGATAAGAGCACCATCCATTTGAAGTAAAATATCGTTTTCTTCCAATAGGTAGCGTTCTATACCTTTTGAGCTTTCCCAGAATTCAGAATTAGCATCTGAATCGTCAACATAACCTCTTTTAACGTTGATTCCTCGAATCAATCGAATTCCTGAAGCTTCAAATTTTTCACTAGGGAAGGGAAAACCAGTCAGTGTGTCTGCCAGATACTCAATTGAAGTTTGTTCCCAATTACCCGTAAAACCTTCAAAACGAATCTCAGGCACGGACGCACCATCCTGCGGGAACATCTTGACCAGCATAGTCTGCTTAAGGCTTTTAAGTTGCCCCGCTGTATCTTTGAGGCCATTTATTTGATTATCAACGTGCCGGAAAAAAGAATTGATCTTAGTCTGTTCGACAGGGCTAGGAACGGAAACTGTAAGGCTTCTAATGTCATCATTTTTTAGATGGACAATAACGTTACCTTGTGACTTACTCATAAGGTCTTTAGAGGCAACTCCGTAAGTCAAAGATGAAGCTAAAAATGTGGGGTTCAGCTTTGCATTAGGTCGGATGATGTTCAGGTCGCTACCAAGAATAAGCCCTGGTCTGATAACAGCCGAAGCGCGGGCAATATCTTCAGGAGTCTCACCGGAAGCAGGGACAACTACCTCATTACCAGCGCTGATAACCGAATCTTGGATTGGGTGTACAAAGGTATCTACCTGGTCTATCTCAAGCTCGAAATTAGTGTATAGACGTCCATAGAGAACAACCGGGGTGCCAGTTTTGACTACATCATTTTTTGAGTAACCGCGTCCCTTGGAATAGGTAGCATTCTGCTCTAAATCAAATAGTTCCCAATCGTCTTGTTCAGATATGAAACGAATCTCCGGTGTCGACATTAGTTCTTACCCCTAAACATGTCAGCCAGTGCAGCAATACCCTTCATGTCGGCATCCGAACCAGTTAGCTTGCCCATCAGCGTTGCCAGTTCTGCTTGGGTGCTCTCAATCTGAGTGTTTACCTCTTCTAAGGTCGTGGCGTACTTTGACTCTAATGCCAGCAGAGCATCAATGAGCCGGCTTAGCACTACACCGGGCACCGCAAAGAACTGCTCCACCATGCCCGTAATCCACTGGGCATGCAAAAGCTCCATCACCTGCTCGTCCGTCAAAGAAGCAATAGCGGTAATAGTCTTGCCCTCAAGCTCATTCTCAGCGGTTTTTAGATCCTTAGCCGTCTTTGCTTGATTTTCAAGAGCCTTAGCCGCGCTGACCAGCGTCTCGTTCAAAGAACCTTCAGTAACCTCTTCACGGTTCTTCTTCAAACTCTTGGCGTAAGCCTTAACCGCAGCCGCAGCAAAAGCGTCGCCCTTAGCATTCACCAAAGAAACATCGCCCTGCTCATAATCCTCTTCATCTACAGACTCAAACAGTTCAGCCAAACGGGCTGCTAACACGGCGTTCTTTTCGCGAAGCTCTTGAATGGCTTCTAGATCATCAGCCAACAAGACTTTCTGCACTAGCTCAAAGTCAAAAACTTTACCCAGCCAGCCGTCCTGTACCTCAACCTTCTGCTTGTTCTTGGTCTTCACAACCATGTTGGGCACAACCTCACGCGTAGCATCCCAACCCTCACGCTTGATGACTTCAAGGTCATTCTCAATACCCGCCCAAGCGTTCGCAAAATGCTGATATACCTCATAATCATCAACCAGAGACACCCCTGCCAGACGGTCAAAAATCTCAGCTCGAATATCAGCCTCAACAGTCAACAAATCAACAGCATGAAGATTTTCAATCAAGCGAGTGTGCAAAGCCCCCTCAAAACCCTCAAAAGCCTCAGTAAAAGCCTGTGTAAAATCAGCTACAGACTCGTGCGCTTGCACTGCCGACGTTATTTCAACACCATCACGAACCTGAGAATGAGTGGGGCTAATCTGCTCAAAAATAGATTCGCGCAGGCCGGGAAGACTCGTCCAATAATCCTTGAAGTAATCTAGCTCGCGGTGAGGGATTCCACCAAACATAGTCGAGAAAATATCAAAGTACTCAGCATCCTCAGACGAATCCACATAGCGAGGAATATTGAGGTTATAGTCATTCTCACGAATCTCATCACGAGACACCACCCTCGAATACTTCTCAACATCACGGCGCTCAATGACCGTATCAACAATCTTGCGAACATCACGCGGGCGCAGATCGTTCTTAGTGCCAGCCTTCACAAAACCCTTAGAGGCATCAACAAACAGCACACCCGTATTAGCAGAACGCTTTTTCTTCAACACCATCACAATGGTCGAAATACCCGTACCAAAGAAAATATTTGCCGGCAGACCAATAACAGCCTCAATATTGTTCTTCTCAATCAAATGACGACGAATCTTTTCTTCTTCGCCACCGCGAAAGAGTACACCATGCGGCAAAATAATCGTCATAATGCCGTCATCCTTGAGGTGATAAAGCTCGTGCAAGAGGAAGGCATAATCAGCCTTCGTCTCAGGCGCAAGACCATACTCTGTAAAACGAGGGTCGCTCTGAGCTTGATCACGATCCCACTTAGCCGAATAAGGAGGGTTAGATACCACAGCATCAACCCGCAAGAGATTGTAGTTGTCGTACTTATCAATCATCGGCCAGTCTTGATCCAAAGAATCACCGCGACGGGTCACGATATTAGAAGCCTCCATGCCACGCATCACTAGATTCATGCGAGTGAGGTTATAAGCATCCTGTTTCAGCTCCTGCGCATAATAACGAATACTTCCAGCCCTACCCGCACGCCGTTCGACAGCCTGGCCAATATTCAGAAGCAAGGAGCCAGAACCCGAAGTCGGGTCATAAATCTCAATAGCATCGCGTTCAGCCACATGATGAGCCACAATTTCAGCCATCGCCAAAGCCACCGTATGCGGAGTATAAAACTCACCGTTTTTCTTACCCGCATTCGCTGCAAACTTGCCAATCAAATACTCATAGACATATCCCAAGATGTCATAGTCAGCACCTGATCCGGTGGGTACGTCCTTAATGACGTTCATAATCGCACGCAGCTTCTTTGCCTGTGCCGAAGCGTTATCACCCAGCTTGCGAATACTAGAGAGAAAAGACGCAAAAATATCCTTATAAAGATGCTGATGCGCCGGGTGCACTGAAGCATCAAATCGGCGCAGACCTTCAGAAATATCAGCTACATCTAGTGTGGCTCGCTTAGACAACCACGACTCAAAGAGATCCTCATACGCAATGTAGTAGCCGAGGTTATCGCGTGCGTTCGTGAAGTAAATGTGAGAGTTAGCTTCAGAAGCGTTGGTTAGTTCGACTGGCAGCTCTTCTGCAGGAACCCCATTGTCAATGAAGTACTCAACTTCTTTATCAGAGAGGTACTTATAAAAGAGAAACCCCAGGATAAAATCCTTATAGTCCGTGGCATCTAGGCTACCCCGCATCTCATTCGCAGCGGTCCAAATGCTATTAGCAAGCTGTCTCTTATCCACAGGAAATTCTCTTTTACGTGTTGGTATCTACGGTTTCTTCCATCGTAGTGAACTGAGATAGATTTCTCCTCTTGTAATAAGGTGGGGATAAATATCTCCCCCGCCCTCATAACGAGAGCGGGGGAGATGTTCAACTGAGTAGCGCGAAAGCTAGTTAGCTTGTGCCTCTGCTTCTTCCACTAGTTCCGCAGAAACTTCCACCCCGGTGTAAAGCTTAAACTGCTCAGCCGCCTGGAGTGCAGCCACCTCGCCGCCGGTAATGACCTCCTTACCTGCCGCGCGTCCAGCCTGAATGAGGGGAGTCTCAACGGGCATAGCGACGACGTCGAACACTACCTCCGCCGCCTCAATGGTGGGCTGGGGGAAGGCAAGGGTGTCTTTCTCTGGACCACCTTCCATTCCAAGAGGGGTTACATTCACAATTACAGGAGCTGTTAAAGAACCCACTTCAGGCATCCAGTCATAGCCATACTGTTGAGCTAGCTCTTTACCCGCCTGCTCATTACGCGCCACAATCGTGCCCCGCTTGAACCCGGCGTCATAAAAAGCACCTGCCACAGCGCGCGCCATACCGCCAGAACCCTGCAAAATGAAGGGAAGAGACGGGGCAACATTATGAGCTTTCAGAAGGGAGGCAACCGCAATCACGTCGGTGTTGTACGCATGGAGATAGCCATCAGTATTCACAATCGTGTTGACTGCACCAATGACAGACGCTGAATGGTCCACCTCATTCACCAGAGGAATAACAGCCTGCTTGAACGGCATGGAAACGGAACAACCACGAATGCCGAGCGCGCGCACACCGCCGATTGCAGCCTCAATATCTGAAGTAGTCATTGCCTTGTAAAGAAAATCAAGCCCGAACTTTTCATAGAGATAGTTGTGGAACTTAATGCCGTGATTCGACGGGCGCCCCGAGAGCGAAATGCATACGGTGGTATCCCGGTTGAGTGGCGGGCGTGAAGTATTGTTGTGGGAATTATCCATGGAAATAACGCCTACTTCTTTGACTTCTCGATCATCAGGGACACAATTTTCGGTGCTTTGGAAGATGAAGCTACAAAAGACTTCTCAGAATTAGTCACTGTAGGTACCACGGCGTTGCCATCATTGACAGACTTGACGAATGCCTCGGCGTCGGCGTCCTCCCAAATATTCACCCAGGTAGCGTCATCGCCAGTCTCACCCAGGCCAGAATCCAATGCCTCGCAGAAAGGGCAACCGGGGCGCCAATAAATAACCACTCCGCCGTCTTCAATGACCTTCTCAGCTTCAGCCTGTGTTGCTTGTGCGCGTTCCATGAAGAAATCTCCTCTAATGAGTTGTATCTAGTCCATTTCTAAGCCTAGTATCCGTTCGGAAAAGGAAAAATGCTTTAAATACCACGCGGTACTCCGCCTCGTTAAAACAAGAGGTGGTACTCCCTCGAAGGGAGCACCACCTAAATAAAAGAGGCGAACTTAGTCGTTCTTTAGGGAGTTCTTAACACCCTCGACCTTGTCCTTAGCATTGTTAGCCGCATCGGCAACCTTAGCCTGAGCCTGGTCAGTCTGACCTTCAGCCTTCAGCTCTTCGTTGCCAGTAGCGTTGCCGATACCCTCTTTTGCCTTGCCTGCAAATTCGTTCAATTTATCCTGTGCACTCATGGGTTTCCTCCTTGTGTATTGCCTACTTGGTATTTCTAAGTATACTTCTGAAAACCGAGAATCACCTGAAAAATATCTGGAAATTTATTTTCCGAAGCGCTCGCGCACGTCGTTAATCTGCTGGTCAGCCTCAACATTTGAGGTGTTTGCCTGAGCTTCGGTGATAACTTCCTGACCTGCGTTATCTTTCACTGCCTCTTTAGCTGAGGGAATGCCGTCTTTAGCCTGGTTTTCGATATTATCTTTTTCCAACATAATTACTCCTCAAAAAGCCTAGATATGCTAAAAGCCGCCGGGACCACCGGGGTTTTTAGCTACAAACTAAAGGCAAAGATTACTTGCCGAACTTGTTGCCGAGACCATCAATCTGCTCGCCCGCTTTATCCTTGGCGGTGTTGGTGTGGTCGTCATTGACGACGTCCTTGCCAGCCTTTTCGTTGACTGCGTCTTTGCCGGAGTCAATACCTTCGTTTGCTTTGTCTTTGAGACCGTCTACATCAAAGCCCATGATTCAATCCTTTCCACTAAATGACGAGGCAATGTTCATATTTGCCCTCAATCGTTCTTTGAGAAGAACTGATACTAAGTCTACTGAGCGATAATCTGATTTGTAAATCATTTATGTTTCAAAAATGGAATAAAAGATACAGTTCACCCTATCTACCCTGCAAAATCAGGGATAAGCAGGACGCGAATCACTAAAATTTATCGGTTAGGGCTCGGCGTGTCTGATGCCAGCGGGCGTATACTCGCTAAGTCAAAATAGTTTGCGCCTCGGACTCACACCCGAGCGTACTTATAGAAAGGTCCCTTCCACATGGGGTCTCTCAAAAACCAGCAGTACAAAATTGCTGCTCGTGCTCACAACAGCGATCCTGAAACACGGCAAGGTTCAGTACGCATCGATAAAATGCGAGAATCTACCAAATCCTGGATGTTGGGAACCAAACTCAAAGCCGACCTCCCCGGACCACACGGCAAACGGCACCCCCATAAAGAGGGGCACTCCTGGTGGCAGGTCATGTGCCTTTCTGGCGTAGACTACTTCTCCACCCTAGGCTATCAACCCGCTATCGCAGCCCTCGCTGCTGGCCTACTTAGCCCCCTGGTAACGCTCGTCCTAGTCATTGTGACCCTCTTCGGCGCGCTACCCATCTATCGCCGAGTAGCCGCCGAATCACCCGCCGGTGCAGGCTCCATTCACATGCTAGAGCGACTACTCTCCCGCTGGCCAGCCAAAATTTTTGTACTCGTGCTTCTGGGCTTCACCACCACAGACTTCATGATTACCATGACGCTCTCCGCCGCCGATGCCGCAGAGCACCTCGAAGCCAACCCCTTCGTACCCTCATTTCTTCACGGTCACCACGTACTCATTACGCTAGTATTCCTCGGATTGCTGGCAGCAGTCTTCCTGCGAGGATTCAAAGAAGCAATCGGTGTTTCTATTGTTTTGGTCGCAGTATTCTTGCTTGTCAACCTGGTAGTCATCATCGGTGCTATCATTCACATCATCCACGAACCCATCCGTACCATCGACTGGTGGACAGGGCTCACCGCCTCCCACGGCAACAAATGGCTAGCAATCGGACTCATCGTGCTGGTGTTTCCCAAAATCGCCCTCGGTATGAGTGGTTTCGAAACCGGCGTGGTCGTTATGCCCCAAATTCGTGCAAAAGGTGCTAATCCCACCGAAAAAATCGCTAACCGCGTCCGTGATACCAAAAAACTACTCACTACCGCCGCGCTCATCATGAGCGTTCTACTCATTACCTCCAGTTTCACCACCACTCTGCTGATTCCCCAAGAAGAATTCCAAGCAGGAGGTCATGCCAACGGACGCGCGCTCGCTTACCTCGCCCACCAGCAATTTGGCGAAGTATTCGGCACTGTTTATGACATCTCTACCATCCTAATTCTCTGGTTCGCCGGTGCCTCAGCCATGAGTGGGCTTCTCAATCTCGTACCCCGCTACCTGCCTCGCTACGGTATGGCACCTGAGTGGTCCCGCGCGTCGCGCCCCCTCACCCTGGTGTTTATCGCCGTAGCTTTCGTCATCACCCTGATTTTTGATGCTGACGTTGAAGCCCAGGGCGGCGCCTACGCCACCGGTGTGCTGGTATTGATGACCAGTGCTGCATTCGCCGTAACCCTCTCGGCGAAGAAAAAACACGAGCCTTATGCCTTGGTGTTTTACTCGGTAATCACCCTGGTTTTCGTTTACACCACGGTGGCAAACATCATCGAACGCCCCGAAGGCCTGCGCATTTCTAGCTTCTTTATCTGTGGAATACTCATCGTTTCCTTCATCTCGCGAGCTATGCGTGCCTATGAACTGCGTATCGAAAGCGTGCATTTCGACAAAAAAGCTATGCAATTCATCATGGAAAAGCCAGACGTCCCCATACACCTCATCGCTCACCGACCTGACAATTTCAACCTCGCCGACTATATGGAAAAGCGTGGACGTGAAGAGTGGGCGCACCATATTGGCGACGTCGAAAACGTTATGTTCCTCGAAATCGCCGTGATGGACCCCTCCACTTTCCGCTCAGACATTATGGTCAAGGGAGTCACGGTAGGGGATCAGAAGATTCTCGCGGCATCCGGTTCTGCTATCGCCAACGACATCTCCGCCCTTGCATTAGAAATCCGCGATATGACCGGAACTGTTCCCCACGTTTACCTCGACTGGGCTGCTGGCTCGCCGCTAAAGAACTTCCTCGCCTTCCTCTTCTTTGGTCAAGGCCAGGTTGCGCCGACGACGCACGAGGTGCTCCGGCGCGCAGAACCCAAGATCCGCCGTCGTCCGGTGGTTCACGTTTCCTAACGAAACGGCGGGTGCTGAGAGTTTGTATCAGATTTTCAGGGCTGTACCACACAAAGCGTGGTACAGCCCTCAAAGTTTGATACAAACTGGGGAGGGGGGGACACGCAGGGCACAGTGGAAAGAAGGCGCGCGGGGAGATACGCAGCTTACTTCTTCAAACTCTCCTCAATGCGCGCAATCAACCCTTGGACGTTCTCTAACAAGCGGGCAATCTTCTCATCCTGCGTGAGGGATTCTTCCATCTGGCGGATTCCCTCGGGTTTCTTCTTGCCCAAAGTGTAGGCAACGCACTCTAAATCGGTGCAGATATAGGTTCCGATGCTGCCGTAGTTCTCTTTCGACGACTTCGCGGTGGGAATCGACATCAATGAAACACCGGTCGAAGAATTGAGTGTGAGGCAGAACTGGCACATGCGCGCGCCACCCTTGGCAGGAGCTTTTTTGCGCTCCATCACTAAGCCTTGAAGCCCCTTAGACGTTTCTGCCACCACATAAGCATTCTGGGGCGATTTCGGGTCGGTCCAGCTCAGAAAAATCTCATTCGCCCAGTCGGTAGAAAGAACCTCTTTGGGGATGTTGATGCGCTGAGATGCACCTTTGGTGCAGTTGATAAAGCTTTTACGCAGCGCGGCTTCTGAATATGTCTGCATGGGAATATACCTTTCGGGTGTAAGTCAGTGAAGACTAAAGGTCTTTATCGGCAGCGAACCCCGCCACCATAGGCAAAAACTCCGGGTCGGAGTAGCCCTTCTTCGCATAAGTATTGGCAACAGCCTGCGCCGTCGATTTGAGTTCATTGCGGTTCACTAGTGCCATCACTGCGCCACCGAAGCCTCCACCCACAATCCGGGCGCCCAGCGCCCCATTTTCTATACACGTAGAAACTGCGACATCTATTTCTTCCCGAGATACCTGAAGCTCATCACGCATGGAAACAAACGATTCGGTGAAAAGATGCCCCAGTTCAGTCCATGCACCTGCCCCAAGCTCCTGGGAATTTTTCAGCAGATAAGTGGCTCGTTCAACCAAGCACATGTCATGGAAAACATGGCGAATCCAGCCCCTGGGGAACGACGGCGTGCCGTGTTGCCGTTCGACGGCGTCGAGCGCCAACGTGGTGGATTCGTCCACCAGATTGAGCCGCCACAGCTTAGCTTGACGCTCGTTCATGCCCTCGCAGGTGAGATCTTCGGGGAGCGCGTTGCGTAAGAAATCCAGTTCCAGGGCTTGCGTGCAGAGTTCGGAGGCTTGCCGGCGGACCGCGAAAGCATCTCCCGAGAGCTCGTGCGGGGTGTTGGTGTTGATGACAAGGAATGCAAGTCCTGCCGATTTGAGGTCTGCTTCCACGGGCTGGAGGGAGAAGTCTCGGAAATCAATCACCAGTGCTTTACCCGGGCGTGAGCGCAACGAAGTAGTCTGATCCAGACCTCCGGTGTGGGCGCCGGCAACTTCGTTTTCTGCGCGAATGCAGACCTGTGCCAGGCGTGCCCGGAGTTCGTCGTTTTCAGGCCCGCGGTTGGAGGGAAGTGGCTCGGTAGTGGAGCAACCCTCTCGCAGGGGGCAGGAGAGATCGAGCAGCGCGAGGGCGGTAGAGCACTCTAGAGCAGCAGAGGAGGACAGCCCGCCGCCTACCGGAACGCGCGAATCAATGACCAAGTCAGCCCCAAAATTCAGGGGCAAAGCAATGTCTTTTCCGCCCTCTTGGTTCATAGACCATGCCACTCCAGCAACATAGGTGAACCAGCCTTTGAGCGAACCAGGTTTAATCTCCCCGATGACTACGGTGCGTTCGTCCCCCGGCATCTGAAGGGACGACGCGCGCAGCACCCCGTCGCTACGTATTTTTCCTGCCACATAGGTGCGGTAGGGCAAGGGCATGGGCATGCATGATCCCCCAAGGAAGTCGATGTATTCGCCGAGCAGGTTAAGGCGCCCGGGGGCGGACCATACGCCGTCGGGTTCTTCACCATATTTATCGATGAATGCCTGGCGTACTTTTTCTACCTGACCTTTGTGATCCGGCAGAGCGCCCCAGATTGGCTCGGCAAATTTAGTCATGCGCTAACTTTCGTTACGGGGGAGAGCTATTGCTCTTGGCGCCCAATCAAAGCGCCGTAGGGTACAAGTTTAGTCCCGGTGGAAATATTCCGGGGTGTACAGAAAATCTTAAGATGTGCAGGGCACCCAGCCGCGCAGGAGTGCGTGGACGGCGTCGATATAGGGCGACGGTGGATACTCGGGGACCGCACTGCCGCAGAGTAGGGCGCGGGTTTGCTCTTCTTCCATCAGACTGAGACAGAGGTGAAGTAGTGCGCGAGAGGCATTTTGGCCCTGTTCTGCATTGAGAGATAGAGCCTCAAATAGTTCTTGGCTCTCGGAAAAGAAAGCGAGTTTGTTAGGGTGCATTGCCAGCGCCATGCGGATAACTTCAGCGCTTTCATGCACCTGGGCAAGTTGCCGGTACAGCTCTCTGGCGCCTGCCATCAGGGCGGCGGTGGGTGTGGCGCCCTCGCATCGAACATCGGCAAGCATCCTTGAGGCGAGAGAAGCCAACAGCTCCTGCTTATTTTTGACGTGATAGTAGATAGACCCCGGTGCCACACCTAATTCGGTGGCTAAACGACGCATCGAAAGATCCGCCAGGCCATACTGCTTAAGGAGGTTAAAGGCGGTACTCAATATTTTTTCGCGTGATAAAGCCACCTGTCCATTGTAAAACGTGACATAAAAGAATGATTTGCATTCAAAATGCGGTTGAATGGAAACATGACACTCAACTTTGCAGAACTTACCCAGAAGCTACGCGCCGGAGGCCAAGCAACCGCGCAGGATGTCCTTGATATGGTCACCGCCGGACCCGGTGCGACGTTCGCTCTGGTTGAATTTGCCGCTGAATTCCGCCGGATGTTCTTTCGTAACACTATTGAGGTAGTAAACCTTCTGGACGCGCAGGGGAAGGTTCGCAAGGACCGCCCCCAAGAGCCTTACGCCATCAATGTAGGCGCATCGGAGAGTCAAGAAGAATTAGCGCAACAAATCTTCTCGCTGACTCAGGACGACGCCGCGCAGCGGATTACCGTCAATTTTCTGGTGCCAAATGAAGAGGTGGAGGCCCCCGGTTCTTCTGCTCTAACCCCAATGCAGTGTTTGCGCATTCTCGCGGCGGCTCGCATTGCCGCCCCTGCCAAGAGCCTTCGCGTGGGAGAAGGCCGGGATCTTCATTTGCGCTCGCTACAGTCGTTGGCTCTTCATTGCGTGGACTCTCTGTATCTGAGAGATGTTCCTGCTTCTGAACCGCGCGCTATTTTTGAAGATTTGCAGCTTTTGGATAGCGCAGGGCTCTCGATTATTGGTGCTGGGCAGCGGGATTTGGCGGCAGAGTATGTTTCCTACCTGCAGTCCGAAGGTGTGGAAGACGCGCAAAGCTACGCCGATGAAGTATTTGCCGAGGACGATGCCGAGGGTGCTGGCGGTTGCGGCGGTAACTGCGGTTGCGGTGCAGGAGGGTGCGGAGCGTAAAATTTACGTCGAGAAAACTGCCTAAACTTCATATACAGGGTAATAGGGCTTCATAATTTGAACAGTGTTCAAATTATCGATTGAATAACTCTATGAACCATAACTTTAAGCTAATTTCGCAACGTATTCTCGCCGGTGGCAACCCAACTACTCGCGAGGAGGCGCTGTCTATGCTCGCGGCTTCTGACGAGCAGACGCTCTCCCTTGTAGAAGCAGCATCGGATTTAAGACGTTATTATTTTTCTAATACTGTTAAGGTGAACTATCTAGTCAACCTTAAATCGGGGCTTTGTCCTGAAGATTGTGGGTATTGTTCCCAGCGTCTGGGTTCGCAAGCTGAAATTCTGAAATATACCTGGATGAAGCCTCAGGAGGCAGTGGAGCAAGCCGGGTACGGAATTGCGGGGGGTGCTAGCCGTATCTGCATGGTGGCGTCCGGGAAAGGCCCCACTGATCGCGACGTAGAGCGAGTTGCCACCATGATTGAAGACCTCAAAGATGAATACCCCCAAGCAGAAGTCTGTGCTTGCCTAGGAATTCTCAAAGAAGGTCAAGCGCAACGTCTCTCTGAGGCGGGGGCGGATGCTTACAATCACAACCTCAACACGAGCGAAGACCATTACCAAAATATTTGTTCCACCCATACATATCAGGAACGCGTCGACACTGTCTCTGCAGCTCAAGAAGCTGGACTTTCTGCGTGTTCGGGTCTCATTGTTGGTATGAAAGAAACAGACCAACAACTGGTCGAGGCGATTTTTGCTCTCAAAAATTTAGAGGGAGATTCAATCCCCGTTAACTTTCTCATGCCCTTCGCTGGCACCCCTCTTGAAGACACCTGGGAGCTCACCCCGCTTCGTTGCCTTCGAATACTTTGTGCTGTTCGAATGGTTAATCCTGAGAAGGAGCTGCGCATGGCGGGTGGTCGTGAAATGCATTTGCGTTCGCTTCAAGGGCTTGCCTTAAATGTGGTGAATTCGTTGTTCTTGGGGGACTATCTGACATCCGAAGGGCAGTCTGCGCTGGATGATTTGAAGATGATTCAGGATGGTGGGTTTGTAGTACTTGGTGCCGAAGATAGGAATCTCGTAGCGGAGCATGAAGCGATTCTGCGTGAGAAAAAGCTGGAGTCGGTAGCTAGCAATAACTCATGCGGAACGGCACCATGTAGTTCGTCTGGGGGGTGCGGTGATCAAGGGGGGTCTTCTTCATTGCCTGTTCCGCGAAAACGAGGAGCAGGGACCGATCTTGCGCCTAATGCCTAAACCTTTCCCATCGTTTCTAGTGAGGCAACCTACGGAATATTTTAGTAATCACAGGTTGTTCCAATGGGGCAGTCTTTCATTTTTAGGCTATTGGGTTTAAGCGCCGTATCTTTTTTACCTGATAAATTTTTCCTATGAACGCACCCGCACACCCCATTCTTAGCAACTCTCCAAACGCTATGCTTACCCGGCGTCATTTAGTGACCCTGATGGGAGCAGGCGGTTTATCGTTTGCAATGGCGGGATGTTCGATGCTGACCCCTGAATATTCGGCTTATGTGCGAGAGGAACAGGGTGAGCAGAGAAATCCGCGGGGGTCTTATCAAGATCTTGCAGAAGCTCTGTGGACTTTGCAGCAGGATGCGGGGGCTGAAAACCTTTCACTGAGTCTCTACAACTATGCGGATCAGAAAACCTTTGTGTTCACTCCCGAGTATCGCGGGTATGAAGCTTCAACGGTGAAAGTGCCACTGGCGCTGAGTGCTATGCGGCAGGCATTCGCCCGAGGGCGTGCTCTTTCTGAAGATTTACGAAAAGCAGTAAAGGCAAGTATTGGGTTCTCTGATAACGACGCCACCGCAGCCGTCTTTGGTTCCCTTGCAGATACTGACGAAAATCGTGCCGGAGAAGTAAATACCACTTATAACCGGCTAGGAATAAATCAGACGCGGGCCGATGCTGGATGGGGCGCTAATCTCACCGGCACCGAAGATCACCTGAAAATCTCTCGTGCCGTGTATGAGGGCGTGGATTGGATAGGCAGCGAAGATATGCAGATTTTGCGAGAAGCAATGACTGCCTCAGACTCTGCCTCGCAGGGCTGGGGCGTGGGCGTGCTCGGAAAGCTGCAAGGCGCTGGCGCAGATTCCACCGACTTGGAAGCAGCCCAAAAGGTTCTCTGCAAAAATGGGTGGCTACCAAATGATTTGGGTAAGTGGTATATCAATTCTGACGGTGTGGTTCTTTATCGCGATAAGACCTTTGCTCTTTCGGTGATGGTCTTTGGATTTAAAGCGCAAGAAGAAGGGCAACACCTGGCCAGTAAAGCGGTTGAAACCGCTATGCGCCTCCTGGCGAAATGAATTTATTCGCTCTCAGAAGGTATTCAAGAAACTGCCAGGAACATAGCTTAGACTGAGAAAAGCGTCTATTTTCAACTCTATATGTCTTTGAGGGAATATTGAGGTGAAGCTTCAATAAAAAATAAATGATGTAAAACTTGCATTTTTACACCGTGTATATCGGGTCCCTCCCATAGATACCAACACTCAAGGAACAATGAACACCAAAGATTTATCCCCTGCGTTTATCACTTCCCTGGTAGCGATTTTTGTAGCTGCGCTCATGATTGGCGCGACTTCAACAGTGCTCACTGTTCTGGGATGGCTCATTCTACTTATTGCGTTGGGTCTCAACGTCTTTGCCAGCATGGTCTCTATTCAACGCGCCAAAGGTGGCCCACTGCCGGCAATGATTACTGAACAGCATCGCCCTGTTGCCTCACGCCGTGCATCCCAAGAATTTGAAGAAGAAACCGTGGAAGAATACGCCTACGAACCAGAAGAAGACACCGAGGCGCAACCAGTAGTTTCTTCTGTCGCGGCGTCGTCTGCTGCTGAATCGGAGGAGAAGATTTTCCGTAACCGTGCACCCCGCCCCCGTAACAGATAGGGAAGCACCGTGAAAACTAAGTTTCTCCTTTCTCCTGCCTACCTCGTTTCTATCGCTGCGTTGATTGTGGGTGGGATTCTTGCAGGTTCCCGCTTTATGGTCGTCGGCTGGATGATTTTCATTGTTGGTCTGGCGCTGAATGCTTTAGCCCTGGTGGTTTTGGCTAATCGAGAGTATCTGCATCAGGCGCAACGTGTGGGAACCGTGCCTAAGGCATCGGCACAAGAGCACCACGGAAACGTTATTGAACACGACGCCGCAGAAGAACCCTCTGCAGAGCGGACGATAAATAATTCAGTTACTCCCAGCGGAAAAGTCACTGATTCCTACCGGGTGTTTCCGCAGAAAAAGTCTTAGGGTATCTACCTCTGAGGTAAAACAGCAAAGACCCCCTCGCAGTGAGGGGGTCTTTGCTGTATAAAAACGTGGCGACCTTAGTCGAATTGAACGGATTGGCGCATATGTTTCAACGCCGAGGCAAGGGCATTAGCCTCTTTAGCGTTGAGACCAGCCATGACCACGGTATCCATGAGATCGGTATGAATAGCTCGCGCATTCATGTAGTGCTTGTATCCTGCATCGGTAATGAATACGCCTTTGCCTCGTCGGTCCTCTTTTACCGGTATGCGGTCAACCCAGCCGAGGTGAATGAGACGCTCAATCTGATACGTCAGGCGGGAAGGGGAAACGCTTAAGTCTGCAGCGATTTCTCCCATGCGCACCACCTGCGGCGGATCGCTCTGAATACCGCCTTGGGTGAGCACTGTGAGAATGTTGAAATCATCGAGCTTGATGTTCGCCTGTTTACGCAGAACTTTATCGAGGTATGAGGCGATGCCGTTATATGTTTGCACGTACAGGTGCCAAAGATCTGAATTCGTAGAGGGGAATTCAGCACGAGGGGAAGAATGTGAGTTCGACATGGGTGCTTTTAGCCCTCCTGGAATAGATGGCTATCCCGTCATTTGAGTGGTTAACAAACCTATTCAACAACTACACCTTGCCGATTTATAGACAGGTGTAGTCATTTGATTCATCTAGAATGTTCTCAAATTAGGGTTGTATATGCAACCAGAGGGTGGGGGCAATCCCCATTACTAGACGAACCTCACCCTTCTGCCACATCTGAATCAGAGATTCTTGAGTAGCTGCTCAAATGGAGTAACAGTAAGCTCTTTCAATCCTGGTGATTTGTGTTTGTGCTCCTGACGGGACTGTTTCTCCACGGCAATCCCAAAGAAGTCACCACTATTCACCCCGTCTAGATCATCAAAAATTTCCTCTGATGCGGGGTCAACCGGGGCTGTTTCTATCTCTGATGTACCCTCTTTAGTCAGAGCCGTCTGCGAACCTAATTTCCACGCCAGCATTTGCGCCAGCTCTGCTCCCGCGCGATTGATTCTGCCCTGCAAAGACGTATCAGAACCAAAATCGTCGGTTGCAACAAATACCCCGGTCGGCACCACATGAGCTTTGAAATAGCCAAAAAGCGGGCGCAGTGCAGTATCAATCATCAGGGAATGACGCGCGGTGCCACCCGTCGCGGCAACTAAAACTGGTTTGCCGACCATCGCCTCGTCGTCCACCAGATCCCAGAAACTCTTGAAAAGCCCGGTGTAAGTAGCTTTGAAGGTAGGGGTGACGGTAATGACCGCATCTGCCTCGGTGAGAGCATCCAGCGCTGTAGCAAGCTCACCCATAGGAAAGCCAGTGAGGTAATGGTTAGTGATGTCTTTGGCAAGACTGCGCAAGTGAACGGGCGTGGTCTCGACCGAGATGCCCAATATATCCAAACTCTCCTGGGTTGCATCGCTGAGCAGTTCACCCAGTAAAGCGGTGGATGACGGTTCAGACAGGCCTGCGGTAATCGTGAGGATTTTTATGGGTTTCATGATGAACTCCTCATCATAGATTCAACTAGTTTTTGGAAGGCTGGTTGGCAGGTGCATCATGTCCGCCCCCAGCAATGGGAGCCTTACCTGCGCGGGCGCGCTCCACCATCAGCTGGTGAGTAGGAGCATCAGGAACATTTGCCGGGCGGTTTTTAGCAAACTCCTCGCGCAAAACCGGAACGACCTCTTCGCCGAGCATATCGAGTTGCTTGAGAACTTCCTTCTGTGGCAACCCTGCATGATCCATGAGGAAAAGCTGGCGCTGGTAATCACCGGCATGCTCGCGGAATGAGAGAGTCTTCTCAATCACCTGCTGCGGTGAACCCACGGTCAACGGGGTCTGTTCAGTGAACTCTTCCAGTGAAGGTCCGCCACCATATACCGGAGCATTGTCAAAATAGGGGCGGAATTTACGCACCGCATCCTGAGAATTCTTATCCATAAACACCTGACCGCCCAAGCCGACGTATGCCTCCTCAGCCTTGCCATGACCATAGTGCTCGTAGCGCTCGCGGTAGAGGTTAATCATCTGCTCGGTGTGCTCTTTGTTCCAGAAGATGTTGTTGTGAAAGAAGCCGTCGCCGTAGTAGGCGGCCTGTTCAGCGATTTCGGGAGTGCGGATGGAGCCGTGCCATACGAAGGGGGCGACGTCATCCAGCGGCTGAGGGGTAACAGTAAAGCCGTTGAGCGGGGTACGGAAGTGGCCCTCCCAGTTCACTCGCTCTTCATGCCAGAGGCGGTAGAGCAGGTTGTAATTTTCGATGGCGAGGTTGACGCCTTGGCGGATGTCTTTACCGAACCAGGGGTAGACGGGGCCGGTGTTGCCGCGACCCAGCATGAGATCCATGCGACCATCGGTGAGATGCTGAAGGGTGCCGTAGTCTTCAGCAATACGCACTGGGTCTGTGGTGGTGATGAGTGTGGTTGAGGTAGAGAGCAGGATTTTTTCAGTCTGCGCTGCAATGTAGGCAAGCGTGGTGGTGGGGGAGGAGGCGATAAAGGGCGGGTTGTGGTGTTGCCCGACGGCAAAGACGTCTAGTCCTACCTCTTCGGCGTGTTTTGCCATCTCGACGATGTTTTTCTGACGTTCGTATTCTGTAGGGGTTTTGCCGGTGGTGGGGTCGCGGGTGATATCGGTAACGGTGAAGATTCCGAACTGCATGTTCATGATGTTCCTTAGGATTGTATGGTCTTCGTGTATGTCTTTATCCTATGTCTAAATACTTTCTATATAAAGTATTGATTTCGAAAGTATTAGGGAGATGGGGTGCAAAAAATCGTCATTTTTGAACAACTCATCCGAGAATTTCAAAATGAAAGCTTTTAATTCGTATCCTGGAAGAAAGGTTTATAAGTGATGAAAACGGTGAGGAAACCGTAATGGACATTAAATACAGCACCGAGGCTCGTTCCGTAGGAGCAGCCCGCAACGGGCGAGCCTACCTCACCGACGGCACCTTAGAAATAGAGATGGGCTTGGCCAAAGAACTCGGAGGAACCGGTGAGGGTGCCAACCCTGAGCAACTTTTCGCTCTGGGGTACGCCACCTGTTTTCATCAGGCGGTCAAAATTGTAGCTGAGCGCCGCAAACTCGACGCCACAGCGTCCTCGGTGCAGGCGCGCATCAACTTTGGAATCGATTCCGAAGACTTTTTTGCACTTTCGGTTCTCATTGACGTATCGCTGCCCTATGTGGAAATGGACCTCGCCCGCGAAGCTGCGGTGGAAGCCCACGAAATGTGCCCCTATTCGCGAGCAACTCGCGGAAATATCGACGTCATCGTGAACGTGGTGGAGGAGTAAGTGCGGAGCTGGCTTGCCTGATGAAGAAGGTGGCGCCCTCTATGTAAAGGATCACAACACCTGGATTGTCATCAAGGCGAATGCAGACCACACCCCCGTGGCTGGTGCCAAGGCGGTTCGTTCTGAATGGCTAGGAACCTCAGCTTTGTATCAAAATCGTGGAACCTGGATCCAATCCACCCAGTGGACACATGAAAGCTGGGATGGGTTCCCGTCAGAAATCGCTGCTCTGGGTGTTCCGGTTGCTGAAGCTGAAACGGTGGTAGAGAACGAGGTAACTTACCAGGTGCAGAAGTTTGAGCACGGTTCTATCAAGTGGGAAGCTACTACCAACCGATTGGCTCCTAGTGCCGCAGATGCCGTTATTTCTCTTGATGCGGATGCCAAGGTAGCTGTAAATCAGTGGTACGCCACCCATCCCGAGGCACACTAAACGATTGAGGGCTCTGCCCTGAATTCATTTTCAAAAACACACGAACTGCCCAAAATACATGCTTCTTAGCTGTATATTTGGGCAGTTCGTGTGTTTTCGAAAGTGAACCAAAAAGGGACTAACCCTTAATTGACGTTAGTTAGCCTGAGGCTTGTACCAATCTACGTTGGCAATCCACCATTGCTCGAGAATTTCTTTGGCGTCGGCGTCCAAAGAAATGACGGCGTTCTTCACCTCTTCAGTTTGTGTGGCCAGACGGCTTGAAGGAACTTCCCACTTGATAGAGCCGTGCTCGAAGCGCTGGGTTTGATAGGTCACGCCATTTTCCACTACGGTTTCAGCCTCAGCCACAGGTACACCGAGGGTGGCAGTCTCTTCTGGGTATCCGTTCCAGTCACCGTGTTCCCACTCGGTTGACTGGGTCCAGGTTCCACGGTCTTGCCCCAACGCTGAGGTTCCTAGCCATTGAGAACGAACTGCCTTGGCTCCTGCAACGGGGGTATGGTCTGCATTCGCCTTGATGATAATCCAGGTGTTGTGGTCTTGTACGTAAAGAGCGCCCCCTTCTTCACCGGGCAAACCGGGGTAGTCAGTGTAGGTTGCTTTGGACCAATCCACTGTGGCAGGATCCTGCAAATCCCATGCAGGTTCATGGTCGATGTAACCCTGCTTGAGAATCTTTAGATCCGCATCATTGCGTAGTACGTATTTAAAAGAAGCGGTGTACGAAGGGTTTACTTCCAAGGTTGTTCCTTCGGAAGGGTGGAAAGTGTTAGACGTGTAACCACTTTCACGGTTGTAGTAGTAAACGCCTAACTTGCCGAAGAATTCAGGATTCTTAACGTATTCGTCAAAGAGAGCCTGAGACATCTCTGTTGCCTGGCCATCGTTAGAGTTGAAGACAAAGAGAGTATCTCCAATATCTTCTACATACAGGTGGTCATTGATTTGCTGAAAATTACCAGTGAACGTATACCACGGTGATTCTTTAGCTAGAACCTTAGCGCCTTCAATGTTGATGGATGTGGTGGGATACATCGGCTTGCCGTCGTAGGAGCTAATCTTTGCAGTGTCAAAGGTATAAGTACCGCCAGAAAATTCTTGAGTAGTCACCGTGCCGTGTGTCACGGGAGCAGCAATGGGGTAGCCCATCTCGGAATAGAGTGCGTCGATTCCTCGAACCTTAATGAAAGGCACCTCAAAAGCAGTAGCACCAGCCTTAGGGGTACCGTTGGCATCAGCAGCAATCACATATGCGGTGGTATCAGTCATCAACACCAAAGCCTGGTTTTTTTCAACGTAGGTTGCCTTGGACCAATCCAGCTGTGTGGGATCGGTAGGCTCTGCAGGAGTTTCTGGAACAGCGTCAAAGCACTTACCGGAAGTCGCACGATCCTTCTTCCACTGAACACCTTCAGTCGAATTGAGGTCAATGGAAGATCCTGCTTTAGACTTAGCCGAGTCTGCGACGACGACTAGGTGGCGGGTGGTGCCGTCCCAAGTAGTCACGATAGGGCCGCAGTAGGTGTTGTTCCAGGAATCCCCTTCTAGGGCGCCGAACTTTGCGATGCCGCCGGCGTTTTCGAAGGCTTTAGCTTTGTCGGCTCCGGTGAGGGCTTTGACGCCGTTGCGGGTGTTCCAGGTGATAAGACCCTTCTCGAAGAGCTGTTCACAGCCTTTGCCTTTGACGCAGTTTTCTTTGGTGAGGGGTTGACCGAATGTGGTGGGGTTGGTTTGCCAGTATTTGGTGATGCCGGCGTTGGGGTTCATGTAGATGCTGGTTTCGGCGGCGTGGGCGATGCCTGGTGCTGCGCTGATGAGCATGGTGGCGGTGATGAGGGTGGTGGCGGTGATGAGGGTGGTGCTGAGTTTTTTGAGGGGTTTCATGTGGGGTGCGTCTCCTGGTGCGAGTGGGTGTTTACCCCCTCATAAAGGGGCTTTTATCTCTAAACCTAGGAAACTTTTCGGGGATTTTTTGTACATCTGTGACGAATCAGAAGGATGTCCTCTTAAGGAGCTACGAAATTCAACTACTTATGCGCGGAGTTAACGCGCACTTTCCTTCTCCCTCGCGTAAGCCAACAGTGACCGCACTTCAGCCTTGGCTGCGCTCGTCAACGCCTTGTTATCTCGCAACATTTGCTCAGAACGCAATCGAATAAACTCCAAATATTCGGGCTTTCCGGTTTTCTCAAAGCCTTCTTTCGACGTATAAAGATCATGAAAATCTTTCGCCGCCTGACGTTGTAAAACCCAGCGCCCCCACATCACAATCAGCGCACACACCAATGCCACGAGCGTGCCCCAGCCGTGCGTCCAGACATACAACAGCGCGGCAACCACCATTAACCCGGTGACGATAGGCGCAACCGACACAATGAATACCCCTTCATTCTGGCGGTCCTTATCGAGGGTGCGCTGCCCCACCTGGATAAAAGTTTCCTTAAAAGTGGGCTTCTGCGCGTCGGGTTTACTGTTCATCAAGGAGCACCCGGTCAATAAACTCGTAGGTTTTCTCTACTACATGTCCGGTGGCAGCGCGGACGTCCTCAGGGGAATAAGAGAATGACGCCGCGTGGTCTGCCATGCGGTGCATTTCAAGGTCATTCCATGAGTCGCCAATAGTGAAAACTTCGGGGTGGTTGTGCGCAAACTGCTGTTCTAGGAGCATCTCTAATCCGGAGCCCTTAGTACTGTTCTTGGGCACAATATCGAGGAAGTCCAGGTTACGGTGACAGTCGAGTTCGCTCCCGAATTCATCGAGGATCCATTCAAAAATCTCTGCGCGCACGTTAGGGTCGGGTGACCAAATGGGAACACCCACATATTCATGCTGAGGAATATACTGCGGATCCAGAGATTCGAAAGCCGGTAGAATATTAGAAACGCCGCCTACCCGATTCACCAGTTCAAAATCTTGGTCAAGAGTTGTGGCAAAAACAGCCACATTATCCATGGCAGACAGCCGTTCATAGACCTTCTCCACAATGCTCAGTGGGAGCGTTTTCTTTTCTAAAATATTGAAATCTCGATCGCAAATAACAGCACCGGTGTAGAGAACAAAGTAATCAAACGCTATGTCGTAAGGTTCAAGCGCTACCTTGGTGGCAAAAATACTCTTGCCCGTATTGCATACGGCAAGATGTCCGGCGTCCTGCCACTTGCGGATTGCCCCGATATTCGCCTCTTCAATTTCGCGGTTGAAGACGAGCGTGCCGTCAAGATCGAATGACATGAGCTTCTGCATGGGTTCCTCTCCAATTGAAGTGGTTCTCTGGAAAGTTTGGTCAATTTTTGGGCGTTTTGACACTCAAAATACTCAAAAATTGACCAAACTTTCAGGCCATTGCTGTTTCCAGTCTATGGTGCCAGGATGCCGAGCCAGTAGCCCAGGATGCCCACGGCAAACATGCCGAAGATAATCCAGATGGCATTGACCTTTTTACGCAACAGCCACATGCACAAGAAGGTCAGTAGCAGAGCGAGCATGCCGGGTAGAAGCGAATCCAGAATCGACTGAACCGTGGTGGTAACTTCTTTGCCCGTTTGGTCGGTATAGCTCGACAGCTGGAAGGGCACGTTGATGGAAGTCCATTTGGAGACCAGCGAGCCCATCACAAACAGACCAACAATGGACGCTATCTGCGTGAATCGACGTAGCGTATTGCCCCCTACCTCAGAGACAATTTCAACGCCCTTTTCGTAGCCAACCTTGAAACCGTACCAACGGGTTGCCATGCGGATAATCATGAGTCCAAAGAAGAAAAGTAGGGGTCCAAGAATATTGCCCGAGAGAGCGATAGAAGCACCCAGAGCCGCAAGAACTGGACGCGCAGTACCCCAAAAAATCGGATCACCCACACCTGCCAGCGGTCCCATGAGGCCAACTTTTACGTTGGTGATAGCAGCTTCATCAATGTCTTCGCCGGCAGCCTTTTGGCGTTCCATAGCGGCTGTTACGCCGAGAATGGGGGACGCAATCCAGGGCTGGGTATTGAAGAACTCAAGGTGGCGACTCAGTGCCGCCGCCTGGTCTTCTTTCGTGGTGTAGAAGCGCTTGATTGCCGGAATCATGGAGACAGCAAAGCCGATTGCCTGCATGCGCTCGAAGTTAAAGGAGCCCAGTAGGAAAGTGGAGCGCACATACGTGGAAGCGTAATCACGTTTGGTGAGCTGCAAAGCCGGGTGCTCGGGGTGGGTAGGATCAATTTCGGTAGCGGCAACGCTAGCAGGCTGAGTATTTTCAACAGTCATGGTGTTCTCCTACTCGAGTTCGTTATCGAGATCGTTGGGAGCGCCAGCGGTTGCCGGCGCCGGAGCAACAATAGAATCGTGGAATGCGGGGTTGAGCTGGACGTAGATGACCGCAAGGCATGCGCCCATGATGCCCAAACCGACCAGGTTGAGGTCGGGAATGAATGCTGCCAGCACAAAGCCGAGGAAGAAGAAGGGCATGAGTGCTTTAGCGCGCATCATGTTGATGACCATGGCGTAACCAACCACCACGATGAAGCCACCAGCGACTTGGAGGCCCCCGGTAATGACTTCGGGAATGGCGTCGAGCCAGGTCTGCACAATATGGGTTCCGGCAACTGCAGCGACGGCGGCGGTGGGGATAGCCACGCGCAGGCCCTGCAGGGCAAGGCCAGAGAAGTGCATGAGCTCTACGCCTCTGAAGTTAGCGTTCGCAGCAAATCTGTCTGCCTGGTGCTGGAAGAACACGGTGATGGTTCGCACGAAAATGGTGAGTACCTGACCGGCTGCTGCCAAAGGAACTGCCAGAGCAATACCTTCGCCAATGGACTGGTGGCCTTCGATAACAACCAATGCAGCAATGGTTGATGCCAGCGCGGCGTCGGGCGCCATAGCCGCACCTACGTTCATCCAGCCCAAAGCAATGAGTTCGAGGCTACCGCCGAGGATAATGCCGGTCTGCAAATCGCCCAAAACCAGCCCCATGAGGGTACAGGCAACAATCGGGCGGTGGAACTGGCGCTCATCCAGAACCGAAGCCATACCGCAGACCAACGCCACGAGAATGACCAAAATAAATTCGAGAGGGCTCATGAGAGCAGGCCTTTCTCTTTGAGTTTCTTCATCATGTCTTCTCGCGAGCTATTAGGTACCTGTTGGATCACCATTTTGATGCCGCGATGGGCAAGTTCTTGGTAGGCGGCAATGTCTTCGTCTGAGGCATATACAGCTTCCGAAATCTGCTTCATGCCGGTTTTGAACGTCACGCCGCCTACGTTAATTTCTTTGACTTCCACGCCCTCATCAAGCAGGCGCAGAACGTCTTGGGGGCTTTCCACCACAATCATGGTTTTCATGCCCGTGTACTTAGGGTTGTTGTAGACTCTGCCGGTCTTGGCAATATCGAGCACGTTGGTTTTCACGTGTGAGGGAGCAACCTGCAACAGCAGAGTCTTCCGCAACTTGTCTTGAGCGGCGGAATCGGAGGCAGCAATCAGAGTTTGCGGCGCGACGTCGTTGACCCAGCTACCGGCAACCTGCCCGTGAATCAGGCGGGAGTCGATGCGCAAGAACGTGACGTTCATATGCCCGCCGGGAACCGCATTGGCGGACGGCGTGGGAGCGGGGGCAGCGAGCGCGCTCGGTGCTGACGTATCTGCAGACGCCTGAGCGGGATTAGTTGGCGGGTTCATAATCTGCTGGAAACTACGAATACCCTTGGTTCCCGCTTTGACTGCCTTTGCGGAAAGAGACTCCACGGTGGCGTTCTTTCGGCCGGCTGCACTAATTACCTCAATCAGCATGGGAACATTGACTCCCGAAACGACGTCGGTGTTCTCACGCTCGGCGGCGAATCGTGCAGCGGCGTTATAGGGGCTTCCACCAAAAAGATCGACGAGAAGCAAAACGCCTTCGTCTGCAGGTTGAGCTTGAACAATGCGTTCATATTTCTCGATGAGATCTTCTGGACCTTCACCCGGCATAAAGGTAACCGGGGTGACGTTAGAAAAATCTCCGAGAATCATTTTGGCTGTGGCAAGGAGGGGCGCTGCCGCTTCTCCATGGGTTGCCACGATGATAGAGACCATAGGTGGTCCTCTCAGCTGTGGTTTTTAACTGAATGCGTGAGTGTGACTCAACCTATAATTTACTCGCGTGAACGGCAGCTCGATTCTTTCTAGAGCAAGTCTTTCCCTTAAAAATTATTTGACCTCAACTTACCGATGTTTATTTGAAAGATTTATAAGAGACCAACTAAGCACAGCAACGGTGAACTAACCTTCTCGTCTGGCTCGCTAGCGCTCGCAAAGACGATTCATGCCAGACCCAGCCAGTTCACCTTACTGCTGTGCTTAGCTGGCTTATATCTCTCAGCTAAACTCAACCTACTCAGCGAGCGAGAAATCCTTCGCCAAACGAGCAATATGAATGGTTAGATAGGTCAGCTCATCTTGAGTTAACTCTTGATTGAGCTGCATCTCCAGCAAAAGATAAACCTTCTGGGCGCATCTGAATGCGCGGGGATACGACGTCTTGACCGCCTCTAGTAGCGTGGCAGAACCGGCGTCCTGAAAAGGTCCCGAACCGCCTTTTTCGGTGCGCACAAAGAGGTAGCGCAGGTGGGCTACAAAACGTGCTGCGCTCATAGACGATTGGTCGATAGAGCCGCCATACACCGAAGAAATAAGATCAAAAATCTGCGTGAAGATTTCGGTCATCCGGTAGGTCTGCGACATGTCGGTGACAGCAAATTGCGAGTTCACCAGGTGCAACGCCAGCGGGATTGCTTCACCGGCAGGCAGAGTCACGCCTGTTTTTTCGCCGACGAGTGCCAGCGCGTTCTGCCCAAATTCCACTTCCCGCGGGTAGAGCTGGGAAACCTCCAGCGCCAGCGGATATTCCACGGTGACTCCCTCGCGGGCGCGAATCATTGCAAAGTTCAGGTGATCGGCTAGAGGAATGACGAACGAATGAGAAATGGAGAACTTGCCGCTTTCTTTAACCCGCGACTCTAATTCGATAGCAATCGCCAGAATATCAGAGGGAATCTCTGAAAGGGACCAGGTGAGCCGTTCCTCGGACTCGCCCTTCTCGGGCACAAAAGTTTGTTCAACCCGTGAAGGGTCAATCATGTCCCCTTTACGCTTGCCAAAGGCGAGACCCCGCCCAATGACTACGGTTTGCTCACCGGAGAAAGTAGTAGCTAGAGCCACGTTGTTGTTATAGATGCGGGAAATACGCAACGAGCCCTCACTTTCTCCTTTAAACTAACGCCCTTAAACTTCTAGTTTAGTCCAGGGAGTCCTTTATAGATGTCTCATTATTTGTACAAGGGGAGCTTATGGCATTCGTTTCTAATAGCATGGTCGGAGTCGTTTTTATGTTTCATCATTTGGTGCATCACACACTAGAGAAGAGAAAAATATGAGTGTAGTCCCGCCGTCCACCCAAAAAGCAGGGTTTGGGGGAATCATCGTCGTTACAGCTCTGATGCTGTTCTCTATGTTCTTCGGCGCCGGTAACCTGATCTTCCCGCCGATGCTCGGCGCACAGTCGGGGGAGAATTTTGCCCCCGCGCTCATTGGCTTTCTGGTCACGGGTGTAGCACTGCCCCTCCTCGCTATCTTTGCGCTCGTGCGCAGTGGTTCAGACCTGACCGCGCTCGCTAGCCGCGGTGGAAAAGTGTTCGCTTTCCTCTTTCCAGTTCTGGTCTACTTAGCAATCGGTGCGTTCTACGCGGTTCCCCGTACTGCCACCGTGAGCTACGCGCTGTTCATTACGCCGGTTTTCGGTATCGATAGCCAGCTGGCGCTTGTGATTTATTCATTGGTTTTCTTTGCTATCTCTTTGGCAATTTGCCTGAACCCCAGCAATATCGTGGACACTCTGGGGAAGTACCTGACTCCGGCGCTCGTTATTCTTCTGTTCCTGCTGGTTATTGTTTCTTTCTTCAAGTTGCATGGCACTCCCGCGCCCGCTATTGAGGAGTATCAGGGCGCACCTTTGGTCAGCGGCTTCCTGCAGGGGTACTTCACTATGGACTCGCTGGCTGGTCTTGCATTCGGCATCATTCTGATTTCATCCCTTCAGTTCAAGGGCCTCACTAAAGAAAACGGTCTGACCAAGGGTATTACCTATTCAGCACTGATCGCCGGCTTGCTTCTTGCTTTGATTTACATTGGTCTGGCTTGGATTGGCCACTCCATTGAAAATGGGCAGGGTTATGAGGACGGCGCAGCGTTGCTTTCTTCTGCGGCGCAGCAGACCCTGGGCACTCCAGGTCTATTCATCCTCGGACTGATTGTTGTTCTTGCCTGCTTGACCACCGCCGTCGGGCTACTGAGTTCCACTTCAGAATTCTTTGAGCGGCTGTTCCCCAAGATTACTTACCGCCGTTGGTTGATCGTGTTTACGCTGATTTCTTTCTCGGTCTCCATCATGGGCCTAGCAACGGTTTTGGCTATCGCCGGTCCGATTCTCGGGTTCCTCTACCCCTCAGCTATTACTTTGATTGCGCTGACCCTGCTGGAGCCTGTGCTTGATAAGCCCTTGGGTAAGCGCCTGGAATACACCTTCCGCTTTGCGCTAGTCGTATCGGTAATCTGGGCAGCTCTTGCCACGCTCAACTCGGTGGGCTGGGGTAGCTCGGTCATTGAGCCGCTGATTGGTTGGACACCCGGTCACGAGCTCGACCTCGGCTGGATAGTTCCCACTGTGGCAGCGGCTGTGATCGGATATATCGTGGATGCTGTCAAGAAATCTCCTGAAAAAGACGTGAAGAATACGACCATCTAAAGTTTTCTTACCCTATTAAAACCAAGCGGCCCCAGCAGAGTTTTCTGCCGGGGTCGCTTGATATGCGCTCAAAGTTAAAGAAGAGAGGCTCATGCCGGGGGGAACCACAACCACCGACATGAGCCCGTCTAAGGTGAACTGCGAGTAATCTCAGCAGTTCTTTGTCTCGCATACACCCTTTCGAGTGTAGTAGTAAACAACGTGATAACTATACCTCTAGAACACTTGAAGGTACAAGTTTTATTAGAAAATTATTTGATTTATACCCATTGGTAACCCTAAAAGGTATTTTCTAAAAAATGTATTAGTTAAGTATCTGTATGAAAAGATTATTATTTATAATGAGGCTTATTCAAAAGTCCTCCCAGCCGCATAAAACACCAACCCCCGAACCACCGCAAACACCCGCCCATACACGCTCAGCGGCCGCCGGAAACCTGTATGCAAAACCCGCCACGTCTTGACCTGCGCGATAACCCGCTCCACCACCGATCGGCGTGAATTAATGAACCTGTTCACCACCTTCACATCTGCAGGCATCCTGCGGGCTTTGCTGCGTCTTACTGGGGTGGCCAGCCCCAACCCGATGTAACCCTTATCAGCCAAAGTGCTCTCATCAAGATATCTTTCCAAGCCATGATGCTTGAAGGCATAGGCATCATGCCTAGCGCCAGGGACCGGGTCAGTGATGGCCAGTAGTTTCCCGCCCAGGGTGCAAATCACTTGATGGTTGAAACCGGCTCGTTTATGCTTACCAGAAAAGTTTGTTTTTCCTAGTGAACGCCAGTTCCAGGTGGGAATTAGGGTGCCGTCGATAACCAGTGAACCAGGGATTTTCAGGCTGTTTTCTATAGACTGTTCTAGCGGCCTGAGGGCTTTCTCAAGTGCTTTTTCAACGGTGTTGAGGGTCCGTGAGATGGTGGGCTGGGAGGTGTTGAAGATTTCTGCGAGGAGTTCTTCGGTGAGGTTGTGTCGGTGGTAGAAAAGGGTGACTTTAAGACCCTGGGCCAGGGTTAGTGCTGGTGGTCTTCCGCCTGGTTTTGCCCAGGTGATATGAGAGGTGAGGGCTGTCAGTAGCGTGGTGAATTGCTGAGGTGTGAGCCCTGTTGTACGCTGGTGGAGCAACGGTTCTTCCGGTATGGCTTGAGGTTATTTGTAGTGATTTAATCCTCTTATTTTTGCCGCTGGTGGGGCCGTTGTCTAGTTGGTGGGGTGTGGGTGTGTTCCTACTTTTGAATAAGCCTCGATCTTTAGCTTTCTGAGGTTCTTTATTTCTTTGCCACTTGCTCCCGAACAGCTCGCGTGGCCTCCACCAAATTCACTAGTGAGGCGCGGGTTTCTTCGTATCCGCGCGTCTTCAATCCGCAATCTGGGTTACTCCAGAGGTGGTCGGGCGCAACGCTGTCTACTGCCTGTTCGAGCAAACTGCGGATTTTCTCCACCGATGGGACGCGCGGAGAATGAATATCCCAGACGCCCGGGCCGATGCCCCGGTCGAAAGTTGCCGGGAGATCCTCAAGCAGCTCCAAGCGAGAACGTGCCGCCTCAATGGAAGTGACATCTGCATTCAAACCGTCAATCGCTTCAAAGACCTCATTGAATTCTGAATAGCACAGGTGGGTATGAATCTGAGTAGAGTCAGCCACCTGTGAGGTAGCTAGACGGAACGACCCTACTGACCATTTCAGGTACTCCGGTTGCTCTGCCGCGCGGAGGGGCAAAAGTTCACGGAGCGCTGGCTCATCTACCTGAATAATCTTGATTCCTGCTTTTTCCAAGTCAGCGATTTCATCCGCCAATGCCAGCGCTACCTGATGGGCGGTCTCAACCCGCGGCTGATCGTCCCGTACAAAAGACCACGCCAGAATAGTCACCGGGCCGGTCAACATACCTTTCACCGGTTTTTCGGTGAGCGAATCTGCGTAGGAAATCCACGGAACGGTGAATGCCGAACCTTCCAACCCTTCGCCGCTGCGCTTGACGTCGCCCCACAAAATAGAAGGACGAGTGCAACGCGAACCGTAGGACTGCACCCAGCCATGCACCGTGGTATCAAAACCCTCAAAATTCTCTGCGAAGTACTGCACCATATCGTTACGTTCTGCCTCGCCGTGAACCAGTACATCTAGCCCAATTTCCTCTTGCAACGCGATAACCGAGGCAATCTCCTCGCGCAAGAAACCGTCAAACTCACTTTCGGTGATAGTGCCCGCCCGGAACGCCGCGCGTTGCTTGCGAATGTCAGAAGTCTGCGGAAAAGAGCCGATAGTGGTGGTAGGAATCTGCGGGAGATTCAGGAAAGCCTGAGCTTGCTGGCGCTCGCTTGTGGTCGGGCGCTCAAAAGCACCGCTCTGCGCGGTGACTTCTTGGACACGCTCCCGGATAGCTTGAACTCGAACACCCTCGGACTTCTCGCGCTGGGCAAGGGCATCTGAAGCGGTAGCTATCTCTGCCGCAACAGCATCTTCACCCTCCAACACTGCCCGCGCTAGGGTAAGCACCTCGACTACCTTCTGGTCGGCAAAAGCCAACCAGCTTTTGAGGTCTTCGCGCAGACTTTCTTCTAAATTCAGGTCATGGGGAACGTGTTGTAGGGAGGTTGAAGTAGCGATAGAGATACCCTTCAACCCCTCAAGTTCCTTCAGCGTTTGCCGCAAATCCGTACGCCAAATATTACGACCGCTGACGGCGCCTACCACCAGATGCAGACCGTTCTGCTCTGCAAGTTGCTGCAGACGGTCACTGTAATCGGCAGAAACACTATCCACATGCAAAGCCTCAATTCCCGACTGCGCTAGCGGTTCAAGGTTCTGCGCTAAATCACCGTAGGGGGAAGTGACAAACAGTGCAGGACGCCGCGAGTGCGCGCTCAAACGACCGTAGGTACTAGACACCAATTCGGACAGACGGGCGGCGTCAATGTGCTGATGGTCCGCCACCAGTGCAGGCTCATCGAACTGTACCCATTGCATACCCCTCTCGGTGAGCTGAGTCAGAAGCTCCTCATAAACCGCCAGCAAATCGTCGAGACGAGAAAGAGGCTCGAAGTCTGGTGCTGTGCCGTCCTCAGCTTTCGCCAACGCCAAAAAAGTAATCGGACCTACAATCTGCGGGCGCACACGCACGCCCTGCTCCTTAGCAATATCAAGCTGAGCGAACAACTCCTCAGGATTCAACTCAAACGAAGTCTGCGCCCCAACCTCGGGCACAAGGTAGTGGTAGTTCGTGTCAAACCACTTAGTCATTTCCAACGCAGGCTGATCCTGGGTGCCACGCGCCAAGTCGAAATACCCCTCCAACGGTAGGATGCCGCGCTCATCCAGGGCATCGGCAAAACGGGAAGGAACCGCGTTGACCAAACGAAGCGTATCGAGTACCTGATCGTAGTGAGAGAACGACGCCGGAATCGCGTAGTCAGCGTTCAAACCGAGTTCGGTGAGGCGGGCAAGGTTAACTTTTTGAACCTCAGCCACCTGCGCATCTAGCTCACTGCGGTTCGCAGTCCCCTTCCAAAAAGCCTCCACTGCTTTCTTAAGTTCGCGGTGGCGACCAATGCGAGGGTAACCAACAATAGTTGCTGCAGGAAAATTCTGGACTGACATGAAAAGTGACCTTTCAGGAAGATAATGAAAAAGTGTTAAGCGGAAGCAGACACGGACGCGTATTCGGCGTCTGACGTAGAAAAATGCGACGGCTGAGAAGATTTCAGAGGACTAAAATAGCGCGACGTATAGGGAGCGATATCGAGATGCTCCAGCACATCGAGGACGGCGCGGTGCTCGTTGAAAGTGTAAAAATGCAAACCACTGGCACCAGAATCTAGCGCTGCTTTACACTGATGCAACGCATACTCCACCCCAATCTTGTGGCGCTCCGCCTTGTTATCGGCATTCTCTAACGCACTGGCAAGATCCAGCGGAATAGCCAACCCCGCCAACTCGCACAGCCGAATGAGACGGCGCAACGACGTCACCGGCATAATGCCCGGAATAATAGGCAAATTCACCCCGGCAGTCTGCGCCGCATCCAACAGTCCCTGAAAACGAGCGTTATCAAAGTAAACCTGCGTGATAGCAAAATCAGCACCCGCACGTTGCTTAGCCAGCAAAATCTCAATATCTTGAAGAAGCGATACCGACTCCGGGTGCTTCTGCGGATAAGCAGCCACCCCAATCGACAGCTTTCCACCGGCAAAATGCGCAAAATCTTCACGTTCCACCCGGCGAATAAGCTCCACTAAGTAGCGCGCAAACGGAAGCTCCAGAGCATCAGGGGAAACCCCCGCCGGAATATCACCGCGCAAAGCCAACAAGCCCCGCACGCCTAAACCCACAATGAGGCGCACAGCGTGTTCCAGTTCCCCCACTGAATGCCCCACGCACGTCAAATGCGCCAACGGAGTCAGCTTGGTTTCGTGCACCAGATAATCAAGCAAAGCGAGAGTCTGTTGCTTACGCTCGGCAGTACCGGAATAAGTCACCGAAACATAGTCAGGGGAAGTAGCCGAAAGCTCGTCAATGGTTTGCAACAAAGAGTCACGACTTTCCACAGACCGTGGAGGGTAAAGCTCATAAGACAGAGCCGTATGAGGTGCCATAGAGGGCATTTCCTTTCGATGGATTCGCCCGATAGATACACGCCCACCCCTTTATAGGGGAGGAACGAACGTATAGAAAAGCAGAAAGCTAATTCTTCTATCGGTCCTGGCGGGAGCACCTTCTCCCGATTGCTCGGGCGAGGTTGCTGCAGCGTCGTAGAGCCAGATCTCTCGGCCGCTCTTGATAGATAACAGAATCAATATAAATGGGCGCATCACGGGCTCACAAGCGAAAACGCCTAGATGTGCCTATGTAACTTCGTGTAGTGAATATGTCTAGGTAGCGTCATATTAAGTTATGTGAAAGCAGGGTGAGGACGAGCTATAAGTCGAGAACCTGGCGTAGCGGGAGGAAAGCTGGCTGGGTCTGGCGTGAATCGCCTTCCTGAGCGCTAGCGAAGCAGACGAGAGGGATTGCTTGCCGACGCTACGCCAGGTATCGGCAAATCGCGTGTTCTCAGCCGAGTTGTTCCGCTTTCCTGTGTTTAACCTATGCCCCCGGCAAGCAGTTACTTTGTAAGACCCAGAAACAAGCAAAACGTCAGATCCATAACACCCTCAAACGCTAGGCTTATACACATGAGCAGCAGAGCACACGAAATCGCCAAAAACCTCCCCACTCTCGAACACGTAGATGGTACGCCCATCCGCGCGCTCGTCGTCGACGACGAAGCCATGCTCGAAGAGTTAGTCAGCGTAGGTTTGCGCATGATTGGGTGGGATGTTAAATCGGCAGGAAACGGCCCCGATGCGCTCGCAGTAGCACGCGAGTGGCGTCCCGATGTTCTGGTGCTGGACATTATGATGCCCGGATTCGACGGCATCGAATTACTGAGCCGCGTGCGGAAACTTTACCCGCAGGTGCCCTGTCTTTTTCTCACCGCTAAAGACTCGGTCGACGACCGCATCGAAGGACTCGGCGCTGGCGCCGATGATTACGTGACCAAGCCTTTCTCTATGGAGGAGGTCATGATTCGCCTTCACCGCCTCGTACAGCGTTCAGGCGTTGTGGCAGCAGACGACGCCGAGCTGGTCGTCGGCGATCTCGTGCTGAATCAGGATACCCGTGAAGTGACCCGCGGTGGAGAAGACATCTCACTCACGGCAACGCAGTTCGACCTGTTGCGCTATCTCATGGAAAACCCTAAGCGAGTGGTCTCAAAATCTCAGATTCTCGATAACGTGTGGAACTACGATTTTGGCGGTCAAGCGAACATTGTGGAGCTCTATATCTCCTACTTGCGCAAGAAAATTGATGCAGGTCGAGAACCTATGATTCATACGGTTCGCGGTGCTGGTTACGTGATTAAGCCGGCTAACTAGCGTGAACTCGTCTTTCGCATCTGCGCCTCGCCTGCGCACTATTTTGACGGCTATATTAGTGGGAATGTTGGGCGTTGCCTGCCTGATTATCGGGCTCAGCAGTTTTCTCACTATCAAGAATTCCTTAGAATCGCAGGTGAGCGAGCGGTTAGATCAGACGTCGCACCGCGCCATGATTTTTAAGCCCGAGGACGCCCCTGTGCGCAACGGCGGCGCGGGTGGGGCGGACGGGGCAAATGCGGAGGGCGCGCAAAACGTATGCGAGACGTCCGCTAGTAGCTCGCCGCTCAACGCACCCGGCCAAAGCGCAGGGACCCTCACCGTCTGCGTAAATAACGGGAATGTGGGATTCTCAGGAGTTTTGGATAGCTCGGGCGATTTACAAAGTCTTTCTGAAGCAGACGTTGCGCAGTTGAAAGATGTCCCGGCAGAAGCTACCGCCCAAAAAGTTGATCTTGAAGTAGGGAACTACTTGGTAGAAGCTCACGCGCTTCCCAATCAGCCCCAGACCGTGGTGGTTACAGGCATCCCACTCAAAGACATGAATAATACGTTGGCCACCTTAGTTGCCGTGATGGCAGGTGGGTCGCTGGCGGTAATGGTTATAGCTGGTCTGCTCGGCTCATGGATTATCCGCCGGACGATGCGCCCCCTAGAGCGTGTCTCGGCAGTTGCTGCCGGCGTCGCGCAGGCAGACTTGGAGTCGCAAGTGCTTTCTCGCGCCTACCGTGTGCAGCCGCGGGACTCGAACCCCCGCTCAGAGGTAGGCGCGGTGGGATTCGCGCTAAACCAAATGCTGGGGAACGTACAATCTGCCCTGCAAGCACGGGAGAAAACTGAAAACCAGATGCGCGCATTTATTGCCGACGCTTCCCACGAACTGCGCACTCCGCTCGCTGCCATTAAGGGGTATTCGGACCTTCTGCGGTGGACCGAAAATCTGAGCGATTCGGGGGAGCAGTCGGTGAATCGCATCGAATCACAGACTGCACGAATGAGCCGCTTGGTAGAGGATCTCTTGTTGCTCGCTCGTCTGGATGAAGGCAAGCAGCCGGTCTTTGAGGCGGTAGACCTCTCGGAAATGCTCGCTGAAAGCACCTTCGATATGCAGGTAGCTGCCCCCAATCATCGCTGGACTCTCAATATTCCAGACGACCCGGTAGAAGTTCGCGGGGACCGCAACCAACTTCAGCAAGTTATTTCGAATCTGCTCTCTAACGCACGCAAACATACCGCCGAGGGAACGCATGTAACGGCGTCGCTAGGTTTTGCTGAGGGCGGGTTTGCTGAGGTAAGAATTAGCGATAATGGCGAGGGTATCGATTCTGAATTTATCGATAAAATTTTTGACCGATTTACACGCGCCGACGTCGCGCGGTCTGGGGACGCCGGAACCACAGGATTAGGGTTGCCGATTGTACGTGCCATCGTTGAGGCACACGGTGGCAGTATTGACGTGCAATCTCGCCCGGGGGAAACCGTCTTTAAGGTGCTGCTGCCGCTGGCATAGGGATTAGGACGCGTTCGTTAACCCCAGCCCAGAATCAGCAAACTCTTCCGCTCACCACCCCTATTTGGGCTTGTTACGCCAATATTAAGTAAATTTTATGAATACATCCATGAGATAAGTACTACTTGCCCCGTCATGTATGTAGAGGTGAAATTTTGGTGTAATTCCGGGGTTTTGTCTTTCCTTATACTCTCCTTCTCAGGGCTGATTTTTTACTTTCTCCCCCTTATTGGTGAATTTTGCACCCCTGGTGAAGCAAATACCCCTTACTGTGTAAGGTAACGATTTGATAACAAAGGTGGCGCGATATGTCGCTCAGCATGCGTACAGCGGTTGGTGCGCTTTCCCTCATTAACCGTATGACCTCTGATGCTTCCCGGAACGCAGTTCAGACCATTACCCACAATGCCAAGCCTGCCGAGTTGCCGGCTACTATGTATGACCGCTATGGGGCGTACTACCGGCAGGTGGATGATTCGCGCGTAGTTTTTCTCGACCCCGAAAACGAAAAATGCGCCAACGTACTGGTATATATTCATGGCGGGGAATACAAAAGACCTCTAACCATGATGCACTGGGGCATCATTGACCGGTTGATGAAAGAAACCTGCGCCTCTGCTTTGGTACCGATGTATCAATTGGCTCCCCACCACAGCGCTAAAGACGCCTACTCATTACTCGACGGCGCCTTCGCCCATGCCCTCAAAAGCGCCCGAGAAACCGGTGGAAAAATAATCGTTGCCGGTGACTGTGCAGGTGGCGGGTTGGCTCAGGCGTATGTGATGAGCCGCCGCGATCGCGGGTTGGTTCTCCCCGATAATGTGTTGCTTTTTTATCCCTGGCTCGATCTCACGCTTTCCAACCCCGAAATTCATGGCATTAAAGATCCGGTACTTAACCGCCCGTCGCTCATTGAAGCTGGACGCCGCTGGAGTGGTTCGTGGGAAGTGCGGGATCCGCGCGTCAGCCCTATTTTCGGGTCGGTAGAAAACCTTCCGAAAACCCACATTTACCAGGGCAAACGAGACATCATGTATCCCGACGTTCGCAACTTTGCCAATCTTGCCGTCGGTGCTGGCTCGCCCGTGAGCCTGACCTTAGCGCCGCGCGCTTTTCATGGATACATGGGGGCTCGACTCATGCCAGAAGCACGCGCTGCCTACCGTGAAATTGGCAAGCAGTTCGCCGCCTAGTTGTATGTTGAAGGATTCAGGAATGCGCCCCGTTGAGACTCCAGTGGGCACTCTGTTAGCGGTGGAAGACGGCGCTGTAGTGCGCGCTTCAGGTATTCCCTATGCGCGTGCCGAGCGTTTTCGCTATCCCCGTTCAGTTCGTCTAGCTGACTTTGGAGATCCTTTTGTAGCAGATTCTCCTGCCCCAGCTGCGCCACAGTTTTTGCGCGGTAAGGACGGGGATATCCGTCAGTCGGTACTGATGAGCGAGGAGTGCCAAAATCTCTCTATAGTGTTCCCTGCCGATGTTGCACCCTCTGAAAAGTTGCCGGTCATGGTCTATTTTCATGGCGGATCGTACGTGGTGGGTAGCGGCGACGGCGCACGCTATAACCCTGTTCGCTTGGTGGCAGACGAGCGGGTTGTGGTGGTTACGGTGACTTACCGGCTAGGTCTGCTGGGGTTTTTGGGTGGCTCGAAAGAGCGCCCTGCCAACCTTGGTTTGTTGGACGCGCGGGAGGCATTGCGCTGGGTAAAACAGAATATCTCGGCATTTGGTGGGGATTCAGAAAATATAACCCTGTTCGGGCAGTCTGCTGGCGGCGATTTGGTCACCCAGCTTTTACTCGCCGAAGGTGTGGTGGATGAAGGTTTAGTCCATCGCACTATTTGTCAGAGCGCGCCGATTGAGCTGGTGAATCGCAAGCAAAAACTCGCCGCTGCGATGGTGAAGAAGACCTCTGACATTCCTGCCGATGCACCAGTAGAAATTTTTGCAGAGCGCGGGTGGAAGATGCTCGTGCAAAGCCCGATTTATGACGGTTTATATTCGGCGATGATGCCGTTTGGTACGTTATACGGGCACTATCCTTTGCCGAATGTTGAGCAGGTGGAAGATGCATGGAAAAAGATTGCTCAACGGGTAGATGTTCTTATAGGCGCTAATATGCGCGAATCAGCATATTTTGTGCCTCAACCGCCGAAATACCTGGGGAAAATGGCGCAGAAGGTTGCTGAGTTATTGGTGGAAAAGGGCTCGTGTGAGATGTACATTGAGCCCGCCCGCCGTTTTGTGCGTCGTCATCGAGCCGCAGGCGGAAACGCCACTTCCTATCTGTTGCGGGTGGGGCATCCGCTAAACTACCACTACTCGGCGCACTGTACCGAGCTTGCTCTTTTATTTGAAAACTCCTGCTGGGACGGCGATAAGTTACTCGCGGGCTCCTACCCGAACGAGCGGGCGGAGCAAGGACGGGCTTTACGCGCCATCTGGGCAGAGTTTGCCCGCTCGGGAGTGATTCGTTCCGAGTTGGCTGAGCGTGCGCGAATTGAGTTTGCGTAGCTAGGGGAGAGCCCTAAGATTTTAGTCTTCGAGCAGTGCTTCCGCCGTCGCCCGGTCTGTAATCAGCACCGATACCAACTTGCCCCGCAGAGCCCCACGGATGGCATCGAGCTTATGCTCACCCCAGGCAACACCGACGACGCGCGGCAGCCGCCTAATCTGCTTAAGGTTAATGCCGATGGTGCGGGCACAAAGGGGCGTCACAATATGCTCACCCTGGGCGTTGAAGTGGTGACCGCAAATGTGCCCTACTGCGCCATCACGTTGAAGAATGGCGCTGGTTTCTTCTTCGACGTAGCCGTCAAAAATGTAACCCTTTTTCCGGTCCTCAATAGTTCCGATACCTACCAGGGCAGTGTCAGCGGTCGCTGCGTAGTGCAGAATCCCTGCGACTTGCTGGCTCTGAATGAGCGAATAGGCAACCTCCGGAGCGGAAACCACCAAAGGAGCGGGCAGCGCAATATGGCGCCCGCCGAGTTGACCGGCAAGACGGCGGCAGGTTTCCGATGCGTCAACCTGTACTTCTTCGTTGCTGACCGATCCGATCGCCTGAATCACGCGGGAGGCCAGCCAGTTCATACGCGGCATCGCCTCGATGGTGGCGTTCACTGCGAACCCGTTGGAAACGGTAATCACGGAATCTTCAGGAGAGGTCTCGATGAGGTAGTCGGCGGCGCATCGCGCTACGTTTTGGGTAAGATTTCCAAGGACCTTAGACTCAGCAATTCGGGCTCCGATAAGCCCAAACTTTTCAGCAAGTGCTTTCTCTATGGACATCGCTCGCTCTAGCGGGTGGGTGATGCGGATGTGAACCACACCTTCCTCACGTGCCTCGGTCAGAAGCCGGGACACGGTGGGGCGAGAGTAACCCACGTGCTTAGCGATTTGCGCCTGCGTGGCGCCCTCTTCGTAGTACATGCGCGCTACCTTCAAGAGCAGGCTCACGCGTTCGCGCTCGTCAGAGGTGTTTGAACGGTGCAGACGCTGCGGTGAAGGTGCCATGTTCTCTCGTTTCTCTCTGCCCCGAATGATGTAGCCATCGAAATCTCATGATGAAAAGTCTATGTATTGAGTTTATGGGTAAGGATGTCACCCAGCACAATTTTGTCCGAACCTGCAGGTTAGGGAAGAGGAAACATAGGATAAATTAGGAGGGTGAAAAGTCAGAAATTTCCTCCAGGATTGCTCGTGTTTTTGGGCGGCGGCTTGGGCGCAAGCATACGTTGGCTACTGACCCTGGGTTTACCTTTCACGGTTATTCAGATGACGTGGGCAATCAACGTATTGGGTGCTTTCTGCCTCGGCTTTTTGCTCGCTTTTTTAACGGGTCTAGGCGCAGAACAAGGAGGCCGAAAAATTGCCCGTTTGTTCCTCGGAACCGGTTTCATGGGCGGCTTCACCACCTATTCGGCACTCTCGGTGCAGTCGGTGGGCTTGCTCTCTGAAAACCCACAGATTTTTTGGTTTTACAGCGGGACGACGCTACTCCTGGGACTTCTTGTCTGCTTGCTAGGAACGAGACTGGGATCTGCCGCCGCACGACGTCGTGGAGTGTCTTTGGCTACCAAAAAAGTAGGGGAGGGCTTATGAATTTCCTCCTTTTCCTCGGCGTATTTATCAGCGGGGGAGCTGGTGCATGGCTCCGATTCACTCTCGACGGCGCGGCGAAGAAAACTACCCTCGGGCAACGAATACCTCTGGGTACATTCCTGATAAATTTCACCGGCTCTTTTCTCCTGGGTGCTCTCACTGGTGCAACCGGGATGCTTGCCGGTTTATTTGGCGACGACATCGTCCACACGTTTGTTCTTCTTGCTGGCACTGGCTTTTTGGGTGGCTTCACCACGTTCTCCACTGCGATGGTCGACGCCGTAACTGCCGCCTCCGCTCGTCGTCCGGGGGTGTTTATCTTTGCTTGGCTCGCCCAGGCGATTCTCTGTATTGTCGCGGCTGCGCTGGGAATGGGCCTGACCGCATAGCTTCTTTGCCCGGTAGGCTTAAGCCCATGAAAAAGCAACAGACCGGCATCAAAGAAACCGCCTTTCAACTCGCCCGCAAGCACGGTTGGGAGCTGGAATATGAGGGAGGGCTTGAAATTGACGGCGAATATTTGGACGACGCCGACCTCACCTGGCGTCAAGTATCTGAGGATGGCTCGCTCACCTATGTGCTGAATATCAGCTGGTCCGAATCAACCCAGTACGGGTTTGTGCTCACGCGAGAGAAGGAAAAGGAATCTGCGCATTCAGGTTCGTCCTTTGGCGTTTTCACCGGTGCGAATCTGAATGCTACCCCTTTTGAAAACTCAGCATTGTCTTTACTACAACAGGGACAGACGGTCACAGAAAAATACTTTATTTCTACGATGGAGCGGCTTATTAGCGAGATTGAGGGGGCTATACAGTCTCTCGTCTAAGATTAAAAATGAGATATAAACTACATTTTTAGGGAGCCGCAGGTTATAGTTCTAAGTAGCCTGACTAAAAGTTGTGACCATTTGCACCGGGAATCAACAACTTGAATTAAGTCCAAAGTCCCTGCGCACCTGCGCACGCCGTTCGATTGGGGTTCCCTGATGTCTCCTAATTCTTCGCTGAATTCTGTAGAGGGCAGTATCCCTCCGGATCCTTTTGCTCATGAGCAAGAAGGTTTCCAAAAAGGTCTCAGACCACGCCAGATTCAGATGATTGCCATTGGCTCTGCTATTGGTACCGGTCTTTTTTTGGGTACTGGTGGCCGCCTTGAAAGCGCAGGCCCATCTCTAGCTATCATTTACGCAATCTGTGGTTTCTTTGGATACCTCATTCTGCGTGCCCTGGGGGAGCTTATTCTTCACCGACCCTCTTCGGGCTCTTTCGTTTCCTATACCCGCGAATTTTATGGCGAAAAAGCCGCCTATGTTTCGGGTTGGCTGTACTGGCTTAACTGGGCAATGACCGCGGTAGCTGATGCCACGGCAATTGCTATCTATATTGCTTGGTTTGGGCAGTATAGCGAGTTCATTGCTTCGATTCCACAGTGGGTTGTAGCGCTTATCGTGGTGTTAGCAGTAGTTTCCTTGAATCTGGTTTCCGTTAAGGTTTTTGGCGAAATGGAATTCTGGTTTGCGCTGATTAAGGTTGCCGCGCTCTTGATTTTTATGGTCGTGGGTATCTGCTTCTTGATTTTCGGTAGCCCTTCAGGCGAACCCACCGGTTTCTCACTCATCTCCCAAGCTGGCGGCATGCTTCCTAACGGCTTGCTAGCAGCGGTAATTGTGGTTCAAGGTGTTGTCTTCGCCTACGCAGGTATTGAGCTGGTGGGCACCACCTCTGGTGAAGCGCAAGATGTAGAGCGCGTTATCCCTCGTGCTATCAACACGGTAGTTCTGCGTATCGCCGTGTTCTACGTGGGATCCGTTATCCTTCTGTGCTTGCTTCTTCCTTACAATCAATACACCGCTGATGAATCTCCTTTTGTGACCTTCTTCGAATCAGTTGGTTTTGAGTATGCGGCACCCATCATGCAGCTAGTTGTTATTACTGCGGCAGCCTCCTCTATGAATGCTGGAATGTACTCCACCGGGCGCATTCTTCACTCGATGGCTGTGGCAGGCTCAGCTCCTCGGTTTGCAGCAAAGATGTCCAAGGGCGGTGTCCCCGTCGCTGGTATTTTGTTGACCGCAGTGGTGGCACTCTTTGGTGTGGCACTCAACTTCTTTGTGCCGGCGCAGGCATTCGAAATTGTTTTAAACATTGCAGCTATCGGCACCATGGCAAGCTGGGCAGCTATTGTGCTGGCTCACCAGAAATTCTTGAGCTTGGTGAAAGAGGGCCGCTATAGCCGACCCAGCTACCGGGCTCCTGGCGGTAAGTTCAGTGACTGGGCGGTTATCGTCTTTATCGTTCTTGTAATGGTTCTTATTGCTTTTGATTACCCGGTAGGAACATGGACCTTAATCTCACTCTTGGTAGTGATTCCACTTCTATGGGGCGGATGGTTCCTCGTACGTCAGCGTGTCTATGAGGTTGCCGCAGTTCGCGAAGGCTACACAGGCGAGTTCCCCGTCATTGCGCGTACACCTGGCTCGGATTCAGTTCATACCCAAACCCCCCGAGTACACAATGAATTTCACGAGAGTGAATAACTAGCACTCTACTGAATTGAGGTGCAGGGAGGTTTGCGAATTGCTGACTCCCTGCACCTCTCTTATTTTGCGTAACACACGGTCAAAATCGAGCAAATCTTTACATTCAAGTTCGGCAATGAGATCCCATGCCCCGTTAGTGGTGTGAATAGCTCGAATTTCGGGGATTCCTTTAAGTTGAGCGATGGCATAACGGGTGGTCCGATTCTCCACCTCAATACAGCTAGTGGCATGAAGTAGACCAGTTGCTTGACGTTTATGCGTGCGAACCGTGTAGCCGAGAATAGTTTCATTGTTTTCCAGGCGCGCCATTGTCTTGGTGACGGTCGCACGAGAAACATGCAACTCCTCAGCAAGGGCTGAAACCGAGGTGCGACTATTTTCACGAAGAAGCGTAATCAGTTTATGTTCCAAGACAGTGAGCTCAATCATGACAATATAATAACTGTCACTTAGCACTTTGTTCATTTTCGATGCAAATTAACTTAACCTGCCTATGTTGACTTTACATTTTTGGCCATAAACTTAAATTCTGCCTCCTTCCCGGTGCAACGAGTTTTGAGAGGAAAACACATGACCCAGTTTGTTGACGTATCGAGCATGGCTCACTGGATTCAGCGCGATGGCGTTGAAAATATTATTGGCGGAATGGCCAAGTACATTGAAGATGACTTTAAGCGATGGGAAAGTTTCGATAAGATTCCCCGCGTGGCAAGCCACACCCCTTTCGGTGTTATTGAATTAATGCCCACCTCTGACCATGAGATTTACTCTTTCAAGTACGTCAACGGTCACCCGTCTAACCCTGCTCGTGGATTCCAGACCGTCACCGCGTTTGGTTTGCTCGCAGACGTAGATAACGGCTATCCTGTTTTCCTTGCGGAAATGACTCTGCTGACTGCTCTTCGTACAGCTGCGGCGTCGGCTCTTGTTGCTAAATACCTAGCTCGCCCTAACTCCAAGCGGATGGCGATGATTGGCGCAGGTTCTCAGTCTGAATTCCAGGCGCTTGGTTTCCGCGCACTCTTGGGTATTGAAGACATCACTATCTACGATATTGAGCCTGCCTCTATCGAGAAGTTCCGCCGCAACATGGAGCCCCTTGGCTTCAATATCCGCGTGGCTGAATCGGTAGATGACGCTGTTCTCGATGCCGATATCATTACCACCTGCACCGCAGACAAGGCACAGAATACCATTCTTTCCGACCACCAGGTAAAGCCCGGCGTGCACCTGAACGCTGTCGGCGGTGACTGCCCCGGCAAGACCGAACTTGACGGCGCTATCCTTGATCGCTCCACCGTCTTTGTGGAATTCCCGCCGCAGACTCGTATCGAGGGTGAGATTCAGCAGAAGGACGAGGACTTCCCCGTGACTGAGTTCTGGCAGGTTCTCACCGGCGCGGCAACTGGACGTAGCTCAGACGAGGAAATCACCCTGTTTGACTCTGTTGGCTTCGCTATCTCTGACTTCTCTGCTTTGCGCTACTGCTCAGATGCAACTAAGGACTCTGACCTTCAGCAGTTCATTGACCTTGTGGCTGAGCCTGAGGATCCCCGCGACTTGTTCTCACTCGTCAAGGTGAACTCTCCCGTAGGCTAAAACTTTTAGCTGAGCCTTGAGCTAGAGATTTCCCCGGTCATCATGTGATGGCCGGGGAAATCTGCTTTAACGGAGTACCTCGTATGAGGTACCAGAAAAGTAAACGCGAGATACCGTCTCGAAATAGTAGCTCGTTTACTTTTCTGATATTTCGGGGGGGGATGGGGTACTCTTAAAGAAGTAAGCCTGCATATTATTTTCACGACGACATAAGGTAACGATGCGCGATACAGAACAGATGCCCTCAGACCAACGCCGTCTGGTGGTTGCGGGAGCATCAGTAGTGGCAGTCTCCTATGGAATGGCGCGCTTTGCTCTGGGGCTGAGTACCCCGCGCATCGTAGAAGATCAGGTAGCCACGAGTGCTGAAATTGGTCTAGCGTCATCGCTTAGCTTTCTGACCTATGTGCTTGCTTGCTTCGTAAGTAGCCGGCTTTTGAATAGCGGTCGATGGAAAACAAGTGTTCTTCTGGTGCTTCTTACCGCAACAGTTGGAACTCTGATGGTGGCGATGTCGTCGTCTGCCCCCTTATTTATGAGCGGAATTGGTGTGGCTGGAGCTGCCGCAGGTTTCAGCTCGGGAGCTATCGCTTATAGGTTGGCGCAAGAAATTTCCCCTGCCCAAGAGGCTCGTGCGCAGTCGATTGCCAATGCGGGTACGGGAATTGGTGTTGCAATTTCTACCGGCATATTGCTGGCAGTTTCCAGTTGGAGGCTCGTCTTTGTGGTGGCTGCGGTTTTAGCCTGCGTGGTGTGTTTATGGTTTTTGAGACTCAAAACTTCCTCACCTGCGACGGCGGCAGGCGGTTCGAGCGACGAAGCCCGGGGCGAATGGCGTGCCCTTCTCTTTCCAATTCTGTTGACGATTTTGATGGGTGCAGGAAGCTCCGTCTACTGGACCTACGGGCGCGCATTAGCTGAGGAGCAAGGCGGTCTGAGCGATTTTCAGTCTCTACTGTTCTGGGGCGCTATCGGGGTGGCAGGAATTGGTGGCGCGTTAGCGGGTGATGTGGCATCAAGAATGGGATTAAAACTTTCATGGACCCTTTGTTCGGTAATTCTTGGCCTTTCAATTCTTTGCCTACCGCTATGTTCCAATGTGGTTTTCGCTGTTCTTTCGGGCGCATTGTTTGGGGCGTTTTATACCGTGGTTACCGGTTTGACGATTGAACTCGGCCGTCAATCGTGGCCCCGTGCTGTAGGTGCGGCAACTGGTATCCTTTTCGCTACAATCGCGGTAGGACAGACCGCCGGGTCGATGCTCAACGGGCTTGCGCTGACCAATCTCAGTATGGAGCGTCTCTTTACTCTCGGAGGAGTCGCAACCCTCGTGGCAGGAGCGCTAATCTGGGGAATGAAAAAGAAAACAGACCCCTCTCCCTCATCTGTGGGGTAAACTGGGGACGCTCGGACGGTCGTCGCTCATACTTACGCGCCCACTAGGGGAACAATGCATTTCATGGTCAGCTGGGGGACTCCCATTCTGATTCAAGCAATCACTATATGGCTGATTATTGCCGTGATTGCTCTACCTCTTGCCGCCCTGATATACCGCAAACGCTATGGAAAAATTCCTGCCCGACGCATGATTATTATGCCCATCGTGTTGCTTTATGCGGTAGGTATTATTTCATTTACGTTTTTGCCCTTGCCTGATCCGCAAACTTTTCAATGCGGAACAGGCCTCAATTACCCGCGTTTCTTTCCCGGGTGGAGTGTGGAATTCGCCTTGCGTAATACGGAGGGTCGCGGCGTCCTGAGGTTCGCTACGTGGTGGTTCGTGCAAATCTACCTGAACGTGCTTCTCTTTGTGCCCTGGGGATTTATAGCCCGTGCAGTATATAAGATGAATTTCCGCGCAACACTGCTGAGCGGTTTCGCCGCAACCTTACTCATTGAACTTACCCAGCTCACGGGCATCTGGGGTATTTACCCCTGCCGCTACCGCACCTTCGACGTCGATGACATGATTACTAATACCCTCGGCGCCATGATTGGCTGGCTACTGGTAGGGGCATATATGCGTTTCCGCCCAAAGTCTTCCCCTCAAAATAAAAGAGAATCTCGGTCCAGATAGCGCAGCTATTCTTTGCCCGAGCGTCCGCGCCCAGTCTGCACATTGACGCGTGCGTTGGTGGGGGCTGGCATCAGAGGGCTACCTTCAACTACTGGAATTGATCCGGTGGGCATGTAGGTTGCCGCTGCCGACGCCGCCGTCGCTTCAGTATTTTCAGGCTCAGGGATAATCTCCGCCGAACGGGAGATGTACATGTGCTGGTTCGCCCACCAGCCAAAGAGCAGGACGAGCAGCGCGAACCCCGATGTAATAAAGAGGAAGGGTGTAACTCGACCGTGGTAGTAGAGCTGGAAGAAAGCACCTGCCATGGAACCGCCGGCAAAAGGTGCACAAATAGGAACCCAGCAGTAATACCAGCGAGATGAACCCTTGCCGCTAATGGGTAATAGGGCGTGCATGATGCGCGGGCCTAGGTCGCGGGCGGGGTTCAGCGCGTACCCGGTTTGTCCGCCGAGGCCAACGACCAGTACTGCAACCATGAAGCCGTACGCCAGGGGCTTGAGCACGTGATTGAGGTTGAGGGTTAGCGCAGAACCTTCAAGTGTCGGGGTGAAGTTCACTCCCACATACAGAGCGGAGAAAACCAACATAAAAGTACCAATGATTTCCGAAAGAGCGTTGGTGAAGTAGTTGTGAATAGCGGGCACGGTAGAGAAAACACCAAGTTTGATTTTTGAATCAGCGGTAGCTTTCCAATGGGGAAGGTAATTGAGCCAAACGAAGAGGGCACCTGCCATCGCTCCGCCCAGTTGAGCGATCATATAACCGGGGACCATTGCCCAGTCGAATTCTCCATACACTGCGAGCCCTAGCGTTACTACCGGGTTGAGGTGACCACCGGAGTAGGCGTGGGAGGCGTAGACGCCGAATGCGACGGCGAAGCCCCAGCCGAAGGCGATGGTAAAGAAGTTGTCGCCGTGGCCTTTAGAGCGGCGGAGTTCGACCGTGGCAATGGAGCCGCAGCCAATAATAACCATAATCATGGTTCCAAGGAACTCTGCGAGGTAGGGGCTAATGGTGTACACGGGGCTAAACCTTCCGGCGGGAGCCACTTACTGAATGTGTAAATGTGTGGCTTCAGTTGTGTTTATGTGTTAATCAAAGCCTGAAAGTAAACCCGGTGCAAGGTGTGTTTGAAAGGGTCAAAATGCACCTATGCGAGCTTACAAAGATTTTTCTTAAAAGTGTGATGAACTATACTTCTTTGTCTTTTGCGGGAAAGAGCCGCAGAGTCCGCGCTCTGCCATCGGAGGGAAGCAGCCTTCATTGCCCCTGTATGAACAACCAGACAACATCTGCATAATCACAGGTAACTCCAATCGAGATTCAGCATTTTTTGCCTTTTCATTCCTTGAACGGGTGCATAATAAAAAAGCAGACTGAGACATCTCGGCCAGTTATGTGTAAAGAATGAAATGAGCACCTATGCATCTACAACCTAAAGACCAGGAAAAACTCCTCGTCGTTGTGGCCGCCGACCTAGCACGCCGACGCCAAAAGAGAAATCTCAAACTTAACTACCCGGAGGCAATTGCCATCCTCACCTACGAAATCCTCGAAGGCGCACGCGACGGGCGCTCCGTAGCTGACCTCATGAGTTGGGGTAGCACTATCCTCACCCGTGACGACGTCATGGAAGGCGTGCCCGAAATGATTGATGACGTTCAGGTAGAGGCAACATTCCCTGACGGCACCAAGCTTGTGACCGTTCACAACCCCATTCGATAGGAGGGGCAGTCATGATCCCCGGTGAATACAAACTGAATGATGAGCCTGTCGTATGCAACGAGGGCCGAGAAGCAATCGAAATTGAAGTTACCAATCGCGGCGATCGCCCGATTCAGGTAGGTTCTCACTACCATTTTGCTGAGGCAAACAGGGCGCTTGAGTTCGACCGTAAAAAAGTGGTTGGCTACCGTCTAGATATTCCTGCGGGTACCGCAGTTCGGCTAGAACCTGGCGATACCACCACCGTTCGGCTGATTCCGCTCGGTGGCGACCGCATCGTCTATGGTTTCCGAGACCTTGTTGATGGGCCTCTTGACCCTCATACTCCTGCCATTTTCGGACAAGACGAGGGCATCCGGCATAAGTCCGTAGCGGGCGATGCGCCCGACCCGCTTCAGGAACGTGAAGATTTCTCGAACGAAACTCAAGAGAGCGAGTAAGGGGTTAAATTATGAGCTTTGAAATGAAGCGAGACCGTTATGCCAGCCTCTTTGGCCCTACCACTGGGGATGCAATTCGTCTAGGAGACACCGAGCTATTTGCTGAAATCGAAAAAGACCTCACCACCCCCGGTGAAGAAGCAGTTTTCGGTGGCGGCAAAGTGGTGCGCGATGGTATGGGTCAAAACAGTCATCTAGTGCGTGATGTAGACGTTCCTGACTTGGTGATTACTAACGTCATCATTATCGATTGGACCGGTATTTATAAAGCGGATGTTGCTATCCGTGACAGCCATATCCAGAAAATTGGTAAAGCCGGCAACCCTCACACCATGGAGGGTGTGGATATCATTATCGGTGTGGCAACCGATATTATTTCCGGCGAAGGAAAAATCCTCACTGCAGGAGGTATCGATACCCACATCCATTTCATCAGCCCTGACCAAATCGAAACTGCGCTGACCTCCGGCATTACTACCATGATTGGTGGAGGCACTGGTCCCAGTGAGTCTTCTAAAGCGACCACCATCACTCCTGGTGAATGGAATATTCAGAACATGTTGCGCTCTTTTGAAGAGTTCCCCATGAACTTTGGTTTGCTCGGTAAGGGTCACGGTTCTTCTATCTCTCCGATGGCGGAGCAGATTCGTGCCGGCGCTATTGGCTTGAAGGTTCACGAGGACTGGGGGGCAACGCCATCCTCTATTAATACTGCCCTGCAGGTAGCGGATCAGTACGATGTGCAGGTTGCTATCCACACCGATACCCTGAATGAAGCGGGGTTTGTGGAAGACACCAAAGTAGCTATCGACGGGCGTGTTATACACACGTTCCACACGGAAGGTGCCGGTGGTGGTCATGCCCCTGACATCATCGAATTGGCATCTGAACACAATATTCTGCCAGCATCCACTAATCCCACTTTGCCCTACACTGTCAACACCATCGAAGAACATTCAGACATGTTGATGGTCTGCCATCATCTGAACCCTTCAATCCCTGAAGACGTTGCTTTCGCTGACTCCCGTATTCGTAAAGAGACTATTGCTGCGGAAGACGTTCTGCAGGACATGGGTGTATTCTCCATGACTTCCTCTGATTCTCAAGCAATGGGCCGCGTGGGTGAAGTTATTCTGCGTACCTGGCAGGTTGCTGATTCTATGAAGAAGCAGCGCGGCAAGTTGGCGGAAGATGAGAACAGCAAGAGCGATAACTTCCGTATTAAGCGCTATATCTCCAAATACACCATTAACCCCGCTATTGCACAGGGGATAGGACATGTTGTGGGTTCCATCGAAGAAGGCAAGTTTGCTGACCTCGTTTTGTGGGAACCTCAGTTCTTTGGGGTAAAACCCGAGCTAATTATCAAGGGGGGTCAGATGGTTCACGGCATCGTAGGCGACCCTAATGCGTCGATTCCTACCCCTCAGCCCCGCTGGTACCGTAAGGCATTTGGCGCATACGGTATGGCTGTTCACGAATCCTCTATTACGTTCATCTCTCAGGCTGCGCTGCGGGGTGGAGTTTCACGCCAGCTCGGTCTGAAGAAGGTAGTTCGTGCGTGCAAGAACATCCGCGATCTTCAGAAATCAGATTTGAAGTTCAATGGTGAGACTCCTAAGCTCTCTGTGGATCCTGAGACCTACGAAGTGCGTGTGAACGATGAAGTGATTTCCTGTGAACCGCAGAATGAGCTTCCTTTGGCGCAGCGTTACTTCTTGTTCTAAGGAAAATTGAGTGATTATTGACAAGATTCTAGGCAATACCCACACCGATGAGGGCGCGGTTTTAGTTGCTGACGCTCATGTGGAGAAGGTCGTTTTGCCTAGTGCCGACTTGGTGAAGCGCATCCAGCGCCTCACTACCGACCACAACACGGAGTTTGGGTTGCGTCTTCCTACCGGGGCACCGGATTTGAAGGACGGCGATATTCTGCAGATTGATACCAGCGGCGAGAAAAAGAACGCCGTAGTGGTATCGGTTCTGCCAACCGACGTCCTGGTCATCCGCCCCGAGTCCATTTTTGAGATGGGTTTTGTGGCGCACAGCCTGGGAAACCGTCATCTGCAAGCACAATTCTTTGCAGAAGATAGCGAATACCAGGCAGAGGTAATGGTGGTTCAGTACGACCATACGGTGGAGGACTTCCTCAAGCACCACGAGGTTGCCTACGCCCGTCAAGAGCGAGTTATGCCCGTACCCTTCAGGCATGCGGAGCACACTCACTAATGGCGAGTTCACCGCAACTCTCAGCCCTGCTGGGCATGATGCAGCTGACGGACTCGGCGCTTCCTACAGGAGCGTTCTCCCACTCGCTGGGATTTGAGACCTACCTGACCAGCGAACAAATCATCGATGAAGAAACCTTTTCCACATGGCTTGAAATGTTCGCTAGTCAGCAGCTGACCTTTACCGATGCGCTGGCTATCAGGTTGGTGTATGCCGCCAAAACTTTTGACGACATCGTTGACCTAGACGAGCTGATTACCGCGCAGGCGCTACCCACGCAGATCCGCCATGGCGGTATCACCATGGGTAAGCGTCTACTCTTTCTGGGGGCAGAGTCTTATCCCAGCGAGTGGATTTCAACTTACGCTGAGAAAGTCAGCGAGGGTGAAATGTACGCGCACCAGGCGCTCGTCTGGGCAATTTTGGCGCGAGAACTAGGGGTGGAGGAGGACGACGCGGTTGCCGCGCACGTCTACGCCACCCTCATTTCGCTGACCCAGAACGCTGTACGCGGTATCCCTTTGGGGCAGAATGCCGGTCAGCGCGTGATTCGAGGCGCCCAAGAATGGGTAGAACAAGCTGTTAAAGCATCGGCAGAGCTGGGCTATAACGACCTTGGAGCCATCTCACCCGGCTTAGAGATTGCTCAAATGCGGCACGAACATCAGCGTGCCCGCTTGTTTATGAGCTAATAGTTTTTGAAAGAAGAGATAACAATGGATCCCATTATTGTTGGAATTGGCGGCCCTGTGGGCGCCGGTAAAACTCAGCTCATTGAACGTATTTCTCGTGCTGCAAGCGACGAGATTTCAATGGCTGCTATTACAAACGATATTTACACGATTGAAGACGCCAAGATTTTGGCAAAGAACTCTGTTCTGCCCCAGGATCGTATTATCGGTTTGGAAACCGGCGGTTGCCCTCACACCGCTATCCGCGAAGATACCTCGATGAACGAGGCAGCGATTGACGAGCTGAAAAAGCGTTTTCCTGATCTTCAGCTCATTTTCGTGGAGTCCGGTGGCGATAACCTTTCGGCTACTTTCAGCCCCGAACTGGTAGATTTCTCGATTTACATTATTGACGTGGCGCAGGGCGAAAAGATTCCTCGCAAGGCTGGTCAGGGCATGATTAAGTCTGATCTGTTCGTTATCAACAAGACCGACTTGGCTCCTCACGTGGGCGCTGACCTGTCCGTCATGGAATCTGACTCTAAGCAGTTCCGCAAAGATAAGCCCTTTGCTTTCACCAACCTGAAAACCGATGAAGGCTTGGAGCAGATTTTGCAGTGGATTCGCCACGACGTTCTCATGCAGGATCTTGCCTAAATGCAGCAGAAACCAGCTGAGAAGTGGGCGGGTATTCTGCAGATGCGCGTGGAAGCTGCTGAATCGGGGCGCTCCTTTGCGCGCCGCCAGTATCACGAGGGCGCTCTGCGGATTATCCGCCCGCACTACCTGGACGCCAACGGACAGGTGACCTACACGGTTATCAACCCCGGTGGCGCCTACTTTGGTGCAGACCGTTACCTCCTAGAGTTTGAGACAGAGAAGAACTCTGAACTTTTGGTGACCACCCAGTCCGCCACCAAGGTCTATAAGACCCCGCAGGGCCCTGCCTTTCAGCAGATGAACATTACGGTGGGAGAGAACTCTGTCTTCGAGTACGTACCGGATCAGCTCATCGTCTACCGCGAAGGCTCCTACCGGCAGGTGACCTCGGTACAGATGCACCCCACTTCTACTCTGCTTCTTTCCGAAATCATTACCCCCGGCTGGTCGCCGGAAAAAACTGATTTCAGTTACGACGAACTCAATACCCGCACCGAAGTAAAGGTGGAAGGGGAGAACGAGCTCAAACGCCTCGTCGTCGATCAGCTGCGCTTAATGCCCCATGCTGATCAAAAGATTTCTGGTCTGGGCATGATGGAGGGCTTCACCCATACCGGGCAGCTTCTTCTAGCGGACCGACGTTTAGACGATGAGCTGTTTGAGAAAATTCGTGTGCTTGCTGAAGCATCAGATACGTATACCGGTGTGAGCCGGGCAGGTACCGGTGAAGTATATGGCGTCAAGTGCATATCTATCCGTACTCTTGCCCGTTCAACCGGCGCGGTTTCGGCATTGCATACTGCCATCATCGACGCGGTACGTGAAGAAGTTCGCGGTCAATCTCCCCTTAATCTCAGAAAATTTTAGGTTCCATGAACTCACTTACTATGACGGCGGTTCGCAGCGTGCTGCAGGGCGTCTCGCAAATTTTCTTTCTCTCTAATAGCTGGACCGGGCTGCTCATTCTAATCGGCATCGGCATTTTTGACGTGCGCATGGCAACTCTCGTGCTATTCGGTAGCGCGGTTCAGGCTTTCGGTGCCTGGTTGCTCGACGCTGGTGAAGAAGCTACCCAAGGGCTCATGGGGTACAATGGGGCCCTGGTGGGTGCTGTACTCGGATATGAGCTAGATAGTTGGAAAGCTGGCATTCTGCTGACGATTATCGGCGCTTTATCCTGCATTCCGGTACATCGTCTTTTCCAGAAAATCTTTGCCCTGCCGGGATTGCGTAATGCTCAACTTCCCGTCTCGACCGCACCTTTTTGTACGGTAGCCGGTTTGTTGTTTGCACTGGTGATGCCTTGGGTTTCTACCGGTGCGCCGTCGTCCTCGGAGGAGCCGCTTGTAGGCACCTTCTTAGGTATTGCCAACGAATTTGCCGAAGTAGTTCTCACCGACGGATGGGTGACCGGTCTGTTCATCATCGTGGCTTTGTTCATCGGTTCCTGGAAAGTGGGCTTGTTCGGTCTGCTCGGTAGCATCGTGAGCGCACTTTTCTTGGTGATTCTGCCTTTACCCATGAACGTGGACGACGTTTCCACCGGTCTTTACGGCTACAGCGCGGTGCTTGTCTCTATCGCTTTGGGAACCATCTTCCTCAACCATCTCTCGCTCACCACCCGCATTCTGCTGGCCCTGCTGGGCACGGTTCTGACCTGGCTCGTCCAGGCGCTTTTGGCCCTAACCGTCATTCCCGTGTACACCTGGCCCTTCCTGCTTTCCACGTGGATCGTGATGCTCCTGGTAGCAGAGACCCGTTCAAAACCCGCAAGTATTTAGGAGGAATATGACTGCTTCTACCGATAGTTCTCTTTTTACCCGTTACGTCACCAATAGGCACCGTTTGCCTTTGCGCACGCGAATTATCGCAACCTATGGCGCAGTCGTATTGCTCCACCTGTTGGCGGCGGGGCTATTGCTCAGTGCCCTCGCCCCTGGGGTTAGACCGCTTTCTATAGGAATTGTGGTCGCAGCCTATGTTGCTGGCCTCAAGCACAGCTACGACTGGGACCATATCTCCGCTATTGATAATTCCACTCGCAAACTAGTAGCTGACGGCATGTCGCCCGCCTCCGTAGGTTTTGCTTTTAGCCTGGGGCATTCGCTCGTGGTAACCCTGGCAGGAATCATGGTGGTTGGCGGCGCCCAATTTATTAGCGGCGCTTTTGAAGAGGGAAACCCCGTGAACCACGTCTTGGGGCTTATCGGCGCGGCAGTATCGGGTTTCTACCTGCTCATTTTAGGGCTTTACAACGGCGGAACTGCCACCCGCCTCATTCGCCGGTTACGCCGTCATGAATCCACTGCTGAAGCAGGCCACACCCACCACCTCAGCGACGAAAACTGGGGTCTCGTCTCTCGTATTCTGCGTAAACCTATCTCTAAGATTGAGCGCCCGCGCGACATCTTTGTGATTGGTTTCCTCTTTGGGCTCGGCTTCGACACCGCTACCACCGTCGGACTTCTCGTGCTGACGGTAAGCGCGTCCCTTGCTGGAGTCCCACCGCTGGCACTAATCGGGCTGCCCATTGCCTTCACCGCAGCAATGACCCTGTGTGATACCACCAACGGTCTGGGCATGATGAAGCTCTACTCAACAGCCACCGAAAAATCTGAACGCCGTCTACGATTCAACGCCGTCATTACCTCAATTTCGGCACTTTCGGCGCTGTTCATCTCAATCATTACCCTGGGCGGATTCTTCAACGAGCTGTTCTCGCTCACCGACCCAGTGACCACCTGGCTTGCAGAAATAGATTTGGGCAACGCCGGTCTAGCGCTAGTTGCACTGTTTGTGGCGGTATGGCTCTGGTTCTACTTCAGCGGCAGGACGACGCGTGGGGAACAAGCCTAAAGCACCGCTGGGGTGCGGCGTCGGGCTTATTCGCCCTTCGCCCACTTCAACACTCGCTCCATAAAGCGCTCGCACTCCTCAATCTGGCTCAGCTCAACCCACTCATTAGCCGTATGCGCCTGCGCAATATCGCCGGGGCCGATAATCACAGCAGGGATACCTGCCTGATGGTACTGACCGCCCTCGGTGCCGTAGGTAACCTTAACCAGAGGTTCCTCCACCGACTCGGGTTTGCCGATAAGCTCAGCACCGAGCGTCAAAATTTCGTCGCCCTCTTGAGTATTCAACCCGGGCACAGCAGCTAGTAGCTCATGGGTGACTTTCACCTGGTCTTTGAGCGAACCAGGCTCAGCACCCGCAAGCTTCTCAGCGCGTTCAGCCCGCCACTGCAAACGAGGCAAAATCACCTCAAAGAGATGCTTCTCCACACGCTCCACCACGCTCTCAGTAGACATCTGCGGAATGGTGCGGAAATCGTACTCCACCCGCGCGTCCTCACCCACAATGTTGTACTGCAAACCGGCGTCAATCACATTGCCACCAATGGTAGAAGAAGGGGTTACAAAACCTTCATCGAAGGGGCCTTTCTCTAGCCATTCGTCCGAAAGTTCTTCGAGGAACACCACAAACTCGGCGGCAGACGCCGAAGCATTGACGCCGTGCGACGCCAACGAACCATGCTTTGCCACACCGTGGAACGTAGCAACCCCTCGATGCGCACCCTTATGTGCGGCAATAACTCGCATGGAAGAAGGCTCGCCCACAATCGCAAACTCAGGCTTAATACCCCGCGCGATGAACTCTTCAATCATGCGAGGAGCACCCACACAACCAATTTCCTCATCGTAGGTAAAAGCAAAATGCAGAGGTTTCTTCAATTTAGCTTCGGCAAAGCGGGGGAGTATCCACAGCGCAACAGCGATATAAGACTTCATGTCTGCAACGCCGCGACCAAAGATTTTATCGCCCTTCACAGTCGCCTCAAAGGGGTCAGTATCCCATTGCTGACCTTTTACCGGAACCACGTCGGTATGCCCAGAAATTATCAGTCCGCCATCGGTTGAACCATCCGCGGCGGGAATGGTGACGAAAAGGTTGGCGCGCTCGCCGTCGTCTGAATAAGTCAGTGTTGGTTCAAAACCGTACTTTTTAAATTCTTCGCTCACTACCGCCAGAAGTTCATCGTTAGGGGTAGTTGCCACGGTAGGTAGGGCTACAAGTTTCTCAATCCAGGGAAAAGAAGCGGGAAGGTTGCTCATAAGATCCTTTCAAAATCTAAATCACGTAGTGGTCGCCAAGCTGGTGAAACTTCCGTGCGTGATAAACCACCGGGGTGATTTCATCGGTATTATGCTGCACAAATTCGGTCACGCGGGCGATGAAGACGACGGCAGGATCAGCATCTACCCGCGACACCGGCTCAACGCGGAACACGCGGTTAATTCCGTGCACCAGGGGTTCACCGGTAGGGAGCCACCCCCAGGTGGTTTCGTCCTCAAATTTAGGATAGTTGCTGGTGGCAAACTTCTTGGCAATATCTACGTTTTCACCGCTGATAAGGTGAATTAGAAACGACGGTGAATCTACGATCTTTGCCGCCGACCCGGTGCGGTTTTGGAAGGAAAAAGCAACCATTGGCGGATCGGCAGAAACAGACGACAGTGACGAAATGGTCAACCCCGCCGGCTCGCCGGTAATCCCCTGGGCAGTAACAATCGCAACGCCTGCTGCTTGAGCGCCGAATGTCTCTTTGAACAGTTCCGAGTCTGATTTTGACGGCTCGTTTTCCGCATCGAGAACTACCGTCTCTGCGGGGGAACCTGTGGTTTTCTGCGCCAAAACTAACTCCTTGCGGCTGCAATATGGCTTTACCTTAAATAAACCCTAGAACGCAGACCCTGCCGTGCGCCATGATATTGCGTTTTGTGTAATCAGACTTGGATTATTACGGTAGAGGGCGTAATGCTATGCGTCGACCGACTTGTTTCGCGCCACCAGTATCGCCACCATGGCGATCAGCACGCACGTCGTCCATACCGCAGGAAAAGGGATAAGGATGTCAAAGTAAACAAGGGTAGCGCCTCGTTCAGTGAGGTGGGAGCGGCCGGTTTCGACGTCCACCAGCAGTTCGATACCCGCAGCGAAAGCGGCGGCACTGGCGAATACAAAATAGTGAACGTAGCCGTAGGTGAGGGAGCTTCGGAATGAGGTAATCGCATTGTGGTGAGGGGGCCACGGAGTGAGCTTTTTCTGTTCAGCAAAAATTGGAACTGCAATCTCAGCGAGCCCCAGCAGAATAAAGGTAGGCAGACCTAGGGCGCTATCGGCAATAAAGATGAGGCGCAGAACCCACAACACCTGTACTGCGAGAATTCCCCAGCCGTAGCGGAAAGCGGTGGCACGGTATTCGGGGTTGGTGAGCCCAGCACGGAACCACTGGGTTGCCATACAGATACGCATAATCACATAACCGGCAACTACTATGCGAAAATCGCCGTCGAACCCCGCGGGAATACCGGTGGAGAAAACAATAACACCACCCATTTGGAAGATGGTTAGGACTCGATACAACCAGTCATCGCAGTCGAAAGAGGTTGCGAACCAGGTGAAGTTCACCCACGCCCACCAGATGCTAAAGAACATAACAATGAACCCTACGACGCCGTGTTGCACATGGTCTCCGGTGAGGGCGTGATGGAAGCTGGACGCGGCGCCGCCTACCGCGATGACGAACACGAGGTCGAAGAAGAGCTCAAGTGAGCTAGTAGCGCGGTGCGGCTCGTGGGGATGGCGGGGTCGCATGGGCGTAAGCCCGAAACGAGATGCTGTGTTACTCAATGGGGAATCCCCCAAATTGGCCCTCAAATAAAGGGTCTCAACAAAGACTATTCCCTAGTCTAGAGGGCGTTTTAAAACTTTGGTCAATTTCTACGCGATATGGGACTCATATCGCGCAAAAATTGACCAAAGTTAAGGGTGCCTGGCACTATGCGCTTTTGTGCATCTTTTCGACGTGCGCGCCGAAGTCGCGCAGAAGCTGAGGCATGTCGTCCTTATCGGTTACTACCTCAATGAAGACGAGTTTGTCACGAGTTTCACCGGCGACCTTGCACGCATCCACCAGTTCGCGGGAGGTCGTCGCTCGCAGAATCACAGAGTTCTTCTCTGTAGCGCCAAAGCCCACGGGAATCTGCTGCCAGTTGTAGGCGGTGATGTCGTTGTACTTTGCCTCGGGACCGTGAATGGAACGCTCAATGGTGTAGCCGTCATTGTTGATGACGAACATCACCGGGTTGATACCTTCTCGGATAATGGTTCCGAGTTCCTGGATAGTGAGCTGTGCCGAACCGTCACCAACGAGCAAGACCCCGCGGGAATCACGGTCTGCCATTGCCGCGCCAAGTAGTGCGGGGATGGAGTAGCCAATCGAACCCCACAGTGGCATGCCGATGAAGCGGGAATCTTCGGGGAACTTCTGGTTAGCCATGCCGAAGAACGAGGTGCCCATATCTGCAACCACGGTGTTGTGGGCGTCGAGGTGGGCGGGCAGAAGTGCCCAGAGTTCATCCTGCTTCAGCGGCGAGTCAGAGACTTCAGGTAGCTGGGTGTCGTTTTCAGAGCCCGCGAAATCCATGGCGACGGCGCCAGCTTCGGCTGCGGCGTCCTTGAGGATGCGCAGGGCATCTGCCATAGCCAAGGGCGCAAAAACCTTACCTGCAATGGTTGCACCGCGGGCACCCAAATCGATGACGCGGGCAGGATCAATCTGGTGGGAGTAGTGCGCCGAGGTGGTGTCGGTGAACTCCACGCCGGAGCTGATGAGAACTTCAGCTTCTTCCACTACCTTGCGGGTGGATTCCTCGGAAAGCGCGCCGATGTAGATACCAGCGTAGTTAGGCAGGGTTTCATCGAGCATTGCTTTGCCCCAAAGAATAGAGGCAAAGGGGAAGTTTGTGCTGGTCACAAAGTCATTGAGTTCTTCGACGGCGTCGAGGCGTTCAGTCATAATATCGGCAAGCACAGCGGTCTTCTTGCCCTTGAGGAACTCGGTTGCTGCTACTCGGAAGTCCTCTTCGACGTCCTGCGCTGAGAGGCGGGTGGTGACATCCAGGGGTGCAGAGGGCGCGGTCGCGGGAGTGCGAGCTACGTCGACGGGGAGCATTAGATAACCGGGCTTGCGGTGAAGTACAGCCTCGCGCAGGACGCGGTCAATATCGTTGGTTGCGGTAGCGCGGTCAAGAACCGCTACCGAGTAATTGACCTCGCGTGCCATGCGAACAAAGTGCATGAAATCGCCGTCGCCCAGGGTGTGGTGCATACGTCCGTGCTGTTGCTGAGAGGAAGTGCCTGGGGCGCCCACGATATGGATAACCGGCACGTTTTCTGCATAAGAGCCAGCGGTTGCGTTGATTGCCGAGAGCTCGCCCACGCCGTAGGTGGTGCAGATGGCGGCGATGCCGCGTACGCGCGCGTAACCATCAGCGGCGTAACCGGCGTTGAGTTCGTTAGCGTTACCTACCCACTCGAGGTTTTCGTGGGCGAGGACGTCGTCGAGAAAGTGCAGGTTGAAGTCGCCAGGTACGCCGAAAATTTCGGTAGCACCGAGTTCTACAAGGCGATCAAGAAGATAATTGCCAACGTTGTAAGTCATAATGTCCTTTGTCTATCAAGCCCGGGCCCGCCCGGGCAGTTCGCGTATTTTTGCGCCTGAGGCGCCCATCCCACATAGTACGGCAGATTGTAACCCTAGTCACTTAGCGCAAAATGGGTCTGCATTGTGAGCCATAACGGGTGCGTGTGGAGACATTAACGCCCGGAACCTCTCAGGTCTGCCGGTTACACTGGTAAGACTGCAGAATAAATAACTTTTGAGGGCAAAACCCTCATGGTGGAGGATTCCTATGAGTTGGCTGGCTATTACCGCGCCCTTTTTGGTGGGGCTTCTGGTGGTTTTTATCCCCGGTTTAATGGTGGCTGCCGCTCTCAAAATGCGAGGTATTGACGCGTTTGGTATCGCTCCTGCTCTTTCTGTCGCTATGGTCGCTATTAGTGCGATTGTCGCGCCGATGGCGGGGGTGCGGTGGGCTCTCTGGGTTCCGTTTGCTTTCGCCGCTCTAATCGCTCTGCTGGGCTTCCTGATTCAGAGGGGAGTCGACGCGCTGGGCGGGCGACGCCGTCGTTCGGCTCGGTTGGCTGCGTACTCAGATTCGCATGATGCAGTTGCGAGCCGCGCGGCCGATTCTTCACTCTCTCCGCTGGCGGAATCTCGCTGGTTCTCCCGTGAACAGGCTCTCTACTGGGTGAGCTTCGCCATCGGCGCTATATTGCTGGCAAGAAATGTAACGAACTCGGTCGGTCAACCCGAGTGGATTTCACAGACCTACGATGCGAATTTCCACCTCAACGCTCTCCGCTACGTTGTCGATCACGGCAATGGTTCTTCCCTTTTTATAGCCTCCATGACTTCCGGCAACGAGACCCCGGATTTCTATCCTGCAGCCTGGCATGACCTTGGGTCGCTCATGTTTATGGCAACCGGCGTCTCAATTCCGGTAGTAACCAATGCATTGGTCGTATTGATAGGCGCCGTCATCTGGCCTATCAGCCTGATTTTCTTTGCACGCCACACCTTGAATCTCAATAAATTCGGTATTCTCGCGCTTGGGCCTCTCGCAGCAGCGTTTGTGGCCTTCCCCTACCTCCTGCTGAATTTTGGGGTGCTTTACCCTAACTTGCTTGCCCTCTCAATAACCCCGGTTGGGCTTGCCGTTGTGGCGCAGATGTTCCGGTTGGCTATGAAGACCCGCATGACCGTGACTCAGACCATTTTCTTGGGACTATTTATCGCGCTCGGCATCGCTATTGCTCACCCCAATGCGATGATGTCGCTACTTGTTCTACTCATCCCCATTTTTGTTACCCGCGGTCTCCTTCAGCTTAAAGCCGCCGTTCAAGGTCTTACGTCTTGGATTATGGTGATTCTTCAGATTGCTGGAATTGCGGGCATCCTTTGGCTTATTAGTTACCTGTGGGGTATTGTCCGACCTCCCAAAGAATCAGGTGGATGGGAGCCCTCAGCTTCTCAGTCGCAATCATTCGGTGAATTCATCACTAACGGCATTATGGGCTGGCCCTCGCTGTGGTTCGTTACGATTTTGATGGCATGTGGAATTTATGCCTTGATAAGAACCCGTAACCGGTCTCTCTGGCTACTTGGCTCTTTCGGAGTGCTCTGCTGGTTCTACATGGCAGCACGCTACCTCACCTGGGATGAAGGCCGGGACTGGGTAGTAGGCGTGTGGTATCACGATGCTTACCGGATCGCCGCCATGCTTCCTATGCTGATGATTCCTTTGGGCGCGCTGGGGATTGATTTCCTCACACGGTGGGTTAGCTCATCTACATGGTTGGAATCCGCAATCGCTTCTTTCCGCCGCCGCGGTTCCTCATCCGTTGCTGTAGGCGATACTTTGCGCTCGTCTCATACCCCTACGGTGGCGTCATTGGTATTGGCGGTCCTTCTTACCGGCGTGCTCATCTGGGGTGGTCAAACAGCTAAACCGCTCGAAAAATATATTCACGATACCTTCTGGACGTATGCGCCGGAAGCGGACTCCGCTTTGCTTACTCCTGATGAATATAACGTGCTAGATCATATTGATGACTATGTGCCAGAAGGAGACGCCGTTATTGTGCAACCATGGACGGGCGCAGCCTTGACTTATGCCGTGAGCGGGCGAGAAGTAAATGCGTACCATACGAACTTTGTAGATACGCCCCAGACCGATATGGTGGATCTCCACCTCAAAGACTGGCAAAGTAACTCCGCAGTGTGCCCAGCTCTAGAGAGCTTGGATGCCAAGTACGTTGTAGATTTTGGTACTCAGGAAATCTTGAATGCAGATCACTCCATTCGTTACGCCGGTCTGATGGGAATCAAAGACACCCCCGGCTTCAAAGAGGTCTATAAATCAGGAAATGTAGGTCTCTACGAGATCACTGCCTGCGAATAAGGAACATGCGGAGTCTTTATAGACTCAACTGTTACACTAAAGAAACAATTTCTCACAGGTTAAACCCCGTAACTTTGTACAGATGGAGAGCACCATTCCTATGCAAGTTTCATCCGTAGCTCACGGTGAACCGCGCACCCTCATCATCATGCCCGCATGGAATGAAGAAGAGGTTATTGGCGGTACTATTACTGAGCTATTCCGTATGATGCCCGAAGTCGACCTCTTGGTGGTTAACGACGGATCTTCGGATAACACTTCTGCTATCGCTCGTGAAGCTGGCGCTTTGGTGATTGATCTTCCCTACAACATGGGGATTGGCGGTGCTCTGCGAACTGGCTATAAATACGCGCGCATGATGGATTATGACCGTGCGATTCAGGTAGATGCAGACGGTCAGCACGACCCCAAGGGTATCCGTACTGTCCTTGCTGGTTTAGACGACGTCGATATCTCTATTGGTTCACGTTTCGCTGAAGCCGATAACTACACGGTGAAGGGCCCTCGTAAATGGGCAATGGTTCTTCTGGCATGGATGTTTAGCTCTATCTCGGGTAAAAAATTTACCGACGCAACCAGCGGTTTCCGCGCTGCTAACCGCCGAGCTATCGCCCAGTACTGTGAGCACCTCCCCGCAGAGTACCTGGGGGACTGCATTGACGCGTGCGTCATGGCGATTCGTGCCGGTCTTACCGTGAAGCAGGTTCCTGTAGAGATGCGTGAACGTCAAGCAGGCACGCCTTCCTCTAACCCTTGGAAGTCTGCCGTTTATCTTGTCCGTTCAATCTTTTCTTTCGCTATCTCGATGACTCGTAAAAAGAGTACGGTAAAGGATTCCTAAATGGTGGCAAACCTATTTTTCTTGATTTTGACCATCATTCTTGTCGTGATGGTTCTTGTGCAGGTCCGTAATCAGAAAATGAAAGAGAAATATGCGGCTTTGTGGCTGATTATTTCTTTTATCATCATTATTCTGGTTATTTTCCCCAAGCTTCTTGATTGGCTAGCGGATGCCGTGGGGATTGAAACTCCTGTAAACCTGCTATTCCTGCTAGCGATTATTATGCTCATTGGCGTAGCTTTGCACCTCACACAGGCGCTGTCCAAGATGGGGGAAGACACCCGTATCTTGGCAGAAAAAACGGCTATCAATGATCTTCTGGTAGAGCAGTTAACTAATCGGGTCCGTCAGCTGGAAAATAAAGAACAGCAACGGCCTTAGTAGGATATTCGAAAGAGCTGTTATGTTAGCCTCCGGCAAACATAACGGCTCTTTTTTGCGAATAATAGCTAGGGAAAACGGGTTATATGCCTATGAAAAAAGAGGAAGAAAAGATGAGCGAGAATCCTGTAGCTGAACCAGGGGAACAGGTTATTACCCGAGGGCAGTCCTTGGGAATTACGGCGTCCTCTATTATTGGAGCTGCTGCGGTTTTCGTCGTAACGATTATTGTGTCCCGTGTGTTGACCGAAGCAGCTTATTCACAGTTCCTTCTATTTTGGTCACTTATGTTTGGTGTCTTCGGTGCCATCTTGGGTATTCAGCAGGAGGTCACGCGCGCCACGGGTGCTAGAGCTGAATCTTCTGCGGTAGTTGCGACAAAGTTGCCTCAAACAGTTCGTGTTCTTCCCGTTGCCGCTTTTCTGGGTGGATGTATTGCGGTGCTTTTAGTAGGCACGTCCTTTCTCTGGGGTGAAAAGGTTCTGGGTAAAGATTTCTTTGCCTCTGTTCTAGTTATTGCTGTCGGTGCTGTGCTCTACGCATGCCACGTTGCAGTGGTAGGTACAGCGGCTGGCACAAAGAACTGGTCTGTTTTTGCATGGCTCGGCGGCACCGAGTCGGTTCTGCGTCTGGTTCTTACCGGTGCGGTCGCCCTCTTCGCCGGAACCTTATGGGGATTTCAATTTGCCGCGATTGCCCCGGTTACTTTGTGGATTTTTCTCTTAGCCTTTTTCCCACACTACCGCCCGATTCTAGGGGGCGCTCGTATCCATGATTCGTTCAGTGGAGCTAGTCAGAAAATGGCGTGGGCGATTCTGACTTCTACCGCCTACGCCATCATGGTCACCGGTTTCCCGGTTCTCCTCAAATGGACCACCGGTCATATCGAATCTGCAGAAGAAATCGCGTTGTTGGCAGCTACCATTACGGCAATCAGCCTGACTCGCGCACCTATTATGATCCCCCTGCAAATGTTTCAGGGCGTGGCCATCTCAGCCTTTCTCAAACAGCAACACCGCCCGCTAGCAGCACTTATGAAACCAGCAGGCGTTCTCCTGGGAATTGGAGTGATAGGAGCAATTGCTGCCTACCTTGTTGGTCCTTTCCTCTTCAGCTTGCTTTATCCTAAACAGGGTGGAATTCTCACCGGGTTTGAACTCGGTGCACTTACTTTCGCGTCTGCTTTCATGGCGGTAGTTGTTCTTACCGGTACCGCCACGTTGGCGTCCAACCATCACAAGCTCTACTTTGCAGGGTGGGGTGCCACTGCCATCGTTGCAATTGCTATGCTTTTCACTCCGTTTAGCATCATTGATCGATCCATCGTGGCATTGCTTGCTGGACCCTTGGCGGGGATTATTATCCACACTGCTGGGCTTGCTATCGCTCCCGCTCGCCCCTTATCTAAGGAATCCCTATGAGGTACGATCTTACTGTTATTTTGGCAATTTATAACATGCAAAAGCATGTGCGTGATTGCCTGGAAAGCGTGGTTCACCAGACCGCTCTGGATCAGGTTAAGTTACGGGTTCTGTGTATTGACGATGGTTCGACGGACGGCACTGCCCAGATTCTGCGCGAATATGAGCAGAACTACCCCTGGCTTGAAGTTCACTCGCAAGAAAACGGGGGAGTGTCAGTAGCCCGTAATTCCGGTCTTGACTTGGTTAAAGACAGTGAATATGTGACTTTCCTGGATCCTGATGACACCTGGGAACTCACCTATTTAGAAAAAGTCTTACCCGGTATGAAAAGCGGGGCGGACTCAATATTTTTCAATATCAACCTGGTCGATGCCACCGGGGCATTAGTAAAAAAGCTCGATATTTGCCCCGAATTTGACCAACTCGGCAAAGAAGAGGCGCGCCGTCGTCTGATCCTCTCAAAGCCTGCATCGTGGACGCGCATTCACAAAGCAGAGCTCTACGAAGGAAACCGTTTTCCCGTTGGACGCATCTACGAAGACCTTGCGCTGATGCCCTACGTGACTTCACTATCGAACACCATCTATGTGGTGCGAGATTACGTGTATAACTACGTTATCGATGTCAATAATTCGATTATGAATTCCAGCAAATCAGCTATTTTTGATATCTATCCTGCGCTAGATTTTCTCTGGGAAAAATTTGGCGATAGAGCCCACAGCTACAAAGACGAACTACAGTATCTCATGCTTGAGCATCTGGGAGTGGGGCAATCCTATCGCCTCATTGGTTTTGCAGATGCCACTACTGCCGATTACGACCGCATTCTGCGCACGCTTAAACAGCGGTTTGGTTCTTCATGGCGCAAAAATAAATACATTGACGCCGGGGTGCAAAAAGTGAATATTAACTCGGCGTTATCGCAGGTTATTCCACAGTTCTTATTGGCATTGGATATGGGTTTGGTGCGTAACACTGCCCATGTGACCAGGCTGCTGAACAAAATTACCGCGCGTCGTTCAACCACGTAAATCCCTTTGTTGAGGTGCAAAAAGGGGTCAACTTTTTGATGAAAAGTTGACCCTTTTTTGCACCTCAACGCACTAGAGAACGGTTAGTGCACCCGTACGCCTTCCGAAGCACTCCAGGTCAATTCCTGGCCCTTGCTGAATTTCACGTGGATACGCCCGTCGGTTTCCACATGCTCATCTTCAACCGGGTAACCAAAAGTAGAGGTATATCCGTTGTTGATGAAGTGGTAGTAAAGAGCGCCCTTAGAATTCATGACGTGCGTGCCAGTGCTCGCTGACCAGAAGAAACCAAATTCGCGGTTATCGGCAGTGCGAGTGTACTGGACGGCGCCGCCATTACCTGCGGAAATCTCTTCGGTGACCGGGAAACCCATGTTCGGAGCGTGCCCCAAAGAAACCCACTTCTTGAAAATAGAACCATTCCCATTCATGCCATGCACCCCAGTATTAGGTGCCCAGTACATGCGGGTTTCTTTACCGTTGAGGTTGAAAACTTGACGGGTGCCATTTTCGAATGCTGTCTCGTTTTCGGTGGGGAAGCCATAGGTTGCAGTTCCGCCGTCGCGAGTGAACCGGCTACCAATAGCGCCACCCTCCCACACCTTGTACGCACCAAAAGCAGGTGACCAGTAGAAAGCACTTACCTGGCCGTTAGCGTCGCGGAATTTTTGCATCGCTCCGCCTGGGATAGAGGTTTCCTCCATATAGGGGTAACCCGAGGTGCGCTCGTAACCGGCATTCTTATACGCCTGCCCGAGCGCCCCCGAGAACTTGACGGAATGAGCGCCTTCGCGCGGCGTCCAATAGATGCTGTAGCGGTTAGAAAAAGCCTGATAGACCCCACCATCCTGTAAAGCGATTTCATTAGATACCGGCACACCAAAACGCGAAGTTCCCAAGTTATCTGCATGGAATTGACCTACTCCACCCTTCAACGTAAAGCCGCGAAGAGCCGCCTGCAGGGAGTCTCTCACATGCGGGGCGAGGAAGGTACTGATTCTTATCGGCAAAATGTAGTGCATCTTCGAGACCACCTTGAACCTGATAGTCACTGACCCAATACTTATATGAAATAAAAGTGAGGTTTTCTTCCTGAGCAAACTTGCGCAAATTTTCTGCCAGTGCAGCTCGTGCCGCATGGTCAGGGATGTTCTGCGAAAGCGGGTCAGTCAAAATGATTTGAGTCCCGGGATAAGCTTTTCTGAGCTTCTGAACGATTTGGCGCGCGTTAGAACTTACTTCTGCAAATGATTTTCCGGCATCGTTACCTGATCCTTGAATATAGATCGCCCGAGGAGCGCCATCGGGTAGTAACCACCGGTTTTCTACAACGCCCTTGAAGTAGTTAATGTCTCCGCTAATGGGGTCGGGGTTCCATTGGAATAGGTATAAGTACCGTCTGCGTAGTTTTTACGACAGCCAGTATCTGGTCGTGAAGCAACCATGCCGGTGCCACCGCAGCGGTAGAACCATGGGGTGTATCCCGCATCTCTGATGCCTTTACCTACCCACGAGTCTCTCCATACCTGGGAGTCACCAATCGTCAGAATGTCACCGGCGCCAATGTGCTGATCAGCGCGCATGATAAGCCCTGAATTGGTGTCTAAAACGTACGCGCCGTTAGAGGAATAGGTCTTAATGCCCCGGTCACTTCGCTCGGAGTAAAGAGGCTGGCCCCAGCCATCGCGCGTCTCATGAATCCATCGCTGGTACACTTCGTTCGCCATGGGAACAGAACCCTTGCCCGGCGAATATACTACGGTTCCCTGCTGAAAGAACTTCACCCAGTATCCGCTACCGATGCCGATATTCGCGGAGACCGCGGTACCAAAACCCCAGTTACTGGCTACTTTATCCATGTCAGCGATAGGGTCGGCTGCTGCCGCCGCTGAAACCTGAATGCGGTCCGCCTCTATATTTTCGTTACTGTGGGTGGGAACTTCACCGTCGTAACCGCTCACATCGGCGGGGACGCTTTCCGCAGCGGATGGTTGAGTAGGAACAGATTGGGTGGGTCTCGGCTGAGGGGCAGCGAACGCGGGGGATACGAAAAGGGGTGCTGCTACCATGCAAGCAAGGGCGGCAGTAACTGAGGTTTTTCACCAGAAAGCAGATGAATACATAAGGGGGATCTTTCTTAGAGAACAAAAAGGAAAAATGTGTGAGAGAGATAGACTCGACTCACTCCTAATAATAGAGCGCAGGGCGCAAAGACAAGACGAAAATCTGGATATTTCTCCTCCTGTAGATCCTCTCAAAATAGGAAGACAGTCAGCAAAGGCTCCTCCGAAAAGTACACCGTTAGTGCAAAAATACATGCTCAAGCTTGTACTTTTGCAGTAGCGGTGTACGGTCTGTTCAGAAGCCAAGATATGATGCAACCATCAGAATTTCTTCGCTTACAAGGGAGTAGTCATGAAGGTTCTTGTCTATGGTGCAGGCGCAATGGGTCTGTATTTCGCGGGCAGGCTCGCACAAGCAGGGCACGAAATCTATCTAAAAACCAGGAGCGAATGGGGCGAACCCACACTCACTCTTCAGAGCCCCCACCAGACTAACGAAGTGGTAGCTCTCTCCGGCATATTTACCGAAGTACCTGAGTCGCTCGACGTCGACGTGGTTATCTTGGCAACTAAAGCTTGGCAGATTCCCGATGTAGTCAAAGACCTCCGCGGCAAAATTTCTTCTGGCGCGGCAATACTTACCGTGCAGAATGGCATTACTGCCCCAGAGAACGCCAGTGAATGTTTGGAAGAGTCTTCCATAGTGGCGAGTACCTGCGTGGTGATTGTCCAGCGAACTGCCCCAGGCGTTGTCAAGCTCCTGGGGCACGAAGCCAAATTGGTAGCTGGAGAATTTGTATCCCGTAATGGAAAAGGTCTTTCTACCGTTATCGACCTGTTTAAAAATACTCCGATTGACCTGACGGGAACTGACGATATTCGTCGGGCGCTGTGGAAAAAGCTGGCGCTTATTTCTTCGTATGGAGCGGTAGGAGCTGTTTCCAATCTCTCTGTGGGGCAGACTCGCTCTCATGAAAGTACGCGGCAGATGGTGCGCGATTCGATGGACGAGTGTGCACAGGTGGCTCGCGCGCACGGGGTGGATGTGACCGAGAGCGATATTGCAGATATATTCGCGATCTATACCGATGGATTTGAAGAAGCTACGACGTCCTCTATGCAACGGGACCTCGCAGAGGGTAGACCTTCTGAACTAGAAGACCAGGTCGGCGAAGTAGTCCGACGGGCGCACACCGTGGGAGTTGAGGCCCCTACTCAAAACTTTATGTATCGGGTGCTACTCGCTCGCGAGGAGATCGCGCGGGATAAAGGCTAGAGATAGATCCCCTTGCCGGGTTCAAAGACTGCGGGCATAATTGAACCAGGCTTACCCTCGCGAGCCAAAACATCTAGAGAAAGGCGGACACCATGAGCACATTCGCAGTTTCAGCGCGCTCTCAATCTATCCGCCTGTTCTCTTCGCTCACCGTAAGCGCCCGGTAGGCTCACTTATCTCCGTCAGCCATTCTGACGTTTCTCAACAGGCGGGTTCTTTACCCTGTACATGCCATAAGAAATGGACATACCTGTTGAAAAATTCTTCACAAACCGCCGAACTTTTGCACACCCTCGGGCTTTCTGAAGGGCGCCACCTGGTCTTTGAGACAGAGTCACGCGCTGAAACACAACTACTAGCGCGAGTCATCATACTTCACGGCAACCATGCCGAAGTAGCGCTCGTCGTCGACGAAAAAATAGTCTTAGAAAACGCGAATCTCTCTCATCACTTACCTCACACCCCGGCAGCGGGCGACTGGGTGCTTGTCACCCAAGAGAATAAAACAACCACCATTGTGAACGTCGCCCACCGGTATACCGAGCTCGCTCGTCCCAGCGCAGACGGGCTGAGTAGGCAGGCGCTCGCATCGAACATCGATACTGTGCTGTTAGTGGTCTCAGTGGAAAAACCGCCGAGCCTTAAAGCTATTGAAAAGCTCATGATTATGGGCTGGGATTCGGGAGCGACTCCGGTTCTTGTTCTTTCAAAAATTGATGCCTGCGAGAATCTTGCCAAGGAAATGAGCCGAATAGAAAACGTCTCAGTCGGTGTAGAAACTATCTGTTGTAGCGTCAAAACGGGGGAGGGGCTGTCGGAAATCTCGCAGCTTGTTTCTCAGGGCACGACCACTATGCTCGGTGCCTCGGGCGTGGGAAAGACTTCCCTTCTGAATGCGTTAGAGGGAACAGATGCCACCACCTTCGAAGTTCGCCGCGATGGACAAGGACGCCACACCACCACTACTCGTAAGCTTTACATGCTCTCTGGTGGCGGCGTCATGCTGGATGTTCCTGGCATCCGTTCTTTGACCGTGGATGTCAGTAATAGCGCTGTAGAAGAAACTTTTGCCGATATTTCTGCTCTAGCGAATCATTGCCGATTTTCCGATTGCCAGCATGACGGTGATTTTGGCTGTGCCGTTGAAGCTGCCATCGACGCCGGAGAATTGCCCGCGCGTCGGCTGGAAAGCTGGCAGGGCGTTCAGCGAGAACTTGCCTACCAGCGCAGAAGGAATAACCCGCGCGAAATGGCAGAACAGCGAAAACAGTGGAAGCAACAAACTAAGAATTTCCGCAAAAAGAGCTAGATAAATAGGGTATTCGGATTTTATGGTGGAAAAGGGCCTATAAGTTACTCTTTTCCAATTTCTTAATAAATGTGGAAAAATCTACACCATAGTTGCCTGTTTTGTCTCGGTCTGTTATTTGATACGAATTGAAACTATCGTATAACATAGCTTTGCTGAATGCACTTGAATTAAATCGTGGCTTCCTCTTTAAACATCATGTCGGATTCATTTTCTTGTGGTGGTTCTATTGTTTTAAGATCTGGTAGTAATAATAAGTCTGACATATTGTTCATCCTTTACTACTCTGTGGTGTTATAGTATTAAATATAGATTTGATATTGATGTTAAGTAATAAAAAAGTCGTTTAATTTATAATAAAGTTGTTTAATTCATAAAAAAGTTATTTAAAAATCACGTGTTTAGTAGTATGATGGAAGTAATTACTAACACGTGATTTTTTTGTGCTTACTAATGCCTACTCCCAACAAACTTTTTAGAATTAAAGGAGAAACAATATGCCACATGCCAAAATCGAAATTGATAAATTCCATGTCGTTAAATTAGCCAATGAAGCCTTAGAGAAAATCCGATAAGCTAATCGTCAAAATGTGTCAGCAAAAGAACGCAGACAACTTATGAGAGATCGTTATGTGCTTCTTACAAGGAGTAAAGACTTAACAGACTTTGATGACCAGATAAAGCTACAAATATGGACTCAAAACTTTCCATTGCTTGGACAGGCTTATGAGCTCAAAGAGCAATTCTTTGACATCTATGAAGCCAAATCAATCAACGATGCCTATAAACTCTATCAAAATTGGCTTTCAAATGTACCTACAGAATTAATGACTTATTTTGAAGATCTGATTAAGGCTATGAATAATTGGGAAGAAGAAATATTCAATTATTTCAATTCTCCCATTACAAACGCTTATACGGAGTCCCTGAATCGTTTAATTAAGACAATGAACCATGTTGGTCGTGGTTACTCTTTTCAAGTCCTTAGAGCAAAGATTTTGTTTACTCAAGGCTATCGTAAAGTTAAAAAGAAAAAGAAATTCAAAAAAGTTGAAGTTACTTTCGGAAAAATGTTACCTGATCAATTCCCAAGTTGGTCACAAACTGGTTATGAATGGGTGTATGAAGAAATTTATGGTGCTGATTTTTCCACACTGACTGAGGCTATAGAAGAGGGTACATTTTAAACCCTCTTTCCACACTATTTTCCGATTATCCTAAAAAAGTTAAACCATTTGCCTCTTTGGATATGCTTTATCTAAAGGGGGTTACTGTGGTAAGGTAATATAAGATTATACAGCAATCGGGCCATATTTTTGAGGAAAATTTTCGTGTATTTGGATAGAATAATAATCGATTGTGAAGGAATATGCTGTTAATTGTGATAGAGTTAGAGTAAAGGTGCTGGGGGAGACGGAATTAATAATCTACCTGATAAAATATGATTGGATAGGGAGGGAATATTATGTCAAATAAAATGTATTCATTTATTGGTGGATATAATGGGTCGTGGAAGGTTGTGTCCATCAACAGCGTGACAGGGAATGGTCTGGAACCCATAGACCGCTTGGAAATAGTCAATGAATTTATTATGCCATCGAAGGCCGAAACCAAGTGGGTACTACACGGTGTTACAAGCAATTTGTGGTATACCACACGCCAGGAGAAAGAAAAATTGGATGCTAAATCACCTCCTTTGGGTAGGGAGGGAGATACATGCGCCGCTTTGATTCCGATAAAAAAATCTGAAGCTTGGTGGGAGCTTGCACAAGACGAAAGACGTGCAATATTGGAAGCACAATCTGAACATATCACGATAGGATTAAGATATTTACCGGCCATCGCGCGTCAGCTGTACCACTCCCATGATCTTGTTGGCGAACCATTTGATTTTCTTACCTGGTTTGAGTATTCGCCCGCCCATTCGGAAGAGTTTGAAGAGTTAGTGTCTATTCTTCGAGAATCTCCAGAATGGAAGTACGTAGTTCGAGAAGTGGATATTAGGCTAGTCCTAGATAAACCTTCCATCAACTGAAAGCCGCCGATTAAAGTAACCATCAAAAGTCATTGATTTATGAGCCCGTTTAGAGAGAATTGGCGATATATAAAGTTTCTTATTCCATATAAGAGCGCACTTCCGGAATAAGGATCAGCGCCCGTATTGTACTGTACATAAGAGCCATATTGTTGAGGAAAGGGAGGTTAAAATGATTTTTACTGACTGGATTTCTTATGTCGCTGTCGGACTTATGGTAGCCGTGTTAATCTATGCAGTTTTTAGTATTTATCTAAAAAAACACTAGGCTTATATATTGCAATGGCTTTCCATATTGTTTTAGGGATCTTATCGCTCCCATCAATTGGATTGTATGTATTAGGATTGGCTATTATTGAGTTAGTGATAGGAATCATAATGACTGTGAAAATTTCATCTAAAAAGAATGTTTAAGCAAACGGGCGCGATTGTTGAATAAAACTCCTAGATTTAAACGACTTTATTGTTATATTTTTAAGTGCAATGAAGTCATCTTCATCAAAAGTTAAATAACTTTATTTTCACCCCGTTCCCATACTAGGACGGGGTTATACGTTTTTAGGTATTAAAATTAAACAACTTTATTATCACTCTACAATTGAAATTATCATTGCTAATTATTTTACTAACATCAATCTCATAAAGCATTTATATGATTGAAAACAAAAAGCCTATCATTCACTATCCTACAATAAAAAAGGGTTATCCCATAGTTACACGGGATAACCTTACAATTATTAAATTATGCAGTTGCACAGCTACAATCTTTGCACTCGCAAACTTCATCAGTACAGTTGTCTACACATTCTTGACTACAGTAAACTTTTCCTGCTTCTTCTACTTTTGTTTCCCCAAGAAGACAATTACAGTTCGGTCTCGCACATTTTTCCATACTAAACACCTCCTTATTATTTAGGTAAATCTTCGGTTAAACACCAACCTCGATCTAATAGACTAACGACGCAATTATCAACAATTCGGTACCGAATAAAATTGCCTTCACGAATACTGCGAACGATGCCTTTATCAACCAATCGTTGAAGTTGGTTGGAAATGGATTGAGGTTTCATTTCAAGCTGTTCTGCCACCTCGCTAACAGATGCATTTGGAGTTCGAAGCAAGGTATGCAGTATTCTAATCCGTGTCCCATTAGAAAGTATTTTAAAGGTCTCACTTAAACCTTCAGCGTTCTCTGTATCTAATAAGGGGCGTTCCGTTAGTTTTGGTTTTTGTGTCAAGAACCTGAAGTTCATATATGAGCATCTTTTTATCAGTAAATTATAACGCCTTAATAAGATAAAATATAATTCCCTCTTGTTTGACTACCTACCCGTGATCACCCGTGTTTGATTTATAATTTTGTGGTATTATTATTTTTCCTTAGCATTCCACCAAACAATCCGATTTAACCACTATTTTTTTCGAATTATCAAAATGCTAATTCCACTATATATTCCGAAGACCCGATAAATATAACTCGGGGCTCTTGCTCAAAAAGTACACCGTTAGCGCAAAAATACATGGAGGCTTATTCAAAAGTAGGAACACACCCACACCCCACCAACTAGACAACGGCCCCACCAGCGGCAAAAATAAGAGGATTAAATCACTACAAATAACCTCAAGCCATACCGGAAGAACCGTTGCTCCACCAGCGTACAACAGGGCTCACACCTCAGCAATTCACCACGCTACTGACAGCCCTCACCTCTCATATCACCTGGGCAAAACCAGGCGGAAGACCACCAGCACTAACCCTGGCCCAGGGTCTTAAAGTCACCCTTTTCTACCACCGACACAACCTCACCGAAGAACTCCTCGCAGAAATCTTCAACACCTCCCAGCCCACCATCTCACGGACCCTCAACACCGTTGAAAAAGCACTTGAGAAAGCCCTCAGGCCGCTAGAACAGTCTATAGAAAACAGCCTGAAAATCCCTGGTTCACTGGTTATCGACGGCACCCTAATTCCCACCTGGAACTGGCGTTCACTAGGAAAAACAAACTTTTCTGGTAAGCATAAACGAGCCGGTTTCAACCATCAAGTGATTTGCACCCTGGGCGGGAAACTACTGGCCATCACTGACCCGGTCCCTGGCGCTAGGCATGATGCCTATGCCTTCAAGCATCATGGCTTGGAAAGATATCTTGATGAGAGCACTTTGGCTGATAAGGGTTACATCGGGTTGGGGCTGGCCACCCCAGTAAGACGCAGCAAAGCCCGCAGGATGCCTGCAGATGTGAAGGTGGTGAACAGGTTCATTAATTCACGCCGATCGGTGGTGGAGCGGGTTATCGCGCAGGTCAAGACGTGGCGGGTTTTGCATACAGGTTTCCGGCGGCCGCTGAGCGTGTATGGGCGGGTGTTTGCGGTGGTTCGGGGGTTGGTGTTTTATGCGGCTGGGAGGACTTTTGAATAAGCCTCATGCTCAAGCTTGTACTTTTGCACTAACGGTGTACTTATATGTGTCGGCTTCCCCTTACTGCGCCCGCTGGGTGAATCCTCAACCTTTTGGGTAAACCTTTCCGCGCCATGATTCCCGTATTCTCCCCGACCAGATAAGGTATATGAGACGGCGCTTTCACCGCGCCACCACAGGGTCACAACGGCGTGACCGTAACCTTTTACTCGGAGGCATATTTTGCACGCTCAAGACGGCGCAAATTTCACCTGGTCAGGCAATGATGAGTGGATCGGTCAGTACTACCGCCACACTTCAGAAGAAGAATTGCAGGGCTACTCGCAAGAAGAACTAGAAAAGCTGGCAGGTGCGCACCGTAAATTGGCGTCGCGCCGCGCACCCGGCGAAGCATTGGTAGACGTCATGGAGGACGGCTCGCAGAGCATTCTGCTCATCGCAACGGACGACATGAGCTTCTTGGTCAGCTCCATTACCGCCGAGATTGCCGCTAAATACGGCGGAATTTCCTCGCTCAACCACCCCATTTTCATTGTGGAGCGCACTGTCGATGGTGAGCTCGTTTCCATCCAGCCCACCGGCGTTGAACAGCCTGTGGCGTCGGGTGATACCGCAGCTCTTCCTTCCCTACGCATCTCCCAGCGCGCAGATTCAAACACTCAACTAACAATCGAGTCCTGGATTTCGGTTCGCCTTGCGTCCTACCTCAACCCGGATGAACGAACCCAGTTGATTTCTGACGTCCACACCATCCTCAGCGATGTTCAGCTTGCTGCCAACGACAGCACGGCAATGGCGCAACGTGTGTTAGAAATTGCCGAGGGTCTGGAGCCGCTTCAGGACATCACCTTGGGTGGGGCGGAGCACTACTCCGGCTACCTAAATTCTGAGGTTGATCCAGCCTCCCGCGTGGCAAGTGTGCAGGAATTCTTGCGTTGGCTGGCCCGCGGTAATTTCCTGTTTATGGGAGTGAAAGAGCGCGATCTGAGAGGCTCAGGCTCAGAGGTTACTTTGACTGACCGCCCCGGAACCGGCCTGGGCGTGCTGGCGGGTGAAGATTCCAATAGCTTCACCGTGACCGGTTTCTCCGCAGAGAACGCCCATGACCCCCAGCCTATTTACATCACCAAGGCGAACTCTCGCTCCACTGTGCACCGCCATGAGTACCTGGATTACATTGGGGTGCGCGACTTCGATTCTTCGGGCAACGTGATTGGCGAATACGTTATTTTGGGTCTGTTCTCCTTGCAGGCTTACTCCCTACCTGCCAGCGAAACCCCGCTGGTGCGTGAACGCGTAGCTATCGTGCGCCGTCGTCTGGGTTTCCAGCCTGGTTCGCACTCTGACAAGACCCTGACGGGCATCATTGAGGCATACCCGCGCACCGAGCTACTTCATACAAACGTAGATAAGCTCACCGAAATTTTCCGCGGAATCATGGGCTTGGAAGAGCGACGCACTACCCGCCTTTTCTTGCGTCCCGACGATTTCGGCCGCTTTGTTTCCGCTATCGTTTTCTTGCCGCGCGACCGTTACAACACCGGTGTTCGCCAGCGTATTGAGCAGGTTTTCCGCGAGGAAATTGACCTAGACTCCCAGGACTTTGAGGTTCGCCTCTCCACCTCATCGCTGGCACGCCTGTTCTTCCGCTTGCGCCTGGCTAACCCCCATGAGCTACCTGACCTGGATACCGCCAACATTGAGAAGCGCCTTCAGCGTGCAGTGCGTTCTTGGGGTGAGGCTACTGTTGCCGCACTCGAAGCTGCTCACCCTGGGGATGAAGGACGTGCGAGTGCTAGCGCCTGGTCTGAGGCTGTACCTGCAACCTACCGCGCTGACTATAGCGTGGATGAGCAGATTGTAGACATCGATATTTTTGAGTCGCTCTCTACCGACGACGCTAAGCCTGCTGCCGTGCGCATTTCAACGGACGAGCAGGGCGCGCGCGTCAAAACCTACCTCTCACAGGCGCATACTCTGACCGAGTTACTCCCGGTTATGCAAAATATGGGTCTGACCGTTATTGACCAGAAGCCTTACGAAATCAAGCCTTCTGATGGTCGCTCTTTCTTGCTCTACGACTTCGGCGTGAAGTTCCCCGCCGGCGTCAATCCCGCAGAAGTAGCCGATGTGTACGAGGATGCCCTCAACGCTTACCTACAACAGCGCCGTGAGTCAGATTCACTCGACCGGTTGATGCTCGCCGAAAAGCTCGACTGGAAGCACGTTGCGGTTCTGCGTACCTACACCCACTACCTGGGTCAGTTGGGCCGCGGGTTCACCCCCGAATTTATGTCGGATACCCTGCTGGCATACCCCGCCGTAACCGGACTTTTGGTGGACTTCTTTGCAACCAGCTTTGACCCCGAGAAGAACCTCTCTGAGGACGAGCGTGAAAGCACCCGTCAGGATATTTCGACAAAGATTCAGGAAGCTTTGGGGGAAATTCCTACGCTGGACGCCGACCGCTTCTTGCGTTCTATGGCAACCGTTATGGCGGCAACGCTACGCACCAACGCTTTCTTGAACGACTACGGTGTGGCTATCAAGGTAGCTCCTCAGGAAATCGACTTTGCGCCGTTGCCCCGACCCAAGTTCGAAATTTTTGTGTACTCACCGCGCGTCGAGGGTGTTCACCTGCGCTTCGGCTCAGTAGCCCGTGGCGGTTTGCGCTGGTCTGACCGCCGTGAAGATTTCCGTACTGAAGTTCTTGGTCTGGTTAAGGCTCAGATGGTGAAGAACTCGGTCATTATCCCTACCGGTGCCAAGGGTGGTTTCTATCCCAAGCACCTGCCGGATCCCGCTCAGGATCGTGACGCATGGATTACCGAGGGTCGCGAATCTTACAAGATCTTCATTCGCTCCTTACTCTCGGTCACCGATAACCTCTCGGTGGGTGAAGATGGCAGCGAAACTGTGGTGCGCCGAGAAGGCATTATCGCCCGCGATGGTGAAGATTACTACTTGGTGGTTGCCGCAGATAAGGGAACCGCAGCGTTCTCAGACACCGCCAACGCCATTTCCGAAGAATTTGGCTTCTGGCTAGGAGATGCTTTCGCATCCGGTGGTTCGGTAGGTTACGACCACAAGGCAATGGGCATTACCGCACGCGGTGCCTGGGAATCGGTCAAACGCCACTTCGCAGAATTGGGCCGTGATGACCAGACCGACCCGTTCACCGTCGTCGGTATTGGCGATATGTCAGGTGACGTCTTCGGTAACGGACTGATGCGCTCGAAGGTAGCGCGCCTGGTTGCAGCCTTCGACCACCGCGACATTTTCCTGGACCCCAACCCCGATGCCGCCGCGGCCTTCGATGAGCGTGTGCGCCTCTACAACCTGCCCCGTTCCTCGTGGCAAGACTACAACCCCGAACTCATTTCAGAGGGTGGTGGCGTGTACTCCCGCCGAGCAAAGTCCATCGAAATCACCCCGCAGGTACGCGAAGTGCTGGGCCTGGATGAATCGGTGACCGAGCTGGCTCCGGCAGACTTGCTCTCCGCCATCCTCAAAGCACCCGTAGATTTGCTGTACAACGGCGGTATCGGTACCTATATCAAGGCATCCACCGAAACTAACGAGCAGGTTGGCGACAAAGCAAACGACTCGCTGCGCATTAACGGTGCCGACGTTCGCGCCACCATCATTGGCGAAGGCGGCAACTTGGGTATGACCCAGCTGGGGCGTATCGAAGCCGCAGAAAACGGTGTCATTCTCAACACCGACGCCATCGATAACTCCGCCGGCGTGGAAACCTCTGACCGCGAAGTCAACATTAAGATTCTCGTGGACCGCCTGGTCTCTCGCGGACTTCTTGACGCCGATGAGCGCGCCGCCTTCATCGAATCGCACCGCGAGGATGTTGGGCATCAGGTTCTCGAAACCAACATCAAGCAGAACGTGCTACTACAGGCAGAACGCCACGGCGTTATCCCCGGTGTCAGCGCCTACATCCGTTTGATTCATGACCTCGAAGAAAACGCAGGTCTAGTGCGCGAGGTGGAATTCATCCCCAGCGACCAAGAAATTGAAGAACGTTATGCCCAAACCGGCATCACGCTCACCAGCCCCGAGCTGTCCGTTCTTGCTGCCTACGTGAAGATTCACCTCACCGAAGAGCTAGAGAAAACCACCTTTGCCGATGACCCCTACCTAGAGGGCGTTCTACGCGAATACTTCCCGCCAGCTCTAGTGGAGCGATTCGGCGAGCACCTGGAATCCCACCCGCTGCGTCAGGAAATTATTTGCACACGCGTCGCTAACGAGCTGGTAGAAACTGCCGGGATCACCCACGTATTCCGCGCACAGGAAGAAACCGGTGCAGGGGTGGACGCCATTGCCCGCGCCTTCATCGTCTCCCGCGAACTGTTTGATATCGGATATGCCGCGCAGATGCACCGCGACCTGCCCGCCTCCACTCCGTTGGAAGCATGGCAGTCCATCATCCGCGATTGGCAGCGTGTACTTGACCGTCTGGTCCGCTGGTTCATTACCGAGCGCTCGGTTGTGGTGGGAACTCCTATTGAGGAACTCATCCAGAAATACTCCCAGGTGCGGGATCTCCGCCGCGACCTGCCTCAGTACCTCTCCGACGAGTCTCGCGCACGTCTAAACGTACTGCGCACCCAGGCAGAAGAATGGGGAATCCCCGAGGACCTCCTGGTCATCTGGATTCGTAGCTTTGAAGGCTTCGCTCTCATGGACGTAGCTCGCATAGCCGCTGCCAATGACCTCGACGTCGATAAGGTAGCGCACATCTACTTCTCGGTCTACGACCGCTTTGGAGTAGATGAGCTGCTCACCTCTATCTCCCACCTGCCGCGCAACGACCGCTGGGAAACCCTGGCACGCTCGGCGCTGAGAGATGACCTCTACGAGATTGCTGCTGCTTTGGCGCTCGCCGTCGTACGCGACCAGAACGTGGAGCGTACTCCCGCATCTGCCGAAGAGGCCGACGGTATTCTCACTACCTGGGTCAATGAACACCCCGTTCGTATGGAACGTGTGGACTCCACGCTGGCTCAGATTGCTGAGGCTGCCCCCGGTGAGGACGGGCGCCCCCGCCTGGCAGTGCTCTCGGTAGCGTTGCGCGCCTTGCGTGGAGCGGTCTCCTAGTTCTCCTCTACGTTGAGGTGCAAGAAAGGGTCAACTTTTTGACGGAAAGTTGACCCTTTCTTGCATCCCAGAGGGGGCGACTTATCGCTTTTCAGGCACCCATGCTTTAGCCTGGGCCAGCGCCAATAACCAAGAACCTCTGCTTATGAATCGCTGCTCCACTGGGCAGACCAAGCTGACGTTCGACCTCAGCACCTTGGCGAGGCTCGTCGTCTTTGGTCAGGCCATCGTAGGCGACCTTCGCGCCTAGTCCATCTTTGAAGAACTGGGTGGCGGCGTCGAAATCGGGAACGGTGACGCCGATGTGCTGAATGGCGCGGAGCGAGCAGGTGAAGAAATTTAGGGTGGTGGCCATCGATGCTACCGATGCCGCATTGGTGACTGCCACGCAAAAGCTACGCCGAGGCGCATTTTACGAACGGTTTGAGCGAGAAATTAGCCAGATGTACGAAGGATAGAGGGTGGCGTGGTTTATCTATCGGCGTGCAATGCGGCGGGTTCAGAGTGAGAGTCCCCTCTACATTCTTGGTGTTCTTTCTACAAGACCCTTTTTATAAAACTGGTCTCGGAACAAAATGTTCCGAGACCAGTTTTCGCTTAAAATGTTAGAGAAATTTAGAAAATACCGTGCTGATGCAGAGCCTCCGAATCAGCAGGAACTTCTCCAATGGCATCCCAAAGTTCAACAATCTTTCCGTTATCTACGCGCCACAGCTCGCAGTACGAATGCCTTACTCCGCCGATGCTTCCTTCGGAATGAGTCAGAACAAACTGACCCTGCGCAACGGTGCGATGAATCCGGTCGTAGACAAGACCTTCGCCGTCCTCCTGGATTTTGCGGAGAAAATCCACGCAATTTTGCGCGCCATCGGCAATATCGGGAGAGTGCTGGAAAAACCGATCGTTCTGGGTGTAATCAATAAAACCTGAATAGTCGCCGCCGATGAGCGTGCGTGTAAAGAATTCCACTACGGTCTTACGATTTTCTTCAGTCTGGCTTTCATCGCCAGGATCGGTGGTGCCATCGAGCTGGGTTCGTCCGCTTGGATTCGGCGCCGCCTCGGGAACAAGGTTGTCCCAATGCTCCACTATTTTTCCATCGTGGACCCGATAAATATCGAAGCCTACAAATGGGGTCTCCTCAATTCCTTCGAACTGTCCGTGAAGTGCCACGAGATGATTTGCGGTATCCGTAATGACCCGGGCGTTGGTGTACTTAAGGCTCTCACTGAGGTCTTCGACGAAAGCTCGCAGACCTGCGGCATCGTCAGGAATCAACGGTGAATGCTCAACAAAATCCTCAGCGAAATATTCATCCAGCACCGAGGTATCATGCTGATCAAATAGCCGGGTATGTGCTTCAAGAATGAGTTGACCAATATCTGCCATTGTTTTCTCCCTAACTCTGGTGTGGCGAGAGGTTCTAGTCTGCTACGAAATACATCCGCTTGTTGACGAACTCATCCATGCCATACGGGCCAAGTTCGCGGCCGTAGCCGGAGTTTTTGACCCCGCCAAAAGGTACCTCTGCGCCTTCGGCGGCGTAGGTATTGACATTCGCCATTCCCACTTCGAGCTGCTGGCCCACCTTTCCGGCGCGAGCGACGTCTTCGCTGAAGACGCAACCGCCCAACCCATATTGGGAGTTATTGGCAAGCTCAACGGCTTCTTCATCAGAGGAAACCTTGAAGACGGTAGCTACCGGGCCAAAGAATTCTTCATAGTAAATCTCTGAACCTACCGGAATGTCAGTAATAACAGCCGGGGCAAAATAAGAAGAGGAGTCATCCAGCAAAGTGCCGCCGGTGTGGAGGTTGGCACCCGCTTCTACGGCCTTGTCCATCTGGGCCTTGAGGTTTTCTGCCGCTGAACGAGAGGAAAGTGGCGTGAAAACCGTCTCCGAAGCCTCTGCCGGTTTACCGGGTTTCATGGCTTCTGCAAGTCTGACGAGCTCATCTACGAATTCATCGTAGATATCTTCCATCACGATGATGCGCTTGTTGGAATTACATGCCTGCCCGGTATTGTACATGCGTGTTGCCCAGGCATCTTTAGCTGCCTGTTTAACGTCGGCGGTATCGAGGATGATATAGGGGTCAGAACCGCCCAGCTCCAGGACGACCTTTTTGAGGTTCTCACCGGCTATAGCGGCAATAGCAGAACCAGCGCGTTCGGAACCCGTCAACGAGACTCCTCGTACGGCGGGGTGAGCAATGAGGTCTGCAATCTGGTCATGGGTAGCGAAAATATTTTTATAGACGCCCTCGGGGACACCCGCTTCTTTCATGATGTCTTGGATAGCTAGAGCCGAGCGGGGGCAAATCTCCGCGTGTTTCAAAAGAATCGTATTGCTTAGCATTAGGTTGGGCGCAGCAAAGCGGGCAACCTGGTAGTAGGGAAAGTTCCAGGGCATGATTCCCAGAAGCACACCCACAGGACGGCGTTGGATGTAGGCTTTGCCGTCCATCTCAACGGGGATTTCTTCATCTGCAGCGAACTTGGGGCCGTGGTCAGCGTAGTAGTTGAAGATAGCGGCGCAGAACTCTGCTTCTTCTACACCCTCTGCAAGGGGCTTACCCATTTCTAGAGAGATAATTTTAGCGAGCCTATCTTTGCGTTCCTCGAAAAGTTCTGCAACGCGAGTAACAATCTTTGCCCGGTCTTCGATGGGGGTATCGCGCCATGTTGTGAAGGCTTTATCGGCGGTTTCGGCTGCTACCTTGATGTCTGCATCGCTGGCGAAATCAAAAGTTTCAGCGACTTCTCCAGTGGTGGGGTTCTCTACACGGTAGGTTTTCATCTTTGGCTCTCCATTCGCTTAACGTGACACGGTTAACTCTTATCATTTATGATGTAAGTCACAGAGTCAAGGAAAGTTTTTGCAGTTGCGCGCGTGGGGTCGCATTTAGAGAGGGTGAAAAATGTGCAAAGTAAAAAGGTGTGAGGGGTGTTGTTTTCCTAGCTGTATGCGAGAGCGGTAGGCTCCCCCGCAAATGGGTCATCCTTGGAGTTCTTTGTAATTACAATTTCTGCGCGACTACAGATGCGATCGCGTTCATCTTCCCCCACTAACTCTGCGATGAGTGCAGCAGCCATGTCGATGCCAGCTGCAATACCGGAGGATGTCCAGAGGTTGCCATCATGCACCCATCGAGCAGAGCGCTCCCATTGGATATTGTGACCGCATGATTTGACCCATTCGAAGGCGCGTTTATTACTGGTAGCTCGGTGGCCGTTGAGAATTCCAGTGCAAGCAAGGAGGGCGGCCCCTGTGCAGACTGAGCTCACAATATCTACTTGCGCGCTGGCAGTCTTGAGCCAGGCGAGAAAGCCTGTATTAGCGGTAAGCGGGCGTGTGCCCCGTCCGCCGGGAACCATGAGCAACTGGGTGGAATGAGATTTCTGACTGAGAAAGTCTGCGTATGTTCGGTCTGGTACCACGCGCACACCTTGCGCACTTTCTACTGGTTCAATAGTGGGTGCCAGATACTCAACCTGCCAGCCCTCAACAAAACCAAAAAGCTCAGCGGGTCCAAATACATCGAGGAGCTCGAAACCCTGAAAAAGAACGATGGAGATGCGCATGAGGTCAGCTTATAAGAAAGTGATGGGCTATCTGAGGGTTTTGGCCCTGAATGACGGCAGCGAAATACCGAAGCTAAATCGTGGCGTCGACGTCCTCTTGGAGAGCGAGGCCTCGGCGTAGTGCACCTTCAATGAAATAGATAATCATGAGGAGCAGAAATCCGCTCAAGAACGGAACGTTCGCCCATTCTTGGTTGATGGTGACATGAGGATAGCTCTGGAAAATAGCGAGAACTTGCGAGTCAAGAATAAAACCAAGTGCCCAGTAAGCGATAAGTCCGATGATAAGAATCCACCGAATAAAGGAGAAATATTTAATTGATTTGCGTGTGAAATGAGCCCGCTCGTTGAAGGCTGCACATACCAGTGCCATGAGTACGCAAAATGCAGTTGCGACGACGAGGGGGAGAAGGTGGTAGCTCCACGCCAGGGCGAGGATGTGACCCGGCAACTCTGAAGTATCGAGAGTTGTTCGAACTGCTTTATCTATATCGTAAGAAGTGACCCATAATGGTTCTCGTGAAGGGTAAGGCCAGTAGAGAAAGGCTGTTATTGGGATAAGGATGGAAAGGCTAATAAAGCCGATGAGGGGAGACTTAAAGCTCCGCTCGGGAGAGTGATATGAGCTCTGGGCAGGTTCGTTCATTGTTATTTTCCTTATCAATCCTTATCTAAGCTGAACAGCTCGCCCGGGGTGCATTCCAATACTTCACAAAGTGCGGTGAGGGTCGAAAAGCGGACTGCTTTTGCTCGATTATTTTTCAAAATAGATAGATTAGCCACCGAAATTCCAACGAGAGTGGAGAGCTCAACAAGGGTAAGCTCTTTCTCTTCCAAAAGATGTTCAAGATGGCATCGAATCCGATGTTCTTCAACGGGTGGCATGTGTGGAACCTTTTCCTAGGATGTTCTGATTCTGATTAAAGCATATCGATTTTCGATATGCTAGAGAATGGTCAAACACCACGTACAGGAAAAGAAGACAAAAATGGCTGTCCCAGCCCCTGCGACGAAGGAGAGCTATGCGCCAACCTCTCGCTCTAGCCGTATTCACCCTTGCGGTAGCACTCTTTGCATACACCGCCTTTGTCGGTACGGCTTCGCCTGCGACAACCTGGGTTACTTTTGGCGCGCTCGTCGTTTTGTTTGGTCTAGCTGCTTTTCTAGCCGCTCCCCACAAGAAAGAAAGACTCTTTTCAACATCTCTGCTTTGCATGGTGATTTCGGTGCCCGCGCTGTTGCTCATTGCCGCGCTGGGAGAAATGCTGGTGTAATCGTTGAAACATCCCCACCGATTTTCTCAATAAGCCCTATGCCTTCACCGGCAGCCATACCTGCATCGCGTAGTCCTCTGCGCCGGTGTCGCCGGGGCCGAAAATCTCCATGGCGGGGCCGTTGGGTTTGAGTCCGTGCTCGGGCAGGAAAGTGCTCACCAGGTATTCCAGTCCGGTCGACGACGCCAGGGGAGCGGGGCCGCGCACGTCCACAATCGCGTATTCGCCGGCAGGAACTTCCGCCGCGTTGAGTCCTAGCTTGCCGGCGCTCTCGTGCGAATCGACTACCAGCCCCGCCATGTAGTCGAATTCCTGGTTCTTATTAGCCCCAAAAATAATAGCTATTTGCTGGGCATGAGCAACGTTGGCGCCAGCTAAAGTTGCCGAGTCAACTACCTTCGTCCATAGAGTGGCGCGGCCCTCAAACTGATCGACAGTTTCTCGCAATCCGGCAACGACGAGAGCGGGTTTGTGTTCCACGCGGGCAAAATCAGACATAAAACTCCTTGAAACGAGCGGGTTGAGCATTAATCATCTCAGAAAACCCGCCACGCGCGTGAGCTCCTGCGCCCGCACACAACTTTGGTCAATTTTGAGGCGTTTTGACGCCCAAAACGCCTCAAAATTGACCAAATTTTATTGTAAATTCCGTTTTGATTCTAAAAGTGTTATCCATTGTACGTAATTTTCTTTACGGTGATAATTCTCATATTTTTCTAAAAATTTGCAAGAAATGCTTTTCATGAAGAACATATACCTCTACAGTGGTATATACAAAGAATGAAGGATGCTTAAGCAGACGGTTTGATAAAATCGCTAGGCAACCCTAGAAAACCAGATAATTGGTTTATTTCTCCATTAAACCAATCGTTTTCACATGAATCCCCCGTAGACTTTTTCGTCAAAAATTACTCACATAAGGATAATATGACCCCCCGATTTATCTCGCCGTTCTCTCGCTAAAGGTGCGGCATGGGCTGCGCCGATTGTGGCAGCATCTGCAACTATTCCCGCTTATGCTTCATCGAAGCCACGCTACTCGATTTCCGCATCATGGTTTGGTCGTCTCGTTTATAGCCAGTCAGCAAGTTGTGGAACAAATCAGCGCCAGGTAAGCACCATGGGACTGTGGACTAACGCCCGCGCTGGCGGAACTGCGGCTGCCGGCTTTGCTGTCCCCCCAGTGCAGGGTGCGCCTCAAACCACTGTTACGCTTTCTAATATTCGCCAGCAGGTAGCATTCCCCGCTGGTTTGGTATCTTCAATTACCGTAACCAGCGGTAGCTGGGCCAATCCCACTGTGGTGCGAAACCAAAATATTAACAATGACGGTTACCTGTGGGATATTTTTACCTTCAATTGGATTGGTTCGAATACCGGACAATCATCTGACCGTTCAGTCCCGTGGGCTAATAGCCCCATGACCACCACCATGAACTGGAATAATACGACCTGTTTCAACCAGGACGTTTTCTATCGTCGATATTTCTGGGCACGCCTTTTGGGCTCATACACCACAGCTAATGGGTTCTCCTACACCATTCCCACGGATTGGTTACAGACTCCTTTGGGATCTGCTTAATCTGCATTTTTTATTCAATAAGGGCTTCACTATTTCAGTGAAGCCCTTATGTTTATTAAGATATTTCACCCCCCCCCTTTTTATAAGTAGAAAATATTCATAAACTTTCTAGAATATTAAATTTCGGACAGAGGTAGCTCATCTACTAATGATGAAAAACACGGTGTGGGAATCACCGCGAGGTAGATTCCCACACCGTGTTTTTCGGTGCAAGTGCTAATGGATCCTGTTAGTTTTGCGCTTCAAATCGAGCGAAGCCAACAGTTTTTTGGGGGCCGTTGACGCCGAGTGACTGGTTGATATCTCCACCCACCCAGAGGTTGCCGCGGGAATCTACGAAGGACTCCCACACGCCATTACCTGATGCGCCCTTGAGATTAGGGGCGAAATCAGGAATGTACTTGCCGGTGGTAATGTCCCACGCGCCCACGAGCTTGATGCCGTAGGTACTGTTGCGAGCCTGGCTTTCAGCGCCGAAGTAGGTGTAAGCGCCGTCGAAAACCTGATCGCCACAGTGGCAAGCGCCGTACATGATGTTCCCTGCCTTGTGCAGATCCTGGAAATCGCCACCGCGCTTAGTAATAGCCGAGCTGGTTCGTGCGTAGTTATTGTTCTTATCGTAAGCGTGAATGAAATGCTCAGTGCCACCTGCCCAAACAGTGTTTCCGGCATCCTGAACATCAAGCTGCCAGCCGCCACCGCCTAGAACGATAGACTGCTTCCACTCCCACGGTTTATACATGGCGCCATCGGTGGTGTTGATAGAAGCCAGCTTGAAAGCTTTCTTGCCACCCAATTCTGAGAAGTAGCCCGCAGCGAAAACAGACTGGCCATCCTCAGCCGCGCTGATGCCGCTTACGGTGCCGTTGAAGACTGGCTTCCAGTTCTTATCCACGCTGTTGTTTGTGAGGTCAAAACGAACCGCATTTTTAGCGTAGACAGCGTACTGGCTGGTTGCTCCGGTTGTGTGAGTGAAGTTGCCACCCACGTAGAGGTAGTTACCCTGAACGTCAAGAGAACGTACCTGCGCGATACCGCTGGTGCCACGGTTTTCAACCTTCCAACCCAAGTCCTCAACTTCACCTGTAGCCGGGTTAAGGACGACGAGATTAGAAATAGGTTTGCCGTTGACCTCGGTAAACTCGCCGCCAACTACTAACTTACCGCTGGGCAGAGCTTCTACGGCCTTAATCTGACCGTTGAACTTGGGCATAAAAGTGCGCACCAAATCGCCGGTATTGACGTTGTAGCCACTGAGGTAGGGCTGCTCAACAACTTCACCCTTGGCAGATACCAAGTTCTTGTAGTCACCGCCAACGAAGACGGTATCGCTTACCTGCGTAATTGCTTGTACGTAGGAGTGCATTTCGCTCACTACACCGGTTGCGGTCTGTTCAGAAGTGCGCCACAACATGGGCATGGTGAGGCTCTTCGGTACGTCTTTGCGCGCTTCAGGCTTTACCGGTGACGTTAGTTTGGGGCGCAAGTACATCTGAGTGAAAGGCATGGTTCGCTTGCCTTTGGAGAGCCAGATGTGGCTATCTGCTGAACCTTCTTTAACGTCGATGCCGTAGGCGTAGCCGTATCCGGGGCCGTTGACGCCGGAGTAAATGGGGGTGAAGGATCGATAAGCGCGGTCGAAACCTTTGGAGTCTTTAGTGGTGGTGCGAGGATTGGTTTGAGTGGTAGGCGCACTCCAGCCAGAGCTTTCAGTCATGGTGGCGCTGCGCCATGCCCGCGCGTCGGGAAGAGCCCAAATCCAGTTATTGCGGGTGCTGATGGTTCCGCGCAGTTCCTGGGTGTAATTTCCCTGGTCGTTGAGCGAGCGAACAACTCGAATGTCGTTCACATAATTGGGATCTTTGCCGGTGAGCTCATTGATTTTCTCTGCGGAGAGCTGCGCGGTTGTAAAAGCGTCTTTACCGCTGGGTGACTGCCAAATTTTGTTGGCATCTCCCTTGCCGGTAAGAGAGCGATTCCAGTCTTCTCGCCCGCGACCAATCATGAGCCAACCGCCGCCGTCAGTTTCCTGGTCGCAGTAAAACTTGCCAGGTACTGATTTAGAGTTTGGCGGGGCAAGCCAGTAGGCGCCTGATGGTGAGTTGGGGTAGTTTTGCTTAATTTCCCAGCAGGAGGCGGCGGCGGTTTCTAAAGTTTTGCCATCGTGGACTGCTGGTTCTGCCTGAGCTGCCGAGGTGGCACCTGCTAGAAAGGTGACTCCAAGGACTGTTGCAGAGGCAACAGCTGTTATTTTTTGAAGCAGTGGAGAAGGGGACATAAGACCTCATGGGTGGTTTTCAGCGGTTCTAGATTCAAGCACTGAGCTTGAAAGAATCGCAGTGTGTGGGTTTGGGAATCTATAAATTTGAATAAATTCATAGATGCATTAAGGATATGAACCAGCCCTGAGGGGAAAACAGAGTTACTAGGGGGTAATTTACGTCCGACTTTCTTAGGGTGAGCCGCTACTAAAAAGCGGTATCTTGTAGTCACAAATGTGGGTAGCGTGCCCGCTAGAAGCTCAGGACATCCCCCTTATAGAACGTCTCTTAGGTGGCTGACATCTGGCAGCACCGGGGTGTTTTCGCTGAAGTCAGCATGTGAATACAGCCCGGTTTCTAGCCCCACAAACTTCATTCCTGCATCAAGAGCGGCACGTTCGTCGAGTAGCGCATCACCCACATAGGTCAGGCTGGTTTTGCCGCATGCGCGCATTATTTTAAGAATCTCATCAAAGACGCGCGGATCCGGCTTGTGAAAATCAACCAGGTCAGAGCCCTGAACCATCGTCAGTCGATTTAACGGATAACCCTCACGTTCAAGTTCGCCCAACGCCCATTCGGTGCGAGTGGAGGTCACCACGCCTACTGCCACGCCGTCGTCCAGCAGCGAAAGCACCATCTCGCGTGCACCCTCAATCGGCTTTTTGGGAAAGAGATCCCGGCTGGCGGCGTTCGCCGCCACCATCTCTTCAACCGACGCAGCATTTTGATAGTAAAACCCAATCATTTCGGTGAAAGGTTTACCCCAGTGTTCACGCAGGACGTCGTCGGTCAGCTCCACACCGAATGATTCGCGAGCCACGTGGCGGTGGTGGTTCCATTTGGCTTCGATGGTGAAAAAGAGAGTGTCGTCGAGGTCAAAAATGACGGCGCGATGAGAGTTTGCGCCGGAGACGACCAGAGACTTCTGTACTAAATCATCGAGCACAAGTTGCGCCACTGCAGAGAGTTTCTCCCTGTCGGACGCATCTACCCAGGCGATTTCTTCAATTTCTTCCGATGGCGCAGGCTCGCCGTCGAGTTCGGCGGTAAAACATGCCATCTCTACCTGCACGCCGGCAGCTTTGCCGTCTGCCTGCTGGGTAAACGTGCCCCAAGAGCGCACGGAATTGGCGTGTAGCCCAACGCTGAGTTCCTCGCGAATCTCGCGGTAGAGTGCCTCTTTTGCGGTTTCTCCGGCGTCGGGCTTGCCGCCGGGCAGAAAGAATTTCTCCTTGCCGAAGCTGCGCGCAACTAGAAGTTTGCCGTCGCGAATTGAAATGAGCGCTGACTTTGCGATGTTTCCAGAAGCCATAAATTTATCTCTCTGCAGAAGGTTTCGCCTTGAGTTTACTGGAAAGCCCCGTACCCCGCTCAAGAATAAAAAAGCCGCCACCGCCGTCTTGTTTCCCCATGCAATGAAACAAGATAAGGCGATGGCGGCTCTCGGCTTCACCCTGCGAATCCCCTATATGTTGCGGGGTGGTGTGCTAGCCGATGCTCCTAATAGATGCTGTACACATCCTTAGGGGTTCCGTAAACGCCTATGTTGGTAATGGAGTGGGTCCATTTGTAGCGGGAATCATTGAGGAAGCTGCTGTACTTCGCCACGTTCACGCGCTGGGAGGTGGGCCAGGGATCGATCCACTGAATTTCTTGTGTTGCCGCGTTGTACCCTTCGATGACCAGGAAGTGCCCCATACCGTTTGAGTTCCACTGAATGCGCACCTGAACGGGGCGTCCGGCGTCGATTTCCCGCTTAATTTCGGAGAAGGTTAGTGTGCCATAGCGGGTGGTACTGCCGTAAACGCCGACGTTGTACCAGCCGCGGCGGATGTCGTTGAGGTCGCCGGTAGTGTTGGCGCACGGTGCGTAGCGGTTGGGGTTGCCTTTGGCGAGGTTGCAGAATTCGTTTTGGCTTACATTTGCGCCAAAGTAGTTGGCTACTGCGGTGCTTGCACCCGCCCAGCACCAGAGGTTTTGGGCTTGGGCTTCAGGTTTGATGTTCAGGGACTTCAGGCTAGAGGTAGAGGCTGTTGCGGTTGGGGTAGGCGTGATGTCTGCCTGTGCAGGGGCGACGACGGTGCCGACGGAAAGGAAGCCTGCAAAGAGGGCGGCGGAGAGGACCCGCCAGATTCTGGTGGAAGTGTGCATTATTGCAATCCTTATGGGGGAGGAGAGTGTATGTGGTTGCGGTCGTAAATAACCTGTGAAATGAGAACACGAACATAAGACCGTGTTGTCTAACCCACTTCATTCATAGAATACATAATCCCTAGTCAAAAGGCAGTTATACGGGCTGAGTGTTCAAATTTTTCTTAAAATCCGAAAAATTTTTGCTGTCGAGAATAATGTGCTCGTCAAAAAAATGACCCCCTTGCGTTACCCGCGCCATTCAGTGCGGGTAACGCAAGGGGGTCTTTTTCGATGCGCGGCCCGCGCCTCAAACCGAGGGCTTTAGCTGACTGCCACAGGCAGTACCAGTTCCATCATTTCGGTGAAAGCGGTTTCGCGCTGTTCGGGGGTGGTGTCTGAACCCTTGAAGATATGGTCGGACACGGTGAAGACGCCCAGCGCTTCCGCACCAGCGGCAGCGGCGGTGGCGTAGATGCCGGCGGTCTCCATCTCGACGGCGAGAACACCCATGTCCGCCCACTTTTTGTTGTCTTCAGAATTGTGGTGGTAGAAGACATCCGAAGAAACCACGTTGCCCACATGCAGTTTAATGTTCTGTTTTTCGGCTTCTTTTGCCACGGCGTTCAAGAGCGACCACGATGCAGTGGGGGCGAAAGTGCCCGGTAGCTCGTACTGGCGCATGAAGTTCGAATCGGTGGAGGTTGCGGCAGCAATCACGATATCGAAAGTATCGAGGTTGGCGCTCAAGCCGCCACATGAACCAATGCGAATCAGGCGCTTTACACCAAAGACGTTGATGAGTTCCCATGCGTACAAGCTGGCAGAGGGAATACCCATGCCGGTACCCATGACCGATACCTGCTTGCCATTGAACTCGCCGGTGTAGCCGAGCATGTTGCGCACGCCGTTAAACTGCTGAACGTTCTTTAGATAGTTATCGGCAATGAATTTTGCGCGCAGGGGATCGCCGGGGAGCAACACGGTCTCTGCAATGGGAGCGTTGTCGGGCTTGATATGAGGGGTGTTTTTCACGTGAATTTTCCTTGCGAAGATTTAGAGGGAATTGCTGAGTGGACTATAGAGCCTGTAAAGCCATGTCTTAGATGAGTAGCTTGCCCAGTCCGGCGTCGTTAAATGCCTGGAGTGCGTTCTCGAAAGAGTCAGAGAAGTGTTCCCACGAGTCTGCGTGTGCAATAACCACGTGGGAAGGCTTCAAGATTTTTGCAGCCTCTACCGCGCCTGCGCCGTCCAAGGTGAGGGGAGCGCCGTCAAAGAAGGGGCTACGAGCCGCACCGGCAAAAATGACGGCGGTGTCAATATCAGAGGTACGCTCAGCGATTTCTTCAACTACCTTCAAGGAGGCGTTATCGCCGGAAATGTAGATAGTCGGCTCGCCCTCGGCAGTCAGCAAGAAGCCGATGACCTGACCGATAATTTCCTCGGTGTCGTCGCCATCTGGGCCATGGAGAGCGGGCAACGCGGTGACGGTGACCTTTGTGCCCTGAGTGCTGGTGATTTCATACTCTTCCCAGGGTGAAAGGCCGTGGGCGTTTCCGCCTAGACGTTTTTCACCATCGCGGGTAGTGAGGGTGAGCGGAACCTGTGAGAGAAGTTCGCGCCCCTTGTTATCCAGGTTATCGGGGTGGTGATCGTGGGAAAGCAGGACGGCGTCGAGGGGTAGAACGCTTTCTGCCTCTACCGGAGCCCCTGTGGTTTTGCGCAGGCTCGCTCCGCCGCCGAGATCGTAGGTGGTTTCAGGGTCGAAAGTGGGGTCGGTGAGCAAGTGCAAACCGGCATATTCAATCTCAACGGTCGGCCCGGAAATAACTTTAATGGTTGGCTGAGGCATAGTTTCCTTTCAAGAAAAGTTTTCTTTCCCAAGCCTATCGAACTACTTCGTTATCAAGCCCAACCGGGTGAAGGCATGTGCTAGACCGTGCTCATCGACGTCGTCGGTGACGAAATCTGCCGCCGCTTTTGCCTCCTCTCCTGCGTTGCCCATAGCAACTCCCACCCGAGCGAATTCGAACATAGGAATATCGTCTTTGGCATCTCCCAACGCGACGGTGTGCTCGGCGGAGATTCCTGCATGCTCAACCAGCACTTGCATGGCGGCGGCGTTTTCCTCGCCTTTTCCCGCACTGTACTGGCGGATGACCGGCTCACCGGCGGTCTCAAAATGCTCGCTGGAAAAGAGGCCGTTGTTGCTTTCGAGGAAGAAATCTAGCCCTCTTTCATGGAGCCAGTCCACGATGGCGTGCGCTTCGATCTCGGGTATGAGCTGGTGTAGGAGAACTTTTTCGTTCAGCTCGACATAGCTTCCGTTGCCGTCGATGAGACCATCTACCCCAAATTCCCAGAGTTCGGGGTAGATTCCGGCACGAAACCGCCCGGTGCATAAGACGACGACGTGCCCGGCTTTACGAGCCGCGCGCACGGCGTCCCCGGCGGAGGGCGGCACTTCGCCATTGTAATTACACAAAGTTCCATCGATGTCGAGAAAAACTGCTGTGCGTTCCATGGTGTCCCTTCCCCTGATGGTGGTCTCGTTTTTACAGTACTCACTTCAGAGTGGGGAGGGGAAAGTCTAGTTTGTAGGTGGTGACGCGAGATATAATTAGGTAAATAATATATAACCTAATTATTTAGTGAATGGAGCATCCCATGAGTAGCACCCCGATGAGCGAATCCCAGGTTGCCGCTGGCGTTTTTGAAGAATTGCCACTTGAACAGGAGGCAACTAAATCGCAGGTGGTTTTCAATAACGAAAAAATTCGCCAGGTTTCTTTCGCGATGGACACCAATCAGGTGCTCACAGAACATTCTGCCCCGCGCGCAGTTATCGTCAATATCCTGCAGGGCAAGATTGAATTTACGGTAGGCGGGACTGCGAATGTGGTGGTCCCTGGCGACGTCATTTATCTAGCCCCCAATGACCGTCATGCAGTAAAGGCGTTGGAACCTTCCCGTTTTTCGCTGACCCTGGTCGACGTGGCATAAAGCTATGTTAGGGGGTAAAAATTTTTGCCTCAGATTTTAAATAACACGTGCCCGGCACACTTTCACTAAGTGTGCCGGGCACCGGTTTAAATCTATTTTTGGTGGTAAGAAACCTAGCTCAACTTAGCGATAATTGCCTTGTTGAATGTCTCAAAGAACTGAACGGTGATAGAGCGAGCCTCGGGGTCGATGCGCAATGCATCGGCGTTGAGGGTGCCGCCGGGGAGGATGAGCGCATCACGCAGCGAGGTAAGCTCAATCTGCTCTACGCCCTGGCTAGCGAGAATGAGCACTTTTTGTTATTGAGATCTGCCAGTGAGTGCTCCTTAAGCCTAGTGATACTAAGAAAACTTACTTTTTTAACTTTAGTGGGTAGGGGAAAAGACGCAAGCTCTTTTATTACGGCTCACTCAGCGCATAATAAGTATATGAATTTCACTCTTCGCATTCCTGGTCCCCACGACGGCGCCGGGTTCGAGCGTGCCCGTCAGCTGAGCTGGCGAGCCGCCTACGAAGGCATCTTTGAAGAAAAGCTCTTTCGTGAGCGAGAAGAAAAGTTTGATGCCCGCGCCGAGTCATTTGGCGAATGGTTCGCCGGGCTCGATTCCAACGGCTGCGATGTTGAAGCGGGAACCGGTGCCCGCCGTTGCGCCCGCATTGCCGTCGATGAAAAGGGTGAGATTCTAGGAACTGTCAGCACGCGGCAAGTCCCCGGTGAAACTCTTGACTTGCAGTCCCTCTATATTGTTCCCCAAGCGTTCGGCACCGGAATGGGGGAAGCTCTCATGCGCGCCGTCCTGCCAGAGGGTGAACCGGTCACGGTGGAGGTGCTCGCTACCAATGGGCGCGCCGTTGCTTTCTACCGTAAACACGGTTTCAGAGACACCGGCAAAACCTCAACCTTTGCAGGGTACAAAACGATGATTTTGCAGCGGGGCTAGCAGGCAAACAGACCTGACCCACCCCAAACATACGGGAACGTTCCGAAAAATACTGCAAAGTACCTAATACAGAAATCACAGGTGCCTCAAGGGCGTGAAAAGAAGACCCCGTGAAAAACTAGATAAGTATTTCTCTCTGACTTCTCCCATGCGGTTTCTAGCAGGTGTATATTAAATCGGTGATATTTTTGCCGGTCGCCAGACCTCAACATTTTCCGCTTGAGGGCTAAAGATATGTCCTTCAAAAAGGTAAATCCGCAACGAAGCGTTCTAATAGGCTTTGTCAGCGCCATACTTGTTGGCACTTCACTGCTCTTTCTGCCTGCTGCTCACCAGGATCCCGCTAACAACAAGGTAATAGATGATTTATTTACCGCCGTCTCAGCCACCTGCGTTACAGGACTCACTACCGTAGATACTGCTACGCATTGGACTTTTCTGGGTCAAATTATCATCCTGGCTCTGATTCAAATGGGTGGATTAGGATTTATGACTCTCTCTACCGCCATCGGAGCTTTTGTCCTTCGAAAAATTTCGCTGAACAACAGGCTCAAAGCCTCGGCTGAAGTTCGTGGACAAGGCCTCTTCGATCTTAGACGCATGGTTCTCGCCGTTATCCGCATCGCTCTGCTCATCGAATTTATAGGATTTTTATTTCTTTTCTCACGATTTTTCTTCGGTTACAAACTTAGTTTTACTGAATCGCTATGGAAGGGAATCTTCCATTCTGTTTCAGCCTTCAATAACGCCGGTTTTGCCCTTTATTCAGATAACCTCATAAGTTTTTACCATGACCCATGGGTTCTCCTACCTCTATCTTTTCTTACGGTTTTAGGAGGCCTGGGTTTCCCCGTATTTATGCAACTGAGAAAAGCGGGAGCACATATCCGGCTGTGGAATATGGGTACCAAACTTGTTCTTCTGGGAACTCCTATTCTCTTATTTTTGGGAACAGCGGTAATTGCAGTTTTAGAGTGGAATAATCCTGGTTCCTTAGGGACGATGAATAGCGCTGAAAAGATTCTCAACAGCTTTGCCCAATCTGCTTTTACGCGTACCTCGGGATTCAATAACCTAGATATTTCCACCTTCCACCCCTCAACTCTTCTGTTTATGGATGTTTTGATGTTTATCGGTGGTGGCCCAGCAGGTACTGCCGGCGGTATAAAAATTACTACTTTTGGTGTGCTTCTGTTTGTAGCTATCACTGAGATACGGGGTGAAGGCGCAGTTAATATTCTGGGCAAGCGTCTGGCGCGTTCTGTACACCGCGAAGCAATCACCGTGGTTCTCCTCAGTACCGCACTCATATTTGTTGCCGTTTTCGCTCTGCAACTTCTTACAGCATTCACCACCGATCAGATACTTTTCGAAGTCGTTTCTGGCTTCGCCACCGTAGGGCTAACCACGGGTATCACCTTCGAAATGCCCCTAGTAGGAAAAATCATTCTTATCATTTTGATGATTTGCGGACGCATCGGGCCCGTTACCGCTGCGGCTGCACTTGTCTATCGACGTCGTCCAGCTCTGTACGAGTTGCCCAAAGAAAGGCCTCTCATTGGTTAGAAAGAAAAAGCTGTCGTTATTTGATTCAGATAATGTCTCTGAAGGTAGTTCAGTAGCGGTTATTGGCCTAGGACGTTTTGGGCAATCGGTTGCTCTGGAGCTGATGGCGAATGGTTCTGAGGTTTTAGGGATTGATGACCGTGAGGAAATCGTGCAATCTCTTAACAACAAGCTGACCCATGTAGTTCGCGCGAATGCGACGCATCCTGATGTTTTGGATCAGCTTGGGATCACTGATTTCGATCGTGTGGTTGTTGCGATAGGTACTCACCTCGAATCCAGTATTTTGGTGACCTCATATCTGCTGAGAGCCGGAGTAGAAAATATTTGGGCTAAAGCAGTATCTGACCAGCACGGTGTCATTTTGCAACAGCTGGGTGTGCGAAATGTGGTTTTTCCGGAAAAAGACATGGGAAAGCGGGTAGCTCATCTTTTGCAGGGAGATCTGAAAGAGTTTATTCAGATTGACACTAATTATGCTCTGGCTATGGCTTCTGCGACTGAAAAACTTTCGGGCGTAAACCTGAATCCGCATGAACTTTATAAGAAATATGGGGTAGCTATTAATTCTTATCGTGATTCCTCAGGTCAGTGGAATCATGATCTAGAAAACCTCCACCTTACCCCGGGGAACGTAGTGATTCTCGGGGGAGACCCTCAAGCCATTGAAAGATTCGCCAGTAAGTTCCTCTGACCTTCGTGAGAAGAAAGTCTTAAGTTTCACTCTCTTTTGAAGTCATTGAAAGCCGAACTTCCCGAGAATATAGCAAACAAGAATATATCTCGGGAAGTTCGGCTACTTTTCAAAGTCAGTTACTCTCGCTGGAGAATTCGGTAGCTACTGGCAACCGCAGCCGCCGCAACCGCACCCGCCAGATGTTGCATCGTCCTTGGTCGTTACAGCAGAGGTGCCGGGCGTAGGGAGGCCATCGCCAAAATCGCCAGACATCAGATTGCGTCGAGCGCCAATTTCGGGGCCACCCGCAGGTTTCTCCGTTACGCCTGCCAGGGTTGCGGCGAATCCTGCCGGTTCCATGGACGGCGCGGTGGGTGGCATCTCAGCGCCACCGGTTCCGCACGCTGCAGCTGCCGCCGAAATCTTCTTAGGTTTGACACTACGCGCTTTGGAGAAGCGCTTCATCTGCTCTTCATCGGGGTAGTTGTAAGAAACTTTCACTTCACCATCTGCCAGCAAAATTGGCAGCACGTCCCTCCCAGAAATCTCAATCTGATCGGCAACCGGCACGCAGTCTTCGAACGCTGAGGGGTAAGAGTCAGTGGAGTAAACAGCTATGTCAAACCCTGAATCCAAGAGATGTTGCGCGGTTGCAAGAAACTGGGTGCGCTCAGAATCGTCTGGGTCATTTTCATTCTCGCCGGGGCCTGGAATAAAGATTTCCAGCTCTGCCCACTCGGTGTTTTCGGGTTCTTTGGCTTTCACGATTACTCCTAGTTTTGCATCTTCTGCATTAGGGTCGGGCGTAACCCAGCAGTATGGCAGCGGTTCCCGCCTGGGGGCAGTCTCGTAGGTTTAACGCTGAACTCTCGTCCAATATTTCCACCCCTACAGAAACCGCCGTGAGCAACTTAGCCCAGAAAGAATCTACGCAAGCCCTTCATAAAGTTATTTTCAGGCTCATTTTCAGTGGTAGGCGCCGCGTCTCGCTGGGGGTGCTGAGGGGTTTCCTGGCGAGCATCGGGCTCAACCGGGGCGAACGGGTCATCTTCTTCGGGTTGAGACGCATCTGCCGAGGAACCCTTCTGTCCATCTAGCTCTGCGTCGATGTGAGAGAAAATCGGTGATTTTTCTTCGTCTTGTCGCCCTAGAAGCGTGATGATTTGGGAGCGGTAATAGGACTCTTCCGAATGCTCTTCGTGAGGACTCGCGGCGGGCTGGTCGGGGGTGAAACCCTCGTTTTCATCGGCAGGGTTTTCATCGCCTCGGTTTTCAGTCGCTGTGGCGCCGATCTGCTCCGTGCCATTCGCGGTCTCTTGCTCTAGTGATTCATCAGTCGCCTGTTCCACTTCCTGAACCAGACCATGGTCGTGGTGAGCTGGCGACTCTTGGTCGAAAACCTCCGGCGCTGAGGCATTCTCTAGCACCGGCGCCGCTTCTGCGCTGGGCTCAAGAACCGAAGAAACGCTCTCCCAGCGAGGGCCTGTTTCTTCTTCCGCCGACTGGTTCTGTGCAACTCGCTCGGTAGCGCCCTGAATCCAATCGCCCGTCACAAACTGCGAGAGTGACCGTGCGACTATGTAGGGCGGCTCGGCGGTCATGGCTGAACGCGCAATAATCTGCCCGATGGCACCGGACGCGCCAGGAGCAAGATCAGCTGCGTAGAGAGTTTGCGCATCGTGGGCTAGCTCCACCCAGTACTTGTGGGCAAGCTTAGGTTGCACGACGTCGTTTGGGGTAGGCGCGGGAAGGCGCACGGCGGCATCAGCGAATAGCTCCCTGCCGAAATCCGCGGCGATATCTGATGAAAAAATGTCGCCGTGTGGACCTTCTGCCACCTTGCCTTCGCGCACAGTGGAGCGGAAGAAGCGGATTTCAGGCAGGGTTTTGCCGTCCAGGCGAGTGACGGCGTCGTCAATATCGCGCACGCGGTAGCCGGTGGAATGTCCGTGGCTGAGCAGGGCCTTGCGGAGAGTCATGCCGTCATTGTGGGCGTAAGGGACTGCTGAGAGATCTCCCGGGTTGCCTGGTTCCTGGATAAAGGGTTCGGTGTTTTCGGGGGCGGCGTCCCCGGTTGCATGCTCTTCCGATGTCGGTTCCACCTCCATGGTCTCTAAGCGGATGTCGCAGTTGGCAGGGAGTACCTTTGCCGCAATCAATTCATTGACTGCCACCATAAAATCTTGAACCAGTGCGGGGTCTGTAATATAAGCGCCGTCCGGGTGGGTCAGCGCTAAGTCACCCAACTCTCCTGAAGTAATCAGCGCATGAGCCTTGGCGGGGTTGCCGGAGGCGCGCGAATAGGCTTCTAGGATGTCGGTTAGTGTTTGTAGATTGGGTGTAAGGGAGCTCTCTAAACTCATACGTCCCATAATCTCATAAAGCAATCTACTTTGTGGGAGCAGATGGAGCACTTATGGGGTGACAAAATGGGAGAATCGCGGTGGAATGCGTTCCACCTGCGAGTACTTACTCTTTATGATGTAGACAACACTATTTTCGCCAAGTAACAGATGTTTCATCAGTGAGATGAAAGCAGGGGTGGCATGAAGAGCGACTCTCTGCGAGCCTTATGTTTCACGTGAAACATAAACCGCTCTTCGTTGTTTTCTTGCTTTAAACCATTGAGCTGATTGTTAAGGAGTCCCAATGCCTGAAATTACTTACCGCCTGCCCCAGGAAATCAAACTCACCAGCAACTACCCTCAGGGGGCGGAATCTGCCAAGCTCGCCGAGCGTCGTGCGGCAGCAGTGCCCGCTGGTGTGGCATCTACTGCCCCCTTTTACGCAGTAGATGCCGATGGTGGAGTCATCGTGGACGCCGACGGCAACTCGGTAGTTGACCTGGGTTCGGGTATTGCGGTCACCACCGTGGGAGCGTCTGCCCCCAAAGTTGTTGAAGCGGTACAAGAAGCCGTCTCGCACTTCACCCACACCTGCTTCATGGTGACCCCCTACGAGGGTTATGTGGCAGTGGCTGAAAAGCTCAACGAGCTAACTCCTGGCGACTTCGAAAAGCGTTCGGTGCTCTTCAACTCCGGTGCGGAGGCAGTTGAAAACGCCGTCAAGATTGCGCGTTCGGCAACCGGGCGTAATGCAATCGTCGTCTTCGATCACGCTTACCACGGCCGCACCAACCTCACCATGGCGCTCACCGCAAAAGCTGCGCCCTACAAACAGGGCTTTGGGCCTTTTGCCTCCGAGGTCTACCGTGTGCCTATGAGCTACCCTTTCCGCGACGGCAATCGCGGCGGTAAAGAGGCGGCAGCAGAAGTAATTTCGCAGATCGAAAAGCAGATTGGCGCTGACTACATCGCCGCTGTCCTGATTGAACCTATCCAGGGCGAGGGCGGCTTCATCGTTCCTGCGGATGGCTTCTTGCCCGAGCTGGTCAACTGGTGCCGCGAACACGGCGTCGTATTTATTGCCGACGAAGTTCAAGCAGGTTTCTGCCGCACCGGCAAGTGGTTTGCATCGGAGCACGAGGGTATTGAGCCCGACCTCATTACTACCGCCAAGGGTATCGCTGGCGGTATGCCACTTTCGGCAGTTACCGGACGCGCGGAACTCTTCGACAAGGTGCAGGCTGGCGGTTTGGGTGGCACCTACGGCGGTAACCCCGTGGCTTGCGCGGCGTCCTTGGCAGCTATTGAAACCATGGAAGAGTGGAAGCTCAACGACCGTGCCACCCGTATTGAAGAAATCGTGCGCGAGAAGCTGGAACCGCTCGTCGATGAACTTGACTACGTGGGTGAGCTACGTGGTCGCGGTGCCATGATGGCTCTTGAGTTCGTCAGCGATTCCACCTCGCAGAATCCGCACCCCACTGCGGCAAAAGATATCGCAGCCTACTGCCTGGAGCGCGGCGTGCTGATTCTGACCACCGGCACCTACGGCAACGTCGTGCGCCTGCTACCTCCTTTGACTATTTCAGAGGAGCTTTTGGGCGAGGCGTTGGATATCTTCGTTGAGGGAATCCGCTCGGTAGGTCAGTAACTTTCCTGCAGACAATCTTTCTGTAGGCGCTGAGGTGTCTTTCGGCGTCAAAAACTTCTGGGCCAATCAACCCGTGAAAGTGCATTCATCTGAGTGCACTTTCACGGATTGAGTGACCCAGGGCTTTAAAAAATGCCGCAGAAGCAAGCGTTCCTGCGGCATTCTTTAGCTTTTCTTAGCTTTGTTTAGTTTCGAGGTCGGTGGGGACGAGCGGTGAGTCCGCGTGGCAGACGGGGCACGCCGACTGGGCGGGTGCCTTGCCTTCGGGGTGTTCCTGCTCGAAGACGCCGTCGGTTGAGCACTGGTATTTATAGGGATGCATATTGGCTCCTTTGATGTTGATACAAGTAACTCAACCGTATTTCACAGGCCCGGGTCAAATTGCGTTTTGCCTAGTGGTTCCTCCAATCTCTAAAGGTTGGGATTTGCCGAACGAGGCGCTCCCATGCCCGGGTCAATCTGCGTGGGACCATCTGCACCCGGGCGAATGTCAAAGTCAAAAATCTCCGTGGGCAAGTAAACAGTGGCGCAGGAGTTTGGAATATCGACGACACCGGAGAATCGACCTTCAATCGGAGCCGCGCCCAGGAGTAGGTAAGCCTGCTCGGGGGTGTAGCCAAATTTTGTGAGGTAATCAATGGCATGCAAAATTGCTCGCTGGTAGGCAAGTTGTGAATCTAGGTAACGTTGCTCGCCCTCTAGGGTTACCGATGTGCCGGAGAATGCTAACCATTCGGAATACACGGGGCCGCCGCGACCAGGCATGAAGATTGCATTTTCAGAAACACCATATTTCTCCATACCACCTTTGATGATGTCCACATGCAAATCAATGTAGCCGCCCATCTCAATAGCTCCGCAGAAAGTAATCTCGCCGTCACCCTGTGAAAAGTGCAGGTCGCCTACAGAGAGGTGGCCGCCAGGTACGAATACTGGGTAGAACACACGGGAGCCTTTTGTGAGGTTCTTGATGTCCTGGTTTCCTCCGTTTTCACGTGGGGGAGCAGTTCGAGCTGCTTCACTAGCCACTCGGTCAAATTCTGCACCCGAGAGCGAGCCTAGAATTGCACCGTCGGGTTCTGGTGGTAAAGCAAGCGCAGGAACGCGATGGGGGTCTGTGGCAATCAAATCACCTTCGCGCTTATTCCATTTCTTCAAGAGTTCTGCAGAAGGTGCTGTGCCCATCAAGCCTGGGTGGTGAATGCCAGTAAATTTAACGTGAGGAATGTGCCGCGAGGTGCATTCGCTACCTTGGAAATCCCATACTGCTTTATAAGCGTCGGGGAATTGTTCGGTGAGAAAACCACCACCGTTGTTCTGGGCAAAGATTCCTGTATAGCCCCAGCCTTGACCTGCGAGTGATCCTTCTTCTTGAGGGATAGGGCCAAGATCCACGATGTCTACAATCAGAAGGTCGCCCGGCTCCGCTCCTTCTACGGCGAAGGGGCCAGCGAGTGCGTGAACTTTGTTGAGTGGAGCATCGCGAATATCGTCTGCAGAATCATCATTGTTGATGGCACCGTCAAACCACTCCCGGCAATCTGCCCGGAAGGTGGTTCCGGGTTTGATGGTCGCTACCGGTGGAATATCGGGATGCCAGCGGTTGTGACCAATTTTTTCTTGGTCGGTAAACGGCTTAGATGAATCGAGTGGAAATAGTACTTCTGGCATAGGAATTCTCCTTGGGGTAAGAGGTGGAAGGGTGAAAATTTAGGGGCGCGGCAACTTTGTGTGCAGTGGATTGTGGGTCACCCTGGCAGGCTTTACCGTGCCGGGTTTTGAGGTCACTACTTGGGGTTCGTGCGCGCTCGCGTTGGTTGAGTCAATGAGTTTGGCGCGCGTGGAATTGATCTGGGAAAGCCCAATGGCTGAAATTAGCTTGCGAGCCTTAGAGGAGCATTGTGTGCAGACCACGGTTTTCGGAACTGATGCCATGGGGTGTTGTTGTTCGAAGATGCCGCAGTGTGGGCATTTGTATTCATAGAGCGGCATGGATACCTCTTCTAGTGATGTGGGTTACACTCTTAATACTAAAGAGGGTGCTGAGAAAAGCAAGAGGAGATTTCGAAAGTACACGATGTGCCCACGACGCACGGTTCGTAGCTGTGCTTGTGGGAAAACAGTGTGTTCTCGATTCTCCGCCCACGTCATGCGCTACATTTTTCTATAACACCCCGCGCTCCAACCTTCACTCCGTAAAGGAAATCCCATGAGTGACTCCTCAAAGTCGCGCTACGATAATCCGGTTTCTCCTGAAACATCCATCGGTCTTCGTCGCGTCGAAAGATCCTCCGTTGTAGCCACCGGCGAGAACGGTACTGACTCAAATTCCCCCAAGAAACTTCGCAATCGCCATGTCACCATGATTACCCTCGGCGGGATTATCGGCGCCAGCCTCTTCGTAGGTTCCGGTAACGTCATCCGCACGGTAGGTCCCGCGGCAATCCTCTCCTATATCATCGGTGGGTTGCTGGTCTTCCTCGCTATGCGCATGCTGGGTGAAATGGCAGCTGCCCGCCCCGCCATCGGCTCTTTCATGGAGTACGCCCGTGTGGGCCTCGGCAACTGGGCAGCTTATTTAGTGGGTTGGCTCTACTGGTATTTCTGGGTGGGCGTGCTTGCCTACGAATCAGTGCTTGGCGGCGAAACCCTTCACCAGTGGTTCCCCACTTTGCCTGCGTGGCTAGGTTCGCTAGCACTTCTTGCCATCTTTGTGGGTACCAACCTGATTTCTGTGAGGACGTTCGGTGAGGTCGAATTCTGGCTGGCAAGCATTAAAGTAATTTCGATTGTGGTCTTCCTCGTAGCCGGACTCTTCTTTGTGCTTGGACTTTGGCCCAATGGCAGCTTCCACGTTGATAACCTGTGGAACCACGACGGGTTCGCTCCTCACGGTTACAGTGTGGCGCTCACCGGCGTCGCGCTCGTCATTTTTTCGTACTTCGGTACTGAAATTGCGGTGATGGCTGCAGCTGAATCTGAAGATCCCGCCAAAGGCGTTCGCCAGGCAACCTCTACGGTGATTTGGCGAATCCTGCTGTTCTTCGTAGGCGCGGTTGCCATTATCGTGATGGTTATTCCCTGGAACGAACTTCCCGTCCCCAAGGACGTTTCGGTGGCTCCTTTCACCCTTGTCTTTGAGCGTTTCGGGGTTCCCGGTGCTGCAGTGATTATGCAGCTTGTTATTTTTACCGCCGTTATTTCCGTGCTCAACTCAGGGCTTTATTCGGCTTCTCGTATGCTCTCTTCTTTAGCGCACGAGGGTTTCGCGCCCACGATTGTGGCGCGGAAAACCAAGAACGGTGTGCCCGCGGTGGCGCTGGTAGCTTCGACGCTCGGTGGTGTAGTAGCAACCCTGGTGAACTTCGTAGCACCCGATTCGGGCGTCTTTGACTTCATTATGAACTCCGCCGGTTTGGTGGCGCTGTTCGTCTACGCTTTCATTGCGCTCACCCAGATGAACATGCGCCGCACCATGAGCCCGGAGGAAGTAGCTGGGCTCAAACTAAAAATGTGGGCAACTCCCTGGCTGAACATTCTTCTGATGCTCGGCATCGCCTTTGTTTTTGTGGTCATGATGTTCTCGGCAGACGGTCGTACACAGGTCTATACCTCGCTGATTGCAACCGTCGTGTTGGTTATTCTCTGGCCACTGGCGAAGAAGAACGTGGAGAAAGTACAGGCACGACGCCGGACGCCCTCCTAAACTCGCTTCGTTGACCACCTAAAGCACCGCCGTCCTGAACCACAGCTCAGGACGGCGGCGCTATATCAGCTCGTCTACATCTGAAACATGATCCGCACAAGAATAAACATCACCGCATGAAAAGTAAGCCAGATAACCGAGATAACAATCGCCACGATTGCCTCCCACTTTGTTTCACCGGCGCGAAAAAGCGCGATGATCCCCAGCATGAACGCCGCCAACATGGGCACTGTGTTCAGGAGACGAATTACGGGGAATAGAGCAAAAGATATGGCAACTCCCACGAGTACGAGAGCTACGATTCCCGGTACATTTCTGGGAGATGCAGGACGCGCGGGTGCCCACTGTGCAGACACATCAGTGCCGTAGGGATAGGGCTGAAAAGTTTCTGGTGCAGAGGCCTGCAGATGGTGAAGGTCTACCTGCTGAGTAAGCTGTTGCGGTGTGTAATTTTTTTCTGTCATACGGCAAGGCTAAAGACTCGCTCAACCGCTGTCTTCTAAAATTTTTTTATGACAGTAAAAAGCTGTGGATAACCCCTTTTCTCATCGTCGAGAAGAAGGTTATCCACAGCTTTTTAGTTCCTATTTGATAAGGGCAACAGGGAGCGTTAGCACCCCGGTTTTACCCTCCAGATGGGTTACTTCTGGATGAAAGTAACTTCATCCCGGTCGAAATCGAGTGAAACATCGAAGGATGCGTCCTTGTGATCCACCATGGCGTAAGCAACATCAAAAGAAACGGATTTACCGGGCTGAATTTTGGTGCTGGGAGCGCTACCAATATTCTTTTGGGAATCAAAAATCTGTTGAGCTTCTTTTCCGCCTGAGTTGCCGGTCATCGTAAAGAGAATAGGATCCACAGCTTCATCGGAATCATTCTTGATGGTTACGGTGTACTTCTGGATATCCTTCAGCTCTTTGTCTTCGGCTCCGGCGGCGGTATCGCTGGGCTTAAAAGCTTCAGGCTGTGAAATGGTCAGTGAGACGCCGTCATCCCAGACATAAGTGTCACCGATATTTCCCGTGCTGGAATCAGCGGCTGCCGGTGTTTCTTCTGACGCCGCAGAGCTGGAGGGCGAGCTGGTTGAAGTGCTGTATTCCCCGTCAGTTGATTCTGCCAACGCCGTAACAGCCACAACGAACACAATAATCATCGAGAGAATGGTGCCGAGCACCGAAATAACGATTGCGGTGATACCGGCCCACTTCGACTTATTCTTCTGGACAAGGGCGATGATGCCCATCACGAAACCCGCGAAGAGGAGAATCCAACCTAAAAGGGCAACGACCGGGATGCAACCGAGAATCAGACCAAGAACTGAGGAGCCTAGCGCAATTAAACCGAGCACATTGTTAGCTCGCTTGCCACCGTTGGGGCCGTAAGGTGCGCCGTTGTTATAAGGATTCTGGTTGAAACCGTTACCGCTGTTACCGTAACCGCCGTTGCCGTTGTTGGCACCCCCAGCAGCGGAATAGGCTGGGTAGCTGTTCGCGGAAGAACCCGCTGCCGCTCCTGCATAAGGGGACTGCTGGCCGTAGTTACCATTCTGAGCATTCTGCATGGACTGACCGCTGGTAGCAGAATGCGCGTGAGGGTTGTAAGGGTTCTGCTGGTCGTAGTTGTTTTGACCCTGAGAACCTTGAGGGGCATAGGTTGAAGGGGCAGCGGAAGAAGAACTTACACTGCCGTGCGACGGCGTCTCGGAAGTACGGGGAGAAGGTGAGCTCTCCGTTGATTCAGAGAAAGCGTCGGGGGCGCGAAGAGTATCATCCTGCGAGTTTAGAGGACGTGTGTAATCCTCTGAAGAATCACGCGGATCTTCTGGAATATTGTTTTGCTGAGTCACAAAACCTAGATTACCGAAACTTGTCTATTTTAGGGTGTCGTGTTCTTTATATGACATCGCATGATTGCGCTATATCAATCTGCCACTCGCTCCCGCCACAGGGGCAAAGAGACGGGTCTAGCTTCCCCCAAGACGCACCAAAAGCGCCCCGCACCTCTGTCAGAGGAGGTTGCGGGGCGCTCTTTCAAGATCTAAAGAATGGTGTTTTCTTCGGCTGCTTTCATTGCAGATCGAACACTAAACCCGCTAACCAGAGCTACAATGACGAGCCCAGCACCTAGAATCAGTAGGTTCTTCGAAGAAAGGAACATGCTGGGCTGATTCTCGGTAGTAGGACGCGCGGCGTCATCGGCGTTGATGACGGTAAGCGGCGCTTGGCGCACTACTGCAGATTTGTGAGAAGTAGTCTCTACAGAGGTTTCAGCACTGATGGAATATGAAGTTGTGGGAAGTTCTTGTGCCTGCGCGGGGAGAGCCGACATTCCTGTAGCCAGTGCGATACCGGCAAGAGTTGCGAATAAGCGACGCATCGAAATTTCCTTTCGTAAGCGGCGCGAGTGGAGTGAGACAAGCTTCAAGGCGGTTCCATGTTGCCTGTATCACCGAAAAATATTCTACGGCTAGCGTGAGCCCAATCGCTAATTGATAGCGGGTTTTAGAAGAAGTGGGGTTACTGTCCCCTATTTCACTAGCGTTTACTTACTGAACGGTAACCCTAGGGATATGTTCAACAAGCAAGAGCCAAACGAGCGTAGCAGTAAGGTGAACTGGCTGGGATGAGTTTGCCGGATGCGAGCCTGCGAGCATGCAAGAGGTAAACGAATTGAACAGCGCTAGCGAAGCAGGCGAGAAGGTTAGTTCACCATTGCTACGCTCGTTTGGTTTCTCTTGGACAGTCGTCTCTTCTAGCTCTTGCCCTTTCCCCGACCCGCTTTGAGGACAGTGCCGCCTACTAGAAGCAACAGAATTCCTGCACCCACTAGCAGAACCAGATTGCGGCCGGTGTGCGCCAGGTAATCAGCAGAAGACGCCGTTGCATTTTCGTTCGCTTCGGCACCTTGACTTGCTTCTGCGCCGTCGCGCGAGTTCTCAACATCAGAATTGGAGCCAGTAGTTATGTCTACAGGCTGAGTGCTTGCCTGGCTCGCTGGTGCAGCGGGCTCAGCCGAAGGCGAGCCTGCTGGAGACGCAACGGCACTCGCAGGTGCGGTGGGCTCTGCCGAAGGTTGAGGCTGCTCGGAAGGCGCAGCCGAAGGTTCTTCGCTGGGTGCAGAGCTGGGGGTCTCAGAAGGAACCACTGCGGAAGCCGCTGAAACACTCCAGTTTTCGGTGAAGAAATCTGCGGGATCAATAATCTTGTTTTCCGTTGCCCACTGAATCATAAGATCGCGAACAGCTTTTTGCTCGTTGTAGACAATTTCTGCATCGGTTACATGGGGGTAGCCTGACCCACCAGACCAGCGGTAGTTGTTGAGAGCAAGAATAACTTCCTGATCGTCCGCTAGAGCCGAACCATCTGCCAAGGTGAGGTTCTCTACGCGCTGCCCCACAGGCTTGGAGATATTGAGGTGGTAGTTCACGCCGGAGAGCACATCGTAGGAGTAGTCAGGGATTCCGCGGGTATCGCCGGGATACATGGCGTTGGTGACATCCGCCCAGTTGCTAATCTCTGCACCGGGCTCCTGCTGCTTGTAGTAGCGGGCGGACCATTCGAGGTAATCCCGCAGCTGGGCGCCGGTGAGTTTGACGCCCATGAGGGTGTTGTCAAAGACATAAAGCCCAGCCATATCTGCAATGGTGACATCGCCCTTTTCAAACAGCGCAGTGCGAGAGAACGGCGAAACTTCAGAAATCACAGGCAGGTCTTCGTTCTTCGTACCGGCGACGGCGCGGGTAACTTCTTCGGTCTGCACGTGGTTGATGAAGTCAAGAATCGCGGTATCTTTCCATGCAGATTCTGCGCCGGACATCGGCTCGGTTGCCTGGGCAACTACGGTCTGAACCCACTTTTTAGTGTCCGAATGGTAGGGTTCAATAGCTGCCAGAATGGCGGGGTCACTAGAATAATCTGCGGCGTTGAGGGTCTTTACCCTGGGTTGCTCTTCCTCTGACCACTCAACCTCAACCTTTCCGGTGGCGTCGTCAATGGTTAACGGAACCGTAATTTCTGAAGCGAAACGAGCCCAGTACCCGGGTTGAGAGAAAAGAACCTTCTTGCCCTCTTTATTCACGAAATATTCTTGAGCTTTATCGGTCACATGTGAGTGACCACCAATCACCACGTCCACGTCAGTGCTTTGTTCCGCTACCGAACGAGCCACGTTTTCTGCTTTTGCCGCAGGGTCATAAGTTACGCCCTCGGGGTCAAGACCGGTATGGGCTAGAACAATGACGACGTCAGCTCCTTCATCTTTCGCCGTCTTGGCATAGCGAGAAGCAGTTTGGGCAGCGTCCTCAAAAATTAATTTGCCTTCAACATTTGCCTTATCCCAGGTTTCGACGCCGGGGGTCACGACACCGACCACAGCAACCTTGACGGTTTTATCGCCGACCTTTTTATCAATCATGGTGTAGGGCGTTAGCGCTGGTTTGCCGGACTGGACATCAATCACGTTCGCCCCGAGCAGCGGCATGTTGAGGTTGCCCTGATACTGTTTCAGCGCATCAAGACCGTAGTTGAATTCGTGGTTTCCTACAACACTGGCTTCATAGTTGAGCTGGTTAAAGACTGTTGCCATGGGGTCTACCGTGTCAGCGCCACGGTTCTGCTGGTAGTAGCTAGCAAGGCTCGAACCCTGGTTGGCGTCGCCGTTATCTACGGTTAGTACGGAGTCGCCACCCTCATTCTGCACTTGCTTGATGGCAGTTGCTAAATGCTCCATCCCCAGAGCTTTAGAGGGGTCTTTAGCGCCGTAGTTTTGACCGGTGAAATAGTCGTAGTCAGCCACATGGGAGTGGATATCGGTGGTAGCTAGAACGGTCAGATCACCTAGATCTGTCTCTGCCGCCATTGCTGGGGAGGCGATAATGACAGCACTGGTGGCTAGTAAAAGCCCGGTTCCTGAAGCGATGATGCGTCGCATCGAAAATTCCTTTCGTCAGCGGCGCGAGTGATGTGTGCGATGTCTTCATTGTAGGGAAAGCAGGAAACCGTAGAGCCTCAGGGCGGGTAAATGAAGCTAAATGACACGAGAAGTTTAGGTAACGAGCGGCTCGCTAGAGAGGGCGGATTTCTACTACTTCGTATGATTTTGCGGGTTTAGCTTCTTTGCCGCAGGAGGCAGGTACTGCGGCTGTTTTTCCCAGCTTGACGACGACGTCCCAGGCGCGAGTCTCGGCTCCCCGGGCGGATCCCCATTTCACGTGCACCGAAGATATGGCTGAATCGGAATATTTTTGAGGGGCATCTTCAAAAGTTAGTTCTTCAATTCCCGGTTCAATCTGCTCGGCGAGGAGCGACTCTCGCACCGCCACCTCGGCTACCTGATGAGCTGCTGGCAAGCTCGAACGTCCGCGTAAATTATCCACCAGCGGCACTCCGGTTTCCTCAAGACAGCTAGTAGCAGCCAATATGCTTTCTGCTGAGATTCGCCCGTAGGTGTAACCGGATGGCAAAAGCATCGCCGTCGGGGCAAGCCTATGACCGCTCAAATGCGAACACTCCCATACGGTGCCGCCGGGTCTCATCTGATCGAGAAAGCGGGCAATGGGGCGACCTCGCAAGGCACAGCACTGGTCTCTTTTGGCATGGGCACACACTAGGGTGAGAACCGTTCCGGGGAGCCGTTCTGCAAAGGGAATCTGAGAGGGGTCATTCAATGGCAATTCGAGTAAGTCTGCAGGTCCTTTCACGCAGAAAGTGAATAGTTGGTCTTGCCCGTGAATTCGACGGGCGAGAAAAACCCTTCGCACGCCGTCCTGAACCACCTGCCCCAATCTGCCCGGTTTACGGATGAGAAGCAGGCGGTATCCACCCTCATCAGCAAGTTTTTTCTCCAGTGTCTGAGCTACAGTGCTATCAAAGGCAACGCCATCGAAAATATCCCTTCCCCAGGCGCCGGGCTGTTCCAGAGCAATCCAGCCGGGTTCATACGCTGCTGTTCCCGCTAAGTTTCCCTCGGTAAAAGTGGAGCAGGAATTCTGGGGAACGTCAGGAAAGCGAATAGCGGAGAGAACCTTCTCTGTCGTTACATTTGACGCTACAGATGTTCGCGATACTGGACTATTGAGCGTACCGCTTTTGCCCTCTGATAAGTAAGTACCCATAGGAATAGCATAGAGGTGAAAGAACATTCAAACATCCCTTGTACAAAGGAGTAGGCATGATCGACGGCGCGCTTTCTAACCTTCCTCTTTGTAGGTCGCCCCGATAACATAGCGGTTCGTGAAGCTGGTCTGGTTACCTTTGCGGTCAATATTTTCATGCTTCTTCTGGCGCTGGCTTCGGTAATTATTACTGTTCCCAAGTCTTCTCCCGAGGAGCTTGCAGCAGCAAAGGCGGCTAACAAGTAGGACTTTTCGGTAGCCTAAATACATGACCGAACAACCTACCTCAACAGAGCAGAGCGCAACACCAACGCATCAAGCGTTGCCACCGCAACCTAAAGTACGCGTGGACGTATGGCTCTGGTCTGTTCGTGTCTTCAAAACTCGCTCTTTAGCTAATGACGAGGTCAAGGCAGGCCACGTTCGCGTCAACGACGCCCATATTAAGCCGTCGTTCAAAATCGGCAGCGGCGACGTCGTCCGGGTGCGTTACCCCGGGTACGAGCGGGTCTTTAGGGTAGTCAAAACCCTCACCAAACGCGTGGGCGCCCCAGTGGCGGTCACCTGTTATGAAGATCTTTCTGAGCCCAAGCCTGCCTACCTCACCACTGGCGCTGTGCCGCGGCGCGAACGAGGAGCGGGGCGTCCCACCAAGAAAGAACGCCGTGCCTTGGATAAACTTCGCGGCTTCAATGAGTAATGTGAGCTCCCCAACTGTATTCTGTTTTCATGACAGACTTTATTATCCGAGGAATCAACGTAGATTCCGATGAAGAAATGCGCCAGCTCAACGAATTAGACGAGGCATGTGCGCAGGACATTTATGGGGCGTCCCAGAAGTCTACCGTTGATGAACGACGCGCGGCGCTCGCCCCCAGTGCTTACCAGAAAACCGAACGTTTTGTAGCGGCTGTTTCTGAAGGAGATGCCGAGCGCGTTGTAGGTATCGCTATCTGCGGAATGCCCTTGTATGAGAACAAAAAGACGGCGTTTATTGGTCTAGCGGTTCACCCGGAATACCGTGGACGGGGGATAGGCTCGGCTTTGGCGGAGCGGTTGAAAGAAACTGCCCATGCCGCCGGTCGAACCACCTTGGATTCGTGGGGTGAGATTCCTGCTGATGCCAACGCCGATGATTCAACGCTTCCTGTGAACCTTATTGCCCGCCGTCTAGGGATGGAAAAGAAAAACGTGGCGGCACAGAAGACCTTAGACCTTCCCCTCCCCGAAGGGAAACTTGCGCAATTCGAAGCGCAGGTTACCGAAAAAATTGGCGACTATCGCCTGGAAACATGGACCGACGGCATTCCCGAAAATCAGCTAGAGAACTACGGGATTTTATTGCGTCAGCTAGAGCTCGACGAACCCACTGGTGACCATAGAAATGAAGCGCCTGAGTTTTCTGCCGATCGTGTGCGTGAAATTCGCGAGAAGCAAAAAGCAATGGGCTTCCGGGACGTCATTACGGTGGCATTCTCGCCAGAGAATGAAATTGCTGGCCAGAGCGAAATTATTTATAACACCAATGAGGGAACTTCTATCGGTTTCCAAGCAAACACTTTGGTGATGCCTGCCCATCGCGGGCATGCTCTAGGGCTGGCTATGAAGGTGGCTAATCATCGCAAACTAGAAGCAGTAGCACCTCACATCAAGGTGGTGGTGACGGGCAATTCATCGCTGAACACTCAAATGAACGCCATCAACGAGCAGTTTGGATATAAGGTCGCCTGCCAGGAAATTGCTTTTCAAAGTTAGGAGAGTATGTGGCGGAAAACCAGAATCACGGACCAAATCCTTGGGAAGCCAACGACCCCAACAATACGAGTTTCTATCCGGAGCCACCGCCGGCGTCGTCCTACGTTCGTCAGCTTCACAAGCTGGCGGTTGGCATGCTAGTGGCGAATGTAGGGTCGTCTATCTATTTTTTCGTCACGGTAGGTAGGGACCAGGAGGATTTTAGCCTTATGGCGTTGCTGTTTCTATGCCTTTATCCGTTTATGGCGATACGGCGCGGTATGAATCCTCGGAAAGTTCGGCTCAGGGAGTTACCTACGACTGAACGCGGCTGGTGGCGTCGCTATGAGATTGTGCGGCGCTCAGAATACGTGCTGGCAATTTGGTGGTCACTGCTCAACTGCGCGTTTTTATTCCTGAGCACCGTGCTGGGCTGGCAGCCGCGAGGGATATTTTTCTTCGCGGTCACGGGCCTGACGGCGTACCTCATCCAGTGGCAGTACAAGCGGCAACTGGAGAAAAATACCGCGCACCTGGAGTAGTTGCGGGTGCGCGGGTCACTAAATCTGTGAAAGTGCATGTATTTGAGTGCACTTTTACAGATTTGCTGAGCATCTTCAGGAGAAAAGCGATGTGGCTAGCAGGAATCCCTCAACCGGCGTAGAGTAGTAAGCGTACTGTTTATGTTATTTGTTTATGTTATTTTTGGAGGAAATAATGGCTGATTTCACCAAAGAGCAAGTTGTAAAAATCATGCGTGAGGAACGACTGGTGATGATGGCCTCGCTCTCTGAATCAGGCAAAATCCAGACCCATCCGATGACCCCGCAGGAAATTACCGACGACGCCGATGCGTGGTTCTTCATCGCGTTGAACTCCGACCAGGCGCGGCAGATTAAAGCGAACCGCGAGGTTAACCTTGCCTTCGCAGAAACCGGTTCCTGGCTATCAGTTTCAGGCACCATCGAATTTGTAGAGGATCGCGCACAGGCTGAAAAGCTCTGGAATAAGGGCATGGAAGCTTACTTTGAAGGTTTAAATGATCCTAATCTGGGTTTGATTCGTTTCAATAGCGAATCCGCGCAGTTCTGGGGCACCCCGGGCGGCAAGGTTATGGCGCTGGCTGAGATTGTGAAGAACCGTTTGACCGGTGCTGATCATGATGGCACTAGCGACACTGTAGAGCTTTAAAACATAAAGATCTCTTGTAAGAGCCTGACTATAACTGGGACGAGACCCTCTTCAAGAATTTCGCGAGTATTTTTGATTTCAACGTTCCCACTATTGTGCAGATACTGCCGGAGTTTGTTAGGCAGCGAGGGGACTTGCAAAGGTACGCATACTTTGCTTGTTCCTCTCCTGCCTAGCCTTAGGTTCGGAAACGGGGTTCAGCACGGGTATCAATTTTCTATGACTTTAGACCTTTTGTGAGTAACTTTTGTAGTTGAATTCTATAAAATAGGAGATAAATTACTACCAAAATTTCCCCTGGTCACCTAAATTATCAGAACTAATAGGAACGATAATGCCCCCAATAAACCCTAAGCGCAGGGAACTCGTGAAAGGTATAGGATGGGCCGCCCCAGTAATCTTAGCGACTACTGCTATACCCGCCTATGCCGGATCTCAAAATACTACAAAAACCCTCCAAGGAAAGTTGTTGCTGGGTAAATCTTGCACGACGGCAGGTGCAGGAACCTCAGTTGTTTCACTCGATGGTACAAAAGAGGTCTATCCCACCGGCGGGCTGTGGGTGGGCGGTGTTAAAACCACCGATAAAATCACCAATGCCACCATCACTTTCTACTTACCCACATCGTTAGGATCTTTAGCCTGGGTCAATACTCGTTTAGCTGCTGATCCTACCTATGTTCCTTTGTGGTCAACTCCCAAAGTTGATACAACTGCGTCTCAGCGAAGCGGCTACACTGCGTACACCATGAAATACAGTGGAGGTTGGACCTATAACTCTACTGATAAGACATATATCGCTGAAGTCCCCCCGAAATTCACGGCAAAAATTTCTTATGCAACCTGCACCTCTTCAATTACTGCCTATTCGACACGTAGCGTGAGGGTGAATGGAACGGTTTACTCGTTCAACCGAGGGCCGGTCACAATATAAATCTGTGGAGATATGGTCTATCCCCACGTCTGCTCGCCCAAAAGGAGCAGTCCAATAATCACCATCACTACCCCGGAGAACAGTCCCATCGTCTTTGAAATGCCGGGGCGGGACGTCAAAACCTTCCGCGCAGAGGTAGGGACGGCGCCGTCGGCAGTGTGCGCTCGCGGCGGGTTACGAAAAATAGAGATACCTACCCATATCAAATAGAGTGCGCCCACAATGGTCAGTGTTTCTAGGGCACCGGGTATGCTCTCGATTAGCGTCGCTGCCCCCACCGCCACGATTACTACCAGACCTAGATATCCCAGAACGAGCCCTGCCACTGAGGGGCGCGGAGATTTCTGTTTGATAGCTGAGCTCAGAACGTATGCCCAATCTGCGCCTGGGGTGTAGGCAAGTAGCAAAGAAATAGACCAAAAGATAAAAGTTGAAACGAAGGACACGTTCTCAATTTTTCTCTGGACGGCAAATAGATTACTGATCCGGGGCGGTAACTCAAGGAATACAGTAGCGCATTGGCGGTGGCGTTTGCCTTTTCAAGCTCTGTCGCTCGGTTCGATACAGTAGTTTCATGGCTTCCTCACCTACCCCTGCGCCGTCCGCATCAAGTTCTTCTAGCCTTAATCGGCAGATACTCGCGCTGGCGGTGCCAGCTTTTGGGGCGCTCGTCGCCGAGCCGCTTTTTGTGCTGGGTGATACCGCTATTGTGGGGCATCTGGGCACCGAGCCGTTGGCGGGTCTGACTTTGGGCGCAACCGTTATTCAGACGGTCGTGGGGATTATGGTTTTCCTGTCCTACTCCACCACCCCTGCGGTGGCGCGAGCTTTTGGTGCAGGAAATTTGCAACGAGCTTTTACTGCCGGACGCAATGGCCTGTGGGTAGCGCTAGGGCTGGGGGTAGTTCTCGCTATCGTGGGGTGGTTTATTGCAGAACCTGTGTTGCGGGCAATGGGAGCCTTCGGAACCACCGCGGAGTATGGGGTGGCTTATTTGCGCCCGTCGTTGCTCGGTCTGCCCGGCATGTTGCTGGTGCTTGCCGCAGTTGGGGTTTTGCGCGGTCTGCAAGATACTAAAACTCCGCTGTACGTTGCGGGAGTCGGCGCGGCCCTTAACTTGGGGCTGAGCTGGCTTCTGGTTTATCCGCTGGGCATGGGTGTGGCAGGTTCAGCGGTGGCGACTGCCTTCATTCAGTGGTGTATGGGGCTGACTATGGGTGCAATGGTGGTTCGTGGTATGCGCGCGCATAGCGTTTCCCTTCTGCCCGATCTCCGTGGATCTCTCAGTGTTTTTCGAGTGGGCGGCTGGCTCATGTTGCGTACGCTCACCATGAGAATTGCGCTACTTTCTACGGTTTTTGTGGTGACCCATCAAGGCGCCACAAATCTTGCTGCTTATCAGCTGACAATGACATTCTTTAACTTTCTCGCCTTTGCCCTCGATTCGTTGGCTATCGCTGCCCAGGCATTACTGGGTAAGGAAATGGGTGCACGGGATCTTTCCACAACGGCGGGGCGAGGCGCCGTCCGGTACCTTAAAAATCGCTTGGTGAAGTGGAGTCTGTGGTTTGGAGCGGTGACGGGTCTGCTCTGCCCCATCGTTGGGTTCTGGGGCGGCTGGATTTTTACCGCAGACCCACAGGTTCAGCATCTCTTCGCTCTTGCGATGCTGGTGGTTGCGGTAGGGCAGCCCATCGCAGCTTACGTTTTTATTCTCGACGGCGTTCTCATTGGCGCTCAAGATGTTCGATACTTGGCTCTAGCTTCGGTTTTCACACTGGCTTTCTACGCTCCTCTGCTAGTCATCGTGTATTTCAGTATGACCGATTCGGTGTGGGCATTTCTTGGAATCTGGACTGCGTACGCAGGTGGTTATATGGGTGCTCGCGCGCTGACGTTGGGAGTGCGCGCCCGTCAGGACGTATGGATTAAGTAAGGGGAGGGCAGGCGCTCCCGGTTTGAGAACACGCGGTTCGTTCAAAAGCACAGCTAAGATCCGTGTGTGGTGGACAAATTGTGTGCTTTCGATATGGTGTGAAGCCTCTCACTAATTGGTAGGCTTTCCCTAGGAGGAAACCACATGCCTGTACATCAGAACCACATACTTACTCTGGGGATATTGACGCTGGGAGTTCTCACTCTGGCGGGCTGCTCGAACGACGCCGCATCGCAGGTGCCTGCACCGCCGTCATCGGGAAATATCCTCGATAACGCCGATATTCTGACTGACGCGCAGGAGCAGAGCCTCAATCAGCTCATCGAGCAACGCAATGGTGAAACGGATGCTGCACGGGTGGCTATTTACACCTATGCGGAGGACCACGGAGACGTCAAGGACTACGCAACCGAGGTGGGTAACGCTTGGGGTGTGGGTGATCGCAGTAAAAACGGCGTGGTAATCACAGTAGATATGAACTCTCGCAAAATGTTTATCGCCACTGCAGATACCTCGCCTATCAGTGACAGCGACGCCGAAACTATTGTGGAAGAAGACATCCAGCCTTATTTCAAAAACGATAACTTTGAGCAGGGGCTTACGAGTGCTACCGAAGATCTATATTCAACAGCGGAAGGTAATAAGCCAGCGGCTATTACAGACAGTCAACGCCACGAAAATATAGTAGGGATTATCGCATTTTCGCTTGTCGGACTTCCTTTGCTGGGTTGTTTGCTGTGGTGGCTTCTTGACCGTCGCAAGTGGAATAAAATTGCAGATCGAGAAATTGAAGAGGCTCTCGCGCAAGATCCAACGTTAGAGGCTACCGATGAAATGCGCAAAGCCTACCGTTCTTACCGGAGGAATCATCGCAAACCTCCTCAGGGGGATGCGGATAAATATAACGCTGAAATCCAGCAAAAAGCCGACGAAGATGACCAGGCATACACGCTCTACGCCACTCATTATGCGGCATGGCTTCCCCTGTACGCCGTAGCGCCGAGCTTGTATTCAGGTAGCGGAGTGACCCCTGCAGAACACCAGGACCTCTCCTCGACCAGTGGTAGTTCCTTCGGCGGGGGAGGCGGATTTTCCGGCGGCGGAGCTGGCGGAAGTTTTTAAAGAATAGAGCGCCCCAGCGGAAATATTTTCTTTATCAATAATTTATTGGTTATTAAGTGTGGAGCTAGAGCGAACGGCATGGCACACTAGAAAGCTGATGCGGTAATAGAGAGGAGTTGTCCATGAGTGAGAGCACTGTTATAGCTAAACATAAGCTGATATTGGTGTTGTTCCTTGTTATGGGCGCATTTCTCTCTCATCTTTCATTTGCTCGTGCTGCCGAATCTCCAACGTCCGCCGATATTCCCTCAGCTCCCAAGGAAGGATACATTCGCGACGACGTCGACTTTTTAACCCCCGCAGACGAACAAGATATCAACGCCGTTATTGACGCCGCTAATAAAAATACCGACGGTGTGCGTGTCATGGTCTATATTTTTTCCAGTTCAGAAGTGAGCAATATTGCGGACTACGCCGGCGAGGTTTCCAAAGCATGGAACTTAGGTGGTAAAGAAGGAAATGGGGCGCTTCTTGCAGTAAATGTGCGAAATGGAGACATGCGTATTTATCGTGGTCGTAACGCTACGTTAGATAATGCTTCGACAAATGAGATTCTTCAGGATGTACTTCTGCCCAAGCTGAGCGAGGGCGACTTCAAAAATGGCATAGGCGACGCCGTCAAGAGTATCTATCAGAAAGCTGGGCAGGCAGAAAAAGTTCAGCAGGAAGAAAAAAATCAGGCGTACGCGCGGCAACTTCACGGTGTGTGGTGGGTTCTCGGGGCACTTTCGCTTTACTTGCTAGGTGTTGCTACCTATAGGATTCGCCGTCGTCAAAAATTTTACCGGTATGCCGATGCGCAGATTTATGATGCGGTCAGTAAAGACCCCCAGTTAGAGGTCTCAGACGAAACGCGCAGGGCGTATCGGAAGTATCGGGCTTTTTATAATCACAAGCCCGATGAAGGTATTCTTCCCTATAATTTGCGGTTAAAATCGAAGACCGCAGAGAGCCATGAGGAATACACCCAGTATGCCGATAACTTTGAAGAATGGTTGCCCCTGTATCGAGCAAATCCCGATTTATACACCGGTGAAGGCAATAATCCTGATGGACGCTTTTAGGTAAGTTTCCTAAGCCGTTGTATGCTTAAGTTCCATGGTGAACAACATTGGCTTTGACCGTGAGAAATATATCGAGACTCAGTCTCAGCACATCCAAGAGCGCCGCGAAGAATTAGGCGGTAAGCTCTACCTCGAAATGGGCGGCAAACTTTTTGACGATATGCACGCTTCCCGTGTGCTTCCCGGATTCACTCCGGACAACAAAATCGCGATGCTTGAAAAAATCCGCGATGAAGTTGAAATCCTTATCTGCATTAACGCAAAAGATCTTGAGCGCCACAAAATGCGCGCTGACTTGGGTATTTCCTATGAAGATGACGTCCTGCGCCTCGTAGATGTTTTCCGCGATCGCGGTTTCTTGGTAGAACACGTAGTGCTTACGCAGATGGAGGACGATGACCGTCTCGCCGTCGCCTTCAAAGAGCGCCTAGAGCGTTTGGGTATGAAGGTTTCCCGCCACCGTGTAATTCCCGGTTACCCCACGAACATGGACTTGATTGTGTCTGAAGAGGGGCTGGGTCGTAACGAATTCGCAGAGACAACCCGCGACCTCGTTGTGGTCACTGCTCCTGGTCCCGGTTCAGGCAAGCTAGCTACTGCGCTCAGCCAGGTTTACCACGAAAACAAGCGTGGAACCAAGGCAGGGTACGCAAAGTTTGAGACTTTCCCTATCTGGAATTTGCCGCTGGAACACCCCGTTAACCTCGCTTACGAGGCAGCGACGGTGGATCTCAACGACGCCAACGTGATTGACCACTTCCACCTCTCGGCGTATGGCGAATCGACCGTCAACTACAACCGCGACGTCGAAGCCTTCCCCCTTCTCAAAACCCTGTTAGAGCGCGTTACCGGCACTACCCCCTACCAGTCACCGACTGACATGGGCGTAAACATGGCGGGTAACTGCATTACTGATGACGCCGCCTGCCGCCACGCATCTGAGCAGGAAATTATTCGCCGCTACTTCAAGACCCTGGTGGATGAAGCTCGTGACGGCCTGGATTCTACTCAGTCTGACCGCGCCGCAGTAGTGCTGGCGAAGGCCGGCTTGAAGGCTGAAGACCGTGTGGTCATTGAACCTGCTCGTGCGCGTGAAGAAGAAACTTCGCTACCCGCTGCAGCAATCGAATTGCCCGATGGCAAGATTATTACCGGACGCACCACCGATCTTTTGGGTTGCTCCTCCGCTATGCTCTTGAACGCTTTGAAGCACCTGGCGGGTATTTCAGATGAAAGCCACCTGCTTTCCGTTGAATCTATTGAGCCTATTCAGAAGCTCAAGACCGTTCACTTGGGAAGCCAGAACCCCCGTTTGCATACTGACGAGGTTCTGATTGCTCTCTCAGTTTCTGCAGCGGCAAATGAAGAAGCCCAGCGTGCACTGGAGCAGCTCAAGAACCTGCGCGGTTGCGATGTTCATACCACCACTATCCTCGGTTCAGTTGATGAAGGTATCTTCCGCAACCTTGGTGTACTGGTGACTTCCGACCCGAAATTCCAGCGTAAATCGCTGTATCAGAAGCGGTAGTTTTTCCCGCAGGGGAGTTTGTATCAAAAAAGTCGGTTTGTACCAAGAATTTCGTGGTACAAACCGACTTTTTTGATACAAACTTTAAATTCCGACACCGATACCAAGTAATATTTCGCCGGCAAGTACCGCCCGCGCGTCGTGCTTTGTACAGTGGAAGAAACCACACATCCCTACAGAAAGTACCCCCCCATGACGGCAGCTTTAGTATCACTTGTCTTACTTATTATTCTTGTTGCGCTTGCGCTGATCTTTCTGGTGAGTTGCATTTTGGTGGTGCCGCAATCGGACGTCTATGTCATCGAGAAGCTGGGTAAGTACAATCGCACGCTGTCTTCCGGTCTTCACTTCCGCTTGCCGTTTGTGGAGCGAGTTGCTTACAAGCAGACCTTGCGTATTCGCGAGCTAGACCTGCTGGTTGCCACCAAGACCCAGGACAACGTCTTCGTGCAGGTTCCGGTGAACGTGCAGTATTTTGTGAATGAGAATGAACAGGACGTCAAAAACGCCGTCTACAAACTGTCGAACCCTGAAAATCAGATGCGTTCTTACATCCAGCAGAACATTGTAGGTTCGCTCTCCAAACTTGACTTGGACGAAGCGTACGGTTCGCTCCACCAGGTGGGTCTGGCTCTGCAGGGCGAGCTGACCGAGAAAATCGGCGAGTATGGTTACGTCATCAAGGATACGAACGTCATCGACGTCGAGCCTGCGCCCGAGGTCAAAGATGCCATGAACCAGGTCAACGCTTCAGAACGTAAGCGCCAGGCTCAAATTCTCACTGCCGAAGGTAATAAGCAGGCAGCGATTCTGGACGCCGAGGCTGAGCGTGACGCCCGCCGACTGCGCGGTGAAGGTATTGCGCAAGAGGGCGATGAGATTGCCAAGGGCATGAAGGAACGCATCGACAAGCTCAAGGACGCCGGGCTATCCGCTGAAGCGGCTGTAGAGTGGCTCAAATTCAACGACGGCATGGCGGTTTACTCTGCCCTCGCCTCCAGCAACAACGCCAAGGTTATTATGATGGACGGCAGCAATCTCAGCGGCAAAAACCGTTCCATGACCTCAGATGATATTACCCGTAGCATCATTCAGGCGGAGGAAGTGCAGTCCCACCGCTAAGTCTAGTTGCGTACTTCTACCAGGTAGCGATAGATAGTTGGTTCGGAAACTTCTAGTCTCTTAGCTGCTGCGGCTATTCCACCTTTGAGGAGGAAGAAGCCGGCGTCTTCTAAACTGCGTACCGCCTCTACTCTTTCTTCACGTTGCATGCGTTCGGGGGAGATACCCTGTTCGGCGATCGTTTTATCTAGCATGGATTCCAAGAGATGCTGGACGTTCGATCCCAGTGATTCCACTACCTCTCCCTGAGCTTCATCTGTAGGTGAGAAGTCAGTGGAGGCATCCTCCACCATATTGCTTGTCTGAACCTTTGGGCTCGACATCTCCGCAATAGTTTGAGCAATCGAGGGTTGCTGAATGAATGTTTGGATGTCACTGGGGAAGAAAGATTCGCTCTTCTCGTCTATGCCCGGATTCGGCGGAATAGCACCGGGTCCGGGATAGCCACCGAATGCCTGGGTTTTCTCCTGGGCGGTAGTCTCGGTGTTGCCAATCATCTTGCTTGTCAGGTTTCGTATCTGAATAAGGTCGCTGACGTCGACGTTGATGCAGAGCATTCCCCGCATCACGTTGTTTTCATCTCGTAGAAAGTAACTAGAGGAACGGCAGACGCGCCCCTCGGAGTTCACTGCTCGGTAACCTGTCATCATCGGTACATGGGTGGCATCACCCTGTTTCATAAACCATAGGGCGAAGTCCGTTACCGGCCCGCCAATCTGGCGGCCACTGATATGGCTGTTACTGATAGCGATAATAGATTTATCGGGGATATCTAAGTCGTGGAGAACAATTTCGACGTTTGGACCCATCGCCTGACCGAGAAAATCGACAAGCGGAATGTATTGATTGATGAATTCTGCATGCGTACGGGGTGAGGGGTCCATACTCTTCCTTAGATACCTGATAGCAAGAGAAACCTTGCCTGCTGTTTCCTGATGTTGTCTATAAATTGATTTTTCATATAGCTGAGGGTGCCCGCCACAAAGTGTGTGGTTGGCACCCTCAGCTGCTACAAACATATGAATTTATATTTTTAGCCACATACCGGGGGTACGGGTAGCACCGTTGTTGCCAATCCGCCGAGGGAAGTCTCACGATACTTAGAGTTCATGTCTTTACCGGTTTGGTACATGGTGGCAATCACCTTATCGAGCGATACGGTGGGTGCACTTTCGCGTTCCATCGCCATGCTCGCAGCGTTAATAGCATCGAGTGAAGCTACACCGTTGCGTTCGATACATGGAATCTGTACGAGACCGCCTACGGGATCGCAGGTGAGGCCGAGCTTGTGTTCCATTGCGATTTCAGCTGCTACGCAAATCTGTTCGGGGGTGCCACCCTCAAGCTGAGCGAGACCAGCGGCTGCCATGGAGCATGCAACACCTACTTCGCCCTGGCAACCAACTTCAGCGCCAGAGATAGAAGCGTTCATCTTGTACAGACCTGCTACGAGGTTACTTGCCATGATGTAATCGGCAAAAATTTTCTCAGTGACTGGTTCAACGAACTTGTCATAGTAGTGAATAACTGCCGGAACGATACCGCAAGCACCGTTGGTAGGAGCCGTTACTACGCGACCGATAGAAGCATTTTCCTCGGAAACAGACATTGCAAAGAGGTTGACCCAGCTCATCATGGTAAGACCATTGTTGGTCTCCTGAGCTTCCAGGCGACGGCGCAACAGGCCAGCGCGACGAGGAAGAAGCAGGTTACCAGGAAGGGGGCCTTCGCGATGCGAACCGCGCTCTACGCCGTCCTTCATAACCTTCCAGATTTTATCTAGATGGGTTTTGATTTCTTCTTCGCTGTGTAGTGCAAGCTCATTAGCCCAAGCTAGCTCGGGGAAAGTGAGATTGTTTTCTGCACAAAGCTGCAAGAGCTCTTCGGCAGAGGAGAACTCGTAAGGAACTTTCGCACTAGATTCTCCGCGCTTTGCAAAGTTTTCCTGGTCGACGATGAAGCCGCCGCCGATGGAGTAATAGGTTTTATGCAGAAGCTCTTCGTCGCCGTTGAAAGCCACAATGCACATACCGTTTTCATGCATGGGCAGGTATTCGTCGAAGAAGTACATGCCGTCGTCGGCGGGGAAATCTACTTCGTGAGTACCGTTGAGCTTGATTTTTTCGGTATGGACGACGCTCGCGATGAACTTGTCGATGCCGTCAATATCTACGGTTTCAGGTTCTTCACCAGCAAGACCGAGCAGCACGGCTTTATCGGTGGAGTGGCCTTTTCCGGTGAGGGACAGCGAACCATAGAGTTTTACCTGCACATGGGTTGCTTGATCGAGTTTTCCCTCTTCAATGAGTTGGTCAACGAAGGCTTTGCCTGCCTTCATAGGGCCAAGGGTATGTGAGCTAGAAGGGCCAATGCCGATCTTGAACATATCAAAGATGCTGATATACATTTTTCTGTTCCTTGAAGTAAAACTTTTTATCTGTTGCAGAGACTGTTTTAGAAAGCCTGAACGATGGAGTAGATGATGGTTGCCAAAGCTACTAGACCCATAAAGAAGATGAAGTAGTTGGAAGCCTTACCCTTGTACTTCTGCAGTGCAGGAACGGTGTGGATAGCCCACATCGGCATGAGGAAGAGAAGGATAGCGATAGTAGGACCACAGAGAGTCTCGATCATGCCAAGAATTGAAGGGTTAGACCAAGCAACCAACCATGCGGTGATGAGCATGAAGATCAAGGTTCCGGTGGAGAGCTTCTTGCTGTGGGTAATGTTGCGCTTTCCGCCAGCGTTTGCACCCTTAATAACGAGGCCTTCAAAGCCTTCAGCAGCGCCGAGGTAGTGACCGAGGAAGGACTTAGCAACAGCAACCATAGCGATGATGGGAGCAGCCCAAGAGATGATGGGGTTATCGAAGTGGTTAGCCAAGTAGGAAAGGATAGTAACGTTCTGTTCCTTTGCCTGTGCCATATCTTCGGGGCTTAGAGCCAATGCGCAGGAGAAAACGAAGAACATAACGACGACAACCATGAGAGCTTCTGCGCGGCGCAAAATCTGACCGGTTTTGAAGTCTGCGAACTTGCCGTAAGCCTGACGGCGGTCAACGGCGAAGGAAGAAATCATAGGTGAGTGGTTGAAGGAGAAAACCATCACGGGAACCAGCAACATGAGGGTGACACCGAGGGTGTGACCGGATGCCTGGGTTGCAACGCTGAGGTCGAAAGTCTTGAAAAGTGCGCCGTTCCATTTGGGAATCAAGTAGATGCCGAGCAGAACGAGAACGGCAATGAAGGGGTAGACCAGGTAGGACATAACGCGAACGATGATGTCTTTGCCGAGGCTAACGATGAAGATGAGGCCACCAACCAAAATCAGTGCCATAAGCCAGCGAGGAAGCGGCGTCACACCGAGCTGGTGCTCCAGGAAGGAGTTGACGGTGTTGGTGATGGTTACCGAGTAGACCAGAAGAATGGGGTACACGGAGAGGAAGTAGAGGACGTTCATAACGGCGCCTGCGCCACGTCCGAAGTGCTCTGTAACGGTTTCGGTGAGGTCAGCATCTTCGCTGGAACCCGAAAGTACGAAACGAGTAAGGCCGCGGTGAGCCCAGTAGGTCATCGGGAAGGCAATAACTGCCAGGATGATGAGCGGGATAATGCCGCCAATACCAGCATTAATAGGTAGGAAGAGCACGCCGGCACCGATTGCGGTTCCGAAGAGGCTAAGAGTCCATAGGGTATCAGTCTTGTTCCATTTAGGAGCCTGAGATGAGTCGACGTTAGCTACGCCTGCGGAAGATGGGTGAGATTCTGGTGAAGATGCTGCAGCAACAGAACCCGATGCAGCTTGAGGGGTGTGTGACATGTTCTTTCTCCGAGTGCGTGAGAACGAGAGGATCTAAGAAGATGGGGCAGGTGCTCGAAGTCAGATTGAAAAATTTTTTCTCAGTTTTCTCATCCTTGAGGCGGCCTGAGATAAATTTCTCTCAATATTATCGCTTGTCAGAGCGATTTTTGTTGAACAATCCCCGTTTTTCTCGGATCAACTATGTTGTTTGATATGTCTCACACTACTCTTAGAAAATTTTTTTATCAACACGATAATTATTTATTGATAAGGTCACTCCGTCCTCATCTCGTCAATTTATCAAGGATGAGCTCTTGTAAGAGGATCTCGCACCTAGTTGTTCAACAATCTCGTAGGTAGCTGTAGTGCAATAAGCTCCATTGCGGACCAAAAGAGACTTAAATTTATGATATGAAACACATTTTCTGTAACACGGGTCAACTCTAAAAATAGCTGATAAAAAATTAGGCGATGACCCAAAAAAGGGGAGGGGAAAACCCTTATCAGAGTCTTCCCCTCCACCTCATTTCTCTGGAGGAGTGCGGCAGTTTCTCCTTAACTGTTTGACCAGAAATAAGAAGCCCTAGTTTTCTACATCCATTTCTTGAAAGTCTTTCGACCCCGCTGCGCGGTGCGATAAATCTTCAGGCCACGTGAAGCTACCACATACGGCGGGAAAGACCGAAGAGCCAGACCTACCCCCTTGCGTAGCGCGAATTTCGCACCCTTACCAAGACTGTTGCAACCTTCCTGGGCTAAATCGGCACTGCGCTGACCAGCTACCAAGCCGCGGTCTACTACTTTCTGCAAAGGAGTACGGGAATCACGGTTGAGATAGGCAATGACAGAGTTAAGAACGACAGCGAAAGAAGTCCACGCACCGTAGGGAGCAAGAGCTACTCCACGTTCAGCAGAAGACTGCCCCGCGCGTCGTGCAAGATCAATCGAACTAGCTGCTAGCGCAACTGACTCTACTGCTGCCAACCATGGTCTGCGGGAGCGGAAGAAGAGTCCACTCCATGTTGCATTGAGAACCAAATTAGCCCCCAAGGCTACCGCGTAGGATTTAGCTTCTTTCGTGCCGTCCTGCTCACCGGCGCGCGCCTTTTCCTGCGCATCTGCAAGTACGAGGGAACTGATAGCAGCGATATCAGCGTAAAGAGCAGTCCACACAATGGGGAAAGCCAGGGCAGGAGGCTGCCAGCTTGGCTTCTTGAGATTCTTGTACCAACGATTTTCAGGATCGGTGAGTAAAGAACCAACTATTGCAGTAGCGACGACCGCTCCCGTTGTGCCCCAGGCCGTGCGCGCCCATAAGCCTGTATCAACAGTGCGTAGAGCATGCTTGACGGCGTCTTCAAAGGAGGAGATGCCGCCCTCGGGTTCGCCGGCAAGCTCGATGATATCTCGCTCTTTTACTACCGTATTATGTTCCAAGCTCTGAATAAGAGGCAAAGCCATCTTCTTCTTCAAGGGGGTAATCAGCGAAATCCAGGTAGCTGCTAAGTTCTGCGTAATCACCGGGGCAATGAAGATAACGCGGGGAACCTTGAGAGCAATTTCGCTATAGCGGCGAATCATCTCAATATAAGGAACCGTCTCACGGGCACCAATATCGAAGGTGCGGTTGATGTCGGCAGGAAAATCTGCTGCTTTGCGAAGGTAAAAGAGAGCATCTTTTATACCTACCGGAGTTACTTTGTTGCGCATCCAGCCAGGACCAACAATTCCGGGTAGACGCTCGGCCGTGTGTCGAAGCATGGAGAAAGACTCCGAGCCATCACCAATCACAATTCCCGCTTGCAGAACGGCGGTGGGGATGCCCGAATTCAAGAGAATGTCGCCAACTTCTACGCGAGAAGCTAGATGCTCTGAGAGCTCACCATTTTCTGGGTGAAGACCACTCAGATACACCACGCGTTCAATGCCGGCAGGTTTAGCTGACTCCACGAACTTTTCGACCATCTTTTTATCCTGTGCGCGGAAGTCAGAACCCTCGCTCATAGAATGCACTAGATACCATGCGACGTTCACGCCTGCACAGGCGCGGTCGAGAGCCTCTTTGTCTTCGAGGTCTCCCTCAATAACTTCTACCTGGCCGCTATGAGCAGTGGAGCCTTCTGGCACAATGTGCTTGCCCCATGACTGATGTTCAGCTTTAGCGCGATCGCGTGAGAGCGCTTTAACTGCCCAGCCATTTTTGAGTAATTCGATAATGAGTTGGCCGCCGATGTAACCTGTTGAACCCGTTACAAGCGCTACTCTATCTTTTCCGTCTTTCACTAACATATCCTTAGATTAAATAGATAAGTAAACTTAGAAAGACTTTAGCACTTTGATGACGCGCGATACATCCCTCTCCGAGGTTTCCAACCGGCCCAGTCCACAGCAAGTTCTGGGAGCTGTTCTCATACCAGCTCTTGCCGCCGCTATAGGTTTAGGAATTGCTTCGGCAGCGCCCGATGGTGGTCTTGTTTTCTACGTTGCTACCTTTGCGGTGGCTGCTGTTTACTTCATTACCTGGGCTCTTTGCCCGCGGTCTCATCCCGCTTTTCTAGCACAACGCGCTGGCAAGGATGCTCTTCGAGGTCTTGGCATTGGCATTGGTCTTTTGCTTATCTTTTTGGCAGGCGCATTTTTGGTGCGCTATATTCCTGTGCTGGCAGGACCGGTGGATTCGCTGTTAGATAACGCCCGTTACGGACTATTGTGGGTAACAATTCTTACTACCGCCATCAACGGTGTGGGCGAAGAAGTCTTTTTCCGACGTATCGCTATGGACTATTTGCCAGGCACCTGGCGCACTCGCGCACTCATTAGCCTTGTGCTGTACATTGCTGTGACTGCTGCAATGGGTGTACCCCTGCTGGCACTTGCAGCAATTGCCGTTGGCGTGCCTGCCACGCTTGAAGCTCGCCGTACAGGCTCCCTTGTTTCCGCTTGTGTTTTGCATATTTCGTGGAGCCTAGGCATGCTGCTGATTCTGCCGCATCTTATCTAGGCGCACCTTACCTAGAGGTACGGGGGAAGAAGAGCACATCACTGATAAACATAGCGATGACGATCTTGAGTTTGACGAGCCGCTGGACCTCAACCCCTGGCAGCTACATGACCCAAACGGACTTTCGGGTCGCCCGCCAGCGGAACCGTCGCCGCCGGGAATCAGAAAGTTTCGTGCCGTGGTAGTGGGTGTTGTCGCGGTGAACGCGATAGGTCTGTTTTTGGTGCCGCATCCGCAGGAAAATCTTTTTGCGAGCGTGATGGTCACGCTTATTCCGCTCGCGTTTTTGCTCGTGTCAACGCACTGGATGGTTACATCTGTCAACCAGGTTGATCTCCCCGCCGGTGGCTTGGGAAAACGGGGCTGGCAGAAGATGTATAACAAATTCAGGGTTTATATTGTGGGCATAGCGTTGATGGCTGCGCTGATGCGGTTTGCTTTTGACGTAGCCGCTGTGGCGCAAATAGACGCATCGACCGCTTGGGGCAACATTATTTTCTGGTGCATCGGCGCGGCCATGTTAGGTACGAATATGGTGATGCTTTTTCGGCTGAGGAAGGATGCGCTAAAGTACGCGCAATGGCCGAAGAAGTAGGGGGTGTGAGGGTAGGGCGGGAGAAATTTGCCGTCATATAAATTGTGGGTGAGGTTGTAGCCTCGACGTAACTGAACAAAAAATCTAAGCTGCTGATAGTAGATTTTTATTCAGAAAGCAGTCTTGTGAAAAAACGGATTGATGTAGTCGGTGCAGTTTTACTCCAAAACGGTAAAGTCCTCTGTGCCCAGAGGGGTAAGAGTATGACACTCCCACTGTTGTGGGAATTTCCAGGCGGAAAAATTGAGCCAGGAGAAACGCCTCAAGAAGCTTTGAAACGGGAACTCGAAGAAGAGCTTCTCATCGGTGCTGAGATCGGCGATCAAGTTGAGTCCACTACCTTTGAATATGATTTTGGGATCGTCACCCTCACTACTTTCTACTGTGCCCTTACCACTGGTGAGCCTACCTTGACCGAACACGCACAAATTAGATGGTTAACTCCCGATAAGCTCTCTCAATTGGAATGGGCACCTGCCGATATCCCGGCTTTTAAAAAGATTCAAAAAGAGCTGAGCTAATCTATGAACTCTTCTTCCCCCATGACTGAGCTTTCAGCTGATACCAAATTTGGTTTTATAGATAGTACAGTCTCCTCTCAACGCGCTTATAACCCGATATTATTCTCCAACCAGAGCGAACTAACCATGCTCAGAGCAATACTAGGAGAACTGAGGCGCTCAAAGAGGCTTATTCAAAAGTATGCACACACCTCACACCCACCAACTAGACAACGGCCCCACCATAGCGGCAACCTTGAGGATAAATAACCACAAATATTCTCAAACCGCACCAGGAAGAACCGTTGCACCACCAGCGTACAACCGGCCTTACCGCCACGCAATTTGCCGCTCTACTGACAGCCCTGACCAACCAACTCATCTGGGGTAAACCAGGAGGAAGACCACCAGCCCTCACTCCAGCTCAGGCACTCAAAACCACTCTGCTCTACCACCGACACAATCTCACCGAAGAGCTACTTGCTGAAATCTTCACCGTCTCGCAACCTACTATCTCACGGACCATCAACACTATCGAAAAGGCGCTTGCAAAGGTCTTCAAACCTCTAGAACAGCCTTTGAAAATGAGCCTGGATGTACCAGGTTCTTTGGTTGTCGATGGAACTCTTGTACCCACCTGGAACTGGCGTTCACTAGGAAAAACAAATTTTTCGGGCAAACATAAACGAACCGGTTTCAACCACCAAGTCATCTGCACCCTCGATGGCAGGCTCTTAGTCATCACTGACCCGCTACCCGGGGCAAGGCATGATGCTCATGCTTTCAGAGCTCACGGGCTAGATCAGCTACTGGATTCCTCGACTCTGGCCGATAAGGGCTATATAGGCCTGGGGTTAGCAACCCCGACCAGGCGTAAGCCTGGTGTGAAAGTGCCTCAGGGTGTCAAGGATAATAATCGCATTATCAATAGATTACGGGCTGTGGTGGAGCGGGTTATCGCTCAAGTGAAGACCTGGCGGGTTCTTTATTCGGGGTTTAGGCGGCCGTTGAGTTTGTATCGGCAGGTGTTTTCGGTGGTGCGGGGTCTGGTGTTTTATGCGGCTGGGAGGACTTTTGAATAAGCCTCAAAGAGTTTCCAATTCTCCGTAGCCTTTATTAGTAGCTCTGGTCTTGCACTGCTCAAACAGGAGCTTTTAGATTTTCAGGGCCGGGGAACGATATATACCTCCACATATTTAGATTTCAATGACCCGGGTGTTTTTGAAGAACTTCTTACGTTAGAGAACATCGAAGTTCGCGTTCTCAATGATTCAATCGATGCTTTTCATAGCAAAGGTTATATTTTTCAGCATCATGCGGGTACCTCAACTGCGATTATCGGCAGCTCAAATCTTACGCGTGGGGCACTTCTTCGTAACGAAGAATGGAACCTTCGGTTTTCAGCGTTCCCCGACGGCGACGTCATCGCTCAACTAGAAGAAGCTATCGAGAGGCTGAAAAAGTTCTCGTCTGTTCTAACTCCTCAGTGGATTAGAGAATATGAGGGACGACGACGCCCCCAGGTGCATCCAACTGCTTTTGAAATTAACACCGAGCAAATAGTTCCTGTTGGAGAAATTACTCCCAATGCCATGCAAGCTGAAGCTCTTGAGCAAATCAAGAAGGTGCAGGATTCTGGTGAGAAACGAGCTCTTGTTATTTCTGCAACGGGCACTGGTAAGACAATTTTGGCTGCGTTGGCGGTTAGACAGTCGCGTCCTTCGAGAGTGTTATTTGTTGTGCACCGAGACCAGATTCTGAACAAAGCTACCCAAGAGTTCATAAAGGTTCTTGATGCTCCTGAGAATGAATTTGGAAAGTTTGTGGGCGCTCGCCGTGAAATTGACCGGAAGTATGTATTCGCCACAATTCAAACGATTTCTAAAGAGGAAACTCTTTGTAAAATTCCGAAGGATCACTTCGATCTGATCATCATAGATGAGGTTCATAAAGCTGGAGCAGATTCTTATCAAAGACTTATCGAGTATTTTGAGCCATATTTTCTGTTAGGTCTAACAGCGACTCCTGAACGTAGCGACTCTTTCAATATTTATGAGCTGTTTGACCATAATGTTCCTTATGAGATCCGGCTTCAGAGGGCATTAGAAGAGCAGATGCTTGTTCCTTTTAGCTACTACGGTGTGACGGACTTTGTTGATGCTGATGGAACAACAATTGATGAAACATCTCAGCTTTCCCGCCTTATTATGAGCTCTCGCGTGGACCATATCGTAAAAAATCTGGAGAAGTACGGGCACCTAAGAGATGCACGAGGCCTTATTTTTTGCAGTCGTAATGAGGAAGCTGCTGAGCTGTCTGCGGAACTTAATCAGCGTTCAGTGAATGGGAAGCAACTTCGTACGGTAGCTCTTTCAGGTGCAGCTCCTGCTGAGGAAAGAGAACTGCAAGTAAAAAGACTCGAAAGCGGTGAGGTCGATTATCTTCTCACCGTTGATATTTTCAATGAAGGTATTGATATCCCTGCTGTAAACCAAGTGGTTATGCTTCGAAATACTAATTCTTCGATTATTTTTACCCAGCAGTTAGGCCGAGGGCTAAGAAAAGCCAAGAACAAATCTCATCTGAGAGTTATTGATTTTATTGGTAATTACAAGAATAACTTTCTTATTCCTATCGCTCTTTTTGGAAACAAAAGCTTAGATAAAGAGTCTGTTCGTAAGAGCATGATAACTGCTCGGCAACAGGGCTCGGTTGCAGGCGTATCGAGTATTAGTTTCGACGAAATCGCACAAGAAAGAGTTCTTGAGGCTCTTGAAAAAGTCAAACTTAATAGTTTGGCAAGCCTGAAAGAATCTTTTAGAGAGTTAGAGTATCGGCTGGGCAGAATACCCTCCAGATATGATTTTGCTCGATTTGATACAGCCCGGCCGACTGCTTTCATAACTACAACGGGACAACGTCCGACCTATTGGGATTTTCTTAAGCAAATTAAGCGCGCAGAGGAAGAGCTAAGTCCATTAGAGCGCGGTTATCTATGCTTGTTTGACCGAGAGCTGATGAATGGTAAACGTCCGCATGAACTTCTGCTGGTAAGAGATTTACTACAGAAAAATCATTTAACCGACGATGAAGTTATAAATCTTTTCGTTACGTATGGGGCGGTCTATAACAGTCAGATAATGGCTTCGGTTGAATCAATACTCACGCTACAATTCTTTACCGATGCAGAAAAGAAAATCTTCGATAATGAGCCGATTATTCTACGAACCGAAGATAAATTTAGTATTTCTCCAAAGTTTAAAGAAGCATACGAAAATAATCCTTATTTCAAGTCTCACATAGATGATTCCATTCAAACCGGTTTATATCTTAATGACCATTTGTATGCTCGTACTGGGGAGCTTCTGGTGGGAGAGAGGTACAGCCGTAAAGATGTGTGCCGCCTTTTGAACTGGCGTGCTAATCATCAATCCACAATGTATGGGTATAAACCTGACTTTGTGACGGGAACATGCCCGATATTTATTACCTACCATAAGTCTGAAGATATTGATGAAGCAATTAACTATCAGGATCATCTAGAAGACGAGCGCACAATGTTTTGGTACACAAAACATACTCGGACTTTGAAACATAAAGTGGAGAAGCAGATCGCTGAAGGGGCTTTGAAGCTTGATGTATTCGTTAAGAAGGATGACGCTGAGGGCACCGACTTCGTATATCTTGGGCAGGCAGACCCCAGAGATGCAAAAGAGACGAAGACGAGAACGAATGCAGATATCGTCAATATGCGGTTGGACTTTAAACACCCGCTCGAGCGCGGGCTTTATGACTATTTGACTAAAGCTACTGATGAGCGAATCTCTGCCGAGCGAATCTAAGGATTCTGAACTGTGGTCAATTCTTAGGCGTTTTGAGCGTCAAAACGCCTAAGAATTGACCATAGTTGCGTGAGTTGTGCGTTGTCTTTCTCCGCGACGTCGTCCACGTTATTTTTTCTCGCGTGGCGGCATCTTTATTCCGCCCGAAATTATGAGGCCTCCGCCAGCGATGAGGGCAAAACCCACCAACGTTGTTACGAAGCGAGCAGACCCGGTGGCCTCAAAGTCTCCAAGGAGCGTGGTTCGCCAAACGAAAAAGGCAATCCCTAGCAGAATAGATAAAACCCCGAAAGCAATACTGAATATTTTGTACATGATTTCATTAAATCAGCGTATCCACACTAGTCAGCTATAAGTCTCATTATTTCTGGCGGGGTGGGTCCCCGCGGAAGAGGACTCCTGCTCGAGCCGAGAAGTTTATACCAGAAAACCGAAAACGGACCGTACGGCATGTGGTCCACTTTTATTAATCTGGTACAAAGTGGCGGAAGGTGAGTTTGTATCAAACTTTTTGCTGCGTACCAGACAAATCGTGGTGCAGGCGCAAAAGTTTGATACAAACTCGGGGGAGTAGGGGCTCCCTACTTCATCAACCCCAGCAACTCCTCATGCACCGCCGTCTCGCCGCACAGTTCGGGGTGGAACGATATTCCCAGAAGGTTGCCTTGGCGTGCACCCACGATTTCGCCGTTGTAGCGGGCGGTAACGTCCACGCCCTCACCTGCAGAAACGATGCGCGGCGCCCGGATAAACGCCGCCTTAACGGGGTGCGATTTGCTGGAAGGGCTCTTCCAATCGAGCACTGTTTCGGCAGAAGCAACCTGCGAGCCAAAGGCATTGCGGTCAACGGTCACGTTCAATAGTCCCAGGGACTGCTGACCGGGCGCAGGGTCAGTGATTTCGCGCGAGAGCATAATCAGCCCGGCGCACGTTCCAAGCGTGGGCAGTCCTCCAGAAATAGCATCGATAAGTGCATCGCGCAGTCCCAAAATGCGCGTCAAACGATCAATCGTGGAGGACTCTCCGCCGGGAAGAACCAGCGCATCTGAGCCTTCCAGATGAGAAGCCTTTTTCACGAGCACCACATCGGCGCCTAAAGAACATAACAGTTCAGCGTGTTCGGAAACCCCGCCCTGAAGTGCGAGAACGCCCACGGTCTTGCCGGCGCCGGAAAGTTTGCTCATATGAAAGACCTTCAATGCAGGAAAATGTGTAATTACAAGATTTCTTGGGTAGTTTTAGGCGTTGCGGAGTGCCTCCTCCGACAGCCCGGCGCAGCTAGAGGCAAGCTGGCTGGGGCTGGCATGAATCGCCTTTGCGAGCGCTAGCGAGGCAGGCGAGAAGGATAGCTTGCCGATGCTGCGCCGGGCTGGAGGAGCACTCCCTCGCTGACCTATTTCCCATAGCCCTCGCTAGGAGTTCGCTTCGCTCACAGTTTCTTACTGCTCGCCGCTTCGCTATGCTCGCAGGTAAATTCCGCTCTTTGCGTGCTCGCTAGCTCGCACCCGCGAAATTTACCAACCACGCTCAGCAAGGCGGTGAGGCGCGGGCAGGTCAGCTACGTTGATGCCGACCATTGCTTCACCCAGGCCGCGGGACGCGTCGGCAACTGCGAGGGCGTCGTCGTACTGTGCGGTTGCCTTCACGATTGCTTTGGCGCGTGCTTCGGGGTTTCCGGACTTAAAGATGCCGGAGCCTACGAACACGCCGTCGGCGCCGAGTTGCATCATCATGGCTGCGTCGGCAGGGGTTGCCACACCGCCAGCAGTAAAGAGAACCACGGGAAGTTTGCCGGTACGAGCAACCTCAAGAACGATATCGTAAGGAGCCGCAAGCTCCTTAGCCTTCACATAGAGCAGATCGGGTGAGACCGCGTAAAGTGCCTGAAGCTCAGCAATCTGTGACTTGATAGTGCGAATATGCTTGGTAGCTTCGGAAACGTCGCCGGTGCCGGCTTCACCCTTGGAGCGAATCATAGCGGCACCTTCGGCGATACGGCGTAGTGCTTCGCCGAGATTGGTTGCACCGCAAACGAAAGGAACTTTGAAGTTCTGCTTATCGATGTGGTTGACGTAGTCAGCGGGGGATAGCACCTCTGATTCGTCGATGTAGTCGACTTTGAGCGCTTCGAGAATCTGCGCTTCAACAAAGTGGCCGATGCGTGCCTTTGCCATCACGGGAATGGAAACGGCGTCGATGATGCCTTCAATCATGTCTGGGTCGGACATACGTGCCACGCCGCCCTGCGCGCGAATATCTGCGGGAACTCGTTCGAGTGCCATGACGGCTACTGCGCCGGCGTCCTCGGCAATTTTTGCCTGTTCTGGGGTGACGACGTCCATGATAACGCCGCCCTTGAGCATGTCTGCCAAGCCGCGCTTGACGAGGGGGGATCCGGTTACTTCGTTGTTATTTTCAGTCATATCACCACAGTGCCGCTAAAAATTGGTCTAATAAAGAGCCAAAAAGCAATAAAAATTTTAGACCACCCGAGAGTGAACATCAGAAAAGACGACGACGCCCCGCCCGCCCTCGCGGTAGGTTGAGGATATGGCTCGCTCATCCACCTCGGCAGAACTGCCGCTCCAGATCAACAAAAATTCAACCGCTTCTCTGCCTTCTCAGATTGCGGAACAAATTCGCGCGCTCATTGTTGGCCAAACGTTAGCTGGAGGAGACTCCCTGCCCGCCACGCGCACGCTGGCGGCGCGGTTAGGGGTTTCGCGCGGTTCGGTGGTCGCTGCATATGAGCAGTTAGCGGGTGAAGGCTACGTTTCTACGGGAAAAGGCGGCACCACGGTGAGTGTGGCGTTTGATTCCTCCGCACCACCCCGACCCGCGAGCCCCCCATTGCCGGAACCGTCTCCTAGTCCGCGCGTCCGACCCATTCCCAAAACTATGCCAACGAGACAGTTCATTGACCTGAGGCCGGGCATTCCCGACACCTCACAGCTGGCCACTTCGGCATGGCGATCGGCGTGGCGCCATACAGCTGCTCTCCCCGGTCGAACCCACCCGGCGGCTGGTTCCCCCGAACTTCAATATCAGCTTGCCGAGCACCTGCGGCTCATGCGGTCGGTAGTGCGCGAGCCTGCATCGATTATGGTGACTGCCGGTGCTCGTGACGCTTTCCGCCTGGTGCTCTCTGCCCTGCGACGGGAAATTCATGACCGTCCGCTGCGCATTGCCGTGGAGAACCCCGGCTACCCTTCGTTACATCGAATTCCTGCGGCCTTTGACCATGAAATTATGCCGATTCCTGTAGATGATCACGGTCTGAATCCTGCCTATTTGCCAGCAGAAAATCGCCCTGACCTCGTACTGGTTGCCCCCAGTCACCAGTACCCGCTGGGGGCCTCGATGCCCGTGGCGCGCCGTCTGGAACTGCTGAACTGGGCCGCAGAAAATGACGCCTATATTGTGGAAGACGACTATGATTCGGAACTACGCTACGTGGGCGATCCACTCCCTGCCCTTGCAGCTCTTGCCCGCGATGCCGGCGAAAGTGCCGCTGCGCTCGACCGCGTCATTACCCTCGGGTCGTTCGCTAAAACTATTAGCCCCGGACTGGGACTGGGATTTATGATTGCGCCCGATGCGTTGACCGGTCCGCTGTGGGAACTGCGGGAAGATTTAGGCTCACCCGTCTCAGCCATGGTGCAGGACGCGATGGCTGAGTTTATGCGCGATGGCGGGGTGCGCCGCCACATCGGGCGGATGCGAAGGCTCTATAAGGGGCGCCGCAATCTGCTCCTGGACATATTATCAACCGGGGATATGCCCGCCTGGGTGCAGGTGCTCCCCATGGATGGCGGTTTGCATGTGGTGCTGGAGTTCTCTGGCGATTATGCAACCGAGGCAGACGAGCGTGCAGTGTTAGAGATTCTGGAGGAGTCCGGCGTGAAAGCGGCCGCGCTGGGGGACTACTGGTCGCATACGGGAACCAGTGAAAAAGAACGAGCGTTCGGTATTGTGGTGGGGTTTGGCGCCGCCAGCGACCGGGCGCTCCAGCGCGGACTCCTGCTGCTGATTTCGGCGCTTAAACGCAGGAGCTGAACCTCGATGGGAGGTTCAGCTGCCTGAAAGATTCATTTATTGCTAGGCAATGCCGCGTTGGGCTTAAGAGCCAACTAGCTTATGCCGAACGACGACGTCCCCACAGCAGTGCCGCGCCGCCGACTAGCAGTAGCAGACCGGCACCGGAGAGAACTGCAATGCTGGTTGCGCCGGTGTGGGCAAGCGCGGGGGCGGGAGCCGGCGCGGGAGTTGCAACAGCAGGAGCTGCCTGGGTAGGCGCAGGAGCTGGTGCGGCAGGGGTTTCAGTTACGGGAGCTGCCGGCTGAGCAGGCGCAGGAGCCTCATGAGCTACAGGCGCTGCAGGTTGCTCAGTTTCAACGGGGGCAGGGGCGGGCTGTTCAGTTTCAACGGGGGTCGACGCTACGGCGTCCGCTACAACGTCTACGGTGAGATCTGCGCTATCAGTGGTGCCATCGCCATAGGTTACGGTGATGGGCAGAACCAGCTGAAAGCCAGGTTGAACATCGGCGGGGGCGGTCACAATGAAATCGCGGCTCTCTTGGGCGCGGGTGATGATCCACCCCTCAGGTGTCTGACCATTCGCTGTTGCCTCGGTCAGAATTTCGTCACCAGTGTACTTGAGGGTGGTGGTTCCACCGGGGGTGACGGTTCCTTTATCCCATGAGGGAGAGTACTTTTCGCTGTCGGATGTAGCTGCTGCAGCGCCGGTTACGGTCACAACGATGGAGGTTTTATCCACGCTGCCGTCCCCATAGCCCACTGCTACTGGCACGGTGTACTCACCGGGTGCCAAATCTGCGGGAACGGTTAAGGAGAAAGACTTGTTGGCGTCGTCGTAGGAACCCTGCCAGCCTTCAGGCTTGGCGGTGAGAGCAACCGCAGGAACGGTGATGTTATCGCCGGTGTAAGCGGCAGTCCCGGTTCCACCTGTTGCAATGGTTATAGGAGCCCAGGAAGGATTGAACTGGTCTGCCGCGGTAGCTGCAGCGGCGTCTTTGACAGGTACTTCTGCTGCAGGGGTGGACTCAGCGGGCGTAGCAGTTGCAGTGGGCTCTGTGGCGGTAGGAGCTGCGGGGGTCTCGAGAGCTACAGGAGTTTCTGCTGCAGCAGGAACTTTGGTGGCTACGACGGTCTGCTCGGCAACGGGGGGTGCTGATTCAACCACGGTAGGTTCTGCGGTGGCGGTGGCAACTGGCGCGGCGGGCGTTTCTTCTGCCTGCGCAGGTGCCAAACCGATGACGCCGGCGGCGAGGACTGCGGTGGTTCCGAAGAGCGCTACGCCTCCTTTGCAGGTGCGGGCAGGGGAGAAAAGAGCTGATGTTTTCATCTGGGTTCCTTACTAGCTGATATGCGTGAATTGAGTATTTCAAAACTCAACTACTCTTATTTAAGTGGCTTATCCCACAAGGGGCAATATGTTTCTGGAAAAAGACTGAACTTTACGTTAAGAGAACCTGAAAAGACACATTTTGGCTTTTTATAAAACATTTCGACCGCCTGTGCCAGGCGGGAAAGCTAAGCTTCATAAATAAGCCCTCTACCTTTTAGACCATCAGCTTTCTTCGCTAGGGTAGAACCTGTGACTTCACCGCAAGATAATTTTTCAGAAACCCCCGCTCCTTCAGACCGCTCTCGTGCACACGTCTCTTCCCCGCATGCGGGAGCTACGCCGCGCGTCCAGCCGGGAGGCGAACAAGGTGCTCATCGTGCGCTCGTTCTGCCGGCATCCGTTACCGCTGCGATTTACCTGATTTTTGGTCTTATCACCGTGTTTGTGCAGGAGCCAACGCTGGGCACGCTGAAAATCCTGACCGGTGGTTTTTTGCTGGCGCTTGGGCTGGCGCAGGTATTTACCGCGCAGAAGATACGATTTTTCGACGCCGCTGCTGGGCAATCGCTGACCTCGGCAGGTTTGGTGCTGGCGGGAGCCGCCGTTCTTCTTTTGCTCATTGCCCACAGTGAATTCATGTTCATTGTGATTGTTGCCTTGGCGTTGGGGATTGCAAGTATTCTGAAAATTTTGCTCGGTATGCGCACCAAACACATCTTGGACCTGGGGAAAGACTGGCAACTTGAAGGTCTGATTATGACTATTTCTGCCGTGGCGCTCGTCGTTATTGGCGAAATTGGCGACAAAGCAATCCTCGGCACCCTCGGCGGGGGAGCAATCATTGCCGGAGTATTTCTGCTCATTGGCGCGATTACGCTCCGGGGCAATCGCACAAAAGCGCCCAACACCACAGATAATTAGCACCCGCCCCGGCTAAACCCCTGCCCGAATTCAGGCGTGGCGCGTAGACTGGTACGGAACATGTTTCAGGAGGAGATTTAGTGGCTGAAAAGCGTCCGAGTGGTTTCAAAGAACAGGTAACCGCCCCGTTGATTATTGCAGCTGTTCTGGCAATCATCACTTTCTTGGGAACCTTTATTACCGCTACCGGCGGTACCAACAACCAACCCAACGTGCTTCTGGCGCTCACTTTCGCCGGCGGTGTCTTTGTGGTGACTTTGGTAGTGTGCGCCACGCTCATCCTGGTGGAAAAGCCTAACAACCCCGAATTAGGTCAGGGCACCGGCATCAACCGCTCGTCCTCCAAGCTTTACGCTGAGGCAAAAGCACGCCGCGAGGCACAAGCTCGTCAGCAAAAAACTGAAGACGCCGCTAACACTGGTGAGAAGGAATCCCGCCCCAAGCAGTAACGCAGGGACTAAGACCCGCCTTTAGATATGCACTACGTCCACGGTGACAGCTACATGTTCACCGTGGATTTTGCGTAATGCCTGAGCCACTGCACGCACTGTCTGCGGCACATTTGCCTGCGCAGTGGTGCCAATTCGTACCGAGATGCTGGTTACTTCGGAGCTCGCAGAGTCTAGGATTTTTTCATCGCGAATCTCCGAGGAACCTTCATCATTCTCAGCTACAGCAACACTACGGTGTGCCACGGCGTCCTCCTCCGCAGAAGGCAAAAAGTCTTCGATTACCGCGCGTACGCTCGATGCCGCGACCCCCACCGCGCGCACAATCTTGCTCGGTACATTGGCAGGAGGGTAGATGCGTGCCACACCCTCAGTCGCTAAAATGGCTTGCCGCAACGGCGAAAGCTCTGCGGAGTCCTCTGCGTCCTCGCCTGAACCAGGCCCAATTACCAGATGAGTGGAAGTCATTATTCGCCTGCTTCTAGAGGGCTGCCAAAAATATCCTGTACTTCAATGTCGATTGCTTCGATATTCAGCTCGCATACACGGTGAACCTCAGCTGTGATGAGTTCCCGCAGTCGATCTGTTACCTCAGCAATCACTGCACCGTAACGCACAGTAGCACTCACTTGAACAATAATCGGTGAAGTGGGCTCTTCAACATCGCCCACTAAACGGCAGCGACCAATAATGAGATTCTCCATAGAATCTGCAACGCCGCGGATTGCCGCAAGGATAGCGCCTTCGGTAATCGAGAAATTATCGACGTCGTACTCCGCGCTTAAGGGGATGGAACGACCCGCCAAAGTCTCAAATACGAGGTTAGCCATGAGGTCATCAAGCCACGTCGTATCTTTTTTCTGAACGGCAACCTCTGTTGATACCAAATCAGCGCTGACCTGATCCACCCGTTTGAGGGCAGCAATCCGCTGAGAACATGAAGGGCACTCGTTGATATGCCGGGTGAGTTCGCGGTGCTCAGGGGTCTGCACCCCGTCTTGCTGGTCCTGCAACCACATGCTCAAAGTATCGAGGGTGGGTTCATCGTTATTCATTAGTTCCATCCCTCCATTCCTTTGACTAAAGCTGCACGTGCGCGCGCTAATCTTCCTCGTACGGTTCCTTCGGAAATCTTCAACGTTTCAGAAATTTCTTTATAAGTAGAGCCACCTATTTCACGCATGACCCATACCTGCTGCTGCTCTAGCGGCAATGTTTTGAGCAGCTCACTTAAATGAACAATCTGCGAGTCTGTAATGGCGTTATCCTCAGGGTTTATCCCAGGATGTGCGGTATTTGCCGCTGAATCTAAATCAACGGTTAACTTGCGGGTTCTCATCAGGTCAATAGCTTTACGACTGGTGAGAGTCATCAGCCAGCTTTTGACCTTCTCGGGATTCTGAAGAGTATCTATCTTCTCCCACGCTTTAATGAAAGTTTCTTGGAGTACGTCGTCAGCATCAGAGGCGCTACTGGTCAGCCTAATCGCATACGCTCGCATGAGAGGAGCATAGCGGCGAATCAGGCTCTGAAAAGCAGCTGAATCGCCGGTGGCAGCGCGTTCGCAAAGAATGGCGTCCGAGAGGTGAGAAACTTCGCGAGTAAAAGGTGCCACCCATCCCCTTTCCCTGAGTCGTGATAAGTGCACAGTACCGGCAGGTTAACCCTGCGATACGTATCTACACAATTTTTACATAGAGAGGGGAACTTATTTAATGGTTCGGGATGGTTTGAACAATTTTTATGTCTGATACCTTGATGCCAGCTGTGGTTTCTAGGGTCTGGCGAATTTTCTGTTTGACCTCGTTTTCAAGTTCTTGGGGTAGTTGCTCATCATCATGGATTTCCACGGGCAAAGCAACGGTGCGCTCGCTCGTACCCTCATCTATAACAATGATGATTTCGCGGGTCTGCCCCTCTGTCTCAATCTGAAACGGGAGCGGAGAGTTGATTTCTTGACCGGGATAGGGATGAGGAGAAGAAATATTGTGAGTGTTGTCGATAGCTAGGCTCGCTATTTGTGTGAGTGCCTGCGATGAGATGGTTGTGGTGCCACCAGCATGTTCGCTACGGCTCCTCGATGATTCGCTTTTAGGGAAGCGATAATCTATCAAACCGTTGCTCCTCAGGGGTTCATACTGCGAAGTTTAGGGTGACGGTACCTCTAATGAGGTAATTGGTCGAAGCGTCAAAAGGGTACCGTCACGAATAAGACGGGGGTGGCACCGGGTTCCTCACGAAATTCTTAAAACTTTTTTAAAAATCTTTTCCGAGAGAAACCCCGGTGGACGACGCGCGGTGGCTAATTCCGCTCGAAACGGTTCAAGCGCATGGAGTTCAGCACTACGAAGACCGAGCTAAACGCCATTGCCGCAGCGGCAATCATGGGGTTGAGTAAGCCTGCAGCCGCCACAGGAATAGCGACAACGTTATAACCAAATGCCCAGAACAGGTTGGACTTAATCAACTTGAGGGTTGCTTTTGAAAGACGGATAGAAGTGGGGATTGATTCCAAATCAGAGCGCATGATGGTGAGGTCGGCGGCTTCCATCGCAACATCGGTGCCTGAACCCATCGCGATGCCGAGGTCTGCGCGAGCAAGAGCGGCGGCGTCGTTCACGCCATCACCCACCATTGCCACAACGCGTCCCTCGCTCTGAAGCTGCTTAATTTTCTCCACCTTGTCCTCAGGGGAGACGCCGGCGAAAACATCGTGCGGATCAATGCCCACCTGGGTGGCGACGGCGCGCGCAACCGGCTCGGCGTCGCCCGTCAAAAGAACCGGGCGTAACCCCTGGCTCTTGAGCTTTTCAATCGCTGAAATGGCGTCTGACTTAGGCGTATCTTGCAGGCAAAGCAATCCGGCTACATTACCGTCTAATGCCACAATAACCGTGGTGAAACCGCTCTCTTGCTGGGCGCGAAGTTGCCCCTGCTGGTCAGAAGTGAGTGAAATACCTTCGGCTTCCAAGAAGGACTGCTGACCTACCACTACGGTGTGGGTTGCACCGTCTAGCTCAACGTTGCCACGTACCCCGCCGCCGGGAGCGGACTCAAAGTTCTGTACAGCAGGGAGGGAGCCAGATTTTTGACCAAAAGTAGCGATAGCCTGCGCAATCGGGTGTTCCGAACGAGCTTCGACAGCCGCTGCCGCGCGAACCATTAAATTGCGGTTATCGGAGAATTCTACGGCGTCGACCACCTCAAGTTTTCCCTCGGTGACAGTGCCGGTTTTATCCATAACGATAGTGTTCGCCCCGCGCGTGTCTTCAAGAACCTGCGCCGAACGGATCAAAATACCGAGTTGTGAACCACGGCTGGTACCGGCCAACAGGGCGGTAGGAGTAGCGAGCCCAAGCGCGCAGGGGCAGGCAATAACGATGACGGATACCGCAGCCACGAAAGCCGCGTTAGTATCGCCAGTGAACACCCACCAGCCAACGAAAGTTGCAAGAGCAATAGCGATTACCACGGGTACGAAAACCGCTGAGATTCTATCTGCCAGACGAGCAATAGGCGCCTTGGTCGACTGCGCTTCAGCAACCATGCGGCCCATCTGTGCCAGCGTGGTTTCGGATCCCACCCGAGTTGCCTTCACCGTGAGCGCACCCGATGTATTAATCGTGGCGCCGGTAACGGTATCGCCCTCTGCCACCTCTACCGGCACAGATTCCCCGGTTAGCAGAGAAGTATCGATGGCGGAACGACCAGAAATGACGACGCCATCGGTAGCGATTTTTTCGCCAGGATGAACGACGAACTCGTCGTCGGGCCTTAAATCTTTCACCGGAATGCTTATTTCACGGCCATTCTGAATAACTGTGGCGTTCTTCGCCCCAAGGTCCAGAAGCTTACGCAATGCCTCCGACGACTGGCGTTGAGTGCGAGCCTCAATATAGCGACCAATCAGAAGAAATAGCGCAATCATGGTGGTCGAATCAAAATAAAGCAGATGATCCATGCCATGACCGCCCATGCCGGCGTGCGCGGTCATCATCGGATCAGTAAGAAGCTGCCACAACGAGAAAAGATAACTCGACGCCACGCCTAAAGAAATGAGCGTGTCCATCGTAAAACTGCCGTGCCTCAAGTTGGTTAGAGCCGACTTGTGGAATGGCCAAGACGCCCACGTCGCCACCGGCAACGCCAACAATGCTACAACCCAGCCCCAGTGCGGAAACTGGAACGTGCTAAACATCGAAATCAGAAAAACCGGAACCGCAAAAACAAGCGTGAACCAAATGCGCTTGCGGAAAGAAGACAGTGACCTCAGTCCGGTCTCCTCTTCCTGCTCGTCGGCAGAGCCCTCGGCTGACTGAAGTTTCGCCTCATAACCGGCATTTTTAACGGTCTCAATAATTTGCTCATCAGAGACATTTGCCGGCACAATCACACGCGCCGACTCCAGGGGAAGGTTCACCGAAGGATCCACACCCTCGATCTTGCGCAACTTACGTTCCACGCGGCCAACACAGGATGCGCATGTCATCCCGCTAATATCGAGATTGAGGATGCGTTCAGATTCGGGGGCTTGGGTTTGCATGAGTGAATCCTTTCGTGAAGATTTGGCGGTCTGAATCGGGCGCCATGGGTATCACAGAACGCCTTAGCCCGTGCCCTGCCGCACGGGCGTCAGCGGGCATCGCAGGAACGCCGCTTAACGATCGAGGTCGCTCTGCGACCGACGGGAGTTTTCTAAGGCGTTCTGCGATGCTCGTGGAGCCCAATTCCCAGCGCGAGCTACTGCTAGGGGGCGTCTACTTGACGAGCTCGTATCCGGCTTCGGCAATCGCAGCCTCAACCTTGGCGTCGTCCAGCTCTCCGTCGTGGTCGATGGTGATGGTGGACTGCCCATCCTTGACTACTTCTACGTTGACTTCGTTGACGTTTTCGATTTCTTGAACTTCTTCGGTGACGGATGCTGCGCAGTGTTGGCAGGTGAGTCCGGTGGCGTGTACAACGGTTGCTGACATGGTGTTTCTCCTTGGTTGTTGTATTTTTGGGGTGCTCCGCGCAGGTTAGCTGCGGAGAAGTCTTGAGATGGCGGCGGTGGCTTCGATGACCTTGTCTTGGACAATTTCTGGGTTGCCGGTATCGCGTGATTCGTTGGCGGCATTGACGACGCAGTGGGCGATGTGTTCTTCGAGGAGCCCGATGGATACCGCGTGCATTGCCTTATTGATAGCGGAAATCTGGGTGAGGATGTCGATGCAGTATTTATCTTCATCAACCATTCGCTGAATCCCACGAACTTGGCCTTCGATGCGGCGGAGGCGTTTGAGATATGCCTCTTTGCTGGCGGAGTAGCCGTGATTGCCTTCGGCGCAGCAGTCGCAGGAATCGGGGGCGATTGCGTCGGGAGATTCGATGGTCATTGTTGCCTTTCGTCGTTCTGTGTTAAACATATACCCCTAGGGGGTATATTTCAAGGGGTGATTTCGCATCGTTCATCTTTAAAACTAAGTCGAGTTACTTTTAGGGTTACGTTAGTGTTAAAGCATGGCTTCTTTTATCGAGGATTACGCCCTGCTTTCAGACATGAACACTGCCGCGCTCGTGTCTCGCGCAGGATCAATCGACTGGTTCTGCGCACCCCGCTTTGACTCGGGGGCAGTATTCGCCTCCCTGTTGGGCGATCGCGAAAACGGACGTTGGCTTCTAGCACCCCTGGAATCAGTCAATCCTTCCCCTGTAGAAGAAGTCCGTACTGAACGCTCCTACCGCGAAAATACTTTTATTTTGCAAACAGTGTGGCACGTGGGCGAAGCGAGCGTGCGAGTCACAGATTTCATGCCCCTTGCCGGCGGAACCGCGATTGTTCGCAGTGTGGAAGGACTCACCGGCGAAGTCACCATGCTCCAAGAGCTAAACATGCGATTCGATAGTGGAAAGACGACGCCGTGGGTGACCCAGTATGACGGCCCCGCAGACTCCACCGGCGCTGTTGATGTCTCCCAATCCATGCTGGTAGGTATGGCAGGGCCTCACGCACTAGTCTTCCGCGGAGACACTATCCCAGAAGGTCAGTACGGCAACCACACCGATACCTTCACTGTTTCAGCAGGTCAGAACTACGTTTTTTCGCTGAATTATTTTGCTTCCAACCACAACCCGCCGGCACCCATCGACTACTCCACAGCCATCACCTACACCACCGCGCAGTGGACCGAATGGTCAGACCTCTATGTTCCGCCAGCCATTGCAGAGGCAACCGAAAACGAGATTTCAGCCATCCGCACCGTGCCGAATGAAGAGATAAGTGCCGAAAGCACGACGTCGTCCAGCATCGGACTCCCCTCGACAAATCGCGAAGGCGAAGCCATCACCAATACGCAGCTTCCCGAAATTGACCTTGCCACCTATCACGAGCTGGCGCAGACCGCTATGCATCCGATTGTGCCCAGCACCCCCGAGCAGATTCAAACGCAAAATGATGAGTCATACCGCGAAGCTCGCCTGCGCTCACTGCTGGTGCTACGCGCCCTGATTTCCCGCGAAACCGGCGGTTTGGTGGCGGCTGCAACGACGTCGCTGCCCGAAACTGTCGGTGGACGCCGCAACTGGGACTTCCGCTTTTCCTGGTTGCGCGATGTTGCCATGGCAATGGAAGTAACGCTTGCCCACGGTCACGAACGTGAAACTGCTCAGTTGCGTAACTGGATTATGCGGGCGGTGGCAAATAGCCCCTATAATCTGCATTCGGTTTACGGCGTGGCGGGTGAGAAAGACGACTTGGAACGACGTCTTGCCTTGCCAGGCTATGAAAATTCGCAGCCGGTTCGCGCAGGTAATGGCTCAGATGACCGCTTCCAGGGTGATGCGCTAGGGCAGGTGCTCGTCACTTTTGCGCATCTTCGCGAAAACGGTGTGGGAGAGGACCAACTGTCCTGGTCGCTTCAAAAAGCCCTCCTAAATTCGGCGTCTGAACGAATTGGCCAACCTGACCAGTCCATGTGGGAAATCAAGGGTGACCCCCATGTATTTACCCACTCACAGGCAATGCTCTGGGCGGCTTTCAATGCGGGAATTTCGGCGGTGCAAGAGCACGGGTTGGACGGCGACGTCGAACTCTGGGCTCAGTGCCGCGATCGCCTTGCTCAGGATATTCTCTCGCAAGGTTTCAATACTGAACTGAACTCGTTTGTGCAAACCTACGGGGGTACGCACGTCGATGCTTCGCTGTTGCAACTGGCGCAAATAGGTATGGTGACATGGGACGACCCCCGCATGATGGGCACCGTCGCACGCATTGAACGCGAGCTTCAGCATGAATCGGGCATGATTTATCGTTATATCAACGTGCGTGGGTTTGACGGTTTCGAAGATCAAGATAACCTGCATTTTGCCGCATCCCTCTGGTTGGCGGAACACTACATTCGTTCAGGCAGAGAGGCTGACGGTCGTGCCCTTCTCGATACTGTCCTGAGTGCCGCTAACGATTTAGGTCTGATGAGCTCCGAGTATTCTTACGCAGAAAATCGCCAGACGGGCAACTTCCCGCACACCCTGGCGCATATTGCCCTGGTGCGGGCGGTGCAGGCGCTGGAGATTTAGGAGTTTTTAGGCTGATTCTCGCGCGTATTTCGAGGCGCGAACGGCGCAAATCATCAACTGAACCTGATGGAAAACCATGAGCGGCAGAATCAACAAACCTACCCCTGCGCCACCAAAAATGACGGCGGCCATCGGCAGACCCGTCGCCAGCGATTTTTTAGTGCCGCAGAACTGGATAGCTATGCAGTCTTCGTGAGTGAAGCCCAGCTTTTGCCTGCAAACCCGGTGAACCAAAGCATGGCTTCAACCAGTGCGACCGCCAAAGCAACCAGGAAAATAATCTGCCACCAGCTCACGCGCGTCCAAATGCCGTCCACCATTCCTTCTGAAAACGCCGCATAAACAACCATCGCGATGGAGAGTCGATCTATCTGTTTGACCAGGTGATTCTTGGCAAATGACGCGGTGAAGCGGCGGGTTAGTTGCCCCAGGACGAAGGGCAACAAGAGTTGAATGGCGATATCGAGAAACACGTTGCCGCTAATTTTTATGCCGCCAGAACCCATCAGCAGCATGACCAGCAAAGGTGTAATTACAATTCCTAGCAGGTTCGATGCCGAGGCTGACACAATCGCACCGGGTACGTTTCCGCGGGCAATAGAGGTGAACGCTACCGATGACTGCACGGTGGAGGGCACCAGCATGAGGTACAGCAGACCCAGGTAAAGCTCGTTGCCCAGAAGGTATTTCAGTGGGAACAGAGCCAGCCCGGCGAGAGGGAACACCAGGTAGGTAAAACTGAGGATTGTGGCGTGCAGCTTCCAATGTTTGAAACCGGCGACAGCCTCCTGCGGGGAAAGCCTCGCCCCGTAAAGAAAAAACAGGAAGGCGATAGCGATTTTAGTGGCGACCGAGAACCCTTCGGCGAAATCCCCGCGCGCAGGGAAAAAGATAGCAATCACCACGGCGGTGAGAATCAGCGCGATGAGCGGGTCTAGCTTCAATTGGGGAAGGCGGAAGGGCATGTACACCAGTGTATCGGTGTGGGTGTTAGCTCCTTCGCACGTTGAGGTGCAAGAAAGGGTCAACTTTTTGCCGAAAAGTTGACCCTTTCTTGCACCTCAACACCCAAAGAAGGATATTGGGAGAAAGTCTGAGAGGAAACATCATGAAAATTGCCGTCATCGGATCAAACAACGTCGATCTGATTTCCTACATCCACCGCATGCCAGAGCTCGGCGAAACCATCGAGGCACCCGATTTCCGTCTCGGATGCGGCGGCAAAGGCGCGAACCAGGCGGTTGCTGCCGCGCGTCTTGGCTCCGAAGTGTTGATGGTAACGCGCGTAGGTAACGACATTTTTGCCGAAAACACCATCGAAAACTTCCGCGCTAACGGTATCGACGACAAATACATTCTGCGCACCGAGGCAACCTCCGGCGTCGCGCCCATCTTCGTGGACGAAAAATCGAACAACTCAATCATCATCGTCAAGGGCGCTAACACCCTGCTTTCGCGCGAGGATTTAGAAAACGCCCGCGAGGACATCGCCCAATGCCAGCTGATAGTGCTGCAACTCGAAATTTCGCTCGAAACCGTGTACGCGGCCGTCGAGTTGGGGGAGGAGCTAGGCATCCCCGTCCTGCTGAACCCTGCACCTGCAACCCCCGAACTTTCTCTTGAACGCATGAAGGGTGTGGAGTTCATCGTGCCTAATGAGACTGAACTTTCATTACTTTCGGGAATGCCCGTGGAGAGCCTCGACGATATCTCGAATGCCGCGCACGTCCTCCTGAACGTAGGTATCAAGAACGTAATCGTGACGCTCGGCGCTCGCGGCGTGCTCTGGATTAGCCAGGAGGGCGAGCGTCTCATCGAAGCAAGCAAAGTGGACGCCAAAGACACTACCGGCGCGGGCGACGCATTCATCGGCTGCTTCAGCCACCGCTGGGTGAAAAATGGCGACATCGCTGAGGCAATTCGCGTGGCGAACGTGTACGCCGGCGATTCGGTGACCCGCCTAGGCACACAGACCTCCTACGCCACCGCTGCAGAGTTTGAGGAGAGGACGGGGGAGAGGGTTTAGGGGGGACTGGCTGCGTACACTCAAGACGTTGAATGTTCACCCAAAAAGGGGAGCATTCAACCGAATGAGTGTACGTTTCCCTTCCGGCGCGTCCGGGACGAAATGAACATCTAGGTAGGTAAGACTGCGAATACCGTGTCCAAGGCATTCTCATGTTCGTCGTCGCAAATATAACCGCGTAGCCATAGTGTGCCATCCACGTTGCGGAGGTAGAACCCCTTGGGCACGTAGGGATCGGAGGAAAGTGGCGGTGTGGAGACATTCACCGCGGAATCTGGAGACTTATGTTGCCCCGTCAGCGTCGAGTTTCTACTGGTCGGCTGGGTGCGCCACGATAGGCGTAAATACGGTGCGAGCTCAAGAGGACATAATGCGAATCCACGTTCCCTGATGCGCCGATAGATTGCAGGCAAATTTGCAGGCTCAGTAAATCCCAGGTCCGCTACCGTGACTAGCTGAACCCGATATTTACCGGTCTTAGAGAAATCAAAAAACTTCGGTTCCAAAAGCGTTTGAGCGTGCGTATTGAGCTGAATTCCCGCTGATTCAAGACGTCTCGTTAGCGCTTCCGAGGTGAGTCCCTCTAATGTAACTGTAAAAGTATTCATGATCTCCTTCGGGGTCTAAGTTGTAGGATAAGACCGCGGGTTCTACTTGATGACGGCGCTGGGACGACCGGCGGGTTGCACGCCGCGCGTCCAGTTAACTTTGCTTGGCGCAATCCCCGATAAGCACAGCCTAAGTGGCGTTCTGGGGTGCATATTTACACTTCAGAACGCCACTTTGACTGTGCTTTAGGGGGTGGATGGCAGGACGCCAGAACCTAATTTTCCACGACAAGCTCCACCTCGAAACCCTCTGAATTTTCAAGGTAAAGGGCAGTATGCTCATCCCCGCCGGCATGCGGGTATTTTTCTGCGAACAATTCCTGCCAGCCCCAACCAAGTGCATTTTGGCGGATTTCGTCCAGCTTTTTGCGGCTCCCAACATTTAGCGCCAGATGATTCATACCCGGATTTGTGCGGCACAGACCGCCCCGCACGTCCGGGGATTCTTCCAAAACAAGGTAGGAGCCATCCGCACCTTTCCACGAAATGCCCTTCTCCCACTCGGCGCCCACCCTTGCCCCTAACGCATTCATCAGCGGTGACCACTCGGCAAGGACACTCCCAAAATCAGCGGTCCATAGTTCCACGTGATGAACCATAACGCTCGATGCCACAGGCACACTACCCAAAGCGTTTGTCTGGTTGTTCACCCGTAAGATGTCTCCACGCAGTCGCGCCGCGTTGACCGCGTCGAAGGTCTGCCCGTCGTAGAGGAACTTTTCGCGTTCGATGCCTTCCATCGTAAAGCCGGCTGCTGCGGCGACCTTGCCCGACGCCGGATTATTTGTTCGGTACCCCAATTCCAGACGGCGGAGCTTGGGTGAATTAAGTTCGCCCAGTAGCTCAGTATCGACCAGTGTTGAATCAGAATCAGCTGAATATTCTCCTAGCGCCCAATCGCATACCGCGCGCACTGCTATTTTCATGAGCCCGCGGCCCCGCACTAATGGTGCATTCCAGTAAGAAACCCAACCGCGATCCCACGCGCCGTCGTCATTATGAGCAGTAAATTCAACGGCTACGCAACCTGCAGGTTTTCCTCCATCTTCGAGACAGAAAACCGCATGATTCTCGGCGGGAAGATAGTGGTGCTGAATAAAGTTTTCGGCGTCGGTGAGAGAATCCAAAGCCGGCATCTGGCGTTTCATATCAGAATTTTGCCGATAAATTTCAAGCAGAGCCTCGGCATCGTCCGGTCGCCACCACCGCAAAAACATGAAGAACCCCAATTCTGTCGAGTAACGTGGCTTACATTATACGAATCCCTGCGACCTCTACCCCCTAGATACAGTAAAAGTGGCGTTCTGCGGTGCAGAAATGCACCGCAGAACGCCAGTTTGGCTAGCAGTTAGGGGTCGGGGGCTGACTCAGCCCTAAACCTCAACCACCATCGGCTCAGCCTTATGTTTGTTCTTTTTCGCCACGGCGTAACCGGCAAAGGCTAGAGCCAAACCAACCGCGCACCATACCAGCAGGGTAATCCACTGGGGAGCCGTGTTGGCGTCCGGGAAGTAGCTGATGGAACGAAGCAAACGGGAAGGCACTAAATCGAGTGCTGGGGGTCTTGCCCCGCGCCATCCTCATGGGGCGGAGGCAGCGGCGAACCGCCGGTGTTCCAGAATCCACGCATCTGCGGAGGAATCCAGCCGTTGAAGAGCGTATCGCCCACACGGCGGTCCCTCTCGCGTGCGGGAGGTTTCTGGTCGGTGACCACGATGCCGAAGTGGTTATTATTGCCCGGGCGCTCAGGGTAGGTCGCCATGAAATCACTTGCCTGTAGCGGATCAGCCCATGCCGCCGCGGGTTCAGCCGCAGGAATCATGGACAGCGGGTACGGCGGATTGAACTTAGGACGCCACACCAGACGGCCGGGTTCCGAACGATCGCGCAGTGCATGGGCACGCCACGTCGTCGCTGGATGAGACATATTCAAATTCGCAAGCCACGTAAAGAAACCATCCTCAAAGACGGCGCGGTTAGCCAGCTCGTCAGTATTAACCTCATTGACCAGGTACTTGCCTGCAGAAAGCACGCCCATGGTCTGCATAGCTCCGCCAGGAGCCAAGCGGAAACCAAAATTGTCTGCGGTGTACTCCTGTGCGCGTGAAAGCGTAGCACCCAGGTAAGGAATCTGCTGGAAAAAAGATGTAAAAATCAACCGGAAATAACCCACATGACCTGCGGCGATATGCCCTACCTCGTGACCAATAATGAACTTAAGGGCCTCAGGGTTACGCGCCTTGCCGCCGATTTCGAATAGGTCAGAGAAAACTACAATAAAACGACGGTGGCCGTGGCCAGAAGCGAACGCGTTAATCTGGCCGTTACCTACCACGACGTAGGCATCGGGCACACGGCGTAAACCTGCTGCACGGGCGGCATCTACCAGCATCTGGTACGCCTCAGGGAACTGCGTGGGTGAAATACGGACGCCGGTAATGCGCATCTGCGCGTACATCAGGGCTCGAACCCAAAAAATAGCTAGGGGCAGATAAAGACCAATCACTAACAACTGCTGAACAAGCTCACCGGGGGAGAAAACATAATCGTCCACTGTGAACATTGCGATGAAGGAGGTAATGAGATAAATAGCGCCTGCAAGATACACAAAGAGCGTGACCATGTAGGCGGCTAGGAGCCAGGGAATTTCACCCGGATGCCGCAGCGCGTTGATGAACTTGAACGGCAAGAGGCTCTGAAAGCGGAAAAGCCTGGGCTCAGGAAAGGGTGAGACCGGGTGCTGACGCATGTCCTCCGGTAGCCAGCCTTGCGAAAGATCATCCGGTAGAGGCTGGTGTAGACCTACAGAACCGAAGTTCTGCGGCCCAGATTGTCCAGGCTGCCCCTGCTGTTCCGGCTGCGGAGGGGGTGGCGATGGGCCGGGTGGAAAATTGCCGTTGGGGGTGTCGCTCATGAACCATCCTTGATGATGACAGTTGTGATTCTTCTACACCAGCTTAGCCCCCAACGGGCTTTATTTTGTACTTCGTGAACCTTAGCCAGCTACGATAACTTCGGTTGCCTCAGCAATAGCCTTTTCTTCGTTGGTAGGAACAACCAGTACAGGAATCGCTGAATCTTCGGTAGAAATTAGGTGGGGCTCATCGCTGCGCACCTGGTTTGCTGCCATATCGAGCTTGATGCCCAAAGCACCCAAACGGCTCACGGTCAGCTCGCGGAACGGCGAGGAGTTTTCACCAATACCCGCGGTGAAAATCAGCGCCTGCATGCCGCCCACAGCAACATGGTAACCACCAATGTACTTAGCCAAGCGGTAGGACGCCATGTCCAAAGCTAGCTTGGCGCGCTCGTCGCCGCCCTCCATAGCTTCAACTACTGCACGCATGTCGTTGTTGCCCGCAATAGCTAGTAGGCCGGATTCTTTGTTGAGCATCTGGTCCATGCGCTCAGGAGTGAGCTCGGGGTCGCGCATCATCAGGTTGGTCAAGACTGAAGGATCAATATCGCCTGAACGAGTACCCATAATCAGACCAGCGAGGGGAGTGTAGCCCATAGAAGTATCCAGGCACTTGCCACCCTCAACAGCGGTAATGGACGCACCGTTACCCAGGTGAGCAACTACAGCGTTGAACTGATCGCGCTCCACACCGAGGTATTCAGCGGCAACACCGGTTACATAATCGTGGCTGGTGCCGTGCGCACCGTAGCGGCGAACGCCGTACTTCTCTACCAATTCCTCGGGCACAGCATAGCGGTACACGTACTCGGGCATGGTGGAGTGGAAAGCGTTATCGAAAACAGCAACCTGAGGCACACCGGGATAGGTTTCGGTAGCAGCCTTAATGCCCAAGACGTGCGCAGGGTTGTGCAAAGGAGCCAAAGGCGAAAGGTCGTCGATCTGCTGAAGCACCTGATCGTCAATCAATACAGGCTCAGTAAAGACGTCACCGCCCTGGACTACACGGTGACCAATAGAGTCGATAGTCTTACCGTGCAAAGGCGTCTTGAGTTCCTCTGCCATGATGGCAAGCGCTGCAGTGTGGTCAGGAATTTTGGTTCCTACGTTTTCAATAAGGCCCTTGGCAATTACCTGGTTGCCTTCGCCTTGCTGATCGGTATCTCGAACCTGGTACTTTACGGATGAAGATCCGCAGTTGATAACAAGAACTAGCATGATACTTTCCTTTGTTTGGAGTGTGTCTGTTGAGAAGCCATACGCGGCGGTATTCTTTCGCCGCGGTCAGAGTTAGAGGGTCTGCGCCTGAATTGCCGTGATGGCTACGGTGTTGATGATGTCATCAACGGTGCAGCCACGGGAAAGGTCATTCACAGGCTTACGCAGTCCCTGCAGGACCGGACCAACAGCCACAGCGCCGGAAGTCTGCTGCACAGCCTTGTAAGTGTTGTTGCCGGTGTTGAGGTCGGGGAAGATGAAGACTGACGCCTGGCCTGCCACCTCAGAATCGGGCATCTTGGAAGATGCGATGGACATGTTGGATGCGGCGTCGAACTGGATAGGACCTTCAACGGCGAAGTCGTGCTCTGAATTCTTGACAATTTCGGTTGCCTCGCGAACAACCTCGACATCCTCGCCAGCACCTGAGGAACCGGTGGAGTAGGAGAGCATGGCGACCTTGGGTTCAACACCGAACTGACGTGCGGTTTCTGCCGATGCACGGGCAATGTCTGCGAGCTGCTCGGCGTTGGGGTTGGGGTTCACAGCGCAGTCACCGAAGACTAGAACGCGGTCTTCCATGAGCATAAGGAACACAGAGGAAACAATCTTAACACCGGGGCGGGTCTTGACGAATTCCAGTGAGGGGCGGATAGTGTTGGCGGTGGTGTTGACAGCGCCGGAAACCATACCGTCCACGATGCCCTTGTACACGAGCATGGTGCCAAAGTACGAGGGATCGTCATGCATACGGGCACGAGCGGCTTCGATGGTGACACCCTTGTGTGCACGCAACTCAGCGTAAGTGGAAGCGAAGTCTTCGACGTACTCATTGTTATCGAGGTCGATAATACGAATCGATGACTTGCCATCTTCACCGGTGGGTAGTGTGATGCCTTCGTTCTGGCAGATTTCGGCAATCTTTTCAGGGTTGCCCAACAACACCAAGTTGCAGAAGTCGCGGCGGGCGATAATTTCTGCTGCGCGTAGGATACGGACGTCGTAACCCTCAGGGAGCACGATGGTGCGACGGTCCGAGCGTGCCTTTTCGATGAGGTTGTGCAAGAAACGCAGGGGAGTCATCGACGCAGGGCGTTCGAGTTCCATACGTTCAAGCAACTCGTCGGCATCAACAGAGCGGGACCATTCGCCCAGGGCAGCCGCCACCTTGCGGGGGTTGCCATTAGAGAGCGCGCTAGTAACGCGGGAAACTGCGCGTCCTGCTTTGAAAGTATCGAGGGGAGTATCGAAAACGGGGAAGGGCGAGCGCTCAATCAGCGAGCCAATGACCGAACCCGAAATGCTCTCAAAACCGCCGGTCAGCAACATGCCGGAAGGGGCAGGGAAGCTCGGTGAAAGTGCAGAGGCCAGCGATGCTACAACGACGTCGGCGCGGTCGCCGGGAACGATGACGAAGTCGCCGTCAGCAAACTGGTCGAGGAAGTTGCTGACAGTCATAGCAGCAATCTTCATGTCGTGAATGTCGCGGTTGAGCTTGTCGCTATTTACGCCTTCTGCGTTGAGATCAAGGGCATCTACTACTTCGCTGACCGAAGGGACAGCCAGCTCAGGAATCTCAGGGATAACGTATACAGGGCGCTGCGAAGGCCCACGCTTGACTGAGTTCAGCAACTCCTCGCGCTGCTCAGGTGCGCAGCGGTTCACGATAAGCGCCATGGTATCTACCTTGGCGCCGGTGAGTTCGGTGCGGGCAACATCTACTGCATTGACGGCATCGTTCACGGTAGAGTCCTGGGCGCCAATGATAGCCACTACGGGAATGCCTAGGTCACGGGCAAACTGTGCGTTGAGGTCAAACTCTACGGTTGCGGCGTTATGCGCCAGCAAGTCGGTTCCATCTACGATGATGACATCGCAGTTATCAGTCATCTCAGAGTAGACAGAAACCATCGTGGAGGACATTTCGTCATGCTTGCCTTCGGCCAGCAACTCGCGGCAGCGTTCTAGCGAAACACCGCCGCGCGCCTGAAGAGCGCTCAAGCCGAAATTACGGCGAATAAGCTGCAGCATGGGATCGTTAGCTTCTGAATCACCCTTGAAAATGGTGCGGAAGTAACCCACGCGGTCAGTTCGCTTAATCAGGGAGTCTGCCAGACCCAGGGCAACTAGGGATTTGCCTGAATTTTGGGTCATTGCGGAAAGGTAGATACCGGTAGTCATATGCGTTTCTACTTATCTTTGGGCTGGCACCCAGCTGTGCGTGGGTGGCGCGGCATTTGGCCGTGGCTACATGTGCGATTTTATGTGTTTTAGAGGCAGGTTTTGTACCGTATAGGGTGGTATGTCTGATAACTCACAGTGAATATCGAGTGTGAATCAGAAGGTAATTTTGACCCTTACCCTGTTCACAAGGCGATTTGAGCCGATAGGCTAAAAACATGTTATTTGCATTTTCTATTGCGCCCACAGGCGGCGGCCCCGAAGACGGTTCAGTACACAACGCGGTTGCAGATGCCGTGAAGATTGTTCAAGATTCGGGTTTGCCGAACGAAACTAACTCTATGTTCACCACTATCGAGGGTGAATGGGACGAGTGCATGGACGTCATCAAGCGCGCCACTTTTGCGGTCGCGAAGCACGGCCCGCGCGTCGCTCTGGTTTTGAAGGCAGACATCCGTTCCGGCCATGATTCCGGTGAGATTACAGGCAAGGTTGAACGCTTGAACAAGGCGCTGGAAGAGCGCGACTAGGGTTCTGGATTCTCTGTACCTTCGGAGTTTGTATCAAACTTTTAGCTGTGTACCAGGATTTTCGTAGTACAGCGGGGAAAGTTTGATACAAACTCTGTGGGGCTCTATTTGAGTGAATCCCAAAATGGTATTCTTTCGGTATGACTACTCAAATTGCCGTACGGTTACCCGATGACCTGGTTGAATTTCTCGATAAAACAGTTTCCCACGGTGATGCTCCTAGCCGAGCAGCAATAGTTACTGAAGCCCTCGAAGCAGAACGCCGCCGTCAAGCAGCTATCCACGATGTACGTCTGCTCGGAGAAGCCGGTACCGAAGACGACCTTGATGACCTGGTTGCGTGGAGCGCCCGGCAAAAGCCATGGGGCGACTAATGCGCGAAATATGCCTGGTTTATGTGGACAAAACTCGCCCCGCGCTCGTCTTGACTCGTGAGCCCACTCGCTTTGTGATGTCTAAAGTAACCATTGCCCCTATTACCTCAACTATTAAGGGGCTTTCGAGCGAAGTCATTTTGGACGCCCGCAATGGGCTCGACCACGAGTGTGCGGTATCGATTGATAATACACTGACGATTCCCGCCGCAGCGTTGGGGCGAACCGTCGGTTACCTTACCCCAGCGCAGGAGAAGCAACTGGCTAGAGCAGTGGTGTTTGCTTTTGATTTGAGTGTGCCGCTTTCAGGAAGCGAATAGAGAGCGTGTGTTAGGAAAGTTTAATACAAACTCGGCGGAGGTGGCGGGGCTACTGAAGGACGACGCCGCCGCGAAACATCCGTGCGGTCTGCAGAGGTTGACCGGGTTCACCGTGGGGCACGCCCCAGATGCCGCCGCATTCACCAAAGATACCTTCGTCCTGGAAGCCGAACTTTTCGTAGAATCTCTTGGCACGCTCGTTACCGCCGATGTACCAGAGGTAAGCCGGCTCGTCGTCTGCAAGCACCGCCCGCAAGAGCGCCTCACCTAGCCCCGTCCCGTGCGTCGTGGCGCGGGTATAGAGCTGACTCAAATCGCGAGTTCCCGCTACCACCGGCACAACGGGCATCTCAGATTCCCACTCGTGGGGTCCTAAAGAAGACAGCGCAAGCCCGACGGGCGCGTCCCACTCAATATCAGCGCCCACAGCACAGGAAAGACCGCCCTGGCTCGTCCACCTGGGTACTTCGTAGGCGAGAAAACAGCGCACGCCGGGGCCGTTGACCTCTTCCATGAATTCCTCAATGGATTCGTCTCTAGCAGCGCGGCGGCGCACCATAAACCCTGGATCTGCTATAGCTGAGTAGGTTTCCTCCATACAATCGTGCAGAAGATTCACGTACTTTTCGGCCTCGTCGGCAGCTGCCGGTTCCAGCACGTACCGCCCGTTGCACACAAAACCCATAATTCTCCCTCTCATCTGCAAGTATCTAGTTCCACGCTAACCTGAAGTACTCTAGAAACCGTGGCTAAACGCAGAAAAACACCCAAGGTGCAACCAGAAAATAGCGCTCTTCAAGAGGGCAAATACGAGATTTCAACCGGAGTTGCCGAGTTGATTGCTGACGACTACACCCCCGACGGCTGGGTACTCGAAATCAATGGCATGGAATCGTCGCACGTAGTGGTGGGGCGTCCGCGCGAACTCGATTTTGAGTACATGCGCTGGTTGGTTGCTGTAGTCGAGGCGCACGTTGAAACCACGCTTGACCCCGATAAACTCCGCATCACCCACCTGGGCGGCGGTGCCTGTTCGATGGCGCGTTATCTCGCCGATGTTTACCTGAACTCCCGCAATACCGTGGTTGAGCTCGACGGCAAACTTGCCGAGCTTGTGCGCGAATGGTTCGAGCTGCCTAAAGCGCCGCGGGTCAAGATTCGTGTGGGGGAAGCTCGTGAAGTGACTGAGACGTTCGCACCGTCCTCCCGCGACATTATTATTCGCGACGTTTTTGCCGGCTACGTGACCCCCACTCCGCTGACCACCCTGGAATTTACGCAGATAGTTTCTGAAGCGCTCTCGCCGGAGGGACTCTACATCATCAACTGCGGCGACAACCGGGATCTGGCGGGCGCTCGCGCTGAAGCTGCTGCGATTGCTGAAGTTTTTGAGCATACCTGCGCTGTGGCCGATTCGGCGATGTTCAAGGGGCGACGTCGCGGTAACGTCATCATTGCTGGCTCTCATGCTCCGCTACCCGTGACGGGCGAGAATATTACTGCGCAGATTACCAAGCGTCTTCTTGGTGGCGGCGTGCCTGCCCAATACAAGGACGACGCGTGGGTGCGAAACTTTGCTCGCGGCGTGCGTCCGCGTAGGGACGGCGCAGATACAGTTGATTTGAAAGCTCTTGACGAAGACTTACGAAAGGGTGAGCAATGAGTAATTTATATGCCGGTAGTGAGGAATACGCCCACGAAATTTTCCGGCAGGATGCCGTGGGCCGTGTGGGCGCTGAGATTACGGTGCCCCAGGAGCAGAAGAGTGCGCTTTCTACTGCTTTGCGTTCTTATTTTGAGAGTTTGCAGAGCTCTTCTCCCGAAGAAGCCGCTGCCCGTGGGTACGCCCAGATTTTCTTTGACGGCGGAGCGAGCCTTTGCCTTTTGACCGCTGAGTCTCTTATTCAGACGCCTATGCACGTGGTACTGGAATCGGCAGGGGAGGACGCCATGTCGTCCCTAGAAATAGCCGCTGAGAACTTGGTGGAGGTAGCCGAAGAAGCGTGCCCGGGTGCGAAATTTGCGTATGAGGAGTTGCCGGTCCGGGCTTTGAACTCCTAACCCGGAGTAAGGCAATCGCTGTTTCTTTACAAAACCTCCCCATCCACATACATCCATTCCCCGTTGACTCTTTCAAAGCGTGAGTTCTCCCGCTGGACTCCGCGTACGCGCTTGTCCTCGGGCGTGCCCGGCTGCGAGCGGTAGTGGGCGGCGAACTCGACCGTGCCTGTGGAGTCGAAGACGCCGCCTGAGGTAGCCAGAATGTCTAGGCGGTACCAGCGCAAAGTAGGGTCTAACTCCAGCGACGCCGGGCGGGTGCTGGGGTGCCAAGTGGCGAGCAGATAAGGCTCGTTTCCCGTTGCAAAAGCAGTAAAGCGTGAGCGCATCAATGCTTCAGGGGTTGGCGCAGCGATGCCAGAGCCCTCGGCAAAAGCATGGTGGAATCTACCGCAACATGCGCCGAAAATTTCGCCGGTTCCGCAGGGGCAGCGGTCATCGTGAGAGAGAATCAAGGGAGAAACCTTTCGAGAGGGAAACATGAAGCTCGTCATTCGCCCGTTCACCGCCGCCGATGCCGCGGTCACGCGCGCTATTTTCTACCAGTCTATTCACGAACTCGCTACTAACGATTATTCGCCGGCGCAGCTCGATGCCTGGGCGCCGGTGAACTACAACGTGCAGCAGTGGGCGGCTCAGCGTTCTAAAGCAGATACCTTCGTGGCTACCGTGGATGGTATTAGCGCGGGTTTTGCTGATCTCATTGAAGGCTCGGGGCAGACCCTGTTGGGAGAGATTCTCATCGATATGCTCTTTGTTCGTCCGCCTTATCAGGGGCAGGGGATTGCCAGCGCCCTACTGGCTCAAGTGCAAGAGGAAGCGAGGACGCGCGGAGCTACCGCGCTCGTCGTCCAGGCTAGTAAAACGGCGCGAGCTTTCTTTGAACGGCACGGATTCAAAGTTAAGCAAGAAAACCAAGTGCCCCTTCGCGGTGAGGTGCTGACCAACTTTACGATGAAGAAGAAGCTATAGTCTTGGCTTGAGGTACACAAAAAGCGTTGAATGGTCATCGTAAAAGATGAGCATTCAACGCTTTTCGTGTACTAAAAGAGACTGCGACAAGCCTTAGATGAAGCTCTTAACGAATCCCATGCCGAAGTAGAGCACGAACGCCGCCGAAACCGCATACATGAGCGGGTGGATATCGCGTGCGCGACCCTGTACTAAGCGGATGAAGACGTAGGAGATGAAGCCTGCGCCGATGCCGTCTGCAATGGAGTAGGTGAAAGGCATCATGATGATAGTGAGGAACGCGGGGATACCCAGGCCCCAGTCAGTCCAGTCAATGTTGATTGCCTGGCGAACCATCAGGAAGCCGACGACAACCAGCGCGGGGGCTACTGCCTCGAAGGGCACAACGTTCACCAGCGGGGAGATGAAAATGGCGATCAAAAAGAGCGCACCGGTGACAAGGTTGGCGAAACCGGTGCGAGCACCTTCGCCGATACCGGTTGCCGACTCCACGAAAATCTGGTGGGAGGAGCTGGACGCGCCGCCGCCCACGATAGAACCGAGCGAATCTACGAGTAGAACCTTGTTGATGTCTTCAATCTGACCGTTTTCGTTCAGCGTGCCGTTCTCCGCTGCCAGACCCACCGAGGTGCCCATAGCGTCGAAGAAAACAGCGAGCAAGATAGCGAAAACAAGCAAGGACGCCGCCATGCCGCCGAGCGTTGTGAACGCGCCAAACATATCAGCGGTGAAGAGTAGGGAGAAGTCCGGTGCGCCAATCCAGTTTTCGGGCATTCCGGGAACCATCAGCGACCAGCCGGTGGGTGAATCCATCGAAGAACCCGAAGGAGCAACGGTTTCCAAAATGATGGAAAGAATCGTTGATGCGATGACGGAAATCAGGATGGCGCCGCGTACGTTGCGGATAAACAGCGCGATAGTGAGGAAGAGCCCGAAGAGGAACACCACGATTGGCCAGCCCATCAGAGATCCGTTAGCGCCAAAGCTGACGGGTACGGTGGTACCTGCGGCGTCGGGCATACGACGCACGATTCCCGCGTTGACCAATCCAATCAGTGAGATGAACATGCCGATACCCACCACAATCGCGGTCTTGAGACTCTGCGGGACGGCGTTGAATACAGCCGTGCGGAATCCGGTCAGCACCAGCAGGAGCATGATGATACCTGCCCACACCACCAGACCCATGATTTCGGGCCAGGTGAGATTCGGGGTGGTGGCGATGGTCGATGCCAACAATGCGTTCACGCCCAAACCGGCAGCCATAGCGAAGGGCTGCTTAGCCCAGACGCCCATCACGATGGTGAGTAGACCTGCTACCAGCGCGGTTACCGCAGCAACGCGCTCGGGGCCAAGTGGGTTGCCGGAGGCATCGGGGCCGAGGCCAATGATAAGGGGGTTCAAAACCACGATGTAGCTCATGGCAAAGAACGTTGCGAAACCGCCGCGGACTTCAGACCCAATGGTCGAACCGCGTTCGGTGATTTTGAAATAGCGATCCAGCCCGTTTTTCGGCTTGCCGGGGGCGGGGATGTGTGCGGGTTTTTGAGCCGCGGTGTTCTCAGAAGTCATTCGTTGAATCCGTAGTTACTCTCGATGCTGTGCGTGTGTGAAACGCAAAAAGAAAATGCCAAGCGTGCAGGGCAACGTTGGCGTAAATTACTCCTCTAAATATACGCGGGTTCGCCGGCGTTCGGTGCCGTGGCGAACGTGATGTGTATTCACCCGTGCAGTTTGGTGTACAGACTTATAAGCTAAGGGTGACCTTACTTTCGATTAAAGGAGCCCCTATGAGCGATTTACCCACTCCCGAATCTTTGGTGCTGACCTCCCGCGCAGAGGTTGCTACCGAGCGTCCTGCCCGTTATGCCAAGCAGTTGGTTTCTCATATGGGGCACAAGGTGCCCGTTGAGGAGATTGAGAACGGTCACAGGATTACCTTTAACCGCGACGGAAATTTCAACGGTTACGGTGACGTCCTGGTGTTTGCCTCTGAGCGCGGCGAGCAGCTCGTTCTTCTCGCCCATGCTGACGACGACGAGCGGTTGAGCCGCGTGGAGGGCGTTTTGGGCCGGCATTTGGAAAAGTTTGGGGAGCGCGACGGCCTGAAAGTGGTTTTTGAGCGATAAGAATCGAGTGACCGGCTCCGCTCGTTTTGACCACGTATACCTGGTCAAAACGAGCTACGCCGGTCACTCGGTGAGGGAGCGTCTAAATTTTTGCCGCTGCTTCGACTTCATCCAGGACGACGCCGAGCGATTTCGCCCGTTCGTCGCCGAAGACGGTAGCGGGTGTGCCGTAATTCGTCTTGTAAGGTGGTTCGACCAGGCGCTTGCGCGGAACGTAACCAGTGCGTGTGAGTTCATCAATGAGCGTGTTGATGTAATTCATCTGTGCTGTGGTTGCCGTGTTGTGGTGGAGGAAGTCTGCGAAGAGGGCGCGGGCGGTTGCTTCGTCCAGCCCTACAAGCGAACGAATCAAAAGACCCAAGCCGCCCTTGGCTTGAGAGGCGTCGGTAATGACTTCTTTCTGGGCGATGCCGGCATCTAAAAGAATGTTCTCTAGGCGGCTGTAATCCACTTCGGTAAGTTTCTCATTGCGATGAACCTTTTGCAGAGCTGGGTCATCGAGGTGTTTTTGCAGGTAGGCGCGAGCCTTTTTCTCAAAAAGGTCTATGTCGGTACCGGTGACGTGCGGAATAATTTCGACCTCGCGTGCTTCGCTCAGGGTGTCCTCGATATCGAGTACCACAGGCTTACGGTGGTCTTTCTTATCCACGTGGCGCACCAGCGAACGAAGCCGTTTGCGCACACTTTCTAGCATGGAAACAGTCACGTTTTCCCACCAGATAACGTCTAGCACCGCAGAAATTATCTCTGCCTGCGCACTGATTTTTGGGATGGAATCAATTTTGCCGTGAAGATCTGAGGCAAGCTGGCGCACATTCTGCGCAGCTTTTTCTAGGAGCGCGGTTTCGCCTTGTAGAACGGCAAGTTGGGCGCGATGCATGAGCACGTCGAAGCGTTTAGCGTCGACGTCGGAGCCGAAGATGTCGGTGTAAAGTCCGGCGAGTTCGCTGGCTTGTGCAAAGGTTTCGTCGTCGAGCTTTTCCCAGGCTGCGGCGTCGCTGAATTTTTCCACCGCACGCAACCGTTGGCGTACTTGCACGTTGCGGGGGTCAAGGCTGAGGGCGAATCTGTGGAGGCGGTCAGCAATATCAAGGCGGAAGTCGCGCGAGTCTTCTGAAATTCCGTTGCCGTCGCCAACTGACCGAATGCGCGAGTCAGCGGCATCGTCCAAGTATTTAACGAGTTGTAATTCTAAATCGAATATTCGCTCGGTCAGCGAAAATTGCTTACTGCTACCAGCTTCGGGGAGGTCGTGGTTGAAGAATTCGATATTGCCACACCAGTCGAAAACGTAGAAATTCTCTTTATCTTTGCCGGGGCCAAAAAGGTCTGCGCAGAGGCGGGTTCCGCGGCCGATCATCTGCCAGTACTTCGATTTCGAACGCACGGGTTTGAAGAAGACGAGGTTGACGACCTCAGGTACATCGATGCCGGTGTCGAGCATGTCTACGGAGATTGCCACATGCGGGGTTTTAGCGGGGTCTGAGAAGTCTTCGATGAGGTCTTGCGCGTGCGAGGTGCTGTGAGTAATAACGGCGGCGAAGCCTGCGCCCAGATCGGGGAAAAGTGCGTTGAAGCGGTCGAGAATAATATTGGCGTGCGCCTGTGATTTGGCAAAGAGAATGGTTTTGCCGAGTCGATCGCCGCCGGCAACCCTGTGCCCTTCGTCCATGAGGTTTTTGAGGACTTTGTCGATGGTGTCGAGGTTGAAGAGGTACTTGTTGATATCGGGTGCTTCTACGCTCTCGGGGATTTCACCTTCGCCCCAGTCTTGCTCGTCCCAGGCGTCTTTATCATCTTCAGAGAGGTCCTCGTAGTGTACGCCTTCGCGCAAGAAAAGGGTGTCTCGTACCTTTGCTTTGGGTGGCACGAGGTAGGGCGGTTCGTTATTGACTGCCTGCTCCAACGTATAGACGTCGGTGGGCACGCCGTCTTCAATTTCGAAGAGGCGGTAGGTGTTGTGGGCAATGTCGTCTTTGGGGGTTGCCGTGAGCCCCACTTTGAGGGCATCAAAGTGGTTGAAGATTTCACCGTATTTGGCATAAACGGAGCGGTGGGCTTCGTCGATGATAATGAGGTCAAAGTAACCAGGCCCGAATCTCTGTAACCCATTTTCGTCACGGGTATTGATGAGGTTGAGCATGGTGGGGTAGGTGCAGGTGAACACGCGCGCGGTCGAGTTTTTCTCGGTGAGAAGGTTAGTCACGGGCACCTGGGGGAGATGCTCTACGAGCACCTTGGTTGCCTGTTTGACGAGCGCGGTGCGGTCTGCGAGAAAGAGCACGCGTTTTGCCCAGCTGGCTTCTTGAAGGAGCTCGATGAGCGCTGCGGCAATGCGGGTTTTGCCGGTTCCCGTTGCCATCACCAGCAGGGCGGAGCGCTTCTTAGAGGTGAAGGTTTCGGCAACTGAGGTAATGGCGTGAATTTGATAGGGGCGACCGGCGATTTCGGTGTTGATAGGACGTGCGGCAAGCGGCTTGCGGTCAGTGCGGCGGGCGATGGCGAGACGTAGCTCGTCTTCGGTCAAGAAACCGGCGACTTTGCGGGCTGGGTAGTTGGAACCTGGGTGATCGTCAATGATCTGGTGCTCGTATCCGTTGGAAACAAAAATAATCGGGCGAACGCCCTTTTCTTGTTCTAACGCGCTGGCGTAGAGCTGCGCCTGGTGAATGCCGGTGCTGGGGTTTTTACTGGTGCGTTTGGCTTCGATGATAGCGAGCGGCTTGCGGTCTGCGCTCCACAGAACGTAGTCAACCTTGCCTTTACCGCTGGGGTTAGTTGAAGCGGGGAGACCTTCCACCGGGTATTCACGGACCTCTGGCGCATCGGGGTTCCACCCCGTCTCTCGCAACAGAATATCGATGTATTCGGTGCGGGTTTCGTTCTCTTTATAGTCGTGGGTGTCTTTGACCTGCTTGGTGCGCTGCGCTTCGGCGATTTGCGCTCGCAGTTCGGCGATTTCACGGTCTTTTTCCGCTGATTCTTCAGCGCGTTTGCGGTCTTCTTCAGCGAATTGTTCTTGGAGTTGTTGGAGCTGTGCCTTGGTGCTGTGGTGCGCTTGGCTGGCGTGGGCACGCGCTTCTGCCTGCTGGCGTAGGGCATTGAGGTTGAATTGGGCTTGCTGCGGTACGGCTTCGGGGTTTGCCGAGGAATGCAGGGCCGCCCAGATGAGCAGGTGGAAGAGCTGTTCGACGGTCACGCCGGCGTCGCGCGCAGTGAATTTAATGTTGGTGTGGACTGCTTTGTTGCCGGCTAAGCGGATGATGTCTGCTTTGGCGACGAGGTCTCTCCCCACCAGTTTGTTGAATTCGGGGGAGTTGATGCGGGCGGCGAGTTTGTTCTCGTAGGGTTCGGGCAGGTTGTTGACTGTGTAGAGGTGGTCTACGAGGAGTTCGAGGGCGCGCCGGGCGTAGAAGAGGGAGCTGGTGGGGTCGGTGAAGATGTAGTGCTCGGCACGACGCGCGGGCTCCGCCAGGGCGGGGAGCGTGGAGGAGAGGAAGGCGAAGTTAGTCATGGGAGCCTCGGTGTCGATGTGGAGGGTGTGCGCTAAGATACACGGTTCGGGTTAATCGTACAAGGGTGTGGGTATGTTTTCAGGAGTAATCGTAGGTTTAACGCAACAGAACCTGCCCTTGGTGCCATTAAGGCGATGTAGGGCAGGTTCTTCTTGCTGGTTGACTCTATATCTTTTGTGTAATAGAGGTAGCAGGATTAGCTGATGCAGCCTTCTGAGTAATGAACTTACCCGTACGAGCTGATCGATTTACCGAGCGAGAGTTTTTGGTTGTTCCTCCTACTCGTTCAACAGTAGTTTTTGCAGGAGCTCGTTTTGCATACGATTTGGTGACGAAGCGCCCGGTGCTAGCACTGCGAGCGACTGTACGGCTTTTAGCCATGGACTAACCTTCTTTCTTGTTAGAAATCTAGTAATAGTTCACAAATATATCTAGTAATAGAACTTAATGCAATCTATGAATCTATGAATACGAGATATATTAATATATGCTTATTGCATGTCTAGAGTGGATACTTTGCGCCTTAAGGGTGAGCAATGCTGATTGAGTACCTCAACGAGGAGTTGCGGCTGTTGGCAGAAGATAGCTCTTACAAGCCGAAACGCTTTCACCCTAATCTTGTGAGGGCTTACCGCAAAAAGTTAGACATAATTATCACTGCTCCAAATGAGCAATCGTTGCGTAGCTTTAAGTCACTCCGCCTGGAAAAACTACAAGGAGATCGTGATGGGCAGTATTCAATTCGTCTAGATAGTCAGTTCAGACTGATTCTTAGGTTCAAACGAGTAGAGCCCCATAAGGTTGCTGTTCTCATCGAAATTGTTGATTATCACTAGATTTACGGAGGAAATATTATGAATATCGCACAGGCTTTCCCCGTTGGTGAGCACCTGGCGGATGAACTTGAAGCTCGAGGCTGGTCCCAGGCGGAGTTCGCAGAAATTATCGGACGCCCGGTTCAGTTTGTTTCTGAGATTATTAGCGGAAAGCGGGAACTGACTAAAGAAGCGGCTGCTCAGCTTGCTAGTGCTTTCGGCATGGAACCGGAACATTGGCTGAACCTTCAGACCCGCTATCAGGTGTGGTTGCAAGAGCAGGATTCCGAATTTCAGAAGAGCCTTTCTACAATTGAGCGGAAAGCACGTCAGAGGGATCTTGCTCCGGTAGCTTTGCTTCAAAAAAGAGGAATCATTTCTAGAGGGTCCTTAGATGAAGTTGATCGCGAGTTGATGGACTTATATGAGATTTCTGATTTTGGGTTACGAACAAGATTTGCTTTGGCTGCGCGAAAGAACGATGTTGAAGAGGAATTGACTGAGCTTCAGCTTGCTTGGGCTTTATCCATTCGTAAAAAAGCCAAAGAGCACCTCCACACATTTGGTGAATACAAAGAAGATGATTTCAGGGATGAAGTAGAAAATTTAGCTGAAATTTCACTTGTACCGGAAGAATTCGAAGGTCTTCAAAACCGTTTTCATCAGGTAGGTGTCGGACTCTTTTATGTAGAGAATTTTCCCGGAGCAAAGATAGATGGTGCTTGCTTCATGATGGAGGGGCATCCAATTATTGGCTTATCAGGGCGTGGAAAACGCCTGGATAAAGTGCTGTTCACTCTTTGCCATGAAGTGACCCATATCTTGAATGGGGATATCTCAGAGAATTCTTTTATGGTGGATGAAAACATCGGCGGTGGAGAGTCTAACTTGGAAAGTCAAGAGATGGAGGCTGATAGGGTAGCCTCTAAACTCATTTTGAAGAATCAGAATCTGGCTTTGACTCCCGCCAATATTAGGTCTGAGTGGGTGAAAAAAGAGGCTGAACGAATTGGTGTTCATCCTATTGTGGTTGTTGGGCGGCTCCAGAACGAGGGAAAACTCGACTGGAGAACTGCTCTGGCAAAGAATGCTCCGAATGTAGATGTGTTCATGAGTTCTTGGAAATAGCCTTATCTTGTCAGACCCCTCTCCTACGATATTTATCGGGGTTATATTAGGGCTCCACAAGTGAATTGAACAAGGAGACATTATGGAAGAAAACGAAGATTTTGCAGTTGTTCTGGACTATTTGCGGGAGAATTGTTTAGCGGGCGAAGATGAAGTTGTGGATGGAACTGATTTACCTTTTGAGGTAGTCAGCGAGCACTTTTCAAAAGCTCAGCGAATAGTGAATGATGAGTTATTCTCTGGTGAGATTTCCGATCCTCACGCAATGAATGTCATCAATAGTTTTAAAGACTGGGCACGGCAACAATGACAGTAGATAAAATGCAGACGCAGTTTAGAACAATCTCAGATGTACGTGTACGGGTGGCTTGAGAAGTTGCTGGTTGGACTAAAGCTCAGTTAGCGGACTATCTCGAGGTCCCCCCGAGAGCGAATAACACATTTGAGAATGATGGTGTTCCTGCTGGTTATGCCTTCACTCACGTGAAAAACCTGATGGGTTCTGCGTTCTGGTTTGCGGCGGCCGTTGAGTTCTTATATACGGGAGTCTTCGATTATGTAGGCAACTGGTTTTCATTGTAGTTGCGGATTCTCATAAATAATTCTCACAGATGGAGCGAATCAGAAAAAGGCTTTAGGGAAAAACTTAAAAACTTTCGCTATTGATTGGAAAAGATTTACTACTATTTAATATGGATGTAAACACTAGATGAAAATATGTTTTTTTCATTATCATTTACAATAACTGGAATGCCGCCGTTCATGATTATCTTCTTAAGAACCCCACTATCTGGGTGGTTATATAAGCCGTTAGCTCCAGCCACGTAAACAGAGTAACTTGGTAAATCATTCATAATTCCATTGTTCCAATTATGTTTAGATGCATGATGTGGAATTGTAATTATACTGGATATTTTTTTGTAATCTTTAAAATTATTGTTAAATTGATTTAGTAAGTATTGAGTTTGCAGTGGTGCATCACCTGTCCCAATCCAGCCGGGTTCTGGTGTCCAACAGCCCGCAGCTATGTTATTCCACCATGAGCACGATTTAAATAAAGAACGAAACACTTTAAATTTTCTACGATTTTGAGGAGGTATGCCTGAGTAGAGAAATAGAGAAGTATTATTGAGATTCTTCATTCCTCCCACTGATTTATAAGCCTTTATTAGTTCTTTTTTTCTCTTTAATATGATGTTTTGTTTAAAGGCTTCATCAAGCATTTTTTTGTCAAAAATTAGACGTGTATAGCCTAGCTCAGATGCAAGAGAGTTAAGGAACTTATTTTGTTGACTGGATAATTTTAGTGAGCATTCAAAAGATAGAGTCCAAATATCAATTATCGGATCGGGGTAAGAGGAAGAAACTTTAGGAGAAGGAGCTGAATCTGAGGAAATGGGCTCTATGTCATTATCGAGTTGAGGTTCATCTAATTCGATGATCTCATGGTAATCATTAGATTCTGGTGAAACAGGCACAGCTTGCTCCGCTAAACTGGAAAAATATTCCTGGAGATTTGCGAGAATTTCCACGTTGGGTTGCTGGCTCGAAGGAATTGCATGATATTTAGCGGATAAAATTAAAATTTCTGAATTAGAAACCGCTGGATAAAATATTTTTTTGGGCTTATTCTTCAATTTACTTACTAGGTATTCGAGTCCATTGACATGATCTTTATCTAAATGAGAAATAAATATATAATCAACTTCATCAGTAAAATATTTTACATATTTATCTACTTCTCTTACTACTAAATTTATGGAGTTATTGGTTCCGCAATCATATACAATGTTGATATATTTATTTTCTCTCGTTCTAATTTGTTGAGTGGAGAAAAATCCTGCGCCCACTGCCCAGTGGGTTCTGTTGATATCTAGATGTGCCTTCGATTCATTAATTCTAAAAGTTATAGTATCCATTTTATAGCCCTAAATTTATAAAGAATTTTAAATTTGTAAGATTGATAAAATAAATTATATTATCAGATCATTTAATAAATATTTTATTCATAATTCTATTAAATTTAATGAGCATTTCTTCCGTGGGTTTGGGGACCATCAAACCTTGTAAAAATTTAAGATTTATATTCTTTTGCGCTGATTGAGTTGCAAATGCTTCAATTTCTTGTTGTAAAAATTTAAAGAGTATCTGAATATATTTAACACGTTCAGGGCTGGCGGAAAATCCAACGATGCTATCGGGAAAGCATGCTTCAAATGTTAATATCCCAGTTTTTGCTATATTAGCAGCGATAGTGATACAAAGAGTGCCCACTGGCCAAATTTTACTTTGTGATAAACCAAATTCCGAATAGGTGGAACTGTAGTTTCTGATAAGACCGTCAGAGTTTGCGATATCTCCGGTTTGAATTAGAGGGTATTTTCCACCCAGAAGTTCGGGTGCATTTCGTGGACGGTGTTTGGAGACCCCTCGATTAAGAGTGCCAAATTCTTCTAATCTTATAAGTGGTAATTCTTTAGGGTTAGTAAATGGATTGCCAAATATTTCAATGAAGACAGATTTTTCGAGCTCACTCAGAAGCTCGCGCTGGCGGGCACGTTTCTGCTCGATGAGGCGTTCTAATCTGAACTTATCCGCAATTCGTTGTTGTTCAGCTAGAGACGGGAGGGGAATTAATGATTCTTTTACAATTCGATCAGAAACTGCGGGGTAACTGGCGCCAGTAGCAAGCTTGACCATTTCTTGAACGAACTGTGGGTTATTTACCCAAGCGAACAGATAGTCATTTCTGATTTTCTGGGTGTCTGCTCGGAGCACTGAGAAGCCCGTAGACCCTATAGCGTTATCTAATTCGGTGGGGACTATAGCTACTGCATTCAGGTTTGGTCGCACGGTTGAAACAAGTACATCTCCAGATTTGAGAAGTTGCCGTGCACGACTTGGAGCTTCATTGACAGAAATCTCTTTTGAACCGGTAATAATCTTTTTTTGATTGTCTACAGCGCTGAGATCTATATAAATAAAGGAGTTGGTAAATTCATTACTGGGATTTACTTTCTCTACCTGTTCACAAACATCCCCAAGCTTCACCGTTCTAGTCTCACTCAACCCCCATCACCTTCTTCAACTGCTCGATGTGCTCGCCGATTTCCTTCTGAGTCTGCTCCAGCTCGGCAATGATTTCTTCGGGGGAGCGGTACTCCACCTCTTCAAACTCAATCTCCTTATAGCGGTTCAAAGAGAGGTCATAACCCTGCTCCCGCATCTCCTCAACAGGAACGGTGAAGGACTGCTCCGTGCGTCCTCGCTCCCGCTCCGCACCAGCACGCTCTTTCCATCGTTTTAAAACATCAGGCAGGTCATTCGCTTCAACTGGGTTACGCTTATCGTCCAAACTGAAACCATCGGCGCGCACGTCATAAAACCACACCTCATCAGTGCCGCCTGAATTAGTTTTCGTAAAGAACAAAATCGCCGTAGACACACCCGCATACGGCTTAAACACACCGCTGGGCAACTTCACCACAGCATCCAGCTTCTGCTCTTCAACAATCGCCTTGCGCAAATCCTTATGCGCCTTCGACGAACCAAACAAAACGCCGTCCGGCACAATCACCGCCGCGCGTCCACCGGGTTTCAGCAGTTTCAAGAACAAAGCCAAAAAGAGCAGCTCAGTCTTCTTGGTCTTCACCGTGCGCAGAAGCTCCTGCGACGTCTGATCATAATCCAAAGACCCCGCAAACGGCGGATTCGCCAAAATCAACGAATACTTCTCCGCATCGCCCGAAGCGCCCTCGCTCAACGAATCGCGATACTCAATCTCCGGGTTCTCAATACCGTGAAGAAGCATGTTCATCGAACCAATACGCAACATGGTCGAATCGAAATCAAAACCGTGGAACATGCCGTCATGGAAATGCCGCTCCACCGTAGAATCAGCAAAAATCTCCGGCTTCTCCTTGAGCAAATACTCAGCAGAAGACACCAAGAAACCAGCGGTACCGCAAGCCGGATCGCAGATAATATCCGAACCCTTAGGGTCCATCATGCGCACCATCAACTCAATAATGTGGCGCGGCGTGCGGAACTGGCCATTCACACCCGCCGAAGCAATCTTCGAAAGCAAGTACTCGTACAAATCACCGTTTGTATCGGCATTCTCCATGGGGATATCGCTGAGCTGATCCACCACCTTAGTCAGCAGCTGCGCCGAAGGAATTGTGAAGCGAGCATCGCGCATATGAAAAGCGTGCGTAGACTCAGCACCACCTACACGGCTGGCGTGCGAGCGCATAAAAGGGAAGACCTCGTTAGAGACCAGCTCAAACATGTTGCCCGGCGCCTCATCCTTGAATTTATGCCAGCGCAGATGCTGCTCGTCCGCAGTGAAAATAGGGTTCTTGACCGGCTCACCCAAGAACTCGGCGTCCTGCTCTTTTTCTCTCTGAATGTCATCAAGACGGCGAATAAAAAGCAGGTAGGTAATCTGCTCGATAACCTCCATAGGGTTAGAAATGCCGCCGGACCAGAACGCATCCCAAATGCGGTCAATCTTATTCTTGATGTCACCAGTAATCATGGGCTGATTATATCGGGAGGGGGAGTGTGGCCGCTTTCTCACGTGCGGAGATTCACCAGATTGCTTGAATATGGCGTTATATTGCGAGTATTGAAGGCCGGTGAATCAGACTAACTGTGAGCTGCAACTGCAACTTCCAAAAGTGACAGTTGCAGAGCATTCTTGAATTCAGAACACATTCTGAATAATATGAAACTATGACTACTCAAACTGCTGATCGCCGTGTTCAATCCTCCGAACTTAGCCGAAATTCTAAGTCTGTTTTTGCTGCTGCTGAAGAAGCTCCAGTAGTAGTTACCCGCAGAGATGGTGAAAACTTGGTGCTTATGAGTGAGCGGGAAGCCACTGAGCATCGTAAAATGTTTGAACTAGCCGCTCAAATAATTGCTGCAACCACTTTCGATACAGGTACCCTTGCTGAAAGAATGAGCGATGTTTTTCCCTGGATGTTGGCGCTAACTCCCGAGGCACGTGAAGAATGCGCTGACTCTCTTATCGACTCCGCCCGTGCATCCTTCTCCACCAACCAACCAACCATGCTCCTCATTGAAGTAACCAGTTGGTTTGAAACAGCTACGGCAAGAGCGGCAGGTCTACATAATATTGATGTAGCTTGGCTTGACGAACCTCTCAGTGTGGATTATCCATAATGGCAAAACAGCTGAAGGTGGAACGACCCCTACGGAAAAATGAATACGAGCTACGGTTCGCCACCACGCAAGCGCGAAAAGGATGGCTTGACCTCAAAGCGACTATCCGAGGTCCTCTAGCGGAAACATGGGAATTTCTGACGAAAACACCTACTGAAAAGACCTTGAACAACTATCCTCTGCGCGCAGATCTCGGATTCTTGACCTACCAGGGTAAAAAATATGAGCGCTGGCAACATAAACCAACACGTCAAGGAGATGCTCGAATATGGTTCTTTGTTGAGGGTCAAGTGGTGTATTTAGAGAAAGTTTTCACTTCGCATCCCAATCAGACCAAATGAATTAAGTTGCGTTGCCTCATTACTCCCTCACCCTAGATTTCTAAAGTCAATGACCGGCTCCGCTCGTTTTGACCACGTATACCTGGTCAAAACGAGCTACGCCGGTCACTCGCTCAGGAAAGTAGGCAGAGTCCTACATTTCCACCACAATCTTGCCGGGTTTCGGCTTCGGCTGACCCTTGATTTTGCCCGCTTCTGCCAGTTCTAGTGCCTGGTCAGTATCTTCAAATGCAAAAACCGATCCGACGACCGGGCGAATTTCACCGGATTCCAGAACAGGGCGGTACTCTTCGAGCTTGGCGCCGTCGGCGTGCATCAGCAGGAATTTGTACTGCACGTTGAGTTTCTTCGCGGCGGCGCGGGGTTTGCGGCTCATCGCAAACATCAGCGGCTTCAGCAAGGGCTTACCCGCCGCCTCAGCCAGCGACGTATCGGGCGGCCCCACCACGCTCACCAGCGTTCCCCCGGGTGCCAAAACTTTCATAGCACGCAGGGTCTCGTCGCCGCCTAGGGTATCGAGCACTACATCGTATTCGCTCAGTGCCAGTTCATAGTTTTCGGTGCGGTAGTCTACGACGACGTCGGCACCGAGTTCCTTGGCAAGTTCCACGTTGGGGGTGCTCACGGTGGTTGCCACGAACGCGCCCAAGTGCTTTGCTACCTGAATCGCGATGGAACCGAGACCGCCGGTGCCGCCCTGAATGAAGACTTTAGACCGTGGCCCCACCTTGGTTTTTTCGGTGAATGCCTGAATCGCGGTCAGCATCACCAGCGGAATTGAAGCTGCCTCAACCATCGTGAGATTAGCCGGTTTCAGCGCAACGTCGTCTTCATGCGCTACCGCAAATTCGGCAAACGTGCCCATATATTTCTCGCTGGGACGTGCGAAAACTTCGTCACCTACCGAAAAACGCGTAACGTCCGAGCCAACCGCGCTGACGGTTCCGGCAAATTCGTTGCCCAGAGTAAAAGGTGTTTTCTGTGGGAAGAGCAGTTTGAAGTCCCCGTGAGCGATCATGATGTCCACGGGATTGACACCGCTCGCTGCTACTTTCACCACGATTTCGTGGGCACCCGGCTCAGGAATGGGGTGCTCGTTCCACTGCATCTGTGAAATATCACCGTATTGGGGAACCTGATAGGTTTTCATCGTTGTATTCCTTCGGTTTTCGTTCTTATTACAGAATGCAACACAACAGAAGCAAATATTCTTCCCGCAGAACGTATCTATTCTCATGTAATACTTGCGCCCTCACAGTTTCCACCGCCTACAATCGAAGTAGTTTGAACTGCCCTCCCCTCACTCCAGAAAGGCTCCGATGAGTCCTACCGCCCGTAAATCTTCCCAGACCGTGGCCATTGGCGCGGTAACTGCGCTGGCTGTGGCGCTGACCGGTTGCTCATCAGAGGACGAGCAGGAGACCGACGCCGAGTATGCTCAAGTCTGCGTCAACCAAGATACTCAGGAGCGCGTTGACGACAACCAGTGCGATGACCATACTCATTCGCATTCCAATTTTGGGTGGATGTGGCTTCCGTTCTTTTTGGGCAATAACCGCGCTAATACCATCCCCGCTGTGGGTGACAGAATTTCCTCGAACCAGCAGGCCACGCGCGAGGATCCGCGTAAAAAGGATAGGTCGACTACCACGGTAGGAACTGCCGGAGGCTCGGTGTCAAAAAATAAGAACGGTAAAACCTCGGTCAAGTCTGGGACGTCTCGCGGGGGCTTTGGCTCTAAGGGCGGCGGGTCCGGTTCGTAAGGGTTTATACGGCAGATTCTCTGACAGCTGGCGTAGCGTGAGGCAAGCTGGCTGGGATGAGTTTGCCGGATGCGAGCTAGCGAGCATATAAAAGGCAAGCGAATTGGACAGTGCTAGCCTTTCGCGAGCCAGGCGAGAAGGGTTGCTTGCCGACGCTACGTCGGCTGAAAGCAACAGCCCTCTATAAATCCCCATATCTTCTAAGGAGCCACATGGAACGTATTTCGATGATCCCGCGCGACGGTTGGCAGGAGACCATCAAGCGCCAGGGCTTGGTCTATAACGATGCTGTTAAGGACGGGCGTACCGTCCATTATTGGAACGAGAACGCCGCTTATCAGTTCAGCATGGCGGAAGTTCTTCATTTGGAGAAGGTCACCGATAATCTGCACCGTATGAGTTTGGAAGCGGCGCGTTTTTTGGCGGCTGAGCAGCGTAATCCCGGTTCGCCGTTTGCGCAGATGGGTATTTCGCCTGAAGGTCTGGAGTACGCTATTGAGTCGCTGAACCGTAATGATCCTGATTTGTATGGGCGATTTGATTTGGTGTATTCAGACCCCTCTACCCCTGCCAAGATGCTTGAGTACAATGCCGATACTCCCACCGGTTTGGTGGAGGGTTCAATCGTGCAGTGGTATTGGTTTGAAGACATGTTCATCAACCGGGGTAAAACCGGGTACGACCAGTGGAATGGTTTGCATGAGGCGCTGGTGAATCGCTTTGCTAAGTACCGCGATGCGTTGCGCCATGACGTTCATACGAACCCTAATCCGAAGCTTCACTTTGGGTATACGGCGCTGGACGATTCGGGCGAGGACGTCATGACTGTCGAGTACCTGCGCGATTGCGCCATCCAGGCGGGGTTTACCGCCCGAGATGCTCTCGGCGAGACAATCTATGATGCCAACAACAACCCGCTCCCGATGGCTCAGCGCATTGAAATGACTCAAATCGGTTTCAACTGGGACACCAACCGGTTTGTGGACGAACACGATGAACCGATTGACCACATCTTCAAGTTGTATCCATGGGAAGACCTCATCAGCGAAGAATTCGGTGAGCCCCTCAGCGATACGCAGCCTAGGGGCTGGATTGAGCCGGCGTGGAAGATGTTCCTTTCAAACAAGATGCTTTCGGCGGCTCTCTGGCACATTTACCCCTACCACGAGAATTTGCTGAAAACTTTTGTGGACGCGCCGCGCTTCATGGACGAGTACGTGAAGAAGCCCCTGCACGGTCGCGAGGGCGACAACATCGAGATTCATACCCCTACCCAAAGTATTGTGCAGCCTGGTCGCTATGGCGGCGAGGGGTACGTCTTCCAGGAGTACGTGCAGATTCCTAATTTCCAGGACGAACAGGGCCGCCCTAACTATCCTGTGCTCGGTTCGTGGGTGGTCGACGGCGAATCGTTTGGCGTGGGAATCCGCGAATCAGACGGACCTGTCACCGACTATTACTGCCGCTTCGTCCCCAACATCATCAAAAACTAAACCGCATTCTCAGCCCGCCCTCTAGCGAAAGCACCCCATGCTCGACACTAAGCACCTGTTTCCGATTACGCTCTCTTCTTCTGCCCCGGCATATTCGGCGATTGTGACGGCGCCGATTATCGTGAGTATGTGTGGGCTGTGGTCGATTGGTATTTACCTGGTTGCTGCGGCTCTTTCCTGGTACGTATCGACAGCTTATGAGCGCAATACTGCGGTTCACCCTGACCGCGGCACCGTGTACTCGTGGAATACCGGTGCGTTTGCCTGGCTGAATGGTTATGCGCTGGCGGTCACCGGCATCGTGGCAACCAGCGGGTTGGCGTATGTGGCGGCAACGGGTCTACTTTCGCTCTTCGGAGTATCCAGTATGACGGCGGCGCTCATCCTCGGTGCGGTAATGATTGCTCTGGCTCAGGTGCTCAACAACATTTCTTTGAAAGTCACTAGCGTGGTGCAGATTCTTGCCCTCATTGCGCATATCGCTGCGGGTATAGCGCTGATTGTGCTGATGTTCGTTGCTGACCAAGCACCTATCCAGCCCGCTCTGACCTTTGCAGGAATCATTGAAGGGTTGCTCATCGCGGTTTTTGCTTTCTGGGGGTTCGATACAGCTTTTGCGCTCGCAGAGGAGTCCGACACCGGTGCGCCCAGGACTGCCTCACGGCTGTCGATCATCACCATGACCATCACGTTCGTGCTGGTGGCAGTGGTTATTTCGCTCTACGGCATCGATGCTGTGGTAACCCACCCGCTGGTTGTTATCGCCGTCTCGCTCTCTGCCATGATGGCGCTGGGATCGACTCTGCTTCCGACTGTGCGCGGCGTCGAGGCAATGGCGGAGAAGCACGACCTACCCAACCTCTTCGCTCACGGGCTCAAAGCGGAGGTCACCACCGCCGTCCTGTCTATTGCCATACTTATGCTGGTACTCCTCAACGAGGGGTTCTTCTATGACCTCATTGACTGCCTCTCCATATTTGTAGGGTTCTACTATGCCGGAGCAATCTTTGCTCATTACCGTAACGGTGCTGCAAAGAGTGCGCTGGGCATGTTCGTCCTCATGCTTGCGGTGACTCTTGCGGCGGGTATTTACATGCTGACACCCACCTACGGCAATACCGTTTTCGGGTCGGTGTCAGGCGTGGCAGTGCTTGGGGGCGCGTTGGCGGTGTTGGGTGTCCTTCTTTATCTGGTGAACCAGGCAGTAAAACCCGCTACCCACAAGTAACCCCTTTTACCTCGCAACTACTCGTTAGCTGATGTCGCCTCGGTCGATAGCATCGAGCGTCAGCTCCCCGGCATGTGCCACCAGGTTTTTAGCCAGCGGAATTTGATGGGATGCTGACTCAAGAATGTGCATAAAGTACCCGGCGGTATTGGGAAAAGCAATCAGGTCGCCTACCTGCACCCCCTGGGGGAAGAAGATAGGACGGCGCATAATCACCTCATCTTCAATGCAGTAAGCACCTACGAGGAAACCTTCATAGGGTTCGCTTGCCGCCGCCTTTCCCAGAGGGATATGCACGGGGTCAACGAGGTAGTCATCCGAGGTCGTGCGTAGCTGGGTGCGGTTCATCTCTAGCCCCACCAGCGGTAACCCGTCGCTACGTTCCTTGATGAATGCGACTTTGGCAATAATCGCACCGCACCCGTCGAGCACGCTACGACCCGGTTCTACGTGCAAACGCAAGCCTAATTCGCCAACTTTTGCACCGGCGGGGGAGCCGAGAACCTCCTCTAACCACTGCTCCCGCACGGGACCCTGGTGGAAGGGGTAAAAGTTCTTGAGCGGGTCGGCTTTCCAGGTAAAGGGGGCGATATCACCCTGGTTTTGTGCGTGCAAAGCCTGCTTGAAATTATCCCACTGGTCGGCATCATCCAGATAGCTCATGGGCACTCCACCGCCCATATCGATGAACTCAGGAGCATGCCCTGCTGCGCGCAATTCTTCGATGAGGTCGGTTGCCTCGTGTAGCGCATCAATGCGATCTTGGGCGCTGTAACCATGTAAATGCAGATGCAAACCTGCCACTTGCACGTGCGGATGGGGCTGGGAGAGATAGGCGAGCCAAACTTCTGACCGCTCACCAAAACGCGTGGGCATAAAACGCTGGGGGTCTGGCGCTAGGCGGGGTGCAACCCGCACGCCATTATCACCGGCAAGCGCGATAATCCGGTCAAATTCTGCGCAGGTATCAACGGAAATCGTCACGTTATTATCGATTGCTAACTGCAGTAATTGATCGGTCTTGATGGCGGCGGAAAGGATGATGCGTTCGCCGGGCATACCGGTTGCTAGAACCTGAGATAGTTCGCGGTAACTTGCTACATCTACTCCATGCCCTTCATCGCGAACACGTTCCACGAAAGTGAGTGCTTTGTTGGCTTTGCGTGCGAAGAATATGCGAACGTCCACGCCGTGGTGTTCTCCTGCTTGGGTGAGCTGGCGGCAGTTGCGCACCAGCGGGTCGGAGTTGAGAATATTCAGCGGGCTGGCGTATTCATCGATGGCGTGCTGGAGCTGTTCGGGGTGGTGGAAGAGGTCTTCTGCCCACGGTTCTAATCTACCGGTCAGTGGGGGGAGTCCGTAGGCTGTGGAATCCCTGTGCAGCGCGCAAAGAGTTTGGACCCAGCGGGGAATAACGGTGTGCAGGGTTCGTGAGAGCGAATCGTTGCCCAGTACAAAAGGTTCGCTCATGCGCCCGGCAAAGGCGAAACGGGTTTGCCCGGGAAGCATACCGTCGGGCTGGATTTTTACCGTGACGGGCGAATCGGTGGGCGCTTGCTCTGACGCAACATTGTGGAGCACCTGCGCCCCGAGTGTCCCTGGCGAAATTCCGGGTGTTGCCAGGACGGCGTCGACCCAGATATCTGCCGGGCAACCCTCGGTGGAGGCAAGAAAAGAGAAATCCACCAATCCCGCATCAACCAGAGCAAGAACTTTGCGTACTTGCTGAGCAGGAGGACCAAAAGCGAAAGGCTCCAGGGTACGGGTAAGCTCATAGAATTCTTGACTCTCGGCAAGGTCGCTGAAAGAGACTCGCCGAACAATCGCCGGGTAGAGTTCTCGCCATGCCAAGCCCACAGACTGTTGGGGACGGCGAGGGTTCGCCAGCGATTGCGCTAATTCGTCGGCGGGATTGCTTGAGGGGGCGAGCATATCCCAGGTGAACTCTTGCCCCGATACGGCGTTCGCTGCCTGAACGAGGAGATTTTTCAGCTCGTCTACTGAAGTGATACGGGGAATTTTCCGCTCCAATTTCTTGAGAATGACCTCCTCTGCTGCGGTGACGGGTTCTGGCTTGACCTGAATGAACCGCCCCGAGCGAGAGGTGGGGTACATGCGGGTCGGCTCCTCACCGCTTGGCTGATACCCGTTGGCAGTAAAACGCCCGCCGCGCCCGGCAGTGAGAGCCAGCATCGCATCAATGGAGGTCAGTGCTGCGCCTCGAATACCCACCTGTGCCCCTGCGGCGACGCGGGAAAGCCCAGTGAATGGGTCAAGCATTCCCCGAGGGTGGAGGGCGGGTTCATGACCGGTGGCAAGCAGGACGTGCTCGAATCCCTCTAGCTCCGCCAGATTCTCTACCGCGCGTCGTTCAAACTCTACCGTGCATCGTGAAGGCAGGTTCTCTACAGCATTTTGCCACGAGGCATGAAGGAATTTCCCGACGGTCGCGCGGGCGGGGAACTCGTTGAGTGGCTCTGCCTCATCTAGAACATCGCGCCGAAAATCATCCAGCGTACCCAGGGCAGTCCGAACCGCTGAGGATCGTACGTTGATGACCAAATCGTTTGGCTGGTCTATAGAGTAAGCGGCGCCATACCCCAGCGGTCGAGGATCAAAAACAGTGATGCGGAAACTGAGATGGTGCAGCAGGCTTGCTCGGCTGAGCTCCTCCACCGCCCACAATCCGCGCGGGCCGGCACCTATTATGGCGATTGAAACTGAGTCCGTCATGGTGTCTTTTCTGCTAGTTGAGGGATGTCTGGAAAGGCGAGCGGGACTAGGAAGGATCAGCGGGGGAGAGATTCTCCTCTACCCACTGATCGTTGTAGATAGTGCCCGTGTAGGCGGTACCGCCGTCGTGAAGAATGACGACGACGTCCTCGCCGGGGGCAAACTGCTCAATATCTGCCCGAACCGCTGCCATCACTGCACCGCCGGAGGCGCCGGGCAAAATCGCTTCGGCGCGTGCCAGCTCGCGGGCTTGCTCTACCGCACGGTCAGCCGGAATACGGCGCGTTCCGGTAGGCGTTTGTCGCTGGGAGAGGTCGGTAGCTACCCCTGCCCCGTAACCGGGCAAGAGACGTTCGCCGCGAGCGCCACCGTAAAGCACCGACCCTTCGGCGTCGACCGCGATAACCTGCGTGGGGGCGCCCCGCCGGGTGACTTCGGCAATGCAACCGCCGACTGTCCCGGTGGTTGAAACCGCCACATATACGCGTGCCGGTGCATGACCTAATGACTCAAAAATCTCTGCCATCGTGCCTTCACTATGTGCCGTGAAAGCCGCCGGATTGGAATACTGATCTAGGTTGATAGAATCGGGAAATTCGTCCAGAAGATCCTGAACTTTTTGACGTCGCGCGGTGAGCCAGTCGTGAGTTTTTGGGTCCGGTTCGTTCACTGGGTGCAGTACCCCGCCGTATGCCTGGATGAGGGCGAGCGTGGTTTCGTTAGTACGCGGATCCACCACACAATGAAACTCAAAGTCGTGCAGAATTGCCTGGCGAGCCAAAGCGATACCCAGGTTGCCTGAGCTGGATTCAATAACTACGGTTCCCGGGGTGAGCCGCCCGGTGGTTATGGCATCTTTGACCAAGGCGGCTGCAGTGCGGTCCTTCGCGCTTCCACCAGGGTTAAAGCTTTCTAATTTGGCGAAAATACGGGTGTTTTTGATGCCGTTTTTAGCTTCCCAGCGGCGGAGGCGCACGAGCGGGGTGTTGCCCGTGACCTCGTCAATATCGTTATAAAGAGGTAAGACCATACTCTAAATCTTACGCCGAATATTAATAAGTCTTCTTAGCATAACGCTGAGTGTGAGATGGTGTAATAAAACTACTGATTTCGAAATACGTTACATAAATCTCCCCTTTTTCGTTGCACATGACATCTCCACCTGCAAACCCCAGCACTGCTGAGTAAACTTGAGGGCAGTGCAAAAACCAACCCGCCCGCGCGCCCGATACGAAAATCGGCGTGAACGGGCAGCGAAAGGAAGAACTGTGTCTGAAGCACGCCCCCTGCGCGTTGCCGTGATCGGCTCTGGCCCCGCCGGTGTCTACGCCGCGGATATCCTCACCAAATCCAAAGAGGTCAAGGACGGCGACGTCGAAGTTTCCATCGACATTTTTGATCGCTACCCCGCGCCGTTCGGTCTGATTCGCTACGGCGTTGCCCCTGACCACCCGCGTATTAAGGGCATCATTGGTGCGCTCCACAAAATTATGGATCGCGGCGATATTCGCTTCTTCGGCAACGTTGAATACGGCGTGGACGTAACCCTTGAAGAGCTACGCGAACACTACGACGCCATTATCTTCGCAACCGGTGCTATCAAGGACGCACCCCTGGATATCCCCGGTGCAGACCTGGACGGTTCCTATGGCGCTTCCGACTTCGTCTCCTGGTACGATGCCCACCCCGACTACCCCCGCGAATGGCCCCTTAACGCTAAAGAAATTGCGGTACTTGGCAACGGCAACGTAGCACTCGATGTCGCGCGTGTACTTTCCAAGCACGCCGATGACCTGCTGGTTACCGAGATTCCAGACCATGTCTATGAAGGTCTTAAGGCATCGCCGGTCACTGATGTTCACATCTTCGGACGCCGCGGCCCCGCTCAAATTAAGTTCACCCCGCTTGAGCTGCGCGAGTTGGCGCACTCCCGCGACGTTGACATCGTGCTCTACGAAGAGGACTTCCAGTTCGACGCCGCCTCCGAAGAGGCCATGGAGAACAACGCCCAAATTAAGGTCATGATCAAGGTGCTGCGCGGCTGGCTCGAAGACCAAAAAGAAAACCCCGGCACCGCATCCCGTCGCCTGCACCTGCACTTCTTGCAGTCACCGGCAGAGATTCTCGGTGAAGACGGCAAGGTCACCGGCCTCAAGATGGAACGCAATGAACTCGACGGCAATGGCGGCATCAACGGCACCGGCGAATTCATCGAATACCCCATGCAGGCTGTCTACCGCGCCATCGGCTACTTCGGCTCTGAACTGCCCGATGTTGGTTTCGACCCCAACCGCGGCGTCATCACCAATGTCGAAGGTCGCGTGACCGATAACGACGGCGAAGCCGTACCCGGGCTCTACGCCACCGGCTGGATCAAGCGCGGTCCCGTTGGTCTCATCGGTTCCACTAAGTCTGACGCCCTCGAAACGGTCACCCACCTGCTCGAAGACCGCGAAAATCTCTACACCGCCAACGAACCGGCACCCGAGAAATTCAACGAATTCCTCGACTCTAAAGGCATCGAATACACCACCTGGGAAGGCTGGCACGCACTCGACGCCCACGAGAAGTCTCTGGGCGAAGCAGCGCTGGACGCCTTAGGTCAGCCGCGTAAGCGCGTGAAGGTGACAGACCGCGACGAAATGGTACGTATCTCGCGCGGACGTTAAGAGAGAGGAGCGAAAGTCAACTACCGTTCCAGCTCAAACATTAATGCTTTTAGCCCGCCCGATTGTTTTTGAGAACGCTATGGTTTTCGAAAACACAGGGCGGGCTAAAAGCGTTAAAACTCGCAAGTCGCCGCAGCTAACTTCCGCTCCCGGGTGATGAAGTGGGCAGGTGGGAGTGTCGTCGTTTTAACTCGGACGTCGGGGCAACATTCCAGGCCCTATTTCGTTAGCCAATCAGCACTTTCTCCAAGTAGGGGTTCAAGAAGATTCCCTGCGGGTCCATCTCCTGGCGCAGCGCCGTAAATGTCTCAAATTCCGGGTAGAGCTTGCGCAACTGCGCGGCGTCCTGCGTATGAATCTGCCCCCAATGAGGGCGTCCCCCATGATGCATGAAAATTTTTTCCAGCCCCTCAAAATATTCTTCAAAGGGCCGACGCCAATACTCACGCGCCGAAATGTAGACTGTCTCTCGCCCAAAAGCGGGGGATAGTGGAATATCATCTGCTGCAGATGTTCGCACCACGAGCGGGAATCCCGTCTGGATTTTTTCTTCGCTTAGGTGGGCGCGCACGTCCTTCATCACTGCCTGAAATTCTGCAATATCGAAGGCGTATTCCATGTTGTTCTGGTGCACAGTGCGGTTCTGCCCAAAAACGGAAGGAGCCAAATCGGCGTAGCGGCGGTTGCCCTTACCCCAGTTCGATACCTTGTTCAGCATGCCCTGACTAGGGGGAAGAGTTGCTCCCACTATGTTCATGATTTCAAAAACGCCGTTATTGAGTACGTAGTCACCCCCGTGGCGTCGCGCCTGAGAAAGACGGGCATGGGGAGCCATGTATCCCTCTGTTAGTAGAGGCAGGCGGGTCAGACGGCGCGTACGCACCTCTTTTGATCCCGGGAACCAGGAAAATTCATAGTGGTCTGCCCCGCGCGAGCGGTCTTCAAACACAGGGACGATATCGGAGTAGTGTCGCCCGCGTTCAGAAGCATGAAGCCGAAAGAGTGGGACTACGCGGAAGGTCAGCGATACCAGCACGCCCAGTGCGCCAAGCCCCACCAGGGAGGCACGGAAAATTTCGGGGTGGGAGGTTTCAGAGCATTCGAGTAAATCACCGGTTGCGGTAATCAGCTTCAGACTGGTCACTTGTGTGGAGAACCCGCCAAACCCTAGCCCCGTACCGTGGGTTCCGGTGGAGACCGCTCCTGCAAGAGTCTGCTGGTCAAGGCGTCCCAGGTTTTCAAAGGCAAGGTTGTAGCTCAGCAGGATTCGGTTGGCGTCGCGTACCGTGGTGCCAGCAAGGAATGTGGCTGTGGATTGATCTGTATCGACATCCACTACTCCTGTCAGATATTCCAGGCTCATCATCGTTTCAGTGGGTTGAGCGATGGCAGAGGAACTCTTGGAGGCACCCACCACCTTGAAACGCTGATCGGTCGAGGCGCAGTAAGCAACGAATTTTTGAAGGTGAGAAAGCGTGCGAGGTTTAAAGACGCGGGAGGGCGTGGAAATATGCCGGTTACCCCAGGTTTTCCATGCGTGCTGCGATGCTTCTGCAGTATCTTCTGATGTCTTCAGATGCGTCATTGCTACTCCCTATAGTGCGTTGATGGTGAGTCTATTTTCTCACTGTGTGCTAGAAACTACCCGAATATTTCCTGAAAAGAAAACTCTGAGTCCGGTGTAGTTTCTATAACTTTGAGGGAGTTAAAGTCACGATTTTATAAAGATTTTGAGGTTCTTCATTACGGTTGTACAACAATAATGGGTTCTCGTCTAAAAAGGTGGAGTTATTTCTCAAAACATGATGTGGTTGAAATATAGACAAGTTCACAGCCGCTCAGGCGAGGAGGAAAAATGTTCACTTCAACCCGTTTTGCACAACGTGCCGGTGCTGTTGCTGGTGTGGCTACTTTACTGGGATTCGGTCTAGTAGCTCCTGCTCAGGCAGCCCCGGAGGCGCCGGTTGATTCTCCCGCCGGTTCCTTACAACCTGCTGGCGATGTGCCCCCTACCTTTGGTGATCCGCTCACCACTCAGCTGTGCGGGGTCTCAGGCGATGGCCTAGCAACTTCTGGTTACCTCGAATGCCATCAGCTTTTCCAAAGCGGCGCTTTGTTTTGGAATGAGCTGATGGGTGCACATCAGGTACAGGGCGCTATCTATCAGGCGTGGGTCAATGAAGATTCACAGCCTGCCCGAGGAGTGGCTCCTGTGAATCAGCTTCAACCCACCACTAACGAAATTCCTGTAGCGGACGGCGTCCAACAGAGCTTCTCCTACGCTGACCAGGGGCGAGTGGTTTACTTCTGGTCACCTCAGACGGGCGCTCACTTTGTAGATGCGGATACCGCAGCTGGTCAGTATTTCCTCAACAATGGCGGGGCTGAAACCCTAGGGTTCCCGACAGGTGAGGTAGTCACTGCTGCCGATGGTTCTTCCGTTTTGCAGACTTCAGCCGGCACTATTCAGGCTAATTTTGGAGCTAACGGGGAGAGCGCTGGCAATTTCACAGCTTTCTAAATGACCCTCAAAAAATTGTAGTAAACACCGCACTATAACGACGTCGCCCCCTTCTCTCAAAGTCGCCCCCTTCTCTCAAAGAGGAGGGGGTGACGTCGTTTATCTATTCATCTCTCAAAGAAATCCCAGGTCATAGTGGCGAAACAAGGTACCACTGTGAGGTGAGCCATTCTAGAATGGAGGAAGGACCGGCTCTTGAATTTTGAGCAAAAGATCAGGGCTGGAATAACCGAAACTAGGCGAGGAGAATTCCATGACCGAGAACTCATCACAGCACAAATCATTCGGTACCCAGGCTGTTGCCGCTCGCGATACCGGGGTAGATCTCACTAAAATTTCAGGCGAAATTATTGTGGGCATTGATGGTTCCGAGCAGTCGTATGGGGCGCTCATCTGGGCGGTTCACGAGGCTAAACGCCGTGATGTTCCTGTTCGTCTAGTGACCGCTTATTCGCTTCCGGTTTTCACGGGTACAGGTTTTGACGCGGGGTATTCGGTAGTGGATGAAGAAGCGTTGCGCGACGGCGTGGCGCAGATTCTTGACGAAGCTATTTCTCGTGTCGGTGAGACTGATGTTGAGCTGCGTGCCACGGTGGAAACGGGGGATGCTACCGGCGTCCTTTTGGAGCTTTCTAAGCGTGCTGAATTGATGGTTGTTGGTTCGCGTTCGCATGGCGGGTTCTTGGGACGCTTGCTGGGTACGGTTTCTACGTCGTTGCCCGCTCACTCTCACTGTCCTACAGTGGCGGTTCCTATGTCTTACGGGGACAAGATTGATAAGGATCGTACGCTGTTGAACCACAGTAAGACGATTGTGGTGGGTTCTGATGGTTCGGATCAGGCACGCGTTGCGATTTTGAAGGCCGCGGAGGAGGCTGATCGTCGTGGCGTAAAGCTGACTTTGGTGAATGCATTGGCTCCTTATACGGGTGCGTTGAATTGGGTGCCTGCTGCGGTTGATTTTGAAGCAATGTATAAGGAGATTGCTGATTTGCAGCGTAAGGCTGCGCACTGGGTTCGCGGTTATTATCCGGAGCTGGAGATTGAGTTTAAGTTGATTGACGGCTCGCCTGTTCAGGTGTTGTTGGAAGCTGGTAAGGATTCGAGTTTGTTGGTAGTGGGTACTCGCGGCCGTGGTGGTGTGGCGGGTATGCTGCTGGGCTCGACGTCGCAGGGTGTTTTGCATAATGCGGAGGTGCCGGTGATGATTGTGCCTGAGTTGGACGATGAGCGTGCGGATGAGGCTCCCACCGCTGAGATTAGTTGGGGATGAGGTTAGCGGGAGCGAGCGCGCGAGATGGAAGCAGATTTTCCGAGCGCGCGAGGAAGTAAAAATCTGTTGGAATCGGCGGAGCTTGCATAGCCGTAAGAGCTAACCGAATTGGACAGCGCTAGCCTATGTTTCGAGTTCAACCGGTTTCGGAAAAATAATTGAATAGTTGGGCAGGGGAGTTGCGCCGGGTTGTTGTCTATTTTTGATGGATTGCGGTCCCGGCGTAGCTCTCTTGCCGTCTCTGAAGAAAAAGTTGAAATTTTTTTGAAGTTTTTTGCGAGCGGGTTTTCTCCTTGATATTCCGCGGTTTTTAGTCGATTTATTGGCGGATAAATGACTTGTTTCGTGTTCCACGTTACAAGATTTTGAGCTGAAAATGGCGGGTGGGTGAACTTTCGGTTTGCGCGTTAAAAAAAACTGTCGTAAGCTTATTGAGGTTCGAAGGACGGGCGAGAGAAATCAAGCCGGTCACTCTACCTAGCCCCTATCGTCTAGCGGCCTAGGACGCCGCCCTTTCACGGCGGTAACACGGGTTCAAATCCCGTTGGGGGTACTGTAAATCTTCGGATTTACGGCCTAGTTGATTGAAACTTTGGTTGATTTCAACGATGGCCCCGTAGCGCAGTTGGTTAGCGCGCCGGCCTGTCACGCCGGAGGTCGCGGGTTCAAGTCCCGTCGGGGTCGCTCCGACCGTGTTTCTTTTAGAAGAAGCGCGGTTGTGGCATATCTAAGGGTATGCCTGGCTCTGTAGCTCAGTTGGTAGAGCGCACGACTGAAAATCGTGAGGTCACCGGATCGACGCCGGTCGGAGCCACAAATCCACTTGCATGGGCTTCTAACATGCAAGTGGATTTCTTTTTAAGCCTCAGCTTTAGCTGGGGCTTTTTCTTTTTAAGTAGGTGCGGAGGCTGAGATACCAGAGAAGTAAATGAGGTACCGCGTGGAGGCGGTATCTGGCACGTCTTTCTGGTATTTGGTATGAGGTACTCGTTCAAAGGAGTACCTCAATTCGTTTGGTGCCCCACCAAAAATTACTTCCCAAGGGGAGCGTCATATTACAAAAGATGACTCACTCTGCGTCATAAACTGTGGGTTGATAAGCGGAAGTACTCCCGAAAAGAGTAATTTCTGTCCCCACTATAGTGGAAGTTGTGTGAATACTACCCGAAGTTCACTCACTGTTCAAGGGCGCAGGGTTACCTTTAAATAACTATCTATCTACATCTCGCACTCCCCTTGAAAAGGTCGCAGCTTTGTCAACCGCGCTAATTAGCAACACCAAAAGGTCAAAATTTCGGTTCAAACGAACAAAATTCCTTTATCAGTTTCTTCTGTATCTCTCCCCGGTAATTCTTCTAACCACTATATTCCCGCTGGTCACCCCGCGGATTTCTGAGGTAACGGTAGGGCGCACGCAGCTCACCGAAATCATTCTTGCTGTTTCCATTACGGTGCCGTGGATGTCGCAGAGCATCTGCTTGCCCATCTACCGGTCTATGGGAGATTTGCTCGCAGACCGCGAAATGGACGCCTGCATGCGCCGGTTTGCCGAGTATTGGCTCAGTACCTGCGTAGCGGTTTTACCGGTGTTGCTGGTCTTTGCCGCACCTTTCTACTTTGCCCTGAACTGGGATTTCGCCGCCCTATTTGCCTTCCTGCTCTTGGGATTTTTGAATATGGCATTCGGGCAGCTTTTGGTTATTGCTAACCTTCCGACCACTAACCGCAATACCTGGGCTTTTGCTTGGCTGGCTTACGCGCTGGCATTGCTTTTGTTCCCTACCGTGTGGTTCCTGCCTCCGCTGATGGGCATGTTGGTGATGCTTTTCGTTCTCCGCCGGCATCTGCGCTATCTCACCGCTTTCAAGAGTCTGAACTATTCAGATATCGCTAAAGAAATGTTGCGCGGTTTCTTGCTAGGAACCGTCCTCTGGGCAGATAAGTATGTGCTGTTCATTGTTCAGGGCGGGCACATGGACGTCGTCGCCGTTTACATGGGTCTGGTTCCGGCAGTTATCGCCTACAACTATTTCTTTGCGGCAGAGGCAACCAAGGTTGATCGGGCGGTGGCTCGTCTGCGTGAGACCATCCAGTCTAAGGGCTACCGCCAGGTGCAGAGTTATTCTGCCAAGGTTGAAACTCGCGTGGTTGATTCCACCCGCCGTACGCTGATGGTCGCCGCTGTCAGTTCGGCAATCGTTGCGCTCTTGATGTTCATCTTTGTTCACGAATCTTTTGCGCTGGCGCTTGCCGTCATCGTCTCGTCCTGGTTGTTCCTTGCCGTCACTATTTACAGCTATCAGGTGGACTACCTCGGCTCGCATACGATACCGCAGATGATTGGTTTAGCCCACCTGTTGCTGTGCATTATCGCCTTTGGTCTAGTGCCGCATACTGGCGGTTACTTCATCATCATGGTGGGGGAAGTTGTTCTGATGATGGTTTCTTATGTTGCCTTTCGCCGCATCTGGAAAGCACCTGCATATGACCTTTTCTGGCGCCACGCTATGGCCTGGTAAAACCCCCTGAACGCCTGGGGATGGGCGTTTATCAACAACACAAACACTCGCTGAAAGAGGTAGTCCTTTGACTGCAACCACCGTTTACAAAGAACTTCGCACCCCTGAAATTATTGAACACTATTCGGATCCTCAGTATGAGGACGTCGACGTCGCTATCGTCATGGAATCCACCTACCCGTTTTTGAAGGGCGGGGTGTCGGCGGTGGTGCACGATATCGTGACGACCAATCCAGATATTTCTTTTGGAATTATCCACATTGCCTGGGACAAAAATTCTCCCTCTGAAGACCTCTACGGTGTGCCTGAGAACGTGCGCTGGGTGAAGACTATCTTTATCAGCTTGGAGGAGCATAGGGATGGGTTCGCCTACTCGACGAAGGACCTTAAGCTCAACGCGCGACAGCGTACGGCGGAGTCGCATACGATTATTGATGCGTTGCTGGCGCTGGTCAATGACGCCGATACGAACCCACTCTGGGAGGTCTATGACCGTATGTTCTCGGAGAAGAGCCGGCAGTTCCCCGGTTGGGCTCTTCTTGGAACTAAAGAGTTCATGCAGGTGTTTTTCAGTCGCATGTCGGTGGGGACTATGAGCTTCTCTGATGCGTTTTGGTTGCTGCGCACTTTCTTCTCGCTAGCGTATGCCCTCTTGCACGAGCGCATGCCCTATGCGCGCGTCTACCATGCACACACCACCGGTTACGCTTCGCTCATTAGTGCTGCTGCGGCCCGCGATAACGGTGGTTCGTTCTTGCTAACTGAACATAATCTTTACATCCGCGACACCATCAATACTCTGCTCGATCGCAATATGTCTTACCCCGTGCAGGTGGGCGATCCGGATGTTTTTGATGTCACCGAAGAACAGCGTGCGTGGATGATTTGGTGGATTCAGATAGGACGCTTCTGCTACCCCAGCGCCGAAAAAATCACTTACCTCTACCCCAAAGCGATTGAAGAAGCGAAGGGTCTAGATGGCATCGAAGAACGCTCTGTTATTTTGCCTAATGGAATGCTGATTTCGGATGTGAACGAAGCCTACGCCATGCGTCGAACCGCCCGCGAAAAAATTGAACTACAAGGTAAAAATCACCACTGGAAGTTTGTCTTCATTGCTCGCGTGGTACCGATTAAGGGGTTGCTAGACCTCATCGACACGGTAGATCTACTCAAAGAAGAAGGGTATTCGCTGCACATCGACTGCTTAGGACCTACCCAGCATGTGCCCTGGTACTACGACCAGTGCCGCGAAGCCATCGCGGCGAAGGGCCTAGAAGATTACTTCACCTTCCACGGCACGGTGAATGTGCGCGAAAAATTGGGCGAATTCGACGTCCTCGTCATGCCCTCTTACAACGAAGGTCAGCCGATTGTGGCGCTGGAGGCGATGAGCGCGTCCATCCCCGTCATCGGCTCGGACGTCGGCGGCATGTCCCAGCTCCTCGATGACACTCTCATTACCGACGACGGCGATATGGTGGAACGCTGCGGAATCTTGACCCAGGCGGGGGACCCTGAGGGGTTTGCGCTTGCTCTCAAGCAGGTGATGGATAGCCCTGCATTCTATGAGCAGCTCTGCATCAACGCTCGTGAGCGCGTTATTAAGTTCTTCCAACTTCACGATGTGATGGATCGCTATAACTTTATTTACCGCGAACTCGGTGGTCTGGAACTTAAACCTGAGCAGCAGGGAATGACCATTGAATCGGTGAAGAGTGTTCCTTCTGCGCCTCTCCTGCCTACGCTAGCCGGTGAGAACAAGCAACTATCAGACACTTTCGTTCCCCAAGGTCAGCGAGAGCATAAGAAACCTCGGCGGATTGATAAAGAGCGCACCAGCCCCGTTCTGTTCGACCTTTCATCTCAGTAGGGAGTATTTTGCCAAACCAGCGTAGGAGCAATGGGTTGTGGGTTCGCTACGGAGGAGAAGAAATCACAGATACGCAGGTGAAGTTCGCTGCCGAACACTACTCGGTGGCGATTCTGCAACCGCGCGAGGTGGACGCCGCGCGTCGTCTGAAAGAGCTCAACCCGAACATAACGGTGCTGTGCTACAAATGTCTCTCATCAACTCGCGAGTATGAGGGGCAGGCACCGTTTACATCGGGTGTCTCATTCGCCGAGGCGCAGGAACAAGAACGTGCTGGTCAGAGCTGGTTTGCGCGGCGCAAGGATGGCCAGCTTATCGAATGGGATGGCTACCCGGGGCACTTCCAAATGAACGTGTGGAACCCCGCCTACCGCAAGCAGTGGGTAGCAAACGTGAGCGCTGAGCTCGCGGATTCGCCCTTTGACGGCGTCATGGCAGATAACGACTTCTTTGGCGACTACTACGGGCTGAACCTTCCCATTCGCGGAGCGCGGCAGCTCCGTACCTTCCACCGCGGGCTGGATCGGCTGATTCGGGACGCCGGCAAAGCACTCAACCGGCAGGGCAAGATCCTGGTACCCAATATCGCGGAAGCACGCTGCGACCCCGGTAAATGGGAGCGCCACAGCGCCTTCGGTGGGGGCTTTGAAGAAGTCTTTATGGGCTGGGGCGCTGAGGAATTTCTCGACGTCGCCTCCACCATGGCACAGGCGCATCAGATGATGAAAACTCATGCCCCGGTCAAGCTTGTGCAAGCGGATGGAACCCGCCTGAAACAGCCGCGGCTCACCCTCCTGCGCGCGTCCACCGACGGTACCAACCGCCACCCCAATTTTCGAGCCGCATTAGCTGCGTTCTGGGTGTGGGGCGCGGGGGAGTGGACGGCGCTCGCAGGCACCGCACACGATGCCCACAACAGCACACCGTGGGTGCAGGAACTCGCCTGGGACTTGGGCAAACCTGAGGGGAAGTACCAGGAGAAAAATGGTGCGCTCGTCCGTCGATTCTCTAAAGGGTGGGCGGCAGTAAATATTTCAGACCACCCCTCCGGCAACATTCCTGTTCCAGCCGGATTAGAAGCCGCTCACGGCAAAGCTGTGCCCTCAAAGGTGGTGCTCCCACCCCACCAGGGAGCTATCTACCGCAACAGAAAACACTGATGCACCTTCTCTTCGCTTCGACGGCGGTAAAGTGTGGAGATATGCAGTATCTCTAGGCGAAGGAGCAGGTCATGACCGAACACGTAGGGCAAGAGTCCCAGATTCTCTTTGAAAACCGCGGAACTCTGGGCGTTATCACCGTCAACCGTCCGCGCGCACTCAACGCACTCAGCTATGACATGCTCCGAGGAATCGACCGGGCGCTCACCCAGTGCGAGAGCGATAGCCGCGTCAAAGCAGTGCTCATTCAAGGCGCTGGTGAGAAAGGGCTGTGTGCAGGGGGCGACGTCGTCTCGCTTTACCACCTGATTGACTCGGGCGATTTAGGCGAGGGCGAAGAATACTTTCGCGCCGAATACACCTTGAATAACCGAATTTCTAAGTCCCCTAAGCCTATCGTGGCTATCATGGACGGCATCGTTCTCGGCGGCGGAGTGGGGATCTCCGCGCATGCTTCCCACCGCGTGGTCACTGAAAAAACTAGGCTGGGCATGCCGGAAACCGGAATTGGTTTCGCTCCAGATATTGGTGGGCTCAAGCTACTTTCACAGGCGCCCCGCCAGCTCGGCACAGCAATGGCGCTGACAGGTCGGTACGTAGGCGCGGCAGATGCGATAGTCTGCGGACTCGCCGACTACTATGTGCACACCGAAAAACTTGGCGAACTTATCTCCTATCTCGAAAGCGCCACCGACGCTCAATCAATCGAATTGGTGATCTCCAAGTTCGTGGGCAACACCCCTGAATCGGTGATGGCTTTGAATGCCTTTTGGATTAACACGGCGTTCGCCGGGAACAGCGCCGAACAAATTCGCGACGCCGTGGCAGAGCACGCAGAACAGGGCAACCCGCTGGCGGCAGAACTCATCGAAGCAATGCGCCACAACAGCCCCACGGGAATTAAAACAGCCCTCTTCGGTATCCGCCGGGCAAAGACTGCGACCCTCGCAGAGACTCTCAACCGTGACTACAACATGGCAGTTAACGCTATGAGATCACACGATATGAAAGAGGGAATTCGCGCCCAAGTCATTGACAAAGACCGTGACCCCCAGTGGGATCCTGCGACCCTTGAAGAAGTCAGCGAAACCTATGCCGCTAGTTTCTACAATCAGCCAGACGGCATCGCAGGTCTTGGGCTGAAAGACTACTAACCTCGGCGTCTTTGCCGGACAAGAAATAATAAATCTGTCCCGCGCGTTATACAACCCGGGTAAAAAATGCTGATAAAACACCTACCGCAGAACAAAGGAGGAGACCAGCATGAGCAAACATGAACCTGATGACCTCAAACAGGCGCAAGAATTTTTGGTGAGCGTTGCAGAGAAACTGGACCTCGACCCCGCTATCGTGAAAGAAACCATGCCCTACCTATTGGGCATGACCAAGCACGTAGCCCACGACGCCGTTCGCCCCGCAGCGCCTCTGTCGGCTTTCTTGGTGGGGTTGGCAACAGGAACCGCGGGTGCCACCGACGCTCAGGGCGTGCGTGACCGTATCGAAAAAGTAGAAGAAGCAATGAAAGAGTTCTCGCATGGGCAGAGTTAACATATCGGTTCCCGCCACCAAAGTGCGCCGAAATGAAGACGGCTCGTACTCGGTAGACCGTCGTGCGGACGCGATTACCGCAGAGGAACCGCTGGAAATTCGGCTCTCAGGTGCCACCATCACTACCACCATGCGCACCCCCGGTAATGATTTGGAACTGGCGCATGGTTTCTTGCACTCGGAGGGTCTGATTCGCCAGGCACAGGATGTTTCGAATGCCCGTTATTGTGCTGGTGCTACCGGTCCCGATGGCCAGAACACCTACAATGTGTTGGACGTTCAAACTGCCAGTTATGTGCGTGCCCCCGGTCTTGAAAACCTGCGGTTGACTACCACTAACTCTGCATGCGGAGTGTGCGGGTCAGCATCCATTGGGTCAATTATGGACAAAGCCTACCGCCCCGTTCAGCCGGTCAAACTTTCCCCTGATTTGATCCTTTCTCTGCCGGAAGTGTTGCGCGGGGAGCAGAAACAGTTCCGCCGTACCGGGGGTATTCATGCTGCCGGTGCTTTCGAATCTGACGGCACGATGATTGTGGCCCGTGAAGATATTGGTCGCCACAACGCTGCCGATAAGGTGATTGGGCATCTAATGCTTGAAGATACCCTTGATACTCCCGGGCGCATTCTGGTGATGAGTTCGCGCGCTTCTTTCGAGTTGGTGCAGAAGGCAATTATGGCGGGTTTCTCGGCGCTGATTGCGGTGTCGGCGCCGTCGTCTCTCGCTGTTGAGCTGGCAAAGGAAGCCGGACTGACGCTGGTGGCTTTCACCCGCGAAAACCGGTTCAACCTGTATTCCGGAGAACTGGATATATAGGTTTGACGGGCGAGTGACCGTCTGAGCCTGTTTTGACCAGGTATACGTGGTCAAAACGAGCTACGCCGGTCACTCGGCTAGTTAGTCCTCTAATTCTGCTTCCAGACGCGCGGTGTCAGACGCCCGAACTCGGTTCATCTTTTTCACGGCGCCCGTCCCACCGATAAACGCACCAAGGAGTCCTCCGGCAATTGCTCCTCCTATCAAGAGCGGGAAGAGTTCAAAATTTGAGGTTTGGCGGAGTACGACGTTGTACAAAATTCCCACTCCTTGAATCAGCTCCAGAACGACGACGATCGCTAAGGTCCCAGGCAGAATAATGGGTTTGGGGCGAGGAGCATAATGTTTACTCCACCCTTGGCCAAAAGCGATGCCAATTAACAGCGGGAAGAATACGAGTAGCGAGAGTAGCGAACGGACGCCAGGAATGGTCCATGCCAGGACTGCTCCCATTGAGTAGAGCGTGTAGGGCAAGGTACTGACGAAAACTGTATTTGACTGATTTTCGATTTTCTCTTGGTACTCGTCATCTACATATTCTTTGACAGTTCAGTATGAAAATCTCCAAAACGTTTGATGAGTGCGCTCACTGAGTTTCCTGTTCTTTCCCGAAAATTTGTTCCACTGATTTCCCCAGTACCTGGCAAATTTCTAATGCAAGGTGTACAGAGGGCGAGTAATTCCCTTTTTCGATATTTGCAATGGTCTGCCGAGAGACTGCAACTTTTTCTGCTAATTCACTTTGTGAAATATCGTTCCATCGCCGCCACCTACGGACTGAGTTAGGGGGTTTTTCATCCATGTTTGAGAAAGTTTCTTCGTAGAGTGTTTTCTTTAAATGTAAAGAATACTTTCCATTTAAGCAAGAAAAATTGCCTTGTGCTTTGAAATCGTCAAGAGAACAAAAGAAAAGTACATTCTTCCAGTAAAAATACATGCTTGAGCTTGTACTGATGTACGCGAAAATGTACAGAAACCCCAGGCAGCGTTCCGACGTCTCCCCCTCCTGTGACTTCATTTTCCTGATCAACCTTTCGCAGTCTCTAAAAGTTGCTAGAACCTTAATTTCCCCTCAGCAACCTGCTAGATTTGAAAGTATGAATGCGCCTCACGAAACCTCAACACTCCCTACGGTAAGTAGCGTCAGCGAAGTTGCTAACGCCTACGACTACCCGAAAATTGGACGCCGCGTAACTTCCGCAGCCGGACTCGGTGGCGTCTACCACGCCATGGAAATGGCAGGTAAAAACCGCGGACTTCTGCCCCTGCTGAAAATGAACCAGCACGGCGGTATCGACTGCCCTTCTTGCGCTTGGCCTGAGCCAAACCAGAATGACATGAACGTGGTCGAATTCTGTGAAAACGGCGCAAAAGCTGTTTCAGAAGAAACCACTCCAGACCGTGCCGACGCCGATTTCTGGGCAAAGTACACCGTCCAGGAACTGCGTGACCAGACTGACTTCTGGCTGGGCAAGCAGGGCCGTATTACCGAACCCATGCTCTATGATCGCTCCACTGGGGACGAACATTACCGCCCCGTCTCCTGGGAAAAAGCGTTCGCGCTCATCAAGGATCAGTTGAAGTCTCTGGACGATCCTAACCAGGCTGTTTTCTACACCTCGGGCCGTGCGTCCAATGAAGCTGCGTATGCTTTTCAGCTTCTCGCTCGTCGTCTGGGCACCAACAACCTGCCTGACTGTGGCAACCTCTGCCATGAATCAACCGGTGTAGCGCTCTCCTCGACTGTTGGTTTGGGTAAGGGCTCCATCACCATTAATGACCTTGAAACCACAGACTTGCTGATTTCAATCGGTCAGAACCCCGGCACCAACCACCCCCGTTCGTTGACTTCTTTCAAGAAGCTCAAAGAAAACGGCGGCAAGATGGTTGTTATCAACCCCATGCCTGAAACCGGTTTGATGGAGTTCAAAGAACCTCAGTCGGTCAAGGGAATGCTCGGTGTTTCGGAGAAGCTTGCCGACGAGTACTTGCAGGTTCGTCTTGACGGCGACCGTGCTTTCTTCCAGCAGCTCAACCGCGAACTTCTGCGCCGCGATGCCATCGATAAGGTATTCATCGAGAAGTTCACCTCCGGTTTTGATGCGACTGTTAAGCACCTGATGTCGTTGGACGACGCCGTCCTCGAACGCGGCTCGGGTATCTCGGCAACCGAGGTGAGCCGTATCGCGGACATGGTTGAAAAGGCTGAGTCTGTCATTGTTTCGTGGACCCTTGGCGTTACTCAGCACAAGAACGCTGTTTCCACTTTGCGTGAAGTTATGAACTTCCTGTTGATGACCGGCAACATTGGTAAGCCCGGTGCCGGTACCGCGCCTTTCCGCGGTCACTCCAACGTGCAGGGTAACCGTACCGTTGGTATCTGGGAGAAAATGCCTCCCCGATTCTTAGATGCGCTGCAGGATTACTTCGGTTTTAATCCTCCGCGCGAAAATGGTCTGGATTCAGTGGATTCACTGAAGCAGATTCGCGACGGCAAGAACAAATTCTTCATGTCTCTGGGCGGTAACCTGGTGCGTGTTGCCTCTGATACCTCGGCGGTTGAGCGTGGCATGAGTCAGCAGGAAATGACCGTTCATCTTTCCACTAAGCCCAACGGCGCTCATGCTTGGCCTGGTGAGAAGTCGCTGATTTTGCCTGTGCGTGCTCGTACCGATGAGGACATCCAGGCAACCGGCCCGCAGAAAATTACCGTAGAAAACTCTGCTGGTGTGGTTTCCGCTTCGATTGGTAAGCGCACCGCGAATAATGATCTCAACCTCAAATCAGAGGTCGACATCATTTGCTCCATCGGTCGCGAGACCTTCGGGGACGATTTTTGGCAGCCCATGATTGACGATTACGGCAACATCCGTAACGCAATCGAGGGAACCATCATTGGTTTTGACCGCTACAACGAGAGAATTGAACGCCCTGGCGGGTTCTACCTGCCTAACGGTCCTCGTCAGCGCGTATTCAACACTTCCGACGGTAAGGCTCATTTCTCGGTCAACGAGACCAACGTTATTGACCTACCTGAGAACTACTTCTTGATGTCCACGGTGCGTTCACATGACCAGTACAACTCGACTATCTACGGTTTGGACGATCGTTACCGCGGTGTTCGCCACGGACGTCGTGTGGTTTTCGTGAACCCTGAGGATCTCGAAAAGCGTGGTCTGAAGGACGGCGACCTGGTGGATATCGTGTCGGTTTGGGACGACGGCGAACGTCGTGCGCCTAACTTCCGCGTGGTGGCTTACGATCATGCCCGTGACTGCGTGACCACGTACTTCCCCGAGGCGAACGTGCTGGTTCCGTTGGATTCCTCTGCTGAAGAATCCAACACCCCCGTTTACAAGTCGGTTGTTGTTCGACTAGAACCTTTGGGCATCAACATGATGTAAATCTGGTGAGGCGCTAGAAAAGCCCGGTTCCGTTGCAGGCGGTGCCGGGCTTTTTTGTGCTGTTTGGGTTCCGGAAAGAAGAGGGTCACTAAATCAGTGAAAGTGCACTTAAATAAGTGCACTTTCACTGATTTAGTGACCCATTAGCGGTTGGCGCCCGCTAATCCCTAGCCAACTTTGGGGAAAGTCGGCACGGTAGCGCCAGCCATCTTCTCTACCACCCGGATAACCTGGCAGGAGTAACCGAATTCGTTGTCGTACCAGACGTAGAGAATCGCGGTTTTGCCGGTGACGATGGTTGCCAAACCGTCAACAATGCCCGCGGTGCGTGAACCAACGAAATCTGTGGAAACAACCTCATGGGAATCGGTGTAGTCAATCTGACGGCGCAGCGGGGAACGCAAGGAGGTCTCGCGGAGCAATTCGTTGAGAGCGTCCTTAGATTCAGGAGCTTTCTCCAACTGCAGGTTCAAAATCGCCATGGAGACATCGGGGGTGGGAACGCGAATCGCGTTACCGGTGAGCTTGCCCTCCATCTCGGGCAGAGCCTTCGCTACTGCCTTAGCCGCACCAGTTTCGGTAATGACCATGTTTAGCGCTGCCGAACGTCCACGGCGGTCGCCCTTGTGGAAGTTATCAATGAGGTTCTGATCATTAGTGAAGGAGTGAACGGTTTCTACGTGACCGTGAACCACGCCGAATTCATCTCCCATGACCTTCAAAACGGGGGTGATGGCGTTGGTGGTGCAGGAAGCGGCAGACAGAATCTGGTCTGAATCAGTAATGATGTTGTCGTTGACTCCGCACACGATGTTCTTCAAATCGCCCTTACCGGGAGCGGTGAGCAGAACGCGGGAGACACCAGGGCACTGCAGATGCTGGGAAAGACCTTCGCGGTCACGCCAGCGACCGGTGTTATCTACAACGATGGCATTATTGATGCCGTATTCGGTGTAGTCAACGGAGGCAGGGTCAGAGGAATAGATGAACTGAATGGGTGCACCGTTCGCTACGATGACGTTGTTCTCTTCATCCACGCGGATGGTTCCGCGGAAGGCGCCGTGTACGGAGTCGCGGCGCAGGAGGGAAGCACGCTTGTGAAGGTCATTCTCGCCGTTCTTGCGCACCACAACAGCACGAAGGTTCAGGCTTGAACCGGAGGAGCGTTCCAGCAGGATGCGAGCGAGAAGGCGCCCGATGCGACCAAAACCGTAGAGAACGACGTCCTGCTGAGCTAGCTCGACTTCGCCCTTCTTGTCGACGACCTCAGAGAGTTCGTTGCGAAGCCAACCTGCAAGGTCATCTGAACCGGATTCAACGAACTTGTGCCAGAGCTGGGCAATGCCGATGGAGCAGGGGCCAAGGTTGAGTGCAAGGAGCTCGTTGAGAATGGCGAGGGAGTTCTTGGGGTCTAGCTCTTCGTCATCAATCTGACGGGCAAAACGGTGTAGCTTGAGAATCTGAATGACAGAGCGATTGACCAGTGAGCGGCCGTGGATGCTTACCACCACGCCGTTTTCACGGTTGAGTTTGCCGATGAGCGGAATCATCGCTTCGGCATCAGCCTCGCGGTCGAGCCATTTTTCGTGTGCGTTTTCTAGCGCAGTGGCCACTGAAAAACCTTCTTCCTCGATCGAACGCCTTTGTATCGATCGGTTAGCGTGCAGGAGGATCTTATTCGTTCAAAACGCACGATGTGTCTGCACACGTTCGAGACGTTTTTGAATCGAATTGCACATCAAGCATAACTGGTTTGGGCGGCGTGTTCTGTATGTTTCAGGTGCTGTGGGGTATGAATCTGTTGCCGGTGTTTTGTCTGTTTGGTCTTGTGTGGGGGAGTGTGTGAAGTTGAGAGATAACACAGACGGTTTTCAGACATAACCGCACCTGCGCACGGGTAGAATGTGAGCATGCTGACAGTTATTGGCGAAGCCCTTATAGACGTTGTAAATAAGCCCCACCAGCCGTTGCAGGCGCACCCGGGTGGTTCCCCGATGAATGTGGCAGTTGGGGTCTCTCGACTGGGCCATGACGCGGAGTTCATCGGTCGGTTTGGTCGCGATGAACACGGGCAGATGATCGTGGCTCACCTGAAAGATTCAGGCGTGAAAATTCCGATTTCTGCGGATGACAAGAAAACCTCTGTTGCACAGGCAAATATTGGTGAGTCTGGCGCGGCTGAGTATGAGTTCGATATTGACTGGTCGCTGGAATCTGCCCAGGATGAGCTTGCTTATGCTACGCGCCACTCCACCGCCGTCCACGTGGGGTCTATCGGAGCCATGTTGGAGCCCGGTGCATCTTCGGTAGTTCAAACGGTGAAAGATGCCGCAGAGACCGCGCTTATTTCGTATGACCCAAATTGCCGACCCACTATCATCCCGGATTCTTCGCAGGCTCGTGCGTGGGCGGAATCGGTGGTGCCGCACACCGACCTCATCAAAGCATCCGATGAGGATTTGCTGTGGCTGTACCCGAATCGCTCTATCGAAGAGACCGCACAGGCATGGCTTGAAAAAGGCGCCTCGTTGGTAGTGGTGACGCGCGGTGAGATGGGAGTGTACGCCATCAATTCCTCCATGGCTCCTTCTGGCGTTGAGATTCCCGCCTTTCGGGTTGAAGTTGCAGATACGGTAGGCGCCGGTGATTCTCTCATGGCAGCACTTATTGCTTATTTGCTAGACCGAGACATTGAAGGGGCCGCTGCCGCTGAAAAGCTGGCTGCTCTCTCTGTTGATGAGCTGAAGAAAATGCTGACCTACGCCACAACCGCCGCAGGTATTACAGTATCGCGTGCTGGTGCTAACCCGCCCTCGCGCGAAGAGCTTGAAGAAGTACTAAGCCAGGGTTAGTTTCGCTAGACTTAACCCAGTAATGAAACTTACCTAAGGAGAAACATGCTTGACCGCCAGCCTTACCAAGATTTGCCCGAATTGCCTACCTTCGAGCTTCGTTCCAGCGATGTAGAAGACGGCGGATTGGCCGAAGACTGGATGCTTTCAGCGAAGATGGGAATCGAAAAGGGTACCGATACCATGCCGCAGCTTTCCTGGAGCGGTTTTCCTGAAGAAACCAAGTCATTTGTGGTGACTTGCTTTGACCCGGACGCCCCTACCCCTTCAGGGTTCTGGCACTACAGCGTGGCTAATCTTCCCGTTTCTACCACTTCCTTAGAGCGCGGTCACGGCGATCAGCTCCCTGCAGGTGCTGTTGCCCAGAAGAATGACGGCGGCTCCTTGGAATTCACCGGCTTTGCTCCTCCTGCCGGTCACGGCGCGCATCGCTACACCTTCTGTGTCACCGCCGTAGATACCGCAAAGTTGGATGTCGACGAGAACACCACCCCCGCCGTCGTCAATTTCAATCTCTTTACTCACGGTATTGCGCGAGCATTCCTTACCGTGATTCACGAAGAAAAATAATTCATGATCAAGCTGATCGCCAGCGACTTAGACGGTACGCTGCTGGGAAAAGATTTTAGGTTTCGCCCCCGCACGCTTGCCGCTTTAGAGGAAGCGGCGGGTGCCGGTATCGACATTGTGTTCGTGACCGGTCGCCCGCACCGCTGGCTGGATCCGTTGCGTGATCAGATGGAACATGACGCCTTTGCAATTTGCTCTAACGGCGCGGTGCTCTACCACCTAGGTACCGATGAGGTGGTTTCCACTGAGCTGACAGATATGAAAGACGTCGCCGCTGTGCATCCCACGCTGGCGGCAGAATTTCCTGAGGCGTCTTTTACCCTGGAAACAATGGACACCGTATTTATCCAGGGGAAATACGAGTACGGTCCGGTGCTAGAGGGAGCCCAAATAGTTGAGGGTTCATTCGATGAAGTACTGGAGCGCGCGGACGGCGTCGTGAAATATCTGATGCAGGTGGACGGCGCTGACCCCGAGACTCTCTATTGGCGTACTTTGCCTTTGGTGGAGGATTACCTTGCTCTCACCATCGGAATCAACGGTGTTCCGTTGATGGAGATGGCACGCAAGGGCATGCACAAAGGGCAGACGCTGGCAAAGTTCGCCAATGAACGCGGCATTAAAGCTAGTGAAGTCATTGCTTTTGGTGACATGCCTAATGACTTAGAAATGTTGCAGTGGGCGGGGGAGGGCTACGCCATGGCATCGGGATCACCGCGGCTTATTGAAGCGGTGGGTAGAACCTGCCCTCGATTTGATGAGGACGGCGTGGCGCAGATGATTGAGCGCGTTGTAGCTAGTCAGCCCAAAGTTATTTAACTGATGCAGCGTGGGTAAGTATGCGTTCCTTAACCGGAATATTGCCTAATGAAGGGTCAGTTTTGGGTATTTATGCAATAAAAATCTTCTATAGTCGAATCTAAGTTACTGCCCGGTAGTAAGCTAGGAGTATGCATATTTTCGGCAAACCTGTCCCCTTTACCGCATCTTTTGAGCCCTTTGCGCATCGCGGTTTTGCGCTGGACGTACCCGAAAATACTATTGCCGCTTTTCAGAAAGCAGCGGCGCTGGGCGTGCGGTGGATGGAAATTGACGTTCATACTACCTCCGACGGTGTCGTCATCGTTTTTCATGACTCCACCCTCAACCGGATGGTGGGAATTTCTGGGAAGGTCTGCGACAAAACGTGGACTGAAATTCAAGCTTTTGATTTGCCAGGCGGCCACAAAATTCCCACGTTAGAACAAACGCTGGTTGAGCTCCCCGAGCTTTTCTTTAACATCGATGTGAAGGACGACGCCTCAGCGCAAGCTCTGCCTGAGGTAGTGGCAAAAACCGGGGCAATAAATCGTGTTCGCATTGCTTCTTTCTCAGAGAAGCGCAGAGCTGCGACCGTCAAAAAAATGCGAGCACTTGCACCAGATAGCGTTATTAAGACCAGTGCATCTGAGCTCGCTATGTATGGATTTTACGTAGCGGCGCATACCGTGCCCGCGTTGTGGCCTGTGATGAAACGGCTGGCAAGTCCGTTCTTCGAAGATTTTGAGTCAATGCAGATTCCACTGACTTATAAGTTTTTGGGCAAAAACTTTACGGTGGTTACTCCCCAACTGGTACAAACCGCCCACCGTTTCGGGTTGACCGTGCAGGTATGGACTATCGATAATCCTCAGGTAATGCGTGACCTACTCGAAATTGGAGTGGATGGCATCGTGACCAACCGATCGGACGTTTTGCGTGAAGTGTTAGACGCCGCCTAAAGTTCTATTTCCGAAAAACATGAAATCCCAGGCTTTTCCCAAGGTCTATCAACCCTCTTACAAGGTAAATGGGGTTATATATAAGTAACGGTTTGAGAGAACCGAGCTGAGAAGCGAAATGTGTGTGAGTGATTCACCGTTTCTGTAGGTGAATCAGCAAATGGTCGTGCTGGGGAGCGCGGCCATTTGCTTTTAACGTGAAAGGTTATTTACCGAGTGAATCGACTCGTGGCTCCAGCGGTTCTGGCGCCGAGTTGCGGCGTCGGGCAATGAAAGCCATGAGGTGATATGTAACCAGGGTGGCGGCAGTTCCTAGCGCGATACCGGCGAACTGCAGGTTACCAATATCCCAGGTGTAGTCGGCGATGCCCACGATGAGGGCCACGGAGGCGGCGGTGAGGTTCACCTGATTGGAGAAATCCACTTTGTTCTCTACCCAGATGCGTACACCCAGCATACCGATCATGCCGTAGAGAACTGTGGCTGCGCCACCGAGTACGCCGGCGGGTACTGATGCTACTGCTGCGCCGAAGACGGGCAGGATGGAAAGCAGGATGGCGAAGATTGCGGCTACCCAGTAAGCAGCAGTGGAGTACACCTTGGTGGCTGCCATAACGCCGATATTTTCTGCATAAGTGGTAGTACCTGAACCGCCGCCTGCGCCCGCAATAGTGGTGGCTAGACCATCTGCCATGAGCGCGCGTCCGGAGTATTTGTCGAGGTTGTCACCGGTCATTAGCGCTACGGATTTTACGTGTCCGATATTTTCTGCCACTAGAACAAGAATGACGGGAATGAACAGGCCCGCTAGATTCCAGTGAAATTCGGGAGTCTGGAAATGCGGTAGTCCAAAGAGCCCTTGGTTTTCCCAGGCTTCGTGGATAGCGGTGAAGTCTACTTCGCCACGGATGACGGCGGTGATGTATCCGATTACTACGCCCAGTAGGATCGAGAGTCTGCCGAAGATTCCTTTGAAGAGAACCGAAATCAGGATAATCGAGACCAGAGTGACGAGCGCTGTGATAGGAGCTTTCATAAAGTTCGCTTTGGCGCTGGGAGCAAGGTTGAAACCAATCAGCGCCACAATGGCGCCGGTGACCAGCGGTGGCATGAGTTTGGTGAGCCATCCGGTTCCGGCTATTTGCACGATGAGCCCCACGAGGAAGAGCGCGATACCCGCCATCACGATGCCACCGAGCGAACCGGCGGGGCCGTACTGGTTAGAGGCCGCTGCTAGCGGCGCAATGAACGCAAAGGACGAACCGAGGTAAGACGGTACACGGCCGGCTGTGAGTAGCAAGAAAAGGATAGTGCCAATACCCGAGAAGAAAAGGGTGGTGGACGGCGGGAAGCCGGTCAGGAGAGGAACGAGAAAGGTCGCTCCAAACATTGCCACTACATGCTGAGCACCAATGCCGATGGTTCGCCCCCAGGTGAGGCGTTCATAAGGTGCGACGACGGCACCCGGTGCTACCGTTTTGCCGTCGCCGTGTAGCCGCCAGGCAAAGGCAGAATGGCGCTCGGAATGTTCTGAGCTCATAGAAATGCTCCAAAAATCAGGGGTGTGAGAATCGTTGATTATTCTACGCGCCTGAATAAAAAGTGCAGGGATGTAGCTAACCGTAGAGCATCTAGCGAGGTGGAAAAGTGGCAGGAAAGAAGTCAGTGTATTTTCAGCCGCTGAATGTATTACCTATTGCACCATTTGTAACAACCTAAAATAAGCGAAATTGGGGGTGATTTACACTATCTTTCCCTTCCCCCGAAATGGTCAGATGGCTTACAATTAGGGGAGGTTCTGCCCACGATTCCAAAGGCTATCTCTGTGGTAACAATTCTTCTAGCTTTTTTCGTGGTGTGGCTGTGCACGCCGCTTATCTATCGAGGCTTGGGTCATAAGACTTTCTACGCACTGGCATTACTTCCTGCCGGTGCTCTCATCTATGTGCTCACCAAAACGTCCCAGATTATGAATGGTGAGCCCTGGGTTGAAAAATTCGAGTGGATTCCCGCTCTCAATCTAGAGCTGACTTTTCGTATGGACGTGCTGTCTTGGGTGATGAGCTTGCTTGTACTGGGCGTTGGCTCGCTCGTACTTTTTTATTGCACCTCGTATTTCAGTCACTCCTCGGAGAGCGTTGGCGGTTTCGCCGCTCACCTGTTCAGCTTCTGTGCGGCTATGTTCGGGTTAATCACGGCCGATGACTTTATAGTCATGTTCATCTTCTGGGAAATCACCACCATCCTTTCCTATCTGCTCATTGGCCACGCCCATAACAGGTTGTCCGCTCGTCGATCTGCCTTGCAGGCCTTGACGGTCACAACAGCCGGTGGCCTCGCCATGTTCGTCGGAATTATCATGTTGGGCCAGAGCGCTGGCACCTACAGCTTGGCAGAACTGGTAGCTCGCGGACCCGCTCTTGTTGCCGATATTGAAGCCGGGCACGGAATTTTGACGGGTGCGCAGCTCTCTATCGCACTGTTTTTGATTCTGTGCGGTGCGCTGAGTAAATCGGCGTTGTTCCCGTTGCATTTCTGGCTCCCCGGGGCGATGGCGGCACCTACGCCCGTCTCTGCTTACCTGCACGCAGCGGCAATGGTGAAAGCGGGTATTTACCTGCTGATTCGCCTCTCACCCGGTTACGGCATGGTTGCCATTTGGGAAAACACGCTGGTTATTTTCGGCGCTTTCACGATGGTCTTTGGTGGTTGGGTTGCTCTCAAGCAAACAGACCTCAAACTCATTCTTGCTTACGGCACCGTGAGCCAGCTCGGTTTTCTCGCACTGATTGTCTCAGCGGGAACACCTAATGCGCTCTACGCAGCTATGGCTATGATGCTGGCGCATTCACTCTTTAAAGCAGCGCTCTTCCTCACCGTAGGAATTATTGACCATCAGTCGGGCACACGAAATATCCACAAACTCTCGGGTATCTTTCGCAGAGCCCCTGTACTGTTTGCCGTCGGTCTTATCTCTGCGGCGTCCATGGCAGGTATCCCTCCGCTGGCTGGTTTCGTGGCCAAAGAAGCAGTACTGGAAACCTACCTTGAACGACTCATGCATGCAGAAAACGGTAGCGTGCTATTGCTCGACCTCGTGACTGTGGGCGCTATCGTGGTGGGCTCCATGCTTACCTTCGCCTATTCTGCGCGTTTTGTGTGGGGCGCTTTCGCTACAAAACCTGCAAGCTTTATGGAGAATATTGATGAGATCAAGTTCTGCCAGACTCATTATGACCGCAACCCTGCAAAACTTGCTCACCTCGAAAAAAGCCCCGATACTCTCTTCCACCGTGTGAACTTCACCTTCATTGCATCGCCGGTGGTCTTGACCTTACTGACCATCGCATTCGGGCTATATCCCGAGCCGGTACACCACTGGATTTCTAGCCACCTGAAGAAAATTGGCGAATACGATCTTCACCTAGCTCTCTGGCACGGAGTGAACCCCGCCTTCCTCACCAGTCTCGGCATCATGACGGTGGGTATGGTGCTTTTCCTTACTCGCAACCCCATAGAAACATTCCAAAACCGGATTCCCACCTGGCCAGCGGCATCCACCGTCTACCGCAATATTGTTGACGTCTTGGATCGCCTAGCAGTATGGGTCACCGGTCAAACTCAGCGTGGTTCACTCGGCTTCTACCTGGGCATTATCCTGAGCACCGCTGTGATCGTGCCGACTATTGTGCTTTTCCTAGCAGAAACCCCTCCGCTTGCTAATATTCGCGTGAACGTGAACCCCGCTGAATGGGCTATCGCGCTGGTGATGATTACCGCAGCGCTGGTAGTGCTCTGGGCACGCAAACGTTTCTTGGCGATCTTGATGGTCTCGGTAACCGGCTACGGCATGGCAGCACTCTTCGCTGTGCGTGCCGCCCCCGACCTCGCTATTACTCAGTTCCTAGTAGAAACCCTCTCGCTCGTCGCCTTTGTGTTGGCACTACGAGTACTACCTCGAAACATCCGTACGCAGAAGCTGACGGGCAAGCGCGAACAAACCCACCAGAGTATCCGAATCGTCATCGCTATTGGCTTCGGCATTTTGATGATGGCGCTTGCCATGTTCACCTTCTCCTCGCGGAGTCTGCAGCCCATCTCACTGGAACTACCCAAGATGGCGTACGAAATTGGCGACGGCACAAACATCGTCAACGTCATTCTCGTGGACACTCGTGGCTGGGATACCTTCGGCGAAATTTCAGTACTGGCTCTTGCCGCAACCGGTGTGGCATCCCTACTTTTCATTGAAGGACGCCGTGACCGCGGCGCCTCTAAGAACCTGGATACTCAGGTGCTTCAAATCTTTGAGAAGCGCTACGCTGCACGCACGAATTTGACCGCTGAACAGAAGGTTGCCGGCCGTTTCTCTAGCGTGCACCGCGATCCTTTCATCGTTGCTGGTCGAACCCTGCCGCCCGAGCGTCGTTCAATTCTGTTAGAAGTCATGACACGCCTGCTCTTCCATACGCTGATTATGGTCTCGCTCTACCTGCTGGTGGCCGGTCACAACCTGCCTGGTGGCGGTTTTGCTGGCGGTCTGCTGGTCGGTCTCGCCTTTGCCGTGCGGTATTTGGCAGGCGGTGGGCGTGAGCTTCGTGCGGCATCCCCGATTCCTCCCGGCGTGTTCCTGGGAACGGGTCTTGCCGTTGCCGCGCTCTACGCTGCCACACCTCTACTCTTTGGCGATCCCGTATTTACCAGCTACACGCTCCAATGGTCTATGCCGGTGTTTGGCGACGTCAAGTTCGTTACGGCAACTATCTTTGATATCGGTGTGTACCTGCTGGTTATTGGGCTAGCGCTCGACGTCATCCGCTCCTTCGGCGAAAAGATCGATGTGAAAATTGCTGAAAACCGCAAACAAGAAGCACGGCGGCGCAACAATGCGGTGGCGGAGAAAAAACGACAGGTTGCAGATAGAAAGGCAGCTACCGGTCAGCAATCTACGCAAGTTCTAGTCACTGAAGAAGGAGGCAACCGGTAATGGCAATTGATCTTAGCCTCATTCTTGTAATGGGTGTCATGTACGGCGTTGGCGTGTACTTGGTGCTTGACCGCACCATGACCCGCGTGATGCTTGGCCTCTTGCTGTTGACTAACGCCACCAACCTGCTCATTTTCCATGCCGGTGGTCCTGCCGGTCTGGCTCCTATCTTCAATAAAGATATAGCAGCCGGAGACTACTCAGACCCCCTACCGCAAGCACTGGTTCTCACCTCGATTGTGATTTCCTTTGCTGTGACTGCCCTAATGCTTGGCCTCATCTACCGCGCTTGGGTCCTCTCCCATGGCGATGAAATTAAGGACGACGCCGAAGACCGCAAGGTGGCAACGAAACCTTCGTACGACCCGGAAGAAGACACTCCGGCATCGACTGACAGCTCAGAATTTGATGGTGATGAGCAAACCCGCGAAAGGGAATTCAAAATCAAAGAGGAGAAAAGGAAATCTTCCAGTCTCGAATCGCAGAAAACTACGGCGCGCATCGCTAAAGATAGTTCTGATATAGCAGGGCAGAAGGAACACGCATGAATACAGTAGCTTTAGCGCCCCTGTGCGTGGCAATTCTTTTCCTTGCGGCAGCGGTTACCTTTACGCTCTCGCACCGCGTGCGTTTGCAACGCTTGGTTTCGCTCGTTGCCCTGGTGACTGTTCTGTCCTTGGAAGCTACTTTGGTGGTCTCAGCGTGGGATGGCGAGCCGCAGGCAGTGTTGCTGGCTAACTGGCCGGCGCCTTTTGGTATCACTATGGTGGTGGACCAGCTTTCCTCGCTGTTGCTGGTGGTGAGCTCAATTATTTCGCTCGCCGTGTTGATTTTCGCTTCCGGTCAGGACATCGCAGATAACGACCACGAAGTGCCAATTTCGGTGTTTTACCCGACCTACCTGCTTCTTTTAGCGGGCGTCTCTAACGCCTTCTTAGCAGGCGATCTCTTCAACCTGTACGTGGGATTTGAGATTCTGCTGATGGCAAGTTACGTGCTCATTACAATGAATGCAAACACACCGCGTATTCGCTCGGGTACCACTTACGTCGTGGTATCGGTGGTTTCCTCGATTCTGTTCTTGACTGCTATCGGATTCATTTATGCCTCGGTGGGGACCGTCAATATGGCAGATCTTTCACTGAAACTGCAGACTTTACCTCTGGGTACTCAGCTTCAACTCCATCTGATGCTCTTGATTGCGTTTGGTATCAAGGCGGCTGTCTTCCCGCTTTCGCTGTGGCTTCCGGACTCTTACCCCACCGCCCCGGCGCCCGTTACTGCGGTCTTCGCTGGCTTGCTCACCAAGGTGGGCGTGTATGCGATTATACGAACAGAAACCCTCCTCTTCCCAGGGGGTGCGCTGGACGGGTTGCTCAGCGTGGTTGCTATCTTGACCCTTATCGTAGGAATTTTGGGCGCATTGGCTCAGGGCGACATCAAACGTATGCTCTCTTTCATTCTGATTAGCCATATCGGCTATATGATCTGGGGCATCGCGTTGAATAACCAGCTAGGCATGACTACCGTCGTGTTCTACATTGCCCACCACATCGTGATTCAGACCGGACTGTTCCTGGTGGTCGCGCTCATCGAACGACGCGGCGGATCAGCGAACGTTGAACGCCTCGGCGGCATGCTCAAGGTAGCCCCCTGGCTAGCGGTTCTCTACTTCATCCCAGCAATTAACCTGGGCGGTATTCCGCCGTTCTCAGGATTCATTGGAAAAGTCGGCTTGCTCCAGGCATCTGTTGAAGCTAATACCGGGATGGCCTATGCCATGTCTGGGGTGGGCGTCTTGGTCTCGCTTCTGACTCTGCTTGCCCTCACCCGCGTTTGGAACAAAGTATTTTGGCGCTCAGCGACCAAAGCAGAAAAACCCACCAAGGTTATTTTGCGAGCTGAGCACGATGCCACCGCAAAGGGAAAGAACCAATTGGATCGTCACGACCACAAGCCAATCCCCGTTTCGATGGTTGCTTCAACCGTGGGCTTAGTAGCAGTGGGTACTTCAATTACTTTCTTCGCTGCGCCGCTATTCCAGCTCGCTGAACATGCATCAGATAACCTCATGCATCCTGACCGCTATATCGAATCGGTTCTAGGACCTCAAACGCCTACCCGTGAGGACTACCTCGGTGAATTCCTGGACCAGCAAAACGCCGTAGATAATGAGGACGCAAGTAACGACGGCGAAGTGGTGACCGAATAATGACTCACTCCAATCATTCACTGTTGACCCGATTCCTCCACGGAATCCCCTCTTTTCTGTGGCTCACTTTCGTATGGTGTGCCGCCTGGCGAGATTTCGGGCTACCTAGCGTAGCGTTCGGCGCGATTCTAGCGCTTCTAGTGCTCTTGGTTTTCCGCCTACCCACGCTGTACCTCTCCAACAGGTTTAACATCTGGTATGCCCTGGTGTTTTTGGGGTACTTCACTTACCAGGTTGCCCGAGCCAGTATGGAAGTTTTCTGGTTCGCGTTGACCTACAAAGCACCTCTGCGTAACTCAGTTGTTGCGGTGAAACTTCGCACCGAATCCGACCTGTGGATTACCGCGATTTCGCATGCTATGTCGCTGATTCCGGGCTCTCTCGTCGTTGATGTTGACCGCGGCAACTCGATTCTTTACTTCCACGTACTGAATGCTTCGGGTCAAGACGCCGCGGAAGAATTTCGTGTTGAAGCCCATCGGATTGAAGCGATGATTCTCAAAGCGGTAGGGAGCAAAGAAGAATTCGCCATGATTACAGCGGATGAATCTCGTAGCAAGACGGCGAAAGGAAGTCACCGCGCATGAGTACTACCGTGATTTGGATCTGCGGTCTGATTTTGACCGTAGCGGCTTGCGGGACCGTGTACCGCATTTGGCGCGGTCCCACGCTTCTAGACCGGGTGCTTGCCAGCGACGTTCTCGTCTCGATTATCGTGGCGGTTCTGTGCGTGAATATGGTGGCTAAGGATTCCTACGAACTCATCACGCTGATTCTGCTGATTTCGATGGTGGGTTTTATTGGCTCAGTGACCGTTGCCCTCTACGCTAACAATGCGCCCTCCCGCGAGAAACGCCTGGAACCTTCCCGTATTCAGGAAGTTAACCGCAATGACCCGCAGGCTGCCCAGCGCTTGGCTGAAGCTAAACGTGTGGCGAAAGCTCGCAAACGCAAGAAGATTAAGGAAGGTAAATGATGGATGCTTTTCTCAATGTTCTAGAGGCAGTTTGCTTGGTTCTCGGGTGCCTGATGTCCTTGGGCGCCGCCATCGGTCTGATTCGGTTTCCCGATATTCTTTCCCGCCTCCACGCCGGCACCAAGCCTCAGGTTTTTGGTCTGATGCTTCTCTTGCTGGCTGTGCTGATTGATACTCGCAGTTGGGCGTATCTGCCGGTGTTGGTGGTCTCGCTCCTGCTGCAGCTGCTGACTATTCCTATTTCTGCGCATATGGTGGGCCGCTCCGGTTACCGTAACAAGCACTTCCCCGCAGGGGACTTGAAGCAGGATGATCTGCGTACCGTCATCGAAGAGGCAGAAGCCGAAGAGAACGCGACAGACCCCCAGGGTGAGGATTCGCAGCCGGAGAGCGACGTCGATTCTATGCGGACTTCGTAGTACCTCCCGAGTTTGATACAAACTCGGGGTGGGGACGTCGCACCCCGTTATTTTGCCCCGAAACCGCCGTTGGAGTGGAGGAGTTGGCCGTTGATCCAGCTGCCGGCGTCGGAGAACAAGAAACGGACTAAATCTGCGGTGTCTTGGGGTTTACCCAGATGCCCTGCGGGGGTCTGGGCGGCGAGATATTGTTCTGTTGCTTCATCCATCCACCCTGTATTGATGGGGCCAGGATTGATGAGGTTGCAGCGGAAACCTCGTGCGCCCAGCTCGATCCCGCTGGCAATCACTAGGCGATCGAGAGCTCCCTTAGACGAGCCGTAGGGCAGGTTATGTGCGGTGTGATCGCTGGTTAGAGCCACTACGCGTTTGAGATTCTGCGGGTTTGTATCTGCTGACTCTGCGAAAGCTTTGATAAGAAGCCAATTAGCACGCACATTTACCGCATAATGTCGGTCCCAGCTCTCCACTGTGGTGTTGAGGACGTCGCTGTCTACACTCTCGCAGTGGGAAAGAACAAGCCCAGTGAGTTCTCCAAATCCTTGCTCACGGTGGAGTTTTTCTGCGTGGTCAATAAGCTTCTGCGGTGTGGAAGGGTCTTCGAGGTTGACTGGGAGCAGCTCAACGTTTACACTTTGTTGGCGAGCAAATGTGACAAGTTCGTCGAGGTCAGCGTTGCTGCGGGGTAACTCCAGCCGGTCGTCGTAGGGGTGCCAGTAGTTCAGCAATAGGTCCCAGCCTTCGGATGCGAGTTGCTGGGCGACGGCGTAGGCAATGGAATTGCGGCGTCCGACTCCGGTGATTAGCGCTAAACGATTCATAGATTTCCTTACTGCTCACAGACTTTGTATCAAATCTCTTTACTACCGCAGCACTTTTTGCGCGGCCCAATCTAGCACCATACCGAGCGCACCGATTACCAGGATGACGGCGAGCATCTCGTCATAGGCTAAGCGGTCGCGTGCGTTGAGAATTTCATAGCCTAGCCCTGAAGAAACACCGAGCATCTCTGCGGGAACAATAATGACCCAGGCAATTCCCAACGCCAACCGAATCCCCGCGAGCACGTAAGGCTTAATACTGGGAACGACGACGGTGCGGAGCACCTCTGACGGGGTTGCCCCGAGAGTTTGGGCTACTTGGAGATGTTGCTGGTCGAGTGCACGCACGCCAGAAACCGTGTTCAGCGTGATAGGCCAGATTGCAGCCATTGCCACGAGAAAAATAACCGGTGATGAACCTACGCCAAAGAGTGCCACTGCAATGGGCGCCCAGGAGAGGGGTGACACCATGCGCAGAAACTGGACCAGCGGGGCTGAAAACTGGTTAGCGGCTTGAGAAAAACCGATGAGTAACCCCAGCGGAATGCCGACTAGTACGGCGATTGCAAGCCCGGCAAGTAGTCGCCAGAGGCTTACCCCAATATCAGAGAGCAGCACCCCGCGCCCTATCAACGCCGCAAAAGCTGAGGGAATATTTTCTGGAGCGAAAGCGGTGAGCATGGTGTTTCCCCGAGCTGAATGGGTAAAAACCCACCAAAGAGCTACCGCAAAAATAATTCCTGCGGCGCCCCACATCCACCCTGGAACGGTAGAGGTTCGCCGATCTTTTACCTGATGCGGGGTAGCTGAAACCGCTTCTTCTGGCTGCTCAGAGGTGAGTAGGCTCATGGGGTAACTCCTGAAGTTGTTTCGCCGTCGATCTGTTCTTGCCGGGTAGTTCCTGATTGTCCAAAAACTCCGAATCCGCCCACCGATGCAATCGCCTGGGTCACTAATTCTTCATTCACTAGATCCCGGTGCACGCTGACAGGGTCGAGTTTGTTCAAGAAGTCAGTAGGAGCATCCATGAGCGTCTCGCGCATATGAACCACCAACTCTTCGGTGAAACTTGCGTACGGGTAAGGCTGGAACTGCAAGAGCTGCCCGCCCCAGGACGGATTCTTGACGGCGTCGCGGTGCTCTGAAAGATGATCGGTCATGGCACGTTCGATAGCCTTAGGTTTTTGCGGCAAAAAGTTATCTGAGAGAATCTTTGCCGCTTCTTTTCGATGCTCGCGGGCAAAAATCTGTGCTTCAACGAGAGCGTTAGTAAAGTTTTGGGCAACCTCGCTATGTTGTTCGATGAGCGAGCCGCGCATGAGGGTAACGCAGCAGGCGTGGTCGCGCCAGACGTCGCCCATGAAGCGGTGAATCCTACCTACCTTCGATGCCACTGCCGCTGCGTTGAACGGGTCAGCTACGGTGAATCCGGCGATAGTGCCGTTGGCAAGGGCGGGAATCATGTCAGAGGGAGCCATGACGACGAGGGCCACCTCGCCCCGATCGGCGTCGGCAGTTTTACGGATCACCGGGGTGAGCCCAGCCTCGCGCAGAATCTTCTGCACCAAAATATTATGAATCGAAAACCAGCCGGGAATAGCTACGGTTTTACCCGCCAGTTGAGCGGTCTCCACGATCGAGGGCGCAACCGTGAAAGCGGACCCGTTGACGTGATTCCATGCGACGATTTGAGCGTCAGCACCCACATCGTACTTCAGGTAAACCGCCATGGGCATGAGCAGATGAATGACGTCCACCGTACCCGAAATAAACGCTTCGGTCAGCGACGACCAGGAACGGAACATGACCGGTTTCGCCACAGAGATTCCGTGTTGGGTGTAGAGACCTTGCTTGTGAGCCAGCAGGAGAGGAGCGGAATCGGTAATGGGAAGGTAACCGATTTTGAGCGCTCCACCCACTTCGACACCCGCTGCTTCCTTACCCGACGCTCGTCCTAATGCTGCCGCGCTCGCCAGGGAGCCTCCGGCTGCCACGGTGCCGCCGGTAGCCCACAGCGCTGTGCGTCGAGAGATACGTCTACTCTTCTGGTGGGACACGTCTGTTCCTAAAAAGTTGGGGAGTGGGCAGGTTTATCGGACAGATCTTTCGCTGACTCATCGCGTAGTGAACCACTAAACGTAGCGCGGTCGCTATCCCCATCATTCCGGTAGTATTCGAGGATTTCCTCGTGGGTAACCTGCTCATGAGCGGGGGACCAAAATTGCGTAAAGCCTTGCTGGGCGCGGAAGAAACCGATTCGATCGCCTACCGTGAGCGCTTCGGAAATATCGTGGGAAACCATCAGTACGGTGAGGTCGAGTTCTTCAATTAGACTGCGTAACCACCCCTGTAGTTCGCTACGGGTAGCGGGGTCGAGAGCGGAGAAAGGCTCATCTAAGAGCAAGAGCGACGGTTGAATCGCCAGAGCCCGACCAATCGAAACCCGTTGTGCCTGACCCCCTGAAATTTCATTGACCTTGCGATCTTCTAACCCCTGCAGACCCAACCGTTCGATCAGCCGATTAACGGTGGGAGCATCGACTCGTCCCGCGTTCTTCTTGTACTGAGCACCGAGCGCGATATTCTCTCGTACGGTGAGCCAGGGGAACAGCGCAGCCTGTTGAAAGACGACCGCATGGCGAGTTCCAGGCGCTACGTGCACGCTTCCTGAATCTAGTTCTTCAAGTCCTGCGACAGCACGTAAAAGGGTGGATTTTCCAGACCCTGTGTGTCCGAGGATGACGAATGCTTCACCGGGATTGAGGTCTAGCGAGACGTCGTGGAGAGTTGGCTCACTGGCACCGGGGTACGTTTTGAAGGCGTTAGCGATGGTGAGTGCGGGAGTGTTCATGAGTTGCGGCTGTGGCTGTTACTGGGCATGGCTGAGTTCATATCGGAGATGGCCCTCAGTAGGCGACTGCACCGGCAAGAACTGTGATTCGCGCAGTCTGCGTGCTGAGGGACTGTTGGTTTTGTAGGCTTTGCCGCCGACGGTCGCCAGTTCGATACGGGTGGCGGCGGTGGCAAGATGCGCGGCGTCAAGTCGAAGCTGCAACACGCGGCGTCGTTCAACCTGCTGGGGATGTTCAGCGAGCTCGGTGATCTCGGTGCGTAGACGTTCGTATTCGGCGCGGATGGTGGCGAATTCATCACGGAATATACCCTGGGCGACGTCGAGGTGATCAGCTGCAGAGTTCAGTGCGGCAGCGCCGAGCCCGAGGCAGAAAGAGGATTGCACCAACAGGAAAGGGGCGAGAATCTTCTGGAGAAAACCGGGGACGTCGCGGGTCATGATGTCGGCTTCAGGCACGAAGAGGTTTTCGATCTTGATAAAACCGGATTCGGTGGCATCCAGAGCTAGAAGACCTTTTTGGTATTTCACGTTGAAGCCGTCGGCGTCTACACGGGTCTGCACAATGTATTTGGTGGGTTCGCCTGCTGCGGTGTCGTCCACTATGACCGGGAGAACCACCACGCCGCCGGGGTAGAGGTTGGATGCCCAAGAGATAACTCCGTTGAGTTGCAAGCCGCCCTCTACGTGGGTGGCGTGTACCTGAATTTCACCGACTCCCGAGGAGTCCTTGAACGCCGCCGCCATGGCGGTAGTGCCGGTGGTTTCTCCGGTTGCTAGACCGTCCGGTAGCGGCAAATCAAGTGCATCAAAGAACGCGATGGTTGAGCGGTGCGCCCAGAGCGAGAAAGCTGTAGATGCGCATTCTGTGGCAAGATCAAATCCCACTGCGACCTGGGGCAGTAGTGAGCCATCCCTGCCCAGGGTCAACAATCCCTGGGAACCGAGTGTCCGCAACGTATCAAAAGGTGAATACTTATCGTGATCGACGTCTTCGGCGTGCTCTCGCGCCAGATCGAGTACCTGCTGGCGCTGGGGGGTAATCAAAGAGAGGTTCAAGAGTGAAATCAGACATGGCGTGCTCTTTCTAGCGGCAAAACTTCTTGAAAAGCGGGGTATAAATGCGAAAAAAGGGTGTAAAAACGCCGCCGCGCAGACTTATCACAAGTGGCGGCGGCGTTGCTAAAAGAAACCCTTATGCTTCGTTCAGCTTGAAGATGCGGTCAATAGGGGTGTTGACTGCTTCGCGTGCGCGGCGCAGAGCATCTTCATCAGGGGCGTCATAGAAGCAGAGGCACTTTGCGGTATCTTCGCGGACGTAGGTGCGCAAGAAAGAAACCTCGGGAACTTTTGCGTAGTTAGGGGAGTTTGCCTTCTTACGAGCGAGGTACTGATCCATGGTAATTTCCGCGGGAATGTCCCACTCAATCAGGTATTCGGCGTTGGACTTGAGCTTCTTGATATCGTCCAAATCTGCGCCGACGAGGCGAACTTCGTCCGGCCCTGCCAAGGAGGCCTTGCCATCGAAAGCAGTCTTGAAAGCATCGGCAAATACGCCGGGGTTGTTTGATTCTACGATGACGTAGATGGTCTTGAAGTCAGAGGTTACCTGGGTTTCAATGAGCTCAGCTTCGGTCTGCTGCAGCGCCTGACCGGCATCTTCAATGAGCGCGGTCGCGTTCTCTTTGGAGGCGTCTTGCGGGGTGAGTTCTACGAGGTAAAGAGTCATGGTTGTTTCCTTTCTCGGACGTCGAGTTCTGTAATAATCAACGTGTTTCACTGGAGAATGTACGCCACCTGCAAGGGCAGATGCTAGAGGTTCTTTATAAGAAGTAACTTGGTGCAAAGAAAGTTAACATGGGCTTGACGAGTTAGTTCTTTTCCGTTTCCCCAGTTTGTAACAGACTTTTGGGGCTGTACCAGGAAAGTCATGGTACAGCGCGGAAAGTCTCATACGAACTCGAGGCGGGGAGCCTCGCGGGGACTTTGGGCCAGAAACATGAAAGCGGACCGCATTCTATGCGGTCCGCTTTCACATTTCTGATACAAACTGGGTTAAGTCCAGCTCCCACAACCGATTAGCGGTCGATAGCTCCACCGCGAATGAGCTTCTCGTTGGAGAACTCGTAGAAGCCCCACTGGGTGAGTTCGCGCCCGTAACCGGACTTATTTACGCCACCGAAAGGTAGATCTGCCTGGGTGGTTACGTGCTCGTTGACCAAGGCCATACCCGTTACTAATTGATCCGCAACCTCAAAGCCGTGTTCGACATCGTCGGTCCAGACCGATGCCTGCAGGCCGTACTCGGAGTTATTGGCGAACTCGATAGCTTCTTCTTCGTTCTTAACCTTGTAAATAACCAGGGCGGGTCCAAAGAGCTCGTTGCAGGAGAGGTCCGCGTCGAAATCAACACCTGTCAGTACCGCCGGGCTCATGAACCAGCCGGGGCGGTCAAGCTTTTCGCCACCGAAGTGCAGGGTTGCGCCGTCTTTCACTGCCTGGGCAATGCGCTCTACAGCTTCATCACGAGCGCCCTCCGAGGAGAGGGGACCCATCTGGGTGGACTCATCCGAAGCGTCGCCTACTTTCACGCTCTGAGCGGTTTCAACCGCAGCTTGAACGAACTCATCATAGATGCTCTCCAACACGATAACGCGCTTGGGTGAGGTGCAGACCTGACCAGCATTCGCAAAACGCAGGAAGGTGAGTTTCTGCGCTACCTTGGCGACGTCCTTGACTGAATCCAAAACGATAGCGGGGTCGTTGCCGCCCAGCTCCATCACAGACTTCTTGACGTTCTTAGCAGCTGCCATTGCCACAGCAGTACCTGCACGCTCAGAACCGGTAACAGATGCTCCCTTGACGCGGAAGTCTTCTAGCACGGTCTCTACGTCTTCAGCGTTGAGGTAGAGGTTCTGGTAAGCGCCGTCAGTCAAACCTGCTTCGGAGAGAACTTCTTCGAATTTTGCGGAAGAAACGGGGCAGATAGATGCCTGCTTCATCAAAATAGTGTTACCCAGCAGAAGGTTTGGTGCGGAGAAGCGGGCAAGCTGGTAGTAGGGGAAGTTCCAGGGCATGACGCCGATGAGCACGCCCATCGACTCGTGGCGAACCAGGTTGGTGGGAGCACCCTTGGCATCAAGCTTTTCGTCTTCGAGAAGTTCTTCAGCATGGTCTGCATACCACTCAAAGATGTTAGCAACGAGCTCAATTTCATCCTTGGCATCGTTGACTGGCTTACCCATTTCTTTGCCGATAATTTCAGCAAGTTCTGCGCTACGATCGCGGAAGATTCCGGCGGCTTTGGTGAGAACTGCGGCGCGCTCGGTTGCAGGTTTCTTGTGCCATTCTTGGTATGCCTTATCCGCGGTGTCAATAATTCCGGGGATTTCGGAGGGGTTGATGGAGTCGAATTTCTGCTCGACTTCACCGGTGTTTGCGTTAGTTAGTGCGTAGGTGCCCATGAAGTTATTCTCCTTTTATCTCGGATAGAATCTAAGTCTGCTTCATGTTACTTTCTTAAACCTACCGCGGTATCTTCTTAAAAAACAGGTGTTGAAGAGGCTCTCTCAGTAACTTAAAAGCAAGGGGGTCCCTCGAAACATCGAGGAACCCCCTTGCTTAGATGGGGCAAAAACCGCAAAGATGTTTAGCGAACGCCAGCCATCTTCTGAGTAATCCACTTGTTCATACCCCAAAGCAAAAGACCGACCACAATGGTGCCGATACCCAGCGTGGTGAAGTAAGGAACTTCGGTTTCTACCGAGTAGAACTTAGCCAACCAGCCAGCGAGCACGGTACCTAAAGCAACTGAGGTGAAGTACAGCGCCACCATGTTCACTCTGTGACGTGCGGGAGCCAACTTAGTGGAGAGCGACGTGCCCACTGGAGAGATTGCAAGCTCAGCGATGGTGCATACGAACAAAATCAAAACGATCCAGCCAACGTTCACGCTCATGTTTCCTGCCTGAGTAAGGAAGATGAGGAACGCGATACCTACGCCGATGATGCCCAAGGCAAACTTGACCACAGTGGTGGGCTGGCGCTTGCCGAGGCGGTCCCACATGATGGTGAAGAGGGGCGCGAAGATGATGATGAAAATGGGGTTAATGGAGTTCACTAAGCTGGGCTTGAGCTCCATGCCCAGGATGTTCCAGTTCAAGCGGGTATCTGAATACAGTGCCATTACAGTGAACTGCTGCTGGTATAGAGCCCAGAAGACGGCGTTACCAATCCACATGGGGATGAATGAAACCACGCGGGAGTGCTCCACCGAGGTGATTTGCTTGTCCCTTAAAAATAACGGTGAACAGCGAAACCGCACCAATAGCGATGAACCCCATAACCCAGCTGGCGAGGTTACTGGGGGTAATGATGCCGGTGAACACCAGAAGAAGAATAACGACAAGAATAGCTACGCCCAGTAGTGAGTACTTCTTCTTTTCTGAAGAAGTAAGTGGTGCGGAGAGCTCATGCGCTGATTCAGGAAGGTTCTTGCGGGTCAGCGCGTACTGGGTCAGGCCAATTGCCATACCGATCGCTGCTAGTAAGAAGCCGGCGTGGAAGCCCCAGAGACCCCACCCAAAAGTAGTGAGCAAGGGGCCTAGGAGGGAGCCGATGTTTACACCCATGTAGAAGATGGTGAAGCCACCGTCGCGGCGGGGATCATCTTTGGCGTAGAGGGTGCCCAAGAGTGCCGAGGCATTCGTCTTTAGACCACCGGATCCGATAGCTACGAGAAGTAGACCTGCGATGACGCCGGCGGCACCGGGCAGCAAAGCAAGCGAGATATGGCCCGCCATAATCAAAATGCAGGAATAGAATAAGGTGCGTTCGGGGCCAAGAACGCGGTCGCCAATGAAGCCGCCCAAGATAGCAAGCAGGTAAACGGTGCCACCGTAGGCACCCATGATGCCTGCTGCGGTGGTCTCGTTGACCAGTCCAGATCCACCCTCAGTTACTGCATAGTAGAGGTAGAAGATCATGATGCCCTGCATGCCGTAGTAGGAGAATCGCTCCCACATTTCTACGGAAAACAGGTTTGCTAACATGCGCGGGTGACCAAAGAAGGTTTTACCGCTGGGGTTTAGCTCGCTGGTGGTGCGAACTGCGGCTTGGGAGCCGGTATCGTGCGGAGATGTCGTCATTTTTTCAACTTAGAACAGGGAACGCGCAGGGGATAAAGCGAGCTCCGGTGCAATGGTTTTTCCGTGCAATTCTAAACCTTAATTGCTTTCGGAATCATCTTTTCTATGCGATGAGATGCATAAATTTACGTTCTGGGTAAATGAGAATCCGGGGGAGAGTAACACTTGGGGGATAGTGAAAGGGGCTATTTTGATGTCCTTTGACAGGTGCAAAAGGTGAGAGAGATGAATACCTCAAAAAATAATACGCCACCTTAATATTTTTCCCACACTCCGGATGCGGATTATGGTTGACTGAAGTTATGACTACTACACCTCATAACTCGAATGAAAATAATATTCCTTCAAATCCGAATAATGCGGGTAGCAGCCGAGCTGTGAATTCCGATTCTGTTCACGATTCCGTTGCTGGAACCCCCAACAACACTCAGCAGTACGGTGAGCACCACAACGGCGCTCAGGCAAATGGCGCGCCCGTCGCACCGCAGTACACGGAGAACAACAACCATTACGTGAACGAGCATCAGTATGGTCAGGTTAATGCGGCTAACGAAGCTGGCGTAAGTGCAGCACAGACTTCCAAGGTCGTGGGCATTATTGCTCTTATTCTTTCCATCATTCCTATTTTCTTCCCCGTCACTCAGATTATTGCAATCGTGCTGGGTATCGTAGGAATGTCCAAAGCAAAGAAAGCTCAACGTTTCGGTATCCCTGCTAAGGGCGGCAAAATTATGAGCATCATTGCAATTGTTATTGCGCTGATTTGGATCGTACTCGGTATTATTGGCTTCATTATGCTGGCTAATAACCCTGACTTCCAGGAACAGATGCGCCAGTTCCAGAACCAGTAATAGTTTTTAGCTTGAGAAAATCCGCTTCGGTTTCACCGGGGCGGATTTTTTGTTGTCCGTGTTGCTCAGCGTCGTCGTCCGTGGAAAAGTTAGATTTGATAGACCATCAACCTAAGGAGAAAACATGAACGACGATTTGCGCCAGGTAACTGTGGACGAAATCCCTGCAGATGCCAAGATTTTGGACGTGCGCGAGGACATGGAATGGGAAGCAGGCCATATTGAAGGCGCCCAGCACATTCCCCTCGGCGATGTTCCCGCCCGTTACGGTGAGGTGCCCCTGGATGAAGATGTGTATATCATCTGCCGCTCTGGTGGGCGCTCATTGAAGGCAACCGCCTACCTTCAGGATGCCGGTTTTGACGTGCTGAACGTTATAGGCGGCATGGGTGCATGGCAGGACGCCGAGAAGCCTATGGTCTCTGAAAACGGTGAAGACGCGCGCGTAATGTAGCTGCCGTTTTTCACCTAGACTGTTGAGGTGACTCGTTCTCTTAGACTGCGTGCCCTCGATTTCATGGTGAATCCCCAGCTAGCTTTTCCTCTTATTGCTGGCGATTCTAGCTATGCCTTTTGGCTGGATTCTGCTCGCCCTGAATCACCTATGTCTCGCTTTTCTTATGTGGGCGTAGTGCCTAATCCCGCCCAGGTATTGAGGGTGGAAGAGGCGGGTGAGCAGAATCCGTGGGAGTTACTTTCTGAAGCTTTGGCATCTGCACCGCAGGTGGATTTTGAAGATGTATCTGTGGAAGTACGCAACCACTTGGTAAGTGAACTGTTAGGCGGATACGTAGGGTATTTCGGTTACGAGTCGCGCCGTGCGCTGGGATTTTCCACATCCTATAGCGCGGAAACTCCCGATGCCCTCTGGATGCCCGCTGTCCGCTATCTCATGCTCGATCACATTGTGCAGCGCGCCTATCTGGTGGGAGATAGCGAGTGGATTGAGACGACGGCGCAAGCTCTAGCGGAAATCGCGGAGCAAAGTTCATCTGAAAATGAGACGTCTTGGGGCGATACTCAGCCGCAGGCGGGGCTTCACTTTGCTGACCCCGACCGCGCCGAATATTTAACCGCTATTGAAGACTCTCTGCACGAGATTTATGAGGGTAACACCTACGAGGTCTGCATGACCGCAGAGACCCGCACGTCATTACCCCGTGAAATAAATAGCCCGCGCGGCATATTCGATCTGTACTGCGCGCAACGTCAGCATAATTCGGCGCCCTATGCTGCATTTTTGAAGTGCGAGGACCACTGGGTTCTGAGTTCCTCTCCCGAGAGGTATCTCACGGTATCTGCTGCAGGTCGCGCCGAGACAAAGCCCATTAAGGGAACGGTTGAACGTGCTGCCGACCCGCTGGAGGACCTCCGCGCCGCCACCTGGTTACGGGAAGATCCTAAGACACGCGCGGAGAACCTCATGATCGTGGATTTACTCCGCAACGATTTATCGATGGTTAGTGAACCCGGCACGGTTAAAGTACCGGTGCTGATGGGCGTGGAATCTTACTCGACGGTGCATCAGCTTGTTTCTACGATTTCCTCGTTACTGCGCCCCGAAGTTTCCGCGGTTGACGCTGCCGCCGCTTGTTTTCCCGGTGGCTCCATGACCGGCGCGCCTAAGCCCTCCACCATGGAAATTATTGACCGATTAGAGCAACGTGCCCGCGGAATCTATTCGGGGTCGCTGGGATTCTTTTCGGCGTCGGGTGCGGCGAATCTTTCGATTGTCATTCGCACGCTGGTGGTTTTACCCAGCGGCGAGGTATCGCTGAGCGCCGGTGGCGCAATTGTTGCCGATTCTGATCCCGACGCCGAGTACGAAGAAATGCTCGCTAAATTGCGGGCGGCTCTCCCCGGCGTCCCTACTTCTTAGTGATGTAGAGGGCGCCCGCAATCATGGGTAGCTGCATGGGTAGACGGCGCAGGCGCTTGGCGTCGGTGTCGAATACTCCGGGTATGTCGATTTTAGCGGTGTACTGGTAGACGTTAGCGGGAAAGACTGCAGTGAAGAGGGCTGCGGCGCCTAGCCCAGTTGCTCGACGTGCGCGCGGGGCAGTCAGCATTCCGAGCCCCAGAGCTAGCTCTGCGACGCCCGAGAGGTAGACGATGTCTTCTGCTTTGCCGGGAACCCATGGGGGGACGATGGAAGCGAAGTTTTCGACGGCGTCCTGCTTGAAGTGAAGGGCGCCCATAATCGTGAGCCCCGCACCCATGCCGAGGCGGGTGAGTTTCTGGCCGGTGGATTCGCTGGGATCTTTGGAAAAAATGCTCATGGTTCTAGACTACCGAACCTCGCGGGTCACCAAATCCGTAAAAATGCACCCAAATACCTACACTTTTACTGATTTAATGACCCGGGCCCGCTAAGCCACCCCGTTCGCTACACTTAAACCATGACTAAGCTTTCTGAAACCCTGCCCATTGACGAAGCACGCGAACGCCTGCGCCAACTCATCATGAAACTTGCCGTCGTCCGCGGCAAAGTAACCCTTTCTTCCGGTAAAGAAGCCGACTACTACGTCGACCTTCGCCGCATCACCCTGCATCATGAGGCATCACGCCTTGTCGGACAGGTTATGCTTGACCTCCTGGATAACGCCGGCATCGAATTCGACGCCGCAGGCGGTCTCACCATGGGTGCAGACCCCGTAGGCAACGCCATCATGCGTTCGGCAGGTGACCAGGACCGCGCTATCGATACTTTCGTGGTGCGTAAAGCTCAGAAGTCTTATGGCATGGGACGCCAGGTTGAGGGCCCCAGTGTTGAAGGGCGCAACGTCGTGGCTGTTGAAGACACCTCCACCACCGGCGGATCAGCTCTTACCGCAGTAGAGGCGCTCAAAAAAGCTGGCGCGAACGTGGTAGCTGTTGCAGTGATTGTTGACCGCGCAACCGGCGCCAAAGAGCACATTGAAGAAGTAGCGGGCGTACCCTGCCTTTACGCATACTCAAAGACTGATTTGGAACTCGAAGACTAAGATTTTTACTTCACATGAGAGGGCGGAAAACTGCCCTCTCATGTGCGTTAACGCAGCAGAAAGCTTTTTCATGATTGACCCCGAAAACCCCTCAGAGAACCCCGAAACCTCGAACTCTCCACAGGTTCCCCTCACAGAGACACCTACTCCAGAAACCGACGGCGCCGCCGCCACCCAGTTTGAACAGTCTGAACACAACGTGGGTGTGGGGCCGTGGAAGGGTGAGCTACCCGAAGGCGACCACTGGGATCCCGAGCTGTTAGAGAAAGGCGACCGCCGCAACGTCGTCGACCAGTACCGCTACTGGAAGATGGATGCGATTATCGCCGACCTTGATTCCAAGCGCCACAAATTTCACGTAGCGATTGAGAACTGGCAGCATGACCTCAACATCGGCACCGTAGTGCGAACTGCCAACGCTTTCCTCGCCAAAGAAGTGCACATTATCGGCAAAAAACGCTGGAATCGACGCGGCGCTATGGTCACCGACCGCTACCAGCACGTTCGCCACCATCCCACCGTGGAGGAGTTCGTGCAGTGGGCGCAGGGGGAGGGGCTCACGATTATTGGCATCGATAATTTCCCCGATTCCAAGCAACTGGAAACCTATGACCTGCCAGAGAACTGCGTCTTTGTCTTCGGGCAAGAAGGTCCGGGGCTTTCCGACGAAGTGTATGAAGTCGCCCAAGATACCCTCAGCATTGAACAGTACGGTTCTACCCGCTCAATGAACGCCGCCTCAGCCGCCGCCATCGCCATGCACGCGTGGATTCGCAAGTTCGAGTTCGGTCAGCGAGTTAATTAGCCGCCTTCCGCCCGCTTGCTAATGCTCCTTGGATAGAAGCATGGCGTATGTCGCCAGCGAGGGTCATCTTGTTATTTTTTGGAACAGGGTTAGAGTCTGCGCCGATGATGGGAAGAGCATGTTCTATATGATGGGTCGTCAGCAGCTTCCAATCATCAGCGTTATCGGCTCCTAGAATCTGGGCAGAACGTGCCGCAATCTGTTGGGGGTCATCGTTACGTAAACCGGTAGCGCTTACCTCCACCAGGTGCTTGCCCAAGGGCGCGTAAGAGGGAGCAATGTTAGATACTACGGCCGTGTGATTGAACAGAGGCTGTCCCGAGAGATCAAGGTGAAGGTAACGGGATTCGGTTGGTCTAGTCGAGGTCGCAAACCACCAGGTAGTAAGAGCTCCCGTGGCGGGTTTATTGATGCCAGTTAAGTAAGACGATGCCAGAGGGTCAGCCGCAACAATCACGCGGTTAGCGGTGAGCGTAGATCCGTCAGAGCAAACTACTTCTACACCGGCAGGAGCTTCATTAATTTTTTCGACTGCGGTGTTAAACCGAATTGATTCTTTCACGCCCTCCAGAAGTTGCTTTACTATAGCTTCCATACCCTGAGCGGGCAGGGAAGGCGAACCCAGCACGAAGTACTTCATGAGATCCCTGGCGAATTTCACAGAACAAGACAGCTTCTCGTCCGCTACCACGGCAGCAAGAAAAGTACGAATCGTGCGATTCATCAATGGGCTGAACTGCGATTTGTCTAACGCATCTGCAAGGGTGATTTCGGAGGGAACTCTCAAAAATTCGAGAGCTGCCCGCGCGTCTTGACCTTTGAGCGTGTGCAGTAATCCACCAGCATTGTGTGGGGCGCGAGTGGGGTCTGCGAGAGTAATCTGTTTGCCCTGATGCCACACTGTAGCCCCGCGATCAAAAGCTTGTAGACCCAGGGATTTAAGATTTAGTTGTGAACGTGCCGCTGGGTAGGCAGGATTGAGAAGCTGAAAACCTACATCGCAGGTGAACCCCTCAATTTTCTCAGATGCGATACGCCCACCGGCCCTATTGCTTTTTTCAATAATTACAAAGTCAGTACCTTGGCGTTTGAGCTCTTGTGCCGCGACTAAACCGGAAATTCCTGCACCAATAATGATGGTGTTCATTGGTGACCTTTCTACATGAAGAACGTTATAGAAAGCTTATTATGCAAAGCTGAATCAAGCTATGGACATCGAGAATACTTGTACCTATAAATGCGTTATAAGCTGAGATAGATTAACCACCATAATTCGCTGGAGAATGAATGGCCTTACCTCAACCCGCTATTTCCTCTAAGAAGCTCTTATCAGCTCTTCTTATCCCACTCTTTATGGCGCTTTTGGCTGTATCTGTGGTGAATGTGGCTCTCACTCCTATAGGTAATTCATTGGGAGCTTCTTCGAGCCAAACCCAGTGGGTGGTCTCCGGGTACGCGCTCGCCTTTGGTGTTCCGCTGGTTGCTGCGGGTAGATTTGGCGATGCCACTGGACGGCGTCGCATGTTTATTCTTGGCATCACGACGTTTACCGTGGGTTCGTTGATAAGCGGTTTGGCCCCCAACGTAGAAGTATTGATTGCTGCGCGCGTGCTCCAGGGGCTTGGCTCAGGCTTTCTCAATCCTCAAACCACTGGCATTATTCAGAGTAATTTCTCCGGGCAAGCGAGGGCACGTGCCTACGGGATGTTTGGAACGGTAGTAGCTCTTGCGGTAATAGTGGGGCCTGTGATGGGCGGTTTCCTCATTCAGCTCTTTGGCGAATCTTTGGGCTGGCGCATGATGTTCTTGGTGAACGTGCCTATCGGTTTGTTGGGTATCTATTTGGCGATGAAATGGCTCCCTAACGATCGTCATGCAGCTGATTTGAGTAGCAATCCCCGCCGACGACATATGGATCTTGACCCTGTAGGCATGATTACCCTCGCGGTGGCAACTTTAGCGGTTCTGTTCCCCTTCGTACAGCGTAGCCAAAACCTGCTGATTTGGGCTTTGCTTCCCGCAGGTATTCTTCTTCTGGTCTTCTTCGTGGTGTGGGAAAGTCGCTATAAGAAGGCCGGGCGCCCTCCGATGGTGGACATGGACCTTATCAAAGAACCCGCCTTCCGCAACGGCATTTTGATTGTGACTCTTTATTTCTTGGGTAACACGAGCGTATGGCTGATTGTTCCTGTCTACCTGCAGTCGCATATGCATCAGAGCGCGCTGGTGGCGGCGTCCATCGGTATTCCCTCATCCATCCTCTCGGCTTTTGCCGCACCGTGGGCAGGTAAGCGTGTGCTCGGTGCCGGACGCCGTATGGTGATGGCTGGATTTATCTGCTCGATGCTCTCCATTGCCGGGGCTATGGCAATGATTGGCCCGGTTGAATCTGGGGCAGTTCCCGTGTGGGCGCTTGCGATCCCGTTGCTCTTGCTTGGCGCTGGTGGTGGTCTGGTGATTTCTCCCAACCAAACGTTGACTCTCAAATCGGTACCTACCAATATCAGTGGTGTTGCCGGCGGTATTCTTTCGCTGGGTCAGCGTATGGGTACGGCAATCGGTACCGCTCTCATTCCCAGCATTATGTACGGAATGGTGGCGGCGGGATACCACTGGAATATAGGCTTTGCCGCCGCGTTCGGCGGAATTCTGGTGTTACTAGCGGCTGGTCTGTCGGTTACTTTCCTCGACCGACGTCGTGAGGTCGCTGAAAATCAGCAGGGCTAAAGTTCTTGTTTGCATAAACCCATAATCCCCAACTTGTGAGTGGATTTTACCGGGGAATTCTTGGTTCAAATGCCCCAATCCCACACAAATAATCTGGTATTAGGTGGGTTTATGTGTGAAATAGTATGTCGATAACTCTTTAGTTTGCCCCTCTCCTTGGTAGAATTAGAGCAGATGAGCACCTCGTGCTGGGAGGGCTTCACCGCTAGCTCGGTGCGATGTGCTTTATTGAAGAAACCATCAAAACGGTGGTTAACATTTGACCCGAAGGAGTCAGCATGCCTATTGCAACCCCGGAAAAATATGCAGAAATGCTTGAAAATGCTAAGTCAAAAGGCTTCGCATACCCTGCCATCAACGTAACCTCTTCCCAGACCCTCAACGCAGCACTTCAGGGCTTCGCTGAAGCTGGTTCAGACGGCATCGTGCAGGCATCTACCGGTGGCGCAGCTTACTGGTCTGGTGCTTCTAAGAAGGACATGGTTGCTGGCTCTCTCGCATTCGCAGCTTACGCACGCGAAGTTGCTAAGCAGTACGACGTCAACATTGCGTTACACACCGACCACTGCCCTAAAGACAAGCTAGACGGCTTTGTTCTGCCCCTGATTGAGGAGTCCGAGAAGGCTGTTGCTCGCGGTGAAGATCCCATCTTCAACTCCCACATGTGGGATGGCTCAGCTATTGCGCTCGATGAAAACCTCGAGATCGCACAGCAGCTTATTGCTCGTACCTCTAAGAACCACCAGATTCTCGAAGTTGAGATTGGTGCAGTGGGCGGCGAAGAAGACGGCGTTGAAGGCGCTATCGACGACTCGCTCTACACCACTACTGCAGATGCTATTAAGACTGTAGAAGCTATTGGTCTGGGCGAAAAGGGCACCTACATGGCAGCTCTTACCTTCGGTAACGTTCACGGCGTTTACAAGCCCGGTAACGTTCACCTACGCCCCGAACTGCTCAAGCAGATTCAGGATGAAGTTGGCGAGAAGTACGGCAAGGATAAGCCTTTCTACCTCGTATTCCACGGTGGTTCAGGCTCCACCGAGCAGGAAATCGCAGATGCAGTTTCCTACGGTATTATTAAGATGAACATCGATACCGATACCCAGTATGCATACACCCGCCCCGTTGCAGGTCACATGTTGGCTAACTACGACGGCGTCCTGAAGATTGACGGTGAAGTTGGTAACAAGAAGGTTTACGATCCTCGCGTTTGGGGTGCTAAGGCAGAAGCTGGCATGACCGCTCGCGTGGTTGAAGCAGCTCAGCAGCTTGGCTCCGTAGGTACTTCACTGAAGTAACCGCACGCTAGAAAAATGCCCGCTCTCCTGGAGGAGGGCGGGCATTTTTGTGTCTTTGCTGGTTACCCACTTCTTTTTCCTGAGGAGGAATCTCGGTAGCATGGGACTGTAAAACAACGAAGAAACGAGGATATTTAGAATGTCACTTGCTGGTAAAAATCTTCTGGACGGCCCAGACCCCACTTTCCTGCCTCGTGAGGCTGAGCTAGAGAACCGCATTCAATCGGCAGAGCCTGCCGCAGAAATTGTCAAAGACTTTCCCAAGTCTTCTCTGGCTTGGGCAAACCTTGCAGAAGAGGCCCTCGCCGCTGGCAACACCGTGGAAGGTTACGCCTACGCGCGCGTCGGCTATCACCGAGGCTTGGATGCGCTGCGCGGAAACGGCTGGAAAGGTCACGGGCCTGTACCCTTCTCTCACGTTCCTAATCAAGGATTCCTCAAAGCCCTATATCTGCTAGGCCAGGCGGCAGCAGAAATTGGGGAGACTGACGAAGCTGAACGAATCGATAAGTTTCTCGACGATTCAGACCCCACCGCTAAAGAGATGCTCGCAGGCGAAAGCGCCTAAACGTATCGTTTCTTAATACAGTGAAGCCCTGCATCGTAAAAGATTGCAGGGCTTCACTTTTTCACCAGCGCAAAACGCCAACCAGAGATTTATGCGGCAGGCAATTCGGGGAACGCTTCGGCTACTCCGGCAAAAGTGATTTTGCCGCCGTCGGTGTTCACCCCGAGCTGTAGCGTGGGGTCCGCTTCGAGTGCTTCCCGCACGCCCTCTGCCAAGCGGAGAACGTAGGGGAGAGTGGCGTCGGTGAGCGCGATGGTGGACGAGCGTGGCACCGCACCGGGCATGTTAGCCACGCAGTAATGGCGAATGCCATCGACCTCGAAAATGGGGTCTGCATACGTGGTGGGGCGGGAAGTCTCAAAGCAGCCGCCCTGGTCGATTGCAACGTCAATCAACAGGGTATTTTCTTTCATGTGCTTGAGGTCTTCGCGGCTAATAACGTGCGGCGCTTTAGCACCGGGGACCAGTACGGAGCCGATAATGACGTCCGCGTTCTCAATTTCCCTGCGAATGTTTGCGGGATTCGAGGTGAGCACGCGAGCCGAAGAACCGAACTGGTCGGATAGCTGGCGCACGCGCGGGCCGTAGCCTTCAAGGATGGTTACTTCTGCGCCCAAGCCAACAGAAATTTGAGCTGCCTGGGTGCCAACATTTCCGCCGCCAATAACGACCACACGGGCGGGCGCAACACCGGGGGTTCCGCCGAGCAGGACGCCGGGGCCTCCTTCAGTGCCGAGCAGGTATTGTGCTGCGGCACCGGCGGCTAGCCGGCCTGCCACTTCGCTCATCGGTAGCAGGAGGGGGAGCAAGCGTCCGTCGCGCACTGTTTCGTAGGCGATTGAGAGAGTCTTGGAATTCAGAAGAGCTTCGGTGAGGGGCTTATCCGCCGCTAAATGCAGGTATGTGAAGACAGCGAGATCTTCCCGAAGATACTTGTACTCAGCCTCGATGGGTTCTTTTACTTTGACGAGAAGTTCCGCCTTGCCCCAGGCGTCGTCCTGAGTAACGAGCTGGGCGCCTGCCTTCTCGTATTCCTCGTTGGAGAATCCGGCGCCTTCGCCAGCTCCTTTCTCCACGAGGACGTCGTGCCCTTTTTGGGTGAGCGCGAAGACTCCATCGGGAGTCATGCCTACACGCTGTTCCTGGGGCTTAATTTCTTTGGGTACGCCGATGCGCATTTTCTTTCCACCTCACGTCGTTGGGTAGTGGTAGTTCTTTAATACTCTCGCAGATTGAGGACGAAACCAACTGTTCCTCTCAATGTGAAGTGTGGTCAATTTTTTGGTGTTTTGGCGCTCAAAAAGCCACAAAATTGACCATACTTTGACACCCGGCGACAGACTACAGTTCTGCTTTCATAGCTGGAAAATGCTCGGAGCGAGGTTCTTTATACATCCAAGGGCTGAAATATTTGGTGATGAACATAAAAATTACACCTAGCCCAACGCTGGTAGCTGCGGTCAGAGGTGTTGATGTCTGCTCTGGAGCAAAAATAAAGAAGAACATAACAAGTAGCAAAGGAATAAGAAGAACGTTCGATATCACGGTTTTGCGGGGGTCAGTGCGTTTGAGGTCGTAGGGGTAGCCGAACCAATTGAACTGCCGAAATATTGCCTGTACAACCCATATGAGAACTACCCAAAGAATGACGGGGAATGAGTTGTGGATAATCAGCCAGAGCACCGGTGCGAACATTACTCCGTAGATAATCGCGGGAAGCCAGGGGCTCCCTGAGCGGAGAACTTTAACGTCGTTGGTAACGGTAACGAAGCGTGGTTTAGGCATGGTGTTCTTCTCCTTTGAGGGGATAACGCCAGGGTATGAGCTTGCGGAAGTAATACAACGAGAGCGCAAAAATGATGCCGCCAAAAACGAGACTAGCCAGTACATTACCGCCCGAGGAGGTTATCGTGAGAACCAGAACCAGCAGGGGGATGAACACCAGAAAGACGCCGGACGTCGACTGCGTGGTGCGGGGATAGGAGCCCTTATCTCCCCACCAGCGGTAATTCAGGGGATCTACCCGAGCAAGAACCGCCATCGCCGCAAAGCTCAGAATAGCCGCTAAGAGCAGCCAGAGAATTCCGTAAGAAGCAGCGGTAGGAAGGAACGCCATGACACCTGCGGTGCCGAGAGCATTGGGCCAGGGCATGCCATAGCGTTCCTCATAGCGGACGCCGTCAAACACGCCCGTTTTGTCGGGTGGCTCTTCGGAAGGAGTTTCGAAACCGGGGTAGTAGCTTTCCATGTTTGCTCCTTTCCATAAGAATCAAAAACCGGTATAAACGGTAGGCTGCAAATATTTAGTGCTCAGGGTGACTGCCAGGAAGACTAAAAATACCCATATCTCAACTGCTAACTCGGATATTTCTAGGACCGCGAAAACCATTGTGAGAATGAAAGAAAACAATAGAATCAACGCGTTAAGGGAATTTTTCAATTTTTGAGTTTCGTTGGGAAATCCATCTTGATTCCAGCGCGTTAGAACAAAAATAGTGCCCAGATGGCCGGCAAGAGCAATAGCCAAAATTATGGTGGGGACGTGCGCCAAAAATGCATACATGAGCAGGGAATATGCCGCGCCGCGAGCATACGCCGCGTGCCACGTTGTTCCGTTGATGAGCGGCCCAGGCGATTTTTCCTGGGCGCTAAGCTGTGGTTCGCTCAAAACTGCCTCCTCACGTGGTGTTCCTCCTATTGTAAAGGTTGTCACTTAAAGGAAGACAGGCCCAGAGAACCTAAGGTTCTCAGAGGTGGTATCCCCGATGCTCACCATCGCGCGTCGAACTGTGGTCAATTTTTTGGTGTTTTGGCGCTCAAAAAGCCACAAAATTGACCATACTTTAAGAACTTTAAGAGCTTCTTGCACCTAGAACTTTCATCACTGCTTTGGGTATCATTGCCCCACGAAAATATTCAAAATTGTAGAGATCAGCCGCAAAAATACGCACTTCAACCCATCCCGCTATATGAGTGCGTGCTCTGCGCTCTTCGTCCAATCGCATCTGCCGTAAACCAGTATGATGGACCCCTTCGTACTGGATGCTTATCTTTCGAGCAAAATCTGCCAGATCAGGCTCACACACGTACCTGCCGCAGCCATCACGAATCACCGGATTCACAGCTAACTCTGTGATGCCATATTCGCCTAAAAGTAGCCTTAGCTCTGTTTCTTTGACAGAATCGACCCCCTCTGCTGCAAGGTCTAGTGCCTGAAGGCAGACTTCTTTGCCGCGATGATTTTTCTTGTGTTGGAGATACTCCAACAAAGAATCCTTCGTAGTAAGAGAAACTCGTCGCCTTTGAGCCGCCGGCAACAAACCATCCGCCACATACACTAGTTGACGAGCGCTCATCATCAATCCCAGGTCTAGAAAAGTGCGCTCGACTGTAGTGATGCAATGGCTGTCATCTTCGGTGATTTCAGACTGGCTCAGCTTGCCTCGCAACTGCTTGATGCCGCGGCGTCTCACCCGTTTGTTGTTAAGGGTATATAAATAAACATCAGTTGTTTCTTGCTGTTCTGGAGGCGTCCGGAGTCCATAAATTACAGAGGCTGATGGTCCTGCGATAACGCTACTTTCCACGCTTTGCGCAAATGCGTGGATTTTTTGTTCTGCTGAGATTTCAGCTCGATTTAGAGCATAGATTTTATATCCCAGCCGTCGCACTTCCACTCGATGGGAAGCATAGGGCGAAACGCCGTCGACTAAATTATTCGTCGTGAAGATAGGCGGTAAGTCGTCTACTTTTGGAGTGTTCACCATGAGTACATAGTGACCCAGAACCGTGCCTCTGGGACGGGAAGATCTAAATCTGTGGATAAACATGAGCTGTTTTGAAGATTATTTTTAATTGTGGAAAAAGTTTGGTCAATTTTTTGGTGTTTTGGCGCTCAAAACGCCACAAAATTGACCAAACTTTCAGGCGCGAACGCAATCTAAAGTAAAAGAGAATCTACACTGGAAACCATGCGCTATACCTTCCTCGGCCCCGCCGGCACGTTCACCGAAACCGCTCTTCTTGCTGTACCTGAGGTGGCAACTTCCGAGCGTTTTCCTTCTAACTCTGTACCCGGCGCGTTGAACGCCGTCCGTGCTGGGGACGCCGACGCCGCGATGGTACCTATTGAGAATTCGGTGGAGGGCGGTGTGACAGCGACCCTTGATGCCATTGCTCTCGATAACAGCCTGCGCATCGTGCGGGAAATTCTTGTGCCCATCCAATTCGTGCTGGTGGCGCGCGAACACATTTCTCTTGAAAACATCACGAAAATTTCTACCCACACCCATGCCTGGGCGCAGGTTCGTGCGTGGGCAGAGCAACGCGTACCTGACGCCGAATACATCCCCGGTCCGTCCACCGCTGGTGCCGCGCTGGGCTTGCTTACCGAGCATCCACCCTACGACGCAGCAATTTGCGCCCCTGCAGTCGCCAAAACTCACCCAGAACTCAAGGTGCTGGAAGAGAACATCGGGGATAATAAGCACGCAGTCACTCGCTTTGTTCTGGTGGCTAAAAATCCCGAAATCCCTGCCGCAACCGGGGCAGACAAAACCACTCTCGCCATTCCGCTTCCCGAAGATCGCCCCGGCGCCCTGCTTGAGCTGCTAGAGCAGTTCTCTACACGCGGTATCAACCTTTCGCGCATTGAATCAAGACCGACCGGTGCTTTCTTGGGTTCTTACTTTTTCTCAGTGGATATTGATGGGCATATCTATGACGCGCGGGTTCGCGACGCCCTGCGGGGTCTCCACAGGGTCTCCCCGGATATCCAGTTCCTGGGTTCTTACCCTCGGGCTGATTCGCGCCCGACGAACATCGACCCTATCCACAACGAAGACTCGTTCGACGCCGCCCGCGCCTGGGTGGAAACCCTCTTCCCGCAGGGACGCCCGGAAAATCTGCAACATTAAGGTCTGATCCGAGAGTGAGAGTTTGCCGAAGCTACGCTGTGGCTCTCACCTCCACGAATCAACCTTATTTATCGAACCACTTCTGCACTTTGCGGGAGCGATCTTCGAGAGAGTCCACGAATTCCTGCAGGATGGTGTCGCTAGAATCCGCGAGTTTTTGCTGCAGTTTTTCGCGGGATTCGAGAATTTCCTGGGGTATTTCGTTCCAGGGGCGAGTGCGTACTTTGTCCTCGGGGTAAAGGCGCACGTTCACCGCTGCGGGCACGATTTCGGCATCCAGATGGATGGCGGGTTCCAGCACGTCGCCGTCGACCTCAACAGGCAGGGGCACGCCTTCAAAATCAACAGAAACTTTCTTGCCGATGAAGTGTTCCACCACGGGGGTGCGGCGGTCGAAGACGCTGGGGCCGAGCATGAATCGTGCAGATACACGAAGCCAGCCCATGAGGCTACGAGGGGTCAAAACAATAACTTCGAGTTGACCATCGCGCGCGGTAATAGATGAGGTGAGTTTGATTCCGCCCTGGACTTCGCCACAGTTAGCAATCAAAATTGACCGTATTTTGCGGTCAAGAACGGTTTTGTCATCGAGCACAATTTTGGCAGGACGGCGAGGGGCAACCATGTTCTTCAAGCCGGATTGCACATAGGCAACCCAGCCGAGTTTAGCTTTGAGCTCTTCGTTGGTGTCTGTCATTACCTGAGCATCAAAACCTGCCCCGCCCATGACCAAAAAGTTCCGCACGGTTTCAGTTCGGGCTTCGTTACGCATTTGCATGCGAATCATATCGATGGACTGAGTGTAACCGTGCAGGGCTGAATTTACGCATGCCTCAATATCCCAGTACTCCAGTTTGAGGTTACGCGCCAGCAAGTTGCCGGTGCCCAGGGGAACGATTCCGAGCGCGGCGTCGGAGCCAGCAATACCTGCTGCGACCTCGCGCACGGTGCCGTCGCCACCGATGGCGATAACAATCTCCGCTCCATTCTTCACGGCGTCTTTCGCCATCGAATAACCGGGGTCATCAACCTCGGTTTCGTAGAAGATGGGCTCGTCCCAGCCTGCTTCTGCAAGCTGCTCTTTCACTACCTTGCACCCGTATTGGGCGTTCAACTTGATGGGGTTGAAAATTACTGCCACGCGCTTGGGCTCGGTGGGTTCAAGCATCACGTGCCAGGGGCGATAAGTCGGAAAAATATCCGGACGTTTATTTTGGCCCGCTTTGACCACAGCCCACGAAACCGCGGTGTAAGTAACGCCTAGCGCCAGTGCGCTGATGGCGGCGATATTTTTCTTATTTCTCTGCATGCTTACTACTTTACAGTGCAAAGAAGCTTGAGAACGTTGTGCGGCTGTGGGGGCTGAGAACATCCTTAAAACACATTCAACTTAAGTTCCCACCGCTAAGGCTTCTGCGAACCCTGCGAATGCGCGGCAAATACGGTAAATTTAGAACTGTGATTGACATTAATCTTCTGCGCGAAAATCCCGAAATATTCCGTGAATCGCAGCGTGCACGCGGCGCTGATGTATCACTGGTAGACCAGATTCTTGAAGCGGACTCCAGCCGTCGCTCGTCCATCTCTGAGTTTGAAAATCTGCGCGCTGAGCAGAAGGCTTTTGGCAAGAAGGTCGCTGCGGCGCAAGGCGAAGAGAAGCAGGCTCTTCTGGCAGAGGTCAAAGAGCTCTCCCAGCGAGTCTCTGCGGCAAAGACCGCTACCGACGACGCTCAGGCGAAGTTGGACGACCTGCTCATGACCATCGAGAACCTCATCATCGAAGGAATCCCTTCCGGCGGCGAAGACAACTTCAAGGTTCTGAAGACCGTAGGTGAGCCCCGCGATTTCTCAGCTGAGGGTTTTGAGCCTCGCGATCACCTAGAAATTGGTGAGCTGGTAGACGGCATCGATATGGCACGCGGTGCCAAGGTGTCCGGTTCCCGGTTCTACTTCCTCAAGGGCTACGTTGCTCGCATGGAGCAGGCGCTCTTGACCATGGCGTTGGATCAAGCAGTTGCCAACGGCTTCATTATGATGACCACGCCTACTCTGGTACGCCCAGAGACCATGAACGGTACTGGATTTAACGTCAAGCATGACGACGAGATTTACCGCCTTGAACGCGATGACCTCTACTTGGTAGGTACCTCGGAAGTTGCCCTCGCTGGCTACCATGCCGATGAGATTTTGGACTTCTCTGACGGCCCCATCAAGTACCTCGGCTGGTCCTCCTGCTACCGCCGGGAAGCTGGTTCTGCTGGTAAAGATACCCGCGGCATCATTCGTGTGCACCAGTTCAATAAGGCAGAGATGTTTATCTACGCGCCCCAGGAACAGGCTGAGGATCTTCATGATCAGCTGTTGGGCTGGGAAGAAGAAATGCTACAGAAGTGCGAGCTTTCCTACCGCGTGATTGATACTGCCGCTGGTGATTTGGGCTCATCTGCTGCGCGTAAGTTCGACTGTGAAGCATGGGTTCCTACCCAGGAGACTTACCGTGAGCTGACCTCAACCTCGAACTGCACCACTTTCCAGGCACGTCGTCTGAACGTGCGCGAGCGTACCGCAGATACCGTGGATGCCAACGGCAAGACCAAGAAGGGCGCTACCCGCTCGGTAGCAACCCTCAACGGCACGCTGGCAACTACCCGCTGGTTGGTTGCAATTCTGGAAACCCATCAGAATGAAGACGGTTCAGTGAACGTTCCTGAGGCTCTACAGCCTTACATGGGCGGTCTCAAGGTCATCCCCGTGGCGAAGAAGAAGTAATTTCTCACTGCACGGATAAAAATGTGCCTCACAGGAAAATCCTGTGAGGCACATTTTTATTTAAAAGCTTCGCTTATCTAGCTGACGTAGCGGCGACCCTGAATCGTTTGACGTCGTGCTCGGTGCATCCACTGGTCAGGCCCAAATACTTCGTAGTGAATATTCTTACCCGGCAGGCCAGCTTGAACTAAGGACGAGCGTACGGTCTGCATAAAGTCCAGTGGACCGCACATGAATGCGGAACTCTGGCGGGAGAGCTGGAAACGACTCATGTCGATATCGCCGTCGTAATCGCCTTCGCCCTCTGCCTGTAAGAAAGAGATGAGCTTGCCATCGGGCAGAGAATTAATTGCGGCAGCGTATTCCTGGCGAAGCGGCCAGCTCTCCAGAGACTGATCGCGGTGTACCGCAATAATTTCGCGACCGTTGCCCTGAGATGCCAACTTGTGAACGAAAGCTAACGCTGGAGCGATTCCGATTCCGCTGGTGAAGAGGTAGAGCGGCCCAAACTCAAGAGGGGAAATATTGTTGAGCACCACGTCCCCGTAGGGGTTGGAGAGCTCTATCGTATCGCCCTCTCGTAGGTCTTTCAGCATCGGAGTGACTTCACCGGCAGGATTGATTTTTACGGCAAAGCGACGCTGATGTAGCTGGGAAGGCAGCAAAGAATACTGGCGGGGCTGGCGTAGTCCGTCTGCGGTCTTCACAACCACTCCCACGTACTGCCCTGCCTCAGCGGGAGTCAGCGGAGTGTTATCGGCTGGTTCAAATGTGAAATCGTAGACGTTCGGGGCGACTTCCTCTTTCTTCACCAGGGTAAAAGGGGCATTGACGACGTCGTTCGCCTGACTATCGTACAAACCCTTTTCAATTTTGATCAGAGCCTGCGCCATCAACCAGTAAACCTCGGTCCATGCCTCGGCAATCTCTGGGGTAAGAGCATCCGCCAAATCAATAGCAATTGCCTCAAAAAGATACTTGTAAACAATCTCGTAGCCTTCTTCCCCCACTCCGAGGGAAGCATGTTTGTGGGCAACCCGAGAAAGAATTTCATCGGGGTAAGAGTCTGGGTTGTTCAAGATATAGCTGGCGAAAACTGGGATAGAGCCGGCTAGCGCTCGCGGCTGAATGCCTTCTTTTTGATCGGCACGGGAGAACATGCCGTCCATGAGTTCAGGGTGGTTCTTGAAAAGTCGTTCGTAAAAAATTGGGGTAATAGTGTTGATTCGGCCTTGAATAACGGGGAGGGTAGCTTCAATAACCGGGCGTGATTTCTCAGAGAGCAAGGTGGGGATTTACCTTTCTAATGCGTTCCATCCCCACGGTGCAGTAACCAAAAGTGAGACGGGGAAACCTAACTACCCGTGGACGAGATGGGCGCATATTTATTGGGTTCAGGGGGAAGAGGTTAGTATCTTCTGTGCATTGTGCGGCGAGTTGCCGTGTGCATGTAAGGGTCAGACCCAAAGGTCTCAAATTGGATGTTTTTACCGGGAACACCGTTGGCAATCAAGCCTGAGCGCACCGTCTGCTTAAAATCAACAGGACCGCACACGTAAGCAAAGCTACGCGGAGTGATTTCTAACTTTTTCATGTTGATACTTCCGGTGAAGTCTCCTTCCCCGCTGGCCTGCAAGAAACTGATGAGCTTGCCGCGGGGGAGTTTGCCAGTGGCTTCTTCTAACTCTTCGCGGTATGCCCAGGTGCGCAGCGATTCGTCGGCATGTACGAAAATGATATCGCGCGCCGCATGCTCGAGTGCCAACTGGTGGGCGAAAGCAAGAGCGGGGGCGATGCCGATTCCCTGAGTAAAGACATAGAGGGGACTGAAGCCGTCGGTGACGGTCTTCTCAAGTGTGAGATCTCCATAGGGGTTAGAAATCTCTACGGTATCGCCTACCTGCAGTCCGGTAAGAATGGGGGAAATTTCTCCCGTTCTATCTAGTTCCACAGCGATGCGGCGCTGGTTGAGACCGCAGGGTAGCGCAACGTACTGGCGGGGCTGGCGCAAACCGTCTTTCGTTTTGACGATGACCGAGAGGTACTGTCCGGCTTTAATATCGCTGAGGGGAGTGTCGTCGGCAGGCTCGAATACCAAGTCGAAAATTTTGTCTGCTTTTTGTTCTTTTTTCACCAGGGTAAAAGGTGCGTTAACCTGGTCGTTCGCCTGGCTATCGTAGAGGCTACGTTCAATGCGAATGAGAGCATCTGCCATCATCCAGTAGATTTCCGTCCAGGCATCGCGGAATTCAGGGGTGTATTCCTCGCCAAATTCTTTTTCGATGGCTTTGAAGAGGAACTGGTAGACCGTCACATATTCTTCAGCGGGAACACCCAAGGAAGCGTGTTTGTGTGCTACACGAGTAAGAATCTCATCGGGGCTGGAGCCGGGATGGTTCAGTACATAAGAGGCAAAGAAAGTGATAGAACCTGCCAGCGCTTGCGGCTGAGTTCCCACTACCTGATCGACACGGGAGAACATGCCATCGAGTAAGTCTTCGCGTTCGGTGAGCATTTCATCGTAAAACGCAGGGGTAATTCGCCTGATACGTTCTTGCATATCAGGTAACGTTTCTTCAATAATTTGGCGTGAAGATTCAGATAGCATGGTCCCTCATGTTTCCCGTGGACTCAAACGGCGCGTCTGAAGATGCCGTGTTGATTGGCCGCGACTATAAGTTTTCTATATCTAAAACCTACCCTAAGGGAAAGGTGGATTGCCTAGAAATATGTCCTTCTTATGGGTGAGTTAGTAAATGAGCCTTAAAGAAGAAAAGCCTCGGCAGAAAAACTGCCGAGGCTTTTTCCTTAGGCGCGCTGATGTTTCGCGTGCTCAGGCGTGAAGGAGTGGGCGTCGGCGCGCTCCCAACGCTCTTGCCATTCCTCGGGTACGTCGCCGGTGAGGAAAGCGCCAGGTTCGAACCAATCGTAGAGTTTTGCGTAGGACAACGAGTGCGTGGAGTCTACACGGTGGAATACGTGCTCGGGACCCAGGTCTTTGAAAGAATCCAAGCCCATGGAGGCAAGAATACGCATTGCTGAGTTCATCACGCCTACGTGGTAATTACGCACGCGGGCACCCTTGTCATCAATATCGATACCGCGTTGTAGCCATGCGTTTTGAGTAGCTACACCGGAGGGGCATTCGTTGGTGTGGCACTTCTGCGCCTGTACGCAGCCCGTGGCCATCATCATACCGCGGGCTGAGTTAGTGAAGTCGGCGCCCAAGGCAATACGACGAACGACGTCGGCGCCGCCGGTAATCTTTCCGCCGGCTCCGATAGAAACGCGGTCGCGCAAACCTGCGCCAACCAGTGCGTTCTGAACAATAATCAGACCGTTGGTCAGCGGTACGCCTACTGAATCTTCGAATTCGAGAGGAGCTGCACCGGTTCCGCCTTCTGCACCGTCAACGGTAATCCAGTCGGGGCAGATGCCGGTTTCGATCATTGCCTTGCAGAGGGATAGAACCTCAATTTCGGAACCAACGCAGAACTTGATGCCAATGGGTTTACCGTTGGATAGTTCGCGGAGCTGACCCACAAACTGCATGAGCTCTACCGGGGTGGTGAAAGCGCTGTGAGCCGCCGGTGAAATGCAGTCCTGACCTACAGGAACATGGCGTGCCTCAGCGATTTCTTCGGTAACTTTTTCACCGGGGAGGTGACCGCCCAAGCCGGGCTTTGCGCCCTGGGAAATCTTCACCATAATGCCTTTGACCTCAGGGGTCGCAGCTTTCTTGGCAAAGAGCTCGGGGTCGAACTTGCCCTCGTCGTCGCGGCAACCAAAGTAGCCCGAACCGAATTCCCAGATGAGATCCGCGCCGTGCTTCAAATGGTATTTGGTGAGTCCGCCTTCACCGGTTTCTTGAGCGAAACCGCCCATGGCAGCGCCCTTATTCATTGCCATTACGGCGTTAGCTGAGAGAGCACCGAAGCTCATCGAAGAAATATTGAAAAGTGAAATGTCGTAGGGCTGAGTGCAATCGGGGCCGCCCAGGCGCTGGAAAGGTTCTTCTGCCATCATAGGAACAGGCGCCATAGTGTGGCGTACGATGTCGTAGCCCACTTCAGAAATATCTTGCTCGGTACCGAACGCTTTCTCGCCGCTAAGACCCTTGGCGTACTCATAAATCATGGTGCGGGTATCTCGGTTAAAGGGGCGTCCATCACGGTTACTCTCAAAGAAATACTGGCGTAATTCGGGGCGAATGAATTCAAATCCAAAGCGTGCCCAGCCAATTACTGGGAAGTTGCGGCGGATAGAGTGCTTTTTCTGAAAGGCGTCATAGGTTGCGAGTCCTGTGAGGCCAATACCAGCGGTAGCTGAAGCCGCCTTTAAAATTTTGGAAGTTTTATCTGACATCTTTGTCTCTCCTGGGGTGCATGCTGCTGTTAAAGGTATATCAATTCTGGGGAAAACTAGTTCTTTAGAGCACACTTGGCAAAGGATTTTTAGGGTATGGCATGCATGCTTCTTTACGCTTCAAAAGATTCACATTCCGTTTGCAGGGAGTCAATCTGTACGCTGAGAAATAGATAATTCACACTGGAAAAGTAGCGAGGGTGATAAGTGTAATGGAACAAGTACGAGTGCATCCGCCGGTTCGGAGTAACTGGGTCAAAGAAGACGGAGCACGATATTTAGTAGCCCTAGACATTGATGGCACGCTGGTTTACCACGATGGCACTATGACCGACGCCGTGAAATTGGCAGTGCAGGATGTTGTCAGTGCTGGGCACGCGGTAGTAATTGCTACTGGGCGCTCTCGACAGGCGGCTCTCCCGATTGCCGAGATGCTAGGGATTGAACACGGGTACATGGTGACTTCTAACGGAGCGGTCACTTTGGAACTTTCCCCCAAATTCGACAACGGATACCGAGTACTAGACACCGTGAAGTTCAATCCCACCCGCGCTATTGCTCTCTTGCAAGAAAAGGTGCCTTACGCGCAGATGGCGCTGGAATCGCCGTCGGGCGAAATCTTCGCTACCGACGATTTTGAAGACGGCTCGTTCGGTGCCAAAACCACACCGGTCACTAAAGAAGAAATGCTTCAGCATGAGAGTGCTACTCGTGTGGTGGTCTTTGCTGATGATGTGGACCCGGAAACCTTCAAGAAGTCCATCTATGAGGCAGGTCTGCATGGGGTGAACTATGCCGTGGGATGGACGGCGTGGCTAGACTTGGCCGCGCATGGCGTCTCTAAGGCGTCGGCGTTAGAGCAGATTCGGCGTAACCTTCATATCGACCCCGCGCACACCGTTGCCATGGGGGACGGGCATAATGATAAAGAAATGATCCACTGGGCAGCGCGCGGTGTGGCGATGGGTGAGGCGCCTGATGAAATCATTGAGGCGGCCAACGACGTGACCCTCAGCGTGTACAAGGACGGCGTCGTGCCGATTCTCCAAGAGCTCCTCTAGAGGCTCCTATCGCAGTAATCTGAGTATGTATCAGAAAAGTCGGTTTGTACCAGAACTATGGTGGTACTTACCGGCTTTTTTGATACAAACTGCTTGCCTATGAGCCCCCATCACTTGGGTAAAGATAAGCATACTGTTATTCTTGATGAGTTATATATCCCCAATCATTCAATCTTCAACGTGAGGAAAACCAGTGGGTTCCTATCTCTCCGACCGCTGGCCACAGATACTCTCGGCGAGCTGGCAACATTTCTCATTGGTTGCCCAGTGCCTATTGCTAGCTACCGTCATAGCCATTTTCATTGCAGCGTTATGCTACCGCAGTAAAACCCTTTCCGGTGTTGCGAACTCAGTGTCGGCCGTGGGGTTGACCATCCCATCGTTCGCTCTCCTTGGTTTGATGATTGCGCCGCTCGGCTTTGGCGTGGCTCCTGCAGTTGTGGTCTTAACTTTCTATTGCCTTCTCCCCATTCTGCGTAACGCGTTAGTGGGGTTAGCGGGCGTCGATCGTTCGCTCATTGAAGCTGCCCGCGGCATCGGCATGTCATCTATGGAAACCTTCTTCAAGGTGGAGCTACCTATGGCATGGCCAGTTATTCTCGCTGGCATGCGCGTTTCTGCCCAAATGACCATGGGCGTTGCCGCCATTAGCGCCTATGTTTTGGGCCCCGGACTCGGCAGCTTCATCTTCTCCGGGCTCTCCCGCCTGGGCGGGGCAAACTCCTTTGAATCCGTGGTGACCGCCGTGGTCGCCGTCGTCGTTATTGCTCTTATTCTTGACGGGCTCCTGCTCCTGCTGGGCCGTCTTACCATCTCGCGAGGTATCCGTGCCTAACTCCACTGCAGATCACAACTCAAGTACCGGCAACAAAGTTGCCTTCAACCCCTCGATGACCGAAATTACCGGTGCGACTATCCTGTTGGAGAACGTCACCAAGTCTTACGGCGCTAAAAAAGCTGCGGTCAACCAGCTCACCCTGGAGATTCCCGCCGGTAAAACCGTCATGTTCGTCGGTCCTTCTGGCTGTGGTAAAACCACCACGTTAAAAATGATTAACCGCCTGATTGAACCCACCAGCGGCAGAATCGTTATCAACGGTGAAGACGTCACGACCATGAACGGTGACGAACTGCGCCGTCGCATTGGCTACGTTATCCAAGCAGGCGGGTTGCTACCTCACCTGACCGTAGGGGCAAACGTGGGGCTAGTTCCCAAAATGCTGAAATGGGATAAACAGCGAATCGCCGATCGAACCGACGAACTTCTCGAACTCGTTTCCCTCGACCCTGAAATTTACCGCGACCGCTACCCCAAAGAACTCTCCGGTGGTCAGCAGCAGCGCGTGGGTGTGGCTCGTGCACTAGCTGCCGATCCGCCCGTTTTGCTCATGGATGAGCCCTTCGGCGCGGTGGATCCAATTACCCGCCAGCGCTTGCAAGAAGAACTCATTCACGTACAGGCTGAATTACACAAAACAATTGTGTTCGTGACCCACGACTTCGACGAAGCCGTGAAACTCGGCGACTGGATTGTCATCTTCAACGAAGGCGGCAAAATCGAACAATACGGCACACCTGAACAGATTCTGGCTCATCCCGCCAACGAATTCGTAGAGGATTTCATTGGTTCGGGTGCCGGCTTGAAGCAGCTGGGCCTCACCCGCGTACGCGACGTCGATATCCGCCAAGCGCCGGCTTTCACCGTGGGAGAGGACGCCGCAACTGCCGTCGCCCACATGAACGAAGCCGGGGTATTACGGGCTATTGTGCTTGATTCCCGTGACCGTCCTATCGGCTGGGTGACTCGCCGTCAGCTAGAACGCATGACTACCGTCGGGGCAGCTCATGCCCGTCAGTTCCCAGTGGTATCCGATTCTGCAACTCTCGACGACGCACTGGACACCATGCTTGTGGCAGGTTCCTCGGATGCCGCTGTGACCGGTTCGCGCGGTGCTTACCAGGGCATTATCACTGTTCAAACCGTGATTAAGGCTATCGACCATATCTCTGCTGACCCCGAAGAAGTTTCCACACCCGTTGGCCACAACACCGGTGCGATCCCCAAGCTTGCAACGGGCGAAAACGGCGTGATCTCTTACGCTATGGATGAAGAAGAAACTGCCACTGAAGTAGAGAACGATTCTGCTCCCTGGGCAGAACATTCCGACCCTGCTGAGACCCACCGGGGGAGTGAGCGTGCATGAGTTCAGCTACTCAAGAGCAAACCGAAACGAAAGAAGCCACAGCGTCGCTGACCCAAGCTAACTCGTGGAAGGGTTTGCTGATTCAGCCCATCGTCTTGCTGGTTATTCTGGGCGTGATGTTCTGGTGGATGAGCACTGCAGACCTCACCGAGACTGAGCGCATCACCCTGAATGCTTCTTACCTCAGCACGCTGGCATGGGAGCACCTCAAACTAACCATTATTTCAGCGGTTATTGTGCTTGTGACGGCAATCCCCGTGGGCATATTGCTTACGCGCGGTCCCTTCCGTAAGTTGACGACGCCGGTGATGGCGCTGGCGAATATCGGTCAGGCAGCGCCTCCGGTGGGTCTGATTGTGCTTTTCGCTTTCTGGCTCAGCTTTGGTACTACCGCTGCGATTGTAACCCTGGTGGTCTACGCCTTCTTACCGGTTCTCAAGAACACCATGGTCGGACTAGAAGCTGTCGATAAGCGAACTATTGAAGCTGCCCGCGGCATGGGCATGAGCCCTGGCATGGTGCTGTGGAAAGTTGAACTACCCCTGGCGGTTCCCGTGATGCTCGCAGGTATTCGTACCGCGCTCGTCCTACTGGTTGGTACCGCAACTCTGGCAACCTTTATCAACGGTGGCGGTTTGGGCTTGCTCATCACCACCGGCGTCAATCTGGCACTGGATCGTGTACTCATTTTCGGCTCCCTGCTGGTAGCTGTCTTTGCACTTGCTGTTGACTGGATTGCACGCGTGATAGAAACCGCCGTTACGCCGAAGGGACTCTAAGCATGAAATTTTCTAAGCTCCACCACATCGGCGCAGTAGCAACCATCTCTCTGCTGGGATTGACAGGTTGCGGTCTGAAGCCCTCAACCTCAGAGGTTCCCGCTGCCTCTGCCGGTTCTATCCAACCGATTGACGGCGCCGAAGGGCAGAAACTCACCGTCGGTGCTAAGAACTTCACTGAACAGGTGATTCTCGGCAAAATTGGTGTGCTGGTGGCTGACGCCGCCGGGTTCGAAGTCACAGACATGACGAACATCCCCGGTTCCCAACCTGCCCGCAAGGTCATGTTGAACGGCGAGGTCGACATGGAATGGGAGTACACCGGCACCGCCTGGATGACGTATATGGGCAACAGCGAAAGCATCGCTGATCAAACCGCCATGTGGAATGCCGTATCCGAAGCAGATAAGAAAAATGGGCTTACCTGGGGTAAGCCGAGCGAGCTCAACAATACTTATTCGTTTGCCGTCCGCTCGGATTACGCCAAGGAACACGATCTGACCAAGCTTTCTGATATCGCCAAGCTCCCAGCAGAAGATCGCACTCTCTGCATAGAAGCCGAGTTTAACTCCCGCTCTGATGGTCTCAACGGGATGCTCAAAACCTACGACATGCCCCGCGGAGAAGCCAACGGTTTGCCCGATGGAAACATATCCATCATGGATACCGGCACGGTCTACACCGCCACGGCGGATGGCTCATGTAACTTTGGCGAAGTCTTCACTACCGACGGACGTATCAAGGCACTTAATCTCACCGTGTTAGAGGACGACCGCCAGTACTTCCCCGCCTACAACGCCGCCGCCGTGTTCAACACCGAAACGTTGCAACGTTACCCTGAATTGGAAGGCGCCTACGACCAAGTAGCGGCAAAACTCAATAATGACGTCATGATGGACCTGAACTACAAGGTCGACGTCGAGGGGCAGGATCCGGCGCAGGTTGCCTACGACTGGATGGTACAAGAAGGGTTTATCTCCGCAGCGAAGTAGATGAGTTCGCCGTCTATAAGTACCTCCATCCGATGCTGTGCCGGGCGGTCAATGCTCCCCTCTGCAGAGTAAAGTTTCTCCTATGAGTACCCTTCTTTTCGACCCGGACTGTGGATTGTGTACACGAGCCGCCGCTCTTTTGCGGCGGCTCGACCTGCGTGCAGATATTGAGCCGGGATGGCGCGAGGAGCTTATTGTTCATGGCGTTGACTTACGGCGGTTTGAGCGGGCTATTCCCTTTGTGCTACCGACCGGCCAGGTTGCTTACGGGGTGGTCGGTATTGCGTTGGCACTGAAAACAAGTCACAAGCGTTGGGCGCGAGGAACCGGCGTCCTGCTACTTTTTAGACCCGTCCGTAAGGTCGCCGAGAAAATCTACGGTTGGGTGGCAGACCACCGCGGCCAGTTACCCGGTTCGACGTGTTCGATGCGCTAGGTCTTGGTGCCTGCGCAATCGGGGAACTCAGGAGAGAGAACGGATGCTCGGAGTTTTAGAAGGCTTCACCATTATTGGTGTAGTCGTAGCTGTGGGCTATGTTCTTGCCCGTGTTGAAATACTTCCCTCGAACGCCGGGGTGGTGCTCAACCGTTTTGCCTTTTTCGTTGCGCTACCAAATTTCAGTCGTGCTGACCCGCGATATCGTACTGCTTTCCACCTGCGCCGCAGTTCCCGCCAAGTTGCTGACTTCGTTCTTGATGCAGTGACTTTGCGCTAAATTAGCTGTCTTGATCGAGATTGATGAGTATCTCCGCCAGAGCTGGCAAAGCTGCTTCTTGCTCGTGATAGTAAGAACGCACCAGCGTTTTACTAACTGCCTGTGCAGATATTCCCAGCGCCTGAGCTACAGCTTTCTGCTGCCCACGCACCCCTGGAACGATGAGCGAGAGCACCCGATTTTCCGCGTCGGTGCGCTCGCTAGCTACGCGGAAAATGAGCCGCGCTAAACCCGTTGCTTGCTCTGAAAAAGCTCGGTGATGCCCCAGTACAACGATGCCGCGCGCAGGGGACCCTGTTTGAGCTTGTTCGACGGCAAGACGGGAGAAATCCAGCGCGTCGCCTGAGCACTCTGGGGTGGAAATTGCACCGAGTGCTGCGGCGAATCGGGGTGCTTTCACCGCGCCGACTCCGATACCTGCCCAGAAACGAGCCTCTGGGGCAGCTAACAACATGGCTCGAAGCGCTGGTTCTGCGGATTCAAAACCACCTTGAACTTCATCGGGGTATGTCTGAATGAAAGGGATGGCTGGCTCAAGGGCGTTGAGCTGCTCTAGCAATTCAGAGAAATTTTCTGGGCTCTCGGGGGAACGAGAAATAAGGGTCACTACATACACACCCCTCAGTATGCCAAATCAACCGGGCAGGGTTGATGAAGTAACTCTCGTGTTACTCCCAGAAAAGCGTTTCTGCATATACTCCCGCAGCGAATAATTCTTCCTGCAATACTTGCCGACATCCCATGGGCAGTGCCAAACAGTTGTACCGCGCGTCGGTACCGATAAAACCGGTGGCTTGGCTAAAACCTGTTCGAATAGGGGCGAGTTCGCGGCAGAGCTCCATGATGCCGTCAAGGTCATCGGCAGAACCAAGGACCCAAAAAGAATCTTCTGAAGTGAGCTGAAAAAGTCCTACCGGGTAACCAGCGCCGGCACGTTCGTCCAATCGTGCCCAGCCGCCCATCTCTCCTGGACCATCGGGTGGCAATACTGAATCAAACTCCCAAGAACGCGCGTTTTTGAGCCACACCGGCATCTCATTGAGCACCAACGGTGCGTTGCCAACAGGCCAGGGAGTCCCTAAGAAAACACCTTTTTCTATGGCATCCCAAAATTCTTCCCGCTCTAAATTAGCGCCCACCGAGTTGAGCATACTTTTATCGTTCGCTGCCCCAAAATCTTCTACCCCGGTGCCTTTGAGCTCTATATACTCGCCAGAAGGTCCCTCAAAATATGCCTGATCCCAGAAAGTAGGACGAGTAGATATTCCCGCTTTTAGCAGTAAATCGTTGATTTCATAGAGAAATTCTGGGTTGCCCAAAGCTACCGTTTGCCCCTTGAAATGAAAGAGGTAAGGGGTGCGTGCGCGTTCAGTGCGGTGCAATGGCACAGGTGGCTCCTTTCGAGCTCTTACAGGCAAGGCCTGCTGTTATTTTACTCTGCGGGGAAGGGGTAAGAATCTTCTGCAAGACGCACAAACCCGCCTAACTGAGACAACCCGGCGGGGGTCGTCGGTAGAAAATTGGTGAGAGAGGAAGATTTCACGAGCACAGCACACCATTGACCGCGGGATATCGCCACGTTGAGTCGGTTGGGGGAGAGCAAGAACTCTGCCCCGCGGGCCGATTCGCCGGCGGAGGACGCCGCCATGGAGACAATCACTACCGGAGCTTCTTGCCCTTGGAACTTATCGACCGTGCCTACGCGCACTCCGCCGTCTTCGTCCTTCAACCCTGCCGACTCTAGTTTTTCAGTGATGAGATCCACTTGGGCGTTATAAGCAGCAACTACCAAAATATCTTCGGGTTCTAAGGAGCGGTACTTTTCGGGGTGAGCTAAGTTTTCTGTCCACTGAGCGCCGATGAAGCTCCGCGCAATATGGGCTACCTCCAGTGCCTCTTCTATTGAAGAGGTAGTGTTTCCTCGATGGTCAACCTCTCGCACAAAAATCCCAGGTGCCCACCCAGCAAGCTCTCGCTGCGCACCGGCAGGCGCCGATTGGAGCTTACCGCTATAGGAGAGTAGCGAAACCGGGGCACACAATGCTGGGTGCATACGCCAGGAGACATCCAAGAAATAACCTAACTTCTCGGGCAGTGTGTCATGCCCAGCAGAGAGCCAGCCGAGAGCCGATTCATCCACCGGGTAGGGGTGGGTGCCTTGGGTGACTTGAGGAAGCTGCTGGGGGTCCCCCAATAGCAGCATGTTTTGTGCCGCGCGTGCAACCGCAAGCGTATTGGCTAGCGAATACTGACCGGCCTCGTCAATAACCAAAAGATCGAGTACTCGGGCATCGAATTTCTTATCGCTGGAAAAATCCCAGGCTGTGCCGCCGATGAGAAAACCAGCAGGTTCTTTGAGTGCCTGAGCCAACGCATTCTGGTCCACTTCCACCCAGGGTGCCTGGGACATCTGAGTTTTGCCGGCAAATTTTGCGACCTGTTCGGGGCGCACTTTGCCTTTTTCAATACAGCCCAGCAACACGTTTTCGACGACGGCGTGAGATTGGGCGACCACCCCAATCTTCCAGCCGTCCTGAATCAAACGACCTATCACATGCGAGCCTAAGAAAGTCTTGCCAGAACCGGGAGGCCCTTGTACTGCCACATAGGACCGATCCAATGCGGATACTGCCGCATAGATAGCTTCGATAGTGGCAAAAGAGCCGTGTTTTTCGACGTTAGGGCGCTCTAGGGTATGTCCAGGTTTGAGACGGGGTGCTCGACGCCGCAGAATATCTAGTTCTGGCGCATCGGGAATCTCAGGTAGATACGCGCCTACCTCTTCCGCTAGACCTTGGAGAGACTGCTCCTGCGCCTTGGTTTGCAGTGGCTGCGGGGGAGTGAGCGCCATAGGAATCTGCGTGAATTCCGCTGCACCGCGGGGGAGTGATTCCCGAATACGCATATTCACCGTTCCATCGGGCTGAGCTTCGATACTCTCAATCGTTCCCCTGAAATCGCCGGCCCGAAGAACATCAGGAACTATCCCGTCATTCGAAGCGGCGAACTTCTCTGCCTGCTCCGCTAACTTTGCCTCAATATAAGGTGGAAACGAATCCTGGTACATCAGATACAGACCACTATCGCCTTCTTTAAGCGAGGAACCTTCAGCCACCCGAGCCCGCACCCCCAACAACCGCGTAGGCTGAGCTCGCGGACGATCCGGATCCTTCGCCCAATCTTCGACGACGTCGGCGCGTTCAAATAGCGCCACATTGCGGGTCTCCTCCCACTCCTCCACGGCAGATGCCAACCGGTCAAAGTGATCCCACCAGAACTGTTTGCGCTCGCGGCGGTGGTAACCGGTGGCAGAAGCAACCATGGCAATGGCTTGCTCATCTGCACCCAGCCCCTGCTCAGGGTCAAGATTCTCTACAAATTCAATGAGGGCTTTTTCTGCTGCAGACGCTTCTTCGCGGTCTTTACCCGACGCCGCTACCAGCTCCTCCAGCGACCCGTGTGCGGCGTCGTCCCCGCTCGAATGAGTCAGAACGTTTGCGGATTCTTCAGCGGCATTTCGCCCCGCCAACTCCAATAACCAATTACGCAAGCGCAGGGTGGAAACACAGTCATACTCGTTATAGTCAGCAATCGAACTCTTGATATGTTCTGCTAGCTCTGCATTGCCGGTGTCTCTAGCGGTGCAAAAATCTGCGTAGGCAACCACGGAAGCACCGGCGTCAGTTACTTCTCCACCGCGTAAATTCTCACCCATATAGAGTGGCTCAAGCTTTTTAATGCTGTAGGAATTTTCGCTAATTCTCAGCGAGTGGCGCACGGTCTCAAAAAGATCAATCAGCACGTTTTCTCGCAAGAGTTCATCCACGGTTTCTTCACCCACGCCATGGCGTGCCGCTAAGCCCCGTAGCGCGCGTTTCTCATAGTTTGCATAGTGGTAAATCTTCATCCCAGGGTACTGCTGCCTGCGCTGGCGCACGTACTCTAAGAACTCCATGAGGGCGCGACGTTCCTCCACCCGGTCATGCGCCCAAAACGGAATAAACCGAGCAGTCTCTGCGGAGCTATCGGCTTCAACTACCCCAAAGAGGTACTCCAAACCCCATGAACCTTCGCCATCCTGCCACAGCGGATCACCTTCGAAATCGAAGAAAATATCACCGGGGTTAGCACGAGGTAACGAACCCAATGTGCTACTGGGCAAAAGAGCGTAGGACACAGTATGTGACTGCCCGTTTTTAGTGAAAGTGCGCGAACCATCGAACCCAGCTAGCCCAGTCTGTAGGGCCGCCTGATCTTTAAGCTTCTGATATGACGCCGGCAAGTACCCCCGCTGCGGCTCTAAAGTAGCCAACTCATCAATAGTGCGAATCCCATACTTTGCCCACAAATTATTGCGGGTGCGCACGCTCATGCCAGCCACCAACAGCATGTCCCGGTGCTTCTGAATTTCAACGGCGCACCGCTCGCACCTGCCACAGCGGGCAACATCTTCCGACCCAAACCAGCTCACCGCCTCTACGCCCTCTTGCGAATGGCGCGCTAAGGTGTCGAGGAAGCGGCGTCGGCGTTCGCGAAAGACCGGCAGAATCTCATAGATGTTGTGGGTTGATTCTTCTCCGGTTCCGAGAATCAGCACGGCATCTGGATGAACAGCGAACTCTGCTTTGAGGAGCTGATCCGCATAGGCTGCTAACTGAAGGAGCGCAGTTACTTTAGCGTGGCGGGCCAGTTTAGTGTCGTACACCGCGAATTCTCCGGGGCCAGTTTTGACGAGGAAGTCTGCTCGCCCGTGAAATTCGCCGTCAAAGAACGATGCTTGAAAGACGACGTCGGCGCCAGCTTCAAGCGCCTGCATAGTTTCGCGGTGTTTAGCTTCCAGTGCTTCTCGCGAATAGTCTGAGGCAGGCTCTACCTCATATACTCCGGTATGGGTCTCAGGGTTCCACTGCCCAAACCGTTCTTTGAACTGTTCTAAAACCGCGTTTTCATGCTGATCTCCCAAGACACTGGTGCGTGCCAGTAATGCATCTTCTGCAAAATCGCTGCGGGGGATTCTGCCGAGTTTTTCATCGAGCACCTGAAGCGAGGCATACTCACAAGTGGCAGCGAGCACAAGATCGCTGGCAGAAAAGACAGCGTGACGCTGAGACGTTCCGTCAGAAGTAGGCAAGAAGAACATAGTTTTCTCTCGACGAGGGGTACTGGTGTTTCCAACCTAGCAACGTCCACTGACAAGATAAGCACTTCTGCCTCCGGGAGGGGAGAAAAATTTGCGGGGAGCGTGTCGTATTTCAAGACACGATGCCGTGTGTCAAGAAAATAATTTATTCGAAAATAACTTAAAGTTTAGTAAATATACGTAATAATTGGTGCGATAATCCAGCGGAGCAATTTAACTTTTTTATTTAAATAATTAAACAATTTTTCATGTTTACCTTTCAGAAATAATGAAATGTATTTGCTGGAGGAGTTCTTGTGGCTCATATTCCGATCTGGCGGGATGATGCCCTGCATAGCTGGCTGACAAAATTGATATGAAACCGCACATTAGTATTTATATTCGAATCATTCGAATATAAAGAAAAAGTTTCGATAAGTTGATTGGGATTTAGATAACGATTCTATAAAGTTGTGTCTGCACAGCTTCATTTCTCCCCCTACCAGAAAAGCTCGGAGACGCGATTTTATGTCACAAAATACTATGAACCAGATAGGTTCCTTCTCTCTATCCCGCCGCCACGCAGGCCTTGCCGCCCTCGTCGGCCTGGGAACCCTCGCCGTGAGCTCTGCGGCACAGGCGTCGTCCAGCGATATCCGCACCGTCAGCGAGCAGTACCGTGCTGCAGACGCTCAGCGGCTGTTAGATCTCGTCAACGAATACCGCGCTGAGCATGGACTGGAGGCTCTTCGCCACTCAGCTACCGTAGCCTCGGTGATGGATAATGAAGCGAAACGACAGTTTGACCAGGGATTTTTCTCCCACGGCACTGAATTCCTCAATAACCCGAAGGTCCAGGGCTACTCCTTCGTACGCGAAGTAATCGCACTTTCTTATAACGACGACATCAGCCAACTTCTAGCTTTCTGGAAGAGTTCACCGGCTCACAATGCCGCAATCCTCGCGCCGTCCGCAAACACCTGCGGTATCGGCCTATGCTACGGATACGGCAACAACCTGCCCTGGCGTGTTTTGGGCAACATGGGCATTTACCGCTACGACACCGACGGTCCCTCGGATATTCAGAACACCGTCTCTGGCGCCAGCACAGCGGTGCAACCTAGCGGCTTTAAGGTTCGCGATGGCATTGCTGCCGGTTACTACCGCGACGGTGGAGCGGCCCGATTTGGCGAACCCACCATGAACGAACGCGGGGGCCTGCTCGACGGTGGCGCCTGGCAGAACTTCAACAAGGACGGAAAGATCCACACCTTCATGTGGTCTAACTACACCGGTGCGCACCCAGTATTCCGCCAGGGCGCTATCGGTCGATTCTGGATTAACAATGGCTGCGAAAACACACTGGGTTATCCCACGATGGCAGAGCAGGGTGGACTGGTCGACGGCGGTTACTACCAGGTCTTCAACAAAAGTGGAGAACGTTCGAAGGTTCTCTGGAGCCCCGCAACCGGCGTGCATTCGGTCTATGAAAACGGCGCAATTGGCGCTGAATTCGCGCGCCGCGGCTTTGAAAACGGCGTAGGATACCCCACCACCGAGGAATACTGGGACGGCATTTTTGTTCGCCAGAACTTCAGCGGCGGCCAGGTTATTTCTTGGAACTCATTCACCGGCGCAGTTTCTGTAGCCTAAGTTCTCATAAGGGTACTCATTGGTGGGAGCTCAGCCAGCACAGCAGTAAGGTGAACTGGCTGGGTCTGGCATGAATCGTTTCTGCGAGCTCTTGCGAGCCAGACGAGAAGGTTAGTTCACCGTTGCTGTGCTGGCTGAGCTAACTAGAACTAATTGATCACCTTTATTCCTGAGTCTTAACGGTTGGTGACTACCGCTACTGACCTGTCGATTGTGTTTTTTGCCTGGGCGGTATCTGTGACATTGTTCGTGATGAACGAGTAAATGAGAACTTGCCCGTTGTCTCGCTCGGTGTAACCGGTGAGGGCAATAACCTTGTTGAGCGTTCCCGTTTTGCCTCGGGCGTACCCTCGGGCGGCGGCTTCGGCGGAATCATCAAACCGTGATTCGAGGGTTCCGCTTCCCCCGGCAACGGGGAATCCGCTGAGCGCAGCACTCAGGCCGTTCTCATCGTTGACCATTGCGCGGACGATTTGAGTGAGGGTTTCATGGGTGACTTTATTGTCCATGGAAAGCCCGCACAAATCGGTTTGGGTAAGACCTTCGGTAGGGATTCCGTCGGCTTCTAGAGTGGATCGTACTAAATCTTTGGCGGCTTGTCCGGATCCCTCTTTGCCGGCGGCAATAGCGGCGTTTCTGCCCAGCACTTCGGCGAGCATGTTGTCTGATTCTTGCATCATAAAGGTAGCCTGCTCGCTGACGGTCGCAGACTCTACAGCGGCAACAGTGGCGGCGCCGTCGTCCGCCTTTTTCTCCTTGCCCAAGGTGAAAGTGATGCCTTGTTGAGCGCCTAGTTCGTTGAGGGTATCGAGCAGGTGCTGCTGCACTTCTTGGGCTGGCTGAGTAGGGCGGTTGGTGGTAGAACGTCCGTCTGCGCCCGGTGAATAATGCGAGTAAAAAGCAACAGGAGCCAGGTTGTTCACAAACCCTGCGTCTATATCTTCCTGCGCCCACGCGCTATTGATAGCTGGGCCAGAATAAAGCGACGTATCCAGGTTGAGAACAAAGTTTTTCTGGTCTTGCTGTGCCAGGGCATCGATAGTTTTCTGCGCTAAGGTTTGCAACCCTGCATGTCCTACTACTAAATCTTCGTTGGACTTACCGGTCCCCAGCAGGGTATCTCCACCGGCAACGAGGGTCAGGGTGTTCTCCGCTTGCTTGACGGCGGTGGTGTAGCGAGCTGCAGGATCCGCGTGACGCATTAGCGTATAGTCGGTGAGAATTTTGAAGTTAGAGGCAGGAATCCTCGCCGCATCTGCACGGTGGGAGTAGAGCAATTCGCCGGTGGCGGCGTCGGTCACAGTGCCCGATATGTTGCCCGCATTAAAAGATTCTGCGATGGGTTTCAGCTGAGTATCTAGAGCACCTGCGGTTAAGGTTTGAGTTGCCGTAGGAGTCGCTGCGCCGCTGGGAGCAGGAGCGGAGAACGACGGGTCTGCGCCGTCTTGAATTTCTTGAGCCTGCTGAATGTGCGGAAAAGCCCACGCCCCGGTAGCTATGGCGCCAGCGGTAAGGAGAGCGGCAATTCCCCATCCCGATCTGGACGAACGCGCGGAGGAAGAACGAGAAGATGAAGCCGGGGTATCAGCTGACAAGGGGGATTTACCTCCGAAAGCGTCAATTCAGTTGAAAAACTGCGAGGAACAAAGGGTACTGAGATAGACTGTACACCGAATGGTCGGGAGCAATTCAAACAATTGCTCTCATTTCATACGCACCTGAAAGGACTCTTATGGAACTCGATGTCACTATTGAAATTAACCGTGGCTCACGCGTTAAGTACGAAATCGACCACGAAACCGGCCGCCTGCGCCTGGACCGTGTGCTCTTTACTTCTATGCAGTACCCCACCGCTTACGGCTACTTTGAAGATACCCTGGGCGAAGATGGCGATCCACTGGACGCCATGGTTCTGATTAACGATGAGCTCGTACCCGGCGTTCTCGTTGAGTCACGCCCCGTCGGCGTTTTCAACATGACCGATGAGGCTGGTGGCGACGCTAAGGTTCTGTGCGTTCCTTCTGACAAGCGCTACGACGAAATCAAGGAAATCGAAGATATCCAGGAGCACGTCAAGGCTGAAATCGCTCATTTCTTTGAGCGCTACAAGGATCTTGAGCCCGGCAAGTGGGTTAAGGCTGAAGGCTGGGAAGGCCGCGAAACCGCTGAGCGCCTCGTTCGTGAAGCTCAGGAGCGTTTCAAGGAATCTCACTATGAGACAGCTGCTGAAGCTGAAGCTGACGACAAAAACTAAGATGTAGCTGATATGTAAAGCCGGTGAAGCAGAGAAATTTGCCTCACCGGCTTTTCGTTTGTCTGAGAGCTGCATCTTCGAAACGGGGTAAAAAAGTACACAGTTTCAGCTTAAATACACTCTCTAGCTTGTATTTATGCCGAAACTTTGTACTTTTTGCGAAAATCCAGAGACGCTCATCTTTTGGAACAAGCACCAGTAGACTGGGATAGATGACTTCTGTGAATATAACTCCTCAGTCCCAGGGCACTTCTTCCATTATCCGATGGGAAACTGCCGCGAAAGTAGCTAAGAACTTGGCTCCGGCTGGCCCTAAGGTAAAACCGGCGGACATGCGTGCCGCCGTCGAGAGCATGCGCTACGCTACCGTGGCTTCAGTAGATTACGTCTACGAGATTACCGGGCTTGAAGCCGCTCATAACCTGCGAGATTCCGAAGTGCTTATCGTAGACCGCGCGACGTGGGCGAAGGCTAATACGCAGTCTTTCGCCGTCATGCTTGACCCGGTGGGGGATTCCCTCATGGGGCAAAAATTTGCAGAGATGACTGACTCGCAAAAGAACCTGGCATCTGTTGCTGGCTCAACTGAGCTCGGCGGGGTGCTCGCTTATCTTTCCACTCGCGTGCTGGGTCAATATGATCCCTACGCCGCTTTAGCAGGACACGGTGCCGAAGGCGGGCGACTCATGATTGTAGCTCCCAACCTCATCCAACTTGAGCAAGAGCTCAATGTTGATCCCGAAGATTTCCGCCTCTGGGTCTGCCTCCACGAACAGACGCACCGCGTTCAGTTTGCTGCCGCTCCTTGGATGCGCGAGCATATTCTGCACCTCATGCAGGCTATGACCGAAGAACTGGGCGCCACCAGCGAGAATCTGATGGAGCGCGCGCTGTCTGCGGCGTCATCGCTCAAGAACTCCAAAGAGAGTGATTCATCGCAGAAAACTAGCGGCGTTGAAACCGTTATGTCCGCTGAAGCCCGTGAATTACTGAGCCAGATTACCGCGGTGATGAGTCTGTTAGAAGGTCATGCCAATGTAGTGATGGACGCCGTCGATTCTTCGATTGTGCCGACCGTTCGAACCATTCGCCGCCGCTTCAACCGCCGTAGCGAAACCCAGAAGATACTCACTAAATTTATGAGCAAGCTCTTGGGCATGGATCGCAAGCTCCGCCAGTATAAAGACGGCCAGAAATTTGTTCAGTTCATCGTGGACGCGCGGGGTATGCAGCAGTTCAACCGCATCTGGGACGGCGCGCAGAACCTTCCCACCGAAACCGAAATTCATAATCCTCAGGCATGGATTGACCGCGTCTTAGGTGCAGAGATCGAATCCGCTCGTGGTGGGCAGAAATAATGCAGGACGGGCGTAAGGGTCGCCTTCACCCGGCAGTAGGTTTTGCGCGAAACGAGGTGGCAGAAGCACTTAACTCTGTGCTGGGAGACAACACCGTTGCTGCCTCCGGTAAAAAAGCACCCCGACCTGATTCTGAGCAGGAGAAAAAGCTAGTTCTCGTGGGTTGCTCGGGCGGTCCTGATTCGCTTGCGCTGGCGGCAATTAGCGCGCACTTTGCCCGCCGCGGATCGATTGCCGTAGGAGCAGTGATAGTAGATCATCAAATGCAGGAAAACTCTGCAAAAGTTGCGCGCCAAGCAGCGCAACAGTGTGCAGATCTGGGGCTTTCCCCTATTCTGATAAAAACAGTAGAGGTAGAGCATGCTTCGGAGGGGCCTGAAATGGCGGCGCGTACAGCCCGCTACGGTGCTTTTCGAGAAGCCGTGGATCAGACCAGTGCTGCCGTACTTTTGCTAGCACACACCCTCGATGACCAGGCAGAAACAGTCTTGCTCGGTCTTGCGCGAGGGTCGGGAACCAAATCCCTCAGCGGCATGCCACGGGTTCGAAACATAGATAGTCTGACCCTGGTTCGCCCTCTTTTGAACGTGCGGCGCTCACAGATTCAGCAGATTTGTGAGGCTGAGGGGTTAGAACCGTGGAACGATCCCACGAACTTTGATCAGAGTCTGATGCGTGCGAAAGTCCGCCACTCGATACTTCCCTATCTTGAAGACAACTTAGGCGGCGACGTCGCGGTATCGCTGGCACGCACCGCAACCATTATTGGCCCTGACGCTGAGTATATCGACGAGCAGGCACACCAAAAATTGCAGGACATTTCCCTGAACCTAGAACAGGTAGGGGGAGTGGAAAATCTGCGCCTCCAGCAGCCGTTGCAAGACCACCAAAGAGTGCGCGTTCTTAACCGCGCGGCGCTCTCCTCCTTGCACCCGGCGCTCTTGCAACGAGTACTTTCACTAGCCGTAAAAGCTGTAGGCGGGCAGAACCCCAGCTTTGAAAGGCTCACCGCCTTGACCGCTTTCGCCGCTGAACACAGTATTGGCGGCCCCGTGCAACTTGCCGGGCATGTGAGCGTGTATCGGCGTCGTCCAGGAATAAGGATTTCTACCCCCACCGGAGAATTCGACTTGAAACAAACCGGAATTCTTGTTTTTATCGAAAATAAATAGATTTCTTTTATCCATAAGGTAGATGCACCTGACGCCTGGCACAGCGTCGGCAAGCGATCCCTCTCGCCTGAGTTCGCTGGCGCTCGCTGAGGCGATTCACGCCAGACCCAGCCAGCTTGCCTCCCGCTGCGCCGGACTGTCGGTGCAATCTTAGGGATAAACCCCGGAAGTCTCAAATGTTTAGAAAACTACTGGCTTCCTGCTACTTTCTAGGCACAGAGAATCAACAACCGGTACACTGATTTTAGGTTCACATCTCGAGAAAGAAGACCCCAACTCGTGCAGGAAAAAGACGTACAGAACGATATCAAGCACGTTCTCTTCACCAAAGAAGAAATCGATGCAAAGATTAAAGAACTTGCAGAGCAGGTTGACCGCGATTACGCAGGCAAAGACGTCCTGCTGGTCGGTGTGCTCAAGGGCGCCATCATGGTCATGGCAGATCTTTCCCGCGCTCTGACCGCTCACTACACTATGGACTGGATGGCTGTTTCTTCTTACGGCTCCGGCACTAAGTCTTCGGGCGTTGTCCGCATTCTCAAAGACCTTGATACTGACCTCACCGGTCGTGATGTTCTGATTGTTGAAGACATCGTTGACTCAGGTCTGACTTTGCAGTGGTTGCAGCAGAACCTGCAGCACCGCGGCGCTAACTCTGTTGAAATTTGCGCTTTGTTGCGTAAGCCTAAGTCGGTTAAGACTGATGTTCAGTGCAAGTATGTTGGCTGGGATATCGAGCCTGAGTTCGTGGTCGGTTACGGGTTGGACTTCGCTGAGCGTTACCGCAACCTTGATTGCATTGCCACTTTGGCACCTCACGTATATTCCTAATTCTTAGGGTGAAAATCCCGGTGCGATTCCCCCTTGCTGCGGTGGGGTCGCACCGTAATTTTTTAGCCCGAAGTGGAACAAACGCTAACTTATAGGAAGTTTTCAGCGTTGCCTTGTACATTGGGCAAGTACATTTCGATGTGCAACTTATTCTTTCTGCCCGCATATGCAGAATGGTTAGGGCGGCGCCCGCCGTCTTTATGGAGGACTATTAGCCTTGGCGCAAAAAACTAACGACAAGAATCCCGGTGAGAAGAAGGGGTTCTTCAATAAGCTCATTTCAGGACCTTGGTTCTGGGTTATTCTTGCGGTCATTATTTTTTTCTCTATGTCGCTGAGTAGCCTATTTGGCGGTGCTAGCCGCGTAGACACCAATGTTGGTCTTCAGTTGTTGAATGACGACAAAGCGGTCAGCGCCAAGATGTATGACGGCGATCAGCGCGTCGATCTGGAGCTTAAAGACGAGTACACCAACTCTGAGGGGCGTAATCTCGGTAAGAACGTGACGTTCTACTATGTAGAGCCCCGTGCAACCGACGTCGTTAAAGCAATTGATGATGGACACCTGGATAGCTATACCGATCAACCGGTAGAGAATAACTGGTTCCTTTCAATGCTGAACCTGATTATTCCTTTCTTGCTGATTGGCGTGGTTTTCTGGTTCCTCATGTCCCGTATGGGCGGTGGCGGTTCGCAAATTATGAACTTCTCCAAGTCCAAGGCGAAGAAGTTCAATAAGGACAACCCCACGGTTCGTTTTGCGGATGTTGCAGGTGTTGACGAGGCATTGGCTGAGCTTGAAGAAGTTCGTGAGTTCCTCGCTGAGCCTGAAAAGTTCACCCGTTTGGGCGCAAAGATTCCTAAGGGCGTACTGCTGTACGGCCCTCCCGGTACCGGTAAGACCTTGCTGGCTAAGGCTGTTGCGGGTGAGGCTGGTGTACCGTTCTACTCCATTTCGGGTTCGGACTTCGTTGAGATGTTCGTGGGTGTGGGCGCTTCGCGTGTGCGTGATTTGTTCAAGGAAGCAAAATCCAACCCCTCTGCCATTGTTTTCGTGGACGAAATCGACGCCGTCGGCCGCCAGCGCGGTGTTGGCATGGGCGGCGGTAACGACGAGCGCGAACAGACCTTGAACCAGCTGCTGGTTGAGATGGACGGCTTTGATGGAACCTCCAACGTCATCGTTATTGCCGCTACGAACCGCCCAGATGTTTTGGACCCCGCGCTTCTTCGCCCCGGTCGTTTTGACCGCCAGGTGGGTGTGGATGCTCCTGATCTCAAGGGCCGTCAACGTATTCTTGAAGTTCACGCTGCAGGTAAGCCTATTGACCGCCGCGTTGAGTTGTCATCGGTGGCTAAGCGTACCCCCGGTTTCACCGGTGCGGATCTTGCGAACGTCATGAACGAAGCTGCTTTGCTGACTGCTCGTGACGGCGGAAACGTGATTGACGAGCGCGCGATTGATGAGGCTATCGATCGTGTGATGGCTGGTCCGCAGCGTTCCTCACGCATTATGAACGAACACGAACGTAAGATTACCGCCTACCATGAGGGTGGTCACGCTCTGGTTGCAGCCGCCCTGCGTAATTCTGCGCCCGTTACTAAGATTACGATTCTTCCTCGTGGCCGTGCTCTGGGTTACACCATGGTGATGCCGGAGGACGACAAGTATTCCACCACCCGTCACGAACTGCTTGACCAGATGGCGTATGCGATGGGTGGACGCGCGGCTGAAGAATTGATTTTCCATGATCCTTCAACCGGTGCTTCGAACGATATTCAGAAGGCAACCGATACTGCACGCAAGATGGTCACCGAGTACGGTATGAGCTCGAAGATTGGTTCTGTGCGTTTGACCGCCCAAGAATCCGACCCATTCCTCGGCGGCGGTGGCGGAAATTCCAACAATTACTCAGATGCTTTGGCGTTGACGGTTGATCAGGAAGTTGCTGCTTTGCTTTCGGATGCCCACGATGAGGCATACGAGATTTTGCGGGATAACCGCGACGTCCTCGATCGTCTTTCCTTCGCTCTTTTGGAGAAAGAAACCCTGCTGGAGAACGAGCTGCGTGAGATTTTCGCGGATGTTCGCAAGCGCCCAGAGCGTAGCTACTGGTACTCCAAGGAGAACCGCGAACCTTCTGATATCCCTCCGGTAAAGGCACCTTCTGAGCTGGAAGAGGAGAAGAAGGGTAGCGTCCCTCAGGATGAGACTGAAGAAGACAGCATCGTTCAGCAGCCGGTGATTGAGCCGGAAACTGGAACGGTAGAAAAGCCTGCCACCGATGTAAATCCTTCACCTGGGTTGGGCGGTAACGGTCCTTCCAACGGGGGTATCAATGGTGGGGATATTCATAATCCTTGGGGAGGAAATCTCTAATGAGCATTGATCAGCCCCGTATCGAAGCCGCTGTTCGGGAAATCCTTGAGGCAATCGGGGAGGATCCGAACCGGGACGGCTTGCAGGACACCCCTGCACGTGTAGCTCGTGCTTATGCGGAAATGTTCAGTGGTCTGCATGAGGATCCGAAGGAGCTTCTGAGTAAGACCTTCGATATTGAACATTCTGAGATGGTGCTGGTAAAGGACATTCCGTTTTACTCTACCTGTGAGCATCATCTGGTTCCTTTCTACGGAACTGCTCATATTGGGTATATCCCGGGGGAGAACGGGAAAGTTACCGGGTTGTCTAAACTGGCTCGTGTGGTTGATCTGTTTGCTAAGCGCCCTCAGGTGCAGGAGCGTATGACTACTCAGATTGTGGAGGCTCTTGAAGACAGCCTTCAGCCTGCAGGCGCCATCGTCGTGGTGGAGGGGGAGCACATGTGCATGAGTATGCGCGGCGTGCGTAAACCCGGTGCCAAGACGGTGACGAGCGCAGTGCGTGGTCAATTACGTAATGAGGCTACTCGTGCGGAGGCTATGAGCCTGATTATGAGTAAAAACTAGTTTTTACTAGGTAAAGATAAAAGGATGCCGGGGAAATAAATCCCCGGCATCCTTTTATATAGAACTTCTTTGAGACCTGCATGGGTGGATTTAGCTCACCGTTGCAATGACCGGGGTATCCCCATGATGCAAAATTTCAGTTTCTACTTCAAAGACTGCACGTAACAATTCAGGGGTAAGGAGGTCACGAGGGCTACCTTGTGCTTGTAGGGTACCTTCTTTCATCACGAGCAACTCGTCGCAGAAACGTGCAGAGAGGTTAATATCGTGGATTGCAACCAGGGCTAGGGCGCCTGTGGCACGTACTTGCTCGCGTACCTGTGCTAATAAGAACAACTGCTTATTGAGATCGAGAGCGCTCGTTGGCTCATCAAGAAGCATCACCGCAGGCTTAGCAACAAGCATCTGGGCAAAGGCTACCATTTGCCGTTGCCCTCCAGAGAGTTCACTGAGATAGCGGTGTGCGAGATGAGAAATTTTTAGGTCGCACATTACCTCAGCAGCTAGATTCTCCACACCATGGCTAGAAGAATCCCGAGAAGCTGACACCATGACGGTCTCAAAAGCTGTGAGTGCTGCAGAACCTGGTAAATCTTGAGGAACATACCCGATATGGCGAAAGTGCTCTTTGGGGGCAATCTGTTTGCCGTTTAGAGTTACCCTCACAGTACCTAATTGCGGCTTATGTACTCCCGCTATTGTTTTGAGAAGGGTTGATTTACCACAGGCGTTGGGACCAAGTAGGCCTACTACCTTCCCAGAGGTAAGAGGGGCAACGGTGAGATTATCGAGAACTTGATGCTTGCCGTAGGCGGTATGTAGCCCGTTGACCTCTACTGAAGTTTCTACCATTGGGTTCTCTTTCTAGTCATAATGATGAGGAAGAAGAACGGTACACCTACCAAGGCAGTAATAATTCCAATGGGAATAGCGATTCCTGGAACAATTACTAGGCTCAAGGCGTGGGCAGCGCACAGGATTCCAGCTCCTGCCGCCATCGATGCAGGAAGGAAATAGCGTTGGTCCTCGCCGACGAGTAGACGGGCAATATGCGGTCCTACAAGACCGATAAAGCCAATTACTCCGGCAAAAGCTACAGCAGTTGCCGCCAGAACTGAAACCAGTATTAGTACAGTGATTCGAACGCGGGCGACGTTGATGCCCATTGCCCGTGCCCGTTCGTCGCCTAAGCGCAAAGCAGTGAGTTTCCATGAGAGCACCCACATCCACGGCAATGCAATCAGCAAGACTCCTGCAAGGACGATATTTCCCAACCAGGTTGCTCGCGTCAGGGAACCCATAGTCCAAAAAACAATCTGCTGGAGTGCCTCGGTAGAAGCCTTGTACTGCAACAATGCCAGCATCGCTTGAAACATGAAAACTAGTCCAATGCCTAGAAGAATCATGGTTTCCGAACTCGCTCCGCGAAGTACCGAAAAGAAGACAATTAATGATGTAGCAGCAATGGCGCTAACCCACGCCACAAAGGCAAGGTTGAGCTGAGGGAGGGGCAAAAAGCTCCAGCCTAAAACGATGGCGCTCGCCCCACCCAAAGCCGCTGCGGCAGAGATGCCCAAGGTGAAGGGTTCAGCCAGCGGGTTGTTCAGAATTGTCTGCATCTGCGCACCTGCAGCACTGAGAGAGACACCGATGAGTACTGCCATCACCGACATCGGTAAGCGGAGTTTCCAGAGTACTGTGCGCTGAGTTTCAGAGAGCGCGGAAGGGTCAAACACTCCGTGGATAACTTGCATAAACCCGATATCAATCGGACCTACAACGGTGCTCACGATAAACGCAATGGTAGCTGTGGCTATCAACAACCCAATAAGTGTCCAGCGCCGCCGTACCACTGCCCGGTGAGTGCGTACAAGTGATGAAGGGGTCTCGCTAGCGATTGCCATTTATTTCTGATCTACCTTGTGCTGAACGAAGAATGTTCCAGAAGCTTCAAAGGGCTGGAAATCTTGGTGTGCCTGCTTGATTTCCTGATCCATATCTAGGTCGGTAAAGAGTTCAGGGTGTAGCCACTGAGCAATTTGTTGAATGGCGAGGTAGTTCAAGGGGGAGTCGTAATACTGGTGCCAAATTCCGTAGAATTCCCCATTTTGCGGTGCTTTGAGTTGGTCGAAACCTGGGGTTTTGAGCAGTCCTGCCAGAGTGCTCTCTGCATGAGAGTAATCGGTGGCATAACCCAAAGAAACGTGAGGTACCGGTTGAGGCTTATCTTTTTTGGGTGCCCAGGAGCCACCGGTGGCTATGATGACCTCTGGTTGCTGTTCGATTACTTTTTCAGGGGTAAGAGATCCTTCTTCGCCATCGAGGAGGTTATCTCCGATATTTTCTCCGCCTGCAACATTTATAAATTCCGCAAAGTTTGATTTGTTGAACGACATGCAGCAATCGGTCTGGCCGGCTGCACGCCAGAGGAAAGTACGGGGCTTGGAATCGGCGGAAGCAACCTTTTCTTTGACGCCTTCAACTACCTGCTTCCAGTGCTCATTGAACTTCTGAGCCTGCTCCTCGCGGTCAAATACTTTGCCAAATATATCAACGGAAGCTGTGGTGTTCTCCAAGGGGTGCTGGCGGAAATCAGTAACGAGGTATTTGATTCCTGCTGTATCCATCTTGTCAATCATGCCTGTGCCCTGGGCGGCATCGTAGTGGTCTTTGGTGATGATGACGATGTCGGGGGAGTAGGAGATGAGGTTTTCAACCGTTACATCGCCTTTGGCAATAGCTCCGATAGTGGGAACATCGTTGAGTTCGGGGTGAGTTTCTTCTAGCTTCTGGTAGAAGGAGGGGGCGCTGGTTTTGAGATCTGAACCCATAGCGACGACGTTTTTGAAAGGTTCTTCGTGGTTCAGGATTGAGGTGGCAAAGAGTGCGCGTCCTTCGCCGAGGACTATGCGCTCGGGGGCTTTATTAAATTCCACGGTGTGCCCGATGACGTCGGTAACTGTGAATGTTTCTGAAGAATCTTGGGTGGATGATTCTTCAGTAGAAGTGGTTCCGCAAGCGGTGAGAGATCCGAGAAGTGTTGCTACAGCGAGAGTGCTGCCAATGCGCTTGAGTAGTCTCATGAGCTGCTTTCTAATGAATGTACTAAGTGTGAACAAAATAATAAGTAAGGTAATACTTACTTAGGTAGACCTTACCCGTACTTTAATCGTGTGTAAAATTACTTTTAAACAGGTCTAGAGGTAGCAAGCGCGGCGGAGCTGGAAGAAAAACCCTTTGCTCAGTGAGATGATAAAAATCCACGATGAACAGAGGAGCTAATGATGGAAAATATTCGTGGCTGGGGATCGTACGAAAATCTCCCTGCTGACAGAACTCTGGTCATGGGAATCCTTAATGTCACCCCTGACTCCTTCTCAGACGGCGGTCAACACTATGGGGTGGAAGACGCCGTAGCGCACGCCCGGCAGATGATTACAGACGGCGCAGATATCATCGACGTCGGAGGCGAATCGACCCGTCCTGGATCGGTGCGTATTACTCCTGAGGAGGAGCAGCGCCGTATTCTGCCGGTCATTCGAGAACTGGCAAAAATGGGTGCGGTGATGAGTGTGGATACCCTTAACCCCGAAACGGCTCGCGCAAGTATTGAAGCCGGGGCGCACATCATTAATGATGTTTCGGGAATGAGCCTTCGCGACGACATGATTGCCGTAGCTGCTGATTTGCAGGTTCCCTATATTCTGATGCACGCCCGAGGCGATTCCAACACCATGGATTCAAAGGCCGTGTATGAAGACACTGTTTCTGAAATTTGTGAGGAACTCACGACTCTGCGCCGGCGGCTGCTGGATGGCGGTGTGAAACCGGAAAATATCATCATTGATCCTGGTCTGGGGTTCGCTAAAGCTGGAGATCAGGACTGGGAATTGTTGGCAGGAATTGACCGCTTGAAAGAGTTGGGTCATCCTGTGCTGATTGCCGGGTCCCGCAAACGTTTTGTTGCCGCCTTGCTAGATGCGGAGGACGATCGTCGAGCGCAGTCGCCCGGGCATCATCGCTCGCCTGCTGATCGAGATGGGGCGACCACTACCATAAGCACTATTTCTGCTCAGCAGGGAGCTTGGGCAGTACGGGTGCATAATGTGCAGCCCACTGCCGATGCCATTGCGGTGGTGGAAACCCTACGGCGGGTAGCAGAAAAATAAGTTGCCGTCATTTCTGTTCTCTTTTATTTCAGCTACTGAAGTGGCTGGCGTAATTTTTTGAAATAGGAGGGAAGAAGAGAGGGAAGTTCTTGTGATGTTGACCTCCCCTTTCTTCGGTGGATCTTTATGTCCGCAAAAAATCCCCCTGATTATTGCGGGTAGAATGTGCGATTAATGAATGAGACTGCATATATTCATTTCTAAGGAATATGCCTTCGGAGTGATTAATGAGGATAATAGCGTTTAAGGATGAGCCTTTTACCCTCAAGATGGAAACAGTATAAGGAAACCAGTGACCCTCACCGAAAAATCTGCAATGTCTAGCACTTCTGTTAATCAGTATGCGCGCATGGATCGTATCACTCTGACTGGAGTGGGGGTAGTGGGTTATCACGGTGTTTTAGATTCTGAGAAGCAGTCCGGCCAGCCTTTCTTTGTAGACATTACGATGTTTACTGATTTTCAACGCGCCTCTGAAAGTGATGATGTTGAAAACACCGTGAATTATGCCGAGGTTGCAGAGTTAATTCGGGATGTCATTACCGGAGATTCCTTGGATTTGATTGAGACTCTTGCGGAAAATATTGCGCAGGCTGTTTTGGCTCGTTTTCCCTTGGAAGCTTTGGAACTTACCGTCCATAAGCCAAAGGCACCCATCGAGGTTACCTTCTCTGATGTTTCTGTCACCGTATTCAGGGAGAGAAAATGTCTGTAAAAGCTATTCTCGCTTTGGGGTCTAACCTGGGCGAAAAAGAAGAAACATTAGTGCGTGCTATCGGTGATATCTGTAGCCACGACAAAATTGTGTTGCGAAAAATCTCTCCCATGGCAATTACAGAAGCGGTAGGCGGTCCGCAGGATCAGCCTGATTTCTTGAATCTTGTGGTGGAAATTGAAACGAGCCTACGCCCCTTTGAACTGCTGCATTTTTGCCAGAGCGTAGAGCAAAAGCATCACCGTGTCCGCGAGGTACGATGGGGGCCGCGCACGCTGGATATTGACATTATTGAATACGGCAGTTTAGAGATGGACGAACCTGATCTCACCCTGCCTCACCCCCTAGCGGCAGAGCGGGCTTTTGTGCTGGAGCCCTGGGCTCGCATGGATCCTGCTGCCCAGCTTGAGGGGCAACTGGTCAGCAAGTTAGCTGAGCAGGCTGATGATTTTGACGGCATCATTGAATTCCGAGACGCCCCGGTGGTGTGCGCATGAGCTCGCTGAAAATGCGAATTCTTCTTCTTGTCTTTGTTGTTTCTTTGGCTGCAGGGGCGTTGCTCAACGGACTGAGCGTGGGCGCCGGTGGTCCTGAGCTTCAACTGCCTGCCACTGTTCTTGTGGTCAGCGTGATTTATTGCGGTATTTTGCTGTGGTTTGGCGTGCAGGTCTCTAAGTATCGGGATCGTGAAAGAAGGCAGGACGCTCGCGCTATGAATCCGCTCACCGCTGCTCGCACAGTGGTATGGGCTCAAACCGCAGCGTATGTAGGGGTGATGTTTTCTGGCTGGCATGTTGCTCTAATTTTCTATCACCTGGGGCTACTGTCCGTTCGTGCTACCTGGGGCCCGGTATGGGGCGCAATCATCGGAGTTATCTCAGGTGTGCTCATGCTCGTGGTGGGAATTATCGTGGAGAACATGTGCAAAATTCCGCCGGGAGATTCTGACGACGACGGGTCGGGCTCCCTTGCCCCCAACACCGAACAAGCTAACCGAGGTCTGGCGCGGCGTCGTCCTGAATAAGCGATAGGCAAGGGCAAACGCTTCGGCTACGGCGGAGAAGTTCGAGTTTTTCGTTCCTGGGGAGGATTCGCTACGCACAGAGGATTGAGATAATAGGGGCAGATAGCCTCATTCTGTTGGAACCACCGAGGAGAACAATGTCAGCATCTCACGAAAATCCGCCTACCCGCCTGGAGGGTCCTCAACTCTCTTTAGATACGGATATCGATAGCGTTGCGTGGAAAAGGGTATCTCCTCGTTACTTGAAACTTCGTCTGGTTCAGCGCAGTATCTGGACTATCCTCTGCGTGGCTCTCAGCGCTATTCCGTTACTGGGGCACTATATTTTCCATTGGAACGTCCCCCTCTGGCTGGGGTGGGGTTTAGTTGCTCTGATGCTGCTGTGGCAAGGGGGTCTTTTTGTTCTCGTACCTCGTCAGGTGCGCTCCTGGGGATACTCTGAATATCCCGAGCACCTATTGCTGACTAAAGGTTTGCTCACTCGTTCTACTACCGCTGTACCCTATGGGCGCATGCAACTGGTAGATGTCAGTTCTGGACCTCTAGAAAACATGCTTGGGCTGGCTACGGTGGATTTAAAAACGGCTTCGGCAGGTACTAACGCGGTGATTCACGGCTTGGAACGGGATGAAGCGCACCGGTTGCGCCAGGTGTTAACCTTGCGCGGTGAAGAACGCATGGTGGCAATGTAATGAGTGAAACCCCAGCAGAAGAAAAAGAAACAAGCCTGAACTGGTGGCGCGCGCATCCGCTCTCGCCGCTGACTCAAATGTGGGTTATCTTTGCGGTCATCGCGTGGAATGTGGGAACCTCCGTGTACCAGGAATGGAATAACGGCGAGGGAGATTTTATTGCGCGAGTAGGGGAGTCTCTCTGGCAGATTATTGCTGAAAGCTCCTTTTTCTTTAAGCTCGCCATCCCGTTATTTCTGCTGGCTTTAGTTCTTACCTATTGGGGCTGGTTTGTTACTTTTTTTGCGGTGGGTTCAGATGCCGTATATAGACGCTCGGGTCTTTTGACCAAGAAGTACCGCACGGTGAATCTTGAACGTATTCAATCTATTGATATTGTGCGGCCGTTTTTACCCCGCCTTTTGGGGCTTTCCCAAGTGACGGTGGACGTAGCTGACGGTACCGATTCAGCTTTAAAGATTGAGTACCTCAAGCACTCCGTTGCGAATGAGTTTCGCAGTAGTCTCTTGCGCAAGGTTCGAGAAGCAAAATCCGGCGAGGAGCTGGAGACAGGTGCACACACGGATACGGTGTCAGATCCTGCCATCACAAGAGCGGCGGATCCATCAGCTGAAGAAACCGAGTCAGCGACCACAACGGAGGAGCGCCAGCTTACCCGCCTGCCGATGGGGCGTCTAGCGATGTCGATCTTACTGAACCTCAAGATTTGGCTCATTCTGTTGTTCACAGTAGTTTCCGTTGGCGCACTCGTGTGGGCGAGCGATAACATCTGGGGCGCCATTGTCGGAAACCTAGCCATCGTCCTGATGGCGGCAACTACAGCATGGAATGAATTCAATCAGGGATTTAATTTCAGAATTTTCCACAGCTCTGAAGGGCTGAAAATTCGTAAGGGGCTCACCAACTCCACTACTCAGTCTGTCCCTACCGGCCGTATCCAAGCCTTAGAAATCAAACAGCCTCTGCTGTGGAAACGCCTGGGATGGTTCACGATTACGATGAACGTGGCAGGGTACGGGCTAGAGCTCAAAGAAGAAAGTCTTCACCGTTCAAACCTCATGCTGGTTGCCACCGAAGAGGAAATAAAAAAGGTACTGCCCCTGGTAGTTGCTCAGCGCTGGAACGCGCAGAGGGAGGTGGAGACATTCCCTCGTGTATTTTCTGGTTCTATACCTGACGACGGATTCACGCCCGCTCCGGCGTCCTCCCGCTGGTTTGATCCGCTAACTTATCGCCGCAACGGTTATCTGCTCACCCCAACTTTCTTGCTTATCCGCAGAGGTCTACTGACTCGACGTCTGACCGTGGTTCCCCACGACTGCATTCAATCGGTTGAGCTCTCTTGCGGGCCACTGCAGCGAAAGACAGGGCTGGCAACGCTGAAGCTCCATTCGGTCGCAGGGCAGGTTACTCCGCAGGCAAAGAATATCGATCGAGACAATGCCAAGAAGCTCCTAGCCCTTTACTAAGCCACGAACACGAGCGAAGAAAATTAACCCAGAGCACGTACAATTTGCAGGATGAAGGAGGCGAGTAAAGTAGAGACCGTGAATTCTTCAAAACCAGCACGCCTGGGAATCGGAATTATTTCCGCGGGCAAAGTAGGTTCGGTACTCGGTGCTGCACTCCGAGAAGCCGGGCACGCCATCGTGGGTGTTCACGCGGTTTCAGAAGCATCACAAACACGGGCAGAAGCCCTTCTTCCAGGCGTACCCGTGTTGAGTATCCCTGAAATCGTTGAGCGCTCAGAGGTTGTCCTCCTAGCAGTTCCAGACGATGCCCTACCTGCACTCGTTAACGGATTGGCAGAAACTAACGCCTGGCAGGCTGGGCAGATTATTATTCACACCAGCGGACGCCACGGCACGAACGTCCTGGATCCAGCGCGCGAAAAAGGTGCGGTTGGGCTGGCAATTCACCCGGCAATGACATTCACCGGTCTCTCCCTCGACCTCACCCGCCTGAAGAACTGCAGCTTTGCCGTCACCGGTCCCGCAGCTTTCCTTCCCATTGCCCAAGCTCTCACCGTAGAAATGGGAGCGGAGCCAGTTATCGTTGCCGAAGGCGATAGACCGCTCTATCATGCGGCTCTAGCCCATGCCTCAAACCACCTGGTCACTATCACCGGTCAATCCCTTCAAATTCTTGAATCCATCGGCATACCCAACCCAGCCCACTACATCGAGCCCCTCTTACGAGCAGCCCTCGATAACGCCCTGGCATCAGGAGAAAATACTCTCACAGGACCCGTCGCCCGCGGCGATTTCAACACCGTCAGAACCCACCGCGAAGAACTTCATGGATACTCCCAAGAAGAAAAAGCAGACGACATCACCACCGCCTATCTTGCCCTAGCAAAAGCCACCGCAATCCGAGCATACGAGCGCAAAGTTCTCTCGAATGAACAATTCGAGCAAATTATCAACGCGCTCAACGGCTAAAATACTTTCTGGTACACACAACGAAAGGACCGCTCACACCGTGACTGATAGTCCCTACATCGTCCGAACAATTGACGAGCTCCAAAAACGAGTGCGTAAAGCACTGAAAAAAACCCAGCAGGAACTCAACGCACAAGCAACCGAGGAATCACCTGCCGGGCAATCCTCTTTAGGATTTGTACCCACCATGGGCGCTTTGCACGACGGGCACGCAACTCTTATTCGGCGCGCACGCGAGCAGAACGAGGTCGTTTTAGTCTCCGTATTTGTGAACCCCTTGCAGTTTGGTCCTAACGAAGATTTTGACCGCTACCCCCGTCAGTTGGAAAACGACGTCGCGCTCGCTACCGAAGCTGGCGCAGATATAGTTTTTGCACCTGCTGTTGAAGAGATGTATCCCGCGGGCGCTCCCCTGATTACTGTTTCCTCAGGCAAGCTTGGCACCATGTTCGAGGGCAAAACCCGCCCCGGACATTTCGACGGCGCGCTCACTGTGGTCAATAAGTTCTTCAACATTCTTACCGCAGTTCGGGGAAAGCATTCTATCTATGCGTACTTTGGACAGAAAGATGCTCAGCAGCTTTCTCTGGTTCAGCGTATGGTTCATGATTTCAACCATTCGGTGATTATTAAACCTGTTTCCATTGTGCGTGAGGATAATGGTTTGGCGCTGTCTTCTCGCAACCAATATTTGAGTTCCGAGGAGCGAGAAAACGCGCTCGTGCTATCCCGCACCCTTGCACTGCTACGTGAAAAAGAAATTACCGGTCGAATCAGCGAGAGCGATTTGGATATGGCTCGCGAAAAAATTAATTCGACTCCGGGGATCCGCCTGGACTACCTCGAAGTAGTTGACCCTATGACGTTCGAGACGCCTACGGAGAACTCGCAGCAGGTTCTTGCACTCGTTGCCGCCTATGTGGGTGAAACTCGCCTCATTGACAACATGGAACTGCACTAAAATTATTCTCTTAATCAACTTTCGATAGGCTTTATACGTGACTAAGAACGACAAGGGCGCTACGCCCGAAACCCCGACCATTTCAGACCTGTCCGAGCAGATGCAGATTCGCTTGGAAAAGCGTGCGAAACTGCTCGAATCAGGTCGTGAAGCATACCCCGTAGGTGTGCCCGTAACCCGCACGATCGCGTCAATCCGTGAGCAATATGACGGCAAGCTGGAAGCTGATGACACCACCGGTGACATCGTGGGCATTTCAGGTCGCGTGGTTTTCGTTCGTAATACCGGTAAGCTCTGCTTTGCCTCACTCCAGCAGGGCGATGGAACCCGAATTCAGGCGATGATTTCCCTCGCTGGTGTGGGTGAAGAAGCTCTGGCCGATTGGAAATCTCTCGTTGACCTGGGCGATCACGTTTTCGTACACGGTGAAGTAATTTCATCGCGCCGTGGCGAACTTTCTGTGATGGCAGATGGCTGGCAGATGGCGTCTAAGGCGTTGCGTCCTATGCCTAATCTCCACAGCGATCTGAGCGATGAAACTCGGATTCGCCAGCGTTACCTTGATTTGATGGTGCGCCAGGAAGCCCGCGACATCGTCGTCAAGCGTGCAAAAATTACTCAAATGGTTCGCGACGTTCTCAACAACCACGGTTATATCGAGTTGGAGACACCCATTCTTCAGCTGGTGCACGGTGGCGCCTCGGCACGTCCGTTTGAGACCCACCTGAATGCTTTTGATCAGAATATGACCCTGCGCATTGCAACCGAGCTGTTCCTCAAGCGTGCAGCTGTGGGTGGGCTGGAACGTGTGTACGAAATCGGTCGTGTGTTCCGTAACGAAGGCATTGATTCAACCCATAGCCCCGAGTTCACCACCTTGGAATGCTACGAAGCGTATGCAGACCAGTTTGTGATGGCAGAGCGTATGCAGGAAATTATTATGACCTGCGCAGATGCTTTGGGTGTCTATGAAATTGAGACCGATAAGGGCACCATCGATTTGCGGGGTGAATGGAAATGGCTCTCGGTTTACCCCGGTCTTTCAGAGGCGGTAGGTCAGGAAATTATTCCTGAGACTCCCGTTGACACTCTGCGAGAAATCGCGCAGAAGCATGAGATTCAGATTGACCCGAAGTGGGACGCCGAGAAGCTGGTAGTTGAGTTGTTTGGTGAGATTGTGGAGCCTACTCTGCTGAACCCCACCTTCGTCTACGATTACCCGCCGTCGGCGCAGCCGTTGGCTCGCCCTCACCGCGATAAGCCGGGCGTTATCGAGGCATGGGACCTCATTATTGGCGGTATGGAGCGCGGTACTGCATTCTCCGAGCTCATTGACCCCGTGGTGCAGCGCGAGCGTCTGACCGAGCAGTCCCGCCTGGCAGCAGCTGGCGATGACGAAGCAATGCAACTTGATGAAGACTTCTTGCGTGCGTTAGAGCATGGTGCTCCTCCGATGGGCGGTATCGGTCTGGGCATTGACCGCCTGATTATGCTGTTCACCGGCGTAGGCATCCGTGAGACTATTCTCTTCCCGCTCATGAAGCCTGAAGCTGAGTAGCTAAAAGTCTGAGAGAGAAAACCTCAAAAACGTTGCAGTTCATTTCTGAAGCCGCGTTTTTGAGGTTTTCGCATTATGGTTGAACAGTACCCGTCTAAGGTAAGTGAGTTGATATGGACTACATCATCGCAATTATTCCCTCGGTGTGCGCCGGCATCCTGTTGTATTTGATTTTGCGTTGGATTACGCGTGCCGATCGTACTGAACGCACGGTTCAGCGAGAAATGCAGGACGACGCTGCGCAGTGGTATGAAAATGTGAAGCGCTCAGAAGGAACTAAGAATCCATTTGGCAAAGAGAGCGGAGAAAAATCTTCTAAGGATTCAAATATGAATAAGTTTTAAAGTTATATCCTGATTTCTCCGAATAATAGATTATTGATATATTATAGAAATCAAGAAGCTAATATAGCTTAAATTTGTCGATGTTACTCATGCTAGTGACCAAGAGTCGTATTTTGAAAAATATCCTCTCTCAATTCGGCAGTTATAGCTTTGTCTTAAACTCAGGAGAAATAAAATGGCTCAGAAGGTAAAGATTATCCTTGAAGATGATCTTGATGGTGGCCCCGCAGAAGAGACGGTTCGGTTTGGTCTAGACGGCGGTCAGTACGAGATCGATCTCTCTAGCGCAAACGCTGCACGTCTGCGTGACGCTATTCGCCCCTTTGCGACGAAAGCTCGTCGTGTTCAGGGCGCACGCACCCCTGGTCGTCCTGCCGGTTCACGTAACACTGGCGCGACTAAGCGTAACCCTGAAACTGCATTGATTCGTCAGTGGGCTAAGGATAATGGTTACGACGTTTCCGAGCGCGGTCGTATTCACCAGGATATTCAGGATAAGTACTATGCAGCTCAGAAGCAGAACTAATCTTTAAATCTGAAAAGGAGGGGGCGAGCAAAAGCTTGCCCCCTCCTTTTGCGTAGGAAAGATGGGGGGGGCGGTTTAGTCGAGTGGACCGATAGGTTTATATGCGGAATTTACTTAAATTTATTGGCTCATTTTTTCAACTCTGACTATTGCTAAATTAAATTTTCTCAAATTCGTCCCCATTTATGGCGGCAAATTGAAATGTCATTATTCTATACATTTACTTGGAGTCTCCACCTCAATAGCTGTGTTAATTTAACAAATACTCTGCGGTGTTATCTCAGCGGCATTTCTGAACCATGCTGAAAGCTGAGGGCAGAATACGCCAGCAGAGAGCTTTCACCCCGTGCGAACAGTAGAGTTTTCCCCCTCAAACCCAAGTAATCTTTTTCCTAACGTTAGATTTGTTAGGAGTGTTCAATGTTTGAACGATTTACCGACCGTGCGCGGCGCGTGGTGGTTCTTGCGCAGGAAGAAGCGCGCATGCTCAATCACAACTACATCGGCACGGAACACCTCCTGCTGGGCTTAATCCATGAGGGCGAAGGCATCGCCGCTCGTGCGCTTGAATCCATGGGAATTACCTTGACCGCCGTGCGAGAGCAGGTTCAGGACATTATTGGTTCTGGTCCTCAGGCTCCCAGCGGTCATATTCCTTTTACTCCGCGCGCAAAGAAGGTTCTCGAACTTTCAATGCGGGAAGCTATTCAGCTGAACCACGGATACATCGGAACTGAACACATCCTTCTCGGTATGGTTCGCGCCAATGAAGGTGTAGCTAATCAAGTTCTTTCCAAACTGGGTGCAGAACCAGCAAAGGTTCGCCAGACTGTCACTGATATGATTTCTGGTTACCCCGGTAACGGTGAAGGCAAAGAGACTGCAGGCGTCGGCGCTGGCCAGTCTAAAGAAGGAACCCCTGCTGGCTCCGCCATCCTCGATCAGTTCGGCACCAACCTCACCGCAGCAGCGCGTGAAGGCAAGCTAGATCCGGTTATTGGTCGCGGCAATGAACAAGAGCGCGTTATGCAGGTGCTCTCCCGCCGTACCAAGAACAATCCTGTACTCATCGGTGAGCCTGGTGTAGGTAAGACCGCTGTAGTTGAAGGTTTGGCACAGTCCATCGTTCATGGTGACGTTCCAGAGACCCTCAAAGACAAGCACCTTTACACCTTGGACTTGGGCTCATTGGTGGCAGGTTCCCGCTACCGCGGTGATTTCGAAGAGCGCTTGAAGAAGGTTCTTAAAGAAATCCGCACTCGCGGTGACATCATTCTTTTCATCGACGAAATCCACACCCTGGTGGGCGCAGGTGCCGCTGAAGGCGCCATCGACGCCGCATCAATCCTCAAGCCTATGCTGGCTCGTGGTGAGCTTCAGACCATTGGTGCAACCACTTTGGACGAGTACCGTAAGCACATTGAGAAGGACGCCGCGCTTGAGCGTCGTTTCCAGCCCATTCAGGTTGATGAGCCTTCGCAGGCTCTCGCCGTCGAGATTCTCAAGGGCGTCCGCGATAAGTACGAGGCACACCACCGTGTTTCCATCTCTGACGAAGCGTTGGAATCTGCAGTCAACCTTTCGGCTCGCTATATCTCCGATCGTTTCTTGCCCGATAAGGCAGTAGACCTTATTGATGAGGCAGGCGCTCGTCTGCGTATTCAGCGCATGACCGCTCCTCCTGAGATCAAGGTTCTAGAGGAACGCATTTCTAAGCTGAAGTCCCAGAAGGAAGCTGCAATCGCGGCTAACGAATTTGAGAAGGCCGCTGACCTTCGCGATAAGGAACAGAAGCTTGCCCAAGAGAAGGATGAACAAGAAAAGGCATGGCGCTCTAACGGCGATGCTTTCGGTGAGGTAACTCCCGAGGTCATTTCTGAAGTTCTTGCTGCCTCTACCGGTGTTCCTGTTTACAAGATTACCGAAGAAGAATCCGGTCGCCTGCTCAAGATGGAAGATGAGCTACACAAGCGCGTCATCGGTCAGGAAAACGCTATCAAGGCGCTTTCACGTGCCATCCGCCGTACACGTGCAGGTTTGAAGGATCCGAACCGCCCCGGCGGCTCATTTATCTTCGCTGGCCCCACCGGTGTAGGTAAGACTGAGCTTGCGAAGTCGCTGGCAGAGTTCCTCTTTGGTGATGAATCAGCGCTCATCACCTTGGATATGTCCGAGTACCAGGAAAAGCACACCGTTTCACGTCTGTTCGGTGCGCCTCCCGGATACGTCGGCTTCGAAGAAGGCGGCCAGCTGACCGAAAAGGTTCGCCGCAAGCCCTTCTCCGTCGTCCTGTTCGATGAGGTTGAAAAGGCACACGCTGATCTCTTCAACTCCCTTCTCCAGATTCTCGAAGACGGTCGTTTGACCGACTCCCAGGGGCGCGTAGTGGACTTCAAGAACACCGTTATCATCATGACCACCAACCTGGGTTCACGCGACATGGCTCGCAAGGTTCCCGTTGGTTTCCAGGGTGGCGGCGATCCCAGCGGTGACTATGAGCGTATGCAGGCTCGTGTGATGGAGGACCTCAAGGAGCACTTCCGCCCCGAGTTCCTCAACCGCGTTGACGACATCATTGTGTTCCCGCAGCTTTCCGAAAAGGAAATCTTGCAGATTGTCGATCTCTTCGTAGGACGCTTGGCTAAGCGTCTTGCAGAGCAGGACATGAGCATCGAGCTCACCGACTCTGCCAAGATTCTGATGGCTACCAAGGGCTATGATCCTTCGATGGGCGCCCGTCCGCTTCGCCGCGAAATGCAACGCAATATCGAAGATGTTCTCTCTGAAAAGATTCTGTTCGGTGAAATCAAGGCGGGAGACAAGATCACCGTTGACGCCGAAGGTGAGGGTGATTCGGCGAAGTTCACTTTCTCATCCCAGCCGATGAGTGAGATGGATGAATCTGCAATGGATTTCTCAGCTTATGAAAATAAGGACGACGAAATTATCCCCGCAGAACCTCAAGCTCAGGTAGCTAACGAAGCTGCCGAGCACAAGGCGGAAGAAGAGCAGGCAGATTCTTCTGAAGAGAAGAGCGCTCATATTGATCTTCCCAAGACTGGCGAAGATACTGAATAGGTAGTTCTCTGCGTGTAGAGGGGGGCTCCGCAATAATGCGGGGTTCCCCCTTTTTTGTTCACAAAAATAATTTGTTCACATATTATGAACATATGAAAAATGTGAACGAACCTGGATGGGCAGAGCAGATCGAGGAGCGTCTTAAAGATTTGGGATTGAGCACCTTAGAATCTGAACAAGGTGATGGAACACTTCTTCCTTTGCTTAGGGAGTATCGAGACAGCACAAAAAACAGCGTAAACGCGTTCCTGTTTTTATTAGAGGTTGGAGGGCTCTCTCATAAAGATAATTCCATTGAAGAAAGTGATTACCTTCTGTGTTTACCTTATGTCTCTCGTTCGATGCATGAATGGTTACGGGATCAAAAGCTAAATTTTATCGATGCTTCGGGCAATGCTTGGATTGATGTACCAGGAACGAGAATTTGGGTGGAAGGCCGCCCCAAGTCCGTTCCTTCCTATGGCACAATTGGTAAGTCTCGAGCCTTTAAAGCTACAGGTTTGAAGATTATCTTCGTCTTGCTTGTCTGGGAGGAACTTCTCAACTCAACGGTGAGAGAAATAGCGGACGCTGCAGGTGTCTCCATTGGAGCTGTCTCGAATACACTCAAAGATTTGGTGCAAGAAGGTTACCTAAGTGTCGAAGGACGACACCGGCGATTTAGAAACATGCGTCAGTTGCAGCAGCGCTGGATTGAACACTATATAACTGAGCTCATTCCCAAACTTAAGACGCGTCGAGTCCAAGGGCCTACTCCAAAAGAGTGGCGCGAAGTAATCGAAGACGAAAATTTGAGCCGCTATTCGATGAGTGGTGAAAATGCTCTGGCTTTACACGGACTCGGAATCGCACCTGAAAATACATTGCTGTATGGGCACTACCCCTGGCGCGAAGTCATAATGAAATTCCGTCTAATTCCAGACGCACATGGAAACACTCTGTTGCGAGAACAATTCTGGAACAATCCACTGGGCGACAATAAAACGCCGAAACTTTTGATATATGCAGATGTTTTAGCCACTCAGGATAGTCGACAAATCGAAATTGCAGAAAAACTAAGAGTGGAATTTGAAGAGTTTTAAAGAGTCACCTATACAAGATGTATTTGCCTACCTTTCTCTCCTGGTTCGGGAACTAGATGCAGTTTTTGGAACCCATCAATATATGATGATTGGTTCTTACGTCAGGGATATTTATATTTGTGTGAAAGCCGGTTTTGAAGCGCCAAGGAGTACCCAGGATGTAGACTTCAGCGCACTTGTGGTAGCTGAAGAAACTTTTCTCGAACATTTAGAAGCGGTAGGTAGAAAATCTGGACCAAAAGAAGGAAACCGAATTACTTGCCGTGTTCTCAATGGTACTGATGTGGATATCTTGCCCTTCGGCACATCTTCTGTTGGAACTCTCTTCAGACACAGGGAAGCAGAATGGGACGTTACAGGGCATGAAGAAGCATATCGATTCTCAGAAATAGTAGAGCTTTCTGCTGACCCTCAAATTTCAGTTCGCATACCTACGATAGATTGCATGTTGGGTTTGAAAATTATTGCTTGGGATATGCGCCAGCAGGAAGGCAATTATAAAGATGCTCAAGACTTTTTCTATCTTCTTAATGCGGGCGTTGTTATTGAGGTAAAGGGCAATGAGCTTTGGGAACAATACCAAAATTTGTTGGAACAGGCAGAATATGATGCTGAAAAGGCAGCGGCTTTACTTATAGGCATAAAGTTGAGAGAGCATTTTACAGGAATGGCGCTTGACCGTGTTTTGAATATTCTGAAAGATACTGAGCAGAGGAGATACTTCTTTACTGTGGCAGATGGGCGGGGTGTGTCAAAGCCCCTCGTCGAGAATGCTTTTTCCCAGTTCGAGTTTTTTTATGAGGGTCTTATCTATGACAGGAAGGAATAAGCCAACTAAGGTTTACCCCCGCCCTTGTTTACGATGTTCCTTCGACTGGCCAATCAGCTCGTTACCCTCTTGCAGAGTCAGGCGTGCTACTTGCCACAGAGGGAGTGACTTATTGCTCTAATACGGTGGGAAATACCCGCACGATTTTAGAGCTCTAGAGCGAAACCTTGCCATCGCGTTCTTGAGCTAGCCCATCTGAAATTAGTCCGTTGTAGCAGCGGATAACCTGGTCAGTTGGAGAATTTAGCTTTTTGAGGTTTTCTAGTGCTGGAACATTTTCGTCAGGGTATTTCAAATCTGCGGTAGCGGGGGAGAGTAAGAAGTCCCGAGGTAGAGGACCTGTGGCTTCGCGCAGTACCGCCATCATGGCTCCGCGAAGTTGGCGATCGGTGCCCGCCCATGCTTGTCCGCGAGGTACATAGTCGGGTTCAGGTTTGCCGGCCAGTATCCAGGCGCATTCTGCCTGAACAGGGCAGGCTTCGCATTGAGGAGACTTCGCGGTGCAGATAAGGGCTCCTAGCTCCATGGTGGCGGCGTTCCAGAGCACTGATTCCTCTAGACCGTCTGGCATGAGTGCTTCAGCTAAACGTGTTTCAGCGGCAGTGAGCGATTTTGAGGGGAGCGCTTTACCCAATACTGCGCGTGCATGGACGCGGCGAATATTAGTATCAATTACTGTGGCTCGACCCCCGAAAGCGAAAACGGTAATGGCGGCAGCGGTGTAGGAGCCTACTCCGGGTAAAGCCAGTAAATCTTCGTAGGAAGCAGGCACCTGTCCGTCGTGTTTCTCAACAATGGCCTGGGCGGCGGCGTGAAGCCGCAGAGCGCGTCTGGGGTATCCCAATCGCCCCCATGCTCGGACGACTTCCGACGAGTCGGCTGCAGCTAAATCGGCAGGGGTGGGCCAGCGTTCCATCCATGTCTTCCAGATGGGCAAAACACGGACTACTGGAGTCTGTTGCAACATGAATTCGCTGACCATCACAGCCCATGCTGTGCGGTCTTCTGCGCGCCATGGAAGGTCACGGGCAAAGCGTTCAAACCATTCAATTATATTCTGATGAAGGTATATAACTTTTTGCTGGTTGAGTTGGGATTTTGTCGAAGAAGAAGCCACTTCAATACCTTAGATGATTTCAAGTAAAGATAGCGAATAGTTGTCTCGAACGCCTGAAAAAACAGGTACTCTATACACATGTCTGAAAACGATTATGAAGAAGTCTCTAGCGTCGCTACCGAACCTTCCCCTGATGTGTATCGCCGTCGTCGCCTCCTCGCACTTGCTGCGCTTTTGCTCGTTTTGCTCCTCCTTATTTGGGGCATCGTCGCCATGGTGAGAGCCATGAGTGGAAATAATAACGAAAACGACGCGGCAACCGTAGCTACCGCGTCAAGCTCGGCTGAGCCCTTTAGCGACTTTAGTGAACGTCCCTCAGAATCGGCTTCTTCTTCTGCTAGCGCTTCAGCATCTGCTTCAGAAAACTCCTCCGCATCTGCAAGTGAGTCTTCTGATCCTTCAGCCTCGGCTACAGACATCGCGGCAGCGAGTGAATCAGCGACCCCTTCTGCTGAGCCTTCCGAAACTGCTACCCCTGCCCCCGAGGAAACTACCCCCGCAGTAGCTACTGCTTGCACCGCGCAGAACTTGAATGTAACTCTGAGTGCTGACCAGAAAACTTACGCGGCAGGTCAGAACCCTGCACTGGCAGTTACTTACACCAACACTGCTGGCGATCCCTGCTTGGTAGGCGGTGAAGCGCCCCAGGTAGACATCAACATCACCTCCGGTCCCGCCCAGGTCTTCAACCTAGCCCAGTGCCAGAAAGAATCCACTCCTGAAGCAGAGCTCGCTGCTGGAGCGACCGAGACCAAGGTAATCGCTTGGGATCGTAAACTCAACGCTTTGGGTTGCGGGACTAACCAGACTATTAAGCCGGGATATTACTGGGCAACTGCCACCGTCAACGGTGTTGCATCGGAGCCTACCCGCATCATAGTCACCGGTTAGAGTTGACTACCTTTCCTCTTGGGGGAAAGAACGAAAAGGGGGAAGTGCTCATCTGAGCACCTCCCCCTTTTCTATAACCTCTTCAGAATTACATAAAGCGTTCGAGTAGAGAAGACTCCGCCATCAGTGAGAGAGATTCCCGGATGGTTCGTGCACGATGTTCACCGATGCCGTCTACAGCCTTGAGGTCATCCAAATTAGCGGCCATCAGACCTTGCAGTCCGTCGAACTGCTCTACCAGGCGCTCGACGACGGCACCCGGCATTGTTTTTACGTCAGCAAGGAGACGGAAGCCGCGGGGAGAGAGGGCCGAATCAAGGTCGGTCCCAGCAAGTCCAACGGTGTGAGCGATGATGGAAAGATCTACGATGTCTTTATCGTCAAGTTTTTGAAGTTTCTCTACTGCGCTCTGTACGGCGCCTTCGTCGAGTTCTTCGCAGGTGAGGTAATCGCGCAAGATGATTTCTGTGTCGGGCATTTCAGGGCGGGTGAGTTCTTCATGCTGAAGAGCAATGAGGCGTCCGCTGGTACCCAGTTCCAGAATGTAGAACCCCACTTCGATTGAGATTCGGCGTACCATCTCCATGCGTTGCAGGGTGGTGGCGACATCTTTCATCGTTACGTTAGCTTCGATTTCTAAAGATGAGAGCGACTGCAAAACCTGTTCTAACCGATTGGTGTAAGACTCAAGAGTCTGAATAGCCTGGTTAGCGCGGCTCATTAACGATTGGGTGTCTTCAACCGTGTATCGGAGACCATTGACGTAGACAGAAATCAGGGACATCGAGGAACTAACGGAAATAACGGGGAACCCGGTTTGTCGTGCCACTCGCTCTGCAGTTCGATGTCGGGTGCCCGACTCATGGGTTTCGATACTGGGATCGGGCAGAAGCTGCACACCAGCGTTCAATAACATGGTGGCTTCTTTATCACAGATAATCGCGCCGTCCATTTTGGCGAGTTCCCTCACACGGGTTGCTGAGAACTCGGTATTAATGGCAAAACCACCAGAAGAAATGGACTGAACTGTTTTGTCATTGCCCAGAACAATGAGCGCACCGGTATGACCACGCAGGATCCTTTCTAGACCTTCGCGCAGTTCAGTACCCGGAGCGATTCGGGCAATAGTTTTCATCAGAGAATCACTATAAACAGTCAGCACCTTCTTAGTTTAAGGCAGGGAATGCAATGTTCAGACAAAAATTCTTGTGATGCTGAGCTGGCGGTTAGTTTTTACCTTGCGGAAAGAGAAGCGCTAGAGCTTCGGGGAGAGACGCTACTTCTCTGACCGATACATTAGCGGGGACTTCTCCCACACCGTTAGGAGACGCTGGAACGATAACGTGAGTGAATCCCAACCTGCCGACCTCTGCAATGCGTTGGCGAATGCCTGGAACCGCACGTACCTCTCCTGCTAGCCCAACTTCACCAAAGACTGCAAGCTTGCGGGGGAGCGGCTTGTCCTGTGCCGCCGAGGCAAGCGCCATGACAGCGGCAAGATCGGCTGCTGGCTCGGAAATTTTGGCGCCGCCCACGGTAGAAATGTAGCAATCGAGTTTGCCCACATTGAACCCCGCACGTTTTTGCAGAACCGCTAGGAGCATGGAGATGCGTGCATTATCAAGACCAGAGGTGGCTCGGCGAGGTTGCGGAGTTGCCGACTGGTCAAGAAGAGCTTGAATCTCGGCAAGGAGAGGGCGTCGTCCTTCCATCGTGACCGTCACGCACGTCCCAGCTACCGGGTGCGGAGTGCGGGAGACGAACAGCCCGGACGGATCGGTGACGGGCGCGATGCCGTCTTCGTGCATATCGAAGCAGCCGACTTCATCGGTAGGACCAAAACGGTTCTTGATAGCTCGCAACATGCGAATTGCAGAGTGCTTATCCCCCTCAAACTGGCATACGACGTCCACCAGATGCTCCAAGAGACGGGGTCCCGCGATGGTTCCTTCTTTGGTGACGTGTCCGACCAAAAGAGTGCACATGTTACGTGCTTTTGCCACGGAGATGATGGAAGCTGCGACTTCCCGCACCTGAGTTACACCGCCAGCTGAACCTTCAACTTCACCGGACGCAAGGGTCTGGACAGAGTCCACGATGAGGAGCGCGGGATTGACCTGCTCAATATGCGCCAGCGCCGTAGCCAAATCAGTTTCTGAGGTTAAGTAAAGAGTCTCTGCTACTGCTCCAATGCGATCGGCACGCAATTTCACTTGCGCTGCAGATTCTTCACCGGTGATGTACAGGACGTCTCGGGATTTTTGTTGCCCCGGATTGCGCGCAAAAGTAGCTGCGACGTCGAGCAACAGAGTTGATTTACCAACGCCGGGCTCACCTGCCATCAAGATAACCGCACCGGGGACTAAACCGCCACCCAGCACGCGGTCAAATTCTGAGTTTCCCGTGCCCATGTATTGGGCGATGGTGGAATCCACCTGAGCAATGGGTTGAGCAGGGGATTGCACAGATGACGCCGCAGTTGTTTTAGCGACGATTGACCCACCTTTTTCTTCGACAGTGCCCCACTGCTGGCATTGCCCGCACCTACCTACCCATTTGGCGGTGGTCCAGCCACACTCGGTGCAGCGGTAGGTGTTAGCAGTTTTAGAAGTTTTGCGAGGACTCATAGGTTTATCGTAGGGCAGAGGGCTGACAAGTTAAGGCTCTTTTTCGCCAGGCTGAAAGGAAAGAACCTATTCGTCGTCAAATGGATCCTCTTCCTGCTTTCTCAACACGATATTGAGCGCTCGTGTGTCATCTGGCTTGAGATTTTCAGTGTTGTCTTCTTCGTTAAAAGTATTTACAACGCGTGATGTTTGCTCAACGCGCTTTATCTTGTTGGTGCGAGGAGCATGTTCAGTCATGGATTCGCCCAGCGGAATCAGCAACTTAGAGGCATCCTTGTGGTTCAAGCCCGTGGCTTCCAAAAGATCAGTAACTAGTGGTCGTAGCATCAGCACCAGCGATTCAGCTTCTAACGTTTTCACACCCATGAGACTAGGCTCTAGGGTGCTACTAACGCCACTTAATTTCCGTCTTACCCGAAGACGAAGTGCTGCTCTATCTTTCTGATCTGAGAGGTAGAAAACTTCCCCTAAATCTGCGACAGCTACTGAAATCTGTCGTAAGACATCGGAAATAGATTCAATAGCATCTTGAGATATCCGTACATGATTAATCGTCGATGCCATCCGCCTGTTCAACACGCGTGTGTTGCGAATTGCCAAATCTAATCCAGTGAGAATGTTTGAGTATTCATCTAGCTCTTCGCGGTATCTTCTACCTAGCATCGAAAGCTTAGCCATACCTTTAGCGGTAATGACATCGCCCTTGGCCGCCTCATAAAGTGGTTCCAAGCTACGCGCTTGCTCTAGCGCCGACTGAGCTCTATCCCAGTCGTAGCGATCAATAGATTCTGCAGAGTTTCGTAATACATCTGCAAATGATTCGGAGAGCTTTTGTAGGTTCGTGCGTGGTTCTGCCCTGGGATCTTTGGGGAAGAAAAACATTAGCAAGAAAGCGAAGAGACCACCCACAATAGCATCGACACTTCGGGCAAAGACACCATCTGATGTAGGAACCATCAGCACCACAAGGCACGATTGAAGACCCATCTGAATGGTGAAAATAATTCCGTTATCCAAAAAGCGGGCTATTTGAATGGAAAGAAATAGAACCACAGCCGCTTGCCAGACCCCTCGACCGAGTAACAGCATCAGCAAATCGCCGATAAAAATTCCGAGTGTCACTCCGATTGTTACTTCAAGCATTCGTCGAGAATGAGTGGCGCCTCGCACGTAGCCCAGAGAAACGATTGCTGCTGTTGCCGCGAAGATTGGTTCATGATGTCCCAGCACGGAATGGGCGAAAGCATATGCACCAATTCCTGAAATCACAATCTGCAGGGATTGAAAAAACCCCTGCCGAACGCGCGTCATGCCCTCATGAAAGCGCGTGGAAATTTGTTGCCCGAAGTCAGGTCTAGTTTGGTCTGGGTACATGCCTTTAAGTCTAGGCAGAGGGCGGTAGATAAGGGCTATTGAACGCTGTTAAACGTCTCTCAGAGTTAACTTTCTATTTACCTATCTATCTAAAACAGGCTACCTTTCGCTCCTAGAGTCAAACGTTGTAGGGTCCGAAAGAACACAATATTCGGGCATTTCACACATGAGGGGAGCCGACGGCGTGCTTCCTCACTCGGCTCGTTGTAAAGGAAATTTTCTTGAAGACTAAGGCATTCGCAGGCGCTGGTTCTCTTGCACTCATTGGCATGCTCGCTCTTTCAGCATGCGGTTCAGATAACGCAACCGGCACTTCTACCGGTGATAAAGCATCTGACTCAAACATCTCCGGTTCTTTGAAGGGCATCGGTGCTTCTTCTCAGAAGGCTGCAATTGATGCGTGGGAAGCTGGCTTCACCTCCTCCAACTCCAAGGCAACCGTAAACTACTCACCCGATGGATCGGGTGCAGGTCGTAAGGCTCTTCTTGCTGGCGGTGCTCAGTTCGCTGGTTCGGATGCTCACCTTTCCTCTGATGAATACGAGCAGTCCAAAGAGAAGTGCGGCCCTGAAGGCGCAATCGATATTCCTGTTTACATTTCGCCTATCGCTATTGCTTACAACCTTCCCGGTGTTGATTCCTTGAACCTGGATGGCGAGACCATCGCAAAGATTTTCAAGGGTGACATTAAGAAGTGGAACGACGATGCTATCAAGAAGCAGAACGACGGCGTTGACCTTCCTGATACCAACATCACCGTAGTCCACCGCTCTGACGATTCTGGTACCACTGAGAACTTCACCGAGTACTTGGCTAAGGCATCCAACGGTGCTTGGGATAAGGAAGCAGACGGCAACTGGCCTTCAGATTACGCAGGTGAATCCAACAAGGGTACCTCCGGCGTCGTTTCTACCACCACATCCACCGAGGGCGCAATCACCTACGCTGATGCTTCAGCAGTGGGCGACTTGGGTAAGGTCAAGGTGAAGTCAGGTGAGGAATACGTGGAGCTTTCACCTGAAGCTGCAGCAAAGACTGTTGAGGTTTCAGAAAAGGTTGGCGGCATGCACGCTAACGATATGTCCCTGGACATCAACCGCACCCCTGAAGAAGCTGGCGCTTACCCTGTAGTGCTCGTTTCCTACCACATCGTTTGCTCACAGTACGACAACCAGGAAACTGTTGACCTCGTCAAGGCATACGAAAACTACGTCATCTCCGAAGATGGTCAGAAGACTGCAGCTGATTCAGCTCACTCAGCTCCTCTAACTGACACCTTGCGTGAAGATGCGAAGAAGGCAATTGACGCAGTAAAGGTTGCTGGCTAGTAACCTCCAAACAGTACGGTGTGACCGAGTTCTTAGAACCCGGCTGCACCGTACACGGCGTTGAGGGGACACCGCGGATTACGCCGCGAAGCATACAGAGAGAAACCACATCAACGAATAAACTCCCGGGCTCACTAGCTGAAGTCAGGATTGAGACATTCGTTCTAAGGACAAAAGGCATCAACCAGATATGTCAATTACTTCTGATTCACCGAACGGGCCGAGCACCCGTCGTAATAGCTCTAAAGAACTTCCCGACGTAGGCAACCCGGCAGCAGATAAAATTTTCTCGGGTATCTCCCTGAGCGCAGGCATTCTCATTCTCGTTGTTCTCGCTGCAGTTGCAATCTTCCTTGTAGCGCAGGCGCTACCGGTATTTTCTGCAAATGCCGAAGAACTTACTGCAGGTAGCTTCCTGAAATACATTTGGCCTCTGACCATTGGCACTCTCATTGCATCGGCCATTGCTTTGTTGATTGCTACTCCGGTGGGCATTGGCGTGGCGCTCTACATTTCCCACTATGCACCCCGCCGATTCGCTAAGACCATCGGTTACATTATTGACCTTTTGGCAGCGATTCCTTCGGTTATCTTCGGTGCATGGGGCGCGGCAGTGCTGGCACCCAAGATTGTGCCTTTCTACGACTGGCTCGCTGCTTACTTCGGCTGGCTACCCATTTTTGTCGGCCCTGCTTCGCAAACCGGTAAAACTATCTTGACCGCCGGCATCGTTCTGGGCATCATGATTCTGCCCATCATCACTTCAATGTGCCGTGAAATTTTTATTCAGACTCCCAAACTTCAGGAAGAAGCTGCGTTGGGTCTGGGCGCTACTCGCTGGGAAATGGTGAAGATGACTGTTTTCCCCTTCGCCCGTACCGGTATCGTTTCATCCGTCATGTTGGCTCTTGGTCGTGCTTTGGGCGAGACGATGGCAGTTACCCTGGTGCTTGCATCCGGCCCGCTCAACGCTTCCCTTATCCAATCCGGCAACCAGACTTTCGCTTCGGAAATCGCCTTGAACTTCCCTGAAGCATACGGATTGCGCATGTCCGAGCTTATCGCCGCCGGTCTGGTGCTGTTTGTCATCACCTTGATTGTCAACGTGATTGCTCGTATGATCACCAGCCGCTACAAAGAATTCTCAGGAGCTAACTAAACATGAGCTCAGCAGCAGTAACTTCTTCCCGTTTTACCAGCGGACAGGCTCCCAAATGGTTGACCCCCGCGGTGGGGTTGGCAGCTATTATCTTGGGCGCGGCTCTTTCCGCACTCATCGGATTCTCGGTGGCAACCTGGGCGCTTTTCGCCGGACTCATCTTTGTGATCGCCGGGCCAATTCTCATTGGCATAATTGAAGGGCGCCGAAAGGGCAGCGATGCTTTCGCCCGCTTCCTGGTGTACGGTACCTTCCTCATCGCTCTGATTCCTTTGGTTTCAGTTCTCTGGACTGTTCTCTCCAAGGGAATCCCCGGTCTTTCTGGCAATCTGCTGACTACCTCCATGAACGGTGTTACCGGCGTCGTCGATAACAAGACCGCTGCCGGCGATCAGCCCATACTCGGTGGTATCTACCACGCGATTATCGGCACCTTGGAAATCACTGCGCTAGCCACCATCATTTCGGTTCCCATCGGATTGCTCACCGCTATCTACTTGGTGGAATATGCAACCGGTGGACCGCTCAGTCGGGCTATCACTTTCTTCGTTGACGTGATGACGGGTATCCCTTCAATCGTGGCTGGTTTGTTCGCGGCGTCGTTCTTTGCCTTCGCAACCGGCAGCCCTTCAACTCGTACCGGTTTTGTAGCTGCAGTAGCGCTATCGGTTCTGATGGTTCCTACTGTGGTACGCAACGCTGAAGAAATGCTACGTATTGTGCCGAACGAATTGCGCGAAGCATCCTACGCGCTGGGCGTACGTAAATGGCGCACCATTATGAAGGTAGTTATCCCCACCGCAATCTCAGGTATCGCATCTGGCGTTACTCTGGCAATCGCACGTGTGATTGGTGAAACTGCTCCCATTCTGGTGACTGCTGGATTCGTCAACTCCATCAACTTCAACGCTTTCAGCGGATGGATGGCAACCCTGCCCACCTACATCTACTATCAGATCATGACTCCGACCAGCCCCACCTCGCCTCAGGTTTCTGAAACCCGAGCATGGGCAGCTGCATTGATTCTAATTTTGATTGTGATGCTTCTGAACCTGACTGCACGAGCCATCGCTAAGGCATTCGCACCTAAAACCGGCCGCTAGAATCACCGGTAAAACCCCAATAGATTTCGATAGCTCAGCTATTCCACAAATTCTTGAGTAAAGGATAAAACATTGTCTAAGCGCATTGATGTTGAGGACCTCAACGTATATTACGGCGACTTCCTGGCGGTTGAAGATGTCAACATGACTATTGAGCCCCGCTCCGTCACCGCGTTCATTGGCCCCTCTGGTTGCGGTAAGTCAACTTTCCTCCGCACCCTCAACCGTATGCACGAGGTTATTGCCGGTGCACGCGTTGAAGGCAAGGTCATGCTCGATGGCGATGACCTCTACGCTAAAGGTGTAGACCCCGTTTTGGTGCGTTCACAGGTGGGCATGGTTTTCCAGCGCCCTAACCCATTCCCTACTATGTCCATTCGTGAAAACGTGTTGGCTGGTGTTCGGTTGAACAACCGCAAGATTGCCCGCTCCGATGCTGATGATCTGGTAGAGAGCTCTTTGCGCGGTGCTAACTTGTGGAACGAAGTGAAAGACCGTCTTGATAAGCCGGGTTCTGGTCTCTCCGGCGGTCAGCAGCAGCGTTTGTGCATTGCCCGTTCAATTGCTGTTCGACCCAACGTGATTTTGATGGATGAGCCCTGCTCGGCTCTTGACCCTATCTCAACCCTGGCTGTTGAAGACCTCATCAACGAGCTGAAAGAAGAGTACACGGTGGTTATTGTGACTCACAATATGCAGCAGGCTGCTCGTGTTTCGGATAAGACCGCGTTCTTCAACATTGCAGGTACTGGCAAACCCGGCAAGCTGGTTGAATACGCTCCTACCCAGGAAATCTTCAACAACCCCAAGCAGAAGGCAACCGAAGACTACGTTTCAGGTCGCTTCGGTTAAGCCCAGTCTTTGCGGTTGAATAGGTTATTTATCAGGTTTTGATTTTCTCAACCTAGTACAGCACAGCGGAGCCCTTCCAGGAGGAAGGGCTCCGCTGTGTGTTTGAAAAAGTTAGATGGTCGAATGCAACCTAGGCTGCAGTGTCGGCAGACGAATCCTCGGTTTCTTTCACCAGGGAAAGCTCAAACTCTAGACTAATCTTTTCTGAAACCATGACTCCGCCAGCATCGAGGGCAGCGTTCCACGTAATTCCCCAGTCTTTGCGATCGATGCGACGTCCACCTTCGAGCCCAGCGCGAATGTTGCCGAAAGAATCTTGGTTGATTCCGGTCAAATCTAGAGGAATAGAAACAGGTTTAGTGACACCGTGCATGGATAGCTCACCCATGGCGATGAACTGGTTCTCGTCCACCTCATCAATAGAGGTTGAGACGAATTCAATAGTGGGGTAGTGGGCGACATCAAAGAAGTCATTATTGCGGAGATGCTCATCGCGTTGCGCATTACGGGTATCGATGCTGTCTACGCGGATGGACACGTTCGCGTAAGACTTTTTCCAGTTTTCTGGGTCAATGAAAGCGGTCCCTTGAACATCGTTAAAAGCCCCTCGGACTTTAGTTACCATTGCATGGCGCGCCGAAAAACCGATGCGAGAGTGGTCAGGATCGATGGTCCATTTACCTGCAAACTGAGAATCAAGTGCCAAAATATACCTCATTAAAAGATGAGCAAAACGTGGTTTTTAGAAAATCCAGCAACGCATTTTATGTAAAAAATAAAATGGTATGAAGATAGATTTGTGGTAAATCCAGTATATTTGATTTTGTTTTTTTATTGTTAGGGTCAGTTGTACACTATATCGCCCATAAAATCTGGGGTATGACTAGAGTGGATGTTCGAGGCGGTCGGATCAGGCTCTTGGGCTCTATAGTTTCCTCTATGCAGGGTATAGGTAGATATACCCTCATAAAGTACATTCTGCTCCACTGTAAAAAATGAGGCAGTTGAGAAAAATAATAGATATGAAAAATACATCAACTGCTTTAGGCATAGCACCAAGAAAAAATCTTTGGCGCTCTCTCGCTTCTCCCGCTTATCTTTTCTCAAAAGCGCCCTTTATTGCGCTTTTCAACTTACTTCTTCTGGCAGCTCTCGCCAGCGTCGTTGGGTCGCTCTCTGCCACCCTTATTTTTCTTTTGCTGCTCCCGCTGGCGGGCATGGCATTTGGTTACTTTGAACGATGGCGTCTGAATACGATGGGCTAGAAGCTGCCGCGCTTTTACGCGAACAGTTCCCCGGTTTGCCGATTCTGGTACTGAGCCAGTACATCGCAGCCGCCTATGCTCGGGAACTCTTTAGCGCAGGAGCTAACGGGCTAGGTTATCTTCTCAAAGATAGAGTGGGAAATATTGAAGAATTTGCCCGTGCAGTGAGCACGGTAGCCGCCGGCGGTACCGTGTTGGATCCCGACGTCGTCACGCATCTGATGAATACTGCGGTTACGACGCCACAGGGATCGCTAGCTACTTTGTCCCCGCGGGAGCGAGAAATCTTGGAACTGATGGCGCAGGGGCTCTCTAATAAAGAAATCGAGGATAAACTGGTGGTATCGGCTCCTACAGTTTCAAAACACATCGGTAATATTTTTGACAAGCTGAAACTTCAGCCGGACGAGGGGAATCGCCGCGTGCGCGCCGTTCTGGCTTTCCTTGAACAGGGCACGGTATAGACTGCCTCCGAACATTGCCGAACTACTCTACTGGGTTAGTAGAGGAGAAAGAGCCAGCATAAAAATCGCTGAAATGCAGAAAGCAGCGGGAATAGTTGCAAACCAGGTGAGCAAAAGCTTCATGGCAATTCCTGGGCGGACAGAACTGAATCGTTGGTTTAAACCGGCACCTAGAACCGAACTAGCGGCAAGATGCGATGAAGAAACTGGGGTGTTGAGAATCAGTTGACACAACAACATAAAAGTTGCTGTGGTACCTTGAGCTACAGCACCGCGGAACGGATCTAAGCGAACCATTTTGTAGGCGAAGGTATGACCAATGCGCCAGCCGCCCATCAAGGTTCCTGCTGTTAAAATTGCCGCACTGATGATGCCCGCTAACGCAAGTGGCCAGCCATGGGCAGGTAGAGAACCAGCAACGCAAATCATCAGGAAAATCATGACGGCACGTTGACCAATTTGTATACCGTGGACCAGCGAAATAATTGAGTTGGCAATGGATAACGCGTTTCGGGCAACTTTGTTTACTCGTCGGGGGTAAGATCGCGCAACCAGCATAGATAGCGGTGAAACCAAAAGCCAGGCAGTGCCGAAAATCAGGACCGGTACTAAAACCAGAGATATTCCAAAAATGGAGAGGGTTGACTCTGAAAAGGGTAATCCTAGTGAGTAGCCTACCGAGCGAGCTGCCCACAACGACCCCAATAACCCCCCCAACAGCGCGTGGGTGGACGAAGAAGGCATACGCAACCAAAAAGTAATGAGACCCCAACTAATCTGGGCAATCAGCGCAGTGAGGAGCATCGCCAGCCCCACGTCGTTAGAGGGCAATAGCAACCAGCGATTTGCCAGTTGCGTCAACAGGACAGCGGCAACTATGAAACCTAGAAAATTCAGGACGGCGCTAATCGTCAAAGCGTATTTAGGGGTGAGCGCGCGGGTGCGCACCGCAACCGCTACAGCGTTTGGAGCGTCGTGGAATCCCGAGACTAGAAGAAATCCTGCTAGCCCCAGAAAACACAGAAGTACCAGTGCGAGAGTCACGGGTTAGGATTCCTGCACAATAATTCGACCAATATGGGTTGAGACGGAGCGCATAGCTTGGGATGCTCCGGTAAGTTCTTCAACAAACTGAACTGTTTTGAGATAGCGATCTGTCTTGTATAAATCCAAAATCTCTGCCTTATAGACTTCACCGGTTCGGGTTGCCTGGCGGGAGAGTCGAATCATATCCATCCAGTACTCGTCGGTACCTTTGAGCTCACCCAAACGAGGAATAATGGCAGAAGTGAGCACTGCCTCCCGCTGAATTAAATCCAACAAGGTGGTGGCGTTGGAGGTAAACCTGTCAATTTTAAGAAGGGTAAGCACATGTCCGGCGCTCGTCAAACGTTCGACGGCGCTCATCAAGTGGTTCGCCAAAGTGTATAGATCTTCACGCGGCAGCGGCGGCGCAAAAGAACTACGCACCTGAGTCATTGCGGTAAAAAAAGTATTCTGACTTTGGGATTCATGCTCCAACATGTTGGCAAACACCTCAGGATAGTTCTCTTTCCCATGGGAACCCACCATCTCCGAAAGAAGCGCGGCTGCATCAGCTACCTGGTTCGAGAGCGACGCCAGGGCTTCTAAAGATGCGCTTTCCTGGGGGAACAGCTGCTCGAACACGAGTTCTCCTTGAGGTGTCGATTTATGAACGTCAGGTTATATATGCTCCCTCAAAGATAACTGCTTAGGGTTAACAAACTCGCAATTTTCTCATTTCCACCCATAATTTTTGATTGAATTTTTGGGCGCAAAGGGTAAAACGCGACGGTTGAGCGTAAAACGTTGGTTAAAGAAAGGAGGCTCCCCTCCACTTGAGAAAAAGGGGAGAGGAACCTCATGCTCTTCTTATAAAATTAGCGGTGCCAGACTGGGAGCGCCTCTCGGCGGAAGGCCGCTCGAAGCGGCTAAATATTGGAGCCCGGGGCTACCTATTAACAGCCTGACACCTGCTAACTAGTTTTCTCGTTTTCAGCCAGAGTGTCAATTTCAAGGCGCAGTTTGTGAACGTTCTTACGTTGCTATTAGCTATCGAGGGTTCCTGCCCGCCATTTGGCGGCGGCGGTTTCCAGCTCCACAGCAGTTCCTTTGAGCTTGCGGCTATGCTCCCGGAGTGACGACGCGCGGGTGGATGCCTCAGCCTGCACCTCGGCGCTTGGCGTCGAACGGCGAGAATCGGCGTCATTATTGAGTTCACGCTGAGGTTCAGAAGAGTAAGTTCCGGGCTCGATGAGGTAAGCCGTCGATTCTTCCCCTGCCGCAACTACTCGGCAAAAGGCAGCGAACCGTTCTAAGGCTATATCGAACTCGCCGGTGTATGCGCCGGTGAGGATTTCGTCGGTGGTAGTAATAATTTCCAGTTCGGTGGGAGGGGCAGCGACGCCGGACACTACGCGCGCCGCCCAGTCAGTGTTCATGCCTCGTTCGTAATACACGGAGATTTGCTGAGCATTTTTCTGCACGGTATCTCGGAGGGCATAGATACGCCACAGAGCGCCAGGTAAGGAAATCGCGGGGGAGTGGGACCACATTTCGGCTACGGTGTCGATGCCAAAAACGTCTGTAAATTCTACGAGCCGTTCGGTAACGAGAGGGTCGTCGGCTGCGCGCCCTCTGTGTAAAATCGCGTGCGCCGATCGATAAGCTGCCTCGTGGAGAGCCGCGGGGTCATCGCCACCGATGTAGTGCGTGAACTTATCCGGGGTGAATTTCACGGGCCGGTGCGGCCGGGGAGAGTTGGGGCAGGGCGAATGAGGCATAGCGACTATTTTAGAAGCATGAAGAGTGTTTGAGAAGGGATAAGAATTGCTGAAAAACTGGTCTGGTTATACTAATGTGCCCCATTGCACACGCAGGATTTTTAGGTTTCCGCCTCTGTGCTGTATAGTTGTTTTCGCTGACTTTCTTAGAAAGACAGTGGAGCGCCTTTAGCTCAGTTGGTAGAGCATCGGACTTTTAATCCGTGGGTCGTGGGTTCGAGCCCCACAGGGCGCACAACTAAATATAGAAAAACCCGCTCTGATTTGTGAAGACAAGCCAGAGCGGGTTTTTCTATGAGAAGCCACCGAAGTGGGTTAACCTTTATTTCTTGATTTCATCGGGGAGTTTGCACGAAGCCTCTTCACCATTCGTAGCTTCCGCCTGTGATTGGACGACGCCGTCTACGGAGATCTCACAAGAAACTGTGGCTGAAGAATCTTCACTCTTTGCGCGTAAACCGTAGCTATCCTGGGGACGGATGTCTTCTACCGTCTTATCCCATTCTCCAGCAAAGTCTTCGGCAACAATAGAATCATCGGGACCGTAGTATACGGTTCCGCTCGTGCTGGAGGTGGTTTTTAATTCGACCCGTACGCTCTCATTGTTACTGACGTTACCCACAAGTGCGCACCCGCCCCAGATGAGGAGGCTCAAAAGGAGTAAACCTATAACCCATGGCCAAGCGGGTTTCTTGGAGGGGGTAGTTTGGGCAGGAGGTTCTTCAGGGAGAACACGATTGGGCTCACGCTTAAAAGGTCTGGCATCGTTATGCTTTTCACCGTGATTGGGGTTTTGAGGTGTAGACATGATGTCCTTTCCGGTTCGTAGGGTTGTAATATCAGCTTACTTATAATCTGGTATATTACATACTCATTTAGGGAGAAACCGGTTGTCAGAGAAAGAATCTCGGTTTTTCCGGGGTATAGGTAAGCTGAAACTATGAAAACCCTCACAGTAAGTAGCTTCGGTTATTCTCCGATGAAGGGCACCCAGCATATGCACCGACGTAGCGGCCACTTATTAAATAGTTTCTTGCAGGAGGATCGTCGGTTGTGCCTGGTAGACATCACGAGCAGAAAAGTAATCCGCACTGTTCAGCACCCTGAGCTGATGGCGATTGAAGTCTTTCTCGATATAGAAAAGGCATCTGCGTGCATCGTTTTTCCCGGTAAAAAAGGGCGAGAGGTCAAACTTGTTCCACAAGAAACCGCCATCGGCGATTTCTGGGGCAGGTCTGTAACGCTTGGCATTCTGGATACGCCAGTCAATCAATTATTCTCTGATTTGCTACGTCAAGAGGTGAGCTTAGCTCTCGTAGAACCGGGTGCCATCCTATTCGGCGCACCTTTTTCTCTTATAGGATCAGCAACCATCGAAGAGCTTGCATCGCAACTAAATTATCCGTCGTTGGTTCACGAGGCGGCTCGATTCCGATCTACTTTTCTTATCAAAACAGAACGTCCGTTCGAAGAAGAAAAGTGGGAAGGAGAATCGTTCATTCTTCGCAACGAACGCGGGTTTTTACCGGCTAATCTCCAGAATCAAATAATTACTGTGGGGCAACCCATTGGCCGTTGCGCCGTCGTCGATTCAAACCCGGCAACCGGAACTCGGGATCTCAAACTCCTCAAGCACCTTGCGAAAACTCGCCTCTTAACGAGTGCAGGGGAACCACGCTTGGGCATGTACGCAAAAGCGGGTTAGACCCTATTTGCTAGGACGGCTCGTGCGCGCGAACTCCTCAGCTTTCTCGATATCGCTCATAGTCCTCTTGCGCTGGGCGTCCTTCTGAGTTGCTTCGGAACCGCCAATAACGTGGTCTTTACCCGCAAAGAGCGCATCAACACCGAGTTTAGCCACCAGAGCTGGCTCATTCTTCCAGGAATTATCTCCAAATTTGGTGTTATCCATCTTGGCTGTGTGGTGGAAATCAGTTGCGGTAGCACCGGGGAGGAGCGCAGTAACTGAAACGTTATAGTCCTTCATCTCTTCGCGTAACCCCTGAGCAAAGCTATACATGAACGCACGGGTGGGCCCATAGATTGACTCAAACGGGGTGGGAGTGAGCGCAGACATCGAGGTGGTAATCAAGATGCGCCCATCCCGCTGCTGAGCAAGCTGACGCACCACACGCTTTGCTAGCTTAACCTGCGAGATCACATTGAGATTGAGCATGTACAGCTCTTCATCAAGATCAGTATCGTGGAAAGATCCCCCTAGGCTCTTGCCGGCGTTGAGCACAGCCACGTCAAGGTTGCGCCCCTGCGATTCGAAGGTAGACCAAATTTTCTCGATTCCCTCATCAGCGGTGAGGTCAGCTTGTACCGGGTAAATCTGAACACCGGTTATTTTTTCACTGACTGAACTCACACGTTCAGAAGACCCTACGGCGATGATGTCGTGACCGCGCTCAGCCAACTCCTGGGCAATCTTCAAACCAATACCTGCAGAGGCCCCGGTAACTAGTGCTAGAGGGTTTATCGAGATCTCCTTTAACGAGTAGCTTTTGAATTTCAATGAGGCTTATTCAAAAGTAGGAACACACCCACACCCCACCAACTAGACAACGGCCCCACCAGCGGCAAAAATAAGAGGATTAAATCACTACAAATAACCTCAAGCCATACCGGAAGAACCGTTGCTCCACCAGCGTACAACAGGGCTCACACCTCAGCAATTCACCACGCTACTGACAGCCCTCACCTCTCATATCACCTGGGCAAAACCAGGCGGAAGACCACCAGCACTAACCCTGGCCCAGGGTCTTAAAGTCACCCTTTTCTACCACCGACACAACCTCACCGAAGAACTCCTCGCAGAAATCTTCAACACCTCCCAGCCCACCATCTCACGGACCCTCAACACCGTTGAAAAAGCACTTGAGAAAGCCCTCAGGCCGCTAGAACAGTCTATAGAAAACAGCCTGAAAATCCCTGGTTCACTGGTTATCGACGGCACCCTAATTCCCACCTGGAACTGGCGTTCACTAGGAAAAACAAACTTTTCTGGTAAGCATAAACGAGCCGGTTTCAACCATCAAGTGATTTGCACCCTGGGCGGGAAACTACTGGCCATCACTGACCCGGTCCCTGGCGCTAGGCATGATGCCTATGCCTTCAAGCATCATGGCTTGGAAAGATATCTTGATGAGAGCACTTTGGCTGATAAGGGTTACATCGGGTTGGGGCTGGCCACCCCAGTAAGACGCAGCAAAGCCCGCAGGATGCCTGCAGATGTGAAGGTGGTGAACAGGTTCATTAATTCACGCCGATCGGTGGTGGAGCGGGTTATCGCGCAGGTCAAGACGTGGCGGGTTTTGCATACAGGTTTCCGGCGGCCGCTGAGCGTGTATGGGCGGGTGTTTGCGGTGGTTCGGGGGTTGGTGTTTTATGCGGCTGGGAGGACTTTTGAATAAGCCTCAATGTATCATTTTTTAGTTTTTTAGTTTTTTGTTTTTAAAGCGCTTGCTTTCTGCCCAATAATCCCTGATAAGAACAGGGTTTTCTTCTCAAATACTTTAGGTCAGAGCAGACAAAACGTAATGCTTGAACATATTCTTTGAAACCCTACCCTCCTGCTGAAATAAACCAGTTTTAGGAGAAGACTAGAAGTATCACCCCAGCGGAAAGAAGCAGGCAGAAAATGAGTACCACCTCAGTGAGAGCTGGCACAAGAACCCCACAAAAACAGATCGGTCCGCGCTGGCTCAGCAACGTTCTTGCCAAATACATTATGGCTTTCACCGGCATCGTGTTTGGCGTTTTTGTGCTGGTGCACATGTTCGGAAACCTCAAAGTCTATCTAGGTCCCGAGCACTTCAATGATTACGCGCTATGGTTACGCACCCTCCTGGAACCCCTATTGCCCTATGAGGGATTCCTCTGGCTTTTTCGGCTTTTCCTTCTGGCTTGTTTAGCAGGGCACGTCTACTGTGCGTGGGTCATCAGCGCGCGTGCAAAAGCTCGCCGCGGCAAATTTGCCCGTAAAGGACTGCACGGCTTCAGCTCGTTCACTGCACGAACCATGCCAGTTACCGGCATCGTACTCCTGCTCTTCATCATCTTTCACCTGCTTGACCTCACCGCCGGGATAGGTGTCGCCACTGAAAACTTTCAACACGGGTCAGAGGCGGGCAGCTTTGCTTACCAGAACCTCATCGCCAGTTTTTCCCGCCCCGCAGTAGCAATCTTCTACCTGCTCGCCATGGTCATTCTCTTTCTCCATCTGGCACACGGTCTCTACGCCACGGTCAACGACTTCGGCATCACCCTCGGGCAAAAAGCCCGCTCCACCGTCATGCTCCTCAGCGGACTTTTCGCGCTCGTCGTCATGCTCGGCAACATCACTATTCCCATCGCGGTACTCACCGGACTCGTGAGCTAACGCGAATAGAGAGGAAAACCAATGGCAGACATCAATATTTCATACGGGGAAGACATCAGCGGGCACGTACCTGAAGGTGACCCCGCTACCGCCTGGGAGAGACGCCGCGATGACTACAAACTCGTCTCCCCGCTGAACCGCCGCAAATTCAAGGTCATCGTCGTGGGCACCGGTCTAGCTGGCGCAGGGTGTGCCGCAGCACTGGGCGAACTCGGCTACAACGTCTCCTCATACACCTTCCACGATTCGTCCCGCCGCGCTCACTCGGTGGCAGCGCAGGGCGGCATCAACTCCGCACGCGCTCGCAAGGTAGACAACGACTCGATTCACCGGTTCGTCAAAGACACCGTCAAAGGTGGGGACTTCCGCGGTCGCGAAGCCGACGCTTTCCGTCTCGCTGAAGAATCCGTGCGCGTCATCGACCATATGAACGGGATAGGCGCTCCCTTCGCCCGCGAATACGGTGGCGAGCTCACCACTCGATCCTTCGGCGGCGTCCAGGTCTCACGTACCTACTACACACGCGGGCAAACAGGGCAGCAGCTCCAAGTTTCAGCTCACCGCGCCTTACAACGCCAGGTAGCGGCGGGCACAGTAAACCTGCACACACACGAGGAGATGCTGGACCTCATCGTGAAGGACGGACGCGCGGTCGGCATTGTGACCCGCAACCTCCGCACAGGAAAAATCAGTGCGGAAACCGCTCACGCCGTCGTACTAGCAACCGGCGGGTACGGCAACGTATTTCATAAATCGACCCTGGCAAAGAACTCCAACTGTACGGCTGCCTGGCGAGCGCACCGGCGTGGGGCTTATTTTGCATCGCCTGCTTATATTCAGTTCCATCCCACGGCGTTGCCCATTAGCTCCAAATTCCAGTCGAAGACCACGCTGATGTCTGAATCTTTGCGTAACGACGGGCGTATTTGGGTTCCGCTCACAGCGGGGGATACGCGCGCGGCAAACGATATTCCTGAGAACGAACGCGACTACTATCTTGAGCGGAAATACCCGGCGTTTGCCAACCTGACTCCCCGTGATATTGCCTCTCGTGCTGCTCGTGAGCAGATTGAAGCAGGGCACGGCGTAGGGCCGTTGAAGAATTCGGTGTACCTAGATTTTCGGGATGCCAAAGAGCGCTTAGGCGTGAAGGTTCTAGATGAGCGCTACGGCAATCTGTTTGAAATGTACCGTGACGCTACTGGCGAGGACCCCCACGAAGTTCCGATGCGTATTGCACCCGGTGCCCATTTTGCAATGGGTGGTTTGTGGACTGACTATGACCAGATGAGCAATATCCCTGGCTTGTTTGTGGGTGGCGAAGCTGGCTGGGCGTATCACGGTGCTAATCGTTTAGGCGCGAATTCGTTGCTTTCTGCCTGTGTGGATGGGTGGTTCACTCTGCCTTATTCGGTACCTCACTACCTTGCGGAGCACCTGGGCGAGGCACCGGTGGACGTGGCGGACGACGTCGTCGTGCAGACACTTGCCGATGTGCAGGAGCGCATAGACCGGCTCATGAACATCCGAGGTACTGTGCCCACCGATCATTTTCACGCCCGACTAGGCGAAATCCTGTACGAAGGGTGCGGGGTAAGCCGAAACGACTCCAAGCTACGCCGCGCCATCGAAGAGATTCGTGAATTGCGCGACGAATTTTATCGCGAGCTTTTCGTGCCGGGAACCGGCGAGCAGTTCAATCAGGAACTCGAGCGGGCTGGACGCGTAGAAGATTATCTGGAACTTGCCGAACTCATGTGCGTGGATGCGCTTGATCGTAAAGAATCTGCTGGCGCACATTTCCGCGAAGAATTCCAGACGGACGACGGTGAAGCACAACGAAATGATGAGGAATGGTGTTTTGTGAGCGCCTGGGAAATGGGCCCTGACTATTCCCATATTCGCCATGCCGAGCCCCTGACCTTTGAGGCTATCGAACTACAGACGAGGAATTACAAATGAGACTCACCATTGAGGTATGGCGCCAAGAAAACCCTGATGTTCCCGGGTTCTTCGAAGAGCACGCCATTGAGGGCGCACAGGAAGAAATGTCGCTTCTTGAGCTCATCGACTACCTCAACGATCACCTGGTATCTGAGGGGAGGGAGCCGATTGCCTATGATTCTGACTGCCGTGAAGGCATTTGCGGAACCTGCGGAATCACGGTCAACGATCAGCCTCATGGGCCGGTGCCCAACACGCCGTCGTGTCGTCAACATCTGCGTTCCTTTAAGGACGGGCAGAAACTGCGGTTGGAACCGCTGCGCTCGGCGGCGTTTCCCGTCATCCGCGATTTAGTAGTGGACCGATCGGCCATGGACCGCGTGATTCAGGCGGGCGGTTTTGTGGCGGTGGATGCCGGCACTGCTGCCGACGCCGACTCCATGCAGATTGGGCACGGCCGGGCTGAAAAAGCCCTTGATTTTGCTGCCTGTATTGGGTGCGGAGCGTGCATCGCGGCATGCCCTAATGGTGCTGCGAATCTGTTTGCAGGTTCGGTGCTCAACCACCTCTCCACCTTGCCGCAGGGCAAACCAGAACGCTCTAAGCGAGCTCGTTCGATTATCCAAGAAATCGACGAATCCTTTGGACCCTGTTCGGTCTACGGCGAATGCGCAGTGACCTGCCCCGCTGGCATCCCGCTTTCGGCGATTGCCGCCGTCAACCGCGAGCGAGCCCGTGCAGCCCTTCGTAGAGGAAAGGATGACTAGAAGGGGGCCTCACAGCCGGTGGGTCACTAAATCAGTGGAAGTGCACTCAAATAAGTGCACTTCCACTGATTTAGTGACCCAGACGGGACCAGCCATCTTCTCGGCACGCAAAACGCAGCTCTATACTTCAAGTATGTTTCTCTTCCGCGCCGTCGTAGCGCTCGTCGTTATAGGCATTATGGTCGCAATAGCATTTCTGCTCCAATACCTTAACAGGTCGAAAGAATTCCCCGACGACTGGGGCAACGTCCTTACCTTGCCCCAAGAGACAACGGCGCAGCGGATTGCCTCCTGGGTTGTTGCTCTAGCTGCTGTTGGCGGAATTTATTGGTATCTCACGAGGGGTTAAGTCCACCAGCGTTTGCACCCCGAGTTGCTCACAGAAGTACTCGTCATGGCTCACGAGCAACAGAGCACCTTCATAATTTTTAAGGGCACTCCCCAGCCAATCCACCGATGTCATATCCAAGTTATTCGTGGGCTCATCGAGAATGAGGAGCTGCGGCGCCGGTTGCGCCAATAAAATCTGCGCAAGCGCCACCCTGAAACGCTCCCCGCCGGACAGGGCTTCAGACGGTAAAAGCACCCGGTCGCGGCGAAAGAGCAGACGAGCCAAAGCATCACGAATCTGCTGTTCGTTCATCATAGGGTTGGCGCGCCCGACCATTTCCAGCATGTTCAAACCGGTCTCTAGCTCAATTCGCTGAGGCAAATACCCCACGTTCTCAATGCAGTACTCTGCCCGATAAACCGGCACCGGAGCAGAAGACGCGCGCACGCCAAGGATTTCCTGAATAAGCGTGCTTTTTCCCGAACCGTTTTCCCCGGCAATACGCCAGCGTTCGGGGCCAGCCACAATAATCTGCTCAGGTAAATCGTCGCTTTTCTTCAGCTCAGAAGACTTTTGTAATTCCAAAACTTTCTTTCCCACGGGCAAGGAAGTACCGGGTAAGTCCAAATAGATACTTTCATACTCGCGAACCTTGCTCTCAGCTTCGCGCCTAGCCGCATCCGCAGAATCGAAGCGATTCTGATGCACCTGCCGGGTTTTCGCGTAGCTACGCTGGGCAGACATCTTATCGAGCCCTAAAGCTAGGGGCGCTTTTTTCTTGTTAGCTACCGCTTTCTTACCTGCTTGTTCAGCACGCGCTATTTTGGTTTCTGCTTCGATGCGCTCCCGTTTTTGGCGTCTTTCGTCTGCCTTTGCCTCGCGCACATGGCGTTCGGCGGCGTCCTGCTCGGTATCAAGAGCAGCCCGATACACCTCGAAATTTCCCGCGAAGAAGCGCAAGTTCCCCTCATAGAGTTCAGCAATCTGGTCAACATGCATCAGAAGATCACGGTCGTGGCTCACCACAATTGCCGGGCACGATAGTTCTTCTAGCAAGTGAATGAGCCGTGCTTTGGCGGTTGAATCCAGATTGTTCGTGGGTTCATCGAGGAGCACAACATCAGGGGCGGACTGTAACAGCGCGACGACGGCGGCAGTTACCGCCTCGCCACCAGAAAACTCGGTCAGGGGTCGAGTTAGTAAAGTCTGGGATTGTTCCTGCTTTGCTGGTTCAAACCCTGCCGAGGCCAGGGTACTCAGCGTTTTTTCGGCGATGTCCCATTGCTCGCCAATGATGTCATAAAGTTCAGGGTCGTACTCGCCGGCTTCTATCGCATCGAGGGCAGAGAGAACCTCTGCAATGCCGAACAGCTCTGCAATCGTAGAGTGCTGCGAAAGACCAAGATCTTGCGGCAAGTAGGCGACGGCATCAGGCACGCTGATTTCTCCTGAGCTAGGTTCGATGAGCCCTGCGAGTACTTTCAATAAAGAAGACTTGCCCGAACCGTTATCGCCGATTAGCCCTGTTATTCCCGGTGGGAAAGTACCGGAAAGATGATTAAAACAGGGGGTACCGTCTGCCCACAATAGGGATAAATCAGTAAAAGAAAGAGAGGGCACGGAGGTATTAAAAATATGCATGGATAAGCGTCTTTCGCTAGAGATTAAGCTGAAGACGGGTGCTTCAGCGGTTATCGAATAAACGCTGCAGAATCCAATGCAGAACCTTCCGTAGGCAATAGAACGATTCATAGTTTAGCACCGTGCTAGCTCAACCTAAAGAAATATCGAAAATCAATCCCTAAAGAATTCAGAAAATGTAGACACTTAAGGGGGTAAATTGCCTAAAAAGTGTGTCTGACTAGGAGAAACAGTGGTGAACTACTAATAATCGATAGTACAAAGCTCAAATTATATTGCTTTCTTACTTCGTTTCCCCTCAGTATCTTCAATCGCAACCACAGTAAAAACTTTTATACGTCTTATCAGGAGACCCCTTTCGTGAAGAACACCCTCAAAATCGGTTCAGCATTTATTTCAGCGACTATGTTGTTTGGAATAGCGCCCACAATGGCTCATGCTGCCCCCACCTCATCGCAGGGCGCAATCTCAACATTTGCTACCTCCCACGCCAAACAATTAGGTACCCCCACCAGCGCAGAAGAATGCTTTTCTAATGGAACATGCGCCCAGGAATTTAAAACAGGTATCGTCACCTGGCGTCCTTCCACCGGTGCCAAAGCCCTCACTAACTCCGCTGAGATGCAGAGTTTCAAACAGGCTGGTGGTCCTGCGCAGTTAGGCGCCCTGGAGAGCTCCTCTTGGAAGAGCTCTTACTGTGGTCAAATCGTCACCACTACCTCCGGTAAGACTCGATGGCTAGTCGTAGTTGACCAGGCCACCCAGCCTGGATCTAAAATCGATCTGCAGAGCCCTGAAGCTAAGACATGGATGGCACAACGTGCCAAAACTCGTGCCTGCTTCACCGCAAACACCGCTCCCGTTGTGAAAGGCTCAGAAAATATCAATTGGACCGCCGCACAGTTCATTCCAGCGCAGCGAGCTCTCCTTTCCATCACCGATACCACAGCTTACGTAACTGCCGCAGATGCCAACGGCGCGCGGGTTCCCGGCTCCGCCGTCGTCGAAGTTCCCTGGCTCAAGACAAACACCGCCGCGCTCAACGACTGGACAGGTAAAAGCACCTGGTCAGAGGGGTCCGCTATCCAGGCCCTGGGTCTGCCAACCAGCAACCCCGTGTGGAATGGCACTACTGCTCAGCAGAATTTCGAGCACGGAACCCTGACTTTCTCGCGCGACAACACCACGGTGAAGACCCAGCTCAACACCGAGGGTTTGAAGACTCTGGAAGAAAGCCTGAATTTTACGCCTAAAATCTCCGGGGAATACAAGACGGTCAATGACCGTTTGACTATCAAACAGGGCGGTACTTCTGTTTTCGTTTACGATGCGCAGACCGGGCACGCTACCGTAATGGATCAGCGGGTGTATAACGAGTATTTGAAGAACCCTGACCGCTTTGGCGCTCCGGCAGGTTGGCGTTGGGCAGGTGCCGACGGCCACGGTAGCAGCCAGTACCTCACCACCATGTTTACCGACGCCGCGGGACGTATAACTACTGTATGGGGTGCCGATACTGCTTCTGTAGTAGTGGACCCAGCAGAGGGCGATATCTTCACCATCAATAACGAACCGGCAACTGTTGATCCGGCCGCTATCAATTGGGATTACACCGATTACAGCTTGATACAGAACGCTCGAATCTACCTCCACGAAGGCGATAACGTTGCATACACCATCGCCGCCGGTAGCGATTACCATGCAGTTGCCGGGTCGCCCGTCTTTTCATCGCGCTGGCTCGGTTATAACCTTGCCCAAATGAAATCTGATGCCTGGGATTCATACTCTGATACCAACCAGTACAAAGAATGGAGCCAGGGAGAGTTAGGTTTGCACAGCAAGGTTTCGGCAATCGGTTTGCCGGTAGCTGCGGCAAAGACCGTTGTTGAAAACGGCGTAACGTACGAGGTCCAGGAGTACTCTGGCGGCACCGTCAAGTGGGCTATTCCTGGTGCTGCCGCAGCAGCAAACGCCGGGGACGCTCAGATTACCCTCAACGCTGTTGGTCAGGAACGTGTGGCAGCGGCAGATGCACAGCGCAAAGCAATCTACGGCTAAACCCCACTATGTGATATCACCGGGCAGCGTATGTGCTACCCGGTGATACGCTTTTTTCCATGAAAAACCCACAGTTTCACGTGAAAACATTTGATGAGCTGACCTTGCGGGAGCTACACAGCATCTACGTGATGCGTGCGCTCGTCTTTACCGTGGGGCAACAAATTACCGAGCAAGAACCGGACGACGCCGACCTCGACTGCATGCACCTTTTCGTCAAAGCTAACGATGGATGCGTCATCGCCTACCTGCGCATGTTTGATTTGGAGACCGTCACCGACGATTCTCACGAAATCACTCCTGGCGCGTGGACGATTGGACGAGTTGCCGTCCTGCCCGAAACTCGCGGAACCGGGCTGGGCAAAGCGATTTTTGCCGAAGGTATCCGCTGGATTAGCGAAAATACCGATGCCCAGCGCATCGAAATTTCGGCCCAGCAGTACCTCGCGGGCACTCTCTATGCAGCTGCGGGGTTTGCCCAGGTGGGTGACGTGTACCTTGAAGCGGGTATCGATCACGTGCATATGGTTCTAGAGATAGAACGCTAGATTTAAAACAATTGACCGCCGTAGCGTGTTTTGACCAGATATACCTGGTCAAAACACGCTACGGCGGTCAGTCGCTTAGGAAGCCCGCGATTTAAGCAGTAATCTGAATCAGATCATCGCCGGGAGCAACTTCACCGGTCTTCGCCGAAACCTCGGAGAACTTCACGGTGTTGGTCACCAAAACGGGGGTGACGAGGGGGAATCCGGCGTCCTCAATGACCTTGCGATCAAAGCTGAGGAGTGCCTGACCAGCTTCAACCTGCTGACCCTTAGTTACCTTGACATCAAATCCCTGACCGTTGAGGCTTACGGTGTCGATACCCACGTGAATCAGGAGCTCTGCACCGTTATCCAGGCGTAGACCAACCGCGTGTCCGGAGGGGAAAGTCGCAATAACCTTGCCCGCAGCGGGTGCATACACGGTGTTACCCGAAGGCTCGATTGCCGCACCCTTGCCGAGCTTTTCGCCAGCGAAGATGGGGTCAGGAACTTCCGCGAGAGGAATCGCGCGTCCTGCAAGAGGAGCAGGAACATCCAGACCAGAGTTGTTTGAGCCAGCCCAAGGCAGATCTGCGGATGCTGCAGAATCTGAGGACGATGCCGCAGTAGTAGTATCGGATGCCTGGTCTGCCGAGCGGTGCGCACCAGCAGATGCGGTAGCCGCGCCCGCTACACCTGCACCGGCAAGACCGGCAGCTACAGAAGAAGTTTTATTCTCTTCCACGCGATCGGCTACGGTTTCACCCTCGGTAGCATCATCTTCCAGCGCCTTCTTGGAGGTCTTGGAGTCGTAACCGAAGATCAAAACACCTACGAGAGCACCGAAGTAAGCAACAGCCAAACCAATCATGTAGAGAGGCGCAGGCTGCATTGCAGGGATCGAAAGTAGAGAGGTGAACGCGAAAGCGTAGGACTTGACACCCAGCATAGAAATCAGTGCGCCACCGATGACAGCGGGAACAAGAATGAGCGGGAAGACACGCTTGTAACGCAGAACCACACCGTAGAGCGAAGGCTCAGAAATACCACCGAGCAGACCGGAAACAGCGGCACCGGTTGCGGTCTGACGAAGCAGCTTATTGTGGCGAGCACGGATCGCAACACCGGTAACTACGCCGAAGACAGCGAAGTTGTAAGCGCCCATGGGGGACTGAATGAAGTCGAAACCATTGGTCTGCAGGTTGTTGATCATGACAGCGTTCAAAGGCCAGTGCAGACCCAAGGGAACCATGAAGAGATACAGACCAGCGATGAGCGCGCCTACCAACCAGGGAGCAATTTCGTTGATGTTGCCAATGAAGTCAGAGATCAAAAGTGCGAACTTGATGCCGAAAGGTCCGATGAGGAACGCGGTGAGCGGAACCAAAATCAGGACGGATAGCATAGGCACGAAAACCATGTGGAGCATGGTTGGAATGACCTTCTTGAGGAAGCGTTCCAGCGGTGCCAGCAGCGCCGCTGCGAACAACGGCGGGAAGATCTGACCGGTGTAGTTCATAACGTACAGCGGGATGGTGAGGCCGAGGAAGGGGACCTGAACGACGCCGTCAGTAGCGACGTCGGCGAAACCCTGGAAGGTGCCGGTCATCAACGCTGCGGGGATTGCTGCACCAACCCACATGTTGGCGCCCAAACGCTTAGCTGCGGTTGCACCAATCATGATGGGCATGAACTGCAGAACCGACAGTGACGCTGCCAGAAGAATGAACCAGAAGGGGAACTTCAAACGCCATTCGTTGAGCATAGAAGCTGCGGCATCTGGGTCTGAAAGGCGTGGGCCATTCACGATGTCGATGTTCACTACCTGACCGGTGAGGTCGGTGTAGGTTCCGAAGAAGCCTAGCTGCTGCAAGAACACGATGAGGGTCAGAATCATCGAGGTACCCAGCAGCGCCCACAGGATGGGGCGGAAAGCGTCGGAGAGGACGTCGAAGACGCGGGTCAAAAGGCCCGCTTTCTTTTCGTCGTTGTCGTCGGCGTCAACGGTGCCTTCGCCTACGTTTTTCATGCCGGGAAGTTTGAGCATTTCGTTGTAAACGCCCTCAACCTTATCGCCCAGCACAACCTGGGTTTGGCCAGATTGTTCAAGGATGGAAAGAACGCCGGGAGTGCTCTCAATTTTGTCTTTATCGATAGCGCCGTGAGACTTGGGGGTAACGCGCAAGCGGGTGGCGCAGTGGGTGAAGTGCGAGATGTTCTCAGGGCCGCCGAGGCCTTCGAGAATCTGCTCACCCATCTGGGAGTTGTTCATGCTGATCCATTTCTGAATACGGGGATTGCCGGTGCATAGCTGCCTGAGAATACAAAAAAGACCCGAGCTGTATCGATGATTCTCCGTTTAGATACACTGCGCGTATGGGAGCCGCAAGTACACCACCAAAGTGGTCAACGGGAACTCGCGAGTGTTATGCATGAGGGGCTTTCGCTCCGCTGCTTCACGAGTTGATACAACTCAGGTCTTGCCTGCAAAATCAGTAACAATCCTGATATGTGTACGTTTTTCAACGCATTTGAAATTTACTCTACACCCGGGGTAATCGCTGGCGCAACAGCAGATATTTACCCCGCTGGAAGTGAGAAGGACCGCTTGTCGATGCTGTGTCGGCTAGCGGTATGTTCTGCCTTATGAGAATTTCCTAGGATGCCTGAGCATTTTTAAGGGCCCGCACGGTCTCTGGGTGTTTGCGGCGCAGCCAGCGCTGGTGCAACTGCAGATTAATTTCGATGAGTACGATACCCAGCAAACCTAAGCCCCATGCCCAAAGGCGTAATGAGCCGGAGGGAATCTCAAATTGGTGGTAAGCCGCCAAAATCGGTAGGTGAATAGCCACGACCATACCCGCATACATCAGCACAATCAGAGCGAGCCGGTAGGGTTTGAGCGGGCGAATGACCGTGGTGATGTTGTAAACGCCCATCAGCACTAGCGTTATAAAGGTGGCGGTCTGAACCTGCTGCAAGCTCACCGCGCTACCGAGTGAGCGTCCTACAAAATTCACTCCAACCAGCATGGCCGTGATAATGAACGCGGTGGGAATCGCATAGTGTAAAGAACGGGATAGGAACCCCGAAACATACTTGCGAGTATTGGGGAAGAGCGTAATAAAGAATGCTGGGCCGCCCACCATAAGTAGGTCGGCGGTGGAGTACTGGCGTGGCAAGAATGGGAACTCCCAGCACAGAATACCCAGTACGACGCCGAGAAGAATCGCAAACCCCGTCTTGGACAAGAAGAGGTTCGTGACTCGCTCGATATTGGCAATAATTTTGCGACCCTCGCCAAGAACACTGGGCAGACGGTCAAAGCGCCCGTCCAACAGAACCATGCGCGAGACTGCCTTAGTAGCGGGGGCCGCGTTTCCCATGGCGATACCGAGGTCAGCGTGTTTGAGCGCCAGTGCATCGTTGATGCCGTCGCCCGTCATCGCAACCGTCTTACCGTTGCGTTGCAGAGCCAACACCATGTTCTTTTTCTGCTGGGGATTCACGCGACCAAAAACGGCGTGGTCCATGACGGCGCCTTCGAGCTCAGTACCATCGTCGGGCAACTGCGAAGTATCAACCACGCCGGCAGAAATATCCATACCGGCCTGTTGAGCAGCGGCGGCGACCGTGTACGGGTTATCGCCAGAAAGCACCTTCAAATCGATACCTTGGGAGCGGAAATATTCGAGAGTGGCAGGGGCTTCTTTGCGTACCTGTTCGCGGAAGGTTACAAAGCAAACCGGTTCTGTGCCTGCGGGAATCTCTGCCGCCGGCTGCCCCTTGGCATCACGCATGAGCTTGGTTGCATGGGAAAGCACCATGGTACGTAATCCCCCTGCGGCAAGGTCTTTTGCTCGCTCGCGTTCGGGGGAATCTGCAGATAGCAAAGCCTCCGGTGCCCCCAATATCCACGCACCAGATTCTTCAAACTCGACGGCGGAGAACCGTTTGGCTGAATTGAACGCTACCTGACCGGTCGGTTCTGCCGCAGGAGGCTCAGAGAAACCTTCTGACAGCGCCGCTGCCGTGGGGTTAGCGTTTTCATCCGCGCCAAACCAGGCAAGAGCTGCCTGCGCCGAGGAATCTAGGGGCGCAGCGTCGTCATTTTCGGTGGTTGCGGAAAGAGAAAGAGTCTTGTTGAACCGGACGCCGCCTTCAGTAAGGGTTCCGGTTTTGTCGAAGCAGACGACGTCCACTCGGGCTAGTACCTCGACCGCAGGTTGCTCCTGAATCAGAACATCATCTTGCGCAAGCTTTACCGCCGCCGTAGCAAACGAAATAGTGGTCATCAGCGCAAGACCCTGAGGAATCATCGAGGCAATAGAAGAAACCGCCACAATCAGAGCGTCCTGCCACGCCCCACTTTCTAACGCATGAGACCAACCCCCAGCGGCAATCATCTGGCCATTGAGCACAATCGCGATAATCGGAATAATCGCCCACGTAATCCACTTGACCACACGATCCATACCGGCGCGTAGTTCAGAGTTGATAGCGGTAAATTTTTTAGCTTCTCGGGCGAGCTTAGCGGCGTGGGATTTCTCGCCCACCGCATAGACGCGCACGCGCCCGGTTCCACCGACGACCGCCGAAGCAGACAGTACCTTGTCGCCGGGACGTTTCGCCACCGGATCGTTTTCGCCGGTCAGCATAGATTCATCAAGATCCAAACCGTCGGAGGTTAGCACCTCGGCATCGGCGGGCACCTGATCGCCGCGGGAAAGCACCACGACGTCGTCCTGTACCAACTCCTCCATACCAACTTTTTGGCGGGTTCCGTCGCGCAAAACCACTACAGGGTCGCGGCGCAACAGCGCAATCTGATCAAGTTTGCGTTTAGCAGAGAATTCTTGCACAAACCCGACGACGACGTTTGCGATAGCTGCCAACAAAAATAGGGTATCGAGCCAGCGACCCAACATGACCACCGCGAGACCGCACAACCCTAAAATCAGATTGAACAGGGTGAAGAGATGGGAACGAATGATGGTGAAAGTGCTACGAGAAGACGAATGATCCTGCGTATTAGTGAGCCCGGCGTCGCGACGTTGCTGAACCTCCGCGCTAGTGAGGCCCTCGGGGGAGAGACGGGAAGTAGAAGTGTCAGCGGTTGAATTGCCGAGGGTGTTCACGAGGGCGGCTCCGACTATCTCATCTGTGCGGTTCGTTAGGGTTGCCACCGGGAAGAAGCGCAGGTGGCAATAGCGCGGGGTTAATAGAGCCCGCACGCTCTAGCCTAATAGGGGTTACTTACTAAAACCTCCTACCGGAGGAGGAAAACTGGGATTCGTTTGCTTTTAAGAGGACTTACTTGGGGGGCGGTCAACCAAAGAGGTGTCTCAAGGTCAATTTTATAAGCCCTAGGGTGCATGAAATTCGCTTTTGAGGTACAACTTCATAAGCAACAAAGCCCGCCGTCTCGTCCTAGGACAAGTCGGCGGGTTCTGTAAAAAATGAAGTGGCGAGGGTTAGAGTTCTTCCTCGAGAACCTCAACCGTTGTCTTGCCCTTGCGGCGCTCAACCATGAACTCAATTACTATCGGCAGCAGCGAGACGACAACGATGATGATGGCAATAACATCGATGTGGTCGCGGATGAACGAAATACCACCGAGCAGAACGCCGGCAACGGTCAGCAGAACCACCCACAGCACCGAGCCGATTACGTTCCATTTGAGGAAGTCGCGGTAGCGGTAGTTAGCAACACCGGCAGCCAGCGGCACGAAGGTGCGAACAACGGGCACAAAACGTGCCAGAACCAGTGCCTTACCGCCGTACTTAGCAAAGAAATTCTCCGACGCCGCAAGGTTCTTCGTGTTCAGAATGCGCGCGCCAGGCTTGAAAAGGCGGCGTCCAAACTTGTGCCCTAGGAAGTAGCCAATCTGACCGCCAGTAATAGCTGCTACCAGCAAAACACCCAAAGTCAGCCAAATATTGAGGCCAAGCTGCGTGTGGAGCAAACCGAGGGTGAACAACAGCGAATCGCCAGGAAGAAAAGGGAAGAGAACACCCGATTCAACAAACACGATGAGCGCAACAACAGCCAAAGCCCAAGGGCCAGAATTTTCAAGGATTTGTTCAATATCGATACCCAGGAGGGCAACGGGGGCGTGGGCAACGTCAAGGGACGACGATGCCGCAGCAAGCAAAGTGGACACAGGCAACTCTTTCAGAATAAGGGTCTATCTGAGGTGAAATCTTACTCTGCTCCCTGTGCGAGGAGGTGTGCCCGGGCTGTGGGTCTGCTGTGGTTTCTACTACGAGCTGCAAAAATCGCCTGTGGATAACTCGATAGCTTTGAATCGAGGTGCGCCTTTAGACTGAGGGTATGACTTTCGACCAGAACCATTCTGCCCTGCACTCCGAAGCCTTGGAGCTGTTGCGCAAGCTGACCGGTAACCCTAAGGCAATATTCCACGAGGGGCAGTTTGAGGCAATTGAGGCGCTGGTTGCTGAACGCCGTCGGGCGTTGGTGATTCAGCGAACCGGCTGGGGCAAGTCGGCAGTGTATTTTATTGCGGCGTTGCTGATGCGCCGTCGTGGGGCGGGGCCTGCCTTAATTGTTTCGCCGCTTTTGGCACTGATGCGCGATCAGGTAGAGGCGGCATCGCGCGCAGGTGTGCGTGCGGCGATGGTGAATTCATCGAATGTGACGGAGTGGGAAGAGATCCGCTCGGCGCTAGAAGCGGGGGGGCTGGATGTGCTCCTCATCGGCCCTGAGCGTCTAAATAACCCAGCCTTCCGCACCGAATGGCTGCCGAGTATCCAAGCGCGTATGGGTTTGTTGGTTATTGATGAAGCGCACTGCATCTCTGACTGGGGGCATGATTTCCGCCCCGACTACCGACGTATCCGCCATCTCATTGCTGAATTACCGGCGAGCGTTCCGGTGCTGGCCACTACCGCTACTGCTAACCAGCGAGTGGTGCAGGACGTCGCTGAGCAGCTGAACGTGCACGGGGGAGGAGAACAGACGCCAGATTTTTCTCAGGAGGTCTTCATTCTGCGCGGCCCCCTCTCGCGCGATTCCCTGCGTCTGGGCGTTCTTCAGCTCAAGCATTCATCTGAGCGCGTTGCCTGGTTGGTTGAACACTTAGGAACGCTTGAAGGTTCGGGCATTATTTACGCTTTGACTGTTTCAGCCGCCGAAGACACCGCTGCAGCTCTGCGTGAAGCTGGCTACGAGGTACTCGCGTACACGGGTAAGACAGACCCCGATGAGCGTCTTGAAGTCGAGAGCGCTTTGAAGGACAACCGCGTCAAGGCTCTTGTGGCCACCAGCGCCTTGGGCATGGGCTTCGATAAACCCGATCTTGGCTTCGTGGTACATTTGGGGGCGCCGTCGTCGGCAGTTGCCTACTACCAGCAGGTTGGACGCGCCGGCCGCGGAGCCATCAACGCCGATGTTCTGCTTCTTCCCGGCAGCGAAGACACAGAAATCTGGGAGTATTTCGCTACCGCATCGATGCCTACTGAAGAAAACACCACACAGCTTTTGAATGCGCTCGCTGAGTCTACGGCGGCGGGGCAGACGCTTTCTGTTCCTGCGTTAGAAACCCGGATTGACGTGCGAAGAAGCTCCATTGATTTGCTCTTGAAAGTCTTGGCAGTAGAAGGGGCAGTAGAACGGGCGGACCGCGGTTGGGTATCGACCGGCCAACCCTGGGTCTATGACCAGGCGCGTTATGACCGCGTGGCAGCTACCCGTCAGCAGGAACAGCAGGCGATGCTGGACTATGAGCACACCGATGTATGCCGCATGGTGTTTCTTGCTCGTGAGCTCGACGACATGTCGGCTCAACCATGCGGACAGTGCGACGTGTGCGCAGGTCCCTGGTATTCGCAAACCACAAGCGAACAAGCCGCTCAGATAGCTCAAAATAACCTCAAAAGGGTAGGCGTGGTCATTGAGCCGCGGGGCATGTGGCCCACTGGATTGGACCGGTTGAATATTTCAGAAAACGGAAAGCCGGTGAAGGGCAAAATTCCTCCAGCTTTGCGGGCTGAAGCAGGGAGGTCTGTAGCTCGCCTTTCCGATTTAGGCTGGGGTAACCGGCTGCGAGAAGTCTTTATCACTGATGCCGCAGGCGTTGCTGTGGACGGCCCGGTTCCTGCTGATCTTGGACGCGCGGCGGTCAAGGTTCTGGGGGAGTGGGACTGGCCCGAGCGTCCGGCTGCGGTGATTTCCATTCCATCCCCCACGCGCCCTCAACTGGCTGATTCGTTGGCGCGTGGGCTGGGCGCGGTGGGAAAACTCAAAGATTTGGGCAGCGTGCAACCTGTTGCGCCCTCGGAACACTTCGGCGGTAACTCGGTTTTTCGGTGTGCCGGTGTTTTCCACTTTTTTGAGATTCCTCAGGAGGTGGAAGAGTTCTTGCGCGAGAATCCGGTTTCAGTTTTGTTGGTGACGGACGTGGTGGATTCACGCTGGACGTTCACCGTAGTAGCACGCCAGCTCTTGCAAGCGGGGGCTTCAACAGTGTTGCCGTTTGCATTGGCTTCGACCCATTAGGAGTCGGGATGAAGAGTTCAAAAACTAGGGCTTCTTCGGGTGCCTCAGTTCCCTCCCAGAATGTCTCGGGTGAGTTGGCCCCCTCCGCCGCCGGTGATTTTGTTCGTGCCCGAGGAGTAACGAATCCACAGTATGAACAGTGGATGGATCGGGCGCTCATCTTGGCCGGAGAAGCGGCAGCAAACGGCGATGTTCCGATTGGTGCAATAGTTCTGGACGTCGCCGGTGAGGTAATCGGCCAAGGGTATAACCGCCGCGAAGTAGACCATGATCCCACCGCTCATGCTGAAGTGGTGGCAATCCGCCAGGCAGCTCGCCAGCGGGGAAGCTGGCGATTGGAGGATTGCACGCTGGTAGTCACCCTTGAGCCCTGTCTCATGTGCGCGGGTTCTATTTTGTTGGCGCGGATCCCGCGCGTCGTGATGGGGGCATGGGAAGAAAAGATGGGCGCAGCTGGAAGCCAGTACGATGTTCTGCGGGATAGACGATACCCACACACCGTTGAAGTAATTTCTGGGGTGCGGGAGCAAGAATGCGCTGAAATTTTACGTGTGTTCTTTAAAGAGCATCGCCCCTAGCCACCTTTGTGAAATACGTCGCAGAGGGCGGTCTAATATTTCACACCTCCTTTCTGTAAACTGACTGGTCGGTTCAAGTTAGAATTTTGTGGTAACTGCAATATATATTTTGAAAGTGGGCGCATGCTGATCATCAACAATATTTGGGCAAAGGGACGCCATAACGCTCTCTTTGGGCCGACAAGCTTTGAGGTTGAAGCCGGTGAAGTTATCATTATCCAGGCCGATAGCCAGCTGGAGCGAACAGCGCTCTCTTTGACCTTGACCGGTCGAATGAAACCATCAGGTGGAAGCATTAGCCGCGCAGAAGGCAAGCACTCAGTAAGAAAAGAAATTCGTCGCAAGCAGTTGCGCAAGCGCTCGGAACTAATCGATTCTCCCGATGTCAACGAACCCGAAAATTTCATGCGCGTGCACGATTACGTTTCGGAAATGCTCAGCTACCAACTTTCGGCATTTAGCAGACCTCGTAGTAAACAGTGGCTTGAAGAAAATGGTCTTGAAGAGCTCGATAACCTATGGATTGAGCAAGTCAGCGGTGAACAAAACATTCGTCTCATGAGCGCCTTGGCACGTAGCTACGATAAAGCTGACTTGCTAGTTTTTGACACACCAAGCCGCCACCTCAACCATACGTATATGTGGTTGCCCTACCTGCAGGAACTTGCAGAGGATCCCGAACACCCTCGCATCGTGATTGCCGTGGTGCCACATATTTCTAGCGAATGGACCGGTAAACGAGCTGTAGTGGGTAACGCGCACGAAGAATTTGACGAGGCTTCAATCCGACATTCTCCGGTGATATGGCATGAGGTAATAGAAGATTCTTCTGAAAATCAGCTCTCTTCCACTGAACCTCAGTCTTTGAACGGGAGCGTGGCTAGCGATGAAACTTTGCACGAACATTATCTGCCTGTGCCAACAGAGGCGGAAAATTATTCTGCAGATACAGAAGGAACCAAATAAATGGGTATCGTACGAGTAACACTTTCCGAACTGAAGCGGTTAAGCGGCGGCATTCTGCCCAAACTGGTACTGCTTTCAATGGCTTGTATTCCGCTGCTCTACGGCGGAATCTACCTTTACGCTAACTGGGACCCTTATGGCTCGATGGACGATGTTCCGGCGGCTATTGTGATGCTCGATAGTGGTTCAACTGATGCCAATGGAAACTACCAAAAGGTGGGTCAAGACGTTGAAAAAAACCTCAAAGACTCAGCTGATTTCCAATGGCAAGATGTAGCTACCCGAGATGAAGCCGTGCAAAAAGTTACCGATGGTGACCTACAGTTTGCCTTGGTTATTCCTCAGGATTTCACGAAAAATCTGCAATCTACTTCTGAGATTAAGCCCGATGCAGACGGCAAGGTGACTAACCTTAATCCGGAATCTGCTGGAATTGAAGTTATTACCAATGATGCCAATAACTATATTTTGACTAATATCGTCAAAACTGCCGGCACCACCATTCGTGATTCCGTAGCACAACAGGTGGGCGACAAAACCGCAGATACAATGCTGGCAAGCTTCACGCAGATTCACTCGAATATTTCAGATGCAGCAGATGGCGCGGATCAGCTTAACGCCGGTTCTATCAAGTTGAAAGACGGTATAGACCAGCTCAAAGACGGCTCCTCCCAGCTTTCTGAAGGCACTATCACGCTCAAAGATGGCACAGTTCAGTTGCGAGATGGATCTGGTCAGCTGGTGGATGGCCAGCAAAAATTGGCAGATGGATCGAGCCAGCTTGCTAGCGGTGCAGACCAGCTTAGCCAAGGTGCCTCCGATGCTAATGATGGTGCCAAGAAGCTTGCTGATGGTTCCAGCCAACTCTACGACGGCACGAAGAAACTTTCTGATGGAGCTGATTCCTTGGCAAGCGGTACGTCTGATTTAGCTGACGGTGCGAGCACCTTAGCAACAGGTACTCAAGATCTATCTACCGGCGCTGGTGCTCTTGCCAGCGGAACCAAAGACCTCTCTGACGGGGCAGGGCAACTCGCTGCCGGAACTAGTGAACTGAATCAGAAATTGAACGAGTCTGGTTTGAATACCGTTGCCTCTGATCTAAATCAGGTCTGCACTGATATTTCACAGAATAAGAGCACCGGTGATGCCGGAGCCAAACTTACTGATCAGGTAACCACTCAAATTGCTCAGCAGTTTACTCAGCAGGTTCAGCCGCTGGTTGCTGATGGAACACTTACTCAGCAGCAGGCAGATCAGCTGGTGGCTACCTTGACATCGCAGCAGACGAAAGACGATGTTACCGCCGTCAATAATAAGGTGATTGACGACGTCGATGCGCGGTTGGAACAGCTGGGAAGTTCGTGTGCTACTGACGGGACTTCATCCGTTGCCACCAAGATTACTGACCTCACTGGCGCTGTTTCTCAAATTAATGAAGGCGCTCAGTCTGTTGCTCAGGGAGCCAGCGATGCCCATGATGGAGCCCAGAAACTCTCTGATGGTTCTACGCAGCTCAATGATGGTGCTCAGAAACTCTCGCAGGGCGCAGATTCTGCACGAGACGGCGCGCAACAGCTCGCAGATGGTGCGCAGCAGGTGGAAGAAAACACTGGCAAGCTCTCCGAGGGCGCGGCAACTCTCGCGGACGGTACACAGAAACTTGCCGATGGTTCATCTACCTTGGCAGCCTCCGCTCATCAACTTGCTGACGGCGAACAGACAGCTTTAGAAGGTCAGAAGGATCTCAATTCTGGCGCTACTAAACTCGACGACGGCGCTACCAGCCTGAAAGATGGCGCCTCTGAACTGGATTCAGGAATCGGGCAAGCGCAGTCGGGTGCTGGCGATCTTCAGGACGGTTCAGGAGAATTGGCAACTGGACTCTCTGATGGTGTTAAAAAGATTCCTTCTCTGACCGATAGCCAGCAACGAGATACTGCAGAAACCATGTCTAACCCGGTAGATCTCAACCGGACGTCCTTGGCATCAGGAGAGAACTACGGTGAGGGCATGGGACCCTTCTTTATGGTTCTTGCATTGTGGATTGGTGCTCTGATGCTGGTGCAGACTATGCGCCCTAAAAATACCCGCGCCCTTGCTTCTAACGCGAACTCCGTTCGCATTGCAATAGGCGCATGGGGACCCTTTGGCGTGGTAGGTATTTTGCAGGCATTCCTGCTCTACCTGGTCGTTGATAAGGTACTAGGGTTTAACTTTGCACACCCCGTCATGGTGTTCTTCTTCTTGCTTCTGGTATCCCTGGTCTACACCGCTGTGATTTATGGCCTAGTCGCTTTGCTCGATGCCCCAGGTAAACTATTGGGTCTGATTATTTTGATTATCCAGCTGGTTACTGCGGGCGGTATGATGCCCTATCAGACCCTGCCTGATCCCATCAGATGGCTTCACTTTGTACTGCCGATGGGATACGCCCTTGGCGGTGTACGTAGACTTGCCTATGGAATTGACCTAGGGGCTCTACCGGTCATTATCGCGATGTTGCTTTTGTGGGGATTCATTGGGCTATTCTTAGGTTATTTAGGAACCCGAAAGAACCGTACCTGGACCCTCAAGACACTTAACCCGGAGATCGCGGTCTAATGAATTCTTCTATTCACCAACCCTCTACACAGGGATTTCAGTACCCAGTCCCCGTGGTGAATGCTGATTCTCGACGTCCCGGGCGTACCAACCGCACTCAACTTAAATTGTTTCAGGCAGCACTGGAAATTATGAGTGAGAAAGGTCCCTCCTCTACCACGGTGGAAGAGGTGGCATTGAAGGCGGGGGTCTCTAAAGGAACGGTTTACTATAACTTCGGTTCTAAGAAGACCATGGTCGAACAGCTGTTGCAGTATGGAGCAAACCTTCTCAAAGAAGAAATCTTGCTGGGTGCTCAGAAGAATGATCCGCGTGAGGCAATACGAGGGGCAGTTAAGTCAGCATTTATCTATTTGGAGAATCATCCGGGCTTTGCGCGCCTGTGGATTGCAGAAGTTTGGAAGGGCAAGGCGTCGTGGTCTGAAACTATGATTCAAATTCGTGCTGAATTGATGAGCGTGCTTGAAGACCTCGTACGGAGTATTTCCACCCGTTACACGGTAGATAAAGCACAAGATCCCGAGGCTATCGCGGTAGCTATTTTTGGCTCAACTTTTATGCTCTCCATGGACCATGAAATTCACAATGCTTCGCGAACAGCTGAGGACGCTACTCGCGCCGTAATGCTGACTATTGATGCTTATATTTCTCACTAGATACTCCTTCAGGGGTAAAGATTTTGAGAAGTTAGGCAAGTGCGGGTAAAGTATCCACAGTTGGTGACGTGTCCGAGCGGCCGAAGGTGCAACACTCGAAATGTTGTGTACGGTAACCCCGTACCGAGGGTTCAAATCCCTCCGTCACCGCCAGCGAAAGCTCCCGAGTTCTCTTACTCGGGGGCTTTTCTTTTGCCCTTTTTTCTGACGCATGGGGACTGGGAAAAGTGGTAGCTTGAAGGTATGCAGATTACCATTCTTAATCACCCTCTTGTAGACCATAAAATTTCAGTTCTTCGTGATAAGAACACTCCTTCGCCCATTTTTCGTCAGCTGGTAGAAGAGCTAGTTGCTTTGCTGGCTTATGAAGCAACTCGCGGTATTCGTACAGAAGAACGTGAGATTGAAACTCCCGTGGCAAAGACCGTGGGGCGTATGTTGGCGAGCCCCCGTCCGCTGGTGGTTCCCATCCTTCGCGCGGGGTTGGGCATGCTGGAGGGTATGACCAAGTTGCTACCTACCGCTGAGGTGGGTTTCTTAGGCATGGCGCGTAATGAGGAAACTCTAGATATCGTGACCTACGCGGAGCGCCTGCCTGAGGACTTAACCGGTCGTCAGGTTTACGTCTTGGATCCCATGCTGGCAACTGGTGGTACCTTGATTGAAACCATTAAATTTCTGCGTGAACGCGGAGCCGACCACATTACCTGCTTGTGCATTATTGGTGCTCCTGAAGGTATCGAGGCGCTTCAGCAGGGCGTGGCAGGAATGGAGAACGTTAATCTTTTCTTGGCGACTCAGGACGAGCGATTGAACGAGAAAGCTTATATTGTGCCGGGGCTGGGCGACGCCGGCGACCGCCTGTATGGGCTTGCCGAATAGTCGAGAAGTAATGTAAATCACTAAACGCCGTAAGTGAAGCTTTGCTTTACTTACGGCGCTTTCATCACTGTATATATGCAGTTTGTTACCTAACCTTTACCTGGGAAGTTTCAAGGTGTTAGTGAGGCGACGTTTCTGGAGTGTCGATGCATCTTGGAGGAGTAGGCGGGTTGCTGCTTGCGGTGGTCAATCCTTGCGATTCCACGTGCTGTTTTCATGTGGGGTATCTGGTTTTTGCCCTTAGGTTCCCGGTGGGAGGGGATAGATCTTAAGACTTTCCGAACGCTTACTACTAGTGACGGGTTGATTGATGGGGAGCGAGTTGAAGAGCGGGTGGTTTTAGGTGGTTGCCACAGTGTTGTTTTGTGTGGGAAAACGATGTGCCTGAAGGTCTAGGATTCGAGACAAGCTACTTTCGCTGTAAAATATCTGAGGAGTAAAATCAGTTTTTTTGTCAACCCTCTTGACAAGCAGTCTAACTCAGGTGTTGTTCAGGAAAATATAAATTTACCAGATTTGAGCCGTGCCTAAAACTAAGTATCTAGATGTATAAATAAAGAATTTTTGTATTTCTATTCAAATTTTATGAAGTTCACTTAGGCCTTTGGCGGGGAGGGAATCCCCCTTAAATAGCTGTTTCCTTCAAAAAAGACACATTTATTACTTGATTTATTGAGAGATTCAGACCACGATTGAAGAAGTAAAGCGATGAGGCGTCGTCGAAGAACTTCTACACTCCACCGTGGGTTTTAAGGGAACGATTTCAAGATTGCCGCATCCCACTTCAACGAAGCAGGTAATCTCATGTCAGGTGCTCCCGGATACGTGCATATTTCCCAGCGCGGTCGTAATAATGCTCAGCGCGCTGGAGCTCAACCCCACTACATGGGGGAGGGTCGAGCCCATCTGTCACCTGCCAATTTGCGCCCCATGGCAACAAGCCAAATAGAACAAACCGCCGCGCGTCCTCAGCAGCAGGCTGAGAATGAGGCTCGGGGGTTTGTGATTTACGTTGGTCTGTCCGAAGAAACCGCTGCCTCAAACGGCACTTCACTGGTTCGTATTGTGCAAGATCTACGTGCATACGCCCATAACTTGGCTCCTGAAGCTGAATCTTACGCAGCCGTTGCGCTTGCCCCATCGGATGCCGAAGGTTCGGATCTAGAGGTAGTGCGCAACGCTTTGGGCGACCCTACTGCAGTGCACCATCAGCCAGAGTCGCACCTCATGGTTCAGCAGTCCAGTCAGGACAACGCGCCCGGGCACAACGTCGGCGTCTTGATTGACCTTTCCCGCCGCGAAGTATTCCTGGACGGCGAGATTCTCAACCTCACCTATAAAGAGTTTGAGCTATTGAACTACCTGGTAGAAAACGCTGCGCGTACCGTGGGTCGCGATGAATTGCTCAACAGTCTTTGGCGGGAAGCCGAAGAAATTCCTAATGAGCGAACCATCGACGTTCACATCCGCCGGTTGCGTTCTAAACTAGGGCGTTTGGCAAATACCGTGCGCACTGTACGCGGCCAGGGCTATCGCTTCTATGAGCACCCAGAAGTTGTAGTCTGGGCAGCTCCCGAATACTCCATCTAATCTGATTTTCTTGAATCCGCCGGTACTGAGTCGCTCAGTGCCGGCGGATTCTTTAGTATGGAGGGAAATCGTTCAAGGAGTGTAGATAGATGCAACAGGGTCGGGAACTAGCGCACGAGATTGTAGGAAATGGTGCTCATCGGGTGGTTTTTCTGCACGGGCTGATGGGCCGAGGAAAGAACTTTACAACTATCGCAAAGCGTCTGGGGGATGACTTCACCGTATTATTGGTAGATTTGCCTAACCATGGAGCTTCACCTTGGACTGAAGATTTTGATTATGACGAGATGGCAGATCTTGTTGCCGAATTTCTCTCCGCTGACTTTGCGAAAGATTGCGCCGTGGATGTCGTCGGGCATTCTATGGGTGGAAAAATCGCCATGCGGTTGGCGCTTCGCTATCCTCACCTGGTCAAGAAGCTGGCTGTTCTCGATATCGCGCCGTCGGCATCGAGCGGAAATTTCGATCACCTGCTGGGAAGCATGCTAGCTCTTTCGTTGAAAGACTTTTCGACACGCGGGCAGGCGAGCCAGGCGCTAGAGCCGGCGGTTCCACAGGACGGCACGCGGGGATTTCTGCTTCAAAACCTGACGCGCCGCAACGGCGAGTTCGTGTGGGAGCCTAACCTGCAGATGCTCTATAACAATCTGGAAAAAATTATGGGATGGGAGCAGCCCGTTGCGCAGTTCGAGGGAGAGGTTCTGTGGGTGGCTGGGGAACAGTCGGGATATATTCGCCCCGAAGACTCTGCCCCTATGCGTGAATTGTTTCCGCGCGTGCGAAAAGTGACGCTCAAGGGCGCTGGCCACTGGGTTCATGCTGATAAGCCTGATGAAATTGTCTATATGTTGCAGACTTTTCTATTGGGTCAATAGACTCTAGGTATGCCTGAATTTTCAAAGCGTCACGATTCTAAAATGCTCATCATTATGCGCCATGCAGAGGCGGACTGGGGGCTGGACGATTTCAACCGCCCTCTTACTCAGCGCGGTCATGGTCAGGCATCTGAGGCAGGGCAGTGGTTACAGGAAACTGGGGCGATTCCCGAGATGATTATTTCATCGGCGGCTTTGCGCACCCGGCAGACCACTACGTGGATTGAGGACGCGCTGGGGGAGAAAGCTCCTACGGCGTCTTTGGACGAACGCCTGTATAACGCGCCGTCGTCGGCTCTCATCGGGGCGATTAACCATGCCCCTTCTGCCGTCAATTCGCTGATGCTGGTGGCGCATTTACCGGGTGTGCAGGATGCCGCGATGGAACTCATGCGCTCAGATTCGGCGGTGGAGGCATCCACGGAGATTTCTTATGGGTTCCCGCCTGCTTCGGTTGCCGTTTTTGAGGTGCTGGGAAATTGGAACGAGCTGGCGCCGGGTGAGGCTAAGCTTATTGCTTTTCGGACGTTCAGTTAGAGGCTGGGCGCGTTTTACACAAACGAATGCCAAAAGCCCCTGTTTCCTTGATTTCTCAAGGGAACAGGGGCTTTCTTTCTGGCGGAGACGGGGGGATTTGAACCCCCGGTCGAGTTTAAGCCCGACCCTTCATTAGCAGTGAAGTCCATTCGGCCGCTCTGGCACGTCTCCAACACCGCATCGCTTGTAGCTCGTCAACATAGCGCTACATTGCAACACAGTATTCACCATACTAACTGCTTTCTCAGAACCGGTCAAAATGCTGCTTTAGTGGGCAAGCCTGAGGGGTGGATGAAAACTACGGAGAAACAAAAAAGTCTCGGGTTCTTTCGAACCCGAGACTTATCTCGCGGATGGTAAGGGATTTGAACCCTTGAGACGGGGTTGCCGCCTACTGGTTTTCAAGACCAGCTCCTTCGGCCGCTCGGACAACCATCCCTGAGGAAAAACTCTAATGGATGCCGTGGGCGATTGCAAAATATGAACTGCTCAAAGTGGTAGAAAGCATAGGTTTTCTCTGGAAAGAGTGGGTAATGATGCGTACGGTGGATAGAAAAGACGCTCAGAGAAAGAGGAGACATGAAAGCTGTAGTTGAAAATGAGCATGGCGGTCCAGATGTTCTAGAAATCACCGACGAACCCCAGCCTCAACCTCAGCGAGGTCAGGTTCTCCTCAAGGTCATGGCTGCAGGTATCAACCGCGCCGACGCCATGCAGCGTCGCAATATGTACCCTGTCCCTGCCGGCGAGTCGGCAATCTATGGGCTAGAAGTTGCCGGAGAAATTGTAGAAGTTGGCGAGGGTATCGATTCTTCTTTGGTAGGTCAATCGCGAGTTGCGCTTTTAGGGAGCGGTGGATATGCCGAATTTGTTGCGGTGAATGCCGAACACACGCTACCCGTGCCCAAGAACGTGAGTATAGAAGAAGCTGCAGGACTGATTGAGGTTGCCGCGACCGTCTATTCCAACCTGGTGTTGGCAGCAGGTCTCTCTACGGAGCTTGCACAAAACCAGGGCAAGACCGCGCTCGTTCACGGCGGAACGGGCGGAATCGGTATGCACGCCACCCAGCTGTTGAAGTACCTGGGCGTAAAAGTGTTTGCTACTGCAGGAGAGCCTGAAAAATGTGCCTATCTTCAAGGGCAGGGTGTAGAAGCCATCAACTATAAGAAACAAAATTTCAGGGAAGTAATCGCCGATGAAACCGAAGATGGCGTGGACTATATCCTCGACGTCGTCGGCGGAAAGTACCTTGCTGATAACCTTTCGTCGCTGGCAAAGGACGGTCACCTGTGCATTATTGCCTTGCAGGGTGGGGCAAAGGCTGAAGCTAATTTGGGGCTGATGATGTCGCGCCGCCTCAATATCCACGGTACGACTTTGCGAGGGCGACCGGCCCAGCAAAAAGCTGAAATCGTGAAAGGTGTGGGTGAAGTAGTGTGGCCACTGATTGAAAAGGGCTACATTAGCCCTGGCCTCGACCGCTCCTTCCCTTTTGAACAGGTGCAAGAAGCACATGAATACTTTGACTCGGGCAATCATCGCGGAAAAATTGTGCTCACCATGAGCTAATTTTTGACGGCAGACGGAGGACGCCGGGGCAGATTGTGCTGTAGATAACTCAGGTATATGGTTTAAATTACACACACTTTCTATCCCCGAAGGACTTTCCATGCGTGAAAATTCTGCGTCCTCCACCGACCTCTTGGAGCATGAACGGCCACCGGCCTATGTGGATCCCGAGATTATTGCGGCAGAAGAAAAGAAATGGACCCCTAAGAAGATAGCCCTCTGGGTAGCTATCTCTCTGGTAGGTGCCATCAGCTGGTTTATGCTCGCCATCGTGCGGGGCGAGACCGTCAACGGTATTTGGTTCGTCTTTGCCGCGGTCTGTTCGTACCTCATCGCTTACCGTTTCTATGCCCGTTATGTTGAGGCGAAACTGGCTAATCCCGACGACCGCCGGGCAACCCCCGCTGAGTATGATGCCGACGGCAAAGACTACGCAGCTACCGATCGTCGTGTTCTCTACGGCCACCACTTTGCCGCTATCGCCGGTGCCGGCCCGCTCGTCGGCCCTGTGCTCGCTGCGCAAATGGGTTTTCTTCCCGGAACTATCTGGATTATTGTCGGCGTAATTTTTGCCGGTGCTGTGCAGGACTACCTGGTACTCTTTTTCTCGATGCGCCGTGGCGGACGCTCGCTGGGGCAGATGGCCAAGGAAGAGCTGGGTACCGTAGGCGGTTACGCAGCCATCCTTGCCACGCTCACCATCATGATTATCATTACCGCCATCTTGGCGCTGGTGGTTGTCAACGCACTGGGCGAATCACCCTGGGGCGTGTTCTCCGTGGGTATGACCATTCCCATTGCACTCTTTATGGGTGTCTATCTGCGCTATCTGCGCCCGGGCAAAGTGGGCGAAGTATCCCTCATCGGATTCATTTTGCTGATGGTCGCAATTATTGCCGGCGGCTGGGTGGCTGAGACATCCTGGGGTGCACAATATCTGACTCTCGACCGCGTTACCCTCGCATGGGCAGTTATTATCTACGGTTTCGTTGCCGCTATCTTGCCTGTTTGGCTCCTGCTCGCCCCGCGCGATTACCTCTCTACCTTTATGAAGGTGGGAACCATCATTTTACTGGCAGTGGGCATTATCGTTGTCCGCCCAGAGATCTCTGTACCTGCCTTCTCCGAATTCGCTTCCCGTTCCGATGGCCCCGTATGGTCCGGTTCGCTCTTCCCCTTCCTCTTCGTCACCATCGCCTGTGGTGCACTTTCGGGCTTCCACGCGCTGATTGCTTCGGGCACCACTCCTAAGATGGTGGAAAAAGAACGCCAGGTTCGTTTTATCGGCTACGGCGGTATGCTCATGGAATCATTCGTGGCAATCATGGCTCTCGTAGCTGCTGTGACCGTAGACCGCGGAATCTACTTTGCGATGAACTCAGCTGCGGGCGCTACCGGAGGCACAATCGAAGGCGCAGCGGCGTTCGTGAATTCGCTGGGGCTTACCGGAGTCCACGTAACCCCTGAACTCCTCGGCGAAACCGCCCAGCATGTAGGCGAACAAAGCATCGTTTCGCGTACAGGCGGCGCACCCACCCTCGCCGTCGGTATGGCAACCATTCTGCATCAGATGATGCCTGCCTTCGACCTCATGAGCTTCTGGTACCACTTCGCCATCATGTTCGAAGCACTCTTCATCCTCACCGCGGTGGACGCCGGAACGCGTGTAGCCCGATTCATGTTGCAGGATACGCTGGGCAACTTCTTCCCCCGGTTTAATGACCACAACTGGCGCTTGGGCGCATGGCTGACCACCGCCATCATGGTTGCTGGCTGGGGTAGCATCCTGATTCTTGGCGTCACCGATCCTTTGGGCGGTATCAATACTTTCTACCCGCTCTTCGGCATCGCCAACCAGCTGCTTGCTGCCGTGGCGCTCGCGGTTTGCCTTGCCATCGCAGCAAATAAGGGCAAATTCAAGTACCTGTGGATTATTGCTCTACCTCTCGTCTTTGACCTAGTAGTTACCGTGGTTGGTTCTTGGCAGAAAATCTTTAGTTCAAACCCCAAGGTGGGTTACTGGGCGAATCATTTTGCTTTCAAGGACGCCCTGGAATCCGGTGCTTCCTCCTTTGGCGCGGCGAAAACTCCCGCGGCAATGGAAGCGGTTCTTCGCAATACCATGGTGCAGGGAACGCTCTCCATCATTTTCGTGGTGCTTACTCTAATCGTGGTCCTTATGGCAGTTCTTGAAGTCATGCGCGCTGCCAAGGGTCAGCAGAAGGAAACCCGCGAGAACCCCTATATCGAATCTCGAATCTTTGCACCGGCAGGGCTCACTGCCACCGATGCAGAGAAGAAACTTGAGAAAGAATGGGCAGAGTTCTACCGGAAACATCCTCAGGAAATCGCCGGTTCTGCGGGTCATTCGGCTCACTAAGCGAGGGCGTTCTATGAATAAGATCAAAGAGATTATCTCAGCGATAGAGTGGTTTACCTCTGGCATGCTGGGTGGAGATAAATACCAAAAATATCTTGCCCACCACCGCCAAACGGGGTGCGATCACGCTCCGATGAGCGAGCGAGAATTCTGGCGTGATTATCACCGTCGACTAGACGAGAACCCTGGCGCTCGCTGTTGCTGACCCCTCTGTCGGTTGGATAAACCGTGTACCGCTCGCTCCGCTCACTGTCCATGAAGTGGGCGGAGCGAGTTTTTATACTTTTATTTAGGTGACGAATCGTCCCTCAACAATTTAGGGTAACCTCAGTATGGAACAAACGGGAGGAGGCTCTATGGGAATCAGAGACATGCTGCAAAGCCGCAGAGACGACGCCGAGTTGGGGCGCGGAGTCTGGCGGCGTGCCCATGACCGTTTTCGTCGTGGAATTGACCGTTTCCACCAGATTTTAGAGAAGCTTCCTCACGACCAAAATTTTGAACTTCTTATTCCAGAGGCAAACGCATTAGCAGATCTTTTGCCCCGTGTGCGAGATATTGCCCGCCAAGCACAGCTTCTTGCACCTAGTCAGGGAACCGATATACCGGCGTCACCCCACGGTACGTATTCGGATCTTCACCGCAGTCTCTCGCGCGCTGGCAATGCCGTTGCCCTGTGTGCCGAGGCTCTCGCCATGGTGCGTTGCCAGGGCGACTGCCAGCTTTCGTGTTCCCGGAAAGTTGCAGTGAGCCGGCGTCTACAAACAGTAATTGAGCATATTGAAGATGCCGAAGCTAAACTTGCGCAGGCGCATCGCGAATCTACTAACTAGGCGAACGAGGCTAATCGCGTGCGTGGGTCTCTTCTAGCGAAACGTTATTTCCCCCTTTTTTGTGCCACTGCTGTTGCTATCGTCTGCGCGGCTCTCGCAGGTGTTCTCTCTACTTATTTTCTGCACGCAGTTGAAAATATCTTTCATCATTTAAGCGCTTACCCCCGGTGGGTTCTATTGCTTGCCATGACGTGCACAGGGGTTACGGTAGGGCTTCTCTGGTGGTTCGTTCGAGCTAAACCCCTGGGATCGATAAGCGAGGCCTTGGGGCAAAAACTCTCCACCTTTCCTCTCGCACGAAACACTCTCGATGCCACTTTACAGCTTACGGTGGTAGGGGCAGGAGCTTCGATCGGTCGAGAAGGAGCACCCCGACAGCTAGCGGGTGTCTATTCTTTTCACTTGAGTACGTTGCTCAAAGTACAGGACCCTGATCGAGCGGTAGTGACGGCGTCGGCGGCAGGGGCGGCTTTGGCAGCAGCGTACAACACGCCTTGGGCGGGAATCGCATATACGGTGTGCGTAATGATGGGTAGTTGCAACTGGTTCTCTCTTGCAGTGGCATCGGTGACTAGTTGGGGCGCGGTGTTACTCTCCCATATCTTCTTAGGTAACAACGCCTTTTACCCCCTGACTTTTTCTGCGGTGCGCTGGGAAGTATGGGTCTGGGCAGTTGCCTCTATCCCTCTTATCGCTGTAGCTGGCTTTGTATTTCGTCAGATAGCGCAGCACGCCAACAAGAAATCTTCCACCGTACAAGGGGCTTTTCTGCCGCTCACCATCGGTGTGGTGCTGGCGCTAACCGGTCTAGTGATGCTGGTTGCCCCGGATATTTCGGGTAACGGCGTCCTCATTCTTCAGAACGGTTTTGCGGGAAACATTAGTCTCCGAGGTTTCCTCCTACTGATTCTTCTGAAACCATTTTTTACGTTTCTCACCTTGGCTGCAGGAGCCAAAGGCGGGGTGCTTACTCCTGCGCTTGCCCTGGGCGGTGCGCTGGGCGGAGCCTGTGCAATAGCGACTGGAAACAGCGAGAGTTTACTGCCGTTCATGGTGGTTGGCGCTGGCGCTTTGCTAGCAGTTTCAGAAAATTCCATTGCATTTGGCCTGTTATTTGCGTTGGAACTGGTGCACGCTCCACCGCCGTTGTGGGGTGCAGTCGGTGTAGCTACCTGGGGGAGCGTCTCTCTTGTTCAGCTGGTACAGCGCAAATACAAGCACTCCGACCAGAGGTAATATGACAGAACTATCCCCATTAAGGCGGCTAACAATCCCAGCTAAGTGGTGGTAGGTTTTGCTGTTATGGTGCATTTTGCTCAAAATGTACCGTTCGCACTCGCTTGTACCATTTAGAAACACCAGAAGGACCCCCTTGAATCGCTACGCTCACATCGATGCAATGCGTGCATTTGCAGTTTTGCTCGTCGTTTTTTCGCATGCAGGACTGACCTTTGTACCCGGCGGATCCGGCGTCACCATCTTTTTTGTCATTTCAGGCTTTATCATTACGTTCTTGCTCCTGCGAGAACGAGATAAAACTGGAGGGTTCGACCTCGGTGGCTTCTATATGCGACGCCTCATCAAAATCGCCCCGCCCCTCTTTCTCGCGCTAATCATCCCAACCCTGATCTATATGGCTTTCGGTGGCGCCGTCAATATTGGTGATTTCCTCGGGCAGATTTTCTTCTTCTTTAACTGGCGCTATCTTGATTCCCAAGTCACCGTTCTCCCTGGCTCTCATGTCACCTGGTCCCTAGCGATTGAAGAACAGTTCTACCTGGTCTTCGCGCTGATTTGGCTCTTTGCCGTCAAGAGCAAGCACTACCTCAAAATCGTAGTGAGCCTCGCTATTTTTGCCATTGTATGGTCGAATCTCTCACGATTCTTCCTGTTCCTCGACGGCGCAAGTTCTGACCGTATTTACTTCGGTACCGATACCCGCGTTGAAGCTATCGCTGTAGGCACTCTCGTGGCTGTCTGGTTCTTTAAATACCGAAATACCGACATGGTTCAGGGCCGCTCCATCCGTGGGTCTCGGTTTGCCGATTCTTCTCTTACTGGTGCCGGGCGTAGCATTCCCTTGCTGGGCCGTAACTGGGTGATTGTGGTAGCTGTAGGAATCTACCTTTTCTCACTCGTAATTCGTGATGATTTCTTCCGCGATACCGCACGCTATTCCCTCCAGGCTATTGCTGCCGCACTGATGGTGCTGTGGGGTCAGGTAGCTCGACGCCAGCCGCTGGGCACTAAGCTCATGAAACTACTCCAGTGGCGATTCCTGCAGCTGTTGGGACTTTCCAGCTACTCCATCTACCTCTCTCATGATGTTATTTACCGCCTGGTTGAACCCCACCTGGAATTCTTGCCCCGTCCCGTGATGGTCCTTCTCATGGTCGCTCTCGGCCTGGTGGTAGGAATTGCCATGTATAAGTTCGTGGAAGTTCCCGCGCTGGCGTACAAAGATCGCCACTTCGCTTCAGCTAATTACAAAGCTGAGCAAGAAGCCCGCATGATTGCTGCGGCGAATAATACCTCTGACGTTCAGGGGCAGGAAATCCGTCAGGCACAGGACTAAGTTCCGCCGTCGAATTATTGAAAAAAGAATCGCCGCCGGTTCACCATGAACCGGCGGCGATTCTCTTTAAATAAGCCGCATTTCTCGCGCGACGCCGATTGCCGCCGTCCTATTATCCACTCCCAGCTTGGAATAGATATGGACGAGGTGGGTTTTTACAGTCGCCTCAGAGATAAAAAGTTGCTTGGCCAGTTGCTTGTTAGTGGCTCCAGTGGCAAGTGCTTGGAGAAGTTCAATTTCTCGCGGGCTCAAATCGGGAGCGGGGGTGCGCATCCGGTCAAGCAATACCTCAGTGATATGTGGAGAAAGAGTTCTGCGGCCTGCCGCCGTAGCTAAAACAGCATCGTGCACTTGCTGGGGCGGGGCATCTTTGAGGAGGTAGCCTAGCGCTCCGGCTTCGACCGCTGCCACAATATCCGATTGGGTATCAAAAGTTGTTAGCACCAGCACCGGCGGCCCGCCTGCCTGGGTAATAGCCCGGCAAGCTTCTATCCCGTTCATGGGTTTCATCTGTAGATCCATGATGACAGCGTCAGGCGCTGTGCCGTTCTGGGTGACCTGCTGTAAAACATCTAGTGCCTCTGCGCCGTCTGAGGCTTCTGCGATAACCTCAATATCTTCGAAGGAAGTGAAGACTGCTTTCAACCCGGCACGCACGATGGGATGATCGTCAACCAACATAATAGATACGGTCATGAGCGTCCTTGGGTAAGCGATGAATGAGGTAGGGAAAGAGTCACTACTGTACCTTCACCCGGAGTAGATTCTACGGCCAGCTCTGCGCCGATTTCGACGGCGCGAGCTCGGAGGGATACTAGCCCGTAGCCTGAGCCATCAGCGGGGTGGGTCGGGTGAGCCTCGGCAGCAAGCGTGGGGATGAAACCGCGGCCGTCGTCAAAAATATCTAAAGTGGTGGTGTGCTCCCATAGCCCCAGGGTAACGACGGCGTGCTGGGCATGGGCATGAGCTGCAACGTTGGCTAAAGCTCCCTGGGTAATGCGTATGAGAGCCTCTTGGATAGGTTCGGGAAGCTCTGCGGCACTCAGCGGAGACTGATCCCCATCAAGGTGCACCGTGCAAGAGAGCGAATCGCCTCGGGCAGATACCATTCTCTGAGTCTCGGCACAAAGGCGCTCTAAAGCTGGGACGAGCGATGTAGTGAGAGAGGGAGAGGAAAGGTCTCGGATGAAGCGGCGGGCTTCTGCAAGGTTATCTGCGGCGACGCGGTTGATTACGCTGAGCTGTTCTCCTACCTCTGGGGCGGTGGGTTTTGCTGCTGCCGCTCTGGAAATCAGCACGATAGAAGAGAGCCCCTGGGCGAGCGTGTCATGTATTTCACGGGCGAGCCTTTCCCGTTCTTCCAGCCTCCCCGATTCGTGCTCTTTTTGAGCAAGTTCAGCTTGGGTTGCGCGAAGTTTCTCGGCGGTACGCTGATGCGCTAGGGAATCTCGGTGAAGTTGACGGTATGCAAGCGAAATAATGATGGCTAACAGCGCGCCCAGGCTGGGCCCAATGATGGCACCGGCACTGAGTTCGTGAGCGCTTTCGTGCTGTGTCTGAATCGCGGGAAGCCCGATAGAAATGCCGGTAAGAAGAGCCACCGCCCCCAATGCCGGAATAACCGGTAGCAGATGCATACACAGGAAGACGAGAGGGAACATCATCCAGGTGAAACTACTGTGATGGTACAGCAACACAAGCCACAGCATCACGACAATCGCTAGCCAGGTTCTCGCTAGCGCAGGGCGGGAACGCACCAGATTAGCTCCGCGAACTCCGCCGAACTTTCCCCGGGCAAACCGGTTCTCCACGATAGTGCCAGCCATATACGTCAGCGCCAGTGCGAGCGAGCCCACCGTCAGTCTGCCGGGGGCGGCGTCGTCCTGAAGCGCCGAAATAAAACCTACTGCCAGCAAAAAAGCGAACATCACGTGCAAACTGATGCGCAAAATCTGCAGAACAGATGATTCTTCGGGGGCCGGATTCATGGGTCTACTTTCAGCAAAGAGGTTCTGATAATTCTAAGGTACCCACTGTGAAGATATTCCGCCTGCCTGCCCTATCAACCAAATGGTTGATAAGAGGTTCAACCGTTCACGTGATGTGCTAGAAACCAGATTTTTCCAGAATAGAAGAAGAGAAGTCGAGGTTTATAGATGGGTTGCGCCTGTCAGCCCGGTGCCGAGGTCGGCAAGCTGGCTGGGTCTGGCGTGAATCGCATTTGCGAGCGCTAGCGAGCCATGCGATAGGGACCGCTTGCCGACGCGGTGGCGGGCAAGAGGCGCAAGAAGCCTATACGGGTGAAAGGGATCCAGTGTTTTTAGGAATAAGAGAAATATTCTCTGCGCGAGGGCGGTTTGCTCTTATCGCGGCAGTGGTAGGGTTGCTGACCCTGCTCTTGGTGATGCTCACCGGTCTCACCGGGGGTTTGGGGCAGCAGAATACGGCGGGGCTGGAATCGCTCAAGGCAGATCGCTTGGTGTTTGGTTCTGCAGGTTCGCAGGAACCGGAGGTATCGTTCACCTCCTCCAGCGTGACTGCCGGCGAACAAAAGATCTGGGCGAACCAGGACGGCGTGGACTCTGCTACCCCGGTGGGTATCAGCCAGACGGTGTTAGAGGGGTCTGCGGCGTCGCCGTCGATTGCAGTCTTCGGTATTCCTGCGGGAAGTTCACTACTGCACGATTCGGTAGGGCATGCGTTAGAAGGCTTCACGGAGCTTTCCGATTCAACGGTGGTTTTGGGAGAAACTATCGCCCAGGACTCGGGTACGAAAGTGGGGGATAAGGTCACTATCAGCGGAAATACGTTTACAGTCGGTGGGATTGTTGCTGACACCTACTACTCGCATACTCCGGTGATGTGGGCTGATACTGCCGCTTGGCAGAAAATCGGGCATGTGAACGCTGGCGCTTCGCAACAGCCGGCGGATCAAGAGATCGTAGGTACTGTGTTAGCCATCTCTGCTCCCCATGCAGATGACGCCGCGCTGACTTCCGCCGCCGACCAGTCAGGAACCAAAGCAGTCACCACCAAAGAATCGTTTCAGGGGCTAGCCGCCTTTCAGTCAGAACGTGGATCACTGCAAGCCATGCAGGGGTTCCTCTATGGAATTTCGGCGCTAGTGACTCTCTCTTTCCTGACCGTGTGGACTATCCAGCGCACTCGCGATTTAGCTGTATTGCGCGCTCTAGGAGCTTCCACCGGGTACCTTCTGCGCGATGCGATGATTCAAGCCGCCATTATCCTCTTTGGAGGAGCTGCACTGGGTGCTCTCTTGGGCTGGGTTCTTGGCGCGCTTGCCCAGAATGCTCTTCCCTTCCAGCTTAACCTCCTCACCGTTCTGGGCCCGGCAGTCGGTATCTGGGCTATTGGACTAGCCGGGTCGTTTATCGCCACCGCCCGCATCACTAAAATCGACCCCATGATTGCTTTAGGAGGCAACTAATGACCACCGTACTTTCCCTAGAAAACGTGACTCTCCAATACCCCGACGGTGTAGATTCCAACGGTCAGCCCCAAACGCTCAAAGCTCTTGACTCCATTACGTTTCAAGCAGATAAAGGAAGTTTCACCGCTGTTGTTGGCGCCTCTGGCTCGGGTAAGTCATCGCTCCTTTCTGTGGCTGCCACGCTGATTCAACCTACCTCTGGCAAGGTGTTCCTCAACGGGCAAGAAACCTCTGGTCTCAAAGACGCCGAACGTACTCGCCTGCGTGGCAACGACATTGGCATCATTTTTCAGCAACCCAATTTGCTCCCCGCCCTCACTTCAGAAGAACAACTCGTTGCGATGGCACACCTAGCTGGTGCACGCGGCAAAGAGCTCAAAGATACCCGAGACCGAGCCGCCGAATTGCTCGACGTCGTTGGGTTGGCAGATATGCGCAACCGCCGCCCCCACCAGCTCTCCGGCGGACAACGCCAGCGCGTCAACATCGCCCGAGCACTCATGGGGAACCCCTCCCTCCTGCTCGCCGATGAACCCACCTCGGCCCTCGACCACGAACGATCAGCATCTATTGTTGCGCTTCTTGCCCAACTGACCAGCGAATTCCAGCTCGCCACCGTCATGGTCACTCACGATTCCATTACATCCTCAGCAATCGACGCTGTCTTTGAAATGAAAGACGGGCGCGGGTACATGATACCCTCAACGGCAAAGAGTGCAGACGCCGCCTGACGAACCCAAGTAGAATCAAAGTAAATACTCGATTCTGCATGAAGGATGACCGTGCCCCACTTTCACCGAAATGACCGAGCAGCAGCCCTACCTGCACGAGTTTCTCGTACATGGCTGTTAGTTTCTGCAGCAGCCGACGAAGAAACTATCGCCGCCGCTCTCGAATCAGAAGCGGACTCCATCCTGTTAGACCTGGAAGACGGTTGTCCCGAGAATCTCAAAGACGCATCCCGCGAAAAAATCGTTCAGCTCCTGGAAAATTCCATGACCGCTTGGGTGCGTATTAACACCATGGGCACCGAGCACTGGAAGAAAGACGTTCAAGCACTCAACGGCGTCAGAGGTCTGCGCGGCGTGATGCTGGCAACCACCGAACATCCTGACCAAGTAACCCGCACTGCCATGATGCTCGCTGCAGGCACCCCCGTTATTGCGCTCATCGAATCGGCAGTTGGCATGCTCAACGTCGTCGATATCGCCCGCGCGCCCGGTACGTTCCGCCTCGCCTTTGGCGTAGGTGACTACCGCCGCGATACCGGCGTCTCCGCAGATCCGATTGCCCTGTCCTACGCGCGCTCTCAGCTAGTTCTGGCGTCCCGTGCAGGAGAACTACCCGGCCCCATCGACGGCCCCTCAGTCGGCAAATACGGTGGAGATCTCATGAAAGAATGCCACTACACCACCATGCACGGGATGACAGGTAAACTCTTGCTGGACCCGCGCCAAGCAGAAACCATCAACCTCACCCTCGCGCCCAGCGACGAAGAAATTCAATGGGCACAAGAGATGCTCAACGAAGCCGGCGGCGGCAACGTACCTAAAGACGGCTCCTACCTGCCGCGCCTGGCGCGCGCTCGCAAAGTGTCAGAACTGGCGAAAACGTACGGTTTGTGGCGTAGCTAAGTCTCGCTGAGGTATAAGCCTTAAAGAAAAGGGGCGGTTTCAACCTTCATCGGTTGAAACCGCCCCTTTTGATGAGCTGAAATTATTCGGTAATCTCAGCGGTGTGCTGATCTTCGCCATAGCCAATGAGATAAGCCCACAGCCACGCAGTAATAGCGGAAAGAGCAATCATTCCTGCAATAGAAGCATCTGCCTGGAAAAGCGAACGATAAAAGAACCAAATCGCTGCAGAAGGAATGAATAGAAGAATAACGAGGAGCAAGAAGCCGCGTGCGGAACGGTTCCCTGATCCTCCAACAGAGCTAAAGAGCTCTTTTAACATGGAGAACCTCCAGAATTTCAAGGGGGAATGTACGAGTGTCTTCCAATCATAACGGTTTGATATACACGAAATAAAGAGTGTCACGGTTCGATAACAAAATTAATAGAAATATTTTCTTTTATGACGTGCGGTTCTCATTACTGGCGGGTAATACAAAAAAGTCCGCTACTTAGATAAGTAGCGGACTTACATGGAGCCCCCAGTCGGATTTGAACCGACGACCTTTTCTTTACGAGGGAAATGCTCTACCCCTGAGCTATGGAGGCCTGCTCTTTCGGCGCTCGCGCACGTCTTGAACGAATGCCACTGTACCAGAAACCCACTATTTCTCTCCACTCGGTTATCTAAAAGCCTTCGGCAACCAGACGCGGCAACTCTGCCATGTCCTCAAAAATCTGGGCACCGGCATCCTCCAACTTTTGAGCCGGCGTATCCAAGAACTTTCATACCGGCTGCGCGTGCTGCGGTTACACCGTGGGCGCTATCTTCAATGACCAGGCAGTCCTTCGGATGAAACCCCCATCGACGACGCCGCGTGCAAGAACAAATCGGGAGCAGATTTTCCGTGGTGCACGTCCTGGGCACTAAAAATATGGGAATCTTCAAAATAACCCAACATTTTGCACAAAGTGAGAGAGTGGCGGATACGCTCGTGAGTACCGCTGGACGCCACACGCCGTGGGTCCTCGAGCTGCTCCAATGCTTCGATGATTCCCGGAACGGGCCTGAGGTCTTTCTCAAACGACTCTTTATAGCGGGCTTCGAGCGAATCAATCCAGTCAGCACCCAGTGGGCGGCCCAGATGCTCTTCGAGACCTTCCTGCACCTTAGTCATGGGGATCCCCAGAAAATGCTCAATGACCTGTTCGCGAGTGAGCGACCATCCGTGTTCTTCAAGAACCATACGGTCAATCTCAACCGCAAGAACTTCACTATCAACGAGAACACCGTCGCAGTCAAAGATGAAAAGTCCGGGTTGCATGGGAGTCTTTCGGTGGGGCAAGAACGTTGAAATCTAATCTACTACGGGGAATAAAAACTAAGCAGTGATAGTTTTGTTGAAAGAAGAGGTTAAAACTCTTCGTAAACTCGAAAGGAGATTCTCATGGCAAACGTAACGATTATTGGTGGCCACGGCAAGGTTGCTTTATTGGCAGAGCCCAAACTGGTTCAGGCAGGGCACACCGTTAACGCAGTGATTCGTAACGCCGATCAGAGTTCGGACATCGAGAGCAAGGGCGCGAACGCCGTCGTCCTGGATATCCAGAATGCTTCTACTACCGAGATTGAGAAGATGCTCCAGGAGACAGAAACTGACGTTCTGGTGTGGAGTGCCGGCGCGGGCGGCGGCGATACTTCGCGCACCTACGCTATTGACCAGGACGCAGCGATTCGAACCATCGAAGCCGCGGAGCACACCGGGGTAAAGCGCTACGTTATGGTTTCTTACCTTGGCTCCGGCAACGGACATACGGTTGGTGAAGACAACGGTTTCTACGCCTACGAGACAGCGAAAGCTGTAGCAGATGCTTACCTGAGAGACTCCGATTTGGACTTCACTATCTTGGGTCCAGGTATGTTGACGGAGGACGCCGCTGCCGGCATCGAGGTAAATCTCAAGCCTGAGAACGCAGAGACTCCGCGGGAGCTAGTTGCTGATGTGATGGTGGCGGTCATTGCTGACGACTCCACTATTGGCAAGGCGATTCCGTTCTCGGCAGGATCAAATGAAGTGAGCGCGGCTGTGGCTGCTGCGCCAGCTAAGCGCGACTTCAAGTAAGAACTCTTACTTCGCTCGTCGGTTCGTCGCCCTCCCGTTTGTATTCGATTTCCGCCTGTGTACCACGCTTTTCGTGGTACACAGGCGCATTTTTGATACAAACTCGATGTAGGATGCGGGATGAAACGCATTTTGGAAAAGGACTCCCATGCATCTTCATTTAAAACCTGTAGCGATGAAAGATATCGATACTTTTGAATTAGCTTTTTCCAATCGAGAGGGCGCAAGTACCTATCAGTGGTTTGGGCTGACGAATTACAACTCTTTACGAAACGCTTATACTCAGCGTGGAGCTTTGGGCGGGGACGAAAATACTCTCAGCATCTATTATGGCAGTGAGCTAGTAGGAAGAGTAGATTGGTTCGCCAAGGCATGGGGACGTGCGTCTACCAGCAAGTGTTGGGAAATAGCGGTAGGAATTTTGCCCACCTACCGGGGTCGCGGTTTTGGTATTTCAGCTCAGAGACTTCTGGTTGACTATATTTTTACGCACTATCCGGTTCACCGAGTGCAGGTAACTACCGATCCAGAAAATAAAGCGGAGCTCGCTTGCATTCACAAATTAGGGTTTACGTTGGAAGGGCGCGTTCGTCAGGGCCAATGGCGTGAAGGGGCATGGCATGACCAGCTTCTTTTCTCCCTTCTCCGCAACGAGTGGGAGCTCGCTTCCCCTCACGAATTAGGTGAAGGAGAGTAAATATGGCTACTTTTAGCGCTGACATCGCCCAATATTCTCTCAAGGAATTTTCTGCCACTGCGGAAGGATTAGGCTGGGAAATAGATTTTTCTCGCTGTGCTATTCTCCTCCACGATTTACTGCCCTATTACCTTAAAGTTCTTCCCACAGAACTGATAGAAGAGGTAATTCATCAGAATCAGCAGTTAGTAGATTTTGCTCGGGAAAAAGATATCCCGCTAATATGTTCGGCACCGCGAGCAGCTCATACCCTCCACCAGCGGGGGCTTGGCGCACGATTATGGGGGCTAGGGCCATCTGAAGAAGAAGCTCATACGTTTGCGTTAGAAGGTCTAGATGAGCCTGAAGTTCCCTGTATGCGTAAGCGGTCTCTGAGCGCATTTTTTGCCACTGACCTTGAGACGGAGCTCCGCCGTCAAAAGCGCGACCAGCTGATTATTAGCGGTGTCTTCACTGCCGGTGGCATTTTGGCGACTTCATTTGATGCGTTAGCCCGTGATATTGAGGTTTTTGTTATTGCAGATGCATGTGCTGACTTTACTAGAGAGAGACATGCTAGTGCTCTTCACCAGATAGCAACGACGACCGGCGAAGTAGTACCACTGAGCGCTGTGTTGGAGGGCTGAACAGCTTGTACCAAATTTGTGAAAGCGGACCGTATCGCATGCGGTCCATTTTCATTTTTCTGGTTCAAACCTCCCTATTTTGATACAAACTCCCCCCGCTTATTTCCAACGCCCCTGGCCCCTCCTCGCCTGGTGTATTAGGCTTACTCTATGAGTTTCTTTAACGTATTTGACCGAGAAAAATCCGCTCAGCAAGGCTCCGGGGAACCTGCTGAAGCTCAGCTGAATGCCAATGTTACCGGCCGTGTCCAGGGCGTGGGATTCCGCTGGTGGGCGAAGAGCGAAGCAACTCCTCTAGGGCTGGTGGGTTATGCCAAGAACTTGGATGACGGTTCGGTAGAGATCGTGGCTCAAGGCAGCCGTGAAAATTGTCAGAAACTTCTGGATTCGCTAAACTCGGGGAATACCGCGGGGCACGTAGATCACGTAGACGCCGAAATTGGAGACCCCCAGGGTTCCTACCGCGATTTCGGAACCTACTAGGAGCAGTTCACTTTATGGGTCATGACCACTATTCCCACGGCGCAGGTGCCAATTCCAAGCGTCTCACCGTCGTTGTTGCTATCGCCTGGCTTCTCTTCGCCTTTCAGCTGGCAGGGGCTTGGATTACCGGGTCACTGGCGCTTCTCTTTGACACGGTTCATGTTTTCACCGATGCTTTGAGCGTTACTGTCGCCCTGGTAGCTGCGCATCTTGCTGCGCGCCCGTCGTCGTTGAAACGCACATGGGGGTGGAAACGTATTGAGGTTATCAGCGCCATGTTCCAAGCAGCGTTTTTGCTGGGCGTGGGAGCGTTCGTCGTCGTTGAGGCGATTAAGCGGTTCTTCAATCCGGCAGAGATTCCAGGGTTTGAAGTACTCATTTTTGGTGCAATCGGGCTGGTGGGCAACCTTGTTATGATAGCCATTTTGGTAGGGGGAAACCGTCAAAACTTTAATATGCGAGCGGCTTTCCTCGAAGTACTCAACGATGCTCTGGGCTCGGTCGCGGTGATTGTTTCTGCGCTGGTGATTGGTGTGTGGGGCTGGTATCAGGCAGACGCCGTGGTGGCGCTCTTCATTGGTATTTTGATTATTCCCCGCACCCTCAAACTCCTGTTTGAAACTATCAATGTTCTGCTGGAATCGACTCCACCTCACCTTGATTTGCAGAAATTACAGAACCACTTGGAATCCCAGGAACACGTTTTGGCGGTCCATGACCTGCATGCATCTCAAATTTCTTCGGATTTGCCGGTGCTAACCGCGCACGTGGTGTTGCGCGATGAATGTTTTGAAACCGGGCACACCGTTGAAATTCTCAAAGCCTTGCAGAATTGTGTGAATGAGCATTTTGAGGTGAGCATTCGCCACTCCACCTTCCAGCTGGAACCTGAATCTTTGAAGGAGAGCGAACATTACGCTCATCTGCATTAGCCATCGGCGCGGGGAAAGCTTGGCGCATCCTCTACGATGAGAGCATGAAATCTCGTACAGTTCAGCTCTCCTTTTCAGGTCTTGGCGCGCGCATTATTCCCGACGGGCTGAGCGACTCCGGTTATATCCTTGAAATCGGCGGTGCTGAGCAGTCGCACGTTGATATGGCTGATCAGAGCCACATTTTCTATGAATATTTACGCCGTATCGCTCATGTGATTGATGTTTTTCGCCCTACCCAGGAACCTATTTCGGCAGCACATTTAGGCGCTGGGGCGCTCACTCTGGCACGCTATATTCAGGTAATCCGCCCCGGATCTGTGCAGGTCGCGGTGGATATTGAGCGGGAATTACCCACATTGGTATTGGATGAGTTGCCCTTACCCGCAGGTAGCTCATTAGAAATTCTGATTGACGACGCGCGGTCGGCGGTTCCCCGCCTGGCCCCCTTGCTCAAGACTGAGCAGGGAATCGACGCGATAGTCCTCGATATTTTCTCCGGCTGGCAGGCTCCTGAGCACCTGACCGAACCTGAATTTTATGGGGAACTGCAGAACGAGCTTTCTGGTGGGGGAGTACTGGTAGTGAACGTGGGCGATGACCCGGGGCTCACCTTCTTTGCCGCCCAAGCTCGTACTATGCTAGGGATTTTCAACCATGTATGGTGTTTGACCGAGCAGTCACTGCTGACCGCTAAGTACCCGGGAAACCTTATCCTGGTGGGTACAGACCAGCCCCTGTCCGCCGATATCCGGGCTACGTTGAGCGCCGCAGGCCCTCACCCCGGCGTCGTGCTAGATACGCATGAGCTCAGCGAGTTCGTGGCAACTCTTTAGAACTGGTTAGCTCCCAGAACGATAGTCGTTGGAGAGTTCGATTTTTCGGATAGATTGGGTGAGCGGGCTGGGGTGTTCGGGGTCTTCTAAATCCACAGGAGTTTGGAATCCGACGAGGGTAGGTAGAGCGCCGGTTGCCGTAGATTCGTCGTAGCCCAAGAGCTCAAGCTCAGTGGTGGCAACAGATACTTCAATAGGTTTGGTGCGGGTAATGCCGATGCTGGCACAAATCAATAGGGCAATAGCGCACCACCGTACCGGTCCCGTTTCCTGCTGTAAGAGAAGCCAGCCGCCAAGAGCGGCGATGGCAGGTTCAAGACTTAGCAAAATACTGAAGATATTTCGCGGCACCCTTCGCAGCGCCATAAACTCAAAAATTGCGGGGGCAAGCGATGACAAAATACCGGTGAGCACGCCGAAAAGAATGAGCTGAGGATCCCAGAAAGCCACAGCTGCTCCCGAGACGCCAAAGGGAAGAACCAACAAAGCGGCAATCACAAGGCTGGCTGCAAGCCCACTAGCGCCGTCGATAACTTCACCTACCCGAGCACTGCAGAGAATATATCCTGCCCAAAAAAGCCCGGCTATGAAAGCGTACAAAACACCCAGGGGATTCACCGCATCAGCACCGGAGAGAGCTTCTACCCCCAGAATTCCTAGGCCAAGTGCTGCTATTGCTGACCAGAGGAGGTCGATGCGACGCCGGGAAAGCGCCATCGAGAGCAGAAGCGGCCCAGCGAATTCTACGGCGACCGCCAAACCGAGCGGAATCCGAGAAAGAGCTTGATAAAAAGCCGCATTCATACCGGCAATAGATACTCCGAAGAGAAGAACTGCCCGCCATTGAATCCACGTCCACGCCCGAATCCGAGGGCGAATCGCTAGTACCATAAAAAATGCGGCAACGGCGAGACGGAAAGCAGTAACTCCCCACGCACCCATATGAGGGAAAAGGTAAACTGCGAAAGCCGAACCAAACTGAATAGAAGTCGCAGAAAGAAGCACTAATCCAACGCCTGCGCTGATACCTGATTTAGCTGACCCTGGATATGCTTTGTTCTTCATAAAACTCCCTCTGTGCTTTTTGACCCTCACCTAGTTTAGCCATCTGCGCAGAGGGGGCAACTTAAAGCCCATCTGCCTAGAACGGGCAGGCGGGAGTGAGCTGTGGGCAAATTTTTGGGTGGATTGCAAGAAAAGTAAGTAGGGAGATGATTTACTTTAATCATGTTTAATCCTACGAAGAATGCTTTTGATAAAGACGGCAATCCCAAGCCGGCTCTCACTAAAACACTTGACACTGTGCTGCGCATCCAGCGCCCCCTTGTGCTTTCCATGGTGAAGAAGATGCGGGAGAAGCACCCCAACGAAACCCCTTCCCAGATTGCTAAGCGCCTGGAGCGGCAGTACCTTCGCGACGTCACCGTGGGCGGCGGAGCTATCGGTGCTTCGGCTTTTGTGCCAGGTATCGGCACCGCAACCTCGGTAGGGCTTTCAGTGCTAACCGTAGGTGGCTATTTGGAACGCACGGCCCTGTTCGCCCAGGCAATTGCTGAGCTGAACGGCGTAGATAACCTGAGCGAAGAAGAAACCCGCACCATGGTCATGGGTATTATGCTCGGTGAAGACGGCGCCAGCCTGATGAACTCGCTGGTAGCTCAAAGCGGCTCCGCTTCAGGAATCACCAGCAAATGGGGCCTGATGATGGGCAAAAAAGACTCCGGCAAGGCATTCAGCGTGGAGCGCACCATCCGCAACATGTTTGTGAAGCGCTTCCTCCCCCGCCGGTCCGGCGCACTGCTCGGACGCGCGCTACCCTTCGGCATCGGCGCGGTAGTGGGTGGCGGTGCAAACCTCGCTCTGGGTAAACAGGTTATCAAGTCCACTCAGGAAGCCTTCGGTGAAGCTCCTGCGATTTTCCCCGCCGCACTGCAGATTAACGAACGTGCACCAAAATTCGAAGACAAAAAAGCAGAGAAAAAAGACTCTGCCGAAGAAATCACCAAGTAATTGAGCGTGGTGGGAGAGGCACTCTGAAGGGTAAAAGCCATGCAAGCACGGCAGTAAGGTGAACTGGCTGGGTCTGGCATGAATCGCCTTTGCGAGCGCCAGCGAGGCAGGCGAGAAGGTTAGTTCACCGTTGCTGTGCTTGCATGGCGACTTAACCGCTTGAATAAGCCTCTCATCCCACAAAAGAATGCCTCCGCTCTTCTTCGAGAGCGGAGGCATTCTTTTGAGGTTTTACTTTTTTCCGAAACCAAACAGTCCGGTCTTTTCAGAGCCCTTAGCAAACATCTTGGCAGCTAAGCGAGCGCCCTTGACCGAGGCAGAGTTTTGCGTGGCAATACGTTCGAGTTCTTCCGCAGAGGTTGCCGCAACCTCCTCGGCGGGAGTTGCCTCGATATTCTCCGGAGCCTTATCTACCTCAGGCTCAATGACCTGGATGAACCGATCGGGGAAAGCGGCAGGCGTTTCCCCGAGTACCTCTTTCGCCTGCGCTATTAGCTGTTGAGCAAACTCCTTCCGAGCCTTAGAGCTTTCCACTACCGAGCCGCCGGATCTCACCAACTGTTCACCGCTCTTGACCAGCAAAAACATCTGCGGGTTGCGCAAACCGATCTGTGAAATTGCCGTGATCACGTTCAACGGCGAAGCTCCTGATTGGTGGGGCTGGCGTGCAATAGGTTGTTCTAACGTGGTGAGTAACTGGTGGATGTCCCCGCCGAGAATTTGGGCGGCGGCATCGTCGGCGTTATCCACGGGAAGGTGGTGCAGAAGCGCCTGGGCAAAAAGATAGGTCTTGATAGCCTGGGAGGAACCGACGTGTGCCGCTGTGCTCACTCCCTGGGCGGTTTTTTGAGTGTAGGTGGAGATACCCTGCACCGCGCCGATTTGGGTAGCTGCTCGGGTGAGACCAGCAACCTTGCTGTTGCGGGTAGCGGCAGTTACAGCGCCGGGCACCAAGTTATTGACACCTGCTTCTGCGCCGCCCACAAGCGTAAAATCGCGAATAAAAAGTTGATCGAGCGCATCAGAAATTTCAACCGGTGTACCTTCGGGGTTTTTGCGGCGTAGCTTGAGAATGCGACGAATGGCAAGTGGTTCTTTAGCATCGGTAGCGGGGCGCGCATCGTTCGAGCCGGATGCACCGACGTGCGGACGCGCGGCGGGGGAGGACGTCTCCGTCCGGAGCTGGTCGGGGGTGCGCTGGCGTTCGTCGTCGAGTTCTGTCATGTCTCTAGTCTAGGGAGGCAACTGCTTTAAAAGCGACCAGGAAGATGCTCTTTTGACCAGCAAATACTGGTCAAAAGAGCACTTCCCTGGTCGCTTTCAGCGAATGCGCTATTTACTGGGCGAATTTCAAGAGCTCGGGCGCAATACCAATGTAGGTGTTGGGGGTGAGCTCTGAGAGGCGCTTTTCGGCATCGGCAGAAAGACCTAGCCCCGCGACAAATTCCTTCAAACGGGTAGCGTCAACGCGCTGTCCTCGGGTCAGTTCCTTCAAACGTTCGTAAGGATCTTCCATACCCTCGACCCCGGCGATTGCCTCGGCGCGCATGACCATCTGAATAGCTTCGGCGAGAACTTCCCAGTTTTGGTCGAGATCCTCAGCGATGACGTCCTCTGCGACGTCCAATCGAGCCAGACCTTTCGCCACGTTCGAGATCGCCAGAATGGAGTGACCAAAAGCCACACCGATATTACGCTGGGACGACGAGTCGGTGAGGTCCCGCTGCCAGCGCGACTGAATCAGGGTGGAGCCCAAAGTGTTCAACAGGGTATTAGAGATTTCTAGGTTAGCCTCAGCGTTCTCAAACCGAATCGGGTTCACCTTATGCGGCATAGTCGATGAGCCGGTCGCACCTTCCACAGGAATTTGGCGGAAGAAACGGATAGAAATGTAATTCCAAATATCGGTGCACAGGTTATGCAGAATCTGGTTGAAATGCGCGATAGAAGAATACAGCTCTGCCTGCCAGTCGTGGTTCTCGATCTGAGTGGTGAGTGGGTTCCAGTCCAGACCCAGTCCGGTCACGAATTCTTCAGAAACTTTCAGCCAATCGGCACCGGGAACAGATGCGACATGTGCAGAGAAAGTGCCGGTAGCACCGTTGATTTTGCCCAAGAACTCAGCATTTTCCACGTGCTTAACCTGGCGGCCCAAACGGTAGGCAAATACTGCTAATTCCTTGCCCAAAGTGGAGGGTGTGGCGGGCTGACCGTGGGTGCGAGAAAGCATGGGAATGTCTTTAGCGTTTTCTGCCATCTCGTTAATCTGAGCTACCAGATCGCGAGCTGCTGGCAGCCACACATTGTTGACGGCGTCCTTGATGCCTAGCGCGTAGGAGAGGTTGTTGATGTCTTCGGAGGTGCACCCAAAGTGAACCAGGGGCTTGAGGCGTTCTAATCCGAGCTTCTCTAAGCGGCGGCCGATGAAGTACTCAACGGCTTTGACATCGTGCACGGTAACCGCTTCGATCTCAGCCAGTTCTGCAGTGGATTCCTCGGTGAACTCGGTGACGATTTCACGCAGACCCTTTTTCTGATCTTCGGTGAGGGGTTCAAGACCGGGCAGGACCTTGTGATCGCAGAGGTAAATAAACCATTCGACCTCTACGTGCACGCGGTCGCGGTTCAGCGCGGCTTCAGAAAGGTAATCAACCAATGGTTCGGTTGCTGATTTGTATCGGCCGTCGAGAGGACCAAGGGCGAGACCGGCGCCGGTCAATGAATGGCGGCCGTTGGGCAAGGTGGTGCAATTATCACGATGAGACATAGTCCTATTTTGACACGAAGCGGCGCTAGAAACCTGGTCGAATGTCAAAGATGAAGACGGCGACGCCGGCAAATAAGGTACCAGCAGGGTGTGGATAACTTTATAAGACATTTTTGAGGGGGTTTATCCACAGATTTCTTTCATGCTCTCCTCCTTCAGGATCCCTTACCCTAGCCTGAAATAAACAGTTCGAGGAGGGAATCAGTTGAGTGTGGAATCCGTCATGGGCGTGGCATGGTCGGCGGGTATAGGAAGCGGCGTGAGCGGGCCGGTGTCTGCTGAGGTATGGACGTTAGCGCAAGAAGTTCGTATATATTCGCAGTCTTTGGCGCAAAATATCGAAGCATTTCAGGCAGAGAGCGAGCAGGTCTCAGCTCAACTTGATGCAATGTACGCAGTCAAGTGGGTATCGGACGCCGCTACTCAGTTTCGGGATTCGCTGGATACCTCTAATGAAGAACAGTACGACACTCAGCGTTCGCTGGCTGACGCCGCTGCGAAAACTCGTATAGGGGGCGAGGCACTTGCTCAAGAGTTAGAAACGTTGGCGGCGAATATTGCTAGCGCTGGGGCTGCAGTAGACCAGGGAATGCGCAGCTTAGAGGGGGCAACAGATCATCTTCCCGATATTCTGACCAACCCTCTGGTGAGTTCTGCCCAGGCTCATTTGGAATCGCTGATTCACAGCCCTCTGATTTCCTCTGTACAAAACACCTTAACCGCGGGAGCACGCTGATGAGCCAAAACATGTGCATGGCACGTACCGAAGTAGATACTGACAGCCTGACTGAAGTTGTAGAGCAACTCAAAACCGCGGGGGAAACGAACCAAGATTTAGCGGTGGACGTCTCTTTGATTGCCGCCCAAGTGACAGCCCTGCTTTCTTTTGATCCCACAGGGGAGGGCCTACATGCCGGTGCTATTCTGACCGCCACCGGCGCGAAATTCTTCCTTCTCTCCCAGGGGCATAAAACCCTTTCAGCCAAGGTAGAAACTGCGCGGAATAACTATATTGATGCAGAGCGCCTTGCCACTGAGATTCTCCAAGGTCCTGAGGGGTATGTGCCCGGGCTACTCTATCTGGCAGGCAAAAGCGTGGCGACGGGCGGCGTCTTAGGCGAAAAGATAGCCGACAAAGTGCCGTTCGCCAGCATAGTTTCCCCTTTAGTAGCGCGAGCTCTTTTCGGCATGGGATACTATGCCGATTTGAAAATGAACGGTGAATCTTTCGCTCGTAAACGCCGGGACGAACGAATGGGTGAGCTGGGCATGAGCGCTTCATGGCGACGTGACGTGGGGAAGCACCTCAAAGAATTCGGCGTCAAGACCGGGGTTGTCAGAGACCTCAATGACTCAAGCGTGCGCGTGGAGAAGCTTGAGGGGAAAAAAGAGTATGAAGATGCTACCCAGCCTATGTTCGCTGTTCCAGTAACTCCCTATCAGTGGGCTCATAACCTGGAGTTGGTCGGTAAAGGCGAGGACGCGATGGACGCACTCGATGGCGGTGATGGAGAAATCATCGAATACGACGGACTACGGGTACAAGTAGTCCGAGATGGTGAGGGTAACACGATTGCTGCCAATGTTTATGTGCCGGGAACGGACCCAGATTCGCCTGCCTACAGCGGTGGGATCAACACCTGGAGCACGAACGTTGCCTCTATCAATGCCGATAACCTCGATACCCTTGAAGAAAGCACAGCCATGATGCAGCTGGTAGATCGAGCTCTTTCGGACGCCGGCATATCTTCGGACGTGCCTGTTAACCTGGGTGGTTTTAGCCAAGGAGCAGCGACCGTTAGCGCCTTATCTACGAATAAGGAATTCGTGAAGAAATACAAGCTCAATTACCTCTATATGCAGGGCGGACCGACGGGCGATATGAAAGTTTCCCCCAATATTCCCACCATGATTGTGGCAGACAGGAATGACCCCGTACCCCATCTGCAGGGCTCTTCCGCTTACCCAGACCGAGGCAAAAATGTTCGGACTATCGAGACGAACTATGACATCACTCCCGACGGCATAGAAAAATTCAAGGAACGGGATGTAGACCATCTTGAGCAAAACGATGAACACATCAAGTTAGTCACGAGTATGCCTGTTCACGGGTATGACGAGTACACCACTGCTACTGAAGCTATCCCTCAATCACATATCCCGGAACAATCTTTGTTGGATATACGGGATCGTATGGCGAGTACTGAAAACTATGAAGTCAGCGGTTCTTCGTTTGCACCGGGGACTTCCCAGCAGGATATTTCTTTGAACCGCGCTCTGGGAATTGGGTCAGGAGCCTACGATGTCACAGAAAAAATTTTGAACAATACGGCATCCAAAGGGGCAAAATTACCAGGGCTCCCAGAAGACTACTCATCCACAGAATTCTACGATAAATATGTGGATCCGCTGGGGGAGTCTCCCAAGGCTTTTCTTTATACAGGGGTAGAAAGCCCTGCTCTTGCATGGGTCTTAAACCCCTCCGCCCAGTATTCTGAACCTCTCCAGGCTTCTTCCCAGGCGGAGCGGTTCTCGACTTTTACTCCGGCACTCAAACCGGCTCTTTAAAGCCTAGTTGGCTACGGGGTAAAGAGGGTTGTGACCAGCTTCTACACGTTCGCTGTCGCGTACCTCTGCGGGAGGGGTCGCTCCTGTAACCTCATCGAAAGGGGAGCCCCCTAATTCTTCGCGGTCGTGGGCAGTCAACCATCCGTCGGTACGAGGACCAACGGGCACAATTTGGGTGGGATTGATGTCTTCGTGAACGTAGTAGTAATGGCGCTTAATCTGCTCAAAATCTACTGTGTCTCCGAAGCCCGGGGTCTGGAAAAGATCGCGGGCATAGCCCCAGAGGTTCGGCATACTAAAGAGCGGCTGACGATTGCACTTGAAATGGGAGTAGTAGACGGCGTCGAACCGTACCAGTGTGGTGAACAGGCGGACATCTGCCTCAGTGATGTAATCTCCCATGAGATAACGACGGGTGGAAAGTCGTTCCTCTACACAGTCCAGGGCAGACCATAGTCGGTCATAAGCTCTCTTGTAGGCAGCTTGCGAACCGGCGAACCCGCAGCGGTAGACTCCGTTATTAATCTCGGTGTAAATGTACTGCATGACCTGACGCATCTCATCTTCGAGCTCAGCAGGCCATAAATCAGGTGCGCCCTCGCGGTGGAATTCCTTCCATTCTTTCGTAAAGTCCTCTGTAATTTGAGGGAAATTGTTGGTGACGACCGCTTTAGAGTCAATCTCAACAATGGCAGGAACGGTAATTCCGCGGGGGTAATCTGCAAAGCGGTTGAAGAATGCTTCCTGCAAGCGCTCGATACCTAATACAGGGTCTTTTCCGTCTTCATCTAAATCAAAAGTCCAGGAGCGCGCGTCGTGAGTGGGACCGGGCAATCCTACAGAAATGGCGTCTTCCAGACCTAACAGACGGCGCACAATGAGAGTGCGGTTAGCCCAGGGGCAAGCGCGTGCAGCCACGAGTCGGTAGCGGTTCTTCTCTACTGGCCAGATGCCATGTTCACGGTCATCTTCACCGGGGCCCATGCCAGAATGAGCAACGATGCGATCTTCGATGTAGTTAGTATCGCGGTCGAATTCTTCGCCAGAATGTACGTAGGCACCAGTGGTGGAGTGTTCGTCGTGCTTTTTCTGTTGAGATGTCATGGTGTTCATTATTCCCTGAAAAAGTTTTGGTGTAAAGTAAAAATTCTTTCGAATAAAAGTAATTTCTTGGTATCTGGCAGGTCGATGCGTTGATGAAATCCCCGCTAGCGTACGGAAGCTCTCACTAGTTCATCCCAGTGTGTCGTTCCTCGGCGCGAGAGAAGCTCTCTCTTCATCTCCCACACCGGTTTACGAGTGAAGCCCGCTCTGCCTAAGCCGAGCGATCCTTCCCCGCATTTTTCTTCCACCTGAGAAATCAGGGAGGCAACGTTTCTTCTTTCATGACTGTACTGAAACATCTCAAATGCGATAGAGGAATCCCCTGGGGCGAGATCCGTCAGCATAATCCCCGCCCTTGCATAACGGGGGCCATCAAAATCGGCACGATCTAATAGAGTAAGCGCTGCTTTAGTCAGCACTGCGGGGTCAGCGGTTCGTGCCTGTAACCTGACCGCGGAGGTAGGGAAAACCATGTTCTCTCCGTAAAAACTTGTAGCGCAAAAAGCAGTTAAAAGTTTCGCCTGCTGTCCATCGCGAACTAATCTCTTAGAAGCCCTTTGTGCATAAACACTCATCACCTGAGCCATATCTTCTCGATCAGTAATGGGATAAGAGAACGACCTTGAATAAATCAACTGATCTTTAAATTTCCGCACTGGTTCTAAGGGGATGCAGGACGTCCCCCGCAACTCTAATACCGTGCGCATGAGCACTATAGAGAACCGTTTACGAATAGTAGAAAGATCGGCGGTCGCTAAATCTCCGATAGAAATAATTCCCATGCTGGCTAATTTCTTGCGAGTCCTTGAGGCAACTCCCCATAGCTGATCCACCGGTAAATGGTGGAAAAGATGGGCACGGCGTCCAGAGGGCAGTAGATTCCACACACATACCCCGCCCAGGTGGGGAACATTCTTAGCGGTCTTATTGCTGAGTTTGGCCAAAGTTTTAGTAGCGGCAACCCCTACACACACCGGCACGCCGATGCGTCTTGCAATATCGTCCTTGATGCACCGGGCAATATGCGCGGCTTGGCGAGTAGATAGACGAACCGTCAGAAACGCCTCGTCAATGCTATATTGCTCAAACCCCTGGGCATACTCGCGCAAAACCTCCATTACCCGGTTACTAATGTCGCCGTATAACTCATAATTCGACGACCGGGCAATAACCCCTCGCGCTTCAGCTCCTTCTTTTACCTTGAACCAGGGTTCCCCCAGCCGGTAACCCATTGCTTTTGCCTCTGCTGAGAGCGCCACCATGCAACCGTCGTTATTAGAGAGCACTACTACAGGCTTGCCGTTCAATGAAGGGTCGAGAATGCGCTCGCAGGAGGCATAGCAAGAGTTGATGTCGACGTGGAAGTAGAGTAGCTGAGGCTTATGTTCGGGGAGGACCAAAGGCGGCGGACTGCTGGGTTGGCAGGATATCGAACTCTGGTTCTGGGCGTGAAGGATGGCGGGCGGAGGGTGGTTTTGAAAATCCTTAGCAGAGAGGGCTTTAGCCCACATGGTGAAGGCACCTCGTTACTACTCCAAAAATCATAAAATCTGCGTATTCAGAGATGGGGATAGCGGGGTAGGCGGGATTTTCGGGAAGTAGCCAGCCTTGACCGTCGGGGCTGCGGCGGAATCTTTTGACGGTGAATTCCCCGTCTAGTGCTGCGACGACGATGGCGCCCTCATGAGGTTCAAGGGATCGATCTACGATAATTTCGTCCCCATCTGAGATTCCTGCATCCACCATGGAATCTCCGTAAACGCGCAGAATGAAAGTTGCTGCTCGATCATGAATGAGAACCTCGTTTAAATCCAAGGTGGTTGCTGAATAGTCCTGGGCGGGGGAGGGGAACCCTGCGGGCACGCGGACGTCGGCGGTGGGGTAAGTTGCAGGCGCTGGGGAAGTGAGGCGCGCGAGAATTACTGCTTTCATGCCTTAAGAATAGAACATAAATTCTAAAATATGTATCAATATTAGAATATATCTTCTAAAAATTAAGAGAAATGCCATACTGAAAGCAACAAGCGAGAACTCATATAAGGGTAGAGACTGTGTGAGCTAGAACAACTATGATGAGAACCATGACTGATGTAAATGCATATCTTGAAACGGAAAGTAAGCTGAATCCTTCTCCCCGCCCGGTTTTTGACCGGCTGCCTAAATACGCAGCGGGCAAGCCTCCTGTAGCGGTAGAGGGGCTGGAGCAGTTCAAACTTTCTTCGAATGAGAACCCCTGGGGACCTGTACCAGAAGTTGCTGACATTCTTTCCCAGTTTGATACTGTGCATCGCTACCCGGATCCCCTCTCCACTCGTTTGCGTGGGGTTCTGGGCGAACATCTAGGTGTTGATCCAGAAGATATTGTGACTGGTGGCGGGAGTTTGGGCGCGCTCATCCAGATTCTTTCTACTTTCGCTGGCGCCCAGGACGACGGTAAGAAAGACGAGGTTATCTACGCGTGGCGCTCGTTCGAGGCATATCCTATTTGTGTGGGGCTAGCCGGTGCTGAAAGTATCCAGGTTCCCAATAAAGCTGACGGTTCACATGATTTAGAAGCAATGCTGGCGGCTATCACTGAGCACACCCGCGTCATTCTTCTCTGTACTCCTAATAACCCTACTGGTCCGGCGCTTACCGAAATCCAGGTACGGGATTTCCTAGAGAAAGTTCCTTCCCACGTGGTGGTAGTAATTGATGAGGCTTACTTCGAGTTCTGCTCCGCCTCAGAAATTCCAGAGGGTGAAGAACCTCCGGTCAACGGTTTGGACATTTACCCCGACTACACCAACGTCGTAGTGTTGCGTACTTTCTCTAAAGCCCAGGGCTTGGCTGGGTTGCGTGTGGGCTATTCAATTTCTCACCCGGAGATAACCCAGTATCTTCGCGTTGCCGCTACTCCTTTTGCAGTGACTTCTCTGGCGGAAGAGGCTGCTATCGCCTCGGTAAAGCACCACGATGTAGTGATGGATCGGGTGCGGCATTTAGTTTCTGAGAGAGAACGAGTCAAAAAAGCGCTTGAAGATTTAGGCTGGTGGATTCCTGAGACCCGCGCTAATTTCGTGTGGCTGGCATTGGGCGAGCACTCTCCTGAGTTTGCTCGACGAGCCGAGGAAGTCGCACTGTCTGTGCGAGCTTTTGGTACCGAGGGCGTACGCGTCAGTATTGGTGAAGACGAAGCGAATACCCGCTTCATTTCACTGTGCCAGAACTTCGAACATGGACCGAAGAAACCGTAACTCTATATGGGCTAAAAGTAAGTTCTGATGAGGCATAAGGGCATCTTATTTGTACTGAGGTCTCCTAATCCCGAGGCAACTAGGGTGCCCTACCTCTCAGAAAATTATTCTGGGACCGTATTTAGGGTTCTTTAGGAGAAAACAGGAATAGGGTTAATGCAGAGCCATTAGAAACACAGTAGGGAGGCCACATGCCAGCAGAGCTGACACCTGAGCAAAGTTCGGGCAAAATCTATCCCGGCGTTTTACCGCTTCTTCGCATCATGGATGAAGAAGGAGCTATTTTAGAGGACGGCACTTTCAGCCCTTATGTTCAAGACGTAGGCGAAGCTGAGCTGAAAGAGGCCTACCGTCAGATGAAGGTTACTCGCCGGTTTGACGACGAAGCTACTGCGTTGCAGCGTCAGGGGCAGATGTCCCTGTGGGCGCCCTCCCGCGGGCAGGAAGCTGCCCAAGTTGGCTCAGCGATGGGTTTGTTACCCCAGGACTATGTGGTTCCCAGCTATCGGGAACATGCTTTGGCTTTCGCTCGCGGTGTGGAATTCACCGACTTAGTGAAGTTTTTCCGCGGATCCGAGACCAGCCCCTGGGATATCAAGAAACATAATTTTCACCCGTATACCGTGGTGCTAGCGGCACAGGTTCCCCACGCAGTGGGATATGCTATGGCGCTCAACTTCGACCGGGAGCTAGAGGAAACAACCGGTGAAAAGCAGATGGGCCAAGGTCAGTTCTCCGCTTCGGAGGAGAATGCTCAGCCTGCTGCGGTAGCGGTTTACTTTGGTGATGGTTCTTCGACTGAAGGCGAAATCCACGAGTCGATGGTTTTTGCCGCTTCTTATAACGCGCCCGTCCTCTTTTTTGTTCAGAATAACCAGTGGGCTATTTCGGTGCCCTTTAAAACTCAGTCGCGGGTGCCTCTTTCTACTCGCGCTGCTGGCTACGGTATCGAAGGATTGCGTGTAGACGGTAACGACGTTTTGGCGGTTGCCGCCGCTACCCGCTACGCCATGAAGAAGATTCGCTCGGGAGAAGGTCCTGTACTCATTGAGGCGGAAACTTACCGCTTAGGCGCTCACACTACCGCCGATGATCCCACGAAGTACCGTACGGGTGAAGAAGAAAATGAGTATGCTCAGCGTGACCCACTGATTCGGCTGGAAAAATATTTGCGTCATAACAAGCTGGCAGACGAGAGCTTTTTCGAAGGTGTCGATCAGGAAGCTCAACAGGTTGCCTCCGAAGTGCGCCGGGTAGCTTTAGTTGCAGAGCCAGCCGAGTATGAGACTAATTTCGACTTCGCCTACGCAAAACCCCACACCCAAACTGAAAATGACCGCCGTTTTTACCGCGAGTACAACGCGGGATTCGAGGAGGAGTAAGAGATGACCACAGAGAACCTTGCTCTTTCAAAAGCAATTACCCGTGCCCTTCATGATGAGATGACCGAGAATCCGAAGGTATTAGCGCTGGGGGAGGACATCGGTAAGCTCGGCGGTGTCTTTCGCGTGACCGATGGTCTTCAAAAAGAATTTGGTGCCCGCCGCGTGATGGATACGCCGCTGGGCGAGGCTGGGATTATCGGTACCTCGGTGGGTATGGCTCTTCGCGGTTACCGCCCTGTGCCAGAAATCCAGTTTGATGGTTTTGTCTTCCCCGCTTTTAACCAAATCACCACTCAGCTTGCTCGTTTGCGAGGGCGCACTAACGGACAGTACGAAATCCCCGTAACGATTCGCCTGCCCTATGGCGGTTCGGTGGGAGCTATTGAACACCATTCGGAGTCACCTGAAGCGTACTTTGCGCATACTCCCGGTTTGCGGGTGGTCACGCCGTCGTCGGCTCATGATGCTTATTGGATGCTTCGTGCATCGATTCAACACCCCGATCCTGTAATCTTCATGGAACCTAAGCGCCGCTACTGGCTTAAGGGTGAAGTAGATTTTAGCGATACAGATTTTAATCCTTTCTGCGCTGCTACATTGCGCGAAGGTAGCGATCTCACCTTGGTCTCCTACGGACCGATGGTCCCTACCGCTCTTGCTGCGGCTGAGGCGGCGCGGGAGGACGGGCACGACGTCGAGGTGATTGACCTGCGTTCTATCTCGCCGCTGGATATCGAGACAATCTGTGCATCTGTAGCTAAAACGGGCAGGTTAGTCGTAGCTCAGGAGGCATATAACTTTGTGAGTGTTGCTTCTGAAATCTCTGCGGCGGTAACTGAGCGTTGTTTCTACTCGCTGGAAGCTCCGGTGCTGCGCGTGGGCGCATTCCATACTCCTTATCCAGTACCTCGGAGTGAAGAAGAATATGTGCCTGGGATTGACCGTATTCTGGAAGCTATCGACCGCTCATTCGCTTACTAATAGCTAAGAACCATACGAAGGAACGCTATGTCTCAAATTTTTAGGCTCCCCGACGTGGGCGAAGGTCTCACCGAAGCGGAAATCCTCAGCTGGAAGGTGGCGGTGGGAGACATCGTCGCGATTAATGATGTTTTGGCGGAGGTTGAAACTGCCAAATCAGTAGTAGAGCTGTCCTCTCCTTTTGAAGGTGTAGTGCAGACTCTCCACGCTGAAGAGGGGGAAACGGTAGAGGTTGAGTCGGCGTTGGTAACTATTGCCGATAGCGCTCAATCTGAGGCGGACGCCGATGCTCCTGCCGACGACGCTGAAGAAGCAAACACCGCAACCGGAGGCGCAGAAACTAGCCCCCATAACCTCGCCGCTGATACTCCGGGAGAGACGAAAAATCTCGTGGGTTCCGGTCCTAAAGCGGATCCAGTGAAACGTCGTGCCCGTAAGCGCCCTGTGGTACCTGCACCGCTGGCGGCATCTTCCGCCCCCTCGTCCGATTCCCAATCGCCTCAGCAGACCTCGCCTCATCTGGATGCAGTTCAACAGGAACGTAAGCTGTTGCGCGGCTCGTTAGGTGAGTCAATTGGTGGATTGACCGAACGGGCATCTGCTCTGATTGAGGGCGGCCTGCGTCGTCTCCCCAATACTGCTGAAAAAGATCTTGTGGCGAATGAGCCGGTAGGCTCTATACCGCGTCGTCATACGTTGGCTAAACCGCCAGTTCGTAAAGCAGCACAGGAAATGGGTGTGGACCTTGCAGAGGTTACTCCTACCGGTGATGACGGGCAGGTGACTAAGCGCGATCTTCTCAACTTTGTAGCTCACCTGCGCGAAGAAGACCACGAAGACACTCTGCCAGAGTCATTCTGGATTCCTCAGGGTGCCGGGGGAGACCGTATTGAGCGCATCAAGGTACGCGGTGTCCGTAAAGCTACGGCGAAGGCGATGGTGGAGTCGGCGTTCAATGCCCCCCACGTTTCAATTTTCGTGGACGTCGATGCCTCCCGCACCATGGAATTTGTGCGTAGCCTCAAGAAGTCCCGCCACTTTGAGGGTATTAAAGTGACCCCGCTTTTGATTCTGGCAAAAGCCGTTATTTGGGCGGCTGCACGAAATCCTCAGGTGAATGCCACCTGGACTGACCAAGAAATTTTGCTCAAACACTTCATGAATCTCGGTATTGCCGCGGCAACCCCGCGCGGTCTTATGGTTCCTAATATTAAGGATGCCCAGGATCTTTCGCTGCGAGAGCTAGCTATTGCGCTCAATGAACTCACCACGCGAGCACGCGAAGGTAAGACTCAGCCTGCAGAGATGAGCAATGGAACGCTAACCATCACGAATATTGGTGCGCTAGGTATTGATACGGGAACTCCGATTATTAATCCTGGCGAAGTAGCTATCGTAGCTTTCGGTACTATCAAGCAGAAACCGTGGGTAGTGGATGGCGAGGTTATTCCCCGCTGGGTTACTACCTTGGGAGGATCTTTCGACCACCGTGTGGTGGACGGCGATCTTTCCGCTCGTTTTATGGCAGACGTAGCGGCAATTATGGAAGAGCCAGCCTTGCTTCTCGATGAGTAAATATCAGCTCTAGATACTGCTAGGCGTCCCTCCTCAGATGAGAAGGGACGCCTAGCAGGTATCTAAATACCTTAAACGTAGGAGACCTCAGCTAAAAGCTGAGGTCTCGAGTACGTTAAGGCGCATACCTTGCAGTCCGGTTCGCTAGACTATCTCCCCCAAGAAGCCCAGGAACCGTTTGGATAAAATCCAAAAAGCAAGGAATCAGCTAGATACCTTAGGTTGAGAAGTGTTCTAGATCCGTCCCCCAACATCACTAGAACGTACGAGTCCCCCGACTCGCATTTCTCAACTACTTATAAGTCTGTCAAAAACAATAGGTTTTGTATGTCCCTATACTCGGTTACAAAGATTCTTATTATGCCTACAAAGTTCAAATACGATGAGCCAGGCTTCTTCGTGGGTGTTTCTTAGAACCTCTCAATTTCACCGGAATGCTGGGCAATTTCAACAGCAGAGGGCTCATCGTCCTCCGAATTACCGTCGTGTACCAACATAACTGCGGTGGGATCATCGGGAGGGAAGGCACGGATAGTGATGGTGCCTCCATAAGCATCATCGAGCAAATCAACTGCGCACGGGGTCAGAACCTCCACGATGTGGGGCGGCAGGGGCTCACCGCGTTCGTCCAAAATATCTACCTTGGCGCCCCGGCGTCGTGCCGCCATCGTCGCCTCAAGAATTTGTTTGTTCACAATGTGGCGACCGCGAATAGTATCTCGCAACTGAGCCTCGGTAAAACGAAATTCGTTAATCTCATCAGAGGTAACAGGTTCCCTGTTGTACGCAATCCGGTGCAGCATGTCCTCAGTAAGAGAGCGTACTTCCTGAACGCGATGCGCAGCTACGGAACTTACGCCCTCTTCATGTTCTCTGCCAAATTCTGCATGCTGGAGCAAAATGCGTGACTGCCTGGCCTTGTGAGAAGCCTGCTGAATCTGGTGTTTGAAGACATGCATGCCTCCCAGAATGGCGGTTGGAACCAAAAATTCTGCAGCGATAGAAAGAGACGAAATAAAAACGTCAAGATGCCACTTCAACACGAGCAACATGGATAGGGCAAAGAGAACCCATGGAGAAACCGCATGGTCACGCAAGATGAGGATGCTACACATCGAGAGCGAGTAGAGCAGCGGAAATAAAATACTGAGCTGGGTCAAGTTATGCGGCAGAAGAAGGAGCATCATCTGAAGCGTGACCATAGCAATCAAGAGGATTAGCGGCGTAATAAAAAATGGAAGCCGTTTGGTGTTCGTGGGAAACAGTACGAGCGTGAATGAGAGGATAATGCACGCCAAAAGAGGAACCCATGCCAATGGGGACATGAGTGCAAACTGCGAATACCAGATATAGAAACTGAACAGACCCAGGGCAAAAAATACGCCGACTCCTGTACGGAACAAGCGGTGGGAATAATACTGATTAAGCATTATCCTGCTCTCCTGGCCACTGTACGGTAACCTCAGTTCCTCGATAAGGCGCTGACTTGATGGTCACCTGACCGCCTGCCTCTTCCATCGATCGAATCATAGATACTCGCACACCCATGCGCCGCATATCCAGGTTTTTCATGTTGAACCCCTGACCGTGGTCTGTGACGGTGCAGTAGATGTATGAGACTTCATCTGCCGTTCGAGCGGTACCTGAGGGGCGACGTCGTTCGGTGCGTACGCTAATTTGGGTGGTGCGGGTGCCTGAATGCCGGGCAGAGTTCGAGACGGCCTCTGTGACGGCATGGGTAAACGCACGAGCTACCTCCGGGGGAATAGGGGAGGAAGGATTGGCTTTGGGGAAAAGTTCGACATCGTCGGAGACGAAACGTAACCGAGAGTTCCAGGGGTACACGCCGGTGGCAATTTGCTCGGTTAACTCTTGGAAGGTCACCGGCCGCATGGGCTGTACCTTGTTAGTTTCTTCTTCTAGCACTCCAATAGCACGACGGGCGAGGGCTCGGGTCCGATCGGCAATGGGGCCTTCGCTACGGCTAGCATCCAAGAGCGCCGCCATGACGTTATCGTGAACCAGCTTGTCGAACTCTTGAAGGTCCTGAGACTGATCTCTGGTTCGGGTGAGCTGTAGCTGGGCTGCGAGTGTTTCTGCATAAAACACATCAGAGCGTTCAGCGTAGATTCGAGCTACCCCAAAAACAGTTCCGAGCATGGTTGCAAGCGTGGCGAGATAGAAAACTTGAGTTCCCACCTCTGCCCATTCCACAGGCAATCCGAGAGCTAACTTGCCGCCAATAAGAGCAAACGATAAGGCGAAAGAATATCCCAGCACATTAAGGAAGATGGCTTTAAAACCGCCCATGCATAGCGGAACTATCATTCCGTAGAGCCCAATGAGCCAGCACCAAGGGTGAGCGCTGTAAGCATTGTCAGTGAGAGCAAAGGGCCAAAAGACGTATGCCCCGTATGTAATGTAAGCGGCAGGAGCAACTGATCCAGCAGAATATTCCCGTCTTAACCCCACATAAATTAGCCATGCAGCGTGGAAGAGAAAGGCTGCCACAAAAATGGTGTGCCACCACGCGAAGTTGAGGGGGTTAGTAGTGAGCGGGATAAACGCCTGGAAAAGTATCGCTACGGCAAGGAGCGAGAAAAACACTTCCATGGCGTAGATGAGACCGAAGCTAGAAGGACCAGCTAAATGTCTCTGTCCGCTAGCAAGGGGGAGGGGAAACCGCCAAGGGGTAGTTCTCAGAGACTGAGCAAGGTCTTTAGTTGCACCGGTGCGAACCTGTTCCAATAGTGGACCTCGTGAAGATTGCGGGGCGAATCAGGGGGAGAAGAGATTAACCAACATTAATCTCCAGAAGAAAAGGTGAGTTAGCTCTGAAGAGGAAGCCAACTCACCGTGTGCTGGGATTAGAAGTAACGTTCGGCGCTCTTGACGTCTTCCATCGTATCTACCAGACCGTCTTCGATGGCGCGGATACGCAAGTCAATTTTGGTGGGAGCAGGGCGGCCAACGCGAGCATACTTTTCGCGGATGCGGTCGATGTTGGTCTTTACTGCTGACTGCTTGATGCCCATGCGGCGAGCTACCTGTACCTGCGCAAAACCGGAAGCGTAGAGGCGGAGGGTTTCTTGCTCACGAGGAGAAAGATTAGCGCGGGAGAACTCATGGTCGCCATCAATTGCAGCAGCGAGCTCTTTAGTTACTACAGCTTTGCCTTCGGCAATGTTTTTAGCCTCACCTAGCGCATGCTCGAGAGGCTCAGACTTACGAACCAAGCCCAACGCACCTGACTTCAGCGCTTCACGAATCAACGCGGGGTTCTCACCGATAGAGAAAATTAGAACTTTGATGCCAGCCTGACGCAACAAATCAACGTTTTCTGAAGGGCGTGAACGGTCTTGAAGCGATAGATCAAGCAACACGACGTCGCATTCACGCTTGATTTTCCCCAGATCCGCGGAGCCGGGATCACGAGGATTGCGACCTAGCGCGACGAGCAAATCATTGACGGTAGGGGAAGCTCCAACTAGCTCTACTTCTTCAGATTTTTCTGCAACCGCACGCATGCCTTCCCGTACGACTTCGTGATCGTCAACAATTGCTACGCGTGTAACGTTCATTTTTCCCCCAAATAAGTGCACAGGCTCTGTGCGGTGTTGCTATCCATGTGTGTTGTCTATGCCAGCTATTTTATAGCGGTAAGCATGGCGCAGGTTTGTCTGTGGGAAACAATACCGCAAAATAATACCTGTAGTGCAAAAGATGATACTTTCGGATGAAACGGAATTTCTCTAGGTGAGAAAAATTGGAGAGGTAGCTCGGCACAGCTTTAAAACGACGGCTGTGGTTGCGTATTTTTCCGGGATTATTTACCTCTGTTGCTGGGACTGACGAACAATTCTGCGGTGGTAGCGCGGTCCAAAGAAAGACCCCAGAAGTGCACCTATCAGAATCAGACCAATCACCACCAAGATGCCCAAGATGTTCTGTCCGGCAGCACCGTCTAGCTGAGTTTGAAGTGCCAACTGGGGCTCGCCCGTCCCCATCAGTGAACCTGCAAAGAAAGTCATGATGGTTGCCAATAGCACCATCCCCAGATGCCACAGCCAGACGCCGAAGCCCTGCTTTGCCGGGGCAAAGCGAGCCATGCGGGCGGCGGCGTAGCCTCCACAACCGGCACTGAGAACAATCAAAATTGAGGCAATGATAAACCAGGTCCACGGAGCGCTACCTGAACCGGGTAAAAGACCGATTGCCTGAGCAAAAGCTTGGGGGAAACTCGAAAAGTTCTCTAGCCCGAAGATTTGGTTGATGAGTCTGTGGAAGAAATCGCTGAAGGTGAGTAGCGAATAGGTGACAAGCCAGCCTAAAAATGCTGGGAAGAAATGAATACGTGAATTGCGGGCTTTAGCGGCGTCCTCAGAGATACCTCTCAAGGGCATCTCGTCTTCGTAAGCCCCAGCACTTCGAGTGCGGGCGGGCGCATATGCCGGCTCAGCAGCTACCGGGCGCACTCGCGTGTCTTCGGTGGCGGGATAAGAAGCGGTTTCTGTCGAATAATCTGCAGGGGAGAGTGGCTCAGTACGATCTGCATCGCTCCACGTGGCTGCGTTAGAGGGCGAAGTTCGGCGCTTGCGCGTTGCCGAGATGTCTTCTGTAGAAGGGTTCTCGATGTCGTTGCTGTTGAGAACCTCGGTTCGGTCATCAAAATCGTTGCCAAAGTCTTGCGGTTCTGAGCGATAGGAACCGGCCGAGTAGTCATCGGCGTGAGATTCCTGAGGCGAGAGAACACGGGTGGGGTTCTCGTCAGAAAAAACTGAATCCCATTCTTCCGCAGACTGGTCTCGGGCGGCACGCTTTTTGTCGCGTTGAAAACGATAGTTAAAAGGTTCAGACATGAGTTTACTTTCCTAAGCCCCACAGAGAGGGAGTTATAGACCGAGCTCGGCAGGGTTAAATTGACCGCTGGCGGGGCGCTCATTGGGGTCAATCGTTTTAATAACTTTCGCAGGATTGCCCACGGCGACCGAATTCGCAGGAATGTCGCGGGTAACCACAGCCCCGGCACCGATCACTGAGTTTTCTCCAATGGTGACGCCGGGAAGGACGGTCACTCCTCCTCCGAACCAGACGTTATCCTCCACGGTGATGGGAAGCCCACCTTCCCAGAGGTTCTTGCGGTCTACGGGATTCAGCGGATGCGTGGGGGTGAGAAACTGGCCATTAGGGCCAGCCAAAACCCCTTTGCCGAAAGTTATGGGTGCGACGTCCAAAATTACGGTGTTGTAGTTGAAGAAGCAGCCATCGCCAATGAAAGTGTTGATGCCGTAATCAACCTGAATAGTGGGGCGAAATTCAACATCCTTGCCAATGGAACCAAAGAGCTGTTCGAGAATTTCGCGACGCTCGGAGGAACCGCTGTAGTAAACCTCGGTGTAGCGGTGAGCTAACCGAGCGGCGTTCTCGTAGAGAGCCACGCACACGGCGTCAGGCTTATATGCCTTACCGGCTATCATCAAATCAAACTGTCGTTCCGCCACGTTATCCTCCCCAGATTTTCAGCGCCACGATAATCAAAAGGCCCACCGCAATGAGGACGAGACCAGCAATGATGAGTCTTTTAATGATTTCGTGCATGACCTCGCGTATTTCTTGTTCGGTATACGGAGGCTGTTTCTTCTTAGCCATCTCCCTAGTATCGCAGGAAAAAGGGGGAAAATGGGGGCAACAAAGCAGCTTATGAACAAACCCTATGCTTCATGGCAGAATCTTATGTATGTATGAAGCCGAAAAGACCCAGCACAGTGATTCATTTCCTTTGGCACACCGCCCTTGGACGAAGAACTATAACGAGAAGACAGCTCACAACGTAGATCTCGCCGAAACTTCTATGGTCTACTTACTGGAAAAAGCGGTTCGAGAGGTTCCGCAAAAAGTTGCTCTCCAGTTTTTTGGAGCAACGACGACGTACTTCCAGCTGGGGGAAGAAGTTCGTAGGGTCGCCGAGGGCTTGCGCCAGGCAGGCGTCAACGCGGGCGACCGTGTAGCTATTATTTTGCCCAACTGCCCGCAACATGTGGCGGCGTTTTATGCTGTGTTGCGTTTGGGCGGCGTAGTAGTTGAGCATAATCCGCTCTATACCTCCACCGAACTGCGCCATATGTTCGAAGATCACCGCGCCAAGGTGGCGATTGTGTGGGACAAGGTCGCCGATAACATTACGGCTTTGCCTTCTGATGTTCGCCCACAAACCATTTTTGCGGTGAACATGATTGAGGCGATGCCGATGCATATGCGAGCGGCGCTGAAGCTTCCCTTGAAGTCTGCACGTCAATCTCGCGAAAAACTAGAGGGGTCCGCACCCGGCACAAAGCAGTGGAAGTCTCTTCTAAAATTTGCTCCGTTGGACGCGAACCATCACCGTCCAACTGCTTCCGATCTCGCCCTGCTGCTCTATACCTCGGGCACCACTGGCTCACCTAAGGGTGTGATGCTGACGCATCGAAACCTGGAGGCAAATGCCCGCATGGGCGAAGAGTGGATTCAGCCGGGGGATGATGAGGTTATTTACTCTGTGCTTCCGCTTTTCCACGCTTACGGTATGACTCTGGGGCTGAGCATCTCGATGGTTTGTCAGGCCCGTCTTGTCATCTTCCCCACGGTGGATGTTGATTTGATGCTTAAGGCAATGAAAAAGGTAATGCCAACTATTTTGCCTGCCGTGCCTCCTGTGTACCGCCGTCTTCTCGATGAGGCGGAAAGCCGCAACATTTCGCTGAAGGGAATCCGCTATGCGGTCTCTGGCGCAATGAACCTTCCCCCTGAATTGGTGAGCGAATGGGAAGAGTCCGTCGGTGGTTTCTTAGTAGAGGGCTACGGCCTCACTGAATGCGCGCCCCTGGTGGCGTGTAATCCGCTGAACGGAACACGACGTGCGGGTTCTATCGGCGTCCCGTTCCCCTCCACCGATTTGCGAATTGTGAATCCCGATACCTTAGAGGACGTTCCCTTTGGGGAAGAAGGCGAACTGTGGGTACGGGGCCCCCAGCGTTTCAAGGGATATTGGAAGCGTGAAGAAGAGACCCGTAGCTCGATCACTCCCGAAGGATGGTTACGCACCGGGGATATCGTGAAGGTTGATGAAGATTTCTTTATTTATGTGGTTGACCGCATTAAAGAAGTAATTATTACCGGGGGGTTCAACGTGTCTCCCTCTGAGGTAGAAGCGGCTTTGCGCCAACATGATTCGGTCAAGGACGCCGCCGTGGTGGGTCTTCCTCGCAAGGGCGGGGGAGAAACCGTGGTGGCAGCAGTTATTCCCACTGAGGGGTATGCCATCGACCAGGAAGAGTTACGTGAGCACTGCTATGGTCGTCTCACTCGCTATAAGGTTCCCCGCAAGGTCTTTGAAGTCGAGGATTTGCCGCGCTCTATGCTGGGAAAGACCCTGCGACGCGAAGTGCGCAAGCAACTGGAGGAGAAATACGGTGAGCAGTAAATATTTGCTCTGACCAGGTTATTTATCGTTTATGACGTAAAAATGAAGCCCCGAAAACCGCGTGTTTTCGAGGCTTCATTTATATTACGATTTGTTACGATGTGAAGAAGTGTGCTGTCAAAAAAAGTAGAAAAAGCCTCAGACATCGCACCACATCCTAAGACGTGTTTGAATTAGAGAAGTTCTTTTAGATACCTTGAAGAACCGCCACTTCGACAGCATTTCAGTGCATCGTGCCGTTCGCTTCAGACGTGGTCGCTTCACACATTCCAACAGAAAGATTCATAGCCGTGAAGAAATTTGTTGCCACTTTGGCTCTCGTACCCCTAGCTTTCGGTCTTGCAGCATGCGGCTCCAGTGATTCGGCATCAGGCGACTCTGAGACCGTAAAAATCGGCATCGTTGGCCGCGATCCCGTCAATGACAAGCTCAAAGAAGTTGCTGAGAAAGACGGCATCGATATTGAGTATCAAGAATTCACTGACTACTCCCAGCCCAACCCCGCGCTGAAGTCCGGTGATATCGATATGAACTGGTTCCAGCACATCGCCTATCTCTCGGATTACAACGTGAACGCAGACGATAATCTCAACATTGTTGGTCCCACCGTTATCTACCCCATGGCCCTGTTCTCCAAGAAGCACGATTCCTTGGACCAGATTCCTCAGGGTGGCGAAATTGCAATCCCTAACGACACCGTAAACGAAGCCCGCGCTTTGCAGCTCCTTGAAGCTAACAAGTTGGTTACCTTCAAATCTGATACCGATCGTCCCACCATTGACGACGTCGACACCGACAAATCCAAGGTGAAGGTTACCGCTGTTGACGCAACTCAGACCGTGGTTTCCATGGAATCCGTAGATGGCTCGGTCATCAACAACGACTTCCTGAAGGACGCCGGACTGAACCCCAAGGACGCCTTGGCTCAGGATGATCCCTCCAACGATTACGCGAAGCCTTACGTCAACCTCTTCGTTTCTCAGGATGAAGACAAAGACAACGAAACCTACAAAAAGGTTGTAGAGCTCTTCCACAGCTCTGAGGTTCAGGAAGTTGTTCAGGAGGAAACCGCCGGTACTGCTGTTGAGGTAAAGACCGACGTTTCTGAGCTCCGCTCAACTCTTGCAGATGCAGAAGAATCACTGCGCAAGTAATAAATTTTGATGGCAAAGAGCGGTAACTACTGCGGCATTGTTCTCACAGCGCCCTGGATGGTTATCGCTCTTATGCCGTTTATCTAGCAAAATCCACCACACCAACGCGAAAGAGTGTTTATGAGCGTAGCTTCAACACCGGCTCCCCAAGCCAGCGAAGACATGGTTGTCATTGAGAACGTAAGCAAAGTTTTCAAGAGCGGTAAAGAGAACCTCACCGCCGTTGACAACGTGTCGCTGACCGTCCGCCGGGGCGAAATCTTTGCCATCATCGGTTATTCCGGTGCGGGAAAATCGACCTTGGTTCGCCTCATTAACGGTCTAGAGAGCGTCTCAGAAGGCACTCTGACTGTGGCAGGGCACCGTATTTCCGGGCAGAAAGAATCGGCGCTACGGGAAGCTCGCCAGAATATCGGCATGATCTTCCAGCAGTTCAATCTGATGAATTCTCGTACCATCGCGGGCAACATTGAATTTCCCTTGAAAGTTGCGGGCTGGGATAAGGCTAAACGTCGTGCTCGTGTTCAGGAGATGCTCGAATTCGTCGGTCTTGGAGATCGAGCGAAGTATTACCCTGACCAGCTCTCGGGCGGTCAGAAGCAGCGTGTAGGCATTGCCCGTGCGTTGGCGACGTCACCGTCCTTGTTGCTGGCAGATGAGTCCACCTCAGCTCTTGACCCTGAAACTACCCAGGAAGTTTTGGGGCTTTTGAAGAAGGTCAATGACGAACTGGGCATTACCGTGGTTGTTATTACCCACGAGATGGATGTGGTTTCCTCTATCGCTGACCGTGTGGCAGTGATGGAAAAGGGCAAAGTCGTGGAGATGGGCAACGTTTATGACGTTTTCTCGAATCCACAGACCGACGTTGCGCGCCGTTTCGTATCCACCACCGTCAAGCAGGCTCCTAACGCTTTTGAAGCGGCTGAGTTGAAGCGCCGCCACCGTGGTTATCTGGTTAATATTGAAATCACCGAAGGTAATACGGGAATTGGCAAGGTACTTTCTTACCTGGGCAACCGTGGGGTGCATTTCAATATCGTGCAGGGTGGCTTGGAAACTCTTCAGGGCAAGAGCTACGGCAATCTGACCCTTGAATTGCTGGGCGATATCACCAGTTTGGACGCCGTAGTGGCTGAACTTGCCACCGTAACCACCGTGAAGGAGGTTCGCTCATGAGCTTAAATGTTGCATCGGGCAAACTAGTTGCTGCGAACACCGTGGATTGGAACGAATTTATCCCCGATAAACTTGTTCCCGCCATTTTCGACACCGTTTACATGGTTTCTGTAACCATGGTGATTGCCGGCTTATTGGGCTTGGTAATTGGTGCGCTTTTGTACACCACGCGGCAGGGCAACATTTTGCAGAACCGCCCGGTAAATATTTTCTTGAATCTATTGGTGAACTTTGTTCGCCCCATTCCTTTCATCATTTTGTTGGCGGCTTTGGGACCGTTGACGTCGATGGTCGTTGGTACTCGCTTGGGTGTTAACGCGGCGATTTTTGCGATGTGTTTTGCTGCAACTTTCGCTATTGCTCGTATTGTTGAGCAGAATATGGTCTCTATTGACCCGGGCGTGATTGAGGCTGCTCGCGCTATGGGCGCTTCTAAGTTGCGGATTCTATTTACCGTGATGATTCCCGAGGCTCTTGGTCCGCTGATTTTGGGTTACACCTTCTTGATTATTGGTGTGGTCGATATGTCGGCTATGGCTGGCTATGTTGGCGGCGGCGGTCTGGGTAAGGTCGCGTTGGTTGATGGCTATCAGCGTTTCAACGATTTGATTACTTGGGCAGTTGTTCTTGTGATTATTGTGATGGTTCAGCTGATTCAGCTCATTGGTAACGTTCTGGCTCGCAAGGTTCTGAGGCGATGAGCTTGCCGGTTCCGAGCGTGCGAGGAATTAAGAGGCAAGCGAATTGGTTGCTACGAGCGTAGCGAGTGCCGTGCCGGTTCCGAGCGTGCGAGGAATTAAGAGGCAAGCGAATTGGTTGCTACGAGCGTAGCGAGTGCCGTGCCGGTTCCGAGCGTGCGAATGAAGCAAAATTTTCCGAGCGTGCGAGGAGTATAAAATTTTGCGGAATCAGCTGAGGTGACGAGGCTGGTAAGAGGCAAGCGAATTGGTTGCTACGAGCGTAGCGAGTGCCGTGCCGGTTCCGAGCGTGTAGATGAGAAACCGCGCCGTCCTGTTTATTCAGAGCGGCGCGGTTTTTTGTATTGATTGAGGCTTATTAAGTCTCGCTAATTACTATTTAGCGGTCTTTGCCGGTTATCCAGGAGGAGTCGTAGAAGTCGTCGTCGCGGCGTTTATTGCGGTCGATATCGCGTTGGAGTTGTTGCTGTGCGTAGTCGGTGGGGCGAACGAGGGAGTCGTCGTTATCTTCGGGGGTGTAGATAGCGAGTGAGAGCAGTCCGTAGAGAAGCGCGGCGGTTAGCAAGCACAGCATGGTGATTTCGTTGAGCATCAGGACGTGTGTGCGCAATACAATCGGGTCTTTACCTGCATCCAGTTCAGGGATGATGGTGAAGCTGGCGATTGCGCAGAGAATTCCCGCAATGACGAGTGAATGGGGAAGCCAGAACCACTTGGCTTTCTTGTTTTTACGTAAGGGGCCTTGTCCATGAACTCGGAGGGAAGGGAAAAGACGGCGACGTACCGCAATCAATAATCCCAGCCCGGCGAGAACGACAACCCCACACGTCAAAGCAAGCAACTCGTTTCCTGCAATCATGCAAATGAGAGCGAGGAGTACGCCGAAGAGGAGAAGTGTGAAGCTCAGACCGGTTGCCATACGAGTGCGTGCCCGAACGGCGTCCTGCTCAGGGAGGCGGTATCCGGGCTCGCCTGCTTGGGGTTCTGGTTCCTGCCAGAATTGCCGGTAGTGTTCGAGCTCTTCTTCGCTCATGTCTTCGAAGCGAAGTCCGAATTGGGGCGAACCGTTCTGTCCTTCTGACATAGTTACTCCTGGTGTGCTTTGAGCTGGTCTATCCAGGTGTCAATAGTGGCGAGGAACTGGGGGTCAGTAAATGAATCGAAGTATCCGCGACCCTCGGGTGCGTTCTCCTGGTCGTGGGTAAAGATGAAAGTAACTGCACCTGAGTCCCGTGCGGCTTGGGAGCCAGCGGCTGAATCTTCTACGGTAAAGGTTCGTGCGGGGTCCCCGCCCAGCCGGCGGATTGCCTCGGTGTACATATCGGGGGCAGGTTTGGGGCTCTCGACGTCATTGGCGCCTACCCAAGTGGTGAGGAACTCACGGTGGCCAAATTTCGTGAGCTTACGGGTGAGTAACTCTGATGATGAGTTGGATGCCACGGCAACGGGCATCACTGCAGAAAGTTTCTTGATGAGATCGAGGGCTCCGGGGATGGTGGTTACTCCACGCTCGATAATGTTGGCTTCACTCTCGTGGACGTCATGTTCAACCTTGGCGCGAAATTGTTGCTTTTCGTCGTCGGAGGCAGCGGAGAGATCGGTCAGTTCAACGATGGCATCTACTAGGTCGGATGCCGCTGACCCCACCAGGCGTTGGCGAATTTCAGCGGTAGGGGTCACGCTATATTTTGCGAATATTTCTTCTTGGATGTCACCCCACACTGTCTCAGAATCGAGAAGGACGCCGTCGCAATCGAAGACGGCGCAGGTGGGGAACCACTGGGTATCAACTGAAGAAGAAAACATGGTTCTATTCTTTCACGATTGCATAGTTGCTGCCGGGGAATGAGGGCGTTATCTCAGCCTGCTTCGGGATAATCTCCTGGGAAGAGAAGGGAGTGGTTTGCGATAATAGGGGAATGACTTCTACCGAAAATGCTTCTTTGACCACTGATCAGACTGCCCGAGTAGTGCTTATTCGGCACGGACAAACGGACTGGAATTTTGAGCATAGGTTCCAGGGTCAGGTTGATATTCCTCTGAACGAAACCGGTCGGGAACAAGCTGGGGAAGCTGCTGAAAACTTGCTGGCATTGGCCGCAGCAGAGCAAGAGAATCAGCCTGATTTTCGATGGGATGCAGTGCTTACATCCCCTTTATCGCGTGCCTTTCAGACGGGTGAGATTATTGCTCATGCGCTAGGGCTAGAGGTGTCTAAAACCTACGATGGCATGCAGGAACGTTCGTTCGGTGAAGCTGAGGGTGTGGTGGTTACCCCCGAAATATGGGGTGATTTAGAAGCTCGTTTTAACGGTATCGAGCCGTTGGAAGATCTGCGGGAACGAGGCATTGCAGCATTGAACGTTGCTCTATCTGAACACCGGGGAAAGAACGTAATTATCGTGGCTCACGGTCTGTGGATAGCCCAGGTGATGGAGGAACTTACGGGTGAAGACATGGTTCTTCCCGTTAACGGTGCTATCACCGAGTTGCCTCTAGAACTTTTGGAACACCGTTCTACAGACTTCTCTTCAACAGAGTCTCCCTCCTCGCAAGCTATTTAATATTCCCTCCCCGAACCACTGATTGATAAAGGAGAACCAATGACTACCGAGCATTTGGACCTTTCAGGATCCCTTACTCTTATCCGCCACGGTCAGACCGCTTGGAATAAGCAACATTTGATGCAGGGGTCTTCGGATATCCCTCTCAATGAGGTCGGACGTGCGCAGGCGGTGGAAATTGGCCAGCGTCTGCGAGAGCTCAACCTGGGATTTGAAGTGCTGGTGGCGTCTCCTCTTTCCCGTGCGTTGGAGACAGCACAGATTGTGGGAAAGGAACTGGGGCTAGAAGTCTCTGAAACTTTTGAGGGGCTCATTGAGCGGCACTATGGGGAAGCCGAGGGACTGGACATTTCTGTAGAGGCGCGGGCCGAACCCGATGCTTTTTATGAGGGCGTGGAATCCGAGCGTTCGGTCTACGTGCGCGGGGTGAAGACTTTGCAGGATGTCGTCCGCCAGTATCCCGGTCAGCGCATCATTGCGGTATCCCACGGTTCGCTGATTCGTCGGGTGCTCAGTGCTGCTCACGGTAAAGAATGGGCCACTCCGGTGCCCAATGCTCAGCCTTTAGAAATTCCTTTGGAGGGTCTGTTTGCCTGGAGTGAAGAGAATGAACCCTTGCTGACTGGAAAGAAGTAATGTTTACTCCTGTTCATCTCACTTCTAATCCTTTGCGGGCTCGTGGCGGTTATGAAAAGTGGCGCCTGGCGGGGTACATGCTCCTGGGCGTATATATTGTGGCGGTCGGTTTAGTCGTCTTTTGGCCAGTACACGTGGACGATAATCCCAGCGGTGAGTTGGTGAAAACCTTTTTGAGAACGGGGCACAATCAAGGCTGGCTACCTCTTTGGTTCTCGTATAAAACCGTCGAGTGGCTCTCTAATGTGCTGATGTTTACTCCCGGTGGTTTTCTTTTGACCCTACTTCTGAGAAATCGCACGCGACGATGGGTGCCTCTATTGGCGCTGGCTACTACCGCCTGCATCGAGTTCACTCAATTATGGATGCCCGGGCGCACCAGTTCGCTGTGGGATATTGTGGCAAATACCTTAGGCGGAACCTTGGGATGGGCTGCTGCTCTTGCGATTCTGTGGGGAATCTACCGCTCTAAAAAGCTGAAAGATTCTGCTTCGTTATAAATTACTGCGTGGGATAAAAGCCAATTTACATTGACGAAACAACATAAACCCACATAAAATCAAGGCGCAAGGTTGTATGCAATTCCATCCCCCACTGTGTTAGGTGATGTTCTTTATGTTCGCAGAGGAACGCCGCGCCGAGATCGCTAAATTAGTAGCATCCGCGCGAAGAGTGAACGGTGCCGAATTGGCCCGCCGCTATGAAGTGACGATGGAAACTGTACGACGCGACCTCGCTGCCCTTGAGGCAGAGGGCAAACTACGCCGTGTTCATGGCGGCGCCGTCACTGTAGAGCAGTCAACATCAGTTGAATCGTCTATTGCTCTCCGCCAGAGCCTCAACACTCCTGAAAAACAGCGCATTGCTATGCAAGCCTATGAGCTGTTGCTTGATGCAGATGCGGGCGCTGTGGTGCTGGATGCTGGAACCACTATTGAAATTTTGGCTGACCGAATTGCCTCGGAGAACTTCAGTCTCAAATCTGGTGCAGATCGCCTCATTATTACTCATGCGCTTCACATCGCCGTGAAGTTAGCTGAAGCTGAGGGTATTGTTCTGGATCTAGTGGGCGGACAGGTTCGAAAAATGACGTGGGCTGCCATCGGCGCTCAGACCGCAGAACATTTCTCCACTATCCGCCCTGATATTGCTTTCATAGGCGTGAACGGATTGGACGCAGAGTTCGGTCTAAGCACTCCTGGTTTGAGCGAGGCAATAGTTAAGACGGCGATTGTTAAGTCGGCGCGTCGTGTAGTTCTTCTGTGCGATTCGGCAAAGTTTGGTAAGGAATCACTGATTCGTTTTGCCGGCTTGGAAGACGTCGACACATTAATCACTGATAAGGCACCCGAGGGAGACCTCGCGGCTGCGCTTGAAGAATCCAATGTAGAGGTTGTAATCGTATGATTGTCACGCTAACCGCTAACCCCAGCTTAGATCGCACGGTGGAGCTCCCTTCAGAACTGAAGCGGGGAACCGTGATGCGCGCTGAACGAACTGCCCAGGATTCTGGTGGTAAAGGCGTCAATATCGCCCGCGCATTGAAGGTTTCTGGCTTTGATACCGTGGCGGTTTTGCCCGGTGATAACGAAGACCCCGTGTTGATGGGGTTGAAAGAAGAGGGCGTTGAATATACCAACATGCCCACTGGGGCGGCTATCCGCTCTAACATCACCGTGGTAGAGCCCGATGGAACGACCACTAAGCTCAACGCCCCGGGTGAACCTCTCAATGGGGCAGCTCAACAGGAACTTACCCGCTTGCTTATTCAGGAAACTCATGACGCTTCCTGGCTGGTTTTGGCAGGGTCGCTGCCTCCCGGCGTCCAGAGCGATTACTACTCGGTGGTAGGTCGTGCTATCCGCGAAGCATTGGGAGAAAAAGCTCCTTTGATTGCCGTGGATACCTCAGGTCACGCTTTGCGGGATGCCGTGAACGGGCAGGATGGAATGCCCAACCTCATCAAGCCCAACTCCGAAGAACTCGCTGAACTGGTGGGACGCCCCGATGAGTGGGAAGAGCTTGAGGGGAATATCGAACTCACCGCACGCACAGCTAAGGAACTAGTAGAGCGTGGAATTGATACCGTGTTAGCTACCCTTGGCGGTGAAGGAGCGGTACTTGTGACCCGCGATGGCGCATGGCATGCTAAGCACGAACCGGTGCAGGTTCGAAGCACCGTTGGCGCCGGAGATTGCTCCCTGGCTGGCTACCTCATTGCCCATGAGCAGGGTAAATCCGTGGAGGAATGCCTAGCACAAGCTGTTGCCCACGGGTCAGCTGCGGCGTCTTTGGCAGGTACCCAGGTGCCCACCCTTGCCCAGACCGCACCGGATAAAGTGACTATCACTCCGGTTTCACTCTAGATTTCGCCTATCGCACATGCGGTGCATTTGTTCGTCAACGATAGGGGACCGCTCGAGGGCGGTTTACGAACTGCGAATGTACCTTTTATTTGAGGAGAACCTATGTCTGCTGTCATTACTGCAGATCTCGTGAGCTTAGATGAAAATCTGGGCGATTCACGCTTTGATGTGATTTCCCGTCTTGCCCAGATGGTCACGCAAGCTGGCCGAGCTACTGACTTCGACACTCTCTATGCGGATGCTAAAGCGCGCGAATCAAAAACAGATACCGGTATTCCCGGTGGTATTGCGATTCCGCACTGCCGTTCAGCCGCAGTTACCGAACCTACTTTAGCGATGGCGCGTCCGCATCCTCCGATTAATTTCGGAGCGAAAGACGGTCCCGCCGACCTCATTTTCTTCATTGCTGCTCCCGATGGGGCAGATCAGGCGCATCTGAAAATTCTTTCCACGATGGCGCGTTCGCTGATGAAAAAGACCTTCACCGCGGCTCTGCGCGAGGCAAAGAGTGCTCAGGAAGTAGTTGATCTCGTCAACGGCGCTTTGGGAGTCAACGCAGACGGGTCACCAAAGACCGCAGAGTCTGCTCCTGCCGCTCAGACGAGCGCTACAGCTGCTGCTACTGCGGCATCGTCGGTTGCTGCCACGGAAAGCTCATCTTCTACCCGCAAAAAAATCGTAGCGATTACTGCTTGCCCCACCGGCATTGCACACACCTACATGGCTGCAGACGGCCTCAAATACGCCGCTGAAGAATTAGGATACGACTTCAAGGTTGAGCCCCAGGGTTCCTCCGGTGGCGACAAGCTCACTGCCGCAGATATTGAAGAAGCTGACGCCGTTGTCTTTGCTGTAGATGTGCCCGTTCGCGGTCGCGAGCGTTTTGCTGGCAAGCCCTATGTTGAAGGTCCCGTTAAACGCGGTATCGACGATCCCAAACAGATGATTGAGGACGCTCTCACGGAGGCTTCGACTCCCAATGGACGCCGCGTAGCAGCAGCTCACGGTACTTCCGCTGAAGAATCTACTTCGGATGCTGGCAAGCCCTGGGGCACTCGTATATACCAGGCGCTGATGTCCGGCGTTTCTTACATGATCCCCTTCGTTGCCGCTGGCGGTATCATCGTGGCGCTGGGTTTCATGCTCGAAGCGATTACCGTACCGAACTTGGGTGAGGTTGACCCCGCTGCGATTCTGAAGGACGCGTCCCTGTGGAACCTCGGCGATACTCCGCTGAGCCTCTACATTGGTGCAGCATTGCACACCATCGGTGGTTACGGTCTGGGACTGATGGTTCCTGCACTCGCTGCTTATATTGCTTACGGTTTGGCACAACGCCCAGGTATTGCTCCCGGTTTTATCGCCGGTTCAGTTGCTCTCCTGGTGGGCGGCGGCTTCCTCGGCGGTATCGTTGCAGGTTTGCTTGCTGGTTTGTGCGCCTACTGGCTTTCTTTGCCCAAGCTTCCACGCTGGCTTGGTTCAATGATGCCGGTGGTTATCACTCCGCTGATAGCAACTCTTTTTGCAGCCGGGCTCATGTTCTTCGTTCTGGGCGGTCCTATCGCTTGGATTATGAACGGTTTGCAGGACTGGCTGATGTCCATGTCCGGTGCTTCTGCTGTACTTCTTGGTCTGGTTCTGGGTGCCATGATGGGCTTCGATTTGGGCGGTCCTGTGAACAAGGCAGCCTACCTCTTTGCAACTGCCGGTCTTGCATCGGGAGAACTGGCTAACCAGCAGATTATGGCAGCCGTTATTATCTCCGGCATGGTTCCCCCTCTGGCTATGGCGCTGGCAACTACCGTGCGTCCTCGCCTGTTTAGCCAGCCTGAACGCGAAAACGGCAAGGCAGCCTGGTTACTCGGTGCATCCTTCATCTCTGAAGGTGCGATTCCTTTTGCAACCGCTGACCCGCTGCGTGTTATCCCTTCCTCAGTCATCGGCGCTGCTGTAGCTGGCGCTATCTCGATGGGTGCAGGAGTAGCTTCTCCCGCCCCTCACGGTGGTATCTGGGTTATTGCTTTGATGGAAAACTGGCCCATGTTCCTGGTAGCAGTTCTTGCCGGCACTGCGGTAACCGCAGTGATTTATATCGTCCTCAAAATGATGACGAGCAAAAAAGAAGAGTCTGCTAAAGCTGTTGCCTAAATACCGGTAGTATTGCAACCAATTCAATTACTCTGAGTCTTCCTACAGTAAGGAACATAAGGATATGACTACTTATAAAGGCGTTGGCGTTTATGCTGGCCGTGTGATTGGCCCTGTGCTTCAGATGCCAGAGCCAATCAAAGAGCCTAAAGCAGGTTTGAAACTTGCTGAGGGCGAGACCGTAGAGTCGGCAAGTGCCCGTATTCAATCAGCAGCTGAGTCGGTTAAAGCTGACCTTCTAGAGCGTGCTGAAAATGCTGGTCGTGACGGCAAAGCGGTTCTGAAGTCCACCTCGCAGATGGCAACTGACCGTGCGTTGCTCAAGGGCGCAAAGAAGCTCGTGGAGAAGCAGAGCATGGCTCCCGAGCGCGCTATCTGGGAGGCCGCTAGCGACTTCATGAAGCAGATGGAAGCTCTCGGCGGTTACATGGCTGAGCGCGTGACTGATATTCAGGACGTGCGTGCCCGCATCGTTGCTGAGCTAACCGGCCAGCAGGCTCCCGGCATTCCCGTAGCTAGCGAACCGTTCATCCTGGCAGCTATTGATTTGGCTCCTGCTGATACCGCTACTTTGGATCCTTCAAAGGTTATTGCTCTGATTACTTCCGATGGGGGTCCTCAGGCTCACACTGCGATTTTGGCTCGCGGGCTGGGTCTGCCTGCTGTCGTTGCAGCTAAAGGTGTTACCGAGATTGCTAATGGAACCTTGGTTTATGTTGATTCCAACGAAGGTTTGGTTGATACCGAACCTACCGAAGAGCAGAAGAGCTCTGCTGAGAAGTATGCTAACCGTCAGCCTCTCCCTGCTTTTGATGGCAAGGGTGTTTTGTCGGATGGCACTTCCATTCCTCTGTATGCTAACGTGGGCGACGGCAAATCAGCTGAAAAGGCTGCAGGTTTAAGCGCAGAGGGCGTTGGTCTTCTGCGCACCGAATTCGGCTTCCTCGGAAACGACTCTGAGCCTTCGGTAGAAACTCAGGCAGAGACTTACAAGTCTGTGTTTGATGCTTTCCCCGGTCAGCACATTGTGGTTCGTACCCTCGATGCCGGTGCTGATAAGCCCCTTCCCTTCTTGAACGTGAAGGAAGAAGAAAACCCTGCACTGGGCGTGCGTGGTTTCCGTACCGACTGGACCGTGCCCGGCGTCTTGAACCGTCAGCTAGAAGCTATTAACAAAGCTGCTGAGGGATCAGAAGCAGACATCTGGGTGATGGCTCCGATGATTTCTACCACCTCTGAAGCACGTACCTTCAGCAAGATGCTTGATGAAGCTGGCATTCAGACTAAGGGCGTTATGGTGGAAACACCTGCCGCTGCCGTCAATGCTGAAGCAATTCTCGGTGAAGTAGATTTCGTATCCATCGGTACCAATGACCTCACCCAGTACACCATGGCAGCAGATCGTCTTCTGGGCGATCTCGCGCACCTGAATAACCCTTGGCAGCCTGCAGTGCTGAAGATGATTAAGCTGACCGTTGAAGGCGCTCAGCGTGCATCTGTACTGCACGGCATCAAGAAATATGTTTCGGTATGTGGCGAGGCAGCAGCTGACCCCGCACTTGCCGTCGTTTTAGTGGGCTTGGGCGTTGACACCCTCTCCATGAATGCCGGCGCGATTGCAGCAGTATCTGCTGTTCTCAAGACCGTCACCAAGGAAAAGGCTCAGCAGATTGCAGTGAAGGCTCTGTCCCAGATTTCATCTGCAGAAGCTAAGACAGCAGCTCGCGAAGAGCTACCGATCTTGGACGAACTCGGGCTGTAATATATACCGAATTGTGATGGTTCGGTTTCGCAAATGGAACTGAACCTCTACTAGACTCAATAGTGGAAGAGACAACTTCCCGAACTCTATTCAAGGAGAAAATCATGGCAGAACGTATCGCCACCATTGCAAGCCGCGTTGGCCTGCACGCACGCCCAGCAGCTATCTTCGCTGAAGCAGCTGGCGACCTGCCCGTTGAGGTCACCATTGCAGCTGAAGGCGAGCCCGCAGACGAGGCTATGGACGCAGCTTCAATCCTCTCACTGATGTCACTCGGTGCTAAGCACGGCGACAAAGTTGTACTTCGTGCAGAAGGCGACGGCGCTGAAGAAGCTCTTGACACCTTGGTCAAGATTCTCGAAACCGATCACGACGCTGAGTAATCACTGAGCCTCACAAGGTTTAAAAGTCCCGCAACCCATCGAAGGGTTGCGGGACTTTTTCGTACCCTACTGTGGGGGGTGCCAAAGTATCTTGAGCAATTACTCACGCAACATGTGCTGTATTCATCGCGGTGACCTCGCTAGACTTAGACACCGAAGCAAAAAGTTTGAGAGCGTGGCAATCTCCGCGCATGGAAAAGAAGTTGAGGCTCTTGCGAGAATTTACAGCACGCTTTGCGACCGATGAAGAAATCAGTGCATGGGATGACCACGTTACCGCTAACCCTAATGGCGGTAACCTGCTACAGTCGGCGTCTTTCGCATCGGTGAAGGCTAAGCACGGCTGGAAGCCTCTGCACATGGTTTACGAGGGTACTACCGTTCTTAACGGGGAAGATACACCTTTCAAAAGCTATAACCTCATCCTTGAAAAATCTGTACCTGCACTAGGCAAGGTGTGGTACATGATTAAGGGACCCGACGTGAACAGCGTTGAAGAGATTCCCGCCCTCATGGATGCGAACAAGGAATTTATCGAAGCGAATAAGCTTGGCGTCTTTCTGATTAAGATTGAGCCGGATTTGATTGATAGTGAGCAGAACTCTGCTTTCTTGGCGAAAACCGGTTTGAAGAAGGCTTTCAATATTCAGCCTAATGACTCCACCGCAGTACTTGATACCGACAAGAGCGAAGAAGACGTGCTGAAGTCGCTGAGCTCCCGCGGCCGCAACGCTGTGCGTCGTTCCAAGCGCGAAGGTTGCGAAGTCGAGCGCGTGGAACTGACCGAAGAGAACATGCAGAAAATGTATGCTCTGATGGACACTGTGGGTCAGGGAAATGCCAAGGTAAACCTGCGTTCCTACGACTACTACAAAGACTTCTGGACCACCTTCGAAAAAGCGGGCCAGGGCCGTCTCTACTTCACCTACGAAGACGGCGAACCTTCGGTCGGTGCGTACGTTATTGCCTACGGCGATAAGGGAACCTATAAGGACGGCGGCTCTAAGCCCCGCCGTAAACAGTACGGTGATTCCCACCAGGTTCAGTGGACCGCTTTGACTGATTTGAAGAAGGACTTTGATATTAAGTCTTACGACTTCTGCGGTACTCCGCCTAAGTCAGAGTTGAAGAACAAGGATCACCACTACTACGGTCTGGGACTCTTCAAAACGTCCTTTACCAAGGACGTTATTGATTACGTTGGTGTATGGGATCAGGTTCTTTCACCGGCTAAGTATGAGCTGTGGACTCGTTTCGCTGAGAAGGTTCAGCGCGGACTCTGGGTACGCAAGACCGGTCAGCCTTTCTACTAAAAACTCTCCCGCTAGGGAGCTTCGTTGATGCGGAGGTGTATTGCTTGAGTAATTCTTCAGAGTTGCCTCAGCAGTACCCCTCCGCATCTGCTTTTGAGCCTGCAGAGGCGGCGCTTGGAACTTCTGCCCTTCCTCTCACGCCACAAGATTCCGAACCATCGGTGAACTTTCTTTCTCTGAGTGACAACGGGGAAGCCCCGGTGGAGAGCACCGGCATATTACCGCCGTCCTATCCTTCGGCATCGCCAGAGACTGCCCCCGCCGTGCAGCCGGTTGGCGTTTCTCGTTCTCCGAAGGGCGTGCGCTCTTCTCTGAAATCCCTGGTGAAGGCGGATATAGCGCTGAAGCAACCGGTGCGAGGAGTCGCTCGTCTTTCTCAAAAACAGTTTTCTGCACATATCGCAGAGCAGAACCGGGATCAGCGTATCCGCGAAAAAGAGGAAATCCACCAGATACTCAACTTTGCATTGCGGTTGGCAGAGGCGATGTTCCACTGTGGCGCAGATACGATTGACGTCGATTCGGCGGTGGTTTCGGTCTGCTCTGCTTATGGGTTGGACGACGTCGAAGTGGACATCACCAGCCAGTCGGTGATTATCAATTATGTTTCTGATGTTGACGTAGTCAACGATAAGACTCGCGCTATCGGTCTGGTGACGCCTGATTCACCCGGGGAGAGTGATACAGCAGCCATCGAGAACGAGCGTATTGCCTACACCGTGATGCGTGTGGTGCGTTCGTGGTCTGAAAACTATGCAGAGTTGGAAGATATTTACCGGCTCATTGGCAACATTACGCAACGCAAACTGAGCTGCTCACGAGCTCAGAAACGACTTAATTATCTGGTGAAAGCCCGTAAGCCCTATTCGCCGTTAGTGATGACTTTAGCGCACTTTATGACTGCGGCGTCGTTGACAGTAGGTATTGGTGGCTCTGCACCCGCAGCGCTTATTTCTGGAATTACATTTTCTCTGGTTCATCAGATTAATACGCTGATAGACCGAATGAAGGTGCCGGAGTTCTTTAACATGCTGGTGGGCTCATTGCTCGTTACATTGATGGGACTATACCTGGCAGACGAGCAATCTGTGTTGGCTAAAATCGGTGTGCATGTTGAAGCCCAGTTTATTGTGGCTGCGGGAATGTTCATGCTGCTACCTACCTCCCGCATGATTTCTACGGTGCAAGACGCGCTAACGGGTTTTCCTTTGACTGCGGCGGGAAAGTTTGTTTCCGCAGGACTCTCCCTGTTGGGAATAGGCATAGGTCTTTCTTCTGCGGTAGCTCTCTTGCAAGTGTTTGGGCTGGGTACTTTGCAGATTCAAGAGGCTATATTTCATCCGCTCAATAGTTTCAAGAACCTTATTTTTATGGTGCTTGCCTCGGTTTCTATCGGCGTCATTTACTACGCCCGCCGTCAAGCGCTGCTGTGGATTGTGCTGATTTCGACGTGCGGAATTTGCCTCACTAACGTCTACGTGGCGGTTTTGGGGGAGGGCGCAGGGCGCGCTTATGCGATTTTAGGCGCGGTAGTAGTAGGCATGATGAGCACCTATCTTGCTTTTAAACTTCAGGCGCCGGCATCCATGTTCTATGTGCCTTCCCTAACCTTTCTGCTCCCCGGTCTTTCAATGTTTCGCGGTCTTTATCTCTTTACCGTTCAGGGCAACCAGGGGGCAGGTCTTCCCAGCTTGCTAACAGCCGTTACCATTATTTTTGGTATGGCTGCCGGCGTGGTTTTGGGCGGTTTCATTATGCAGTATCTTCTGCAAAAATTTATGAAATCTGAGATGCTAGAAACCATGCCGCTGACCACCATGATGATGGCGGTCAAAAAACACTAGCTCGCATGGTGCAGAAAAATTGTGCAGAAAAAGGGAAAGGGGTTCATGAGCATTCCAAACAAGCAGGGACTACAGCCCACGGGGTACCCTTCAGCTTTTGACAGTTTCTCCGATGAAACCCCTGCCGCAAGTGCATTTGGTGCACCGGCAACTCTTCCCGGTGGGCTTACTCCAGATTCTGCCCAAGTTCCAGCCGCCTTCGTCCAGCAAAGCGAAGAAGAGAGTTCTGAGTCCACCGCCTTTTCAATGGATTCAGCGGAAGACCATTCTGGTTCTTCGCCGGTACTGCAGGAGGCAATGGTAGCACAGGGGCGTTCGCGCTCAATATACACGAGCGCTTTCCCTGCTATTACACCTGATCAGATTGCTGATCCGGCGCTTCGCGCGAAATTCTCTGGCGCGCCTGCTAGGTCATCTGCATCTGCAGAGACGTCGCAGAATGCGTTTGGGACGCCATCCTTAGACTCTGCCACTACATCCTTGCAGCCGACAGTCTACCCCTCGGCATCTCCTCAGACAGCGAGTATTCCGCTACCGGAATATAAACCCAAGCAAGCGGGAAACCGCTCTCGCCTCGGGCAATCGCTGCGCTCGTTTGTTAGCTCCCAACAAAACTTCACTCAACCCCTCCGCGGAGTTGCCAGTGTAGCTCAGCGCCAATTTACTCTTTCAGCCCATAAACGCCACGAGCAGTACGTTCAAGAAAAAGAACAAGCCCGCGAGGTACTTAACTTCACCGTCCGATTAGCGGAAACTATGTTCCACTTCGGCGCAGACACCCGAGATGTTGATTCAGCTATCGTGGCTATCTGTGCTTCCTATGGTTTGGATAATGTTGAGGTGAACGTGACTAACCAGTCCGTCATCGTCAACTATGTGTCTGATCCCGAGCATACGGATACTGCACAAATCGCTGTGGAAGCTAACGGAACGCGAGAGAGATTTAGCCACACGGTAGTGCGTGTGGTGCGTACTCGTTCGGAAAACTATTCTTCCCTAACGGCAATTTACGGTCTGATTCACAGCATCACCGAGAAGGGGCTTTCCCGTCATCAAGCGGAACGGCGGTTAAAGGAAATTAACCGTTCGAGAAAGCTATACTCTCCTCTGGTAATTAACTGCGCAGAGCTCTTGACGATTGGCGGTTTTACGTTGGGCTTGGGTGGTAGCTGGCGAGCTGCCTTGGCCGCGGTGGTAATTGCGGTGGTGGCTGTTACCGGTATGAGTATTGCCTCCAAAATGAGTTTGCCCAGCTTCTTCATGATGGCAATCGGCTCCGGAATCATCACTGCAGGCGCTTTGTGGGTGGGTAGCCAAGGGTCTTTAGCTCAAAATGTGGGGTTTTACGTCTCAAGTCCCCACGTTGTGGCTGGAGGGCTGTTGCTACTCTTACCTACCTCCACCATGGTGTCTTCTGCACAAGACGCTCTCACCGGCTATCCGTTGACGGCTGCGGGAAAGTTCGTGACCACTGCTCTTGATTTTCTGGGGCTAGTCGTGGGCATCGCCATGGCGCTCACGGTGATGAGTTACTTCGATGCGGCAACATTGGATGTTCAACAGGCAGTTTTTGATCCGCCTCCGATATGGCTTTCCCTGGCCGCATTAGGGGTAGGTTCTATGGCAGCGGTTGCAGTATCTCAGGGAACCGTGGCTAACATGCTATGGGTTCTAATAGTTTTTGGTGCCGGACAGATGATTTACTACGGGTTCTCCGCATTAACCCATACGGCGCCCAACACTTTCAATACTGCTTTTGCCGCGTTCGTTGTTGGCGCGTTGAGTGCTTACATCGCCTTCAAAACTCATGCGCCACAAATTTCGTTTTATGTGCCGGGTTTCCTCTTCTTGCTTCCCGGTCTATCGATTTTCCGCGGGCTGTATTCAGTGGTGATTGACCCCAGCCCAATTGCTGGCATGTCGAATCTGGTGGGTGCTTTTTCTACGATTATCGCGATGGCATCGGGAGTGGTTTTAGGGTCTTACATGGTGCACTATCTTTTGGACAAAATAGTTCGGGCAACTAAAGAGGTAGCGCCCAATTAATAGGTTGCGCTCCCTGCTGTACCAATAACTCATTCACTTTAGAGAACGGACGAGAACCAAAGAACCCTCGCGAGGCGGAAAGTGGAGAAGGATGCGCCGACTCCACGCAAGGATAGTTCGCTAGCATTTGCCGGCAATTACGAGCGTCGCGCCCCCACAATAGCCCAACCAGAGGTGTGCCGCGCTCAGCAAGAGCTTCGATGGCCCGGGTAGTGATTTTTTCCCAGCCCAGGTTACGGTGCGATCCGGCTTTTCCAGCTTCTACCGAAAGAACGCGGTTCATCAACATGACACCCTGCTCGCTCCACGCCGAAAGATCGCCGTGGGCAGGAGGCGTAATTCCCAAATCAGCATGAAGTTCTTTATAGATATTTTGGAGCGAGCGGGGGAGCGGGCGTACTTCTGGATGCACGGAAAAAGAGAGCCCCATAGCGTGACCCGGAGTGGGGTAAGGATCCTGACCGATGACCAAAACCTTCACATCGGCTAGCGGTGCTTGAAAAGCATTGAAAATATCTTGTGCCGGGGGTAGCGTGACCCGTTGCGCTATGTGTTCTTCGCGAAGAAAATTTCCCATAGCGCGAATATTGGATTCGACCGGAGCTAAAGCTTCTGCCCAGTCTGCTGCCATAATTTGATCGAGCGGTTGAGCGGGCATGGTTACTCCTTAAGGGCACATGAAAAATTAATCTGTTTTAAGATTAGGCTATGAATACTAACCGAGGGGAGGGCACAGAGCATATGGTAGATCTTGGCGCGTCATCGAGCGATGAAAATCAAGCAGGGGCGGAACTCACTGATACCGAACGGTCCATCCTGGCGTTAGAGAAACGACGGTGGAAATACCCCGGTGCCAAAGAACAGGCTATTCTGGCAGAACTTAACCTGGGGCCTATTGCTTATTATCAGAAACTTAATGTACTCATTGATGACCCCCGCGCTATCCGTATCGAGCCCGCACTCACCCGCCGTCTGCGTGAGCACCGCGACTCCTAGACCTGCTGTGTACCCTAGAGAGTAGCAAGATTGACAACGAAAGATTCCCAGTGAACTCATACCCCCGTGACGAATTCGATGACGTTCCCGAAGACTCAGCCCGCCGTGGAGCCTACCGCGGGCAACAAATCGATCAATCCACTTCCCGTGGGGGAACGATTGCCATACTATGCGTGGGTATTTTAGGGCTTCTTCTTGGAGCTGTGATGTTCGTGGTGCAGCCGCGTACACTTGCCCCCGATGCTCCCAATAACGTTTCGGCGGCAGTGAGCGCCCCTGCTTCGGGCAGCTCCAACGAAAGCCAACAAACGCCTAAAGACCCTTCAGAAATAAACGTGAAAATCTACAATGCGGGCACCTATCCCGGGGCAGCTTCTGAAGTTGAACGCGAAATGAAAAAAGCCGGCTATAACGTCACGGGTACATCGAACTGGAAGGGCGAGAGCATCCCCTATTCCATGGTTTACTACGCCAACGGGTTCATTGCAGAAGCTAACACCGTGGCAGATGGTTTGGGTTTCTCTTACTTTGAGGAACAAAAGGACGCGCCTGCCGATATTTCGGTAGTTTTGGGACCAGATTTTGCTGGAATCCCCGAAGGAAGCTTTCAAGAAAATGTGGCTGCTCAAGAAACCGCCACGGCGTCGGCAACTGCAAGCGAGACTCCGGCACCCTAGTGCTGGGGGAGGCAGGGGAAGCTCTGTGCGCTCACGGCGATTAAGCAGGGGTAGGGGGTGAGAATGTTTGCGCTCGCTCGCTTCAAGTGTCAAGATTGAATTAGCACTCGAGGAGTCTAACTGCTAAATCGTAGTGCTAGGTGTAGCAGTTTCCTCGGGAAATAATTTTGCTTTCAGTAGGTGAGGCGCAACTGGCTCGTGAAGAGCGCGAGTGCGGGGCGTCGTCCGTCGCGGGCACCGCTGAGAGAGGTAAGAATTCTCTTAGTCCAGGAGGGATTAAGTAAAAATGGCAAAGCTTATTGCATTTGATGAAGAAGCACGCCGCGGTCTAGAAAAGGGTCTCAACACCCTTGCAGACGCCGTGAAAGTAACCCTTGGCCCTCGCGGTCGCAACGTTGTTTTGGAGAAGGCATGGGGCGCTCCCACCATCACCAACGACGGCGTATCTATCGCTAAGGAAATCGAACTCGAAGATCCTTACGAGAAGATTGGCGCAGAGCTCGTCAAGGAAGTTGCTAAGAAGACTGACGACGTCGCTGGCGACGGCACCACCACCGCAACTGTTTTGGCTCAGGCACTCGTTCGCGAGGGTCTGCGTAACGTGGCAGCTGGTGCTGATCCTCTTTCCCTTAAGCGCGGTATTGAGAAGGCTGTAGAGGCTGTTACCGCTGAGCTTCTTTCTTCCGCTAAGGAAGTTGAAACTGAAGAAGAGATCGCAGCAACCGCATCTATCTCCGCTGGCGATAAGGAAATCGGTAAGCTCATTGCTGAGGCAATGGAGAAGGTCGGTAAAGAAGGCGTTATCACCGTTGAGGAGTCCAACACCTTCGGTCTTGAGCTCGAACTCACCGAGGGTATGCGCTTCGACAAGGGCTTCCTTTCCGGTTACTTCGTCACCGATCCTGACCGCCAGGAAGCAGTTCTTGAAGATCCCTACATCTTGATTGTGAACTCCAAGATTTCCAACGTGAAGGATCTTGTTCCTGTTCTTGAGAAGGTCATGCAGTCGGGCAAGCCCCTGTTGATTGTTGCTGAGGACATCGAGGGCGAAGCACTTGCACTGCTCGTGCTCAATAAGATGCGCGGTTCCATCAAGTCGGTTGCTGTAAAGGCTCCCGGCTTCGGAGACCGCCGCAAGGCTCAGATGGCTGATATCGCTATCCTCACCGGTGGCCAGGTTATTACCGAAGAAGTTGGTCTGTCTTTGGATCAGGCAACCATCGATTTGCTGGGTACCGCCCGCAAGGTTGTTGTGACTAAGGACGAAACCACCATCATCGAAGGTGCAGGCGATCAGGCTGCTATCGAGGGTCGTGTAGCTCAGATTCGCGGCGAAATCGCGAACTCTGATTCTGATTACGACCGTGAGAAGCTCCAGGAGCGTTTGGCTAAGCTGGCTGGCGGCGTCGCAGTTCTTAAGGCAGGTGCTGCAACTGAGGTTGAACTCAAGGAACGCAAGCACCGTATTGAGGACGCCGTTCGTAACGCAAAGGCAGCTGTTGAAGAGGGCATCGTAGCCGGCGGTGGCGTTGCTTTGATTCAGGCTGGTGTGAAGGCTCTGGATTCTCTCGAGCTGAGCGGCGACGAGGCAACTGGCGCAAACATCGTCAAGGTTGCTATCGACGCTCCTTTGAAGCAGATTGCTCAGAACGCTGGTCTTGAGCCCGGTGTTGTTGTTGATAAGGTTCGCGGTCTGCCTGCAGGTACCGGCTTGAACGCTGCTACCGGCGAGTACGAAGATCTCATGGCTGTAGGCATCAACGATCCTGTGAAGGTAACCCGTTCGGCTCTGCAGAACGCAGCTTCCATCGCTGGTCTGTTCTTGACCACCGAGGCTGTTGTTGCTGACAAGCCTGAGCCTGCCGGCGCTAACCCCGCTGCAGGTATGGATCCCGGCATGGGCGGAATGATGTAATCGAGTTATTCTCGGCAAGAAGAGACCAGCGAGTTTTTCTCGCTGGTTTCTTTTGTTAAAGGTGGGGTCTATAGCCGGGTGTACACTCAAAGCCGGAATATTGCGCAAATTTTATGGGGGTAACGTACCGGTGCAATCGAGTGCAACACCATCTAGACCGCAAGCCTGGTTATGGACTCTGGTGACTTTTGCGTTTCTTTTGCAAACGGCGTTGTATGCGCAGGCGCAGCTGTCATGGCGCTGGCGCCCAGCATTATCGGTGTGGGACTAGCCAGTGTCTTATTAGGTTTTGGGCATCTTATATTTGTGATTGCCTCGCAAGCTTCGGTGCCTCGGTACTCTACTGACGCGACGCTGGACAAAGGGTTTGGGTGGCAGACTGCGGGAATTTCCGCCGGTCAGCTCCTGGGGCCGCTTTTGGGCGGGCTGATTCTGGGCAACAGCAGCGGCGACGAGCGAATGCACCTTATTAATATTTCGCTGTGGGTGGGCGCGGCGTTTGCACTGATTTCTATACCGCTCATGCTCGGGCCGGTGCGTGCGTCGTTACTGGTGAGCGCCATCGTGATTGCGCTGGTTCCATTGACCTTAGAGAATCTCTGGATTTCTGTTCTATCTATGGTGGTCGGTGGTTTCTTTGTAGGAATCGCCCAGCCGCTAACCATGACCATGATTATCAAAGAGGTGCCGGTCAGCTGGCGTTCGCCTGCGCTGGCGGTGCGACTTACTGGAAATCGTTTGGGGCAGGTCTGTATTCCGCTTATTGCCGGTGCTGTAGCAGCACCTTTAGGGCCTGCGGGAGCCATCTGGTTCTGCTGTGTTCTGATCGGAATCTCGGGGGTAGAAAAGTCCGCTCGCTACGCCAAAACGGGTCCCACTGCCGCCGATCGCTGAATCACCCTCAATTTTTTCAGAACTTTAGACTACTTCTTGGGGTTTGCTAGGCGAAACGGGTTTTGAATTGTCTCGATACGGTTACACTTTCATGTAATCGCACCTCACATTTCGCTTATCTACAACTGGAGACAATCTTGAAAAACTCATTCCGCTCCCTTTTAGGTGGTGCTGCAACTTTGGCACTGGTTGGAGCTTCGGTACCCGCATACGCAACTACCACAGGTACTACTGGCGATCCTGTCTCTGATACCTGCATCATTAATGGGCCAAAAGCTGAGCACCAGACAGATCAGTCCTGCGTTGCCCTGAAAAAGTTCGCTGAAGAAAACGGCATGGGTAAAGCAGACGGTGCGGGTACTGCACAGGAACCCGGCGTAACGAACGTTTATCGTCTGAGCACTTATCTGTTCTCCCAGCACTTTGAAAAGGGCTGGCTGGTGTACTCCATGGACACCGGTGCGGTGCATCCGATGAGCGATGAAGTTTATGATTTCTGGACCAATCCCCAGAACAGTGATTTTAGCCGCGAGATTTTCCGCATTGGCCTTCCCGTTGATTACCGCATGGATTTGTCGAAAGACCCCGCTCATCCAGGCTCTGGAATCACTACTGTTTTTGATAACGGTATGAATGATCACCGGTTCTATCTTCGATTCGATCCTGTCAAGAACCGCGTGATGGACTATGCTGAGAATTTTTCAGGTAAGGGTCTCAGCTGGTCTGACTCAATTACTATTGATGGTCCGTTCCCCAGCCACGCAGATTTAGTCTCTACGGGTCTCAAAGACGCAGGATACGAACCTCACGACGCGGGATATATTGAGACTTCTCTGGCATCATTCCCTTCATTCAATAATCTGGCGTCTTTGATGGAAAAACATCTGATTGCGCTTCCTGAAGGAACCCCTTGGGTTGTGAATGTGGAAACTACTCAGCTGGATGCAACTAGCAAAGCAGACCGGGAAGATACGCTGGAGAACGCACGATTTTTGGCGCAACAGCTACACCAGGTTTACCCTAATTCTCATATCGTCTTCCACGGTGTACTGACCGCTGACGATGAGACAGAGATTAACACTTTCAACGCTCAGATGAACCAGGCAGTTACTGAAGAGGGCACAAGCTTCGTAGATACCAGTGGCTGGGTTACTCGTTATAACCTCAAGCCTTATATGCAGAGTGATAGCCACATTTTGAACGAAACGGGTGTGCAGAAAGTCTCTTACCAGATGAAGTGGGCAATTCGCCACGCTATCGGGCAGTAATAAATAGCGGTTCCATATCTGGCTTGAAGAGCATTGCACGGCGCCGTCGTCCCCACCCCTTTCGGGTAGGATGGGGTGCGCTATGCAATGCTCTTATTTTGATGCCCACCTGTGCCGCTCCTGTTCAGCTATGGGCGTGCCCTACGCTCAGCAACTTCAGGCGAAAGACGAGGACGCCCGCGCGCTTCTTCAGCCAGATGACTCAGTAAACTGGTTGGCTCCTCAATCGTCGGAGGAAAGCAAATTTCGAAATAAGGCAAAAATTGTAATCGCAGGAAGTGCGCAGAACCCAACCTTAGGGATCGTGACACGGGACGGGCAAGGCATTGACCTCTCGGGCTGCGGTCTATATGATCCAACGATTTCTGCCATGATGCCGGTCCTACGAGATCTTATTACGCGGGCGAAACTAACGCCTTACAACATTGCCACCCGCAAAGGTGAGCTAAAAAATATCCTGGTGACAGTGTCATCCTCCGGTGAGTCCATGATTCGTTTTGTAATACGTTCCAAAAAGTTACTCGTGGCCATCCGTGCTGAAATTCCGTGGCTTCAACAGGAAATTACAGGGCTCAAAGTAGTGACTGTGAATCTCCTCCGTGATCCTGTGGCGCTGGTTGAAGGAACCGAAGAGATTATTCTGACGGAGCAGCAGACTTTGCCCATGCAACTAGATCAGCTCACCCTCCACCTTCGTCCGCAAAGTTTCTTTCAGACCAATACGGCTATTGCCAATGCCCTCTATCGGCAGGGACAAGAATGGATTGAGGAAGTTCAACCTGCAAGCGTGTGGGATCTTTACTGTGGCGTGGGCGGATTTGGGCTACATGCTGCGCTCGCATCAACTGCTCAGGTCACCGGAGTAGAACTGAGCGCGGAGGCTATTGAGAGCGGACGGCGAACCGCCCAGGATCTTGGCATACGTACTATTAATTTTCATGCTGAGGACGCCACGGCATTCGCTCTCAGTACCAGAGACGACTACCCCGACGTCCTCGTTGTGAATCCGCCGAGGAGGGGCATCGGTAAGGAGTTGACCGACTGGATTGAAAATTCCTCTATCAAAACGGTCATTTATTCCAGCTGCAACGCCCGCTCCCTTGCTCGTGACATGGAGCGTATGCCTTCTTACTGTTTGCGCGCGGCGAGGGTCTTAGATATGTTTCCCCAGACCTCTCATTATGAGGTTATTACGCTACTTCAGCGCGACGTAGAGCCCCGTTAGGAAGAAGGCACTGCGTTTCTACAGGCCGGATCATCTTTGAGTAGGTCTTTTTCGAGAACGTAGTAGGAGGACGCATCTGCCCGACGAGCGAAGCGGCTCAGAATCGGCCATTTAACTTTTTCTTTGCTCTTGGTGACAAAACCAAGTTGGTGGTAGAAAGCCAGCATCTTCTGGTAGTGCTCGGGTAACTCGACGACCAACTGAGTCTTTCCTAGCTCACCCGCTAGTTGCGAGGCGTCACGAACCATTTGACTGCCAATGCCCTGCCCCTGAAAATCTGGGGAGACGACGAGTGCCTCAATGTGGAATGTCTCCGGCGTCAGCTTAATCTCCGCTCTTTTGTAGCAAATAAAAGCAAGCCATTTTCGGAAACTTGAAAAGACGCCAAAATGTCGAGTAAAAAAGCGGAAAGTGAAGTTCAATGCGTGGGGGAAATCCTGGGTCTCAAAGAGCGCTACGCCAACGAGTTTTCCTTGTCGAGTTACCAGAAGAAGATTATCTTCGCTGATTCCTTCTGCGATAAGGGCTACACATGCTTGTGAATCCGAGGAATGTAGCCACAGATGATGTACTTTACTCATGTGAGTTTGATAAATGAGTTGGGCGATATCGAGGCGAGTATCGGGTGTGAGGCTGTTCATAAAGTACTCTCGGAATAAGATGAATAAAAGGTATCTACTAGTCAGAGTAGAAAAATTTGTTTCATTAAAGCAATAAACATTTGCCGTTGAGACCGTGGAATACGCAACAGAAAAGGGGTAGTATGTCCCCTAAATAGTTAGCAAGGGAGAACTCTTTGAGAGCTCGCAATCATGCGGATCGCCGTGTTCGGAAAACACAGAATGCTTTGTATCTAGCCCTCGCGGAAATAATGCGAGAAAAAAATCTTTCGTCCATCACCGTCAGTGAACTTGCGGAAAAAGCGGATATTCACCGAGCCACTTTTTACTCTCATTACACTGACATCGATGAACTTTTCGAACAAATCCAAAAAAATACTTTTTACGAAATAGAGCAAATTTTCGCTCCCGATCCAGTTCTAGGCAAAAATATGAATTCCGATGAAATCTTCGGAAAACTCATTGCTTTTGTCTATGAAAATAAAGAAGTTCTTCGCATGTTTTTAGTGGAAGCTAACGCACGCGTCTTCTACCAAAAGCTGGGCGAAATCGTTGAAGAGATGTACCTCGATATCTTCTGGCAAGAAGTTAAGAACCTTAAAACAGAAGAAAACATTAAGTTCCTCGCCAAATACCACATCCAAGGTTGCCTGGCAGTTATCAGCGCCTGGGCAGAAGACGATTACCGGGAGTCCCCCGAGAAAATCGGATCCACCCTTGCCAAGATCGATGCCCACTACGACCGCTTCATGTTTAGCCTCTTCGTCTAAATAAGAATGAAATCGTAGTGAGCAACGCTCAACAAAAACAACGAACGATTTACAGCTGCCCGGCAGCGTAGGCTACCTGACCTGCGTGCTGGGCAGCGTCGTCAATCATGGATACCAGCCGCGCACCGCGGGTTACCGGCGGATCCCAGCGAGTATCAATGACCTCATCCAAATCTTCGGGCGAAAGACTGCTTACATAATCTACGTAAGCAGCTTCGGCCGCCTTGACGTACTCCACCAGTAGCTCTTTATCTTCAATGACGAGCGAACGGGCCTCTTCGGAGCTATGGCCGTAGCCCACTGAATCACCGATCTCACCAAGGTTAAAGCGTTCGCGGAACCCTTGGGTTTTCCAGACTTCCTGACCCCCAAGATGCTCTACCTGCACGTCAATCTCTCTTCCAATATGCCAAACCAGCCATGCAATCGAATTATCGTGCCCTGCGGGGTGTGCATTCAACTGTTCGGCTGAGAGACCTTCTAACGCGCGGGTAATTGCTGCTGTAGGACGGGAGATAGCATCGGTTAATAAATCTGCTACATTCATTGTTTTCTCCTTGATGTAAGTAGGGATACTTTCACTTTATCTTTGAGCAAGAATAATTCAAGAGTAAAATAACGCTTTGAACCTAGCGTTGACGAAAGAAGAAGACCCTGCGCACCCCCGACTTCTCTGAGTTTCTATTTACTCGAAACGACCGTACGCTCACCGTCTCTGGTGAGCTTTTTCGCGTATGCGAAGAGAACGCCTTAGAGATCGCGCAACGTCAAGGAACCGGCGTCGTCGGACTTGTACCTTTCGACCCGCAGGCACAGCCTTACCTCGTGGTGCCAGAACGGTGGGAGAAAACACCTACGCCCCAGCGCCCCGTGCATAAGTTGCCCCAGCCCTCTTCGCTGGAGGGTATAGATAACCCCGGCTACAGACAGGCGGTGGCAACCGCCGTCCAAAAGCTCAACGACGGTGAATTGGACAAAGTAGTGCTAGCCCGCTTACTACATGCTAAGTATGAGGGGCAAACACTGGACCCCGAGACGGTTTACACTAATCTTCTAGCTCAGCAGCCCCGCGCATTCGTTTTCTCCGCTAAGCTCCCCGGGAGCGATCGCTACCTTATGGGGGCTTCCCCCGAGCTTGTCTTTCACAGCGAAGAGGGGGCATTCACAACTCACCCTCTCGCGGGCACGGTCTCCCGCACTGCCCTTGCAGGAAGCACTGATGACGCTCAGCTCGGGGAGGCACTTCTCCGTTCCGCTAAAGACCGGGCAGAGCACGCTACGGTGGTCGACGATATCCGTCACCGGCTAGAATCTCTCACCGAAGAACTTCACGTACCTGCCGTTCCTTCGCTGATGGCTACCCCGCAATTGTGGCACTTGGGAACTAAAATTTGGGGAAAATTACGCCCGGGCATGAGCTCCTTGGACGGGGCACGCGCTATCCACCCCACCCCGGCAATTTGCGGATTTCCAACAGAGTCTGCTCTCGACCTCATCCAGCAACTAGAAAATTTCAATCGCGGTTTCTTCGGTGGCCTGGTGGGCTGGATGGACGCGCAGGGCAACGGCGAATGGGCACTCGTACTTCGATGCGCCGAAGTCAGCGAAACTCAGGCTACGCTTTTTGCTGGAGCAGGAATCGTTGAGGGGTCAACACCTGAAAGTGAGCATGCTGAAACCGCTAACAAGCTTGGCTCTTTTGGCAAAGCACTAGGAATCGATACCACCGCCATCGCTCTCTAACGAGGTTCTAACACTCGCTTTATTTCCACAGGGGTAGTAACTGCGTGGAGAGAAACAGGGCGGGGACGGTCCAAAGCCACTGCAATAAAATATTCTCCCTGTACCAACCAGGTGAGATGAAATAGCTTGTTTTCCACTTCGCTCCGCTCAAAAACAGCCGTAGTAGTGAAACCCGAGACTTCATCAATCGAACGGGGAAAATCGTCCATCGAACAGCGCACACTGTTTAAGCCTGCCGGTAAACCTGCGCCGACTGCTTTGAGTACCGCTTGCTTGCCGGTCCAGAGCATCAACCGAATCATCTGCGCGGTTTCTTGAGGCTCCCCTTTAAGTGCTGCCGTTTCCTCTTGAGTGAGCGAGATCCGGTCGTAAGTATCAAAAAAACTACCGCGCAACCGCTCGACGTCCACCCCCAACTGGGTGGCGTCTTCGAGCGCCATATCTTCAGCGATGAAAACCCCCACCGCTAGACCGGGAGTGCGCGCCATATTAAAATTAATACCCTCTATACGAGGCTTTCCGTGTTCTCCACCTGCCGTACACAAAAGGCACGAGCGGTGAACGGGAATTTCTGCCGCTTGCGTAGGGCGCACACCTAAAGCTGTAGCGGCAATAACTCTCATCAGCGAGTGCTGTGCTGCAAAATGTAACGCATCATCTGCTTGACGGAATTCGGCTGCTTGCATCTGTTCAGCTAACCCTACATACGAAAGCCAGGTAATCCCGTGCCCTGAACGCAGTATGCTGGTGGGAACCGCAAAGAGGTAGGCCGTAGTAGCTGAATCAGAACTCATAGTTGTTATAGTATCGGCTCTCACCTCTGAATCACTGATAGAAATCTTTCGCTGAGCACTTTGCCGATCTCAGCGCAAACACTTTAAAGTAGGTTAATAATGACTTCCGAAATTATCGCTGCTGCAGACGGCTCTGCCCTGGGCAACCCAGGCCCTGCAGGGTGGGCATGGTATGTCAACGACGAATGCTGGGGAGCAGGCGGGTGGAAACACGGAACGAACAACATGGGCGAGCTAAAGGCTGTGCTAGAACTGCTCAAATCCACCGACCACGTTGCCGACCGACCCTTGAAAATCCTCTGCGATTCGAAGTACACCATTGACTCACTGACCAAATGGAGGCACGGATGGAAGAAAAAAGGGTGGAAGAAGGCTGACGGCAAACCTGTTCTCAACCTAGATCTCTTCAAAGAGTTAGATGCTGCTTTGGTAGGGCGAAAGTGCACTTTTGAGTGGGTCAAAGGTCACGCTGGACATCCCATGAATGAAGCCGCCGACGAGCGAGCACGCGCTGCCGCAACAGCGTATCGAGACGGCAAAACTCCGGCGCAGGGACCCGGGTTCACTCTTGGTGAGCCGGTGGAGAATAAAACATCAGAGGCAGTTTCCCCGTCTCTATCTCATAGTGTCGAGAACGCGCCATCTACAACGGCAGATAGTTCTTGTGCCGCGGCTGTTGACTCAGAAAAAAATCTCTGGGAAGAAAGCGTTTTTTCTGATGAATCGACAGTACGGAGAATCCTTAGCGAAGACTTCACCTGGGTAACTCCGACGGGGAAAATCATTAATCGAGATACAGTTATCCAGTTTCGTCTCAATGCCTTTCAAAGCGTGAAGGAACCCGAAATTATTGCCACCCAGAGCTTGGGCCCCGATGCCGTCCATATTCTTTCAACGGTGCAGACCCCTCGCGCGAACGTGATGCGAACTAGCCTGTGGAAACGCACAGGAGGAGAGTGGTGCCTGGAATTTCGACAGGAAACTGCAATTCCACCGGCACGGTAGGTAAAAGGAGAGACGAGAACCCGCCTCGTCTCTCCTTCTCCTCTTGGCTAGCCTACGAACATTGCAGCGTTTGCACTTTCGGTATCTGCGTAGTTCACACCTGCACGCGAGAGAGCCTGATTGATCTGTGCGATTGATTCTTCCACCTGACTCTGAGTTGCTCGCCAATTACTCAGTACGCCCTGGAAATTGACGGACGCCGCGCCCGTCCACGAACCTTCAAGATCTTGAAGAGAAGCAGTGAGTGCATTGACCTCTGAGGCAATACTCTCTACCTGCGCGCGAGCAGTAGCGCTCTTGGACGCAATAATTTCTGAATCGACAACGAACTGTGCCATGAGTTTTCTCCTTGAAGTAGGCCATAGAAGCAATCAATATGAAGGGGAACAGCTAAGTACTGTTCATGTTTTCTACGCTAGAAGAAAATGGCGAGTGCGACCGAGAAATAAAAAATCTGTGGATAAGCAGCCCCAGAAAACCGGGGTAGAAAAGTTATCCACAGACCTCTAGTACCCGGTTTCTAAACCGAGATGAAGAAAAGAGCTTAGGCGCGAAGCGAACCGGTAGAAGAGGGAACCTCAGTCTGCAACGGGAAATCCAGGGAGAACGTAGCTCCGCCGCCGGGCGTCTCTAATACCTCAACTGTGCCTTCATGTTGCTGCACGATTCCTGCCACGATGGACAGCCCTAGACCTGTTCCGCCTGTCTCTCGGGTGCGCGATGAGTCGGCGCGGTAGAAGCGTTCAAACACTTTTTGTTTTTCGTCCCCGTGAATGCCAGGGCCGTGGTCGCGAACCTGAATGCGGGAGATTTGCTGACCACTTTCAGAAACATCGCTACCCACCGCAATTTCCAGTGGAGTTCCAGCGGGGGTATAACGAATGGCATTGGTCATGAGATTAGCTATCACCTGGCGGATGCGCGACTCATCACCCACAATCGGTGCCGAGCCTGGTTCTTCATCGTCTTGTAAGCCCACTACTACAACCTCACGGTCAGGAGCGGTGGCGAACGCGTCTTGGGCGGCATCGATGGCTATATTGAGCAAATCGAGAGGCTTGTTTTCAGCTTCCCGGCGCTCATCGATTCGCGCTAAAGTCAGCAAATCTTCAATCAGCTGACCCATGCGTTTTGACTCTGCTTCAATACGGCTCATTGCGGTAGCCACTGCCTCATCAGTTTGCAGCGCTCCTTGGCGGTACAGCTCTGAATAACCGCGAATAGATACCAGGGGAGTGCGGAGTTCATGGGACGCATCGCCTACAAAACGGCGCATTTTGACTTCGGAGTTTTTCTGAACTTCAAAGGCTTTTTCAATATGCGAGAGCATCGTGTTGAGAGAAGAAGACAGCCTACCAATCTCAGTGTATGGGTTGTACTTATCCATGCGCTGAGAGAGATCGCCGGCGGCGATTCGCGCCGCAGTCTGCTCCACTCGTGCAAGGGGCTCAAAGGCACGCGTGACCATCACCCAACTCATAGCGATAGAGGCAAAGAGAGTTGCCAAACCAAAAGCGAGGGTGAGGATAGCAACGAGAGCAACGACCGCGTTGGTCTGGTTCAGAGGAGTGGCAATAATAACCGAATAGTCGGTGCCATCAGCATTGAACGGCATAATGCGCCATTGCGAGGTGCTGTCCGTAGAATCCACCGTGAACGCCTTGGCGGAATACTTATCTACTTTCGCAGCGTTCCAACCACTGATATTGGGGGCAACATTGTTGTTGGAAATACTGGTGATTGAATTGACTACTTTGCCGTCAGAATCTAGTAAATAAGCCTGAAACCGCATCAGAGGACCGGTGGTAGGAAGCTGATTGCCATCGACCATATAGTCGGTCAGCATCTGAGCGTTGGACTTCATCTCCTCGTCCAACTGCTGAACCATTTGCCCGCGTAGAGCAGAAATCGCCACTAACGACGTTACAGAAATAGCTAAAGCTAAGAGAAAAGCTGTTAAAAGAACCAGCTGAGTGCGCAATGAAAGCGCCCCCAGCTGGCCAATTTTTTGACGAATCCTGGTCACGTTACTCCATTGATATGGTGATCCGAACTCACGGAAAGTCGCTAGAAGTTCGAAAGGAACTTTTTACTTTGAGGTGCGTAAGAGATAACCCACACCGCGTTTGGTGTGGATAAGCGGTGTCTGATCCGGCATGTTATCAATCTTACGGCGCAGGTAAGAGATGTAAGACTCAACAATGGAAGCATCGCCGTTGAAGTCGTATTCCCACACGTGATCGAGAATCTGTGCTTTGGAAAGTACCCGGTTGGGGTTAAGCATCAGATAGCGCAACAGCTTGAATTCGGTGGGGGAGAGATCGATTTCGCGGTCCCCACGGAATACTTCGTGGGCGTCGTCATCCAACACCAAATCGCCTACCCTCAGACGGGAATCATCCAGCTCGGACTGCTGGGTGCGGCGTAGCACAGCGCGGATACGGGCTACTACCTCGTCCAGGCTAAAAGGCTTTGTGACGTAGTCATCACCGCCGACGGTGAGACCGGTGACTTTGTCTTCGGTGTCATCTTTTGCCGTCAAGAAGAGAACGGGAAAGAGACGACCTGCGCTACGGAGTTTGCGAACCACAGTGAAGCCGTCGAGGTCAGGCATCATGACGTCAAGAACCGCAAGGTCGGGGTTTTCTGTCTCTGCCTTCTCCAGTGCTTCACGACCGTTAGCTGCGGTAACGACCTCAAACCCTGCGAACCGCAAGGACGTTGCGAGAAGTTCGAGGATGTTGGGCTCATCGTCTACAACGAGTAACTTTGCTTCAGGCTGATTAGTATTCACAACTGATATTTTGCCAACCTATTCTGTGTACTAGCTGAATTAAAAGCTGAAGAATCCTGGAGTTAGCTGAAGGGGATGCGGCCAGCGGAAGGCTCTTAGCCTGAACTCTTAGGTGGTTTTGCGGCGCACCATTAAAAGAATCAACGAGGTCAGCATCAGAAGAAAAGCGATGGGCAACAGAATCATAGTAAGCCAGGTTAAAACATAGGGCGGATTGAGTTGTGCCCAGGTCATCAGCAACATAGCGACGCCGGCAAGGATAGAAATTGCCGCAAGTACCCCACCTATGATGGCTAGACTGCGGACAGGCCCATCAAAGCGGGGTGAAGTTGTTTTCTCGTTCATTCCTTTAAGCTATCAATCTTTATCCTCCGAACAAGAATAGTTGTGCTCTTTGCTGTAAAAGGCCAACGGTTTTAGCGTCGCTTGCTGTTTCACGCTTTAATAGGGATATGTCAGAAACGGTAAATACCAACGAATCTGTTGTAGAAACTGAAACTATGCCCCAGAGCCAGCTTTCCACTGCGAATGAGTCTTCTGCGGGTACGCAAGATGCTTTTGCTGTCTCTGCAAACGCTTCGGCCTCAGCAGGTGAATCCGTATTTGGTGTGCCGATGAAGCGTCGTCGTACATCGAAGATTGATCCCCAGCTGGCGGAAGCAAAGGATGTTGCTCTGCGAGCAATCGAAGAAATCGCTGATTCCGCTGCAATTGGTCCTGTGCATCATATGAGGGGCGAAGAAGAGCGCCTCACCACTCATCTTTTTGAATGCACTATGCCCGGTTACCGTGGGTGGTTCTGGTTTGCCACACTCTCTCGGGCGCCGCGCTCGAAAGTCGCTACGGTGTGCGAGGTCGGCTTGCTGCCCGGCGATGATGCTCTGTTGGCTCCTGCTTGGGTCCCCTGGGCTGAGCGTACGAAAGATATTTCTGCGGCAGAAAAAGCTGAGCTTGACGGCGATTTCGAGGGCGAAGAAGACGAAATTGAAGATGTTGAAGAGGGCGTAGAAGAAGACCTCAACGAGGAATCTATCATCACTGAAGAGATAGAAGACCTCGTGGAGTCTAAGGAAATCGACTAGCGCTTCCTCTTTTATGTGCTTCTACTTTGCGGCGAGGTCTTCTACCACGTAGTCAATGCAGCGGAGTAAAGCTGAGACATCGTCTGGTTCGATCGCGGTAAAAGTAGCGATACGTAGCTGGTTTTTTCCCAGTTTTCGGTAGGGTTCAATATCGACCACGCCAGCTTGCCGTAGTGTCTGAGAAATTCGAGTAGCGTCAATCGACTCGTCAAAATCAACGGTGCAGATAACGTTTGAGCGATGCTTTGGATTTTTCACAAAGGGTGCGGCATAGGATGATTTTTCTGCCCAGCTATACACTCTGGACGCCGATTCGGCTGTACGTTGTGCGGCGAAAGCGATCCCGCCTTGCTGATTGAGCCAGCGAACCTGCTCAGCGAGCATGACCAAGGTGGAAAGCGCCGGAGTGTTGTAGGTCTGGTTCTTACGGGAGTTCTCCATCGCCGTGTGCAGGTTGAGTGAATCCGGTATCCAGCGCCCGCTTTGAATAATTTCTTCAACTCGGGCGATTGCTGCAGGTGAGAATACTGCTAACCAGAGACCACCGTCGGAGGCAAAGTTCTTCTGGGGAGAAAAGTAGTAGACGTCGGTTTGGCTGATATCAACAGCTAACCCGCCTGCGGCGGAGGTTGCGTCGATGATAACTAGCGCGTCGTCGTCGATTCCTGCGGGGCGAAGAACCGGGGCAGAGACTCCGGTGGAGGTTTCGTTCTGAGGCCAGGCGTAAACATCAATTCCTGGTTGAACTTCCAGCGTCGGCATAGATCCGGGCTCTGTAGATATAACCAGCGACTCCTCAAGGAAGGGCGCCTTAGCGGTTGCTTGGGCAAACTTGGAACCAAACTCGCCAAAAGATAAGTGCTCAGCACGGTGTCGAACCAGCCCGAACGTAGCGGCGTCCCAGAATGAAGTGGCACCACCGTTTCCCAGAACAATTTCGTATCCCTCGGGGAGCCCGAAAAATTCCCTGAGCCCCTCTTGAATTTCTTTCACCAAATTCTTCACCGGAGCTTGGCGGTGAGACGTTCCCAAAAGCTGGGCCCCTGCTCGGGAAATTGCTTCCACCTGCTCGGGGCGCACCTTCGAAGGGCCGGCACCAAATCTGCCGTCCTGGGGTAAAAGTTCCTGGGGGACTGGGGGGAATGTATTCACGATTACTCCAATGTCTCGGCTGAATCCATCGCGGAGATGACTCAACATGTGGTTTTCTCCTATTGTGCCCTCGACTACACTATGGAGTAAAAGTGTTACGGAAACCTCTCACATTGTGCTTCGGTTTCTCGGTTGTGGATACCTCGAATCCCAACATTCAGAAGTAGGGCATAAAATATATAGAGCCTATACGTACAAGTAGTAATAGGCTTGAATCGAGACAGAGGAAATAATGACTGATCTTATTGATACAACTGAGATGTATCTGCGCACTATTCTTGAGCTTGAAGAAGAGGGAGTCACTCCCATGCGTGCTCGAATTGCCGAGCGTCTTGATCACTCTGGTCCTACTGTTTCGCAAACTGTGGCTCGAATTGAAAAGCATGGGCTGGTTGAAGTTGCCGAGGATCGTTCACTACAGCTCACTGCTGAAGGGCGCAAAAAAGCCGTAGAAGTCATGCGCAAGCACCGCTTGGCTGAAAGGTTGCTTGCCGATGTTATCGGTTTGGACATTGCTTACATTCATGATGAAGCGTGCCGCTGGGAGCATGTCATGAGTGAGCGAGTGGAACGCCGTCTGCTTGAAATCCTCAATGAGCCAAAGTTTTCTCCATATGGCAACGCTATCCCCGGCTTAGAAGAACTCGGCGCTGAGTCCGAGCAAAATGACGCGCGGACTGTGAGTATGGCCGTGGCAGCTCAAGATTCTGGCCCGGAAGATCGCTTTACGGTCACTCGATTTCCTGAATCTATCCAGACCGATATGGAGTTGCTGAAGGAATTGGGTGACGCCGGCATCGTCTATGGCGCTACCGTTTCGGTCGTTTCGGCTGCAGATGGAGAGGTTCGGGTAGAAGCTGATGGTGAGGATGCCCCTCTTCACCTCTCTGCTGATGTTGCCCAGGCGGTCGTCGTCAAGCGATAAATTGTCAGTTTGCTGATGAAAGTTATACGTTTGTGACCTTTGGTCGTTAAAAGGGGCATTTTTGAGGTGAGAACCTCCAAAAGTGCATGATGTGAGCTATCTCCTTTAGGAAAAAATATATCGTTTCGAGACCTTCACGATGTTGGTTTTGTGTGTGAATGTGGGATTTTCCTGAGTGCTTTTATCAGTGTATCTCCGGTATTTTAGTGGGGTTGGCGATAAAAAATACGTAATATGTAACTTGGAGACTTGTGGGATTATTTGGGGTTTTTGAAGGAGCTCAAAAAAATTTCGTAACCAAAACGTGACAATTCGGTTTTGACTGTGTAATGTCTTTCTCGTGCCAATCACTGGTCGGAAAGGCACCCTCGAAACAGAACGCCTAGTTCTGCCACTGTTTCAACGAGGTCACAAAATTTATAGAAAATGTTTTGGCAGAAGCGGGGGACCCAATCTTTGGGTTCTTTCATAAAGAGCCCTTGGGGTGAAGTTGCAGATCTAAATGTAACCGAGTGAACCTTCTACTCGAACCCGACAGCTTACCTCGTGAGGCAAACGGAGGAAATTCAAATGGCAAAGAGCACCGCTCGTCACATGGCAGCTAAGAAGAACAACATTGCACGTAACGCAGGTGCAGCAGCAGTTGCTGGTGCAGCACTGATTGGTTCTGTAGCTCCCGCAAATGCTTTCGCAGTAGCAACCCCCGCAGCAGTGGATTCCACTCCTACTCTTGTTGACTACGCATCATCCACCTCATACTCCACCAACGGCGCGGCAGTTGAGAACACCACCGCTACTGTAAAGACTCAGGATTCAAAGACTCAGAACCTTGAAGGTAAGCGTGCAGCTATCGTTGCAGGTGCATACGATGGTATCGGTGGATCCTACGTTTGGGGCGGCGAGTCCTACAAGGCTTGGGACTGCTCAGGCTTCGTATCCTACGTATTCGCACAGCAGGGCATCAACCTTACCTCCTACACCTACGCAATGGCAGGCGAGCTGACCCCTACCTCTAACCCCCAGCCCGGCGACATCGTTTTCACTAACGGTTACGCTCACGTTGGTATCTACGTTGGTAACGGCGAAATGATCTCCGCTCTTAACCCCGGTCAGGGCACCTTGAAGACTTCGGTTGACGGTGGCGGATTCATGCCCGTAGATGGTTACTACACCGTTGCAGGTCTCTAAGCCTTAGGGTTTAGTTTCTAGAACTTTGAAAGGGGAGCTCGCCCAGCGGCAGCTCCCTTTTCATGAACTCTCATTCTGGTCTAATGTAGTGAGTGTTCTCAAAACTTTCTTTCTTTAACTGAAAGAACAACCCGCCGAGTGAATCGGTAGTGCGGCCCAGTACGACCAGCAGGGCCGCATTTTTTATGCCTTCTTTTCCAGTAGGCAGGCAGTTGCGCTGGGCGAACGTCCAGACTATACGCACACTAAACCTATTAGAATGGAAAACATGCCTACTCAATTTGAAAGCCCCACCAGCGGATCTGATCAAGAATTCACCTATATGGCGGTTGGAATGGTTGGTGGTGCGATACCCGGAATTATTATCGGTCTTATTATTGCGATGTTCGCTGGACATGCGGCGATGTGGGTTTCCATTACCGGCGGCATCGGCATTATTCTGGGCCTTCTGATTGCCCGGGGACTGTATAAGAAGAAAAAGAATTCTTCTCGGCCGTAGCTGCTAGCTGCTCAAGCTCTGTATGTATATTGCGGCGGGCGTCTTGCTCCCATAGCGCCTGACCCTGCGGAGAGAGATAGATGGATTCTCGGGCAAGAAGACCTTTCAGAACTTTGCTTCTTCCTGCTCTGAAATCCTCATCGCTGAAATGGCTGTATTCGAAACGGATAGCCTGGGCGTACCGGGTGTAGCGAGCTGAATCTGCAGCTAAAATCGCCATGTCGGCGTCGAGAAATAAAGCAAAATCCTCGGTGGAGAGTGTGCTTAGGAGTTGGGGTGAGACCTCGTGAGTTATTGTTGCCTCAATGAGCTCGGTAACTTCTTCAATCTCCTGGGTATTAAGTACTCCAGTGCTGACCAGCGGTGATAATGTATCGGCAGCGAAGTCAGCGGAAGCTCGCTCATCCTGACCGGGATTACCGTCGTAGACGACGTCGTGAAACCACGCGGCGAGTATAGCGGTTCGGGGTGGGGCGCCGGGGGAATAGAGTGTATCGAGAGCATTCAGCATTTCGAGTAGATGTGCGCTGTTATGATAAGCCCGCGTTGAGGCGCTCCACTGTTCGAGGATGTGCTCGCCGAGTTCTTCGTGGAGGGGGAGTAATGAATTCCAGCGCTCTAGTAGCGTATTTTTAATTTTTGGGGGACGCTCTTTGAGGGGGACCCGCAACCCGGAGCGGATGAGCCTGCGCGTCAATTCGCGGCCGTCTACCGCTACTGCTCCTGCTTCGATGAGGTGATCGTAAATCTCTGCGGGGACATCATAGTGGTCTAAATCGAACGCTCGTTCTGAAAGAGAATTAGCTCTGGCGAATGCGTGGAGCTCAGCCAGAGAAGTGTCTGAAACTAAATGCGAGAAGACCGTGCCATGAGCAGGCCAGGCGGGAGGGTCAATCAAAATCGTCACGCCTCAAGTCTGGCATACCGGTTGGGATTGCGCCGAAAGGGTAGCTATACTGAGGAGAGTCTTTTTGAAGGCTAAATCCTTTGCAAAGCTAGCCCTCGTAGCTCAGGGGATAGAGCACCGCTCTCCTAAAGCGGGTGTCGATGGTTCGAATCCATTCGGGGGCACAAACGACAACATTAAAAACGACCACCAAAGCATCAAACTGATCAGTGATTGCTGATCAGTGCGGAGCTTTGTTGGTCGTTTTTCGCGATTTAGCTGTATATAGCTGAGAGAAATACCCCATTACTATGTGATGTAGAGAATAATCTTAGTAGAACTTAAATTTTCGCTTTCACTCTGAGGACCCGATGAGCCCGTTTTCTGACTTCGTCAGCACCTATATCCGAACAGTTAACGAAAACCTGTCTTCACAGATTGGTGAGCCAGAGGCGCAGTTGACAACTCCTGTGGCTAACTTACTAGTTGCCGTGGGGAGCGAAATAGATAATCAAGAAATTGTGGTTATCCGTGAAACTCGTATTGAAGACGGTGCAGCTCGACCTGATTTTGGCGTTCAGGTGGATGGTCTACTAGTAGGACACGTAGAACTGAAGAAACCCGGTGTTTCGCTTGATCCTGACACATACAAGTCAGGGCATAACAAAGAGCAGTGGGAGAAATTGAGAAATCTTCCTAACCTTTTGCATACGGACGGCACCGAGTGGAGACTATGGCATTATGGCGAACTGGTAGATATTGTAAATATTCACCGAAAAGGTCGTAACAGCGCAGAGTTGCTCAACCGATTCAAGGGTATTCTGCAGAAGTTCCTCAATTGGAGCCCGGTTCCCATAAGTACAACTGATGCCCTGGTGAACAAGATGGGCATGTTGGCGGCTCTGTTGCGTGCCGAGGTGCTTGAGCAGCTCAAGCTTCAGCGGAAGCTAGCTAAAAATCCGAAGATTGCTCCCCGTAAACTGCCCCTACCTGCTCTGAAGGAAGATTGGCGTAGTGTGCTTTATCCGCGAGCTACCGATGAAGAATTTGCCGATGGATTTGCCCAAACTATTATTTTTGCACTCATTTTGGCGCTCACTGAGGGTAAAGATATTGATATTAAGTCTCTTCACAACATTTCCCGTGAACTACAAGAGAATCACGGCTTGCTGGGGAATGCTCTAGGACTATTGACCGAGCACATTAGTGAGCAAAGCGAGCTTTACACGACTCTTACCATCATTACTCGCACCTTTAGCGCTGTCGACTGGGAGTCTATTTCACGAGGGAGTACAGATGTTTACCTGCATCTTTACGAACACTTCCTCAATGTGTACGATCCTGAACTTCGTAAGAAGACGGGTAGCTATTACACCCCAGTAGAAGTAGTCGATTCAATGGTGAGGATTACAGATGAAGCGTTGAGGCTTTATCTCAACAAACCAATGGGTCTAGCTTCTGATGGGGTGGCGGTCATTGACCCTGCGATGGGTACAGGTACATACCCTCTTTCGGTATTGCGTTCAGTTGCTGAAAACCCTGATTTGCTAGGGCCAGGAGAAGTTAAAGATCGCATTAACTATATAGCGGAAAATCTCTATGGTTTTGAGTTACAGTCAGGTTCATTTTCCGTGGCAGAGCTTAGAGTGTCTCAGACTCTTGAGCAACTTGGCGGAACAATCCCTGCGGGTGGTCTCAATCTTTTTGTGGCAGACACTCTTGAAAACCCTAAGAAATCGGATAACGCACGCTTAAGTTACAGTCTGCAACTTATTGCTGAGCAGCGCATCAAAGCGAACAGGATTAAGAAATATACGCCTATTCAGGTGTGTATAGGAAACCCTCCATATAAAGATAAGGCGGAGGGAATGGGCGGTTGGATTGAACAGGGAGATGAAAGCCAGCCCCTTCTCGCAGATTTTAAGAGCGCAGGTAACGGAAGACTCGAGTACGTTCTCAAAAATCTGTATGTTTATTTTTGGCGTTGGGCTTTTTGGAAAGTCTTTGAGTCTGTAGAAACATCTGACGCCGGAGTGGTTTGTTTTATCACGGCGGACGGATATTTGCGTGGTCCAGGATTCGCCGGTATGCGCGAGTACATTCGGCGTAATACAAGCCGCGGCTGGATCATTAACTTAACTCCTGAAGGTAAGCAGCCTCCAGCTAAGAACGCCATTTTCAACATCGAGACCCCCGTATCGGTGGCTCTCTTTGTACGAGAGCCTAATAACAGTGTTGAGGTTCCCTCGGATATTAAATATGTGAGCTTTGAAGGTACCCGTGAAGAAAAATTCGCGGCGTTCAAAGAGCTAACGTTGGATTCTGAACTATTTCAGGACGTGCGAACGGGATGGCATGATAAATTCTCGCCTAAGGCGGAGGGCGAGTGGGATAGCTATCTGGCGATGCACGATATTTTCTGCTGGCAGAGTCCTGGAATCAAACCCAATAAGACGTGGGTCTACGCTCCGCATCCAGATGTACTTGAATTCCGATGGAATGAATTAGCCGATGAAGCAGATAAAGTTTTGAGGGAAGAGAAGTTTAGAGAAACTAGAGACTCTTCGCTCTATAAGGGCAAGAAGCCCCTACCTGGTACGGATACTCAGCAAGGAACAGAAAATCCCCTGAACCAGGTATTTGACCATGAAATTGACCGTTCAATTTCTAAGGTCGTTCAGGTTGCTTATCGATCCTTTGACCGGCAGAACATAATTGCTGATAGTCGCGTGCTTGCAACACCTCGTCCTAATCTTTGGGCAGCCCGTTCAGCTCAACAGATTTTTGTTGTAGAACAACATGCACATTTTCCTAAAGCTGGACCGGGCTTAATGATGAGCGCGCTGATACCAGATATGGATATGTTCAATAACCGAGGCGGGCGTGCCCATCCTCTCTTCCACCCTGATGGTAGCCCCAACATTGTCCCCGAATTAAGTTCTGAACTCTCAGAACTTTTAGGTCTCGAACTGACTGATTCCGACATTCTGTACTATCTGGCAGGGCTCACCGCCCACCCCGGCTACGTGGAGACTTTCGAAGAAGAACTTCAAGAAGCAGGAATCAGGATTCCTCTCAGCGCCCGCGCTGATCTCTGGGAAGAACTGATTGCGCTAGGCAAAAACATCGTATGGTTACACACCTATGGCGAGCGCGGAGAGCCCTTAGAAGGAATTAGCTCCCTCAAAGAAACAGCCGGGGAGTACTCCATGCCGGTCTATCAGGAAAACATGGTCTCCATGCCAGAGAAGAAACCGACTTGGCTTGTAAAGCTCACCAAAGATGGAAAAGAATATGAAAATGCTCTCCAATTCGGTACAGCAATTTGGTCGAACGTGGACCAGCGAGTTTTCGAGTATACAGTCGGTGGAGTTAACGTTATCGGCTCATGGGCAGGCTACAGGCTGAAGAAACCACTGGGTAAGAAGACTTCTCCTCTCAATGATATTGTGCAGGGCACCTGGCCAAGAGAGTGGTCAAGGGAGTTCTCAGAGCTACTCAGCGTTCTAACCCATTTAGTCAATCTTGAAGAACAACAAAAGAAACTACTGACTAAGGTGCTAGCGAACCCTCTCTTTTTGCGTGAAAAATTAGAGGAACAAGGGGTTGTCTGGCCAACCCCAAAAGACCGCAAACCGAAAATGGCATAAAATATGGAGCCTCAGATTATCGCTGAGGCTCCATATTTTTTACTTCATCAGGAAGTCTGCTTCGCACCTACCGAATCGGTTGCTGACCCTTTAGCTCGCCGCGGGAGAACGCATCAATCTTGCCCTGCACTAGTCGGACAGCCATCCAGCCCAGCTGCGCCCAGCATGCAATAAACAGAACCCAGCGCACAGCAACCAACAAAGCTGCTACGCCTACCGGGCCTGTTGCCGGGTTCGCCAGCGCGGCGTCGAGAACAAAATTGCCCAGAATAAAGACAAGCGCCCAAAGAACCGGCACCGCCATCATCAGCCGCGAAACAGTTTTGGCAAACTGCGAAGCAGAAATCATAGCTACCCACGCGCCAGCAAAAATCAAGGGGAAAATCAACCCGGAGGAGCGATGGATGTACTGGTATTGCACCAGCATGTCACGCCCCAACCCCTGGTTTACGGCTAATGCATGCTGTTGATCAAACCAGAATTTCAGTTCCGAAATAGTAGTTCCTGCTCGCTCGCTCATCTCCGGCAACACCCACAGATAGTAATAAAGCATGAGTAAAACAGCAATCACAAAAGCCACGCCAGCGAACATGAAGGATTTGCCGGATTCCGGGTTAGCTTCAACAGAATCATGGCGTACAGACTGAGTGCGGGCTTTGTGCGCCGTCTCAGCAGGCGGCGCAATCGTTGTTTTAGCTTCAATATTGTTGCCATAGAGACGTTTTTTCTGACCTTTTGAAAGACCCATGCAAGAATCACCACTCCGTCTATAAAACTCTGTCTTCACCATTATGGAACATTTAGGTGTTTGTCTGCGGCGAAAGTCTTGCTCTTCGAATAAACGTTCGGGTTAAACTGGGTATGCGATGGACTATCTATTTGATGAAGAAGACAGCTTTATGCCCCCGCGGTCGCCCCAGGCAGAGGACGCGGCGTCTACCCATGCCGCCCTGCCCCATTCAGCGAGCGGGGGGAGCGCAGACGAACCTGACTTCATCGAGCCCTTTGCAGACGATGAACCTGAGTGGGAACCCACCGAAGAGCCCATGCCGAACTTCGACGTCCCCGACGATATTGCAACAGCTGACTTTATGCCCCCTGCCTACCAGGTGGGCGGCTATGGCATGGATGACATGTACGCACCCGCGGCGATGTCCGAATGGGATCACGGCTCGCCAGCCGCGGAGCATCTAACTGAGGGACTGAATGAGCAGCAAAAAGAAGCTGTCATCCATGGTGGCTCACCACTTCTGATTGTTGCTGGCGCGGGTTCAGGTAAAACCCGTGTGCTCACCCATCGTATTGCCTATCTGCTGGCGACCGGACGGGCGCATCAAGGGCAGATTCTGGCTATCACCTTTACCAATAAAGCGGCAGCTGAGATGCGAGAACGCATCGAAGAGCTTATTGGCCCTCGTGCTAAACAAATGTGGATTTCTACGTTCCACAGTTTTTGTGTGCGCGTTCTCCGCCGCGAAGCAAAAGCGCTGGGTTTGAAATCCACTTTCTCGATTTATGACTCCGCCGATTCGCTTCGCTTGATTACCCTGGTGGCTAAGGGGCTGAACCTTGACCCTAAGAAGTTTGCTCCTAAGGCTCTGCAGAACAAGATTAGCCAGCTCAAGAACGAACTGGTTGATGCTGACGATTTCTCACGGAATATGAATCCCTCCAACCCCTGGGATATGGCGATTAATAACGTCTATAAGGGTTATACCGAGCGGCTCAAAGCAGCTAATTCGCTAGATTTTGATGACCTCATTGGGCAAACCGTACACCTCCTCCGTACTTACCCTCAGGTAGCCGAGTATTACCGCCGCCGTTTCCGCCATATTCTGGTGGATGAGTACCAGGACACCAACCACGCCCAGTACGCGCTGGTGCGAGAGCTGGTCGGTACCAACCCGAAAAATTCAAACGAGCAGACTCCGTATCCTTCGTCGGTTGAACCTGCCGAACTGACGGTAGTGGGTGATTCAGATCAGTCCATCTACGCCTTCCGTGGCGCTGATATTCGCAATATCACTGACTTTGAGACGGATTACAAGAACGCTCGCACTATCTTGCTGGAACAAAATTACCGTTCCACCCAAAATATCTTGAGCGCAGCTAACGCAGTGATTGAGCGTAACAAGGACCGCCGCCCTAAAAAGCTGTGGACGGCGTCGGGCGACGGCGCAAAGATTACCGGCTACGTCGCCGAATCTGAGCACGCTGAGGCGCGATTTATCGCCCAGGAGATTGACCGACTTCGAGATGATTTTGATGTTGCCCCCGGTGATATCGCGATTTTCTACCGCACTAACGCGCAGTCCCGAACCATTGAAGACTTGCTCATGCGCATGGGCCATCCCTACCGGGTGGTCGGCGGAACACGCTTCTACGAACGAAAAGAAATTAAAGACGCGTTGAGCTACCTGCGCATGCTGGTGAACCCTGACGACGATGTCAACGTACGTCGTATTCTCAACGAACCCAAACGAGGGATTGGCACTACCACTGAAGGTAAAGTTGCAGACTTCGCCCAACAACAGCGCACTTCTTTCATGGCGGCGTTGCGCGCCGTTCATGACGTCCCTGGTTTAGGTGCCGCCGCGCAGAAGAAAATTGTTGCTTTTGTGCAAATGGTCGATGACCTAGCGCAGCTGGCGGCCACAGAATCCGCTGCAACCTGCCTCGAAGCTGTACTCGAGCAAACCGGCTATCTGCAGGCGCTTCGTGAGTCAAATGATATTCAAGACGAATCACGCGTAGAGAACCTATCCGAACTAGTCGATGCTGTACGCGACTTTGAAACTGAAAATCCAGGTTCCACACTTGAAGAATTCCTCGAGCACGTGGCGCTGGTTGCCGACGCTGACCAGATCCCCAATAAACCCCGGGCAACCGACGACGGCGAAGGCCCCACCGCCGCTCAAATCGCCGCTGAGGTTGCAGAAGCGCGCTCGCAGGGCGTAGTTACTCTGATGACGTTGCATACCGCTAAGGGTCTAGAATTCCCCGTGGTTTTCTTGACCGGTATGGAACACGGGCTTTTCCCCCATCAGCGGGCCCTGACCGATGAGGGGGAAATGAGCGAGGAACGTCGCCTGGCGTACGTGGGCTTGACCCGCGCTCGTGAACGCCTGTACCTAACTCGCGCGGAAAACCGTTCGATGTGGGGACAGAGCCAGTTCAACCCGCCCTCCCCTTTCTTGGAAGAAATTCCTGAAGAACTCATCGAATGGAAGCGCCTGGGTACCCTGATGGGTTCGCGGATGAGTGGTGCTGGCGCTGACCGAGGTTTTGGTAATCGCGGATTTGGCGCTTCGGCTGGGTCCTCTTGGGGCAACTCAGTTTACTTACAGCGCTTTGACTCGCCTGCTGGCGGCGCGGGGGAGCGACGGCGTTCGGCAGAGCCGTTTACCAGTGCAGTCAACGGCTCGGCAGCTTACGGCTTGAAAGCTGCCGCACGCGGTCAGCACGCAGCTCGAGTTCAGCAAAAGAAGGAAATCCCGTTGCTGAACGTGGGTGATCGGGTTGAGCACTCGACCTTTGGTGAAGGCAGAGTCATTGCTGTGGAAGGTGCTGGGGATAAGACGGTTGCCAAGGTGAAATTCGCGAGTGAAGTGAAGCGGCTTCTGTTGCGCTATGCGCCCCTGAAGAAGATTGAATAGAAGCTAAAAATTTGTACTTAAGTATAAGTTGACTAGGCAAAATTCTTTTTAGAGTGATGAGTATCAGTTGTACGGATAACTGAAATTCAAACCACAAAAGGTCGTTTTTGACCTCTATCGAAAGAATTGTGATGAAGTCTCTCGCCAAGAAATGCACCGTCGCTTTCTCTGGAGCCGCTCTTGCCGTTTTGAGTATTGCTCCTGCCCAGGCAGCTTTTACCGGAGGTTTTACAGGAACTCCTTCAGCTCCTGCATCCCAGGGCACTTTTGCACCTACTGAACCCATACCCATGACTATCTGGGATGTTGCCCACGCACGAATCGGAATCTATGAAGATATCAATCAGGTAAGGGCTCAGCACGGACTCAAGCCTGTTACGTACAGCAACACTTTGTCGTGGACGTCCAATAACTGCCTGAGCCAGATTTTTCAGAGTCCTTACCAGCTAGATCGCCCTTGCTATAACTTCACTTCGCCTATGGTGCAGGGATACAAGGGGGCAGGTCAATCTGTAGTTCGTGCAGCTCAGATTGATGAGGTCGTCCCTCAGCTAATGGCAACTCCCTCAGGCCGTGCAAAGATTCTCGACCCTAATCTCACCCACGTAGGTTCCAGCATGGGTTATCTTGCCCCGGGAGATAAACGCTTTGTCATCACTTTTGCTTCTTACTCCGAGAACACAGTATTCCCGCAAGATGACTCCAATCTCCCCCGTACTTCTTGGGCTGGATAACGACTACTTTTTGAGGAAAAACCATGAAACTATCCAAAATTGCTACAACCTTTGCCATGGGTAGCATTGCACTGGGCGTTTTCGGTGCAGCACCCGCTCAAGCCACTCCCAGCCAGACCGAGAAGACTGGTGATATCGCTATCTCACCGATGTGGTGGAACCCCGAATGGGATTACCGCGACACCATCAACGGTCAAATGGCTATGTTGAGCCAAATCAATGCACAACGTGAAGCCGCAGGCTTGCCCGCTCTAAAGTACAGCAATTCGTTGAATTCTGTCTCAAGTGAGTGTTTGAACCTTCGTGCAGCTTCCGGGCTGGAATACTCCTGCTACAACTTCAATTCACCCTCTATGCTCAAAGGCTGGAAGAGCGCTTCACAATCGACTTCTTTCGGCGTTTCGGCATATGACGCGGTTGATAATAAGTTGATGAAGCGGACCAGCGAGCGGGCAAAAATTCTTGATCCCAAGTACACCCACGTAGGGTTTGCTCTTCGACCGGTTGATCCTCTGGATAAATCCAATGTTCAAATCGTCATCACCTACGCCGCTTACCCCGGTGGAACTACTTCGGCTGAGGACGAAGAATTGCCACCAACTATGTTCCCTATGTAAGCACAGCCGATAGTGCAATCTTTCCGATGAAAAACTAAATATTTAGCGTGAGGAACGGAGGGGTAAAACCGTCATATTGATATGACAACAACCTCCGTTCCTCTCCCGCATACAGATCTTGAAGAAGGAATTGCTCCTTCCACCGCGTCTGAATTTGCCGAAGACATGGATCGTCTGAGCGATAACAATCTCCAGATTCAAGAAGTCCCTTCACTGACTTTGATGCGTATTGAAGTAGACCCTTATTCTGAGGCTGCACGCCGCATGCAGAAAGTCTTGGGTGCTGAGCTCCCCAAAGCTCCCGGCGAAGTATCCGGTGATAAAAAGGCTCAGGAAATTTTCTTTGGTACCCGCAAAGTTGTTGCGTGCCTATGGGTGCATGAAGATACTTTTTTGGTGGTCAGCCAGGTAGATCCTGCAAAGCTGGGACGCGCGCTCAATAGCGCCCTGGGCAAAGATCCCGGGTTAGTTCTAGACGTCTCGTTCAACCGGTCGGTGCTTGAACTTGCCGGTTCCGACATCGCAGAAGTTCTCGCCCGAACTGTGAGTTTTGAAGAAAACGCTCCTAAATTCTTTGGAGAGGGCAGCGCTTGGCGTTGTAACGTCGGAGAATCAGAAGTGATGCTGTGGCGTATTGGTGAGCACCAATATCTTATGGTTCCCCGCAACTCTCATACCCCGGGCGTGGTGGTGTCAGTCTTCGACGCGATTGAGGAAGTTAAAGACGCATAAAGCGCCACAGAGCAAATATTGAGCGTACAGCAGGTGTAGTTTTAGGGACGACTAGAAGCATTTGTAGCGTCTGACCAGCACAAATGGAGCTTTATTCGAAGTGTGAGCCCTCTCTAGACTTCAAAGGTAACTCGTCAACGATCGACTACTTTGAAAGAGAGATGACATGTCATCTTCACTGCTTCGCGGCCTCGCCGTTGCCCCAGCTATTTTAGTAGGTGTAGGTTCCTTGAGCGTCGCCAACGCTCAAGAAGCTTCTTCTATCGAAGAAAAACCAGCGGTTCTCTCCTCGGCGTCAACCTTTGCAACCTCAGATGTTGTAGCTGCTAGGGCACAGATTCTCAAAGAGACAAATCACGTGCGAGCAGAAGCTGGTCTTCCTCCTCTCAAACTAAGCAATGCCTTGAATAGCGTGGCTCAGGGGTGCTCTCAGCAGCAGGCAGCGCAGGGATATATGGCGCACTGCGATAACTTTGCGAGTAAATTTCCGAGCGTATGGACTACCGCTTCAGAAAACGTGGCTGCGGGGTATTCGGTTGGGCAGGTAACTACAGGATGGCGTAACTCACCGGGGCACTACCGCAATATGACCGATCCTAAAGCGACTCATATCGGTATTGGTATTGCTTACGGAGCAGACGGCACCCCTTACTACACCCAGAATTTTGCGGGATATGCAGAGGGCGTTTTACCAGCTTCAGATAACGTGAATACACCTGCTCAGCCCACTACGCCGACTGCGCCCGTCAATCCGACCAAGCCGGTAACTCCGGCAAAACCTAGTACACCCGCTAAGCCGGTAACTCCAGCTCCGGAAGTACCAGCAGACGATTCCTGGACTACTCCTGCAAATTGGTCTATTCCTGCTGAATGGAGCATTCCCGCCAACTGGACTGACCACGATTCATGGGATAACTGGGTAGGCGCAGACAACTGGACGACCCCCACCGCATGGGATAACTTCACACCCTGCGGTTCATTCCCAGCCTCAGATTATGGTTGGTACTCCAACCAAGCCACTCAAAGTTGGACATCCTTCTAAAACGAAAGCATCTAGAAATATTTCTAGATGCTTTCCCAGCCGGGAGCGGGGGCAACTCAGCAGATTTCTAATAATAATTTCGTAATGTTCGCCAAGAACGTGAGTTAGACCTGCAAAGTTGCTCACTACCGCCTAATTTCCGCTAAAGTTGCAGACGAAAGAAGTTTAGTGGTCTGCCTCTCTGACTGAAGGTCGTTTTTACAAAAACACCTTCAGTCAGAGAGGCTCAGCACCAGACTTCTCAGGTAAGAGAGCTGACACCGAAACAGTCAGCAACACTTCGACGAAGAAGGAATCCAGTGGACCTGTTTGAATACCAGGCACGCGATCTGTTCGAGAAGCACGGCGTTCCCGTACTTCAGGGCATCGTTGCCTCCACTCCAGAAGAAGCAAAAGCAGCTGCTGAGAAGATTGGCGGCGTCACCGTTGTCAAGGCTCAGGTAAAGGTCGGTGGCCGCGGCAAAGCCGGTGGCGTTAAGGTTGCTAAGACCGCAGACGAAGCATTCGAATACGCACAGCAGATCCTGGGCATGGACATCAAAGGTCACACTGTCAACCGTGTGATGATTGCCCAGGGTGCAGACATCGCGGAAGAATACTACTTCTCCATTCTGCTCGACCGCTCCAACCGCACCTACCTTGCAATGTGCTCGGTAGAGGGCGGCATGGATATCGAAACCTTGGCTAAGGAACGTCCCGAGGCGCTCGCTAAGGTAGAGGTCAATCCTGCTAAGGGCTTGGACGCTGAAAAGGCTCAGGAAATCGTTGAAGCAGCTGGTTTCGCTGCAGATATCAAGGATCAGGTTGCCGAAGTTCTCGTAACTCTCGGTGAGGTCTTTGATAAGGAAGACGCAACTCTCGTTGAGGTTAACCCCTTGGTGAAGACCGGCGACGGCAAGATCCTTGCTCTCGACGGCAAGATTTCCTTGGACGACAACGCTGATTTCCGCCAGAAGGACCACGAGGCTCTCGTTGACAAGTCAGCAGAGAACCCCCTGGAAGCTAAGGCAAAAGAAAACGACCTCAACTACGTGAAGCTGGACGGCGAAGTCGGCATCATCGGTAACGGCGCAGGCTTGGTTATGTCTACCCTCGACGTCGTTGCTTACGCTGGCGAGAACCATGGCAACGTAAAACCCGCTAACTTCCTCGATATTGGTGGTGGCGCATCCGCTGAGGTAATGGCAAACGGCCTCGACGTCATTCTCAACGACGAGCAGGTTAAGTCTGTATTCGTCAACGTTTTCGGTGGCATCACCGCATGTGACGCCGTAGCAAACGGCATCGTGAAGGCTCTGGAAATTCTCGGCGACAAGGCAACTAAGCCTCTCGTAGTACGCCTAGATGGCAACAACGTTGAAGAAGGTCGCAAGATTCTCAACGACGCTAACCACCCCCTTGTACACCAGGCAGACACCATGGACTCCGGTGCTGACAAGGCTGCTGAGCTCGCTCACAACGCGTAAATTCGCCGATAATTTTTAGAATTTAGAAAGTATATAGATATGTCTATCTTTTTGAACAAGGACTCCAAGGTCATCGTTCAGGGCATCACCGGCGGCGAAGGCTCAAAGCACACCGCTCGTATGCTCGCATACGGAACTAACATTGTGGGCGGCGTCAATGCACGCAAGGCTGGCACTACCGTTACCCACACCAACAAAGAGGGCAACGAAGTAGAGCTCGACGTTTTCGGTTCAGTTTCTGAAGCTGTTGAGAAGACCGGCGCGAACGTTTCGATCGTTTTCGTTCCCCCGGCATTCACCAAGGACGCCGTTATCGAGGCAATCGACGCTGAGGTTCCTCTCGTCGTCGTCATTACCGAAGGTGTTCCCGTACAGGATTCAGCTGAGTTCTGGGCACATGCTAAGTCCAAGACCGATGCAAACGGTAAGCAGATTACCCGCATTATCGGACCTAACTGCCCCGGCATCATCAGCCCCGAGCAGTCCAATGTTGGTATCACCCCCGGTAACATCACCGGTAAGGGCAAGCTGGGCTTGGTTTCCAAGTCGGGTACCCTCACCTATCAGATGATGTACGAACTGCGCGATCTCGGTTTCACCACCGCGATTGGCATCGGTGGCGACCCCATCATCGGTACTACCCACATTGATGCGCTAGAAGCTTTCGAAGCTGATCCAGAGACCGAAGGCATCGTCATGATTGGTGAAATTGGTGGCGACGCTGAAGAGCGCGCAGCTGAGTTCATCAAGGCAAACGTCACCAAGCCTGTTGTTGGCTATGTAGCTGGTTTCACCGCTCCTGAGGGTAAGACCATGGGCCACGCTGGTGCGATTGTTTCCGGTTCTTCCGGTACCGCACAGGCTAAGAAAGAAGCTCTTGAAGCTGCAGGCGTGAAGGTTGGTAAAACTCCTTCTGAGGCTGCTCAGCTCATGCGCGAACTGATGGCAGGCAAGTAGCCTCTAAATCAGTTTAGATTTTAGAAAATCCCCGGGCTCGTTCTCTAAGAATGAGCCCGGGGATTTTCTTTATGCGCAAGGCTTTGGCCGAACCAGTATTTGAACATGCCCACCCCTAAGTTCTTAGCACCGCCGGGAGTGTGACAAGATTTGATAATTACATGTTCTCGAACGATTGATTTTTTTATGAGTGCTCTCAAGAAGTATGGGATTTTGCCATGGATTATTGTGGCAATTATCTTGGGTTTGGTGTGTGGGCAGTTTTTCCCCACTGGACTTTCGCGTGTTTTTTACACGTATAACGATATCTTTTCGCAGTTTCTTAACTTCGCGGTTCCGCTGATTATCGTTGGCCTGGTTATCCCTGCAATTGGCGATTTGGGTCGAGGGGCAGGAAAATGGTTGGGCCTCACCGCCGCTATAGCTTATGCTTCGACCATTTTTTCCGGTGTACTCACCTACATTGTATGCGCATGGCTTTTTCCGAGTTTATTGAATCCGGGAACTTTCTCAGATGTGAAGGCTTCTGAAGAATCGTTGGCTGCAGCTTCTGGATACTTCACCATCGAAATCGCCGCCCCTTTTGAAGTGATGACAGCGCTTGTGCTCTCTTTTGTCATAGGGATTGGTCTGTCCATTATGCCTCGTGGCGTATTACGCCGTGGTTTCTTAGAGTTCAGAGAAATTATTACAGCGCTGATTTCGCGGGTAGTTATTCCGCTGTTACCTCTTCATATCTTTGGTATCTTCTTGAACCTTACGCAATCTGGTGAAGCAGCTCAGGTGATTTCCACCTTGCTTACGGTAGTAGTGGTTCTTCTTATTCTTGAAGTTGTTATTTTGGGTACCCAGTTTGGTGTTGCAGGTGCGGTTGCGAAGGTCAACCCAGTGAAAGCGCTGTGGAACATGAAGGATGCTTACCTGACGGCGTTAGGAACGTCGTCTTCAGCGGCAACTATTCCGGTTACCTTGCGTCAAACTTTGAAGAATGGGGTGCGCCATCCCATCGCTAACTTCGTTATTCCTCTATGTGCAACTATCCATTTGGCGGGGTCGACTTCAAAGATTACTGCTTTTGCAATGGCGATTGCTTTTACCCAGAATATTGGGTTGACGACGGGGCAGTGGATTGGTTTTATCTTTATGCTCGGCGTAGTGATGGTTGCAGCTCCTGGTGTACCTGGTGGCGGCATTATGGCAGCGGTGGGCATTTTGCAGTCCATGCTTGGGTTTAGCGAGCAACAGGTGGCGTTGATGATCGCCACCTATATTGCACTCGATTCCTTTGGTACTGCTACGAACGTTACGGGCGACGGTGCTATTGCCCTCGTGGTAGATCGAATCTTGGGTAAGAAGCTGGACGAGCGCGACAGCCGCAAAGCTCCCAGCGAGGATTATGTGCCTTTCGACCCAGATGCCTATATCGAGAAAATTAAAGAAGGGTAAGAAATTAGGCGGTAGGGGCAGCCTTTTATTACGTTTCTAAAGTGGTATAAGTCAATCTATATTCTGCGATAAAATAATCTACAGATAACCCATTTCTGTGGACAAACAGTTGGCGGTGGGTATATTTTAAGGCACTTCATGCCTTAATCTTCTGGGGCTTGAAACTATCTCCTCCAGTCTGTGAGGGTTCCCAGCCCTCTAAAAAGGAAAAAAATATGTCACAAGCAATTTCTCGTCGCGCAGTCGCTCGTGGCGCTCTGTGGGCAGCGCCTGTTGTAGCTGCTACTGCTACAATTCCAGCTTATGCAGCTTCTACTTCAATCTACGGAATTTCCAGTAGCTCCTCGGGCGGTTATAGGTTGGACGGTTCTGGGTGTATGTCTAGTCTTGATGTTACTAATACCCAGGCTGCTCCCGGTCAGGCTTCCGGTATTGCTGTTATCTATCCAGATGGACAGGGTGAAACTCAGAGCGTAGATATTACCAACTATGAGGTTGTTATCTACCTACCTGCTAACCTCGTTGATTCGTTTGACGTTACCTCCGGTAACTTCACCTATGCAGGCGCTTTTAACCCAGATACCCCCACCATCACACGAAACGATGGGACAACTGTAAGCACTGCTGGTCTCGAAGCTTATGTGTTTAGATATAACGGCACGCTCACCACTCAGACTCAGCTTGATGATGGTGCCCTAGACGGAGAGCCCGGAGCTTTCTTCACTGCAAGTGCTACTGGCTTTGGTTACTGCGAGTCTAACCTTCCGGTGGATAGCTTCACTACTGTTGGGGCTACTATTACAACTGCTGATGGCTTTACTGCCTACCGCGACGTAACTTATGATACGTCTCTCCGCCCCGCAGTAATGTAGCGTATGATTTAGTAATATTATTTCTTGAAAGTTGTATAAAATCCTGGAGGAAATGATTGTCTCCAGGATTTTTCTATAACTATAAATGGTTTTAATCTTAAAATATGAAGATGCACGAGATTTCTTTAATAGGGCTCTCGTGCATCTCAATATAAAAGTCAGTAGACGGCTTAGATGATGTGCATAGGGGATGCAATCCATAAAGTTCCAAAGCTTAGGTTACTCTGTTCGCTCAGAACGCGAGATATGGTCTAACAGGAATTTCCTTCGCTTTCAGAAGTTGCCTTCATCTTTAACTAATATTTTTGACAACTCCATTAATAGAATCATTATTGAGAATGTATTCTTGGTAAACAATGGTATTACCCTTTGAGGTTGTCGCTGTATAAGTAATTACTTGGGTAACGATGATATTTCCTGGGTCTCCAGAGTATGCCACCATATTAGGGTATTGGAGCGCGTATCCTGCAGTTCGGGTAACGATATCGCTAGAAACAAATGTCTTGCAACCGTTAGCATCAGTTGAATATGAACCGCTAGAGAGTGGATTATTGGTAAAAGTTACAGACCACATATTGCGAGTGGTTGTTCCTCCACCTTCTAGATTGATGGTAGTGGTGCGGGCGCGAGCTGCACTTGTCTGGGTCCAACCCGGTCCCAAACCAGAATCGTCAACATTTACTGTATTTTGTGTAGGATCATCAAAACCTTGATTATTTCCTGCAGTGCGGGTGGAGTTAGCATTTTCAACGCTAAGAGTGACTGAAAGGGAAGTGACGGTTTCATCCGCATCAAGACCATAAACGTCCATGCCGCCTGCATCAAGAGTGAAGTACTCAGTGGTGCGGTTAGTGTTTGCATCGACAATTTCCTCGCCATAGTCAAAGCCCGTGGCAAGCGACGCTCCTGCATCCAAGGCACAGATGTCCTTAGAAGCCGCATAGGCAGGAACCGCAGCGGTAGTAACAACAACGGGAGTTGCCCAGACAGCGCCTTTGGCAACCTGGCGACGAGTAAGGGAGGGGGACATAAGTATTCCTATTCTTCGGGGAGGGGGATGAGGGATGCTGAAGGAAGTTACCTGCGAGTGCGGGTAGAATCTGTTAGCTTACTCCGACAGTCTAAGTAATAAAAATTATTAAATCTACATTTGAATGAATTATTGTTCATTAAATTCAAAAATATGAGGCTTATTCGTTTTGATTGAAGCCCTCAAAATCGCCCTCCCAGCTGGGGCTGGCAGAGAAAGCATACAACGGGTTGAGGCTACTGACTCCGACTAAAACGGAAGGCCTCAGCGAAGATGAGAGTTGCGGTGAAATAGGATAATCGTCGGATTTGCGTTCGGTGGTTCAGCGGAACATTGCCCAGAATAAAACCTGGCGGGTTTTGCATACAGATTGCCCGGCACCCGTCGATCTTTGAAGAGACGGTTTTTTCTTTCCCAAGCCTGCCGAACTACTCCGTTATCGAGTTCAATCGCGCTACGCGTCAGGTGAATAAGTCAAGCCCCGAGGCACATGTATCAGTGCGCTCGGGGCTTGACGTTACTCTCCTCGCTACCGTAGAAGCGATATCAACAAGGAAAGTTCAGGCTTATCATTCAGGAATTAGCTTAACTTAGCGATAATTGCCTTATTGAAAGCCTCAAGATCACCGGGGTTACGGCTGGTAATGAGATTGCCATCTTCCACAACCTCTTCATCAACCCATTCGGCACCAGCGTTTTGAAGGTCTAGCTTCACCGAGGTGTAGGAGGTCAGCTTTTTGCCTTCAACCTTCTTGGAATCGATGAGCAACCAGGGTGCATGGCAGATTGCCGCAACGGGCTTCTCTGCCTCAAAGAACTGAACGGTAATGGAGCGAGCCTCAGGGTTGATACGCATTGCATCGGCGTTGAGGGTACCGCCGGCGAGAACAAGCGCATCGAAATCTTCAACGTTGACATCTGCCAATGCGAGGTCAGGGGTAAAAGTATCCGCTTTCTCCCAGTCGCCATTCATGCCCTGAAATTCCTTACCTTCAGGGGCTGCTAGTGAAACCTGCGCGCCGGCGTCCTTGAGTGCATCACGGGGTGAGGTGAGTTCAATCTGCTCTACGCCCTGGCTAGCGAGAATAAGAACTTTTTTATTGCTGAGGTCAGCCATGATTGCTCCTTGAATCTAGTGATACTAAGAAAACTTACTATTCTAACTGTAGTGGAGAGATGAAAATCTACAAAATACTTTCGAAGTTACCGAATCGGTCTAGCGCGATCAAAAGATGCTAACCGCCTCCCCCCCTATAAGACCGTCAGATGAGCCGGAGGAGGAGACAAGGTAGCCCATAAAGTTCAATACGGTACTCAATGTAGAAGGATTATAAACAAGTCTTCCAAATCATGAATATATTCTTACTTCAAGGCCGCCGCTAAAAATGGTGCGGAAACACTTTTTGCTGAAGTCGCCACCTGCGATGGGGTGCCAGCGGCAACAACCTGACCCCCGTCATCTCCTGCGCCAGGGCCCATGTCTATCACATAATCTGCCGCTGCAATAATTCGCATATCAAGCTCAACCATCACTACCGTGTTACCGGAATCCACTAAGGTCTGAAGATGAGACATCAAGCGGTCTGCATCAGAGCAATGTAAACCTGTAGTGGGCTCATCCAGTACATAGAGAGTGTCGCCCCGTTGAGACCTCTGCAATTCAGAGGCAAGTTTGACTCGTTGAGCCTCACCACCAGATAACTCTGTAGCAGGCTGCCCCAAACGCAGATAACCCAATCCAACATCACTCAGCGCAGTCAATGAACGCATAATATCGAACTCTCCCTCGAAAAAGTCCAAGGCTTCGTCCACACTCAACTCCAAAACTTCTGACACGTTCTTACCTCGCCACAAAATTTCCAAAGTGCTCGACTGATAACGAGTGCCGTGGCAATCAGGGCATTTTGTATAGACCGATGGCAAGAAAAGCAGCTCAACCATCACGGATCCTTCTCCCTCGCATGTGGGGCATCTGCCGCCAGCGACGTTGAACGAGAATCTGCCCGGTTTATAGCGGCGACGCTTGGCTTCTACGGTTTCCGCAAAACGACGTCGCACATGATCGAAAAGTCCGGTGTAGGTGGCAATATTGGAGCGAGGGGTTCGTCCAATAGGCTTCTGATCGATTGCAACAACGCGGCGGATACCGCTGAAATCTCCCTCAATGTTTCCGCTGACTGCGGCAGTCTGCTCGGCGCTTAAGAGATCATCTGCCTCTAAGGGGGGTTCATTTCCTGTCATATTCTTACCCAGACGGTTTCCTACTAGTTGAGGCAAAGCCTGGCTCACCAAAGTGGACTTACCGGAACCTGAGACGCCGGTGACCGCAGTAAGAACCCCGAGGGGGATCTCTATATCCACATTATGGAGGTTATTTCGGGTAACTCTCGAAAGTTTCATCCACTGACTGGGCTTTCGAGGAGTATGTTTTGGCAGCCCAGCGCCACCAAAAAGATAGCCTCGGGTGGCAGAATCCGCGACATGAGCCAAGCCCTCTACCTGGCCACTGTAGAGAACCCTGCCGCCCCGTTCACCTGCTCCTGGTCCCACGTCTACAATCCAGTCAGCATGTTGCATTACTTCAATAGAATGCTCCACAACAAAAAGGCTGTTTCCCCGCGCTTTGAGACCATCAAGCACACCGAGAAGCGCCTGAATATCTTGAGGATGCAGACCTGCAGAAGGCTCATCTAGTACATAGACCACCCCAAAAAGTTCAGATGATAACTGAGTAGCTAGGCGCAAACGCTGTAATTCACCACCGGAAAGAGTGGGGGTCATTCGATCGAGCGAAAGGTAGCCTAGCCCAAGGTCTATGATGGGGCGTAAGCGCTCAACGAGTCCTGCTCCTAGACGAGCAGTAGCGGCAAGTTTCTTAGAAGCATGTTCAACTTCTTCTTCCAATAAGTTGACTAACTCGTGCAGAGGTAGCTGAGAGAAATCAGCAATATCTACTCCTGCAAAAGTTACCGAAAGCGCCTCCGGCTTAATCCGTTTGCCGTGGCAGGCTGGGCAGGGGATGGAAGTGAGAAACTGTGCTACCTTACGTTTCATGGAGGCACTCTTAGTGTTGGCAAAAGTATCAAGCACATAGCGTTTTGCGCCCACATAGGTGCCGCTGTAAGAGGGTTCAGCACCTGCTTTTTTGGCTGCTTGAGCTTCGGCAAGCGTCATTCGAGAGTAGACCGGTACGTGCGGTGTTTCTTCAGTGTAAAGAATCCAGTCGCGGTCTTTTTTCGGAAGATCTTTCCAGGGCACATCCACGTCGTAGCCCAGAGCCACTAAGACATCTCGAAGCTGATGACCGTGCCAGGCGGTAGGCCAAGAAGCTATCGCGCGCTCACGGATGGTCTTGGTGGGATCGGGTACCATCTGATTTTCTTCCACTTCATACACCCTGCCAATCCCATGGCATTCCGGGCATGCACCTTGGGGTGTATTGGCGGAGAAATCCTCGGCGTAGAGCATGTTCTGGTGCTCAGGATACTGACCGGCGCGTGAATACAACATACGAACCAGACTTGAGATGGTGGTGATACTGCCAACGGTTGATCGTGAATTTTGTCCGCCTCGCTGTTGTTGCAAGGCAACAGCGGGAGGCATCCCTGTAATGGAATCAACCTCGGGCACTCCGGCTTGATCGATAAGACGACGGGCATAAGGAGCCACCGACTCGAGATAACGCCGCTGTGATTCTGCATAGAGGGTTCCAAAGGCAAGAGAGGATTTCCCCGATCCTGAAACACCGGTGAAGACGACGAGAGAATCGCGGGGCACAGAAAGATCAACGTTTTGCAGGTTGTTCTGGCGTGCTCCCATTACTCGAACATCTGGTTGAATGTGAGTTTCCTTGTCTGTGATGCGTTCATGTAAGTAGCTCATAGATAAATCTGACCAATCGCTTCTGTGTAAGGTGCAGGTAGCCTCAAAATCTTTGTAATCTCCTGCCGTTTGCAACTTTACTGTCTATTTCGTGAATGTATGACGACGATTCTTTATTCTCTTCTAACGAGTAGGTTATGATTTCCGTCCGCCACCCCTATGCTAAGCTTGCTTGGCAGCTAAGAATCCCTCGGGGATTGGTGAAACATCCGCTTTCCCGAGCGGTTATTCTCATCCAGAGCTTAGCTTCTATACCCAATAGCTTTCCCAAAGAAGAAAGTAGTGAGGAAGAACGTGGCTGATAAAAATCGTGCAGTAGTATTTCACGGCGTCAAAGATATGCGTGTGGATACTCTTGATTTCCCCAAGCTTGAGATGCCTAACGGTAAAAAAGCACCCCATGGCGTTATCGTAAAGCTTATTGCCACGAACATCTGTGGTAGCGATTTGCATATCTACCGTGGCTCATTCCCCGTGCCCGAAGGCATGGTCATGGGGCACGAAATGACTGGTGAAGTTGTAGAAATCGGGTCAGATGTTGAGTTCCTCAAGCCAGGTGACATCGTTTCTGTACCTTTTAACGTAGCCTGTGGTCGTTGCCGTAACTGTCGCAACGGACGCACTGAGGTGTGCGAGACTACTAACCCCGAGGTTTCGTGTGCCGCATATGGCTTCAATCTCGGTGGCTTCGCAGGTGGTCAGGCAGAATACATGTTTGTGCCTTACGCCGACTTCCAGCTTCTTCGTTTTCCTGACAAAGATCAGGCAATGGAGAAAATCCTAGACCTTGCAGTGCTGTCAGATATTTTGCCCACTGCTTACCATGGTCTGGTCGAAGCCGGTGTTAAGCCTGGTTCTACCGTCTATATTGCAGGTGCGGGTCCGGTTGGGCGTTGCGGTGCCGCTGCTGCTCGCCTCATGGGCGCATCCTGCATCATCGTGGGCGATTACTATGAGGATCGTCTGGAATTGGTTCGCCGTAACGGTTGTGAAACCATCAACCTTTCCGAGATCGACTCAATCAATGATGGAATTGAAGCTATCCTCGGCACCCCCTATGTTGACTGTGCAGTTGACTATGTAGGCAACGAAGCACACGGCCTGGGTCAAGAGGCTGAGGAGACGAAATCGTCTTACGCTATCAACCAGGTTCTGGATGCAACCCGTCCCGGCGGAGCAACCGGCATCATCGGTGTTTACGGTGCTAATCCCATCTCTCCTGTTCCTGCAGAGCGTGAGGGTGTTTACTCTCTCAATTTCGGTGATGCTTGGATTAAATCGCCTCGTATCGCCGGTGGTCAGGCGCCCATTATGCACTACAACCACGAATTGATGATGTCGATTCTGTGGGATCGCATGCCTTATCTTTCAGATATGCTCAACATCAAGGTCATCAGCCTGGATGAGGCACCTCAGGCATACGCGGACTTCGATAAGGGGTCATCATTGAAGTACGTTATCGACCCTCACGGTAGTATTCCTGCCGCTCGGTAATTCTATTCTGAGAAAAGGATGAAGAGGGAGGGAGGGAATTGGTGGTGACCAATTCCCTCCCTTTTCCTTGTTACTAGGAAGCTTGATGTACCTTAAGCACTCTTAAATAGGCACGCGCTTTAATGAGAGGGGAATATTACCCAAGTGCTCTCTGTTGTACTTTCAGCCAGAAAACACATCAACTGAAAGACAAAAATGCCGACCCTTTTTGAACCCGCCACCGCCGGCGCCCTTGAACTGAACAACCGCATCACTATGGCACCCTTGACCCGTTCCCGTGCTGGTCAAGACGGCGTTCCTAGCGATATGCACGTGGAATACTACAAGCAACGCGCGAATAACGGTCTGATTGTCACTGAAGGTACATTCTTCGAAGACATCAACCGCGCATTTTTAGGTCAGCCGGGGATCGCCACCGCCGAACAACAAGAAGGCTGGCGTAAGGTTGCTCAGGCTGTTCATGAACAGGGTAGCAACATTGTGATGCAAATTATGCATGGAGGCCGCCTTACTCTACCTTCTATCAATGGATTTGACCAAGGAGAGTCATCGAGCGCCATTGCCCCCGGGGTCACTTTGCACGGTGATGGAGAGTCCCGAGAAGAGGTGCCCACTCCCGTTGCTCTCGATGCCGAGGGTATTGAAAGGGTTATCCAGAAATTTACTGAAGGCGCTCGGCGAGCCATTGACGCAGGTATGGATGGTGTAGAAGTGCACGGTGCTAACGGTTATCTTCTTCATCAGTTCCTCGCCCCTAGTTCTAACGACCGTACAGATGAGTATGGTGGTAGCCCTGAGAATCGCGCTCGTTTAGCCATTGAGGTGATTCGCTCTATCGCAGATGAAATTGGAGCTGATCGTCTCGGTCTACGCATTTCGCCCATGCATAATATCCAAGGTTGCCTGGAAGAAGATGAGGATGATGTTCGTGCTACTTATAAAGCATTGTTGGACGGTATTGCTGACCTGAATATCGCTTATCTCTCTATTTTGTATCATGATGCAGAAAGCGACTTGGTTGCTTATTTGCGAGAATCCTTTGGTGGCTTCACAATCCTCAATACCGGTTTTGGCGTGGTGACAGAGTTGGAAGAGGCTCGTCATATCGTGGAGGATGACTTGGCTGATGCGGTGGCGGTGGGCCGTGAGATAATTGCTAATCCTGATTTGTCCTATCGGTGGAAGAATAATCTAGCGTTGAATTCAATTGATTCCGATACTTTTTATACACCCGGTCCTCACGGTTACATCGATTACCCCGCGGCGGAACAAAAATAGTTATCTCGGAAGGTGGAAAGCTCGTTTATTTCTTCCTGCGGTTTGAGCTCAGAGGCAATCCAGCTAAGTCTGCGGATACCAGAATGCTACACAGAAGTTTCTCTTCTTAGCACTGGTTTACTAAGCACCGAATAAAAGATCAAGGCGGGGATTAGAACTTAAGTTCTAATCCCCGCCCTATATCATAGAAGGCTAAGACTGCGAAATCTCTATTTACAGGAAATCAGCAGAGCACTAGAGTCTGGAATCTCCCGCAGGCAAAATAAAGTGAATCTTACCGGTGAAACTTGATGTTAGCTAGCCAATAGTTGTATTAAAGAGTAGCCCCAATGCGTAGGTCACCAACGCCGCTCCGAGACCAATGGCAATTTGGCGCAGTCCGCGCTTCAGCGGCGATGCGCCCGATAGCAAGCCCACCACACCACCGGTAAAGCCTAGAGCGATAGACACCAACACCAGCGATAGCACTACACCCAACAAGCCTGAGGCACCAAAGATATAGGGCAAAATCGGAATCAGTGCGCCGGTTGCAAAGAAGCAGAAGGACGCCGCCGCCGCGCCAATATCGGTACCCAACGCGGCGTTGTTGCGTTCGTCGTCGGGGTCCTCTGCTGGATCCTTGAAAGAAAGCGAAGGGTCGCAGTCACAATCCAAGTGACCGAAGCGTTCTAGCGCCCGATGATGTGCCGCTTCTTCACTCATACCGCGAGCCTTGTAAATGAGTTCCAGCTCGTTTTGATCAATGTCGAGCTGATGGGCGACGTCCAGAGTCACCTGGGTGGGGGAGGATGCATCCAAGAGTTCGCGTTGAGACCTTACCGACACAAACTCTCCGGCGGCCATAGAGAGCGCGCCCGCCAGCAAACCTGCGATACCAGAAAGCAAAATCATCTGAGAACTCGCACCGGATGCCCCAATACCCATAATCAGCGCGACGTTTGAAACCAAGCCATCATTGGCACCAAATACTGCAGCACGAAAATTTCCCGAAAGCTTTTCGCGGCCAGAAGTAGAAAGCGCGCGAATAATTTCTTCGTGGATAGCTTCATCGGCTGCCATAGCATCGGTGGCATCGGGGTCTTCGGCGTAAGGGGAACGCCCCTCGGCACGCTGCGCTAAAGCCAGCACAAAGACCGAACCAAAATGCTTAGCCAAGAATTCCAGAGTGCGTGCAGAGACCGACGGCGTCGGTTCCGGCGTAGCGTGTGCACCCAATAGGTTGCGCCAATGCTGTTGGTGCCGTTCTTCTGCCTGTGCGACTTCGCGTAAAATTTCGGCGTCTCGACCCGTCGAACGCTCGGCAAGAGCCGAATAAATGCGCGCTTCGGAGATTTCCTCTGCCAAATAGCGGCGCCAGCGGCGAATCTGTTGGGATGTGGGGTCAGGGGAGCCAACGTGTCTGCTGGAGGCAGTAACTGAGGCTGAAAGTTCGTTTCGGTCCATGATGAGCCTTAGGGTCAGACCGAAATCATCTAAAAATGAGACTTCGGCCGTTGCTTGCAATATAGCGCGATGATTTAAGGACATCACGGTATATATTTCGGGCCGAAGGTCTCGTTCGCCTGAATTCTGAGAGCCAGAAACTACAGGTGGTTTACCGGGCGCATTCTCTGCAACCAGTATGTCGATAAACCGCTTAGATTAGAGGAGATCCACAACGAATCACATCTAACCTGTGGGAACTACTCCCCTTCGCTGGCATAAGCATAGCGAAAAATAACCTCTCACTGGAACCCAATGTGACTCAAATGAAACCTAAAAAAGACCGGCTTGGAAACCCAACAGGGATTCAAAGCCGGTCTTCAGCTGCCAACATAAGTTAGTTAGCTTGAGCGAAGCGGTAGACAAAAGCCGCCATAGCGCCACGTGAAATAGGTTCCAGCGGTCGGTATGTGCCGTCGCTCCAACCCGTGGTTATTTCTTCTTTGGCTAGCCAAGATACTTCTTTATAGAAGCTACTGCCGCGAGGGTAATCGGTGAAGGGGCTGCGCGCACTCGGTGTATAGGCAGGGGATCCAGCCATACGGTAGAGGAAAGCTGCCATAGCCTCACGTGAAATAGAGTCATTGGGTCGGAAGGTGCCGTCGCTCCATCCTGTTGTAATTCCCTTGCTGGCTAGCCAAGAGACTTCTTTGTAGAAAGGATCACCGGGACGAATATCTTTGAACGGTGAGCGAACCGGAGGCGCATAGGTGGGTGAGCCCGCTAGACGATAGAGATAAGCTGCCATAGCCGCACGAGAAATACCTTCCTCTGCGCGATAGGTTCCATCAGCCCAGCCGGTAGTTACACCCATGTTGCGAGCCCAGCTAATTTCTTTGCGGAAAGGATGGTTCGCGGCGACGTCGCTAAAAGGAAGCGTGACGTGCGTGGGAGTAACTGCCTGAACAGCTCGTTCAGCGTTGACAAATTTATAGTCACCCACGTAGCTCCCAGTCCCTTGCAAAATGGAACGGATAGTTTCGACCGGAAGGTCAGGATTGCGCTCCTTCATCAAAGCAATGACGCCTGCAACGTGAGGTGCCGCCATAGAGGTGCCGTTGAGCGGACCGTAGCTTGGATTGCCCGGTCCCTGAGTGCCGTCGGTGATAGTGGACCATACATCAGTACCCGATGCACCGCCAGGTGCCAAAATATCAAGGGGCCAGCCCCAATTGGAGTAACCAGTCATGGCTTGCCAGCCGTTACCTGCGGTAGCGCCTACAACGATTGCACCCCAGCAGTTGGCGGGGGCGTACTTCCCGGCGTCGTCCCCGTTATTACCGGCTGCCACCACCACGGGAACGTTGCGTTCATGAGCTGCCCAAATGGCGTCTTCAAACACCTTGGGGCAGGTATTGGCAGGGAAAGCCGCAGAAATATTCACGACGTCGGCGGGTGTGGGATTGAGTGGTGCACCGGGAACGTAAATACCCGCTGACCATGCGACACCGGCTGCCATATCTGATACGTAGCTATCACCACCAGCACCCAAAATACGGGCATGCTGAACAGATGCGCGCGGTGCAACGCCTGCTACGCCCAGGCGATTGTAGGCTGATCCAGCGGCGATGCCAGCCACGTGCATGCCGTGCCACATCGAGTTTCGACCGTCTGACCAGTCACCCTGATCTTGCGGGTTAGAGTCCCATCCGTTTCCGTCGCGAGAAAACTCTGAGCTGGTGAAGTCATAACCGGGTAGTGTGCGGGCGTCCAACTCGGGGTGTGTGGAATATCCTTCGTCGGCGACGCCGATGACCACGCCGTCGCCCACGTTAGTTTCCCAAGCTTGAGGAGCGTTAATGGCGCGCATGTTCCACTGCAGATACCACAGGGGGTCAGTGGGAGTGACAGGAGCATATCCGGCATCAGTGTTCTTGACGCGCAAATCTGCCTCAGCGTATTCCACACTGGGATTGGCGTTCAGGGTCTTGACTACCTCTGTTTGCTCGCTGGGGGAGAGCTCCGCAGTAGATTTCACGACGTCGGCTGAAGCGACGGTCTGGCTTACTACTTCGGTGGTGGAGTCATCCAGTGCCGATTTCTTTGCGGTGGACTCTAGAACTTTCGCTTTGGTGTCTTCGGCGGTGCCCTCTTTGAATTTAACGACCACCTGATCGGTATCTTCTTCAACGGTGGGAGCGTTTTTCACGCTGGCTTCTGCGTGAGTGCCTGCGGTAAGCGAGGGGTCACCTTGAGAGTGAGGTGCGGAAGTGTCCGCGCCTTTGGGGGCCGCTATTGCAGGGGAGGTTAATCCTAAAGTCAGCAGGACAGTAAGAGACGATGCGAATACGATTTTGGGAGTGCGATGTGAAATTTTCAAGGGGGGGAGGGCTTTCGGGGGAGTCGAAGCTGATGGGTACCGATTCAGGTTACCCCAAATCGAGGTTTTATTAGGTGGTTTAGGGGACAAAAAATAATCTGCCCCGGGAAATCGGGGCAGATTGAGAAAATAGGATGGGTATAAGCGACGACGCTTACTTGATGTCACCCTTTGAATTTTCAAGATGCGCACGTACAAACCACTGGAACTTTTCAAGCTCGGCAGTCTGTCCAATGAGCAAATCCTCGGTTACGGGGTCGAGTTCTCCCGCTTTTGCAATAGCGGCGCGGTGATCCTCAATGACGCCGTCGTAAACCTTGTTGATAGCTTCTAGATGTACGGTGGTGTCTGCGCGGCCTACCGAGTAGTCTTCCCAGGAGCGTTTAGCTACTAAATCGCCGGGAGTGCCCACCGGGGATACACCCAGGGTTGCCATGCGTTCTGCGACTTCATCGGCAAAGCCGCGGACTAGCTCAATCTGAGGGTCAAGCATTTCGTGTACACCGATGAAAGAGGGGCCGACGACGTTCCAATGAGCATGCTTCAGGGTGAGCTGAAGGTCATTGAGCGCGTGCAGGCGCATTTGAAGCAGTTCACCTACTTGATGACCGGTCGCTTCAGTAAGTCCAGGAACGGTATAAGGTGCATTGGTTGCAGGCATGTTCAATCCTTTTCTGAGCTCGGGAATTATTACACATACGCAGTAATATCTTGGAACCTGCGTTCACTTACCATTTTAGTAAGCGCATCCCCAAAGTCAAGATTATTTTGAATTATTCATATTAAGGATTTTGGCTAGTGTGAGCTCTTCATGTTGCATTCGAGCATGCCCTAAATCTTCCGGTACGGGCACTTCACCGGGAACCACAATGACCTTCATTCCTGCTGCTAGTGCGCTTTGCACGCCGGAGGGGGAATCCTCAACAGCTACACACTGGGTTGGATCAACGCCGAGCTTCTTGGCTCCCAATAAGTATGGTTCGGGGTTAGGTTTCGGGTGAGTCGTTTGTTGGTCGCCAATCAAAGCGGTGAAATAACCGGGCGCGAGTTCGGACGTGCGCTGGGCAACCGCCGTCGTCGCGTTGGTGACAATACCCATGGGAATTCCTGCCTGATGAATCTCATCGAGTAGCGGGCGAATGCCAGGGAGGAAATCGTAAGAGCTTCGTGAAAATTCCTCCATCATGTAGGTGATGAGTTTCTTCTCAATCTCAGGCAGGGGCAAATCCACTCCTACCTTTTGGAGCTGTTCAAGAGTCTTGCGAATCGAATAACCCAACACCGCCAGGGTGTCTTCAGAAGTCCACGTGGCATTGTGCTCAGCTGCAATGCGCTGCTTGGCTGCTTCCCAGAGGGGTTCGGTGTCCACTAGGGTGCCGTCGTGGTCAAAGAGAATAGCTGCAGGGTAGTTCGATGTGCTCTCATTTTTACTCATAATTCCAGCCTATCCTGAACTGAATCTTTAGGGGGCAATGACCTACTATTACAGTGTGGATAACCAGTCATCTGAACAGATTTTGCACCGTCCATCGTCCGCTTTTCAGCGCCTGATGCTCTGGGCCGCAGTACCCGGCGCCTTGCTGTGCGCCCTGTGGATTACTGCCGGACGAGCTTTGTTTGGCGCCGGCGGTTCGCTGGTGGGTATTTTTGCCATCAGCTTTGGTCCGGCGCTTTTGGCTATCTTGGGGGTTGCTGCATGGTGGATGTGGCACGACGCCAAGCGGTACGAAGGATCGGCGGGGACGACGTCGACGTTAGCGGTTCTGCAACTGGTGACCTGGGCAATTGCTTTCATTTTTGGAATGCTCTGCCCAGACGTGGTGGATGGTAAGACCGTTTCTGCGGCGTCGAAAATTTTGGGTGAAGACTTTATTGGACTCTCGGCAGGGTTTGGCAATACTTCAGGAATTTTGACGTTCGTGGCAGCATTCTCTGTATTTTTTGTGGCGTGGGGTGAGAACAGGCGCTCGCGTAAACGTGCAGCAGGAGTGAGTGAAGAAGACGAAGAGCTCATTGCCCGGCAATACAGCGAGTATGAATTTTTGGATGAGATGGAATAAACGGGGAGCTTGCGTCTATGAGTCACAATGAATCTGTGCTTGCCCGGTTGAAGCCGCTTATTATTCCGATTTATCTGCCCACGCTGGTGTATGCGGCAGGTGGCTCTATTGTGGTGGCAGTTCAGGTTCTACTGGCTCTTAAGCTCGGATTAAATGAAGCTGGCGTTGCCACTCTCATTACCGTTTTGGGAGCCATCGCTATTCTTTCCTCGCTGGTTGCTGGATTCATCGTCCAGCGATTCGGTGAAAAACGTGCGGTTGCTGGGGTCAGTATCTCTGGTGCTGCAATTCTTTCAATCGCCTGCGGATTTATCTATTGGAGTAACGAGCATGCTCTTTGGATCTTTCTGGGAGCGCTCGTCTTTTTCGACGTGGTTGATGCGGTCTGGGCAATTGCCCGCCAAGGGATGGTATCCGACCTTGCTCCGGCGGACTTGCGGGGTAGGGCAACTAACCTCTATGGAGCGTGCCAGCGTATTGGCAGAGTATTTGGACCCCTGTTTGCAGCGCCTTTTCTTCTTTTCTTTTCCCCCGAGTGGTTATTGCCCATTGCTGGTGTCATTATCTTATTGGCTTCAGGTATTTTGGTGCGTTTATCTCCGCTTGCGAACAAAGTTGAAGTGCAAGATGTAAAAGCTACTGGTCAGACGCTCGACAATGAGATAGCACCTACCAGTGTGTGGAAACCCTTTATATTTTTAGGGGCGGGCATCATGGTACTTGCAATGCTTAGAACCTCCCAGAGCACCCTCGTTCAACTCTGGGGGAAAACGGGGATTGATTTAGCTGATTCCACCCTTGTCTTGGTACTGGGGCTAGCTTCTGCTATGGAACTGATCCTTTTCTGGCCTGCAGGAATTGTTCTGGATAAATGGGGGCGCATGCCTGTTATCGTGACTGCATTAGTTTCGATGGGCTTAAGCATGATGGTCCTACCTCTTAATGCGACTCTTGCCTGGTATGCCATTTTTTCGATGACTATTGGTCTAGGAAACGGAGTAGGATCGGGAATTATTAAAACGATGGGAATGGATATAGCCCCGCAGAGGGGACGTTCTACATTTTTCGGACGATGGCAGGCGATTGCCTCGACGGGCGCGCTACTGGCACCTGCTTTATCTGCAGTCGTTATGACACATGGATCGATTTCGTTGGCGCTTATGGTGATTGGCGGAATAGGCATGCTGGGCGCTTTTTGGATGGCCTGGTGGACCCCTCGCTTTATCCCGCGCGTACGCCGTTCCGGGTGACCGTTTTCAGGAAATTTATTGTAATTTATCCTGTGAAAAACTCTTGCCTTAATAAGTTGAGTGGAGTAGACTCAAGTTAATAGATAAATAGAAACGCAGGGTTTGGGCCTAAATTCCGTATTTCTCAGTCTCTAACAGAGAAAACTTCAACTCGAAAGGAAGGCTTTCATGGAACAAAAATTCACCACTAAATCACAAGAAATCATTAGTAGCGCGAACATGAACGCGCAAACCGCCGGGAACCCCAGCATCGAACCTGCCCACTTACTCAAAGCGCTCATGGATCAGCGCGACGGCGTGGCTGTAGCTGTACTCAAAGCTGCAGGAGTGGACATCGACGCCGTCTCCGTTGCTGCCTCCAATGAAATCGCCAAGCTGCCCAAGAGCAGTGGCTCATCGGTAGCGCAAGCACAATTCAGCCGCAACGCACTGCGTGCAATTCAAACCGCTCAAACCAAAGCAGAGCAATTCGGGGATACTTTCATCTCCACCGAAATGATTTTGCTCGGGCTTGCATCAAACGACGACGCTACAGCGAAAGCTCTGGCGGATAACGGCGCTAGCGCCGACGTCATCGCTCAGACCATTCCGCAGGTAAGAGGAGATCGCACCGTGGACACTCCAGACCCCGAAGGCACTTTCCAAGCGCTTGAAAAATTTGGTACCGACCTCACCAAGATTGCTCGCGAGGGCAAACTAGACCCTGTGATTGGTCGTGACTCAGAAATCCGTCGCGTCGTGCAGGTACTTTCTCGCCGTACCAAGAACAACCCCGTTCTTATCGGTGAACCAGGTGTAGGTAAGACCGCTGTGGTAGAAGGTCTTGCTCAGCGCATGGTTTCGGGCGACGTTCCTGAATCTTTGCGCGGCAAAACCCTGATTTCTTTGGATCTTGGCTCAATGGTTGCCGGTGCAAAATACCGCGGTGAGTTCGAAGAGCGCCTCAAAGCTGTTTTGGATGAAATCAAGAAGTCCGAAGGCCAAATTATTACCTTCATTGACGAGATTCATACCGTCGTCGGTGCTGGCGCTTCCGAAGGTTCGATGGATGCCGGAAACATGCTCAAGCCCATGCTGGCGCGCGGTGAGTTGCGTTTGATTGGCGCTACCACCCTCAACGAATACCGTGAAAATATTGAGAAAGACGCCGCTCTAGAACGCCGTTTCCAGCAGGTCTACGTGGGTGAACCCAGTGTGGAAGACACCATCGGTATTCTGCGTGGACTCAAAGAACGCTACGAAGCGCACCACAAAGTAGCCATTGCAGACTCGGCTTTGGTCGCTGCGGCAACGCTGTCCCACCGCTACATTCCCTCGCGTCAACTTCCCGATAAGGCAATCGACCTCATCGACGAAGCTGCTTCGCGCCTACGCATGGAAATCGACTCGGCACCCGAAGAAATTGACATGCTCCGGCGCCAGGTAGACCGCTTGACCATGGAAGAACTGGCACTTCAGAACGAAACCGACCCAGCCTCAGTAGAGCGCCTGGAACACCTTCGTGCTGAAATGGCAGACAAACGAGAAGAACTCGACTCTCTCAACGCACGTTGGGAAGCCGAAAAAGCAGGACTCAACCGAGTCGGCGACATCAAGAACAAAATTGATGAACTGCGCTCTCAGGCAGAGGTTGCTCAGCGCGAAGGTAATCTCGGTGAAGCCTCACGAATTCTTTACGGTGAAATTCCTGCCCTTGAAGGCGAACTGCATGCAGCGCAGCAAGCTGAAGAAGAGCACACCGAAAAAGAATCGATGGTTTCTGAAGAAGTAACCGCCGATGACATTGCCGAGGTTATCTCCGCTTGGACGGGCATTCCCGCCGGCAAGATGCTACAGGGCGAATCGGAGAAACTGCTGAACATGGAAGACGAGCTGGGCAAGCGACTCATCGGACAGAAGCAGGCGGTCACCGCCGTAGCCGATGCCGTGCGTCGTTCACGCGCAGGCATTTCTGACCCCGACCGTCCGATTGGTTCCTTCCTCTTCCTTGGCCCAACCGGCGTCGGCAAAACCGAACTCGCCAAATCACTCGCCGAATTCCAATTCGACGATGAAAAGGCACTGATTCGTATCGACATGAGCGAATTTGCTGAAAAGCACAGTGTCTCACGTCTGGTGGGTGCCCCTCCCGGATACGTTGGTTACGATCAGGGCGGTCAGCTCACCGAAGCGGTCCGCCGTCGTCCCTACTCCGTAGTGCTGTTGGATGAGGTGGAAAAGGCTCACCCGGACGTCTTTGACATCCTCTTGCAGGTACTCGATGATGGCCGCCTTACCGACGGTCAGGGGCGTACCGTAGACTTCCGCAACGTCATCCTGATTCTTACCTCTAACCTGGGATCACAGTTCCTGGTTGATCAGAACATGGAAGAAGACGCCAAGAAGCAGGCGGTTATGAACGTAGTCAACGCTTCGTTCAAGCCCGAGTTCCTCAACCGTTTGGACAACATCATCATGTTCGATCCTCTTTCGGCTCAGGATCTCTCTAAGATTGTGGACATTCAGATTGACGCGATGGCACAGCGCCTGGGCGCCCGCCGCATCAATTTGAACGTTACAGATGCCGCTAGCGAATGGCTCGGACTTGCTGGCTACGACCCCGCCTTCGGTGCTCGTCCGTTGCGCCGTCTGGTGCAAACCGAAGTGGGCGACCGTCTGGCACGAGGAATCCTCTCCGGCGCCATCCACGATGGCGATACCGTAAAGGTAGATGTGAACCCCGATGTTGCTATCGATGGGCTGACGGTGACGGCTGAGTAATGTTGCTTGGCTGAGCTATGTGATATTTCGCTCTAGCTAGGTTGCGGCTTCGTCAGGGACAAACGCTTGAGCTCAAACATTAAGAGGAGGACGCCGCCCGGTCGGCTCTTACGGAACTTTTAGTCCGAGGGAGCTGAGGGGGGCGTCCTCCTCTTATAACTCGCCTGCGCATTTATCCCTGCACTCCACCACGAGATGAGCTGGGGCGCGTAACACTGCTAGGCTCAGCTTTTTACTCAATCCAAGCAGATTACTGCTGCCTCAACCATTGTTCGAGGGTGGGTTCGAGGATGATGGCGTCGACCGGTGCGTAGAGAGATCCATCGGCAAGCGCCGGCAGGACGGCGTCCACGGTGGTGACCTTGCGGGAATCGTTCGTAGCTGCGAGATAGCGCTCGGTCAGCTCAGGCAAGGTGAGGCGTTCGCCGCCTGCAACGGTGATGAGCCCTTCCCCGTGTTTACCTTCCGCGGCTTCTACCAAGAAATCTGCGACGGCGCCCATAGGGGCTGGCTGGATAGCCCAGTTCTGTGCCTTCACCTCATCATCGGAAACTTCGGAGCCAGCGGGATTGAGCACAAACTCAAACCACTGCACCGAGCGAACCACGACAGATTCGAGCTCCGCCTTCTGAACGAGCTGTTCCTGCTCGAAGCGTGCCTTGTAGAAGGGGAATTCCTGGAGCTGGGGCTTTTCTACGCCGTTAATGGAGAGCATCACGAGGCGGTGAACGCCAGCTTTTTCTGCGGCGTCGATAAGGTTTTTAGCGCCGTCGAGGATAGGGGTAATCGGATCGTCAGAAGCAGGATCGCCCACCTGAGAAGCATCAATCACAGCGTCAACGCCGTCGAGCTGCTCCAGAATGCCCTCGCCAGCGAGCAAATCTACGCCTTCGGAGCGGCAAATCTTGACGACATCATGACCTGCTGCTTCAGCTTTTTCAACAATAACTTTTCCCATAGCGCCGGTGGCGCCAGCAACTGCAATCTTTAACATTCCTTTATTCTATGCCTGCTGATGTTTGCCTTGCTATGACTTGTAATAATAGAGGGGTGAACTTTGAATCATCCTCCCGCGCGTCTTCGTATGTTTCTGATGCGGAAAGTATTGCCCGCCCCGATATTGCGATGGCGCACCGTTCGGCAATTCGCTCGATTGAGCGGGTGGTCAGTGAAACGGCGACACCTCACGATCCAGTTTTTGCTCGTGAGGGTATCGCGGCAATGTTGGATGCCGGGGGAGTGTTGGTACTCACCGGTGCGGGAGTATCGACCGGTTCGGGAATTCCCGACTACCGCGGTCCCAACGGTTCGCTCAAGAAACACCGCCCCATGACCTATCAGGAATTTAGATACGACGACGGCGCTCGCCAGCGCTACTGGGCACGCTCGTTCGTGGGCTGGCGGCATATGCGCCGCGCCGAACCTAACGCAGCTCACTACCTACTGGCTAAATTTGAAGAGCGAGGCGCGCTAGCCGGTCTCGTGACTCAAAACGTGGATGGTTTGCACCAACGGGCAGGGTCAAAAAATATCGTGGCGATCCACGGTGATCTTGACCGGGTGATTTGCCTGATGTGCAGGCACCTAGAAAACCGCGCTCATATGGACACCCGCATCGACGCCATCAACCCCGGCTACCTTGCGCGGTTAGAAGGTGAAGAGCTGCAGGTTAACCCCGACGGCGACGTCGAACTTTCAGACACCTTCATTCGCGATTTTAAAATGGCAGGGTGCGAGAACTGCGGTTCCACCCGCTTGAAACCTGATGTGGTGTATTTCGGCGAAAACGTGCCCGCCGAACGCAAGGCTGCAGTCGCAGAGATGAAAGCTGACTCGAAATCCCTGCTCATTGTGGGTAGTTCGGTAGCGGTGATGAGCGGGTACAAGCTCGTGCTAGACGCGCAGAAGCAGGGCAAACCCATCGGCGTCATGAATGGTGGCCCCGGACGCGCGGACACCCGTGCAGATTACCTCTGGCGCACTGAAGTAGCAGCAGGGCTAGCTCAACTGATCTAGCTCCGAACAAAAAAGCCGTTCACCGAAAAATGGTGAACGGCTTTTTCTACACTCTGAGCCCTGAACTTTTAACGGTCAGGGGACGAAAGGTTGTAGCTAATTTCGAAAGCATCGAGCCGCTCCAACTCATGCGAATGGGCTTCGAAAGAGAATGAGCCAATTTCGCGTGCATCCAGCAAAGCCGCAGCTTCTTTCTGCACCAGTTCAGGGTCTTCACCCTTAGTCTTGACTCAGCTCACCACTGCGCTGAGAGTACTGCCCTGAATAACCAGCGAAAGAAGCGCCACGAGAAAGGCGATAAAAATCAGTAAGGAACGCTGCGGAGTTCCTTCGGGAAGGGTGTGCACCGTAGCCAGGGTAAACGCACCGCGCATACCTGCCCGCACCAAAATAACCGAGTGCTGCCACGTCAGCGGGCGCTCCATCTCGTAGCGAACCGTGGTTCCTACCCGTCGAATACGCTTAATCATGTTTTCCTGCTTGCGGAAAAGACGCTGCTGAGAGCGTTCAGACACCGACTCAAAATCTTGCGGCTGAGGGTTCTTCCGACAGCAATGCTTTCTCTGGGGTACCTCTCAAAACGAGCAGGATAGGCGCGGTAACCCGAACCCGGTTTTCGAGGGAAGCAACCACGGCGATAACCGCCAGAGCGAGAACGATAGAAATAATAACGATCATAGGCAGAAAAACCTTCAAGCGCTGGAGAACAGCTAATCCTTAGGGTACTGCCCTCACTCGAACAGAGGGGGGCAACGGCACGGGTTGAGATAGCTCCAGGTCTGCGAGATACCAGAAAGATGAATGAGATACCGCCTCGAAACGGTACCTGATGAACTTTTCTAGTATCTCGACGTCGACTCCTTACAACATATTTTAAACGCTTAAGTTAGCCCTACATCCAGCACAGCTTAAACATAGCTACAGGTACGAATCTATAAATAACGCAAATTCCCCATGATTCGAAAGACCTGAAAATGTACCTCACTCTGGCATTCGCCGCACTTGACCTAGCCGCCATCCTCGCTCTCTGCGCCATGTACGTTCGCCGCCATCGCCGTCGCGACCTGGTGGTTTCATACCTGGTGATTAACGTGGGCGTCTTTGCCGTGACGGTCGCGCTCGCCAACGCCGACGCCACCAGCGCAGGCATGGGAATGGGGCTTTTCGGTGTGCTTTCGATTATCAGGCTCCGTTCCACCGAGCTGGACCAGCGCGAGGTAGCCTACTTCTTCGCCGCACTCGCCCTAGGTCTGCTTGCGGGAATCGGTCTTGAGCCTGTAGGCCTGGCTATAGCGCTGATGGCAGTGCTACTGATAGCGATGCTTGCCGTGGATTCGCCTCAAGTCATGGCAAACCTCCGCTCGCAAACCGTGACGGTCGACCGCGCCATCAGCGATGAAAATATCTTGCGCACTTACCTACAAGATCAGCTGGGGTACGTGATTGAAACCGTGAACATTCTAGAACTTGACCTTATCAACGATAAGACGGTAGCTGATATCCGATTCAACGCAGGTAAAGCAACTGTCCCTCATACTCCCGATCATCCCGAGCTCTACTCCGACCAGCATCCCCTCACCCCGAATACCGCCACTCTGACCTCCCCTGCCCAACATCGCTAAGGAGAAAACCATGAATGAAAACACCCTCAAACTTCAGCCCCTGACCTTCGCGAACCAACATGAAGCGGCGCCGGCGTCCATTGTTCCCTCCCACTGGCGCCCCATCAACCTCGAAGAACTCAATGCACAGGCTGCCATGCAAACTCGCGTAGACCGCAAATATATTGTGGATGCGAAGCTGGCTCAGAAGGTGCTGGCTACGCTCCCCGCACAGGCGGCGGTGCTTACGATGGATGGCAAACGCGATTTCGCCTACGACTCGGTGTACTTCGATAACCCGGCGCTACAAAGCTACCGGCTAGCAGCCCACGGGCGACGCAACCGCTTCAAAATCCGAACACGCACCTACTGCGATACCGGAGATACTTTTCTTGAAGTCAAGACCGAAGGCGCACGAGCTGTCACGGTCAAAGAACGAATTCCTTATCAGATAGCTGATCGCGCTCGTCTGAATACCGAAGGGCGCAGATACGTGAACGAAGCCCTGGGCGACATGCTTGAATGCCCGGTCACCGACTTTGAACCGGTACTGGCTACCAACTACCGCCGCACCACGGTGTTCCTGCCAGAGGCAGAAAACAATCCGGTGAACTCCCGAATGACCATTGACTGCGCTTTGACCTGGACGCCGCTAAGCGAACTGGCGCTCTCACCGGCAACACCTTTTGAAGTGGGTGAGCACTATGTGGCGGAGGGGATGGTGATTATCGAAACTAAATCTTCCTCCGCCCCCTCGGTAGCAGATAAACACCTGTGGCAGGCAGGAATTAGACCGACAAAAATCTCCAAATTCGCTACGGGAATGGCGGCTCTCAACGCCCAGCTCCCCGCTAACAAATGGCGGCGGACGATTCGTCGGAACATCCATTTGAGCCCCACCGAGAAAACCCGCAGCCTTCATTTTGCCGCCTAATCAGCGTCCCCAGATTTACTCCAACAACTCCAAGCGAAAGCAAAAACATCATGAAACTCAAGAATAAATTCTCTAAGTCAGCTCTTTCCCTCGCCTTTGTAGGAATCATCGGGCTCTCGGGCTGCGCCGCTCAAGAAACATCCAGCACATCCTCTACCACGAGCGTAAGCGCAAGCTCAGCAAGCTCCACTGCTTCGTCAAGTTCATCTGCTTCCTCTAGCTCAAGTAGCACGCTCTCCTACGACACCCATTTCAGCCAGGGCGATTTGAGCTGGGACGATTCTTCGGTCAAGACCATCGATCTCTCTAATCCTGAAGCGACCGATGGTGTGACGGTCAAGGACGGTGTCATCACCATTACCACCGCTGGTAACTATAAGCTCACCGGCACTCTTGAAGACGGGCAGATTGTAGTTTCTGCAGGCGATGAAGATATGGTTCGCTTGATTCTCGATAACGCGTCGATTACGAATTCTGACGGTTCAACAATCAATATTCAAAGCGCTAACGAAGTTCTGCTGTACTCCAATTCAGGAACAACCAACACTATTAGCGATGGTTCCGAGTACAGCTCAACGGGAGAGGACGACCCTGATGCAGCGATTTACTCTAAGTCAGATTTGACCTTGGCTGGCGAGGGAACACTCAACGTCACTGGCAACTACAATGATGGTATTACCTCCAAAGACGGCCTCGTTATTGCCTCAGGCACCGTTGATGTAACCGCTCAAAACAGCGGTATCAAGGGTAAAGACTATGTAGATATTCTCGATGGCACCGTGAAGGTTACCGCTACCGAAGGCGATGGCATCAAGGCCACTAATTCGGACGAAGAGGGGCGAGGCTGGACTCGTCTTCAGAGCGGTACCGTAGAAATTTCTGCCGGCGATGACGGTTTCAAGGCTGAAAAGGAACTTGAGATTGACGGCGGAACTCTAACCATCAGCCAGTCCAATGAAGGTATTGAAGCGCAGTACATTACTTTCGCCGGCGGTGAAATCACTGTGGCATCAGACGATGATGGTGTCAACGCCAGTGTGCCCGATACTGATACTGACTCGACTTCAACCGATTCGGCTGACTCAACTTCAACCGATTCAAGTACTACCGATCAGCAGCAGGGACAGATGCCTTCAGGTGACATGGGCGGTCAGGCACCCGGCGGTGACATGGGCGGTGGCGGTGGCATGGACACCGTTGAAGACGCCAGCATTACTGTTACCGGCGGCACCATCAATGTGACTGCTGAAGGCGATGGCTTCGACTCTAACGGTACTGCCACCATGAGCGGAGGTACTCTGACTGTCAACGGTCCCTCACGAGGCGGCAATGGCGTCTTTGATACCGCCGGGGACTTTACTCTAACGGGCGGAACACTTCTAGCTGGTGGAACCTCGGATATGTTCGTGGCGCCCGCCGCAGACGGCCAGGGATATATCAAATCAACCGATTTGAGCACTTCAGAAGGTGACACCGTGACCGTGGTGGATTCTTCAGGCAAGACCGTGGCTACCTATAAAGTCACCGACAAGGGAACACAGGTATTCTTCGCCTCAACCGAAGGAATCACCGCCGGGCAGACCTACACTTTGCAGGTCAACGGTGAAGACGCCGGAAGCGTCACCGCCCAGTAACTCCGCACCGTATCGGATAGTGGGACGGTGGTGAGACCCTCCCGCCCAATGACGGCACCGAAATATCCGCCCGAACGTGATTCACGACGCCGAAGAGTGTAGTTTCCCCTACACTTTTCGGCGTCGTCCAGAAAAAACTTCAGATGAATTTTCGCCCAGCGGGATATCAATCTGCATATAACGCTAAAAACATGTACGCTTAAGAAAAGAAAACTGTAAGCATTCCGGTGGCTTAAGTGCGCCTGCACGGTAGCCAAAAGCGGACCCGACGGATAAAGGGGGTCACGCCATGGGGCGCGGCCGTCAAAAGGCTAAAGCAACACGGCAGGCTCGGGAAATGAAGTACTACAGCCCCGAGACCGACTACACTGCGCTTGAACGTGAGCTCAGTAGTGCCAAAAAAAATTCATCAAGTGCAGCTCCGGCGTCAACCTATGACGACGAAGATGACTACTCAGCGTACGCAGACAAGTACACTGACGACTACGCCGATCGCCGCCGCTAACCGGGAAACCGGATAGTAGGCAATCAGCACATCACAAGACAGCCTCGGCAACGCGCCGGGGCTGTTTTGTTTTAAGAACTAGTGGAAACTTCTTGAACACTTACGCTCGGTATTACATTCGCTACGCTCATAGCCTTCAATTCGGAAACCTCTTGTGTGCTCGCGCGCTCGCACCCGGTTTCCTCATCACAGGAGAGGCATAGGTTTGGCAAATCCTGCACATGGGAACGCACCACATGCTTAAACCATGACAAAGACCGAACAGCACCCCACTGAACCCCTTACCCAGCAACAACCAGCCACTGGCTCCACCGCCGTCGACCAAAACCGCGGTTTCTGGCAGAAAAAAACCACCCGCCGCACAGCCCTCTTCGGAGGAGTCGGCGCACTTGCCGCAGCAGGCCTGGGTGGTGGCTGGGCATACAACCGCTACCTCGCCGAACACACCGAAATCTCCGACGTCGCCGCCTACGAAGCCGCCGCAACGGCATCCTCAGGGAGCACCAAAGCTGCAGCAACCGAGCTCACCAACGTCTCGGTGACAGACAGCGGACTTACCGCAGATAACGGTTCCATAGCCATCAACAAAATCGTCAACGGCTCAGGTAGCGATACCGTCACCGCATTCTCCGCCGAAATCAAACTCGACGATGCCACCCTTCTCAAATCGGCTTTCGCCAACAACGAATTCGGTTTGAACATCATCGACGTACCCACCGCCATCGCCGCCGAACACAACGCAATCTGGGCAATCAACGGCGACTACTACGGCTTCCGCGAAACGGGAATCGTCATCCGCAACGGCGTCGTATACCGTGACGCCAGCGCTCGCGAAGGTCTCGCTTTCTACCGCGACGGCTCGGTCAAGGTCTACGACGAAACCACCACAAACGCTCAAACCCTGGTCGATGCAGGAGTCTGGAACACTCTTTCCTTCGGTCCCTCTCTGATAAGCGACGGCGCAGTTGCCAGCGGTATCGAAGATTATGAAGTGGATACAAACTTCGGCAACCACTCGATTCAGGGAGAGCAGCCTCGCACGGGCATCGGCGTCATCGGCGATAACCACCTGATGGTTCTTGCAGTAGACGGGCGTTCCGAAGGTTACTCCCGCGGCGTCACCATGACCGAATTTGCCCAAATGTTCATCGATCTCGGCTGTACCACCGCTTACAACATCGACGGTGGTGGCTCAACCGATATGCTCTTCAACGGCTCGCTCGTCAATAATCCACTGGGCAAGGGCGAAGAACGCGGAACCAGCGACATTCTCTATATTGCAGGAGCGGCATCATGATTATCCTGATTCCTGCTTATCGCCCTGACGAATCGCTCGTCGAGCTGTGCAAGAAACTCATTTCTCGCGTTTCCTCAAGTCAGTCGCGGATTGAGATACTCATTGTGGACGACGGCTCAGGCGAAAAATATAGCCCCATCTTCCGCGTGGCCGAAGCCCTCAGCTACCGGGTTCGCATCCTTACCCTGGCAGAAAACAGCGGCAAAGGCGCGGCGCTGCGCGCGGGGTTCATCTGGTGTCGGGAAAACCGGGCGGGGCAGTGCGTCATTACCGCCGATGCCGATGGCCAGCACCTGGCCGCCGACATCCTTGCGGTGGGCGTGGCAACAGAGTTACGCGCTCAACAGGGTCTCTCAGCAATGGTGTTGGGTGTGCGCACGGTAGATGATCCACTGGCACCTGAGCCTGCCCGAGCGCCCTTGCGCTCTCGATGGGGCAACGCCATTTCGGTTGCATTCTTTAGACTCGCTACCGGGCAAAAAGTAATTGATACACAGACCGGTTTGCGCGGTTTTACCCCCGAGCTGCTGCCCTGGCTCGATATGATTCCGGGAAACCGCTACGACTATGAATTCACCATGCTGCTGCGAGCCACTCGCACCGACATGCTGATTGAGCAGGTGGCGATTACAAAAGTTTACGAGCCCGGTAATCCCACCAGCCATTTCCGGCCGGTACGCGATTCCTTAAAAATCTATGCTCCCCTGCTGGGGTTCTTGGCTACCTCACTGGCTGGATTCGCTATCGATACGGTCGCTTTGTTGAGTTTCGTAGCGTTGGGAATACACGTGATTCCAGCGGTAATCTGTGCGCGTTTGGTATCTGCTCTATGCAACTTTGCCTTGAATCGGGTGATTTTGCACGACGGCGGCGCGGCACCTGCCACCCGCACGTCCCTGGTGCGCTACGGTGTGCTGGCAGCGGGCATTCTTGCCACCAACGCTGGACTGATGGAACTTCTCACCTGGGCTGGTCTGCCACTCATTGTTGCCAAGGTGCTGGTTGAAGCTACCCTGGTTCCCCTGAGTTTCGCGGCGCAGAAGCGATGGGTTTTTGGCGAGCGTGAGACAGCACTGGAAACTTTACGACCGGATGCATCTTTTGCTACCCGCGCCCCGGTCGCAGCCTCGCAGGGGGAGCTGCCGCCCGCGCGTCGACGTCGCGAGTTAGTGGGTTAGGCTTGGGCGAAAGTTAGCTAGGTACAGTCAAAGTGGCGTTCTGGGGCGCAAAAATGGAGCGCAGAACGTCGCTTTAGCTAGCAGTAATGGGTCGGGGCCAGGGCGGGCGCCTAAACTTGACGTCGACGCGCGGGCCAGGAACTTACCGGCTCATCGCCCGAACCACGTTAATTCCGTGGCACACGAACCCAATCATAAAAAGGACCATACCGAGAATCCCTAACAGATTATTGATGCCTTGAGCGACGCCAATCAGAATAAATCCGGGGATAGCCGTCAGAATCGTGACGATAAAGAGTGGTTTATTAATTTTAGAAAATGCGCCCTGCATGGACAGCTGACCGTAAGATCCACCGGTGTCCTGCTTATTCTGTTTCAAGAACCTGAAGCCAAAAAACGTGAACGCGATACCGGCGCACAGAAATAGAATGCCCGCCAGCGGAAATGAGTCAGCACGCAGTTGAAAATACGTGAGGAGACCTCCGATGAGGAAGAAACCGAAAGATAAGACCGAGACCATATATCGGGGACCGGGGCGTAGCATGGGGAATACTTCACTTTCTGAAGAAGTAGGATGTGGTTTATCCTACGGTTACGGCGAGGTTTTCCCTAGCCAGGGCGAAATAAATACTTTCTTGGAAGAAACAAATGACCGTCGTAGCGTGTTTTGACCAGGTATACCTGGTCAAAACACGCTACGACGGTCAGAAACATTTGGGAGTGGCGGCCAAATAACCGGCCATAATGGGAATAACTGAACAAATCTAGAGGAGACCGGATGACAGATTCCCAGCCTTATGAAGATTTGCTTGCCCGAATCTACGACGAAGATAATCCTGACGGGCCGGACCACGACTTTTACCGGGAACTGGCGGATGAGGAGAGCGCTAAAAATCTTTTAGATTTAGGGTGCGGCACAGGAATTCTTACTGTGACATTTGCGCAACAGGGGCGGTCAATCGTGGGTATAGACCCATCCGAATCAATGCTCAATATTGCGCGAGAGCGCCCTCAAGAGAGCGGAATTGAATGGAGGATAGGAACTTCTCAAAATATTGAGACTAACAGGTTTGATTTTGCAATTCTGAGTGGGAACGCCGTCATGCATATCTTGGGTGAAGACTGGCACAATGCATTGGCGGATATAGCACGAGGTCTCAAGAAAGGTGGGACCCTCGCCTTCGAAACGAGAAACCCAGAGGCAAAAGCCTGGGAATCGTGGGGTCACGAAAAGTATCAGAGACAGACATCGGTAGGGTAGGTTTGGGCGCATGTTAGCTAGGTACAGTCAAATTGGCGGGGTGGTCGGAAAACGAAACCCGATCTTGCCTCTCCGCCTCTAAAGCGTTGAGGTACAAGAAAGGGTCAACTTTTCGTGAAAAAGTTGACCCTTTCTTACATCTCAACGGGATGGGCCGATATGAACGTAAAATCCTAACGGTACTGGTTCAGCAGAACCGCTGCGCCGCCGTCAACACCCTTAGCGCCCTGAACATAATCAGAGTTCGAGGAGTACGAACCGTCGTCCTTTTGCACGGTACCCAGAATCCACGAGGAAAGCCCTCGGTCATTCAGGCGCGCAACAGCGGCATCGGCAACTGAAGGATCAACCACGGCAATCATGCCTACACCCAGGTTCAGCGTGCGTTCCAGATCAGCCTGGGGCACCCCGCCGAGCTCTTCGACGAGACGGAAAATCGCGGGAATTTCCCACGTGGAACGATCAACCAAACCAACAGTTCCTACCGGGAGGACGCGCGCCAGGTTAGCCGCCAATCCGCCACCGGTTACGTGGGAGAATCCACGAATACCGGACCCGGTCTGACCATCTTCACCGTTGACGGGGAAAGCCTCCATCAAATCAAGGCAGTCTGCGGTGTAAATACGGGTTGGCTCCAACAGTTCTTCACCCAAGGTGCGACCGAGCTCGTCTACCTGACGCTCCAAACCCCAGCCTGCCACGTTGATTACCTTGCGCACCAGCGAATAGCCGTTGGAATGGATGCCTGAAGATGCCATCGCGATGAGAACATCTCCCTCACGAACGCGATCTGGGCCGAGTAACTCGTCGGCTTCAACAATGCCGGTTGCCGCACCTGCGACGTCGTATTCGTTCTCCGCCAAAAGACCGGGGTGCTCGGCTGTTTCGCCACCTACCAAAGCGGTTCCAGCGAGCGAACAACCCTCTGCAACACCGCGCACAATATCAGCGACGCGTTCGGGAACTACCTTGCCGGTAGCGATGTAGTCGGTCATAAAGAGAGGGCGAGCACCGGTAACTACGATGTCATCGACCACCATACCCACCAGGTCTTGACCGATGGTGTGGTGAATATCGAGTGCCTGCGCAATAGCAACTTTGGTGCCGACGCCGTCAGTAGAGGTCGCCAAGTAAGGCTTCTTGAAATCCTTGAGAACAGAGAGATCGAAGAGACCGGCAAAGCCACCTACTCCGCCCACAACTCCGGGGCCGTGAGTTGCTTTGACGGCGTCTTTCATGAGTTCGACCGCGCGGTCGCCGGCTTCGACGTCCACACCTGCGGAGGCGTAAGTTACTGGGTTGGGGGTTTCACTCATGAGTTGTCCTTCTCAGTGGTTGCTTGATCTGCGGGTTCTTTATCTTCGGGCAGAACGAGGTTCTCTAAATCAGAATCGGGGCCGGGTTCGCAGGAACCGGTGGTGTTAGGCTCGGTAGCTAACTTATTTTCCAGCTCTTCGGTGCCGGGGCGGGTCTCTACCGAAACCGCGTGGGCATGTTCGGGCTTGTGCGCGACGGGGCGCTCAACGGTCACCTCGGCAATGGAGCTAGAAAGCGGGCCCGCAGAGCCGTCCTTGGTGTCAAAGAGATTCTTGCCGATTCGCTCGGGAATCGGAATAGGGTAATTGCCGGTGAAGCAGGCGGTGCACAGATTTTTGCGTTCCTGCTTGGTGGAGGCAATCATGCCCTCTTCAGAGATGTAACCCAGCGAATCAGCGCCGAGCGAATTGCAAATCTCTTCCGCTGCCAGCCCATTTGCAATGAGCTCGGAGCGGGACGCAAAGTCGATGCCGTAGAAGCAAGGCCACTTAACGGGCGGCGATGAAATACGAACGTGCACTTCGGCAGCGCCGGCTTCGCGCAGCATACGGACCAGGGCGCGCTGGGTGTTGCCGCGAACGATCGAATCGTCAATGACGATGAGGCGCTTGCCTTCGACCACTGATTTGAGCGGGTTGAGTTTGAGCCGTATGCCGAGCTGGCGGATGGTCTGTGAGGGCTGAATAAAGGTTCGCCCCACGTAGGCATTCTTCACCAAACCGTTGCCAAACGGAATACCTGATTCTTCGGCGTAGCCAATCGCTGCAGGCACACCGGATTCAGGGGTAGGCATCACAAGGTCAGCCTCAACTTGGTGTTCGCGGGCGAGCTGGCGACCCATTTCCACACGAGACTCATAGACCGAGCGTCCGTTGATGGTGGTATCAGGGCGAGCCAGATACACGTATTCGAAGACGCAACCGGCAGGCTTTGCTTCGGCAAAGCGGCGTGAGCGGAGACCACCTTCGCGGTCGATGATAATCATTTCGCCCGGTTCAATTTCGCGGACGAACGATGCGCCCACAATGTCTAGCGCAGCAGTTTCAGATGCCACCACCCAGCCGCGTTCAAGACGGCCGAGAACCAGCGGGCGAACCCCTTGCGGATCGCGTGCGGCGTAGAGGGTGTGCTCGTCCATGAAAGTGAGGCAGAAAGCGCCCTGAAGCGAGGGGAGTAAATCGAGGACGGCGTCTTCGAGCGAACCAAAATCGCTGTTATCAAGAAGTGCCGTTACCAAGGCGGTGTCGGTAGTGTTACCCTGCGCCAGCTCGCCACGCAACGGAGCGTCGCCGCCGTTGCGTTCCAGCAGACGGTCGTAGAGTTCAGCAGAATTAGTGATGTTGCCGTTGTGAGCAAGCGCCAGCGTGCCATAAGGAATATCGCCCAGAGTAGGCTGCGCATTAGCCCAGTGGGAAGCACCGGTGGTGGAGTAACGGCAGTGACCAACCGCCATATGCCCTTTCATCGGAGCGAGCGTTGATTCATCAAAAACCTGGGAAACGAGACCCATATCTTTGTACACGCTAATGCGGTTGCCATCGCTGGTTGCAATACCAGCGGATTCTTGACCTCGGTGCTGCAGAGCGTAGAGACCGTAGTAGGTCAGTTTTGCGACGTCTTCGCCCGGTGCCCAAACGCCAAAGACACCACATTCGTCTTTGGGGCCGTGGTCGATTGGATCGAGATCGTGTGTGAGTTTTCCGTCAGGACGAACCAATGAATGCCATCTTTTCGAGGTTGGAGATGCGGTAGAAGCTCTTAGAAATTGGTGTATTTCTGTTTGCTCAGACGCTAACCAGTGTAACCGATAGCACTGGTTGAGTGGAGAAATATTGAGACGTGAGGTGTGGTCTTATTGGTCAGATGTTTCAACGGCACGTAGAGTTTCCGGATTTTTTGCCGAACGACGGTCGAGAATCAGAGCAATGATGATGCCGACGGTCGCGCCAATTGCCCCGATAACTACTGCCAGGACGCCGAATACAGCTGAACGAGAATAGTCCAGGGTCAGCATCTCAGTGGGGGTGAAGATGAAGGTAAGCAGAGTTGCCACAATTAGACCGATAACCCCACCTGTAATGGCGAATGCCGGGATAGACGGGGCACGACGGACACTTACAATCTGATCGCTGTGATCGTCCTGGTGTGTTGTGCGCGAGGTGGGGCTGGTATTTTGCTCGGTGCTCATGGGTCTTAACGTTACCGTATGAGACTGGCCAGGGGTTTGTGCCCGAAATCGAAAGCACACCATATGCCCACAGCACACGGTTCTTAGCTGTGTTGGTGGGCAAATGGTGTGTTCTCGAAGGTGGCATAGGTAGCGACGGCTGGGCGCCGGGCGTCCTAAAGAATCGGCATCCGATCTGATAAATCCGAGCGTAACCCTGAAGCGGAAATCTTAGTGGCGTTCTCTTCCCACGTAGATACGCCCAACGCAACCGAACACCAGGTGAAAGCGTCGATTTCCACCACATTTGGTGGGGTTCCGCGTGTATGTCGCGGACCGGCAATACACTGTGTGACGCCGAAGGGCGGCACTCGGGCTTCCACCGAGTTACCGGGGGAGAGGGTGGCTAACTCCTCCAAAAGATAGCGCACCGCAGTGGCGCGCTGGTTGCGCGAGAGTGCCTGAAAAGAAGCTTCCGGTGAATCTGAGGAAAGCGCTGCACGAACCGCAGAAATTGCTGCTGCACCGTCGTCCTCAGAAATTCTGCGCCGAATCGCCATTAGGAATCAGCTCCCAGAGACTCCTTCAACTCTTCAACTGCCAAGCCTAGCTCAATCGAACCGACGGGCTCACCGCCACCGAAAATGGGTCTGACGACCGCATCAACGCACTCATCGGCAAGGGCGGCAGAAATATAACCGCACGCTTCCAAAAGTCGCACAGCCACCAGCGAAGTTGCCCGCGAAGAACCGTCTAAAGCCTTTACTGCCACCGAAGCACCCGAGCGCAGACCAATCGCCAAAATGCCTTCGGCGCCGTTCTTCACCACGGCATCCAGTTTTTCAATGAGAACAGTGACCGGCTCCCCATATCCCTGCACGAACTCGGGATAATCCACCATTGCGGTGGCGACCGTGGCAGCGCGGGCATCGGCGCGAATGTTTTCTACAGCCGCTCCCAACGTGGAGTAAGCGCGAGCTAAACCGGTGAGGGAAATGGCGGCAACGGGGGCACCACAACCATCAACACCCACTGCGGAGATTTCCTCTTGCGCATACTCACTGATAGTTTCTAACGTAAGTTTTTGGAGGGGATGCTCGGCATCCAGATAAGTCTCAACCGGCCAGTCGCTCTTCTTGCAGCCCCACAAAAACGCCGCATGCTTACCGGAACAGTTGAAGGCAAGTTTTTGCTTGGGGTGTCCGGCGGAAACCAGCGCGTGATAGCTCGACTCATCACTGGGCCAAGCGGCGGGGCACTGAAGAGCGGAAGCGTCGAGGGAAGCTTCTTGAAGGATCGACTGCGCCACCTTCATATGTTCAAAAGAGCCGGTATGGGATCCCGACGCCAAAGCAATCTGTGCACCCTGTAGTTCAGCCCCCGCGTTCATCGAGGCAATCGACTGGAACGGCTTGAGCGTAGAGCGCGCAAAAATAGGGGTCGTGACGTCACCGAGAGCGGCAACAACTTTGCCTTCGGGGGAGAGGACGACGGCGGAGCCCACGTGGCGGGATTCAACGAATCCGCTTCGGACGATGCGGGCGAGTTCTACGGCGTCAGAGGCTGAAAAGGTCTGCATGTTTTAAGTATTCCATAGGATTTGCACCGATAGCTCGGCGCAGCGGGAGGCAAGCTGGCTGGGTCTGGCGTGAATCGCATTTGCGAGCGCTAGCGAGCCATGCGAGAAGGATCGCTTGCCAACGCTGTGCCGAGCGGAGGGTAAGGGCATGGATACTCAAACTTTGTGCAGTTTCTGCATTAATGTGGCACAAACTACTCCCGAAAGTAATTGCAGTTTCTGCATCGTTGCAGTTACTGTAAATTTATGAAGTTTCCACATTCCTGCATACGTGCGGACGAGCGAGAGGGTTTTTCTGACAAGCGAAAAGCCCGTGCTGCCGCCACGCATCAAGCCATTTTGCAGGCGGCAGAAGAACTCGCTCTGCGAGAGGGGCGGCAGGCTCTCACCACCAAGAGGTTGGTGGCTGAGGCCGAAGTCTCCGAGCGAACTATCTTCAATCACTTTGAAAACATTGACGCTATTTTGCTGACCAGTCTGGGTCAACACCTGGCTGATTTGGTAGATGTCAATGCTTTCCCTGCTCAGATAGAACTTTCCCAACTGCCCCTGGCTTGCGAGGATTTTCTCATCCAAAGCTTGCAGCGGGAGCGAAGCGCTGAAGCTCTTGACCACTTCGTCAATCTCGCGGCTACTTTTGGTTCCGCAGAAGACATAGGGGAGAGCATCGGGCAAAAAGTCTTTGCCACCGTGCAGAGCATGAGTATGGCGCTCTGCCAGCATGTGCAAGAACTTTACCTCGCAGAAGATGATTTGCGAGTGGTTGAGCTGGCTCTGTATCTGCAGAATCTCCTCACGGGGATGCTCTTTGGCATGTGGCGTTATATGTACGAAAATCCACAGCTGCAAGAGAATCCTTCGCAGTACTCAAATTCGGAAATTCGTCAGAACATGATGTGGGGAGTCACCCAGGTGAGCACCGGACGTCCGAAGTTTTAGAACCTTATAAATTTTCCCAAGAGTTAGAAGATTATGTCTAAATTTTTGTATCGGCTCGGCTATTTTGCCGCGAGAAAGGCCTGGACTATTGTTGCTCTCTGGGCAGTGATTATCGCGCTTTTAGCCGGCTCATTTTCCGCTTTCCGCGGTGAAATGACTAATCAGATTACTATTCCCGGTACCGAAGCTCAGCAGGTTCAGGAAACTCTTTCGGAGAAGTTTGATACGAATACCACTGCTGGTTTTGGTCAGGCGATTCTTGAGACCGAGAATGGTTCTGCTTTCACTGAGGATCAGAAGAAGGCAGTTGCGGACGCCGTCTCTCGTGCTGAGGGCGTTGACCAGGTTGATTCCGTAACCGATCCGTTTGCCACCGCTACGAAAATTGCCGACGGCAAGAAGCAACTAGAAGACGGCAAGACCAAGGTTGCCGACGGCGAGAAGCAGATGGCTGATGCCCAGAAGCAGCTCGACGATACGCAGAAAAAAATCGATGATGGCTCACTTGAATCTGAGGCTCGCGCCAAGATTGAAGCAGGTCAGGCTGACATCGATTCGAACCGTCAAAAACTTGAAGGTGGCCAGCAGCAACTTCAGATGGCTGAAACCCTTCACCTGCCTCTCACTCCTGACATGCAGGAGCAGAAAAAGCAGCTTGAAGAGGGGCAGAAGAAGCTTGAAGAAGGCCAGAAAGAGCTTGATGCTCAGAAAGCAAAGCTTGAAGATGGCTCTCTCCTTAAAGATGCTCAGAAGCAGGTTGACGACGGTCGCACTGAGCTAGAGAAGAAGCGCCCCGAACTTGATGCGGCGAAGAAGGAATTGGATCGCAACCAGGCTCTTCTGGATATGACTTCGGATGCGGCGTCTATCTCTGAGAACGGTTCAGCAGCTATTGCAACAGTTTCTTTTACCGATGACATTATGGCTGTGAGCCCTGAACATCTGGCGAATACTCGTGACGCGTTTTCTTCTTTAGAAGATCACGGGGTTAAGGTCTTGTACGATACCAACCTCTCTGGTCAGCGGCCTGAAATGGGTATGACCGGTGAAATGATTGGTATTGCTCTGGCTCTGATTATTCTCTTCGTCATGCTGGGCACGTTGATTGCTGCTGGTCTGCCTATTTTGATGGCGGTCATTGGTGTTGCTGGTGCCATGATGGGTACTCTGGCCCTTTCTGGCGTAGTGGATATGACGTCGACTACTCCGACCCTCGGTTCTATGCTGGGCCTGGCTGTGGGAATCGACTACACCCTCTTCATCTTGAACCGCCATCGCAATAACTTGGCGCAGGGCATGGACATGAAGAAGTCGATTGCTCTGGCAACCGGCACCTCTGGCGGCGCTGTTCTCTTCGCGGGCACCACGGTTATTATCGCTTTGCTTGCTCTCAATGTGGTGGGAATTCCCTTCCTTTCGGTCATGGGTAACGCTGCGGCGTTTGCCGTGTTCATGGCGGTTGCCGTAGCGGTCACGCTCTCGCCAGCCATCCTTTCTCTGGTAGGACGCCGCATTATCAGCAAGAAGCGGTGGGCAGATATTGACCGTCGCTCGGCTCTTCATACCGACGACGCTGAAACCGCTGAAGCTGCGCATGTTGCCGCTACCGAGAAAGAAGAGCGCCCCACTGGCTGGTTGAAGGCGATTTTGGCTAAGCCGGTAGTGACTATTATTGCTGTGGTGCTTGCGCTGGGCGCTGTGGCGATTCCTGTGAGTGACATGCGTTTGGGCCTTCCCACCGGTGCAAGCCAGAAGGAAGATACCCCTGCTCACCAAACTTACGAAGCAATTAGTGAAAACTTTGGCGAAGGTCAGAACGGTACCATCATCGCTGCGGCGAACCTGCCCGATGGAACTACCGAAGATCAGGCTAAGGATTTGCAGGTTGAAGTAGGGCAGAAGCTCCTGGAACAAAACGATGTCAAAGCGGTTATACCCGCGTTGATTTCTAAAGATAATTCCACTCTGCTCTACCAAATCACCCCCGATGCGGGACCATCTGAGGTGTCCACGGAAAATCTCGTTTCGAATATCCGCGACTTGAAGCTGGATACAGACGACGGCGAAGTTACTTTTGGTGTGACCGGACAGACCGCAATGAACATTGATATTTCAGAGAACCTGGCAAAGGTACTCCCCATTTACATCGCTATTGTGATTGGGCTGTCCCTGCTGGTGTTGATTCTGGTGTTCCGCTCCATTTGGGTTCCGCTCACTGCAACCCTGGGGTTCCTCTTCTCCCTCGCTGCGGCATTCGGTGCGACCACCGCCGTCTTCCAATGGGGTTGGGCAGCTAGTCTCTTTGGGGTAACGACCCCCGGGCCTATCCTCTCTTTCTTGCCGATTATTGCCGTAGGCGTGCTCTTTGGCTTGGCGATGGACTACCAGCTATTCCTGGTTTCGTCCATGCGCGAGGCATACTCGCATGGTCGAAACGGTAAGAAATCAGTGGTGGTGGGTTATAACCATTCCGCTCGCGTTGTGGTTGCTGCGGCGTTGATTATGGCGGGTGTGTTCATCGGCTTTGTCTTTGCTGGCGATCCCATGATGGCATCCATCGGATTCGCGCTGTCGGCGGGTGTCTTGTTCGACGCATTTGTGATTCGTATGACTCTCATCCCCGCGCTGATGTACCTGCTCGGTGATAGGGCATGGTGGTTGCCCAAGTGGCTCGATAAAATCCTCCCCGATCTTGACGTCGAAGGCACCCAGCTAGAACGCGAAAAGCACTAGCAGAGGCTAGCCGACCAAGTACCAAAACCCCTTCTTTCGGGGTAGCCTATGAGAATGAAGGTTTTGGTACTTGGTCCCGGCGGGCGCGAACACGCAATTATCCGAGCATTACTTGCAGATCCACAGGTTCAAGAGGTGCACAGCGCACCCGGTAATGCGGGCATTTCCCAAGATGTACCTGTACATCAAATCGACGCTAATAATCCTGAAGCAGCTGTTTCGCTGGCGCAGGATCTTGGCGTCGATTTAGTTGTAATTGGCCCCGAAGCTCCTTTGGTTGCCGGTGTGGCCGATGCCCTCCGCGCGAAAGACATCAATGTATTTGGTCCGAATCAGGACGCCGCTGCGCTGGAAGGCTCTAAAGCTTTCGCTAAGGAGATTATGGCGGCAGCGGATGTTCCCACTGCCCTGGCGTATGTGGCAACGAATGCCGATGAAGCTATCAAGGCTCTAGACACCTTTGGCGCTCCCTATGTGGTCAAGGACGACGGACTGGCAGCAGGTAAAGGTGTGGTGGTCACCGAAGACCGCGCCGCCGCGATTGCTCATGCTGAGGCCTGCTTTGAAGCGGGTGGATCAGTTGTGATTGAGGAATACCTTGATGGCCCCGAAGTCTCCCTCTTTGTTCTCTCTGATGGTACAAACGTTGTACCTCTAGCACCTGCCCAAGACTTCAAACGCATCTTCGACGGCGACGAAGGCCCCAATACCGGCGGCATGGGTGCGTATTCTCCCTTGGAATGGTTGCCTGCAGGTTTTGTTGAAGAAGTCGTTGAACGCGTAGCTCGCCCTACCATCGGTGAGATGGCTCGGCGTGGAACTCCTTTCAATGGCGTTTTGTTCTGCGGTTTGGCAGTGACTAAGCGCGGCATCCGCGTCATTGAATTTAATGCTCGTTTTGGAGACCCCGAAACTCAGGCAGTTCTCTCCCGCCTCAAGAGCCCTCTGGGGCAACTCTTGCTAGCAGCCGCTCGTGGCAAACTTGATGTCCAAGGCGAGCTGGAGTGGGATTCTCGGACCGCCCTCGATGTGGTCATGGCTGCTAAGAACTACCCGGACACCCCGCAAAAAGGTGATGTAATCTCAGGCTTGCAAGAGGCTAATGAGCTAAAAAACGTTCACGTAATCCATGCGGGCACCGCTGAGAAAGACGGCGAAATTATCACCGCAGGTGGGCGCGTACTTGCTGTCGTTGCCCTCGGCGGTACCCTCACCGAAGCCCGCCAGGCAGCCTACGCCGGGGTCCAAAAAATCAGCTGGGACAGCGCGCAGTACCGCTCCGACATCGCCCAAGCTGCAGCAGAAAACAAGATTCGCGTTCCAGATACTTCATCTCACTAAACTTCAGTGGCTACCCATACAGGGTGGTCGCTGATTTCGCTTCTATCTTTTTTCCTTATCCCACTTCAACAACACTGAACACACAGGAGAATAATGAGCTCTCGAAATACCCCACTTGAGATTCCCGGCTGGACTCACGTTTACTCGGGTAAGGTACGCGAATTGTACGTGCCGAATGAGGGAGCTAGTGATGTCACGGGTATCTGCGTCAAAGACGACGCGGAGTTGCGCGCCGGTTCTGTCATGGTGGTTGCTTCTGACCGTATTAGTGCCTTCGACCAGGTAATTCCTAACGATATTCCTGATAAGGGCAAGATTCTTACGCAGCTTTCGCTGTGGTGGTTCAAGCAGCTTGACGGCGTACCGAACCACGTGCTGTCCACCGACGTGCCCGACGTCGTTGCTGGTCGAGCAATGATTTGTAAGTCGCTCAATATGTTTCCTGTAGAGTGCATCGCCCGCGGTTACCTGACCGGTTCTGGCTTGCAGAGCTACAACGAAACCGGCAGCATCGCCAATGTTCACCTTCCCGCTGGTTTAGTGGATGGTTCCCGCCTCGACCCGCCCGTTTTCACCCCTACCGGGAAAGCGGAGGTCGGAGAACACGACGAGCAGATTACTTACGAGCAGCTCTACGAAGAAGTAGGTCAGCCCATTGGCGAGCGCCTTGAAGAGCTCACCCTGTATGTTTATTCCACTGCAGAGAAGATTGCTCGGGAGCGCGGCATTATTATTGCCGATACTAAGGTGGAGTTCGGGCTTGATTCCTACCGTGGCGAAATTACTTTGGGCGATGAGGTTCTCACCCCTGATTCATCCCGTTTCTGGGACGCAGAAAAATATGCCCCCGGTCAGTCACAGGCTAGCTTTGATAAACAGTTCATCCGTGACTGGCTGAAGTCAGACGAGTCAGGTTGGGACGGCAAGGGAGCTATTCCCGCGCTACCTGAGGAGATTATTGAGAAGACCCGGGCGCGGTATGTTGAAGCCTTCGAGCGTTTGACAGGTGAGACTTTCAAAGCATAAATCCGGTGTAATTTTGCCTTTATTTTTGGATATTGGTCAGTCGGTAGAACCATAAAATATGCTCTTGTGCGGCTTGAGTATTACAACCCTCCTCAGCAGCCAGAATATTTCTGTGCTGGTGTTGGAGGGTCTTTTCGTGAAGTGACCACGCTTTTTCACTGTAGCTCTTATTCCGACTCCCGGATAATCGTAATCTGAGCCTTGCCGCGTGTATTTCTTGTTCTTAAAGCCCTTCAGCGGCATCTCCCCGCATGGGTGAATGCCGCTGAAGTGGTTAGCGTTACTAAATATATGAGTTAGTGCCCGGTAACCAAAAAATGCAAAACGTTAGTTTGGAGGAAGACCAGGGTGCAGACCGCAAGGAGGAACACCATGGACCAGGGGAGTACCGCCTTGAAAATCTCAGACTCCTTACCTTCCATATCCACTGCGGTAGCCGCAATAGCTAAGGACTGGGGTGAAATCATCTTACCGACAACACCACCCGTGGTGTTCGCAGCTAGCAAAAGCTCAGGAGTTACTCCGGTGACGCCCTGGTGGCTTAGGTTATCTGCAGCTGCTACCTGGAGCTTAGAGAAGAGAGCGTTCGCTGAGGTGTCGGATCCTGTTACTGCGGTACCAATCCATCCTAGCGAGGGGGCTAGGAAGGCATAGATTGGTCCAAGACCTGCAACAAATTCACCCATGGCTACAGTTTGGCCAGAGTAGTTCATGACATAAGCGAGAGCAAGAACCAAAACAATCGTCAGAGCGGAATAACGCATACGATACGCGGTGCGTCCGATTTCTTGAACGACATCGCCAAAGCGCAAGGCATAGCGACCCTTTTCGTTGAAAATCATGTAGAGAATAGCCACAATGATGCCCGAGATAAGCAGGAAGGAACCGGGGTTATTCAACCAAGTAAAAGAATAATCAGACTTGACTGGTTTACCGGCCGCAGTCACCAGTCGCTCTTTGAGCAAAGGCATATGCACGGCAACGTTGGTGGTCTTGAGCCAGGTAGCAACCCCGGTTGCCAGGTTAGCGATACCAAAGATGAGTACAACGATGGCATAGGGCATAAGAGCCATCCATACCCGCATAGGGGTGAGGTCGCTCTTGGCGTTTACATCCAAGGGTGGTAGGTTGTATCGCTCGCGCACCCCGGCAACACCACGAGGTTTCCAGAACCGAAGGAAGACTACAGCTACGCCAAGGGAAACAATGCAAGCAATAACGTCGGTCAGTTGGTAAGCGAAATAGGTCGCAGTAAACCACTGGGCAACGGCAAACGAAGCACCAATGATGACCGCAGGCACCCAAGCATCCTTAACGCCTTTCATTCCGTCCAAGATGAAAAGCAAAATGAGGGGAACAAAAAATGCTAAGAAAGGAGCCTGATGGCCAACGATAGCACCGATAGTTGCTGCATCTTTGCCACCAACTTCGCCAGCAGTAGTGATAGGGATTGCCACCGCGCCAAAAGCTACCGGAGCGGTATTAGCAATCAAAACCGTAATAGCGGCTTTAAGGGGTTTAACGCCCAGGGCCAAAATCATTGTGGCAGTAATTGCAACGGGTGCGCCGAAGCCAGCGAGAGCTTCCAACAGACCGCCGAAGCAGAAAGCGATGAGAATTGCCTGGATACGTAAATCTCCACCGCCAATAGCATCAAAGGTTCGACGGAGATCTTCAAAGCGTCCAGAGAGAACGGTAATTTGGTAAAACCAAATTGCCATGAGGATAACCCAGACGATGGGAAAAGCACCGTAAAGTCCACCGCGAATAGCGGACATGCCTGCCAAATCCCAGGGCATACTGAAGCCAAAGATTGCAACTAAGATCGCAACGATAAGCGACACTAAACCAGCGACGTGTGCACGGGCTTTTACACCCAGCAACATAATAAAGAAGGTGACTAAGGGCAGAGCTGCTACCGCTGCGGAAAGCCCAAGGCTTCCACCTACCGCGTCAGTTTCAGCGAAGAAAGTATTCATACTTTTCCTAGGAGAGGGGTCTTCGCGATTCCGCGAAGGTGCTATTTGATGTGTGATGTGGTCAGACCAGAAAATCTGTGAATAGTTTACTGTAGCCTATCTCACCGAGAGGCGGTGAAGAAAGATGAAAACCTCTTCAATTTTGGCGGTCAAGTCAGCTTTTTTGATGCATTTCATGCTGAAGTCTTTAATAAGTTAAGAAAAAATGCGCTTATTGCATTCGTAAGTACGCTTTCAAGCATGTTTAGATAGATGAAAAGTAAATTCATTAATTCTTGTCATGAGTACATCAACTTACGACAGAATATGGCCCAAATTATCGCTGCTGAAGCCAAAATCGCAGTAGTTATGGAGCGAGTCAATGCGAATAGCACTCTTTTCAACGTGCATCGTAGATGGTATGTATCCCAAAGTTGCGAAGGCAACTGTTGATATCCTCGAACGTCTTGGCCACGAAGTTGTGTATCCCCAAGGGCAGACTTGTTGCTCACAGATGCATGTGAACTCCGGGTACTTTGATGACGCTTACCCCATCGTCAAGAACCATGTGGAATCATTTGAAGAATGGGACTTTGATGTAGCCGTGGCTCCCTCGGGATCTTGCGTAGCTTCACTAGGTCACCAACAGCCAATGATTGCCCGTCACGGTGGCAATGAGGATCTCGCCAAACGAGCAGAGATGTTGGCCGATCGCACTTTTGAGCTTTCAAACTTGCTGATTGACGTTTTGGGCATCACCAATGCTTCCGAGCAGCTAGGTTCCTATTTCCCCCACCATGTAACTTTCCATAGTTCATGTCACGGTATGCGCCTTCTCCACTTAGGAACTCGCCAGCAGGACCTGTTGAGAACCGTTGAAGGTTTGGAATACACCCAAATTGAAGATATTGATCAGTGCTGTGGCTTCGGCGGAACTTTTTCCTTCAAAAATGCTGATACATCTGGCGCTATGGTTGCCGATAAGGTTATGCATATTGAAAAGACAGGGGCCAGCGTGTGTGCTGGAGGCGATGTCTCCTGTCTTATGAACATCGGTGGAGCACTTTCTCGTAAGAAGTCAGATGTTCGCACATTGCACTTTGCTGAAATCCTTGCCTCCACGAAGGAAAGCCCGCTAAAAATTGATGGACCTGTCTCACTGAGTATCGCAGGAGGAAAATAACCATGACAGCTGTATCTCTTGGAATGCCCCGCGTTTATCACGGTGAGGGCAACATCTTCGAAACCGAAGCATTCCCCAAGTATGCTGCGAAAGAGCTGACGAATGAACAGCTCCGTGCCAATCTGGGCTTTGCCACCCATAAGATTCGCACTAAGCGTGAACACGTGGTCGGTGAATTACCTGACTGGCAGGGTTTGCGTACTGCGGGTTCTATGATTAAACAGCGTGTTATGGCAAACCTTCCCGAATATCTTGAAATGTTCGAGAAGAACTTCACTGCTGCCGGTGGACACGTACATTGGGCACGGAACGCGGAAGAGGCTAACCAGATTGCCCTCGATTTGATTCGTGCGGAAGGTGTAGATGAAGTCATCAAGATTAAGTCCATGGCAACCGCGGAAACCGGACTCAATGAGTATCTGCGTGAAAATGGCGTTGAGGCTATCGAAACTGACTTGGCTGAAGAAATTGTCCAGCTAGCAGATGATCGACCTTCGCATATTTTGGTACCGGCAATCCACTTCAACCGCACCCAGATTCGCGATATTTTCCTGAAAAAGATTGATGGAGTGAGTGTTGACCTCTCCAATGATCCTGCCGATCTTGCGGAAGCTTCCCGAATCCGGTTGCGCGATAAGTTTCTCCAGTCCAAGGTTGCTGTCTCTGGCGTTAACTTCGGCATCGCAGAAACCGGTAGCTTAAGCATTGTCGAATCTGAAGGTAATGGACGTATGTGCCTCACCCTTCCAGATACTCTGATTTCCTTCATGGGCATCGAGAAACTTTTGCCTTCTTTCGAAGATTTTGAAGTCTTCCTCCAGCTGCTGCCACGTTCTTCTACAGGTGAACGCATGAACCCCTACACCTCCCTGTGGACAGGTGTAACCCCTGGAGACGGACCCCAGAACATGCACGTCATCCTTATCGATAACGGGCGTACTGCAGTACTTGACGATGAGGTTGGTCGTCAAGCTCTTCACTGCATTCGATGCTCAGCATGTATGAATGTTTGCCCCGTTTATGAGCGAGCAGGCGGACACGCCTACGGATCGACCTACCCCGGTCCTATTGGCGCGATTCTATCCCCCCAACTCGGTGGTATCGAAAATGAGTACAACTCCTCCTTGCCTTTTGCATCATCACTGTGTGGCGCCTGCTATGACGCATGCCCTGTGAAGATTAATATTCCCGATGTTCTCGTCCACCTCCGCGGCAAAGCGGTAGACCATGAGAAAGCTCAGGGTGACTTCAAGGGCGGAAAGAAAGACCCTCATTACCAGATGGATGCCATGATGTTTGGAGCCAAGCAACTGTTTAGCTCAGGCAAACTAATGTCTCTAGCTGAAAAGGGGCTTCCTATGTCTAAGCTGGTTACTGGTAAGGACCACAAGATTTCTAAATTCCCTGGTCTGGTGGGCGGATGGACTAAATATCGTGATATTCCTGAGCCACCCAAGGAATCATTCCGCAACTGGTGGAAGAAGGAAGCTCCCAAGGCTTCCCGACGTGATTCATCAGAGCGCGTGGACATCCAGGCTCTCATCGAACAGAATAAGGGCAAAGTCGTGGAGGCTCACCAGCAGGCCGAGCAACGGGGGCAGACCATCGCACACCCCGCAGAGGAGAAGGAACAATAATGAGCACCGCGAAAGAAGATATTTTAGGGCGTATACGTTCATCATTGAGCGATCATCCTTCACCCCCTGAGCCAATTCGTAACTATCGCCGAACTAGCAAGCTCTCCAAAGAAGCAACTTTGGAGATGCTGGTGGATCGCCTGATTGATTACAAGGCGAATGTTTTCTACGCTACCGAGGAAACCATCGCTCATCGGATTGACGAGCTCTTACAGGACGCCAGCCGCTATGTTGTTCCTGTGGGCATCAAGGAGTCATGGTTGCCTGAAGATACCGCGCGTCGATCGAGAATCTTTGACGCTGGTAACCTCAAGAAGGCAGGTACTCTATCCACTCGTGAACTCGACAGTGTCAATGCTGTGGTGACTAACTCCACCGTTTCTTGCGCTGAGACAGGCACTATCTTCCTGAACACCAATTCTGATGAGGGACGTCGAGCAATTACCTTGGTTCCCGACCATCATATTTGCGTGGTAAAGGAAGACACTATTGTTGAACTTATTCCTGAAGCGTTTGAACGTATCGATTACAAACGTCCAGTGACCATGATTTCTGGTCCCTCGGCAACAAGCGATATCGAATTAATTCGTGTGGAGGGTGTCCATGGTCCGCGTACTTTGGACGTCATTATTCTCCAATAATTTGAATTCTTTTTGCTTAAGCGATGCGTAGCGAAGTAGCAAGACCACCCCGGTTGACCTGCTTGTAAAACAAATCTTGTGAAAGTACATGACCCTCGTAAAGATACATAATTACATGTGTATCTTTACCAGGGTCATGTACTTTTCACCAGTAGTTAGTCCAACTAAAAAGTAGGGTTCTTAGTTGGTCTTCTCAGTAGCCTTCGAAGGCTTAACCACCGGTATCGTAGAAGTTACCGTGCGTACGGTTTTCGTGCGCTCACTCTTTTTCCGATTAATTTTCTCTTTAGTGCTACTCACCTGTGGTTCTTTAACCGTTGATCCAAAAATTCGGTGTATTGCTGTTGCCTGCAAGGGAAAAATAAGGATGGTCAGAGCCCCGCCTGCTACCAACAGTGAGGCGGCTTTTTCTGAAATGAGTGCATTATGGAGCGCTACGTTGGTGACTGCCACCAGAATGGGCAGTCCCGCCGCTGCGTAGAGCCCCAGCTGAACCCGCTCATGGGTAGATTCCAAACCGGAGTGGGTATTAAAGAAGATTTCGCAGAGGACGACGGGAAGCCCGCGCACTGTCAAGAGCGCAAAGACGATTCCGATGAGCACGAGTGGTTCTTCGGCGAGGACTGAAACCTTGATACCCATGCCGGAACAGACGAAAAATAGTGGGATGAGGAAGCTGAACCCCAGCACGTCAAGACGCTTAGAGAAAGGCTCAAAGGCACCGTGAGGCGTGAGAGAGCGTAATATGATGCCCGCAGCAAATGCCCCCAGCACTACATCGAGTTCAAAGACCGCAGCGGCCATCATCAGAGTCACTAAAATAAGCATGGCAAGGCGCAACATGGTTTGGGTGGTGGCGCTGGCGTTTGCCGCCATTGTGCGGCGTAATCCCGGAATATGCTCGAAAGCGCGGTGAGGAACTACTGCGGTAATAAAAGCCACCAGCATGAAACCCAGCAGAATGAGCACGGAAATTAGCGTGTTATGGCGGGAGAGGAGCAACGCCATAGCAAAGATAGGAAGTACCTCACCGATGGCGCCGTGAATTAAGATAGCATCACCTAATCGAGTGCCCGTCTTACCGTTATTACGCACCATCGGCAAGATAGTGCCCAGCGCAGTAGAGGTGAGCGCAATAGCAAACACCGCCATCTCATCGATGCCTTCCGCCCATCCGGTGACTACCCCGCCAACTACCAGCCCCAGGGCAAAACTCACCAACCAGGTGCCCGCAGCAAATCCGCCCTGGCGCGTTTTGAGGGCGCTGGCATTGACTTCATAACCGGCAATAAGAAAAAGAATGCCTAACCCTAAATCTTTCAGCAGAGAGACACCGTTGGACGTATCTGCCAGTCCTAGCGCGTGGGGGCCGATGATAATGCCCAGTACTAGAAGGATGACGACGTCGGGTAACTTCTTACCGGTCATGGAAGAAATCAAGGGCGAGAGCATCGCAGCCAGCGCAATCCAGAACATTGAGATATAAGCGCTGGTGTTTGCCGTTTCAGAGCTGGCGAGTAGCGCAGCGTGAGAGACAGCGTAAGCAGTGTTCACAATGAGTTCCTTGAGTTCGGGGAGAAGACCTGCACATTCTATTCTCTTTTGCGGGTTGCCTCCAAAGTGGAGGCACCCAAGGTAGGCTGTACCTCGTCACCCCTGTTTCACCCTATGAGGAGCCATGAATGACCGCTGCATTTTCCCCAGGCGGCAGACTCATCGGTATCGATATAGCACGTTGTGTGGCGCTATTGAGTATGTTTGTAGCGCATACCGCGCCTTCCCCCGGTCCCGCCGGCGTCCTGAATCTCACAGAGTTTCTTACCGTAGCGCTTTTTGCCCTATTAGTGGGTGTGTCTGCTGATCTTTCTGCCGACCGCATGACATTTTCTGCTCTTTTTGCCGGTTCGGTGGTGAGAGCTCTCGCACTGATTTTTCTCGGATTATGGTCTGATACCTGGGGCGCGCAGGTTGATAATGTTCTGCCTTATTTGGGGGTGTTGAGTCTTTTTGCGGCTCTTTTGGTTTATTTACCGACGGTGGTGCTAGCGGTGTTGGCCCTTCTTTTTTGGTGGTTTACTCCCTGGGCTATCACTGCTTTTGAGGAGCTGCATGTGCAGCTTTATCAGTCGGGCTCATGGATGCACTATCTGACCCTGTGGATGTTCGAAGGGTCTTCTTATCGTGTCTTTACCATGCTGGGGTGGGCGTGCGCTGGAATTGTTCTGATTCGTTTGATGCACCGGTGGGGAGCCGTCGGTGACATAGCCGGCGCTCTGGTCTTTACCCTGGCGGCGGGCTCTACGTGGTGGTATGCCAGCCAACAGTTCGAGTTCTTCCCCTATACCGGTAACCGCTGGGAAGTGGGGTTCGATATGCTCCTGGCGGTAGCCATCGTCTGCTGGTGCTCCCTCCTTGCTCGTATCTTCAGCTCCCGGCCGTCTGCTCTAGAACCATTAGCTGTCACCGGTCGAATGACCCTCACCCTCTATCTCGCTCAACTGGCTTTGCTGGCGGGGTATGTGAAGCTGGCGCAAGAGAAAAGCTGGGGAGGTACTGACGATTCATGGTGGGTCATGGCAGGGCTCATCATCTTCGCCCTCGTCTTTGCGAACCTTTGGCACCGTTTACTCGGTGGGACCTTTGCAGCCCGAGGGCCTGTGGAGACCGTTTTGGGATGGGTTTCCGGACGCCGCTAGGTAAGATACCCCAACTTTGTATAGGGTGGAGGGTAACCATCGTCGTCTTCCCCACCAAGGCTTTTCATGCCCTCTTCAAGTACCTCAGCCCCTACTCAACAAAGGCCGAAGAACTGGTTACGTGTACTTCTCGCCGCCGCTCTTGTCATTGTATGGATCGGCGTAGCTGGTACTGGCGGACCTTACTTTGGCAAAATCTCCGAAGTCTCCACCAACTCTTCCACGGACTTTCTCCCCGCTTCCTCGGATTCCACGAAGGTTGCCCAGCAGATTACTGACTTTTATGATTCAGATTCTGCCCCTGCCATCATTCTGTTTGAATCTGATCAGAAACTGAGCAAGGAGCAGAACGCCTATCTGCAGTCCCTGCCTGAAAAATTTAAGGACGCCGGAGTAGCCTTTGACCAGGCGTCCCCGGTAATCCCCTCTGAGGACGGCAAAGCCGCGCAAATCGTCATTCCGCTAAGTGACCCTGAGGCGCTGGCAGATAACGTCGAGACCATCCGTTCGGAAATCGAGAACGCACCCGAAGGTCTAGAAGGCTATGTGACGGGACCTGCCGGTTTCGCCTCTGATCTCACGCAGGCGTTTGCCGGCATCGATGGCATTTTACTGCTGGTAGCCCTCGCCGTAGTCTTCGTTATCCTTCTCATTGTTTACCGCTCACCTATCTTGCCCCTCATCGTGTTGATGTCCTCCATGGTCGCGCTCTCTGGCGCAATCTTTGTGGTCTGGCATATGGCAGATGCTGGTTGGGTGAAAATCAACGGGCAGGTTCAGGGCATTTTGCTTATCCTGGTGGTAGGCGCCGCCACCGATTACGCCCTGCTCTACGTGGCGCGCTACCGTGAGGCACTCATCGCCCACCAGAATCGTTTTGCCGCTACCAAGGCAGCATGGCGCGGTTCGATTGAGCCCATTGCAGCATCGGGCGGTACCGTCATCGCCGGTTTGCTGTGCCTGCTTTTCTCCGAGCTTGCTTCCAACAAGGCACTGGGCCCTGTAGCGGCTACCGGTATTGTGCTGGCAATGCTGGCATCTTTGACCTTCCTCCCCGCAGCGCTCGCCCTGTGCGGACGCGCGGTGTTCTGGCCCGCGCGTCCTCGATTCGACTGCCATGCCGTTGAGCACGGTGTGGAACATGACTCGAAGCTGTGGACCAAGATTGCAGATTTTGTGGCAGCAAAACCCCGCCCCATCTGGATAGTTTGCTTTGTTGGGCTCGCGATTTTTGTGGTAGTTTCCACCGGCTTCAAAGCTGAGGGTGTTCGCCAGTCTGATTTGGTCTTGGGCGGTTCCCAAGCGTCAACTGGACAGGAAGTTTTGGCTGAGCACTTCCCCGGCGGCTCAGGTACACCGGCTAACGTGATTCTGCCTGCGGCAGATGAAGCCAAAGCGGTGGACGCCATTGAGCAGCTTGCAGGTGTCTCCTCCGTTGCGGTAGTTTCGCAAGATTCGCCGTCGGGCACCATCCCGGTGGGGGAGAGCGCCAAGAACGTGCCACCCATGATTGCTAACGCACAACCTACTGAATCTAATGGTCGCATCTTAATGCAGGTAACCTTATCCGACCCCGCTGACTCCCAGGCAGCTACCGATACCGTGGTACAGATGCGGGAGAAGCTAAAGAGCGTCTCACCCGATGCACTCGTGGGTGGAGACACCGCTTCAGATCACGACACGATTGTCTCGGCTCAACGTGATAGAGCGGTCATTATCCCCATCGTTTTGGTTGTCATTACGCTGATTCTGATGTTGTTACTACGCTCCATCGTGGCGCCCATTCTGCTGGTTGTCATCACCCTGATGTCTTACCTGGCTACTTTGGGTATCGCTACTTTGGTCTTTGACCACCTGTTCAAATTCCCCGGTGCAGATCCCTCAGTACCTCTCTACGGGTTCGTTTTCTTGGTAGCACTGGGTATTGATTACACCATCTTCTTGATGACGCGCGTGCGAGAAGAATCGCTCAAGATAGGCACGCGCCCCGGTATGCGCCGTGGTTTGATTGCTACCGGCGGTGTGATTACCTCAGCGGGTATCGTGCTGGCGGCAACCTTCGCGGCATTGGCAGTAATTCCGCTGATGTTCATGGTGCAGCTAGCGTTTATCGTTGCCTTTGGCGTGCTACTCGATGCCACGCTGGTGCGAGCTTTCTTCGTCCCCGCGCTAGTAGAAGATATTGGACGCAAGGTTTGGTGGCCCTCTCGCCTGTCTAAGGAGGAGCGCGTTTCTCCCAACGAGTTTGACCGCCCCGAGGTGCGCTAACTAGCCGTTCTCTCAGAGACAAAGAAAAAGCCCCAGAAACTTCATGTTTGAACTGCTCCCCATTAGTTGGACTGAGAAATCAGTTTCTAACTAGTGGGGAGTATTTTTTTGAGAGCACGAAGTTCTTTGAGTGAATCTCAGCGCGAGCAGCTCGTTGATTTGTTTGAGCAAGGGCTGGGCTATGCGGCAGCGGCTCATCGGTTAGGAGTTGGCCTCTATTCTGTAAAGAGATTTGAGCGTCGTTTCAAGCTGCATGGCAGACTATGTCTTGTGGAGAGACCAACTAAGCAGCACTTTTCCTTCGAGGTGAAGAAGGAAGTCGTCGATCGGTTCATTGCCGGCCAGTCCAAGATGGAACTGGCTCGGGAGTTTGGTTTGTCATCGGATCAACTTGTCGCTAATTGGGTGAGGGCTTGGCGTGCGGGTGGCGATGAAGCGTTGCAGCCGAAACCGAAGGGACGACCGAAAGGCAGCGCCCGCTCGACACCGTTGACCGAGGAAGATCGGCTCCGCCGAGAGGTGGAGAAACTACGGGCAGAAAATGCGTACTTAAAAAAATTGCGGGACTTGAGGAACCAGCGACGAGGCTGAAAGTAGAAGCTATCGTCATCCTCAAGTCAGCCCACCGCCTGGAGGACCTACTGGTTGCGGCAGGTCTTGCCCGGTCAACATTTTTCTATCACCAACAACGCCTCACCATGGCTGATAAACATGCCCAGCTCAAGCAGGCAATCGTCGATGTCTTTGAGCGTATGAACCGTCGTTATGGTTACCGGCGGGTGCATGCTCAGCTACGCCGGGAAGGATGGGTGGTCAACCATAAGCTGGTCTACAAGCTCATGGATCAACTAGGGCTTAAATCCAAGATCAGGGCGAAAAAGAAGTACAACTCGTACAAAGGCACGGTAAGTCACATCGCAAGCAATGTGTTGAATCGATGTTTCACACCTGATGAGCCAAATACGGTGTGGGCAAGTGACGTCACGGAGTTTCGCGTTGCTGGCACCAAGGTCTACCTGTCGCCGATCATGGACTTATGCGATCGGTCGATCGTGTCGTACAGCATTTCAACCTCACCGAATACGGCGTTTACGTCGCAATCTTTACGCGATGCCATCGCGCAAGAATCACCAGATAAAGGTTTGCTTGTACATACCGACCAAGGATTCCAATATCAACATTCCAGCTGGCGCACACTCATCACAGCTATCGGTGGCACACAATCGATGTCAAGGAAAGGAAACTGTTACGACAATGCGGTAATGGAAAACTTCTTCGGACACCTCAAATCAGAGATGTACCACGGGGAATCATTCACCAGTCTGGAGACGTTCTACCACGCAATTGATGACTACATCCGTTGGTACAACCATGAACGCATCCAAAAACGACTCAAGGGCCTGACTCCGATGCAATACCGGAACCAGACCCTAAAGCCTCTAACCGCCTAGAATAAAACCAGTCCAACTTTCGGGGGCCAGTTCAGTTTCTGGGGCTTTTCTATTCTGTCGGGATGACAGGATTTGAACCTGCGGCCTCGTCGTCCCGAACGACGCGCGCTACCAAGCTGCGCCACATCCCGATTGTTAACTTCACAGAAGAATCTGCAAGCAACTGTTCTATTTTAGCGCAAAGTGCACACTGCGCAAAGAAGGGGGTGTGTGAGCTAGCGCGTAGCGCGCTCCAACAGCTGCAAAATATTTTGATAAGTATGCCCGGTAGCTTCGGTCATTCCCTGCTCGCAGGTGCGGTTAGAAGAAGCATAGGCAGCATATTCTCGGGCATTGACTTCTGCAGTTTCCGCGCGAGTAGCCGAAGCGGTCAGCTCAGGATGAAGCATTCCACGGTCGCCAGCATAGGCGCAGCACCCCCAGTTCAAGGGGACGACGGCGTCCTCAGACAGTGCCTGTGCAATCATCTCGAACTGGGGCTGAATGCCCAGGTGAGTCATGGAACAGGTGGGGTGAAGTACCAACGAATCGAGTTTATGCTTGACCTCTAATCGGGGAAGTATCTGCTCGGCAGTAAAAGCTACGGCATCTATGAACTCAATACGAGAGAAATCGGGCTCATCGGCGTCTAGGGAACGTCCTGCCTGATATTCCGCGGCTGCGCGGACCTTAGCCTTCATGGTTTCTAGACCCTCGGTACAGGACGTTGCATCGCAGACCACCGGTAGCCGTCCACCGCGCGTCGCCAACCAGAGATTCTGCAAGACTCGATCGCTCATCACCTGATATCCCGAGGTAAAACCCTTGGATTTCCAGGGCGTGCCGCAACACATCGCCTCAATACCTGTGGGGATATTGAACTCAATTCCTGCCCGCTCACACAGCAGCTCGAAAGCCTGGGAAGCATTGGTTTCATCTGCCTTGCCCCGGTGGTCAACGCCACCAAACATTGCGTTGACGCAGGCGGGGAAGAACACGATTTCCGCCAGTGGGTTCGCGCGGGGCTGGCGCCGCCGTCCACCGGCAGGTAACTGCGCGTTGTACTGGGGAACCGTATCTTCATCGAGCACTTTGCGGGCGATTTGGGTGGCTGTGCGGGGGAGGAGCGACGGCACCAGATGAGCGAGGTTGAGCGCCTGAGAGGCAGCAGGGGCGAGAGCTCCCCAGCCCTGAGCCGCTACCTTCCACCCCTGTGCAGCCACAGGGTTTTGATTTTTGGCACGCAGGTCTCGGATGAGGTCACCGGTATTGATGTGCACGGGGCAGCGTGTCAGGCACATACCATCAACCGCGCACGTCTCAATACCCGAGTAACGGTAGTCATGCTGGAGCCGGTTCAGTAACTCGGTATCCCCGGCTGCCTCAGCATTTTTCATTTCCCGCCGAATCACAATGCGCTGGCGTGGTGTCAGCGTGAGGTCCTTGGACGGGCATGCTGGCTCGCAATATCCGCACTCCACACAACGGTCGACGGTATCTTCTACTTCTTCTGCAACCTTGAGGTTCTGAACTAGTGATTGCTTATCTTCGTTGATGAGCACACCGGGGTTGAGCATGCCGGTGGGGTCAATGAGGCGTTTGATAGCTACCATGATTTCATAGAGCTCATCCCCGTACTGCTGGCGCACGAACGGAGCCATAATCCGACCCGTTCCGTGTTCTGCCTTGAGCGAGCCGGCATTTCCGAGAATCAGTTCTACCATGTCCTCGGTAAAGGCTTGATAGCGGCTGAGTTGGGCGGCATCATTAAACTGCTCGTTGAGCATGAAATGAATATTGCCGTCCTTCGCGTGGCCGAAGATGACGGAGTCCCGGTAGCCGTGCTGGTCGAACAATTCGCTGAGATTTCTACAGGTCTCTCCTAGCTGTTGGACGGGTACGACGACGTCCTCAAGCAGCGCGTTGGTACCTGAGGGGCGGTTGCCCGCAACCGTGGTGTAGAGCCCGCGGCGTGCAGCCCAGAGCTTATTGCGCTCTGCTGGGTTCGAGCTCATTGTTACCGGAGACGCTAAATCAAGCGATTTCCAGAGCGGTTCGGCGCGGTGGGAAAGCTCATCAATCTCACCCTGGGTTTGCCCCTGAAATTCTACGAGCACTGCCGCGTGGTTCTCTACATTAATCTGTGCCAGCGCATCGGCTACCAAACCGGTTCGCTGAGCTACCCGGATAGAGGTGGCATCCAGCAATTCGGCGGTAGCTGTGTCGTGAGCTATCAAATCAGGAATGGACTCAGAGGCGTCAATCAGATTTTTGAAAACCAACAAACCCGTGGTGACAGCTGGCAAAATGGGGAGGGTTCGATAGGTCGCCGAGGCAATAAATCCTAGGGTTCCCTCTGAGCCAATCAGCAGATGTTCCAGAATATCCACAGGTTTTTCAAAATCCAGAAAAGCATTGATGCCGTAGCCCATGGTGTTCTTCATAGAGAACTGCTGGCGGATTTTATCGACAGAGGCAGGATTTTCTACTACCCGCTTGCGCAGGCGAATAAGTCCTTCGTGGATCTCAGGTTCTTGTTCGCGTAACTGGGCATCGGCATCGTGGTCTGCTGTATCAATGACGGTGCCAGAAGGCAGCACGAACACCATAGAATCCAGTGTGTTATAGGTGTTGAACTCGGTGCCAGAACTCATTCCCGAGGAATTGTTAGCGACTACTCCACCGATGGTGCATGCGGACCAGGACGCCGGATCGGGCCCTAACTTATATCCGTAGGGCGCCAGATGGTTGTTGACCATCATGACCGTAGCACCGGGTGCAACCCGGACTCGCCGTCCTGAATCAAGTACCTCAATCTTCTTGAAGTGCTTGCGGGTATCCAGCAAAATACCGTCAGAAGAAGATTGACCAGACAGCGATGTACCCCCGGAACGGAAAGCTAGAGGGATCTGATGCTCGCGGGCAGCAGCGAAAATTTTACCGATGTCCTGGGCATTTTCGGGTCGAACAATACCGCCGGGTACCAAAAGATAATGCGAGGCATCGTGGGCAATTGCTAACCGGTCAATCTCTCGCCCTGAAAAGTTCTTTTCATCCATCGCACCCTGCAACGCCGAGGTGAGCTTGATAAAGTCCTCCTGCACTCCATTTTTGAGTGCATCAGGAGTATGAGTCACGGTGGGCATAATTGACCTCGCACACTAGGGGATATTTCTTTCACTCTAGTCTGTTTGAACAGGAAAGCGGAGAATTATTAAGTCATTTTCATATGCCCGAATAGGTATTTCTACGCTGCCATGGCGTCGTCCCACGCCTGAACCATCTGGGCGAATTTGCCGGTGCCAGCGGTCAATTCCGCCGGAGAGCCGTCTTCAATAATGCGTCCGTCATCCACCACCAAGACTCTGTCCGAATCCAGAACGGTAGAGAGCCTATGGGCAATAACGAACGAGGTGCGCCCGTCCAGTAATTTTGCCAATCCTTCTTGAACGAGTCGTTCGGTAGGAATATCCAGCGATGCCGTCGCCTCATCCAAAATGAGCACCGCAGGATTCACTAAGAATGCCCGGGCAAAGGAAATCAGCTGTCTCTGACCAGCAGAAACACGTCCGCCGCGCTGCGCTAGATTGGTTGAATAACCCTCCGGTAAAGACATGATGAAGTCGTGGGCGCCTACTTTGCGAGCGGCCTCTTCTACTTCTTCATCGCTCGCATCGGGGCGTGCTAAGCGAATATTATCGGCAACCGTGCCTTGAAAGAGGAATGCCTCCTGCGTCACCATCACTACCTCCTGGCGCAACTGCGCATCAAGGAGCTCTCTAATATCGACGCCATCCAGTAGCAACCTGCCTTCGGTCAGGTCATAAAAGCGAGCAACGAGTTTGGCTATGGTTGATTTACCCGCTCCGGTTTTCCCGACGAGCGCGACATGCTGCCCCGCAGGCACGGTGAGGTTGAAGGGGTGAAGTGCCGGGCGACCTTCAATGTAGCTAAATGAAGCGTTCTCAAAAACAACTTCACCTTGAGCTGGGCTTCTGCGTTCAATCGGATGCTCAGGATCAGCTACCGTTGGTTTTTCGGCTAAGAAACCTGAGACCTTTTCCAATGCGGAGACCGCTGACTGAAACATGTTGTAAAAGTCAGAGAGCATCACCACAGGTTCGAAAACACGGGTTGAATAAATGGTCAGAGCCAGTAGCGTACCTACCTGCATACTGCCGCCGAGCACAGCATACCCACCAATAATCAGAGCGGCTCCCACAAAGATATTGCCCAGCGCAATCAGAGTGGGCATGTAGATGCCATTGAGTTTGATTGAGTCCATGACTTTCACGCGGAGGTCTTCGGCTTCAACACCGAATTTATCGCGTGATTCTGCCTCTGAACCGAATGCCTTGACCGCGCTGATTCCGGTGAATGTTTCGACAAAGCGACCAATCAACCGGGCATTAGCTACTCGTTGAGCACGATAGGCAAGGGTGGAATGCTTGCGGAACCATTTCGTCAGGAAAAACAGCGGAATGGCAGCAACGAGCAAACCGAGCCCTGCCCGCCAGTCCAGCAGAATGATTGCAACAACGGTAAAACACATGTAGAGCAGGGTTGATGCAACCTGCGAGAGTCCCGAATCGAGAAAGGCTTTGAGCGTATCGAGATCAGAAGTCAATCGTGAGACTACCCGCCCCGAGGTATATGTCTCGTGAAAACCAACAGAGAGGGTTTGAGCCTGGGCAAACATGCGTTGTCGCAGGTCAAAGAGCGCCTTTTGAGAAACGCGGGCGGTCAAAACGGTATTGAAATAGAGCGTGATAGCCGAGACGGCGGCCACCCCAAAATAAATCACAACAACTGTTGTGGCGGGCGCACCGTTTCCTTCTACCAGCGGCGTAATAGTGCGGTTGATTCCGTAGGAAAGGAGCAGGGGCAAGGCGGTGGAGAGGATTTCCGAGACGACTACCAGCGCAATCGTCCAGATCAGTTCCTTCTTCAGCGGTTTCAGCACAGATTTCAAAAGCGCCATCGACCGCGCCCGAACCTCTTTTTGTTCCTGCGCCGAGAGTTTCACGCGGTCTTCCGCCAGCGGAGCCATTGAACCGTGAGGCATTAGAGCACCTCCTGATTCTGCGAAGTATGGTTTTTCGCCGTTGAATCGTCGGGGTTCAGCAACATTAACCGGGCATAGGCAGGGTTCTTCATCAATTCGCTATGGGTTCCTATCGCGGCAATCCGTCCTTTATCGAGGAGCGCCACTCGATCAGCTAACGCAACCGTAGAGGGGCGGTGGGCGGTAATGATTGTCGTCGTATTCTTGAGTTGCTCTTTGAGCATGCCCACCACCGCTTCCTCTGTGTTCACATCTAGTGCTGAGAGCGGATCGTCTAAGAGTAGGACGCGCGGGTCGCAAGCGATAGCGCGCGCCAGCGAGAGGCGTTGCCGCTGACCGCCAGATAGACTCATGCCTTCTTCGCCAATGAGAGTCTCGACGCCGTCGGGCAGTGTGTCTACGAAATCTGAAGCGGACACGCGCAGGGCTGTGGCGACGATAGACTCCAGTTCTTCAGAGTTGAATTTTTCGGTTTCAACCCCCATGAGAACATTCTCGCGAACCGATGAGGAAAAGAGAACGGGCTCTTCAAAAGCAATAGCCATCTGCGCGCGTAGCTCAGGCAAAGGAATAGTTGAGATATCTGTGTTATCCAGCAGTACCTTCCCTCGGGTGGGTGCATATAGGCGGGGGATGAGCTGCAAAACCGTGGACTTTCCGCTGCCGGTAGAACCCACCAGCGCGAGAATTTCGCCGGGAGCGACGTCGAGGGTCAGTTCGTGAAGAACCTCTTTTTTACCCCTGCCAAAAGTGAAGCTGACATGCTCGAACTTTACACCTGCGGCGTCGTGCCTGCTCACTTGCGGGGTAGTAACTCCGCTGACCAGAAGAACATCCTCGCCCACTGGTTCCTGCATAATTTCGCGGTGACGTTCCATGGCAACTTTGGAGTCCAGCCACATACTAATGAGCATTCCCGCACGTTGAATCTGGGGAGTCAATACTGCGGTCGTGGCAAAGTACGCGGTGAGTTCGCCGAGGGACAATTTCTCTTGCGCCACCTGATGAATACCCACAAAGAGCGAAATCGCCATAGTGACTGCTGTGATGCTGATGGTTTTCACCAACATGCTACCCACCGCTTGAGAGCGGGCGATTTCGGTATTCATAAGAGTTGAAGCTTGCGCCGTAAAACGGGAGAGCGAGTTTTGTCCCTGCCCCAGTGCCTTCAGCACGCGAATACCCTGTACCGATTCTTCAACAGACGTTGCCAAATCACCCGACTGTTGCTGTACGCTGCGGGTCAGGCTCTTCATCGTCCTCACAAACAACCACAGCGTCAGCAACATAAAGGGCACCGAGCACAGATATATCAGCCCCAACAACCAGGAGCCTCGAAACAAATAAAACAGACCAGCCGCAAGCATCACGGTGGAAGAAATGGACTGAATAGAACCAAACGCTATCCAGCGGCGCATCAATGACAGGTCTGAGGTTGAACGGGTCAGCAGCTGCCCCGACGGCCAGTGGTCATGGAAAGCTGCAGGCATACGCATGAGGTGGTCGAAGAGAGACATCCGCATGCTCATCTCGACGGTCGACGCCTGGTCAATCACCAGCATGCGGCGGACAAAAATGAGACCTGCTTGGAGTAGCCCGAGCCCAATCATCAGCAAACCACCGGCCCAGACCGTGGAACCTGACGGGTTTTCGTTTGCCACCAGATGATCCACAATCCACGCCAAAACCTGCGGAATGGAAATACCAATAACTGACGCACAAATCGCAACCGCCACACCTGTCAGCCACTTGGCGCGAATGGGCTTCATATACTGCCACAGCGTAAGGTTTTGCGGCTGATCAACAACGGTGGGAGGAGGAACGGGCAGATGGGAGGTGTGGATCAGGCTCATAGGGATTTACTTTACCCCTATGAGCCTGATGACAGTTTGTGTTTCTCTGCTGGTTTATTGACGCGCAGCGGTAAGCGTCACTACCACTGCTTCTGGTGGGCAGAACAAGCGAACTGCAGCAAAGCGAGAGGTGCCCAAACCTGCAGAAACTTCCACGGGTACGCCTGACTGCAGGGACACTCCCTTCGCGCGGGATGGATCCAAATCACAGTTTGAAACCAGGGCTTTTCCGCCGGGTAGGCAAACCTGCCCACCGTGGGTGTGCCCGGCAAAGATTGCTTGAGCGCCGTCGTCCACAAACCGAGTGAGCGTGCGCATATAGGGTGCGTGGCACACCCCCAAACGAACAGACGGCGCAGGTTCTGTATCAAAAGCAGTGGGGGAGAACCCCGGGTGACGGTCGAATTCCAGGTGGGGATCATCCACACCGGAGAACTCTAAACGCAACCCATTGAGGGTCAATGTGTCGAAGCGGTTGATGAGTCCTACCCAGCCGCGAGCGTCAAAAGCGTCGTGCATATCTTGGGTTGGTAGGCGCTCCTTAGAAGGGTCCACGCCCTCATCAGAAGTAGATTCTTTCCACAGATACCGTGCGGGGTTTTTGAAAACCGGCGCGTAGTAGCAGTTAGACCCTGGCACATAGACGCCGGGGAAATCCAACAGCGGATCCAACGCATTTAGCAGAGAGGGCAGAGCTTTCATATGTGAGAGATTGTCACCGGTGTTGATGACCAAATCAGGATTGATTTCAGCCAGCGAATGCATAAATTCATGCTTCTTCTTTTGACCGGGAACCATATGCATATCTGAGATATGCAAAATGGTGAAATCATCAGATCCGGCAGGCAGAATCGGCAAGGTTTCGTGCCGTATCTGGAAATTGTTGAGCTCAATAAAGTGAGCATATGCGAGGGTGGCGGCCCCTGCGAAAGATCCCGCAGCGGTCAGGGCGCCAACGCCCTTAGCCACAGAAACAGCAGAAGCCGCCACATTGGTGGAATTCACCATGAATATATTTTCTCCTCGTTAGTACTGAGTACCTAGAACCTTCTCAGAAGGCATATTGAATTTCTTGGTGTTGTACTTCTTCGCCTGGGATTGCATGAACTGCTGCCACTGACCACCTGCGTAGGTTGCACCGTCCACGTAGTTCAAGGTCTTGCCGTTGATCGCCAAGTTGTTGAGGGGGCGGTTTTGCTGATCCAAATTACCTACCCACGATGCAGTGGAGAGGCCACGGGTGTAACCGACGGTCCAAGTCTGAGTGGAATTATCGGTAGTACCGGTCTTTGCCGCTGAAGCATCGGGCAAATCAATACCGCGCCTCCACGCCGAACCATCGACCAAAACCTGCTTGAGAACGTAGTTCACACCGTTGGCAACGTCCTTATCGAGAGCTTTGGAGCAGTCAGCCTTGAATTTCTGAATGACTTTACCGCGGCGGTCTTTGACCTCATTGATTGCCTGAGGGGTGCAATAGGTGCCTTCGTTAGCGAAGGTTGCGTAGGCTGAAGCCATCGTCAGAGGGGTAGTTTGCTGAGTACCAATGAGGGACGCTACGTCGGGAACCGAGTAAGCGACTTCTTTATTGTCCGGAGTTGAGCTACCGGTGTACAGGCGGAGGTCTTCCGCTGTCTTCTTCACTCCGCAGAGGTCTTCTTTAGAAGCCATCGAGTAAAGGAAAGAGTTGATGGAGTTCTTGATGCCGTAAGCTACGGTGTTCCAGGTTTGGTAACCCTCTTCTGCGTTGCCAAACTTCCATCCACCAGGAACATAAATGCTCCCGCCATCTACACAGGAGGCTTTCCACCGGAAAGATTCTGGGTAGCTCAGGCTGGTGCCGTCAATGAAAGCGTTGACTCCCTTGCCTTCCCTAATCCACTCGGCAAGCACAATGGGTTTGAACGTAGAACCAGGCTGGAAGCCAGAAGAACCACCGTCGATAGCACCGACGTTGTAGTTGTAGCCAGAAACCTGGTGCGATCCGTCATCTACATCGCCTAGCTTACTGTTCTGAGCCATAGCAACAATCTTACCGCTACCAGGCTCGACAGAAACCAAAGAGGTATTGACATTATCGGGATTATTATCAGAAGGCTGCGTTGATTCAACGGCGTCCTTCGCATCATTCTGAGCAGAGGTGCTCAGTGTGGTGGTGATTGTGTAACCCGCTTGGTACAGGTTCTTCAAACGGTCATCCTTAGTTGCACCGAACGTTTTGTCCTGCATGACTTTAGCCACGATGTAGTTGCAGAAGTAGTCAGCATTTCCTGCGGTCGAGCAACCACTATCGGTGGTGTGAAGGTCAAGATCAAGTTCGGAGTTGACGGCTTCGTTGTATTCGTCTTCAGTGATCTTGCCGTCGCGGTACATCGTTCCTAGCACCACGTTGCGACGTTCTTTAGCCAGCTCGGGGTTCACATCGGGGCGGTACTGGTTAGGCGACTGCACCATACCAGCCAAGAGAGCGGACTGCTGAACGTTGAGCTTAGATGCGGGAATGCCCCAGTAATACTGAGAAGCAGCTTCTACACCGTAGTTAGAACCACCGAGGTTCACGATGTTGAGGTAACCTTCAAGAATTTCGTCTTTGGACTTATTTTGCTCCATGGAAATCGCAAGCTTGATTTCCTTGACCTTATCCATGTAACCCTTGTTTGCGCCCAGAGTTGAGGCTTCTTCGCCGTTGACTTCAGCCTGATCAATCAAAAGATTGTTGACGTACTGCTGAGTGAGCGTAGACGCGCCCTGGCGATTGCCGGGGCGGAGAAAGTTATTAATGACAGCGCGGAACATACCAAGCGGAGATACCGCACCGTGCTCATAAAACGTACGGTCTTCCACAGAAATAATGGCGTCCTGCATATGCTTGGACATGTCCGAAAGAGGCACCGAGGTGCGGTTCTGAGAGTAGAAAGAAGCCAACTCGGTTTTACCATCGGAGGCAAGGATGGTGGACGGCTGAGAGAGCGGTCCATCGGACATATCCTCTGGTAGACCCTTGAACCAGTTAATGGAGGACGTCGCGGCAACTCCCATGCCAACGGTAGGGGGTATCAGAATGCCGGCGGTCAAAAAACCGGCGATAATACTCAGTGCTATGAACTGAATAAAGTCACCTGGAGTGCGCTTGGTACGAACGTTCTTGGATGAAGCCATTCCCACAGTTTACAAGTTGAATCTGGGAATTGGGGAGTGGGAACGTTTTAACTTTCCAAATCCTTATCACAAGCACTAGGCTAGGGGTATGGAAAAATGGGAATATGCAACTGTGCCCTTGATGATTCACGCTACCAAGCAGATCCTCGATAACTGGGGTGAAGATGGCTGGGAACTCGTAACCGTTCTCCCTTCATCTGCACCTGCTTCTTCTGCTCCTGAAGGCAACATGGTTGCCCCTACTGCGGGAAACCCCATCGCTTACTTCAAGCGCAAGAAGGCATAGCCACTACTACACTTGAACAAACGACCGGTTTTTCGTGCTGTTGAGGTACGAAACCGGTCTTTGTGCGCTTTATATACAGCGATTTATTTACAAGGACACACGATGAGCGAAAATAACTCTTATATTGAGGAACGCATCCGCGAACTGGGGTATGAACTACCCCAGGCGCCCGAGCCTGTCGCAGCCTACGTGCCGGCAGTTATCAGCGGAAACTATGTGTATACCTCGGGTCAGCTTCCTTTCGTGGACGGTAAACTGCCCGCTGTGGGTAAAGTCTCTGATGTTGCAACAGAGGGAACAGTTAGCCCCGAGGAAGCGAAGAAGCTAGCCGCTATCTGTGCCTTGAACGCCTTGGCTGCGGTCAAGCAGGTCATCGGTGATTTAGACCGTGTGAAGAAGATTGTTAAAGTTGTCGGATTCGTGGCATCGGAAACCTCTTTCTTCGGTCAGCCCGGTGTTATCAACGGTGCCTCCGAACTGTTTGGTGAGATTTTTGGCGACGCCGGTATCCACGCCCGCTCTGCGGTAGGTACTCCTGTGCTGCCCATGGATTCGCCTGTAGAAGTTGAGATCATTGTTGAGTACATCTAAAACCGGTTTATATACAGGTGCCCTCAATACCGTGCGTCCTAAGCGTCCGGTATCCCCTGCAGAACCCAGCGCCACCTGCGAGCGGTTTTTTAAGATTCCTGAAGAATTTGCTCCCGCTGTCAAAGCATGGATTGAAGAGGGCGCTGAAGGCGCATGCCAGGCAAAAACTGCCTCCTCTATCGTTTATGTACGAGACGGTCGCGGAGGGCTAGAAACTATCCTGACCTACCGTCCGGGATTCTCTCCCATGGGCACGGTGGCGTTCCCCGGTGGTTTATGCACGCCAGAAGATTCCGAACAGGTGCCCTGGATCGGACCCAGTAACGAAGTGTGGCGCGACGTCTTCCACCATGACAATCTCGAAACCGCGCACACGGCGGTAGTGGGCGCTATCCGTGAATCGTTTGAAGAAATCGGTATTCTGTTGGCTGGCCCCGATGAGCTGAGTACCGTAGAGATCAGCTCAGACGGATGCGATCAGATGGCCGTGCGTGAAGCCGTAGCCAACGGCGATAAGAACTTCGGTGACTACCTGGTCAAGCGCGGGCTCAAACTGCGCACTGACCTTTTGCGCCCCATCGTGCGCTGGCACTCACCAGATTTTCGCCATAAACGCTACGACACCCACTACTTTGCGTGTGCCGCACCGGTGGGGCAGAACCCTAAGCTGCTGACCTCCAAAGGGATTTGGGGCGATTGGGTGAACGTGCGCGAACTGTTGGCACAGAAGGAAACTTCTTACCTGGGTGATCTCATCGACCAGGAAGAAACTCGCGGTCGGACCTTTGAAGAGCTCATTACTCCTGGCTCACTGTGCGTTCTTGAAGATCTTGCCCGCGCGTCCACATCTGTCGCTTATCTGGCGCAAAAGCGCGCCGTCAGCGTGAAAAAAGCGGACGTCGTAATGAAAGACGGCGAGTTTATGCTGCGTTTTACCGCACCCACCAAAGCGGGCGCCCGCGAGAAGTGCCGTCTTTAGCGACTCATTTATCAAAGACATAAAAATTCCCCGTGGAAATTTCCACGGGGAATTTTGTTTGCGCCCATTGTGGGGCGATGAAAATTTAGCGTGAGCGGTTGCGTAGACGCTGCAGGTCAAGAATGACCACCGCGCGTGCTTCCAAACGAATCCAGCCGCGGGACACAAATTCAGCCAGCGCCTTGTTCACGGTCTCGCGTGAAGCGCCAACCAACTGAGCCAGCTCTTCCTGAGTCAGCTCGTGAGCTACCAAGATGCCGTCGGTAGCGGGGCGGCCAAAGCGGTCTGCCAAATCCAGCAGAGCTTTAGCAACGCGACCGGGAACGTCGGAGAAGACCAAGTCTGCAAGGTTCTCGTTGGTGCGGCGCAAACGACGAGCCAAAGCCTGAAGAACCTGAGCAGAAATCTGAGGTGACTTCTCCATAGCCTTGCGCAAAGATTCGTGCTTGACGGCTGCGAGACGGGTTTCAGAAACAGCGGTTGCGCTGGTGGAACGAGGTGAAGGGTCGAACAGAGCCATCTCACCGAAAATTTCACCGGGGCCCATGATAGCTACGAGGTTCTCGCGGCCGTCTGATGCGGTGCGTCCGAGCTTAATCTTGCCGGAAACGATGAAGTAGAGCTGATCTCCGGGATCGCCCTCATAAAAAAGGTTAGCGCCTCGTGAAAGGTCGACCTCGGTGATGTCTTCGGTTAGTGCGGCAAATGCCTGGTCGTCGAGGGATGCAAAGAGGGGTGCGCGACGCAGTACTTCAAGATCCATGTCTCTCCTTAAAATCTTAGGGTGTGGATGCCATATCTTTGAGGCGTAGAGAAAGAGTATAAACCCGGCTGTCTATACACGCCAAAAATGGTGTGACATATTCAACTAGTATCGAGACTACCTCAATTTATGGCTGGACACACCCCTATTTACCGGGCATTCACTTTCCACAGGCGACTCTAAGGATGATTTGGGGGCATCCCAGAGAAAAACCTACTAGAGTCGGCATTTCTATCTACGGCACAATAGATAGGTCAGCCTGTCTCAACATGAGGGGAGCACCCGTGGGATTTCATCTGCTCGATATTATTTTGGTGCTTATTCTGGTGCTCTATTTCTTGAACGGATTACGCCGGGGATTTTTCGTATCCTTGGGAACCCTAGCTGGATTTGCGCTAGGTGTTCTTGCCGCTTTCTACATCACTCCCTGGGTCATCACCCAGGTGGATGCCAACTGGTATGTCATTGCAGCTGTCATCTCAGTCGTATTATGCGTGGTGGTTGGCCAGTGGCTTGGTTTCCTCGTAGGACGTGCCATTCGGCGGTTTTCTGACGCCACCCCCTTACGCGGCGTCGAGCGAGTAGCAGGAGCAATTCTGAATCTTGTGGTTGCTTCTTTGGCAATCGTGGTGCTTGCCCTAATCGTGAAACCTTTGGGTGTAACGCCCATCAATACAGCTGTCTCTGAATCCAAGGTAATTGAGATGCTCGTTCGTCTCACCCCCGATTCCTGGGAAACTCAGGTAGAAAAAGCTCGGGCACAGGTCATGAGTTCAGGAGTAATTCCTGAAGTTCAAAATCTTTTGTTCCCCTCAGAAGAAGCACCTACCGAGGTTATTTCTAATCCTGCGCTAGAAGCTGCTCGGGAATCGGTGGTGCAAATTTGGGGAGCGGCGGAGGCATGCAGTTTCAGTTCCGAAGGATCAGGCTTTGTTGCTGCACCACATGTAGTGGTGACGAACGCGCATGTGGTCTCCGGCGTCGAGCAACCCGTGGTTCAGGACGCAGCAGGCAAGTCCCACAGGGCAGATATCGTTTACTATAATCCCACCGAAGACTTAGCGCTCTTGCGAGTCGATAATCTTGAAACCACGCCGCTTACCCTGGGAAGCAACGCCGCAGCGGGAACCACCGTTGCTTTTATGGGCTTTCCGCAGGGTGGACCGTTCCAGAATCGCAGCGCCACGGTGCAGGGGCTCGGTTATACCCAAACCATCGATTCAGCAACAGGCGAAAAGAACCCGGTGCGACTGGTGTATCAATTGGCTGCCAATGTTGAGCAGGGAAATTCTGGTGGTCCGGTACTTGATGTAAACGGCAACGTAGTGGGCATTATCTTTGCCAAAGCAACTCAGGGACAGACGGGCTACGCTATTCCGGTCTCGATCCTCTCCGACGTCCTAGCATCTCATTCCGCCGATACGCAGACTGTCGATAGTGGCCAGTGTACTCCCGGCACGATACCAACTACCTAGCGCTCTTTACGATTTCTCATTCAAGTAATGGGCTAGGAAATCTATTGCCATGGTGTAACCCCATGCGCCCGCTCCAGCGATCACTGCGGTGGCTTGCAAAGACACAAATGAACGGTGTCTAAAGTCCTCCCGGCGGTGCACATTCGAAAGATGAACCTCTACTACCGGTAATTCGGCGGCTTCTAGAGCATCGTGAATCGCCACCGATGTGTGCGTATAAGCTGCCGGATTGATGATGATTGCCGCAGCTTCGGTGCGTGCTCGCTGGATTTCGTCGATGAGCGCACCTTCATGGTTTGACTGCATAAACTGCACATCGAACCCTGCTTGTGCGGCGCGCTTTCGTACCTGTTCCTCAATATCAGCGAGGGTGGTGATTCCATAGATTTCGGGTTTGCGGGTGCCCAGCATATTCAGATTGGGGCCATTGAGGACGAAGATGGTTTGCGACATGGCTTTAGTCTAACGGTCAGTATTTTCTGCAGAAAGTTGCTCGGCGCGTCTACAACGAATGTGCGTCATCGTGAAGCTCCGATAAATACGACTCGCGAGTTATAAACGCCGGCGGGCGTCCTCCCAACTATCTGCTAAAGCTGAGATTTTAGCTAAGGCTGGTGGGACGCCCATCGGCGGTTATTGTTCGAGCTGGAGTGTTTGTCGGAGCGGAAGAGCGCGACTGCTACTTTTTGTACGTCTCTACAATCGCATCCATGACGGCCGAGTCAGCCAAGGTTGTGACGTCGCCTACCTGGCGGTCTTCTGCGACGTCTTTGAGCAGGCGGCGCATAATCTTGCCGGAGCGAGTCTTGGGTAGCTCGGGCACGATGACCACTCGCTTGGGTTTAGCAATCGGTGATATTTCTACGCCCACGTGCGCGCGGATTTCCTGCTCCAGTTCTTCGTGGTTGAGGTTTTGTCCCTGCGCTTCGTCGGAGAGGATGACGAATGCCATGACTGCCTGGCCGGTGGTTTCATCGGTTGCGCCTACTACTGCAGCTTCTGCGACTGAGGGGTGGGAGACTAGAGCGGACTCAATCTCGGGGGTGGAGAGGCGGTGGCCGGAGACATTCATGACGTCGTCCACGCGACCCAGCACCCAGAGGTCGCCGTCGGCGTCGCGCTTTGCGCTGTCGCCCGCGAAGTAGCGGTCGCCAAAGCGTGCCCAGTAGGTGTCGACGAAGCGGCCGTCATCGCCCCAAATGGTGCGTAGCATAGAGGGCCAGGGCTCGGTGATAGCCAGCAGTCCGGGTTGTTCATTGGGTAGCGGATCGCCGAGGTCGTCTACTATATCGATGCTGATACCGGGGATAGGCTGCTGCGCCGACCCGGGCTTTGCAACGGTGACGCCGGGTAGCTGAGAAATCATGATTGCGCCGGTTTCTGTCTGCCACCAGGTATCGACGATGGGGCACTTGCCGCCACCGATGACTCGGTGGAACCAGACCCAGGCTTCGGGGTTGATAGCTTCGCCCACGGTTCCCAGAACGCGCAAGGAAGAAAGGTCGTATTCAGCGGGGATGTCTTCGCCCCACTTCATCATGGTACGAATCGCGGTAGGGGAGGTGTACATGATGGAAACGCCGTATTTTTGCACAATTTCCCAGAAACGGCCGCGGTGCGGGGAGTCTGGGGTGCCTTCGTAAATGACCTGGGTGGCGCCATTGACCAGCGGGGCGTAGGCAACGTAGGAGTGACCGGTTACCCAGCCAACGTCAGCAGTGCACCAGTACACGTCGGTTTCGGGTTTGAGGTCAAAAATGTTTTTGTGGGTGAAAGCACCTTGGGTGAGGTAGCCTCCGGTCGTGTGCAAAATGCCCTTAGGTTTGCCGGTAGTGCCGGAGGTGTAAAGGATGAACAGCGGATCTTCGGCGTTCTGTACCGAGGGGGTGTGTTCAGTTGAAGCAGCATCGACAACGTCGCTCCACCAGAGGTCACGCCCTTCGACCCATGCAACCTCAGCTTTATTGCGCTTGACAACCACAACGTTGGTAACTGACTTGCCACCCTTTTCCAGTGCCTTATCGACGGCTGGCTTGAGCATGGAAGGCTTGCCGCGGCGGAAGGAGCCATCGGCAGTGACCACGAGCTTAGCTTCGCCGTCTTCAATGCGGGAAAGAAGCGCATCTGCAGAGAAACCGCCGAAAACAACCGAATGAATGGCGCCAATGCGGGCACAAGCCAACATGGTGATGACGGCTTCGGGAATCATGGGCAAGTACACTGCCACGCGATCGCCTTTGCTCACGCCCAGGGATTCGAAAGCGTTTGCAGCCTTGGAGACTTCATCTTTGAGCTGAGTATAGGTGTACTCGCGGGTATCGCCAGGTTCACCTTCGAACAGGATGGCGGTGCGGTCGCCCTTGCCAGCTTCTACATGGCGGTCCACGGCGTTGTAGCAAGCGTTGAGTTCACCGTCTGCAAACCATTTGGCAAAGGGAGGGTTCGACCAGTCCAGAGTCTGCGTGAAATCCTTGCTCCAGGTGAGAAGTTCTCGTGCTTGATGAGCCCAGAACTCGGGGCCCTGCTCGCGAGCGGTCTCGTACAAATCTGCGGTGGCATTTGCCTGTGCGGTGAATTCTGCCGGGGGAGCAAACGTTTGAGGAGCCTCTGACATGGGAATATCCTTTCAGCTGACGTTGAGCAATATGCTCAGCGGGAAGTGTAACTACTTTTCACAGTAAGGGAATTTGTTGCTCCTGTCACATTTATTCCGTCATAAGCTCGTAAAAATCAGGTGAAATATTCAGCGTGTAATCTTGAACGAGTGAGCAGATTAACGCCAACCGAGCCTTTATCAGAACAGGAGCTGAGCCTCCTGGAAATTCGCCAGGTGCCGCCTTTTAAGGCGGAGGACGCCGCTCGTCGTCGCCGGAAAAATCCTGAATCGTCCCTGGGCAAGAAAAGACGCGCCCGCAAGATCAATCGAATCCTGGCAGACACTTTCCCCTATGCTGTTGCTGAATTAGATTTTGAGAGCCCCTTTGAACTGCTCGTTGCCACGGTACTCTCTGCCCAAACCACCGATGTGCGGGTCAACTCGGTGACTCCCACTCTCTTTCAGCGTTATCCAGATGCTCACGCACTGGCAGAGGCTCCCTTGGAAGCAGTAGAAGAAATAGTGCAACCGCTTGGTTTTTACCGTTCTAAGGCAGCCTCTATCGTGCGCCTGGCGCAGCAGCTCACTGAAGACTATGACGGCGTAGTTCCCCAGGAATTAGAGGAGCTCGTCAAACTTGCAGGGGTCGGTCGGAAGACCGCTTTTGTGGTGCTAGGTAATGCTTTTGGGCGGCCTGGTCTAACCGTTGATACGCATTTTGGACGGTTATCGCGCCGGCTTGAATTCACTACTCATGAGGAACCTGCGAAGGTTGAAAAGGATGTCGCTGAACTCTTCGATTCTTCTGATTGGACTGATCTCTCTCAGCGTCTCATCTATCATGGACGGCGTATTTGTCACTCTAAAAAACCGGCATGCGGAGTGTGCCCTATCGCCGATTTATGCCCCAGCTATGGAATCGGCGAAACCGATGAGACAAAAGCGGCACAATTATTGAAGTACGAAATGGCACCGGGGCGCGAACACCTGCATCTCAGGTTTGTGCAGGGTGCATCTCGCCGAGAATTGCGAAGTGAAGGGTGGAGTCTTGGAGCATAAAACTGAGCATCGGGCTCTAACGCAGCTCAAGAAGCTTGCACAGGCAGAGAACTTGGTGAACGATCCTGCAGAAAGCTGGCGAGTGGGGGAGCTAGATGATTCCAGCGTCAAACAAGCAGCCGTGTTGATTCTGTTTGGTGTTTTGGATGAGGTTCCCGCGACCCATCGTCAGGGACACGTTGCAGATGATTTAGATGTCCTGATTGTGGTGCGCGCGGCAACCCTACGCCAACACGCTGGTCAACCTGCATTTCCCGGTGGAAAGGTCGACCCAGAAGATCTAGCGACCGCCTCTGAAACCAACAAACCCGTCTCCTATGTTGCCGCTTTACGCGAAGCCGTGGAAGAAACCGGGCTCGACCCCTCCGGCGTCGAAATCTTAGGAGAATTTGGCGAAATCGGGCTACCCGTGAGCAATTTCAGCGTAACTCCCGTGCTGGCGTGGTGGAACAAACCGTCGCTCGTGGCTGCCCAGGACGCCAAAGAATCCGCCTTGGTTCTACGCGTTCCAGTCGCTGATTTGCTGAACCCTGCAAACCGGCATATGGCAACGGTCAAACATGGAAAGAGCGTTCATTCCTCCCCGGCTTTTACCGTACAAAACGCCGAACAAGAATTTGTGATTTGGGGTTTTACGGGCATCGTTCTGGACCAAATCTTTACCCAGTTAGGGTGGATCGAAGAATGGGACTCCACAGTTCGCCGTCCGGCACCTGGGTACGAGAAAAAATAGGGAACCCTATTTCGCTGTGGAATAGTTATCCGTGACGGCAATAGTTACGGGAAACTCCACCGAAATATGACCAAATAGAAGCTCACCGGCAGCTTGTGCGGCGTCCCGAACTATCTGCTCGCACAGTGAAGCCTCGCGTTCAGGGCCGTAAATCATGATCTCATCGTGGAGGAAATATACCAGTTGAGATTGCAAAGGCTTTCCGAACAGCGTGGTGGCGCGGAGCTTTTGTCGAATCTGCGCCATCCAGCACAGAGCCCACTCTGCGGCGGTACCCTGAACCACAAAATTGCGGGTAAAACGACCCCAACTACGAGAAGCAGCCATCGCCGCCCGCTCGTCTTCGGCTGTAGCCTGGCGGCGTTGGCGTTCAAACCACTCGGAAGAAGGCGCCGGAGACACCCTGCCCAAATAAGTGCTGACCTGCCCGCCCTGCTCTCCAACGCGGGCCGCGCGTTCAGTAAATTCAATCGCCTGAGGGAACATCGTGCGTAGGTGAGGCATGAGCTTTCCAGACTCGCCGGTGGTCGCCCCATACATGGCACCTAATAGCGCAATTTTTGCCTGAGCACGCTCGTTCAGCGCTGACCCGGTATGCTCACCAATTTTGGCAATACCCAGGTATAAATCAGTTCCTCTGCCGGCAAGCGCTAGTTTTTCGTCCCCGCTCATTGCCGCCAGGATACGAGGCTCCACCTGGCTGGCATCAGCAACTACCAGCATTTTGCCGGGCTCAGCGGCGACGGCAGTGCGCACGTCGCGAGGAATCTGCATGGCACCACCACCATGAGCACCCCAGCGCCCCGTCACCACACCTCCCACCTCATAGGAAGGATGAAAGCGGTCATCTTGTACCCATTCGTCTAGCCAGTTCCACCCGTTCGCGGTAAAAAGCCGAGCAAGTTTTTTATAAGCAAGGAGGGGTTCGATGAGGGAGCGACGTTGCTGAGCCAACTGAGGATTCTCCTCAGCCCACCCCTTCAATGCCCACTTGCTGGTAGATTTCACCCGAATCCCTGCAGACTGAAGCGCTCGTAAGAGCTCCTGCGGTGAATCCACATTTAGCTTGGGTGTAGCGAGTTTTTCGCGAATTTCTGTGGCTAATTTTTCCATTTCGGCAGGGCGCTCGAAAGGAGCAGGTCTGGGACCTAGCGTTTCAACGAGGAGCTTCTCATGCAGAGATTTGTTCCAGGGCATGCCGTGAAATTTCATTTCAGCGGCAATCATTCCACCGGTAGATTCCGCTGCCGCCAAGAGTTTGAGACGGCGGGGATGGGGTGCAGCTTCTATTGCGCGGAGTTGAGTTTGAAGTTCGACGGCAAGTTGCGACGCCGTTGGTGCCGTTTTCTGACCTGTATCCGGCTTGCTAGCAGATAAGAAACCGTCATCGAATAGGGAATCTTGCCCTTGAATTTGCCGTGCGGGCGGGAGCATTCCCCAGGGTTTTTCAGGAGATTCTTGCAGTAAATCAAGGGTGGGGGCAAAAGTGATGTGGCTCTGGGAATGTGTAGTGGCGATACTCAAAATTCTTTGAATGAGCCGCAAATCATGGGATCGTTCGGGCGAGATACCCTGCGCCAAGAAGAGGGGCATGATCTGACGCGAATCAGCCCATACCCAGCGAATCGGTGCGGGGCGGTTAGAGTCTTCAACCTCATGGACGAACTGCCCCAGTTTAGATTCAGGTACCGTGCGCCGGGAACCTACACGACCGTCTGCAACAGTGACGGCTTCCCAGAGAAACTCGCCTGCTGCTCCGCTCTCGGACGCGCCCAACACAATGTACATGTACTCATTATGACCGAACCTCCTTAAGCCGAACTTAGGTACCTGCAAAATGTGGATAACTTTTTACCCCTTTCTTTCGCGAAAATCATGAATCGGGTTATCCACAGATTCTCGAATTTCGATTTTGACGCGCGAAAAACAGGTGCAATGGGAACGACCCGTTAGCTCACCGGCAGGAGAAATCCGTGGCGAACATCCCAACCATTGCATCAGATGCCTCTACTGAGTCATCTCTTGACCTCGTGGTGCGTAAGGCCCGCGATCGCTTCTTGCTCCAAGAATTTGAGGGACTAGAGGCAGAACCAGAACCGAAGCACACACCCCAGCACAGTGCGCCAGCAGAATCTCCTCGCTTTACCCTCAAAGCGCAGTTTTCCCCTGTACCCGAGGCACAGAGGTTTACCGCTCCCACAGATTTACCGCAGCTTATTCAAGACATTGATGAAGAAGAAAACAGTCAGTTGGATACGAGCGAACAGCAGGAAGCTCTGCAGTATCTCAAAGCGCAGATGTATGGGCTCGGTATCTTAGAAGGACTGCTCGATATCCCCGGTGTCACCGATATTTTTGTGAACGGCCCGCAAGACATTTGGTACGAAGCCAACGGCGCACTCCATCGCTCAGACCTCGCATTCATCGCTGAACCTGACCTCAGAGCACTGGCCACTCGACTCATTCATAGTGCGGGCGGACGGCTCGATGAAGCTTACCTCAGCGCTGATGTTCTTAACGATCGAGGGCAACGAATCCATGCCATGCTGCCACCTCTCTCACGGCATGGAACTGTACTTTCCATCCGTATTCAGCCTGCGCACCGCGCGTCGTTGGAAGAACTTCAAGAGAGCGGCATGTTCGATGACGACATCGCCGCCGTGCTGCGCTACCTGGTGCGTACCAAAGCTAATTTCCTCGTCAGCGGTGGCACCGGAACAGGAAAAACCACTCTGCTCAACGCCATGCTCTCGCACTGCGAAGAGACAGACCGAATCATTACGATTGAAGATTCCGCTGAGTTAGCGCCTGTCCATCCCCATGTGATTTCTCTGCAGTCCAAAGCGGCCAATGCTGAAGGTAGAGGAGAAGTTTCCCTGACAGAACTAATCCGTCAGGCACTGCGTATGCGGCCGGAAAGACTCATTCTGGGTGAATGCCGTGGAGCGGAGCTTGCAGATATGCTCACCGCAATGAACACCGGGCACGCCGGTTCAGGCGGTACTCTGCATGCCAATTCTGCCGCGGCGGTGCCCGCGCGTCTTCTAGCAATGGGCGCTATGGCAGGCATGACGCCTGAGGCTCTTACTCTTCAAGCACTCACCGCCGTCGAATACGTCATTCATATTTCTCGCGCCGACCACCGGCGATTTATCAGTGAAATTGGTGTGTTCAAACAACACCAGAAGACTCTCAGCGTAGAGCCTTTGTGCCGTTGGGAACGCGGTCGGCGCGGCCAGGTGTTGCACTGGACCGACGCAGGAGAGCTTCTCAAAGAGGTTGCTCATCAGCGGGCTGGGGGTAGCGGTGAAGACTAGGAGAAAGAATATTTCTAGACCACTACCTCACCGGCTGACTCACAGCAAGGCGGGCATTGAAGAAATGGAGCTGTGGCCCGATACGGTGTGGCGTCTTGCCGCCATGCTGAGGGCAGGTCTAGCTCCAGCGCGAGCGTTCCAACTTCTGGCAGAAGAAAACGCTGAGGACGAAGAAACATCCGGGGAATCCCAGGCGAAGTCACTTTTTACTGGAAAAGAGAATCCACTCCGTGCGAAGAATCGTGCGCTGGAACTGGCCCAGGAAGATATCCAGACTCTACTGATCACGTGTGCGGAGACCGCTGCGAAAGGGCTACCTCTGGCCGAAGCTATGCAAGCGGCTACTGTGAAACGAAACTACTCGAACCAACGGGTCGAGGAACTACGCGCCTGCTGGTATATCGGCGAGCGCACCGGCGCCCCTTTAGCTTCGGTTTTAGAACGATTAGCTCGTTATCTAGAACAAGAGATTGATCTTTCTCAGGCACGAGATTCTGCTATGTCTGGCCCTAAATCGACAGGAACTATCCTCTCGTGGTTGCCGTTGTTGGGTCTGGGATTGGGCATTTTGATGGGGACTAATCCGGTGGGCATCCTCTTGGGGTCGATACCGGGGGCAGTTGCCGGTGTGCTCGGTGTGTTTTTGGCATTAGCTGGACGCCGATGGACCGCGCGTCTGGTTCAACGGGCGGAGCGGGGGATTGAGCCATCATGAACCGGCTTCGTCTTAACCGTGTAGTCCGCAGAGAAATTTCTGAAGAAGAGCCCCAGCCCCTGAGCCCAGCTCTTTATCTTGATTTGACTGCTTCGATGTTAGCAGCCGGTCTCTCATTGCAGCGGTGCTTGCTAATGATTGCTAACGTCGGCTCGATGCACGCTCGCCGGCAGCTGCGAATGGTGGAGCGGCGTCTTTCGTTAGGTGCTGATTGGCAGACTGCCTGGACTTTTTCTGAGCCAGTTCCTGAGCTAAAGGACTTGCAACGAACCTTGGGATTTTTGCTAGAGACTGGCGCGCCCACCGCAGATTTACTGACCGTGATGGCAGATCGCCAGCGACGCCACAGCTTCCGCTTTGCCGAACAATCGGCAGCGAAATTGGGTGTGCATCTAGTGGTGCCCTTGGGGTTGTGTTCTTTGCCTGCATTCATCTGTTTGGGGGTGATACCGGTACTTATCTCATTGGTTCCAACACTGGGTTTTTAACTCAGCCTTCTTTCTGACAATTCAACTTTCATGACAAATTATTTTGAGGAGAAATCATGCAAAAATACACCGCATTCCATCAGGCAGAATCCCAAGAAATCGCTCCCCTTGTAGAAGGCGAGCTCGTGGATTTAGCTCAGGATCCTGAAGCGGGTGCGACCACCGCAGAGTATGGGATTGTTCTACTAGCCGCAGTCGGTTTCGCCGGGCTACTAGTAGTAATCCTCAAATCTGATGCAGTGCGCGCTTTACTGATGGGCATCGTAGAGAAAGCTCTCTCTACGGGGATGTAATTCTAGGCGCTATCTTGCAGAACGCATCGGGCAGGGCACTGTTTGGAGAATCTATCACCGGTTGCCCTGCCCTCCGTTATCTTTTTCAGTTGAGAGGGGAGAACCCGCATGAAGACTTCATCACCCCCAACAGGTTGGGGGGTTCAGCCTATGCCTTTCCCGCACCGGCGGGGCAGGAAAGGCTCGGCGTCTTGCCGGGCTACCTCTGGTTCTTTCGATTCTTCAGAAGCAGGCGCCGTCACCGCTGAATTTGCCGTTGCTCTACCTGCGGTTATTTTTCTACTGGCTCTCCTAATGGGCTCTATAGCTACCGGCGTGGTTCAGTTGCAACTGGAAGAATCGGCGAGGGTAGGCGCCCGTGCTGCCGCTCGGGGAGAAGCTATGGAGGACGTGCGACGCGTTGCCCAAGACGTAGGCACAGATATTTCGGTAGTAGTAACAGATCATTCCGAAACGGTGACCGTGCAGACGAGTAGGCAAGCACCGGGGCTCATCGGGGAAATCACAGGGTGGACCCTGTACGCCGATTCGACCATTCCCGCTGAACCGGCGGCGATAAAACCGGGGAAGGAGAAGTCATGATGACGTCGCCGTCTCGTGAGCACGATAGTTCAGAGCGCGGTTCTGGAACGGTACTGGCTTTGGGGCTGGTTTTTGTACTGCTGATTTTCTTCGTCGTCATTGCAGGAGTTATTACTGCTATATCAGCTCAACATAAAGCAATGGCTGCCGCCGATTTGAGCGCGCTCGCTGCCGCCGATACCGCACGTGGTCTGAGGGAGGGGGAGCCTTGTACCGTAGCTGCGGAGATAGCACGTGTTAACCACGCGGAGTTAAAAGGGTGCGCTCAGCCTGAAGGGTACAGCGGCATTGTGGACGTGCGAACCACCGTGCCTATCGGCGGGCCCTTTACCTGGCTTGGCTTGGCAGAGGGGCTGAGCCGCGCGGGCCCGCCAGAGTAGAATGCTCCTCGCTGATTCGTCCAGATTGTTCATCTCTTGGCATCGCATGCATGAGCATTGCTTCCAGGAGGCGGGCTGCGCCGTCTTTCTCCAGCGGATCATTGCGGTTCCCACATTTAGGAGATTGCACGCAGGAGGGGCAACCGGTTTCGCACTCGCAGGAGCGGATGGTATCGAGGGTAGCTCGAATCCAGTGCTGCGCGGCAGCAAATCCTCGTTCTGCGAATCCTGCCCCACCCTGGTGGCCGTCATAGACAAAAATGGTGGGTTTCTCGGTATCCATGTGCAGGGCTGTAGAAAGCCCCCCAATATCCCAGCGGTCACACGTAGCAATCAACGGCAACAGCCCTATCGCCGCGTGTTCGGCTGCATGTAAAGTACCCGGGAAATCGGGTTCTTTGACTCCCGCACCGCTCATTACAGTGGGTTCCATCGTGAACCAAATAGCGGTGGTCATCAGATTTTGCGGGGGCAGATCAAGAATTTCCTCGCCGAGAACCTCTTGACCGATAAGAGATTTGCGTTGATAAGAGACCACCTGCGTGCGGACTCGAACGTGCCCAAAATGCAAGGTGACTGGGCCCCACTGCTCGGTCTTGTCTTCAGAGAGAATCTTTACCTCGGTCAGGTCGCGCGATTGAGTGAAGTAATCGGGAAAGACGCGCGAAACAGCAATGACTCGGTTTTCAAGATCTAAGTCTTCAACCACATAGGTGGCAGATTGGTGGGTGTAAATCGCGCCCACATGGCCTTGGTGTTGCGCCTGAGAAGCATCCATCGTCCCCACCACAGTGCCCGTTTCTATCTCAATAATTTGAAGCGGTGAGCCGCCGCCCCCGCGCAAATCTACAAGCTCGGAGGCATTTTCAGGGTGGGTCCAGAACCAACCCGTGGCTCGACGACGTAGGTAACCCTGGGCAACGAGCCGTTCTAATAGTTGCCCGGCGGTCGGGCCAAAGAGCGCCACTTCTTCGGTGCGCAAGGGCAGTTCTGCGGCTGCGGCACACAAATGTGGAGATAGCACGTAAGGATTGGTGGGATCAAAAACGGTAGATTCAACCACCGTAAAGATATCTTCGGGGTGGTGCACCAGATAGGTATCCAGCGGGTCAGCACTGGCGATTAACACCGAGAGCGATTCCTGCCCCGCGCGTCCGGCACGCCCAATTTGTTGAAAGAACGACGCGCGGGTGCCCGGCCAGCCAGCCACGAGCACGGCGTCTAACCCGGCGATGTCTATGCCCAGTTCGAGGGCGGAAGTAGAAGCAATACCTAACATTTCGCCGCTACGTAATTGCCGTTCGAGTTCGCGGCGTTCCTCGGGCAGAAAACCTGACCGGTAGGCGGCGACTCGATGGGAGAGGCCAGCTTCCACCTCATCAAGATAGCGGGAGGCGGTTTGAGCAATTGCCTCTGCTCCACGGCGCGATTTGATGAAGGCAATAGTTCGGGTGCGTTCAACTACTAAATCGGTGAGCATTTCAGCGCTTTGTTCAATGACCGATTTACGCTGCGGAGCATTCTTCTCGGCTTCAGATTGACCGGTTTCCCGTGGGGCGGAGAGCTTATCGGTAACTGGCTCGCGAAATTCAGGTTCCCAGAGGATTGTGTGGGTTGCGCCGTGCGGAGCAGTGTCCTCGGTAATCGCGGTCACGGCGGAGGAATCAACTCCTAGTAACTTAGCGAAGGATTGCTCAGGTTCGGCAGAGGTCGCGGAGGCGCCAAAGAAGACGGGAGAAGCACCGTGATAACGGCAGATACGGCGTAATCGGCGCAGAAGCACGGCAATATGAGCACCAAAAACCCCTCGATAGCTATGCGCCTCATCGAGCACCACATATTTAAGGCGGCGCACAAAGGAGGACCACTGAGCGTGGTTGGGCAAGATTCCATAGTGCAACATATCGGGGTTGCAGAGAATGACATTGGCGTGCTGCCTAATCCAACGGCGCTCGGAGGCGGGGGTGTCGCCGTCGTATGTTTCAGCTCGCACGGTCGAAAGCTCCAGTGCGCGAATCGAGTTGAGCTGGTCAGCGGCGAGCGCTTTAGTGGGGGAAAGATAAAGGACGGTGGCGCGTTCGTCATCCATACCCTTTTTAGGTGCTATTTCGCCGCGGTGGACGGCGTCCAGCGAGGGGAGAAGGTAAGCCAGTGACTTGCCTGAGGCTGTTCCCGTTGCCAGGATCAGATGCTGGCGAGAACCTGTCGCCATCGAGGTGTGGGCGAGATCAGCTGCCTGCACTTGATGCAGGTAAGGTTCAGGAACGCCCAAGGATTCGAAGGCATCTTGGACGTCCGGATGAACCCACTCCGGCCAATGTGCGGTGATAGCTTCGCGAGCAGGAGTGGAGCGGACGTGAAGAATTTGCTCGGGTACAGGACCGTACCCCAGTTTGGAGATGAGCGAGACGACGCTCGGAGGTAGCTGGGCTATGCGCTGGGAGAGCGAGAGGGGTTCTGCTGATTCTTCGGACACGCCTCTATTGTCCCACTCCCCGGTAGAAAGCTCATACACCGGGGTAAGGGCTCAAAATTCCTACCAAAAACTGCAATAATGTGACCATGACTACACCTAAGATGAATATTCAATCCACTCACCAGAACTCATCAGCGCCCCAGCAAGCTCCTGTTACTGAGCTCACCGAGCCTGAGTGCTGGGAACTGGCAGAAAAAACTAGTTTTGCTCGCCTGGGCACGGTAGATAACGGAGAAGTCTTCATTACCCCGCTCAATATCGTTACTTCTGAAGGAAAAATCTTTTTCCGCACCGCGCACGGTTCTAAACTCACAAACCTTATCCTCAATGAGAAAGTCACGATTGAATTTGATAAGGCTGAGGGCGGTTCTGCCTATTCAGTGAATATTTTTGGGACTGCACGGTTGCTTACGGACTCTTCTGAATTGGAGCGAGCTGCGCAGCTGCCTCTTACCCCGTGGATTCGTACGGAGAAAATTGAGTTTGTAGAGATTACTCCTAGCACGATGACCGGGCGGCGTTTTATCCTGGGCTAAGACCATATTCACTGTGAAAGGTGTCTTTTTCCATGGCTTCTCAGCTTTTTGAACCCATCACATTGCGCGATGTGCAGTTTCGTAATCGCCTCTGGGTTCCGCCCATGTGCCAGTATTCGGCGCTCAATAAAGATGGTGTGCCCACTTCTTGGCATGAAGTTCATTATGCTTCAATGGCGCGCGGTGGAGCAGGCGCCATCGTGGTGGAAATGACCAACGTGGAACCGGAAGGGCGTATTAGCCCGCACTGTCTAGGCTTGTGGAATGACGAGCAGAAAGAGGCATTTGTTCCCATTGTTCAGGGCATCAAAGCCGCTGGTGCCCGAGCTGGAATCCAGATTGGTCACGCGGGGCGAAAAGCTTCCACCCACCCCGAATGGGGTACCGACGGTTCGGGATTGCTGGCAGAAGATGAAGGCGGCTGGCCTACAGTGGGGCCTTCAGCAGTGGCTTTTCCCGGCCTTAAAGATCCAGAGGAACTGGACACCGAAAACATCAAGCGGCTCGTGAAAGCCTACGGCGATGCCGCCGCGCGTGCGGTCGACGCTGGTTTTGAGTTCCTCGAAATTCACGGCGCACACGGTTATCTTCTCACCGAGTTTCTCTCGCCGCTGTCAAATGAGAGAACCGATGAATATGGTGGCTCTTTAGAAAATCGCGCTCGCTTTCTGCTCCAAGTAGCCGATGCTATGCGCCAGCGGATGCCTGAGGGCATGCCGCTTCTCGCTCGTCTTTCGGCAACAGAGTGGGTCGACGGCGGCATTACAGTCGATGAAACCGTGCAGGTAGCACGCTGGCTCAAAGAGCACGGGGTGGACATGATTGATGTTTCTACCGGCGGAAATTACCCTGCCAAGATTTCGGTTTTCCCGGGATACCAGGTGCCGGCGGCAACGCGCATCAAGAATGAAGCCGATATTCCTGTTAGCGCTGTAGGAATGATTAATGAGCCGCGTACAGCAGAATTTTTGGTCAGTAGCGGTCAGGCAGATGTCATCATGAACGGTCGAGAAATCCTGCGTGATCATGCTTATCCGCTACACGCGGCAGCAGAGCTCAAAGCAGAAATCGATTACGTGCCCCCGCAGTATCAGAGGGCTTACAGAACCCGCCGATAATTTCGCGCTCTCTACCACCACCGGGCGTAGGCCGAACCCTTTGCGGTTTACTGTGCCTGGCGGTGGGGGTGGCTCTTTTAACATCGTGGAATAAGGCGGGAACGAGTCGTGTTGTACTTGCTATGACTGAACATCTTCACACCAGCACCCAGATTCAACTCGTCCAGCGCCCTCAGGGCATTCCCACCGAACATGATTTCCATATTCAGCGCGTAGAACTGTCGCCCTTGAATGAGGGTGAGGTACGCGTACGCAATGAATTCATTTCCTTTGACCCTTATATGCGCGGACGTATGAACGATTCGAAATCCTACATCCCACCCTTTCCTCTAGGGGAGACCATGACGGGTTCGGCGGTAGGGCGCGTCATCGAAAGTCGTGCCGAGGGGTTCTCTGAAGGTGATTTGGTTACCCACTTTATGGGGTGGCGTGATATCGCTCAGGGGAGTGCCGAAGAATTTACCGCAGTACCCGAGTTGGGGGATAAGCCGGTCTCGGCGTACTTGGGTGTTTTGGGGCTTACCGGCATGACTGCTTTTGCCGGGCTTACTAAAGTGGCTCAGATGAAAGATGGTGATACCGTCTTCGTCTCTGGTGCCGCAGGAGCTGTGGGTTCCATTGTGGGGCAGATTGCCCGCCATCGCGGTGCCCGCGCCGTCATCGGGTCGGCAGGCTCAGCAGAGAAAACAGCGCTTTTGACTGAACGCTACGGGTTTACCCACGCCATCAATTACAAAGAAGCGCCCATCCTCGAGCAGCTTGCGGAGGTAGCTCCCGAAGGCATCGACGTCTACTTCGATAACGTCGGAGGTGACCATCTCGAAGCAGCCCTAGCGCACCTGAACCGTTATGGACGCGCCGCCCTGTGTGGAGCAATCTCGGTGTACAACGCAGAGGACCCCCTATCACTACAGGGTCCGCGCTTCATGACCAACATCGTTACCCGATCCCTCACCCTGCAGGGCTTCGTTTTGCAGGACTACCTCCAGTACGCCGATGAATTCCGCGCCGAGATCGCCCCGCTGGTTATGGACGGAACTATCAAGGACGACGAAACGGTAGTCGAAGGTCTCGACCAGGCCATTGAGGCCTTCCTTGGACTTTTCGAAGGAAAGAACACCGGCAAGATGGTCGTCCGCATTTAGAGCAAAGACTAGAATGGTAACCGTGGCTCAAGAACGAATTATCCTGTATTACTGCTTTGCTCCTATCACCGACCCCACCGCCGTCATGCTCTGGCAGCGTGCTTTGTGCGAAAAATTGGGTCTGACAGGGCGAATTCTTATTTCCAAACATGGAATCAACGGCACTCTCGGTGGCGACGTCAACGCCCTCAAACAGTACGGCAAAACTACCCGCCAGTACCCCGGCTTTGGCAAATTGGAACTCAAGTGGTCCGACGGCGGTTCGGCTGACTTCCCCAAACTGTCGGTGCGTGCCCGCGATGAAATCGTGGCGTTTGGTGCCCCGGATGAGTTGAAGGTGGATGAAAACGGCGTGGTCGGCGGTGGCATCCATTTGAAGCCCGAAGAGGTGAACAAGCTGGTTGAAGAGCGCGATGACGTGGTCTTCTTTGATGGTCGCAACGCCTACGAGGCAAAAATCGGTAAATTCAAGAACGCAATTGTTCCCGACGTCAACACCACCCACGATTTCATCAAGGAAATCGAATCAGGTAAGTATGACGATTTGAAGGACAAACCCGTTATTACGTACTGCACCGGTGGTATCCGCTGTGAAATTCTTTCGGCGCTGATGAAGAACCGCGGGTTCAAAGAGGTTTATCAGATTGACGGCGGCATCGTTCGCTACGGCGAGAAGTATGGGGATTCGGGGCTCTGGGAAGGTTCTCTCTATATTTTCGATAAGCGCATGACGATGAATTTCTCTCCCGATACTCTCACTATTGGCGAGTGTGAGCACTGTGGTGCCCCGGCGAATAAGTTTGAAAACCTTGATGATATGGGCGGGCGCGCGCTAGTTTTGCTGTGCGATAGCTGCATTGAGAAATCTCAGGCTAAGCGTGAGGCAATGCAGAGCGACCCAGAACCTGTTCAGACTCAGTAAACGCAGTAGGAGTTTATGGAAACCGCGCTCATTGAATACGGTACGTTTCTGGTAGCGGGTAAGACGATCCAAGCTACCCCGCAGAGCGATTTTGCGCAGGTGTGGCAGGATTTATTCACCCAGTTAAGCCCGGAACAGGTTCAGGCTTGTGAGAAGTTGCAGGCGGTGGGCGTGATGATGCCCGACGCCGACGACACCGGTTTCACCTATACCGCTGGTTTTATGGTGAAGGGTATCGCTGAAGTTTCTGCGTTAGGACTTACCGGTGTGGTGGTGCCTGCAGCAATGTATGCCACAGTGCTCGTGCAGGGAGCCGTACCCGATTGCATTAAGCCCGGTTTCGAGTATCTTCACTCGGAGTTTATTCCTGCCAAGGGGGCTGAGCCCACGGGTGTCAATCTTGAGGTGTATGGGCCGGGTAATCGTGAGTCTGAGGATTATCGGATGTATCTGTGGAGTGCAGTGTCCGGACTTGAGGTTCAACCACATCGCGCCTAATGCTTTGTTAAACAGCTGTGACCGTGTATCCCTAAACACACGGTCACAGTCATTTAAAGGTGCCTAAAAGTGACTTCAGAAGGTAGATGCGGAGCAACTAAGCGTTCTTTGCGGATTGGAGGTCCGCTTGGAGCTTGTTAAGGATTTCTTCGACTATCTCGGGGGAGACAGGAGAAGTACCATTTGCAAGCCGCGCCTGCCAGTCAGCAATTGACTTTTCAATGTTTTCAATATTCTGAGCATCTGCCATAAGGTCAGTCTACTGGATAATTTGCTGTTATTACTAGTCGGTAATGAAAATTACGGCGGAAGGAATAAATTTTTTTTACCGCATGCAGTCATACCTCTATCTTTTAGATTGAGCACCCCTGGTCCGGAAAAATATGCTTCTGACAAGCCATAACGCAACTTGGTAAGAATTTGAAATATTGAGCAGAGGGAGTATTGATGCATATAAATATTGCTGCGCTCTATTTTTATTATATTTTCGGGTTTTACCCAGACTAGGAGAAAATGATGGAGAAACCTGATAGACGGGGGCGGAACGCTCTGTTAGTTTGTGCTCATGGATTACTTCATTCGCGATGCTCAGGTCCAAGACGCGCGGGCATTAGCTGAGATTTATACGTTGGGGTGGCAGTTTGCTTATGAGGGGCTGATGCCCCAGAACTACCTGGATTCCTTAGAGATAGAGGCTCGGGTACCATTTTGGGAAGAAACACTTTTAATCGCTCCTGCTCAAAGAAAATCGACACGTCGAGTTGCACTAGATAGCGAAGGAGCTGTTCTGGGAGTAGTCAGTTTTGGAGCTGATCGTGAAGGCAACGTTGAAAGAGGGGAGATCTATACGCTCTATGCGCGCCCATCGAAGATTGGACAAGGCATAGGGTTTGCCCTCCTCGCACATGCGTTAGGAGCACTGACGGAGCAGGGGGTTGAATCAGTCATTTTATGGGTTCTTGAGGGAAATGAACGGGCGATGAGTTTTTATGAAAGCCAGGGATTTAGACTGACGGGACGAGTCCGCGAGGAGCCGTTGGGCGACGTCGTCCTTAAAGATTTGCAGATGCTGAGGCATCTTGGGTCTGTAGCGGTGGAAGATTAAATCTCCCCTGAACTATAAGCGCAGGAAAGCTAAATGTCTTTCACTTTCTCCCACGGTTCAATACCGCCGGGAACGATGAAGAAAAGCGGGTGAAGCGCTGGTTTCTCTAGTCCGTGAAGATGCTCAGCAAACCACTTTTCATCCCGCTTTTCGACTTTCTGCATCAAAAAAGCAAGCTCGTACTCTGCTTGCCCCACGGTTACGGGAATGAGAGGCTTTTCAAGCTGCGCAATGCCCGCAATCTTTGAACGGTCAAAATGGTAGTCACGTGAGTCTGCTTCGTCGCACAGACCGTGAAGGTAGCTGGCGATAGCCTCTAAAGGGTTCGACGTCGTGCGAAAGCGGTGAAGCTGGGGATGGTTGGTGTAGCCTCGCGTGAGCCCCTGGAGCACTTTTTGGGCAAGGAGGGTTTCGCGCCAGCACGCAACCAGCCCCTTCGAATCCAAGAGCGACGGGTGGATTGACCAGATACGCATTATGACATCTCCTGAGGGTGAGTGGAATAAAGAGTGTGCGTCAGAAGCACAAGTTTAAAATCGCTCAGATAAGCAAAACCCGCCACCGCATCATGCTCATCTACTGCCACCATGACCGGATAGCCCTGTGCCTGTAAACCCTCCCACCAGCGTGTCTGATCTTCTACCGTGAGCGGTTCGAGATCGTAGCTGGCAGTAGTTCCTACGCCACTCTCGTTGTAGATGGCGTTAATAGCAGGTATGTCTTTTTCGTTGGCGTGGCGAAGTGAAAGGCTCATAAATGCAAGGCTAGCAGGGGAGTGTTTCAGCGGTGTTACTCTTCCAAAACGAATGGGCGACTGTGCCACAATAAGACTGTGACTATCTCTGATTTTTCTCATGTTCCAGGCGCACCCCAAAGTACTGATTTGCCCGCTCTTCAGCAATTCGCTGAAGGTTTACGGGCCGCTAATTATTCTCAAGAAGCGATTGCTACCCTCTTAGGCGATGGCGCCTATGCGGCTTTACAGCGCGATCAGATAGTGCCCGCACAACTACAGATAGAGAAACTCACCGCTTCCACAGATTTATCTGAGCAAGAGGACGCGCTTGCCTTGATTGTTTCTTTCTTTCTGCTGGGAAACCCACTGACAGCATCCGAGCTTGACCAGGCACTGAACAGCAACTCAGGAAACGCTGTAGCGCTACTGCGCTCCTTAGGTGTTGCCGAGCCAAATATTGCAGAGACAGCCGAACCAACTTTCCGCGCTTCGGTAGATATACGCCCTCATTCAGCAGACGACGGCGTCGACATCTGGGTGGCTTCAGACCTTCCAGCTCACATCCGCCGTGGTATCTTGCGCAAGGACCACGTTCTGGGAATCGGACATGCGTCGAGAAATCTTGCTCAATTCATCGAACGTCAGGCTACGAGGCGAGCACTTGATTTGGGAACCGGCTGTGGAATTCAGACCTTTCACTTGCTGAGCCACTGCGAACACGTCACTGCCACAGATATATCCGAGCGGGCTTTGGGGTTTACCGCTTTTAACCTTTTACTCAACGCTTCGGCATTGGGGATCGACCCCCAGCAGCAGGACGAGCGAGTCACCCTCAAGCTGGGATCCTTACTAGAGCCCGTGCAGGGAGAAAAATTCGATCTAGTAGTGTCCAACCCTCCCTTCGTTATTACCCCGCGTTGTGAAGGAGAAGACGCCACATCCCAATTTACCTATCGCGATGGCGGCATGGCAGGAGACCAAATTGTTTCTACTTTAGTTCGCCAGCTCGGAACTGTACTTAACGACGGCGGAACCGCGCAGATGCTGGGTAACTGGGAAATCCCCGGCGATTCTGAGGGACAAAAAGAGTGGGATGAACGCCCCCGCCAGTGGGTCGGCGACTCCATGGAAGCATGGTTTATTCAGCGTGAAGAGCTCACCCCTGAGCAGTATGCCGAAACCTGGTTGCGAGATTCGAGTGAAACCGCAGATAGGGCTGCCTTTGAGGCGTCTTACCGTCGGTACCTGCTTGATTTTTCTGCACGCTCGGTCAGTGCGATCGGATTTGGCATGATTTGGCTACGCCGCCCCGCAAAGGACACTACCGAGCCCTTATTGCGCCGGTTCGAGGAAATCACTTACCCCATCCAGCAGCCCTTGGGGCCGTTTATGACCGAAGCAATCGACCTATTCGATTCTTCAGCTCACCTCAGCGATGAGGAACTTCTTTCCCTTCATCTCATGGTGGCGCCCGACGTCACCGAAGAACGACATACCGAACCAGGCGCTGAACATCCCGGTGTAATTTTGCTGCGCGAAGGAGCAGGTCTGCGTCGAACTATCTTGGAGTCAACGGCGACTGCCGGCTTCGTTTCCGCCTGCGACGGCGAACTTTCGGTGGGGCAAATCGTCGGCGCTTTAGAAGCACTCCTAGGGTGGGACGGCGATTCCGAGCGGCAGGAACTCTTAGGTCACATTCGTGAGTTGATCCTCAAAGGTTTCCTGAGAATAGATGCGGGGAACTAGACTAACTTCCATGGTAGACCCAACACCGAACGACCATCCGCTCACCGATCTCAACGAAGAGACCTGCTGGGCGCTTCTCAACGCGCACAGCATCGGTAGACTCGCTCTGCGGTCGGGAAACAAGATAGATATTCTGACCGTGAAATACGCCGTGTATCAAGGACGTATCTATTTTCAGTCCAAAGCGGGTGAAAATTTTAGCTCTATTGTGGTGAGCCGCCAGGTTGCTTTTGAGATTGATGAGGCACGTAGCGATACCGTGAAATCGGTGATTGTACACGGAACTGCCGAATGGCATTTTCATGAGATGCCGATTAATCCTGCTGTGCTGGATGACGTGCGGATAGACAGCGGGGAGAACATGAATTGGGTGGTAGTGACACCGGAATCTATATCGGGGCGAGAGCTCAGAATCCTCGGTTAGTGTTACGGTTTTGTTGAGATCTATTCAATATATGAGGAGCCAGGCAAGCACAGCACTAAGGTGAACTGGCTGGGTCTGGCATGAATCACCTAGTGAGCGCCAGCGAACTCGGTGAGAAGGTTAGTTCACCGGTGCTGTGCTTGCCTGGGGACTGAGGACACTTTTGAATAGCCTCAGTTACATCAACGGGTGAGGTTCAACTTGCGGTGCAGAGTTCTTTGAATGTTGTGACCGCCCTGGAGCTATCTACCCACCCACTCAACTTTTGCCAGTCAATGTGCGCTATTGTTGAGCAATATATACCAGAGACCATTTTCAAGGAGCGCTGTGCCCACCACTGCCAAGGCCACTGCAAACCACGGTAAATCCCTACTCATCGTAGAGTCGCCGTCTAAGGTGAAGACTATTAGCGGCTACCTCGGTGATGCCTTTGAGGTTGAATCCTCAATGGGTCATATCCGCGATCTTCCCCAGCCCTCAGAATTACCTGAAGAGTTGAAGAAGTCGCCGGTGGGCAAGTTTGCGGTTGATTTGGAAGATAACTTTGAACCCTACTATCAGGTGAATCCTGATAAAAAGAAGAAAGTTACCGAACTGAAGCGCAAGCTGAAAGAGGCAGACGCCCTCTATCTGGCAACCGATGGGGACCGCGAAGGCGAAGCTATTGCGTGGCATCTTTTGCAGGTGCTCAAGCCCAAGGTTCCTGTGTATCGTTTGACGTTCCCAGAAATTACTCGTGAAGCTGTAGAGCGTGCTTTCGGTGAATTACGTGATATCGATCAGGACTTAGTGGACGCGCAGGAAACCCGCCGTGTGCTTGATCGTCTCTATGGATATGAGCTTTCACCAGTGCTGTGGCGTAAGGTATCCCGCGGTCTTTCGGCAGGTCGTGTACAGTCTGTTGCAACTCGTTTGGTGGTTGAGCGCGAGCGCGAGCGTATGGCTTTCCGATCGGCTAATTACTGGGATTTGACCGGTACATTCTCTACGGCAAAGCAGGAAGAATTCACCGCTAAACTCTCGGCGATAGACGGCGCTCGCGTGGCAACGGGTAAGGATTTTGGCGACGACGGCGTGCTTAAGGCGGCGTCCAAAGCTAAGGTGGCTCATCTCGATGAGGCGAATGCGCACTCTCTTGCAGAGGCTCTGAAGGATTCGACTTTTGCCGTTCGCTCGGTTGAAACCAAGCCTTATACCCGCCGTCCAGCGGCTCCTTTTACCACTTCTACTTTGCAACAGGAAGCTGCTCGCAAGCTACGTTTTTCTTCCCGTTCTACGATGCAGGTAGCTCAGCGCCTGTATGAAAACGGCTATATCACCTATATGCGTACCGACTCGGTGGCGCTCTCTACCCAGGCGATTAATGCGGCTCGTACACAGGCGAATGAGCTGTACGGTGCTGAATTTGTGCCGAGTTCACCTCGCAACTATGCATCGAAGTCGAAAAATGCTCAGGAAGCCCACGAAGCAATCCGCCCCGCAGGTGATTCCTTCCGCACTCCGAGCCAGGTGAAGAGCGCGCTGAGCCCTGATGAGTTCCGTCTCTACGAGCTTATTTGGAAGCGCACCGTTGCATCCCAAATGGCAGATGCCAAGGGTTCGACCGCTTCTATCAAACTGGGTGCCCAGGCATCCGATGGTCGCGACGCCGAATTCTCAGCGTCCGGCACCGTGATCACCTTCCGAGGTTTCCTTGCAGCTTATGAAGAAGGACGCGACGCCACTCGGGCAGAATCCAAAACCGAAGAGGTAAAGGGTGAGAAGCGCCTTCCTCAGCTGGCAGAAAAGGATGCCCTGAGCGCATCCGATATTCAGGCTGTAGGGCATGACACTACAGCACCTCCTCGCTACACCGAAGCTTCTTTGGTGAAGGCACTCGACGAGCTTGGGATTGGTCGCCCCTCGACCTATGCAGCCACGATTTCTACCATCATGGATCGCGGTTACGTCAACAACCGCTCAGGTTCGCTGGTTCCTTCCTGGACGGCGTTCTCTGTGGTTCGCCTGCTCGAAGAGCACTTCAACCGCTATGTAGACTACGAATTCACCGCAGCGATGGAAGAAGACCTCGACCGTATTGCCCGGGGCGAGGAAAATCGTCCTCATTGGCTGGGGGAGTTCTACTTTGGTGGAGAAGACAAAAAGGGTCTCAAGCCTATCGTCGATAACTTGGGAGATATTGACGCGCGTGCCATTAACTCCATTGAGATCGCAGACGGCATTACCCTGCGCGTAGGCAAATTCGGCCCTTACCTTGAAATGGGCGGCGAAATTAATACTGAGACCGGTGAAATTACCGATCCCATCCGCGCTAACGTTCCATCCGATATGGCTCCCGATGAACTCACCGCTGAAAAAGCAGCTGAACTCATCGAAAAGGGTAAATCAGACGGGCGGGAGCTCGGTGTAGACCCGGAGACCGGCCGAACTATCGTCGCCAGGGATGGCCGATACGGCCCGTACGTCACCGAAGTAATCCCCGAGATGAGCGAAGAAGACATCCAGAAGTGGATGGATGAGCAGCCCACCGAGTACTACAAGAACGGGCGGGCTAAACCGAAGAAGAAGCCCAAGCCTGAAAAGCCCCGCACAGGTTCACTGTTCAAGTCGATGGACCTTGCCACGGTAACTCTGGAAGATGCTCTCAAGTTGATGAACCTTCCCCGCGTTCTGGGGCAGGACGAAGAGGGCAACGATATTACCGTGCAGAACGGTCGTTTTGGTCCTTACCTGAAAAAGGGCACCGATTCGCGTTCGCTGGGTTCTGAAGAAGAGATTTTCACTATCACGTTGGAGCAGGCGAAAGAAATTTATTCTCAGCCTAAACAGCGTGGTCGTGGCACTGCTAAGCCACCTCTGGCTGAGCTGGGCGTTGACCCGGTTTCTGAGAAAAAGATCGTGATTAAGGACGGCCGCTTTGGTCCCTACATCACCGACGGCGTCACCAACATTACGGTTCCCCGCAGCGAAACTATAGAGTCGGTAACGCACGAACGCGCGGTAGAGCTTCTGGCAGAAAAACGTGCTAAGGGTCCGGTCAAACGCAAAACGACAGCAAAGAAAGCCCCTGCCAAGAAGGCTCCAGCTAAGAAGACAGCAACAAAGAAACCCGCTGCCAAAAAGGCGCCGGCGAAAAAAGCTCCGGCGAAGAAAACTGCTGAATAATTAGTTTTCTTCTGTCAGTATCAAGCACCCTTCCTTTTCAGGAAGGGTGCTTACACTTTTAACGGATAGTGTTAATGTGCAGTTACGCTGATGCAAATCGCCAAGGAGACCACGATGGATAGTACGCAGAATCATCAAATAGAGGTAGCGCTTTCTACGTCGTGCCTCTTTCCGCCTAGCGTTCCCGAGACCTTTTCGACGGCGGTCGATTTAGGGTATGACAGCGTGGAAGTCATGATTACCGGAAACGCACTTTCCCAAGAACCCCACGATCTCTTGGAGCTAGTGCAAAAGTTTCAGATTCCTATCTCTGCCATCCACGCGCCTACTCTTCTGCTTACCCAGCAGGTGTGGGGTCGTGCCTGGAACAAGATGCAGATGGCAGCGAAAATGACCAATGATGTGGGCGCGAACGTCATTGTTGCTCACCCACCTTTCCGCTGGCAAAAAGCGTATGCCAAGAACTTCGTGGAGGGCGTCCGCGAAATTTCGCAGGCAGAGGGCGTCAAGATCGCTGTGGAGAATATGTACCCGTGGAGTGCTGCTGGGCAGGAAGTAGAAATGTATGCCCCTCACTGGGATCCTACGCGGTTTGACTATGACTGGATGACGTGGGATTTCTCCCATGCTGCCGCAGCCAGGGTAGATTCGTTAGAATTCGTGAAGAAAATTGGAGACCGCCTAGGGCACGTGCATCTGACAGATGGTAGTGGGGACAAGGTCATGGACGAGCACCTCATGCCCGGATACGGGTCGCAGCCGGTAGCTGAGACCCTCGAATATTTGGCAGAGAAGAAGTGGAACGGCGTCGTCTGCGCTGAAATCTCAACCAAGGGTAAGAGCGCAGCTCTTCGAGATGAAATGTTGTATGAGACTTTGCAGTTTGCACACCGCCACTTGGGCAGATCATAAAGGAGAGATGATGAGCGAGAAAATTGTAACTTTTATTGGTACTGGCTCCATGAATGGAGCCATTGCATCAGGGCTGTTAGCTAGTGGCTTTCATGCCCAGAACGTGCGTGCTACCGTCCACAGCGCCAAAAGCGCTCAGGAGCTTCCAGAGAAGCTGGGAGAAGAAGCAGAAGGGGTAGAGGTCTTTTCCTCTGAGGTGTCCGCAGATGCCAACCAGAAAGCTGTTCAAGGCGCTGCGGCAGTCTTGCTTGGAGTGAAGCCCTATGACATCCTGGATGTCCTTGAATCTCTCAAAGACGCGCTGGATGAGGAAACCGTGGTGATTTCCGTTGCCGCGGGCGTTTCACTGGATTCCCTCCAAAAAGCGGCAGGGAAAAAACAACCTGTCATTCGCTGCATGCCTAATACTCCCGCGCGCGTAGGCAAAGGTGCCCTTGCATATTCTGCAGGTTCAACCGTCACCGCTGAGCAACGCAAACTGGCAGAGGAAATCCTCGGAGCAGTCGGAATGGTTTTCCAGGTAGAAGAAGAACAGATGGATGCCGTCACCGCCCTCTCTGGCTCGGGTCCCGCCTACGCCTTCCTGCTAGCAGAATGCATGAAGAAAGCAGGTATGGAACTGGGGATTGACGAAGAACTGGCTAAAAATCTCGCCTCAACCACCGTGGCAGGCGCAGGAGCACTTCTAGAAAAAGACCCTAATCCTGAGGATCTCCGCAAAGCTGTTACCAGCCCAGGTGGAACCACAGAACAAGCTATTAAGGCTTTTCAGGAGGGCGGTATCGAAGAGCTTACGTTGCGTGCCATGACAGCCAACGCGCAGAAATCTGCCGAGATGAGCCAGGAATATAACAAGTAACTTGCTAACTAGGCACAGCAACGGGAAACTAACCTTCTCACCTGAATTCGCTGGCGCTCATTGAGGTGATTCACGCCAGACCCAGCCAGTTCACCTTGTGCTGTGCCTGGTTAGTCTCTTCGACATAAGTTAAAAAAAGAAAGCTTCGACTGTAGGGAATCAGTCGAAGCTTTCCTGAATGCTCACTCGAAAGTTTGCATTCCAGTTTTGTTGTCTCAACGTCCGGCTTAGGGGATGCCAGCTCTTTGTCGAGAGTCCTAAACTGATTTGAACGGGTTCGCAATCCGTTCAGTAATCACTCGCACCTTTAGAGGTGACTCCATCATAAGCACCTTGAGGGCATATTGCCAATACAAAAACAGAAAATATTTGACGTTTTTTTAACAAAAATGATAGTTATGTAGATTTTCTACGGAGAAGTAGGTTGTGACTAGGTGGTTTAAACCCGTAGAAAAAACCAAAGAATTTTAGGGGCGATCAGCAAAACGTTCTAGTAAATCCACCTGGCCGGAGACAATCAACAAATCCCGGCTGGAAACTTTGGTACTCGGTGTTGCGTACGTAAAATCATCGCCGGGAGTCTTCACTCCAACGATAGTGACGCCGTACTTACTGCGCACATCGGATTCTGCCAAAGTGAATCCTTGAGTCTCCTTGGGCGGGCGCATTTTGACGATCGCGAAGTCATCATCAAACTCGATGTAGTCTAAAAGACGCCCTGAGACCAGGTGCGCCGCGCGTCGTCCTGCATCTGCTTCGGGGAATATGACGTTGTGCGCCCCAATACGGGAGAGAATCTTGCCGTGGGAGGGTGTGATTGCTTTAGCCCAGATTCGCTCAATTCCTAGGTCAACCAGGTTTGCTGTAATGAGAACCGATGCTTCCACCGAAGTTCCAACCCCCACGACGGCAGCGGTGAAGTCTGTTGCTCCTAGTTGGCGCAGGGCGTCGATATCCGTAGCATCGGCTTCGACCACGTGGGTGAGCAAACCTGACCATTTCTGAACGAGAACGGGATCTTTTTCTACCGCCAGAACCTCTTTGTTCTGCCGTTTGAGTTGGGCTGCTGTAGCGGCACCGAAGCGGCCTAACCCAATGACCATAACGGGCACGTTGTTTTTGTTGCGATCAGCCAATGATGGGCCTTTCTTCTGGGTATTTGTAGAGACGGCGACGCGAACGTAGCGCAAGGCCGGTCGCTACTGTAATGATGCCGATACGTCCGACGAACATAAGGGCAGTTAAGACATAGATACAGGATGGCGGAAGGGATGCTGAGAGTCCCACGGAGAGGCCACAGGTAGCGTAGGCGGAGATGACCTCAAAGAGCACCCGGTCCAGGCTCTCGCCGGTGATGAAGACGATGGCGGCGGTGCCGAGAAAAACGATGATCGCGCTCATCATGATGACCGAGATAGCGATGCGCAGAACCGAATCGGGAATTGTTCTATTGAAAGCGACGACGAACTGGTCGCCTCGTGCTTCGGCGATGACCGCAAGGATAACTACGGTGATGGTGGTAATTTTGACGCCGCCGGCGGTAGACGCCGAACCGCCGCCAATGAACATGAGCACATCGGTAATCAGAAGCGTGATGGGGTTAGCATCGTTCATATCTACCAGGTTGAAGCCGCCAGAGCGTGTCATCACCGAGGCAAAGAACGAGTTCAACAGCTTGTCTCCCATGCCTAAAGAACCGATAGTTTTGGCATTAGACCATTCGAAGAAGCCCCATAAAACCGCGCCCAATACGAGAAGGGTGACTGTGCCAATCATCGTGAGTTTGGTGGTGAGGTTCCAGCGGTTGAATCGGAAGGGATTCTGCTGGATGACCAGAATAACGGGAAAGCCCAGCGAGCCAATGAAAACGCCGATGCACAGAGGCAACAGCAACCATAAATCATGTCCATAGGGGACTAGACCATCGCTGTGCGGGGTAAAGCCGGCGTTATTGAAAGCAGAAACGGAATAAAAAATTCCATGCCAGATGCTTTGGAAAACTGACTCGCCTAACAGCATGAAACGCGGAATGAGAACCAGGGCAATGACCGCTTCAAAAGTAATAGAAGTGACCGCGACCGTTTTCAGCACCGAACCCAGCTCGCCGAGTTTACCGATATTCATTGCTTCCTGGGCAATCAGCTTGGAACGTAATCCGAGTTTTCTGCCGACTGCCATGGCGAGCAGTGACGTCATGGTCAACGTACCGAGTCCGCCAATTTGGAAGGCGAGAAGGATCATAAGTTGGCCGAAAAATGACCATTGAAGGGCAGTCGAGACCGTGGTCAATCCAGTCACGGTCACGGCAGAGGTCGCTGTGAACAGGGCATGGTGGAATGCGACTGCGTGGCCGTCGTTAGAGGAAAGCGGCAACATGAGCATCACGGTGAAGAAAATAATGACGATGCCGAAGGCGAAAATTGCCATGCGAGAGGGCGAGCTGCCCACGGTGCGGTCGATCAGGTCACGGATACCAGTTAAGAATTGAAAAAAACGATCTCTACCTTCTGTGGCATCAAATTCGCTCTCTAAGCGGTTTGAGCTCAATTTCGCCTCCTTTCCTAGCGGTTTTGGCGTTATTTAGCTTAGTCTGCCTCGTCAAAAAGTGGCATAGGCGCTCAGAAAGAGTAGGGTGTGTTTAGTATTAACTGTGAGCAACATTACTAGTAAGAGGTTGGGTTATGAGCTTCACTAATCGATGCCACCCTGTGCCCACGGGCATCATTTGGGGCTCCAGCATGGGCGAATACTTTTTCGGTGACTACCACCCCATGCATCCCAGTCGTCTGGACGCTACCGCTCGCCTGGCTTCAGACCTAGGTATTTTTGATCTTCCTCAAGTGAATGTCGAAGAGCCTGAAGTTGCCGGGGACTCGGTTCTCTGCCTTGCCCACGACCAGAAATATATTGATGAAGTAAAAGCTGTCAGTGCTAACCCTCAACTCACCATTGAAGACTGTGGGTTGGGAACCGAGGATACTCCGGGATATGCGGGCATCCACGAGGCTAGTGCGCGTTTGGCTGGTGGCAGTTATCAAGCCGCAGAAATGATTTTGAATGGCTCTGCAGTTCATGCGGTGAATTTCGGCGGAGGGATGCACCATGCTGCCCGCAACCGTGCCAGCGGGTTTTGTATCTATAACGATTGTGCGGTTGCTATCCAGCAACTACTCGATCAGGGGGTTAAGCGCGTGGCGTACATCGACGTCGACGCCCACCACGGCGATGGCACGCAGAGCATCTTTTGGGATAACCCCAACGTGATGACCATATCCATGCACGAAACGGGAATGAAACTGTTTCCCGGCACTGGGTTCTGCAACGAGTCAGGCCCCGAAGGAATCGCCAGCGGCACTTCAATCAACGTGGCGATGCCAGAGAACGCAAGCGATTCCGACTGGATTCGCGCCTTCGACGCGGTAATCCCTGCGATATTGCGAGCCTTTCAGCCAGAAGTTATCGTCAGCCAGCACGGGTGCGATTCCCACTTCAGCGATGATATGTCCCATTTGGGAATTAGCATCGAATGCCAGCGGGAAATAGCAGGATATGTGTCTGTCTTGGCGGACGAGCTCTGTGAAAGTAGATGGATCGCCACCGGCGGGGGAGGGTATTCGATTTATGATGCGGTTCCTCGGGCATGGACCCACCTGATGGCAATCGCTGCAGGCTCCCCGTTGGGTGTTCAACTGCATACCCCCACATCGTGGCAAGAATACATGCTGGAAAAGTACGGAACTCGTGCCCCTACTGTGATGGGTGATTTTACGGATTTGTGGTGGAGTTCGTGGGAAATCGGTTTCAATCCGGCAGATGAAACGGATCGAACGGTCATGGCAACGCGTAAAGAAATCTTCCCCCACTGGGGTCTTGATCCCTGGTATGACTAAACGCCTCACGGAACTGTGCACATATAATCCCAGCGGAATAAAGCCAAGTGGAGTTGAAGTCTGAAGCAATTCTGAGAGCTCTCCTAAAACTTTAAGGAGAATTCGAAACTTCACAGTGTCTATGCATTCGCCGTCGGGTATATATGTAATTATTGTGCTTATGATTGATGACGTTTTTGCAGTTATCGCAGATCCGACTCGTCGCCAAATTCTGCGCACCTTGTCTTCCGGGCAGCGTGCAGTAGGTGATTTGGTGGATGAGCTGGAAGTCAGTCAGCCCACAGTCTCAAAGCACCTGAAAGTTCTTCGAACCGCCGGTTTAGTTGAGACTCAAGCAGCCGGTCAGAAGCGCTACTATTCACTGACCCCAGCACCACTTGCAAAAGTTTCGCTGTGGATAGAGAGCCTTTCTTCCGCTGATGAGCAGACCAACGCTTCCCCCGAATCTGTTGAACAGATCCCCGAATCCCCCTTGTCCGTCGCTCAGACTGCTTCTGTAGAAAAAACTGCAGAAGACACTGGTACGGACTTAGCTGAAGATTCAGAACCTACCGCTGAAGCCGAGGTGCCTGAGAATCGCGAAGAGCCACAGCAAGCCGAACCTTCAGAGCGATCTCAATTCGACATGGGGGCAGAAGGGGGACCGTATGTGTCTCATCAGCCCAGACACTCCAGCGCTGCTATTAGCTTCTCCCCGCTCAAACCTTTTGTGCCGCAACCTTTCACTCCTTTGAAGCCTTCAGAGAAGACTTCGCAGGAAGCTCTGCCAGGGAAAACCGTGTCAGAAGAGGTGCCCAAGTCTTCCCAATCTGCTGAGCCTGGTGTTCACCCAGAACCAGAAGCAGAGACGCCGCGAGAAACAAATCTGTCCCTTACCCCGCAGGAAGACACCGCTGGGATGGAGCAAAAAGACAGCGAACTCGAAGAAGTTGAAGCACCTGCAGCTTCTGCCCTCGATGCGGATGAGCACGGCTCAGACGGCTTAGAGGAAGAGCCACACGTTGCTGAATCTTCACCAGAATCGTCGCCGCATATTCAGGAGCTACCCGGTTTGCCGACTGCCGCTGAGCAGGATAGCTCCCGCCGCGAGGAAGAACATCGAGGATTGTTCGCTACGCTCTCTCGCTGGGGACGACGTCGTTCTCGCTAATACCCACCCTCTTTTCTGGAAAGACTATAGAAGCCGTTCATGTCTGTAAACCGAAAAATTCTTACCTGGCTTGAAACTGAATTGTTTGAGGGTCGCCTTGAACTAGGGCAAAATTTGCCCGATGATCGCAAACTAGCCAACATTATCCATGCCAGCCATTCCAGTACTCGTGAAGCGCTAAAACAGCTGGAAATTATGGGTATTTTGCGACTCTACGAGGGTAAGCGCAAGACCATCATCGCTCGTCTGGTGAGTGAGCCCTTTGTCTCGGCCGCACCGGCTTTGCGCCTACATATGTCGAGCTCTCGTCATCCTATGCGCGATATTGTGCAAACTCGTATCCTGCTGGAATCGTGGGCTGTGCGCCATGCTATTCCTAGTAGCCCCGTGTTGGAGGAGCTTGAAAGCATTCTCACAAGCATGCAACGAGAGGGCATTTTGCCCCAAGAATTTCACCAGTACGAAGTTGACTTTCATATCGCTCTCACCAAGCTTTCAGGCAATCAGCTTCTGGCTGGTCTGATGACCTCAATGCGCGAACCCATCTACGAATATTTGCTGTCGATTATGGGCAAAGTTCCGCTGTGGAGCGCTACTGCTATTCGCCTGCGAGCTGAACACCAGGCTATTTTGGCTGCGTTGCAGGCTGGCGATGTAGAAATGGCTAGCCAGCTGGTTATTTCGACTATAGAGCGCCAGTATTCTGAAGCGGGAATAGACTTGGACGAGGCAACCGAGGTGGTCAACGATCTTCCCGGTACCCGCGCGTCCATAGCCCCTGTGGAGGTAGAGCAGGACGACCTGATTCCTCAGGATTGGGAAGTTCCCGTGGCATCCTCGCTTATTGAGGCATTAGAGAATATTGGGGCTTCCGCTCATGCAAGTGATCACCAGGCCTACGAGCACCGATCTTCTTTAGTCGATTCAGCCCCCAGAGATGCTGAAAATGAGGAATCAGAAGATAGCGAGACCGCTCAAGACGCCGAATCAGCCAAGCCTTCAGAATCCGCTGAAATGATTACTCATCAGCGATCCACCACGTCGGCAAATTTCATTGCAGTTGCAGACCAGAAGTCTTCGGCAGGTTCCTCTCGCCGGCGTCGCGGCGTGGTGAGTTCTGCGGTTCATGCGACCGTCATTAAACCTATTAATCGTTCTCAGCCTGCCGTTTCAACTCCCTCCGAGCCTGAATCCGCAGAGGCACGCGAATTAGCGGAGCAAGAGCGTTTACAACGAATAGCGCAACTAAGTGAAGAAGGGAATGTACCAGCTTCTTTGCCAGAAGAGCCTCAGATTGAGTCAGTTGCGGCTCAGGAGGTGGAGCCCGCGGAACCGGCTCTTGAAGCTGAGACCCCTACTCCTAAAAAACCGCGCCGTCTCCGGGGCTGGTTAGGGCTGGGCAAGAATTCCAACGCCAGCACTTCTGCGCAGGAGAAAGAAAACTCGCAAGAAGAAAATACCTCTGAAGAGCTCAACACTCCCGTCGAGGAAGAACCTCCTGCAGGTTCTTCTACAGACGTTTCCCCTGAATATTCAGCAGAGGAAACTGTCTCAGAGGATTTTTCCGCAGAACGAGAAGATTTCCCGGAGCCAGTGCAACCTCAAGCTCCTGAGGGGTACGTCTTTGCTAATGAAGATCACCTCGCACCAGAAATTATCGACGAAACCCCCAGAGAGCCGAAGACCAAGAAAGTCGAAGAGCAGGCAAGTCTCTCGGATTCTTTTACGATTAATAAAAAGAGCCAGAAGAAAAAGAAGCGGAAACGCTAGCGATGGGATGACCTGCCGGTTTCGCCCAGAACGAGAAAATCCTCTCATTTCGTAGCAGAATGCGGAAAATTCACAGATTGCTTGTACGCTATACAGAGAGCGTTTTTCAACCGTTTAGGCACTGTTGTGCCTATTTTGGTTTTTATGAAGCGTTTATACCGGTATAAACCGCAACCCGGCTTAGCTAACGCTTTACTCGCCCTAGCGGGCAAAGTGGCTGGGTGTTAATTGTTAAGTGAGGTGAATCCAATGGGTTCAGTTATCAAGAAGCGCCGCAAGCGTATGTCCAAGAAGAAGCACCGTAAGCTTCTCCGTAAGACCCGCCACCAGCGTCGCAACAAGAAGTAAATTCTTGTCAGCTTTTCGAGCCCCGCATTCTTTCGTGGAATGCGGGGCTCGAATACTTAACCCTCTAAACTGGAGGGTATGAATTCTCAGCAAATACCTCAGGTATCGCTTTTAACCAGACCAGGTTGCCACCTTTGTGACGATGCACGGGAAGTAGTTGACAGGGTCACCTCCGAGTTAGGGCTGGGCTTTGAGGAGATTAACGTGGATGAGTATCCTGAGCTCAAAGCCGCTCACGATACGGAAATACCTGTGGTGCGCGTCAACGGCGTGCCTAAAGATTTTTGGCAGATCAATGCCCGTCGGCTCACAAAAATTCTGCGTACTGAGCTGGAACGCGCAGCCTAAACACAAGTAAGTTTGATTCAAATAAACTTGCGTTCTTGGCTGGGCACGCCCGCCACAATTTGAGAGACTGGTCAGTATGAGTTCTTCACACGTCAAAGTACACGTTATGCGCCACGGCGAAGTAGAGAATCCTGAGCGGATTGTCTACGGTCGTTTGCCTGAATACCATCTCTCCGCACTGGGACAGAAGATGGTGCGAATGAGTGCTGAGGAATTCAAACGTATGTCGGATGAGGGCGCTAATATCGTATATTTGGCGATGTCACCGCTCACCCGTACTCGTGAGTCTGCCGCTCCAATTACTGAGCTGTTGGGACTAGAAGGACATCCGGACGAGCGTGTGATTGAGGCAGATAACCATTTTGAGGGTTTGCACGTGAATCGTGAGGAGATCTTGAAGAACCCCCGCCATTGGCCTCATCTTCTGAATCCGCTGCGCCCATCCTGGGGGGAGCCTTTTACTCATCAAGCTCACCGGATGGCAGAGGCAATAAAGGACGCCGGCGCTCAGGCGCTCGCTAGAGGTGGGAGCGGTGCCGAAGCTATCGTGGTGTCGCATCAGCTTCCTATTTGGATGGCACGAAGATCAGCAGAGGGCAAGTTCCTGCCCCATGACCCCCGTACTCGCCAGTGTAATTTGGCATCTATCACCACCTTCGAATTCGATGACTTGTGGTCACCTCAACGCCCTAAAATCAGTTATAAAGAACCGGCTGCGCCCCTGTACTCAGGTGTTATCCAGCTACCCGGGTCATAATTAAGTTTTGTCCTGTGCCCTTTATCTACTGTGAGAGTGTTTATGCCTGCGTTTTCAAGTCCAGATCGTGAGCTACGCGGATTTTCCCGCAAGCAAGCCTTATCGCTCGCCGGAGTTGCTACTGCTCTGCTTTTGACTGGTTGCTCTTCATCGAATGATTCGCTGGCTAGCCAGGCAGACGCTGGAGATTCTAAAGGCTATATTGCTGGGGACGGCTCGGTCACTGAATATTCTGAGGAAGAGCGTAGCCAGCCCGTTTCTTTCACGGGCACTCTCTATGATGGTTCGACCATTACCGCCGAAGAGTTGCGCGGTAAGCCTGCGTTACTGAATTTCTGGTACGCCGGCTGCGCCCCGTGTCGATCCGAGGCACCTCATCTCGTTGAACTTCATGAGAAATTTGGAAATAAGGTGCAGTTCTACGGCGTTAACGTCCGCGATGAGAGGGGCACCGCCGAAGCCTTTGAAAACAATTTCAAGATTAAATACAAGAGCTTTAAAGATGCCGATGGCAAGGTACTCTACAATCTTTCGAAGTTTGTGCCCGCTCAAGCAGTACCTACCACGCTCATTTTGGACGCCCAGGGTCGTGTGGCCGCTCGCATTCTAGGTGAAATTGATTCATCTATCCTGAAGACCCTTCTGGAAGATCAGGCGAAGAGTGTTTAATTTTGGTCAAGTAGTGACCGATGGGTCGCTGTGGCTATCGGTTCCCTTGGCGGCACTGGCGGGGCTTGTTTCTTTTGCCTCGCCCTGCGTCCTGCCTCTTGTGCCCGGTTATCTTGGTTATGTATCGGGTCTAAGCGGTAGCGATGCGCGGCATCCCACTCGCCGTACCATTCTTGGCATAGCTCTGTTTATCCTTGGATTTTCCACTATTTTCGTGCTCATGAGCGTGGTGCTGGCTCAGCTAGGGGCGGCTCCCTGGTTACGGGGGCAGTCTTGGGTTCAGGTAATACTTGGTCTTTTGGTTATTCTGATGGGCCTTGTATTTATGGGTAAGGTGTCCTGGTTCCAGCGTGACCTAAAGATTGAGCGCAAACCTCCGGCTGGTCTATGGGGAGCGCCGATTCTTGGCATGACGTTTGGTTTGGGTTGGGCGCCGTGTATCGGACCGACCTTTGCAGCGGTTCAAACCCTGGTGTACATCGACGGTTCCAATAGCGTGAAAGCAATTTTGCTGACTCTTGCTTACTGCATGGGGCTTGGCATCCCGTTCATGTTAGTGGCGCTAGGCATCACCCGGGGCGTTTCGACCTTTGGCTGGGCTAAACGCCACCACAGACTTCTGCAACAAGTGGGCGGGTTCGTGCTTATTGTCATCGGTATCATGATGGCAACCGGAGCCTGGACTGCCCTTATTTCGTGGGTTCAAGCAACCCTTCCGACCTACACCCTTCCAATCTAGTAAGAGAGCTTATCGATGGCGAAGAAAGAGACGACGGCGACTGCGCTTGGGCCCATGGGTATGTTGCGCTGGGCTTGGACTCAGCTCACCAAGATGAACACTGCGTTGTTCTTGCTGTTGATGCTGGCTGTGGCGGCTGTGCCCGGTTCTATTTTCCCTCAGCGTATTCAAGATCCCACCAAGGTGAGCGATTATATTGAGACGCATCCTACGTGGGGTCCTATCGCCGATAAAATTCAGCTCTTCGATGTCTTTAGTTCTGTATGGTTCGCCGCAATCTACATTCTGCTTTTCATCTCTTTAATTGGTTGTGTGATTCCTCGAGCGAATCAGCATTATAAAGCTCTTCGGAAGAAGCCTGCAAAGACTCCCAAGAATTTCGATCGCTTGCCGGTTCACCGCACTCTCACCATTCCTTCATCAGCTGGAGTGGAGGATCTCTCATCTGAACAGGCGATTACCGATGCTACAGCGGTTCTGAAAAAGCGTCATTACCGGGTGGATGTGCAAAGCATAGATGGCGTTTACTCGGTTAGCGCTGAGCGCGGCTATATCCGTGAAATTGGAAATATCATTTTTCACGTGGCGATGATTGGCGTGCTCATCGGAGTCGCTGTAGGTTCATTGTTTGGGTACCGAGGACAAAAGATTTTGGTGGAGGGGGACACCTTTGTCAACTCACTGATTAGCTTTGACTCGTTTACACCAGGTACTAACTACAATCCTGACTGGCTAGATCCTTACACTGTCACTTTGAATAAGTTCGACGTGGAATACGATCGCCAGCAAGGCTCTCACACCTATGGCGATGATTTGGACTACACCGCCGATCTCTCCTTCCAGGAGACAGACGGAACGACCGACCAGGCAACGCTGAAGGTCAACGATCCGGTGAATGTCAACGGCACGAATCTTTATCTTTCCGGTAATGGTTACGCTCCCATCATTAAGGTGGAAAACTCAGACGGTTCAGTTGCCTATGAAGGTCCCGTGGTTGGTCTGACCTCTGATGGAAAATATACTTCTTCAATTGTGCTCAAAGTCCCCGATGCAAAGAACGGGCAACTTGGGTTTGTTGGAATGTTCTTGCCCACTGGTGAGCGGGATGCGACAACTAACATCCCTCGTTCTATCGATTCCGAAGCCTTGAACCCCATGCTGGTTCTGCAGTCTTACACTGGCGATTTGGGGCTCGACAGCGGCCGACCGCAAAATGTCTATGTGCTCGATACCAATACGCTCAAACCGCTCAACACGATGGCTACAGGTAACGGTATTGTGCTGGACGCCGCAAACAACACCGTAGATTTGCCCGAGGGGCACGGCAAAGTTACTTTTGAAGGTTACAAGCGGTACGTTGGATTAGACGTGCACTACGACCCTGGTAAGAAAATCGTATTGTGGTCCTTTATCGTGGCATTCTGCGGTCTGATTATTTCCCTCTTCGTTCCCCGACGTCGTGTCTGGGTTCGCGCACAATCCGCAGGTTCAGATCTCCTAGTCGAATATGGTTTGCTCGCACGCGGCGAAGACCCACGTCTGGCAGACGAAGCAGATAAACTAACCGATATCTTTGCGGCCCGCTGGGGTCTAGAATTTAGTGAAGCTGACGACGCTTAGCTAGAAAAGCTGTTCGGAGGAACAAACATTGCTTAATCAAACCCTCGCCCAATGGAGCGAGCTGTTCATGTTTTTGGCGGCGGTGACCTACATGGTTGCCTTCATCGCCTTCGCGTGGGACGTTGCAGCGCATTCGCGTACCACTCAACGTCTTGAGTCGCAGCACGTTCAGAAGAAGGCTCCGGCCCGCAAAGCACAGCTAGTCGGTGCTGGAGTGGGTTCAACTGCAAAATCCGGCACTCGAAGTGCCAACAAAAATGAGGGCAGGCTCGTCAGCAACGAGCAGGGTACTGGTGCTCGCGGTCTGGGGTTCAATAAGTCTGCGGCAGAAATGCTAGAGGGCGAAGTTGCCGACTCGTCCATGATGTGGGGTAGCGGTACCCAGAAGCGTACTGCTGCGCGCATTGCGGTTGCTGTGATGATTCTGGGCGCTGTGATTCACCTGGCGGGTGTTCTGTCTCGTGCCTTCGCAGCAGGTCGTGTTCCCTGGGGAAACATGTATGAGTTCTGCACTACCGGTGCTCTTGTGGTGTCGGTGGTTTTCCTCATCTCGTTGATTTTCCGTGATCTTAGGTTCGTCGGTGTCTTGGTTTCAGGTTTGGCACTGACCATGATGACGGCGGCGACCATCGGCTTCCCCACCCCTGTGGGTCATCTCAAGCCCGCTCTGCAGTCTTACTGGTTGGTTATTCACGTTTCGATTGCGGTTTTAGCATCAGGCATTTTTACTATTACTTTTGCCATGGCAGTTTTGCAGCTCATCCAGACCCGCCGAGAACGTGACATCATCTCAGGCAAGGGGTCCAAGCTGAACTTCATGCGCTTGGTTCCTTCCTCTCAGGCACTGGAAAACTTTGCCTTCCGCCTGAACGCTGTGGGTTTTGTAATGTGGACCTTCACTCTCGCCGCCGGCGCTATTTGGGCAGAGAAAGCATGGGGACGCTACTGGGGCTGGGATACTAAGGAAGTCTGGACGTTCGTCATTTGGGTTGTTTATGCCGCCTACCTGCACGCTCGTGCAACCCGCGGTTGGGCCGGTCCTCGATCGGCGTGGCTTTCTATCGCAGGCTACCTGTGCATCGTTTTCAACTTTACGATTGTGAACGTTTTCTTCTCGGGGTTGCACAGCTACTCGGGTCTCTAAAATTTCGTAGCTAAATATGGCAAAAGCGCGAGTTTTCAAAATAATATTTTTGAAAACTCGCGCTTTTTACCTGTAAAAGGAATTTAGAGGGAGGGAGGGTTCTCGCCCTCTTCGTTCTTGTTGTGCCGTTGCTGGCGCATCTTGCGTAATTCTTCATCGAGCTGGGCGTTCAGTTCCGCTTCCCGTTCTTCTTCTCGACGGCGGGATTCGGCCTCCCGCTTGGCCCGCGCATCCAAGAATTTGAGGTATTCGGCGTCATCGTCTGGAGCTTGACGGGGCTGAGGTGTCACCGGCCCGAAGCTCGTTGAAGGTTTGCGCTGTTTACCCAAGAAAAGCCAGAGCAGGGCTCCTATGACTGGGAAAATGATGATGAGCAGTATCCAAGCAGGTTTGGGAACTCCGCGAACTTGGGAGCGGTCGGTGCGCCCACAATCAATGAGCGCATAAATAATGAGCGCCACTAAGAGTGCTCCGCCACCGATAATCATCATTGCTCGAATCATGTCTAAATTCTTTCATGCCAGCACCCATTTGTGCCCTAATTTCTCGCTCAGCAATGACTTGCACCGGGAGCGGGGTCAGTGTGGTTTTCGCAGAAAGCTACTGGGAAGCACGTTATTTCTCGACCCAAAGTTCGCTAGACTGGTTTGGTGAACTTTCTCAAGTATTCTTTGCTTCGTTTCGGTCTGATGATCGTTGTCTTTCTTCTGTGCATGTGGCTCAACGTGGGCTTGATTCTTTCGGGAGTCTTTGCCATACTCATTGCCTTCGCCGTCTCCTATTTGGCGTTTCCCAAGTTGCACGTCGCTGCTGGTCAAGATATGCAGAGATGGTTTTCTAAGCGTCGCAAGGACACCCCTCAGAAAAAAGCGGTCGCAGAAGATACTGAGATTGAAGATGAATACGCTGAACAGAAACGCCGGGAAGAAGGAATCGACTTCTAAGATTCTGTTCAGATATAGCAAAAGAGCATTCCAGATGGAATGCTCTTTTGTGTTTAAGCAGGGAAATGCAGCGCGAACTTCCCGCACCAACCATCTAAGTGTTACCAGACATCCAAGTGTTAGTAGCCGAGGAAAGGCACTGACTCGGGAGTAAAGATGTCGAAGGTTCCTAGATAGGCAGCTACAGCGACCAACAGAGAATATGCCATAGCAACCAGCCCCGCCTGTTTGAGAACGGGGATCAGTGCTTTACCGTTGCTGCCAGAAAGCACCACAAAGCACGAATGCAGGATGGGACCCAGCAAGATGAATACCATCAGATACCAGGGATTTGCTGGCACAAGGAGGGCGGTGAGGAAAAGCCCCAGAAGCATCTCGATGGCGTAGACGCGACGGGACCACGTATCACCCAACCGTACTGCCATCGTCAATTTACCGACTTCTCGGTCGGTGGGAATATCACGCACGTTATTTGCCATGAGCAGGGCGCAGGAGAAAAGGCCCAGAGCGAGGGCAAAGACCCAGCCTTCGAGTGTGAGGTGAGCAGTCTGAGTGAAGAGAGTCCCCAGGGTAGCTACCAGACCAAAATAGATGAAGACGAAGATGTCACCCAACCCCATGTATCCGTAGGGGTGCTTGCCGCCGGTATAACCCCAAGCCGCGAAAACAGAAGAAGCGCCGATGGCTAGGAACCACCATTGCTGGGCAAGAACGACCAGCCCTAGACCGGCAAGCATTGCCAAACCAAAGCAGAGAAAAGCAGCTGCTTTAACATGAGATGGTTTTGCCACGCCAGAGCCCACGAGGCGGAGCGGGCCTACTCGAACTTCGTCGGTACCCTTTACCCCATCGGAATAATCGTTGGCGTAATTGACGCCCACCTGCAGAAAAAAAGCCACCAAAAAAGCTAGGAATGCGCGGAAAGGTTTGAACTCGCCCCAGGAATATGCCGCTGCGGAGCCTGCGATAATGGGAGCAATCGCAAGGGGGAGCGTGCGTAGGCGCGCTCCTTCAATCCATTGAGCGGGTGTAGCCACAGAACTCTTCTTTCTACGAACCAAAAACTTGAGCAAGCAAACTTTATTCTCTCACACGGGCCGCAGGCTTCCTCGACTGCTCCGGTGTGAGGAGTAGAGCACTACTTCCCTGCGGCAACGGCAAGCAGTGCGGCAAGCTTTTTACGGTCGGGCTTGCCGGTAGAGAGCTGAGGGAAAGTATCTAGCGCTTCAAGGTGCTTAGGGCGCTGGGCAGGATCTAGCTGTTCAATGAGAGCGGATATTTCGCCGTCAAACGAACTTGTTTTCTCGCGCACGTTGACTGCTGCAACCACAGCGGATCCCCATTTAGCATCGGGGATGCCGCACACGAATGCTTCGCGAACCAGGGGATGTTTTTCGAGCTGTTGCACTATGGGGGCGGGAGAGACCTTTACCCCACCGGTGATGATGATATCGTCTGATCTACCTTCTACTCGCAGCTGACCGCGAGAGAAGGCGCCGACGTCGTCGGTGCGGTACCAGGGCAGCCCGGCTGAATCGAAGAAGAAATGTTTTTGAGTTCTGTGCGGGTCGTTCAGGTAGCCGCTACCCACCATATCTCCACCGAGCCAGATACGTCCCGCTGTACCCTCGTTTGTTTCTTCTATCCGAATAGAGACGCCGGGGAGGGGTTTGCCGTTGTAAACGCAGCCTCCTGAGGTCTCCGCCGAACCGTAAGTGGTGTACACCTTCAGGTTCTTTTCTTCAGCCTGTTGCAGTAACGCTGCGGACGCGGATGCTCCTCCGAGAAGGATCCCGTCGAAAGACTGAAGAGCTTCTAAGACAGCAGGTTGGGTTTCGGCGGCTTCCAGCAGTGTATGAAGCTGAGTAGGCACCAAGGAAAGCATCCGTGCGCCACCACTCATCTTTTCAGCCGCTGAAAGAAAAGACTGCGGGGTGAAATGTTCCCCGCGTGTGATGGAAGAAGCGACGACCGGCGCCGTACCTGCTAGGACTGAGCGGGCAAGCACTTGGGCACCTGCCACATAATGCACCGGGAGCGCCAACATCCATTGAGCATGTTGCGTTCCACAAAATTGTTCGGTAGCTCTGCCTGAGGCGGTGAGGGCACGGGAGGAAAGTACCGTCTTCTTGGGCATCCCTGTTGAGCCGGAGGTAGCGACGACGAGCGCAGCGTCCTCGCTGGGGTGAGCAAGCAACTTCTCAAAGGTGCGGAGCATTCCTGAGATGTCAGAAGGAATATTTTGCCCCACCGTTATCGCGTGCCGGTGGAGGCCAGCTGGGGCAGAAAAGGGCTGAAGATTCTGCGGGTCAAAAATGGGGTGCTCTAAAGTCATGATGCTTCAACTTTATCCTGAAGATAACGAGAAAAAAGAAGTTCTAGTTCCTGGTAGATGACTCTTCGTACGATACTTCGGGCATGCTGCACAGCGAGAGGCAAACTGGCTGGGGCTGGCATGAATCGCATTTGTGAGCGTCAGCGAACCATGCGAGAAGGAATGTTTGCCGACGCTGTGCAGAATGGCAGAGACGGGGCGGCCGTCAGTAATTCTTTTTGAATAAGGTCTTCTGCGACAAAAAGGGCAACCGAATAATCTCGGTTGCCCTTCTTTGTATCAGAGAGGTTTTAGAAGTAGTAGGGGTACTGTTCCCACTGCGGATTACGCTTCTGTAAGAAAGCATCGCGACCTTCTACCGCTTCATCGGTCATGTAAGCCATACGCGTGGCTTCGCCAGCGAAGACCTGCTGACCTACCATGCCGTCGTCTGGCAGGTTGAAGGCGAATTTCAGCATGCGGATGGCCTGCGGTGACTGGCGTGCGATGTGAGCTGCGTATTCCAGCCCTTTCTTTTCAAGGTCCGCATGGGCAACGATCTCGTTGACCGCTCCCATCTCATACATGCGCTGAGCATCGTATTCTTTGGCTAAGAAGAATATTTCTCGGGCAAACTTCTGTCCCACCTGGCGTGCAAGTAAAGCTGAACCGTAACCGGCGTCGAAAGAACCTACGGTGGCGTCAGTCTGTTTGAACTTACCAAATTCGGCAGAAGCAATAGTGAGGTCAGCAACCACGTGGAGCGAATGCCCGCCTCCTGCTGCCCACCCTGAAACGAGTGCGATTACCACCTTAGGCATGGTGCGAATGAGTCGCTGAACTTCTAGGATGTGGAGACGACCAGCGCGTGCTGGGTCAATCGTCTCCGCGGTCTCACCTTCAGCGTAGTGGTAGCCATCGCGACCGCGAATTCGCTGATCGCCGCCGGAGCAAAATGCCCAACCACCGTCTTTCGCGGACGGCCCGTTGCCGGTGAGAAGAACCGTGCCCACGCTGGAGGTCATGCGGGCATGATCAAGTGCGCGGTACAGCTCATCTACGGTGCCGGGGCGGAAGGCATTTCGTACTTCGGGGCGGTCAAAGGCGATACGAACGGCTGGCAAATCGCGCAGGATTTCGCCCGATTCGTTGCGTTCTACTTGGCGGTGGTAGGTGATGTCTTGAAAGTCTTCAAAACCTTCCACCACGCGCCACTGGTTGGGGTCGAAAATGTCAGAAACTTTTTCGGGAAGCTCAATAGTCATAGCGACAATTCTACCTACCGAGTTTTTACGGCGTGGACGGCGGCGTCGAACTCCGCTTCAATCTCGGCATTGGGTTTATAGGTCACCAAGGAAACCACGATGGAAAGAATGAAGTTCACGATAAAACCGGGAACGATTTCATACATGGTGGAGTGAAGGGATTCGATATTGCCCCAGATGAAGACGGTGAGAGTTCCAGCTACCAGACCAACGATCGCGCCCCAGTTGGTGAGCTTCTTCCAGTAGAGGGAGAGCAAAACGATGGGACCAAAAGCCGCACCAAAACCTGCCCAAGCGAAAGAAACGAGTTCGAGGATGGAGCTTTCGGGGTCGCTTGCCAGAAGTGCAGCAATGAAAGCAATAACCAGTACGCCGATACGTCCGAGCCATAGCCCCTGGGTATCACTAAGTTTTTTCGAGCTGAAGGCCCCATAGATGTCTTCTGCCAATGCTGAGGAGCAGACGACCAGTTGGGAGGAGAGGGTGGACATGATTGCTGCTAGCACCGCTGCCAGAATGAAGCCCGATATGAAGGGGTGCAAGAGCAGTTGGGAGAGATCAAGGAAGACCGATTCAGCGTTCTTAGTATCGGTCAGCGTTGCTTCGGGGTGACGGGCGAAGAAAGCAATGCCAATGAGACCTGCAGAGCAAGCACCGATAACCGTCAGTACCATCCAGCTGATGCCAATGCGACGGGCGGTATTGGCGTCGGATACAGAGCGGAGCGCCATAAAGCGGGTAATGATGTGAGGCTGACCGAAATATCCCAAGCCCCATGCGGCGGTGGAAATAATGCCTAGGAAGGTGGTTCCTGTAAACAGGGAGAGAGCGTTGGGGTTGACTTCGCGGATAGTATCTACGGCACCAGTGGGTCCGCCCACATAGAAGAGCGCCATGATGGGCAGAATGATAAGAGCCGCCAACATGAGAAATCCCTGCACCATATCGGTGTAAGAAGCTCCGAGGAATCCGCCGAAAACGGTGTAGAGCAAGGTGACGCCCGCGATGAGCAACATACCCCAGATGTAAGGAAGACCGAACGTTGACTGGAAAAAGACGCCGCCGGCTACCATGCCCGAGGAGGCGTAGAAGGTGAAGAAAACTAGGGTAATCAGTGATGTGAGGATACGCAGAATCTTGGTGTTATCCCGTAGGCGGTTGTGAAAGAAGACGGGAACGGTAGACGAGTTGTGGGAGATTTCCGTGTAGCTACGCAAACGGGGTGCCACAATTTTCCAGTTGGTCCATGCGCCGATGGTCAGGCCAATTGCCATCCATCCTTCGGCTAAACCGGTGATGTAGAGCGCACCGGGCAAACCCATGAGGAGCCAGCCGGACATATCTGCGGCACCGGCTGAAAGCGCTGCGGTAGTGGGGGAGAGCGAACGCCCGCCCAGGATGTAGTCGTCGAGATTATTATTCTTGGTCTTAGCCCAGAGGCCAATGGCAATCATTGCCAGGAAGTAGATAGCGAGAGCGGCTATCTGAAAAGCTTGGTCGCTCAAAAGAACCCCTTATAGCGATATAGCGGAAGGAAATGTGATGTTCGTAATAATAGCTGTTGAGCTAAGTTACAATCAAAATTCTGATGAACGGCTCGAAAACTATTTGCATAAGAATAACTTATGCAAACAGTTAACTATTTCTTGATGTCAGGGGGAGAGATTTGAGGAAACTGCCCCGTTTTAGTGGAGACGATGGCATCTAGCATCGCAGTGTTCGTATTGAGTTTGATTGCAGACCGGTTGGTTTGCCAGACCAGGACGGCGCCTGAGACAGCAATGAGCAAAATACCCAGGTAAGACCAGAGCGGCAAGACTTCTCCGAGAAGAATCAGCCCAATCAGCGCACCGTTGACCGGATCTAGGCTAAAGAGCACTCCAATGACTGCCGCTGACGTGAGGCGACCGGCAAGCGCATCGGCTGAGTAAGCAAAGGCAATGCCTAAAAGTCCCCCGGCAAATACTCGCATCCAGGCGTCGGTGTCTAAATGCGGAATGGCAGGTATGGAAAAAGGGGCAAAAATAAGGGACGCGCAGCAGATGGAGAGCGTGAGACCTTTGAGCCCTGCAACGGCGGGGGAACCATTGCCCATGCGTGCAGAGAGAAGGGTGTAGCCTGCCATGGACACTGCGCTGAGCGCTGCATAGAGATAGCCCACGGCATGTGATAGCTCAAAAGTGGGTCCGGCAATAAGAATGACTCCTACCAGGGCGCCGATGGAGAGCAAGCCATCGCGTAATCGTCGAACACCCAAGAGGGATACTCCGAAGGCACCCAGATATTCAATGGTGACGACAATTCCCAGCGGCAGATATTTAATAGCCTGAAAGTAGCCGGTGGTCATCAGACAGACAACTACCGAGTAAATCAGTACCTGGGGCCAGTCCGTTTTTTTGAGCGCTAGAGGGTTGGGGTGTACCAGCAATGCAAGGATGAGGGCTGCAGCCCCCATGCGTAATCCGGCAACGGACAGGGGGGAAAAATCGGTGTAAAGGTGGGACAGCAATGCGGTGGAGCTTTGAATGGCTAAAGATCCCAGAACTACTAGGATAAATGCCGCAGTACCTCGATGATGAGCCGGGATGGTCTGTGCGAAACTCGCAATGCTGAACTTAGCCACCTATAGTTACTCCTTTCAAAATTTCATCCTGAACAGTCCAGGGGGTATTGCTGGGCTGTGAATCTTGATAGACATCGAGCATTTCTGCCGCCGATGAGGGAAAACGCGCTGTGCCGTCGCTTTCGATGTTTTTTAGGGGAAATGAAGCAGCAATCAGTGCGAGAACTTCAGCATCTTTTACTCCCCGGTCTCGTATCTCAGCAAGGGTGACCGCTCCATCACGTTTAGCGAGCCGGTCCCCTTTTCCATTCAGAGCCAAAGGCACATGACGGTACCTGGGGGCAGGAAAACCTAAGAGATTAGCCAAGTATGCTTGGCGCGGCGTAGAAGACAAAAGGTCGTCTCCGCGAACTATCTGGGTAACACCTTGATATCGGTCATCAAGTACTGAAGCCAGATTGTACGCTGCCGTCCCATCATTTCTCAGCAATACAAAATCATCGACGTCCGAAGTAAATTCACCGGCGATATCATCCACCACAGTAAATTCGCGCATCTGCGCTCTCAAACGTATCGCACCGGGGCGGTCTTGACGACGCCGCGAACGCTCGTCCTCACTGAGATTACGGCAGGTGCCAGGATACGCCCCGGGCGCCGCATGAGGAGCACTGGTTGCCGACTGAATTTCTTTGCGCGTGCAAAAACACTCGTAGGTAAGCCCTTGAGCGGTTAGCTCCTTAACCACCTGTTGATAAGCAGCAATGCGAGTGCTTTGGTACAGCACCTCGCCGTCCCAATCAATTCCCAACGCCTGCAAATCTGCTAGCTGACGCTCGGCGGCTCCCTTTTTCACCCGATCTAAATCTTCCACCCGCATGACGAACTTTCCTTCTGAACTGCGAGCCTCTAGCCACGCCCACAACGCCGTGCGCAAATTACCCAGGTGTAAATCCCCCGAAGGCGAGGGAGCATAGCGACCAACGACCGGCGCATCGGAGGGAAACTGGTGGGCAACACTGGAAGAAATAATCACTCTTTCCATGGTAGGGGACGGCGGCAAAAACGTCAGATGAACGGCGAAAATACGGTGTGAAACGTAACGCAACACTCTCTCAATACTTGAAATATAGGGTGGAATGGCTGAACTTCCAGTACCTTTATATATATGGCACGAACAATCGAAATTTCAGACGGCGTCTATCTGATTAGTACGGATAACTATCGTTTGAATACTGGGCTTATTGTGGGCGCAGACAAAGCTATGGTCGTAGACACCGGCGCCGGTCCTAGACAGGGCGCTGAAGTTCTACGCGCCGTTCGTCGAATTACCGAGCTTCCTCTGACTGTAGTTACTACTCACGCTCACTTTGACCGCTTTATGGGTCATGCTGTCTTTGAAGCAGACGGCACCACCGAATTCTGGGCACACCCTCGCGCCGCTCGAGCTATTGAGCTTTATGGCGATCAGCAACGTTCGTATGTGGAAGTTCTTGAACCTGAGATGGCTCATGCTCAGGGTCCTAACACCCACCTCGTCATTCCGCACCGTTTACTTCCGGGAGACGGCACCCGCGCGTCGTTTACTCGCGTTGAGCTGGGGGAGCGGGCAGTGACCTTGTTCTACCTCGGTCTTGCTCACACAGACTCTGATGTATTGGTGGGAGTCGACGATGTTCTATTCTGCGGTGATTTAGTGGAACAGGGTTCCGATCCCGCATTTGATGATTCTTACCCCGAATCATGGGTCTCTACTTTGCACGATTTGGCAGGTCTTGATCGCTATCGTGTTTTTGTACCGGGTCATGGTGTGCCGGTAGAGCGTAGTTTCATTACCCGCATGGCAGATACGATGCAAGAAGCCATTGATATTATTAAAGCCTCCACTCGTACAGGAAACGTCAAACCAGCAACTGCTGCCATGTACAAACTGCCCTACACCGGTGGCTCTACCCGTATTCTTCTAGACCGCTTGGAATGGCTAGAAAAACAGGAGAAAGAAGGGCAAGGGCTCTCCACTGCACAATTCGATGAGGCACCTACGGGCCTTACCGGGCCAATTACTATTGGGCGCGCGCTCTAAAATATAAAACAGGTATATACAGGAAGCGGTAGATAGCGTTGAGTTATCTACCGCTTCCTGTTTTTAATAATCTGAAACTTTGATGTTCTTCTAGTAGGTCCAAATTTTGGTGTAGGCGGAACGCTGTTTGTTGCGCGCTCGCAGGAGACCGATTTGGAGCGAGGTTGTGAAGGCGAGAACTGCGAGAATCATGCAGATAGCTGCCATCAGCGCGCCTCCGGGGATGGGGTCATAGAAGGTGACTAAGTAAAGGGCTAAGGAGCAGAATCCCAGGAAGAAGCCGCTAATGCTCAGAAGCGGAATCAAGATGAGTCCTGTGCGCTGCGTATTGCTGAGATCGAGTTCTTCAGATCGTAGAAAGCGTAGGATTGTCAGCCCAATAACTGTCCAGATGGAAGTCAGAATGATGGCTGTTATGACGTCGGCTGGGCGGTGCCATCCGTTGATGATGGTGGAAAAACCCGCGGCGAAAGAGATGACTGCTCCGAGGAGCGCGACGGCGGGGCGCAACTTCTTGGGTGAGGCGATAAAGAGAGCTGCTGCGGCTGCTGCAGCAAAAGTAGTGTGCCCTGAAGGTGCCGAGTTGAGCGCTGCTTCTTGGATTCCAAAATTTGGTTTAGAAATAACAAGGTTTTTGAGGACCTGTGCCGAAATGTTCGCGCAGAGGGCAACGCCTAGACCAACGAGTGCAGGTACAAAGCGGTGTTTCCACAGGAGAACAAAGATAATTCCTACCACTGCCAGCACCCCGGCGATCGCTGGAATCAAATCAAGTAATTGCAGGGTCTGGTTTTGTAAGCCTAGGAACTGGTATGAGAATTCGTTGAAAGAAATCTCATCGAGCTGCTGACCGACGGGTATTTGGATGTAGAAACCGACTGCCACCAGCAACATGAAACTGAGCAAGAAGATAGCAAAAATATGTTGCATGAGAGCCCAGAAAGTGGGGCGGGTTCTGCGAATGTTCTTAGGGGAGAGCTGACCTAGGGGGGAGGGGCGTTCCCCGTTTTCAGGTTCCACTACTGAAACCGGAGCATGGGTACTGTTCTCGATAGTTGTACTCTTCCAGGCGTTTGCCGGTGATGTGGAGAGCTGATTGTTCGGCTGTTCGCCGGTTCGATGAATCATGGAACGTCTGAACTGCCTTTCTATCTCGAGCGCAACATTGAAACACGAATTCCTCTGCACAGATATTTTGGCAGAAAGTCTTGTGCGTTTGCTGAGAGAAATCAGTGTAACCACAGATTTTCTGAGTTTTTGAGGGAGATGAGTACATTGGAAGCTATGAAGACTTCAATTCCTCCCTTCTTCGATGGTCAACAGCTTCCTTCCCTTCAAGAGGTCCTGGAGAACGTGAGAATTTGCTCGATACCTATGAACGTCAAGTTCCGTGGCGTTCAGGTGAGAGAAACGGCTCTTTTTCACGGGCCTGCCGGGTGGGGAGAATTTGCTCCCTTCCTCGAATACTCTGTTGAAGAATCTGCGGCGTGGCTCGCCAGCGCTGTGGAGAGTGCCTGGCTGGGTTTTCCAGAGGCCGTCCGAACGGAAATTCCTCTCAATTCAACCGTCCCAGCAGTCGAGGCCGCACAGGTTCCTGACATTTTGGGGCGCTATAAGGGCGAGATTCGTGAGGTGAAAGTTAAAGTCGCGGAAACGGGGCAGAGTCTGCAGGACGACGTCGCGAGGCTGCGCGCAGTGGCTCAACACCTGCCAGCCGCCCGTCTGAAGGTGGACGCCAACGGAGGGTGGAGCGAAGATCAGGCAGTAACTGCTTTGAGCGCTATGGAGGAATTTGACCTCCTCTACGCGGAGCAGCCGGTCGAATCTGTTCAGGGGTTGGCCCGGGTGCGAGAACGGTTACATGAGAAGAAAATATTTGTACCCATCGCCGCCGATGAATCTGTCCGCAAGGCTGAGGACCCCTTGGAGGTGGCCCGTTTGGGGGCAGCTGACGTCATTATTATCAAAGCGGCTCCTTTAGGTGGGGTTCGCCGGGCGCTTGCGGTAGTAGAGCGATCAGGCTTACCTGCGGTTGTTTCCTCGGCTTTAGAGAGCTCGGTGGGGATTCGGACGGGCGCGGCATTGGCGGCGTCTTTACCAGAACTGCCCTTTGGGTGCGGCCTGGGCACGGTGACGTTGATGACTCAGGACACAGTGGAGCACTCGTTGGTTGCGGAGAACGGTGTATTGAAAGTGCGCCCGGTGGTTCCCGATGAAAAACTTCTGCAAATTTTGGCGGTTTCCGCTGAAAAGAATGAATGGTGGCGGCAGAGAATTACTGACTGTTACCGCTATTTAGTGGATAGCCAGAATTGAGGCGAGATTTACCACCTATTCATCCGTGTTCTACTTCCTGGTTAACCGGCGCGTGCAGAGTAAGTGTTGTCAAGGTCTTGGGCCTATACGGTGAACCACGAAGGAAATAAAAGTGCAATTTTCAAAATATTTTTTCAAGAAAACCGCGAACTCCTGGCAGCGCGTAATCCGTCAGATGTTTCTTACTCCGTCGCTTAGTCCTCAAGAGCGTTGGGATTGCTATTACGAGTACCGCTGAGGTCCGGACGGGCAGTGAGAAACCTATCATGCCCAATTAGACCCAGCTTATTTGTATATATAAATAATTTGATTACATTTTGGGGATTGGATTAGGGGTCGAATCGCAAAATTGGTCTGCAATTTGTTGGGTTTGTCCCCTAAAATTTCTTTGCAAGGTAAGAATAAAAATAGCCTTGTCCCCTACTTGTGGGACGAGTTTTCTTAAGATAAGTTACTCTTGAATCACAGCAAAAGAGCTTTACTTGTAAAGTTTATATAAATCCGTTTTTATCCCCTTGCCGCTCCCCGGCGGCATCCCCCACATGAACAGAGGTTATGATGTTCTTCCTACAATCAGCAGCTAAGGCAAGCAAAGTTCAGACTGTTTCTGACAAGGTCGTCAAAAACTTCAAGCAGATTTTCTTGACCCCCGATCTCACCGCTGAAGAGCGTTGGGACATGTACTACGACTACTCTGCTGTTACCGGTAAATAGTCCCCTCATCACTTCTTCAAAGTAGTCACTCCACCACTTGAGAAGCGGATTTGTTGGCGCCCCCGAGCGTTCGTAAAACTCGGGGGCTTTTTTATTTAACTACGGTGTCCGATGCAATAAAGGGTACTGTATAGACTGGGAAGGTGAGCAATACTTCTTTCCCTGATTCTTTGATGATGGCTGTTTCAGTCCTCGATTCGTTGGTGCGAGCAGGCCTGGAGCATGTGGTGATTTCCCCGGGCTCCCGCAGTGCTCCTCTGGCATACGCGCTGGCAGCGTTAGATGCCCATGGTGTGGTATCTAGCCATGTTCGTATCGACGAACGCAGCGCGAGCTTTCTCGCATTAGGTCTAGCGAAAAAATCAGCCACTCCGGTGGGCATCGTTACCACCAGCGGAACCGCAGTGGGGGAGCTCATGCCCGCCGTCATGGAGGCATACCATTCGGGCATTCCGCTCGTCGTTCTGAGTGCCGACCGTCCTCCACGACTACGGGGTAGTGGCGCCAACCAAACCACTACTCAACCGGGAATATTTGGCACCTTTGTGCGTGCAGAAGTTGATCTGACCGACTATCCCCACGATGAATCCGGAGCGCAAACGGTAGCTCTTGCCCACGCGCTGTCGGTAGCATTTGGCAAAGATGGTCAGTGGCGCGATAACACCTCAACCCCTCGTGGACCGGTGCACCTCAATTTAGCTTTCGATACTCCGCTCACACCCCCGGCAAAGTTGGGGAAAATCCTTACCCAATGGGCTCGTTCGCTCAAAGACGACGTCGCCTCAGATTCTCATCCAATGAGCCATGCCTCTGCTTTGCAAGTACAGGTACTAGAAGATATTCCAGATGTTTCCACCGGTTATAAAACTGTGGTCATTGCAGGGGATTCTGCAGGTCAGATAGCCCAAGACTTTGCAGAGTCCTTAGCTCTTCCGCTTTTTGCTGAGCCTTCAGCGGGTCTTACTGGGGCGCAGAATGCGGTCTTGTCCTATCGGGCTCTGCAGGGCAGTGAACTCTGGAAGAGTATTGAACGAGTGGTGCTTTTTGGCCACCCCACCCTATCTCGACCGATTACCGCTTTACTTGAGCATCCTTCGCTGGAAAAAGCCGTATATACCCCAGCAGCGCCGTCGTGGTTTGAGCCGGGGCAAAGGGCTGAGAAACCTATCAGCGACCTGAGGGAACTTGCGCAATTTGCCGGCTCTACGCAGGATCTGACGGTCCAAGGCGGTGAGAGTTGGCTCAACGCTTGGCAAAATGCTGGACGCGCTGTCCATGAAGATTTGATGGATGAAGTCCGCAGGTACCGAACCACCGGTAAGAATAACGGTCGGGCAGCTGGAATGTCGCTTGCTTTATCCTCGTGGGAAGCTGCGGCGAATAACGGTGAAGTGCTGCTCTGTGGCTCTTCGAATTTGATTCGGGACTTGGATATCATCGCCCCTTGGAACACTGCTAGATCTGCTGGGCAACCTGTGCCACAGGTCTTTGCGTCCCGAGGTCTAGCAGGAATCGACGGGACACTTTCTGTGGGTGCTGGCATATCGCTTGCCTCAGCGCTGAACGGAGAGCCAGCCCAATCGGTTCGAATTCTGTGTGGCGACATCACCTTTTTGCACGACGCCTCGTCGATGAACATTGGTCCCTTAGAGAAAAAACCCCACCTCACCGTGGACGTACTCGACGACAACGGCGGAGGGATATTCGCAACTCTCGAACACGGCCAATTAGGAAAACACCCCGATTTCTCAGCGACAGTTGAACGATTCTTCACTACCCCGCATGCAGTCAACCTGCAGGATGTGGCACACGCCTTTGGAGAACACAACGGGATTACCGTGAATATTCACCGTGTTTCCTCGCAAGAGGGCGGAAAATAGGCGAAGGTCATGCAATTCATGAGGCAGAAATGCGAACCCGCCGTGAGCTTTGCAGATAAACGTGAAACAATAGCAAAGTGAATCGTGCAGACCTCAATAAAAAAACTTCTGATATCGCCTCTATGTTTGATCAGGTAGCGGAACGCTATGACCTGATGAACGGTCTGATGTCCGGCGGGCAACACCTGCGGTGGCGCCGTCATACCGTTAAAGCGGTTGAAGCATCGGCAGGGCAGCGAATTCTGGATATTGCCGCCGGCACCGGTACCTCGTCAGTTCCTTTTGCGGACGCCGGGGCAGACGTCGTGGCTGCAGACCTTTCCGAGGGCATGTTGGCTGTTGGACGCCGCCGTCGCCCCGACATTACCTTTGTGCAGGCGGACGTCACCAATCTTCCTTTCGAAGATAACGAGTTTGACGCGGTCACCATGTCTTACGGTTTGCGTAACGTGGCAGATTATCCGAAGGCGTTGCGCGAGTTGTACCGCGTGACCAAGCCTGGCGGACGCATCGTAGTGTTGGAATTCTCCACGCCGACGATTAAAGCCTTCCGCCCCTTGTATAAGAATTACATTCTGAAGGCTATTCCTCCGGTAGCGCGTGCTGCGTCGTCAAACCCTGAGTCTTATGAATACTTAGCGGAATCAATTATGACCTGGCCTTCTCAGGACCAGTTGGCTCAGAGCTTTAGCGAAGCCGGCTGGCAGGACATTCAGTACCGCAACCTCACCGGCGGAATCGTGGCAATCCACCGCGGTTTCAAGCCTTCAGCCCTCAGCAATTATTAAGCACGAGAAGAAAAGAAACCCCATCGTGACTGATACCCAGCACCCCTCAGAGTCCGGTTCAGCAACTGAGCTCTATGGCGATTTTGACTTCAGGCTTCCTCGAGGTTTTGAAGTTATTGCGCAAGACACAAAGCTCGGCCCACAGATTCTTGAGTCATTGGCAGAGATTGAGAACCGCCTCGAACAGGCAGTCGCACAAACCTCTCGCATCGCTGATGTTGCTTCTCGCCACCTCCTCAACGCTGGCGGTAAGCGCGTTCGCCCCTTGCTGACTCTGTTGGCAGCGGCTGCAGGCGGTGAAATCTCGGATGAGGTGCTGGATGCCGCTGTGGTCGTGGAATTGACCCATCTCGCTACGCTTTACCATGATGATGTCATGGACGATGCTCCCAAGCGTCGAGGCGTCGATACCGCCCAGCATATCTGGGGCAACTCGGTAGCTATCCTTACCGGCGATCTTATTTTTGCCCGCGCATCAGGAATAGTTGCCGATTTGGGTCAGCGTGCGATGACCATCCAGGCGACGACCTTTGAACGCTTAGTACTGGGGCAGTTGTTTGAAACAACCGGGCCCGATACCGATGAAGAAATTTTGAGTCACTACATCAAGGTGATTGAGGGGAAGACCGGTTCTCTGATTGCTGCTGCTGGTCTTTATGGCTCGTCGCTTTCTGGTGCTCCTGAGTCTGTTGTGCAGATGCTCGGCCGCTATGGTGAACTCGTGGGGGTTGCATTCCAGCTTGCTGATGACGTCATTGACGTCACCGGCGAAGGAAAGGTTTCCGGTAAGACGCCCGGCACCGATTTGCGCGAAGGCATCCCGACTCTCCCTACGATTTTGTTGGATCGGCAGGCCGCGGCGGGCGACGTCGAAGCACTTCGAATCCAGGGAATTATTCGGGGTGACCTTTCTACCGATGAGGCATTGGAGGAAGCTGTATCAGCCCTGTCTGCGCACGCAGTAACGCAACAGTCCTGGGATATTGCCTATCAGTGGGCCGACGACGCTATTGCGGCTATTGAGCCGCTGCCAGAGTCCACCGCTAAAGAGGCACTCAAATCGTTCGCTCACGCTGTAGTACACCGTGAAGCGTAGACTTTTCTTTCTTCCATCGCGAGATGGTTCTGCACTCTAAGAAGGGGTCACACCGTTGTTCGGTGTGACCCCTTCTTTATTTATTTCTGAGGAGGGGTTGGCTGAGGCTAGCAATGATCTGAGCGATCCGCCCGGTCGATGTCAATTATTCCCAGGGAACCGGTAGCAGCGACGTCCTGAATTTTTTCTGCCCGGCGTGTGACTCGCGACGAGTTGACGGCATCAAATGTGAAGAGAATGCACGCAATCCAAACTGCGATATAACCTGCCCATTCCATGGGCGCCAAACGTTCATCAAAGATAAAGAGAGCAATCAGAAACTGAATGGTGGGGTTAATATACTGCACCATCCCTACCACGCTCAGGGGTAGCTTGGACGCGGCGTCAGCAAAGAGAAGTAGCGGAACTGCGGTGACGATACCCGAAGCCGCCAGAATCCAGAAATGGGCTGCCCCGGTAGAAAAAAGCGTCATACTTCCTCGAAAAGCTAGAAACGCCATGCACGCTGCTGCCAGAGGAGCAAGTAACGCTGACTCCACCGCAAATGAATGAAGTGGGGTAGCTCGTTTTCCCACTTTGCTTTTGACCAGCCCATACAGACCAAATGTGGTGGCAAGACCTAACCCAATCCAGGGAACATGTCCGTAAAGGACGCTCATGGCAATCACCCCAGAGGCGGCTATACCTACTGCAGTCCATTGCATGAAGCGGAGCCGCTCGCCTAAAAAGATAACTCCCAGTAGAACCGATACTAAGGGATTCATAAAGTAACCTAGCGAGGCGTCCAGAGTATGCCCGCTAGTGGTTGCCAGTACGTAGAGCAACCAGTTGCACCCAATCAAAAGGGAGGCAATAGTGAGCGCAAAGATTGAAGGGTAACCCGTTGCCAACAGACCTGCGGAATTTTTATCAGCAGCAACCCGTTGCGTCATCTATTTTCCTTTTACTTAGACAGAAAAGTCCCGGTTCGTGTAGAACCGGGACTTCTCATGGTGTTCTTACAGACCAAAGAAACGGGAGAAAAAGCCCTTCTTTTCCTTTTCTTCCTTGACAGGCTTTTCAGTGTCTGCCTCGGCGCGTTCAGCTTCAAGGTCAGGAGCTGAACCGGCTACTCGGAAGGGTGAAGGACGGCGGCGCTCGGTTTCGAGCTCCTCTTCCACGTCTTCCTGGGCAAGCTTTTCAGCTTCTTCATAGCGCTGTTCAGCAGCGGTCTCTGATTCTGCTGAGGAGTCGTAGCGATCTTCGCTTTCCTTAGATTCTGAGACAAGTTCTTCTTCTGAAAGTCCAGAAGTAGTAACACGACCTGGTTCGGCGTTTTCGCTGGGGTCCTGGTCGTAGGGCTGCTCGGCATGGGGGTAGACGCGATCGGTAGTGGTGACACCTTCGACATCTTCTACAGTCTCGGTCTCGGGCTGAGGAGTAGCGACGGTAGAGGGGAGTTCTTCCTTCTTCTCATTTTCTTGTTCACGAGCTTCAGCTTCCAGACGGGCTACTTCTTGTGCTTTGGCCTGTGCCTGAGCTTCTGCCTCTGCACGTTCGCGTACTTCTGCATCGTGAGCAGCCTCACGAGCGGTAATTTGCTGTGCAGCTTCAGCGGCAGCGATGCGCTCAATTTCCTGGCGCTCCGCAGTCATTTTTTCGCGCAGTTGCGCCGCGTGCTGTGCACAGCGGTTGAGTTCGTGGGAATCAACGCTGGGCTCTGCGCCTTCGATGCCGGAAATCTTGCCGTTGTCGAACCACAGACGCAGCGCACCGTCGGTTGCAGTGATGACGGCAGTTGCCTCAGTGTCCCAGGCAATGTGAGCACCGCGCAGACGGGCGTATGAATCTACGGCACGTTGCTGGTTGACAATGGTGTTGTTTTTGAGGGATTCAGCCATTACTCGACCCATACGGTTTACCGTAGGAGCTTCGAGTTCTAGCGCCTCCCCATCTACCAAAATCCATGCCCGCACTCCGGCGCCAGCGGTGACGGGGTAGTGCGCGTACAAACCGGTGACAGCTTTGGAGGCAAGAGTCAGACGGCGAGCTAGACCATCGGAGAGAACTAGTTCGTCGGTGGTGAGCTCAGAGATACCGTGTTGTGCGCCAGCTTCACGAGCCTGAATTGCCGCTGAAACTACGGTATCGGGGAAATGTCCAAGTTCCTGCCAGGACCAGATCCAGGATCCGCGGTTCTCAGACTCAGTACCCAAAAGATAAGGGGTCAGAGTCACGGAGCTATCAGACTGAAGGGTGAAAGACGGGGCAGCGAAATCAACGGTCCACTCTGAGCCGCTGCTAATTTCAGCCAGACGCGCCTGGTATTCAGTGGAGATAAAGATTGATTCGTCAATCAAATCCTGCAGTGTTTTAGTCATGTTATTAAGGCTAGCAACCAAAACTGCATTTCAGCGGGTCATTTCGCTGAAAAGGGAGAGCGAAAACAGACCAATCTTGAATAGGGCTGGTACAGTGCGAAACCCAACCAGCCTTCTAAGTAGGGGGCATCCTGTAGCCTTAAGTGCTGGCTGAAATTCGAAAGAGTCATACTTAAGTTGAGTGATGGTAGGCCTCATTTTGAAGTAATTCTTGGGATAATACTTCAGTATCAAGAGTCAGGGAACATCACAGCACTCAGGGACACCGCTTGCACTCGGCCAGAAAGAACAAGATGAATCACAAACCTCGTTATCAAGCTTCCGAACGACCAGCCATGATTGAAGAGGCTCTCGTTCAGATTGGAAGCTGGCTTCTGAGCACCGTTAAAGCTGAGCCAGGTTGGAATGAGCTGGTCTTAGATATCAAGCCGTTGTCTGAGCAAATCTTTGTACGCATTACGGAATCTCGTGATGATCAAGATTTTGTAGGCAGCATTGGGCCGCTGAAAAAAGAATCTCCTGTGATTCCTGAGATCGAAAAATTGCAGCATGGTGCCTACGACGAGCGTGAAGGCACCTGGTTTACTGCAACCGTTGTCGTCACAGCAAAGAACTGGCCTGAGCCTGAATATGAAATTGGGGCGGCCTACAACCGTCAAGATGAACCCCAGGACTGGGAGGGCGAAGGACGTCTGACCGCTCGTGAGCTGCGTGCGCATTTAGCTGATTTCCCCCGCGAAGAGAACCAGATTCCTGAGTGGGGCCGCCAACGTTTGAATGGACGTCGGTTGGCTGAGGTCTCTGAGACCTCTTCGCCTTCTGCAGCGCCTGAGTTTGAGATTCCCAATTCTTATCTTTCTACGGCGTTGGCACGTACCGAAGGCATCCGAAACGACGCGAATGTCATCAGCGTTCTGCGGGCTTCTTTGGGCGGAGAAGTTCTCCTCGATATTTCTGACTCTGATTTTGTTCCGTTGGGAAATCAGAAGATGGGGCCGCAGTCTACTATCCGCTACCGCGTTCTGCGTTTGAACAATGGTCTGCGCGCACTGTGCCTGTACTCCAGCTCTCAGTATGTGTTTGAGGAACACAAACGTCATAATGCAGAGTCCGAACCTGTTATCTTGCGCGACCATGCTGGAAAAGTTTTCCGGGAGTTTTTGGCGGATGAAACCTGCGATGTCATTGTGATCGATCCAGGTGCTCCCCATGAGTGTTTTATCGAAAAACCGCAGGTGGGCTGGGTGCTACAGACCCCTCATAATGATGCAACCAAGAATGCTTTGATGAGCGGTAATATGCAGATTCTTCTGGCATCGCTTGTTGCTCCAGGTGCTGTGTTGCTGATGGGTGTACATCCCGGAGGGGATTCACCTGTGTTTGTTCCAGTGCCTGCAGATCAAGAGCCCGATACTATGTTGGTCTTTACTTCCGCGGCTGAAATCGCAGCTTTGGATCCGTCTCTAGAGGTTCGTTCTGCGCCTGCGTTAGATGTTCTTAAGTTTGCAGATCAACTGGGTGTGAGCGCGGTTCGTATCAACGCTTTGAATCCTTCAGCGACCTTGCCCATGAAGCAGATTCGTGAACTGATTTCGATTGTGGAGTCGGCAGCCGCAGCATAAGGATAGAGCCTGCACATAATTCAGGGATGAAGCGTCAGTAAGAGAAAAGAGGGTAGCGCTAGGAATTCCTAGCGCTACCCTCTTTTGTTTGCAATGTTCTTTAGGAGTGGTGGAGCTGCTGAGCTTGACGTTGCTGCTGCTCGGCAATTTCTGCCTCGGAATCTGTTTGGCAACGGACACAGATTCCTTGATAGAGCACATCCGCTGAAATGAGAGCCATCCCGTGGTAGTCGCTGGGGGTGAGGCAAGGCGCTGCTCCCACCGCACAGTCGACGTCCTCTACTTTCCCGCATCTGATGCAGAAAGCATGGTGGTGGTTATCTCCCGTGCGGGTTTCGTAGAGAGCGGGAGTCCCTGGGGGTTCAAAACGCTGGAGCATGCCGATTTCTACTAAATCGGCGAGAACAACATAGACCGACTGAACCGTAATGGTGGGAATTTCTTGGCGTACACCCTGCACAATTTCTTCGGCAGTTGCATGCGGGTGGTTTTGAACCGCGTTAAGAACTGCAAGACGTTGTTTGGTGACTCGCCGACCCTTAGCTCGCAATGTAGTGGTCCATGCTTCAGCCAGTATCTCAGGTGTGAGCATGAGTGATTTCATCGCATAGTCTTTCTCGGTCGGGTTAGTAGTAAGAAAATAGTCTATTGTGAATAATTCAGAATAACAACTTTGATAGCAGGCTGGCCCTTTGCGAGAGGTGGCTTGCGAGCGAAAAATAAAATTTCTTCAAACTTAATTTTTCAGTATTTGCCCTAGTCAGGAGGCAATTCTGCTAAATTTTTAAAAAGTTTTGAAAATTTCTCAGATTTTCGCGTCATGATTTGTGCGTAATTCGCTCTTAACTAGTGACGGCGTAAAAACCGGGCTTCGCGCCAACGATTTGATGTATGTGCCATTTTCGAGAAAAGATCTCGTCGCACCGGTGGTAACAATCAAGTCTTCGCCACCCACGCCCCCGCGAAGGTGAAGAACGCGAAGGTAAGGCTCCTCATTTAGGGAACAGGAGCCACAAGAAAATAGGGAATGCAAGATCGGAAAAGAAGCACTTGGGTGCTCATAGGGAACCGAAATTGCTCATTACACCTTTCGGCCAGAGTTGACTCGCAATCAACTTCTTCGGTTGAAAAGGGAAGAATCCAGCTCAATGGAGAGATGGAAGGCAATGTACCTTCGGGTGCATTGCCCCGATCAGAGCCCGCGCTTTAGGGAGCGCGGGCTCTTTCTTGTTTGCACAGTTAATACTTAAGTCGGGTTCTAGTTTTTTCCTCTTCAGGTATATTTAGAAATGTGTCCTCTAAAATGTTGCACAGTCTCTGGGCTGATATCTAAAGATGTAGCGACAAGTTGGGGAAATAGAGGGCTCGCACACTTTGACAATCTGAATCGATTCTTTGAAGAATCACCACGGCACAGGACTTAAGAAATGCAAACGCAACATACGCTCGCCGCGTCAGGAAAAACTGATGAGGCGCTGCTACTGGCGGTTCTCGAGGGCAAACTTGAAGCTTATGGAGAACTCTATGAGCGCTATTACCCTATGGCTCGTGCTATTGCGTTTAAACACACTTCTGATGTTAACCGTGTTGATGACATTGTCTCTGAATCTTTTGCCCGCATCCTTCAAGCACTCAAAAACGGTAAAGGTCCCCACTCCTATATGGGCGGCTACCTCTCTACCACCATCGCGCATCTAGCGGGGGAATACGGACTGCTGACGAAGAAGGAAGTCCCCAGCGAGCAAGAACATATTGAGGCAATGGGGACCCTTGACGAAACCGTGGTACAACTTCACGAATCTGATGAAGTAATTTCCGCGTTCACTTCTTTGCCTGAACGATGGCAAACCGTGCTGTGGATGAGCGAGATTGAAGCAAAGAAACCACGTGAAATTGCCGCGGCAATGGACCTCACCCCCAATGCTGTGTCAGCCCTTGCGATTCGCGCTAAAGAAAGCCTTAAAGAAGGTTTTCTTCGTGCCCACCAGAATGCCCCTGCGACGGCGGACTGTAACCGATTTTCTTCTCATATCAGCCCCTATGTGCGTGGATCGCTCAGTCAGAAACGTTCAGACGCTCTGCGCTCACACATGGAAACGTGCAATTACTGCACCTCCGAATATCTTTCTCTAGTCGGTATTAATAAGTCCATGCGTAGCTGGGTCTTCCCAGTTTTGGCTGGACTTTCTATCTGGACGACGGACGGCTCTGCGCTGATTGCGCCTGTTGCGGCGGCGTCGGTGGGAGGCACTCAGAGCGGTTCAAACGCAACAACCTCTTCTGCAGAAAATGCATCTGCTTCCTCTGCATTTGCTACCGGTTCTAATTTCTCTCTTCTTTCTCCGAGGAGCTGGGGCACGCCCAGCCAAATCCTTGCGGGTGCCGCAACTTTAACTGCGGCAGTAGTTGCAGTGGTGGGCGGTGTGGCGATGAGCGAACCAGCGCATCAAGATGCTCAGCAAATTACTGCAGAAGGGTTTTCTACCAAGATTCCAGATCAGAAAACTCAGCAGACACCTAGCCAGAAGAAAACTGAAAAGCCTTTGCCGCTGGGGCGTCAGTTTGAATCGAATCCCTTTAGTGGCTTCTCTTCTGATGAATCCATACGCAGCAGTGATGTTCCTGTTTTGGAATCCCTGGCTCAGGGACTTTCGCAAGGGAGCGGCGAAGATCTTTCTGCTTTACCTACCTTGGTAACTGCATCTGCAAACGAACATGTACTGAAAGCCGTTGAATCGGCGTTGCTCGCATCAGAAGACGAACAGAACGCTCTTAGTAGTCTTGCTCAGGCAACAAATAATGAGAGTTTAGTTGCGATTTCATCCCAGTCTCCATCTTCGGAGGGAAGATCTGCTGCGAATGATTCGTCCATGGCTGATGAGGGTGCGGTAACTTCAGCCGCAGGAACAGCAACTGGTTCATCCGGTGAGGCGCTCGCAGATAACCCTGGTCACGAAACTGCTCCTCGCATCGTTACCGAAGAAGCTGCCCCAGTCGCTGAAGCTCAGAATCCTCCTGAAGCTGAGGCTAAAGTTGCAGCTCCTGTAGACACAGTGCCTGCCGAGGCTGCGCCTCCAGCCCCTGTTACCCAAGCACCTGCAGAAAAGGCAGACCCCGTTGTCGCGCCAGTGGATCCCATCACACCTGCGGATCGAGCAATGCCTACTGATCCTACCGAGCCGGTTACACCTACTGATCCTACCGAGCCGGTTACACCTACTGATCCTACCGAGCCAGTTACGCCAACTGATCCTACCGAGCCGGTTACACCTACTGATCCTACCGAGCCGGTTACACCTACTGATCCTACCGAGCCAGTTACGCCAACTGACCCCACCGAGCCGGTTACACCTACTGAACCCGAGAACCCCGTTATCCCGGTTATCCCTGATAACCCAGGTGAAGTTCCCCAATGGTATAGCGGGGCAGATTTCAAAGCGTGGTCCCAGGCAGTTCCTTGGCACGATTTCGATCAGAAAAACGTTGCAACCAATAAGCGGTGTCTGATTCGATACCAGGATCATGGTCACACACATGTGATGTATCGGTATATTCCTGAGAAGGCCCTCAACTCTATATACACAACGTATGTGTTGACAGCGATCTATGGAGTGGACCATATCAGCTACATTCAGTGCCGATAAGACATAAAGCGAGAGACAGGATAATCCTGTCTCTCGCTTCGTTTTGAGCAAACATGATGTTTTTTTCAATCATTATCGATACTCTGTAATAAACCGAGGCTGAAACGTGGAGAAAGAGAGCCTAAAATGAATATGCACAATCATCAGAATGGTTTGAAGACCACTTTGCTATTAGGCGGAATGGTTGGAGTTCTGCTTCTTATCGGCGCGGTGCTCGCCGGTCTGACGCGGAGCAGCTTGTTTATCTATCTCTTTGCCCTCATCAGCGTAGGTATGGTGGCATATTCCTATTGGAATTCCGATAAAATCGCTATTCGCTCTATGAATGCTTACCCTGTCACCAGGGAGCAGGTTCCGGGACTTTATCAAATTGTTGAGGAGCTTTCTGCTAAAGCCAACCAGCCCATGCCACGGTTGTATGTAGCTCCGTCCTTGACTCCTAACGCTTTTGCAACCGGCCGTAATCCTCAAAATGCGGCTGTCTGCGCTACCGAAGGAATCTTGCAACTCTTAGATGAGCGCGAAATGCGCGGGGTTCTGGGGCACGAGCTGATGCACGTGTATAACCGCGATATTCTTACAAGTTCAGTTGCTTCAGCAATTGCAGCTGTCATTACGTCGATTGCTCAGGTGCTGGGATTCGCCGGTCTCTTTGGTGGTAATAATCGAGAGGGCGGTGGAGGCAACGTTCTGGTAGCCATATTGATGTCCTTCTTGGCACCAATTGCAACGGGAATAATTCAAATGGCAATTAGTCGAACCCGGGAATACGATGCAGATCAGGACGGCGCTGAGTTGACGGGGGACCCGTTGGCATTGGCATCGGCATTGCACAAATTGCAGAACGGAAATAGCCGTTACCCTTTGCCTGCTAACGATCAAAAAGTAGTCTCTACCGCCGCTATGATGATTGCCAACCCATTCCGTGGTCGGGACATGCAAAAGTTGATGTCCACTCACCCTCCGATGGAGGATCGTATCGCCCGTCTAGAGAACCAAGCTCGGGCAATGGGGCAGCTGTAAAATTAAAGATTCACCGCTTTTGAACTAAAGAAGGACGACGCCGGAGGCGCCGTCCTTCTTTATGAACCGTAAAGTGGTGCTTAGCGGTAGTTGACGAATTGGAGGTCAACGTCAAGTTCTGAGCTCTTCAAGAGCGCGATGACGTCCTGGAGGTCGTCACGCGATTTGGAAGATACTCGTAGTTCGTCTCCCTGGATGGTTGCTTTGACGCCTTTGGGTCCTTCATCGCGAATCAGTTTAGTGATTTTCTTTGCCTGATCCTGAGCGATACCTTCTTTGATGGAGCACTCAATGCGAGTTTCCTTGCCGGAGGGGTAAGGGTCACCCGCCTCCAATGACTTCAAAGAAATACCACGCTTGACGAGCTTGGACTGGAAAACATCCAGGACAGCTTGAGCGCGCTCTTCTGCATTGGCTTTAATCATAATTTTTTCACCGGAGAAGTCGATGGATGCGCCCACTCCGCGAAAGTCGTAACGCTGCTCTACTTCTTTGGAAGCCTGATTCAAAGCGTTTGATACTTCTTGCTTGTCTACTTTTGAAACAACATCAAATGATGATTCGCTAGCCATGTTTCTCCTCAGATGGTGGTGGTAAGGGAAAATCTCTTGCGCTCTTGTAGAAGAGCTATGTACCTACTAAATTACAGGTTTCCGTGGATGTAGCCTAGCGGGCGCAGAAAATGGGTGGGGAAAAATTGTTATAAAGATGTGACCGATTTCTCAGCTAGAGTTCATCTTTGAGTTGAAGACTTAAAGCATGAGTAATAAAAATCGCAGTCTGCAAGCAACATCGCTGAGAGACGCGGAGCTGGAGATTTCTCGTTTAGGAGAGAGTCTCGAGGATCCGATGGCACGAGAGCGTTTCGTTGGAGTCCAACGGGATATTTTGCATGAAGTAAAAAGCGGTTTGTGCACTGCGGAGCAGGCCATCGTTTATGCGCAAAATTTTGTCACATGGCTGGGCGAAGAGCAGATGGTGAGATCGCAAAATTTGGTAGTGACCTAAGCAGGAGGGGTTGTATTAGTCACAATCCTCGCATTCGATTTTGGTTTTTGGAAAATGTTCGGTAGTGTTATCTCGTTCGCTCATGCGAATAGAGTACCAGTTTTTGGTCTCGGCAGATTACCCGAGCGGCCAAAGGGGGCTGACTGTAAATCAGCTGGCACTGCCTACGGGGGTTCGAATCCCTCATCTGCCACCAATGAGTCTCGATCTGAAAACAGATCGAGACTTTTTGTTTTAAGTTCGAGAGTTATTTGGCTTCATCGTGAGCATAAATGAGTTGGAACTTGAAGCTGTGCCAGGTAGGGTTTGAGGTATGTCTACACAAGAAATTACTCAAGAAAATTTGAATCAAACAGTCCAAGACAGCGACATCATGTTCTTGGATTTCTGGGCTGACTGGTGCGGTCCTTGCAAGCAGTTCTCACCTGTATATGAAGAAGCATCGGAGAAGCATCAAGACATCACTTTTGGAAAGGTTGATACTGAAGATCAGCAGGAGCTCGCTGCTGCTGCAGGTATTACCTCGATTCCTACTTTGATGGCATTCCGCGAGGGCATTCTTGTTTTCTCGCAGCCCGGTGCATTGAACAGCTCGCAGTTCGAGCAGGTTATTTCTGCAGTTCGTGAATTGGATATGGACGAAGTGCGCAAGCAAGTTGAAGAAGCGCAGAAAGAAGAAGGTAACCAGCAGGCATAGTTTGCTGAGAGGTTAGTTCCTGAAAATATGTTGAAGTATCGGAGGTAGCGTATGCTGCCTCCGATACTTTATTAATGGCTGCGGTGGTCTTGGGGGCTGTAACGGGGTGCTCGTCGAGGTTCTTGAATGCCTGCAACTTTGATGAGAGCTACTACTCGATTTCTATTGCCACTAAAAGGTGCTAGCAGCCTGACCATTTGTTCGTCGGTAGCGCGTTGACCTTCAAATACCCAACCTACGTGGTGGGCTAAATGGAAATCTCCCACGCTAATTGCGTCGGGGTGGCCGTGAGTTCGTTGCAGTACCTCCGCGATGGTCCAGGGGCCAATGCCTCGGATGCTGGAAAGAGCAACAGAAAGTTGATCGGCAGTCGCTTTCTGAGCAAGTCGCTCGATGCTTTCAGCCCGTTGGGCAAAAGAGACGATGGTATCGGCGCGTGCGCGATCGTAACCGGCCCTGTGCCATATCCACGAAGGAAGAGACGCCAAAGTTTGAGGTGAGGGAAAGAAAAGCATTCCCCGGGGCTGGTCGGGTAGTCCTGTTTGGGGTGCTGCAGACGCCGTTTGCCGAAGGATGGCGCGTAGTCCGCCCATAGCTTCGATGCCGGTGACCCGTTGTTCTGTAATAGAAGCAACGGTGTTTTTGAAGATCTCGCCGGTAGCGCCCAGTCGTACTCCGGGATGCTCTTGGTGGGCACGAATAAGCGTTTCAGGGAGCGCATTCCATTGAGGGGATTTTTGAAATTCTCTCCAGTTATCTTCGGTGCCTACCCAGCGGGGGAGTTGCGCCAGTAAATTTTCGATATCCTCTGGTGATTGGGGTGTACGAGGTGCCCATAACCGAATATGGATGGGAGCCAGATATTTTTCTCTCAAACTGCGAGCTGTACCTTTTTCTTGGTGAAAGCGCAGGAGTATATCGGTTTGTCCGGATCGGGTGGTGGCCCAATACGTCGTTGCTCCGGTTCGGTCTGGTCTGGTTCCTGCCTGAGCGAGAGGATCTGAAATTCCTCGACGCCACGGTGCGACGACGCTTGCCAAACTGATGGGAAACGGAGGCGTAATAGAAACAGAAACAGAGTACACACCTTTATTTTCGCATGTGAGTACCTGCAAGGTAGCGTAGGGATAGAAATTGACTCACGGTTGTAGCGAACAGTGTAATTCTGAAGTACTAGATGAATGAGAGGTTGGAGATGGGCGTTTTTTTCAAGCGAGATAGCGCAGAGGTATCGTCGCGTCTCTCCCCATCTCAACGCCAAAATTCGCCTGGCTCTCGCCTGTTAGCTTTCGTCCTAGCGCTAGCCTTTTTCGCTCTCTATAGCGTGTATTCATTTTTTCAGTACCGCCACTTTGTGACTCCTTCGTGGGATTTAGGGATATTTACTCAGCTTGCCCAAAACTATGCCCGTGCTCAGGCGCCGATTGTGCCGATTAAAGGTCATGGTTTCAATCTTTGGGGAGATCACTTTCACCCTATTTTGGTGCTTCTCACTCCGTTCTATTATTTTTTTCCTAGTCCGCAGACTCTGCTTTATGTGCAGAATGGGCTAATCGCGGTAGCTGTATTTTTGCTGTGCCGGTTTGCTCAGCAAGGTTGTGGAAAACTGTCTGCTTTCCTTCTGGCGATTGCTTTTGGGCTCAGCTTCGGCATCCAGCAGGCGGTGTCTGTTCAATTTCACGAAGTCGCTTTTGCGCTACCCTTTTTCGTACTTTCTTTGGGAAATTTGGTGTTGGCAGCTCGGGAACCAGAGCGAGCTCCGCGTATACGCCGTGCTCTGCTATGGGCTTTGCCGCTTGTTTTTGTCAAAGAAGACATGGGAATTACCGTGGCGATGATAGGGATTGTGGCATTGTTGCGCACCGGATGGCTCCGGGGAGGATGGGACAATCTGTTCCCTCATGCCGCAGCCCGATCTGATGATGCGCAGCCGGTGGAGCCGTTCAGCCGCCGTTTTCAAAAAGTGGCATCTTCTGCCATTACTTCACCGGCTGTTCTTGAGTCTTTTCTCACTGTCGTATGGGGAATTAGCTGGTCGGCAGCCGCGGTTGCACTCATTCTTCCCTTTTTTAACACTGCCGGTCAGTTCGATTACGCAGATAAGGTAGATTTTGCCGCCGCCCTCGGGGACCCGCTGCAAGCCTTTGCAACCCTGTTCTACCCATGGACAAAGACTTTCTCTTTGCTACTGCTTCTTGCTGTCGGTGTACTTCTCTGGGTGCTATCCCCGTTGGCGATTATCGCCTTGCCCACTCTTTGCTGGCGACTTCTCTCACCGAATGAGGGCTACTGGGAATCAACGTGGCACTATTCTTTGGTTCTCATGCCAATCGTTACGATGGCGCTTGTGGATGTCCTTGCAACCCCTCCTGCTTTTTTGAGCCGGATGGGGCGAGGAGTTTCTCTGCCAATCTTTCGACGCACGGTAGCAGCTGCCGCATGCGGAGTTGCGCTCGTCCTTCTGCCTTTCCAGCCCCTCAAAGAGCTGGCAAACCCCCGGTTTGCTACTACAGAACTATCTGCAGTTGATCAGGCAAAACAGCAGGCAGTGAATGCCGTACCTCAGGGGGTCACCGTTGCTTCGGACCTTTCGATCCTCACATACCTGGTGCCTGACCGAACCGTCTACTGGATTGGGCATGAGGGTAAACCAGCTCCTGACTACGTCGTTATTGATTCCATGGGGGCTGCATGGGGCAATAATTCACCGCAGAATCCCGCGGGCTATGCCAGTGAAAGATTCAATGCAACCTACTTCACCGTTAGAACCTTCGGCACAATATCCGTTATGAAGCGTACGGACCTTTAGTCGCTTGCCCTCATTGTAGGTTGTGTCACCAGCGACCCCATTAACGTCAAACGTACTGTAAGGTAGGGAAAGTACATTACCGGTTTCCCTAGACACCGATGGTTGCGCCGACCGACTGAAAACAGGCGCTGAAATCAGTTTCCTTTTGAAGTCAGATACTTCAGAAGACGAAGAGAATAGCTCGCTCAAAGAGCGCAAACCTTTTACCGCTTACAGAATTCTTTCCTAAGATGAGTGTGAGTATTTTGCACCGCGGTGCAGATGAGGTGGCGCCCACCGAAGATGGCCCACCCACCTTGAGGCGAGCACAGGGGGATCACCGGAGAAAAGCACCGATTTACTTGGTGCGCCGATCCCATGCGATGAGGAACAAATTGACTAAAGATAACTCTGCTTCAGCAGGTATTGAATTCATCGAACCCGCAGAAAATACTGCACCTAACAACGAAGCTCAGACCGCCTCAGCACCCGCTGAAGAAGAAGGCACACGCTTCACCGATCTTGGTCTGGACGCCCGTGTGCTTTCAGCTCTTGAAGACATCGGTTACGAAAAGCCCTCACCCATTCAGGAGCAGACCATTCCTTTGCTTTTGGGTGGCCGCGACGTTGTTGGTCTAGCACAGACCGGCACCGGCAAGACCGCAGCATTCGCTCTTCCCGCACTGTCTCGTTTGGCTGAACTGGCAGACATCAACGGACACACCAAAGACACTCAGGTGCTTGTTCTTGCACCTACTCGTGAACTCGCGCTTCAGGGCGCAGAAGCATTCACTTCTTTTGCTACCCATATGGAAAACGTAACCGTTCTTCCTATTTACGGTGGCTCACCTTACGGTCCTCAGCTCAACGGTCTACGCCGCGGTGCTCAGATTGTTGTGGGTACTCCCGGTCGTGTGATCGACCACCTCAAGAAGGGTTCTTTGGACCTTTCGAACCTGCAGTACTTGGTATTGGACGAAGCTGATGAAATGCTCCGCATGGGCTTTGCCGATGACGTCGAGGAAATTCTCAGCCAGACTCCCGATTCTAAGCAGGTTGCACTGTTCTCGGCTACCATGCCCAAGACCATCCGCAAGATCGCAGAGCAGTACCTTAACGATCCTGCCGAGGTTCGCGTAAAGTCTAAGACTTCTACCGCTCCTAACATTCGTCAGCGCTACATTCAGGTCATGCACTCGCACAAGCTTGATGCGATGACTCGCGTGCTCGAAGTAGGTAACTACGATGGCGTTATCGCCTTCGTTCGTACCAAGAAGGAAACTGAAGAGCTCGCTGAAAAGCTCAAGGCTCGCGGTTACCAGGCAGCAGCTATTAACGGTGATATTCCTCAGCAGTTGCGTGAGCGTACCGTTGATTCGTTGCGCGATGGCCGTATTGATATTTTGATTGCTACCGACGTCGCAGCTCGCGGTCTTGACGTGGAGCGTATCTCCTTGGTTGTGAACTTCGATATTCCTCATGACACCGAATCTTACGTTCACCGCATTGGCCGTACCGGCCGTGCGGGCCGTGAAGGTGAAGCAATTCTCTTCATGACTCCCCGTGAGAAGTACATGTTGCGCCAAATCGAGAAGGCAACCCGTCAGCCGGTTGAACAGATGCATATGCCTTCTGTTGCTGATGTAAACGAGAATCGTAAATCTCGTTTCGCTCAGCAGATTACGGACACTATTGAGACCGAAGATCTCTCACTGTTCCGTGACATCATCACCAGCTACCAAAATGAGCATGATGTTGATCCTTTGGAAATCGCGGCTGCTATTGCTGTGATTGCTCAGGAGGGTCGCCCCTTCTTCGTAGAAGATATTCCTGAGCCCAAGGGCCGTAACCGCGACGATCGTAACGATCGTGGAGACCGCGGCGACCGGGATGGCGGCCGTGAGCGCAAGCCCCGCCGTCAAGAAGAGGGCATGGTTAACTACAAGTTGCAGGTTGGACACAAGAATCGTGTTAACCCCGGCATGATTGTGGGAGCCTTGACTAATGAAGGTGGCATCAAAGGATCACAGGTTGGTTCCATTGATATTCGCCCACATTTCACCATTGTTGGTTTGCCTGAAGATCTTCCCCGTGATTTCTTCGACCGTTTGGAAAACACCGAACTAAACGGTGAGTTCTTGAACATCCAGCGTGACCGCGGCCCCAAGGGTAGCGGAAATGGTGGACGCGGTGGACGTCGCTTCAATGGTGGACGCGGCGGAGACCGTGATGGTTTCAAGAAGCGTTTCAACGACGATCGCCGTGGCGGCAGATTCCGCGGGGGCGATCGTGATCGCGATGACCGCCGTGGTGGTGGCCGTGACGGTGGCTTCAAGAAGCGCTCGAACAAGTACTAAAAAGAATAATCCAGCCTTTGAAGTTTAGGCTTGGAGCATTCTAAAGAAGGGGTGGAATCTGTGGATTCCTCCCCTTCTTTATTGAGGTGGTGTAGAACACCTGAAAATATTCTGCAAGAATTTGCACCCCCTTTAGGGCGTCCTGTAGAGTATTCTCTGTTGCCCCGATAGCTCAGTGGTAGAGCGCCATCTTGGTAAGATGGAGGTCCCGGGATCGATTCCCGGTCGGGGCTCTCGCAAGAGCCAAAATTGAATAATTTTAGTGATTGCATGGCGGTGTAGCTCAGCTGGTTAGAGCGCACGACTCATAATCGTGAGGTCGACGGATCGAGCCCGTCCACCGCTACGCCCCGATAGCTCAGTGGTAGAGCGCCATCTTGGTAAGATGGAGGTCCCGGGATCGATTCCCGGTCGGGGCTCAGCTTATATTTTTAAATATTTTATTCATAAGAGACCCAGCAGGTTTTCCTGCTGGGTCTCTTTGCGTTTTTAACTTTTCAATGCCGGGGATAGCTAGATTTAGTTGAGAACCCTCACAATTGCTTCAGTGCATTGGTAGATTCCAAGAGAAATAAAGAGTACAGCACAGATAGTTAGAATGCTGTTGGTGAACCAGCCATTGCGCCATCTCTCTGGTACTCGTTTGGTGTTGAGAATCCAGAGGAGAGTGACGGCAAGGAAAGGCATGAAAAGCGCCCCTAGTACTCCGTAGAGGAGAATGAGGAAAATGGGGCGATCCATGAGAAAAAGAATCATGGGCGGGAAAGTAAGCCACAGTACGTAAAACTTAAAGTATTTTCCACCGGTGAGGGTATCGGGGTGATTCGTAGGCTTGCGGCGGATGTTGCCCCAGAAGTCCGCAAACATGAGCGAGACTCCTGACCAGACTCCGATAATGGAGGAGTAGGAGGCAGCCCAGAAACCTATCAGAAAGAGATTTCCAATTACCACACCGTAACGATCCTTGAGAATATCGGCGAGATCAAGGAGCCCTTTATCGCTAGAGGATACTGCTAGTCCTGCAGAATAGAGCACTTCTACGCCGAGCACGAAAGTTGCTGCTACGAATATGCCGGAGATGACGTAAGCTACGGTGTTATCAAGCTGCATGACCCGCATAAACTTGGGGCTGTACCACCCTTTTTCGCGTAGCCAGTACCCGTAGGCCGCGAGAGTGATGGTGCCGCCAACACTACCGGCTAGCGCAAGAGTGTAGGTGACGCTTCCGCCGGGAATCATGGGAACGAGACCGCGAAATAGGTCGGGTAGGTTCGGGATGGTGTAGATAGCTAAACCTACAATGAGCAGGAACATGAGTCCCACCAGGACGGCGGTTATTTTCTCTACCACGCTGTATTTACCCAGCCAAACAATCACGAACCCTGAGAGCCCCATGATGATGGCCCATGCCCACAGTGGAAGGGCGGGAAAGAGCACAGCAAGCGGCATAGCGGCCGCCGACATCCCAGTGGCTCCGTAAACAAAGCCCCAAATCAGGATGTAGGGGCCAAAATACCAGGTGGTCCAGGGGCCGAGAGTGCGCCATCCTTCAAAGATGGTACGTCCGGTGGCAAGACTGTACCTGCCGGCGCCTTCGACCAAGACGATTTTCATAATGACGCCTATGACGACCGTCCATAGGAGTGCGTACCCATATTTTGAACCAGCTACAAGGGTGGCAACTAAATCGGGTGCGCCAATTCCTGTGGCGGCAACGACGAGTCCGGGGCCGATAATTTTATATTTGCGGGCTGTATCTACCGGCTCGTTGGGGTCAACGAGATGCGGTGGAAACTTCTCATGGGGCGTGCGGTTCATGTGTTCTCCAGGGATAGTGAGAATTACTTGCACTAAGTGTCCCATATCACGTAGGAAAGATGAGGCAGATTAAACCTTCCGTTAGACTTTTATTATGTCTGAGACCAAAACTATTAATCCCCAAATCGTCGGGAAAGTATTTACTTCTGATGAGGTATTCCAAGTAGGACGGGAGCGAATCCGCGAGTTTGCTAGCGCTGTAAAGGCTACCCACCCCATCCATTTCGAAGTAGACGCGGCGCAAGCAGCTGGATACGCCGACGTCGTTGCTCCCCCGACCTTTGCCATTATTCTGGCGCAAAGGGCGGATGCTGCACTCATCGAAGATCCCGATTCAGGAATCGATTTCTCGCGTGTGGTTCACGCTGACCAGCGTTTCACCAATCATCGACCTATCGTGGCTGGTGACGAACTCACAACTGAAGTTCACGTAGATAACGTACGTACCATGGGTCCTGGCGCTATGCTCATCACTCGCGAAGAAATTACTACCGTCGGGGGAGAAGCTGTGGCTACCTGCGTCTCCTCTCTCTTAGTTCGAGGAGAAGACTAATGGCACTATCTATTAATTTTGCTGAGCTAGAAAAAGGTCAAGAAATCGGTTCTCGTACGATTTCGGTGACTCGCGCCGATCTTATTCGCTACGCGGGGGCTTCTGGCGACTTCAACCCAATTCACTGGAATGAACGATTCGCCCAGGCTGTCGGACTTCCCGGCGTCATCGCCCACGGCATGTTCACCATGGGAGTTGCGGTACAGCTAGTAACCGATTGGGTGGGGGATCCCGGGGCAATCGTTGATTATCAGACCCGTTTCACCAAGCCCGTCATCGTACCTGATGCTGAGGGCGCTGAGAATCCGGCAACCGGTGGCAACCAGCTTAATGTATCGGGCAAAATTGGCGCTCTTGACGCCGAAGCCCAGACCGCTCGAATTGATCTCACCGTCTCTGCCCCTGACATCGAGGGGAATCTCCAAAAAGTGCTGGTGAAAGCTCAAGCTGTGGTTGCTTTCGCCCATTAGCGTGTGGAACTACTCACGAAAATGGAATCACAGCCGGAGGCATCTTTAAACTGGAAAAGTCTTGTGTCTGCGCACACTATATGTTTTCCGTGCTGAAAGGGAGTTATGGCAAGGGTAGAGAAACTGGATCAGCAGGAAATTAAGACGTGGTACAGAGCTGTCCTTGCAATATTTTTTGCCAGCGGACTTTTGACCTCGTCCCTTCTTGCGCGACTCCCTGATGTCTCCACCGGTCTTAACCTCTCCGCCGGACCGATGGGTATGCTGCTCTTGGGTATGACCGTTGGTTCTTTTTCCGCAGTGACGTTCTCTGGCTATCTGGTCAGCAAGATAGGATCACGAAAAACTCTTATTCTGGGGTATTCCCTTGCCTGTGCGGGAATTGCGCTGGTCGGTATCGCCGTTTCGATATCGAGCATTCCGCTAGCTGTTCTGGGGCTCGTGCTCGATGGCGTTGGCATGGCTTCTTCAAATGTGGCAGCTAATGTGCAGGGTGTTTCAGCAGAGCGAGCACTCGGTCGATTCGTTACCCCGATTATGCATGGATTCTTTTCCATCGGCACAGTGGTAGGCGCGGGGCTGGGTACCTTGGACACCCGCTTGGGCGTATCTTTCATGTGGCACATGATTTATTTTGCCGTCATTATTTTCGCCACCGTGTTGTGGGCATTGCGCGGGTGCCACAGCGAGAACTACGGGCAGGACGACACTCAGGCGCTCTCCCAGGTTGGTTCCTACCGGGTGCGGGATGCTTGGCGCGACAAACACACCATTTTTATTGGCATTTTTGTGCTGGGCATGGCGCTGGCTGAAGGGTCTGCCAACGACTGGGTGGCGCTTGCCCTTACTCACGATTACGGTGCGGATAAGACAGTTGGTTCGCTGGGATACACGTTCTTTGTTATCGCTATGATGACCGGTCGTTTCATGGGTACTGGTCTGCTGAATAAGTTTGGACGTGTGAAGGTTCTGCGCGTGACCTGTTCGATGGCGATTATTGGACTAGCGGTGTTTATTTTTGCGCCGAACGTGCCGCTGGGCTTCATTGGTCTGTTCATCTGGGGGCTGGGCGCTTCCCTGGGATTCCCCACGGGTATGTCAGCAGCATCAGACGATCCAATGAAGGCTGCAATTCGAGTTTCCGTAGTTTCTACCATTGGCTACGCCGCATTCCTTGGCGGACCTCCTGCTTTGGGCTTGCTTGGCGAGCACTGGGGCATCCGTAACGCCCTTCTGGCTGTGCTCGTGTTTATCGTTATCTCACTCTTTCTCACCCGCCATCTTCAGCCATCGTCTCAGCGCGAAATTCTGAGTGAGCGTACCACTAACGTATCGACTTATGATCCACAGACCAGCATGAACCCCGTGATTACTCCAGAAACAGGTGCGCTTTCGCAGGTGGATAAGAAATAGCGGTTCTTCGCTGTTAGGCGAGCGTGCCTGAGCGCAATGAGCAGAAGCTAAACTAAAAGGGTGACTACTATGCATCTCAAAGACATCACTACCGCCGCTGTAGGCGGAGCAGCTCGCAACTATGTGCGAGCTACCACCGAACAAGAAATTATCGACGCCGTATCTGCGGCGGATCGCCAAGGCGAGAACCTGCTGATTGTGGGCGGTGGTTCGAATATCTTAGTTGCTGATGCAGGATATGACGGCACCGTAGTTCATATCGCCTCTCACGGCATTGAAGATCTGGGTGTTCCTCAGTGCGGTGGGGCTAATATTCGAGTTCAGGCAGGGCACCAGTGGGATGCATTCGTAGCTCATGCTATTGAAAATGAGTGGGTAGGTATAGAAGCCCTCTCAGGCATTCCCGGCACTGTTGGTGCTACCCCGGTGCAAAACGTAGGCGCTTATGGCGCTGAAGTATCTCAAACGATTTCTCAGGTGCATACATGGGATCGACAGAAGAATGCCCGTAAGACTTTTGCTCTAGCAGACCTCAAATTTGGGTATCGAGATTCTATTCTCAAGCAAAACACTGTTAATGGTTCACCTCGTTATGTGGTGCTCAGTGTTGACTTCCAATTCACTCTTGGAACTCTCTCAGCCCCTATCCGCTACGGCGAACTTGCCCGGCAACTCGACGTCGAGGTGGGCCAGCGTGCTAACTCACAACTAGTTCGCGATACCGTGCTGAAGCTTCGCGCCTCCAAGGGCATGGTGCTGGACACTGAAGACAGAGATACATATTCCACCGGCTCGTTCTTTACCAACCCCATTGTTGATTCAGATGAGTTGGATAGTTTGCCAGAGGACGCTCCGCGTTTTCCGGTCACCGATGCCAGTGGCCAGAACGTTATCGAAGGCAAAACTAAACTCAGCGCCGGCTGGCTCATTCAGCACGCTGGTTTTGACAAAGGATTTGGTTTAGAGGGCGAGAGCCGAGGAATTGCCGACGGTCGCGCCTCTCTTTCCACCAAGCACACCTTGGCTATCACTAATCGAGGTGAAGCAAGCTGCTCAGATTTGCTCGCCATCGCCAGCGCAGTTCAGGACGGTGTGAAGAAGGCATTCGGCATCCAGATGGAACCCGAGCCGGTCATCGTTGGAACTTCTCTGTAGAAGCACATAAACCGCTCATCACAGAGCATTCTGTGGTGCACGGTTCTCTGAGAATCAGTTTGTTTTAGCCGGCAAGGGTGAGGGGAGCACATGGCTTTAGACCGGGAGATAGCTGGAAGCGAATCCGGGCGTTTACACGGAGCCATGGCTCGCATGCGCGCTTTTATGGCGCACCACCTGCTATTGCTTATGTTCTACCGCTTACTGGTTATTACTCTAGGTTTCCTGTTGCTCGTAGCAGGGCTCGTTATGCTGGTCACCCCCGGTCCGGGCTGGCTCTTCATTTTTCTTGGAATGGGGCTGTGGGGCACAGAATTTCATTGGGCGCACCGACTCAATACCTGGGGCAAGGCGAAAGTGCTCAATATCTGGCGTGAAATTACGACTCAAGCCGAGAAACGCAACCAGAAGAAGCAGAATGCTCGGTGGCTAAAATTCGGTCGGCAGAATCATTTCTGCCCCACGGGAGAGCACTACCACGAACACCCCTAAGTTAGTGATCCAGCCCCAGCTCGTGGGTACAAACTTCGAGTATCTCAGCATCTTCCAACCCTAGTTTCCGCATGGATGCTATATAACGGCTGGTTAATTCGTGCTTTTTCTGTGAGGTTGAATCCATCGCGGTGATAAAACTACCTGCCCGCCCGTGCGTCTCGATGGCTCCTGCCGCTTCGAGTTCCTTGTAAGCTTTCGCAACAGTATTGACGGCAAGACCAAGTTGCTGAGCTAGCATCCGCATAGGAGGTAGACGGTCACCTGGCTGTAAGTTGCCAGCGGCGCGGGCTGCAATCACCGCGCGTCGAATCTGCGAATATGGGGGCACGTCTGAGTTCTTGTCCACCGCGGGGATAAAACCAGAAATACCCTCGCAAAATTCAGAGTGCTCAGGTTGGGCTAGCACGTCATGCGAGGGCACATCTAGTGAAGGCATAGTAAAAGCTCTTTCGGGTTAAAGAGTTCCGGTAGCAATCTTAAGCATACGGCGCACAGGCTCAGCAGCTCCCCATAGTAGCTGATCGCCTACGGTGAAGGCACTGATGTACTGCGGCCCCATAGCCATCTTACGAATACGTCCCACGGGGATGGTGAGAGAGCCCGACGCCGCTACGGGGGTCAAATCATTCATCGAGGCTTCCTTCTCGTTAGGAACCACCTTGGACCACTCATTGTCTTCATCGATAATCTTCTCAATTTCAGAAACTGAAAGGTCCTCGGTGAGCTTGAGAGTGAGCGCCTGTGAATGGGAGCGCATCGTGGCAATACGTACGCATAGACCATCTAATATGACGCGGTCCTCGCCTTCTAGCCCCAAAATTTTGTTGGATTCGGCGTCGGCTTTCCACTCTTCTTTGGACTGACCGTTTCCTAAATCGGCGTCAATCCAGGGAATGAGCGAACCCGCTAGCGGCACGCCGAACTGAGTAGTTTCTAATTCTCCGGAGCGTTGTAGTTCGAGCACCTTGCGATCGATTTCTAGAATTGCCGATGCCGGGTCTGCAAGTTCGGAGCTCACCACGCCTGATAAATCGCCAAAGCCCTGGAGAACTTCGCGCATATGACGCGCTCCACCACCGGATGCGGCCTGGTAAGTCATCGATGTGCCCCATTCAACCAAACCCTGCTTGAACAGGCCGCCAAGACCCATGAGCAAGCACGATACCGTGCAGTTACCACCAATGAAATCTTTGATACCCAAATCAAGCCCCCGGTCAATGACGTCGCGATTGATGGGGTCAAGAACAATCACGGAATCGTCATTCATCCGCAAAGTGGAGGCAGCATCAATCCAGATACCATCCCATCCACGTTCGCGGAGCCTGGGATGAACTTCCTTAGTATAGTCACCACCCTGAGCGGTAACGATAATCGGCAACTGAGCAAGAGTCTCAAGATCGTGGGCGTCCTGCAGAATGCTTTCGTCGAGCTCACCGTTGAAAGTAGGAGCAGGTTGCCCTGCCTGGGAAGTGGAGAAAAAGACGGGGGTTATGTCTTTAAAATCGCCCTCTTCGACCATGCGCTTCATCAGCACAGAACCAACCATGCCGCGATAGCCAACAAAACCTACTGAGTCACCGGATGTAAAAGTCATAGTGTCAGTCTATCGGGACAGGATGAACGAATTCAGCTATATTTCACAGAGTAAACCAAAGATTTAGGGCGCAGCAGGTTTTAACAGGACGCGCCCGTTTTAGGAGCCGCGTGTCCATCTCTCAAAGCGGAACGATAAGGGCTTCTTCTCGCCGTCTGAGTGAGGCAGAATCCAACCGCGATCGCTCGTCTTGTAGTCCGTGGCTGAATCTAGAAGCCACTGTGCATCCAGGTCAGGGGCGTTAGAGTCGCCTTCTACAACGCCTTCAAACACGGTTCGCTCCACCACGGTAATTGCAGAGTCTTGGACTCCATCTAAATCATGACGATCAATCACCGCCGAAAAGAGGGAAGAACCGCCAATCAGCCAGACTTTTTCGGCACCCTCACAAGCCAACCGAAGGGCAACATCAAAGGACGGCACCCACAGCGCTCCATCGGCTGCCACCGGACAATCAACACGAGAAGTGACCACAAAATTTTCACGGTCAGGAAGGGGGCGATACTGCTCGGGAAAAGACTCCCATGTCTTCCGCCCCATAATGACCGGAGAACCCAGCGTTACCTCTTTGAAATGAGCCAAGTCTTCTGGGGCGTACCAGGGCATACCTCCATCGCGGCCGATGACGGCGTTGAGTGACTGCGCCCATACGGCACCAAGGACGGGAAGGTCAGACATAGTAAGAGACTCCTATACAGCAATCGGTGCTTTGATAGTAGGGTGATGCCGGTAATCCTCCAGCTCAAAATCCTCGAACTCATACTGATCGAGTGAAGGCTTCTTATTTTTGATGATCAAGCGAGGGTAAGGGTAGGGCTCGCGAGAGAGTTGCTCTTTTACCTGCTCGAAATGATTGGAATAGATATGGCAGTCTCCACCGGTCCACACAAATTCGCTGGGGACCATTCCCACTTCTTCAGCGATGATATAGGTCAGCAATGCATAAGAGGCGATATTGAAGGGTACCCCTAAGAACATGTCGGCGCTACGCTGATAAAGCTGACACGAGAGCTCATCGGGGCCGTCGTCCACATGCTTCACATAGAACTGGAATAACGCATGGCACGGCGGCAAAGCCATGGAATCAACTTCTGCTGGATTCCACGCAGAAACAATATGACGGCGAGAATCAGGGTTAGTTTTGAGCGATTTCACGACATTGGTTATTTGGTCGATCGTTTCCCCATGTCCCGCAGGCCAAGAACGCCACTGAACACCGTAAACCGGACCTAGTTCGCCGTCCCCATCTGCCCATTCGTCCCAGATACTGACGCCGCGCTCCTGCAACCACTGCACGTTAGATTCCCCGCGCAAAAACCACAGAAGCTCAAGAGCTACCGACTTGAAATGAACTCGCTTGGTCGTGATAAGCGGGAAGGAATCTTTCAAGTCAAAGCGCATCTGACGACCAAAAACGGATCGGGTGCCGGTTCCGGTGCGGTCAGATTTATCGTCCCCGTGTTCTAGGACTTCGCGTAACAAATCTTCGTAAGGAGTGGGTACAGAGGAGTTCATGTCTCCATCCTAGCCATAAAATGCTTTATTAATTCGGCACCGCATCAGCAAGCGATCCCTCTCGCCTGGATTCGCGGGCGCTCATTGAGGCGATTGACGCCAGACCCAGCCAGCTTGCTTCCCGCGGTGCCGAATAAAAGTCGTAATTCCCTCTGCGAATAAATCTCTAGTCACCAAACGGGCGAATCTGCTCCAAAGAGATCATTCGGTGGTTGTTGCGGCGAGAAATCTGCATCACCAACATTTCGCCGGGAACCAGATAAGGGTCTTCTGTAGGTAGTTGCGCCGCAAGATGCTTGTTTCCATGTGTTCGGAGAACATCCAGGACTGTAGGGAGTACCGGGCGGTGGGTGCACAGCGCCACCGAATAATCTTTTTCGAAGAGCTGCTCGATGACGCGCGCAGCTCGCTTGGGGTGACGCTTATGGGCTGCCTCAGTTATTTGCGTCTTAGTTTTGATGGGTGTGCCGGATTGCTTCTGAAAATTAGCAACCGTCTGCATGCAACGTACCCAGGGGGATGAATAAACTTTTTTCGGCATCCAAGCATGCAACAGACGGCAAACCGCCAAAGCCTGACGTTTACCGGTAGCTGCTAGCGGACGCTCGCCTTCTGCCGCACTCCAGGATGAGCGGGGCTTGGCTTTCGCATGGCGCACAATAATGACAGAACGGGTGGCGAGATCGCCGTCTTTCCAGAGTTTCTCGAGGGCATCGAGAGGCTCTGTATCCGTTGCATTGGTGAGAAGCTGACGTGCTTCTTTCGGGGTGACCCAGCGAAGTTTATCTACTTCGTCGCCGTCTGCCTTGGGTTTGGTGGAGGGATCGACCTGTGCCGACCAGTAGTAGACTTCTTTAGTTCCGTGTTTGACCTTGTAATGGGTGACAGCCAGAGGGACGCCGAGGGTTACGTGAAGCCCAACTTCTTCGCGAACCTCACGGATAGCGGTCTCGGGGATAGTTTCGCCGTCATCGACTTTGCCCTTTGGCCAGGACCAGTCATCGTAATGAGGGCGGTGAATGATGAGTAGCTCTAGTCGCTCTTTGGCATAGCGCCAGATGAGGCACCCAGCAGCCGTAACATCTACATCGGGCACAGCACGGCGGATTTTTGAGTATTCACCATCGCAACGAAAAGCAGAATAAACCGGCGTCTTGGGCATAGATATCGGAACCTTTTTCGAGAATAAGAATGTCCATGAACAAAAAATTGTTCATGGACATTCTATGGCTAGATACCTGCCTGTAAAAACGTGGACAGGCTATCTGGCATGATGTGGGCTAAAGAGTCTATTTTCTCTTTCGCTTATCTCGAGACTCCAAGTAGTAGGACTGGATATCAACCAACCGGTTTCCTTGATCGTCCTTGTTGTGGCGCTCCCAATGACCATCTGCCTCAAGGTGCCATGTTGAGGTCTTCTTAGACATGTAGCGGTCGAACATATCCAGCAGATATTCGCGGTTACGCTGTGCCTTGATACTTACCAGAGCCTCCACACGGCGATCAAGGTTGCGGTGCATCATATCTGCTGAACCAATGTAGACCTTGGGGTTCCCTGCATTTTCAAAGGTGAACACACGGGAGTGTTCCAAGAATCTACCCAGCACAGAACGCACACGGATATTCTCTGAAAGACCGGGAACACCGGGGCGCAAAGCACAGATGCCACGAACCACTACGTTGACTTCCACACCAGACTGCGAGGCGCGGTAGAGCGAATCGATAATTGCCTCATCCACCATGGAGTTGCATTTAATCTGAATCTTCGCCTTGCGTCCTGCCATGCTGTGTTCGATTTCTTTATTGATGTAATCAATCAAACCGGATCGAATCGAGCGTGGGGCTACCAGCAATGAACGGTAGGTGGTTTTGGGAGCGTAACCCGAGAGCTGATTGAACAGGCGGGAAACGTCCTCAGTAATCTGCGGGTCGCAGGTGAGCAAACCGAGATCCTCATAGAATCGTGCAGTTGAGGGGTGGTAGTTACCGGTACCGATATGGCAGTAACGGCGTAGCGAATCGCCTTCTTTTCGAACTACCAGCGAAAGCTTACAGTGGGTCTTCAAGCCGACGATGCCGTAGACCACATGCACGCCAGCACGTTCGAGCTTACGCGCCCACTTGATGTTGGCTTCCTCATCAAAGCGCGCTTTGATTTCTACCAGTGCCAAAACCTGCTTACCAGCTTCTGCAGCTTCAATCAGCGCATCGACAATGGGGGAGTCGCCAGAAGTGCGATACAGAGTCTGCTTGATAGCCATGACGTTTGGATCTGCAGCAGCCTGTTCCAAAAACGCTTGCACGCTGGTCGCAAATGAATCATAGGGGTGATGGAGCAAAACGTCGTGAGCGCGGGTTGCCGCGAAGACATTTGCGGCCTTAGACGTTTCGTTCTCGTTGAGCCATCGGGAGGTATGCGCAATGTGCTTGGGATAGTGCAAGGCGGGGCGGTTTGCGTTAACGATGGCGCCCATTCCACGCAAATCCAACGGAGCGGGTAGGCGGTAGACCTCTGACTCATCAATGCTGAGCTCAGAAATGAGTAGTTCAAGAACGTTGGGGTTGATGGTATCTTCAACTTCCAAACGAACCGGAGGCCCAAAACGGCGGCGCAAAAGCTCCTTTTCCAATGCCTGCAGAAGATTTTCGGCGTCGTCCTCTTCAACTTCGAGGTCTTCATTACGGGTCACGCGGAAAGCGTGAACTTCCAACACCTCCATGCCGGGGAACATCATGTCCAGGTGCTGAGCGATGACGTCTTCGAGCGCAATGAAGCGGGCTTCCCGAGACGGCGAATTCACCGCTCGTGAGCCGTCGATAGAAATCATACGGTTAAGCTGATCAGGCACCTTCAAACGGGCAAAGAGCTCCTTACCGGTTTGTGGGTTACGCACAACGACTGCCAGATTGAGCGAGAGCCCCGAAATATAGGGAAAGGGGTGCGCAGGATCGACTGCCAGCGGGGTCAAGATGGGGAAAACCTCATCGCTGAAGAAAGAGGTCAAGCGAGCTTTCGCTTCGTCCTCCAAATCTGACCATTTAACAATGCGGATTTGTTCCTTTTCGAGCGCAGGCAAAACCTCCTCATGGAAACAGCGATGCTGGCGCTCCATCAGCTGGTGAGCTGATTCGGAAATTTCTTCCATCTGCTCATCGGGGGTCATACCTGCGGCAGAGGGAACAGCGATACCGGTTGCAATACGGCGGCGTAGACCCGCCACGCGAACCATAAAGAATTCATCAAGATTCGAGCCTACAATCGACAGGAAATTGAGGCGCTCTAACAAATAAAGATCGGGATCTTCAGCCAACTCCAGAACGCGGGTATTGAAGTCTAACCAGCTGATTTCCCTGTCGAGAAAACGGTCGGTTCCGAAATCACCGGAAAGATGGGGAAGTTTGACTTTCTCTACCGCTTCAATGCGATCCCCCTGCGTCTGAGCGCGTTCAATCTTAGTGATGTCACCGCCGATATGGTAGTGATCTGAGGGTTCATTGGATTCTGTGTTTACTGTTTTTTCAGCGCTCACAGTGTTCCTTCCTATCTTGAAATAAAAAACTTAAGCCTGGTGGGAGTACATGATGTCTACGGTTTCTTCGACGAAACCAAGTGACTTATAGAGCGAAACCGCTGCAGTATTGTCTGCATCCACGTAAAGAACGATTTTGTCGAGAGGCTTTCCCCCTTCGTCGACGAACTGCGCGAGATAATCCATTCCTGTGAGGGTAAGAATTTTGCCTAACTTCTTCCCCTGCCATGAGGGAACAATTCCTACAGCATAGACTTCGCCTTCGGTCAGTTCGCCCTGGTCGGAGGGGATTTTGGTCCAGTGAAAACCTGCCAGCCCTTCATCTGCGCGGGCAACAAAAAATCCCTCGGCGCGGAACCAATCCGCGCTCTTTCGCTCGTTGAGATCTTCGGCGGTGAGGGAACCCTGCTCGGGGTGGTTGGCAAATGCCTCCGCATTAGCTGAAAGCCATGCGGCGTCGTCCATACCTGGCTTAAATGTATCGATTTTCGTGCCCTCAGGAAGATGCGCCTGCCCTAGATCGCGGGCAATGTTCTGGCGAACCTCGTCGGTGAGCCATAGCTGTAGTTTGCGGAGTTCCCTGACCGGTGAGTAATCGAAAGAACGAGCTAAAAGCTCTGCTGCTTTGCGCTCTCCTGAGGCATCCTCACCCTGAATCTGATGAACCCACAAATTGTAGAGTTGAATAGGGGTTTCGGAAAGAGCCTCGTTGATGGAACGAGCCAACTCCGTTCCGATGCCCTGGCCACGGTGGGTAGAGGCAACAGCACCTTCAATGGTTGCAGTGTCTTTTTCTGTATCGAGAAGGGCAACTACCGCACCAAGAATTTGTTTCTCCGTTGTGAACTCAGCGTCATCGTTTTCTCCGGCGAGCGCCAAGAGCAGGGAATCTGCGATGTGCGGATTCTTTATTGCCTTGTGTACTTCAACGAGCGTCTGCTCTGAAAACGCTGGTGTGCTATCCTGCGCCGAAATAGTTCGTGCAAAATCTAAGAAAGCGGTTGCGTTCGTAGCATCCAATTTTAGGGTCTGAACAGAGAACGTCTGCTCTGATTCTATTTCGCTCACAGTTATTCCTCCTAGGCAATGTACCTTATCTACTCTACCGAAAGCAGACTTACTCCAGGAGCTGATGGTCTCATCTAGCAGAATAATCGAGAGCATCGGCGCATAATTCATACGGAGTTAACTGAAATCTTTAGAAGCTGCTCCTGATCGCGAGGTATCGAGACTATAACCCACATTGCGCACCGTAGAGATTAAGTGCTCGTGCTCTGTTCCTAACTTGGCGCGAAGACGGCGGACATGGACGTCTACCGTGCGGGTACCTCCAAAGTAATCGTGTCCCCACACCTCTGAGAGCAATTGTGCTCTGGTAAAAACGCGACTGGGATTTTGGGCAAAGAATTTGAGAAGTTCAAACTCTTTATAGGTGAGGTTTAGAGGAAGTCCATTAATGCGAGCGGTATATGAGGCTTCGTCAATGAGGATGGCACCGCAACGAATGGTAGTCTCTTGCTGCGATTCGGTTGGTGCGCTAGATAACATACGCAAGCGCGCTTCTAATTCAGCAGGGCCCGCAGCCTCGAACACGATGTCATCTACCAGCCACGTAGGGGAGACGGCGGCGAACCCGCCCTCGGAAAGAACCATCAGCAAAGGAAGATCCGGAAGAGCCGCCCGAATAAGCTGCGCACCATTTCGAGCCTCCATGAGACGGTCGGTGCCGTCAATAATGCCCGCTTGACAACCTTTATCCTGAATTGCCTGAATGGAGGCATTAAGGGGTAGCAATACCGTTTCATGACTCAAGAGCTGTAATGCGGGCAGAAAATCGGGATTAGGTAGCTTGGCAGGGGACAGGAGGACAAGATGCATCTGCAAAAATCCTCTCTGTTCTGTTGTCGCAGCGGTGTTTTTTCTATCTTATAGAAATCCACCTGCTCTAAGGTTGGATTACTCGCTAAACATAGGCAAAGATAGAGAAGAAGTAGAGCACCTACGCATACTGTCCATCGAAAGCAAGGGTCATTCGTGAATAAAGAGAACGCCGTGGCAAAAACTCACAGGTTTGAGACTTTCGTGCCCCAGCTTCGAGAACGCCGTGATCGCATAGTCTACGAAGGCCGTGTTGGACGAATCGGTGCTACGAGCTCTTCTCGGTATCGACTGGTAGCAACAGCAGCTACGCTCACCCTCATTAGCTTTCTCATTGCGACAGTTATTCACCCTATTCTGACTGCCGCCGTCGGCGTATTGGCTGTGGCGTTTATCGCAGGTGGTTGGCCTGCAGCAACCGGCGTGGCTGAACTACGCCGCGTCAACCGCGTGGTACCGCATTCCTGCATCATCCTAGGTGCAGGATTAGCAGCCGTTGCAGTATCGCTCGTTGATACCGGAGTTGAACGCCTGACTTTCTTACCCGCTATTGCTGCCGTGGGCGTGGTAGCTAGCTTCATTGTTGAACTTATCCGAGGCGAAGGTGCCATCGGCCGCCTCGAATCGGTTATTTCATGCATCACAGGCGTTCTCGCCGCTGTATCCGTTGCAGGCTGGGTGGCGCTCGCAGATTTCTACCGAGCCAGCCAGAGCTCCAGTTTGCTGATTGGTATTGGCGTAGGAATCGCTTTAATACTTGGAACGTTTGGTATTCGGATGATTTCGGCAGGACCTAAAGAAGGACCTCGCCGCGGTGCTATAACCCTGGGCGTAACACCGGTAGCTTTTGTTGGAGTTTTGGGTTATCTAATCGCCCTGTTCATCAGTCACGTGGTAGTCTAAAACACATGTTAGTAGCACTAGAAATTTTCTTCCTTTGCCTTTTGGCACTTGCCGGAGTCATGATTTTCGGTAGCATCGCTGTCGTTTTGATGGGTCTCTTCAAGGGCCAGAAGTAAGTCCCGGAAATCAACCTCCTCCCAAGAATGCGGTGAGGCTTCTTGCGGAGGTACCGAATGCGTTCATGCATCCTGCTCAATTTATGGATTGAGCAGGATGCATTTTTATGCTGGCAGACAGAATCTTGCTGTGGGAGGCGAGAAAGGTTTTAGACTTTTAATATGCCTATTGAAATTCCAACTAACCTAACTCCTGAACTTGTTCCCTTCTCCTGGTTACTGGGTCAGTGGGAGGGCACCGGATCCCTCTGGTACGAGGGGGAAGACGGTACTCCTTTCGGACAGATTATTACTTTCACTCAAGACGGTCTTCCCTTTATCGAATACCGTGCTGAATCATTCCTTCTGGATGATGAAGGCAACAAGTTACGCCCCCTCACCGTTGAAACCGGTTTCTGGCAGATTGACCGCCCCCAGCAAGACGGCGACGTCGGACCGGGGCTGAAATCAGCAGATGTAGTTCCGGTTTTACCCGACGCCGAGTCGGTAGAGAAGCTACGTAACGGCGATGATGGCTTCAACCTCATTGCTACTATCTCCCACCCCGGCGGTATGAGCGAAAACTACACCGGTCTGATTAAGGGGCCCGTAGTAAGAATGCAGACCGCAAACCTGATGCGCGATGATATTTCCAAGGATTATGCGGGTTCCGTCCGTCTGTGGGGTCTAGTAAATGGCAATCTCATGTGGGACTGGGAGATTGCAGATGAGCAGGGCAAGCTTCACAAGCACGCATCAGCTGAACTGCGTAAGACCGGTTCAATGAACGGACTAGATTTAGGGTCTCACCTGTTTAATACTGAGATAGATTCGGCAACTGAACCCGACCAAGAGTCAGATTCTAAGGGCGAATAATAGTGGCAGATTTCAAGAGCCCCCTCCTGCAAAAATTCGGCGTCTTTGAAGCATCGGGAGTCGATGCCGGCGTCGCAGCACATTACGGGGAGCCTCTCAAAGAACAGCGCCGTTTCATTCTGGGGGCTGAAAAGTTTGTGGTGGCAGATTATTCGCATCTCGACGTCGTAACGGTTTCCGGACCTGACCGGCATTCGTGGATGACCACGCTTTCGTCGCAGATTATGGACGGCATGAGACGCGGCGATTCGCGAGAGCTCACCTTACTCTCAGCGCAAGGGCGAGTTGAATTTGTGCCCTTTGCTGTGGAAGATGGCGATAAGCTGTGGCTCATCGCAGAATCGGGGCAGGGCGAAGATCTCGCTGCGTTCTTGAACTCCATGAAATTTATGTTGCGCGTGGACATTGAGAACGTTTCTGCAGAGTATGGAATTTTGGTTTCCTTCGACGATCCGCGCACTTCGGAAAAGGCTCCAAAAGCATTGCAGAAAGCGCTGATTTTCAGTGATCCCTGGCCCGGAGTGGTTGCTGGCGGTACCGCCTATACCGAGATTGACCCCGGTGAACATCCGGGGCAGGGTTTGCGTCGCTTCTTCTCCATCATTCCGCTGGCAGATTTGCTCGACATTGCCCCCGAAGTTTCTCTCTCTGGAATGTGGGCTGCAGAAGCTCTGCGTATTGAAGCCTGGCGCCCTCGCTATGGAAATGAGGTAGACGAGAAAACTATTCCTCATGAGCTCGATTTGATGCGTACTGCGGTTCACCTTGAAAAGGGATGCTACAAGGGGCAGGAGACGGTTGCGCGCGTGCATAACCTGGGCCACCCGCCTCGCCGCCTGGTGTTCTTAGACCTCGATGGTTCAGAGCACACCCTGCCGAAAGTTGGGGCCAGCGTTTACGTGGGTACCAAGAAAGTAGGCAAGGTGACGTCGGTGGCGCAACACTGGGAAGCCGGGCCGATTGCTTTGGCGGTTATCAAACGCAACGTGGATCCAGCGGCAGTGCTATCGGTGGTAGATGAGCCACGCGAGGACGACTCCTCAACGCCTTCCGTCCAGTACGCTGCTACACAGACCGTCATCGTTTCTCCCGACGCCGGGCAGGTTGCTGGGCGGCGCGATATGGGAAATTTCTTCCGCGGGTAACGTCCTCTGAGAATCCTTTTCGAGAAGGCTCCATATCCATTGAGAAAAGAAGCCCCCTACTTTTCAGTAGGGGGCTTCTTTTTTGAAGTGTTCTAGAGCTTAGCGTCCGAAGAGCACTTTAGCTTCTTCCCAACGTTCCTGGGGTACGGTCTTCAGACCGTCTAGAGCTACCGAAAGATCAACACGCTTAATGTCGGTGCCCTGCAGAGCAACCATCTTGCCCCATTCCTTGTCGTGGACCATGTCGACAACGCCAAGACCCAGGCGAGTTGCAAGCACGCGGTCAAAACCGGTGGGTGCGCCACCGCGCTGAATGTGGCCAAGAATGGTGTTACGTGTTTCGATACCGGTGATACGTTCTAGCTCCTGGGTAACGTATTCGCCAATACCGCCGAGTCGGGGGCGGCCGTCTTTTTCGGTGCCCTTGTCGTGTATGACTTCTTCAAAGCCTTCAGGAATGAAGCCTTCTGCTACTACAACGAGGGGTGAGCGACCGCGTTCGTGAACTTCGGTGACCCATTCAGCAACCTGTTCCATCGAAACTTTTTGTTCGGGAATCAATACGGCGTGGGCACCTGCAGACATACCTGAGTGCAAGGCAATCCAACCTACGTGGCGGCCCATTACTTCTGCGACCATGGCACGGTGGTGTGATTCGCCGGTGGTGCGGAGGCGGTCCATCGCGTCGGTAGCAATCGATACGGCGGTATCAAAACCGAAAGTGTAGTCGGTTGCTTGAAGATCGTTATCGATGGTCTTGGGAACGCCGACGACGGGTAGCCCTGCATCTGCTAGACGCTTTGCGCCTGCCAGAGTACCCTCGCCACCAATTGCAACGATGGCGTCAATCTGGTTGCGCTCCATCATGATTTCAATGTTTTCAGGGCCACCATGGGGTCCGTCGAAGGGGTTGGTGCGGGAGGTGCCCAGGATGGTTCCGCCTTGGCGAGCGAGACCGCGAACTTTGGTGCGGGGGAGATCCATATAGTCTCCTTCAACGACACCTCGCCAGCCGTCGCGGAAACCTACGAATTCATGCCCGTATGTTTTGACACCGTTGAGTACAGCGCCTCGAATGACGGCGTTGAGTCCGGGGCAGTCTCCACCTGAGGTGAGTAGGCCGATCTTCATGGCGGTTATCTCCTAGCTTCCCCCATTGATGAGGGTTTGATGATTTTTTAGTCCCCATGTTGTGTTTGTGTGTTTTTCTCGGTTGAGTACTGGAGAAAAACGACGGATTTCAGGGGAAATCTTCTCACTTCCTATTGTAAACAAATTGGTGTTGTGTTGGAAGGTGTGGGAGCGGGTGGATTGAAGTATTAACTTAGATGTAAACAGACATAAACAGACCCGCACTATTTTGTGATAATGCGGGTCTGATGGCTGAGAGTGAGATTAGGCTGCGTTGCTCAAAAGCTTCTGAATGCGTGCAATACCTTCTGCCAGATCGTCGTCGCCCAGGGCGTAGGAAAGGCGGAGGTAGCCGGAGGGGCCAAACGCTTCACCGGGTACAACAGCGACTTCCGCTTTTTCCAAGATGAGTTCAGCAAGTTCTGCTGAGGTCCGTGGGGTGACTCCATCAATGGTCTTACCCAATAGTCCTTGAACATCGGGGTAGACGTAAAAGGCACCTTTGGGGGTGGGACATACGACTCCGTCAATCGCATTGAGTCCCTCTACAATTGCCTTGCGGCGACGGTCGAAAGCTTCATGCATCTTATCCACGGCATCAAGTGAGCCTGAAACCGCGGTGAGCGCTGCATGCTGGGCAATGTTGTTGACGTTGGAGGAAAGGTGCGACTGGAGATTGGTCGCTGCTTTGATGACGTCGGTGGGGCCGTACATCCAGCCCACCCGCCATCCGGTCATGGCGTAAGTCTTTGCCACGCCGTTGAGAACGATGGTGTTTTCTGCCAGCTCCGGTACAGCCTTCAGGATGGAAATGAAGGGCACGCTGTCGTAGGTGAGGTGTTCATAAATTTCATCGGAAATAACGAAGATGCCTTTGGACAGCGCCCATTCGCCGATTGCTTTGGTCTCTTCGGCGGTGTAAACAGCACCGGTGGGATTCGAGGGGGAAACGAAGATTAGTGCTTTAGTTGCCGGGGTATATGCTTCCTCCAGCATCTCGGGGGTTACCTTGTATTCCAGGTCGGAGCCCGCAAATACCTCGATGGGGGTAGCCCCTGCCAGGCGGATTGCCTCAGGGTAGGTCGTCCAGTAGGGAGCAGGAAGCAGGACGTCGTCGCCCTCGCCTAGAACTGTCGCGAACGCTTCATAAACCGCTTGCTTGCCGCCGTTTGTCACGATGATCTGAGAGGGATCGATGGTCACGCCTGAATCGCGCAGAGTCTTTTCTGCGATTGCTTTTTTGAGTTCGGGCAAGCCCGCAGCAGGGCTGTATCGAAAATTCTTGGGGTCTTTTAGAGCTTCAGCCGCAGAGTCGACAATGTAATCAGGAGTGGGAAAGTCAGGTTCGCCGGCACCAAAGCCGATGACCGGGCGTCCTTCAGCTTTGAGAGCTTTTGCTTTAGCATCGACTGCAAGTGTTGCCGACGGCGCAATAGCCGCGATACGGGGTGAAATGCGGGCGGAGACCATGAGATGAACTCACTTTCTACACACAGAGTTCTGTGTTGTACCTTGTTGGTTTCGTTGGTTCTATCGTATTCAACTTCCGCTCATATTCAGAAGCGATTGCACAGAATGTTTGTATGTTGAGCAGTAATTTTGTTCCCCGGAGTCGCGGGCATGACGAAACCCACTGCATAAAAATTGCCAAAGAGAAAAAAGTGTCCTAAAGTTGTCACTGTTGTTCGCAACCGAACAGCACTGGTTTACGCCTAAAAACGAAAACCAAATGAACTTTTTAGTTCATACCCGAACGAAAGTTCAAAGGGTGGTGGCTCAATTGGTAGAGCAGCGGTCTCCAAAACCGCAGGTTGCAGGTTCGAGTCCTGTCCGCCCTGCAAAAGCCTCCAGAAATATTCACGGTTAGCTTCTTTTCTCAGAGGCACCTGTTGGAAGTACTACGAAAGGGGCGGGCCGAAATGGCTAAATCTGCCGCATCCGGAACCGCCGCGTCGCGTCGTGTAGATAGCGAAGAAAAGCGCCGAGGGTTCTTCGGACGAATTTTCCAATTCCTGCGAGAAGTAATCGCTGAACTCAAAAAAGTTACTACCCCCTCTGGTCGTGAACTTTTCAATTATGTAGTTATCGTTCTTTTCTTTGTTTTATTCATGATGGTTTTGATTTTTGGTCTTGACTATTTATTTGGTCAGGGAGCTTTCTGGGTTTTTGGTAACGGAACAGTTCAATAAACCTTAAAGTAATCAAGACTTTTAAGACGCACTTAGGGCATACTTTGTGAGAGAAAACGCCCACACCATACGAAAGTAGGAATAACGTGTCCGAGCAGGAACTTGCACACGAAGTAGAAGAAGTTGAAGAGACTTCTGAGCAGGCAAACGCCGACGACGCACAGGTAGAGTCCGTATCTGACGTTGAAGAGGTAGAGGCATCGGATGAAGACGCTCCTGCGGACTCAGCTGAAGCTCCTGCGGACTCAGCTGAAGCTCCTGCGGACTCAACTGAAGGGGCAGAAGAGGCCGGAGACTCAGTGGAGACCGTTGAGGAATCTGAAGAAGCTTCTTCAGAACCGGCCGGTGATCCCTTGGAGGAATTCAAGTCGAAACTTCGCCGTCAAGAAGGCGAATGGTTCGTTATTCATACCTACGCAGGGTACGAGAATCGCGTAAAAACTAATCTTGAATCACGCTCTCAGACCATGAACATGGAAGACGATATTTTCGAAATCCAGGTTCCCATGGAAGAGGTTATGGAAATCAAGAACACCACCAAGAAATTGGTGCGTCGTGTTCGTATCCCCGGTTATGTGTTGGTTCGTATGAACTTGACCGATGAGTCGTGGGGCGTTGTGCGCCATACTCCCGGTGTGACTGGTTTCGTGGGTCAGGACGCTTACAACCCCGTGCCGCTTCGCTTGAACGAAGTGGTGGATATGCTCGCTCCTGTCTTTGAAGCAGAGCAGGTTGAAGCTGGCGAGGCAACTCCAGCTGCTCCTCAGATTAAAACCGGTTTTGAAATCGGTGAAGCAGTTACCGTCAAGGATGGCCCCTTCGAAGGTATGCCTGCATCCATCGCCGAAATCAAACCAGAGTCTTCTTCACTCGTTGTTTTGATTTCAGTCTTCGAACGCGAAACTCCTGTTACTTTGCAGTTCAACCAGGTATCCAAGGTCTAAGTACCTGCTTTTGACTTGAGCTAGGAATGCCCTGCGCTTACGAGTGCAGGGCATTTTGCTTTCCAACGAGCGGGGTCTGTGAAGAAGCAGACAGTCCGGACGACGTCGTATCCATGGCTTAAACGCTGAAAAAACACTAAGATAGAACTTTGCATGTGCACACTCACGCTTTTGTGCGCCATGCACGGCAACCGCGCCACGGTTGCCACCTGCCGTCGTACGCTCCTGTGCGTCGGTCCATCAGCTCAGAAAAGGACCTTACATTGGCTCCAAAGAAGAAGGTTTCAGGCCTCATTAAGCTGCAGATTCAGGCTGGCGCCGCTAACCCGGCTCCTCCCGTTGGTCCCGCGCTCGGTCAGCACGGCGTCAACATCATGGAATTCTGCAAGGCTTACAATGCTGCAACTGAATCCATGCGCGGAAACATTGTTCCCGTTGAAATTACCGTTTATGAAGATCGTTCATTCACCTTCATTACTAAGACTCCTCCGGCATCTGGCCTTATCAAGAAGGCAGCTGGCGTAGCTAAGGGCTCTGGCGTTCCCCACACCAACAAGGTTGGGTCAATTACCGAAGCTCAGGTTCGCGAAATCGCTGAAACCAAGATGCAGGACCTCAATGCAAACGACATCGACGCAGCAGCGAAGATCATTGCAGGTACCGCACGCTCCATGGGCATCGAAGTTAAGTAACTTCCTGCTTTACCCAAACATCAGTTTGGATGACCGAACGTAAATAGCCCGAAAGGGCATGTGGCAGAGTCGAGCGCGATTCATAGTGACCACAACTGCATAAGGAGATAAGCAGATGGCAAAGCGCAGCAAAGCGTACAAGGCAGCTGTAGCCAAAATCGAAGAGGACAAGTTCTACACCCCCGCAGAAGCTATTGAGCTTGCGAAAGAAACCTCTTCCACCAATACCGATGCAACCGTTGAGGTTGCAATGCGTCTTTCCGTTGACCCCCGTAAGGCAGACCAGATGGTACGCGGTACCGTCAATCTTCCTCACGGAACCGGTAAGACCGCTCGCGTTGTTGTTATCGCCGCTGGCGACAAGGCAGCAGCTGCTGAAGCAGCTGGCGCAGACTTCGTTGGTTCAGATGACCTGATTGCAAAGATCGCAGGCGGCTGGACTGACTTTGATGCAGCAGTTGCTACCCCTGACATGATGGGTAAAGTTGGCCGTTTGGGTAAGATTCTCGGTCCCCGTAACCTCATGCCTAACCCCAAGACTGGCACCGTCACCATGGACGTGGCTAAGGCTGTTGGCGACATCAAGGGCGGCAAGATTGACTTCCGCGTTGATCGTAACTCCAACCTTCACTTCATCATCGGCAAGGCTTCCTTCTCAGCTGAGAAGCTCACCGAAAACTTTGAAGCAGCACTTGAAGAAATCAACCGTCTGAAGCCTTCATCGGCTAAGGGTCGTTACATTTCCAAGGTAACCGTTGCAACTACCTTCGGCCCCGGCGTTCCCGTCGATCCTGCTGAAGTTGCAATCTAAGTTTTAGCTCATCCTGGGTTTTAGCTTTAGAGGTCATCCGCTTGTTGCGGATGGCCTCTTTTTGTCGTTGTACAGCAAAGTGATATGGGAAAATGAGGATATGAGTTCTAGAGAGCCCCGCGGTTTGAGCCTGCGTGCAGTGTCTAAATCTTTCGGTAGAGGGTTCAAAACGGTGCCTGTGTTGCGAGAGCTAGACCTTGAGATTTGCTCTGGAGAACTAGTGACGGTGATGGGTGCTTCGGGTGGCGGCAAGACCACTTTGATTCGGATCATCGCTGGGTTGGAGCAGCCAGATTCCGGCGAGATTACGCTGGACGGACATACGATACAGCCGGGGGACGTTGGCTATATATTTCAGAAACCGGTACTGTATCCGTATCTGACAGTCAAAGAAAATATTCTTTTTGGTGTCACCTTGAGTCGATTTACCGGAGAAATCGATGTAGATCACTACCGTTCGTTGCTTTCAATCCTAGGGTTAGAAGGTCTCGAAGGACGCCGTCCAAACGAACTTTCAGGAGGGCAGCAACAGCGGGTTGGGATAGCTCGGGCGCTTATCCGTAAGCCGCCCTTAGTTCTTTTTGATGAACCGCTTGCCAGCGTGGATGAATTCTTAAGCGCAACAATTAGAGACCAAATAGATCAACTTCATGCTCGCTTAGGCTTTACGGGTTTATTTATTACTCATCATTTGAATGAAGCTTTCCAGGTAGGGCAACGAGTTGCCATTATGGTTGATGGAGCTATCGCACAAATTGACTCTCCGCCGAGACTCCTAGAAAATCCCAAGAGTCTTGCAGTCGCACGCCTGGTGGGGGAGCCCGCATTGAACGTGTGGTCTCTCGGGGTGGATGGGGACGCTCATCAGCGCGTAGTCGCTTTCCGATCGGCTTCCGTCCATTATGGGGCCCGCCCACATGCAAACTCTGCCCAGGCTAGGATTTCTAAATTAAGACCGTCTGCCCACGGTTGGTTACTGGATGGAACATTAGAAGATGAAGTGAACTGGCTGTCATCCTCAGGGGAGAGAGCGCAGGTGCAGGCAGGGGAACGGGTACTGCTCTTTTCCCCTCAGGCTCAACGGCAAGAGAGCTTCGTTTTTTCAGTCTTGCCACAACATTGCTGGATATTTTCTCAGTAGTGGGAAGCACCTCGTAACCTTCTTAAGTGATTAAGACTTCTTAAAGAGCTGTAGCACTTGCTATCTTGCTTACTACCGTGATTGAATTAAGTAACCAAAGACCGCTGGTCTATCTATCTGTGTGCTTTCACGGAGAAGATAAGAGTTCAAGCATGAACCGCCCGCGTAGGTGAATGAAGATACATTTGATTTCCGTGTGGAATCGCTATGTCAGCCTCGTCGCCTATGCGCCGAGGTTATTTTTTTGCTTGCGACTTGACCAGTGAACAAGAATCGGAAGGAATACCATGGCGACACAGGAAAAGATCGCTGCTGTTTCCGAGCTGAAAGAACTTTTCTCCAGCTCAAACGCAGTCATCCTCACTGAGTATCGTGGTCTCACTGTAGCGAAGCTCAAAGAGCTTCGCCGCGCACTTGGTGCAGAGACCGAATATGCCGTGGTGAAGAACACCCTAGCTGGTATTGCAGCTAAGGAAGCTGGTATCGATGCATTCGAGAACCAGCTGGCAGGCCCCAGCGCAATCGCATTCATCAACGGTGAAATGATTGACGCTGCGAAGGCACTGCGTGACTTCGCCAAGGAAAACCCCCAGCTCGTTATCAAGAGCGGCTTCTACGAAGGCGCAGCACTTGATGAAGCTGAAATCAACAAGTTTGCAAGCCTCGAATCACGCGAGGTTCTGCTTTCCAAGGTTGCAGGTGGCGCAAAGGGTGCAATCGCCAAGATTGCTCGCACCGTCGACGCTCTGCGTATCAAGCTCGAAGAATCAGAAGGCGCTCCTGCGGAAGCTACCGCAGAAGAGGCAACTTCAGAAGAAGCTGCAGAGTAATTACTCTCCTCTGATTTTCAGTTAGCTCGCAGCAGCGGGCAAAACCCCACAGATTTCACATGTAGGATCAGCCCTACACCTGATAAAGAAGGAGCCAAACAAATGGCTAAGCTTTCCATCGAAGAACTCATTGAAGCATTCAAGGAACTTTCACTCGTTGAGGTTTCCGAATTCGTTAAGGCATTCGAAGAAGAATTCGACGTAACCGCAGCAGCTCCTGTTGCAGTTGCAGGCGCAGCAGGCGGCGAAGCAGCAGCTGAAGAGCAGTCAGAATTCGACGTTATCCTCGAATCCGCTGGCGATAAGAAGATTGCAGTTATTAAGGAAGTTCGCGCACTTACCTCACTCGGGCTCAAGGAAGCAAAGGACCTGGTTGATTCAGCTCCTAAGGCTGTCCTCGAAGGTGCTTCCAAAGAAGACGCTGAGAAGGCTAAGGAACAGCTCGAGGGCGCTGGCGCAACCATTACCCTCAAGTAAATTCGATTCTTATCGAAGTCTTTGTACCACAGGGCGGTACCGTGCAAACGGTGCCGCCCTGCGGCTTTTAAGTGAAACAAGAACCAGTTCTAATCAGCGCAAAATAATAGAACGTTCATTTTAGATAGCAGAACGTCTGTGCAGCGACGTCAAAAATAGAAACTAACTCAGGGGTGAGGGCGGTGTCATGATATATTCAAACAAATTGATTCTCACCTGGATGTTCTCATTCCGGTGAGAATGACAGGGACTATAAGCCCCTGCGAAACTGCTAAGGAGAGTCACCATGAGCCTAAAATCAATGGCAAATCGCTTGTTTTCTAAAGACAAAAATCCAGCATCAGATAACTCGCAGCAGACAACCACTGCAGAGGGAGGAGCTGTCTCGAAGACTACTTTGGCGGCTCACCTTACAGGTACTGCAGTTTCTCTGGCAGAAGTATCTGATCAGACCTTTGCCAGTGGCGCATTAGGTCCTGGCGCAGCGATTGAACCTGCCCAGGGCAAGCTCGTCGCTCCTGCAAATGGAAAAATCACCGTAGCTTTCCCCACCGGACATGCCGTAGGTATGCGTACGGAAGAAGGCTTGGAAATTCTCATGCACATCGGGTTCGATACCGTTGAGCTTGATGGAAAGTTCTTCAATCCTGTGGTAACAAAGGGGCAGGAAGTCAAGCGCGGCGACGTCCTCGTAGAATTTGATATCGAAGGTATTAAAGCGGCAGGTTATCCGCTCACTACTCCGCTTGTTATTACCAATGCAAAGACTGCTGTAGAGAACACGACACTTGCGGATTCGGTACGCTCAGACGAAGAGATTTCAGCCGGTGATGTCTTTTTAGAGGTAGAGGTAAAAGGCACTGCTAACTAGGTTTTTATCGTCGTCAGCCCGAGATTTAACGACAATCTCGGGCTGACCTGTTTAATAAACGTCAGAAGCCGCTACAAGTAACCGGAATATTTCATTTTCTTGGGTTAAAAATTGCTTTAAATCCCTCTAATAGTGAAAGAATAAGTAGCAATTTGCACCCTAGAGAAATGCGCAAGAATGTTTACTCCACCCAGTACGTTTGAAGTACGTGAAGCACAAGATTCAGAGATAGAAGGAGCTATAGAAGCTCTCTCTGACGCATTTCAAACAGATCCTGTGATGAGCATGGCGGTCGGGGGGGTCAACAAGCTTAGTACCGTGCGCCGACTCTTTCGCTTTCAAATCGAAACCACTTACAAACCTCGCGGGAAAATAGATGTGGCTGTAGACGAAGAAGGAACAGTTCTAGGTGCTGCTCTTTGGCTTAATCCCGAGGGGCAAAAAGGTAATTTTCTAGGTGATGTGAAAGCACTTCCACGCTATTTTAGAATTTTGGGGCTAGCTCTTCCCCGGGGTGTAATCACCGAGTTGAAATTATTACGTGCACGCCCACAGTTTAAGCACTGGTACCTTTACACCATCGGGGTACATTCTGATGCTCGCTCACGGGGAGTAGGTGGAGCGCTCTTGGATTTTCGCCGTCAGCAGTTGGGGGAATCCCCTGCATATCTGGAAGCGTCTACCTTTCGTAGTGCCGCCCTCTATCGCCGTCATGGTTTCTTCGAACTGGGCACATTTAAAGGCGGAAAGCCTGCGGTGGGTATGTGGCATCCAGCCCCCAGTAGTAGCATTGACGCCGCTGTGGAGAATAAATGAGTGGTGAACCCCTGAAATAAACCCGAGGCTTCACCGGTATGCGTGAGGCTACCATGTAGTCAGCAGTAAGGGCGCCTTCAAAATATTTTGAATCGTTAATCTCAGTAGTCTACTGTGGATATGACAAACGTTTGACATAAGAGACGATAGAAACATGGTCAATCACCAGATGAACCCCCGCGCCCAAGAAATTCTTGATGGTGCAGACGCCTCCTACCGTATGTATCACACCGCAGTCATCGCGGACCCAGATTACCCAGCGCTACATCTAGCGCCCCCGGTTGGTCGACTCAATGATCCCAATGGGCTGGTCTATAAAGATGGGGTATACCACGCCTTCTACCAGTACGCACCTGAGCATCCCGGGCGAGACATCTTCTGGCGGCATGCTCAGTCAACCGATTTAGTTCACTGGGACAATCACAGAAACGCCATTGCACCCATTTATTGGTACGACCGTAACGGATGCTACTCGGGCTCCTGTTTCTTAGCAGAAGACGGCACCTTCGAACTGTTTTACACCGGCAACGTCAAAAATCCTGACGGCACCCGAGAAACCTATCAGAACCTTGTGCTTTCCCAGGATGACTGTAAAACCTTTGAGCGAAGCGCTGATAATCCGCTGATTTCTGGAACCCCCGCCGGGTACACCCCTCATTTTCGCGATCCGTATGTTTTTGAACGCGCGGGAATGTTCTACGCAATGATTGGCACGCAACGTGAAGATCTGACCGGCGCCGTCGTCCTCTATTCTTCGCCCAACCGGAGGAACTGGAAATTTGAAGGAGAGATAGACTTCTCGGATCCTGCTATTAACGCCTACGGATATATGCTCGAATGCCCGCAGATTATTGAGTTGCAGGACCAAATAACGGGACAAAAGAAGGATGTCATGCTCTTTTGCCCCCAAGGAATGAGCGCTGACGGCGAACGATTCAATAATAAATATCAAGCCGGGTACATTGTGGGCCACCTCAACGGGCTTTATTTTGAGGTAGAAACTCCCTTTACCGAATTTGATGCAGGTTTTGAGTTTTATGCTCCACAGGTATTTCACGGTAGCAATGACGGTAACCGGGCATTAATTGCCGCATGGTTTGGTATTTCTGACCAAGATGAGATGCCATCCTGGGATCATCGGTGGTTGCACCTGCTGACCTTTCCCCGCTGGATTTCCCTGCGGGAAGGTAAATTATTCCAGCAGCCGGCGGAGGGATTGAACCAAGCGATGCCGCTGGAGATGCAGAGTCTGGATCACCACGGAGCCATTGAAGTGGTAGAAGATGCCAGGGTCTTTCGGGTGTCTGGGGAGCTTGACGTAGAAACCGGCCCAGTCACCATAGCCATAGGGGATCAGCGGGGTGTCGCTTTCAGCATAGAAATTTCTGCGCATGCTGTGAAGGTAGACCGAACCGGCACCAAATACACCGTGTGGGGGCCTCAGCGGACGCGTACAGCAACCGTTCCTTCCTCCACTAAAACCTTTGATTTATTGGTGGATGCTTCGGCACTAGAGCTCTTTATTGATGAGGGTGAAACCACCGTCAGTGGACGCTCCTTCTTCCACGGCACCCGACGCACAGTGCAGGTTCTGAACGCGGCAGGGGAACCAGCGGTTGAGCAAGTAATTCATCTCAACGCTGTGAAACTCGCCGAAGAACGTTAATACCTGCCGTTGCGGCGTCCACCCTTTCTGAACTTTCGAATTGAGGATTATTTCTCTATGGGTTACATACCTTCCCAGTACACCCCCGAAGAACTATTAGTAGAAGCCCAAAAGTCGTTTGATGGTTTTTCCAGATTGGCACATTCGGATCCCGATTATCCCGCGTTGCACCTTGCCCCTCCCGTCGGGCGTCTCAATGATCCCAATGGGCTGGTATATAAGGACGGCGTGTACCATGCGTTCTATCAGTATTCGCCCGTGCATCCGGTGCGCGCTGTCTTCTGGCGTCATGCGACCAGCTCAGACTTGACCCACTGGAACGATGACAAAACCGCCATAGCTCCGGTGGAATGGTATGACAAATCGGGGTGCTACTCCGGTTCTGGCGTGGTCACTCCCGACGGCACGATGGAATTCTTCTACACGGGCAATGTCAAAGACACCCAGGGAAATCGTGAAAGCTACCAGTGCCTTTTTACCTCCACAGACGACGGCGAAACCTTTGAGCGATATTCTGATAATCCTTTGATTAGCGGACCAGCTGAAGGTTACACCGCTCACTTTAGAGACCCGCACGTGTTTTGGCGCGATGGCAAATGGTGGGCCGTGATTGGTGCCCAGCGCGAAGACCTAACCGGTGCCGTCGTCTACTACACCTCTTCTGACCGGCGAAGCTGGAAGTTCGGGGCGGAAATCTCTTTCTCAGATTCTTCTTTGACGGGGTTGGGATACATGTTTGAATGCCCCATCCTTTTCTCTTTACCCGACCAAGTCACCGGGGAGACTCTGGATGTGTTAATGTTCTGCCCGCAGGGGGTGGACGCAGACGGCGAGCATTTTAATAATATTTTTCAGTGCGGCTATGTGGTGGGGCGGCTGAAAAACAACCATTTCGAGGTTCTCACCCCCTTTACCGAAATCGATTCGGGCTTCGAATTTTATGCGCCGCAGATTATTAGTAATACAGGCGATGAAGAGCGAGCAGTGCTAATGGCATGGCTAGGTAACGCAGATGAAGACGACCAACCCTCATGGGCTTACCACTGGATTCACATGCTCACTTATCCCCGGTATTTGACTTTGTCAGGCGGCAAAATCATGCAGGCTCCTGTGGAGCAGCTCGAAGACTCCCTGCCTTTTGAACCACTCCATTTGAACTCCAATGGTCGAATAGAGGAACTTGAAGGTGCCCGTACTTTCCGCCTGCAGGGCACTGTCGATGTCGCCCAGCAACCCGTGATGCTCAGCTTCAACGATGAACAAGGGCGGGCATTGCAGATTACTTTTGATCGAGATTTGTTGATTATGGATCGCGATGGATCTCGGTACACAGTTGGTGGGGCGTTGCGGCGTCGTTCTATTCCTGCTCAAGATACCCATATCTTCGATATTCTCTTCGATGGATCGGCTATCGAGGCGTTTTTTGACGATGGTGCCGAATCATTTACAGGGCGGATTTATCTGACGGGCGAACTGGAAAGCGTGATAGCCCACGATGCGCTGGGGAAGCCGGTGCCCGATGCGGTGAGCGACGTAAAAGTAGCCCGTTTATCCCGATGAGATAGGGGGAAAAATCCGTTGGCTGACCAGGGGCGACGGACGTAACGCAGGTTACAAAAACATGAAATTATGGTAATATGTCAAACGATTAGCATAAGAGAGTAGCTGCAATATGCAACTCTCTTTTGATGGAGCATATTGCGCATCAAAAAGTAACTCAGTCAGGAGTAAACATGGATCATAAATCCGTGGCTGAAGACGTTCTGAAAAGTGTTGGCGGCGTCAACAATATTCAGGCAGGTGCGCACTGCGCCACCCGTTTGCGTCTCGTCCTCAAAGATAAAAATGCCGTCGATCAAGCCGCGCTTGATTCCAACGAAAATCTCAAGGGCACGTTCGAAAATGCCGGCCAGTTCCAAATCATCGTCGGGCCTGGCGACGTCAACGAAGTTTATAAGCACATGTCCGCCGCAGGCATGCCCGAGGCAAGCAAAGACGAGCTGAAATCGGTAGCGGCAGGAAAGGGCAACTTAGGAACGCGTTTTCTAAAAACGGTCTCTGATATTTTCCTTCCCATCATTCCTGTGCTGGTTGGCGCAGGTATTTTGATGGCGCTCAACAACGTATTGACTGCTCCGAAGCTATTTGACCCTGAACTTTCTTTCGTGGACTTGCATCCTGAGTGGGCTGGTTTCTCTGAAATTGTCAATATGCTTTCGGCGGCTGCATTTGCATTTCTTCCGATTCTTGTGGGATTCTCGGCCACTAAAGTTTTTGGTGGTAATCCATACCTCGGTTTAACGATGGGCGCTGCCATGGTTTCACCTGCTTTGGTGAATGGCTATGAGGTAGCGGTATCTCTTCAAGATGGCACCATGCCCCACTGGGATCTTTTTGGTCTACAAGTAGCTCAATCGGGTTATCAAGGTACTGTTTTGCCGATTCTGTTGGTGGCATTCATCCTTTCTCACATCGAGAAGTTTCTCCATCGGATCCTCAAAGGCGTCATCGACTTTATCTTTACCCCTACTCTCACACTTTTGATTACTGGGTTCTTGACGTTTATCGCGGTCGGTCCTGTGATGTTCAAAGCGGGAACTCTACTTGGCGATGGCATTAACTGGCTCTATACAACCGCTGGACCAGTGGGCGGCTTTATCTTTGGTTTGTTTTATTCACCCATCGTTATTACTGGTTTGCATCAGTCGTTCCCGCCCATTGAGTTGCAGCTTTTCACTCAGGGTGGTTCCTTTATTTTCGCGATTGCTTCGATGGCGAACGTGGCGCAGGGTGGTGCTGCCCTGGGCGTTTTCCTTACCACGCGTGATGAGAAGTTGAAGGCTCTAGCTGGAGCGACGGCGCCGTCCGCTTTCCTCGGAATCACTGAACCAGCTATCTTTGGTGTCAATCTTCGCCTTCGTTGGCCGTTCTATATCGCTATGGGTGCTTCTGCTATCGCAGCCACGATTATCGCCATCACCGGCGTCAAAGCGTCTGCCCCTGGCGCTGCAGGATTCCTAGGATTCGTCTCTATTGATCCGTCTGTTGGTGGGGGATGGGGCGCATTCTTCATTGCAATCTTTACATCGGCAATTCTTGCAACAGTTGCTTCATATCTCTGGGGTCGCCGCGTCGCCGCTCGCCAGGAGAAGATTGATGCAGCGATTGAAGAATCGAAAGCGGAAGCAGTTGCAGCGATTCCTACCCTGGCAGGAACCCCCGGTTATGAGCTCACCGCTCATATGAACGGCAGCGTGGTCGCTCTGGCAGAAGTTTCTGACCCTACCTTTGCCTCGGGCGCGCTGGGCCCCGGCGCAGCTATCGAACCTTCTACCGGGCAACTGGTTGCGCCGGCAGACGGCAAAATTACCGTAGCGTTCCCCACCGGGCACGCCGTAGGTATGCGAGCTGACAACGGTCTAGAGCTCCTCATGCACATCGGTTTTGACACCGTTGAACTCGACGGCAAGCACTTTACTCCTCAGGTCACTAACGGTCAGCAGGTTAAGCGAGGCGACGTTCTGGTCGAGTTCGACTCAGCAGCCATAGCTGACGCCGGTTACCCGCTGACTACGCCGCTCGTCATTACCAATGCCAAAAAGACGGTTGAAGAAACCGGATTTGCACAGGGAGTTCATGACGGGGCTGTACTTCGCAGTGGAGAAGCCTTCGTGAACGTAGAAGCAAAAAATCTAGAATCAACAGCAGGTTCAAAAGCTGTATAGCTCTCTTGTCCTCAATCGCTGATGGGCAGAAATCAAATGAGCATTATGAACATAGCGCTCCGGGAGAATATCTCCCGGAGCGCTATATTTTGTTGAGTTCAGGTATTACTCTGCGTTTGACTGAGCTTTGACGGTCTGCCCCAGATACAGCTCAACCGGTAAATTATGGTCGGCAGGAGAATCTTCTGAAGGGTCTGAATCTGTTCTTTTGGAGCCGGCGCCATCTATCGCCGCAAGTAACAGTTGTACAGTTCGCTCTGCCATCAGCTCAAAAGGCTGGACGACGGTCGCCAACTGCGGAAGTAACGATCGCACCGCGGGGGTACCGTCAAACCCGATGACCGAAAAGTCCTCGGGCACCTTCTTGCCTCGGACGTACGCCCATTGGAGAGCCATCGCCGCATATCCGTCGTTGGACGCAAAAACTGCTTCCACGGTGGGTTCCGAATCGAGAAAATTATTAATCGTTTGTCGATGCTCGCCATCGCTCGATCTGAAACCCAGCTCCACTATTTCCGGCTCTAAACCAGCGGCGCTCATAGCCTTGGAATATCCCTGCTGGCGCAGATTTTGTTCGGAGACGGTAGAAGTAAAATGCACGATGCGACGAACACCCGTAGCAATAAGAGACTCTGTAGCCTGGAGCGCACCTGTGAAATTGTCACAGCGGATATTTGGGTATCCACCGCCATTAATGCGGTCGATAGTGACCAGCGGAGCTTCAAGATGGGGAGCCAACGCCAAAACATCCGAATGCGCGCCAGTGACCAACCCGTCTACCTGATTGCCCATGAGCATATCCAGATAACGAGCCTCTAATTCTGGGTGATCTTCGCTGTTACACAGAATGACCTTGTACCCGGCGTCCGCTAACTTCGACTCAATCCGATACGCTAACTCACCATAAAAAGGGTTTGAAACAGTCGGAAAAACTAAACCAATCAGATGCGTTTTCTGCTCTTGAAGGGAGCGAGCAATGGCATTGGGTCGATAGTTAATCTCCCGCATAGCTTCATAGACTTTCTCGCGAGTTTCTTGCGAGAGGTAACCCCGGCTATTGAGTACGCGAGAGACCGTAGTGGGGGAGACGCCAGCGACCCGGGCAACATCAGCAAGTTTTGGTTTAGCCACGGTTTCTCCTGACAGCTGGAAAGATATACTCCCTGATTATAGAGAGAACTGCGCTCTCCACCTAGCGCAGGACCATCTAACGAGGACTAGACGGTTAGCGGCAGCGCCTGAACTTTTTCACCGGCAACGGCACCCTCAGGAGGGATAACCACCAACGCCTGAGCTTGGGCAAAAGCCGAAAGCATATGCGAATCAACGCCTCGGCGGAAGGGGCGCGCTTTCTCACCGGTTACACGGGCAGGTATCAACCGCGCGTCAGCTTTCTTAAAAGGAGGAATATCTTCGGTCAACTCCACAGAGAGAAGCTCCGATAGATTCTGACCTGCTACGCCTGCAAGATAGGCAGGCAGATAGCTATAGAGCGCGGTGTGAGCTGCCAGCGGGTTGCCTGGCAAACCGAGGACGATTCGCCCGTCAGGCAATTCTGCAGCTAGGCAGGGATGCCCGGGACGAACCGCAACTGCCTCAAAAATATAATGGGCATCAAGCTCGCTCAGCAATTGGCGGACAAGATCAACTTCTGAGGTAGAAGAACCACCGGTGAGAACCAACAAATCTGATGCCACACAGTTATCTGACTTGAACCAGCGGTGGAGTTCATCCATATCATCGTGTAGCCGAGCGGTGCCCTGCACCTTCGCGCCCATGGAGCTCAAAATCGCTGGAAATTGGGCAGAATAAGCATCGCGGACTTCACCGGGGCCTGGAATCCCCTCGGTAATGACTTCGTTGCCGGTGTATGCAAGAGAGACGGTGGGCTGAGTAATCACCGGGACCGTATCAAACCCGCACACCGCCAGAAAAGCTATATGTCGCGCACCCAAGTGGGTCCCACGAGACACTGCAAGACTCCCCTCAGCGAGCTCTTCACCCCGGTTGCGCATATCAGACCCCGGTTGCGGTTCACCGTAATCCGAAACCACTAGCGTTGAACCATCCTGCTCTTCCAAATGAACCCCCTCCAGCCGGATTACTGTAGTTGTCCCTGGGGGTATCAACCCGCCGGTAAGGATCGTGGCAGCTTCGCCGTCCTGTAAATCTACCGTCCGACGATGGCGATTCTCATGGGCGGACGGCTCCTCGGCATCCTTCAGTATCCAAGGCCCAGAACCGCACACTGCATAACCGTCCATAGCGGAAGAATTGTAATGAGGCAGGGGGACTAAAGTGTACACATCCTCTGCAAGGATTCGTCCGATGGCGTCAGCAAGACCGACCCGTTCATGAATTTGAGCGGCGCGAGTGCCACGCTGGTGCATGAGGGAAACGGCATCTTCCCAGCGGGTATGGTGCATATTCTGTTCCTTTTGATGGTGCAATATAGTTTGGTGCCCTTGTACGGCAACATTCGTAAATTTCACAAGTTTTTGTTTAGTTCCACTGCGGGGAGTCAAACCCGGTGGCGTGGGCGCTTTCCCAAGTATCGACGTCGTCGGTTACTCCGCCGTCCAAGGGTACCGCCTGAAGGTTAAGCTGACGCAAAAAGCGTCGTACCGATTGGTGAGCGGTATCAGTATCGAAGACCCGCCGGAGATTCTCCGTGCGGTAAATACCTACCAGCGGCTGCGCGATTTCTCCCGAGACGCCGAAGAACCCTTCGATATCTGCCGGAGCCTGACGAGTTACTTCCAATAAAGCATCGATAGCTTCTGCTATGCGGGGCATATCGACGGCGATGACGCAGGTCCACTCGCAGGATGGCGGTAGCGCTCGTACCCCCGCTGTGATTGCAGCGGCAGGCCCGGAAAAGGGCGGGTCTTCTCGGGTGAGTTTAACATCGGCGGGTACGGGTAAATCGCTTGGACCTACCACCACACGTTGCCGTGCGGTTGCAACCGCCTGTAGGGAGGATGCTAAAAGTGTTTTCGAACCGTTGGAGAGCGATGCCTTAGGAGTTCCTCCCAAGCGTGAAGAACGACCACCAGCGACCACAATCGCTGCATACTCAGGATAAGAGTTTTTCATGGAGCTTAACCGCCGGCAAAGGGAGGTAGAACATCTAGGCGGACGCCGTCGGGCACCTTCACATCCAGATCAGCGCGAGCGCCGTTCACCAGAAAAGAGCACTGTTCCAGTACCTGGCCCAGGCTCATGCCCGAAGGTGTACGCCCTGAATGGGTATTGCCGAGGTAAGCGACGATTTCACCCACCGTGGGCTGGTCAGAAGATATTTCTGCGGGAATAATAGATTGGTTGCTTTGCCCGGCTGCTGCGCGCGCCGCGGCAAAAAAATGAACGGTAATCATGCGTTAGCCTCCGATGGCACTCATAGAACGGCTGGGTTGTACAAATTCTTGCGTTTCGAAGCCCGCATTGTTGGCACCGTGGGCTGCAGGTTTCTCCCACATTGCCTCTCGCCAGCGCACTGCCACTTCCTGGTCGGTGGCATCGGAACGCAAAATCTCCATGAGGTCTGTTTCAGTTTGCGAGAAAAGGCAAGAGCGGACTTTACCGTCTGCGGTCAGTCGGGTGCGGGTACAGGTGGAGCAGAAGGGCTCGGTCACTGAAGCGATAATCCCTACTTTGCCCAGTGCCTTCGCGGGGTCAAATTCTTGGGTACCTAAGGGGTAGACATCCCACAGAGCAGCAGGGGCAGAGCCGCGGGGTCCGGGCTCTTGATGTAGCACAAATTTTTCAGAGAGTTTTTCGCGAATCTCGGCGGCGGTGATGGTGCCTTCGCGCGTCCAGCGGTTGTCGGCGTCGATGGGCATTTGCTCAATGAAGCGCAGCTGATACCCCTTGGTCACTGCCCATTCCAACAGATCCGCTGCTTCGCCGTCATTAATACCGGGCATCAGTACCGCATTGATTTTGACGGGGTTGAGCCCGATGGATGCTGCGTAGTCCACGCCTTTGAGGACGTCGGAGAGCCGGTCACGGCGGGTCAGCTCGGCAAAGGTTTCGGGGCAAATGGAATCTAAGGAAACGTTGATGCGTTTCAGCCCTGCGGCTTTGAGCTTATCCGCGTGTTTTTCTAACCCCATGCCGTTGGTGGTTATCGACAGAGGAATTTCAGGGTGGGCGTGGTGGATGTCCCGGAGAATATCGGGAAGTTCTTTCCGCAACAAAGGCTCGCCGCCGGTAAAGCGAATCTCTTCTACGCCTAGTTCTTCAATTCCAATGCGAGCCAGGCGCACGATTTCTTCGGCGGTGAGTAGCCGGTTGTTGGGCAACCAATCGAGACCTTCGGCGGGCATGCAGTATTGGCAGCGCAAGTTGCATTTATCGGTGAGGGAAATGCGCAGATCAGTGGCGTTGCGCCCCCACTGATCAACGAGGGGGCCAGACTTTTTGAGCTCAGAGGGCATGGTCGACTCATGCTGGGACACAATGGGTAAGGTGGTGCCGGCAATTAGGGTGCCAGATCCAGAAGTCGCAGGCTTTTCGCTAGCACCGGCGGAATTCGCATCGGGGCTAAACTTCAATGCCAATTGTTACCTCTCTTCACAAATTTGGTATCAAAACGGTTATATTTACATTAGTCGGAAAAACCTTCGATAACCATATTCTCGTTTTGGGCTGAATAGGCGGTTACCCTGTGGGAGTACACTCTCATATCAAAAAAACTTTACTCAGTGCAGGTGTTATTTCTACCGTTTCCTTAGCTGGATGCGGGGCTAACTCTGATACTGCCAGCTCAAGTTCTTCTCCTTCTCAGGAAGGTGGAACCGTAGAAGTATTTGCCGCAGCTTCCCTCAATTCTGCCGGTGCTGAACTAGAGAAAGCGTATGAGAAAGAGCATCCTGGAGTGGACGTCTCTTTCAACTTTGCAGGGTCTTCGAAGTTGGTACAGCAGATGCAGCAGGGTGCTAGCCCTGATGTGCTCATTACCGCAGATCAAAAAACGATGGACGGCGCCCGTACATCGATAGAAGACCTCAAAGAATCTGAACCTAGGGTTATTGCAACGAACCGCCTGGTCCTGGCTACCTCAGCAGGGAACCCCGGCAAGATTTCTGCTGTTAAAGATCTCGCCTCAGACTCGGTGACCACCGCAATTTGCGCCGCTGAGGTGCCCTGCGGCAACCTCGCTCATCAGGAGCTAGACAACCAACATGTAGAACTGGGCAATGCTACGGAAGAGAAGAACGTATCTGACGTTTCTACCAAAGTAGCCAGTGGCGCGGTAGACGCTGGATTTATTTACTCTACCGACGCTGCTTACCTGAAAAAAGACCAGGACATCACGGTGATTAATCTTCCTGGTTTAGAGGACAATGTCTATCCCATGGCTCTTACCAACCTGGGGAAACAGAACTCAGTAGCTTCTGACTTTGCCACCTGGCTGAGCGGGGAGGAAGCTCAAAAGATTATGAGCCAGTATGACTTTGGTTCTGCAAAGTAGCCTCAGCAAAAGTAGAATAGAACTTCTAGACTTCTGAAGATACTACGCAACCCACGGAGACCGATGAAAAAGCACACTGCCTTTCGTTCGGCCCCGTGGGTTTTTGCTCTTCCTGCCTCCATTGGCGTCTTTGTAATTCTTGGTCCTTTAGCTGGTCTGGCATTCCATATCCCCTGGAAAGATACTGCGCAACTACTGTCTCACCCCGATGCACTTGCAGCTACTCGACTCTCTGTACTCACGGCACTGATCTCTACGGCGGTTTGCGGTGTGCTCGGTCTGCCCCTTTCGCTAATTTTTACCCAGGTGCTGGATCGTACGCGGTGGAAAAAACTAAGTATGGTTCTCTACGCTTTTCTCTATACGCCGGTCATACTCTCACCAGTTGTCTCTGGTTTGGCGCTGACCTTTTTCTGGGGCCGCCGGGGGCTGATAGGGCAGTGGCTCAACGAGGTTGGGGTTTCAATTCCTTTCACTCCGTTCGCCGTCGTGCTGACTCAGATATTTGTGGGTTTGCCCTTTTTCGTTGCGACGGCGGTTACCACTTTGCGTACCATTCCACGGGAATTTGAAGAACTGGCGTATGTAGAAGGCGCTACTCCGTGGGAGATTACCCGCAAAGTGCTACTACCCCTGTCCTATCCCGGTCTTGCCACTGCATTTCTGTTGGCATTTGCCCGAGCTCTGGGGGAGTACGGTGCGACCGTCACCTTCGCAGGAAATATCGCTGAAAAGACCCGTACGATTCCCCTCAACATCGAGCTGATGCTCAGCTCAAACTTGATGCCCGAGGCGCTGGGATCTTCACTGATGCTCATTAGCCTGTATCTCATCATTCTCGGACTAGCTCTTTTACTCATTGCCCTACAACGTTTACGAGGTGCGCGTTGACCACAACCTTCTCGAAAGAACATTCACTCACGCCAAAGAACTACCAAACATTGGTGCGCGAGCGCTTTCAGCAGCTCCCTGACCCCGAACCTGAACGCGTTGCCCTGGCACAAGCAAACGGGCGGGTTTTAACCGAAGATATTCTTGCTCCCGAGAACGTCCCGGCATTTCCTAATTCCCAGATGGACGGTTATGCCCTCACCGCCCATGCTGCCGTGAGTACCTCACGCATCTTCACCGTGGGGGCAGATATTGCAGCGGGAGCAAGCCTCAAAAACTTTGTGCCCGAAGACGGCATCGCCTACCCGATTATGACCGGCGCAGAAGTGCCCGCTGGGTTGAGCGCCGTCGTCCCCGAAGAAAAATGTGAACCGCAAGGGGAAAAGGACGGAAGCTTCGCAGCTTTTCAGAGCGAGGTCTATATACCGACGACACAACCGGGGCAGTTTGTGCGTCAGCCGGGAGAGGACATCAAAGTCGGGGAGATTCTCGCTCGCGCCGGGGAGAAAATTTCTGCTGTACTTGTGGGCGCTCTAGCTGCTCAAGGTATCAAGGAAGTCACGGTTCAGGGCGCACGGCGTGTGCTAGTGGTAACCGGCGGCGATGAAGTAGCGGCTAACGATACCCCCGCACCTTCCCACATCCGCGACGCCAATGGGCCCATGCTCATACAGCTTCTTGCAGAAGACTCTGCCATCAGCAAGCATCTGCATATCCAAGATGATCCTCAGAAGCTCATTCATCATCTGGACCAAGCTATCCATGAATTCTCCCCGCATCTGATCATCTCCTCCGGCGGCATTAGCCACGGAAAATTCGAAGTCATCAAGAACGCGATTCACCTGCTCATGGAGAATCCCACCGAACTTACTGTCCAAAAATTATGGTTCGGCCACGTCAGCCAGCAACCGGGCGGCCCTCAAGGAATCATGGAACTAGCGCATCGAGGTAGCTCAGAGAACATCCTCTGGCTGGCATTTCCCGGCAACCCCGTCAGCACCCTCATCTCCTACCGCATGTTCCTCAGACCCCACCTCAATACCTCCTGGTACTATACCGGCACCCATCTGGGCAAACTACAAACCGCGGAACCCCTCGAAGGTTTAGCCGGCAAAACCCAATACCGCCGCGCCACCATCACCCGCGCGTCATCAGAATCCAACGCCACCGCAGAATGGCTGATTGAACCAGACCCACAAACCGGATCGCATCTTCTGCACCGCGCCGCCCAAGCAAATGCGCTAGTAGAGATAGAACCGAACAAGCACTACACCAACGGTGATATTCTGCGGTGGTACCCCCTTTCAACAATCGAAACGATGTAGGAGCAAACTTTGGCAGAATCAGACCACCTCACCCACGTGAGAGAAGACGGTTCAGCGCACATGGTTGATGTCACCGAAAAATCAGTGACCACCCGGATCGCGCTCGCCGAAGCTACGGTGCTCACCCGCCCCGACGTCGTCGAACAAATCTTTGATGCCGACCTTCCCAAGGGCGATGCTTTGCCCGTAGCCCGGGTAGCCGGAATCCTCGGTGCCAAACACACCCCAGATATCATTCCCCTGTGCCATCCCCTCCCACTGGGCAAAATCACCGTTGATTTTGAGCGACTAGAAAATGGGGTGCGCATCGAAGCATCCGTTAAGACGCGCGGAGTGACCGGGGTTGAGATGGAAGCACTCACTGCAGTATCCACAGCGGCACTCACCGTGTTCGACATGATTAAAGCAGTAGATAAATTCGCCGTGATTACCGATATTCGAGTACTGGAAAAATCCGGAGGCAAATCAGGGGACTGGTCCATACAGAACAAACCCCAGTCATAGAACCCGACCCGGCGAAACACCATCGACCCCTGAGAGGGGAGCTTTCAATGAAAGACGAATCGTACGACATGCCAGAAAATCGTAGCGGACTGGTCATCGTCTGCTCCACCCGAGCGTCCAAAGGAATCTACGAAGATAAATCAGGACCAATCGCGGTGGACTGGTTGCGCTCGCAAGGTTTTGAAACACCCGATGCGACCGTGATTGCAGATAGCCAAATCGTTGAACACTTTGCTGACTTGGTGGAACAGGGAAATCTGCCGACCCTCCTTCTGCTCTCAGGCGGAACGGGATTGAACACCGATGATCAAACGGTAGAAGCTGTCCGGCCGCACCTGGACAAAGAAATCCCGGGAATTATGCATGCCTTCTGGCAAAAGGGTATGGAAAGCACACCCGCCGCTGTACTGAGCAGGGGGGTTGCCGGCGTCATTGGCCGAACCTTTGTGATGACTCTGCCGGGTTCACAAGGGGGAGTGAAAGACGGCTGCGCGGTCTTGGACCCCATCATTGAACACATCTGCCGACAGCTTAAGGATTACCATGACCACTAACCTTCACTCCACCGATGCGCTGGAACCTTCTGAATCGCTGGTTCTGCACACCGATATCACCGAATCGCCCTTGGAACCCCTCCTCGCCTCTGCGAAAATGCACGTAATGACTGACCAAATGGGTGCGCTGGTCATTTTCGACGGCATAGTGCGCAATCACGACCACGGCGCAGCTGTTGCCGGGCTTTCCTACTCTGCCCACCCCCAAGCTCGCGAATTCATAGCACGCACAGTGCAAAGCGTCGCTGAGGAAATCGATGGCGTTCGGCTCTGGGCGGTACACCGCGTGGGGCCTATAAAGATTGGCGAATCTGCACTGACCGTCTTAGCAGCGGCGGCTCATCGCGGGCAAGCTTTTGCCGCGTGCCAGAACGCAGCAGATCGGATCAAAGCAGAAGTACCCATCTGGAAAGAACAAGAACTGGTGGACGGCTCCGTCGAATGGGTCGGTATCGACACCAACACGGCGTCTTCAACCCAAAACTAGGCAAATATGCACGAGAATTTTTCACCGAGCGAATATAAGCTCTACGGCCGTCAAATGATTCTGCCCGAACTCGGACTGGAAGGGCAGAAAAAGCTGAAAAATTCTCATGCAGTGGTAATTGGCGCGGGAGGATTGGGCGCGCCGGTCTTGCTCTATCTGGCAGGAGCCGGGGTAGGCACTATCACCATTATTGACGACGATGCAGTGGAAGTTTCCAACCTGCACCGGCAAGTGATACATACGTTCTCGCGGGTCGAAAACTCCAAAGCTCAGTCCGCAGCGGACTCTTTGCGCTCGCTGAACCCGTTTATCACGGTGCGAACAGTAGAGAAACGCCTGACGGAAGAGAACGTTGATGTACTGTTTGCTGGCGCATCGGTTGTGCTTGACGGCAGCGATAATTTTGAAACCCGCTATATCGCATCTCGCGCTTGCGCACGGGCAGGAATAGCGCACATCTGGGCGGCGATTTTAGGTTTTGACGCACAGATGAGCGTGTTTTGGCAGGGTCATGGGCCGGTCTATGAAGATCTCTATCCTGTTCAACCTGCTCCTGGAACTGTCCCCACGTGCTCGACGGCGGGCGTCATCGGTGCGCTGGCGGGTGTAGTGGGCACATCTATGGCGATGGAAGCCCTGAAGATTCTTGCCGAAATCGGAAACCCTCTGATAGGGCAGGTGGGCTACTATTCTGGGCTCGAAGGACGCTGGGAATATATACCTCTTCTAGCACAGAATGAGGAAGCGCAGGAGCCACATTCGGATAAGTCAGAACAGGGTAAGGGTAAAAAAGAGCCAAACTTAATAAACCGTCATAATTCGGTTTCTTCTCCCCAGAAGGCCGGTAACTTGCCCTTAGATGAGCTTTCATGGGAAGAATTTGAGCGCGAAAAAAATACTGAAAAGGCTTTCCTCATTGATGTTCGAGAACGTGCGGAGTATCTGGCATTGACAGTGCCGGGCTCTACTAATTTGCCTTTTGCACAGCTCCAGAAAATGGAGCAAGAGGGTACTCTCACGGCTTATATTTCTGCGCATTTTGGCGGAGAAACTGCGCTTTTTGGTTTTTTCTGTTCAGGTGGACCACGATCCTCTGCGGCGGCGGAAATCTTTCGAAATCACGGTGCAAAACGGGCATTTAATATTGCTGGTGGTCTTGCTCAATGGTTGAATCAGAAAATATAAATATCTAAAGCAAAGATTCTTTCCTAATGAAAGCCATAATTAGCGCAAATTTTTATTTGGTATTTTTCATACCTAAATCTTCGTACGATTGAGGTATGACTGAGACAACTAACACCAGGGGGCGCAGTACCCCCTCCGGGGCGAAAGTCGACGGCCCCTTTTCGGACCAACTCCTCAAATTCGGCAAATTCTTCTCCAAATGGGACGAATCTGACGACGGACGCGCAGTTTTTCGTGAAGGCGGGCGCCGCGGCGACGTTTTCTATCGTGACCGTTGGAGCTACGACAAAGTTGTGCGCTCCACCCACGGTGTGAACTGCACCGGTTCCTGCTCCTGGCAAGTCTTCGTCAAGGACGGTGTTATTACCTGGGAAGCTCAGGCAACCGATTACCCCACCGTCGGGCCTGATCGCCCAGAGTATGAACCCCGTGGTTGCCCCCGTGGTGCTTCTTTCTCCTGGTACACCTATTCACCTTCTCGTGTGAAGTACCCCTACATTCGCGGGCCTCTCTTGGAGATGTACCGCGAAGCTAAAGCCATCCATAACGGCGATCCTGTGTTGGCATGGAAATCTATCGTCACTGACCCCGCCAAACGCGAGCGCTACGTAAAAGCTCGCGGTAAGGGTGGTCTGGTGCGCGGAACTTGGACCGAAGCCCTCGAAATGGTGGCATCGGCACAGATTCATACCATTCAGGAATATGGTCCCGACCGCAACATCGGTTTCTCACCTATTCCTGCTAAATCTATGGCATCGCATGCCTCGGGCGCTCGTTATATCGAGTTGCTCGGCGGCGTCATGACTTCTTTCTATGACTGGTATGCTGACCTTCCGGTGGCATCCCCTCAGGTCTTTGGCGACCAGACTGACGTTCGTGAATCGGGTGACTGGTGGGATGCCACCTACCTGATGATGTGGGGTTCCAACATCCCCGTCACTCGTACTCCTGACGCTCACTGGGTTGCTGAAGTTCGTTATCGCGGAACCAAGGTTGTCTCTGTTTCCCCTGACTACGCTGATAACACTAAATTTGCCGATGAATGGCTACCTGCTCAGCCCGGTACTGATGCTGCTTTGGCGATGGCGATGGGTCATGTCATTCTCAAAGAGAACTTTGTAGACCAGCGGGTGGAATTCTTTGAGGATTACACCACTACCTTTACTGATTTCCCCTTCCTTATTCGACTGGAAACCCGTGAAGACGGCATCAAGGTGCCTCATAAGTTTGTGAAAGCTGCCGATTTGGCACAGGGTGCTTCGATGGCAGATTCTGATTTCAAGACGGCTCTTCTTGACCGCGCGACGGGCGAAGTAATCGTTCCTAACGGCACTTTGGGTCACCGCTATAACGCTGAAGACATGGGCAAATGGAATCTTGATCTTGACGGGATTAAGCCTGCTCTGTCAGTAGCTGATATTCCCGGGGGTGCAACGGGCGTAGCTGAAATCAAGATGCCTGCCTTTGATACCCCCAATGGTGCCGGACATGTGATTTCTCGTGGTGTTCCCACCATTTTGGTGGAGGGGATGGAAGTTTGCACCGTATTTGACCTGATTTTGGCTCAGTACGGTGTGGCTCGCCCGCAACTCCATTTGCCGGGGCAGTTTGCCCGTGATTTCGAGGATCTCGAAACTCAGTACACTCCTGCCTGGCAGGAGGAAATTACTTCTGTTCCTGCAGAAGCTGTCATTCGTGTGGCGCGTGAATTCGCTCAGAACTCGATTGATTCAGGCGGTCGCACCATGATTATCATGGGTGCAGGTATCTGCCAGTGGTACCACGGCGACGCTACCTACCGTGCGATTTTGGCACTGTTGCAGATGTGCGGTTGTGAAGGTCGCAATGGTGGCGGTTGGGCTCACTACGTGGGGCAGGAAAAAGCTCGCCCCATTACCGGCTGGGCACATATGGCAAATGCTTTGGACTGGGTCCGCCCTCCTCGCACTCAGGCAGGTACTTCGTTCTGGTACATGCATACTGACCAGTGGCGTCAAGACGGTTACTCTTCCGATTCAATTCAGTCTCCGCTAGCTAAGGGTGAGCTGAAGGGCGTTCATACGGCAGATATCGTGGCGCGTACTACCCGTATGGGGTGGATGCCTATGTATCCGCAGTTCAATGAAAATCCCACCCAGTTGGCACAGGAAGCAGCTGCTGCCGTTGAATCCGGTGCCGCAGACACTCCTGCTGCATATGTAGCAGATCGTCTCAACGAGGGTAGCTTGCAGTTCTCGGTAGAAGATATCGACAATCCTGTGAACTGGCCCCGTACCCTCATGCTCTGGCGTAATAACTTGCTGGGCTCCTCCGCGAAGGGCGAAGAGTACTTCCTCAAGCACCTGCTGGGTACCCACAACTCGGTGATGGGTAAAGACACCGTAGAAAGCAAACCGCGCGAGGTTAAATGGTACGACGAGGCGCCTCAGGGCAAGCTGGACTTGTTGGTCACCGCGGATTTTCGCATGACCTCCTCTACGCTGTCCTCGGATATCGTGTTCCCTGCCGCTACCTGGTATGAGAAATTCGATATTTCCTCCACCGATATGCACCCCTACATCCACGCTTTCACTCCGGCTATTGATCCGCCGTGGGAGACCAAGACTGACCACCAGATTTTCAAGGAATTGGCATGGGTCTTCTCGCAGCTGTCCAAGAAGCATCTGCCGGCGCAAAAGGATTTGGTCTCTGTTCCGTTGCAACATGACACCCCAGGGCAGATTGCTCAGCCCGGTGGTCACTCCTGTGATTGGAAGAACGAGGGTAAGAAGGGTGTGCCAGGTAAGAACATGCCCATCTTTGCGATGGTCGAACGCGATTACCCTGCTCTCTACGAGATGTACACCTCGGTCGGCCCCTTGCTCTCTTCCTTAGGTACGACGACTAAGGCGATCACCGTTGACGTCAACGACGAGCTGGCAAAGCTCGCCGAGGAGAACGGTGTGATGGATTCGGGTAAGGGGGCAGGTCGCCCAGCGATCGACACCGATTCCAAGCTCTGCGATACCATCCTTGCGCTATCAGGCACCTCAAACGGTCCCGTAGCTATCAAGGCCTTCAAAGAGTTAGAGAAGCGCGTGGGCAAGAAGTTCGTGCACCTGGCTGAAGGCAATGAGGAAAAACGCATTACCTTCAAGGACACCCAGGATCGCCCCTGCCCCGTGTTCACTTCGCCCGAGTGGTCTGGTTCGGAAACTGGCGGACGTCGCTATGCGCCGTTCACGCTCAATACCGAGCAGTTGAAACCCTTCCACACCCTCACCGGTCGTATGCACTTTTTCTTGGACCACGACTGGATGAGCGAAATGGGTGAGCAGATGCCTACCTACCGCCCGCCGTTGGACATGAACCAGCTCTTCAACCAACCCAAGCTGGGGGAGCAGCAGGATGAGGTCACTATCGCGGTGCGCTACATGACGCCTCACAACAAGTGGTCTATTCACTCGTCCTACCACGATAACCTCTACATGCTGGCGCTCTCACGCGGTGGTTCTCATGCCTGGCTGAACCCCGACGATGCCGCCAAGATTGGTGTCAAGGATAACGACTGGATCGAGTGCGTGAACGATAACGGCGTTTTCGTGGGACGCGCGATTGTTTCGCACCGTCTGCCCACCGGCGTCGTCTATGTTCACCACGCCCAAGAACGTCTGGTGGATATTCCTAAGTCAGAAGCAACCGGCAAGCGTGGCGGTATCCACAACTCCGTCACCCGTATCTTGGTTAAGCCCACCCACCTCATTGGTGGTTACGCTCACCAGGCATACGCTTTCAACTACCTCGGTCCCACTGGTAACCAGAGAGACATCGTCTCTGTTATCCGTCGCCGCAACCAGGAGGTCACCTACTAATGCGAGTAATGGCTCAAGTATCAATGATTATGGCACTGGATAAGTGCCTGGGTTGCCACACCTGTTCCGTGACCTGTAAGCAGGCATGGACAAACCGCGCCGGTACTGAATACGTCTGGTTCAATAACGTGGAAACCCGCCCGGGTTTGGGTTACCCCAAGCGTTATGAAGACCAAGAAAAGTGGAAGGGCGGGTGGACTCTTAATAAGAAGGGGCGCCTGGAGCTGAAGGCGGGTAACCGTTTCAAGAAGCTTTTCACCATTTTTGCTTCACCCATTCAGCCTCAGATGACCGACTATTATGAGCCCTGGACCTATGACTACCAGAATCTGATTTCGGCACCTTTGGGTGATGATTTTCCGGTCGCTAAGCCTAAGTCTCTGATTACCGGTGAGGACACCGCTATTGACTGGTCTGCTAACTGGGACGATGACCTTGGCGGTACTTACGTCACCGGTAACGAAGACCCCATCGTGCAGAAGATTCGCCAGGAATCTGAAGAAAAAATCAAATTTGAATTTGAACAGACCTTCATGTTCTACCTGCCGCGTATCTGTGAGCACTGCTTGAACCCTTCCTGCATGGCGTCGTGCCCCTCGGGTGCGATTTATAAGCGCACCGAAGACGGCATTGTGCTGGTTGATCAGGATCGTTGCCGCGGCTGGCGTCAGTGCATTACAGGCTGCCCCTACAAGAAGATTTACTTCAACCACAAGAGCGGTAAAGCAGAAAAATGTACTTTCTGCTACCCCCGCTTAGAGCACGGTATCCCCACCGTTTGTGCAGAAACCTGCGTGGGGCGTATGCGCTACATCGGTATTTTCCTGTACGACGCCGATCGCGTGACAGAGGCTGCTTCGGTCGAGAACGATCAAGATCTTTACGAAGCGCAGTTAGATATTATGCTCGACCCGTTTGACCCTGAAGTGATTCGCGAAGCGAAGAAGCAGGGCATCCAGCAGTCGTGGATTGAAGCGGCGCAGAAGTCACCGGTCTACAAGCTGGCGAAGGAATGGAAGATTGCCCTTCCCCTTCATCCCGAATACCGCACCATGCCCATGGTCTGGTACGTTCCGCCGCTTTCACCGATCATTGACCTTCTCAAAGAGCAGGGTCACGATGCTGAGTCCCAGGAAAACCTCTTCGGCGCTATCGACTCTCTCCGCATTCCGGTGGAGTACCTCGCAGAGCTCTTTACTGCTGGTGATACCAAGATCGTGGTGGATGTCCTCAAAAAGCTCGCAGCAATGCGTGCTTACATGCGAGATATCACCCTCGGCGGCGTCGGCAAAGAAGAAATTGCTGAGGCAGTGGGCATGACCGGCGAGCAAATCTATGAGATGTACAGGCTTATGGCTATTTCTAAGTACAACGAGCGCTACGTGATTCCTCGTGCACATATGGAAGATGCTCATAACCTCGAAGAAATTGGTTGCTCTCTGGAGGGCGACGGCGGTCCAGGAATGCTCTATGATGACGCATTTAGCGGCACCGGCGCTCGCCCCAACCCTGTATCAGCTGGCTCCTACGCCAACACTGCACGTGCAGACGGCAAGGTCAATATCTTCATGTGGGACGGAAACGGCCGCCCCGATGCGATGTTCCCTAACACCGCCGGCTCAACGAGGGCGAAATAGTGGCTGGTTTCTTTTCAAAACTGCTGGGAAAGTCGGGGGATGAAGCGGAGCCTGTCCGCCCCTCCAGCGGGGATCCTTTTGACATGGATTGGGGGAGCGGCGCTGAAGAAGATGCGGTAATTTACCAGGTATCTTCAGTGCTCTTCCGCTACCCGTCTGAGGAGATTCGGCAGACCATTCCAGAGCTATTGGAACTGGCTCACCGTATCGATAACCCCGCTTTCGTAGAGGCAGTAGAGCAGATTCGTGATTGGTATGCGTCGGCACCATTAGAAAAAATTGCTGCCGAATACGTGCAGGAATATGATCTATCCCGCCGCCACGCGCTACACCTTTCCTACTGGACCGAGGGCGATACCCGTCGTCGGGGTGAGGCTTTGGGCCGGTTCAAAAAGATGTACCGCGATTCGGGAATGGTCACCGATTTACACGGTGAGCTGCCCGACTATCTGCCGTTAGTCCTAGAGTTTGCAGCACTGATTGACCGTAAGTCAGGACGCGCGGCGCTTCAGGCATACCGGCCGTCTCTGGAGTTACTTCGTTTGGCTTTACGCGATGACAAGTTGGCGTTTCACGGATTGGTGGAATGTATCTGCGCGACATTGCCGGGGGAATCTCCTGAAGACGTACAACACATTCAAAAATTGGCAGGATTTGGACCTCCCACCGAGCAGGTGGGTTTGGGCGCCTCAGATCCTCGTCTTCTTCCCCTTCTTCAACCTCAGTCAGGAGCTCACCGATGAATATCCTTGATACTTTCCTCTGGGGTGTCTTGCCCTACATGGTGATTGTCATTCTTATTGGCGGCACCATCTGGCGTTACAAATACGACCAGTTTGGGTGGACCACCAGGTCTTCGCAGTTCTATGAGTCAAAGATTCTTAAAATTGCGTCTCCACTTTTTCACTATGGTTTGGTCGGTGTTTTAGGCGGTCACATTGTAGGTCTGATGATTCCTGCGAGCTGGACTGCGGCTCTGGGGATTACCGATGAGATGTACCACGCGGGTGCACTCATCATGGGCATCCCGTTTGGTTTGGCGGTTCTGTTCGGGCTGATAGTGATGATCTTCCGCCGTCGTACTAATAAGTCTGTTTTTGCGGCGACTACTATCAGCGACAAGATTATGTACGTGTCTTTGATGGCTGTGATTGTGTTCGGTATCGGAGTCACAATTTTCAGTGCGATGCAGGGCCATCACGGGCATAACTATCGAGCAGATATCTCTCCTTGGTTCCGCTCGCTATTCTTGTTCCAGCCCGAAGTGGGTTTGATGCGGGACATTCCATTCACCTTCAAAATGCATATCTTATTGGCTTTTGCTCTCTTTGCGCTGTGGCCATTCACTCGCCTGGTTCACGCTTTTACCGCGCCGATTCACTACCTTTTCCGCCCCTATATTGTGTACCGCTCACGCGGGGGAGAAAAGGTCGGACGACGCCGCGGCTGGGATCCGGTGGGAACATCTGATAACAGTAGCAATCTGAAATAGATATTTCTAAGGAGCTAGCGAAGATGTAAGGCAGGCTCCTTCACACACATCAACAAATGAGGAAAAGATGAGTACTACGACTGTGGAACGCGATCCACAACTGAAGGGTCAGCTTAAGAATGTCATCATGGCTACCCTAGCTTCGTTGATTGGTTTCTGGGGCTGGACCATGATTGGTCCACTGGCAAAGTCTTACTACAAGGAAGCCTTTCATCTCACTCCTGGGCAGTTGAGTTTGCTCATTGCTATGCCGGTTATTGTGGGCGCGGTTGCTCGTATTCCGGTGGGCGCGATGACTGACCGCTTTGGTGGCAGGGTTATGTTTACCGCTCTATTGACTCTCACCGCTGCTATGGTGCTCGTCGTGGGCTTGGTGGGCGCTTTCACTACCAGCTTCCCCTTGCTGCTGGTTGTAGCCTTCTTCCTGGGTATTGGTGGTTCTATCTTTGCTGTGGGTATTCCCTTCGCGGCGTCCTGGTATGAGCCGCACCGTAAGGGACTAGCCACCGGTATTTTCGGCATGGGTATGATTGGCACCGCTGTAGCGGCGTTCTTCAATCCTCGTATGTTGAAGGCTTTTGGATATTTCCCCACCCACGTCATCATTGCGTGCATCGCTCTGTCTTATGCAGTCATCGTGTGGTTCGTAATGAAGGACTCTCCGAAGACTGCAGGGCGCGTGCCCGAACCGATGATGCCTAAAATTATGGCTGCTACAAAGAAGATAACCACCTGGCAGCTGTGCTTTATCTACGCTGTAGTCTTCGGCGCTTTTGTTGCTTTCTCCAATTACTTGCCCACATACATGGGTAACGTCTACAACTTTGAGGCGGTTCAGGCAGGAACCTTTGCGGCTCTGTTTGCTACGTGCGCTGTGATTGCTCGCCCCTTTGGTGGCATGGCAGCTGATAAGGTCGGACCCCGCCCGGTAACTATCGTCATGTTCTTGGCGATTGCGGCACTCTCGGTGCTGATTGCTCTTCAGTTTGAATCGCCTGCGATGTATTACACCCTCTTCATTTTGATGGCTATCTTCATCGGATTTGGAACCGGCACCGTTTTCGGCTGGGTAGGGCGAGCTACTACTCCGGCAGAAACTGGAACTGTTGGCGGTCTCGTCTCCGCTGCGGGTGGTCTGGGCGGTTACTTCCCTCCACTGGTGATGGGCGCAGTATATGGAGCAAACGGTCACTACTTCTGGGCACAGATTGCTCTGATGGTGGCGGCATTAGTTTCGCTCGGCATCTCCTTCGCCATTAGAAATGGCGGAAAACCAAAGAAATAACAAGCAACTTCTAAATTAGCTTCTAGCAAATACGCCATACGATTCAGAACATCGTATGGCGTATTTTGCGTGTGATATGGCAAACTTTATAGTGTTCATAAACTACCGCTATACCATTCGGAAGAGTCCGTCGAGCTAGCAAAGAAGCACAGCTTGCGGCGCCGAAGGAGCAAAACCTCCCCGGGAAACTCTCAGGCACCCGTACCGCTTGGTTAGGTAACTCTGAAAAGGAGAACCCATTCTCCACCGTAGGAGCAAACTTTGGTGTATAGCGTGCATGCGCAGACGCTGAAGGTAAAACTCGCAGGTAAAAAACAGAGTGGGGAGGTCTCTAGTTCATCCGTGAGCTGGAACTGACAAGGAGTATTTCGTATGTCATTTATCGACCGTCATCTTGGTCCCCGCGATACCGACCTTGAATCGATGCTGAGCACCGTTGGCTATGATTCTTTGGGCGATTTGGTAGACGCTGTAGTGCCCTCTTCTATCCGCATAGATAGTGCGCTGAACCTACCTGAAGCTCTTTCAGAGCGAGATGCTCAGGAAAAGCTAGCTGGATACGCTAGCCAAAATATCGTCAAAGCACAGATGATTGGTGCTGGTTATTATGACGCTATTACCCCGCCCGTTCTACGCCGCAACATTCTAGAGGCACCGGGTTGGTACACCTCTTACACTCCCTATCAGGCTGAAATTTCCCAGGGTCGTCTGGAAGCTTTGTTGAACTTCCAGAACACCGTGATGGAATTGACCGGCCTTGAGGTTGCAAACGCTTCTTTGCTGGATGAATCCACCGCTGTAGCTGAAGCTGCAACCATGATGAAGCGTTCTAACCGCAAGGTGAAGAACGGTAAATTCGCTATTGATTCCCGTTGCCTGCCTCAGACTCTGTCTGTTGTGCGAGGTCGCGCAGAAGCTTTGGGCATTGATTTTGTGGTCACCGATTTTGCAGATGGTCTGCCAGAGGGCGACCTCTTCGGCATTATCCTGGCTTACCCAGGTCACGACGGCGAAGTACGCGATATTAAGCCGTTGGTTGACGAAGCTAAAGAACGCAATGCCTTGGTCACGGTGAACGCTGATTTGCTCGCTTTGACCTTGCTGAAGTCTCCGGGCGAGATGGGTGCAGACATCGTCGTCGGCAATACCCAGCGCTTCGGTCTGCCCCTGTGGTACGGCGGTCCTCACGCTGCATACATGGCTGTTCATAGCGGTCAGCAGCGCAATATGCCCGGTCGCCTGGTGGGTGTTTCTCAGGATGCCACCGGTCGCCCCGGTTACCGCCTGGCACTGCAGACTCGCGAGCAGCACATCCGCCGCGAAAAGGCTACTTCTAACATTTGTACTGCTCAGGCACTATTGGCAATTACCGCAGGTGCTTACGCTGTCTACCACGGCCCTGAAGGTCTGAAGAAGATCGCTGAGACTTTGCACGAGAACGCATCTCGCGTAGCTGTTGCTCTGTCTGGTGCCGGCTTGAAACTTGTTCACGAATCCTTCTTCGACACCGTAGCTTTCGACGTCGACGGTAAAGCAGATGAGTATGTAAAGAAGGCTTCAGACGCTGGTATCAACATCCGTAAGATCAACGACGATCGCATTTCAATCTCTGTTGGTGAATCCCATGATGACACCGTATTGACCGCTTTGGTAGAAGCATTCGGCGGCAAGCTACCAGAATCTGGCAAGTATGAGATTGCTTCAGACCTGTTACGTACTGATGAGTACATGCAGCACCCTGTCTTCCACCTGTACCGTTCAGAAACTTCCATGATGCGCTACCTGCGCCAGCTTTCTGATAAGGACCTGGCGCTGGATCGCACCATGATTCCTTTGGGCTCCTGCACCATGAAGCTGAACGCTGCTGCTGAGATGGAACCCATCTCCTGGCCCGAGTTCGCCACCATTCACCCGCTGGCACCTGCCGATCAGACCAAGGGCTGGAAGTCACTCATTGATGAGCTTTCGGACTGGCTCGTAGCCATCACCGGTTACGATGCAATTTCATTGCAGCCTAACTCGGGTGCATCCGGCGAATACGCTGGTCTGCGCGCTATCCGTGCCTACCATGAGGACAACGGCGATACCCAGCGCAGCATCGTGCTCATCCCCATGTCTGCTCACGGCACCAACGCAGCATCGGCTGCTTTGGCTGGACTGGACGTCGCTGGTGTTGCTACCGCTGAAGATGGCTCCATTGACGTCGAGGATCTCAAAGCAAAGATTGAAAAGTACGGCGATAAGATTGCCGGCATCATGATTACCTACCCCTCAACCCACGGTGTATTTGAGGACAAGGTGGTTGAGGTCTGCAAGCTGGTTCATGAAGCAGGCGGACAGGTCTACGTTGATGGTGCTAACCTCAACGCGCAGATGGGTCTTGCACAGCCCGGTCAGTTCGGCGGCGACGTCTCCCACCTGAACCTGCACAAGACTTTCTCTATCCCTCACGGTGGCGGTGGTCCCGGTGTGGGTCCTGTTGCTGTCGGCGCACACTTGGAGAAGTACCTGCCTGGCGATGGCTACCTTGCAAATGAAGAGGGCAAGCTTGAAGGTGCTCCGTTGCCTATTTCTCAGGCAATGTTTGGTTCTGCAGGCGTTCTGCCCATTACCTGGATGTACATTGCGATGTCCGGTGCCGAAGGTCTCAAGAGCGCTTCTGAATACGCTATCTTGAATGCTAACTACATTGCCCGCGAGCTGGGCGAGAAGTTCCCCGTGCTCTACACCGGTCCTGGCGGTTTGGTAGCTCACGAATGCATTCTGGATTTGCGCGAGCTGACCGCCCAGTCTGGAGTCACTGCAGAAGACGTCTGCAAGCGTCTGATGGACTACGGCTTTCACGCACCCACCTTGGCATTCCCCGTACCGGGAACCTTGATGGTTGAGCCTACTGAGTCCGAAAGCAAGGCTGAACTGGATCGCTTCATCACCGCAATGAGCACTATCTTTGACGAAATCAAGTATGTAGCTGATGGCAACATCTCCGTAGAAGATTCGGTGCTCCGCAATGCTCCTCACACCGTTGAGGTTGTCTCTGCTGACGAGTGGGATCGTAAGTACCCCCGTAGCGAAGCTGCATTCCCCGTACCTTCGTTGCACCGCAACAAGTACTTCACTCCCATCGGTCGTATCGACGGTGCTAACGGTGACCGTAACTTCGTATGCGAATGCCCTCCGATGGAAGCATTTGATATTGAGGTAACCGAAGCTAGCTAAAGGTTCATAGCTGTTTAGCTGAGAACTTATCGAATCAGGTGGAATTTTTCACCGCAGAGGGATTCCAACTGATTTGATACATCTTTGAAAGGAGAGTCATCATGGCTCTGCAGAAAACTTCCCTTTATGAAAAGCACGAAGCTCTTGGTGCTTCATTCACTGATTTCGGCGGCTGGGATATGCCCTTGAAATATGAGAACGACGTTGAAGAACACAAAGCTGTTCGTTCAGCTGCCGGTCTATTCGATTTGTCCCATATGGGCGAATTCCGCATTACTGGTCCTGATGCCGCTGCATATTTGGACTACACCCTGGTGTCCAACATGGGCATCCTCAAGGTGGGTAAAGCTAAGTATTCGATTCTTGTTGATGAGAACGGCAAAATCCTTGACGATTTGATTACTTACCGCCTGGGTGAAGAAGAATTCTTGGTAGTGCCTAACGCTTCTAACGTTGCAACTGACTTTGAAGCTTTCCAGGCACGCACTGAAGGGTTCGACGTCGAGCTTAAGAATGAGTCTGCTGAAACTTCTTTGGTGGCAGTTCAGGGACCGAAGTCAGAAGAGATACTTTTGGCAATGGATCCTTCAGATGCAGAAGCTATTAAGGAACTGAAGTACTACGCTTCTCTTCCGGTGAAGTTTGGGGGAGTAGAAGTACTGTTGGCTCGCACCGGCTACACCGGTGAAGACGGATTTGAAATCTACGTTCCTAACGCAGAAGCTGCAAAGATTTGGGACGCTGCAGCTGAGGCTGGTAAAGAATTCGGCATTAAGCCCGCAGGTCTTGCAGCGCGTGACTCGTTACGTCTTGAAGCAGGTATGCCGCTTTACGGTAACGAGTTGGGCAAGGATATTTCGGTTTTCGAGTCCGGTCTTGGTCGCCTGGTCGAAATCGCTTTGGAGAAGAAAAAAGCTGATTTTGTGGGTCGTGAGGCTCTGGCAAAATTGGCGGAAACCGAATCAGAGCGTATCCTCGTAGGCTTGAAGGCTCAGGCAAAGCGTCCTGCTCGTGGCGGTGCCCAGCTGGTAGATGGGGAAACTGTTATCGGTGAGGTGACCTCCGGTATTCCTTCACCGACGTTGGGTTACCCCGTTGCAATGGCTCTGGTTAACCGGGATCATTCAGAATTGGGTACTACCGTGGACGTTGATATTCGCGGCAAGAAGGCTCCTTTCGACGTTGTCGCTTTGCCCTTCTACAAGCGCGAATCTTAGTTCGTGCTGTATTTCCTCTCGTGAGAGGTAAATAAATATTTCAGTTCAGCCCGGGTACTTTCATATGTGCTCGGGCTGAACTGCCAAAGTGCTCTAATCCTAGTATGGATAGAGCTTACTTATAACTTTTAGGGTGGAAGGAAAGTGTATGGATATTAGTTCTGCACAGATTAAAGCCGAGGCGTTAGAGCATGACATCTCGGTGTTCGAACTCTTCTCAATCGGTGTTGGCCCGTCGTCGTCTCACACCGTTGGACCCATGCGCGCCACCAACCGGTTTATCTCGGAGCTTATTGATAGCGGTAATTTTAATCGCGTGGATCGGGTTCATATTGACCTCTATGGCTCGTTGGCTGCTACCGGTGCTGGCCACGGCACCATGAGCGCAGCTATCAAGGGTCTTGCGGGGTTTGTTCCTGAGACAATTAACATTGGCGAAGCTGAACAGCTGATGGCCAATAACTCGGTAGATGGTGTTTTACCCCTGGCAGGCTATGCCTCAGCGAATTTTGCTGGCGGTGCTCCAGCTTCGACTGAGAAGTTGATTTATGGCCCAGTCGTTACCTATAAAGAATCCGATATCACGCTTCGTCCACTGACGATTTTGCCCCGTCATACCAACGGCATTAAGGTTGCCGCATGGTCAGGGGAGAAGCTCTTGCTTGAGCGCACATACTTCTCTATCGGTGGCGGATTCATTATTGAAGAAAATGAAGAAGCTACCGGCGGTTCTAGCTTGGAAAACCCGCCTTACCCCTTCGGATCAGGTGCAGAATTGCTGGATATGGCTAATTCATCGGGGCTCTCTATCGCTGCTTTGAAGATGCAGAATGAGCTTTCGGTACGTAGTGAAGAAGAAATCCGCGAAGGCATCTTGCATATTTACCAAGTAATGCGTGAATGCGTTGGTTCTTCCCTCTCTCGTATTGGTTACCTTCCGGGTGCTCTGAAGGTGCGTTGTCGTGCAGCTCAGTGGCACCGAGATTTGGTGAGTGAAGATCCGCAGAAGTCACCTGAGTACGCTCTTGACTGGGTCAACCTCATTGCTTTGGCTGTCAATGAAGAGAACGCTTTTGGCGGTCGAATCGTGACTGCTCCTACTAACGGTGCTTCGGGCATCATTCCTGCTGTGTTGCATTATGCGATGAATTACACTGACGGAATTCGTGGTTGTGGTCAAGCAAAGCGGGAACAGGTTGTCGTTGATTTCTTCCTTGCTGCTGCTTCTGTGGGAGCGCTCTATAAGAAGCGTGCTTCTATCTCTGGTGCGGAAGTGGGTTGTCAGGGTGAAGTGGGTACCGCTTCATCGATGGCGGCTGCTGGACTCGCTCAGGTGATGGGCGCTTCAAATGAGCAGATTGAAAACGCCGCAGAGATTGCGATGGAACACAATCTGGGCTTGACTTGCGACCCCGTAGGTGGATTGGTGCAGATTCCTTGCATCGAGCGTAACGCAATGGCTGCAGCGAAAGCTATCAATGCTGTGAAGATGGCTTTGCGTGGCGACGGCGAACACCGCGTCTCACTGGACCAAGTCATTGAGACGATGCGCCAAACGGGCGAAGATATGTCTACCCGTTACAAAGAAACGTCTATGGGCGGCTTGGCGGTAAACGTCGTCGAGTGCTAAAAGACTTCCGATAGATCCCCTGTCTTCAATCTTGAAGAGAGGGGATCTACGTTTACGGTTGCAAAACGCCGATGAAAAGGGTATAGACATCAAATTTTGTTTGGTGTATTGTGAATATTTGCGCTATCCCTAACCTTAGTGCCTTCATATAGCGGTGGGCATGGGTGATACAGAGCAATAACGACCAGTTCACGCAAAGATCCCAGCAACCGACTTATCATAATTCGCCGCGCGCCGAGATTTTTCACGACTGTTTTCGTTCCCTTGTTCCGGGGTAGTGAGTACGAACAGACAGGTCTGTGGAAGGATCCAACTTGGTCGCCTCGAGCACCTCAAATCACGAAGCCGCTAACGGCGCAGTGAATTCAGACGGTACGAACCGTCGAATTTCATTCGCAAAAATTTCAGAGCCATTGCAGGTTCCTAACCTGCTCGCTCTTCAAACTGATAGTTTTGACCGTCTCGTAGGTAACGAGAGATGGGCAGAACGTCTGAAGCAAGCTGAAGAAACCGGAGATACCTCGGTTCAGAGTGTTTCAGGTTTGTCAGAAATCTTTGAAGAGATCTCTCCGATTGAAGACTTCCAGGGCACAATGTCCCTGTCATTCTCCGAACCCGAATTCGCTGACCCTAAGTACACCATGGATGAATGCAAGGATCGCGATGCGACCTATGCAGCTCCGCTGTACGTCAAGGCCGAATTCATGAATAACAACACCGGCGAAATCAAGCAACAGACTGTGTTCATGGGCGATTTCCCGCTGATGACCGAGTCCGGCACCTTTGTTATCAATGGTACTGAGCGCGTTGTTGTTTCTCAGCTGGTTCGTTCACCCGGTGCCTACTTCGAAAAGGTTGCCGATCGTACTTCTGATAAAGACATCTACACCGCGAAGATTATCCCTTCACGCGGTGCTTGGTTCGAGCTAGAAATTGACAAGCGAGACCAGGTCGGCGTCCGTCTTGACCGCAAGCGTAAGCAGTCCGTAACTGTACTGCTGAAGGCTTTGGGCTGGACCGAGGCTAAGATTCTTGAAGAGTTCGGTGAATTCGATTCGATCCGCGCTACCTTGGAAAAGGACAGCGTTGAGACTCGCGAAGAAGCATTGCTTGATATCTACCGCAAGCTTCGTCCTGGTGAACCCCCAACAGTCGATGCAGCTCAGAATCTGCTCGATAACATGTACTTCACCCCTAAGCGTTACGATCTGGCAAAGGTAGGCCGTTACAAGGTCAACCGTAAGCTCGGTATCGATATGCCTATGGATGATCCTTCGGCAATGGTTTTGAGCCAGGATGACATCGCAGCGATGATTCGTTACCTGGTCACTTTGCATGCTGGTGGAACAACCATCAAGGGTATCCGTGACGGTGAAGAAACTACTTTGCGCGTTGATACTGATGACATCGATCACTTCGGTAACCGCCGTATCCGTGCAGTAGGCGAGCTCATTGAGAACCAGATTCGTACCGGTTTGTCCCGTATGGAGCGCGTGGTTCGTGAGCGTATGACTACTCAGGACGTTGAGGCTATTACTCCTCAGACACTGATTAACATTCGCCCCGTTGTAGCTTCTATCAAGGAGTTCTTCGGTACTTCTCAGCTTTCCCAGTTCATGGATCAGAACAACCCGCTTGCAGGTTTGACCCACAAGCGTCGTCTGTCCGCGTTGGGTCCTGGCGGTCTTTCACGTGACCGCGCAGGCATGGAAGTTCGAGACGTTCACCCCTCCCACTACGGTCGTATGTGCCCCATTGAAACCCCTGAAGGCCCCAACATTGGTCTGATTGGTTCGTTGGCAACTTACGCTCGTATTAACCCCTTCGGTTTCATTGAAACTCCCTACCGCAAGGTAGAAAACGGTCAGGTGACCGATAAGGTTATCTACCTGACTGCTGACGATGAGAAGGGCGCAATTATTGCGCAGGCAAACGCTCCTCTGAATGATGAGATGCGTTTTGCTGAGGACGAAGTTCTCTGTCGTGCAGCAGATGGTTCAGGCGAAGCTGTGCTGGTTGAAGTTGAAAACGTTGAGTTTATGGACGTTTCTCCTCGCCAGATGGTGTCTGTTGCGACTGCTTTGATTCCTTACCTGGAACACGACGACGCTAACCGCGCGCTGATGGGCGCCAACATGCAGCGTCAGGCTGTGCCGTTGCTGATGTCAGAAGCACCTGTTGTTGGTACCGGTATGGAGAAGTACGCAGCGATTGACTCCGGTGACTCCGTTCTTGCTAAGAAGGCAGGCGTAGTTTCTGAGGTCTCCGCTGATTTGGTGATTGTCCGTAATGACGATGGAACCACTTCTTCTTACCCCATTGCTAAGTTCCAGCGTTCCAACCCCGGTAACTGCTACAACCACCGCGTAGTGGTCAAGGCAGGGGACCGCGTTGAAGCTGCTGGTCTGATTGCAGATGGTCCTTCGACCGATAAGGGCGAGCTGGCTCTGGGTAAGAACCTCCTTGTGGCTTACATGTCTTGGGAAGGTTTCAACTTCGAGGACGGCATCATCCTGTCCCAGCGTATGATTTCCGACGACGTTCTCACTTCAATTCACATTGAAGAGCACGAGATTGACGCTCGCGATACCAAGCTGGGTGCTGAGGAAATCACTCGTGATATCCCCAACGTTTCTGAAGAAGTTCTTTCTGCTTTGGACGAACGCGGCATCATTCACATCGGTGCTGAGGTCGAGTCCGGCGATATCCTCGTGGGTAAGGTTACTCCTAAGGGCGAGACCGAACTGACTCCTGAAGAGCGCCTTCTTCGCGCTATCTTTGGTGAAAAGTCACGCGAAGTTCGCGATACCTCTTTGAAGGTTCCTCACGGTGAATCCGGTACCGTTATCGGCGTCCGTATTTTCGATCGTGAAACCGATGAAGAAGATTTGCCGTCAGGTGTTAACCAGCTGGTCCGCGTTTACGTGGCTCAGAAGCGCAAGATTACTGTGGGCGATAAGCTCGCAGGTCGTCACGGCAACAAGGGTGTTATTACCAAGATTCTTCCGATTGAAGATATGCCCTTCATGGAAGACGGTACTCCCGTTGACATCATTCTGAACCCGCTGGGCGTTCCCGGTCGTATGAACATTGGCCAGGTGCTCGAAGTTCATACCGGTTGGTTGGCTAAGCAGGGTTGGAAGATTGAGGGCAATCCTGCTTGGATGGACAAGCTTCCTAACTTCCCCAAGGAAACCGGCCCCACTAACGTGGCAACTCCGGTATTCGACGGCGCTGGTGAAGATGAATTGTTCGACCTGCTCGATCACGCTAACCCTAACCGCGACGGCGATCGTTTGATTAACCGTACCGGTAAGGCACGTTTGCTCGATGGTCGTTCCGGTGAGCCTTTCCCTGAGCCCGTTTCGGTGGGCTACCAGTACATCTTGAAGCTACACCACTTGGTGGACGATAAGATTCACGCTCGCTCCACCGGTCCGTACTCCATGATTACTCAGCAGCCCCTGGGTGGTAAGGCTCAGTTCGGCGGTCAGCGTTTTGGCGAGATGGAAGTTTGGGCACTGGAAGCATACGGTGCTGCTTACACCCTTCAGGAAATTCTGACTATCAAGTCTGACGACGTTCACGGTCGTGTGAAGGTCTATGAGGCAATTGTTAAGGGTGAGAACATCCCTGAACCGGGTGTTCCTGAGTCTTTCAAGGTTCTCATCAAGGAAATGCAGTCACTGTGCCTCAACGTTGAAGTTCTTTCAACTGATGGTAAGACCATCCACATGCGCGATGCTGAAGACGAAGGCTTCCGTGCTGCAGATGATCTGGGTATTGACCTGTCCCATGCAGAGCCCAGCTCTGTTGAAGAGGTCTAATCCGTTTTTCGGATGTACTCCATTCATCATTTCTACGAAATAGTCTTCACCACTACTGAAAAGAGATAAGGACCAAATGTCCAACGAATCTTCACTCGGTTTGATGCGTATTGGCCTAGCCACTGCTGAGGATATCCGCAGCTGGTCATATGGCGAGGTCAAGAAGCCTGAAACCATTAACTACCGAACCCTGAAGCCAGAAAAAGAGGGCTTGTTCGACGAGCGTATCTTCGGACCTACTCGCGACTGGGAATGCTACTGCGGTAAGTACAAGCGCGTACGTTTCAAGGGTATTATCTGTGAGCGCTGTGGCGTTGAGGTAACCCGTGCAAAGGTACGTCGTGAGCGTATGGGCCACATTGAGCTTGCTGCTCCTGTGACTCACATCTGGTACTTCAAGGGTGTTCCTTCACGCTTGGGTTATCTGCTCGATTTGGCACCGAAGGATCTTGAAAAGATTATTTACTTCGCTGCTTACATGATTACTTCTGTGGATGAAGAGGCTCGTCACGAGGATCTTCCGAATCTGCAGGCTGCTTTTGATCGCGATAAGAAGGTTCTTGCTGATCAGCGCGATGCTGATATCAACCTGATTGCTCGCGAAACTGAAGAAGAACTGGCTCGTATTGAAGCTGAAGGCGGTAAGGCTGCAGAGAAGCGTAAGCTTCGCGATGCCGCTGAGCGCCAGATGGCTTCAGTGCGGAAGAACGCTGATCGTGAGATTGAATTCGAAGAGCGTGTTTGGGATCGCTTTAAGAACCTGAAGGTAGCTGACCTTGAAGGTGATGAGGCTCTTTACCGTGCCATGGTCGATAAGTACGGCATGTACTTTGAAGGTTCAATGGGTGCTGAATCTATTAAGAAGCGCCTTGAGAACTTTGACATGGAAGCTGAAGCTGAGTCGCTTCGCGAGATTATTCAGACAGGTAAGGGACAGCGTAAGACTCGTGCCTTGAAGCGTTTGAAGGTTGTCAACTCATTCTTGACTACCACCAACTCGCCTTTGGGTATGGTTCTTGAAGCTGTGCCTGTGATTCCTCCGGAATTGCGCCCCATGGTGCAGCTCGACGGCGGTCGTTTCGCGACTTCAGACCTTAACGATCTGTACCGTCGTGTCATCAACCGTAACAACCGTTTGAAGCGTCTGCTTGATCTCGGTGCTCCTGAGATTATCGTGAATAACGAAAAGCGCATGCTTCAGGAAGCTGTTGACTCCTTGTTCGATAACGGTCGTCGTGGCCGTCCTGTTACCGGCCCGGGTAACCGTCCTTTGAAGTCTCTCTCTGACATGCTCAAGGGCAAGCAGGGTCGTTTCCGCCAGAACCTTCTGGGTAAGCGCGTTGACTACTCAGGTCGTTCGGTTATCGTCGGCGGTCCTCAGCTTCAGATGCATCAGTGCGGTCTGCCTAAGCAGATGGCGCTTGAGCTCTTCAAGCCTTTTGTGATGAAGCGTCTGGTTGACCTCAACCACGCTCAGAACATTAAGTCCGCTAAGCGCATGGTGGAGCGTTCACGCTCACAGGTGTGGGACGTTCTGGAAGAAATCATTACGGAGCACCCCGTATTACTCAACCGTGCACCTACTCTGCACCGTCTTGGTATTCAGGCGTTCGAACCTCAGCTTGTTGAGGGTAAGGCTATCCAGCTGCATCCTCTCGTTTGCTCTGCGTTCAACGCTGATTTCGACGGCGATCAGATGGCTGTTCACCTACCCCTCTCACCTGAGGCTCAGGCTGAAGCACGCATTTTGATGCTTTCTTCAAATAATATTTTGAAGCCTTCAGATGGCCGCCCCGTTGCGGTTCCTGACCAGGATATGATCATTGGTTTGTTCCATTTGACCACTCCTCGTGAGGACGCAGCCGGTGAAGGCCGTACCTTCTCCTCACTTGCTGAGGCGCTTATGGCTCTTGATCTGCACGAGATTGAGCTGTATTCCAAGGTAAAGATCCTCACAGATAACTTTGTTGCTCCTGAGGGTTACGAGTTCCCCGAGGGTTACAAGGAGGGCGAGCCTCTTCTCGTAGAGTGCACCGTGGGTCAGGTTATTTTCAACCAGGCTTTGCCTGCTGATTACCCCTGGTTCGATAAGGTTGCGGATAAGAAGACCCTTGGTTCTTTGATTAATGATCTTGCTGAGAAGTACCCCATGATTGAGGTTGCTCGCTCACTAGATAATCTGAAGAATACTGGTTTCTACTACGCTTCGCGTTCAGGTGTTACCGTTGCTGTTTCAGATATTGCTGCTCCTCCTTCGAAGCCCGCCATTATGGAGAGCTACGAGAGCCAGGCTGCTGATATTCAGAGCCAGTTTGATATGGGTCTGATTGACGACAACGAGCGTCGTACCGAGCTCATCGATATCTGGACCAAGGCAACTGATGAAGTTGCTGAGGCTATGCGCGATAACTTGGCTAACCTGAACACCACTATTAACCGTATGGTGACTTCTGGTGCTCGTGGTAACTGGATGCAGGTTCGTCAGATTGCAGGTATCCGTGGTCTGGTGGCAAACCCCAAGGGTGAGATTATGCCTCGCCCCATTAAGTCTTCCTACCGTGAAGGCTTGACCGTGCTCGAGTACTTCATCGCTACTCACGGTGCTCGTAAGGGCCTTGCGGATACCGCGCTTCGTACCGCTAACTCGGGTTACTTGACCCGTCGTCTGGTGGACGTCTCTCAGGACGTCATCGTTCGTGAGCACGATTGTGGTACTCACCGCGGTTTGACCTTGCCATTGGTTCAGATTGACGATGAAAACGGCACCATTTCGCTTCATGAAAACGTTGAAAGCTCGATTCACGGTCGTGCCTTTGCGGTTGATGTGAAGGCTGAAGACGGCACCGTTTTGGCTGAGGCCGGTACTGACGTTTCTGATCCTATGATTGAGAAGCTGTACAAGGCTGGAATCCAAGACATCAAGGTTCGTTCGGTGCTGACCTGCGAGTCCGCAGTGGGCGTTTGTGCGCTTTGCTACGGTCGTTCGATGGCATCGGGTAACCTGGTTGATATTGGTGAGGCAGTGGGCATTATTGCTGCACAGTCCATCGGTGAGCCCGGTACCCAGCTGACTATGCGTACCTTCCACACCGGTGGTGTTGCATCAGCGGACGATATTACTCAGGGTCTTCCCCGCATTCAAGAGCTTTTCGAGGCACGTACACCTAAGGGTGTTGCACCGATTTCAGAGGTTTCAGGTCGTATCTCTATTGAAGATACTGAGAAATCGCTGAAGGTTGTTGTAACTCCTGATAATGGTGATGAAGCGATTGCTTACCCCGTTCTTCGCCGTGCGCGTCTGAACGTTGCAGAGGGCGATCATGTCACCGTTGGTGATCAGCTTGTTGCCGGTGCAGTTGACCCGAAGGAAGTTCTGCGTATTCGTGGACCTCGTGAGGCTCAGAAGCACCTGGTAGACGAGGTTCAGGGCGTTTACCGTTCACAGGGTGTAGGTATTCACGATAAGCACGTTGAAGTTATCGTTCGTCAGATGCTTCGTCGTGTGACCGTGATTGACTCTGGTGATACCGATCTTCTTCCCGGTGAGTTGGTGGAAAACATTGCTTTCCAGAATGCCAACCGAAAGGCGATGTCCGAGGGCGTTCGTCCTGCGGCAGGTCGTCCGGAAATGATGGGTATTACTAAGGCATCGTTAGCTACCGAATCATGGCTCTCCGCTGCGTCCTTCCAGGAGACCACCCGAGTTTTGACTCAGGCGGCTATGGAACGTAAGTCTGATCCTTTGGTGGGTCTGAAGGAGAACGTCATTATCGGTAAGTTAATCCCTGCCGGTACCGGTTTGTCTCGTTACAACAACATCGAGGTTGAACCTACTGATGAGGCTCGCGAGCAGATGTTCCAAGCTTCTGCAGGTGGCTTCAACGACTTCAGCTACGCTGCTGAGAATGAAGGCGCAATTTCAGCCGAGTTCCAGGCTATCCCGCTGGATGACTACGATTTCGGCAAGTAAATCGTAAACTAACGCGCCAGCGTGTAAAATATGGGCTCCTTTCCTTCTCAGGAAAGGAGCCCATATTTTTGTGAAGACGACACGGTGCCAGCAGGTGGGGGGCGCCTGTAGACCGGTCTCGTACCCATGTGCCGTGTTTTCGGCGGGCTCAGACGAGATTAAGTGACTGAAATCTTAAGGGATGTCCGCCGTTAATGGGGCATAACGGTAGGCATGGGGTGGATTAAGAAACAAAAGACCGATATAGTTTTCTACGAAGTACTTAGTCTCAGTTCTAAATGCAGGGTAACTCAGTGCATTTGCTATCAACGTCTCAGTTGTAAGAAGACTAAGGTGGGCTTCGAATCAATGGCAGTATGGATACAGTCCTTTGGTGTTGGTCATTTTGACCTGACTCCTAAATGCCAATTTTTTGCGTGCCCATAAGTTTTCAGCTTGTGCGAAGGCTTCGATTTCAAAGATTCATCTCAAGTTTGAGACGTTTTTTCGAAACAGACTTCACAATATTAGTTGCCTGAGCAAAAGATAAAACTGAGGTAAAAATACGTAGGGCTGTGAAAATCAGTCCGATTATCAGGAGATAATGTGCCTACAATTCAGCAGCTGGTCCGTAAGGGCCGGACTCCCAAGGTCGTAAAGACCAAGGCGCCCGCATTGAAGGGCAGCCCCATGAAGCGCGGCGTATGCGTTCGCGTATACACCACAACCCCTAAGAAGCCTAACTCGGCACTCCGCAAGGTCGCTCGTGTGAAGCTCAACGGCGGCGTTGAAGTAACCGCTTACATTCCCGGTGAAGGTCACAACCTTCAGGAACACTCCATCGTGCTTGTGCGCGGTGGCCGTGTGAAGGACCTCCCCGGTGTTCGTTACAAGATCGTTCGTGGTGCTCTGGATACCCAGGGTGTAAAGGGACGCGGCCAGGCTCGCTCCCGCTACGGCGCTAAGAAGGAGAAGAAGTAATGCCTCGTAAAGGTCCCGCTCCCAAGCGTCCTCTCGTCAACGACCCGGTTTACGGTTCGCCGCTGGTAACCCAGCTTATTAACAAGGTGCTTCAGGACGGTAAGCGTTCCGTTGCAGAGCGTATCGTATACGGTGCACTCGAAGGCGTGGAAAAGAAAACCGGTTCTGAGCCCGTAGCAACTCTCAAGAAGGCAATGGATAACATCCGTCCTTCACTCGAAGTTCGCTCACGCCGCGTCGGTGGCGCAACCTACCAGGTACCTGTTGAGGTTCGCTCCGGCCGCGCAACTGCTTTGGCTCTTCGTTGGTTGGTTGGCTTCTCCAAGCTTCGCCGCGAAAAGACAATGACCGAGCGTCTCATGAACGAGATTTTGGATGCATCCAATGGTCTCGGTGCCGCTGTGAAGCGTCGCGAAGACACTCACAAGATGGCAGAGTCCAACAAGGCTTTTGCACATTACCGCTGGTAATTTCTCTGAATAGCCTGTCGAAAATGGTTTTCCATCTTCGACAGGCTTTCGGAGTATCTCACAAAGGGAGATTCAAGTGGCACAAGACGTGCTTACAGACCTCAAGAAGGTCCGCAATATTGGTATTATGGCGCACATTGACGCCGGTAAGACCACCACTACTGAACGCATTCTGTTCTACACCGGTATTAACCACAAAATCGGTGAGACTCACGATGGCGCTTCAACTATGGACTGGATGGCTCAGGAACAGGAACGCGGCATTACTATTACGTCTGCTGCAACTACCTGCTTCTGGAAAGGCAACCAGATTAACATCATCGATACCCCCGGTCACGTTGACTTCACCGTTGAAGTTGAGCGTTCACTGCGTGTTCTCGACGGTGCGGTAGCAGTATTCGATGGTAAAGAAGGCGTTGAGCCTCAGTCTGAGACCGTTTGGCGTCAGGCTGATAAGTATGAAGTTCCTCGTATCTGCTTCGTTAACAAGATGGACAAGCTTGGTGCAGATTTCTACTTCACTGTAGATACCATCGTTAAGCGTCTGGGCGCAACCCCTCTCGTTATGCAGCTCCCCATCGGTGCTGAAAACGACTTCGTGGGTGTTGTTGACTTGCTTACTATGCAGGCATTTGTATGGCCTGGCGACGCCAAGGGCGACGTTACTATGGGTGCTTCCTACGAAACTCGCGAGATTCCCGAGGATCTCAAGGAACGCGCTGAAGAGTACCGCAACCAGCTCGTAGAGACTGTTGCTGAGTCTTCGGAAGAACTCATGGAAAAGTACCTCGAAGGTGAAGAACTCACCATTGAGGAACTCAAGGCTGGCATTCGCAAGCTCACCGTGAACAACGAAGCATACCCCGTATTCTGTGGTTCTGCATTCAAGAACCGCGGCGTGCAGCCGATGCTCGATGCTGTTATCGATTATCTGCCTTCACCAATTGAGGTCGAAGCAATGGTCGGTCACGATCCCAAGGACGAAGAAAAGGAGCTTACTCGTAAGCCTAACTCTGACGAGCCTTTCTCAGCTTTGGCGTTCAAGGTTGCAGCTCACCCGTTCTACGGTCAGCTCACCTACATCCGCGTTTACTCGGGTAAGGCGTCATCAGGTCAGCAGGTTCTTAACTCCACTAAGGGTAAGAAAGAGCGCATCGGTAAGCTTTTCCAGATGCACTCCAACAAGGAGAACCCTGTTGAAGAGATTCAGGCAGGTCACATCTACGCAGCGATTGGTCTGAAGGACACCACCACCGGTGATACCTTGTGCGATATCGCAAATCCCATCGTTCTTGAGTCCATGAGCTTCCCCGCTCCCGTGATCTTCGTGGCAATTGAGCCTAAGACCAAGGGTGACCAGGAAAAGATGTCAACCGCTATTCAGAAACTTTCAGCTGAAGACCCCACCTTCACCGTTTCTTTGAACGATGAAACCGGTCAGACTGAAATCGGCGGTATGGGTGAGCTTCACCTTGACATCATCGTGGATCGCATGAAGCGTGAGTTCAAGGTTGAGGCTAACGTTGGTAAGCCTCAGGTTGCTTACCGCGAGACCATCAAGAAGGCTGTTGAAAAGGTCGACTACACTCACAAGAAGCAGACCGGTGGTTCAGGTCAGTTTGCGAAGGTTCAGGTTTCATTCGAACCTATTCCTCTCGATTCTGAAGAACTGTACGAGTTTGACAACGTTGTGACCGGTGGTCGTGTTCCTCGTGAATACATTCCTTCCGTTGACCACGGTATCCAGGACGCTATGCAGCTCGGTATCCTCGCAGGTTACCCTGTTGTTGGTGTGAAGGCTACCCTTATCGACGGCGCTTACCACGACGTTGACTCCTCTGAAATGGCCTTCAAGATTGCTGGCTCCATGGTATTCAAGGAAGGCGCACGTCGCGCTAACCCCGTACTGTTGGAACCTTTGATGGCTGTTGAAGTTCGTACTCCTGAGGAGTACATGGGCGATGTTATCGGCGACCTTAACTCTCGCCGCGGCCACATTCAGTCCATGGAAGACGCCGCTGGTGTGAAGATTGTTCACGCTAACGTACCGCTTTCTGAAATGTTCGGTTACATTGGCGACCTGCGTTCAAAGACTCAGGGTCGTGCAGTTTACTCGATGACTTTCGATAGCTACTCTGAGGTTCCCAAGGCAGTTGCTGACGAAATCATCCAGAAGAACCGCGGCGAATAATCGCCTCGCGCGGTTCCACTATGTGAGCTGCATCTAATTTACTAAAAATAAACTATTGAAATCTCACAAAGGTTTCTCCTCACCGGCGTAATCCGCTAATGTAGACGCTAGACCGTTTTATAAACGGACTGCGCCGGTGAGAAACCCGAGTGCATGTTTTTCAATTTCGTTCTAGGAGGAACACCCTTGGCTAAGGCTAAGTTCGAGCGCTCCAAGCCTCACGTAAACGTTGGTACCATTGGTCACGTTGACCACGGTAAGACCACCCTTACCGCTGCTATCTCCAAGGTTCTTGCTGAAAAGTACCCTGATCTGAACGAGCAGCGCGACTTCGGTATGATCGACTCCGCTCCTGAAGAGCGCCAGCGCGGTATTACCATTAACATTGCTCACATTGAGTACCAGACCGAGAAGCGTCACTACGCACACGTTGACGCTCCCGGTCACGCTGACTATGTCAAGAACATGATCACCGGTGCTGCTCAGATGGACGGCGCAATCCTCGTTGTTGCTGCAACTGACGGCCCCATGGCACAGACCCGCGAGCACGTTCTTCTTGCTCGCCAGGTTGGCGTTCCCACCCTGCTTGTTGCACTCAACAAGTCAGACATGGTTGATGACGAAGAGCTTCTCGACCTCGTCGAGATGGAAGTTCGCGATCTGCTTTCCTCACAGGAATTCGATGGCGATGACGCTCCCGTTATCCGCGTTTCTGCTCTCAAGGCTCTTGAAGGCGACCCTGAGTGGGTTGCAAAGATCGAAGAGCTCATGGAAGCTGTCGACGACTACATTCCGGACCCCGTTCGTGAAACCGACAAGCCCTTCCTCATGCCTATCGAGGACGTCTTCACCATCACCGGTCGCGGTACCGTTGTAACCGGCCGTGCAGAGCGTGGTACCCTCGCAATCAACTCTGAAGTTGAAATCGTAGGTATTCGCCCCATCCAGAAGACCACCGTTACCGGTATCGAGATGTTCCACAAGCAGCTCGACGAAGCATGGGCAGGCGAGAACTGTGGTCTGCTTCTTCGTGGTCTAAAGCGCGACGACGTTGAGCGTGGCCAGGTTGTTGTAGCTCCCGGCTCCATCACCCCCCACACCGACTTCGAAGCTAACGTCTACATCCTTTCCAAGGATGAAGGCGGACGCCACAACCCCTTCTACTCAAACTACCGTCCTCAGTTCTACTTCCGTACAACTGACGTAACCGGCGTTATCACTCTTCCTGAGGGTACCGAAATGGTTATGCCTGGCGATAACACTGAGATGACCGTTGAGCTCATCCAGCCCATCGCTATGGAAGAGGGCCTCGGTTTCGCTATCCGTGAGGGTGGCCGCACCGTTGGTTCAGGTCGCGTAACCAAGATCATCAAGTAATTGATGTAAGACGCGAACTGGCTCAGGCTAGTTGAAAAGATGCTCCGAGCACTAGCTCGGGGCATCTTTTGTTTAATATTGCATATTAGGTGTGAAGCTAGGCACTAATCCCAGAAAGGGGTTGCAAGCGGGCGGTAGCTCTGTAAGAATGGAACACGTTGTTCAAGCGCTTACTACGTTTGATTAGCTTATTCTTCTTGAATCTATGCGAAAACTTGCAGTACAGAGGTTGTGCTGAATGAAGTAGTAAGACCAAATATGACCCGGTTCTGACTGATCGAGGGATTAGTGCGCATAATATATGCGACACGCCCGAGTTCGGGGGTCGGTGCTTGAGTGAGTTGAGGAACCCGGAATTATTCGGATTCAGCTTGCATCAGGCGGCGCGAAAGAGTGTACAGATGCTCTTTACCTTAAGCGCCTAAAAAGGGGCATTGCCCCGTTACAGGGAAGTACTTCAAGAAAGAGAGTCCGACAGATGGCGGGACAGAAAATCCGCATCCGTCTGAAGTCTTACGACCACGAGGTCATTGATTCTTCAGCACGGAAAATCGTTGAGACAGTTACGCGTGCAGGCGCGACGGTAGTGGGCCCCGTACCCCTTCCGACCGAAAAGAACGTTTACTGCGTTATTCGTTCGCCTCACAAGTACAAGGACAGCCGCGAGCATTTCGAAATGCGCACGCACAAGCGTCTGATCGACGTCGTTGATCCGACCCCTAAGGCTGTTGATGCCCTCATGCGTCTTGACCTTCCGGCAGACGTGAACATCGAAATCAAGCTGTAGAGGATCGCATCTAAATGACTAACAAATTTGAGCGCCAGGTGAAAGGCCTGTTGGGCACAAAGCTCGGCATGACTCAGGTCTGGGACGAGAACGGCAAGTTCATTCCCGTTACCGTCGTTAAGGCTGATTCTAACGTCGTCACTCAGCTGCGCAACAAAGACACCGATGGCTATGAAGCTGTTCAGATCGGTTTCGGTGCAATCGATTCTCGCAAGGTCACCAAGCCTTTGGCTGGTCACTTCGAGAAAGCAGGCGTAACCCCTCGCCGTCACCTCGTTGAACTCCGCACTTCTGATGCTGCAGAGTACTCCCTCGGACAGGAACTGTCCGTAGAGCTCTTCGCAGAAGGCCAGAAGGTAGACGTTGTAGGCAAGACCAAGGGTAAAGGTTTCGCCGGCGTTATGAAGCGTCACGGCTTCGCAGGTGTTGGCGCATCACACGGTGCCCACAAGAACCACCGTAAGCCTGGCTCAATCGGTGGCGCATCCTACCCCGCACGCGTATTCAAGGGTATGCGTATGGCTGGTCGTATGGGTGCAAACCGTCACACCACTATGAACCTGACTATCCAGGGTGTAGATACCGAAAACAATGTTCTTTTGATCAAGGGTGCTATCCCCGGTCCTAAGGGCGGCGTTGTTTTGGTCCGCACCGCTGTGAAGGGAGCCTAAATACAATGGCTGTCAATACTGTCAAGGTAGACCTGCCTGCTGACCTGTTTGACGCTCAGGCATCTGTGCCTTTGCTTCACCAGGTAGTTGTAGCTCAGCTCGCTGCAGCACGCCAGGGTACCCATAAAACCAAAAACCGCGGCGAAGTTTCGGGCGCAGGTCGCAAGCCTTTCAAGCAGAAGGGCACCGGCCGCGCACGTCAGGGCTCAATCCGTGCACCCCACATGACTGGTGGTGGCGTTGTACACGGCCCGACCCCTCGTAACTACGCACAGCGTACTCCCAAAAAGATGATTGCAGCTGCACTTCGCGGCGCGCTTTCAGATCGTGCACGTAACGGTCGCATCAGTGTTGTTGAGAACTTGGTAGAAGGTAACACTCCTTCCACCAAGGCAATCAAGGCATCAATTGCTTCGATCACTTCACGTAAGAACGTTCTGTTGGTTATCGACCGCAAGGAAGATGCAGTAGCGCTGTCAGCACGCAACCTGGAGAAGGTACACGTTCTTTACGCAGATCAGCTCAACACTTACGATGTGCTGGTTTCTGACGACGTCATCTTCACCAAGGACGCATACGACGTATTCGTCGCAGTTGCATCCAAGGCTAAGAAGGGGGCTGCTAAGTAATGAGCGTCTCTATCAACAAGAATCCCCGCGACGTGATCATTGCTCCCGTCGTGTCAGAAAAGAGCTATGGTCAGTCCGATGAAGGTAAGTACACCTTCCTCGTTGACCCCAGCTCAAACAAGCTGGAAATCAAGCAGGCTATCGAAGAAATTTTCGACGTCAAGGTTGCTTCCGTCAACACCGCAAACCGCCAGGGCAAGCGCAAGCGCACTCGCTTTGGCTGGGGTACTCGTAAGAGTACCAAGCGCGCGATTGTGACTCTTTCAGAAGGCACCATCGACCTCTTCGGCGGTCCGCAGGCATAGTCCCGCGGAGACCACTTTAGCGAAGGAAAGAAATACTAAATGGGTATTCGTAAACACAAGCCGACGACCCCGGGTCGCCGCGGTTCGAGCGTTGCTGATTTCGCAGAAATCACCCGTTCAACCCCGGAGAAGTCCCTGCTTCGTCCGCTTTCAAAGACCGGCGGTCGTAACAACACCGGCCGTATCACCACCCGTCACAAGGGCGGTGGACACAAACGCCAGTACCGTCTCATCGACTTCCGTCGTCATGACAAGGACGGCGTAAACGCACGCGTTGCACACATCGAGTACGATCCAAACCGTACCGCTCGTATCGCACTGCTGCATTACGTCGATGGCACCAAGCGTTACATCATCGCTCCCAACCGTTTGAGCCAGGGCGACATCGTTGAATCAGGTCCGTCAGCTGACATCAAGCCTGGTAACAACCTGCCTTTGCGCAACATCCCCGTGGGTACTGTTATTCACGCTGTAGAACTTCGCCCCGGTGGCGGAGCCAAGATGGGCCGCTCCGCTGGCGCATCTATCCAGCTTGTTGCTCGTGAAGGTCGCTACGCTCAGCTGCGTTTGCCTTCAGGCGAAATCCGCAACGTAGATGTTCGTTGCCGCGCAACCGTTGGTGCAGTTGGTAACGCCGAGCAGGCAAACATCAACTGGGGTAAAGCAGGACGCAACCGCTGGAAGGGCATCCGCCCGACCGTTCGTGGTGTTGTCATGAACCCTGTTGATCACCCGCACGGTGGTGGTGAAGGTAAGACTTCTGGCGGTCGTCATCCGGTTAATCAGAATGGTAAGCCCGAGGGTCGTACTCGTCGCCCCAACAAGGAAAGCGACAAGCTCATTGTTCGTCGCCGTCGTACTGGCAAGAAGCGCTAAGGAGCCTAGAACATGCCTCGTAGTTTGAAAAAGGGTCCTTTCGTCGATCAGCACCTTTTCCTAAAGGTTGCAGCTCAGAACGAGAAGGGCACCAAGAATGTAATCAAGACTTGGTCACGTCGCTCAATGATTATTCCCGACATGCTCGGACATACCATTGCAGTTCATGACGGACGCAAGCACGTACCCGTGTTCATCACTGAGTCGATGGTCGGACACAAACTCGGTGAGTTTGCTCAGACCCGCACTTTCCGTGGCCACGTGAAGGACGATCGTAAGGGTAAGCGTCGCTAATATCGGTTTTCCGATATAAGAACGTTTTCCTTTCGAACCAAGACGAAAGAAAGATAGGCAATGGAAGCTAAGGCATCAGCGCGCTATGTACGCGTAACGCCTATGAAGGCACGCCGAGTCGTCAACCTGATCCGTGGTAAGCAAGCGGAAGAGGCTCTGGCAATTCTGAAGTTCGCTCCTCAGGGCGCTTCGGAACCGGTATTCAAGATCGTTGCATCAGCTGTTGCAAACGCTCGCTCCAAGGCATCCGCTTCAGGCGAATCCTTCAAGGAAGAAGAGCTTTTCATCAGTGAAGCATTTGTGGATGAAGGACCCACCATGAAGCGTTTTCAGCCTCGTGCACAGGGTCGCGCATTCCGCATCAACAAGCGCACCAGCCACATCACTGTGGTAGTCGCTACCCCCGAGAAGGAGGAGGGCCGCTAAATGGGACAGAAGATTAACCCTAACGGTTTCCGACTTGGCATCACCACTAACCACGTTTCCAAGTGGTTCGCTGATTCCGCCAAGGAAGGCGAGCGTTACTCGGACTTCGTTCGTGAAGACGTCAAGATCCGCGAGCTCCTCTCCGAGGGTATGGAGCGCGCAGGTATCGCCAAGGTTGAAATCGAGCGTACTCGTGACCGCGTTCGTGTGGATATCCACACTGCACGCCCCGGTATCGTTATCGGTCGCCGTGGCGCAGAAGCTGACCGCATCCGCGGTGAGCTTGAGAAGCTAACCAACAAGCAGATTCAGCTGAACATTCTCGAAGTTGCTCAGCCTGATCTGTCCGCTCAGCTCGTAGCTCAGGGCGTTGCAGAACAGCTCGCATCACGCGTTGCTTTCCGCCGCGCTATGAAGAAGGCTATCCAGTCAGCACAGCGTGCCGGCGCTAAGGGTATTCGTATCCAGTGTGCAGGTCGTTTGGGCGGCGCTGAAATGTCACGTTCAGAGTTCTATCGCGAAGGTCGTGTGCCTCTGCATACCCTGCGTGCGAACATTGATTACGGTTTCTTCGAAGCTAAGACCACTTTCGGCCGCATCGGCGTGAAGGTATGGATCTACAAGGGCGATTTGACCGACAAGGAACTTGCTGCACAGCAGGCTGCCGCCGGTAATCGTCGTGGTGGAGACCGCCGTGGCAACGACCGTCGTCGTCCTGGCGGCAACCGTGGCCCTCGTCGTGAGCGTCGTAATGACAACGCTTCAGCTAACACTGAAGCCAAGACTGCAGAAAACGGTGAGGCATAAATGCTTATTCCCCGTCGAGTAAAATATCGTAAGCAGCACCACCCCAAGCGTTCGGGTATGGCAAAAGGCGGAACCGAGGTAACTTTCGGTGAGTGGGGCATTCAGGCTCTTACTCCCGCATACGTCACCAACCGTCAGATTGAAGCTGCACGTATCGCAATGACCCGCCACATCAAGCGCGGCGGTAAGGTATGGATTAACATCTTCCCTGACCGTCCCTTGACCAAGAAGCCTGCTGAAACCCGTATGGGTTCCGGTAAGGGTTCACCCGAATGGTGGGTTGCAAACGTCAAGCCCGGTCGAGTCATGTTTGAACTCTCCGGTGTGTCCGAAGAAGTGGCTCGCGAAGCAATGCGCCTTGCGATTCACAAGCTCCCGATGAAGGCACGCGTTGTGCGTCGCGAAGGTGGTGAGTAAGCGAAATGGCAGTTGGATCAAAGGATCTGAGCATCGATAAGCTCGTTGAGCTTTCTGATGAGGCTCTATCAGAAGAGCTGCGTAAGTCAAAGGAGGAACTTTTCAACCTCCGTTTCCAGGCAGCCACCGGTCAGCTTGAAAATCCCGGTCGAATTCGTTCCGTAAAGCGCGATATCGCACGTGTTTACACTGTGCTGCGTGAGCGCGAACTCGGTATTCGACCCTCAACCGAAGGTGAAGCCAAGTGAGTGAAGTAACTAACGAAGAGCGTAATTACCGCAAGACTCGCCGCGGCTACGTGACGTCCGACAAAATGGACAAGACCGTAGTTGTTGAAGTTGAGGATCGCGTAAAGCACGGTCTGTATGGCAAGATCTTGACTCAGACTTCCAAGATCAAGGCACATGACGAGCAGAATACTGCTGGCGTTGGCGACCTTGTTCGTTTGGCTGAGACTCGTCCGCTCTCCGCTACCAAGCGTTGGCGCGTCGTCGAGATTATCGAAAAGGCTAAGTAAGTCTTTTTGAGCTTGTCTTACACAATATAGATAGCCCTTCCCCGCGAAAGCAGGGGAGGGCTATTTTTGACCCAATACGGTGGATATCACAGTGAGTTCCTGCCTGTGTGTGGGGCAAAACTCTTTTGAAGATGAATAAACCCTGATAGAGTTTTAGGTCTGTGTGGATAATTCCACGCAACCACGGATTTTTTCGTGCCAAAGCATAATGCCGCCAAATGCGGGTACTCCCGCTTTATTGCGGGTCAGATGTTCCTGGCATGGCTAAATCCTAGGCGTATCCGCCAACCCGCTTCCTCTGAATCAGGATCGTCGGGACCGGTGCGTCAACACATCCCGTAAAAATGTTCCGCAAGGCTGGCCCACAACATACCGTGCGGTCGGAACCGGCGAGACGACAGGAGAAATATGATTCAGCAAGAGTCACGACTCAAGGTTGCTGATAACACCGGTGCGAAGGAAATCCTGACCATCCGTGTTCTCGGTGGATCTGCGCGTCGTTACGCAGGTATTGGCGACATCATCGTCGCAACCGTTAAGGATGCAATTCCTGGCGGTACCGTAAAGAAGGGCGACGTCGTCAAGGCGGTTGTCGTCCGCACCAAGAAGGAAACTCGTCGTGCAGACGGTTCCTACATTAAGTTCGATGAGAACTCCGCAGTCATCATCAAAAATACTGATGGCGATCCTCGCGGCACCCGTATCTTCGGCCCAGTCGGTCGCGAGCTGCGCGATAAGAAGTTCATGAAGATTATCTCGCTCGCTCCGGAGGTGCTGTAACTCATGGCTAAAATCAAGTCAGGTGACCTGGTTCAGGTTATTTCCGGCGCTGATAAGGGCAAGCAGGGTAAAGTTCTGCGCGTTATCCCTAAAGAAAATCGCGTCATTGTCGAAGGTGTCAAGATTGTCACCAAGCACAACAAGGCAAACCCAATGACCGGTGTTGCCGGTGGCATTGAAAAGGTTGAAGCTCCGATTCACGTTTCTAACGTTGCAATCGTTGATCCAGAGACCAAGAAGCCCACTCGCGTTGGCTTCCGCCTCGAGACTGAAGAGATCAACGGCAAGACTCGCACCAAGCGTGTACGTGTTGCTAAGAGCTCAGGTAAGGACATCTAATGACCGAAACCAAGATCACCCCTCGTTTTAAGACCAAGTTCAACGAAGAGGTTACCCCTGCACTTCAGGAGGAGTTCAACTACTCCAACGTTATGCAGGCACCTAAGTTCGTAAAGGTTGTAGTTAACATGGGCGTTGGCGAAGCAGCACGCGACGCAAAGCTCATGGACGGCGCAATCCGCGACTTGACCGCGATTACCGGTCAGAAGCCTCTTGTAACTCGTGCAAAGAAGTCAATTGCGCAGTTCAAGTTGCGTGAAGGTCAGCCCATCGGCGCGCACGTCACTCTTCGTGGCGATCGCATGTGGGAATTCCTTGATCGTCTGATCACTCTCGCTCTGCCCCGTATCCGCGACTTCCGCGGTCTCTCGGATCAGCAGTTCGACGGCAATGGTAACTACACCTTCGGTTTGACCGAACAGTCAATGTTCCACGAAATCGATCAGGATTCCATCGATCGCGTTCGCGGTATGGACATCACCATTGTTACCTCCGCAAAGACCGATGACGAAGGCCGCGCACTACTTAAGGCGCTTGGCTTCCCGTTCAAAACCAAGTAACGACTACGTTGTAGGTCCCTCCCGCTGATTAACCAGCAACGGATGAGGAAACCGCAATGAGGAAGGGCAAGAGCCCACATGACTATGACAGATCCTGTCGCAGATATGCTGACCCGTTTGCGTAACGCAAACTCAGCACATCACGACACCGTATCTATGCCTTTTTCCAAACTGAAGGGTCACATCGCTGAGATCCTGAAGTCTGAAGGCTACATTGCTAATTTCGAAGTTGAAGACGCAAAGGTAGGCAAGACTCTTACCTTGGCTCTGAAGTTCGGTCCCCAGCGCGAACGCTCCATCGTAGGCGTACGCCGTATTTCCAAGCCGGGTCTGCGTGTATACGCAAAATCCACCAACCTACCTCAGGTACACGGTGGCCTCGGCATCGCAATCCTATCCACCTCTTCAGGTCTGCTTACTGACAAGCAGGCTGCGAAGAAGGGTGTTGGCGGCGAAGTCGTCGCTTACATCTGGTAGTCGGTAGAAGAGAAAGGAAGAGTAAATGTCACGTATTGGACGTCTCCCCATCTCGGTTCCTGCCGGCGTTGAGGTAAAAATTGACGGCAACAACGTTTCTGTGAAGGGTCCCAAGGGCGAACTATCCCGCGAGATTTCTGCACCGATCACTGTTGCTCAGGAAGACGGCACCATCACCGTTTCCCGCCCCAATGACGAGCGCGAATCACGTGCCCTGCACGGTCTTTCACGCACCTTGATCAACAACATGATCATCGGTGTTACTGAGGGATACACGAAGAAGCTTGAAATCATTGGTACCGGTTACCGTGTGGCAGCCAAAGGCCAGGATCTTGAGTTCGCTCTCGGTTATTCACACCCCATCTCCATTAAGGCTCCTGAGGGAATCACCTTTACTGTAGAGGGCCAGAATAAGCTGACCGTTTCCGGCATCAATAAGCAGCAGGTCGGACAGGTCGCTGCTAACATTCATGGTCTACGTAAGCCTGACCCCTATAAGGGTAAGGGCGTTCGCTACGAAGGCGAGCAGATCCGCCGCAAGGTCGGAAAGGCTGGTAAGTAATAATGGCTATCAAAACAAAGTCAGCTGCACGCGCACGTCGTCACGCACGCGTTCGCAAGTACGTATCTGGCACCGCTGCACGTCCCCGTTTGAGCGTTACTCGCTCAACCCGTCACATGTTCGTTCAGGTTATCGACGATGTTCAGGGCAAGACCTTGGCATACGCCTCCACCATGGAAGCTGATCTTCGTAACGCTGATTTGGACAAGACCGCTAAGGCTAAGCGCGTTGGTGAGCTCGCTGCAGAGCGCGCCAAGGCAGCAGGCGTTGAAGCTGTTGTCTTCGATCGCGGTGGTAACAAGTACCACGGTCGTGTAGCTGCAGTTGCTGAAGGCGCACGCGAAGGAGGTCTGGCACTCTAATGAGCGAGCAGGCAGTAAACGAAAAGGAAACTCAGGTGACTGAAACAACCGCAGAAGCAGTTGAAACCACCGAGAAGTCTTCCTCTGAAGATCGCCGCAACAACCGTGGCGGTGAACGTCGCGGAAACCGTGGCGGTGAGCGTCGCAACAACCGCGGTCGCGATGAAGAGAAAGACAAGTTCATTGAGCGCGTTGTAACCATCAACCGCGTTTCCAAGGTCGTCAAGGGTGGTCGTCGCTTCAGCTTCACCGCACTTGTCGTTGTTGGAGACGGCCAGGGTATGGTTGGCGTTGGATACGGCAAGGCTAAAGAAGTTCCTGCAGCTATTGCCAAGGGTGTTGAGGAAGCGAAAAAGAATTTCTTCCGCATTCCCCGCATCGAAGATCGCACCATTCCTCACCGTGTGCAGGGTGAAGCAGCCGCTGGCGTGGTAATGCTTCGTCCCGCAACCGCAGGTACCGGTGTTATCGCTGGTGGTCCCGTTCGCGCGGTACTCGAAGCAGCAGGTATCCACGATGTGCTCTCCAAGTCACTTGGTTCTTCGAACCAGATCAACATTGTGAAGGCAACTATCGCAGCTCTCAAGATGCTTGAAGAGCCCGTAGCTGTTGCGGCACGTCGCGGTCTGCCTAACGATGAGGTCATCCCGAGCTTCTTGCTCAAGTCCAAGTCTGAAAAGGCAGGTGCGTAATGACCGGTAAGCGAATTCAGCCCAGCGACGCTCAGCTTGAGATTACTCAGCTCAAGTCTTACGTCGGCCAGAAGCAGAACATGCGTGACACCCTTCGTTCCTTGGGCCTTAAGCGCCCCGGTAACAAGGTTGTTCGTACTGCAGACCCCGTCACCTGCGGCATGGTTAACACCGTTGCTCACCTGGTGAAGGTTGAGGAGGTCAAATAAAGATGGCAGAGATCAATAACGAAGCTATCAAGATTCACGACTTGCGCCCCGCTCCGGGTGCCCACAAAGCAAAGACCCGCGTAGGCCGCGGTGAAGGCTCGAAGGGTAAAACTGCAGGTCGCGGCACCAAGGGTACCAAGGCACGCTACCAGGTTCGTCCTGGCTTCGAAGGCGGTCAGCTTCCGCTGCACATGCGTCTTCCCAAGCTGCGTGGCTTCAAGAACCCCTTCCGCACCGAATACCAGGTTGTAAACCTGGATCGTATTTCGGAACTTTTCCCCGAGGGTGGCGACGTAACTGTTGACACGCTTATTGAAAAGGGCGCAGTTCGTAAGAACGAACTGGTTAAGGTTCTTGGTAACGGCGACATCTCCGTCAAGGTTAACGTCACCGTTGATAAGGCATCCAAGTCCGCAATCGAAAAGATTGAGGCAGCTGGCGGTTCTGTAACCGTCAAGTAGTTTGTGAGTAACGTGAGTTACTGAAAACTATGAAAGATCCTCCGTTCCCTTTGGGGAGCGGAGGATTTTTATTTCTCGTGGGGAGGGGATAAGAGTGAGCATTGACATTATGGGCATACCTCCTCCGGTGTCCCCAATTGCTGTTTTAACCAGCTAAACTAAAAATGATGTGTTAATTGTTTGATTTTGTGCGCCCTTTTTGATGCGCTATCAAATATATTGACTTCCCAATTTTTCAGGAGGACATGTGCTTGGCGCGTTCGGACGGGCATTCAAAACCCCCGATTTGCGGCGTAAGCTGCTGTTCACCGTTGGCATTATCGTAATTTATCGGATAGGCGTTTTCATTCCTGCTCCCGGTATCTCTTACGGCAACGTTCAACAATGTCTGGCTCTAGGTAACACTACCGGCGGAGTTTACGACATGGTGAATCTATTCAGCGGCGGCGCCCTATTGCAACTATCTATTTTTGCTCTAGGCGTGATGCCGTACATCACCGCATCGATTATCGTTCAGCTGTTGCGCGTGGTGATTCCACGTTTCCAAGAGTTGCATGAAGAAGGTGCACAAGGTCAGACAAAGCTTACTCAGTACACTCGTTATTTGACGATTCTGCTGGCTTTGTTGAACTCCACCACCATTATTTCGTTGGCACGATCTGGCACACTACTGGGTAACTGTCCCCTGCCGATTATCCCCGACGATAGCTTTATCAATATTTTACTGATAGTTATCACGTTGACTGCCGGTACAGGCGTCATCATGTGGTTGGGTGAACAGATTACTGAAAAGGGCGTGGGCAACGGTATGTCCCTGCTCATTTTCACTTCAATCGCTGCATCGTTCCCCACCGCAATGGGTAATATTGCAACTGCCAATGGCTGGGGGATTTTCGCCGCTGTTTGTGCAGTGGGGCTGCTCGTAATCATCGCCGTCGTGTTCGTGGAGCAGTCTCAGCGTCGCATTCCTGTTCAGTATGCAAAGCGAATGATTGGACGCCGCACCATTGGCGGTACTTCAACTTATATTCCGTTGAAGGTCAATATGGCTGGTGTTATTCCATTGATTTTCGCTTCATCGTTGTTGATGATTCCTGGTCTTCTGGCTCAGTTCAATACTCCATCTGACGGTACTCCGCCGCCGGCTTGGGTTTCTTGGATTAATGACTATTTGGTCAAGGGCGATCATCCGCTCTATATTGCTCTGTACTTCTTGCTCATTCTCGGCTTCGCATACTTCTACGTTTCCATCACGTTCAATACAGAAGAAGTTGCAGGCAACATGAAGAAGTATGGTGGGTTTATTCCTGGTGTGCGTGCAGGTAAGCCCACGGAACGTTACCTCACGTATGTGTTGAACCGTATTACCCTTCCTGGCGCTCTCTACCTTGCTGTTATTGCAATGATTCCGCTGGTAGCTCTCATTCTGTTCAACGCTAATCAGAACTTCCCGTTTGGCGGTGCATCGCTGCTAATCGTGGTCGGCGTTGGTCTAGATACTGTGAAACAGATTGACGCTCAGCTCCAACAAAGAAACTATGAAGGATTGCTCCGATGAACCGTTTGTTGATTATTGGTCCTCCCGGTGCCGGTAAAGGCACCCAGGCTGTGAAGATTTCTGAACAGCTTTCGATTCCTGCTATTTCTACTGGCGATATCTTCCGTAAGAACATCAAGGAAGAGACCGATCTCGGAAAAGAAGCTAAGAGCTACATCGATTCGGGAAATCTGGTTCCAGATTCAGTAACGAATAAGATGGTTCGTGCTCGTTTAGCAGAAGACGACACCAAGGATGGTTTCCTGCTAGATGGCTATCCTCGTAACCCGGAGCAGGTTCACGAACTTGATACCATCCTCGCTGAGAATAATGAGGAAATTGATCAGGTTCTGCTTCTTGTTGCGGATAATGAGGAGCTCGTACAGCGTCTTTTGGGTCGTGCCGCTGAGCAAGGACGTACAGATGACAATGAAGAAGTCATTCGCCACCGTCTGAACGTTTATGAAAAAGAGACCGCTCCGTTGTTGTCAATTTATCGTGAACGCGGTCTGATTAAAGAAGTAAACGGTCTCGGCGAAATTGATGAAGTTACAGAGCGTTTGTTAGACGCTTTGAAATAAATTTATGAGCACTGTGCCCCCGGTCATTGCGGGGGCACAGCCGTTTAAATGAAGATGGACAGGTTTGCTAGACAGGAAATCTAGCATAAGAAGGAGTAAGAGTGCGCCGTATTGAATACAAAACTGATGCTCAGCTAGCTTGGATGGCTAAGGCTGGAGTCGTCACTTCTCGTGCATTGGATGCGGCGGTTGCAGCTGTTGCTCCTGGGAAGACCACTGCAGATTTGGATTCTGCCTTCCGAGAGATAATCACTGCCAATGGTGCTACTTCAAATTTCTTGGGATATTACGATTATCCGGCGATGATTTGTGCTTCTGTCAATGACGAAGTAGTTCATGGGATTCCTGGCCCCCGAGAGCTGCTCGCGGGGGATATGGTTTCCATCGATGGGGGAGCGGTACTCACCGACCCTGCAACGGGTAAAACTTGGAATGGCGATTCTGCCCGCACCGTAATGGTAGGGAATGCATCTGCAGAGCGACGTGAGCTTTCTGAAATTACCCAAGCGGCTCTGTGGCATGGAATCGCTGCTGTTGCCAGTGCTCGAAAAGTCGGTGAAATCGGCGTAGCTATCGAACAGTTCGTCCGTGAAGAAACTGGCGATAAGTACGGAATTATTGAAGACTTTGTCGGGCACGGCATCGGTACTTCCATGCACATGGCTCCCGACGTCCTGAACTATGCCGCTAGAGATCTTGGCCCCCGCTTGAAAAAGGGGATGGCCCTCGCTATAGAGCCCATGCTAGTGACCGGCTCGATTGAGACACACGTGCTAGCAGACGACTGGACAATCAAAACCAATGACGGCGGCGACGCCTGCCAGTGGGAACATTCCGTTGCTATCCACTCTGATGGTATTTGGGTTCTCACAGCAGAAGATGGCGGAGCATCGGAATTGTCTAAACTTGGCGTTACCGTCAAACCCATTCCCGCCTAATACTTTTTACCTCGCTATCGGTCTAATTGCTCAGTTCAAGAAACTGAATAGACAGCGGAAGGAACATGAACATGACTGAAACCACTAAAGTACCGGTTGAAATTTCAACCATACGCCCTGAACCAGGTCAAATCGCCCTTAAAGCTCCTCGACGAGAACAACCCCCGGCTCATATTGCGGACTTCGATATGGCAGGACGCAAGAAGTTCCTGGAAGAGCTAGGCTATAAGCCATTCCGCGCGTCTCAGCTTTCAAAGCATTATTTTGAAAGGCTCATTGATGATCCCGCTCAAATGACTGACCTTCCTGCCGCCGATCGCGAGGAGATGGTAGCTAAAGCTATGCCCAAGCTGCTAACCAACGTTCGTACGTTAGAGGCAGACGACGGCGATACCCTCAAGATTGTTCACCGTCTGTTCGACGGTGCCTTGGTGGAGTCCGTGATTATGCGCTACGAAAATCGCGTGACCATGTGTATCTCCTCGCAAGCAGGTTGTGGAATGAACTGCCCTTTCTGCGCCACTGGGCAGCAGGGCCTCACCCGAAACCTTTCTACCGCAGAAATTGTAGAACAGGTTGTGGCAGGTGCGCGCTATCTGCAGCAGATGAAGGGCATCGAACAGGCTGAGGATGGGCACGAGGATACGCGTCCTTTGCGAGTCTCCAACATCGTCTTTATGGGCATGGGCGAAGCTCTAGCGAATTATAAACGCACCATGGGAGCAGTCCACCGTCTGATTGACCCTGCTCCTGAAGGACTAGGTATTTCTGCGCGTGGACTCACAATGTCCACCGTTGGACTGGTACCCGGTATGCGTAAATTTGAAATGGAAAAGCTTCCCATCACTCTGGCGCTCTCTCTTCATGCACCTGATGATGAACTACGCGACGAGCTTATCCCCATCAACACTCACTGGAAAGTAGATGAAGCGCTGGATGCCGCCTACAGCTACTACCGCACCACGGGCCGCCGCATCTCTATCGAGTACGCCCTCATCAAAGACATCAACGATCAAGGATGGCGTGCTGACCTCCTCGGCAAAAAACTTGCATCCCGTGGGCGCGGTTGGGTTCATGTTAACCCCATCCCACTCAACCCCACTCCAGGGTCAAAATGGACAGCATCCCGTAAGGGTGTAGAACAAAACTTCGTAGAACGACTGCGTGCTCACGGGATACCGACGACCATCCGGGATACGAGAGGTTCCGATATCGACGGCGCTTGTGGTCAGTTAGCCGCTCAGGAATAAAACGAAAACTGCTACCAGCCGTGAATGTGACGAGAAACCAGTTAACTTTTAAGAATAGTTCCCGTACACTTGATAGTTGGTTGTCACTACCGTGTACTTTGTGCGCGCTGAAAGACAATTCAACTATCAAACTGTTGTTCGTGGCGGACGTTACGAACACCGACGTTAGCGGAGGATATGGCCAAAAAAGACGGCGTCATTGAGATTGAAGGTTCTGTAGTAGAAGCTCTACCCAACGCAATGTTCCGCGTTGAGCTAGATAACGGACACAAGGTTCTTGCGCACATCTCAGGAAAAATGCGTCAGCACTACATTCGAATTCTCCCCGAGGATCGGGTTGTAGTGGAACTGTCTCCTTACGACCTCTCACGTGGTCGTATCGTCTACCGCTACAAATAAGCCCATGAAGTTTGCGTCGGTTCGCCGGCGTGCATTTCATGTTAAGGGGTAACGTGTTCCAACGGAAACCTCTTATCCCGTAAATCAATCAATGCAAAGAATTGCAATCAACGCAAAGGAATGCGATGAAGGTCAAGCCGAGCGTTAAGCCGATCTGCGATAAGTGCAAAGTGATTCGCCGTAAAGGCAATGTCATGGTGATCTGCGAAAACCCGCGTCACAAGCAGCGCCAGGGCTAATTTAGCTGTTGACTGCTTGAGTCCTTAGGGACAAATAATGATATAGGCACCGCTCCTCTCTTTTGATGGGATACCTCCGGATCCAGAGGCCGGGGACCGAGAATACTCTCGGGCAGTGATGCCATAGACCTCTGAAACAAATAAGGAGAACAGCCAATATGGCACGTCTCGCTGGAGTCGATCTTCCCCGCGAAAAGCGCGTGGAAGTAGCTCTTACTTACATTTACGGCGTGGGTAAGACCCGTGCTCACGAAGCACTCGAGGCAACTGGCGTTAGCCCCGATGTACGGGTAAAGGATCTTGATGATTCGCAGCTCGTTGCACTTCGTGACTTCATCGAAGGTAACTACAAGGTTGAAGGTGACCTTCGCCGTGAGGTTGCTGCTGACATTCGTCGTAAGGTCGAAATTGGTAGCTACCAGGGTCTGCGTCACCGTCGCGGTCTTCCGGTTCACGGTCAGCGCACCAAGACCAACGCACGTACCCGTAAGGGTCCCAAGCGTACTGTCGCTGGTAAGAAGAAGTAATAACGCGTTGTTTCAGTTCAACAATTTCTTCGTTGAACCAACGTATAACCAACCTTTGTAGGAGAATCAATACATGCCTCCCAAGACTCGCGCAGCGGCACGTAAAACTGCTGGCCGCCGCAAGGTAAGCAAGAATATTGTTGCCGGTCAGGCACACATTAAGTCAACTTTTAACAACACCATCGTATCGATTACCGATCCTACCGGTGCTGTTATTTCATGGTCCTCAGCTGGCGAAATGGGCTTCAAGGGCTCACGCAAGTCAACTCCTTATGCTGCACAGATGGCTGCTGAAACCGCTGCAAAGCGCGCTCAGGAACATGGTGTTCGTAAGGTAGACGTATTCGTTAAGGGCCCGGGCTCAGGTCGCGAAACCGCAATCCGCTCACTTCAGGCTACCGGCCTGGAAGTTGGTTCGATTCAGGACGTTACCCCCGTTGCACACAACGGTTGCCGTCCTCCGAAGCGTCGCCGCGTCTAATTGATGCCGTCTCCCGGATCCGTCCGGGCGGTTACCCGGCCCAAGGCTAGGTGATCATTGGACAGACTGCTTCGTCTGCTTCCTTATCCCTTGTTTTCCCAACCCTGTGAGCTCATATAGCGGATGCTCACCGAAAGGAAACATCGTGCTTATTGCACAGCGCCCCACTTTGAGTGAAGAAGTAGTAGCGGAAAACCGCTCTCGCTTCACCATCGAGCCCCTCGAACCGGGCTTCGGCTACACCCTGGGTAACTCGCTTCGTCGAACCCTGCTCTCATCAATCCCCGGTGCCGCTGTAACCAGCATTCGCATCGATGGCGTGCTGCATGAATTTAGCACCGTTGAGGGCGTTACCGAAGATGTCACTGAAATCATCTTGAATCTCAAGCAGCTTTCAATTTCATCTGAGAACGATGAACCTGTTGTTGCATACCTGCGCAAGCAGGGTGAAGGTGAACTCACCGCAGCAGACATCGAGGTTCCCGCAGGTGTGGAGATCCACAACCAGGATTTGCACATTGCGCACCTGAACTCACGAGCAAACTTCGACGCTGAGCTGACTATTGAGCGTGGTCGCGGCTACGTTTCAGCAGCTCAGAACAAGAGCGGAGATAGCGAAGTTGGCCGTATCCCGGTTGACTCCATTTACTCACCCGTTCTGAAGGTTACATTCCGTGTGAATGCAACTCGTGTGGAGCAGCGCACTGACTTCGACTCCCTTACTTTGGACGTCGAAACCAAGGAAGCTATTGCTCCTCGCGATGCAGTCGCATCGGCAGGTAGCACCCTGGTTGAGCTGTTCGGCTTGGCACGCGAACTCAATACCGCAGCTGAAGGTATTGAGGTTGGTCCGTCACCTGCTGACGAATCAATGGCTGCTGATCTTGCTCTTCCGATTGAAGATCTCGAAATGTCAGTACGTTCCTACAACTGCCTTAAGCGTGAGGGCATCCACACCGTGGGTGAGCTCGTTGCACGCAGTGAAGCGGATCTTATGGATATTCGTAACTTCGGTGCAAAGTCTATCGATGAGGTCAAGGCGAAGCTTACCGAGCTTGGTCTAGCACTCAAGGATTCACCTCCCGGTTTTGAACTTGCTCGTATGCACGATGACGAAGACGGCTACGGAGATATCTAAATCCTGCTTCGGTCCAGCCTAAAAAGGCGAACCTAAACGTCAAAAGCTTGGTTCCAAAAGACTCCATGATGGAGACCACGGAACTGTAATTCCATGGAGAAATAATTATGCCTACTCCCACTAAGGGTCCCCGCCTCGGCGGTAGCCCAACACACGAGCGTCTGATGCTCAACAACCTGTCCCAGCAGTTGTTTGAGCACAAGCGCATCACCACTACCGTTACCAAGGCTAAGCGGATGCGCCCTGTGGCTGAACGCTTGATTACCTTCGCTAAGAAGGGCGATCTTGCTGCACGCCGTCGCGTTCTGCGCTCCTTGACCGACAAATCTGTAGTTCACGAGCTCTTCACCGTTATTGCGCCTGCAATGGCAGAACGCCCCGGTGGCTACACTCGTATCACCAAGATTGGTAACCGCAAGGGCGATAACGCTCCTATGGCTGTTATTGAACTTGTGATGGAGCCTGTTGCATCTGCTGCAGTTGTTGAAGAAGCAACTCAGGTAGCTACTAAGTCAGTCCCCGCTGAAGAAGCAAAGACTGAAGCTCCTGGAGCAGCTACTGCAACCGAGTCTTCAGACCTGCCTGCTGGCTCACATGCACCTCTTGAGTCCGGCGAGGCTCCCGAGGGCTTTGAAGTCAAGGGTAACTCTGACTCCATGAAGTACCACGTGCCTGGTTCACGCTGGTACTCATCCACCAGGGCTGAAATCTGGTTCGATAATGCTGAATCAGCTAAGGCTGCAGGTTACGCACCTGCTGGTGGCGAAGCTGCTCAGAAAATTTCCGAATAATCGGATTTTGAGCTTTTAACTCTAAATTGCCGCTCACAGGTAAACTGTGGGCGGCAGTTTTGTTTTAAAGAATGTGAGGTATCGGGTGATACGAAGGGGAGAGACCGTGGCAGACAAAGAACTTGGTGAGGTAAGTACCCAACGCGTTCGGGTGGACTTAGCTTACGATGGTTTCCCCTTTGCAGGGTGGGCAAAGCAACCTCAGCTGGTGACGGTACAAGGAGTGGTTGAAGAGGCCTTCGCCATGATTTTTCGCCAGCCCATCTACGTCACTGTAGCTGGTCGTACTGACGCGGGAGTGCATGCTCTACATCAAGTCATTCATTGCGATATCCCCGAAGATAAGTGGGAGAGTGCTGCCGGAAGGAGCGGGCTCTCGCCAGCGCAAGCTCTGCCACGTAAACTCCGGGGAGCAATGAGTAAATGCCTCAACGACGCCGAACAGGAGCTGGGAGTACCAACTCGATTGCACGGTATTCTCCAAAAAGCTATTACCGTGTTCTCTGCCCAGGAAGTACCTCATACTTTTGATGCGAGGTTTTCCGCATTAGAAAGAAAATATCGCTACTTAATTGAAGACGGTTTCATGTCCAAGGGATCTGACCCGCTCGTCCGGCATATGGCATGGCAGATTGATGATGAGCTCAATCTGGACTTAATGAACTCAGCGGCTCAGAATTTACTGGGGTTACATAATTTTCTTTCGTTCTGTAAGCCGAGAGAGGGTTCGACTACCATTCGCGAATTGCGAGAGATTTTTTTCACTCGTAGAGATGATGGTCTAGTGGAGGCATCTATCCGTGCGGATGCTTTCTGCCACAATATGGTGCGGACTTTGGTTGCATCGCTGGTGCTCGTAGGGCAAGGCAAAAAAGACCTCGCGTGGTTGGGAAGTCGTATTGAAAATCCACGGCGCGATTCTGATGTGCGACTTGCTAGCCCTCGTGGTCTTGCTTTAGCACATATCGAGTATCCGGCGGCGGACCTCTATCAAGTACAAGCAGATCAGGCACGGGCGATGAGAGAGCTCCCTTTAAATCCACGTTAGAACTGTGGAAAACATAATGGCTGGCTCTTAAGAGAGTTGAATTACAAACATGGTATTTCAAAGATTAAACCAGTGATTTACAGCTAGTTCATGTGGATTAAGCAAAATACCTGATGTATAGTTTCATACGTTGTGCGTGTTCCGCCCTGATTCACGTGCGCCTTTCTACAGCTTGGTTGCAGAGCAGAAAAGAAAGATGCGCCCAGGGAGTTTGTGAACGAGTAGATGCGTTTGGTCCTCACCCAAACCCTGCTAATCGCACGTTGAAAGAGGCGCGATACCCAACTAAGCGCCATATGTACATACGAGACAAAGGCGAAATTTTGCGCACTTACACTCCCAAGCCCGGTGAAGTAGAGCGCCAGTGGCACGTCATTGACGCTACTGACGTTGTCCTGGGTCGTCTTGCCAGCCAGACCGCAACACTGCTGCGCGGAAAGCACAAGCCGACCTTTGCTGCTCATGTTGATACCGGCGATTCTGTCATCATCATCAACGCTGAAAAGGTTGCACTAACCGGTGCAAAGCTTGAACAGAAGCGTGCATACCGTCACTCAGGCTACCCAGGTGGTCTGAAGTCGGTATCTTATGCTGAACTCTTGGAAACCAACCCCGTTCGCGCCGTAGAAAAGGCTGTTAAGGGTATGCTTCCTAAGAACAAGCTTGCGGCTCAGCAGCTGAAGAACCTCAAGGTTTACGCAGGTGCAGAGCACCCGCACGCTGCTCAGCAGCCCAAGACCTTCGAATTCACCCAGGTCGCCCAGTAATTCGGGCCAACGAAAGAACATTAGGAGAAATCGTGGCTCAGAACGAAGAGCAGATTGTAAACGAAGAAGAGGTCACTAGCTACACCTCTGAATCTTCCGCTCCCGTAGCAGAAGAAGCAAAAGCAGCTCGCCCCGCGCTTACCGTTTCCGGTTCAGCAGTGGGGCGTCGCAAGGAAGCTGTTGCACGCGTTCGCGTTGTGCCCGGCACCGGAAAGTGGATTATTAACGGTCAGGAACTTGCTACCTACTTCCCCAATAAGCTTCACCAGCAGGAAGTAAACGATCCTTTCAAGCTTCTTGAGCTTGAAGGCGCTTACGATGTCATCGCACGTATCAATGGCGGCGGCGTATCAGGTCAGGCAGGCGCTCTGCGCCTGGGTATCTCACGCGCACTCAATGAGATTGACGTAGAGAACAACCGTCCTGCCCTTAAGAAGGCTGGCTTCTTGACTCGTGACGCACGCGTTATCGAACGTAAGAAGGCAGGCCTCAAGAAGGCACGTAAGGCTTCACAGTTCTCCAAGCGTTAATCAACGCTTCGAACGTCAAGTTCTTACTCAAAAGGCAGAGCCGATTTCGGCTCTGCCTTTTGCTTTATGTTCAGATATACCCAAGATACAGGCTGAATGAGATTTTCATAAAGTCTAAATAGATGTAACAAATACTTGTAGGGGCTCTCTCACATAGAATATGACTGGAACCACATGTCACTCTATGAAAGGTAAGCTATGGTAGCCCCTCGTAAAACCTCGGCGGACAAAGAAGTTTCGACCCAGGATCAGGCAAAAACCGGTGAGACTACTCCCGGTGGCGAGCACAACAATGCTATTAAATCGGCATTGAAGAAAGAGACTCGACGCGTATCTGTCGTGGAGGACTACTCTGCTGAACTGGACGAAATTTCGTCGCTACAGAAGAAACTAAAAGGCGATAGCAAAAAATCGGATGCTTGGAAAAAGGGGTACCCCTACGACGAGAAGCTAGGCCGAAAAGAATACGAGCGGGAGAAGCGCGCCCTCCAGATTGAACTGCTGAAGCTTCAGCTCTGGTTCAAAGATACCGGGCAGAAGCTACTTATTATTTTTGAAGGTCGCGATGCAGCTGGTAAGGGTGGAGCTATTAAGCGCTTCACTGAGCATCTGAATCCCCGCGGGTCACGCGTGGTTGCGCTGGAAAAACCGACCGAAATTGAACAGACCCAGTGGTATTTCCAACGCTACATTAAGCATCTGCCTGCTGGCGGCGAAATCGTGCTGATGGACCGCTCCTGGTACAATCGCGCCGGCGTCGAGCGCGTCATGGGTTATTGCAACTCGCAGGAATACTACGAATTTATGCGCGAAGCTCCCGAGTTGGAACGCATGCTAGTAAACTCGGGCATTAAGCTCATTAAGTTCTGGTTCTCTGTAACCCGCGCAGAGCAACTGGCTCGCTTTGACTCCCGCCGGACCGATCCCGTGCGCCAGTGGAAGCTGTCCCCCACAGACCTTGCATCCTTAGATAAGTGGGATGACTACACCGAAGCTAAAGAAGCTATGTTCTTCTACACTGATACCGGTGATGCTCCTTGGACGGTAGTCAAATCTAACGATAAGAAGCGCGCACGCTTGGAAGCTATGCGTTACGTTTTGACGCAGTTTGACTACCCCAACAAAGATCACAAAGTAGTAGGAACGGTGGACCCGCTCATTGTTGGTTCTGGTTCTGATGTGTTCGAAGACGACGAACCTGAAAATCCTGAGGGCTTCCCAGTACTGAAAGAAGATACAAAGTAGCCTTCAGGGCGTAGAATAACCAGTGATGTCTAAGAGATTATTTGGAACTGACGGTGTACGCGGACTTGCAAACGAGCTAATCACTCCGAGTATGGCACTCGAGCTTGCTCAAGCCGCCTCCATCGTTTTGGGGTTCAATACGGTAAAAAAGGGTGCGCGACCCAAAGCTGTTATTGCCCATGACTCTCGCATTAGCGGTGAGTTCATTGGGTCAGCAATGATGGCGGGCTTTGCCGCTTCCGGTGTAGACGTGTGGGACGCTGGCATGGTCCCCACACCGGCAGCAGCATATTTGGTCAGCGCAACCGATGCGGACTTCGGTGTCATGATCTCGGCTTCACACAATCCTGCAGAAGACAACGGAATTAAATTCCTTGCTCGCGGCGGTAAGAAGCTGGATGATTCGCTTGAAGATTCTATTGAAAAGTTATTCAAGGAGAAAGATTTTCGTGCTCCAATCGGCGGCGAAGTAGGGCGAATTCGCCCGCTTGCTGACGGCGAGGATCGCTACATCACTCACTTGCTTTCCACCATGCCAGAGCATCGTCGTCTTAACGGTCTGACTGTTGTTCTTGACTGTGCTAACGGTGCAGCATCCGGTGTTTCTCCCGACGCGTTTCGCACGCTGGGGGCGCAGGTTATTGTTTTGGCGGCCGAGCCAGATGGCACGAATATCAACGACGGCGTGGGCTCTACTCACCCCGAAAAGCTCCAGGCTGCCGTGGTAAAACACGGTGCTGATATGGGTATTGCCCATGACGGCGATGCCGATCGCTGCTTGGCAGTGGATGAGCAGGGCAACATGGTGGACGGCGACAAAATTATGTCCATTCTCGCTGTTGCGATGAAGGATGCAGGTCGCCTCAAAGACAATACCCTGGTTGCTACAGTGATGAGCTCTTTGGGTCTTGAGCTGTACCTGAAAGAGCAAGGCATTAAGCTGGAACGCACTTCTGTGGGTGACCGCTACGTTCTTGAATCGATGAACGCTAACGGGTTTAACCTCGGTGGCGAGCAGTCTGGTCACGTGATTATGAGTGATTATGCGACAACTGGCGACGGCGTTTTGACCGGTCTTCATCTTGCCGCTGAGGTCGCTCATACGGGCCTCCCTTTGAGTGAGTTGGCAGCACGGATGCAACCTACGCCGCAGAAACTCATCAACGTCAAAGGCGTTGACCGCGACGGCGTGAAAGATTCGGTTGCTCTGCAAGATGCTGTAACTGAAGCAGAGAAGGAGCTGGGTGAGAGCGGTAGAGTTCTGCTACGTCCCTCAGGCACCGAACCTTTGGTGCGCGTCATGGTTGAAGCCGCTGACCAGGAAACAGCGGATAGCGTGGCTCAACGTCTAGCTGATGTAGTGACTGCAGAGCTTTCACTGTAAGAATTTCCATCAATAGAGGGAAGACGCCGAACGGCGTCTTCCCTCTTCTCATATCTGGGATAAACCTGTACAGATATGTGACTTAAGAGTGTAGAATCTAGACATCTGAATTGTCTTTTCAGCCTAGAAATGATATGTGAGCTTAGTTTTTCAGAGATATCTGTTAGCAGAAAGGTTCACACATAAAGTAAGTTAGGGGTTTCAATGACTGAAACCAACGTGGAGCGCACCTCTATTCGCGTTCGCGTACAAAAGCTGGGTACGTTCCTCTCCAGCATGATTATGCCCAACATCGGTGCATTTATTGCCTGGGGCCTAATTACCGCACTCTTTATCCCTAAGGGCTTTTTCCCCAACGAGAAAATTTCGTCCATGGTCGACCCCATGGTCTTCTTTTTGCTCCCCATCCTGATTGCCTACACCGGCGGCAAGCTCATTTACGAACACCGCGGCGGTGTGGTTGGTGCAGCTGCAACTATGGGCGTCATCATGGGTGCCTCTGCAGAGGTATTTGTCGGCGAAGATGGTGCAAAGTCGCCCATGTTCCTCGGCGCTATGATTATGGGCCCTCTGGCTGCATGGTGCATGAAGAAGCTTGACGGTCTGTGGGACGGCAAAATCCGCTCCGGTTTCGAGATGCTCGTTAATAACTTCTCAGCCGGTATCTTTGCCGCCGTTGCGCAAGGCTAGCCGCAACGAACGATTCATCGGTCCTGCAGCAGAACTTGCCGAGATGGGGCGCCCGGTAAGCGGACTCCTGGCCGCTGTTGAGGCTTTGCTGAAGTTCGATGTTCAGGAAGATCCTGAAGCTGTGGAACTCCAGAGTAAGCTCGCTGCTGTCAAGGGTGGTTCAGTGGAACTGCCAGCAGTGGTTACTGAACTAACCGGCATCGAGAGTTCCCACCCCCTCTTTGAAGATTTGCAGGCTACTTTCAAGCGAGCACTCGCCTAAGTACCTTCATCTTTGCAGAGTAATAAGGCGCTCGCTTTCTGTCAGGAGAAACACTGACCGGAGGCGGGCGCTTTCTTGTATCTCGGGCTGATAGAGAAACAAAAATGCCCCGCATCATACGATGCGGGGCATTTTTATTTTGACTCAAAAGAAATTAGACGCGGGGGTCACCCTTAGGCGCTGAGATAGCGTCGCGAATTTCTTTGAGGAGAACCAACTGGGGATCTTCAGCTTCGTCAGCAAGATCCTCAGTGCCAAGCTTTGCAGCGCGGTGTTCGTTCATCTTGTTGATGGGCATGACGATGCAGAAATACAGAGCTGCTGCAACGATAAGGAAGTTGACGACTGCGGTCAAGAAGACGCCGACCTTGACGTCGCCAAAAGCCAACCAGCTATCGAAGTTGGGAGCCTGGAAAATCATTGCAATTGCAGGCATAAGTACACTCTCAACAAGTGCGTTAACAACGGTAGTGAAAGCGCCGCCAATGATAAGACCTACTGCAAGGTCAATGACGTTTCCACGGGTAATAAAATCTTTATATCCACTAAGCATGAGTTCAAGAATAATCTTGCCTAGACAGATTGGGAATAATTTATCGAAAATATTTACCAGGAAAGCAAGTGTGACTTCTCACGGCGAACATAAGGGGGAGTTCTTCACCCAAAATTAGAGGTGATGGGAATTAATTGTTCGTACATCTAACTGAGATACTGTGGTGCAGGTTCGAATCCCCACCATTCTTCCAAGCTTGCGGCGTCGGCGTTCTGATAGCGCTGTGCTTCACTTTCCCCGATATGACGGTAATGCCAGGACTCAATCCAATACCTCGTTATCTCATGTTTCCCATAGGGGAAGCGGAGGATGAAACCAAAGCGATGTGCGTTCTTCGCTAACCACTGCGCTTCAGGTGAATCGGCAAAACATACCGTACTGTGCCTACAAATGTTAAGTCCTCAGGCATCCAATTTTGAGGCTTTAGAGGGTGGGCTTTATTGACCAACACAGAGATTGACGCGGGGGAGCCCAGCTACAGCACATGGCGACGGGGAAGATTCATCGCTAACCTCTTAGTTCTTACGGAGCAGGACGCGTGAAATAGTATGATCTGCGCTTTTGGAGAGAATAAGGGTAGCTCGACCTCGAGTGGGGCGCACATTTTCAATCAGATTTGGCTCATTAATCGATTTCCAAATGGAATGAGCCAAATCTTTCGCAGTATCGTCGTCCAAATCCGCATACTTATTGAAGTGTGAGTGGGGATTTTGGAATGCCGAGTCCCGCAATGAAAGAAAACGTTCGATGTACCAGCGTTCGATATCGGAAGTCCGCGCGTCCACATAGATAGAGAAATCAAAAAAATCGCTGAGGGAAAGCGCCGCCTTATCGTTTGCACCCGTCTTCGCCGGTGCCAAAACGTTTAGCCCTTCAACAATCAGGACGTCCGGGGCAGTAACCTCGATACACTCATCGGGCAAAATATCGTAGTAGAGATGCGAATACTTCGGTGCAGTAACCACAGGTGCTCCAGATTTAATCTCCGAAACAAACCGTAAGAGCGCGCGTCGATTATATGACTCAGGAAACCCCTTACGATCCATGATTCCCCGTCGCTCTAGCTCAGCATTGGGATAAAGAAAACCGTCGGTAGTAACGAGTTGTACACGAGGGGTGGATGGCCAGCGGCGCAAAAGTGCTTGCAGAATACGAGCTGTGGTTGACTTCCCGGCAGCCACCGAACCAGCGACTCCAATAATAAATGGAACACGGCGCTGGGAGACCCCAAGGAAATCATTAGTCATATGGTTGAGAGAGCTGGTGGCATTCACATAGAGATTCAGCAGCCGAGAAAGGGGCAAATAAACTTGCCGAACTTCCTCAACATTCATTGTTTCCCCTAAACCACGAAGGTCTTCAATCTCCTCTTGGGTGAGAGGAACCTGAATTTCTGAAGCGAGTCGAGCCCATGTAGTTCGATCAAGCTCGGTGTACGGGGAGAACTTTGGCAACAATGAAGCGGCGCTCATTGTCAATATCTTAGTTATACGAATGCCCGCAACCTAATCTTTAGAGCTTAAAAGACTTGAAGGATGAGATAAACGCAATAGATAACCGAAGAGTGGACAACACGAGTGTTTACCAGTACATACACCTGCTCTCAGGTATTATTACCCACATGTGTGGAATTGTTGGATATGTAGGTCTGGGTCATACCCTAGACGGTAAAGAATTCGGTCATGGTGCATACGATGTGCTCCTGGAAGGTCTCCGCCGCCAGGAATACCGTGGTTATGACTCCGCTGGTGTAGCAGTCATTGGTGACGAAGGTATTGAGTACCGCAAAAAAGCGGGTAAGCTGGTCAACCTTGCCAATGAAGTAGAAGCTCACCCTCTCTCAGAATCAAACATCGGAATTGGACACACCCGCTGGGCAACCCACGGCGGACCTACCGATGCAAACGCTCACCCCCATGTGGTCGACGGCGGCAAAATGGCTGTTGTGCACAACGGCATTATCGAAAACTTCGCAGAGCTCCGCACCGAACTTCTCGCTGAAGGTGTGGAATTCAAGTCAGAAACTGACACTGAAATCGCAGCAAACCTCATTGCAAGCATTTACAACAAGCTTGAGGACAAAAACCTGACCGAGGCTCTTCGCCTCGCTTCGAATCGTCTTGAAGGTGCCTTCACCATCTTGGCTATTCACGCAGATCACAAAGATGAAGTAGTGGCAACCCGCCGCAACTCACCTTTGGTTATCGGTCTGGGCGAAAACGAAAACTTCCTTGGTTCTGATGTTTCCGGTTTCATCGACTACACCAAGAGCGCAGTTGAAATGGGCCAGGATCAGATCGTTACCATTACCGCTACCTCCTACAGCATTATCGACTTCGAAGGTAACGCTGCAGAAGGCAAGCCCTACGCTATCGAGTGGGACGCAGCAGCTGCTGAAAAGGGCGGCTTTGACTCCTTCATGGAGAAAGAAATTCACGAACAGCCCGCGGCTGTGCGCGATACCCTGATGGGGCGTTTCGATGAAAAGGGTAACCTGACTCTTGACGAGCTCAAGATCGATGACTCGATTCTGCGCTCCATCGATAAGATCATCGTGGTAGCTTGCGGTACCGCTGCCTATGCAGGTCAGGTTGCACGCTACGCTATCGAGCACTGGTGCCGTATCCCCACCGAAGTTGAGCTCGCACATGAGTTCCGCTACCGGGATCCCATTGTGAACGAGAAGACCCTGGTTGTTTCCCTTTCTCAGTCCGGTGAGACCATGGACACTCTGATGGCTGTGCGCCATGCACAGGAACAGGGCGCCAAGGTTGTTTCCATCTGCAATACCACCGGCTCCACCCTGCCTCGTGAATCAGACGCTGCTCTGTACACCCACGCAGGTCCTGAGATTGCTGTTGCCTCCACCAAGGCATTTCTGTCCCAGATCGCCGCAGCTTACTTGCTGGGTCTATACCTCGCACAGTTGCGCGGCAACATGTACAAGGACGAAATCCAGAGCGTTCTGAAAGAACTGCAGGCTATGCCTGAGAAAATTCAGGCAATCCTGGACAACGAACAGCAGATCAAGGATCTGGGCATTGAGATGAAGGACTCCGATTCGGTGCTCTTCCTCGGCCGCCACGTTGGCTTCCCCGTAGCGCTAGAAGGCGCTTTGAAGCTCAAGGAAATCGCTTACATTCATGCTGAAGGATTCGCCGCTGGCGAGCTCAAACACGGTCCGATCGCTCTGGTCGAAGAGGGTCAGCCCATCTTCGTGGTTGTTCCTTCACCTCGCGGTCGCGATTCCTTGCACTCCAAGGTCGTATCGAACATTCAGGAAGTCCGCGCCCGTGGTGCAGTAACCATTGTGATTGCAGAAGAAGGCGACTCCACAGTGGAGCCTTACTCCAACCACATTATCCGTTACCCCCAGTGCCCCACTTTGCTGCAGCCTCTGCTGGCTACCGTGCCTTTGCAGATTTTCGCTTGCGCACTCTCCGGTGCTAAGGGTCTGGATGTTGATCAGCCTCGTAACCTTGCAAAGTCAGTGACTGTTGAGTAAACAGACTACTCACTAGCTTGAGCTAAGGTGAAGTAAAAAGGGACGCTACCTGCCAGGGGGGGCGTCCCTTTTTCGTGCCCTGATAGCGCAGGTGTCTAAACTGGATACAGAAGAAAGGACCGCCGCAGTGATTATAGGTACGGGCATCGACGTGGTAAACCTTGACCGGTTTGCCTCCATTATTGAGAGAAATCCTGCGCTGATAGAGCGCGTATTTGTGCCGGCAGAAAGGGGAAAAACGCTCCGATCATTGGCGGCTCGTTTTGCGGCTAAGGAGGCAATCGCTAAGGCATTGCGTGCACCGAGTGGCATGGTATGGCAGCATTGCTGGATTGAAAATACTGACGACGGCGCGCCCTTCGTAGTTACTACGGGCACGGTTGCGGATCGCGCAGCATCCTTAGGTATTAATCGCTGGCATCTGACTATTACCCACGATGACCCTGTTGCAATTGCCTCTGTGGTTGCCGAACACCTCACGCTAGAAGAACAGGAAATTTTACTGCAGATTGACGCTGAGGGGGCTCACCAGCTCATATCAGTGGAACCCGCCGTGGAAGGAGAAAGCCGATGATTTCTGCCTATTCAGGAAGTACTATTCGTGCTATTGAAGAGCCGGTGGTCAGCGCACCGGACTACGACGGTTATCTGATGCAACGCGCAGCCCTGGCGTTGAGTAGCTCCCTTGAAAACTATCTGGGCGCGAAGAACAAAGTGCTGTTGCTGGCGGGGAAGGGTAATAACGGTGCTGATGCTCTGTTTGCCGGCGCATCTCTAGCTCAAGGAGGAACCGCTGTAGATGCTCTCCTTACCGAGGGTTCCGCCGTCGAACATGCCTTAGATGCTTTCCTCGAAGCCGGGGGAGAAGTCCTGGCAGGGCTGCCCGAGTCGTTGGACGACTACGCCGTAGTGGTCGATGCAATTCTGGGAACTGGGTCCCGAGGGGGATTACGGAACACTTCCCAGCAGGTAGTGCAGAGTTTGAGGGAAATTCAGCTACGTGGGGAGCTACCGGCGGTCGTTGCCTGTGATCTTCCCTCCGGTATAGACGCCGATTCAGGGGAAGTATTTGAACCGGTTCTGCGGGCGCAACGCACCGTGACTTTCATTGCAGCTAAGACCCCTTTCCTCACTTCAGCCGAAACTCTCTGCGGGGAAATGGTGGTTGCTGATTTAGGAATTTCTGATTTGTTGAGGGAGACAACAGCTGACGCGGTTCGCTATTGCGATGCTGAACTGGTCGGTTGTTTGCCCCAACCCGGAGCATTTGACCATAAATACACGCGCGGAGTTTTGGGGATGATTTGCGGAAGCGAAGAGTATCCCGGAGCCGCTTTAATGAGCACCCAAGCCGCCGTCCATACGGGACCCGGTATGGTTCGTTTCGTAGGAACAGACCGCCTCAACTATCAAATCCAGCTCAATACACCTGAAGCTGTGTGTAGCCAGCAGAAGCCGGAGGAACTTCACGTACAAGCATGGGCGGCGGGATCAGGGGCTAATCCCGAATATCGACAGCAGGACCTCCTACATGCTATCCAGGCGAAAGAGGCAGCAGTTTTGGACGCCGCCGCTGTCGAAGTAGCTGGCCGCTGGGTGGCGATGGAAGCAATCCTGGGTAGCCATAAAATTCTTACTCCACATGCCGGCGAATTGGAAGGTTTTCTGCAGTGGATACAAGTACTCGATGCCCAGCGGTGGGAAGAGAAGATGGGGGAAGAAAAAGCTCCCTCCCGCGCAGACATAGAAGCGCATCCAGTTTTCTGGGCGCGACGAGCAGCTGTGCTGAGCGGAGCAACAGTGCTGTTGAAAGGGGCAACTACTCTGATTGCGTCCCCCAGCGGAAAAGTTATCAGTGTTGCTCCAGGAACTCCCTGGCTAGCCACTGCAGGCAGCGGAGATACGCTATGCGGGATTCTCGGTGCCCTGCTGGCTCAATATGAAGCGTCTCTTGAACAAGAAAATTCAACCATGCCAGCATCGGGAGAAGAGAAGCCTGAACTTGAAAATTATGCACGGATTGCAGCCTGTGCCGTTCGAATCCATCATCTAGCAGCGGACGTCGTCCACCAGGGCGGTCTGCAGGGACCTGTGCCGCCGTCTCAGGTTGTCCGACATATTCCGCAGGCCGTGGCTACTTTCTTAGCTTCCTAGGTGCTTTCAAGCGCAAAAATGCCGGTTGCTTCTTCACAGAAGTAACCGGCATTTTCTTCTCATCCCTACATGTTTAGTAAGCGCCTTCCTGGGCGAATACAGCGCGAACTGTGCGGAAGAGAATGACCATATCGCCAATAACGGACCAGTTCTCCACATAGTAGAGATCCAAGCGAATGGACTCTTCCCACGAAAGATCAGAACGGCCAGAAACCTGCCACAAACCGGTAATACCGGGCTTTACCAACAGACGGCGATAAGCGTCTTCCTCATACTGCTCTACTTCAGATTCCAGAGGTGGGCGAGGACCTACCAACGACATATCGCCAATGAGTACGTTCCATAGCTGGGGGAGTTCATCGATTGAATACTTACGAATGAACTTACCAATTTTGGTAATGCGAGGATCGTCAGCCATCTTGAAGAGAATGCCGTTACCCTCGTTCTGCGACATCAGCTCTTTTTTCAGCTCTTCAGCGTTAGTTACCATCGAACGGAACTTCACCATGTGGAAAGGACGACCGCGGTAACCTACACGCTGCTGCAGGAAGAAGATCGGTCCTCCGTCAGACTTCACAATCAAAGCTACAACGAGCAAAAGAGGTGAGAGAAGAATGAGACCGAAAGATGCCGCGACGATGTCAATTGTGCGCTTGACCAGAGCAGAGAAACCCTCCATGCGCGGGGTCGAAACGTGAATGAGTGGAACACCGTTGAGCGGCTGAGTGCGAATACGCGGACCGGCAATGTCAGTCATTGCGGGGGCAACGATCAGTTTGACGTGGCCAGCTGCCAGGTCCCAGCCCAAAGACCGAAGCTCTTTAGGGGTAAGACGGTGACCCGAAGAAACAGCAACCGCATGAATATTGTGAGCGCGGCAGGCTTCGAGAATCTCCTGGGAATTGGTGCTGTACCCCAACACAGGTACGTCGTACCCAGCAACGGTAGTGCCGGCTTCAAAACCGGGAAGATAGAAAGCGACCGGGTTAAGACCGGACTGCTTAGCACCATGCAAAGTGTCATAGAGGTGAGCGCCGGAAATTTCGTCGGAAACCACCATAACGCGAGTAAGCGCACGTCCCTTGTTACGCCAGTGCACTAGATAGCGGCGTAGGCACCACCGCGTAATGAGCAAAAGTGCAAGACCCAAAGGGTAGGCAACCAGAATGTAGGCACGGGCAAAGTCAATAGTCGTGACGTACGAGAAAATTGCTACCGCACAGAAGAAATACGTGGTTGCTTTGATAACTAGGCGGTATTCGTCGTTGCCTTGACCTAGATAGCGAATATTTCGTGAGTTAGCAATCTCCAAGGAAATGAACCACAAAATGCCAATGATGATTCCGGTTGCGCTGTAATCCAAAGTTGCTTCGGCACGACCGAGTACGTTGGCATCACGCCAACCAAAACTCACCACGTGTGCGACGATGATAGTAATTGTTATTGCGAGAAAATCACCGATATTAAGAGCGGCAACGATTTTAGGTTGCCACGTGCGCGTGTCGCGAGTTTCTGCCCAGCGCTCTTCGATGATGGATTCGTTCTCCACCTAGTTAATCCCCTTTTTATTTGCCCTCTGCCTCTATGAGGATACTTTTCGTCAATGCGACGAAAAGACCCTATTACCTCATAGAGTTCTATTCTAAACTTCATATTTCTATATCAGTATCAAAAATAATATGCGTGTTATATGCTCAGTCGGTCTTGCAACACCGACTGTTCCCTAAACCGGGGACAAAATACCCTCTCACTAGGGTATAAGTATCCTGCTATTTAGGGGGGTAAACGTGGGCAAGATGATAGAAAAAAGATAGAGGATGCCTCTTATCCCAGCAAACCTGCCTTAGTTAAGATAAATTCGGTTACCGGCTGGTAAAGATGAGGATTTACATTATCGTCCATAGGAACCGCTACCAAAAGTTGCCCCTGCTCAGCCGAAACAAATAGACCGGGATCGTTACAATCTGCAATGCCGATTGTGGCTAGCCCAGCGCTAGCAGCATACCCAGCCAGACCATGATCAGCAATCACCAGATCAGGTTCGGTTCCCCGTTCTCTGAGCTGACGGAGAGAAAGCTCCATCGGACCGGGAAAATGCGTGTGCTGTAGGTTGCCATACTGTTCAAACATCACTACATCAAGAATCTGCCGAATTTCGCCGTCGAGAAATTTATCTCCCTCTTGAATCTGCAAAATTTCTGCCCCAGCACTCTCAGCGTAGCGCGCTAGCTCGCAGTAGATGGGGAAAAGTCCGGCAGGGTGGCCGGTTCCGAATAGTAATTTTTGCTGGTTACCGACCGCACGTCCGAAGATTTCTGAATACTCATAGAGAGCCTCAATACATTTTTCTGCGCTGATGGAATCCTGACCTTCGAGGAAAGAAGCCTCATCCTTTGTTCCCACCCGCCGTGCCATCAGCTCTAAAATATCTTCATAGGTCCAATCCCTGGTCCACTTCACACCAAATTCCAGGTGCTCGTTGCCCTCCACGAATCCGTGCATGTGGCTGATGTTGTTCTCGCGAGTGGTCGCTATATCGCCGCAAATACGGGCCTGATTCAGATAATCTGCAAATTCTTGGTCAGTGAGCGTAAATTTTTTGAGTTTCATGGAAGCTCCTAGTCTTTAGCGGTCAGTAAAGGACGGTTTTGAAAGGGAAGAATAAAGTTCAAAGAGATGTTCTGCGGTGAGGACCCACGTCTTGCGAGCAGCTCGTTGTGCGGCAAAAGCCCCAAGATTCTGGCGTAATTGGGGGTGGCGCACAAGGTGTTCTATAGCCTGTGCCCAGTCCGCAGGGGTCCGGCTGGCAACCAATACACCTGAGCGTTGATTCTCAACGGCAGCCGCTAATCCATCTGCATCGGTAGCAATGACCGGGGTTCCGCAAGCCTGAGCCTCTAAAGCGACCAGCCCAAATGTCTCCGACGACGAGGGACACGCCACTATATCTGCCCTTCTGAACTGCTGGGCAAGATCGCGGGAAGAAACCGGAGGAATAAGTTCTACCTGCTGTTCTAACCCGAGCTCCTGGGCGCGTGCCAGAAGCCGCTCCTCAAAGTCGGTGTTCGAGCGCCCTATGATCGTAAGGTTCACCGCCAGGTCTGCAGGGAGTAAAGCCAGGGCTTCCACCAGAATTTGCGGCCCCTTCAGGGGCTGAGGACGACCAGCAAAAACAAGATGCGCGGAAGTGGCAGAGCCCGCATGCTCAGCTTGTTCACCGGTAGTCGGCTTAAAAATACCGGTATCTACGCCGGGCTCAATAATCGAAATCTTGGCAGGATCCGCCGCATAGAAGCGAACCATCTGCTCTTTCTCTACCGCGGTATTGACCACCAGTGCCGCACACTTCTCGACAATTTCCTGTTCAGCACGGCGTCGTTCGGCCGGCTCATGCGGCTCGCCGGCGCCTGCCCGCGCGTTCTTAGCTGCGGCGGTAGTGTGCATGGTATGAACCACCGGGATATCCTCGCCATACTGCAATGCCACCAAACCTGAGAGCCAATAGTGAGAATGAATGATGTCGGGGGAGCGGCGGGACTTTTGCTGAACTCGGCGCGCAAATTCATCGATGAAACCAGGGAGCTCGGACTTCTTAGCACCGAACGCTTCTTCAATCTCAATCATATGGACGACTGCGCGCTCGGAGACCTGCTGGCAGGAGCGTTTCAAACGTTGCGGCGCCAGAGTAAAAATTTCAACGGAGAGCTGAGGAAATTCTGCCAGAAGTGCTCGTAGCGAACGGTCAATATACACATTCATTCCACCGGCGTCGCCCTCACCGGGTTGAGCTAGCGGGGAAGTATGCATCGAAATGATGTGAAGGTGCACACCGTTCTCCGAGGTTTGTACCTTGCACTCATCTGCAGTAAATATCTCATTCACAGCTCTAACTCTAGGACACACTCAGATGCTGCTCAAAGATTAAAGAAAGGTGCGCTTAACCGGGATAATACGCAAGGGCGTAAGATTTAGAAAGCAATGACCCTCTACGTTCAGGAGAAACGCATGTCTGCCACGCCATCTTTTACACCCGTGCTTGCGCCTGGTGCTCCCGAGCGCATGGCTGTCATTGACCTGAACGCTGTACGCCACAACGTGAGACACCTCAAGACTGAGATAGGGGAGCGTACCCTCATTGCCGTGGTGAAAGCTGATGCCTACGGACACGGCGCTATAGAAGTAGGACGAGCGGCGCTAGAAGCGGGAGCAGATATGTTGGGCGTTGCCCACATCCGTGAAGGTTTGTCCCTACGTCGTGCTGGAATCGACGCCCCGCTACTGGCCTGGATGCACACTCTCAACTCTGATTTTTCCCGGGCGCTGACAGGAAATATTGAGCTGGGGGTCTCGGGTTGGGATTTGGACGCCGTCGCCGAGACTGCGCAAAAAGTAGGAACCCGCGCCGTCGTGCATATAAAAGTTGATACTGGCTTGGGGAGAAATGGCTGCACCCTCGCTGATCTGCCCGCTTTGCTGCACCGAGCTCGTGAGTATGAAGAGCAAAATCTCGTGACCGTACGAGGTGTCTTTACCCATCTGGCAGTAGCCGACGAACCTGCCCGTACCGAGACTCTCACTCAGCTGGAAGCCTTCAACGCTGCTGTCAATCATGTACGCCAGGCAGGGCTGAACCCCGAACTTTTCCATATAGCTAATACACCCGGCACGCTGATGCACGGGCAGGAAGCAATTCCTGAAGAACTCCTGGGTAACGCGGTTCGAGTAGGTTTGGGTGTCTATGGACTATCGCCCATCTCCTCACATGATCCTGAAGATTTTGAGCTTCAACCGGTCATGACCTTTCAAACCTTTATCAACTCCGTCAAAGAAGTACCTGCCGGACAAGGTGTTTCTTATGGATTGAACTATCGCACCGAAACCCCCACCACCCTTGCACTGGTGCCTGTGGGGTACGCCGACGGGGTTCCGCGCGTCGCTTCCAACGCCCCCGTGCGCATCTACCCTGCCGGTGCACAAGCCCAGACTTATCAGGTGGTAGGTCGAATTGCTATGGACCAAATGGTCATTGACTTAGGTAAACCCGGACTATCTGACCCCGAATTTGGGTACCTAGGTGCGCCCGTCGTCCTCTTTGGCAACGGAGAAAATCCGTCAGTGACCGAATGGGCAGAGGCTGCAGGTACTATCAACTACGAAATCGTCACACGCATATCCTCTCGTGTGGACCGCGTATTTATTGACGAATCGACATCAACCAGCGAGAGCTAACAAATGACCGCACTTTCGAAAATTGATATTGCATTACAAGGCCCCGAACATACCCGATCGGTAGCACTAGCCTTAGCGCCGCTCCTGCAACCGGGTGATTTGCTTATTCTCACGGGAGAACTAGGGGCAGGAAAAACTACTTTCACTCGCTCTCTGGGGGAGGGGCTTGGCGTCCGAGAAGGTGTCATCTCACCCACCTTCGTTCTCTCACGAGTGCATCCCAATCTCCCCGACGGTCCTCGCCCCGGTGGCCCCGATTTAGTACACGTCGATGCTTACCGCTTGAGCTCCGCCGAAGAAATCGACGACCTCGACCTCGAATACTCAATGGATCAGTCCGTTACCGTTATTGAGTGGGGTAGAGACAAAGTGGAGCATCTGGCAGAATCACGATTAGATCTTGAACTCACCCGCGTAACAGGTGCAGATATCGAAGCTGGTTTAGAATTCGTTGCCACCGAAGAACACGATCCCTGGGAAGAAAACGAGGAAGCTGAAGAAGATGCTCCCGAGCCGCGTTCCCTGAGAATCCTCGCCTCCGGCCCCCGCTGGGAAGGCACAGCATGGAGCGAACTATCTCAGGCGCTTGAGAGCGCGCCCCTCACTGCATAACCACCACTGGAAGTTGATACAAATACCGTGCTTGTACTTGCTTTAGATTCCTCGGCAACCGCCTCTGTAGCACTCGCAAAGATCCACCAGGACAGCGGAGAAGTCGAGATGCTCGCTCACCGACGTACCTCAGATACTCGTTCACATGCTGAAGTCATGGCTCGCTTTGTAGAAGAGACCCTTCACGATGCCGCAGTTGACCCCTTTTCGATAGATGTCATTGTATGCGGCACCGGCCCCGGACCTTTCACCGGATTACGCGCAGGTATCGTCACCGCCCGTACTGTGGGATTTGCCTGGAACAAGCCGGTGCTGGGGCTGATGAGCCTCTATGCACTTGCAGAGTACGTGTTTGAAGACGCGCGAAGGGCGGGAAACGACAGCTTCGTGATTGTAACTGACGCGCGACGCCGCGAAGTTTATTCCGCGAAATTCTTACTGGAGAACAAGGGGTACACCTTGGTTTCTGGACCCTGCGTGGGACCTGCAGAGGAAGTTCCCGACGTCGCCGCATACGGCAAAGGTGCTGGGCTCTACTCCGATGTGATGAAGACCGTGGAGGGTTTCGAAAACCATCAGCCTGACGCCGAATATCTGCTGAAAGCCGCTTCTCGGCTGGGACTAGAGAACCTCTCCGAGGACACTTCAGCACTTTATCTCAGGGATTCTGACGCCAAAGTTCCTGCTGCCCGCAAAAAAGCAAGTATTTCTGCCGTTACCGTGCCGGGTGAAAAATAAATGCTGCATTCCGAACTGCCTGCCGTGGCTCACGCAATAATGCGTGAAATGACCCTTCACGATGTAGAAGCTGTGCATACCGCAGAACTCTCCCTTTTCCCCGCCGATGCCTGGCCACTGGAAATGTTTTTTGCAGAGATTCAGCACCCTACCCGCGCCTATGTCGTCATTGAAAAAGAGGGCGAAATCGTAGGTTATGCCGGTGCTATGTGCATAGCAGATACCGCCGATATTCAGACCATTGCGGTTCTGCCGCAGTATGAAGGGCAAGGGTACGGCAGGGCTATGTTGGATTTCTTACATCGTGAATCAGCGCAACGAGGCGCTCAGCGTATTCTCTTAGAAGTTCGAGCGGATAACCTGCGGGCTCAAAATCTCTATCATCTGAACGGATACCGGCAGATACACTGCCGCGCCGGGTACTATAACGACGGTGTAGACGCCCTCATCATGGAAAAATCTCTGACACTCAATTCACCGGGAGCAACGCATGACTAAAGAACCTCTAGTGCTAGGGATTGAATCATCCTGCGACGAAACGGGTATTGGCATTGTGCGAGGTAATACTTTGCTCACCAATGCCGTGTCATCTTCGATGGATGAACACGTGCGGTTTGGGGGAGTTATCCCGGAGATAGCATCTCGTGCTCACCTGGATGCTTTTGTTCCTGCTCTGCAGAGTGCGTTGCGGGAAGCCGATGTCACGCTCGATGAGATTGATGCCATTGCAGTGACGGCAGGGCCAGGGCTTTCTGGTGCTCTTATGGTGGGTGTCTCTGCCGCCAAAGCTTTATCCGTTGCTACGGGCAAACCGCTCTATGGTATCAATCACCTGGTAGCGCACGTCGGCGTGGGATTACTGGAAGACTCTGGAATCGAAGGTCACGGTGCTGAACTGCTCGACCAGCTCCCCCGCGAAGGACTTGGAGCGCTCTTAGTTTCAGGCGGTCACACCGAGATTCTGGCGGTTCGAGACATTACCTCGGATGTTGAACTCTTAGGGGCAACCCTGGACGACGCCGCCGGCGAAGCGTACGACAAAGTCGCGCGTTTGCTAGGTCTCAACTATCCAGGTGGCCCCGCCATCGATAACGCGGCACGAGCTGGTCACCGAAAAGCGTTTAACTTTCCCCGCGGATTATCCGCGCGCAAGTTCATGGGCACCGCCGAAAATCCCGGTCCCCACCGCTATGATTTCTCTTTCTCAGGCCTCAAAACAGCTGTGGCACGAGTAGTCGAAGGATTCGAAACGCGAGGAGAGGAAATCCCCGTTGCAGATATCGCGGCGTCCTTCCAGGAATCCGTCGTGGACGTCATTACTAAAAAAGCAATGCTTGCTTGCCAAGAAAAAGGAATCAAAACGTTGCTTCTAGGCGGGGGAGTAGCGGCAAATTCCCGCCTGCGCCAGCTCGCTGCCGACCGTTGCGCTGAACACGGGATTACCCTGATTATTCCCAAACTCTCGCTGTGCACCGATAACGGGGCTATGGTCGCCGCTTTGGGCGCACGACTGGTGGCAGAAGGTAGAGAGCCTTCTGGAATCGATTTTGAAACCGATTCTTCGCTACCGGTGACTACCGTGCTGATCTAAAGTACGGAGACTTGGTCTGCTCCACGAGATAGCGCACGACGGCGGTCAAATCATTATTGCTCTCCTGCGCTATCTTGCGTTGCTGGGCAGTGCTGCCGCCGTCCTGAATCATCCGTTCAATCTGCGCTAGATCATCTGAGCAATCTAAATCGCGGGCAATAGGTTCAAAGATATTAAGCAGACGCTCAATATCTTCGGTCACTAGCAACTCGTTATTGTCGTTGTCTTGGATAATAATCGCATCCAAGCCGTAGCGAGCGGCGCGCCATTTATTTTCCTGCATATGCCAGGGTTTTAGCGGCGCTAAAATTTTTCCCGCTTCATAATCGCGTGAGAGCGATTCCACCAGGCACTGATCAAACGCTACAAGCCCGGAAATATCGTTGAGCGAAGACAAACCATCGCATACGCGCATTTCAACAGTGCCGTAATGAGCTACCGGGCGGATATCCCAGCGGTTCTCGCTAGGATCATCAATCACACCGGTCACCATCAAATCTTTCAAAAAGACTTCGTAATCTTCCCAGCTCTCAAACGAGAAGGGCAGACCTGCGGTGGGCAGCTGCTGGAACATGAGCGCACGCTGGCTCGCATAACCGGTATCGAAGCCCTCCCAGAACGGAGAGGACGCCGAAAGCGCCAGCAGATGCGGATAGAAATTACTCAAACCATTCAATACAGGCAATGCCTTGGCTTTACTATCAATACCGGTATGAACGTGCACACCGTAAATCATCATCTGCCTACCCCAGTACTGGGTGCGATCCAGCATCTTCTGATAGCGATCTTTATTGGCGATAGGTTGGTCAATAGAACGAGAAAAGGGATGAGTACCCGCCGAAAAAATTTCAATACCCAACTGGTCGGTGGCGACCATAAGTTGTTCTTTTGCTTTCTCTAACTGGTGGACCGCTTCGGCAACATTGGCGGAAACGCCGGTAACGAGCTCCACCGTATTATCTAAAAATTCACCGGTAATATGCGGGCCGGTGGAAGCATCTAACAGTTCAGGAGAAAGTTCCTCTATCACATCGAATACTTCTTGCGCTCGCGAGGTGAGCTCCATGCTCTTGCTATCGACGAGCGCTAATTCCCACTCAACACCGAGGGTTGATTGAGCCGATTTGGCGAATGAAATCACGGAGGTTCTCCTGAATGATGAGAAGTGAGGCATCTGACCTTAATTATAGGTCAGCGAAAAAGTGGATTTTACATACGAGTACACATAGTGAGATGTCTCTCAGGGTGCTAGAAAAGGGAGGCTCTTATCCGGTAAAAGTCATCAGCGGTTGGGCCGATAACGCCAAGCGTCGAGATGCTGTGCCTTCCCCTAGCCTCGTGACAATCAGAGTGCCTTCAACGGAACCCTTTTTCTTCTTGCTCTGCCCCAGGAGCTTTTTACGGAGTTGCTCAGGAACAATATCTACCCCGCGTTTTTTGATGGTAAGCGTACCGATGTTTTCTTCGCGCACCCATTTTTTCAACACTTTTTCTTGCAGAGGCATCTCGCCAAGAATTCTATAGCCGCTCACGGCAGGGGAGTCTAGCTCCTTGTCGGCGCTGAGATAGGCAAGGTGTTTGTCTATCAAATGTGCATCGAGCTGGTCCGCGAGTTCACTCACCAGGTGCGCACGCACAATAGCGCCGTCGGGTTCGTAGAGGAAATCTTCAATCTCGCCCGATTCCGCCGGGGGAACCTCAACGTCATCGATAGCGCTGGTGATTTCAAAGAGTATTTCAGGTTCCAGTGGGTGAGGGGAAAGCAACGTTGCACTGCGGCGCACGTTCTTACGGGCGAGCGCATTGAACCACAGAACTACTTCTACCACTTGGCCGCCGTGGCTAATCCATTGGGCTTCGCACTGCTCGGGAATTTCATGATGGGGGATTCCCGGCCCCATCTTCACACCCATGGGGATACCGGTTTGAGCCAGTTTCACCACAAACGATAGGGGAGGAGAGAACGCTTCGGCGTCGAAAATTCGAGACGAGGTTCGCCCCTGCTCCACTGTGCGTCGGGCAGGATCTAGCCAGAGCCCTTGAACGGGGTTTCCTTCGTTATCTTTTAGCTCAGATATATCGAGGTGCTCAACATTTCCCACTTTCACCATCGAACGAGGGTAGTCGGAGAGATTATGGGCAGTCATAGCGGCGGTAGCTTCATCAAGCTCCACCGCAAGCACGCTCATGCCCGCGCGCGAAAATTCTAGAGAATCTGCTCCGATGCCACACCCTAAGTCTGCAACTGACACCACGCCAGCTTCTTTGAAACGCTGAGCATGCAAACGCGCCACTGACGTACGGGTTGCTTGCTCGAAACCAGCCTCGGTCAACACCATTTTTTGAGCGGCTTCGCCAAATTTAGAGAGTGCCTGCGTGCGCAGCTTCGCTTGATTCAAAATGGCGGATACGGAGGGAGGGGCAAACCCTTCAGCTCGCAGAGCACTGGCATATTCCAGAGCATTCTTCTGCAGGTAAGGGACGAATCGGTCCACGGTTTCAAGTTCTCGCACAGATAGTGCAAGCGCCGGAGGCGAAGAAAGTAAAGACATCACTGCTCATCTTAGCGAAGACATTCGATGCGCTCATCGCGAAACGCCCGTGCTTTCTTGACCCTGAAACGCCAGCGGTTCTAAAGTTTGTATTAGCACTTGACCGCTCACAGTGCTAAACGCCTTCGAGGGCGGCACCGCGACGACGTCCTTGATAGCTCTCTGGAAACGGTCACCCATCATAAGATTTCATCATCGATGAAGGAGTAATAATGTCTTCCATCAAGCCTCTTGAAGATCGCGTAGTAGTTCAGATTGTTCAGGCAGAGCAGACCACCGCGTCAGGTCTGGTAATTCCCGATACCGCTAAAGAAAAGCCCCAGGAAGCTAAGGTCGTAGCTGTTGGCCCCGGTCGCGTAGACGACAAGGGCAACCGCCTTCCCGTCGACGTAGCAGAAGGTGACACCGTTATCTTCTCCAAGTACGGCGGAACCGAAGTTTCCTTCGAAGGTCAGGACTACCTGATTCTTTCTGCACGCGACGTTCTCGCAGTAATCTCCAAGTAAATTATTCCCACAAACTAAGGAGCTGATGAGTTCATGGCAAAACAGCTAGAATTCAACGATGCTGCTCGCAAGAGCCTCCAAGCCGGTGTGGATAAGCTTGCAGACACTGTCAAGGTCACCCTGGGCCCTCGCGGCCGCAACGTGGTTTTGGATAAGCAGTGGGGCGCACCCATCATTACCAACGACGGTGTTTCCATTGCCCGCGAGATTGAGCTGGATGACCCCTACGAAAACCTTGGTGCACAGCTTGCCAAGGAAGTAGCGACTAAGACGAACGACGTTGCCGGTGACGGTACCACCACCGCTACCGTGCTTGCTCAGGCTTTGGTTGCCGAAGGGTTGCGTAACGTTACCGCAGGTGCGGCACCTGGCGAGGTTAAGCGCGGTATCGAGCTAGCTACCCAGGCAGTTTCGCAGCGCTTGCTCGATAACGCGCGCGAAGTTCAGGGCGAAGAAGTAGCTCACGTGGCTGCTATCTCAGCCCAGTCACCTGAAATTGGTGAGCTTCTCGCAGAGGCATTTTCTAAGGTCGGTCAGGACGGTGTCATCACCATTGAAGATGGCTCCACCACCGAAATCGAGCTGGATATCACCGAAGGTATGCAGTTCGACAAGGGTTACCTCTCACCTTCTTTCGTTACCGACGCAGAGCGTGCCGAGGCAGTTCTCGAAGATACCGCAATCCTGCTCTACCAGGGCAAGATTTCCACGGTTCATGAGATTATGCCCCTGCTGGAAAAGATTGTTCAGGCGAAGAAACCGCTGACCATCATTGCTGAGGACGTAGAAGGCGAAGCTCTCTCTACTTTGGTCGTCAACAAAATGCGCGGCAACCTCAACGTTGTTGCGCTGAAGGCACCCGGTTTCGGCGATCGCCGCAAGGCTATCTTCGAAGACCTTGCCATCTTGACCGGCGGCACGGTTATCACTAACGAACTCGGCGTCACTCTAGATTCAGTCACCATGGAGCAGCTTGGCTCTGCCCGCCGTGTGACCGTAACAAAGAACAACACCACCATCGTTGACGGCGGAGGTACCTCCGATGCCGTTGCTGATCGTGTGGCTCAGCTCCGCAAGGAGATTGAGCGTGTTGATTCTGAATGGGATCGCGAAAAGCTCAAAGAACGTCTGGCGAAGCTGGCTGGCGGCGTCGGCGTCATCAAGGTGGGTGCAGCTACTGAGGTCGAGGCTAAAGAACGCAAGCACCGTATTGAAGATGCTGTTTCCTCCACTCGTGCGGCTCTGGAAGAGGGCATCGTAGCAGGTGGCGGTACCGCTCTGGTTCATGCTTTGGCAGCTTTAGACGAGGTTTCACTCGATTCTAAGGACGCCCAGACCGGCGTAGAAATCGTCAAGCGTGCACTTGTTCAGCCCCTGCGCTGGATTGCAGAAAACGCTGGCGAAGACGGCTATGTGGTTACTTCAAAGGTTGCTGAACTTCCCTTGGGTTCGGGCTTCAACGCGAAGACCGGTGAATACGGCGACCTCATGGGCGCCGGCGTCATCGATCCTGTGAAGGTTACCCGTTCAGCTTTGGAGAACGCATCTTCTATTGCTGCGCTGGTTCTTACCACCGAAACCCTTGTAGTGGAAAAGCCTGTAGAAACTGAAGACGACTAGAAGAATTTGTTCTAACCCGTCTTGACTAAACAGACAATTCCCCTCCTTTGTGATTACTCACAAAGGAGGGGAATTCTTATTTCGCCGACTGATTCGTCAGTAAACTTCAGGTAACGTGTTCATAGCCAAATTGGTAATCACACCCTTAGGAAATATTCACTCTTGTCTCCTTTCAGAGCGAGATGTGAATACCGCACCAGATGATTGAAGCAGATGACAAATTCCCACAACATGTCTTCTGTTCCCTTAAGCAATAAACAGGGAACTCAGATTATTAACAATCAATCGAATCGCAAATTCCGCCCTGAAATTCAGGGTCTGCGCGCGCTTGCATTGCTCTTGGTCGCCGCATACCATCTGTGGTTCGGTAAAGTCTCAGGCGGCGTTGACGTCTTCCTGCTCATCTCAGCTTTCTTGATGACGGGGTCGTTCGTCCGCCGTATGGAAAACAATAAGTTTGCCGGCTTCCGCTCGGTGGTTGACTATTGGATTCACGTGTTCAAACGTATCCTGCCGTTGGCTTCTGTAGTGGTCGTTGGAATCCTGCTGGGTTCTTACCTTTTCCTTCCCGCTGACCGGTGGGAAAGCCTGCTTTCTGAAGCAAAATCTGTAGTTTTTTACTACCAAAACTGGTGGTCCATTTCTAACCTGGTGGACTACTATGCCGCTGACTCCTCTGTGGCATCTCCTTTCCGCCACTACTGGTCTCTATCAGTGCAGGGTCAGATTTACCTCTTGTGGCCGCTGATCTTTTTGCTGGGATGGCTGATTATTCGTGCAACGCGGGTGAACGTCCGCGGATTGATGCTTCTCATCTTCGGCACCATCTTTGCCGGTTCTTTGGCATATTCGATCTTTGTCACCGCAACGAGCCAGCAGACTGCTTACTTCAATACTTTTGCGCGTTTGTGGGAATTCGCGTTGGGTTCTTTGGTGGCTATTGTGATGCCCTGGCTCAGTATTAACCGCTATGTGCGTGCGGCAATGGGCTGGGCAGGTATCGCCATGATTATTAGCTGCGGTTTCATTTTTGACGTCGAAGGCGTCTTCCCTGGCTACCATGCGCTGTGGCCCACACTTGCGGCATCGATGATTATTATCGCCGGAGATACTCAGACTGCATTCGGTCCAGAACGTTTGCTGACCTTGAAGCCACTCATGTGGTTGGGTAACTATTCTTACGGCCTCTACCTGATTCACTGGCCGCTTCTGGTATTCTTCCTCTCACGCAACCACACAGAAAAAGCAGGTTTCGTATCGGGTGTAGGACTACTGACCCTTTCTGTTCTTTTCTCCTACATCATCACCCGCTATATTGAACAGCCGTTGCGCGCATGGAAGGCTCCCGACCTTTCGCCGATTCGTGGGCTCGCTGTGGTGGCTGCCTGCATCGCGCTCGTCATGATTCCCACTCTGGGATGGCAGGGCAAGCTCGCCTACGATGCTTATAAAGCAGAATCACTCAAGGCACTTAACAACCCCGGTGCAGCTGCTCTGGCAGCAGATTTCAAATTTGAGGGTGACGCTAATGCGGCACCATTTCCCACCCTCGCTCAACTACCTGACGACTGGGCGAACGTAGGCACACCCTGCACTGCAGATAACTTGCCGTTCTCAACAGATGTTGTGCTCAAAGATCACTGCAATACTGCTAACCTGCCAGAACACCCCGATAAAATCGTGGTCGCTGTAGGAAACAGTCATATGCAGGTGTGGTCACCAGCGCTGACCGAGTACGCCAAAGAAAACAACTGGGCACTGTACTACTTCCTAGAAGGTGGTTGCTTCTTTGATCAGTTCAAAGACGGGGATCCTAACGTCTGCGCTAATTTTTCCAATCAGGCAGACAAATTTGTTCACGATGCTGGAGCTGAAACGGTTGTAGTAACCGGGTCCCGATCAGTTCCGAACGGTCCTGATGAAGTAACTGATGGAATGAAGGACCGCATTGGGTCTCTGACTGGCGAAGGGTTAGAGGTCATTGCGCTACGTGACCACCCTCGTTTTGATTCCAGTTTTGCTGACTGCAATAGCAAGGGAGAAATTTGTTCTAAGCCAGCTGGGCAAGACATACATAACAACCCGTTGGACTCGTTAGAGCAACAGTACCCAGGCTTCTCTACAGTCAATCTCACCGATTTAGTGTGCCCTGATGGTAACTGCCCTTCGATCATTGGAAATGTATACACCTATATGGATGCAAACCATATATCTAAGAGCTACATAGATACTGCTATCCCTAATTTCATTGACCGTTTTGAACCGGCTGTAGAACGAGCAGAAGGCTCTACGAAATCTGAATAACGGACGTTGTACCGCACGCCGTACCTCAAAAATTATTCGTCGGAGGAATGATGAACAGCACTCCTAGTTCACCGCGCAAGTTCCGCCCTGAAATTCAGGGGCTGAGAGCTTTCGCGGTGACGCTGGTGGCTATCTACCACATTTGGCTGGGGCGCGTATCCGGCGGTGTGGATATCTTTCTTCTGATTTCGGCTTTTTTGATGACTCTTTCGTTTACTCGAAAGATTGAAAGTGGTCAGCCGATTTTTGCACGGGCTGTATTGAGGTATTGGGTTCATACTTTCAAGCGGATTCTGCCGCTTGCTACGGTGGTTGTATTGGCGACGCTCTGGGGGACCTGGCAGATACTGCCCGCACCCCGCTGGGCGGGCATCATGGAAGAAGCCAAAGCCGTTATTCTCTATCGAGAGAACTGGTGGTCCATTTCAAATATGGTGGACTATTATGCGGCGGATTCCTCCGAAGCTTCACCGCTGAGGCACTTCTGGTCCCTTTCGGTCCAGGGGCAGATTTTTATCATCTGGCCTTTGCTGTTCGCTTTGTGCTGGGTGCTGTATAAGATTTTTCGCCGTCGCCCGCGCGTCATTCTCTTCAGCGTTTTCGGAACCGTGTTTGGCCTTTCACTGGCTTATTCTGTATGGCTCACTGGCGCTGACCAGGAGATCGCTTACTTTTCGACGTGGACCAGGCTCTGGGAATTCGCCCTGGGATCGCTTCTTGCCATTGCTCTGCCGTGGATTAGAATTCCGCAGCGCCTTCGAGGGATGCTCGGCTGGGTGGCGCTGGTAGCTATCGTGAGTTGTGGAATCATCCTCGACGTCGAGGGTGCCTTCCCCGGATATATTGCGCTATGGCCCACTCTTGCTGCTGCTGCAATCATCGCAGCGGGTGAATCCGGCACACGATGGGGCGCAGACCGTTTCCTCTCGACCAAACCCATGCTGTGGTTGGGCAAATATTCTTACGGGCTGTATCTAATTCACTGGCCGCTTTTGGTGTTTTACCTCTACAAAGTACAGCAGGAGAAAGCCGATTTATTTGCCGGTTTGATTCTTCTTCTCGTATCGGTGGCGCTCTCCTGGATCCTGACGAACGTTATCGAACGCCCCCTCCGGTCTTGGTCCTGGTTAGATGCGCGGAACTGGCGTTCAGCACTCGTCATTGCGGCGTGCACCCTGGCTGTTATCACCGTATCTAACCAGTGGTCAGCAGATTTGCAACGTCAGCAGGCAGAAATTCAGGCTAATGCGGCAGTTGATAATCCGGGTGCTCAAGTTCTTCAAAAGGGTTTTGACAAGCCAGTATCTACCGATGCTCAGTATTTGCCACTTTCTGCCGAGCGATATGATGATCGCCCCATTTACGCTAACCATTGCGCCCCCGAGGTTTTGAAAAAATATGGTTTTGAGGAATGGAACTGCAACCAGTTAGTGGCGAATGAGAAGCCAACTCAAAAAGTGATTGCTGTCGGAAATTCTCACATGGACCAGTGGGGAGATGCTCTGATTGCCCTCGCGAAAAAAGAAGGCTGGGACTTGCAGTATGTGCAGTTTAACGACTGCTACTTTCTAGAGCCCAGCATGAACACTGAAAAGCCTGACTGCCAGGCATGGGTAGAAAATACCCAGCGCTATATCGATGGCATGCACCCGGACCAGGTTATTATCATCGGTACCATTAGCTTGCCGGACGAAGGCGGAGAAATTGTGCCTACCGGTTTGAGAGATTTCGCGAACCATATGCAGCAGCAAGGAATTGAGCTCATTGCGTTGCGAGATAATCCCCGTTTCAAAGAGACACACGCAGATTGTGAAACTCGCACCAAAGGATTATGCGATTTTGATTCGGAGCTAGCGAGAACGCCAAGCCCGCTCACTCAGTTTAAAGATATTCCTGTTGTAGCGCCGGTGGATATGACGGATATTATTTGCCCGAATGGTTCTTGCCCATCGGAGATCGGCAACGTCTATGTTTACCGAGATGACTCTCATTTGACACGAACTTACGTGCTCTCTGCTAAGAATATTTTTATTCAGCGAGTGGAAGATGCCATAGCAGAGCGGGAGGCTCGCAACACTCAATAGGTAGTGGGGAATAAGCTGAACCGAATAGGCGTTGAGGTGGGCAACATCGCCAGTGTCCTTTTAACCGCAACACAGTGGGGTTCGAAGAATCCTCGATGGGGTTTAGAATTGAGACTGGATATCCAATTTTTGGCGAACTGCGACCACCGAAAAGCACAACAACCGAAAGGTTCGGGCATATATGTCAACTCCCACCGCTCTCTCCGAAGACCCCTTTGGCTTCACCGGTCTGACCTACGACGACGTCCTACTGCTTCCGGGCAACACTGACGTCAATCCCGCAGATGCTGATACCAGCACTAAACTTTCCAAGCGTATTACTCTCAAGACGCCCATCATTTCAGCGGCAATGGACACGGTGACCGAATCTGATTTGGCGATTGCTATGGCTCGTCTGGGCGGTATGGGTGTGCTTCACCGTAACCTTTCGATTGAGGATCAGGCATCCCACGTTGATCGCGTGAAGCGTTCAGAGTCGGGCATGATTACCAACCCCGCAACTATTGGCCCCGATGCAACTATTGAAGAACTTGACCAGGTCTGCGGTCACTTCCGCGTATCTGGTCTACCCGTAGTGGACGAGAACGGCGTGCTGGTTGGCATTATCACTAACCGTGACATCCGCTACCTTCCCGAGAGCGATTACACCACTCGCACCGTGCGCGAAATCATGACTCCTATGCCTCTCATCACCGGTCGTGAGGGCATGGACAAGGATGAAGCTTTCAAGCTCCTGGCCGATAACAAAATCGAAAAGCTGCCCTTGGTCGATAACGACGGCAAGCTCACCGGTTTGATTACGGTCAAAGACTTTATCAAGACCGAGCAGTACCCCGATGCCACTAAGGACGACGAAGGCCGCCTCCGGGTCGGCGCAGCTGTTGGCTTCTTCGGTGACGGCTACGAGCGAGCGATGACCCTGGTTGAAGCCGGTGTTGATGCGCTCTTTATTGATACCGCCAACGGACACTCTCAGGGTGTCTTGGACATGATTGCCCGCCTGAAGAAGGATTCAGCTGCAGCGCACGTCGATATTATTGGCGGCCAGGCAGCAACCCGCGAAGGCGCTCAGGCAATAGTTGATGCTGGCGCAGACGCCGTCAAGGTGGGCGTTGGTCCCGGTTCAATCTGCACCACCCGAATTATCGCCGGTATCGGCGTACCCCAGGTAACCGCCATCAATGAGGCAGCTAAAGCTGCTATCCCCGCGGGTGTCCCTGTTATCGCCGATGGCGGTATGCAGCACTCCGGTGAAATCGGAAAAGCTCTCGTTGCCGGCGCTGATTCAGTCATGATGGGCTCGATGCTGGCAGGTACTGCCGAGGCTCCCGGAGATCTCATTTTTGTGGATGGAAAGCAATTCAAGGCATACCGCGGTATGGGTTCACTAGGGGCTATGGTTTCTCGTGGCCGCCATAAGTCATACTCCAAAGACCGCTACTTCCAGGCAGATGTTTCCTCCGAGGAGAAGCTCATCCCCGAAGGTATCGAGGGTCAGGTTCCCTTCCGCGGGCCTCTTTCCTCTGTTCTGCACCAGCTTGAAGGCGGCTTGCGCCAGACAATGTTCTACACGGGCGCTCGCACCATTGAAGAGCTGAAGTACAAGGGTAAGTTTGTGCGTATCACCCCGGCAGGTCTGAAGGAATCACACCCTCACGACATCATGATGACCGTAGAAGCCCCTAACTACCGCCGCTAAAAACGTATTCAGCGTGGGAACTCCGATTAAAGCTCCCACGTGCTGAAAGGAAAATTCGTGACCGAGATTGAAATTGGATTGTCCAAGCGTGCTCGCCGTACGTATTCTTTGGACGACGTAGCTCTGGTACCATCCCGCCGTACTCGTGACCGCGCCGATGTTGATACCAGCTGGCGAATTGACGCATTTACGTTTGATACCCCTTTGATTGCTGCTCCTATGGACTCAGTGATGAGCCCTCAGACTGCTATTGCTCTGGGTAAATTGGGTGGATTGGGTGTGTTGAATCTTGAAGGTTTGTGGACTCGTTATGAGGATCCTCAGCCTTATCTCGATGAGATTACCGCCTTGGATCTGCAGGATCATGTGGCTGCTACTCGTCGGATGCAGGAGATTTATTCTGAACCGATTAAGGCAGAATTGATTACCGAGCGTCTGCGGGAGATTCGCGAATCTGGCGTAATCGTAGCCGGCGCACTGACTCCACAGAACACTCAGGAATTTTATGAAACCGTGGTGAAGGCTGGAGTGGATATCTTTGTGATTCGCGGGACTACTGTTTCGGCAGAACATGTGTCTTCAAACCATGAACCGTTGGATCTTAAGAAGTTCATTTATGAGTTGGATGTTCCCGTGATTGTGGGAGGTGTTGCAGGTTACACGCCTGCGCTTCACCTGATGCGCACCGGTGCTGCTGGTGTACTCGTAGGTTTCGGTGGCGGCTCTTCTAAGACCAATCGCCGTGGACTGGGTATTCAAGCTGCGATGGCAACAGCCATCGCAGATGTTGCTGCGGCTCGTTCTCGTTACTTGGATGAATCTGGTGGTCGTTATGTGCATGTTATTGCCGACGGTGAGCTTGGCCGGTCAGGCGATTTGGTGAAGTCTTTGGCGCTCGGCGCTGATGCTCTGATGATCGGTGCACCTTTGGCACGCGCCGAAGAAGCTCCTGGTAAGGGCCTCTACTGGGGTAATGAAGCCCACTCCACCGATTTCCCTCGCGGCATCCGTACCCAGCTGGGAACCAGTGGAACGATGGAAGAGGTTCTTTATGGGCCCTCCCATCACACCGATGGTACTTCTAACATCATGGGCGCTATACGCCGTTCGATGGCAACCTGCGGTTTCACAGACCTCAAGTCCTTCCAGCGTAGTGAAGTTGTATTGAATGGCTTCCACGCGGAATAAATCATAGGATTGCGAACGGCTCAACGTTTGCTGTGAATGCCCTGCCACCTCCGAATAATCAGCGGAAGGGGCAGGGCATTTTCTATCAAAAACAGATAGGCTGGAAAGCGTGTTCAAATTAGCTCTCGCTCCTCGCTGGATCGCCGCATTACTGCTTGTGCTGGCAGTGGCATTCGGTTTTGTGATGCTCAGTAAATGGCAGCTTAACGCGTCAACTCTAGGGCAGGTGAGCGCGGAGCCCGCTAAAGAGGTGGTGCATCCCTGGGATTCGGTGCTGATTGAACACGAGCCTTTGACAACTACTGAAGCGGACACCATGGTGAGCGCTACAGGAAAGTACGTTCCGGGTTCTTCATACCTGGTGGCCGAGAAGCTGCATGAGGGTGAAAAAGGATACTGGGTGATGAGCGAATTCACCCCGGACGATGGAGCGCAAGTAACGGCTGCGGGCAAGGTTCAACAGCGCAGCATTGCGGTTGCTCGCGGATGGACTGCATCACCTGAAATACCTCAGGAACCTTCAGGCGAGGTGACTATTGCAGGTCGCGTAGTTGCCAACGATGCTCCGTTCTACTCTTCCGACCTGACCGAGGAAGAGAAAACCCAGGGAAGAACTTTGGGCTCGGCGTCGGCTGCTCAACTCAGTAATATATGGGACGTGCCGCTATACGGTGCGTTACTCACCAACGACGCTGAGGTGCCCGCCTCAGAAAAACTGCCGCTGAACGAAGACGGCACACTATCTGACTCAGCAACTATCCTGGGTCAAAGCGAGCAGCTTAAACCGGTCCACGCTCAGCAGGTAACCGATGAAGAGGTCAACTGGCTCAATATCTTTTATGCTCTGGAATGGATTGTCTTCGCAGGATTCGCGGTGTACCTCTGGTGGCGGATGCTTCGCGATTCTTACCGCGAACAAAACAATCCAGCCCTGTACTTCGAATACGAAGGCGAATACTGGCTAGATGAAGAATCAGGCCGTTATTATTACTGGGATCCAGCAGACCAACAGTATTATTTCTTTGACGACGTCCCGCGTGATGACCGCGCGGGCAATGACGGAAAGTTGCATCAGTGACTGAACACAATACTCCGCGACCTGCACCGCAGGTTCGCCCTACCGAACGAACCGATGGTAAGAAAGTTACTCTTTCCGAAGGAGGACGTGCCGACGGCAAGGGCGGGTTTACCGTTCGTAAGAAATTTGGTGGCACTGAATCACAGATTCGTGGTGCGCTCACTTTCTATAAATGGTGCGCCTGGATTTCCGGTACTTTCCTACTCCTTTTGGTCGCTGAAATGGTCACCCGCTATATCTTTGGCTATGACCTCATCGCCGGTGGCGCCAACGCCCAAACCGGCGAAACGGTTGCCCTGGGCTGGTTAGATCGGGATATGGGAAACCTTACCGGTGGTATCAACATTTCTACCTGGATTCTCATCGTTCACGGTTGGTTCTATGTGGTGTATCTCTTCTCCTGTTTCCGCCTCTGGTTGCTCATGCGTTGGGGTCTGCCTCAGCTCATCGTGATGGCGCTCGGCGGCGTAGTCCCCTTCCTCTCCTTTATTGTGGAGAAGCGAATCCATCGCGAGACCCTGGAATTGCTTGACGCTAACCCCCAGGCGACCAAGCGTTACTAGGCCTCGTGCTTTAGAATGGCTTTATATCCATTTCGTGTGGTGAATCCATACGAGAAAACAATCGATCATATAAGGTGACTCGTGACAACATCAGCACATTCAACCGAGCTCGAAGAGCGTCCGGTTCTGGTGATTGACTACGGCGCTCAGTACGCACAGCTTATCGCTCGTCGCGTCCGTGAGGCCGGAGTTTATTCCGAAATCGTTCCGCATACTCTTGCCACAGAAAAGATTTTGGCAAAGAACCCTGCCGCTATCGTGCTCTCCGGTGGTCCTTCCTCGGTCTATGCCGAAGGTGCTCCTGCAGGAGATAAGGCTCTGTTTGAAGCTGGCGTACCGATATTCGGTATTTGCTATGGTTTCCAGTTGATGACTCAGACTTTGGGCGGAACCGTATCTCATACTGGCCGCCGCGAATATGGCGCGACCGACGCTACGCTGTGTGCTGAGAATTCTTCCTTCCTCACCGGAACCCCCAAGGTGCAGAACGTGTGGATGTCCCACGGGGATTCCGTTTCCGCAGCTCCCGAGGGATTCGAAGTTTTGGCAACTACTCCCGGTGCAGACGTCGCTGCGATGGTTGATGAAGGGCGAAAGCTGGGTGGTGTGCAGTGGCATCCTGAGGTCAATAACTCTGATTACGGTCAGCAGGCGCTCGAGAACTTCTTGTATAACATTGCCGGTGTAGAGAAGTCGTGGTCCACCGGCAACATCATTGAAGAGCAGGTTGAGAAGATTCGTGAGCAGGTTGGTTCTGCTCGGGTGATTTGTGCTCTTTCCGGTGGCGTTGATTCCTCGGTTGCTGCGGCTTTGGTCCATAAGGCTGTGGGCGATCAGCTAACCTGTTTCTTTATCGATCACGGTTTGCTACGCCAGGGTGAGCGCGAGCAGGTTGAGAATGATTACGCCTCCACCATGGGTATCAAGGTTGTCACCATTGATGAGTCAGAACGTTTCTTGACTGCTTTGTCTGGTTTGACTGATCCTGAAGAAAAGCGCAAGGCTATTGGACGCGAGTTCATTCGCTCGTTTGAGGACGCTCAGCGCAAACTTATTGAAGAAGCTTCAGGTGAAGGCGGCGAGATTAAGTTCTTGGTTCAGGGTACCTTGTATCCCGACGTCGTTGAATCCGGTGGCGGTGAGGGTGCTGCGAATATTAAGTCTCACCACAATGTGGGTGGTCTGCCTGAGGACATGACCTTTGAGCTGGTGGAGCCTTTGCGTACTTTGTTCAAAGACGAGGTTCGTGCGATTGGCCGCGAGTTGGGTGTGCCCGAGAAGATTGTGGCTCGTCAGCCGTTCCCTGGCCCTGGCTTGGGTATTCGTATTATTGGCGAGGTTACTTTTGACCGACTTGAGACTTTGCGTGCTGCGGATGCGATTGCGCGTGAGGAGCTCACTAAGGCTGGTCTGGATGAGGAAATCTGGCAGTGCCCTGTTGTACTTCTTGCTGATGTTCGTTCGGTGGGTGTGCAGGGTGATGGTCGTACTTATGGTCATCCGATTGTGTTGCGTCCGGTTTCTTCTGAGGATGCGATGACGGCGGATTGGACTCGTTTGCCGTACGATGTGTTGGCGCGGATTTCGAATCGTATTACTAATGAGGTGTCTGAGGTGAATCGAGTGGTGCTCGATGTGACGTCGAAGCCGCCGGGAACGATTGAATGGGAGTAACCGCAATTTTCCGAGCGCGCGAGGAAGTAAAAATTGCGGTTACTATCCTGAGGCGGAGCCGAAGGAGATAATGTTTCAGTTTTTCCGAGCGCGCGAGGAAGTAAAAATTGCGGTTACTATCCTGAGGCGGAGCCGAAGGAGATAATGTTTCAGTTTTTCCGAGCGCGCGAGGAAGTAAAAATTGCGGTTACTCGGCGAAGCCGGAGTTTTGTTTTCGGTAACGAAGGTTTCCGAACGCGTTAGTTCCGCTGTCGGGCGAAGTCAGAGGCTCTCATTTTCTTGTTGTTTAGAGAATGGGAGCTTTTGTTTTGCTATTGATGGGGGTCGAGATACTCTTTTGAACGAGTAGTTCATGTGAAGTACCAGAAAGGTAGACGAGGTACCGTCTTGATACGGTACCTCGTTTACTTTTCTGGTATGTCGCCGGGGGGGGAGGGGACAGGACGGTCTGGGACGAGAGTAGTCAGCCGCGTAAAACCTCAAAATATTCTTCAGATAATGATTTTTTGTCGGTATCCATGAAACAGCTCACTACTAACCCTACTTATTTTCTGAAATTTTCCTGTATACTAAGAGAGCTAAAATGAGAACCTTTCAACAACGATGAAAGTGAATTAGGGGGAAAAATTATGAATACTCTTTTGAATAAATTACGTATTAAGCTCACTGAAATTGCTCGCGATCCTAAGAATCAGGAAAAGATTCGTCAGTATGCGGGTAAGGCTGTTGAAGTTGTGCAGGGCTTCCTTCGCAACCGCAAGCGCAAGTAGCATGAGTTGAAAATTCCCCGTCCTCTGTTGAGGGCGGGGAATTTTTGTCGTCCGGGGAAGGGCTTAGTCACCAATGTTGAAGAGCCATGCAATACCGAATTTGTCGGTAAACGAACCAAAGTGTGCGCCCTACGGAGCTTCAGCGAGTGGCTGCAGGTTGGTCGCGCCGTCGGATAGCTTATTGAACCATTCGTTTGCTCGGTCGAGGTCGGAGAGGTTACCCAGAATTGCGGCTTCCATGTTGGCGGTCGCGTTGTTTTCTGGTTTCTGGATGGCGGCGCCGTCGGATGCCTGAAGGGTGAAAGGCTCGGCGGTGAGTTCGCCGTGCATCACCATGTCGGTATATTCGGGGTCCACGGGGCGTGGAAATCGTTGAAGTTGGCAATGTGTAGCTCGCCGCCGAAAACGCTCTGGTAAAAGTTGAGTGCTTCACGGGCTTCACCGGTGAAAGTGAAATAAGGATTGAGGCGAAAAGCCATCAAAATCTCCTAGTGGGGAAGAAATGGCGGATAATCTATCCACCGAAATTAGTTTACTCAGCAAAGAAAAGATAGGGGTAAACGCCTCGGAAGGAAACTTTAACTTTCTTCTAGGAGTTCCCTGAGCGATTTGTAACATATACTGGCTAAACCGATAAGGGGAACCCATGTCACGTATCTCTACATCTCTTTCAAAACTTGCCATCGTTTCTGGTCTACTCCTAACAACATCTGGATGCACAACTCACGAGGTAGAACCGAATACGACGGCATCATCTGAGATAGCTACGACAACGGATGCTGGTAGCCCGTCTGAAATAGCTCCGGGATATTCTGCTGAAACACCCCTGCACAGTGACGAAGAAATCGCGGTATTTCAGGAGCAAAAACGACAAAACCTTATTGCCCAAGGGCTAGACCCTGAGAGTATTTATGCGAAGTACCCGGATATTATGTGCCACGGTGCTTCATTCGGTAGCGAAGAGGATATTAGGTCTTCTCTCGGGGTAGTGTCCGCGGAAGAAGTTGACCGACAGCTTGAATTTATGCGCAATGCTCCTGCAGAAGTTAAACAAATGAGTGAGCGGAATTCACATGCGCTGGTGGGTACTTTAACTGTGATGACCTGGGCAGATAAAGAGCAGTGTGACCTCTATGGAGAGGGTATTCAGCTTGCCGGTTAAACCCGCAATGGTGAGGATAACTCATAAGATGCCTGCACCTGATGAATCAACCTCACCATCCTTGAGGGAAAATTATCCTTCAGCGGCGATACGATAGACCTTCGACTCGTAAGGGCGTAGCGTTTCGCCCAAGTCATCCTCATAATTAGAAATGACTAGGGTGCGCTGCGCTTCGAATTCTTCAGTGAGCAACTCGAAATCGCGGATAATCTCTCGATCGGTGAAGTTATTAATCACCAGGAGCTTCTCGCCGTTGTTTGCATGACGTTCATAGGCGTAGACGGCGGCGTCCTCTGGATCGATCGGGACAAAACGTGCGTAGACCATCAACTCTTTGAGTTCGCCTCGGCGAAGTTCAATGAGCCGCTGGTAGTGATAGAACAGCGAATCTGGATTGGCTAGTGCGGCGTCTGCATTGATGCTCTGATAATTTGCATTCAACCCTATCCAGGGGGTGCCGGTGGTGAACCCCGCATTAGCTTCGGCGGACCACTGCACAGGGGTGCGCGCATTATCGCGGCCCTTGGCATAAATCATCTGTAGTACGTCGTCGGCTGAATATGTACCGTGGCGCTCCACCAGATTTTCATAGAGGTTAGTGGAATCAAGATCCCGGTAATCAGAGATAGAGGGGAATTGCACGTTAGTCATGCCGAATTCTTCACCCTGATAGATGTAGGGAGTACCCTGCATGAAATGCAAGGTAGTTGCTAGCATTTTGCCCGACAGCTCGCGGTATTCGGCAGAGTCATTGCCAAAGCGGGAGATAACGCGGGGCTGGTCATGGTTATTCCAGTAGAGCGAACCCCATGCTTTACCGTCCAGCTTGACCTGCCATTCGTTGAGCACTGCCTTCAAATCGCGCAGGTCGTATTCTTTGACACCCCATTTGCCAAGCCCCAGCGACTCGTCGCTATCGACACCCATATGTTCAAAGTGGAAGAGCATATTGAGTTCTTCTGCTTCGAAACCTGCAAAAAGGAGAGCTTCGTCGGCGGGAGTTGCCGACATTTCGCCGACAGTCATGGCATCGCGGTTTGCGACAGTAGCTAGGTTGAGCTCGTGCATCCACTCGTGAACCCGGGTGCCGTTGTGGATGATGAAAGCGGTGGAGGGGGAGTGCTTTTCGGGGTTGACGTTGGGGTCATCGGGCAAGCCCTGAGGTTTTGAAATGATGTTGATGGCGTCCAAGCGGAACCCATCAATTCCCTTATCGAGCCACCAGTTAATCATCGAATAGAGCTCGTTGCGGAGGGCGGCATTTTCCCAGTTGAGATCGGGTTGCTTGGTGGAGAAAACGTGCAGGTACCATTGGTCGGTTGCAGCGTCGTATTTCCAGGCTGGTCCGCCGAATTCCGAGATCCAGTTGTTGGGTGGGAGAGCATTTCCTTCCTTATCGGTGCCTGAAGAGTCCCGCCAAATGTAGTAGTCCCGGTAGGGGTTCTCGCGCGAAGCACGGGATTTTTGGAACCATTCGTGCTCATCAGAGGTGTGGTTGACGACGATGTCGAGCAGAATCTTGATGCCGTGCGCATGCGCGGTAGTCAGTAGCGTGTCGAAATCTGCCATCGTGCCGAATTCGCTCATGATGTCTTGGTAGTTACTGATGTCGTAACCCATGTCGTCATTCGGGGATGCGAACATGGGGCTCAACCAGATTACATTGATTCCCAACTTCGCAAGGTAGGGGATGCGCGCGGTGACACCGGGAAGATCCCCGATGCCGTCGCCATCAGAGTCTTGGAATGAGCGGGGCCATACCTGGTAAACCACTGCTTCTTTCCACCATTGTTGTCCGGCATATGAAGTCATGTTTTTCTCCTTAGCGGTTCGAAATTCGGTAGACCTTGCCCTCATAGGGGCGCAGGGTTTCTACGGCGTCGTCTGGATAGTTTGAGATGAGGAGCTCTGCTGAATCGTCGAGTTGCTCGAAAGTTCGGGTGAGCTGGCGGTCTGTAAAGTTACAGATCACCAGAAGTGATTCGTCGTCCCCGGTGCGCAGGTAGGCATAGACTTCCTCATCGAGGGGATTTTCTGCATTGTCGAGTAGTTCATACGTGCCGGTGATCATCAAGGGAGTGCTGTGGCGCAGCTCGATGAGACGGCGATAGAAATGGAATATTGAGTCTTCATCAGCTACAGCCTGCTCTGCATTGATTTCCTTATACCGGGGATTCAACCCCAGCCAAGGTTTTCCGGTGGTGAATCCAGCGTTTTCCTCTGCTGACCACTGCATGGGAGTGCGCGCGTTGTCTCGCCCGGATGCCGAGATGAAACTGAGCATTTTTTCAGGTGGAATGAGCTTCGATTCTTCGACGTATTCCCGCCAAGCATTATGGATTTCGAGATCGTCGTAGTCTTCTACCTGCTCGAAGAAGACGTTGGTCATGCCCAGCTCTTCACCCTGGTAGATATAGGGTGTGCCCTGCATAAAATGCAGGTTAATCGCTAGCATTTTGGCGGAGAGCACCCGCCAGGCGGGGGAGTCGTTACCAAAACGGGAGACGGCGCGAGGCTGGTCGTGGTTATTCCAATAGAGGGAATTCCAACCCTTACCTGCCAGGTCGTTTTGCCATTTGCTGAGTACCCGTTTGAGATCAACGAGCTTGAACTTTTCATCGTTCCATTTGCCAAAGCCCTCCGGGTTAGAATCAACGTCCATGTGCTCAAACTGGAAGACCATCTGTAGCTCATCGCGGTCAAAACCGGTGTACTTGAGCGCGTCTTCTGTGCTGACATCGGGGGTTTCACCCACCGTTACCACATCGTACTTTGAGAGCACTTCACGGTTCATTTCCTGCAGGTACTCATGGACGCGCGGACCGTTGGCCGCCATCCAGAGCGCTGACTCATGTCCGCCGGCTTCTACCTCAGGATCGTTGGGGTAGGCAGGATCTTTAGAAATCAGGTTAATGACATCCATTCGGAAACCCGAGACACCCTTATCCAACCAGAAACGCATGATGTCATAGACTTCCTGGCGCACGGTGGGATTATCCCAATTCAAATCCGGCTGCTTCTTAGAGAACAAGTGCAGGTAGAACTGTTCGGTTCCCTCGTCCCATTCCCACGCCGACGGCGCAAAGGCAGAAATCCAGTTGTTAGGAGGGAGGGGAGTGCCGTCGTCGTCATAACCTGCGGCGTCCTTCCAGATGTAATAATCGCGGAATTTATTGTCACGAGAAGACCGTGCCTGCTGGAACCATTCGTGCTCGTCAGAGGTATGGTTGACCACCAAATCCATCATGATTTTGATGTCGTTCTCTTGTGCGACCGCCATCAGCTCATCAAAATCTGCCAGAGTACCAAACTCATCCATAATCTGGCGGTAATCGCTAATGTCATAGCCATTATCATCATTGGGCGATTTATAGACTGGGGACAGCCATACCATGTCCACACCGAGCTGTGCCAAGTAGGGTATACGCGAGGTAATACCGGGCAGGTCCCCGATACCGTCGCCGTTAGAGTCCTGGAAACTACGAGGATAAATCTGGTAGATGACCGGCTCTTGAAACTTCATGATGTCTGAGTTGCTCATGGGAGTTAACCTTTACTGTTGCTTCGGGGAAGTCAGATCGGCAGTCTGCATTAATGTAGCGGCGTCGATCTCAACCACAATTCCTGAATGATCCGAAATAGCATCCTCGCTATTATCGGGAAAAACTACGGTGTACTTCTCGAAGGGAACTTTCTCAGAGGAGAACACAAAATCAATGCGCATTTCGCGAGTTGCACTTTCCCATCCTGAAATTTTTTTGTGCACGGTGAACTCACCTTCTTTGAGCTGCGCTAACTCAAAAGCGTCATGCCAGCCCGCTTGGAGAATCTGCCGGTAGCCTTCGTCCTCAATAGCGGCATCGTTATTGAAATCTCCCAGCAAAACAATGGGGGAATCACCGGCGAGATCGCGCATCTGCTGATCGAGAACCGCAAAATCATGTTCAAAGAGGTGAATATCGTGCATCAGCCACCAGTTCATGTGCACACTGGCAATCCACAAACTCTTTCCCTGCACCTCTACCTCTGCGGCAAGAGCGCACCGGCGAAATACATCGGTGTAGGTAAAACGAGCCTCGCTCAATTCAAGTAGCTGAACTCTGCGAACCGGAATACGAGAGAGAATAGACAACCCCTCGTCATAACGATTCCACCCTTCATGTGAATCTCCCCAGCTCCATCGGTATTCGCCGGTTCGTTCCTGAATAAATTTCATGAGAATGAACGCGAAGTTACTCTCTTTCAGAGGCACATCAGTGGCAGGTAGAAACGCTTCGCCACCGTCTACCGGAGCACTCACCAAGTTTTGATTAATCTCCTGAAGCGCGACGACGTCGATCTGCTCATCCACAATAAAATCAGCAAGAATCTTGATTTTGTGAATCTGGTGGATTTCCAGCCAACTGTGCGTATTCAGGGTTAAAAATTTCACGGTGTGGTCTCTATCGTTGTGCCTGCAGTGTTGTCTTCTATTCTAGGAATCCGCCACGAGTCGAATCCTGCGAGCGTCCTCGATTTCCTGCCATCTTTTGACACCTTTGTGCCGGATTCTGAAATTCTTGCCAGAATGTGGCAACTTATAGTGAACACGAAGTTAAATCATCCATACTCACCTATAGTTCACAGTGAGAAAACACTCATAATTCATTTTCATTCTTCTTGGTGAAAGGGGTCTCTCCAATGATGGAAAAGATCCAGAGGTTCGGTTCGGCGATGCTCGCGCCCGTCCTCATCTTTGCTTTCGCTGGTCTCGCAGTTGGTATCGCAATTATTTGCAAGAACGAGCAGTTGCTCGGTTCTATTGCCGCTGAGGGAACCGGTTGGTATAACTTCTGGTCTGTTTGGGAATCCGGCGCTTGGACCGTATTCAACCAGATGGAACTCCTCTTCGTTCTTGGTCTGCCTATTGCGCTTGCCAACAAGGCTCAGGCACGTGCGGTTCTTGAAGCCGGTATGGTTTACCTGACCTTCAACTACTTTGTGGGCTCTATCCTCAGCATCTGGGGCCCTAACTTCAACATCGATTTCAACCAGGACATCTCTGAGTCCGCCGCTGGAACCGGTTTGAAGATGATTGCTGGTATCAAAACCCTCGATACCGGTATCTTTGGCGCGATTATTATTTCAGCAATTGTCGTGTGGTTGCACAACCGCTACTTCGAAAAGAAGCTTCCTGACTTCCTCGGTATCTTCCAGGGAACTCAGTATGTCTACGCTTTGGGCTTCTTCCTAATGATGCCTGTTGCTCTACTCTTCTGCTGGCTATGGCCTTTCGCTCAGCAGGGTATTGCTTCCATGCAGGGTCTGTTCATGTCCTCGGGCGTCTTCGGCGTATGGCTGTACGTTTTCCTCGAACGTATCCTCATTCCTACCGGTCTGCACCACTTCATCTACACCCCCTTCGTCTTCGGTCCCGCTGTTACTCCAAACGGCATCACCAAAGACTGGGTGGCAGCACTACCTGAAATGGCTAACTCCACCAAGCCCCTCTCTGAGCTATTCCCTGGTGGCGGTTTCGGCTTGCACGGTAACTCTAAGGTCTTTGCACCTATCGGCATTGCAGCAGCGTTTTACTCCACCGCTCGCCCTGAGCGTAAGAAGGAAACCCTTGCTCTGCTCATTCCTGTGTGCCTTACCGCAGTTCTAATTGGTATTACTGAACCTTTGGAATTTACCTTCCTGTTCTTGGCGCCTCCACTGTTTGCAGTTCACGCGGTGTTGGCAGCAACCATGGCAGCTACCATGTACGCCTTTGGTCTGCGCGGTAACATGGGTGGCGGTCTGATTGACTTCCTCTTCCAGAACTGGATTCCCCTGTGGAGCAACCACCACAGCACCTACATCGCTCAGATCATTATTGGTCTGATCTTCACCGCCATCTACTTTGTAGTATTCCGCTTCCTGATTCTCAAGTTCGACTTCAAGACCCCCGGTCGTGAAGACACTAACGAATCACCCAAGCTGTACTCCAAGGCAGAATACAAGCAGGCGAAGAAGGACGGCACGCTCAAGGCTGGTTCAAGTGTAGCTGCAGGCTCAGCCGCCGCAGCTGGCGTGGCAACAGCAGAGGCTCCCTCCGACCTTTCGGACGATCCTTACTCCCAGCGAGCTAATGACTTCCTCGCATTGCTAGGCGGAGCTGAGAACATTACCTCGGTTAACAACTGTGCAACTCGTTTGCGCGTGTCCGTTGATGACCCAGAGCTTGTAGCAACTGAGGGCGACTTCAAATCTGCAGGTGCTCTTGGCCTGGTCAATAAGGGCAAAGCTCTTCAGGTGATTGTTGGAATGGACGTACCTCAGGTGCGCGACCGCTTTGAAAGTATGGTCAATTCCGGCAAGTAACCTTCCCTGGGTAAACGCCTGCAAGAAATAAATAAAAGGCTCTTGGGTTATCGGGCATGTAGTATCTAAGAAGATACTTGTTGCCTGATACTCAGGAGCCTTTTGTGGATTTGCAAACTTTAGTGAACAAGCATCAGTCTCACTTTTCTGAGACTGAACGAGAAATTCTTTCTTTTATGCTTCAGCACGAAGAGTTTGTGGCTGAGGCAACTATTTCTTCGCTGTCCAATCGCACTTTTACGTCGACGTCGAGCATTATTCGTCTCACCAAAAAGCTGGGGTTTTCTGGTTTTGCAGAACTCAAATATTTTGTGAAAACATCCCTTTCCCAGCTGGTGCCGCAAAATTCGGACTTTGTGCAAAGCGGTCGCGACGATGTTTTTAACACTTTGGAGACCTTAGAAAACACCGACGTTGAACGTATCCTGAAGGTCATCCATGACGCCCGAACCGTCTACTGTTTTGGTACAGGGTATGCCCAGCGCAATGCCATTCAGGAGTTTGCCAAAGCAATGCTGGTATGCGGAAAATTCATGCATGTTATTCCCGCACGGAACGAATTTGCCGGATCCCTATCGGTCATGAGCCCCCAGGACGTGGTGATTGTGGTATCGCTATCGGGTAATACTGCATCGGTTTTGGATACCATCAAGCTGCTGTCCGTACGTAAGATACCCATGATTGCCATTACTGCCGAAGGCGTGAACGTCATTGCTAGCCACCCCACATACAACCTTCACTACCACTCCACACCTACGCGCTTGAAGCAAAATAGTAAGCCCTACCACTCTTTCATAGGGCTCAACATCCTCTTGGATTATCTAGTGCGTAAGTACATTGGATTTATAGATCAAGAAGAAATCTCATGAGAACTATCCTGGCTGTCTTAAACAACCCTCATAAGCTGTACACATATTTGCTGGCTTACTGGTTGATTAGCCCTCTGTTGTACCTGATTTATGTCTATATAATTTCGCAAAATGCGGGCACACCGTTTCGGGAGCTTCTCAACACGCCCACCGTCGCTCTGGCATTTTTGATCGCGTGCATGACTTTGGTTCTAGCGGGAATGCTGAAACTAGCACACGATGAAAACGAGAATACGGTACGAGTGTTCGCACTCTACTCGGCAGTTCAACAGCTCTTAGTAGGAAACCTCATCGGCGTATTACTGTCCGTTTTTCTTACCCGTTCACTCTGGTGGGAACAGCGTGAGCAGTTCGGTCCCCGCTTCAAGTGGGTGTTGGTAGCTGGGATGGTTCTCATTGCTTTTCTTACTTTCCTGGTACTTTTAGCCGGAATGAACTTCTTCCACGTCGTCTAATAAAACTGCCCCAGCGCCAACGAATGTTGACGGTGGGGCAGCAGTTACTTAATCCGTATGATGTTATAGAGAGATTAATTTATAAGGTATTCCTGCAGCCAGGTACAGCGTGAGGCAAGCTGGCTGGGTCTGGCGTGAATCGCCTCTGTGAGCGCTAGCGAACCAGGCGAGAGGGATTGCTTGCCGACGCTGTGCCGGGCAGAAGACGGCCATAACTTTTGAATAAATCTCAAAACCGTGAACACCAGACCGTATGAAAGAGCAATTCTTCGTGAACGAACAGTCAAACGCCGCATCAACCTCTTCGAATCCGCAGGGTTCGCAAGGGGGCAATTCTGCTCCTGCGCCGGTGTCGTTCCCCGAACCTCCCACGGAAGATACCCGGAACCACTCTATTGAAGAAGGTTTGGACGCCTGGGGTAAGCAAATGGATCTTTACACAGGTCCCGATGCTCTCTTGGATTTTAATCAGGTCGATTACGTCCACATCGACATCACCGATGCCAACCCTTCCGGTCTTGCCCAGCTGATGATGGGACGTAAAACCAGGCTTTCCACGATTATCCGTGATAAATCTAAATTGCAGTCGGCTATGGACGCCGCGCAGACCTTGCGGAGCAAAATCTTTGAGTTAGAAACCCATCACGGTCTCTCTGCGGGCTATTTTGCTGCAGGTACGGCGTCGTGGCTTTCTCGGTCTGTGCAGAAAAACGGCATGATGACCGAAAAGCGATTTATTGCGCCCATTCTTCTGGCACCGGTTTCGATTTCAGTGCACCCTACCAGTAACGATTTTGAAATTAAGCTCACTGGCGCAGCTCAGCTTAATCCCGCGATGGTGCGGCAAATCAATAAAGAGTACGGAATCAACCTGGAGAACATGGATATTGCAGAACTTGCAAACTCCATGAGCAAGCTAGATCCCGAGCCCGTGATTGATCGTATGCGAACCTCGGTGAACCATATTCCCGGGATGATGATTGAGTCTAAGTATCTGATTTCTACTTTTGCTGACGTCAAAGAAAGCACCTCGGAGCTCCCCGACAAAGCACTCACACCGCTCGTCCAAAACCTTGCGCAGCTTGCCCTCGAACCAGAAGACACCATGTGTCCGGAAGTTTTCGTCAATAACAGTGCGCTTGATGTGGACCACCGCGATCCTGAAAACGAGATGTTGGTCTTTGACGCCGACGCCGCATCGCAGGACGTCATTGATTTAGCGACTGCCGGGCATTCGTTGGTGGTTACCTCTGCCTCCGGTACAGAACCTCTAGAAACTGCTGCGAATATCGCAGCTTCTCTGATGAGCCGCGGCAAATCTGTGCTGGTAGTGGGGGAGAAGAGCTCCACCGTGGAGGAATTCTCCGGTCTCATCAAATCTGCTGGGATGCAGGAGCTTACCCTTGATTTGCTCAGCGAAAGCACACCGGAAAACCTGCGGGATCTTATGGTGCGCGCTATCGTTCGCAACGAACAAGTTGCCGAGCCTAACATGCGCGAAACGTTTGAGACACTTAAAGAAACGAGAGAGCGGTTAGCTAACCACACTGCTGCACTAAAATTCACCGAATCCCGCTGGGGCTGCTCGGTCTATGATGCGCTACAGACCTTGGCTGCCCTCACCGCCCAAGAAGAGGCACCTGCAACTTCTATTCGTTTTAGTCGCGAGGTTTTGGACAACCTTACTGACCGCGCTGACGTTACGGAGAAACTGCAGAAACTCGCTGATTTAGCTGCTTTCAAGCCTTCCACTCATCTTTCTGCATGGAAAAACGCTAAGCTCATTACAACCGATGAGTGCAAGGCAGCCCACGAATTAGTCATTTCACTGCGGGATTCGATGGAGAGCCTACACCGGAAAATGAGCGCACTTTGCGCCGAAACCGGAATGCGTTTGGGGCGCACCCTGGAAGAATGGACCGAGCAGCTTTATCTTTTGGAGCGAATCGGCGCTACGCTGACTCGATTCCGCGTCGATGTCTATGACCGACCCGTCACGGATCTTATGGCAGCGACGGCCTCTGGCTCATGGCGTCGCGAACACGGCGTGGAAATGAGTAGCATTCAGCGCTCCCGCCTACGCAAAGCGGCAAAAGAATACATTCTTCCGGGCATCCATATCGGAGATCTTCACGAAACTCTTCAAATTATTCAGAGCCAGCGCGAAGAATGGATTAGTTGGGCAGAGGACCCGCGCGAACCATCAGTTCCTGCAGAAACGATGGAAATCAAGTCTGCCCTTCGGTTGCTCAAACTTGAATTTTCCGGGCTGGAAATTGTTTTAGAAGACAGCCCTGAAGGTAACGAATTTGAATCGATTGATGTTTCTATCGTTCTTCAGCGCCTTATGAATCTTGAGGCTGACTACCGTAACCTGATGACCCTGCCCGAACGCGACCAGCTTACCGCTGAACTTAAGACGCAGGGACTTGAGGCCTTGATGTCTGATTTGCTAGAACGCCAGGTTTCCCGCGACCTGGTAGGTGCAGAACTTGAGCTGGCATGGTGGCAGAGCGCCCTGGAAATGATGATGTCTTCGCAGGAACTTGAAATCCTCGATGGCGCAACCCTGAGAGAGCTTGAAGGCAAGTTCCGCATGGCAGATTCTGCCCATATCGCTGCCGGCGCTGCCCGTTTGAGTGCTGCAATCGCTCGCAACTGGAACCATAAAATTGCTCAAGATACCGAAGGCTCTGCCTACCTCAAGAGCCAACTCACCGGCCACGAATTCCGGTTTGATCAATTGCTAGAAAACGCTCCTGGCATGGCAACAGCGCTGTACCCGCTGTGGATTACAAGCCCCTTTGCCTTGAGCCGACGTATTTCCCCGCAGATGCGTTTCGACTGCGCCATCTTGCTCGACGCCGAATCGTCGCCCATGGCGGCAAACCTTCCCGCAATCACCAGAGCTGATCAGGTCATTGCCCTGGGTGACCCTCACTCGGGTTTCCCCGCACCGTTCATGGTCTCCGCTGTCGCCAAATCGGCACCGGTGGATACTGACCATAACATAGTGAGCACCTACTCGGCACTCTCCAAAATCCTGCCCAAGCGCACGCTCTCACTGCTCAAAGATCGCGCGGTGGACCCCGCCGTCTTTGCCTACCTGAACGAGCATTTCTACGATGGCAAACTACGGGCATACCCCTGGGGCGAAGAAATCTCCCAGACCACCCCGGCATTCATCGCAGAATACCTCGACTCCACAGGCAAGATTAGCGATAACTCCAACCTCGATTCCCCTGAATTCGAAGTACAACGAGTTGCCCAGCGCGTCCTCGAACACGCCTATAAAAACCCCAACCAATCGTTGGCTGTGGTGACGGCATCTCCCCGCCACGCCCGGCGCATTGCCGAATCGGTGCGCTCCATGCTTGCCCAGTATCCGCAGATGGCGCCGTTCTTCAGCGGCGGTCGCGAACCTTTCCGCGTGGTCGATTTAGCGCGAGCGGGCGGAATGGTACGAGACGTTATCATTTTCTCCCTGGGTACAGGAATTGGGCGTCAAGGTGCTGTCAACCACCAGCTGGGTCAGCTCTCTGAAGAACACGGTCGCGAGCTTCTAGTTTTAGGCCTATCCCGCGCTCGCCATCTGACACGTTTCATGGCTTGCGTTCAGCCCAAAGATTTGGATCCCGAGCGTCTGGAATACGGTGCGCGCGATTTGTACAATATTTTGCGTGACCATGAGGCTTACCTCGAACGCCAGGGCCTAGAGCAGACGGCAACTATTACCGATAAAATTCCTGCCAACGAATTCCTGAAGAATACCGATATCGAAGCAATCGATATGGGGGATTGGCTGCTGAACGATATGGTTCGCCGTCTGCATGATCGCGGGGTAAAACTGCGAGAGAGCGAATACGACAATATCTCTTTGGTGGCATTGAGTTCCGAGGAATCGTTGATGGCTGGTTCAACGTTGAGCCCCCGCCAGCGCAAAATGGGAACTGAAACCCCTCCTTTGAAAGTAAATCTGCCGTTGGCAGCGATTTCAGACGGGTCTGAGGAGTTTGCGCGAATGAGTGTTCGTGAGCGTTCTCGCCTGGTTCCTGACCGTCTATCGAAGACTGGCTGGAACTATCTAACGCTATGGACCATTGAGGTCTTTTCAGACCCTGAGTCCGTGGTCGATCGGATGTGCCTTTACCTGGGAATTGAGGGGTCAGATGATGACGCCGAATGAGGGGAGCGCCTATTCACCAATTCCCCGCAGACGTCGAGGCAACCGTCGGGCAACTTCAGGTGAGTCTGAGTTCAAGCAGGAACCACGTCTTGCCGGTCTGGAAAACTCTGCGCATCCAATTCAGCGCGACCCTGCGGAGCTGAGCGAGCAAACTGAGCGCGACCGCTGGCTGAAGGAGCAGAAGCCTCCGCACCACTCGCTCTAAGTTGCACCATTCCCTCTCAACCGAGCGGTAAGAGCATGTAAAAGATTCGGCGGTACAGAATACACATTCTGTACCGCCGATTTTTTATGTTAAGTGCTAGGAATCTGAAGAGCCTGAAGATTTATCGGTGCTGTAGAAACCCGATCCTTTAAAGACCACTCCCACATTTCCATATTTTTTGCGGAGCTGATCTTCGCCGCAACTGGGGCATGTTTTGAGTGGGGCGTCTGAGAAAGACTGATGTTCCTCAAAAACAAAGCCACAGTTTTTGCACTGGTATTGGTAGACAGGCATTTTTCTCCCTTGAACAACTTTTCGAAGATAATCTTACTCTGCCGCGTTAGCTTTTGAGTTTCGTGATTCCTTCTTCGGTGAGGACCTGCTCCAGGTGAGAGTCCCATGTGTCGGTGGGGAGAGCGTCGAGTATCTCTCGGGCAAAGACAACACCGAAGGTAAAGGGGCTTTTCGCTATTTCTTCGGTCAGGAACCTGTCGTAGTACCCGCCGCCTTGGCCTAATCGTGCCCCGTTGACGTCGTAGGCTAGAGCGGGAACGAAGTGGACGTGGGCGTCGAGAAATGCCTGGGTATCTAATTTTTCTCCCAGCGGCTCTTCAATGCCCATGGAGTTTTTGGCGAATTCAGTCTCAGGCGTCCACCGTACCCAGCTCAGTTGGCGTTGGGGCTCTACTCGCGGAACCAAAATAGTGTGGCCGGCTTCGGAGAGAGCGGTGAGACCGGGGATGAGCGGTGGCTCGACGTCTACGGGCAGGTAGGCGGCGATGGTGAGGTGGGTTTGTCCCAATTGTTGACAAGCCTCGTGCACAATATCTTTCATGTTCTGCTCAAAGTTCTTAGACCACTGTGGAGGATGGGGAAGTGCTGCAGCGCGACGGGCTCGAATAGACGCACGGAGAAGTTTTTTATCTGCGGCAATCTTCTCAGCAGTATTGGGGTGGCTAGGGGACATCATTATTTTCCTTCTGTCAGTAATGTTCTCTTCCCAATGTATGTAAGGGAAGCGTTCATGCAAAGTGCTTTCAGAATAAAGTAAAAAGCTTTGTCCCCAAATCTGTCATTTTTCTCTGTTGTCCTCAGATGAGCGTTGATTTTTGGTCAACTCAGGTATCGTAATTCTTATGACTGACAAGAATAAGAAGCCTGTAACTAAGGCTGTGATCCCTGCAGCTGGTCTCGGAACTCGCTTCCTCCCAGCCACCAAAGCAACTCCTAAAGAGATGCTTCCGGTAGTGGACCGCCCTGCTATTCAATATGTAGTGGAAGAAGCTATCCGTGCAGGTTTGAATGATGTTCTGATGATTACCGGCCGCAACAAGCGTGCCCTGGAGGATCACTTTGACCGCGTTCCTACGCTGGAAGACCAGCTAGAAGAGCAGGGTAAAGACTCCTTGTTGCAGAAGGTACAAGATACGAACGATATGGGTGAAATCCATTATGTTCGCCAGGGTGACCCCAAAGGTTTGGGCCACGCTGTGTTGCGCGGAAAGATTCACGTGGGCGACGAGCCTTTCGCTGTACTTTTGGGTGATGACCTCATTGATGAGAAGGAAGACCTTCTCTCTGAAATGGTTGCTGTACAGGAGAAAACCGGCGGCTCTGTTATTGCTTTGATGGAAGTTCCCGAAGATCAGATTTCAGCCTATGGTTGCGCTGCTATTGAAACCGTTGAAGGCGAAGATTTCTTCAAAGTGACCGAACTGGTTGAGAAGCCTGCTAAAGAAGAAGCTCCTTCTAACTATGCAGTAATTGGTCGCTACGTTCTTTCTTCGAAGGTATTTGAGGTACTGGAGAACACCGCACCTGGTCGCGGTAACGAAATTCAGCTTACCGATGCTCTTCAGACTCTAGCTAAGGGCACCGGTCAAGGCGACGGCGTCTACGGCGTTGTTTTCAAGGGTCGCCGTTTTGATACAGGCGATAAGCTGAGCTACCTGAAGGCAAACGTCATTCTAGCTGCAGAACGTTCCGACCTCGGACCGGAACTCAATAAGTGGCTCAAAGAATTCGTCAATAACCAGTAATTGATTATTCTTCAAAGCGAGATTACTTATTATGAGTAATCTCGCTTTGGTGTACCCATATTTGGGAGTACCTTATGTAAGATTGAAAGTCCTAGAGATATCGTGAACTTTTGATGAAAAGTGGTTTTGGCTATGGCTTCCTCTTGGCTTGGGGCAACGAGCGTTCTGCTCGTTCTCGCTGTCATTATCTTTTTGGCACTACCCAAGTTATTGCAGCGCTCACAAGACACCACTATCGCTGCAGAACGGTTTGCTGAGGATATTTATCTCGATGCGCAGACTGGCCTAGCGGGGGAACCGCTCGCTCATACGGCAGTACCTCACTCACGCTTAGCAGCTCCATCCGAGGAACCCACTCAACTACGGGATGCCGAACAACCAGCTTTCACTATCTATTGGGGCCGCGTTCTCATCTTTGGGGTGGGCGTCTTTGCATTGCTGACCGCTTTCTTCACCTCACTTATCGCCCTATTTACTGCTCTTTCATGGGCTATGCCCGCTACTAGCTTGTTGGTTGCCGGTGCCTGCGTGGCAACTCTGCGTGCCTTTGCTTTGCACGATGCTAAGAAGCGTGGTCACCATGCGGTAGCCACCCGTCCAACCATAGAACACGAAGAAATTGTGTTGCGCCCGCGGGAAAAATCCCAGGAGAAAGCCCCGCTTACCCTGGAGAATCTGCCTGAAAACGCGAACGTCCGTATCAAGCCTTCAAAAACGGATGATCAAGTACCCGTGGCTTTTGCCGCCAAATCTTTGCGCTATGCCCGCACCCACCATCAGTCCGAGCGCCCGGTACTTGAAGGCACCGCCACTTCTACTCCTTTAGAAGAACGCCGTTTGCCGGAAGAACCCTTTGAATCTGCCGTAGCTGAATGGCAGCCCACACCGCTTCCCGAACCTATTTACACAGATTTCGAACTGGTTCGGCCCGAAGGTCAGAGCTCGATCCCTGCAGAGTTCACGTTGCCGGTGCCGCCGTCGTCGTCACCGACCATCGTTTCGGGATCATCGCTCGATGATATTCTGAATCGCCGACGCCGCCCCTAAAATTCCAAGCGCCTGTTTTCCTTCAGAGAAAGCAGGCGCTTGTACTATTTTGAGTAGAGAATCCTCTGCACAGCTCACGAAGGAGAAGACCGCCCATGGTCGAGCATCATCTTGAAGTGGAACGTAAGTACGAGTTTGTCGGTGGAGACGGGGAACCGACTCATGTTGACTGGTCAGCTCTGGATGGATATTCGGTGCAAAAGCCGGTTGAGGAGCATCTAGAAGCGTCCTATTTTGATACCGCCGATAACGATTTGAGCCGTAATCTCGTAGCACTGCGCCGTCGGCTGGGCGGGTATGACCAAGGATGGCACATCAAATTTGATGATCGCGCTGGCGCTCGCCATGAGATGCACTTTGACTTGCTTGCAGATGAAATGAAAATGCCCGCGCGGGTTTCTAAATTTGTACGTTCGGTAACACTGGGGGATGAGCTGCATGAGATAGTTTCGCTCATTACTGATCGAATCCGCACGGTTCTCAAAGATTCTAACGGCGTGAGTGTAGCTGAAATCTGCCAGGACGCCGTTCACGCTCACGACTTTTCAACGGGTATTGAACGTCAATGGAATGAATGGGAAATTGAACTTTTGGAAAGCGGCGAGAAAAGCCCCGCTGAAATCTTTGCTGATTGTGAAAAGATTTTATTTGAAGCAGGTGCGAAGCCCTCAAAGTCTCCGGCAAAAATTGCCCGCGCGCTGGGGCAAGACGGCGAGTTTGAGGCTAGACGACAGGGGAAAACTCTTTCTGATGAGCAGCTCGTCAAGAAGACAAAGAAGAACGATAAGAAGAACAAACGCCGCGTTCAAGACACCGCACCCCAAGACTCTTCAGAGCTGCTTCAGCACGTTCTGCACATGCTCACCAGTAACCTCATGCTGTGGGAGCTTAAATTCCGTGCGGGCACACCTGAAACTGTGCACGGGATGCGCATTGGAACGCGGCAGATTCAATCCGTCTTGCGCTATGCGGTGCGCCCGTATGTGAAGAATGAGGTCGAAGCCGAAGCGGTAGAGCAGCTGATTGGTTCTTTGAAGAAGCTGATGAAGGGTCTCTCTTCTGCGCGAGATATTGATATTCTGACTGACTTTCTAGGATCAGTTGAGGTAAGACCGGGTTTGGTGAGCGAAAAATCCCGTGAGGAACTCGAAGAATATCTGGCGTTAGATGACGAAGACGCCTCAAAGAGCGTCCTGCGGCTCTTGGATTCTGAGGAGTATTTGAAGCTTCGTGTGGCGTTGATTGAGCTAACACAGAATTTGGATATGGCTGTCACGCTACCTCTCAATGCAGAGAACTTTGTAAATAAGGTAGCTAAGCGCATTCGCAAACACCTGAGCAGCTTTCTCAAAGCCGACTATAAAGATTTATGGGAGCTGAATCCTTCTGCCTTCGCCTACGACGAGGTACATAACGATGTTCTGTTTGAAATACGCCGTGATGCGCAAGCCGCACGCTACTGTCTCGAAGCTTTTGAAATTGCGGGAATTAAGCTTTCTAAAGATCACAAGAAACTGCGTAACTACGCCGGTGAGCTCCATCGGGAGATTTCAATATTATCTGATGAAAACGTAGTGGTACGCTGGCTGGAAAGAAGTAGCCGACGCGCAATGAACCACCAAAGTGACCGGCTGGGCATTGGATATCTGCTCGGGCGCTCCAGCTATTATGCGGTGGGCTTGCGTATGACTCAGCATTCTTTTGTGCCGGCTGAGCTCAAACGCATCAAGAAGCTTGATTTGAAATAAGAAGCAGGGACATACAACCCAACTTAAAGTGCGGGGGTGGTCAACCAGCGGTTGACCACCCCCGCTTCACACACAGGAAGAAAAGTCTTCTGAAAAAGCCGCCGATTTTCGTCTTCCCACAAGGCGTAAATCATTAGCTAATAAAAATATAACCTAATTACTTTGTGTTGACCAGATATTTCTTTTAAAGAAATGAAGAAACTCTGGAATCACCTCACCCTATGCTGTTCTTCACGCCGAGCAAAGAAGCAGATAGCTCCGAGGGAAGACCACACAGGTAGTATTGAATGCGTGTTCGAATGGATCGACAGCTTGCACTGGTCCTTAGCAATCGTTTTCTTTTGGATCATAGGAATCCTTCGCACCAGCATCGTATTCGCTCTAGGGTGGAGCGCCTCTGCCGGTACCGAACGATTTAAACGACTTCAACGAGCTATGGATAGCCCCATCTACCGGCGCGCGCAAGCATTTATCAACCAATGGGGCGCCCTTGCTGTGCCCCTGTGCTTTCTCACGGTCGGATTTCAGACCGCCGTCATCCTAACTACCGGGTTCACCCGTATGCCCTTAATTCGCTGGATTCCCGCCATGCTTTTGGGAACTCTGCTCTGGGGAATCATCTATGGCACTATAGGCATGGCAGTCTTCTGGGCATGGCTCGAAAGACCCTTTATGGCCCTGGCGCTCATTGCAGTGGTGGTACTGGTGATTATCGTCGTGCGGCGTCGTCAAAAATAAGACCTGCAGACCGTGCTACCTTTGCGGTATGACTCTTGTGCACCTGGAAGATTTTCATCCGCTGCTACTTCAGCCGGAGAAAGCAGAATATATTGGCTGGGCGCCGGACGCCGAACAACTGCGCGTGGGATATGTACCGGGTGTTATGCCTGGAAAATGGTTCAACCGCTGGCATCAGCGCTATGACATTCACCGCGCCCTTATAGAAATTCCCCTGGCGGAAAAGCGCGGAGTTGATGCGCTGAACCAAACCCATGAAGGAAATCCGTTAGCGCACATGGTGTTGTTGCGTCCAGAAGAAGAACCCGACTGCTTAGATAAGAAACGCTTTCACGCTATTAATCTCTACCGGGAAAAGCAAGTAGTAGTGCTTCCTACCGATCATGTGCTTACTGTATATGAAGATTCTGTTCCGCTGGCAGAACTTGCGGAAGAATTCATGCTTCAAGACCCTCAAACGGTACCGCAGTGGGCAGAAATTTCTGCTGCTTATCGGCAGGCGAATCCGCAGAAGTTACCGGCGACGCGCCATATTCACGATGCGGTTGAGCTGGTGGCAGCGGGACTGGGGCTACTTATCGTTCCGCTATCGGTCGCTCGTTATCACCACCGTAAAGATTTGACCTACCGGTATGTTGAAGAGCTGGATGAATCGGCCGTCAGCCTGGTGTGGGAGCGAAAATTCCGCTCGAATGAGGACGAACAGATCATCCAAGATTTTGTGGGTATTTGCCGCGGACGCACGGCGGGATCAGACCGAGGATCTGAAAGCCTGCAAACCCTCAAAGAAAAAGCCGCGAGGGAAAAAGAAGAAGCCAAGCAAAAACGACGTGCGGCGAATGCGCGCCGGGAAACCCGGGACCGCAAGGCGCGTAACGCCAAAAACAATGGAAATGTCCGCCAACATCAAGCTCAAAAGGGCAAGAGTGCTCCACCGCGCGGTTCAGGCGGCCGCAAGAAGCGCTAGAGAAAACCCACCTCAGCCTTGTGGCTGAGGTGGGTAGAAAACTCTCTTAGGAAGAAGCTTCGCCGGGTTCAGGATGTATTCGAGCAACCACGGGCATTTCCTGGGTCTTAGGATTGAATGTTCGAACCAGCGACTGGTTAGCTAGCGGAATACGAGCCCCGTTTTCATCGAGAGCCCGCTTCAGCGCCACTCGTAACACCCGCGCTACAGCCCACTGTTCACTGGGCGCGGTCTTAACAGAGATACGCAGGGTAAGAGATTCACCGGTCACAGATTCCACCCCGAGAACCTCTGGCTCACCCATAATCGAGCGTTTAATATCCGGGTTGCTCAGTGCGCGGTGCGCAGCTTGGAGTAGGATTTCACTAATTTCTTCGATGTCCGAATCGTAAGGGACAGGCAAATCGATATTGGTACGCGCCCAGCCCTGAGAAGAGTTACCCACCCTCAAAATTTCGCCATTGCGCACATGCCAGAGCGTACCGTTGACGTCGCGTACCTGAGTGGTTCTCAACCCGACTGCTTCAACTGTGCCGGAGGCTTCGCCCAAATCGACGACGTCCCCAATTCCTAGCTGGTCTTCTGCCACAATAAAAATACCCGAGAGAAAATCTTTCACCAGTGATTGCGCACCGAAAGAGAGCGCCACGCCGGCGATACCCGCCGAAGCAATAACTGGGGCTATATTGTATCCCAGTTCAGAAATAATCATGACGATAGCAACGGTCCAAATCACGATGGCCGAAACCGAGCGAAGAACGGAACCCACCGTTTTGGCGCGTTGGGACTGGCGTGAATTGCTCTGCAGATTATCGGGCACATACTGAGTTGCCTGCGTGTGCGGGTCTTTGGCAGGAACAATTCGGTATCTTGTTCCCTTGGCTACTTGGTTGGTGATATGCCGAATGGCAACCCCCAGCACAAGTCGCAGAATCATAGCCCCCACGATGATAAGCACGATACGCAACGGCTTATCCAACCAAAAGTCAGTACTCAGCACTCGCTGAAACAGATGAGTCGTTTCATCCGCAGTGTTTTCTAGCGTATAAATATCACCGGTGAGGGCTGCGCCCAATGGAAAAAGAAGCATATTTTTAAGAGTACTCACCGCGAGCGCAACCCCCACAATTTCTGGGGAGTTTTCAGAGAACATTGACTGTACTGTGAGGAGTAGCTGAGACATTCGTTAAGATAGAACCATGCCCCTCGTTATGGATACCAGACCTGCCGCCTACTGCGTGATTGTGCGCGAAGGCAAGATACTTCTTACTCATTTTTCAACGGTCACCGCTGCGGGGCATCGCATTTCTGGGTGGACTCTGCCCGGCGGAGGAATGGAAAGAGGGGAACAGCCTGAGCAGACTGCCCTTCGAGAAGTCTTTGAAGAAACCGGTTATGAGGCACAGGTTGACGGGCTAGTGGGTGTGCACGCGGGGTATTCTGATCGCCCAGATGGTTCCACCTTTTGTGCTTTGCGCACTGTTTTTACTGCTCGAATTGTCTCTGGCGAATTCGCAATCGAAGCTGACGGTAGCACTAACGACGCTCGATGGGTTCCCCTGAACGAGCTCGACCTCTATATCCCACAGGCTTCAAAACATTCAATGTCACCGCATTTTCTGACTGCCGTAGTAGCCATGATGGGTTTCGATTCTGCCCTGGACTGGAGCAAAGCCGTGGAAAAGGAGCTACCTGCATGCTGAACCTCTCTCACACCCTCTCTCGACGACGCGCGGTAGCTTTGAGTAGCGTCGGACTCCTTGCAGCCCTGAGTGGCTGCGGTGGTACAGGTGGGATCCAAGAAGACCCTCAAGCCGCGGAATTTGGAACCATCAAAATCTCTAAGGGACTCTCCCAGGAAACTGAAACGGTAGCTAATATCTATGCGCAGGCACTTCAAGAAGCGGGCTACTCTGTTGAAATCGTAGATACCGGCGATACCCGCGAAGACTACCTCAACGCCATGGGCGGGTTGGAAGAACCAGAGGCTTCTACCGCCTCAGCTTCTCCCACCGGAATTACACCTTCTGCCGATCCAGCAACAGTCGATCTCACCCCTGATTATTCGGGTAATTTGTTGTACGAGCTGACTGACAACGGCGCTTTTAGTACTGCTTATATCGAACAGCAACGTAAAGCCTCTGCAGAAGCAACTCAGTCTGCCTCCGCTGAAGTCACCTCCGCTGAATCCGCTGAAGCAAATGAAACCCCCACCGCTTTAGCCACACCATCACCCCAGGAAACCTCCCTGCAAGCGCCCTCTATGTCCTCTAGCGACATTCTCGATTCCATTGACCGCCTGCTACCCAGCACCCTGCAGTTACTGGCAGCTTCGGACGGCCAAAACCGCGATGCGCTCGTCGTCACTCAAGCTACAGCTGCTAAATACGAACTTAACTCCATGACGGATCTCAGCGACTTCTGTAAAAAACTAACCTTCGGAGTCACCACAAAATTTAGTGAGAAGCCCCATGGGCTGAAAGCACTCTCAGAGTATTATCAGTGCAAACCAAAAGCTGTAAAAATCTTTGACGATCAAACAGAGCTCTCCCGAGCACTGGCGTCCAACGAGGTACAGGTAGCGGATATATATTCGGCATCGTCTCAAATCAGCCAAAACGCATATAAAGTTCTGGACGATCCCGCAGGAATCTTTATTCCCCAGCAAATCGTGCCGATTATGCGCGTCAATGAGTTGCCCTCCAGCGCTCAAGACGCCGTCAACACCGTATCCCGCCAAATCACAACCGACGATCTCAAAACCTTTGACAGACTGACCCACGGCTCAGAAGCAATGACACCCGAAGAAGTGGCAAAATTCTGGCTCGAACGTTCAACGGAGTAACCTAGGCACTATGGCATCTTTTAAACAATCCGCAAAACTTCAAAACGTTCTCTACGATATTCGTGGACCGGTACTCGATGAAGCTCAGCGTATGGAATCACAAGGGCACCGTATTCTCAAGCTCAATATCGGTAACCCCGCGCCGTTTGGCTTTGAAGCCCCAGATGCCATCATGATGGATATTATCCAGCACCTTCCCGAAACTCAGGGCTACTCTGATTCACGTGGTCTCTACTCGGCGCGTACCGCCATTGTGCAGTACTACCAGACCAAGGGAATTCTGAACCTCGAACCTAACGACGTTTATCTGGGTAACGGCGTTTCCGAGCTGATTCCCATGACCTTGCAGGCGCTGTTAGATCCGGGCGACGAAATTCTTATTCCAACCCCTGACTACCCGCTGTGGACGGCATCCACTGCGCTCGCCGGGGGTACTCCGGTGCATTATCTGTGCTCCGAAGAGGACGACTGGCAGCCAGACTTTGAAGATATCCGTTCGAAGATTACCGAACACACCAAGGGAATTGTGGTCATCAACCCCAATAACCCCACCGGTGCGGTCTATAGCAAGGAAGTTCTGCAATCTATCGTAGATATTGCCTATGAATTTGGGCTCATCATTTTCACCGATGAAATCTACGAAAAAATTACCTATGACGGCGTTGAAGCCATCAACATGGCAACTCTGACCAAAGACGACGTCCTGTGCCTCACCTTTTCCGGACTCTCCAAGGCATACCGCGTGTGCGGTTACCGCGCTGGCTGGGTTGCCATCGCCGGCCCCAAATACGCAGCCCGAGACTACATTCAGGGCATCAATCTGCTGGCATCCATGCGGCTGTGTGCAAACGTGCCCGCCCAGCATGCCATTCAAACGGCGCTGGGGGGTTACCAGTCTATTAATGATCTGATTCTGCCCGGTGGACGCCTCAAAGAGCAACGCGATCTTTCCTTTAAGATGCTCAACGAAATCGACGGCGTGAGCACCAAGCAGGCAGACGGCGCGCTGTATCTCTTCCCGCGCATCGACACCGATAAATTCAACATCACCAGCGATGAGCAGTTTGCCTTTGACCTGCTGAAAGAACAGAAAATTCTCGTCAGCCACGGATCAGCCTTCAACTGGAAGCAACCGGACCACTTCCGCCTGGTTTTCTTGCCCGATACCCAGACTTTAAAGTCCGCATTGGAGCGGCTGGGGAATTTCCTTGATGACTACAAGCAGAACTAGGCAGTCTTTTGCGCTGATTGAGCGCTAGTTCTTCTGAAAGACCGGTGTCCCTGGTGGGGTTCACCGGTCTTTTGTCTGTTACTTGGGATGGGCTACTCCCAACGCTCTATTCGGTATCTGAGGATGAACGCGCCTCTTTAGCTGCAGTAAGACGTTGACGGGCGCCGTCCAACCACGCTTCACAGCGGGTAGCAAGTTGCTCCCCACGCTCCCACAAAGCAATAGTTTCTTCCAAATTCGAAGACCCTGACTCCATGCGCGAAACCACCTGCATGAGTTCTGCCCGAGCCTGCTCATAGGAGAGCTCTTCAACCGGTGCGCCCTGAGCGGAAACGCTGAATTCGATGTTCTGGGCTGCCCTTTTATGTTCGGTGTTGTTCTGATCTGACATGATGTTTCCTTATTCTGATGTTGAGATATTTGAAGAGTAAGTGGCGGAGACTGTGGCTTCTGCCGATCCGTGCGCGGCACGCACAACAATCTGCTCACCAGGTTCTAGAACTGCGGCGTCTTTGACGAGCGTGCCGTCAGCTTTTTGAGTAAGCGTATAGCCACGCTCTAAAGTGTGCTGGGGTGATAGGGCCCGTACCCGGGCTTTGAGCTGAAAGACGACGTCTGAGGCTCGATTAATCTGGAATTGTGCCGCAGCGAATCCCCGCGAGCGAAGCCGATCAATATCTTCTTCTCGTTGAAGCAACGTCGAATCAGGTTGAGCCAGCGCCGGTCGACTCCTCAGCTGTTCTAGCGCGTAACTTTCTCGTTCGATGAGCTGCTCTACAGAGCGTTGTAAATAGACTCTCGCTTGGGCAACGCGCAAACGTTCTTCTTCAACATCAGGCACTATTCGCTTTGCCGCGTCCGTAGGCGTAGACGCCCGTAAATCTGCAACGAAATCGAGAAGCGGAGAATCCGCTTCGTGCCCGATAGCAGAAACTACCGGAGTCTCAGCGGCAAAGACAGCTCTTACCAGCGCTTCTTCGGAGAAAGGCAATAGATCTTCCATAGAACCGCCGCCGCGAGCAATCACGATGAGGTCGACGTCGTCGCGCCCATCAAGCTCCTGAAGAGCTTCAGTGACCTGCCGGAGCGCGTGCACTCCCTGTACCGCTACTTCACGAATTTCAAATTCGACAGAGGGCCAGCGCAGGGTGGCGTTGCGGATGACGTCTTTCTCCGCATCTGAATCTCGACCGGTAATCAGTCCAATCCGATGGGGCAGAACGGGCAGAGCTTTTTTGTGGTGAGCTTCGAAAAGCCCCTCTGCAGCGAGTTGCTGCCGTAACTTTTCGATTCTCTCTAACATGGTGCCCAAACCCACCGGTCGAATATCGTGACCGAGCATCGACAGCCTACCGGTCTTGACCCAAAAATCAGGTTTGAGCTGAACGACTACCCGCTGACCGCGCTCTAAATCGCTGGACAGACGGGCAGTTTCCTGGGCGAAAAGAGTGACCGGCACCGAAACTTCTTCATTGACGTCGCGCAACGTCAAATAGGTAACGCGCGCTCGCTTATTGAGTTCGATAATCTGCCCCTCCACCCAGGTAGGGGAGCACTGTGCAATATACCCATTGAGCTTGTGTGAAAGCATATGCAGCGGCCAGGGATTATCCGGGGTGGTTTGCGCAGCGCGCGCCGGTAAATCACGCCGAGCATCTGATGGGTCGGCTGTGTTATCCGGAACCAAAGTGGGTTCGAGAGAATCGCTCATGCACATATCATGGCATCGACCACTGACATTTTAGAAAGTTTTTAGCTTCTGCCTGAAAAAATTTGAAACGTGGGCAGGTTGACTTTCAACTCACAGCGTAAATAGATATTGATTCTGTACGGTTAACACATGGCGAACCAACAGCATTCCGGTTCTTTTTCAGCGGAAGAACCATCTTCACGCCCTCACGCGGCGTCGAGCAGAGCTCCTGAAAACTCAGGTAGCTGGCGCAATATTACAGTTGAAGCGGAAAACCGTAGAAGGCGACCAGCACCTTCTGTTACCGCGAAAGAGGCTTATGCAACGCGGCCCCGTCCGCGTTTTTCCGCTGCCCGTAAATTTTTGGCGGTTCTTTTGGCTCTGACGGCGCTTCTGCTGGGGGCTAGCGGTGCCACAGCCTATTGGGCTCAGAAAAACTTTGTTGAGCCCGCTGGATTTTCTGCCATCAGCGCCAACATGGCTCAGGACAAAGAATTTCAGCATGAGCTTGCCCAAGGCGTGGCTCACGACGTCATGCAATCTGACAACATCAAACAGTATTTGGGCGAAGGCGATTCTAAAGATATATTCAACCCCTTAGATATCATTGGATCCTTAAAAGACTGGGGTTATGACCAGGTTGAGGGCGTAGTAACAGGCGCGACGACGGCTGTTGTAGATTCGGAAAATTACCCCCAGGTATGGAATCAAGTCATGATGGACACTCACGCCTATAACCTGGACGAATCGAAAACAGACTCTGTTATTGACATCACGGCGGTTTACCAGCAAGTGGACCAACAGGTTGGCTCCATTATGGGATTTGACCCCGATTTAGTCGGTAGCGACCGCCACCTCATCACCTTGGATGCAACAAATGGTACGTCCCTGCGCGACGTCGTCACCGGTGTGAAAAATTTTGCTGCAACCTGGCAGACACAGCTTATTCTTGCAGCGGTTGCTCTTTTCCTAGCATTCTTGCTCTGGCCTCGTGGACGTCTTTTGTTTATCGGCATCGCGGTATTAATTGCTGGAGGGTTATTGTGGTTCGGTTCATTAGCCACCGAGGGAATATCTACGGCGGCTCGCTCGCTGAATTTAACGTCGAGCGTAGGGCAGGTCTTCATCCAAGGCCTAGCTAACCAGTACGCCCATTCGCTCTCAGGTTTTGCAGGATCGTATGTTGCTCCATTTTTGATTATTGGTGCGGTGCTTGTCGCGTTAGGTATTGCCGCTCAGATCGCGGGGCTCTCTACCAGGAACCGTTCCGCCCGCTCGCTCCCATTTCAGAACACAGTAGGATAGAGGGTATGTCCACAACACAGGTTGATTCTTCAGTATTACTCGGCTTTCCGCAGGTGCCTCGTACGCGCCGTTCTCGTGAAGAGATCGAAGCGGCTGCTGCAGTGAACGGAGAGAAAAAAGTTTTGCTCGCTGCCCCTCGTGGCTATTGCGCCGGGGTTGACCGCGCCGTCATCGCCGTTGAAAAAGCGCTGGAGCACTATGGGGCTCCGGTTTATGTGCGTAAGCAGATTGTTCATAACCGCCATGTGGTAGAGACCCTTGAATCTCAAGGCGCTATTTTCGTGGATGAGGTAGAAGAAGTGCCTGAGGGCGCTGTGACCGTCTTTTCGGCGCACGGTGTTTCACCTGCAGTTGTGAATGCTGCTGAAGAGCGTTCTTTGAATACGATTGACGCCACCTGCCCGCTGGTTAATAAGGTTCACCGTGAGGCGGTTCGGTTCGCCAAGCAGGATTACGATATCTTGCTGATTGGTCACACTGGCCACGAAGAAGTTGAAGGTACCGCGGGAGAAGCCCCAGAGCATATTCAGATTGTGAATTCACCGGATGAGGTGGATCAGGTGGTAGTACGTGATCCCGATAAGGTGGTTTGGCTGTCGCAGACGACTCTCTCCGTTGACGAGACCTTGGAGACTGTGGCGAAGTTGCGGGAGCGTTTCCCCTCTCTGCAGGATCCTCCGTCGGACGACATTTGCTATGCGACGTCTAACCGTCAGGGAGCTATCAAGGAGATTGCTCCGCAGGCGGATCTGGTGATTGTGGTGGGTTCGGCAAATTCGTCCAATTCGGTGCGGTTGAAAGAGGTCGCTCTGGAGTACGGTGCGCGTCGTGCTGAGCGTGTTGACTTTGCTAACCAGGTTGATGAAGCCTGGTTTGAAGGTGTGGCGACGGTCGGATTGACCTCCGGCGCTTCTGTGCCTGAGGTTTTGGTGGAAGACGTATTGCGTCTTCTGGCTGATTACGGATATCAGGATGTTCAGCCGGTAGAGACCGCTAAGGAAGATATTTTGTTCTCTTTGCCGAAAGAGCTGCGCGCGGCGTTGAAGAATGACGGCGATACCAGCAATCAGTTGGGAGGACGAGGAGCGAAGCCGACCCGCTAACGGCGTAGCCTATAGCGGGTCGACTTCGCGACGAAGTCCTCATCCGTTAAAAAATCGCCCCAGTGGGGCGATTTTAGGATGTGAGGTGCGAAGCCGACCAGATGAGCTTCGCGGTTCCGAGCGTGCGAGGAAGTAAGAGCGAAGCGAATTGGGCAGGGCGTGAGCTCCTTTTTCAATCCAATCTCGTGATTTATTCGTTCCATGAGTCGTAGTCGAAGGGCTGCTCACCGCTCGGGTGAGCGGCTCTTTTGCTGTCTGCGCCTTGGTCAATGGGGCGCTCGGTGATGATAGCGGGGCCGTCGTAGTCGTCGTCGAGTTCATCGTTGAAGCCTTCGGGATATTGGTCCCACAGCGGTACATTTTCGAAGGTGGGTTCGTAGGCTGATTGTTCTGGATCGAGGATGTGGTCGCTCGCATCTAAAGATGAAGGTTCTGGGTCGTCGAGATCGCCGTTGTTGAAGGCAGCTAGATACTGCTGATAGGAGTCGTCCGCTGCATCTGAGTTTGTTGTTTCGGCAGCGGAGTCGGTCTCGGATTCGTCGAGAAATTCGACGGCGGTAAGAGGCTTGACGGTGGAGCTAATAGGTTCGGTCTGTAAATCGTCCACGAGGTTTGCCGAATCTAGCTCGGCAATTTTTCGCGCGGTGACAAAGACGCGGGTTTCGAGGGAACCGACCAATCCGTTATATGAATCGACCGTGCGGCTGAGCATACGACCCATGGACGCTAAATGTGAACCGGCTGTTCCTAGACGGTCGTACAGTTGTTTGGAGAGCATAAATAGTTCGCGGGCGTTGTCGGTCAGCGCATCTTGACGCCAGGAGAATGAAATCGCTTTGAGCGAGGAAAGTAAAGAGACCGGCGAAACGAGAGCCACGTTCTTCGATGCGGCGTAGTCCAATAGCGTGGGGTCTGCCGTCAGCGCAGCAGATAAGGCAGATTCAGCGGGTATAAAGCACAACACCAGTTCGGGAGAAGCCTCGAATCCAGCCCAGTATTTTTTATTCGCCAGCGCATCAACATGCGATTTCACTGCTTTAGAATGGCGCAAAAGTTCGGCTTTTTTCAGCTGGTCGTCGTCGGCATCTTGCGCTCGTAAATAGGAATTCAGCGGTGCTTTAGAATCGGCGACAATGGTTTTGTTGCCGGGTAGATTGATGACCATATCGGGGCGGACCGCGCGGTCTTCATCTTTGCCACTGGTTGCGGTGGCTGAAACTTGCTCGGAGAAGGAAACATGGTCGGTCATCCCTGCCGCTTCAACCACGCGCCGCAGTTGTGCCTCGCCCCAGGTACCGCGCGCAGAGCTGGAACGCAGAGCGGTAGAAAGTGTTGAGGTGACGTCACGCAGCTGTTCCTGTGTTTGTACAGAATTCTTCAATGCCTCGGATACTGAGCCAAACTGTTCGGCACGCTGGGTTTCCATCGAACGCACCGATTTTTCCATGGTGGCGAGCTGTAGTTTGACCGGGGCGAGTGCCTGAAGCACATCGGCATCGGCGCGGGAGCGTTCTTCTAAGGATTCCACGCGTTCTGCCAGCAAATCGCGGGCTTGCGACGCCGCTGCAAGATCGGCACGCAACTGGGAGTTTTCGTTCTGCAGGGCGCCGGATGGGCCAGCGCCCGCGCGTCCTAAAAACCAGCCCACCGCAATACCAAGGATGAGCGCCAGAGCTAGGGCAAGAACCAGGGTCAAAGAATTCATGGTTCAACATTGCCACGAGTGACTGACAAAATAAGAGTAATTAGCCGATCCTTGCAGAATTTCCCGCACGTCTCTGGCGAGATACCAGAAAATCACGCGAGATACCGTCTTGAAACTGTACCTCGTGAACTTTTCTGGTACCTCATATGAGGTACTCGTTCAAAGTAATAGCTCAACCTTGTCGGTAGCGTTCATCGCCTCCACCACATGTTTTGCAGCGCTGGGTTACACGAGAGATATCCTTATCTTCTAGGGAGGCTTCCCCTCAAAAATTCAACTGTTCTTCGAAAGTGGGCTCGTGTGCCTTATTTGTTTCTTGCGCTAGCTATTGGTGCTGAGCTGCTGGCAACTTCTTTGCTGAAAAATACGGATGGATTCACTAAAATACTGCCGACTTTGCTGTGCCTGGGGCTCTACGGGGTTTCTTTCTTTGGGCTAGCACAGGCAGTACGCGATATCCCGGTAGGCGTGGCTTATGCGATGTGGTCGGGTCTTGGAACCGCCGCAATCGTTGCCATTGGCGCTATCTTCTTAGGCGAACCGCTAACGGTTACCAAGGTCGTGGGCGTGGGCCTCATTATCGGCGGAGTGGTGCTGTTGAATCTTGGGGGAGCGGCGAGCCACTAGAGCCAGTTTTATACGTTTTGTCACTGATTTAGACTGACATTTGTCATGGTCTAAAGTTTGGTTTAGAGATACTTCACTCGCCCGGATTCTTAGGGCTTGCACATCAAAGAAGGTAAGGTAAAACCTGTGGCTTTAACTATCGGAATTGTGGGTCTGCCCAACGTTGGCAAATCGACCCTTTTTAATGCATTGACCAAGAACACCGTTCTGGCGGCGAACTACCCCTTCGCAACCATCGAACCTAACATCGGCGTCGTGAACCTCCCAGACTCGCGCTTGAACCGTTTGGCTGAAATTTTCAGTTCCGAACGCATTCTGCCTGCAACCGTGTCCTTCGTGGATATCGCAGGTATCGTGCGTGGCGCATCAGAGGGTGAAGGGTTGGGCAACCAGTTCCTCGCCAACATCCGCGACGCGCAAGCAATTGCGCAGGTTGTTCGCGTGTTCGACGACCCCGACGTCATTCACGTGGACGGCAAAGTTGACCCCGTTTCCGATATGGAAACCATCAACACCGAGCTCGTTCTAGCAGATATGCAGACTCTTGAAAACGCTATTCCTCGCCTCGAAAAGGCTGTGAAGATTAAGAAGGGCAACGCCGCCGCACTGGAGGAATACAAGAAGGCGCAGAAAGTTCTTGAAGAGGGGCATACCCTTATTTCCCAGCAAAAAGAAGCTGGTCTAGATTTCTCCCTGCTCAAAGAATTGAACCTTCTCACCACCAAGCCTTTCATCTACGTGTTCAATGCAGACGAAGGTGTTTTGGGCTCTGAAGAAAAGCAGCAGGAACTGCGCAATCTCGTTGCACCTGCAGAAGCCGTATTCCTGGACGCAAAACTCGAAGCTGACTTGGTCGAACTTTCAGACGAAGAAGCTGCAGAGATGCTTGAAATGAGTGGACAGGACGAGTCTGGTCTAGATCAGCTGGCTCGTGTTGGCTTCTCCACACTGGGATTGCAGACTTACCTCACCGCAGGTCCGAAAGAATCACGCGCTTGGACCATTAACCAGGGCGATACCGCTCCTCAGGCAGCGGGTGTTATTCACACCGACTTTGAGCGTGGTTTCATCAAGGCTGAAGTTGTGTCCTTTGAAGATTTGGACGCCGCCGGTTCAATGGCGGAGGCAAAGTCTCGCGGTAAAGTCCGCATGGAAGGCAAGGATTACGTGATGCACGATGGCGACGTCGTGGAATTCCGCTTCAACGTCTAGTCTCTAGAACACTAAAAAGCCCCTGTTCACTCGCATAGCGTGGGAGAACAGGGGCTTTTAGTATAAGAAGCTACATTTATGAGTAGATTCTTAGTACATTACTTAGTTGTCAGTTCAGTAACCTGGCCGGTTTTAGGAGACCAAGACAGAGTCTTTCCCTTACTGAATTTGACGGTGACGGTGCCGTCCTTCTGCACAGTTTCATCTGTTACGGGGTAGCCAAACTTTTCGACGGAACCCCAGTTCTTATAAGCGTTATTAATGCCGCCCTTACCCACGAGTGTATGGGTTCCGGTCTGAGCCGACCAGTAGAAAGCTGTTTCTGAACCATCTGATCGGCGGAAAGTTTGAGTAGCTCCGCCTTCAGCCATCGCTGATTCATTGGCTGCGGGGAACCCGTATTTGCCCGTTCCACCTTCTCGAGTGAAGCGGCCACCGATAGCGCCAGGCTCCCACACCTTATAGGTTCCTGTGTTGGGCGCCCAGTAGAATGCTGTTACCTTACCTGTGGCAACATTTCTAAATTTCTGCATGGCTCCGCCTGCAATTGCGGTCTCGTCAAACATGGGGTAGCCGTGACCGTTTTCATAACCGCCCGCGCGGTAAGCTGCGCCTATGCCGCCGTTATAGTTCACCGCATGGGCACCGGTTGCATCAGTCCAGTAGACGGTCGTGTTGTTACGGAAATTCTGCGCCGCGCCGCCGTCCACGGTGCTGAATTCATTCGTGGTGGGGGCGCCAAGAGTAGAGGCATGACCGTAATAGTAATTGCCGATTGCTCCCATGAGTTTGAAGGACGAGCGCTTTTGAACGCCTGCCTCGTTGAGTGATTTTTCCAGAATCCAGGGGAAGTCGTAGGCGTAGTGGTCACCGGCAGTATGGTTCATGTTGGTGTTGTAGAAACCGCTATTGCGGTATACCGAGTTACCGGCATGTGCTGCACCCCAGGCTGACCAATTCGTCGGCCAGGTGACTCCTGCACCATCACCGTAACCTACGTACCAGTCCATAGGCATGCCCTTAAAGTTGCTTGAAGGAGCGGTGAGAATACCATTTGAATTTCCGCCGCCCACCATGATGGAACCGCCTCCCGTGCGCCACGATTCTTGATTGCGCGCATTAAGTTCAAAGGTTTCAATTTCGGCGCCTCCCGAGTAACCGAGCGTCCATACTTTCGAACGATCAACGGCAGTATTGCTAATAAACCAGTTAGCAAATGAACGGAAATAGTTACCGTTTGAATACTGATTTTCCCACCAGGTAATGCCGTCGCCGGATGGATTTTGGTCAGGGGAAATAACGGGAACGAAAAGCATGTTTCGTTCGTTGGCGACTTTAGCCATACCCGTTAGCGCTGGGTCGCTGGGGTTGTGTACTTTTGATTGCCATTTTTCCCAGTAGTCGCCGTCCAGGTAGAAGACGACGCCGACGGGCTGGGACCAGTCAATTCCGTTGGCGTACACGTGGTACTGGGAGTTTCCGTAAGGGCGAAACTGCCCGGTTGTTGTATATGCCTCGGCGGGCGCTGTGGAGATGGTTGCTGAGAATGCCGAACCTGCGACGAGGGCGAGAGCTGCGAGGGTTTTGGTAGATTTTTTGGGGGCGCGCGATTTGGGCACACGGGGGAGTGCGAAAGTCATCTTTACCTTCATATGAAATCAGAGGGGGGAATGTATGCGGCTGAGAGCAAAAGTTTTCAGCTATTTTTAGAATACTAATATTTGAGTATTGATATTGAAAATGTGGAGTGTGGTGGAAGAAATACCTTTGACGATTATGATTTTTTCACTGGATGAAAAACGAATGGCTTGAATCTTTCCATTTTTTGTTACCGGTGGGTTATAAGGGCATCTAAAAGTTATTCGCCGTACCAACTAAACTAGCCCTATGAGTGAGCTTACTTTTACTGACATCAGCGCTTTCCCTCTCACCCCTTTTCGTGAGCGAGATAGATCAGCAGAGTTTTGTTACTTTGCTTGAACGACTGGAACAATCGCAGGTTGGTTCAATCGTTGTACTTGGCTCTACCGGCTCTTATATGTATATGAGTCCGACCGAACGCGAGCACGCCGTCGTCCTCGCTGCGGAAACGATGCAGAGCAAACCGCTCATCGTGGGTGTTGGTGATGTGGCAACTCGGCAGGTTCTAGAACATATTAAAGTTGCTGAACAAGTAGAAGCTAGTGCGGTGCTGGTTGCACCTGTGAGCTATTAGCCTTTAACCGCAAATAAGGTGTTAAATCATTTCGCTACCAACTGTCAGAACACTGAACTCCCGGTGATTGTTTACGACAATCCTTCCACCACACATTTCAATTTCGATATAGAACTTTATGCCCGTCTTTCAGAATTGCCAGGAACCAAATCAATCAAGATTCCGCCCGGTTTTGTGGTAGGTGAGAATCCTGGTGCGGCAATAGCTGCTCTGAAGGCAGAGATTTCGGACGACGTCAGTATCGGTATTTCTGGCGATGGTGCGGCGGCACGCAGGTTAGTTGCCGGATGCGATCTCTGGTAGCCGGCAATTGCGGGAATCTTACCTCATCTTGCGTAGGAAATTTATGGTGCTGCGCGCTCGCAGAGACCTGAAAGCGCTTTACAGGTTTCGTCAAAGTGCCAACCTCGGGGGGATTTATTCGCCGAATGCGGTGGAATCGCTCGCGCGATTGCCGCAATAGCGGAGTTGAAGGGGTTGGTTCCTTCACCCTGTTTACCGGAACCGTTCTTGGTTTGGCCTAACTACCTGCAACAAAGAATAAATGAGGTGGTGGGTTCTCTGGCGTTGTGATATTAACGATTAAGTAATTTTAGCTTTCAATACACAGCTTAAAATCGGTGTGAAGTTTTATCAGATTATTGAAATGTATGCTGTTTCAAACGGATATATAAAGATAATTGACTGTCAATAGATGGGGTACGGTAGGGAGACCTAATGAATGAACGCCAATATGAGGAATGGAAATCTTGTCCTCTCGACGTTGAAACTCTAGCTAAACACTCAGTTCGTTCGGCTTCCAAAGCGGCTCAAATGGTAGCGGATACCAGAGGTATAAAATGTAGGATTTCTAGCGACTTAGCGCAGATACCATTCTCATTTTCGAGCTTAGAGAACCTAAAAGTTGATGATACTCCTACGATTGGTTGGGGCGACCTATCGGGATTCTTTCAGGCATCTGATGGGTGGGTCCGGTTACATGGAAATTACGACCATCATGCAACCGCCATAGCTAGCACTTTTAAAATAAAAAGCAAAGAAGAATTGAGGAAGATTCTTCCAACAATTTCAAAGTATGAAATCGAAGAATCTATCATAGACCGGGGAGGAATTGCATCAGCAGTTAGAGAGGTAGGGGAATGGCAACGGCACCCCCAAGGGATAGTAGCGGCGTCTACTCCGTGGGTGGAGTTGGATTTAGAGCCTCAATCTGCTGAAATTTATCAAACGAAAAATCCCTCCCTTCCTTTGGAAGGAATAAGAGTGCTGGATTTGACACGAGTTATTGCCGGTCCAACTTGTACTCAGCTCCTTGCTTGCCTTGGTGCGGAAGTTTTAAGAATAGACCCTCCTGCTTTACCAGAGTTAAGGGATCAATATATTTCTAATGGTATGGGGAAAAAATCCGCTGTCGTTGATCTTTATATCCATAAAGAATTAATCCATAAACTTCTGCCTAAAACGCACATTTTAGTTATGGGTTATACTCCCAGGTCGTTAGATAAGTTTGGTCTGAGTATTGAGGGATTGAGACATAGATATCCAAATCTTCTTATCGCTAGTTTGTCTGCTTGGGGAGATTCTGGTCCTTGGGGCTCACGAGCTGGATTTGATTCAATCGTTCAAGCAGCCACAGGAATTTCTGAACTATGCAGTAAATCTAATCCATTAGAGGGCGGAATTCCAGGGGCTCTACCGGTTCAAGCTCTTGATCATTCCACTGGATTTATCCTCGCGAAGTATATTCTTGAATCTCTAGCTCATCATAAATCGGGTGTGATTAAAACTAGTCTTCTTGGCGCAGCTCGAGCACTAATTAGTATGAATAATAGACAACCTTCTCATGATAAATTCGAAAGTTTTACACATAAGAATATATCTTTAATTCATTCTCCGTATGGAAAGCTGTCGATGCCATCGATACCTATCACTTTTAATGGAATATATTTGAAAGGAAAGATTGTTAAATATGGTTCTAGTCTCCCAATGTGGTCTAGCCTAGAAGTTTCTTAGGTTCGCAAATTCACGACTTATTTAATAAATTCACTACTTTTATTCATTTGATAAGTATTTAACTTCATAAAATCATAAGCCTGTTGTGAAGATGCAATTATTTCAGGGGCTACCCCCAGGGATTTTCTGAGGGTAAGAGACTGGCGGAACTCATCTAGTGCACTTTGGTAGTCTCCGGCGTAGAGCAGAATCTTTCCCAAATGTTGATGCAACGTTGCTTCTATACAAGGGGCAGAAACGTTTTTGAGTAAGTCACGATAAATCTGTTCTGCTTCTGGGTATCTTTCTAAATCTCTAAAGCAGTCAGCTATAAGAGCCTGCCGGCGAGTTGAAACGGGCTTCTTATCCAACAGTCGAAGCGCTTGCTCTGGATAGCCCGTCCATAATAATTCCAAAGGAACAAACAGATTATCTTGCTCGAATACTTCTCTGAAAAGAGTATGGTCGGTTATTTCGGGAAGTAACGTTCTGCCAGAAATCATCCACCCAAGGCCACCTTCTATATCGTAAATAGGTTGAAACATTAGTTCGCCCCTGCAGACTCGCTTGGTTGTTCAAAACTAAAGTTATAGTAAATCCATGGTGGCTTTTAACTTAGATTCATCACTCACCCTGTACCTTGAATTCGAAGAGTGGCTGAATGAATCAATGCTCAATCTTATTGCACAAGAAATTGATGAGTATGAGGCTGTCCTGGGCGTCAAAGTAAAGGTGGGTAAGGCACCGCAGGCCGCCCCAAAATGGTGTATTGAAGAAGTACCTCAAAAGGAATTTCCGTCGTTGGCATGGGACGACAAGAACCGCATTCTAACGAGTCACGTCAGTGATGAGAACCAGTTTCTTGCTTCTCTCAGTTTGCTTCATTCGCTTGCGAACTCAGCGGACGGCGTAGTTCACGGGAAGCAACCTGAAACTGTTGAAGACGCCATCGAACTTCTCATTCAACAGTGCAAAAATACCTATCCTTATTTCGAATTACGCAGGTTGGACTGGGATTCCATTCTCGCCAAAGCACTTTCAAATCTGCCACTTACCTGGGATGAATTTGGCGTTTGGTCTCAGGAACTAGTTGCTCAACTCGGGGACGCTCATACAGCTGTTATCGACAGCCGTTTATGCGGTTATAACCCGCCTTATACAGGAGAACTTAGAGACGGAATAATAGTGCTCACCGAAGTACCTCCTCATTCAGCTGCTGTCTTAGCTGGGGTCCAGCAAGGCTGGGCTATAGAAGTTGAAAACGCAGAATTTTGGGAAAGAATAACAGGTGCCTCGCCTCAGCAATATAGATTCATCACTGCTCGCAACGCGATGGCAATTCCCCAATCTTCACGTGTTTTTCATGCGGTATCTTCGGATTCAACTCAGCAAGCGTCATGGCTAGAAGAAGCACGATAGCCCTCACTTCCCGAGGTTTTCCAACTAAGAACCCTCGATGAGCACACCGTTTATCTGAAGCTGACAAGTTTTCTTTCCGGTATAGGTATTCCAGAAGAAATGGAAAAGCTCTGTAGAGAGTACTCCGGCGATAGCACACTCATTCTCGATCTCAGAAATAATACTGGCGGTAATATCCAACTTGCCAACACAATGCGTAGCTATTTTCTTCGGGAGAAAATATTGATTGGATATTCTTCCTTCACCACCGGTACAGGTCAGTTATCCAAAATGCGGGAGCGTTGGGCTGAGCCTCACCCTTCTTCCCGATGGAAAGGCAAACTTATAGTTCTGGTCAATGCTATGACGTATAGCGCTAGCGAAGATTTCCTCTGGGGTCTTCAATGGCTAGACCACGTCCAAATCTTGGGGACGACGACCGGCGGTGGTAGCGGACGCCCGCGTGAGCTACCCCTCGGCTCGCATCTTGATTTGCGCCTTAGCACCTGTATTACCTACGACCGCCACAAGCGTCCCATCGAGTTCTTTGGAATAGAACCAGATGGGGGTATCCCGGATCATCTAGAACAAAAACTTAGTCAAATGCATCGATAATCCAACCCTCTGATATCGAGTAAAAACCGCTGCCTCATCCGTAAACAGAACAGTTCATAGCACTCTGAAAAAGTACACCGTTTCAGCAAAAATACATGCTGCAGATTGTATTTTTGTGGGAAAGGTGTATTTTTTGGCAGAGGGTGCGGAAAGCTTTTGTATAAGTATGGCTCTGCTACATACATTTTAGGTTTGAGGAGATTCGCATGAAGATTAAGGTTGTATCCGGTGACATCACGGTGCAAAAGGTAGATGCGGTCGTCAACGCCGCTAATTCCAGTCTGATGGGCGGTGGGGGAGTCGACGGTGCTATCCACCGGGCGGGCGGCCCTGCCATCCTCAAAGAGTGTAAAGAACTACGCGCGAAGCAGTATTCCACTGGTCTACCGCCCGGACAAGCCGTGGCAACGACCGCTGGCGATTTACCTGCGCATTGGGTGATACATACGGTTGGTCCCGTCTATTCAGCCCGAGAAAATCGTTCCCATATTTTGTACAGCTGCTATGAGAATTCACTCAAAGTTGCCGCCGAGTTGGGAGCACGTTCGGTAGCATTTCCAACGATTTCCGCCGGGGTTTATGGTTGGCCGATGGACAGCGCCTGTCAGATTGCGGTTGACGCTATCCGCACCTTCGAGCAACACCACCAGCATTTATTGGAAGAGGTGCTACTGGTAGCTTTCAACCCCGACGCACGAGCCGCCTATGAACGGGCGTTGGGCGCGCCGTCGTCCTAGTTGCCCTCCATTCATCGAGGACAAAAAAGGAGAGGGCCACCCTGAGGTGACCCTCTCCTTGCATATATCAGAGAAGAAATTACTGCATAATCAGTGGTTCTTCTTCAAGATCGGGAACGTTCTGTTCCGCCTTACCAAACTGACGGGTGGCGATAGCGTAAATCAAACCTACAGCCAGCCAAATCACTGCGACAATCTGAGCCAGCGGATTCGCCGCGATAATGACGAAGACGAACATCAGAGCGCCGACGGCGGGAATAACACCGTGGGAGAACCAGGTGCCGCGAACGCTAGCCTTCTGGCGTACCAGGTAGTAACCAATCACTGAGGCGTGCAGTAGTACGAAAGCAACCAGCGCGCCCATGTTCACCAGCGAGGAGAGCAAATCAAGACCGTCGGGGCGGGTAGAAGTCCACAGTGAGACGCCAATGCTGCAAATAGCAACTACAATCACAGCGAGTGAGGGAACCTGGCGCTTGGCGCTGACCTTGGATAGAGCGGTAGGTAGCTGACCTGAGCGAGACATATCGAGGATGATGCGGGCGCCTGCAGCCTGACCAACCATGGCGCAGAAAGCCATGCCGATGCCCGCAATCATAAATGCAATCGAAGGCACCAGAACATAATCGAGCAAAATCATCCAGCCGGCAATGTTGCCGGTGCGCGGACCAATGCCGGCGTTAGCGTAAGCGAAGACTGAGTCAGCGCGAGGTACTTCGCGGGACATCCGCATGTAGCTCGAACCGGTCAGTGCTAGCGCGAAAGTAGCCACGAGATAGACGGTTGCTACTGCGCCATTTGATTTAGCATCCAGGGTTCCGAAGATACCGATGGGAGCCAGCGGGCCAATAAATACGAGGCCCATAAAGATAAGTTTCGACATGCTCAATGATCGTTTGAGCTCGCTACTGGAAGTAGTCATAAGCAGAAAAATATTCTAGTAATTCTCAAAACGTTCTTTGGCATTCGCCAAATCTCATATATTGAACGCCCCGTTATCCAGGTCGCACGTCAACCTTCCCCTTACCCATTCTTAATAAAAGAGGAGGAGACCCGCGGGTCCCCTCCTTATTGCACAAAAGATATTCAATGAAGCTTAGAAAAGTCTGGCTAAAGACTTTTCTAGAAATCGCAGTTTTCCTGGAAGCGACGCTTCCCTGCGATAGTAAGCCAAGTTCCAGCGCCCACTGCAACGGTGCCAAGACCGGCTTTTTGCAGTACCTCCCCAGCAGAATTTTCTGGTGTCTGCTGAACCTGGGCGATATCTTGAGTAGATTCTGTTTGTTGGACTGATTGATGCGATCCGGTTCCAGTGTCTGCTGTTGCCGGAGTTAGAACGAGTGATAGTCCACCAAGTATGAGCGCAAAGAGTGCGCCCCAGAAATGATTTTTCATCAAATTTTCCCCTAATTAGATGATTATTTGTCCCTATTTACTTATGTGCACAACTAAAAATTCTACCCACTTGGGGGACATGAAACTATGCGTCTTTAGTTGATTTTGAGGGCAAGAATTGCAAAGTCTTTCATCCTTAAGACGGAGGCACACGACACCCACCCACTAAAGTGATGTATATGCACACAACCCTGGAAATCATCCGTCAGCGTCATCAAAGCGGCTCTCAACCCGGTCAACGAAACGACGACGCGCGGCTCGTCGTCGTTCTTGAAGGCGGCTCCTCTCGTGCAGCTTTTGGCGGTGGAATGGTAGGAGTGTTGGAGGAGCACGGACTGCTTCCCGTTTTTGACGCGGTATATGGTGCTTCTGCTGGGGCGCTCAATGGGGCATGGCTCATTTGCGAAAAAGCGAATGAGAACATACACGGCTGGTGGACGCCTGAATCGATAAAAGAGATTATCAAGCCTGCAAATTTTGTGCGGGGCAAGCCCATCGTCAACGGCGATTTCCTAGTGGACGAAATGTATGAGAGTTTCACCCGCATGGGTTTTGAGGAAATTCTGGCGAGCCCGGTGGAGTACCACCCCCTAGCCACGGATGCCGATAGCGGCGAATCCGTTGATCTTGCGCCGTTTATCACAGACCGCGCAACCTTGAAAACCGCCATGAAAGCAACCACGCGCATTCCGGTACTGTCGGGGGATCCGGTTTCTCTCGGCGGGCGCCGCTTTATTGACGGGGGCATGGCAGAGAATATTCCCATCGAAACGGCGCTCGCCCAAGGCGCCACCCACTTGCTGGTGCTGAGAACGCGCCAGCCCAGCGTCGATTTAGCCAGCACCCATAAACTTAAACAGCAAGCTGTGGCTCTCTGGATGAGAAAGAACGCCGCTGGGGCATTACACACGTGGGAGAACCGCAACCGGCGTAAGCAACAGCTGGAAGTTCTTTTGCGCGATTCACCCCAGGTTCTGCAAGTTGCTCCGCCAGAGGGCGCACCAAAAATTTCTATGATTGGGCAAGCGACAGAAACTCAAAAACTTGCAGTAGAGATGGGTAAAGAACAAATGCGCCAGGTGTTGCGAGAAGCAGGTATCAGCTAAATTACTTTTCCTTGACCGACTGATTGAAAGATGATGAGAATGCACAAAACCAGTAACCTCAAATTTTTGATGTGGGCACTGAGCGTTCTCACCTACGTTCTGGCAGCGGTCAACCGTAGTTCGTTCTCTGCGCTCGGAATTGTTGCCCAGGAGCATTTCTCGGCGGAGGCTGCTCTGATATCTACCTTCGTGGTAGTTCAGCTGGCGGTCTATGCCGCCGCACAGATTCCTGTGGGCATTTTGCTGGATCGGCTCGGCGCTAGCGTCATGCTGTGCGCTGGATTGTTTCAGTATCAACCAGATCAGCGGTTTGATAGGGCAAAGCGGCATGCTCATTGCGGTGACACCCTTGGCGGCATCAGTAGCTTTGCTGGGCTGGACGGGCGCGTTTAGTTCCCTTGCCTTGATTGCGCTTGCTTTGATGGTGCTGATTTTTATCTTGCTGAAAGATACACCGGGTAGCCTTCCGCTGGCACGACGTCTTTTTAAACCTCAAAATACTGCCACCGAACAGCGCACCTCAGCTACCACCGTGGCGGTCCCGATTACCGATGCACTTCCTGTATTAGGTCCTGGTTCCAGCGGAATAGTGCCAGCTTTGAAATCACTGCTCAAAAGACCCGGCGTACGTCTAGGTTTCTGGGTTCACTTTGCCACCTGTTTCTCCACCAACTCATTTGTGTTGCTGTGGGGCTTACCTTTTATGACCGGTGGGCTGGGCTATTCATTCGCCACAGCCTCAACTATCGTGAGCCTCAACGTGGTAGCGCTTATGGCAGCAGGGCTGATTGCCGGGCCGCTTTTCACCCGATTCATACGCCAGCGCGTAGAAATCGTCACCGGTCTGGTAGCTGTGATTGCCGCCCTCTGGTGTGCTGTACTGCTGTACCCCGGTGGCGCACCTGTATGGCTGATGACGCTCACCGCCATGATCGGCGGCATAGGAGGCCCTGCCTCCATGGTGGCTTTTGAAGTCGTACGCACCCACGCACCGTATACTCAGCGGGGAATCGCCACAGGCATCGCCAACATGGGCGGCTTCCTCGGCGCGCTCGTGAATGTTCTAGCCATCGGTCTCATTCTGGACTTCACCGGGGCAGGGACACCTGACACCTACAACCTAGAATCTTTCCGGTGGGCCATGGCATTCCAAGTACCCCTGATGATTCTGGGCATCACCATGATGCTAATCGAGCGTCCCAAAGCGCAGAAATACTTGCGCGAAAAGGGTTTGCGCTAAGCGGTGTACCGCGCCAAATGCTGACCAGTGAGGGTCTCCTTCTGTGCCACCAAATCGGCAGGAGTACCCTCAAAGACCACCGTTCCGCCGTACGAGTACCCTGGGCGCTCACTGTCGCCACATTGAAGGAGTAAGCATTGGGACCACCAATAAAAGGTTCTGCCACACGGGAGAACAAAATACGCAACAGCGCAGTAGCATCGGTAGCAGTCCCCACGGTTGAGCGCGGATTACCGCCCATCCGCTCCTGATCGACGACGATCGCCGTCGTCAACCCCTCCAAAATATCCACCTCGGGGCGCGGCAAATTAGGCATAAATCCCTGCACAAACGCCGGGTGCGTCTCGTTAATCAACCGCTGCGACTCAGCGGCAATCGTGCCAAAAACCAGTGAAGATTTACCCGAACCCGAAACCCCTGTAAAAACCGTGAGCTGACGTTTAGGGATCTCAACATCCACACTCTTCAAATTGTTCTGATGGGCACCGCGTACACTAATAAATTCCTGATGAACGGCGGGGGACTACTCTGCGCTCACGCTAACTCCAATGATTGAAGGCGAAAATAATTACCTTCATACTAGACGGGGGAGTCCGACAGGACGAGTAAAGTAAACCATGTTGAGCAGGTAGAAGAAGGTACTTTATGGCAGGTCTATTTTTTGGCATTTTCATTGGGTTACTACTCCCTATTCAAACCTGTCTCAACTCGCGGTTACGCCAGTCCGTAGGGTCTCCCTATCTCTCGTCGTTGGGTTCCTTCTTCGGTGGAACGCTTTTTCTGGCTGCGCTCGCTCTGGTAGTAGAGGGTACCGTTTTCTTTTCCTGGGACGACGTTGCCCAGCAGCCGCTGTGGATTTGGTTGGGTGGTCTTTTCGGCGTCATTGGACTCACTACTAACATTCTAATTTTTCCCAAGCTTGGCGGAGTTCAAACCACTGTGCTGCCGATTTGCGGGCAAATCCTGATGGGACTTCTCATCGATCATTTCGCATTGTTCGAAGCTCACCGGGCGGCGCTGACTCCGTTGCGCGTCATCGGCGCGGTTCTGGTTCTCGCCGGTGTAGTGGGAGCTGTTACGTTGGGTGGGCAACGTATTTCTCGCCAGTCTTCTAAAACCCGCGAGGCACGTTCAAATACCGGAGCACTGCGCCAGGTTTCTGCAAATTCATCTCCCCAAGCGGAACCTTCGCTCTGGGGGTGGCGCGCTTTGGCTTTGGGTACAGGGTTTCTGATGGCATCACAGTCTGCAATCAATGGACATCTAGGAGTGCTGATTGGTTCGCCCACTCAAGCCGCTTTAGTGTCTTTCACCGTGGGCACCACTGTCCTATTTCTTCTGGCATTGGTGTTACGTCTGAAATTCCGCGTTCGCGTGCCTGACGGGCAGAAAAAGAACCCCTGGTGGATGTGGTTCGGCGGGTTTCTGGGCGCTATTTATGTCTTTGGAAATGCTTTCCTTGTTCCTCTCCTGGGAACGGGACTTACCGTGGTCGCCGCATTGGTTGGCATGATTTCTGGTTCACTTCTTGTCGATAAATTGGGGTTACTCCAAGCACCCAAGCGCCAGGTTGGTTTGGCGCAGGTGCTCTCACTTGTACTCATGCTGGGCGGGGTCGCTTTGATTCGTTTGGTCTAACCACGGCATCCTCAAAATATAAGAGGGCTTGCTAGTTGTGCGCTAAAGCAAGACAATGGAGCTATGGCACAAACTAAATTTCAAGGAAATACTGTAAATACCAATAGCGACCTTCCCTCGGTAGGATCGCAGGCACCTGAATTCACCGTCACCGGCTCAGACCTAGCTGATATTTCAGCAGCTGACTTCAAAGGCAAGAAGATTGTACTCAACATCTTCCCCTCGGTAGACACCGGCGTATGCGCTCAGTCAGTTCGCACCTTCAACGAAAAGGCAGCGGACCTTGATAACACCGTAGTACTGTGCGTTTCCAAGGATTTGCCCTTCGCCCACGAGCGTTTCTGCGCAGCCGAAGGCATCGAGAACGTAGTTTCCGGTTCAGCATTCCGTAGCTCATTCGGCGAAGACTTCGGCGTACTTCAGGCAGATGGCCCCATGAAGGGTCTTCTGGCTCGCGCTGTGATTGCACTGGATGAAGACGGCAAGGTTATCTACACCCAGCTCGTTCCCGAAATTACTGAGGAACCCGACTACGAAGCAGCTTTGGCAGCTCTCAAGTAATCATTTGCTTATTGTAAGAAATGCTCGGCATCGTCAGGTGCCGAGCATTTTTGTGTGCGGAGAGAATTGGGTTTAAGCGGTTGTTCCTGGCGTCCGGCGCAGTGTCGGCAAGCAATCCCTCTCGCATGGTTCGCTAGCGCTCACTAATGCGATTCACGCCAGACCCGACCAGCTTGCCTCACACTGCGCCGGGCTAACGGAACAATCCCTAAAACACCCAGTTCGCCAAGACCACGCAGGTCGCCGTGCCTAACAAAAGGCTGAGCGCAATGTTCTTGCGCCACAGATGGACGACCACCGTCACCACCGCTGCAATCAGGTAGGGGAGCGCCGTCGTCGTGGAGGAGTAATCAATTTCTGCCATCACGTAGACGCCCAGAATGAGGATGGCACCCATGGGAATCCACGCTGCTAAATCGGCAATGAGCTTGTTATCTTTGAGAATACTTTTGATGCCAAACGGAATGAGCCTGAGAACGAAAGTAATTCCTGCAGCGATCCCTATGCCAGCTCGTGGAAATAAGAGGGGAGTTAGAGTTGTTAGAAATAGCAAAGCAACTACCCCTACAGCCTGGCGTAGCGTCGGTAGGCAATCCCTATTACCTTAAGGAATCTCATGAGCGAATCAAACACTGTAACTAACAGAGAGAGCGATCCGAATTATCGCTCGGTCAAGGTCGAGCGAGTTGAAAAGCAGCGTTACCGCGCAACTAATAGTGAAGGTGCGTCGGTGGAGTTCGGACAGGGTGAGGGCCTGCTGAATCCGGTGGAGATGCTCCTGGCTGCTATCGCCGGTTGCTCCGCCATCGACGTCGATGTGGTGACCTCCCGCCGTTCCGAACCTGAGGTGTTCGAGGTAAAACCTTCTGCGATAAAGCTCAATGAGGACGGCGCTGTGCGGCTGGACGACGTGGAGGTCAGCTTCAACGTGCGATTCCCCAACGATGCCAAGGGCAAGCAAGCCGAGCAGTTGGTTGACAGACTGATGAAGCTTTCGCATGAGAAAGACTGCACGGTGTCCCGCACCGTTGAATACGGCGCGAACGTCCGGTTTATCAACGAAAACGCATCTTAAATAAAATCAATTCAAGCACCGAGAAAACACTGATTTCTCGGTGCTTGTTTGTTTCTACAGTGGTAATCTGAAGTTTGTCTTAATTACCCTTAGATTTTCTTAAGACCGGAAGGTCGGATTATGTCTGAACGCGTGAGGGAAGAGCTGCCCCCGTCAGAAAAGCAGCTAAACCGCGGTCTCAAGAGCCGCCACATGCAGATGATTGCCATCGGCGGCGCCATCGGTACGGGTCTGTTCGTTGCCTCCGGTGCAACCGTGGCAACAGCCGGTCCAGGTGGAGCTTTGCTGGCTTACTCTGTTATCGGTTTGATGGTTCTTCTGCTCATGCAGTCCTTGGGCGAAATGTCGGCGCATTTGCCGGTTCCCGGTTCTTTCCAGACGTTCGCGACCCGCTACGTCTCGCCGTCCTTCGGTTTTGCTATGGGCTGGAACTACTGGTTCAACTGGGCAATTACCGTGGCAGCGGAACTGGTAGCTGCCGGTATTGTGATGAATTTTTGGTTGCCCGATGTTCCTAGCTGGGTGTGGGCAGCGAGCTTCTTGCTCATTCTCTTTCTGATTAACGCGCTGTCCGCTCGTGCTTATGGTGAAAGCGAATTCTGGCTGGCGACAATCAAGGTGATTACCGTGATTGTCTTCCTGATTGCAGGCGTCGCCATGATTATCGGTATTTTGGGCGATAATTCACCCGGTTTCAGCAACTGGACTACCGGTGACGCTCCTTTTGTGGGCGGCTGGATGTCTATTATCTCCATCTTCATGATTGCGGGATTCTCCTTCCAAGGCACCGAAATGGTTGGTGTTGCCGCTGGCGAATCGGAGAACCCCCGCCGCGACGTCCCCAAGGCAATCCACTCGGTTTTTTGGCGGATCTTGTTGTTCTACATCGGTGCGTTCGTCATTATCGGTTTCTTGATTCCTTACACCGACCCCAACCTTTTGCGCTCGGACGCCACCGACATCGCGTACTCACCCTTCACCCTGGTGTTTGAACACGCTGGTGTGGCGATTGCTGCTTCGGTAATGAACGCCGTCATTCTGACCGCTATTCTCTCTGCAGGCAACTCCGGTCTGTACGTTTCCTCCCGTATGCTTTATTCGCTGGCGATTGAGGGTAAAGCGCCCAAGATTTTCTCGCGTGTTAACAGCCGTGGCGTTCCCATGCCCGCGCTGATTGCTACTTCCGCCGTAGGTCTCTTTGGGTTCCTCACGGCAATTATGGGCGAGGGCAAAGCCTACGAATGGCTGGTTTATGTGTCCGGTCTTTCAGGTTTTATCGCCTGGGTTGGCATTGCTATTTGCCACTATCGCTTCCGCCGCGCTTACCTTAAGCAGGGAAAGAGCCTCAAAGATCTTCCCTACGTTGCACCATTCTTCCCTTTGGGGCCGATTATCGCTTTCGTCATGTGCGCCCTCGTTATTGTGGGTCAGAACTACGAAGCGATTTTTGCCGGCGACTGGGCAGGTGTTGCCATGGCTTACATCGGTTTGCCCATCTTCCTTGCTCTGTGGCTAATTCATAAGTTCGTGACTCACGGCAAAATGGTTCCGTTGGAACAGGTCGATGTTTCTGGCATTGACGTCGAAAGTCAGCGTTTGGTCGACTAGTTGGCTCTGACCGGCTCGGAGTTGAGCATAAAAGCGCCGCGCGTCCTTTTTTCCCGTATGAGGGAGGACGCGCGGCGCTTTTGCTATGCGGCTAAACCGGGTTAGAGGGCGTACTGCACGGGGAGCTGCCCTTTTTCAACCGCTGCCCGCAGGGCATGAAAATCTTCGGTACAGGTTTGGGCGTAGGAGTGAGCGAACTTTCCTAGCTGGTGGTCGAAGAACTTATCTGACTCGCAGTAGACGGCGATGTCGTCGATATGGCGGGACTGCGCGTGCGCACGAGCCAGCAGAGAAGAACAAATCTTAGCGGTCTGCTTGAGGCCGTCGCGGTCGAGTGCTGAGAGGTTGATGGACCCCTTCATATCGCGGAACTGGCGTACATAGTAGTCGGTGGTACCTCCCTGGCGGGTAGGTACATTCTCAATCCAGCCGAGGAAAGGGTCAGACTGCGACTGCATCACGCGCTGACCGGCTACCACACGGAAACCATTGCCCATAGGGCGATCGGGGAAGCCGAGCGACTCGGAGGTCTGCTCAATCTTGCCGTAGCTGTGCAGAACGGTGTCTTGAGCTTCTTTAATCTGGATGAAGAGCGGGTTCTTACGCTGGTCTTCAAGGAGCGCAATAAAACAGCGTGTGCCCACCGAACCTACGCCCACTACGCGAAGCACGTGGTCGCGAATCTTGAAGTTACGCAGAAGGTAGCGAATATCTGGGCGGGCAGTGTATTGGTATTCGGTCCAGAGCCGTTGCAGGTCTTCTTCGGCAATCTCATTGTGGTGCATGGTCAGTGGGGGCTGATCGATAATGCGGTGGTTGCCGTTATCGTCTTTTACCGCGAATTTGTGGAGTGCCTGTTCGGAGTTGCGTGTGCGTGCCTTGCGCTCGAACTTGTCAAAGAGCGGTTTGTATTCTTCTTTGATGAGACTCTCGAACATGTCCGTGTTCACACGCGAGTAATAGCGGTTGAGCGCGCTTTCCTCGTTCATACGCAAGATGGTCTGGCGGTAGTACTTAGATGTTTTCTCAGCCAAGACGGTGGCGGTTTCTTCAGACTCGCCGTTGTCGGTTGCTGCAAGGTACACCGAGGTAGCCAGGCGTTTGAGGTCCCATTCAAAGGGGCCTCGGCCAGCTTCGTCAAAGTCGTTGAGGTCAAAGAGCAGGTTGCGCTCGGGGGAGGCGAAGTAGCCAAAGTTACCGATGTGCGCATCGCCGCAGATGAGGGGCATAACGCCGGAGTTCGGCACGGTGGAAAGGTCTGCTGCCATGGGGCCGGCTGTTCCGCGATAGTAGGCGAAGGGCGACTCGGACATACGCCCGATGCGTACGGGAACCAACTCGGTCAAACGAGATTTGTTTTGCTCGATGATGATACTGAGCGGGTCCCTATCTCGTGCTGGAGGAGCCATGAGAGCTTCAATATCACTGTGCGAAATCATCGTTGAACCTTATGCGTTGGTTGCGGTTTGCCTACACAAGTATAAAGGCGGATGGTCTGCATGGGCATGCCGCAACTCGTTCTTCTCATCTCACTTGTGCTGGGTAGCGAATTGTTTAGCTAGAATTGCAGGAGTTCTTTTGAAGGAAGGTCTCTGGTGGCAAAGCTTTATTTCCGATACGGCGCAATGAACTCTGGCAAGTCAACGGGGCTTTTGCAGGCTGCGTATAACTATGAGGAGCGCGGCCAGCGGGTTCTGATCGCTAAGCCACAACTTGATACGAAGGGCGACGCCGACGTCGTTTCTCGGCTAGGGGTAACGCGCCATGTTGATTTTTTGATTGGTGCTGAGGAGAACGTGCGGGAGCTTTTCTTGCATGCGGCGGAGAATGCGCACCCTGATTCAGCGCACAAGCATTTGCCTGTTTCTTGTTTGCTGGTGGATGAGGCGCAGTTTTTGACGTCAGACCAAGTGGATGACCTGATGCGTATTGCTGTGCTCGATGGTGTGCCGGTGATGTGCTACGGGATTCGTACGGACTTTCAGACGAGGGCTTTCCCTGGTTCGGCTCGTCTGCTGGAGATTGCGCACACGCTGGAGGAGCTGAAGACGATTTGCCGTTGCGGGAAGAAGGCGCTGTTCAACGGACGCACGGTGGACGGGCGCTTTGTTTTCTCAGGCTCCCAGGTAGCAATCGACGGCGTACACGTGGGCTACGAGTCGCTGTGCGCCAACTGCTACCTGGAGGAGTCCGGGGGAGTGTTGAATCCTTCGGCTTGACACACCCCTGGGCAATATAAAAAAACTTCCGCTGTCCTCGATGAAAGTCAAGGCAACGGGAGTTATTGTATAGGACTTAAGTTAGATAAGTCCCAACGAAGCAGCGGTTAATATCGGAACGGTTGAGAATGCCGATAACTGTTCCGGAGGCATCGACTACCGGCGCTTTTTTGAGGTGCTTATCTGCAAACAGAGTACTGACATGACCGAGGTCGCTGTTTGCATTTACAGTGATAACGCTTGCGGTAGCGATAGAAGAAGCAGGTTGACCGAAAACCGCTGCAACGTCTCAATCAAATTCGCTCTCTCCTTGTCTTCGTTCAGCAAGGAATGAATACGGCGTGGTGTAAAGCGGAACTTCGCGGCCTAGATGAGCGAGAACGTAGCCATCGGAGACGAACCCAGCAAGTCGCTCGTCTGCAATTAGCGGAGCACCAGAAATATTCTTTTCAACAAAGAGTTGTAAGGCATCGCGGATCATGCTGGTAGGCATGAAGTGGTAGATATCCGTATTCATCAGCTGATCAATCTGAATATGCGCGGAAACAGACTGCTGACAGTGCTCATAAGTCCAATAAAGCTGCTGTGTTTCTCTAGGAGGGTGATATAGAGAACTAGAGAGGCTTATTCAAAAGTCCTCCCAGCCGCATAAAACACCAGACCCCGCACCACCGAAAACACCTGCCGATACAAACTCAACGGCCGCCTAAACCCCGAATAAAGAACCCGCCAGGTCTTCACTTGAGCGATAACCCGCTCCACCACAGCCCGTAATCTATTGATAATGCGATTATTATCCTTGACACCCTGAGGCACTTTCACACCAGGCTTACGCCTGGTCGGGGTTGCTAACCCCAGGCCTATATAGCCCTTATCGGCCAGAGTCGAGGAATCCAGTAGCTGATCTAGCCCGTGAGCTCTGAAAGCATGAGCATCATGCCTTGCCCCGGGTAGCGGGTCAGTGATGACTAAGAGCCTGCCATCGAGGGTGCAGATGACTTGGTGGTTGAAACCGGTTCGTTTATGTTTGCCCGAAAAATTTGTTTTTCCTAGTGAACGCCAGTTCCAGGTGGGTACAAGAGTTCCATCGACAACCAAAGAACCTGGTACATCCAGGCTCATTTTCAAAGGCTGTTCTAGAGGTTTGAAGACCTTTGCAAGCGCCTTTTCGATAGTGTTGATGGTCCGTGAGATAGTAGGTTGCGAGACGGTGAAGATTTCAGCAAGTAGCTCTTCGGTGAGATTGTGTCGGTGGTAGAGCAGAGTGGTTTTGAGTGCCTGAGCTGGAGTGAGGGCTGGTGGTCTTCCTCCTGGTTTACCCCAGATGAGTTGGTTGGTCAGGGCTGTCAGTAGAGCGGCAAATTGCGTGGCGGTAAGGCCGGTTGTACGCTGGTGGTGCAACGGTTCTTCCTGGTGCGGTTTGAGAATATTTGTGGTTATTTATCCTCAAGGTTGCCGCTATGGTGGGGCCGTTGTCTAGTTGGTGGGTGTGAGGTGTGTGCATACTTTTGAATAAGCCTCAGAGTCTTTACGGCCATAGATACGAGCAAAACGGCGCGAAGAAACTGGATAAAGCGGCTGCGCAACAGAACCGAGAAGCTTGGCAAGATAGCGGCGAAGAATTACAGTAAAGCAATTTATTTGCTGTAACCTGGAGGCAAGTGATGTTTATGTAGTTAAAATATTTTTTTTGAGCTAAGCGCGATTCATATTGGTTCTGAGCTTTCTAGCCTGGGAAAACTCAGAACCTCAATTTTAATCTAAACTGATTTTGTCGTCTAACTCCTAAATTTGCGAGTACATAGAGAACCTAGTGATTTGTGGATTTCACTCTGTATTCTGATACGAGTTAGGTTTTGAAAGTTCGAAAGGGGAACACTAATTTTTCCCTTATAAAATATAACCTTCTTATACTATTATACTATTATTCAATATCCATTTTTCTGCATCAAAAACTTTATCGGCTATTTTAGGATTACCAGAATATTTATATTTCGCTCTTTGAATCACTGATTCCATATTATCTTTAAGCCTAATTCGTTCTGCAACTTCAAGGGGAGGCTTTGATTTTAATAGTTTTAAAGAAAAATCAATAAATACTTCACAGGAATGAGGTGAATTATGTGCTTCCATCGCTATCGGGAGAAGCTCAGATAAAATACTAAGACAGTTTTCAGTTTCTCCTAATTTTTTTCTATTTTGGAAAGATTGGATTAATGATAAATAGTATTTTGCGGTTTTAATTTGAATATCTTCGGGCGATTTTCCTGCTGCCTGATTTAAAAAGGTGTTTGCTTTATGATAATCACCATATGAAGTTTCGAAGCTTCCCCGCTGTAGCCAGAAATGAGATTGAGGGCTTAATATTTCTTCAACGTTCGAGTAAACTTCTCGCCCACCTACTGTTCCCACCAAATTTTGAATGGTATCGTGTTTAATTAATCTAATGTAGAGACGGCCATGCTTAGAGCTACCTGGGTCGATGGGGTCAGACTTTGAATAAAAGAACTTAATAATAGTTGAAACAGCTTTAGGGAGTTTACCTGCTGACTTATAGTATCTTATTGACGACTCTGAAATCACCCGGTGTCTAGCAAGTATTTTAAAATTCTGCATAATTAGAATTCTTGACTTTAACAGCTTTTTCAATGAAGAATCTACTTCCTCAGGTGTGTATTCAGCCATTGCGCCGACCGTAAATATCTCATCGCGTGAGGGCAGATATCCGTCTAACGTCATTGAGAGACACACAAAAATATAAATGAATTCATCTACATTCCTTAACTCTTCACATTCATCCGCAATGATATCATCAAATTTTCTTCCGGATACTGCTTCCTTTAAGCAAACAATTAGTTGTCTATCGGAATCTCTTAAGAATGATTTAAGTTGTTCTTGATGTGATCGCCCTTCGAGTGCACCTAATCGGTGTGCTGCTGCCAGCGCTTTTATAAGATTGGATGCGTCATCTGGAGAAAGTTCATGCAGTATGTGCTTAATCTCAAATAATTGTTTCCTTTCATATTCAAGACCGATATATCGATGATGGCGCATTGCAACAATAATTTTAGTATCATATTCTTTGCATCGATTGAGTATCTGTTCTCCTTGTTCGGAAAATCGATCAAAATCATCAATTAGAATGAAATCTAATTCTTTGAGGCTGTCAAGTATTTCTCCAAATGAGGAGTGTTCACTGGTTTCTGAATCCATCCATCCTATTTTGTATCCTTCTGCGTGGAGTAAAACAGCAATTCTCAATAATGATGTAGTCTTACCAGAACCAGCAGTTCCAAGAATAATAGCAGAGGTTTGCATTCTCTGGATTTTAATAATTAAATCTTTGTCCTGGTCAAATTCGACAGCGTACCCACGGGTTACATCTAAAATAGTTGGCGCATTGCCTAATAAGAAATCTTTAAATGATTCTTTTGTTCTGGACTCTTCCAATAATTCGTTTACCAAAGAGTATGGCAATTTTTTAACTTGATTCTCAGGGTAATGCTCTGGTCGAAGATTGATAATATTTGGATGTAAATATTCTTCATAAAATTCCTCTTCATTGTCATCAATAAATTCGAAGTTCAACTTTTGTAAAGTCTTTCTCTTTGTAATATTGATGTTGGGTGAAACATACCAGGATTTAGGTCGCATTTCCTTTCGATGGGATTGAATCTCTCTTTTTCTTAAGTGGTACCAGAGTGGAGGTTCTTCAAGCTTAGAGCCGATGACTAAGACATGGTTGGTTGATATATCTGTAATAAACTGACTGTAAATAGCACTATCATTTAACATCCTGTCGTTGAAATCATCTACTGTGAATGTGACATTAGGAAAATCATCTATTCTGCCATTTAGATGGATCACATTCAATCTATTACTTTTTAAATTTGCCAATGAATCAGAAAAAGTAGAGATTATATTCATGTGATCCGCTAGCTGATTAGCAATAATATCGGTGCTATCATCAACGTTTAGGGTATAAACAGCTTTCCAAGGAAATTGATACCAAATATTGAATCTTTGTGGCAAGGAATTTGGGTCCACGTGAAATATTTTATCTAATTGCTCCTTTAATCCTATTTTGCTTTCATCTAATGCAAGCTGGAATATTTCTGATAAGGAAGTGCTGTCATCGAAGGGTTCACTTCCGAAAACTAGTGGCCAAATCTCTTTAGCAAGAGATGTTCCAATAGGAAGGTGATCACCATAAAAATCTTTAAGATCTGCTGAAAAACCAGCGCCAGTAATTAAAACTACTTCCCCAGACATTATTTTTTTTATTAATAATTCTTTATTCATTTTTTCCTAGATTATCTAAATATAGAAGTGTGCTTTTTATGGAGTAATAATAGTGTTTCGGCTTGACTATAAGAGGTATTAGGAAATCGGACACAGCAGGCGACAATCAGACTGAGTGTGACGTAAATTGCACTAGCTTTAGGGAAAAGCGGGAGAGAATCTACTTATCGCCCGCTGTGTCTGACTCAAAATTCCATGATCTTTATGGTTAAGCCTGAGAATTTTTATGATAATCTGCTCTATTTGGTTGAAGCCACAATCTCATTCAGCTTTGCCGACGGGCGCATCGCTGCGTCTGCCTTCTCATCTGAGGGTTTGTAGTAGCCGCCCAGCTCAACTGCTGAACCTTGAACGCCGAGCAGCTCGGCGTTGATTGCTTCTTCGTTCTCAGCTAGAGCCTTCGCAATAGGCGCGAACTTCTTAGCCAACTCAGCATTATCCTTCTGGTTAGCCAGTTCCTCAGCCCAGTACTTCGCCAAGTAGAAGTGCGAACCGCGGTTGTCGATCTCGCCTACCTTGCGTGAAGGGGACTTGTTCTCGTTCAAGAAAGTACCGGTTGCCGCGTCCAAAGTATCTGCCAGAACCTGAGCAGCCTCGTTGCCGGTCGTCTTAGCCTGGTGCTCAAAAGAAGCCGCCAAAGCCAAGAACTCACCGAGTGAATCCCAGCGCAAGTGGTTCTCTTCCACAAGCTGCTGAACGTGCTTAGGCGCAGAACCGCCCGCACCGGTCTCAAACAGACCGCCGCCATTAATCAAAGGAACAATGGAGAGCATCTTTGCAGAAGTGCCCAGTTCCAAAATGGGGAAGAGGTCGGTGTTGTAGTCACGTAGCACGTTGCCGGTTACCGAAATAGTGTCCTCGCCCTTACGGATGCGCTCAATCGAGAACTTAGTAGCCTCGATGGGGGAGAGGATACGGATATCCAAACCTTCGGTGTCGTGCTCGGGTAGGTACTTGTTGACCTTCTCAATGAGGTTGCGGTCGTGAGCGCGAGACTCATCCAACCAGAAAACGGCAGGAGTTTCAGACGCGCGGGCGCGAGTCACAGCGAGCTTGACCCAGTCCTGAACAGGGATGTCCTTGGTCTGGCATGCACGCCAGATATCGCCAGCCTGAACGTCGTGTTCAATGAGAACATCACCAGCGGAGTTTACAACCTGAACCTTACCCTGAGTTGCAATCTCGAAGGTCTTATCGTGTGAGCCGTACTCTTCAGCCTTCTGCGCCATCAAGCCAACGTTAGGAACAGTACCCATAGTGGTGGGATCGAACGCGCCGTTCTTCTTGCAGTCATCAATTACTGCCTGGTAGATGCCAGCGTAAGAAGAATCGGGAAGCACAGCCAAGGTGTCCTGCTCTTCGCCGTCCTTATTCCACATGTGGCCGGAGGAGCGAATCATTGCAGGCATGGAAGCATCCACAATGACGTCGGAGGGAACGTGCAGGTTAGTGATTCCCTTGTCAGAGTTCACCATTGCCAAAGCGGGCCCTTCGGTAAAGCCCTTTTCGATTTCTGCGCGTACGCCGTCCTGAATATCAGCGGGTAGGGAATCAATGCCGGAAAGGATGGCGCCCAGACCGTTGTTGCCATTCAGACCTGCGGCTTCAAGCTGCTCGCCGTACTTGGAGAAGAGGGAGGGGAAGAACGCGCGAACCACGTGGCCGAAGATGATGGGGTCAGATACCTTCATCATGGTTGCCTTCAGGTGCACGGAGAAGAGCACTCCGGTTTCCTTGGCAAGAGCAATTTCGTTCTTGAGGAACTCATCGAGTGCTTCAACGTTCATGAAAGTGCCATCGACGATTTCGCCGGCAAGAACGGGTAGCGACTCCTTCAGAACAGTGACGTCGCCATTAGCGGCAATGTGCTGAATCTTCAGAGTATCGTCTGACTTCATCACAACTGACTTCTCGTTATCGCGGAAATCAGCCTTGCCCATGGTGGCAACAGAAGTCTTGGAATCGGCAGACCAAGCACCCATGGAGTGGGGGTTCTTGCGAGCAAAGTTCTTTACAGACAGGGGAGCGCGGCGGTCAGAGTTACCCTCACGCAGAACGGGGTTCACAGCCGAACCCTTCACGCGGTCGTAGCGTGCGCGCACGTCCTTATCTTTCTCGTCCTTGATTTCCTCGGGGTAATCAGGAATCGCGTATCCGGCAGCCTGCAGTTCAGCTACAGCAGCTTTGAGCTGGGGAACCGATGCCGAAATGTTGGGAAGCTTGATGATGTTAGCTTCAGGAGTCTTAGCCAATTCGCCCAGATCTGCCAAGGCATCAGCAACTTTCTGATCCTCTGCCAAGTAATCAGGGAACTGGGCAAGAATACGACCTGCCAGGGAAATGTCGCGGGTTTCTACCTCAATACCGGCGCTTGCTGCAAACGCTTCAACAATGGGCTTGAAGGAATAAGTGGCGAGCAAAGGTGCTTCATCGGTGTGGGTGTAAATAATCTTTGACATTGAGAAACTCTCCCAAAATAGGCGTCTATGTTCTCATCTAGAATACCCTCCTGTGCCTGCCACCACAGAATACTTAGCGTGGAATGAACCTTATCTTTTGTTTTATGACGGTTTGTGAGAGGGGAGCTGGCGTAGCTTTTTGGCTCGTGAGAGGCTGGTAAAGACACCAAGCCGGCAAAACTGAGGAGAAATCATGAAGATTCACATCAAACGCATCTTTGAAGATAAGGCACAGGGTGACGGTACGCGCATTCTCGTGGATCGCATCTGGCCCCGCGGAATCAAGAAAGAAGACGCTGAGATCGACGACTGGGCGAAAGTTCTAGCTCCTTCGACTGAGGCTCGTAAAGACTTCAACCACGACCCCGATAAATTTGAAGAATTCTCAGAGCGCTATGAGCAGGAGCTCGAACAGAGCGACGAAGTGCAGGACTATATCGACAAACTCAAGGCTGACAAGCCCCAAAACCTCACGCTCCTTTTTGCCGCCAAAGATACCGAACATAACCACGCGCTCGTCCTGCAAAAGTATCTGCAAAAACACATCGCTGGAGCCTCTTTGGGTAACCGTCCGAAGGGGTAAAGCTAAACCAGGAGGCATATAGTTAACCCCATGGCTTCATTTATCTGTGTCTCTGCTGTCGTCTTTCGGAACGAATCGGGAGAAGTGCTTACCGTGCGAAAGCGCGGAACAACCGGTTTTATGCTTCCCGGGGGAAAACCCGAAGAGGGAGAGGGGGCCGCAGCTACCGCACTTCGAGAAGTATATGAAGAACTGAACCTCAAACTCACCAAAGACGATATCGAATACATGGGCACCTATGTTGCCCCTGCCCTGAACGAGGCAGGTTTTGAGGTGCGTGCTCACGTTTTCGAATGGCAGCCCGCCGACATGGGATCTTTTGAGATGCTCCGCGACCTGAGCCCTGCCGCCGAAATCGAAGAGGTACTGTGGGTTCACCCTGAAACCGGCGACCACCACAATCAGGCTCCTCTGAATACTGAGTGCGTTTTTCGCAAGCTAGAGAAAATGCCGCTACAAATTGAGGAACCCGCGGCAAAACATAGTCAGCCCCAGAAAGCTTTAGCTGTGTTCTTGGGGTCATCGCAAGGCAATGACCCTCGATTTTCTCAGGTTGCGCGTGAGCTAGGCGGTGCGCTGGCGGAAAACAATATTGCACTGGTCTACGGCGGTGGACGAACGGGTCTCATGGGCGAGCTCGCCAACGGCGCGCACGAGGGTGGCGGCACGGTCTATGGCATTATTCCCCGTTTCATGGTGGAAAAAGAGAAAGCGCATACGGGTATTTCTAACCTGGAAATCGTGCGCGACATGCATGAGCGTAAAGCCCGTATGGCGAGCCTTGCCGATGCATTTGTGGCTCTGCCTGGTGGTCCGGGAACGTTAGAAGAATTCTTTGAGGTGTGGACGTGGAACTATCTGCAGATTCACCGTAAGCCCGTCATATTACTCAACGTTGATGGGTTCTGGGATCCGCTACTTGCCATGATCTCTTCGATGCAGGATGCAGGTTTTGTGAACCCCGTGTATATGGAGAAGCTCAAAGTGGTGGATTCGGTAGAAGGCTTGCTGAATCTCTTGTCAAAATAATACTTGAAGCGTAAAGTAATCAATCAAGAAGAAACTTTACGTGGAAAGTATATCAATGTTTGGTATTAACCAAGAATCTACCCCGACAGAAAACAAGCTCCCCGCTCTGACCACCATGGGCGCCGTGCGTCTGCGCGTCAAAGACATGAACGCCGTCTATGACTTCTATACCAAGGGAGTTGGTCTCTATGAAATCAACTCATCCAACGGTGAAGTGATGCTCGGGCTTGCAGATCACGATGAACAGGGCAACCCCGTTGAGCGAGTCATCTTGATTCTCGAACATGACCCCGAACTGCGCCACCCCTCGCGCACCGACGCCGGTCTGTTCCACACCGCAGTTCTGTTCCCCACCAAGGTAGACCTCTCGAAGTCACTGGTGAGCACCCTCAACAAGTACCAGGAGCTGTACACCGGCGCCGGCGAGCACCTGGTGAGCCAGGCATTCTACTTCGCAGACCCCGAGGGCAACGGCGTGGAACTCTACTGGGACCGCCCCCGCGAGGAATGGACATGGTCAAACGGCGAAGTCCGCATGGACACCCTCTACATTGACCCCATCCAGTTCATCCGTGAAAACCTCACCGAAGAAGAAATCGTGAAGGCTGCTACTTCCACCGATCCACTGGGGCTAACCGGCACCATCGGTCACGTTCACCTACAGGTGGGCGATACCGCCGTCGCTCAGAACTTCTACGTCAAAGCACTGGGCTTTGACCGCACCTTGGGCATGGGCAACCAGGCTCTGTTCGTTTCCGCAGGTGGCTACCACCACCACATGGCAATGAACATCTGGAACTCTCGCGGAGCAGGACCCCGCGACAAGACCCTGGGTCTAGGCATCGTCAATCTGCAGCTCCCCGGCCAGGAATCCATTGCCCAGGCAGCAGACCGCCTCAAATTCCACGGCATCAAGAGCGAATTCGACGGCAACGCACTGCGCGTGAACGACCCCTGGAACAACACGCTGATTCTCAACCCCACAGCATAAAATGGGGCAGAAGTCGAAGAGCTCGGCAAGCACAGCAGTAAGGTGAACTGGCTGGGTCTGGCATGAATCGCCTTTGTGAGCGCTAGCGAACCAGGCGAGAAGGTTAGTTCACCGTTGCTGTGCTTGCCGAGCGGCTAGATTGACAATTAGTGCCCGCCTCACATATTGAGCCGGGCGCGCGTGTTTTGCGGTGGCTCTGTACTCTAGTGCCATGATAGAAAACACTTACTTGGACCAGCTCATCGGGGCTGCACGCATCACCGACCTCACCGCTAACCGCAACGGGGACGTCGTCGCCAGCGTCCGCACGTTATCTTCTGACGGTTCCAAGTACCGCAATCAACTTTTTTCTATGGGCGTGGCGGGGGAGAACTTCTCCTATTGGCCGCTGACTGCCTCTGATTCTGGCGCCCAGCTACTGGCGCTGTCGGCTGCCGGTGAAATTTATTTCAGCCTGGATAAAGAAATCGACGGTGCAGAATTCGACTGCGAAAAGGGCGTCTATAGTCTGCCCCGCCGCGGTGAACCCCAGCTTGCTTTCACTTTTCCGGGCGGAATCGACCATTTAGAGGTGCGTGGCCGCGCATCCGGCGAGCTATTCATCTTCTCTGCCGATGCCGTGGACCGCGATTTTGAAAGCGCAGCTCAGCTTATCGACGATCGCAAGAAGCAGGGCGTGAGCGCTGTATTGCACGATGAATTCCCCACCCGATTCTGGGATAAAGACAAAGGAATCGGCGAAAAGGCGCTGTTCGTCAAAGAACTGGACAAGCGAATTCGCCGCATTGAACTTCCCTCTGGCGTACTCACCGATTTCACGGTGGACCGCACCGGACGCCGTGCGATGGTCAACATTAAACGTGAATTACGCGGTGTGCATGAACGGAACCATATTTTTCTAGTGGACCTCTTCGGTAAAGAAGAAACGGTTCTTCTATGCGAGGGTAACGAGCGAGAATCTTTTGAGGTAGCAAATTTCAGCCCCTCAGACCGCCGTGCTTTCATCTATCGCCACAGTCACTGGTTGCAAGATCAAACCATGAAAGTGGAACTCTGCATCTATGATTTCGAAAAGAAAGAGCTAACTACTCAGCTCTGCGACCAGGATATTTGGGTCACTAAAGCGGTTTGGATTGACGACAATAACTTTGCGGCGGTAGCTGACTATCAGGGTGCTTCAGCTATTTTCCGCTCGGTCGTTGACGGCGAATCCAAGCAACTGACCGACGACCAAAACAACTACTCATCGCTGAATTATTCACGAGGGCGTTTGGTGGCTCTGTGCGATAACCACCAGCAGGCGCCGTATCCGGTGCGGATTAACGACGATACGGGCACGGTGAGCGATTTTCCCGACGCACCGGTGAACAAATTTACCGCTCCCGGGCGTCTAGAAAAACTCACCACCGTGGTGGAAGACGGAACATCCATAACCTCCTGGCTGGCTCTACCTGAACATTCTGACGGACCCTTGCCCCTGGTAGTTTTCGCTCACGGTGGCCCTTGGGGCTCGTGGAATGCCTGGACCTACCGCTGGAATCCCTGGGTATTCACCGAGGCTGGGTTTGCCGTCCTTCTTCCCGATCCCGGTATATCCACCGGCTACGGTCAACAGATGATTGAACGAGGCGGTCACTCTATTGGCGCCGAACCTTATGCCGACATCATGGCGGTCATCGACGACGTCGTACAGCGCGAAGATATTGACGGCGAACGCATGGCGTTTATGGGCGGTTCTTACGGCGGGTACATGACGAACTGGGTAGCCGGTCAGCAGGGCGAAAGGTTTAAGTGCTATGTCACCCATGCTTCGATTTGGAACCAGGAGCACATGTACTTCACCACCGATAACGGTGGGTGGCACGAGTGGATGTGGGAATCGGAGGATAACGTTCGCAATATCTACTCACCACATCAGTTTGCGCAGAATATTCAAGCGCCCATGCTGGTGATTCATGGCGATAAAGACTACCGTGTTCCCATCAGCCAGGCGCACATGCTGTGGTTTGACCTCAAGCGCTATTCATCGCATTTAGACCATAAATTCCTGTATTTTCCCGACGAAGGTCACTGGATTCTGAGACCGGGTAACTCAAAGATTTGGTACCAGACGGTGCTGGCATTTTTGAAAAAGCATGTGATGGGTGAAGAATTTGAGGCTCCACGTTTGTTGGGTAATCCCCACCCTCAGGGGCGGTATCAGAAGCCGGAGGAACAGGTGGTAACGTCCATGCTGCCCATCATTCAGCCGGTTCCTGAATTTTTGCCGGAACATCAGTCTGGCAAGGACGAATAGAGGGGACTAGATGCCGGCGGGGTCGCGGTGTTTGCGATAGTTCTGGAATCTCTTGATGAGGTTGATGGTGGGGGTAATGTGCACAATTAGCCATACGGGCGCTACTACAATCACCAGCATGTAGAGAACTCGGAATAATGAGGACACCGCATCCCCGCCGGTATGCACCACCGACGCCATCCACACCATCAAAGTGAACATTAGTACGGTAGAGACCACAGCGTAGCTCATGCCCCACACCAGTTCTGAGGTGCTGGAATAAGCCCGCGAATTTAGATACAGGTGAAAATACCGATAGATACCCTGAAAAAGATTGGCATCTTCTTGCGCAGGAACACGGGGCTTGTTCTCTGATTGGATGTCCTCATCCTCATCGAAACCATCCACCGATACAGCTCCTAAATCGTCCTGAGTAGGAGCATCATAGGTATAGAGGCGGTTTGAGCGATGGGGCTGTTCAGTTGGAGACATAGGGGTAACTTTACCTAAAGGAAGGAAAGTTCGCAGTGACTCAGAAAGTACCTCAATCCATGCGTGTTTTGCTCACCTACTTTGGCGCTTTTGAGGGTGTGCCGGTGAATCCTACTGATCGGTTGGCTCATGCGGTGCACGCTCACTGTGAGGAGCATCCCGAGTGGGCAGTGGAAGTTATTCTTCAAGAGTTACCCGTTGTCTTTGGTGAGTCGGCACGACGGTTGAATGAAACCATAGCCGCCGAAACACCTGATGCAGTCATTGCCTTGGGTGTAGCGGTGGGGCGGAATAAAGTCAGTTTAGAGCGTGTAGCCATAAACCTGGATGATGCGCGAATCGCAGATACTGAAGGCATTCAGCGCAAAGATTCTCCCATCGTGGCAGACGCACCTGCCGCCTATTTTTCCACGTTGCCCACACGCGCCGTCGTTGAAAAAGCTCAGGCACTAAATTTGCCTGCAGAACTGAGCTATACCGCAGGAACCTACGTGTGCAACCATGTTTTTTATTCGCTGATGCACGCGGTTGCCGGCACAACTATTCCAGCCGGGTTTATCCACGTTCCTGCCTTGGAATTTGAAACAGGACCACAAAACCAACTCGTTGCCCATGTGGACGCCGGGGGAGTAGAAGGCACAGCAATACCTACAATTTCGGTCGAAGAAGCGAAGCAAATTATTACTCTAGCCATCCTAGAAATTTCTGAAAGGTAAACCATGACTCAGAACCACTTTCCGCCACCGACGCCTTACTCGTATGTTCCGCAGCCGCGTCCGTCGGTGTCCTTCAAACAAGCTATGCGCAACAACAAAAGGTACCTGTGGCATTTCAGCGGACGAGCCTCCCGGAGCGAATTTTGGAAGCCCTGGGGACTGTGGGTAGCGGTGTGTATTCTGCCTCTTATCGCGGGTTATATCGGTTGGATAGCGATTGTTTTTAATATGGGCTCACAACCAGGTTCTGCTTTCGCTAGTTTTGTCCTGATTTATTTCTTGGTCTACGCCTTTTTGGTTTTTGCGCTGGGAATTACCTTCACTCTGATGACGCTTTCCCTGGGCTGGCGTAGGTTGCAGGATGCCGGATTCCCCGGCGCTCTGTGGCTGCTAAATTTCATCGGGATTGGCATAGTGCCCTTGGTGATGTGCATGATGCCAGCATCGCCCAACGGGTTGAGCTACGACGGCCCGCAAGACTATAACCGCCCGTAAGTTTAGAGGCTGAAGTTGTAGATACGAAAAGTGACCGGCATCGATGACCGGTCACTTATCTAAGCCACGCCTTTTACGGTACTGCCGCCGGCGCCCCGTCACAACCTCGGCTGTGACGGAGCGCCAGGCGTATACCGTGAAGACTTCTACTTACGTTGAGTGAGGTAGAAACCGATGAGGTTCTGAGTGGAAGAATCTTGTTCAGCGAGAACTTCACGGTCTCCCGCTACAGCAGGTGCTAGCTGTTGAGCGAGCTGCTTGCCGAGTTCCACGCCCCACTGGTCGAAGGAGTCGATACCCCACACAACGCCCTGTACGAAGGTGATGTGTTCGTAGAGTGCAATGAGCTGCCCCAGCACGGAAGGCGTGAGCTTGGACGCCATGATGGACGTCGTCGGGCGGTTCCCGGTAAAGACGCGGGCGGGAACGATTGCTTCATCGGTGCCTTCGGCGCGAACCTCATCTGCGGTTTTGCCAAAGGCTAGTGCTTTCGTCTGGGCAAAGAAGTTTGCCAGGAAGAGCTCGTGAACGTCCTGGTCGCCGTCTTTGGTGGCGTGTACCGGGTTGGCGAACGCAATGAAGTCGGCAGGGATGATGCGAGTTCCCTGGTGGATGAGCTGGTAGAAGGCATGCTGACCGTTAGTGCCGGGTTCTCCCCAGAAAACTTCACCGGTGTTGTAGATAACCGGTTTACCTTCGGCGGTGACTCCCTTGCCGTTGGATTCCATGGTGAGCTGCTGCAGGTAGGCAGGGAAGCGGTGCAGGTACTGGTCATAGGGGAGTACCGCGTGCGTTTCAGCGCCGAGGAAGTTGACGTTCCAAATATTCAGCAGACCCATGAGCGCTGGAACATTTTCTTCAAGAGATGCGGTGCGGAAGTGCTCGTCCATGGCGTGGAAGCCAGCGAGGAATTCTTCAAAGACGTCGGGACCCAGCACAATCGCCAGAGAAGTACCGATGGCTGAGTCGACGGAGTAGCGACCGCCTACCCAGTTCCAGAAACCAAAAGCGTTCTCGGGGTCGATGCCGAAGTCCTTGACCTTATCGAGTGCGGTGGAAACGGCAATAAAGTGGGACGCTACGGCGTCGTTTTCTTCTTTACCGTCGAGCGCACCGTTCTCGCGGAGGGAATCGAGAAGCCACTGACGGCACACTCGGGCGTTGGTGAGAGTCTCTAGCGTTCCGAAGGTCTTTGAAGCCACAATGAAGAGCGTGGTTTCGGGGTCCAAATCAGCTACGGTCTCTGCGGCGTCGGTGGGGTCAATATTAGAGATAAAGCGTGCTTCCAGGCCATCCTGCGCGTAGGGCTTGAGAGCTTCGTAGACCATGACCGGGCCCAAGTCTGAGCCACCAATACCGATATTCACTACGGTTTCAATCTTCTTGCCGGTGATACCGGTCCACTCGCCGGAGCGCACGCGGTCGGCGAAATCGTACATACGACCGAGTACTTCTTGCACATCGGCATCAACGTTCTGACCATCTACCTGAAGTTCTGGGGAAATACCAGAGGGACGGCGTAGCGCAGTATGCAGTACAGCGCGATCTTCGGTCACGTTGATATGTTCGCCGGAGAACATCGCCGCACGGCGTTCATCGAGCTTAACCTCGGCTGCAAGTTTCTTCAGCGATTCGAGAATTTCGGTGTTGATGAGGTTCTTCGAGAGGTCAACGAGCAAATCTGCAGCCTCGAATGTGAAGCGTTCTGCACGCTTAGAATCTTCTGCAAACCAACCGCGCAGATCAGGCTTGAGATTCTTGCTGTGCTCATTTAACTCAGCCCAAGCGGATGTGGTCGTGGGATCAACAATATTTTTAGTCATGGCTCAATTTTCCCACTCGTGTGCCAACGATGCCAGCTCTAGCACAAGATGACGGGCGGGTTTATTCTCCGGGTTACTCCTACCATCAGGGGCAGCCTCGGCAAGCGATCCCTCTCGCCTGCCTCGCTAGCGCTCGCAAAGGCGATTCACGCCAGACCCAGCCAGCTTGCCTCCAGCTGCCCCTGGTTGCCGGTTCCCCCTAAATAAAGAACCCAAGACTCTCTTGTGATTTCTCTCAGCTTGCTTACTTCAATCTGGTAATACGCCGTCAATTTCGTTACGTTAGATAAGGCTATTGTCATCCTTGGGCGGAATTACGCCCAACAACACATCACATTTTATTGGTACGTAACTAGATTCATAAGGTATTTTCTATGGCACATTCACATGCGGCTCCGCCGGGCGATGCCCCTGATATCCGTCACGGCGATATTGACGCACAGGCAGAAGAAAATATGCGCGAGGGTACACTTGCACCCCGCGTTTTCTGGCCAGCTGCTATTATCATGGCTATTTTTATTGGCCTCACCTTGGCTTTTCCCCAAAAAGCAAAAGGTATTTTTGACGCTCTGCAGTCAGACGTCATCTCATATTTTGGCTGGTACTACGTTGCCATCGTTGCCTTCTTTGTAGTCTTTGCGCTCTACCTGGGTTTTTCCCGCATGGGCGATATCAAGCTCGGTAGCGATGACGACAAACCCGCCTACTCGTTCCGAACCTGGTTCGCGTTCCTCTTCGCAGCAGGTATGGGTATTGGTCTAGTTTTCTACGGTGCAACTGAACCGCTGATGCACTTCGTTTCCCCGCGCCCCGGGGTCGATGGAACTCCTGAGCAGGTTGCTCAAGAAGCAATGAGTCAGTCTTACCTACACTGGGGTCTGCACCCCTGGGCGATCTATGTGATCGTTGGTTTGGCTATTGCCTACGCTACGCACCGTCTGAAGCTACCCCTATCTATCCGTTACTCGCTGAAACCACTGCTGGGGGATCGAGTCAAGGGTAAATGGGGCGACGTTATTGATATCGTCGCTCTGGTAGGAACTCTCTTTGGTGTGGCGACCTCCCTGGGCTTGGGTGTGATGCAGATTGCCGCTGGTCTGGGTTTTCTGAACATCCCTGCAGAGGGCAACCTCTGGCTGACCGGAATCATCTTGGTTCTCATGGGCATCACCCTTTTCTCGGTGGTAACCGGTCTTGAAAAGGGCATGAAATGGCTCTCCAACGGCAACTTGATTCTTGCAGCTATTGTTTGTCTTTTCGTTCTAGCAGTTGGTCCCACCATCTTCTTGCTCCGCGAATTCATCGGTTCACTGGGGCACTACTTCCAGAACGTTATTTACATGACCTTCGATACCCTGGCAATGTATGGGGACGACGGTCAGAAATTCCAGGCAACCTGGACTACCTTCTACTGGGGCTGGTGGATTTCATGGTCGCCCTTCGTAGGCATGTTCATTGCGCGTGTTTCTAAGGGTCGTTCGGTCCGTGAATTCGTCGTCGGCGTACTGCTTGTTCCCGCGTTTACTTCCTTCTTCTGGTTCGCTGTGATGGGCGGTACTGCACTTCACCAGGAGCTCTTCGGCGATGTGACTTTGCGCAACGAAGACGGCAGCGTAACCGCTGAAAATGCCCTCTTCCATATGCTGGGCAACCTGCCCGGTGGCGTCGTCCTCACCATTGGCGCGGTAATTTTGATTACCGTATTCTTCGTAACCTCCGCTGACTCTGGCGCGCTGGTTCTGGGCATGATTTCCACCAACGGTTCACCCGAACCCAAGACATGGATTCGCGTGTTCTGGTGCTTGGTTGCTGCCTTTACAGCAATCGCCCTGATCTGGGCAGGCGGCACAGATTCCCTGTCAGCTATCCAGACGGTAGCGATTTTGACGGCAATCCCGTTCTCCCTCGTCATTCTGATGATGTGTGTATCGCTCTACAAGGCACTGAGCTTTGAACACAAGCTCTTTATCCGCGCTCAGCGTCGTAATGCTCGTGAAGAAATCGCTCTTGAGCTACGCGATAATCTTGGTGAACAGGTTGATGAGATGGTTGCTTCCGGTGTGGACCGCCGTCTGGCAACAGCAGTGGATGAAGCAGTTGAAGAAGCAGTGGACGCCAAGGTCGAGCGAAAGGTTAACCTCGCCGTCAACGAAAAACTCGATGAACGGGTTGAATCCGCAGTTGCTTCCACCGTGGACGAAGTTGCTTTCCAGGTGCAGGCAAACACCGTTGCAATCCAAGAGCTGAAAGAAAACTCTTCTGGTTCTGAATCAGCAAGCAACGGACCCTGGGATAAGTAGCTGTTTAAGTGGCGCCTTAGCGTGGCACAGCGGGCGGCAAGCTGGCTGGGCCTGGCATGAATCGCATCAGTGAGCGCCAGCGAACCCATACGAGAAGGATTGCTTGCCGCCGCTGTGTCAGGCTATAGAGCGCAAATAAGCGGTGCATCTCCTCGCCAGTTGTGGCAGGAGATGCACCGCTTTGCTATATCTCCTAGGTTAAAGAATTATTGGGAGGTTCATCACCGCATTACCTTGTTTTAGCGTTCTAACGCGTATAGTTGCTAGCAAGCCCTCACCCGCGAGTGCTCATTTCCTATGCACAGAATCCGGGTTATTGGGCAGTAACACTCCCTAGACTTAAGCGAGATTTATACGCATGTCAGAAAACACAGCTTCACGTAGCGATTTGCGCAACGTAGCAATCGTGGCGCACGTTGACCACGGTAAGACCACCATCGTTGACGCAATGCTAAAGCAGACCAACGCTTTCTCCACTCACGGAGACGTTGAAGATCGTGTCATGGACTCGGGCGACCTTGAAAAAGAAAAAGGTATTACCATCCTGGCAAAGAACACCACAGTGTTCTATGAAGGTCCCTCGGCCAATGGTGAAGCAATCACCATTAACGTGATCGATACTCCCGGCCACGCCGACTTCGGTGGCGAGGTTGAGCGCGGTCTTTCCATGGTTGATGGCGTCGTTCTGCTTGTTGACGCATCGGAAGGCCCCCTTCCTCAGACTCGCTTCGTGCTCCGTAAGGCACTTGCAGCAAAACTCCCCGTTATCCTCGTGGTCAACAAGGTTGACCGCCCCGACGCTCGTATTGAAGAAGTCGTTGGCGAGACCATGGACCTTCTTCTGGGCTTGGGCTCTGACCTCGCAGATGAGGTTCCCGACCTTGACGTCGACGCCCTCTTGGACGTTCCCGTTGTGTACGCATCAGGTAAAGCTGGTGCGGCATCCTTGAACCAGCCTGCTGACGGCGGCTTGCCCGATAATGATGATCTGGAGCCCCTGTTCCAGACCATTCTTGAGCACGTTCCTGCTCCTACTTATAACCCCGATGAGGTTTTGCAGGCGCACGTTACTAACCTTGACTCCTCACCCTTCCTCGGTCGTCTTGCGCTACTGCGTATTTTCAACGGCACCTTGCGCAAGGGCCAGACCGTAGCTTGGGTACGCCAGGACGGTCAGACCAAGAACGTTCGTATCTCCGAACTTCTGGCAACCAAGGCACTTGAGCGCGTTCCTGCTGAATCAGCTGGCCCCGGTGAAATCGTGGCAGTTGCGGGTATCGAAGACATCACCATTGGTGAAACTTTGACTGACCCCGAGAACCCCAAGCCGCTGCCTTTGATTACTGTGGACGATCCCGCGATCTCTATGACCATTGGTATTAACACCTCACCTCTTGCAGGTCGTGTTAAGGGCGCGAAGGTAACCGCTCGTCAGGTGAAAGATCGCCTGGACAAAGAACTCATCGGTAACGTTTCTTTGAAGGTTCTTCCCACCCAGCGCCCAGACGCTTGGGAAGTTCAGGGTCGTGGCGAACTTGCTTTGGCTATTTTAGTGGAGCAGATGCGCCGTGAAGGCTTCGAGCTCACCGTAGGTAAGCCTCAGGTAGTGACCAAGACTATTGACGGCAAGATTCACGAACCTATGGAACATCTCATTATTGACGTTCCCGAAGAGTACCTCGGCGCTGTGACTCAGTTGCTTGCTGGTCGTAAGGGCAGCATGTCCGGTATGACCAACAACGGCACCGGCTGGGTTCGCATGGAATTTGATGTGCCCGCTCGTGGCCTGATTGGTTTCCGCACTCAGTTCTTGACTGATACTCGTGGCGCAGGCATCTCGTCGTCCTACTCCATCGGCTACGAGCCGTGGGCAGGCGACATCGAATACCGCACCAACGGCTCACTGGTAGCTGACCGTGCCGGTGTTGTGACTCCTTACGCCATGATTAACCTGCAGGAACGCGGTTCGTTCTTCGTGGAACCCACGACTGAGGTTTACGAAGGCATGATCGTTGGCGAGAACTCCCGTGCAGATGACATGGAAGTTAACATCACCAAGGAAAAGAAGCTCACTAACATGCGTAGTGCTTCTGCAGATAACTTCGAAAACCTTACTCCTCCCAAGAAGCTCACTTTGGAAGAGTCCCTAGAATTCGCTCGTGAAGACGAGTGCGTTGAGGTTACTCCCGAAGCTATCCGTATCCGCAAGGTTACGTTGGACGCTAACGAGCGCGTGCGCGAGTACCGCCGCCGTCACCGCGCCTAATCACTTAGCTGGCTCTTTGAGCCGGTAAACTTTCAGGGGACTGCCGTAAGGTGGTCCCCTGAGTTTTATGTTGGTCTTCTTTCAGGAGTATCTTTTGACGAGTCAGTCAGCGCCGCAGCAGCCGGCGGTTCCAGAGAATCAGCCTTATTACCCTGAACAGGGTAATTTTGTGGCTGCTCACGCGGTGTATTCTCTTTTGCCTGCGGGAGTAGATGCGCAGAATGCTCGCGTCTTATTTATTCACGCGCATCCGGATGACGAATCGACGTCTACCGGCGCCACTATGGGTGCACTCGCTGAAGAGGGCGCTCAAGTAGATTTGCTGACTCTCACGCGTGGCGAGATGGGTGAGGTAATTCCTGAGGACCTCAAACATCTTGAAGCCGCGCACCCGGGCACCACAGATTTTGGGGCAGCGCTGGGAGAGTATCGCGCGCAAGAGCTGGCTCAGGCGCTCGTTGCCCTCGGCGTAGATCGTCACTTTTTTCTGGGGCAGGACGTCGCCGCTGTTCCGGGCGGGCGGAAATTTTTCCGGGATTCGGGCATGGTGTGGGGTGCTGACGGTCGCGCTGCCGCTAACCCAGACGCCGCCCGAGACTGCTTGACAGCGCTAAATCTAGAAGAAGAAGCGTCAGGAATTGCTGCGGTGATTCGTGCACGCCGCCCGCACGTAGTGGTGACTTACGATCACGGTGGTGGTTACGGCCATCCCGATCATTTGCGGACCTATGAGGCGAGCATGAAGGCGCTTGAAATGGTAGCTGGTTCGGACGCCGAACCACTGTTGGTCTGGGGACTGGAAGGCGAAGCTGATCCAGCAGATACCCGCCAGCAGGCTGTCATCCAGGGTTCGCTGATGCGCAAACGTGCTGCTATGCAAGCGCATCGTACACAAATCATTGTGGTGGATGATGAGACTTTTCAGTATTCCAACCTTGTACCGCAAAAGATTTCTGCGCGGGAAACCTACCGCCTCTTGCAGAGCAAGGTTCCAGAACACACGATGGAACTTAATTCGCTGGGCGGTAACGGTCCTCTCTCCAGCCGGAACGCTGATATTCATCCCAGCGTAGGGAATTCTGTACTGACAGGTATCGCTTTGGGGCTGCTCGTAGGTTTCATTGGGACGATGTACCATGCGTCCATTTGGTACATTAATGAATCCTTTTACATTCCCTGGGGCGCGTTGTTGGCACTCATTTTGGTGTTCTCTGCGGCCACTTGGAATTCCCTTCGCGCCGGAAGAAACTGGGCTGGCTCGCTGGTAGGGATTATTACTTTCTTGGTAATTGCACTCTTTGCATTTGCCAAGCCCCATTCGATTTTGGTGCTCGTCAATCCGGCGGTACCGGTGGGGGTCGCGGGAACTATGTGGATGCTTGGTTCTTTAGCCGCGACTATCGTTTCTAACGTCTGGGTGAACCGTTTGCGGTATCGAGCGCACAGATAAGCTGAGCCCATCCCCGGTTTTCTGCTGTCAGCTACACCACTAAACTATTTACCTGATGTTGTTCAGGGCTACCATTGAATAAGGTTTCAAAGCGCACACTGATTCTTTACGTGCGTAGCTCACTTGCCCAGAAAGGCCCACCGCATGACTTACGTTATTGCCCAGCCTTGCGTTGATGTCAAAGACCGCGCTTGCGTTGAGGAATGCCCCGTTGACTGCATCTACGAGGGTGAACGCACCCTCTACATTCACCCTGATGAATGCGTAGACTGCGGTGCGTGTGAACCCGTATGCCCCGTAGAAGCAATTTACTATGAGGACGACGTTCCCGAGCAGTGGGAAGAGTACACTCAGGCAAACGTCGATTTCTTTGACGATCTCGGTTCGCCCGGTGGCGCGGCTCGCCTGGGCAATACCGGCAAAGATGTCGACTGGATTGCAGCTTTGCCCAAGCAGAATCAGAGCTAAATTTCATGGCGAGAACTCCCTACAGCTAAAGCTGTGGGGAGTTTTTTTAGATGGAGTTGTTCCAGGTGAAATGCGGAACAGCGAGGGTGCTCGTCTTTTAGCTGACAACTTAGTGCAGTGGCTCGTTGCCGTCATAAAATCGGAGATTTGATCCCAGAACACCTAGAATAAGTGACAAGATTCCCCACGTTAGGACACCACTGTGAGCTTTGGTCTTGAACTGCCCGATTATCCCTGGGACCGCATGGCCCCCTATAAAGCGAAGGCTGAAAAACACCCTGATGGATTAGTCAATCTGTCCATTGGCACGCCGGTAGATCCCACCCCTGAAACGATTGGTAAAGCATTAGCTGCTGCAACTGATGCTCATGGCTATCCCACGACACACGGCACTGTAGAAGTTCGTCAGGCAATTGTGAATTGGTTTGCTCGACGACGCAACGTGCCCGGTCTTTCGGTAGAGCAGGTCATGCCTACGGTAGGTTCCAAAGAACTGGTGGCATGGTTGCCTTTCCTATTGGGGCTGGGGGAGGGCGACGTCGTCATGCGACCGACCGTTGCCTACCCTACCTACGATATTGGTGCTCAGCTGGCAGGGGCAGACCATGTAGCGGCGGACCATCTGGAAGATTTAGATGAAGAAACCCGTTCGCGAGTAAAACTCATCTGGGTCAATTCACCGGCAAACCCCACCGGTATTGTGCGCCATAACAAGGACCTCAAAAATCTAGTGGACCAAGCGCGAGCACTGGGCGCAGTAGTGGCATCGGATGAATGCTATGCCGAGCTAGGCTGGGGCGAATGGGATGTGCAACAGGGCGGTAAGCCTGTGCCTTCCATCCTTGACCCGGAAATCAGTGGCGGAACTCAGGATCTCCTGTTCAGTGTTTATTCGCTCTCCAAACAGTCTAATTTGGCAGGCTATCGAGCGGCTTTCATCGCGGGCGATCCCGCGATTATGCCTAATCTGATTAATTCTCGTAAGCACGCGGGAATGATTGTTCCTGCACCCATCCAAGCGGCAATGGTAGCAGCACTTTCTGACGATACGCACGTCCAGGGGCAGAAGGATCGCTACCGACGACGTCGCGAACTTCTCCTACCTGCAGTGGAGAAATTTGGTCTAAAAGTTGAGTACTCAGAAGCGGGGCTTTACCTCTGGGCGACGGCGGGAGAGGACACCTGGCGCACCGTTGACCGTTTCGCAGAAAAGGGCATATTGATTGGCCCCGGCGTGTTCTACGGCGAGCAAGGCGAAGGGTTCGTACGTATTGCGCTCACTGGAAGTGATGCAGATATCACCGCCGCAGCACAGCGTTTGAGTAAATAATCGCTTCATATTGGGTCAAACAGCGTGAAATCATGTCAGAAACACTTTATCGATGTGACCGTGGACATGAATCCGAGTAACCTATAATCAAGATCATTTGTTTGCTCCGCCTATTGCATATCTTGCACCAACCCCGGTGGCGCGCTCAACGCAGTAAGCGGAGCAAATATTTGCTCCAACACACGGAGGAAAATTTTTATGACTAACGCCAAAGACGCTGAACTCTCCTACGGAGAGAAAAAACTTACCCTTGAGCACATTGACTCAACGGAAGGCAACGGTGCGTTTAACGCCGCCGGTTTGCTCAAAGAAACCGGGCGCGTTGCCTACGACCCCGGGTTCATGAACACCGCCAACGCAAAATCAGCAATCACCTACATCGACGGCGATGAAGGTATTCTGCGCTACCGCGGTTACCCCATCGACGAACTGGCAGAGAAATCAAACTTTGTTGAAACCGCATATCTGCTGATTTACGGAAACCTTCCCTCTGCATCAGAGTACGAAGAATTTGAAACCATGATTCGTCGCCATACTATGGTGCACGAGGATTTCAAGACCTTCTTCGATGGTTTCCCCCGCGACGCGCACCCCATGGCCGTGCTGGCTGCATCAGTCTCTGCCATGTCGACCTTCTATTCTGACTCGCTGGATCCTTTTGATGACCGCCAGGTAGAAATCTCCACTTTCCGCTTGCTCTCCAAGGTACCCACCCTTGCCGCTTATGCCTTCAAGAAGTCTAAGGGCGAGCCGTTCATGTACCCCCAGAACAAGCTTAACTATGCAGAGAATCTGTTGCAGATGTGCTTCGGTTTCCCCACCGAGGAATACGAAGTTGACCCTGTGATGGCGAAGGCACTCGATACCCTCTTGCTTCTGCACGCTGATCACGAGCAGAACTGCTCGGCATCCACCGTACGCTTGGTGGGTTCGGCTCACGCCAACATCTTCACTTCAATCTCAGCGGGCATTAACGCCCTCTATGGCCCCCTACACGGTGGTGCCAACGAAGCTGTTCTGAACATGCTCCGTAAGATTCAGGCTGAAGGAATTGAGCCTGAGCAGTTTATGGAAAAGGTCAAGAACAAAGAAGACGGCATCCGCCTCATGGGCTTTGGCCACCGCGTCTACAAGAACTACGATCCGCGCGCTCGCATCATTAAGAAGACCGCTGACGAGGTTCTGGAACAGATGGGTAGCAATAACGAGCTACTCGACATCGCGCGCCGCCTTGAAGAAAAGGCTTTGGCGGATGATTACTTCATCGAGCGTAAGCTGTACCCCAACGTGGACTTCTATACCGGCATGATCTACAAGGCGATGGGCTTCCCTGAAGAAATGTTCACTGTTCTCTTCGCCCTGGGGCGAATGCCCGGCTGGATTGCTCAGTGGCGCGAAATGATTCAGGACCCTGAAACCAAGATTGGACGCCCCCGACAGGTTTACATTGGTGAAGGACTGCGCCACTACCCGGGTGCTAAATAGCCTTCAAAACGAATAAAAAAGTACACTTTTAGCTCATCAATACAAGCGTTAGCTTGTACGGATAGAGCTAAAAGTGTACTTTTTGTTTGGCTCTAAAAACCTTTAGGCTTCGTAACCGTTGGGGTTGCTCTTCTGCCAGTTCCAGTGATCGCGAACCATGGTCTTGATGTCACGCTGTGCGGACCAGCCCAAATCTGCCAGAGCAGAAGAAGGATCAGCGTAGGAAACTGCGACGTCGCCGGGGCGGCGCTCCACAATTTTATAGGGGAGCTCCTTGCCACAGGCTTCTTCGAAAGCGTGCAGAACTTCTAGAACCGAGTAACCGTTGCCGGTACCCAGGTTCCAGGTGTGCAAGCCACCGTTCTTCGCGATGAAATCCAAAGCTTTCAGATGGCCATCTGCAAGATCAACTACGTGAATGTAGTCACGGACGCCGGTGCCGTCTACCGTGGGGTAATCGTTGCCGAAGACACTGAGGAACTCGCGACGTCCTACAGCAACCTGAGCGATGAATGGCACAAGGTTGTTAGGAATACCCGAGGGGTCCTCGCCAATACGACCTGATTCGTGTGCGCCCACGGGGTTGAAGTAGCGCAGAAGCGCGATATTCCACGAGGAATCTGAAGCGCCTAGGTCACGCAAGATGTCTTCAATGTGCTCTTTGGTGCGACCGTAGCAGGACTGCGCGTCCATGTTAATCTTCTCGGTCAAAGGCATCTCTTCAGGCTCGCCGTATACGGTTGCCGAGGATGAGAATACGATGGACTTGCAATCAGCGGCTTCCATCGCTGCCAGCAGGTTCAGAGTACCGGTGACGTTCGTGCGGTAGTACCACAGTGGCATGGACGCGGATTCGCCGACAGCTTTCAGACCCGCGAAGTGGATTACCGCTTCGGGCTTCTCTTCAACAAAGAGATCTTTCATGCCTTCCGCATCGAGCAAATCAACCTTGTGGAACTTTGCCTCTTTACCAGTAAGCTCTGCGACTCGGTGGAGCGATTCCTCAGAAGAGTTAGCAAGGTTGTCCATGACAACAACTTCATGCCCTGCATTGAGCAACTCTAAAACGGTGTGTGAACCAATGTATCCGGCACCGCCGGTAACCATAATCTTCATATTTCTCCCTTAAATGGTTTTGAGAACCACTTTACCGGGTCAATCCACCACAAATCATCAGCGGCTCAACCCAGAAAGTCCTACAAACTGTTTCCTGATTAGTTGGCGTGCAGAGCGTCGTTCAGTTCCACCGTGTTGTTGGCGCGGGGGAGAGCTTCAACCCGACCGGATTCTGAATTGCGACGGAACAGAAGATTTGAGACACCTGAAAGAGTGCGAGCCTTGACTACCCGAGGTTCTTGCCCCTCCTGTAAAACGCTAACGCGGGTGCCAGCGGTGATATACAAACCGGCTTCGACCACGCAGTCGTCACCAATAGCGATTCCGACGCCGGCTTCAGCGCCGATGAGGGAACGTTCACCAATAGAAACTCGTTCTGTACCGCCACCGGACAGCGTGCCCATAGTGGATGCGCCACCGCCGACGTCAGAGCCATCGCCCACGATAACGCCCTGGGAAATGCGCCCCTCCACCATAGAGGTGCCGCGGGTTCCCGCATTGAAATTGACGAAGCCCTCGTGCATCACGGTGGTGCCCGACGCCAGGTGGGCACCCAAGCGCACGCGGTCGGCGTCGCCAATTCGCACCCCGCCAGGAACAACGTAATCAATCATGCGGGGAAATTTGTCCACGTGTGAAATAGAAACGTGACCACGCTTGCGGAGCCCTGGAAGTAGAGCGTTGATCTCAGAGGCAAGAACCGGGCCATAGTTAGTCCAGGCAACATTGGTGAGCTTGCCAAAAAGACCGTCCAGGTTAAGAGTGTTTGGCTCTACCAAACACCAGGAAAGGAGATGCAGGCGTAGGTAGGCATCCGAGGAATCTTCAGGGGCAGCATTCAAATCAATAGTCTTCGAAACAACCTCGGTGCGGATATTGCGATCTGCTTCTTCACCCACTAGCTCTTCAAGTTGAGCGCGAGCAGATTCATCAGCTTTCGCGCCCAAGACAGGGTTGGGAAACCAAGTATCCAGTACGGTTCCAGCATTCTCGCCGGAGGCAACTACTGTAGCAAGCCCCAAGCCAGAGGCGGAACGTGAATTATTTTCAGTCATAGAACCAGCTTAAGGGGAAGCTCAAATTCGTGCACTCCCTTCGCATGATGTGAGACTAAACAATGGCGAAGAAACCAAAAACTGTAAAGTATTTTCTATGAGCCTCAAAGAATACACTGCTGAACAATTCAAAAAATTCGGGCCTGCGGAGCTTGATATCCATCAGGACGTCGCGCAGCTGACCGCTGATCTTCTCGATATTTACTCCGTTTCGGGCGAAGAAAAACGGCTGGCAGACGCCGTCGAAAATGCGCTGACCAACCTGGAAAACTTGGAGATTACCCGCGATGGCGATTCCATTATCGCTCGTACTGATTTCGGCAAAGATAAACGCGTGGTACTTGCCGGACATCTCGACACCGTGCCGCTGCCTGCTGTAGAAGGTTCTGAAGGTACCGTTCCTTCAGTATGGAAAGAAGAAGCAGGGGAGCGAGTTCTCTTTGGGCGCGGAGCTACCGATATGAAAGGCGGGGTGGCGGTTCAACTAGCCTTAGCAGCCCACCTGACTGATTCTGCCTATGACATCACCTACGTATTCTACGACCATGAAGAAGTGTCTTCGGAACTATCTGGGCTAGGTAGGCTCATGCGCAACCATGCAGAGAAGCTCACTGACGCGGATTTCGCCGTCCTGCTAGAACCTACAGACGGCACCATCGAGGGTGGGTGCAACGGCACCATGCGTTTTTGGATTCATACCCAGGGCTTACGGGCGCACTCTGGCAGGGCTTGGAAAGGTAAGAACGCGATTCATCAGTTGGCTGATATTCTGACTCGCCTTTCCAACTATGAGCCGCAGACCTACGACGTCGAAGGGCTCGCCTTCCGCGAGGGACTGAGCGCAGTAGAAATCTCAGGTGGGGTAGCAGGAAACGTGATTCCCGACGAGGCATCCGTCCATATCAATTACCGGTTCGCACCCAACAAAACGTTAGATGAGGCGATTGCACACGTTGAAGAAGTATTCGCAGGGTATGAGCTCGATTTTGTAGATCAGTCCTCTGCTGCCCGCCCGGGGCTGGACGCACCGATGAGCCGGTCGCTCATTGAATCGGTGGGGCAAGAGCCCAAACCTAAATACGGGTGGACGGACGTGGCGCGCTTCTCAGAAATTGGTATCTCTGCGGTTAACTTCGGCCCCGGAGATGCCCTTTTAGCCCACTCCGATAATGAACATGTGAAAGCTTCAGATATTCAGCGAACCTATGAGCAGTTGAAAAACTGGCTCACCGCCTAGACTCCTTACAAAGATGCCCCGTGCAGAGAAATCTGCACGGGGCATCTTGGTGAGGAAAAGTCCCTACTTATTTAGTTTTTAGGCAACTTGAATATCGCAATGGTTGCGGGATTCGGGTTGTCGATTTCGCCGGGGATGCCGTCTGCCTTCTTCACACCGGTTGAGGAGCGTGAGGAGAGGAATCCCGAGAGCCAAGTGGCGAGCATCGTTAGCGCAAAGTTGATAACGATGAACATGACCGCTGCCAGCACGAGGGTCTGCAAAATGTTACCTTCACCGGAACCAAAGCGGCGGGCAGAGGCCAGCAGCTCGGGGTAGGAGATGATGTAACCCAAAGCGGTATCCTTCAGAATCACCACGAACTGGCTGACCAATGAAGGAAGCATGGTCACCATTGCCTGAGGCATCAGGATAGATCGTAGAACCTTGCCAGGGGTCAAACCGATAGCAAGACCTGCCTCACCCTGGCCCTTCGGTAGCTGCTTCACGCCAGAGCGCAAGAGCTCAGCAATCACTGAGCCGTTGTAGAGGGTTAGACCAATAACGACGGCGATGAACGGCAGCTGCTGGGGCGAGAAAAGCGCGAGCTTTCCCAAGAACAGCCAGAAGAAAATCATCATTATCAGCACTGGAACTGCTCGGAAGAATTCAACAACCACGGTGGCAAACCACAGAACGGGTGCTGAAGTCGACAGGCGCATGTAGCCAAATGCCATACCAAAAATCAGTGAGGTAATGACGGAAAGAAGTGCTGCTTTGAGGGTCGAAATCAGACCTGGGATGAAGTAATACTCCCAAGCGCGGGCTGTGAAAAGCGCCGTCCATTTTTCAGCCTCTAGCTGGCCCTGGCGGTGCATAATAACCAAGACGTAAGCGATGAATGCCAAGAAAAGAATCAGGGCAATCACATTGAAAATACGTGTGAGGGCGCGGCCTCGGGGGCCGGGCGCGTCAAAAAGTACAGACGAACTCATCGTTTCACCGCCAATTTACGAGATGCCCAGGTGGTCAGAATACCAATGGGCACGACAATGACGACGAAACCCATGGCGAAAATCAAGAAGATGACGAAGATGAGATCCGAGTTGAACTCGATCATTGATTTCATCATTCCCGATGCTTCAGCAACCGAAGCCACGGTAGCTACGGTGGTGTTCTTTGCCAGTGCGATCAGGGTGTTGCCCAAGGGGGTAATTGAACCACGAAGCGCCTGGGGGAAAATGATATGCCGTGCGGCAGGGAAGAACCCTAGTCCAATGGCACGAGCTGCTTCCGCCTGACCAACCGGTACGGTATTGATACCCGAGCGGATTGCCTCACACACGAAAGCTGCGTGGTAGATTGCCAACACAATCACAGCGTAGATAAAGAAGTTTGCTTTGAAGTCAGATACCAGCTGAAGCTGGAACTGAGTCCACACGCCCAAAATTGCCATGGTCATCAAAATGGTCAGCGGGGTGTTGCGGAAAATATGCACGTACGCGGTGCCAATAAACTGCAACGACGGCACCGGAGAAATGCGCATAAGCGCAAGAACCGAACCAATGATGAAAGAACCTATAGCTGCCCAGAAAGTGAGCTGAACATTCACCCAGAACGCGCCCAGCACGTTATAGGTATCAAAGAGCGTGGAGAGCTGTTCGCCGAATGACACGGGAGCCTCCAATTCTAAAAGTATTGTTGTTTATTTTTTGTCTTCAGTGGGTTGAGCGCAGGTATCGCCAAGTTTGGGCGGGTTGAGCTCTTTGTTAAATTTGAACCCGGAGTCGCCGACGTTCTTTTCCAGTGCTTTTTCCCATTCGCCGGTTTCAACCATTTTGTTGATGGCGGAGTTAATGTCTTTGCACTTATCAGAACCCTTGGGCAGACCCACACCGTATTTTTCGGTGGTGAAGGTATTGCCCACGAGCTTGAGCTCGCCTTTGTTCGCTTTGGTAGCGCCCAGACCGGCGAGGATGATGTCGTCGGTGGTCACTGCATCAACCATGCCAGCGTTAAGAGCAACCACGCAGTCAGAGTAAGAATTCTGTTGGACGAGCTGCACGTTGGAGGCGAACTTGTCCTGAATCTTTTTGGCTGAGGTTGAGCCGGTGACAGAGCAGAGATCTTTGCCGTTGAGCGAATCGGGGCCGGTGATGTCGGTGTTGTCCTTCTGCACCAGCAAATCCTGACCGGCTACAAAGTAGGGGCCGGCAAAGTCGATGGTCTTCAAACGGGTATTGGAGATGGAATAGGTAGCAAAAATCATGTCTACCTGACCGTTTGAAAGCATGTTCTCACGGTTAGCAGAAGGCGCTTCGACCCATTCAATTCGATCTTCAGAGTAACCGAGCTCGTTGGCTACATAGCGGGCGACGTCGGTGTCGAAACCGGTGTAATCCTTACCGTCCTGGTAGCCCAAACCTGGCTGATCGTACTTAATACCAATGCGGATTTTATCGCCCGCATCATCGGTAGAAGCACATCCTGAAAAAGCCAAGGTGGCTGTAGCTGCCAGAGCCATAGCTGCCAGGCTTTTCTTCTTCAGATTCTTCATCAGAGCCATGTGATACTCCTTAGTGGTTGAGAATCTTGCCGAGGAAGTCCTTGGCGCGGTCTGACTTGGGGTTGGAGAAGAACTCATCGGGTGTAGCCTGCTCAACGATTTCGCCGTTGGCAAGGAAGACAATGCGGTCTGCTGCACGACGGGCGAAGCCCATTTCGTGGGTCACCACAATCATGGTCATGCCTTCGCGTGCCAGGTTGACCATGGTGTCCAGCACTTCATTGACCATTTCGGGGTCAAGCGCGGAGGTTGGTTCGTCAAAGAGCATGACCTTGGGGCGCATAGCGAGAGCGCGTGCAATAGCTACACGCTGTTGCTGACCGCCGGAGAGCTGCGCGGGCATTTTCTGAGCCTGGGAATCCACGCCCACTTTGCGGAGCAAAGCCATTGCTTCTTCTTCAGCTTCGGTTTTGGAAAGCCCGCGAACCTTGCGGGGTCCCAGCGTCACGTTGTCGAGAATGGACTTATGGGCAAAGAGATTGAATGACTGGAAAACCATTCCCACTTCGGCACGCAAATTTGCGAGTTCTTTGCCTTCTTCAGGGAGTATTTTGCCGTCAATGGAAATCGAACCGGAATCGATGGTTTCGAGACGGTTGATAGTGCGGCACAGAGTAGATTTACCGGAACCTGAGGGACCGAGCAGAATAATAACTTCGCCCTTGCCTACTTCCAGATTTATGTCCTTGAGTACATGCAGAGATCCGTAATGTTTGTTAACGGACTTCAGCTGAACCAACGCTTCATTCACGAGGGTTCCTCCTGAGGGATGTGTGAGCCGTGCCCTGCATCGTTATTCGAAGATGGGCGCGGTGTGTGATAGGTACAAGGAACACCTTACAGTGAACTGCGTTACCACTGTGTTACAGAACGCAAAGAAAATATTCATTTTCATGCAATATGGTGGTGAGGATATGACGGTAATGCAGAAAATGTGAGGGAATTGATCGGTGAATTATGTACTGGTTTTCATAACTTTTATAGTTCTGGCGCTAACGATGGTGAGTATTGCCCTCTTGGGTTCTGACCGGATTTTTCCTGCTCGAAATGTGTTGAATCATATATCGAATGATGGAATAGCTCCCGAGTCTGATCTTGAAATGCCTTTGGTTTTATCGTCGCGTCCTACAGTCGCTGAGGTAAAGAGGCAACGATTTTCGACGTCGTGGCGCGGGTACAATCCAGATGAGGTAGACCAGGCGCTGACGTTGCTGGCTGAGGAAAATACTCGTTTGCGAAGTCAGCTGGAAGAAAAACACCACCATGCTTAGACAAAGAGATGCACTTTCGTTGCGGGTCATGATGGCATGGGAAAGTTATCAGAAGGCCTTCCGCAGCGCAAATATTTATGTGCAGGTACTCATTATCTTTGCCGTCAGCCGTGTTTTTGGCTGGGTGCTTTTTACTGTCGTCGGAAAACAGGAAAAATATAGTCCGTGGAGCGACCAACCCATGGACTACCTCAGCTTTGTTAATATTTGGGATGCCGACTGGTATCGCAAGATTGCTGAGACTGGCTATCCTACTCAGCTTCCACTGACTCCTACCGGTACCGTTGCAGAGAACCCGTGGGCGTTCTACCCGCTCTATCCATTGGTAAATTCTGCTCTGATGAATCTCTTGGGAGTGAGCTATCCGCCAGTTGCTGCCGCCGTTTCCTTAGTGAGTGGCTTTGGAGCAGCGTGCCTGATATATCGTCTGTTCGAGACTTCTTTACGCACGTTGAGAGCGGGGCGTGTCTCGGCGGTTCTCAGCGAACCGTCCAGCGTAGAATCTATGGCTCTTTGGGGAGTAGCGGTATTTTCTTTCGCCCCTATTTCCCCGGTGTTACAGGTCGCCTACGCCGAATCTTTGAATCTATTGTTCGTGGCAGCGGTACTCTTAGCGCTGATGAATCGCAAATTCTGGTGGGCAGTGCTCCTCGCCATTCCTGCATGTTTTTCTCGCCCTGTAGGGGTGCCTCTGGGAGCAACAGCCGGTCTGCTCTGGCTTATCGCGTGGATTATCGACGCCCGCGGTATGCACACCGGCGCAGATCAACCGGGTGCGCCGCTGGGTTGGAGTAAGTCCTTCGCTCAGCATGCTTCGCAGCTTATTTCTGCCCTGTTAATCTGCGGGATTGCCTTGCTCTGGCCCCTTATCGCTTGGATCAGGACGGGGCGAGTAGATGCTTATACGGCCACCGAAACAGCGTGGCGGGGTAGCGATCTTTACTTAGTGGCGCCCTGGTTTAAGCAGAGTACCGAATATTTTGGGGCGGCAGGGCCAATACTTTTCATTGTTCTCCTCATTGGCTTTATCGTCTTGCTCAGCTCCCGTCTCATCCGCAGAACTCTTCACCCCGTCCTCATCATGTGGTGTGCGTGCTACGCGGCGTATCTGGTGCTTTTCCTTAACCCGCAGAGTTCGCTTTTTAGAATGCTGTTACCCCTGTTCCCACTAGCGCTGGTGACAGTAGCGGTTTCAGCTGATCGAGCGTATCGGATGCTTTTGGTGCTCGGTGGTGCCGCCCTTCAGTTCGGGTGGGTTGGCTGGCTCTGGCACTGGAAACAGCTTCCCACAGGCGGAGACTATCCACCCTAAGCCTAGAAAACGACATTTTTCCCAGCTGATGTACAAAATCTGACGATTATTCCGGGTTATCATGGGGCATATCACAGAATTGATCCCACTCGGTTCCCCGAACGTGGACTTATAACAAGGAGATTGAGTATGGCCGCACAAAAACCACGCACGGGCGAAGGGCCACTTGAAATCGTTCGCGAAGGACGTGGCATCAACATGAAGATTCCTATTGAGGGCGGTGGACGTCTCGTCCTGGAAATTTCGACCGATGAGATTGAAGCTCTGAAAAAGTGCCTCGAAGATTTTAGCTAATCAGCCATAAAAAGTGCCCTGCTGAAGAATCGGCAGGGCACTTTTTATGGGGCAACGAGGTGCTAGGTATTAATAGATTTCAACGGTATTAACCAGATTTTGGCTACCTACATACTGACCCACGGTAGCGGAGGGATACCCCTGCAATGAAGCTGAGACTTGTTGGGTAATCACCGGTATACAGGTCAGGCTTGTGCCCTCGGCGGGGCCATCAACCAGTTTTTGCTCTAGTAGTTGGCTCTGGGACTCGGTCATGACGTCCAGATAAGGCGCCGCATATTTGAAGGACATCCATGTGTGTACCGAACCACTGGATGAAACGGTGTTCACTGCGGTTTCCGTGAGTTGTTGCTGGGTAGCAGAGGACGAGCACAGTGAAGCCCACGAGCCCGACAGACCAGTGCTGCGCATCATTCCATTCATGGTGTCCTGGTCGAACGCAGGAAGCATATAGAAGGAAATATCATTTCCTTTTGCGGTCGTTCCTGCAAAAGATGTTTTGGAGGCATTTTGCGTCTTCTCAGGCATCGCATGAACCGGCGTCTCGGAGGGAGAGCTCGATGGCGATTCCGGTGCTTTACTCGACGACGCTGGCGCAGCCGTTGTCGAACTTGTGACGGTTGAACTGGGGGAGGCGCTGCGAGAGCTTGAGGCTGACTCCTCGGGAGCAGCGTTGTTGATATTGACGCAACCGGTCAGAGAAACCAGCGCAAGAGCAAGAAGGGGGAGAGTTTTCTTCATCGAAAGTCCTCAGTGCGAAAGAGTGTTAGGGGAGAGGAGCCTGCAGGCTCCATCAGATAGTTAACGAAAGGTTACCTATACCGATAAAACTTATTCTTACACTAACCTGAGTATTCTCAGGGGACATTGGGAAATATTACTTGCTAGCGTTTGTAGACCAAATACAAACCCAGGTTGGAGTGAACCAACGAAACGAACACATCGTGAGTGCATTCTTGGATTTCTTGAAGCAGCCGACGGTGCACAACGGTCTGTGGATCTCGGGCAGTAGGTTGAGCAACTAGCCCTTGGTTGAGAGCATTGTGCATGATGAGTAACCCGCCCGATTTGATGAGTGAGAGACAAGAAAGTACCGAATACTCTGCAGATTCTACGGATGTATCTACAAAAGCAAGATCGTAAGATCCTTGAGAGAGCCGGGGGAGAACTTCGGCGGCGTCGCCACAGATGGTGCGTACTCGGTGTTTTCTGCCGTGTGAAGAATTCTGAATAGCTAACCGGGCCCGTTGTAGGCGGGAATTATCAATATCTAAGGTGGTCATGGCAGACCCCGGTTCCATGCCCTGAAGCAACGCCAAAGTAGAGACCCCCGTGCCGGTTCCCACCTCTAAGATATTTTGAGCATGAGTAGACGCCGCCAAAACCCGCAACAAATCAGCCGTATGGGCGCTGACCGGCTGCACTCCGAGTTCTCGGGCAGCTTTCCGGGCATCCGTAATATCTGAGCTCTCCTCGGGAAATTCCTCGATAAAAGCCCAAATGCTGTTCCGGTCAGGTCTTATTTCGTCCTTTGAAAACACTGTTTGTTCCACCTCATCCACAAAACCCTGCTGTGTTCATCATATAGAACCCCCTCAAATTTTCAGTGTTCTTCAGGTTTTACTGGTAATCTTCCATATGTGTTAGGTATCAACGGTATGGAATTTTTGATACTGATCATCCTCGCTTTGGTGGTGATCGGTCCTCAACGCATGCCTGAATACGCCCAAAAGCTTAAAGAAGGCGTGAAATGGGTTCGAGGTATCGCGTTTGAAGCGCGAGATGACCTTAAAGAAACCATGGGAGAAAATCCACTGGGGGATTTCAACTGGAAACAGTATGATCCTCGCCAGTACGACCCTCGCACGATTGTGCGTGAGGCATTAGCTGAGGACGACGCCGAGCGAGCAGCTCGTGCTGAAGAGCAGATGGCGCTGAACCAGCCGGTTGAACAGAACCTTCGCCGTCTACCGCGTGGCGCTTATGCCCCTTTTGATACCGACGCTACCTAAGAAAAGTTTAGGGGCAGGGGTCTTCCTGCGAGCCCGCGACCCCGGTGGGCAAGTTCTTCTGCAATATGGGAAATAGTCTGCGCTGCTTCGGTCTCTGGCGCGCCCCAGACGATGGGCATTCCCTCATCGCCGCCGGTTCGCACGTTGGTTTCTAGGGGGATAGAACCTAGAAGCGGCACTTCGTATTCCAATGTGTCGGTGAGTCGATCAGAGAGTTGTTCTCCGCCGCCCGAGCCAAAAATTTCTAGCAACGAACCATCTGGCATTCGCATGGCTGCCATATTTTCAATCACACCGGCAACTTTTTGTTCGGTTTGCAAGCTGAGGGTACCGGCTCGTTCTGCAACTTCTACTGCCGCATGCTGTGGCGTAGAAACAAGAAGCAACTCGGCATGAGGGAGAAGTTGCGCCATCGAAATCGCAATATCTCCGGTGCCGGGCGGAAGATCGAGCAACAACACATCCAAATCACCAAAATGGACGTCGGTGAGAAACTGCTCTAATGCGCGGTGGAGCATGGGGCCTCGCCACGCTACAGGCTGATTTCCCTCGATAAACATGCCGATGGAAATAACTTTCACAAACCCGTGAGTTTCTGCTGTCCCGTCTGAAACGGGGGAGGCAGACGAAGGTACCTCAACGACCGGCGGGAGAATCATATCGTCCATTCGGGTGGGTGGTTGAGTAATACCCATGAGACCAGGAATCGAGAAGCCGTGAACATCGGCGTCTACAATACCCACGCTGAGCCCCTGCGCGGCAAAAGCAGCGGCAAGATTGGCGGTCATGGAGGATTTACCTACCCCGCCTTTGCCCGAGACGACGGCAAAAACGCGTGTCAATGATTCTTTGACAGCGAAAGGATTGGTTTTAGTATGACCCAGTGAAGACCGCAATGCCGAGCGTTGCTCGGGGCTCATAAAGCCCACAGAGACTTCTACCTGCTCTATTCCATCTAAACCCAGGGCAGCCTGGCGTACCTCTGTCTCGATGGTGGAGCGAAGCGGGCACCCCTCTATGGTCAGCAGGATTGAAACCTGAGCTAAGGAACCCTGAACTTGCGCAGATTCGACCATTCCCAATTCGGTGATGGGTTTGCGCAACTCGGGGTCATATACTTCAGCCAGCGCTTGAAACAGGGCTTCGTCTAACACGGGATTATCCTTAGGTTGCTGCGGTAAATAGGCTATTGGTTAGGGGAGTCGTGCTCGCTCTCATCGACATCCTTAACCTTTTTCTTCTTCCGCGATTCTTCAGTCACGATAGCTACAGAACCGGTCAGTGGATCTCGTGCTTCCGGCACATACTGATCTAACTGATTCTGCTTATCCTGAATTTTCTGTAGTTCTTCCATGATGTCGCGCAATTCGCTACGTACGTAATCGCGGGTGGCCACCTCGCGCAAAGCAATGCGCAAAGCGGCAATTTCACGGGTGAGGTACTGGGTCTCTTCCAGGTTTTCTTGGTCGCGCTTACGGTCCTGTGAGGCAATCACGCGGTCGCGGTCGTCCTGCCTATTCTGCGCCAAAAGGAGCAGCGGGGCAGCATAGGATGCCTGCAAAGAAAGCATCAACGTGAGCAGAGTGAAGTTCAATGAACGGGGGTCAAACTGCATCTCTTCAGGTGCCAAGGTATTCCACCCCAGCCAGAGACCGCAGAAGACCGTCATGTAGAGCAAGAAGGTGGGAGTACCCATGAATCGCGCAATAGATTCAGTGGCGCGACCAAAGCTATCGGGATTCGACGAGAAGGCAAACTTGCGACGAGCTGCCTGGGGCTGGGAGAGGTGTTCATCGGTGGAGGAACGGTCGCGGTTCTTATCACTCAAAACGGCGTCCTACCTTTCGAATCGGAGTTCCATCGTCATAGGTTCGCCAGTCTTCGGGCAAGATAGCGTCTAACACGTCGTCAATAGTAATCGCACCGACTAATCGGTCATGCTGGTTGACGACGGGTATGATGGTGAGGTCATACGTTGCGAGGATGCGGGAAATTTCCGCAAGAGAAGACATATCGGAGACCGGTTCGATGGAGGAATCCAAAAGTGTTCCCACCAGCTCGCTGGGCGGATAGCGAAGAAGCTGCTGCATATGAACCATACCTAGATATTTACCAGTGGGGGTTTCCAACGGGGGACGGGCTACCAAGACGGCAGCTGCCATCGCGGGGGAAATTTCTTCCTGCCGGATATGCGCCAGTGCCTCAGCAACGGTAGCTTCAGGGGAGAGAATAATTGGAACAGGGTTCATTAACGAACCTGCGGTTCCCTCCTCATATTCCAGAAGACGACGGACATCGTCTGCTTCTTCTGGTTCCATCAAGTGCAGCAGTTCTTCACGTTGAGCATCGGATAGTTCGTTGAGGAGGTCGGCGGCGTCATCCGGTTCCATTTCCTCGAGAACCTGGGCGGCGCGTTCCACATCGAGGTGAGAAAGAATTTCCACCTGGTCATCTTCGGGAAGTTCCTGCAAGACGTCTGCTAGGCGCTCATCTTGGAGTTCATGGGCAACTTCGACCATGCGCTTGTCGTTCATCTCGTGGATGGCATCTGCCAAGTCCGCAGGATTGGCGTTTGCATGGTTTTCGACGAACGCGGTCGCAGCCTGGGGTTCTAAATCGGTGGAGAGAATCGCTTCATTCCAGTCCACAATCAGAGTATCTTTACGACGGCGCAGCAGACCACCGGTTTCGTGGGCGCGAGAGACAAAGAGCTCGGAGAGGAACCAGTCACCATTCCGGCGCTGCTCCATGGCAACATCTTCAACCATTGCTTCACCTGAACCGTCGGTCAGTCGTACCTTGCGGTCAAAAATTTCAGCAACGACCAGTGCCTCGGATCCACGCTGTTCGAACCGGCGGAGATTAACCAAACCGGTACAGATAATCTGCGAAGATTCAATAGTCGTTACGCGGGTCATAGGTACAAAAATTCGTTTCTTACCCAGGACTTCAATCACGATGCCCACTACGATGGGCTCTTTGCCCTTTTGTCCAGCGGTTCCTGTCAACGCGGAAAGGGCACCAAAACTCTGTTTGAGCACCACAATATCGCGTAATCGTCCTAGACGATCACCCAGGGGGTCAAAAACGTCCATGCCGAGTAGACGGGCAATAAAGATTTTGTTCGGTGTAGTACTCACCCTTTCAAGATTAGGGGATATTGAGGGCAAATCGGGAGTCCCAGAGAAAAGTGTGAGATAAACGAGTAGATTTCCCTGTCAAGGAGTCAAAATTTACTCAATTTTTCGCCTGTTGCGATACCTTGGGCAATTATTAGGAATCTTTGCGGTAAACACGGAAAAATAAAGTGCATGAATGAGCAACAGATAACACCCGTTATTCCAGAAGCCGGCAAAATTCCCCGCGGTGAGCTGGTGCAAAACTTTACTTCTCGTGCAGAACTGGATGCCGCGATGGGGCGTCTGACGAGCGCAGGCTTACCTGCCCAGGCATTTTTTGTGGTGGGGCATGACCTCAAACAAGTTGAATATTTTATAGGCAAGCTGTCATATCCACGTATTGCTTTGAGCTCAGCGCTTAGCGGTGCAACCTTCGGTGCTCTAATCGGCGTGGTGACCGCATTGGTGACCGGCACATCTGTCTTGCCGCATCTTGCTTCCGCAGTACCCTTGGGCATTGCCATCTGGATGATTTTTGGCATTCTCTCTTTTTCTCGGGGGAACAAGAACGGCGCCTTCCAGATGCGCCAGCAAATGATTCCTACAGCTTTTTCGCTGATGAGCAATCCCAGCGTAGCGGCACAGGCTCGTGAAGTACTGGGCGTCCGTTCCCAGAACTTCCGCCCGCAGCTAGCACACCCCAATACCCCCGCATCGGGAACACCATCATCTGTAGTTCAGGGGCACTCCCATGAACAAGCAGATCCCACCACCTTTGTTGGCCCCGAATATAACAGGGACGGCTCGCCCGCCGGCGGCAAATTTGGGCTACGCATTGACGACCCCGAAGAGTACGCCAAGATGGTGCGCACCGAACCAATGCGCCCGGACGATTCTGAACAGAGAATCGAAAAGGTGCGAGAAGAGCAGAGTCCTCAACGATACGGTCTGAAGGTAGAGGATTCTCAAGAGGTTCAGGATTCCGTACGCAACGCACCTGCTTCATCTGCCCCAGAGGAGCCCTCGGAACACCACGGTTCCCGCAAGTCCTAACTTATGACCTCTCTTGATTGAGAGACACTGTAGAACAGTTATCTGCTGAACTCATGAGCAAGGCCCATCACCTGAGCGGTGATGGGCCTTGTTCTTGTCTTCGGACGCAAGATTGCTCTATTGAGCTAGCTCTGCCATCCACTGCTCAATTTCTTCAACCGTACGAGGCAACGCAGCGGAAAGATTCTCATTGCCTGCTTCAGTAATCAGGACATCGTCCTCCAATCGAATGCCGATACCTCGTAGTTCTTCTGGAATGGAAAGATCTTCTTCTTTGAAGTACAGACCGGGCTCGATAGTGAAGACCATACCCGCTTCGATAGTGCCATCCAAGTAGAGGTCTTTTTTCGCCTGCGCGCAGTCGTGCACATCCAGCCCTAGATGGTGGCTGGTGCCGTGCGGCATCCAACGACGGTGTTGCCCGCCCTCGTCCGAAAGAGCGACCTCGGCGCTGACCGGCAGAAGCCCCCAGTCCTCAAGGCGGGAGGCGAGAACATTCATCGCTGCAGCATGGACGTCGCGGAATTTATTGCCAGGAACTGCTGCCTTAAATGCCGCATCTGCAGCGTCCAGCACCGCCTGATAAGCCTTTGCCTGAACTTCGGAAAATTTTCCGTTGACGGGGAAAGTACGGGTGATATCAGCGGTGTACAGCGTATCGTCCTCAACACCGGCGTCCAACAGTACTAGCTTGCCCTCTTCGACTGCACCGGTGTTCTGAATCCAGTGCAGTACGGTGGCATTGTTACCGCAGGCAGCAATGGTGTCATAACCCAAGTCGTTGCCCTCTTCGCGGGCTTTCGTGAAGAAAGCACCTTCGATAACGCGTTCGCCACGACGGTGCGCTACCGCACGAGGCAAAGCTCGAATAACGTTTTCGAACCCTTCAACGGTAGACGCTACCGAACGGCGTAGATTATCGATTTCTACCGCGTCCTTCACCAAACGAGCCTCGGAAAGCGCTTCGGTCAACACAGCATCGGTGGCATCTGCCTGTTCCAAATCAACGCCGGTGTTATACCGCGAGGTATCCACCAGCGCGTCGATGTTCAAATCGACATTGCGCACCAGTCGAATCTGAACACCACCGAGCGCTTTATTTCCGGCATTCTTGGTGATAGCAACTTCGAGCTCGGAAAGATCTTTACACTTCACACCGTACTCAGCTTCAATTTCAGCAAGGGTGGGGCGGGGGCCAATCCAAAATTCACCGTATCGAGGATCCGAATAGAACTGCTCGGTATCTCGCCCCGCCAAAGGACGGAAGTAAAGAGTCACCTCATGATTCGAACCATTATCCCCAGCGCCTTCTTCTACAGGCTCAAAAATCAGCACTGCGTCGGGCTCATGGTCGGTACCTAACCCCGTCTGATGTGCAAAAGCAGAATGGGGGCGGAAGCGGTAATCCGTATCGTTAGAGCGAACTTTCAAAGGCCCCGCAGGCAAAACCAAACGCTCACCGGGGAACTTCAATGAAATAGCCCGACGGCGCTTTGCAGCAAAATCGGCTACCTCAGCACGATTGGGAATCTGATGGTTGCTCGGTGCCCAGTTAGAACTAATAAACTCAGTAAAAGCATGGGATTTAGGAGGCTGCGAGCGATTATTAACACGCTCTTCCAGCGGCTGATCATCTATTTCAAAATTGTTCTCAGAAGTATTCATGGTTTTAACTCTAATACGGCAGGTAACGCTTATCATCTCCGGTTCACTTCTGGCTATGGGTGCAAGCGACCTAAGATAGAGGCATGGGTTATGACCTGCATGTGCATTCAAAAATTTCAGACGGTACTCAGTCGGTCAAAGATCTGGTTCAGGAAATTGCTGAAACAGGTCTAGACGGCTTTGCGCTGACCGACCATGACACCACAGCTGGCTGGTCTGAAGCAGATCAAACCGCTCAAAAACTAGGACTAGATTTTGTGGCGGGAATGGAAATTTCCTGTGCGGGGCATGGCGTGAGCATTCACCTGCTCAGCTACTTGCATGATCCCACCTATCAGCCACTCTTGCAGGAAATTGCTCGTGCCCGCGAATCCCGCATTCACCGTGCCCAGCGGATGGTGACTCTTCTGAGCGAAGACTATCCTATCGATTGGGACGACGTCATGGAACAAACGGGTGAGGGAGCCACTGTAGGCAGACCCCACATAGCTGATGCTCTCGTGGCAGCCGGTGCTGTGGAGAACCGCTCAGAAGCCTTCGCTTCCATCCTCACCCCACAATCGCGCTACTATGTGTCGCACTATGCAGTGAATCCGGTTGAAGCCGTACGGCTGGTACGTGCCGCCGGGGGAGTACCGGTTATGGCGCATCCGCGCGCTCGTAGTCGAGGCCGCATTGCCTCTGCAGAGCTCATCGAAGAAATGATTGATGCGGGACTTGCCGGGCTAGAAGTTCATCACCGCGATAATTCACTTGAAGACCAGAAATGGTTACATAGCATAGCGTTCGAGCATGACTTGTTGGTAACCGGGTCATCTGATTATCACGGTGCTGGCAAGCCAAACCGTCTGGGTGAAAACACCACCGATCGGCACACGGTTCAATGCATCCGGAAACTTTCCACCTTTTCACCCAGTAGATAGAAAGGGGAAGGAACCGGTGAAATCACCTGCTCCTTCCCCGCCAAGAACTACTTACTCGCCCTTGTTATCCGCGGGCTTGCGGCGACGTCGACGACGGCGCGTGCCATCTGAAGACTTCTCTACCGATTTTTCACGAGAGTCTGCCGTTTTCTGCGCGGAATCCCCATCAGCGCGCCGGCGCTGAGGACGGCGATTATTGGACTTCTCGTTCTGTGCGGATTGCTCGCCGTCGCGGCGGCGATCGCCACGGCGCTCCGAGCGGTTACGGTTCCTGCCGTTGCCTTGGCGAGAACCAACGCGCTCGTTGCGGCGATTATTACTCCGAAGCCCGGCTGAGTGGTTCTGAGAGAGGCCTTCTTTCGTCTGTTCGTCGCGGGGCAACTTGCCCTTGACGCCCTCAGGAATATCGAGGTCAGTAAACAGATGATCGGAGGATGAGTAAGTCTCTACGGGCTCAGGAACGCCCAGCTCCAGTGCTTTGTTGATGAGCGACCAGCGGGGGACATCTTCCCAATCCACCAGGGTGACTGCGGTACCATTGTTCGCCGCGCGTCCGGTGCGACCCACACGGTGCAGGTAGGTCTTCTCGTCTTCGGGGCACTGGAAGTTGATGACGTGTGTGACGTCATCAACGTCGATACCGCGAGCGGCGACGTCGGTTGCCACGAGAACATCAACGCGGTCATCACGGAACGCCTGAAGAGCCTGTTCGCGCGCTCCCTGGTTCAAGTCACCGTGAAGGGCGCCGGCGGCGAATCCGCGGGTGTTAAGTTCGTCGGCAAGTTTCGCGGCCGATCGCTTGGTCTTACAGAAAATGATGGTGCGACCGCGACCGTTCGCACGGAGGATGCGGCCGACCAGCTCGTCCTTATCCAGCGGGTGCGCACGGTAAATCACCTGGCGGATGGATGCCTTAGTAATAGACTCATCGTCCGGAGACGACGCCTGAATATGCATAGGCTTGGTCATGTAGCGGCGAGCCATAGTTACTACGGGGCCGGGCATAGTGGCTGAGAACAGCATAGTCTGGCGAACTTCGGGCAGGACCGCCAGGAGTTTTTCAACATCGGGCAAGAAGCCTAAGTCCAACATTTCATCGGCTTCGTCAAGAACTACAATCTTGACCTGCGAAAGATTCAGCTTCTTTTGGCGCTGCAAATCGATCAGGCGACCGGGGGTGCCCACTACCAACTCGACGCCCTCATCCAGAACCTTAACCTGCGATTCGTAAGGCACACCGCCGTACAGGGTGACTGTACGAGCGTTGCGTTTCTTAGCCGCAGCTTCAAGGTCAGAACCCACCTGAATAGCAAGCTCGCGGGTAGGGACCACGATGAGTGCCTGAGGCGCACCGGGGGATTTGAGGTGGGACCAACCGGCGTCATCTCGGCCAACCACTCGCTGAATAGCTGGCAAACCAAAACCGAGGGTCTTACCTGTACCGGTTTTCGCCTGGCCGATAATGTCATGGCCGCCAAGAGCGACGGGAAGGGTGAGTGCCTGGATAGGGAAAGGAGAAAGGATACCGCGTTCGGCTAGTGCCTCGCAGATATCTTCTCGTAAGCCGTAATCGGCAAAAGTCTTAATTTCTTCAGTCAACGAAGGTTTCCTTGAAAATATAGGTGCATCTACTGTCTGAAATCCGCCAGTTTTAGAACCGGGATAGACAGGACGCGAGTGGAGAAGCCGATCGTAAAAAGTACGCTCTCAACGGGGAGAGTCTCAAAATGGTATATGCCGTCCAACGACCGGGCAACCAGATAACACTTCTCATAGTAGCAAATTGAAAAATGAAGCAGTGAGAGCGGCAACACGCTCTCACTGCTTCATCAGGGTTTTATTAATTCTTATTCGGAAAATCCAAAGCCAATACGAGGCTTGGTCTCTGCGCCGAGTTCGATGTAACCAATCTGCTCGGCAGGAATCAAAGTGATAGCACCCTTAGTATTTTCTAGCTCTAGAACTGACTTATCCTGCAAAGCCTGGGATACCTTTGCCTTGATGTCATTCGTTGACTCTTCGGTCTCAATAACGATTTCGCGTTGGACATGCTGAACGCCAATTTTGATTTCCACTTTTACTCCGTTTCCTTCAACGAAAAATATTTGCGTTGAATTTAGTCTAGGGGGAGCGCCCCTGTGATTTTTCGAATATCACTCAGAGCAAATTTTGAGATCTCGATTATTCCCAATCTTCGTCAATAATAGAAATGCCGCCCCACGCTAAGCGGAACACCAGTTGCTCCACCTGAGCGAGCTCATCGGTGGATGCACCTTGGCTAATTGCGTGTTGCGTGGCAGAAATAACCATGCCTGTAAGCGTTCGTGCCAGCAGGACTGCTTCTTTGATGGGCAGACCGGCGTTGGGACCCAGAATGCCAGCGATATGCCCCGCGATAGAGGTGTAGAGCTTGTCCAAGCATTCTTGAACTGCAAGGTCACTTTGAATATCAGACTCAAAAATGAGCCTGTAGCCCTGGGGATTGGTGCGGATGAACTCAAAGAAAGCGCTGAGGGCACCCTCTACGCGGCTACGATTATTTTCTGTGCGGTAGAGAGGCTCAACAATGCGCTTGATGAGATCATCAATTTGCTCATCGAGAACGGCAAGATAAAGATCGCGCTTTGATTTGAAGTGCTGATAAAGAACTGGCTTGGTGACGTCTGCTGCCGACGCAATGTGGTTCATGGTCGTGACGTGATAACCCTGGGAGGAAAAAACTCGAAGGGCTGAAAAAACTAACTGCTGACGTCGTAATTTTTTAGGAAGGCGAATTCCACCGGTTGCCTGTTCTGCGGAGAGTCCGCTGAGGGCAGTGGGCTCGGACTGATTCTCGAAATGTGCGCTCAAGTGTGTGTCCTGACGTATCTAAGGTGCGAAATTATCTACGTGTGAGATTGATGAATGCCATACTCTAAGACGCGTCTGCCTGAGGGATATCTCGGACGACTTTTTCTTGAGACTGCGAAACTTCAATGCCGTAAAGTGCTTCGAGACCCGCAATATATTCGGATTCTCTGCCTTCTTGGGCTAGCGAACGTGCTCTGACCGTAGGAGTGTGTAAAAGGGATTTGACCATGCGACGCATTGCGAATTCGACCTGATCAGCAGCTCCTCCACACCCAAAGTGTCCACGAACTTTCTCTAACTCGGAGTCGAGAATGGACATGGTGTGCTCTCGAAGAGCAACAATAGCAGCATCTACAGTGCGCGCCTTTTGTTTAATGCGGAATTCCTCAACAGCATTGTCCACTATTGTGTGGGCAAGCTGCACGGAACTATCCATTTCTTCAGGGGCTGCCAAGCGCACAGACTCTAAAGTAATGAGTTCTGTATCTGGGAGGTCGGCTACCTCGGGGGCGAAATCGCGAGTGAGGGCAAGATCGAGGATAACCCGCTTTCCCGCAGGAATTTCATCGGCACTGAGCGGATCAGAGCTACCCGAACACCCGATAATGACATCTGCACTAGCCAGCGCCTGAGGCAAAGAAGCGCCGTCAATCGCTTTTACCCCACGCTTGTGGGCAAAAGTAGCTGCACGGCCGGTGAAGGAATATACCGTAATATTCTGGCAACCTCTATCTCGCAAGGCTGCAACGGTGGCACCTGCATAGGCACCCGTACCAAAAACCAAAGCCGATCGGTCTTTCCACGTTTTCTCGGCGACGTCGTCGGCAAGGTCCAAAGCAACAGAGACCACCGAGCGTCCGCGAGCGCCCAAGAGTGTTTGCTGTCCTACTCGTCGGGCAGTATTGGCTGCGTTGTCAAAAAGCCGCACAAGATTTCCAGAGGCTTTGCCCTCTTCTTGAGCGGCAGTGATGGCGCGGCGAACTTGGCCGGTGATTTCTCGTTCTCCCACAACTGCGGATTCAAGACCTGAGGCAACGGTGAAGAGATGGTGAGCTACAGCGTCGTTGAAAAAGACGTCAAAACTTGATTCAACGGTCGAATAATCTAAGGACGATAGCGCTGAGAGTTCTTCAAAAATCGCGGTGGCTACTTCGGCGACATCTTGTTCTGCTTTTTGGTCCGTCGCCACAGAATCCTGAGCTGTTTCCCCGTAGATTTCTAGGCGATTGCAGGTAGAGAGAACCACTAAACCTCGGGTTTCTACATCGAGTTCTGAGGCATCAAGTGAACTAGCACCGTTGGCTAGATGTGCCACGGTGCTCAAATCGACAGTTTGGTGAGATGCTACGAGAGAAAAAATAGTCACGACTTCAATATCATAAACATGTCTGAGCTACCTTGGCGAATAGCTGAGGTCAAACTCATGAATGAGATACCCCGAATGGGTTGGACTCAGCGGGGAATGCGCGCTACTTACCGTGCCGAGCACAAATAAATGACAGAGTGTAGACAAAACACCCAGAATTTATTGGCACAATAGAACATATGACTTCATCACTTCGCCAGCGTAACTTGCTCACCGACGAGCAGCTGAAGCACCTGCCTGCCCATCACCCCTTGCGAGCGGGTGGAACCGCTGACTCTCCGATGATGAGAGCACTGACCGGGCGGCAGAGCGCGCATCGTCCCGTGTGGTTCATGCGTCAGGCTGGGCGTTCACTTCCTGAATATTTAAAGGTTCGCGAAGGTGTCCCGATGTTGGATGCTTGCCTGACTCCTTCGTTGGCAGCTGAAATTACCCTCCAACCTGTGCGGCGACACAACGTGGATGCGGGCATCTTCTTTTCTGACATCGTGATTCCTATGAAGCTCGCCGGGGTTGGCGTTGATATTGTGCCCGGGCGCGGTCCAGTACTCGATACTCCGGTTCGCACGTTGGAAGAGATCAAGAACCTTCCCGAACTTGAAGACTCTGCGTTGGATCCTATTCGCGAAGCTGTTGAGCTGACCGTCAAAGAACTAGGAGATACCCCGCTGATTGGCTTTGCTGGGGCTCCTTTCACCGTTGCCGCTTATATGGTGGAAGGCGGACCCTCCCGCGACCACCTGCGCCCACGAACCATGATGCACGCTGAACCCGAAGCATGGGAAGCCCTGGGGCAGTGGGCGGCACGCACCTCAGGCCAGTTCCTTCGCGCTCAGATAGAAGCCGGCGCGTCTGCGGTGCAGCTCTTTGACTCTTGGGCAGGTTCACTATCTGAAGCGGATTATCGGCGTTTCGTTCAGAAACACTCTGCGGATGCTTTGGCAATGGTTGAAGAATTCGGTGTCCCACGTATCCACTTTGGCACGAGTACTGCTGAGTTACTCGGCGCTATGCACGAGGCTGGCGCTGACGTCGTTGGAGTGGACTACCGCCTATCCCTGACCGAAGCTGAGCAGCGCTTGGGCGGAGGGATTCCACTGCAAGGAAATATCGACCCTGCCTTGCTGGCATCGGGTTGGGACGCTCTGCGCGAGCACACCGATCAGGTACTAGCAGCTGGCAACAGCGCACCCACCCACGTGGTAAATCTGGGCCACGGCGTACCCCCGAGCACCGACCCCGCCGTCCTGACCCGCCTGGTGGAGTATATTCACACCCAAACTACCCAGCACGAGTAGAAAGCATTCTTGAACAATAATGGCTATGGACTCCCGACGAACTCACCGCGAATCTGCGGTGGTGGTAGGTGGCGGCATCTCCGGTTTGCTCGCTGCCCGTGAACTAGCGATGAAGGGGCTGCGCGTTACTCTCGTTGAAAAGCGCTCTCATCTCGGTGGTGCTGTAGGCGCACACGAGGTAGATGGGCACGTGCTCGATTCGGGGGCTGAATCGTTTGCTACCCGCACCTCTGATGTTGCGGAACTGCTCACCGAATTGGGCATTGAAGATAAGATTTGCTCACCTTATGACGGCGGCTCATGGCTGTACTTGCAAGACGGCGCCCACCCGGCTCCTCGCACGGGAATTCTGGGTATTCCTGGCGATTTGAGCGATCCTTCAATCCGGGAAATTCTTTCATCAGCTGGTCTTCGACGAGCCAAGATGGATAAGCTACTCCCTGCGTCTGTGGGCGCCAACGCTAAGACTCTGGGTGAACTTGTTCGCAAGCGTATGGGCCAGCAGGTTGTTGACCGACTCGTTGCGCCGGTAACCACCGGCGTCCAATCGACCCATCCCGATGAAGTCGAAATTGAAAGCGTTATCCCCGGTCTGCAGGCAGCGCTCGCCCAGCGAGGTTCGCTTGCCGCCGCTTCGGCATCATTGCGAGCTGCCTCTCCGGCTGGATCCCAGGTTGCTGGCCTAGTAGGAGGTATGAACCAGCTCTCTGAGGCTTTGGTGCGTGATGTTCTGCGCCGCCGTGTGCGTATCCTCACCGGCTACGATGCCATCGCCGTTGACCGTGACCCCGATCGAGGCGGTTGGACCCTGCTACAAAGGGCACCCCAGCTGGGGGAGCGCGTTGCACCGGTTCACGGCAAATACTTAGTGATGGCAACCGATGCACCCACTACCTTGCGAATCCTGGGATCCCATTTGGATGCTTCCACCATTCCCCAGGTCAAAGCAGGGCACGAAATTGCTCTGGTTACCCTCGCCATTGAGCAGCCAGAATTGGATTCTCGCCCCCGCGGCACCGGTCTGCTAGTCAGCGATCAGGTAGCCACCGTACGCGCCAAAGCGCTAACCCATGCCACTGCCAAGTGGAAGTGGATTGCAGAGGAAATGGGTCCGGGCAAACACGTCGTGCGTCTGTCTTACGGACGAGGCAACGACCACGGACCTTTGCGCGAAGTTTCCCTCTATGATGACCAGCTCATCACTCTGGCAATGCACGATGCAGGCAAGCTACTGGGCGTCAGCATCACCCGGGGCAATTTACTGGGGGCTGACGTAGTGCGATGGAAGGGCTCTTTGCCCACCATGCGCCCCGGACACCGCGAAAAAGTACAGCAGTTTCGCAACTCACTGCAGGATCTAGAAGGCGTTACCGCAGTGGGCGCCTGGTTATCAGGCAACGGGCTAGCCGCCGTCACCGCAGATACCCGCCGCACCATGCACGAATTTATTGACGCAACATCAGCCGACTAAAGATTTTATTTTCCAGACAGAAGCCGCGTGCCAGCTCAACACAAACTGGGACGCAGAAAAGGAAGAACACCATGTCACAGCAGGAAAAAGCACACGCATACAGCCACGGTCACGGCGCATCCATGCCCACCGCTAAAGATGCCCACGGAAAGATTCAGGGTCAGCGACCCGGCGAAACCGCCGAGCTCGATGACCAGTTCCACTATTCCATTCACACCGTTTTTGCCCGTGACACCCAGCCTGCGGACAACGCATCCTCTGAAGCTGCCACCGAAGAATTGAACAAGGTTGTAGCACGCCTTGAATCCAACGGCGTCACCGTACGCGGATTCTACGATGTCTCAGCGATGCGCAACGACGCCGACGTCATGGTCTGGGTTCACGGCGCAACCCCCGAAGACCTTCAGGCAGCTATCCGAGATATCCGCCGAACCGTTGCATTCTCCGGCACCAAAATCGTCTGGTCGACCATGGGCGTACACCGCGATGCAGAATTCTCTAACAACCACACCCCATCCTTCGCCAAGGGTATTGCCCCAGAGCGTTGGATTTGCGTCTACCCCTTCGTTCGCTCCTACGACTGGTACACCATCAACCCCGAAAAGCGCCGCGAAATCATGAAGAATCACGGCATGAAGGGCGTAGACTTCCGCGAAGTTCTCCCCAACACCATCGCAACGTTCGGACTCAATGACTACGAATGGCTCATTGCCCTCGAATCCCCTGAACTGGTTCTGCTGGTAGACCTGATGCGTTCATTCCGCAACACAGAGGCACGCCACTACATCCGCGAAGAAATCCCGTTCTACACTGGTCGCCGCATTGAAGCCAGTGAAGTGGCAGGAGTACTTGCTTAAATGACTCAACTTCCCACCGACATTATTCCGAATCGGACAGACCCCCAGAACACTGCAACCAACGGGCCAGCCGTTCTGAATGAGCAGAACCTGGAGGTGTTCCATGGGGAAGAGAACCTTACCCGTGTGCGCTCTGAGGCACCGCGGGATTACGACCTCGTTATTCTTTCCTCCTTCGGCGGCCCTGAAGGCCAAGAGGACGTTATCCCCTTTCTGCGCAACGTCACCGCAGGGCGAGGAATCCCCGACGAGCGTCTAGAAGAGGTAGCCACTCACTACCGTGCCAACGGGGGAGTCTCGCCGATTAACGAGCAGAACCGTGCGCTCCTGGCAGCCCTACAAACGGCACTCGTTGAAAAAGGTCCCGATGTGCCCATAACCTGGGCAAATCGAAACTGGGAGCCTTACGTCAAAGACGTAGTTCAAGAGGCCTACGACAAGGGCGCGCGCAAAATCTTGGTACTGGCTACCAGCGCTTACCCGGGATATTCATCGTGCCGCCAATACCGCGAGGATTACGGTATTGCCTTAGAGGAGCTGGGCCTCGAAGGAAAGCTACAAATCGATAAGGTACGCCAGTATTTTGACGCCCCCGGTTTCATCGCGCCTTTCGAAGACGGTCTTATCGAAGGACTACAGGACGTGCGCGCCCGGCTGGAGCAGGCAGAGCGAAAAGCTGCCGGCAACGGCAAGATTCGCATTATGTTCTGCACCCACTCGATACCCACCAGCGCGGCAAATGAAGCGGGACCTCGCGGCGTCGACTACGAAGGTGGCTCCGCCTACGTTGAAAAACATCTGCAGGCTGCTCGCGCGGTGCTCGCCGGAGTGGAGAAAAAACATCCTGAGCTGTTGAAGGACGTGGAATGGGAGCTGGTCTACCAGTCTCGTTCCGGTCCGCCGTCCATGCCCTGGCTTGAACCCGATGTGAACGATGCCCTCGAAGCGCTAGAAGGCACTGTGGACGGCGTGGTTCTGGTGCCGCTGGGATTCGTCTCAGACCACATGGAAGTCAAGTGGGACTTGGACACCGAGGCTCTGGACACCTGCGAAAAACTGGGGTTTGTGGCAACACGGACACCGACTCCCGGAACCCACCCCGAGTACGTTGAAATGTTGCGCCAACTCATCGGCCAGCGTGTGGCATCTTCTGCCCCTTCGCAAAATCCCGCTGAGCTGGATGAATTGAGAACCAGTGCCTGCGGCACCCCTGGGTGGTTTGACGCCTGCAACCCTGACTGTTGCGTATCGGCACGAGCAAAAGCTCAGAAGCCTACCATTGCTACGTATACAGGTGCCGATAAAGCAGAAGGAGCGCGTTCATGACCTTTATCCTAGGAACGCGCGGTTCTGCTCTTGCCCTCACCCAATCGGGAATGGCAGCTGATCAAATCGCTGCAGCCGGCAACTTTGAGGTGGAACTACGTACCGTTCGCACCGAGGGCGATGTGTTGACCGGCCCCCTCTCTCAGATGGGTGGTACCGGAGTATTCGCAGCAACCCTACGTACCCGCGTGCTCGACGGATCGGTTGACTTTGCGGTGCACTCTCTCAAAGATTTGCCCACTGCTCCCTGCCCCGGACTGGTCGTTGCGGGGATTCCGGAGCGAGAAGATCCCCGTGATGCTCTGATTGCTCGCGACGGGTTGACCTTAGAGAAACTACCCGCTGGTGCCCGCATCGGAACCGGATCTCCCCGCCGCGCAGCACAATTGCGCTTGATCCGACCCGATATCGAGATTGTAGATATTCGCGGCAATGTGGGTACTCGGTTGGCGCGCGTAGCAGGATTCGAATCCTATGGAAATCAAAGCACACCTGCCGGGGACTGCGATGCGGTGGTTCTGGCGGCCTCGGGTTTACGCCGTCTGGGTTTTGAAGAGACAGTTACCGACTATCTTGATCCCACTCAGATGCTCCCCGCCGCTGGTCAAGGCGCTCTGGCGCTGGAGGTGCGCGAGAGCGACGTCGAAAAAGCTACTGAACTGGCAGAGGCAATTCGCGCCGTCGACCATGCGCCTACTCGTTGGGCAGTGACCGCCGAGCGGGCTCTGTTGGCACGTTTAGAAGCCGGATGCGCAGCTCCCGTAGGAACTTTTGCGCGGTTAGAGGAGCAAACACTCGTCCTAGACGCAGTGGTAGCAAACCCTGACGGCTCTGAATCCCTACGCCACCAAGCAACCACTTCCGATCTATCGGCGGATGGCGCGAAAACATTGGGAGAAAAACTTGCTGATGAACTTCTCTCCATGGGCGCCGCCCGCCTGGCAAATCTGACCCTCTAATGACTGCATCTGCACAAATCTTTGTGACGAGAACACCTGCCGCCGCTGGGGAGCTCATTGATGAGCTCCTCGAGGGGGTAGGGAAATCCCTGTTGTCTTCACCTTCTGGCGCAATTGAGCTGCTCTGCGTACCTCTCCACGAGGCAGAGCTTATCCCCCAGAATGCGCGGGAAGTAGCCCGCGAGTTGCTCCGCCAGAGTTTGAAAGGGCAGTTTGATGCGGTCACGTTTACCAGTCGCAATGGAGTACGGGCCTTTGAACAACTGATAGCTTCTCAAGCTCTACCCTTTCCCCCGGAAACATTGATTGCCGCCGTGGGACAGGGTACTGCTGCTGAACTAAAAAAACTGGGCATTACTGCGAATTTCATTCCCGATATCCAAGATGCTCAGCACATGATTCAACAGTGGCCAGCATCTGCTGGTTTGAACCAACGTATTTTGTGCGTACAGGGTGCCAACGCTCGTCCAACACTTCGCGAAGGACTGAAAGCGCTAGGACACCGGGTTGATGTCGCCACCGTCTATCAAATGCGGGACTTTCCCGCTGAATCGGCGCTCGTACAGGGCTCAAAGTCTTACGGGGAGTACGAACCGCTTTCGCTCAATCAGGCTTTAGAAGTAGCTCAGGGACGTACCTCGGCAGATAATTCCACTGCGCGAATTCTGATTGCTACAGCGCCCTCGTTACTCCGGGCGTTTTATCAAGGATGGGTGACTTCGCCGCAGGGTAGCCGAGAGAATTTCCCCCATCTCATTGCCATTGGAAAATCAACCGCCCTCCAAGCTGTCGAATTGGGTCTGACCGCCACCGTACCTGCCAGCCCAGCTGCTTCAGACCTTGCAACCGCAGCCTGCGATACCCTTCTACACCTGACCCGCTAACTTTCTTCCTACAGAATTTTCGTTAAAGGAACACCATGAAAAACCTAGAACTTCCCTTCCGCCCTCGCCGCCTGCGCACCACAGCCGCAATGCGCTCGCTAGTCGCTCAAACTGAGCTGACCCCTCGCAACCTTATTCAGGTGCTTTTCGTTCGAGACGGCATCGAGTCACCCCAGGAAATTGCATCTATGCCCGGGCAGTATCAGCACACTCTTGACTCGGTCTTAGACGAGGTGAGTCGCGCTATCGACGCGGGTATCGCCTGTATCGACCTGTTCGGTGTACCTCTCGATGAAGATAAAGACGATCAAGGCTCCGTTGCCTGGGCTGAAGACGGAATCCTGAACCGCGCAATTGCCGCTATCCGGCACAAGTTTGGCAACGACATCGTGATTATGGCTGATACCTGCCTCGACGAATTTACCTCTCATGGCCACTGTGGTCCGCTCACCACCGACCAATTTGGAAATACGGTAGTGGATAATGATGCCTCGGTAGAGTCATACTGCAAAATGGCGGTAGCGCAAGCGAAAGCTGGTGCCCACATGGTGAGCCCCTCGGGCATGATGGACGGGCAGGTCGCCGCCATCCGTCAGGCACTGGACGACGCCGGATTCACCGACGTCGCCATCATGGCATACTCCGCCAAATACGCCTCAGCATTCTTTGGCCCCTTCCGCGATGCCGTGGGTTCATCCTTGGACGGCGATCGCAAGAGCTACCAGCAAGATCCGGCAAACCGCCGCGAGGGCGTTCTAGAAGCACAGCTCGATATTGAAGAAGGCGCCGATTTTGTGATGGTCAAGCCTGCTATGGCTTACCTAGATATCGTGCGCGAGGTAGCAGATTTCTCACCAGTTCCTGTAGCTGCCTACCAGGTTTCGGGGGAGTACGCGATGATCGAGGCGGCATCTGCCAATGGCTGGGTGGATCGCGAGCGCATCGTTCTCGAATCGCTGAGCGGCATCAAACGTGCCGGGGCGGACATGATTTTGACCTATTACGCTACCGAGGTCGCTGGCTGGTTGAAGTAACGGGCGTACGTTTGCTTGGTTTATTCCGCTGGAGGAAGCCTTACTGTCCCCATCCCGATTTCTTACGCATTAGACTTATCCCCAGAAACCTAACGAAAAGGATTTAGACCTGTGACTGTTTCTGAAGAATTATTTGCCCGCTCTCAAAAGGTAATTCCCGGCGGCGTGAATTCCCCTGTTCGCGCCTTTAACTCTGTAGGCGGTACTCCTGCTTTCATGGTGGAGGCGCAGGGGCCGTACCTGACCGATGCTGATGGCCGTAATTATGTGGATCTGGTTATGAGCTGGGGCCCGAGCTTGTTAGGGCATAAGGATTCGCGCGTTATTGAAGCGGTTCATGCTGCCGTGGAGCACGGTCTTTCTTTTGGTGCGTCTACCGAATCTGAGACTCGTCTGGCTGAGCTGGTAGTTTCCCGTATGAACGATGTTCTGCCCGGCGCTATCGATCAGATTCGCATGGTCTCTACCGGTACGGAAGCTACCATGACGGCGATTCGCTTGGCACGCGGTTATACCGGCAGGGATAAGATCATCAAGTTTGCCGGCTGCTACCACGGGCATGTTGACTCCTTGCTCTCCGAGGCTGGTTCGGGCGTGGCTACCTTGGCAATGCCCGGTTCGGCAGGCGTAACGGAGGCTACCGCGGCTGAAACCATTGTGTTGCCCTATAACGATTTGGATGCAGTCCGCGCAGCTTTTGCCGCTCACGAGGGGCAGATTGCCGCAGTCATTACCGAGGCAGCTCCTTGCAACATGGGTGTAGTTACCCCTGCCGAGGGATTTAACCGCGGACTGCGGGAGATTACCCAAGAGCATGGCGCGCTGATGGTCTTCGACGAGGTATTGACCGGTTTTCGCGTGTCTTCGGCTGGCTATTGGGGCTTTGCATCACCCGACGACGGCGGGTGGGTTCCCGATATTTTCACCTTCGGAAAGGTGATTGGCGGCGGTATGCCCATCGCAGCGTTGGGCGGTAAACGAAAAATCATGGAGTATCTTGCTCCCACCGGCCCGGTGTATCAGGCTGGTACGCTCTCGGGTAATCCGATTTCGATGGCGGCAGGTTTGGCTACCTTGCAGGCGGCAGACGCTGAGGTTTATCAGAGCATCGATGCCAAATCCCGCCAACTGCAGCAAGCGATTGTCGAAGCCTTCGATGCCCAGGGGCTGAATTATTCGATTCAAACTGCTGGAAATCTGTTCTCGGTGGCTTTCGGTACGGCTGAAAACGGCGTCCATAACTACGCGGATATCAAGAATTCTGAGACTTTCCGCTATGCGCCGTTCTTCCACTCCATGCTAAACGCGGGCGTCTACTTACCGCCGAGCGCTTTCGAGGCGTGGTTCTTATCATCGGCTCATACCGATGCTGTGATGGATCGAATCATTGCTGCGCTTCCCGATGCCGCAGAGGCAGCAGCTCAGGCTACCGCCTAACACCAATAGTAAGAGACTATTTTCTCTATAACGATGCCCCGGTATTCTCACCAGAGAGTGCCGGGGCGTCGTCTTCTCACCGCATCATTAGCGTAAATGAGCATGGGAATCATACGTGCGGACTTTTTGAAGATCTCTGTTGAAAAGCCAGTTCTCATCGGTGACAAAACGGGAGATTACTAAGCCACTACCAATAGCTAAGAAAATCAGAAAAACATCAACCATGCCGGAAATCGCATCCGTGAGATTACCGTTAGAAAGATACGCCATGGAACGGTAGAACATCACCCCCGGTACCATAGTGACAACAGCAGGCACTGAGAGCGAAATACGGGAATACTTCCGCCCATGGAGCGGTGAGATGAGTTCAGCCAGAAGAGCAGCGACGAGCGCGGCCAGAAAAACCGAAATCTGCGGCGTCAAACCAGCTTCGGTGAGAAATAGACGAGCTGGGTTAACTAGCGCCGCTATAAATCCTGCCCATAAACAGGCAAAGGGGAGCGCTGAGAAGAGCATGGCGAAACCATAGGCTGCAATAAACGAAGCAACCATTTGGAGTGAATAACGCATCCAAGGGGTCATAGGCGCTGGGGTGGCGACGTCCAAAGGGAGCTCGAAGAGGAACGCCAGAATCCATACTGCAGCGGATGCGCTCACCAGCAATAGAGCAACATAGGTGAGCCGTGAAATCGCCGCCGAAAAGTCGAAGCGGGCAAGATCGAGCATACCTGTGACCAAAGGAAAACCTGGCACTAAGAAAAGAATGGAAGAAATGAAGCCCACCATATGGTTCGGAGCAATCAGTGAAGCTGAGGCAAGGACACCAATCGTACCGCTATAGATTCCTGCTGAAATTACACCACACACAAACCAAATCGCCAGATGATTGACCTCGCGATGCATCAAAAGGGTACGAATCAACTGACCAATGCCAGCTGCACCGAAAACTACAAGGCACCCCACCAAGCCACCACCATTAAGGAAAGCAAAGCCTGCACACGCGAAAGCTGCAGCCAATGCCAACCAAAATTTTGAATAGAGATGGGGGAGCGTGGCGATCCGATCAATCTCAGCGGAAGCTGCTTGAGGGGAAATTTTCTCGGGTAGATTTGAGACAAAATCGCTGAGTAAATCCATCCGATAGGCAGAAATGCCCATGACTCGTTGCTCAGCAATTTCAGTGCGAAAATTGCCGGTAGAGTACGCAGTAGTAGTAATTTCGGTAAAAGAGACCTGCGAATGATGCTCTTCCAAACCCACCGCACGAGCTAGCCGTGCCATGGATGCTTTGACCCGGTAGGCGCTCGCTCCAGACTTCAACAGGAGCAACCCGAGTTTCAGCACAACACCTGATTGGGCCACGAGATGCTCGTGCTGGGAGCGGGTGGACCCTAGATAGATGCTATTGGTGGGCGGAACCATAGACGAATCAGCCACAATAATCCCTCTCGAATGGAATCAGAATCGATTCAATGGTGGCATCCATTGAGCAGAAGCAGGTCGCGTGTAAACGCGATGTTACTCACCTAGCAGTACGCACAGGCCATGAACCATCGATAACTTCGTTCTTTCCCTGGCGCTGCAGATAATCCTGAAATTCAGCAGCCTGAGCGCGTGCCCAACCTATTTGTTCTTCGTGCAAAGACTGAGCATCTACAATAATTTGCGGATACTGCTGAGCCATCGCTGCAAGCAACCGCTCTGCCGCCATCGCGTCGTCCTTAGAGGTATGAGCATTTTCCAAACTCACGCCGTATTCGGCGCTCAGAACTTCGAGGGTGCGCTTACCTTTTTTGAACTTGTGCACCTGTTTATTGATGACGTAAGGGTCAAGTACCGGATAGCAGGTGAGCTCAGGGAAGTCATAGCGTTTGAGCTCGTGATGAAGCACCGAAAAATCGTAGGCGGCATTGAATGCAATAACGGGCACGCCGTCATGAAAGAGACCGCCGAGAGCCATTGCCAGCTCGTAGACCACCTCGCGGGCATCTCGCCCGTGTTCTTGGGCGTATTCGGTAGTGATTCCGTGAACTGCCGCGGCTTGCTCCGGTATTTCTACACCGGGGTTGGCTAGCCACTCGCCAGAACGCAGCACTGTGCCATCGGGATTGACCAAAACCAGCGACGCCGTCACGATACGGGCTGTTGAGGGATCAATTCCAGTGGTTTCTAAGTCAAAGGTGGCGCGGGGTAGCTCAGTCCATGCAGTCATGGAACGACTATATAACTTCTGAGAAAATTCTTCGATTCTCAGATTTCCTGCTGTCATGAAGGGAAAAATTACTTATCTTGTCAGTCGTCTTTGCCATAGTTCTGACATAGTCTTGAAGAACCCGCCTGCTAGCAGATAGAAATTGCAGGGAAAACAGGGGTAGAAGAGAGAAGGATAGAGCGCACAACATGAACCAGAAATTATCAGGTTTGCCCCAGCACGAACTCATCCTCGGTGCACCAGGAACCGGCAAGACCGAGGGCATAATAGAGCGTGCCCACCGCTTTCTCTCAGAGGGCGCAGACCCCGCCTCTTTGCTGATACTCACCCCCACCCGTCAATCTGCTACTCGCATACGCGAAGAACTCACTGCCCGGGCGCAAACCACCATGTCTTCCGCGCCGATTCGCGCTTGGCAGGCATATGCCTTTGATGTTCTCCGACGAGCGCATGCTTTAGGCATCCTGCCCGGTCTAGAGTTCTCTCCCAAACTCATTTCCGGTCCAGAACAGGACGTCATGATTGCCGAGCTTCTCGCCGGACATAGCCGGGGAGAAGGTCTAGCAGTGTTCTGGCCCGTGGATTTACATGAAGCTCTAGGAACACGGGGTTTCCGCCACGAAATACGCGATTTCTTTGACCGCATGGCCGAATACAACCTCACCTCCGAGCACGTCAAAGAACTAGCCCAGCACTGGGACCATCCAGAATGGGCGGCAGCGGCGCAACTATATACTGAATATCAGCAGATACGCCGCCTACGGATGCCCAACGCTTTTGACCCTGCGGCATTGATTCATCAGGCAACGGAAACATTCCTGAAAAACCCTGAATTCCTAACTGCCGAACGTGCTCAACTGCAACTGGTTTTGGTAGACGATATGCAGGAGGCTACGCCCTCTATTTTTCGCCTTCTGCGCGTCTTAGCAGATTCAGAAAGTTCAGCAGAACCTGCCCCTGTATTTAGCGTGACGGTATGCACCGACACCGTAGTTCAAGGTTTCCGCGGCGCCCGTCCTACTCTCGCGAGCCAGCTTGAAGATATCTTGAATCACCCGCACCGAGACATGCTCGATGTTTCTTATAGAATGCCTCCTGACATCGCGCGCTCCTGGGAATCGGTAGCAACCCGCATTCCCGTCGTCGCCCAGGCACGGCATAGCCGTGATCTCACCGAACCGGTGGGTGATACCCAGGAACAGGCACTGTGGAATTTAGGCGACGACGGCACCCTGCTGGACCCCGAAAAGTCCCAGGACAATCGCCCTATCGTACAAGGGTTGACAGTCGAAACAGCCCAGCATGAATCACGTCTGATAGCGCAAATGCTTTTGGAAGATCATCTTTACCGAGGCAAAGCTTTTTCGCGTTCAGCGGTGATCGTCCGAAATGGTTCGGATGTTTCTCGTATCAAACGGGTTTTGGTGGGGCAAGGTATTCCCGTGCAAACGTCTTCTGCGCTCACACCTGTGCGTGATGAACCCGCGGTGCGCCCCTTCCTTGATGCCCTTTCGCTGATTCTTCTTGCTCCTTCTCCGCGCTCGTCTGAGGATGAAACTGAACCTGGTCAAGAAGAAACCCATACTCAGCGCCCTGCTCAAGGATGGGGAGTTGATACTGCATTGTCTCTTCTGACCTCCCGCTTGGGAGGTGCTTCTCCCATGGACGTACGCCGTCTCAGGCAGAGATTGCGCGCCGAAGAACTCCGAGCCGGAGGAACACGGTCCAGCGATGATTTGCTGGTGGAAGCGCTCTTGAACCCCAGCAACTTGCCGGCGGGAAATGCCGGAGCTGCTGCACGTCGAATCAGCAATGTTTTGGCGGCGGGAACCGAAGCTCTACAACAAGAAGGTGGAACGGCTGAAACGGTGCTCTGGGCGCTGTGGGAGGCATCGGGTCTTGCCCAACCTTGGCGAGAACAAGCCCTCTCTCAAGGAGTAGGAGCCGACCGCGCGCACCGCGACTTAGATGCCATGCTCGGATTATTCGAGGCAGCTGCTCGCTACGTTGACCAGATGCCCGGTGCCACCGCCGCACAGTTCTTGGATTACATTGATTCCCAAGATTTGCCGATGGATACCCTAGCTCAGCGGGCAAATTCTTACGATGCCGTTGAGATCCTTACCCCCGCACTCGCAGCGGGGAGGCAGTGGGACACTGTCTATATCGCCGGATTGCAAGAGGGCACCTGGCCCAACACCACCATTCGTGGTTCTTTACTGAATACCCAGCAACTCACCGATATTTTTGATGTGGGTCCGCAAGCAGCCGCGACTGTCTCTATCGGCGATCGAATACGAGATACCCGCTACGATGAGTTACGGCAATTCTCTACGGCTGTTTCCCGCGCCAGCGAACGCCTCATCTGTACTGCGGTTTCCTCGGTTGATGACGCACCGAGCGAATTTCTCGATATGGTAGCGCCAGCTCCAGAGGGGCAGCGCACCAACGTAGAAGTGCGGCGTCCTATGACCTTGCGCGCTCTCATCGCTGAGCTTCGCCAGTGGGCAGAAAAACAGGACGACGATTTCCACCGAGCACAGGCGGCAACTGAAATTTTGCATCGGCTCAATGATCCTGCCCAAACAGCGGGAGCCCACCTACCCGGTGTTCACCCTGCTACCTGGTGGGGTCTGCTACCGATTTCTTCAACTGGCGCAGGGTTCGGGGAGAACGAGCCAATTCCCATCTCACCGTCCCGGGTAGCCGAAATTCACCGCTCACCTCTGGACTGGTTTGTTTCCGCTTCCAAAGCAGAGGCGGCCACAGACCTATCGCGAACACTCGGTACTCTGGTACACGAACTTGCTGAAGACATGCCAGATGCTCCCCGGCATCAACTACTCGATGAATTACACCAGCGCATCAAACAACTGAACTTGCCAGATACGTGGGAGTCAGCGCAGGTGATAGAGCGTGCGGAAACAATGGTGCGAAAGTTTGCGCAGTACACCGCAGATCTTTCCACGCTGGGGCGCAAACTGGTGGGTGTTGAAGGTGCCTTTAGTGTACTCATTCCCGGGCCAGCGCGGGATGCTCTTCTGAGCGGACGAGTGGATCGACTAGAAGTGGACTCGCTGGGCAGATTCGTGATTATTGACTTGAAAACAGGCTCCACCCAGCCCACCAAAGCTGACCTGCAGAAGCACCCTCAGCTCGCCTCTTACCAGGTTGCATTGGAAGCTGGCGCAGGTGAGCACATGGCGCAAGCTTTTAGCGAGCACCATCTATCGCTACCCAACAAGCTGAAATTCGAGGGTCTTCAGGAACTTTCCGGTGGAGCCTTCCTCATTCAACTAGGTAGAGATACCAAGACGTACATAGAGCAAGAACAACCGGCTCTCACTTCTTCAAGCACTTGGGCTGTTGAACTCATTAATCGAGCGGCCGAACTGATTGCGGGCAACCATGTGGAGGCACGGCATACGTCGTCCTCCAGCAGTTCTTTCGGCATTCAATGCAAACTTCCCGATATCTGCCCGCTGTGCAACCGCGGCCGCCAGGTCACTCAGAATTAGGTCTACGATGCAACAACATTTATATACTCCCGAAGAAATTGCCGATGCTCTGGGACGTCCGCGCCCTACAGTTGAACAGTCAGCGATTATTGCCTCCCCCCTCACCCCGCGTTTGGTCGTGGCAGGCGCCGGATCGGGTAAGACGGCGACCATGGTGGATCGTGTGGTCTGGCTTGTAGCCAACGGATTAGTTCGAGCCGATCAAGTGCTGGGCGTCACCTTTACCCGCAAAGCCGCCGGTGAACTACGGGAGCGTATGCGTATGCGCTTGGAACAGCTACGCCGCTTAGACATGGTGCGTACTCCGCAGAATGAGGAAAATGCCCCGGTTTCAGATCCCAGTGTTTCCACCTACCACTCCTATGCCAATACGTTAGTGGCGAATTACGGTCTGCGACTGGGGATTGAACAGGATGCGCAGATGCTGGGTAGCGCACAGGCATGGCAGCTGGTCGCACAGCTGGTTGAGTTTGTAGATCCCAAACTGTTGCCGGTTGATCCGCCGTCGAAAAAGAGCATCATCGAGGGCGTGATGCAACTGGCAGGGGAGTGCTCCGAGCACCTCATTGACCCCGAAACCATCATTGAATGGTGCCAGCAGCAAATTGCCGCATTAGAAAACATCGATAAACCCGGGGCTGTGAGCGAGCGGAACAAACTGGTACAAAGGCTTCACAACCGTGTTTTCTATGCTCTTTTAGTGCAGCAGTATTCTCGCTTGAAGAAGCAAATGCAGGTTATGGACTATGGCGATTTAGTGGCGTTAGCTGCGCGTATAGCCCGCGAGATACCGCAGGCAAGTGCCACGGAGCGGGATCGTTTCAAGGTGGTCTTGCTGGACGAATTTCAAGATACGTCCCATGCTCAGATGCAGTTATTTTCCGATTTGTTTGGCGGAACAAAGGGGCGCGAAGAACATCCGGTCATGGCGGTGGGCGACCCCAAGCAATCCATTTATGGTTTCCGCGGGGCATCCGACGGCCAGCTGTTTAGCTTCTACAGCTACTTTCCCACCCAAGACACCACCGCAAGTTATCTGACCGTCGCGTGGCGAAATGACACGGCAATTCTTCATGCGGCTAACCGGGTAGCTGATCCGCTCAAAGTGCAACCCGCATGGGTTCGTTCACCTCACCAGGTGGACGTACCCGATTTGGTGGCCAGACCAGAACCGGGCGTCGGACAAGTGCTGATGGGCCGCTACCTCACTGACCAAGAAGAGGCTCGCTCGATGGTAGAGAAAATAGCCCAGGAACGAGCCCATCATGCTCACCGTCCTCTGACCGAAATGCCCACTATGGCAGTGCTGTGTAAGAAACGCGCCATGATGGAACCTATCCGCCAGGCATGTGAAGAGTTGGGTGTTCCCTATCAAATCGTTGGATTGGGAGGTTTGCTGGATACCCCTGAAGTAATCGATATGGTCTCTGTCCTGCGAGTTCTTGCTGACCCGGGGCGCTCGGATGCCCTGATGCGTCTCATGGCAGGTGCCCGCTGGCGACTCGGTTTATCTGACCTGCTGGCATTGTCCGACTGGTCCACCCACCTTGCACGCGAGCGCGAGAAAGCTATTCGAGAAGGGCGCGCGGAGAACCTTTTTGCCGACTTGAGTGAGCAAGAACGGGCAGAAGAAGAGGCAAGGCAGGCGAGGGAGACCGTTTCGGATATTACGGATCATTCCTCTTTGATTGAAGCGCTGGAAACCTTACCGAAACCGGGCTGGACGTCGGTCCGAGGTCGTTCACTGACCGAGGTGGGTCTGCAAAGGCTTCAGGCACTTGCTGCAGAATTCAGTTATCTTCGCCAATTTATGGCAGATGATATTTCAAGTTTGCTGGTAGAAATCGAGCGGACAATTCTGCTCGATATCGAGTTGGCGGCTAAGCCGGGGCGAGGGAACCATGAGGCGCGTCGAAATCTAGATGCCTTCCACGAGGTTGCCGCTCAGTATGCGATGAGCGCTCCGCGCATCAACGCCACCCTACATGCAGGAGCGGCAGCGTTTCAGAACAGCGATGAGCTGACTGAAGACGACGAACGAATACTTCGTTTCAGCTTGACCGCATCGAGCGGATCAGCCAGCGGAATTAACGGTTTCTTGGCATGGTTGGACGCCGCTGCTGCTGAAGAATCTGGGCTGGAAATGGCTGCTGAAGAGCCGCGTCATGATGCGGTGCAGATTCTGACGGTGCATGCCTCGAAGGGTCTTGAATGGGATCACGTCTACATTCCAGGGCTCTACCAAGGCGATTTTCCCCTGACAAAAGACGCGCGCTGGACCCAGAATTCGCAGACTGTTCCCTGGCCTCTACGCGGGGACAAGAACTTTTTGCCCGGGTGGAATCCCGACCACGAAAACCTCACTGATTTCAAGGCATATATAGGGCAGTTCAAAGAAGAAGCCCTGATACACAGTACTGCGGAGGAACGGCGTCTTGCCTACGTGGGTATCACGCGCGCTCGCACTCTTCTGATGCTGGGCTCGGCAGCTTGGAAAGGGACCGCGAGTAAGCCTGTGCAAGCTTCTGAATTTTGGGAGGAACTGGCTGAGGAAGCACAATTGAGTCCCCAGCATGATCCTGCGAGCGACATGCCGTTGATGCTGCGTACCTTGGACGAAACTCAGATAGGGGAGGAGAATCCTCAATCGGCGTCGCTCACCACCGCTCTATGGCCTTTTGACCCTCTGGACGGGCCCGAAATTATTCAGTGGAAGAACGAAGAAGAATGGGATCTGGCTCATGATGCAGGACATAGTTCAGAGAATACTTCCCCCTCTGCAGGTGAATCTATGACCACAGATATTCTTCGCGACCCGGCGGTTTCCCGGCGAGCGAGGCTTACCCGTGCCGCGCAAAACGTCCTTCGTGGTTCTGCGGAGGAGGGCGACTCGCCAGCTGTCATCGGAGGAGAACAAACCCAGCTGGACGGGCCTTCCATTGAGGATTGGCGTCAAGAAACCGAGCTACTCCTGGCGCTGCTCAACGAACCAACGGAGTATCGCGAGTTTGAGCTACCCTCTCATCTCAGCGCCTCGCAGCTGGTGGCGTTGAAAAGTAACACAGAAGCTGTTGTGAGTAATTTGATACGACCGATGCCGCAGCGTCCCGGCATCGCAGCCCGTCAGGGTAGCATTTTTCATGCCTGGGTGGAGTCCCATTTTGAGCACTCCGCAATGCTAGATATGGGAAATGAAGAGTTTGCCGACGATGACATTGATGATTCTTTAGATTTACCGCAACTACGGGAAAACTTTTTGGCGAGCGAGTGGGCAAACCTGCAACCGTGGGCAGTGGAATTTCCGCTCGAAACCCCGGTTGAAGGTATTTCGGTGCGGGGGCGAGTAGATGCTATTTATCGCCACATTGATGAATCGGGACATATGACGTGGGAACTGGTGGACTGGAAAACGGGTCGAGTTCCTCGTGCTTCTGAGATGGAGGCTAAATCCATCCAGCTAGCACTGTACCGGTTGGCTTTTGCCCGGTTGAATGACATCCCAGTTGAGGACGTTTTTGCCACTTTCTTCTACGTGGGGGCGGCAAAGACAGTGCGACCGCAACATCTGGCTGACGAAGAATCGTTGAAGAGGCTGATTCGTCGAGCGTACAAGGCTGGACAACAGGGGGAAGCGTCTCAGCGTAGAAAACGCTAAACCTACCTCTTATACTTAGAAAATGATGAGTTAGGGAGCCGCTACCGACCCTGACGGTTTATCATCTGGACTCAGCGCGAAGTTGGTCTTATCGTCGGTGATTTCTCCGACTCTGCGCAGATCATTTTCTAGTTGATGGAGCATGGCAAATGCTTCATCGACCATCGCCTGATCCTCTAATTCGATACCACGTATCAACCATTGGGCTAGGGCAAATTCGGCGTAAAGATTCGCGCGTAGCGCCAGAGAATTATCGGGGCGTTGCGGCATCTGTTCGGTATAGACGTTCATGACCCGGTCGCTAAAGGAACGGTCTTCGCAGGCAAGAAGCCAGGAGAAATCCATGGCAGGATCCCCCACACATACTTCGGACCAGCCGGTTACTTCGGTGACTTTTTTCTGGTTGAGGACCAGGTTATCTTCGTTGAGATCCCCGTGGATGACGCGCGGTCGAAAGTTCCATATGTGGGGGTCGGTGAGCAGTTCTCGCCAGCGGCGAATGAGGCCGGCGGGCACTTTGCCGGTTTTTTCGACTCGTTCGAGTTCTGTGAGACGGCGTTGGCGCAACTGTTCGGAGGTGTAGACCGGAAGGTCGGCGTCTTCAATAATTGTGGTGGGCATTACGTGAATGGTGGCAATTATGCGCCCCAGCGCGGTTGCTAAATCTTCGGTGCCCGGTTTGGCATGAGAGGAAATTTCTGCCAGTTCGTCAATGTCGTAGTGGCTACCGGGAATGTGGGTATAGATAAAAGTTTGCATACCATCGACAGGCACTGAGCCGACAATAGTGGGCACCTGAAAAGGAAGGCGCGCGCGCAAACCGGCGGAAAAGGACTGGAGAATTACGTGTTCAGCTTCTAAACGAACGCTTGCTTCGGGGTTCTTGGGAGAGCGGACCCGCCAGCGCTTATCGGCTGAATCGATAATGATGGCCGAATCAAAATCGACGGCATCGTCAGCAGAGGGGAGCGCGGCAACAGGATAGAGCCCGGGCACTCCGGCAGATACAATAGCGGCAAGTTGAAGCGGTGTAACAGTCACCTTTCCAGAGTACAAGAGAATCAGCAGGTCACAGCAATGAAGCAGGAATCTAACCCTATTTTTGAAGAAAACTCTACGAATTCTCGTGAACCAGGAGAATCTATTGCACCGTTAGGGTATCTGCCTCTGACTGGTACGCGACCTCGGATGGAGGGTGAAAATCGGGCTCGTCCAGGCTTTCTTTCTCAGCTTGTAGAGGATTTTCTGGGTGCAGAGAAATCCCAGAAGGAGCCGGTTCTCGTGGCAGTAGAGGGGCACGAAATCTTAGTGGATGAGACATCCAAGCCTCTGCAACTGAACGCTTCGATGATTAAAGCTGAAGTGCTCAGGCATTGGGTAGCAGAGCCGCAGCGCCAAGCTGATGTGATTTTCATCGGCAGAACACGCGAGGGGAGCGCGGTTCTGGCCTTGACGGGCAACTGGGAATACTTCTGTGATTTCAAGACCGAGCATCTCAACCTCTTAGGACCCGACGGAGAGCAACGAGCGCCCCGCGACGTCCTGGCCTCTCATGCCGAGGGGCACTGGCAGTCGGTGCACGAGCTTGCCGAACATGTAGCGAATTCTCAAGACGCAGAGTTAAAGATTTGGTTAGAACTTGCTGGCGCTGCTGTGGCATTGAACAACTGGCACAGAGGAGCAGCCTATGACCCGGCAACGGGGCAGGAAACTGTTGTGGCTCAGGCGGGATGGTCGCGTGTGAATTCTGCCGGTCGAGAGATTTTTCCCCGAACAGATCCGGCAGTTATTACAGCGGTAACTGCAACCTTTGACGGCGAAGAACGAATTCTGCTGGGGCAGGCACGCGCCTGGGGAAAGAATCGGTTTTCCACTTTTGCCGGGTTCATCGAAGCCGGTGAATCAGCGGAGAACGCAGTTCAAAGAGAACTTTTGGAAGAGTGCAACGGCGAAGTAGACAGCCTACAGTATTTGGGTTCGCAGCCCTGGCCTTTTCCGCGTTCACTGATGCTAGGGTATCGTGCTGAGATTTCTAACCCCCACCAGGTGCAAGCGGACGGCGAAGAAATAGAAACGGTACGCTGGTTTACCGCTCACGAGCTGAAAACCGCTCACTCCAGCGGGGAAATCAAGCTGCCCTCCCGCGCGTCAATCTCCCGTATGCTCATCGAGAATTTTCTCGGTGAACCGTTGGCATAAATTACACTGGAAGAGCCCTTTTAAACACAACCTTCAGGAGTTTCATGTCTACTCTGCCGAATCCTGCGCACTCATCCAGTAGCTCAGCGAATTTAGCAGAGCAGGCACCGCCGAGCCCTGAGTTGATTTTGCAGGGGCTTGATCCTGAGCAACGCCGGGTTGCTACTGAACTCAGCGGCCCCATGTGCGTGTTGGCAGGCGCCGGCACCGGTAAGACGCGCGCGATTACTCACCGGATCGCCTATGGAATTGCTACCGGCAGATACGTCCCAACCCGCGTCCTAGCTCTATCATTTACAACTCGCGCTGCCGATGAAATGCGGGTTCGTTTGCGGGCACTGGGTTCGGTAGGAGTGCAAGCCCGAACCTTCCACTCGGCAGCTTTACGGCAGCTCCGATTCTTCTGGCCGCAGGCGGTTGGCGGCTCCGAACCTCGCATCATTTCCCATAAAGCTCAACTGATTACCGAGGCCGCTCAGCGCCTGCGTATCAGCGCCGACCGGGCGATGATTCGAGATCTCGCCGCTGAAATTGAGTGGGCAAAGGTCAATATGTACACCTATGACACCCTCATGCCACATCTGGCAGATCGCGTTTTGCCCTCGGATATCACCCCCATCAACATGTGCCGCCTTTTCAAAGCCTACGAAGATCTCAAAGATGAGCGGAACATTATTGATTTTGAAGATGTTCTGCTTCTGACCGTGGGGGTCTTAGAGGACGATGAGCAGGTCGCTGCCGCCGTCCGCCAGCAGTACCGGCACTTCGTCGTCGATGAATACCAGGACGTTTCTCCCCTTCAGCAGCGGCTACTGGACGCCTGGCTAGGCGGGCGCGATGACCTATGCGTAGTGGGTGATGCCTCACAGACCATTTACTCCTTCACCGGCGCAACGAGCCGCCATTTGTTGGAATTTACCCGCCGCTACGACAACGCCAATGTCGTCAAACTAGTGCGAGATTACCGTTCCACCCACCAGGTCGTTGAACTAGCAAATACCCTCCTGAACTCCCGCAAGCCGGCTAAAGATTCCACCCCGGGAGCCTGGGCCAAACCTTTAGAGTTGGTATCTCAGCGGGGGACAGGGCCCACCGCAGAGTTCTTCGAATACGCCGACGACGAGGACGAGGCCGCGGGCATCGCCGAAGACATTCAAGATCTCATCACCAAAGAGGGCGTCGAGCCGTCTGAAATTGCCGTGCTTTTTAGGACGAACGGTCAATCAGCTGCACTGGAACAGGCACTCACCGACGAAGGTATTGCCTATCAGCTACGCGGGGCAGAGCAATTTTTCTCCCGCCCCGAAGTCAAAAATGCCTATGCCCAGTTACGCGGTGCCGCCGCTGCGATTTCTGATGATCCGGTGCCCCAAGCCACCCGCGATATCCTTAAATCCCTGGGGTACACCGCTAAGGGGCCCTCGGCGTCCGGCGCTGTTCGCCATAAATGGGAATCGTTGGCTGCACTCGTCTCTATGGCAGATCGCCTGCACAACGAGCGAGAAAAAGCGCGCGATCAAGCCCACGATAACGGCGCCAGCGAGCTTCCTCGTCCCTTCACCATGCCGGAATTCGTGGCAGTACTCGCCCAGCGGATGGCGCACCAGGATCCACCCAAAATGAACGGTGTGACCCTGGCATCTCTCCACTCGGCGAAAGGCCTGGAATGGGACGCCGTCTTCCTCTGCGGTCTCAATGAAGGGCTCATGCCTATTTCCTTTGCCAAAACGGGCGATGAAATAGATGAAGAACGCCGCCTGCTTTATGTAGGCATCACCCGCGCTCGCAAATATCTCACCTTCTCCTGGTCGAGGGCGCGCACCCCCGGCGGCCGGGCGAATCGACGCCGTTCGCGTTTTCTTGATTCCATCGCGCCCCCTACTAAATAATCAACCTTTGAGCTTGCCCCTAGAAAGCGCCGCCCTTGCCACGTTCAAGCACTTCTGAAAGCGTTATTCCTGCCACTGAATCCATGCCGGAGATTGTGGTGGTGCGTTCCTCCCGGCGCCGGAAAACGGTGAGCGCTCGCATGGACGACGACGGGCGAGCACGGCTCATGGTTCCTGCAACCAGCAGCCCCCGCGAGGTGCAGGAGTACATTCAAAAGTTGCTCCCAGATTTGCTCAAACAGCGTCAGCGGAATAAGAGACAGCAGGATGCGCGGGCCAGCGATGAATATTTGATAGCTCGTGCCGAAGCGCTGATGGAAAGACTCCCGAAGATGACTCGCCCCACCAGTATCCGTTGGGTGACTAATCAGAATACGAGGTGGGGATCTGCTACCCCTTCACGCGGAAGCATCCGCCTTTCCCACGTCTTGCAGGGTGCCCCAGAATATGTGATTGATTTTGTGTTACATCACGAGCTGTGCCATTTTATCGAGCTCAACCACAGCGCACGCTTTAGAGCATTAGAAAGCCTCTACTCCCGAAAAGCGGAGGCAGAGGCTTATCTGGCAGGTTTAAGCGCCGGGCTCAAATTCCAAAAACTAAAGGGTTGATTCAAGGGGATAAGCATCCAGCACGCACAGCAACGGTGAACTTACCTTCTCGCATGCTTCGCTCGCGCTCAGTGAAGCGATTGGTGCCAGACCCAGCCAGTTCACCGTACTGCTGTGCCCGAGTGTGGAGATCTGGCCTTATACCTTATCCCAAAGCTTGCTAGTCCTTATCTGAGTCCGAATCGTCGGGCTTATCGGAGTTCTTGTTTTCCGAAGCGTTATCCGTTTCAGATTGCTCAGACGCCTGATCTTCGTCGTAGCCGCCAGAAAGGAGCTTCTCCAAAGCGGCGTCGAACTCGTCGTCAGATGCGGTGACCATCTCGACGCGCTTCGTGTAGGCATCGAGGTCATCCAGCTCGTCGCCGGTAGGTAGTGTTTCGGGAGCGCTCCACAACTCATCGCGGGCGTCTTTACCGCGTTCTTCACCGTAGGAACGCCAGAAGTTAGCGGCTTCTCGGTTCTTGCGGGGGTGCAGTTCCAATCCCACAAGTGCTGCGAAGATATGCTCGGCAGGTCCTCCGTTGGCATGACGGCGGTTCATGGTTTCCGCCAATTGTGCCGCCATAGGCAGGTTTTTGGTAGCTTGCTCGGTAATGACAGTTACCCAGCCCTCTACGAGCGCCAGCAGGGTTTCCAAACGCGCCAAGGCAAGTTGCTGATCTTCGGTATTCTGCGGGGTGAAAATTTCAGCAGCGAAGGCTTCCTGCATGGCGTCGGGGTTCATAGGGTCAATCTCTTGAGCGGCGTCCTGCATTCTCTCAATATCTACATGAATTCCGCGGGCGTAGCGTTTTACCAAATCAATAATGTCTTGGCGCAACCAGGGGTTTGCCTTGTAAAGGCGTACCAGCGCAGCTTCACGGACCGCCAGATACAGCATGACTTCCTGGGCAGGGATTTCTAGCCCCTCGCCGAAATTTTTGATACCCGCTGGAACTAACGCTGAGCGTCCCTCTGCCATGGGAAGACCGACGTCGGTGGAGGAGACTACCTCTGCCGCAAGTTTGCCGATGGACTGACCAGCTTGGGCGCCAAACATCATGCCACCGATTCCCGAGAGAATATTGGTTTGACCGCCCAGCAGAGATTTAATTTCTTCAGGTAGCTGTGAATCCATGGAGTTATTCATGGCTTCAGACATTGATTCGGCAATGGGGCCGGCAATTTCTTGGAATACTCCAAAAGTATTCTCTACGTATTCAGACTTTGACCACGCCTCAGTCTGAGAGCTGGGGCGTTCAAAGGCGGTCACCGGGTCTAACCAAAGATCTGCCAGCTGGGTGGCGTCTGCAACCGCTGATTTTTCGTTGGAAGTTACAGAGGCGTCGCCATCGGCAGATACCACCTGACGCGCAGTTTGACGGGCAAGATCCCAATTCACCGGTTCGTCGGTCGAGGAGCTACTCATCATGGCGCTCACCTGGGCAAAAATACCCTGCATCATAGCGGGATCAATGGGCATGCTACCCATGTTTTTCATCATGTCAGGGTCTATGCCCATGGCGGAAGGGTCAAAATTACCCCCAGGGAACCCGCCATTTTCAGAGAGCTTTTTGAAAAATTCTTCGAACGGATCGGAGCCGTCGTGGTTTTCGTGTGAATTGTTCGATGAAGCCATAACACGTCTCTCCTTGCCACATATTTTGGTGATTATTTTCCTCTACGTTACCCAACGAGCCTGAGTGCTGGCTAATGTTTTGCCCACAGCTATGAAAACGTACAGCAAACAACCAGCTTGAATCCGCTACCACAATCTACGAGGGACCCTGGGCGAGCCGGTAACCTAGAACAATGACTTCCCGCGATTCATCAAATCCCGCATCTACCAATTCCCGCCTGTTACCCCGGTTACGCACCGGGCGTCCATCTGCTCGCACCACTGCAGGTTGGGCTACAGGTTTGTTGCTGGTAGCGGGTTTTGTGGTTCCCGTTGATTTCGTGACCGAGGAGCCTGGCCCCACCTTTAACACCATTGGCGATTATGAGGGTCACCAGCTCATTTCAATTGACGGTGCTAAGACCTATGATGTTTCAGGCAATCTTGATATGACGACCGTGTCGGTAGCGGGTGGTCCCAACACCACCCTCACCGCAGTACCTGCTCTGGCAAGCTGGTTAAGCTCAACCAGCACGGTACTTCCATCGGACTTGCTGTACCAACCCACCGTCACCAGTGAGCAAGTAGCTGAGCAAAACACTGCGGATATGACTAATTCTCAGGAGATAGCTCAGGCAGCTGCCCTCAATTATCTGGGTAAACCGGTGAAAGAAAAGCTGAAAGTAGCCTCACTGACTGAAAATAGCCCCAGTCAAGGAAAGATTCAAGAAGACGACATCTTGCTTAAACTGGGCTCAACAACCTTGGAAAATTATGGGCAAATTGCTGAGATTTTAGACAAGAACCGCGACAAGCCCCTTGCCGTCACCGTCAGCAGAGATGGTAAAGAAATCACCGAGACCATCACCCCTCAGCGCAGCGATGACCATGGCCGCTACCTTCTAGGTCTCGCGCTGGATCGCTCCTATGAGTTCCCGTTCAAGGTCGAGTACGGTCTAGAAGAAGTAGGCGGGCCCAGTGCCGGCATGATGTTTGCCTTAGGAATCATTGACGAGCTCACCGAAGGCAAGATGACCGGCGGCGTTCACTTCGCGGGAACAGGAACTATCGAGTCCAATGGCGATGTTGGGCCTATTGGCGGTATCGCCCAGAAAATGGTGGGAGCGAAAGACGCCGGTGCCACGGTTTTTCTTGCCCCAGCAGATAACTGCGACGAAGTGGTAGGGCATATTCCTGAGGGGCTGTCCGTGGTGAAAGTTTCCAATCTGACAGAAGCAGCCGATGCCGTGAAAAAGATTGGGGCAGGAGAGGATCCTTCCACATTCCCCACCTGCACCGCTGAGTAAAAGCATCAAAACAAGAGCATAAAAAATCTCCGCCCGAATTTTTCGGGCGGAGATTTCTTATAGGCTCAGGGTTTAGAACAAGCCGCCCAGACCGCCTTTACGGCCGGAACGCTTGGTGCCAAAGATGGATCGCACGATCTCGCGACCCAAGGTAGTGGCAATGTTGGTGCCCACCCTCATAACGGCGTCGTTGCGTTTCTGACGCTCGCGCTCTTCTTCTTTAGCGCGTTTCTCGGCTTCTTTAGCTTCAGCAGCTGCACGCTTTTCGGCTTCTTTTGCTGCCGAATCATTAGCCTGACTCTGCTGGGCGGAGGCGGTCTCTTGCTGCGTTGCTTCTGCTTTCTGGGTGAGCTTCTCAAAAGCAGATACCGAATCGACCACCGTGGCGTACTTAGTATTCAGCGTGCTGTTGTTCACGGTGGCGCTGAGCGCTTCGGGAGCCGATCCCATGAAAGACTGCGGTGCGTACATGCGGGTGAGGGCAACCGGTGAGGGTGCGCCGGTTTCGGTCATGACGGTTACGATTGCCTCGCCGGTTCCCGCCGTCGTCAACACTTCTTCGAGATCATAAGCAGATTTGGGGAAGGTCTTTGCTGTTGCTACCAGCGCCTTTTGGTCATCGGGGGTGAACGCGCGCAGAGCGTGCTGTACGCGGTTAGCGAGCTGACCCAGAACTTCGGCGGGTACGTCCTTAGGTGTCTGCGTAATGAAGAAGAGCCCTACACCTTTAGAGCGAATCAAACGCACAGTCTGAGTGATGGCCTCTTTGAACGCTTTAGAAGAACCGTTGAAGAGTAGATGTGCTTCATCGAGAAAAAAACGAGTTTAGGCTTTTCACCATCGCCCACTTCGGGCAAATCTTCAAAGAGATCAGCCAGCAGCCACATGAGGAAGGTAGAAAATAGCTGGGGCTTAGACTGCAGATTAGCCAGCTCTAAGATGCTGATGATGCCGCGGCCGTCGGAGGCTGTGCGCAAGAACTCGGCTGTATCAAATTCAGGCTCGCCAAAGAACTTGTCCATACCATCTGCTTCAAGGGTGACCAGACCACGCAGGATGACACCGGCAGGCGCCTTAGATACTCCACCTAGGTTCTCCAGCTCGGCTTTGCCTTCGGCTGAGGTGAGGAATTGGATGACCGCACGAAGATCGGCAAGGTTATAGAGTTCGAGCTCTTTTTGGTCAGCGTAGTGGAAAATTAGCTACAACGCCGATTCCTGGGTGCTGTTCAGGTCCATCACTCGAGAGAGCAAAATTGGACCGAATGATTCAATGGTGGCGCGGATAGGAACACCGGTTCCTTCACCGCCGAGAGTGAAGAATTCGGCGGGGTAGGAGGTGCCCTGCCACGTTTGACCCAGCGCCGACGTCCGCGCGACGAGCTTGTCATTGGATTCGCCGGGGGCGGCGATTCCTGAGAGGTCGCCTTTCACGTCTGCCATAAAGACAGGCACACCGTTGGCTGAAAGCTGTTCAGCGAGTACCTGCAAGGTTTTTGTTTTACCGGTACCGGTGGCACCAGCGATGAGACCGTGGCGGTTCATCATGGCAAGGGGGAGTGAGACATGAACATCTGGCTGAGGTTCACCGTTGCTCAGGGCCACGCCAAGATTTACTGTGGCACCTTCAAAGGTGTACCCGCTTTTAATTGCATCAAGCTGAGCATCATGAGACATGGCTTCAGTATAACTTTCAGTGTTCCAGCTAGCGGGAACGACCTGAGGAATCTGAGGGTTCTTCCGGTAATAACACTTCGCGTGATAAACGCGATTTCGCTGGGGCGGTAGTGAAACTGCTTCAGGAAGCTTTTCGCGATTAAGAAATAAATCCCCATGCCACCTTTATCTTTGGCACAATGGATAGACACCTAAGTGCGGTGCCAAGGCACCGTCAGACCGGCGAATATAAATCGCACACCACTGAAGTTTCGAGGAAGATGTGAGCACCGGAGCAGCTAGCCCGCCCCAATCCCGCCGTCCACAACGAAAAAACAGCACTCTTATCACCACGCTGGTGATAGTGGGAGTGCTGATTGCGCTCTTTGTGTTTGGCACGCAAATCTATACCGATGTTCTCTGGTATGACCAGCTGGGTTTCTTGAATGTTTTTGTCAAAGAAAACCTCTATAAACTTGCTCTTTTCGCTTTAGCAGGGCTGATTACTGCAGCGGCAGTGTGGGCAAGCCTTTACTTTGCATACAAAAAGGGTCAGGCGCCTCAAGCGCCGAATCGTCGTCCCCATCGCCCTTACTCGCAGACTGCCCCTGGGCAGGGAGTGCCGGGGCAGGATCCTTTTGCTGAGTTCCAAGATATGTTCAACCAGAACATGGATCGCTACCGTCAATCGGTAGATAGCATGCGAAAGGTTTTGCTGATTGCAATTCCTCTCATTCTTGGCTTGTTCGTCGGTAGTGGCGCGATGTCCCAGTGGGAAACCGTTGCTCTTTTCTTCAACGGTGGAGAATTTGGTCAGAAGGATCCAGAATTTGGTCGAGACTTAGGCTTCTTTATTTTTAGCCTCCCTTTCTGGAAAGCGCTTCTTACTTTCTTGAGCACCGTCGTTATTCTTTCGGCACTTGCCGGAATCGTCATGCATTACTTCTACGGCGGTATCAAAGTTAACGAAAAAAGTATTGATACTACTCGCGCTTTCCGTATGCATGCAGCGGTTTTGGCGGCTCTCTACTTGGTTTTGCGCGGTGCCCAGTTCTGGCTGGAGCGTTACACCGCTACTCAGTCCCAGTCCGGTAAATGGGCTGGCGCTATGTACACCGACGTCAACGCGATTATCCCCGTCAAATCTATTTTGGCGATTGCTGCCGTTTTGGTTGCGGCGTTCTTCATCGTGGCGGCTTTGACCAACCGGTGGCGGCTACCCGTCATCGGTATTGCCGTGATGTTGATTGCGGCGCTAGTTGCCGGTGCCGTATACCCCTGGATTGTTCAGCGCTTCCAAGTTGTTCCTAACGAGCAGGCAGCGGAGAGCGAATATATCCAGCGCAACATCGATTCAACTCGCGCTGCATTCGGGCTAGAAAACATTGATGTGCAAAATTATGATGCAACTACCGCCACCAACGCCGGAGCTTTGAAGGGGGAGAGCGAGACCATTTCTAACATTCGTTTGTTGGATCCGAACGTAGTATCGGCGTCTTTCGCTCAGCTTCAGCAGTTCCGCCCCTACTACCGGTTTGATGACAACTTGGCAGTGGACCGCTACAAAATCAATGGCGAAACCCATGACACCGTGCTGGCAGCACGCGAATTGAACCCTGCGCAGAATGCTGATTCTTCGTGGATTAACCAGCATGTTGTCTACACCCACGGCTATGGCGTGATTGCCGCTTACGGGAACCAGGTTGAGGCAGACGGTAAGCCAAAGTTTATGCAGGATGGCATTACAGCAACCGGCGAGATTAGCGAGAACTATGAACCTCGAATCTACTTTGGGCAGACCTCTCCCGAATATTCGATTGTGGGTGGCTCTGAGAGCGACGACGCGCTAGAGCTTGACCGCCCCCAGACTGCTAACGATCAAGAAAATGCCGACGCCAAGTACACCTTTAAGGGTGACGGCGGCCCGAATATTGGTAATTTCTTCAACCGTCTGGCGTACGCCATCAAGTTCCAGTCTTCGGATATCTTGCTTTCTGACGTCGTTCGTCCTGAGTCACAGGTGCTCTATGACCGTGATCCTACCGACCGCGTCAATAAGGTAGCTCCTTACCTTACGGTGGACGGCAACCCCTATCCTGCGATCGTCAATGACCGCGTGGTGTGGATTGTGGATGCGTACACTACCAGCGATCAGTACCCTTACTCGCAGTCGCAGGAGCTCGGTGAGGCGACCGTCGATTCGGAGACACAGTCAGGTGCTGCCGCTGCCCTTCCCAACAAGGAAGTAAACTACATTCGTAACTCTGTTAAAGCTACGGTTGATGCCTATGACGGTTCAGTAGACCTTTACGCATGGGACGACCAAGATCCTGTGCTTAAAGCATGGCAGGGGGTCTTCCCCCAGACCGTAAAACCGGTTTCTGAGATGAGCGCGGGCCTGTTGGATCACGTGCGTTATCCGCAGGACATATTCAAGGTTCAGCGTGAAGTACTGAACAGGTATCACGTGACCGATGCCGGGTCGTTCTATGCAGGCGACGACGTTTGGTCAGTTCCTAATGATCCCACTGTGGAGCAGGCGACTCCGTTGCCTCCTTACTACCTCTCATTGAAGATGCCTGAAGAAGAACAAGGGGCTTTCTCTCTGACGACGAGCTGGATTCCGCAGCAGTCCGATGACAACACTCGTAACGTCATGTACGGATTTATGTCTGCCAACGGCGATGCAGGTACCGGCAAGGACGGCGAGGTCTCAGATCAGTATGGAAAGCTCACATTGCTTGAGCTGCCTCGAAGCTCTGTGGTGCCTGGTCCCGGTCAGGCGCAGAACAACTTCAACTCTGACACTGAAGTCTCTACCGAGCTGAACCTGTTGCGTCAGGGCGCCTCTAAGGTAACCAACGGTAACTTGCTGACTTTGCCGGTTGGAGATGGCATTCTTTATGTGCAGCCGGTCTACGTGCAATCCTCTGGCGATTCTTCTTACCCGACCTTGCGTCGAGTACTCGTTGGGTTTGGTGAAAAGGTAGGCTTTGCGCCCACGCTGGAAGAAGCTTTGAACGAGCTATTCGGGGGTGACTCGGGCGCGCAGACCGCTGCTGACGCTGGTGTGGACGAAAAGAAGGCTGACACGGGATCCTCGGATAAACCGGATGAGTCTTCCGATTCGCCGTCACTACAGCAAGCGCTCAAGGACGCTTCTGCAGCGATGAAGGATTCTGAAAAGGCGATGAAGGACGGCGATTGGGCTGCCTATGGTGAAGCTCAGGACCGTTTGAATAAGGCGCTAGCGCAGGCTATGGAAGCTGAGGGCGCTGTAGCCGAGTAATATCGCGCTACCGCTGGAGATGAAGCTCCGGGTTCTCTTTCTCTGAGGAGAGAAGAACCCGGAGCTTTTGTGTTGTCTCTTACAAAGGGGGCTTTTAGGTTGCAGCAGGTTAACGGCATGTGTATAGTTATAGAAGTCGCCGCGGGGTGGAGCAGTTCGGTAGCTCGCCGGGCTCATAACCCGGAGGTCGCAAGTTCAAATCTTGCCCCCGCAACTACATCGTAAGAAGCCCCATTCGGTATAAAGCCGATTGGGGCTTCTTCTTTATTCCCTTCATTGTTTGTAACGGTGGAGGGGATTTTTGCGTTTAAGATGCCTTCGCCAAGTAAGTCGGCTAAAGAAATTTCTAAAGCAGCAGCAATGGTAATTAAATCTGTAATGCTGATTGCGATTTTCCCACGTAATTTTTCAGATACGGATGACTGAGTAACTCCCAGGATTCGAGCAATATCGCCTTGGTTGAGGCCTCTTCGAGCCATCCAAATTTTTACTTCTTTACCCACGGCTTCGGCGGGGGTGATGATTGTTTTTGCCATACCTTCAAGCTACAAGTATTTCTGGATAATAGCAAGTAAAAATGAAAAATTATTGGCTAAGCCGATAAATAAAGATTGCGCATTATCGGTATCACCGATAATGTGTGAGTATGACCTATGCAGATTCCATCGCGGGCAACATCCGAGCCAAAGTTAGCCGCCGCGAAATCAACCAAACAGACCTAGCTCAACATCTAGGTATTTCTCAGGCTCAGATGAGTTCCCGACTTAGAGGTCGAGTTGAATTCAAACCCAGTGAGATTGAAAATATTGCTAATTTCATGGGTGTAGAAATTGAAGAACTCACCAAATACGTCAAATTTTCAACCACTCATAATGGTGCCTAGCTATAAGCAGCAAAGCACTTGAATGGGCTCGTACCCATGAATTCGAAAACAGCGCCGTAGGATGAACAGCAATCCTCCGCTTCCTTGCAGGGCAAGCTGACGACGACGGTTACATCCCCGATCACGAAGGTGATAAAGGCGTAGCGTTCATCATTCACGAAACGTGCGCTAGTAAATCCACTGTCATCCGAGCTCTCAAAGAGTTCGAACAGGCTGATTTGCTTCATCGTGAACGACGCGCATATGCAGACTTCGGCGGCCGTCAAACAGACCTGATTGTCCTTCATCTTTGGAATAGGGGCACTAAAACTCCGTGGCGAACTATGAAGGCACTCAAGCAACTTCAAAAGAGTAATCAGGCACGATTTGGGATTCCCATCGAAGAAGTGGAAGTAGAAAATCAGCCTGTGAATAACTCCAAAAACACACAAGGTGTCACTCTGACACTTAGCGGTAATTCCGGGGCAAACACACAAGGTGTCACTCCGACACCTTCAGAGAGGCTAGGTGTCAATCTGACACAGGCTAGGTGTCACTCTGACATAAACGACACTCCCGCCTTAATAGGAACGCGCGCACAGACTTCTCTAATCAGTCAGTCAGTCAGTCAAAAAAGAGCAACCTGTGGATAACTCAGAGACTGACCGACCAACCGAAAACCTCAAAAAATCTCCTGCACCAGTCAGCAGAATTACCCGAGGCGTGAATCATCAAGACCTTCGAATGAATCTCAAAAAATCCTCAGGTCTCGATTCTGGTCACATCAATGATGATGTGCTGGCTCAAATGATTCAGATCGTTTTTTCTCGAGCAACCCAAGATATCCGAAGCCCTCAACCCTTCGCCTTCAGCTGCATTTCCAAAGAGTTCTACGAGCTTGCCTCCCTGGCTGAATCAGTAATCGAGCATAAACAGTCACAACAAAAACCCCGTATCGTTACCTGCCCTGTCCACCACATGGAGCACTCGGCTGAGCGAGAATGTCCTGGACACCGAGCCGACCGACTCGCTGGAATTCTTACCCCCTAAAAAGTCTTGCAATCCTAACCATTTCTCAAAGGAAAATATCATGAGCGCACTTTTGCAAACCCCCGTATTCGAGCCAGCCGAAGAGGTAGAAGTTCTCCCCGAACTCACCCTCGATCAAGCCAAGCAAATCACCAAAGACCTACCCCAGTCAGCCACACTCTTGCAGAGCCTGTGCGTGATGGCATACAGCCAGCGCATCTGGCTCACCATGGGTTACACCAGCTGGGATGCGTACCTGGACGGTGAAATCGGTGAAGAACGCTGGATTCTGCCACGTCACCGCCGCGGTGACTTCATCAACCAACTAGCCAAGGAAGGAATGCCCACTCGCGCCATTGCCTCAGTCGTTGGACTTTCGCATATGAGCGTGGCTAAAGAAATCAAAAAAGCTAAAGAAGCCGGAGCTCTCCCCGAAGACTTGCCAACCATCGGACGTGATGGACGCACACGCAAAGCGCTCGTGCGAAAAGCACCTGCGGCTGTACCTAATGAACAACTGGACTTGCCCGTAGCTGATCTAGGGATTGGCTTTTTCAAAGCCGCAGAGAGCAAAACAGCTACCCCTGCAAAAGCTCAACGAGCAGCCACTGACCCCTTCGATACCACTATCACGGCGGTCAATGAGGAATTACCTCGCGGTGAAGATACACCAGATGATTACCTGTACTTCCCAGAAATTCTTGAGGTCTCCACCGAGCTTGAAGAGCTCTTCAAGAAAGCTATGACCGCGAATAATCGGCAAGTTTTTGACCCCGGGAGTGTTTCGCAGAAGATGGCTCAACAGGTCGTGCATACGTTGCTTGCCGGCTCAGGTTTGCTCAAACTCTTCAACCTACAACCGGACTTGCTAGGAGATTCAGAGCAACTAGCAACCGCAGTGGATTCCACGGTTATCACGCTCGATGAGGTCGTGACCACCCTGCGTGAAGATGAACAGGGCTAGGTTGATGAAGCGTTTGGCGGATAAAAAATGTGGCGATCCGTCTTGCACGGCAGATCGCCACATGAAAAAACTTGTCAAACCAGTTTATGCAATTACGAGATACAACACTCTAGGAGACCAAGTTATGAAAACAGATTATCAAAGAACTGGAACACCTGTGAAGAATATCCCCAGAACTAGGCAGAACCGGATCAACCCGGACTCTATCCGAACCCTCTGGTTCACCGTCATTTTGATTGGGCTATTGGGGCTCACCTCTTTCATGGTCTCGTTCAATGGTTTGCATGATGTCGCCGCTTGGGTAGGGCTGCCAACCTGGATGCGATGGGCTGTACCAATTTTTATTGACATTGCGATTCTGGCGTATTCGATGGCTGCGGTGATTCATAAATCCCGTAAAGAACCTGTGGGTCTGACCTGGTTCACGCTCGGGGCGTTCACCACGATTTCAGTGGTCGCTAACGCGGTTCACGCTTTGAGCGTCGGAGAGGGACAGACCGTGTTGCAGTCGTGGATTGGTGCGTGTATTGCTGCTACGGCTCCTGTGGCGGTTTTTGCGGCAACGGAAGAAGCATCACGATTGGCTTTTGCTGTTCCTGATGAAGAAGACACTGAGCCCGAAGCTGGCTCAGAAGAGCGCACGACTTCTGTGAGACGAGTGGATGATGTTCTGGCGGAGAGGTTACTGGAGGTGCCTACCTCATCTCCGACGGTGAGCGCAGTGGCTTCTGTTCCGGCTCAGTCAGCTATCAGTGCTAACCCTCGTGTGGAGCATCAGCACTTTTCTGATTCTGAGACTGGGGTTGTTGAGGAAATAACAGCAGATACTCCCGAAGAAACTCTCCCACAGGGCGAGCAAGAGGATTCTGTTGCGCAAGAGGTTTCTTCAGTAGATTCAGAATCTGAGCCTGAGGTGGTTGTTGACGATGAAACCGAAACCAGTTCAGAGGCGATCTCTGCGGTAACTGCCGAAGAGCTGCCCGAGGAAGATCAGAAACTAGCACGCTGGGTCAATGAGCAAATAGAAGAAGGCGTCAAGATTACCGGAGCTGCGGCAGGTCGTTTTCTTGATGTCTCTGACCGCACAGGTCGCAACCGTCTGAACCGTTTACGTGAGCTATATCCGGCGGTATTCGAGGGCGAAATATTGTGAACTTCGATGAAGCTATCTCAGTCACAAGCATTGAATGTGAGTACACTCAATGGTGGCTGGTTCCTTCGTTCGCAATAACCGGTTTTTTATTTCCCCACATATTGAGGCTTATTCAAAAGTCCTCCCAGCCGCATAAAACACCAGGCCCCGCACCACCGAAAACACCTGCCGATACAAACTCAACGGCCGCCTAAACCCCGAATAAAGAACCCGCCAGGTCTTCACTTGAGCGATAACCCGCTCCACCACAGCCCGTAATCTATTGATAATGCGATTATTATCCTTGACACCCTGAGGCACTTTCACACCAGGCTTACGCCTGGTCGGGGTTGCTAACCCCAGGCCTATATAGCCCTTATCGGCCAGAGTCGAGGAATCCAGTAGCTGATCTAGCCCGTGAGCTCTGAAAGCATGAGCATCATGCCTTGCCCCGGGTAGCGGGTCAGTGATGACTAAGAGCCTGCCATCGAGGGTGCAGATGACTTGGTGGTTGAAACCGGTTCGTTTATGTTTGCCCGAAAAATTTGTTTTTCCTAGTGAACGCCAGTTCCAGGTGGGTACAAGAGTTCCATCGACAACCAAAGAACCTGGTACATCCAGGCTCATTTTCAAAGGCTGTTCTAGAGGTTTGAAGACCTTTGCAAGCGCCTTTTCGATAGTGTTGATGGTCCGTGAGATAGTAGGTTGCGAGACGGTGAAGATTTCAGCAAGTAGCTCTTCGGTGAGATTGTGTCGGTGGTAGAGCAGAGTGGTTTTGAGTGCCTGAGCTGGAGTGAGGGCTGGTGGTCTTCCTCCTGGTTTACCCCAGATGAGTTGGTTGGTCAGGGCTGTCAGTAGAGCGGCAAATTGCGTGGCGGTAAGGCCGGTTGTACGCTGGTGGTGCAACGGTTCTTCCTGGTGCGGTTTGAGAATATTTGTGGTTATTTATCCTCAAGGTTGCCGCTATGGTGGGGCCGTTGTCTAGTTGGTGGGTGTGAGGTGTGTGCATACTTTTGAATAAGCCTCATTTTTATAAAACACAAATAGACCGGATTGTGTCTTTTGAAAAATCACTCATCAGCATCTGCAAAGGAAATCATGTCTAACCCGCTAAAAAACACCGATAGTAGCTTCTGGGCGCTGTCATGCTTGCGTAGGTGTTGATGAGCCCTACCGCCCTACTACTGGCAAAGAGACGATGTCATCATGAGCAAAGCAACCGAAGAGGTATGGACTGCTGAGCGTATCGAGGCGCTAAAACAAAGTCGTAGGGCAGTGAAGTCTTACCTGAGCAAGTGGGGTTTGACTTTCCTTGATGCAGAGTATGTGGTGCAAGAAACGTACCTGCAAGCCACACGAAAAATTGATTCTTTTGACCCAGAGCGCGGTTCGTTCGCTGAGTGGATTAATGCTGTGGCAGTGAATCAGGCTCGTTCGATGGTTCGGGCGCATAATTCGCGGGCTAAAACTGATCAAGTGTATAAAAATTTACAGTTGAGTCAGGACGCACTGGTGGATGAACCACAACTGGCGTGGGAGGATTCCTCGGTGACGATTGAGCGTATCGGCACGGTGCTGGCGATGGTGAAATTGTCGGTAGAGCATCAGCATCTTTTTGAGCGGTCCTTGGTGCTCATTCGTGATTTTGATGGTGATGTGTCTGCGGCGGCGGTGAGTCTGGTGGCGGTCTGATGTCCTTGTCGGAGCTTCATGTGGGTCAGTTTGTGTTGGCTCAAATCGGAGTTGATGCTTCGCCGGTGGCTGATCCGAACAGTCCCGATACTGAGTTTGGTAATTCTGCGGAGGCTTTGGTGTATCCGCGTGTGTTGGGCACAGTTGTTGGTGTTAATACCGCGGAGAAGACGGTGGAACTTTCTGCCGTGTCGCGCGAGAGCGAACGAGATTTCACTGTTCATGTTCGTCCATTGGAGACGCAGGAGAAGTTTCGAGTGCTTACTGCGGAGCAAGCTGAGGCTACTCTGGGGGGTGCTGAGTGGGCTGTGAACCGTGATGCTGTTCTGGAGACTTTCGGCAGTGTTACTCTAGCGGATATTGAACCAGGAGATTACATCACGGCTGCGCATCTGAAGATTTTGCCTTCTGTATGTGAAGAATTTATTGACCTGAAAAACGTCCTAGTGACGGGGGTCAATGTTTCTGGTCGAGTGCTGCATATGGCGTATGAGGATGGTCTGCATCTAGCAGTAGAAGCTGAGGCGGGTGCTCATTGTTATGTGGAGTCGTTAGCTGCTGCTCAGACGATTGCTCTGGCTGCCACGATCCGCGATAGTAGCCCGGTGTTGGCTTTGGAGGCTGCCGATATTTCTGAGATGGCTGTGGGTGATGATGTGCAGGTTGAAGGTCAAGACGTGCGCAACAGATACCACTATTGATGTTCGTGGCACGGTGATGGCGGTAGAGCCTACCACCGAGGAGATCGCCGGTTCTGTCACTGTTGCTGATGAAGATGGTCATCAGCATGTGGTGGTGACTGATGGTGAAGAGGATATTCATCGAGTCAGTGGCGGCCCTGTTCAGGAGCGCGTAACGCAAGTACCTCGTGCGGAAGAACTGATCCAAAGTTACAGTCGAGAGTTGAACGAGCATCCGGAGACTCGACGGATTGCTTGTGCTCAAATTCGTCCTGGGGACAGGGTAATTGACGGTCAGCAGTGGTTTAACGTGATGCGCACTAAACAGCTCAGTCCGGAGTCGGTGGCTATTACTGTTCTCACGGAGCGCGGGTTGGTCACCACTGGTATTTCTCCCGATACGTAGGTGACGGTGGAGATGAGTCCTGATTCTGGTGTTGCTGAGCAGAACTGGCGTACTCGTTCGATTAGTCGCGTGCGTACTGGGGATGTGATGGGTTATGAGGGTCAGATTCTCAACGTTGAGGAAGTTCAGCCGCAGTCTGATGGGACTGTTTTGGTTTCTGGTATGAGGGAGCTTGAGGGGGTATTGGAGCCTTCGGCTTTGCGTCTGTGGAAACAGGAGTCTGTTCAGGTGCGGCAACCGTTGTGTGCGGTGGAACGTGCCGGGGTGGTTGGTGCTTTGGAGCCTGCTAAGGTTTCTGATTTGCAACCAGGAGATTTGTTGCAGACTCGTCATGATGTTCTTGTTGTGGTGATTGATGTGAAAGAAAACTTTGAGTCTTCGGGTAAGACTCGGGTGTATTTCCAGATGATGGCTGAGGGAAGGACTAATCCTATGTTCTATGATCATGTCCCTGGCCATGAATTGAATCGTTACCAGAAACATCAGGTTCTTCAGATTCAGCAGGTTCTGGGGGAGAGTACTTTGCGGACTGCGGTTGCTGAGGTTGCTCCGGAGCCTATGTATTTGGGTCTGGAAGATTCGGGGTTAGATTTTCGGCTGTAGAGATTTATAGGATTGCGCAATAAAAAAGAGCTTAACAATCGAAAATATTAGCTAACCCTGTTGCATTTTGAATGTCAGCTCAACAGACTTGAACCGAGGCTTAATTGAGCCTCGGTTCATTGATAACTGAGGAAAAATCTATGCGAATCACAACAAAGGTGTTGTCTTCTTCTGCACTAGCTCTTCTTCTTCTGACCTCCTCAGGTCTAGCCCAAGCTGGAACGGTCACTTCCAGCCCTGACAGCTCTAAGGAATTACGCAGCTCAGCTCTCATACATGTCCCCTCAACAGAAGCAAGCGACGCAGAACAGTCCATATCTGCATATCAAGAAGAGGTTGAAGAGCTATATGCAGAAGGAGATATTATAGCTTTCTCTCCAACTGCCCCTGAAGGAAGTAAATTCTTCGCAGGAGAAGTAGCTTCGGACTTAGATTCTCTTCACCATGATTCTTCAACGTCAACAACTCCGGAGAGCAACCTTTATCTGAACCCCATAAAAATCGGTTTATGCAACGCTGGTAGAGAAAATACTGTCGTTTACACTATCCGCAATTCGAAACATAACGGGAATATCGATCTAAAATGCGGAAATAAAGACAACGGATACGTGCACATTCGGAGCAGGCATGAAGGCGATTGGAATAACGCAAAGGGAGGTTTCGCTGGATACTGGGATGATTTTATGCTGTATTCAACAATCAATGCTTTACAGGCACCTTCATATAGTCGGCAGCAGAATTCAACCACTCGCTGTTATGTAACTCCTATTCAAGTCTTCAAAAAAGTTAATAGAAAACCGGTATACCAAAAAACAATCTATCCCCGTGTGGCGGTTTCTACAAACAATCGTAAAGTCATCACATCATTTCCCACGGGAAATAAAACCTGTTAGGGACACTATAGAGATATGAATGTTTCTGACGAAAATGTACCGATGTTTTCAGCTAATTACACCCTGGACCCTTTCGTGGATTACATGGTTGATGAGTTGCATCCTTATTACGGTTTTAGAGAAAAATTCTCTTCAGAACTTATCCAGCGATATGAACATTGGTGTTCTTTCTTTCTGGATAATTTCACGGAAGAGAACCATGGTTTCTACAACCAAGACCAGCGTGCATGGTTCGATCGAGAATACATTCAACTTGCCAATGAATTTCGTCAACTAGGTCTGGTCTTTCGTCTGGATCTATGGTGGTAAATTTCTAGATATGTAGAGACCCAGTCCCTTGAGGGCTGGGTTTCTACGTCAATTTGTTGTACTTGCGTCTTTACGAGGCGTCACCTAGTCTGTGTACTCTCTTTACTCTTTAAATGGAAAACGGGAGAGGAGCAAATCTGCTCAACTCTCCCGTTCCTATAACTCGCAACGAAAACAATGTGGGCGGGTGTTGGTGTTCCACGGAATAACACAACTAGGGGATGGTTGTCCTGATATGTACGTGGTTTAGTTCCGACAATTATAAGACCACTAAAGCACCATCGACCACCTCCTGAGGAGTCCGATAACCAAGACCCTGATGCAACCGAACCCGATTCCACCAGCGCACCCACTCAGCCGTCTCCAACTCCAATCGAGCCACAGAATCAAACAGGCGATCCTTGACCATCTCCGCCTTATACGCACTATTGACGGACTCAGCCAAAGCATTATCATAAGAATCCCCAGTAGAACCCACCGACAGCTGCACACCCAACGCCTTCAAATCCTGGGTGTAACCAGTAGAAACATACTGTGACCCCCTGTCAGAATAATGCACAATCTGCGTTAGATCAGAACCATCTTTCTTCGCCTGGAACAAAGCCTGCTTCAAAGCCATCAAAGGCATCCCCAGAGTATGCATCGTCGAAGACACACCCCAACCCACAATCTTCCGGGGAAAACACATCAGTAATGAAGGCCGTATAACAGAAGCCAGAATACGTCCTGATATAGGTGAAATCAGCTACCCACAGCCGGTTCGGGGCAGTGGCGGTAAAATCCCGATTCACCAAATCAGGACGGTCATCAACCACTGTAGCAGCCCGAGTCGTGACAGGCTTACGACCCCGATGAGCACCAGCAACACCGGCTATTTTCATCAGCCGGTAGGTCTGATCCCGACCGATGTTCCAGCCGACCCGGTTCATGGCGTGCCACATTTTGCGCACACCATAGACTGAATAGTTTTCCTAGTGGATTTTCATCAGCTCAGGAATCAGAAGCTGGTCCTTCAAAGTACGTGCAGCAGGAACACGAGCCTTAGCGGCGCGGTAGCCGCGTGAGGTGATGAAACCACCAGCTAGGTTTTCTTGTAGTGCGGTGCAGATGTTCTCAACCCCGAAACGATTCCTATACCTATCGATATAGCGGATCATGATCGGGCTGGGCGGCCTGGTTCTGCCGCGAAAAAAGCCGGGGCGGTGCGCAGGATTTCGTTGGTTCGCTTCAACTCGGCGTTTTCTTTGCGCAGGCGCCGGTTTTCTGCTGCCATATCAGTGGTGGTGCCGGGGGTGCTGCCAGCATCGATTTCGGCTTGTTTGTGCCATTTTCGCAGAGTATCGGGGCCGATGCCGAGGCGTTCTCCGATGTTTCGGCAGGTGCGTGTAGATGCCTGTGTCGGGGTTGTTTTCGAGGTGGTCGGCCAGTAGGCGTAGGGCTCATGTTTTGAGTTCGGCGGGGTATTGGGTGGGCATGGGTTTGTTCCTTTGTTTTTTGTTTGTTTTCAATTTACGGGAGCGGAACTAAACCCAGGACATATCAATAGGATCGTCGTAACCGATGTAGGGCTGGTAGCCGTTTCGGGTTCGGAGTTGGCCGAGTGCCCGTTCGTATTTGCCTGCGCGGGGGTTGTTGAGTGTTTTTTGGTCTTGGCTTATAAGTTCTTTGACCAGGAACTCATTAGGGCGGTGAACCTCGACGATGTATTTTCCCCAGCCGTAGCATCTGTCGTAGGAGCGTTCAATGGCGCGTGCTTTTTCTTGGGTGGATGCGTAGGTGGTGAGGATGGGGTGCTCACTGCCTTGTGGCGTTACGGTGATGGCGTAGAGATTTGTTTGGGTGTTACGGAATTCCACTGTTAGTTCACCTCGTCTTAGAGGTGATGTACATCGTGGGGTTCACTTTTTTGAAGTAAAAGAATTGTGGTTATTACTTGGCCCCAAATTGGGGCTCATAACCCGGAGGTCGCAAGTTCAAATCTTGCCCCCGCAACTTGATAAAAAGACCCAGTTCTTAGGGACTGGGTCTTTTTTATTTTTGTCTTCTTTTACCCCGCGACCTAGAGGTTTTCTGAGGTACAAAGGCGACTATTTTTCTTAGACGGCTTACAAAGCTGAAGAATGTCGTGTATAGTCAAATCTTGGTTGATACGCATTTCTACGGATTCAACATCGTCTCTTCGATGTCATTGTTTTTGTAAAAATTCCTATTACCTCATCGGTGATGATTCTCTTCAACGCCCAGAAGGTTCTAGGCGGAGAAACTGATCCAGAGAACAAAAAGTGTTCTCACTTCCATATCTGAAGATCGATATGGAGCAATCGACCTCATTCTCGAGGTCATAACGAAAGTAATACAAAAAACATGGCTAACGGCACAGTAAAATGGTTCAACTCCGAAAAAGGCTACGGATTCATCCAGCCTGAAGACGGTTCAGAGGACCTTTTCTTCCATTACTCAGCAATTCAGAGCAGCGGTTACCGCACCGTTGAAGAGGGTCAGGCAGTAGACTACACCGCAGAGCGTGGCCCCAAGGGCATGCAGGCTAGCGAAGTTCGCCCCCTCTAATCCTTAGATTTTTAGAGAAAAAAGGACCGGTTCGATTGAACCGGTCCTTTTGGCATACCCTAACGCTTTAACTTAAGGTACGTCCTTTGAGTTCTGGCAGTACAAAGGACGCTGCCGCAGCTAGCACAAATGCCGCAGCAAACGTCCAGAAGAGGGCATTCATCCCGCCCCAAGCAAGGAGCGGGGGCACAATCAGTGGCGCTGCAATTGAAGCGATACGTCCAAAACCAGCCGCTGCCCCGGTTCCTTTACCTCGTACACTGGTGGGGTACAGCTCTGGCCCGATTGCATAGAGCGCTCCCCAGGCACCTAGATTGAAGAAGGAAAGTAAGCAGCCAGCCAGAATGAGGGTTGCTTCATTCCATGCCACTCCAAAGAAGCAGGCAGCAGTAGCGGAGCCGATGAGAAAAGCAGCCAAAGTGGAGCGTCGTCCCCAGCGTTCAATCAGAAAAGCTGCGACCGCATACCCGGGTATCTGAGCGAGCGTCATGATGAGGGTAAAGCTAAAGGATTTCACCAGCGTAAAACCCTGGGCATGGAGAATCGATGGAATCCATGTAAAAGCGCCGTAGTACGAAAGATTGATACAGAACCAGATTATCCACAGCGCGATGGTGCGTGAACGAAGTGAGCTGTGCCAGATCGAAGTAATGGAGGAGTCGCTGTGAGCACTGCTCGGCGAGGAGGAGGCTGGTTCTGCTGTTTTTTGCACGATACGGGAAGACGAAAAGAGGGGTGGTGAGTCTTCGAAGGCGCGGACTATTTTCTCGGCTTCGGCATCTTTTCCCTTCGCTTCCAAGAAGCGCACTGACTCGGGGAGTCCCAATCGTATCACCATGGAATAGGCAGCGGGAACTAAGCCGATGGCAAGTGCCCACCGCCATCCATTCTCTGAACTAGGGACAACGAACGTCCCGATGCAGGCAGCCGCTATCCAGCCCACTGCCCAAAAACCTTCCAGAATAACCACAACGCGCCCGCGAATGCGTGAGGGGGCAAATTCTGAGACGAGCGTGGAAGCAACCGGTAATTCGGCGCCCAGTCCCAGACCCACCACGAACCTAAAAATAATGAGTGCAGCCAGAGAACTCACCAGCGCCGATGCGCCCGTGGCAAGACCGTAAATTAACAGTGTTGCGGCAAAGATTTGCCGCCGTCCCCACCGATCTGCCAGCAGACCACCTAGCGATGCGCCAATGGCCATGCCCAGAAATCCGATGGATCCCAGCCATGAAGTCTGAGTTGGGGTCAAACCCCACTGGACGGTAAGAGCCGCCATTACAAAGGAAATGAGCCCTACGTCCATGGCGTCGAGTGACCAGCCAATGCCGGAGCCGATGAGGAGCTTAGAATGCTTGCGAGTAAAAGGGAGTCGATCAAGTCGTTCGTTTTTTGTCAGTGACATGGAGTGCTTTCAGAGAAGAAACGCTATTAGCAACCAATAGTAAAGGTTATTTAGACCTGAAGGAAGAGGGTGAGAAACGTGTCTGATTTTTCCCCGTTCTTCTCTTACCGTAAATCTCCGTTTCTAAATCGTGCCACAATAGAGAAAACGAGAGTCTAGAGGAGAAAAAGTGCGTCCACTCGTTATTGGTATCGCCGGGGGAACCGGGTCTGGTAAAACCACGCTCACCCGAGCGCTCATCGAATCGTTTGAAGAACAAGTTGCCGTAGTTTTTCACGACAACTACTACAAGAAAAACGATCACCTCACCTACGAAGAACGTTGTTTGCTAAACTACGACGCTCCGGATGCATTCGACAACGATCTTTTGGTCAAACAGCTAGATGCGCTCATCGAAGGGCAAACCATCGAGTGCCCCGTTTATGATTTCTCAGACCACAACCGCTCCGAAGAAACACTGATGGTGCAGACCCGTCCCATCATCATCGTGGAGGGCATCCTCATTTTTGCTGAGCCCGCAATTCGCGAGCGTCTAGACATCAAACTCTTTGTGGATACCGACGCCGACGTGCGCATCCTCCGTCGTATGCGGCGCGACGTCGTCGAACGCGGGCGTAGCATCGAATCTGTACAGACCCAGTATCTAGAGACCGTCAAGCCCATGCATGAGCTCTACGTTGAGCCCTCCAAACGATACGCGGACATCATCGTCCCTGAGGGCGGAACAAACTTGGTAGCGCTGGATATGCTGGTTCATCGTATTAAATCTCAGTTGGGTTCTCAGGCTTAAAGCTCATATACATGAGGGAGGCTCTCGCAGACGCGAGAGCCTCCCTCATGTATAGAAAGCGTTAGAAGCTAAATTATGCGTTCTTGTTCTTCAACGCAGCAAGTCGAGCCTCAAGCTCCGTTTCTTTGCCGAGTTCTTCCAAATCGTTGAACTGCGCATCGATGGAGGAGGATGCCAGCTCCTGCTGACCACGAACCATGGCTTCTTCGCGGCGTACCTTTTCCTCGAAACGTGAAATTTCAGAGGTAGGATCCATGACATCGAATGACTTCAAAGCGTCGTTGACCTGGGTTTGTGCTGATGCGTTCTTGCTACGAGCCACCAGCTCATCACGCTTGGAGGAGAGCTCACGGAGCTTTTCGCGCATCTTGGTCAGACCGTCTTTGAGCTGCTCAACGACCTGAGTCTGTGACTCAATCTGGGGCTTGATGGAAGCTGCTTCTTTCTCAGCCTGCATCTGGCGGCCCAGGGCAACCTTAGCGAGATTATCGAACTTATCAGCATTGGCGGTATCGCCGCTGGTACGGAATTCGTCTGCCTTGTTGGACGCAGCCAGAGCCTTGTTGCCCCACTCCTCAGCTTCACGCTGATCTTCTGCGAAATCTTCTTCGAGGAGGCGGAGGTTACCAATAGTCTGAGCTACTGCCTGTTCAGCTTCAGCAATGTTATTGGTGTAATCGCGTACCATCTGATCCAGCATTTTCTGGGGATCTTCTGCAGCGTCAATAATTGAGTTGATATTAGCCTTCGCAAGCTGAGCAATACGGCTGAAAATGGTTTGCTTGACCAACTTAAACTCCTTAGAGATTAATGAATATGTATATTTTTATTGTGCCAGGTAAAGGTTGAGAACGTGCAGAGTTTCAGGGAACTCTCAGGCAATGTTCACACTGAGCGCACGGGTGCAGTCTTAGAAGTTGCCACCGGCGCCGCCGCCAAAATCGCCCCCGCCACCGAAGTCGCCTCCGCCGCCAAAGCCCCCTCCGAAGCCTCCGCCGCCACCGAACATACCGCCGCCTGAGTGATTTCCTCCAAAGAGAGAACCCATCAAGATGCCGCCGAGCATGGCAGAACCTAAATCGACCCCGCCGCGATTGCCATAACCCATATTGCTGCGGGTGAAAGAATCGACATCGGCCTGAGCGAGATTCTGTGCATCGTTCGCTAAACGAATAGCGTTATTGGCATAGTTCAGAGCTTCCATGGGATCGGTGCGTTGCAAGCTCTGAGCCTCTGCAAGATTTCGTTCTGCTTCGCGAAGCTTGGTGCGTGCTTCTGCGCTGACCCCGCCGCGACGAGCCCATACATATTCTGAGGCAGAAGAAACTTGCGCCTGAGCAGATACGAGAGTGTGCTGTAAGGTATCGCCTGCTGCTCGTTGGCGGTCTTGAACCTCGCGCACATTATTGAGTGCTCTATCAAGGTCAGAACGTACTTCGGTCAGTTTGCGGCTCAAAGCGAGGGGATCGGATTTTGGCGCGGCAGATTCGGCTCGGATCTGATCGATGACGGCAGAAACTCCGGCGGCAGCGCCGGCAAGTTCGCCTGTATTGGCAAACTTGGAGAGTTCGCGTGCTTGAGCGACATCTCGCTCGGCAACCAAAATTGCCGAATCAAGCGATTCTTTAGTCTTTGCTAGCTCCAGCTCCCGGTGGGTGACTGATTCAAGAAGTCCCTTGGCCTGGCCAACAGCTTCTTCCGCAGCACGAATTTCTAGTACAGCTTCTGATCTGTTGGAATCCATATGAGTCTGTGCCTGGCTCATGCTCGTTCGAGCGAAGTCCAAACGTTTGTGAGCTTCTTGAACGTTATCGGCAACCGGAGTGACCGCCGAGTCGGCGTACAGCGAGCGGATTTTCTCCAGCGACTGTTCAGCGGTAGGAAAGAGCTGTTCTGTCTCGCTGAAGCGACCCTCCAGAGCTTGGAGAATTTGCGGTGCATTTTGTTCTAACTGGCGCAGATTAGTGAAGTTTTGCTTCTGCTCTTCTAGCGCGCGGTAGGCGTCTTTGGTGCGGCTGATAATTTCTCCCAGCCAGGCGCGCTGTTCTTCTTCGGTATCCGGAATCGTGTCATCGAGTTGTTTCTGCAACTGGAAGGAGCGTTGCATATGCGCTTTAGCGCTCTCAATGGCTGTCACGAAGGGAGCGACCTCTGATTCTCCGTATTGCAAGCGTGCGAACTCAACCTCTTGTTCAGAGTGGACTATAGCGTCGTCCACCTGCACCAGCATGTTCCCCGCTTCTTTACGCAGCTGGGGGATGGGGACGAGAGTTTGCTGGGTCTGTGGACGGTCGAACTGCCCAGGAGCAGAATTTGAGTTTGCAGATTTACGACGTCGACTGACCATCCAGGCGCCACCGACAGCAAGCGCTGCAACACCACCCAAAACGCCCACACTGGTTGCTACACCGCCAACAGATCCGCTACCGTTATCAGAGGTAGTAGCGCCACCTGAGAGCTTTTCATCAATTCCTTGCACAGCCGCTGAGGCAGCTGCTGAATAATCAGATTTTTTGAGCTGAGGAAAGATGTTGTTCTGATAGATCTCGTTGACATCCGAGGTAGAGAGGAGCCCATTGCCGCCGGGTGCAAAATATGCTTGACGGTCGTCGGTGGCGATGACCAAGAGGACATCGTTACTCCCCAGATTATTCATCGAACCAAATTTTTGAGCCCACTGCTCAGAATTTGAGGGCGATTCAAACTGATCGATGGTCACCACAAACAGATTGATCTGATGTTCATCTGCTAACTGGGATATGGAATTCTTGAGCCCCGAAGTATTCCCCAGAGCACCGGTGGTGTCTTCAACACGAACCGAGGGTTGCAAATCCATAGGTGCCTGAGCCCAAGCAGTCGGTGCAGAAAACAAAATTCCAATTGAGGCGCAAGAAGCTAATGCGATGCGGGCGGAAGGTTGAAGTTTCATGAGACCTCTCGATCTAAAAGGGGATCCTGCTCTTGGTGCGAGCACTAAGAATCTTTAGTCAATATTCTAGAGGTAAGTGGCACCCGTTACGGGAGAATTCACCGTATTCGCCCCTGGCGCACTTTCCTGCAAAAATCAACAATTGGCTTTCAGTAAACTTACAGAATAAACACAAAGTCATCACAGTAGAGTGCGAGATAGTTGAACCATATTCATGAAATACGGCAACTGACGCCGCCACTATTCTTATATGAAGGGAATTCATCCAATGACTCAAGACCCCTGGGGCGAGAATCAGAATCCTGGAGTGCAAAATACACCGGGAGCTCACGGCTCCACTGAAAATGCCCAGGGACAAGCTTGGAATCAAACGTCGGACCCTACCGTTCCTCTGAAAACCCAGCAGTATGACGGTCGGTATCAGGAGAATCCCCAGTATGGGCAGCAACCATCCTATTCGGCTCAGTCCCAGTGGACCGGGCAGGGTTACGGTACGCCCGTCCAAGCACAGCCGACCTCACGAAAAAAACACTCAACCGGTGCTTTACTTAGTGCTGCTTTAATAGCTGCGCTCGTAGGCGGCGGTGCAGGAGCCGGGGCGGCTCTGCTCTCAGATAACGGTATCTCAACGGTGGGTACCACGAATCCGGGCACAACTATTGTCAATAACACGGACTCAGTCAATGAAGTAACCGCTGCTGCTGCTAAGGCGACGCCGTCGGTCGTTACCATCGGGGTAACCAGCAATTCGGGGCAGGGGTCTGGGTCGGGCATCATCATAGATGGAGAAGGCCATATTCTGACTAATACACACGTAGTGACCCTCGATGGCGCGGCTAATAACGCCAATATTGAAGTTCAGATGTCAGATGGAACTGTCAAGAAGGCAACTTTGGTTGGAACCGACCCCACGAGCGATCTTGCCGTCATCAAAATTGATACGGCAGGAATGAATATCACCCCAGCAACTTTGGGAGATTCATCCAAACTGAACGTAGGAGATACGTCGTTGGCTATCGGCGCACCCCTGGGGTTGCAGAATACCGTCACCGATGGAATTATCTCCACCCTTTCTCGTACGATCGAAGTTGCATCCTCAGCGGCACCTAATAACTCAGAAGGATCTTCGGATCACTACGGCTCCCAAGAATCACCCTTTCAGTTTGAAATTCCTGGTCAAGAAAGTCAGAAGTCCCAGACCCAGTCCAGTATTGCCATCAATGTGATCCAGACCGACGCGGCGGTTAACCCCGGTAACTCCGGCGGTGCGCTGGTCAACGCTCAAGGCGAGGTCATCGGTGTTAACGTGGCAATTGCTTCTGCGGGTTCGTCATCTTCTTCCTCATCCTCGGGAAACATCGGTGTAGGGTTCGCCATTCCCATCAACACCGCAAGCCGAATTGCTCAAGAAATTATTGACAACGGGCATGCCACCCACGGCTACCTGGGTGCTTCAGTAGCAACCTCACCTGGAGACAATGATTCTTCGGATACCTTTGGAGACGGAGCAGTTATCAAAGACGTCGTTAGCGGACAAGCTGCCGATAAAGCAGGGCTCAAACAGGGCGACGTCGTCACCGAATTTAACGGTAAGCGAATAAGCGAAGCCATGGAATTGACCGCAGCGGTACGCGAACAGGCAGCCGGCTCCACTGCCACTGTCAAAGTTCAGCGTGGAAATTCTACCGAAGAAATCAAGGTAACTTTGGGTAATTCTGAAGATGCCCAAAAGTAAACACTGCACCAGTACACAGGCCTAGAACTGGTTGATAAAACAGGAATCCCGGTCACTTATTATTATGAGTGACCGGGATTTTGTTATAGGATTCACTGGCGGTTCTAGAAAACCTGATGGTTCCTATTCGAAAGTGGAACCGGCAAACCCCAGCTGACGCCATGCCTCATACACGGCAATTGATGCTGAATTGGCAAGGTTAAGCGAGCGTCGCCCTTCCAGCATAGGAATCTTCACACGCTCGGTAATCTGCTCTGCCTGCTGAACCTCAGCGGGTAATCCCACTGATTCGGGCCCGAACATCAGCACGTCACCCTCACGGTATTTCACATCTGCAAAATTTTTCTCCGCTGTGGTGGTGAAAGCAAAAACACGAGCGGGAAGAAGCGCCGCCCACGCATCCTCCAACGTCTCGTGCACGGTCATGACCGCCAAATCATGGTAATCAAGACCCGCCCGGCGCAAATGAGCGTCTTCAAAATTGAACCCCAGCGGCTTCACCACATGAAGTTCTGCACCGGTAATAGCAGCCAAACGAATAGCATTTCCCGTATTGCCGGGAATCTCAGGAGTATAGAAAAGAATCTTAAACACCCCTTCAGTCTAGGCGCATGAAATAAAGCCTGCAGATGAATACGTGATTCGTGAACCATCTCATGGGCTAAATTCTCAATGAAGCGTAAAATAATCAAGCTAAAGCTCTCTCGAAAAAAGGCACCCTTATGAGTTCTTCTCGCGTATATCTTGACCACGCCGCAACGACCGACGTCCTCGGTCCCGTTGTTGATGCCGTGGCGGAACAAATGAGAGTTGGTGGTAATCCTTCTTCCCTGCACTCTGCAGGACGCCGCGCTCGCGCTGTGGTAGAGGCTGCCAGAGAGCAGGTCGCTTCGGCGGTGGGTTGCGATGCAGCGGAAGTTATTTTTACCTCCGGAGGCACCGAGGCAGATAACCTGGCGGTAAAAGGACTTTTCTGGAACCGGAAGGAAGCGAATCCATCCGTCCGCCGTATTCTGGTGTCTGCTATTGAGCATCATGCGGTATCGGAAGCTGCGGAATTTTTAGAAAAACATGACGACGCCATCGTAGAGTGGATTCCCGTCAACTCTGAGGGAGTAGTAGATCCTGCCAGCGTTCGAACATTGATTGAGAAAGATCCTGAATCGGTTGCACTGGTAACGGTGATGTGGGCAAATAATGAGGTGGGTTCTGTTCAGCCTATTGCTGAGATAACCGCCATCGCTCATGAGTATGGGATTCCTGTTCATACCGATGCCGTGCAGGCTTTTTGCGCGCTTGAGGTGAACTTCCGAGAATCAGGTGTGGACACCATGGCTATCTCCGGTCATAAGATTGGCGGGCCCATGGGTATTGGAGCCCTCATCGCTACGCGCCAGGCAAAGATGACACCCGTTCAGCACGGCGGTGGACAAGAACGTTCGGTTCGTTCGGGCACTATCGATGCTGCCGCTATTGCAGGCTTTGGGGTAGCAGCTCAGTGGGGGAGCGAGAATCTTGCTGAAGAATCTCGCCGCATTGCTCTCTTGAGAAATCGCCTGATTAAATTAGTCCGCACAGAAATTCCTCAGGCAATCTTGCGGGGTCCTGAACCTGAAACAGATTTGCAGATTATGGAGAATGGTCCGCAGAACCGGCTACCTGCCAACGCGCATTTCACTTTTGAAGGGTGCGAAGGTGATTCGCTTCTCTTCTTGCTGGATATGGCAGGGGTGGAGAGCTCCACAGGATCAGCCTGTAACGCTGGCGTACCCCGCCCCTCTCACGTGCTCTTAGCTATGGGAGTCGAGGAAACAGTAGCGCGCGGGGCTCAACGATTCACCCTGGGGCACAGCACCACTGCTGAAGATATTGATCAGCTACTGCAGGCACTTCCTGCCGCTTTCAAACAGGCATATTCGGCTGGATTGGCAGCACGTACCCCTGACGCTTCGATGTGGCACTAAAGTGCTCTGACTTTTCACAGACTTGAAGGTGCGCTGTTGGCGTGCCATATACAGAAGGATTTTTATGAAGATTTTGGCAGCAATGAGTGGCGGAGTCGATTCTGCAGTCGCAGCAGCTCGGGCAGTTGATGCTGGCCACGACGTCGTCGGGGTGCACTTGGCTCTATCGCGGATGCCCGGTACTTTGCGCACCGGTAGCCGCGGCTGTTGCACCATCGAGGATTCGATGGACGCTCGCCGAGTATGCGACAAACTGGGCATTCCTTTTTATGTGTGGGATTTTTCCGAGCGCTTTAAAGAGGACGTCGTCGATGATTTCATCTCTGAATACGAGCACGGGCGCACACCTAACCCCTGCATGCGCTGTAACGAAAAAATTAAGTTCGCAGCCCTCCTTGAAAAAGCTGTTGCCTTGGGCTTCGACGCCGTAGTGACGGGACACTACGCCAAAGTGATAGCTAATAAAGACGGCAACCGCGAATTGCATCGTGCAGCTACCTGGGCAAAAGACCAGTCCTATGTATTGGGTGTACTTACTCACGAGCAACTCAAACACGCGTGGTTCCCGCTGGCGGATACCCCCTCAAAAGACGAAGTGCGTGCCGAAGCTGCTGAACGCGGTTTTTCGGTAGCGAAGAAGCCTGATTCCTATGACATCTGCTTTATCCCTGAAGGGGATACTCGCGCTTGGCTAGGTGATCATATTGCGCTGCGTGAAGGTGAAATTAAGGACACCGAGGGTAACGTTTTAGGTCACCATACCGGCGCTCAGGCATTTACCGTGGGCCAGCGCAAGGGGCTGGCCCTGGGGCGTCCGGCAGCAGATGGTAAGCCGCGGTTTGTGCTGGAAGTCAAACCCAAAACAAACGAAGTTATTGTAGGTTCCCGTGAGTTACTTGCCGTTGATGAGATTCGTGGGATTCGTGCAACCTGGGCAGGTCTGCCTATTGCCGAAGTCACCGAGTTCCTCGAAAAGACGCCGGAACGGGGCGCTCAGAGCGCAGAATTCGAAATTACCTCCCAGGTGAGGGCGCATGCCGATCCCGTGCTTTCTGCTGCTCATATGGAATGGGTGGAGGACGACGAATCTGTGGAAGCTGGAAAGCTACGTTTGGAAATCGTGGTTCGTCTCAAAGAAGGACTCAAGGGTGTAGCTCCCGGTCAAACGGTAGTGATGTACCAGGGCACCAGAGTCTTAGGACAGGCAACTATTAACCGGGCGTATTCATTGAACCGCGCGGATATCCAGGCAGCATAAGGCCCTGATAGATGAGGGAAGTTGCTCCTTTCTTTGAGAAGGGAAAAGGAGCATTTTTCTCCTATCGATTAGGATTGCATCATGAGCGCTTCACAAGAAATTAAAGCTAATGAAGATTTCAATCAGAATGCTTCAAGTTTGCAGAATACCGCCGATGATTCTGTGATGGCTGAGTTGCTCAGCATTCGCCGAACCATTGATAATCTTGACGCCAGCTTGGTTTATATTTTGGCAGAGCGATTTAGAGCCACCCAAAAGGTGGGGCTTCTCAAAGCTGAGCATTCCTTACCTGCCGGTGACCCCAAACGTGAAGAAGAACAAATTAGGCGGTTGCGGTCGTTTGCTGAAGCAGCAGAGTTGGATCCTGAATTTGCCGAGAAGTTTTTGAACTTTATTATTTCCGAAGTCATCAAACATCATGAGCAGATTGCCCGAGAGGCAGCTAACTAGCTCATCCTTTATGAGGAGCCGTGTATGCCGCGAGTTCAAAGAATCGCCCAGTATGCCAGCATCGATCATGAAATGCTGAGCCAGAAGCAGGGGATGGACGCCGGTGTAACGTTTGACCAGCGGTATTTTGTACGTTGTACGGGGTTGGGGAACTGGTCGGGTAGCGATGTCATCGATACAGTCCATCGCGTGCGCGGTGAATTGGGGTCACCACATCTGTCGTATCTTCCTGCTTTACCTGATCGGGGTTATGCGGCGTCGACGTTGGCTCGAAGTATCGCTGTGTTGGACGGCCTCGAAGCAGATGGAGCTTCTTTCGGGTGGCGGTTGGTTTCTGGCTACTCCCGGGAAGCAGAAAAAGCGCGTTCGCTCTTCACTTCTGATTTAAATGCTCTGGCAGATACCGTGGGCAAAGAAAGCGCTTCCGGCAATGCTCTGAAACTGCAATTCTGCGGTCCCTTTACTCTGGCTTCTTCTTTGCATCTGCCGCAGGGGGAGCGCGCCATCGCAGATTACGGTGCGGTACGAGATATTCGGGATGCTTTCATTGCCGGTCTTGGTTCTTGGCTCAAACTGGTGCGTGAGGCTGTGCCGGATGAGCAAATCGTTATCCAGTTCGATGAACCGGATTTGGGAGCAGCGATGGCCGGTCAAATCTCAACAGCAAGCGGGTTGAGAACGTATCGGGCAATCAAACCTGAGATATTAGAGAGTAGCTACGAACTACTGGCACTGGAGATGAAGAACCACAATGTTTTCACTGCAGTTGCGAATGCACCCCACCCATACCTTGCCAGTTTGCAATCGACTGTAAACGCAAGCGCATTTTCTTCCAAAAATTTTGAAGAAAGGGATTGGGAGAAAGTAGCCACCCTGATTGAAGCGGGGCAGCAGGTATGGCTGGGGGTAGCAGATACCCACCAAGTTCAGAGTGTTTCATCTCTTGCCCATTCGCTGTGGAAATCCTGGCGGACGGTAGGCCTCTCTGCTGACCAGTTAAGCGGTCTGACCTTGACGGAGCGAGGAGACCTCTCTGAAATTTCCTCCCCGCAGGCTACAGCGGTGTTAAGACATCTGACCGAGACGGCGCGGGCAGTCTCCGAAATTGCGCAGGACCAGTAACTTTTCACACTTATTTTGGACCCCGCTAAGATGAAAGAGTCTGCTGATTTTTCAGAGGAGAATAATGAACGCAACCATACTCGTCGTGGACGACGACGAAGCTCTGGCTGAGATGGTCGGAATCGTACTAGCTCAAGAAGGCTTTGAAACAGCTATTTGCGAGACGGGCGACCAAGCCGCTGATGCTTTCCGTACTCACCAGCCGGACCTCATCCTTCTCGACTTTATGCTTCCGGGTATGAACGGTATCGAGGTGTGCACCCAGATTCGCCAGGAGTCAGATGTCCCTATCATCATGTTGACCGCCAAGAGCGATACTGAGGACGTCGTGCGGGGGCTTGAAGCCGGTGCAGATGATTATATCGCCAAGCCCTTCAAACCTGCTGAGCTGTTAGCCCGCGTACGTGCTCGTCTGCGCCCTAAAGAAGAGCACAGCAAGGGTCATCTGCTAGTAGGCGGGTTGGAGATAGACCTCGCCGGTCATACCGTCAGCCGCGGGGGAGAGAACATCTCACTGACTCCTTTGGAGTTTGATTTGCTGGCAAATTTGGCGCAGCAACCGGGGCAAGTAATGACCCGCGAATCGTTATTAGATAACGTATGGGGTTACGAAAAATCGGTTGATTCTCGTTTGGTCAACGTTCATATTCAGCGCCTGCGTTCAAAGATTGAGCAGGACCCTGAGAACCCTCAGATTGTTTTGACTGTGCGCGGCGTAGGTTATAAGGCCGTCTCAGATAAACCGCACCGCTAGGACTACCCTTCGTGTCAATTACCGCACCACTGCCGAAGGTGAATGCAGCTCCAGCGTCAGAACTGAATCCTCGGCGTCATCCTATTAAAACTGTCCGTCAACTGTGGCGACAGTCGCTTCAATTCCGTGCTGTGTCGGCAGCTGGTATTTTGATGATGATTGCTTTCATCTTCGTGGGTTCATTTTTGACACATCAGATTGCTAATTCTCTGTTTGATGGTCGCCTCAGCCAAGCACTGGAAGAATCTAAGAGCGGCTTTACGAATGTTCAGTCACTTCTTGATAGCTCTGATGCCACTGCAAATTCGGAGATTGAACGCGACGTTCTGCGCTTTATGACGGTTCTTGAGGTAGACGGCAGTGATTCTAGCCGGCAGTGGATTTTGGTGCCTCACGGAGATCCAGATAATCCCGGTTCAATTACAGCTCACAGCCAGGGTCCTTCTATTACTGCCGATGCGGTTCCTGCGGAGCTGGATGAGGCAGTGCGGAAGGACGACGGCGGTATCTATTGGCAGTCATCGAGTATTACTCAGAATGGTGTAACGCATCCGGTTCTATTTGTAGGTACGTCTATCAAGATTCACCAGAACCCTGACTATGGTCTTTATCTGGTGTATGACTTATCGGCGTCCCAGCAGACCATGCGGTATATCAACCTGGTGATTCTGCTGGCATTCTTGATTCTGCTTGTGGTTGTTCTTTCTATCGTGTGGTTTGTGACGCGAACGGTTATCCGCCCTATTGCCTCCACTGCTATAACGGCCGAGAAACTGGCAGCCGGTGATCTTGACCGGCGTGTGATTGTGCGAGGGGAAAACGAAACGTCTCGGTTGGGTCATTCCTTCAACCGCATGGCAGACGGGTTACAGAACCAGATTTCTCAGCTGGAAACCCTTTCTAGCATGCAGCAGCAATTTGTTTCCGACGTCTCGCATGAGCTGCGTACCCCTTTGACTACCGTCCGTATGGCGGCGGAGATGCTCTACAGCGGTCGTGAAGATTTGAATCCGGCGTACCGCCGTCCCACGGAGCTTCTTTACCACCAGGTAGATCGCTTTGATTCGTTGCTGGCAGATTTACTGGAGATTTCGCGGTTTGACGCCGGTTCCGCCACGCTCGATTGCGCGCCGGTTGATTTACTGGCGGTTATCAACGATGTCTTGCTCGAAGTGCAACCGCATCTTGCGCGAACCGGTACGGAGCTCACTCTCCATACGGACGAGCGACAAATTATGGTGGAGATGGATCACCGCCGTATCGAAAGGGTTTTGCGTAACCTCTTGTTCAATGCAGTGGAGCACAGCGAAGGTAACCCGATTGACGTGTACATCGGCGTGAACGAAAACACGGTTGGTCTTGCAGTACGTGACCACGGTATCGGTATGAAACCTGAGCATTTGGATCAAGTTTTCAATCGTTTCTGGCGTGCTGATCCTTCCCGTAAACGTACGTTGGGAGGAACCGGTTTGGGGCTTTCTATCGCAGCCGAGGACGTGCGTTTGCACCAAGGAACACTGGAAGCGTGGGGCAAGCCGGACGAAGGTGCGTGCTTCCGCATGACCTTGCCGCTGAACCAAGATATTCCTATGGGGTCCTCGCCCGTGCTACTAACAGGTGAACCAGAAAACGGTTCTCTGCGGTCAACTGAGCAAACTGCCGCCACGGGTAGCATACTCACTGTAGCTTCGCTCGATCACGAACTCGATAAGCCTGAACCAAATTCTCGTTATACCGCTGCTTCTTCGGAGGAAGTGCCCGATGAAAATTAGACCTTTGTACAAAGTTTCTTCTTTGGGGCTCATCTTTCTGCTCACAGCTACAAGTTGCGGGAGTATTCCAACTGACGGTTCCGTCAACCACTATGCTGACCCTGCACAGAGTGCCTCGGCTTCTGCGGCGGATATCCAGGCACAGGGACCGAGCCAGAACGCTAGCCCAGAACAAATTGTGCGTGGATTTATAGAGGCAGGTATCGGCGCCCACGATGATTACACAGTGGCGCGTGAGTTTTTGACACCCGAATTTGCGCAGACCTGGCAACCTGATGATAAGACCCTCGTCTATAGAGACCAGGTGAATCTCAAGCAGGGGGGAAAGAGCGAGGACTTCGTCGTCAAGGTACCGGTAACAACTGAGATTGATAAGAAGGGTATCGCTACCTCCTTTGACGCGGCGGAAAACCAGGATGTCAACATTACTGTTAAGCAGGTGGACGGACAGTGGCGTATCGCTTCCGCACCGAATGCCATCGTCATTTCTCGGGCGAACTTCGAAAAGGTCTTTACTCCTTTCACGCTCTATTTTTACGATTCCACGTTTACCTATGCCGTGCCGGATACGCGCTGGTTTGCAGACCGTAGTACGGTTGCGACGTCGTTGGTTCGCGTGCTGTTGCAGGGCCCGGCGCCCTACCTTGAGGGCGCTGTCAGCTCTGCTGTACCCGAAGGCACACAGCTCAATCGGAATTCAGTGCCGGTTAATGGGGGCACCGCAACGGTGGATGTGAATACAGCAGAACCGGCGGCTAATCTCTCCCAGCTTGATATTGAAAGATTCCAAACTCAGCTCACTCAAACGTTGTCCCAGCTCAACGGAGTGCAGGCAATTCAGCTTTCCGTTCAAGACCAGGTTTTGAAGCAGAACAGTTTGGATGATTATCAGGCGCCAGTCATCAATCCCGATGTGGGTCCGCAAGTTGTGGGATTCTCTGGCAAGGATATGAGGATGAGCGAAAACTTCCGCGATGATAGTAATCTGACCACCATTTATACCTCGGATGATGCAATGCAACTTCCCGCTATGGGGTATAAGAGACAGAACTTTGCTTATCTCAACGCTGCCCGCAACTCGCTGAACTGGATTAACTCCAATACACGCAAGACTGTCATGATGGGGGAAATGCTCACTCAGCCATCATTTGATCAATTCCAGTGGTTATGGTCCTCTACTTCTGATGGGGAGGTCAAGGCTATATCTATCGCGAATCGAGAGAATCAAACTCCGCGCACCATTTCTGCAGATTGGCTCAAAGACTACACGGTGAGCTCCTTGAAAATTTCGCGCGACGGCACACGCGCTGTGATTGTGACTCAAAGCGGCGGAGAATCAGCCGTCTGGATGTCGGGTATCAAACGCGGGTCCGACAATACTCCGGAGGCCTTGATGGAACCAATCCGCTTGAGCAGTACCGGTAAGGTCTCAGATGCTCAGTGGTATAGCGATTCTTCTGTGCTCTTGGCTGACTATTCGCAGGGGAGCACAGAGATCGTAAACCTCTCGGGCGAGGTCAAACAGATTGAAACTCTCGATGGTCTAGCAAGCATCTCTGCTGCCCCCGGTAGCGAAACTGCACTGGCGCATACCCAAGATGAAAGCGTCTACAGATTGCTCGACGGGCGATGGTCACGCATTGATATTTCGCTGGAAGACGCTAATTTCTCCGGGTAGTTCATCTATTCACTACAAGTTATCCACAGTTGAAAATAAACCTGGTGTAGCTGATGCTCGGGCGGTGACACTGGAGGTATGCAACTTTTTCCTCAGACACCTCAACTGCGACATCACGCTCATACTCATCGTGATGCGGAGACCTTCTGGGCTCTTCTTTATTCGGTTTACGAACTCTTCTTTCCTCGAACGTGTGCCAGTTGCCTCTCCTATGGGCAGTGCATGGGGCTGGGCAGAGCGCTCTGCACGAGATGCGATTATCTAGTGAGGTATTCGTTAGTGAAAGTTATGCGACCAAAATCAAGATATGCTCTTCCTCCGGTTTTTTCCGCAGGAGCTTATACGCACGAGCTAGCCCGTTGTATTTTAGCTTTTAAGAATGGTGGCAGAACTGATCTGACTGAATATTTTGTGACCGGGCTGGTACGTGCGGCATACGAGATACTCGGACCGCTGAGTAGCTCACCTACAAAAGCAATGGGCATGAGGAATAAAACCTCCTCTCAACAAATTTACTGGGTGCCTATCCCGTCCACCGCCCAAAGTGCCCGACGTCGGGGGTTTGTTCCCGCAGAATTATTAGCTCAACAAACCCTGCGCCAGCTACGAAAGACGCCGCTCACCGAGACCTTTGAATTTCAGCTAGGAAGATTCTTGTGTCAAAAATCGCGTCTTTCATCAGCTACCGGTCAAAAATTGCTGGGAGTGAGCGCCAGACGCCGTCGAATCCTCGATTCTATGAGCATCCGGCCCACCTTAACTAGTGTGTTAGGGCGCGAACGGGATTTGCGGGGCAAAAAGTGTGTGCTCGTAGACGATGTAGTGACTACCGGCGCAACCCTCAAAGCAGCCACCTCTATTCTAGAAAAGCACGGGGCTCACGTGATAGGAGCTATCACTGTAGCGGCAGTCCCGCGGAAAACCTCAGAGGAAACAAAGCGACACAACGTAGAAACCAACTTAACACAACGCTAAGTGCGAAATTTATGTGACTGACAACATATAGTGTTCTATTGTTGTTCATAAGGAACCCACCCAAAGTTCCTGAGCGAATGTTAAATCACAGACGCTACCCTTCAATGTTGGGAGAGAATTGTGGAAATCAACGTAGTTGGACGAAACATTACGGTCTCCAATCGCCTCCGCGAGTATGTCGAAGAAAAAGTTGCTAAATTTGAGCAACTTGGAGAACGCGTGAGCAACATCGAAGTGAAATTCTCGCTAGAAGGTCACTCCGGTCCAGAAACAATTCGAGTAGAAATCACAGTAGAAGGTCAAGGTCCCGTCCTGCGCGCAGAAGCCCAGGGCTCTGACAAATTTGCTGTCTTTGATGAAACCTATGGCAAATTGCTAGAACGTTTACGCCGCGCTCGCGACCGACGAAAAACTCCCAAACACGGCAACAAACGCCCGGTCAGTGTGGGTGAAGCCACTGGTGCGCTGGTTCCTGAGGATTCACCCCTCATAGAATTTGAAGATCAAACTGTTGAAGAAGCCGCTTTCAGTTCAGAAATTTCGCTTGAGGACGACCTCTCTTCACCCATTGAAATCCGTCGCAAGAGCTTTAAAGCAGTTGCACTTACCCCTGAAGAAGCAGTTGACCATATGGAACTGGTAGGGCATGACTTCTTCGTTTACGTTGATAAAGAGACTGGCGCGCCTTCAGCCGTTTACCGTCGTAAAGGCTGGTCCTACGGCGTAATTTTGCTCAAAAATCAGTAAATATTGGGTGCCCAAGCAAACCTAATGTAGATATTTTTTGCAGAGTCGGTAGATAAAAATCTACCGACTCTGCTTGTTTTATATCGTGTAACCTCAAGGGCAAAATGTGCCCAATGTCTTACCGTTAGCCCACAGAAGAAAAGCCATACCTCGTAAATTCTGAGCAGAGAGTAACCTAGAATGGTGAAAGCGTGTCTTCTCTTACCTTTGGGGAGAGACCCGCAACCTCTACTTTCGTTATTACAAGGAGTCAGTTTTCAGTGGCATCTTTCCTAGAAAAGATTCTTCGAGTTGGAGACAAGAAGATTCTCAAGCAGCTCCGCGCTTACACTGATGCGGTGAATTCTCTAGAAGACAGCTTTATCGCCATGAGCGATGCTGAACTCCGCGCTGAAACTGATGCGTTTAGAAAGAGAGCTCAGGACGGCGAATCGCTGGACACCATGTTGCCAGAAGCCTTTGCGGTGGTTCGAGAAGCCTCCAAGCGCACCCTCGGCAAGCGCCACTACGACGTCCAACTTATGGGCGGCGCTGCGCTCCACCTGGGGAATATCGCCGAAATGAAGACGGGCGAAGGCAAAACACTGGTTGCTACCGCACCTGCCTACTTGAACGCGCTCACTGGCAAGGGCGTACACGTGGTCACCGTCAACGATTACCTCGCTGAATATCAAGCAAATCTAATGGGGCGCGTCTTCCGATTCTTAGGAATGGAATCAGGCGTTATCCTTGCAAACCAGACTCCTGAACAGCGTCGTAAAGAATATTTAGCAGACGTCACCTACGGCACCAACAATGAATTCGGTTTCGATTACCTCCGGGATAACATGGCGTGGACTGTGGAAGAGCAGGTACAACGCGGTCACAACTTCGCCATCGTGGACGAAGTGGACTCCATCTTGATTGATGAGGCACGAACCCCGCTGATTATTTCCGGTCCCGCTGCTGGTGAAGCCAACCGCTGGTATGCCGAATTTGCGCGGTTTGCACAGACCCTCAAAGCCGATTATGACTATGAGGTAGATGAGAAAAAGCGCACCGTAGGTATTTTGGAACCGGGCATCGATAAGATTGAAGATCACCTGGGTATCAACAACCTCTATGAGTCTTCCAACACCCCTCTTATCGGTTTCTTGAATAACGCTATTAAAGCAAAAGAGCTCTTCAAAGATAATAAAGATTACGTCGTGATGAACGGCGAAGTCATGATTGTTGATGAGCACACCGGACGTATTCTTTCTGGTCGTCGATATAACGACGGCATCCACCAGGCAATTGAAGCCAAGGAGAAGGTTGAGGTTAAGCCCGAAAACCAGACGATGGCTACTATCACCTTGCAGAATTACTTCCGCATGTACGACAAGCTTTCCGGTATGACCGGTACTGCTGAAACCGAAGCGGCAGAATTTATGAATACCTATGAGCTTGGTGTCGTTCCGATTCCGACTAACAAAGATGTTGCTCGTAAGGATCAGCCGGATAAGGTTTATAAGGACGAAATCGCTAAATTTAATGCGGTCGTCAAAGATATTAAAGAACGCCACGAATCAGGGCAGCCCGTCTTGGTGGGTACAACCAGCGTTGAAAAGAGCGAGTACCTTTCGAAGCTCCTGAAGCGCGAAGGCGTGCGACACGAGGTGTTGAACGCGAAGAACAACGCCCGTGAAGCTGCAATCGTGGCTCAGGCAGGTCGTAAAGGTGCAGTGACTGTTGCAACCAATATGGCTGGCCGTGGAACCGATATCATGCTCGGTGGTAACCCAGAATTCAATGCTGTTGAAAAGATGGAGTCTTTGGGGCTGGATCCCGAAAAGAATACTGAAGAGTATGAGGCCCGCTGGCCCGAGGTTTTAGCTGAGTGTGAAAATGCAGCTCAAGCTGAACACGATGAAGTCACCGCTGTGGGCGGACTCTACGTATTGGGTACCGAACGCCATGAATCGCGCCGCATCGATAACCAGCTTCGCGGTCGCTCAGGTCGCCAGGGCGATCCCGGCGAATCACGGTTCTATCTGTCTCTAGCTGACGATTTGATGCGTCTGTTCAATGGACAGGCTGCGGGTCGCCTTATGGCGGGTGCTCCCGATGATACTGCGCTAGATTCTAAATTGGTTTCGCGTGTTATCGCTTCTGCCCAGGGGCAGGTTGAATCCCGAAACGCCGAGCAACGAAAGAATATTCTCAAATATGATGATGTTCTTAACCGCCAACGTGAAGCTATGTACAAGGATCGCAACGCCATTTTGCACGGTGATGATCTCAAGGAGAACATCCAAAAGTTCACCCGTGATGTTCTGACTTCTACCATCGACGCTGAAGTTAGCACAGGGCATGCCGAAGATTGGGACTTCGCTAAACTCTGGAAGAATCTGGAGAGCGTATATCCTATTACTCTCACTGTTGATGAGTTGGCGGAAGACGCCGGAGATAAGTCCAAAATTACTCGCGACCAGCTGGTCAAGGAAGTTCTTGCAGACGCACAGGTCATTTACGAAGAGCGTGAAGAAGAAGTCGGATCAGAGGCTATGCGAGAAATTGAACGTCGAGTAGTTCTCTCGGTCATTGGTAAGCATTGGCCTGAGCACCTCTACGAGATGGATTACCTCAAAGAAGGCATTGGGCTCAGAGCGATGGCTCAGCGTGACCCACTGGTGGAGTACCAGCGTGAAGGCTATGGAATGTATCAGGCAATGATGGATGCAGTACGCGAAGAAACCGTCAGCTACCTTTATCATCTTGACCTTTCCAAGCAGCGTACTCGCTCGTCCAATATCAAGTTGGATATTCCTGCTCAGCCTAAGTTCTTGCAGTATTCGGCTCCATCCGAATCTGGTGGGACCGAGACGAAAACTCTGGAAAATGAGTTTGTAGATGAGTCAGAAGTGAAAATGAAGCATAGGAAGTAAGACATTTAGTCTTAGTCGAAAATTGGCCTCCGCACTACATGCGGAGACCAATTTTTAGGTCCCAGCTTCAGCATCATCAGGGAACGTGCGGGAACAACGGGCATTGCTTAGGCAATCTCTATCTCAGTGATTTGCCATCTGGAGAAAACCTTTTCTACCCGCAACGCCATCGCTCTCACGCGGGCATAGTCTTGCATAATGAGGGAAACCTCAAAGACCGTGGGAGAAATCTTTTGCGCTTTGGCTCTGCGAGTTTTCGGCATCGTAATTTGGGGTGCAAAAGGCGAGTGATTGAGAGGGACCCGAGCGTATTTTCGCCGTAGGCTATTTGCAGTTACTTTGCTTCTGAGGACAACCCTTTGCTGGCATTCTTTGCTGAGCCATTTCGACACATGAGAAGCTGGACGGCGTCCAGCAAATACCTCAAGCAGAACGACACCTATCCCAGCGCACATTACTTCGATGGCTCTACACTGTGAGTCTGAAGGTTTGAGAGGGATTCCCCGAGAAACTGAGTCAGGTTGTTCTTCTTTGACTATTTTGCGCCTAAATTTCTCGTAGTCTTCGGCTGAAATAGCAAGAAAATTGGTCTGCTTCTCATCTGCTCGGAGATCGGCAGATAGGGATGATTGATTGAGAGGACCATGGGGATGGGACATTGTTTTACTCCTGGATAGTTATGCGTGCGGGGTGAAAGTGGGAATGGTGAGAATCTGGTCAGCGAAGATGGGGTCATCCATTTCTCCGAGATTTACTTGATTCAGGTCATAGATCTGATGAGTGAAGTCCAGCACTTCTGAAGGGGTCGCAGACTCTGGTAGGTGAGCTTGCGCGATACTCCAGAGACTATCTCCGGCGGCCACCGTGTAGGTCGTGGAGGAACCCTCGGGCTCCTCTCTCATACCGGACATGAAAAAGGGGAGAATCTGTGGCGCAGCTTTGTCTGTATCTTTCTGCGTGGATGTCATTTCAACTTTCTGCGTTGTGAGCAGAGGCTGTTCGACGAACGGATGTTCCGCTTCATCGGCTGTAGAGGATTGAAAGAAGGGCAACACCGCCGCATCTGGGGCGCTCACACTGGAAATAGCGCTGGGCTCTGCGCCAGCAGTAATATCTACCGCCTGAGCTGGAGTAGCAAAGATTGATAATCCGAGAACAGCTACCGCTACACGCCGTAGAACGGCTGGAGCCCAATGCGGTAGTTGGACAGAGCCCCCTCCTTCGGCTGTGCAGATAGCTTTTAGTATTCCTAGCAAACCGATAGTCCACCAGAGAATCATCATCCCTGCTACGGAAGCAACGAGGATGATAAGCCCACTTTCTACTGGGTCCAGATTCTTTCCTGATTTCAGTAGCTGCTTCGCTGCCGCAATGGCTAGTAGCGAAAGGATAGGAACGAGCACAAGAAGAAAGAGGTCCCTGGAAAGAGGGATATTAATTTTCGTTCTCATAATCAATCATTTCGTATCGTTTGATGCATTTTGATGCTTTATTTTGATTATGAATGTGTTTTAAGTAATAGTAAAGAGATTTCATGCCCCAAATATGTAGTTCATGTGGGTTCAACGGGGGAGATGCTACTTTTAGAGCATGAGAATGGAGAGAATTTTTCGTGATTATGAGACGCAGTTAGCGGCAGAAAATCAAAGAGTCGTGGAGGCTGAGGCTCGTGATGTGCGACGAAGTGAATTCGCCAAGATTCAACAAGCCGACCGTCTGGCGGCGCAAATAGGACGTTCTGTGCGCGTCAATACGGGCGATTCGTTGCAATGGGAAGGGACTCTTGAATCCCTGGGAAAAGGATGGATTCAACTTCAGTCTCATTCGGAGAATATTTTAATTCCAATGAACTCTGTCAACTGGTGGGAAGGTGGAACGCCATTCTCTACGGTGGAAGCACGTTCTGTTTCTCGTTCGCTATCGCTAGGGTACGCTTTTCGCGCGTTAGCGAGTGCCCGCATTCCTGTGCGTATTTTTCACAACATGGGTGCAGTAACTACTGAGGGAACAATTGAGAGGGTTGGACTCGATTTCGCAGAAATAGCCTTGCACCCCCTCGAAGGGCACTTTCGTGCCCAGCAAATCTCAGGGTGGCGAACGGTGCAGCTTTCTCAGGTTAGTGCCTGCTGTTCGCTGCTTACCTAGGCTGAGGTTTTGGTTTTTTGGTCCTCTGCCTCTTTGGCAGCCTGTTGTTGGGTTCGTTCATATGCTTGCTCAATATATTCTTCGAGTTTAGAAATTTCTACACGCCATTGACCGCGTCCGCCTACCTGAATGGCGGGAAGTTCTCCTTTTTTGACGAGAGCTCGTGCTTGACTCATAGTGATGTTGAGAATTTCGCAAATCTCGGGGAGGGTATGAAACCTTTTCCTAACCATTGTGACCTCTTTGATGTAGTTTGATGCCGTTACAGTAACTATAATCTCGACTCTTGGTGTTTGACTAGGAAAAAGGTTTTTAAGGGGACAAAATGTACATTTGGTTGCATGTCCCTAAAAGTGCGGTTGGTTGCTTTTAGTCTATTTTTAGTAGACATTGCATCGTATGCTGTTGGTCAAATCACTCATCGCAGATTTCGAACACGGGATACCACTATGGCTCAGAAAGTAACCGTCACTCCTCAGGTCATTGCCGAGCGCATTCATAAACCGGGGTGGAAAGATCCTAAGCTTTTGATTGGATTATTGCTTATTTTGCTTTCTGTCCTCGCTGTCATCGGCGTCATGAGAGCTACTAACAAAACTCAGAATTACTACATTGCTGCCCACGACATCAAAGTGGGAGATGAAATTCGACAGGAAGACCTCACTCTCTCAGAGGTGAGATTGGGCGATTCTGAAAACCTTTATCTCTCCGCAGATGATGCACTACCAGATTACGCCCGAGCCAATCAGAACATTCCTGCAGGAGCACTTCTGCAGCAGAATACTGTAAAAGCGCAAGATCATGACGGCCGTCGTCTAGCAACCGTTGTGATGGATTCTACTATTGCGTCTTCCTTTACTACCGGCGACAGAGTAGATATCTGGGTATCGAAGAAAAAGGACAACGGTACTGCCTATTCTGAACCGCAAGTTGTCATGCAAGCCGCTGAGGTGAGCGGCGTCCATTCTGAGGAATCGATGATTGGTAGTACAGGAAAATCTGCTGTGCAATTGCTTGTCACCGATGACGCCCTGGCGGAAGTGCTCAACGCCACCAACAACGAAAACAAGATTAATTTGGTTCCCACAACTTTTGGACAGAAGTAGGTAGCCCGGTGAATGTACCTGTTATTGTTCTTGGCGATATTTCAGGCAAATATATTGAAGCTATCGAAAGCGAACGCGGTATCGTTAGCGTAGCGAGACACGTACATGAGCTCGCTGAGGTTTTGGGTATCGCCCAGACGGGCATTGCTCGAGCCGTTCTGCTCATTAGTGGATTCGAAGATCTAACTGCCTCACTGGTGAATTACCTGGCGGAGAGCGATGTCGGCGTGGTTGCTGTCGTTGACCCAGGGGATCCAGAACCCCTGGAAAATATTCGCTACCTGAGTGCGTTGGCGAACCCTTCAGAGGTTATCGAGGCGCTAGAAACTGCTGCTGAAGAAGTCGAAAATACTCCCGTTAGTGTGAGCGGTCGAGGTCCTCTTTCAGGGGTAGAACTGTCATCTGCGGCCTTAGAAGATGTACAACCTGATAGGCAAGGGAAAATCATCACCTTCTGGGGGCCAGCCGGCGCGCCGGGGCGTAGCACTCTCGCTCTAAACTGTGCGGCAATACTCGCTGACCAACAACATACCGTGTGTATTGTCGATGCCGATACGTATGCTCCGTCGCTGAGCTCGCTTTTGGGCATGATGGATGATTATTCAACTTTGTCCCAGCTATGTCATTTGGCAGATCGAGGAAATCTGGAAACAGAGAAAATTGCAGAGATCATGAGCACGGTAAAGATTGAGAGCGGAACTCTAGATGTGGTCACCGGAATAACCCGAGCTGATCGGTGGCCCGAAATACGTTCCCAAGCGCTCGAGAGCGTGTTGAAAACATTGACTGCAAAATACGACTTTGTGCTAGTGGATGCGGGGTTTTCTTTAGAAGCTGATGAAGAACTGAGCTTTGACGGTGTCGCGCCACGCAGAAACGCAGCTACTTTAACTGCAATTGATCAAGCCGATGAAATTATCCTGGTGGGGGTCGCCGATGCCTTAGGCGTGCCTCGTGTGATGAAAGCAATTTCGGAATTGCTTTCCACCCCCAACGTCCACGTCGAAAAATCTAAAGTGCATGTTTGGATCAACAAAGTCCGCCCCGGTTCCATCGGACCGCAACCGGAGGAGCAGATTCTACATTCTTGGCAGAGATTCGGTCCACAACTTCCCATCGAAGGATTTATTCCGTGGAATCCAGATGCCATAGATAAATCTTGGCTCACGGGGCAGACCCTGGCAGAAAGTGCGCCGTCTTCAGATGTTTGCCAAGCGTTACGAACCCTGATCGAATCGCTGATTATCGAAGAAACAAAAGCGAGGGGAGTTGGTGAGTTTTCGTCTGACAATCTGACCATTGCTACCCGGTCTGCACCAGGTAAAGAATCATCGCATGATCCTTCGAGGGCAAAATGGCGCGCCTGGAAACGTAAATCTTAGAAGGATCATGAGCGACTAAAATCTTTCATGAAGCAACTTTTCTGGAGGGGTAATGTCACTCAACGATTCAAAATTACATGCGGCGTCGCTGGGACCAGGAGACACCGAATGGTTACATTTGTTGATGGGCGATTGGCAAATAATCGCAGACACCGCTCATGCAGATATAGTGCTTTGGTTACCGGACGAAAAGAATCTTCCGGATTCAGAGCACCTCTCAGCAATGAGGGCGCCTGCATTTCCTCGTCACTTTACTAGCGCCGGGCAGGTTCGCCCCTCCACCGTTCACACAGTGTTTTACCGCGATATGGTAGACCAAGAAATGGGGGAGAAGCTGCTGGAAGTAGTCCAGCAAGTGTGGCGGCATCAAAAGACCGAGTACCTTGATGACACTGAAACCTCCGATGAACTAATACTTCGAACCGGTGTGCTTCCCTTGGTCAGACACGGTCGAACTATCGCGGTTCTTACCATCCATACTGAGCTCTTTGGGCTGCGGCGCCCACCTCGTATAGAAACGGTCTACAAGACGGTGGCAGAAGACCTCATCCAAATGGTCAAACGTGGAGCCTGGCCTGAATTCAGCGCATCTGTGGGTACTAGCCGCGGTAACCCGCGCGTCAGCGATGGCCTCCTGACCTTGGATTCTGAAGGAATAGTAAATTTTGCTTCTCCTAACGTTTCCTCTATCTATAAGCGTTTAGGTTTTAGTGGAGAACTTGAAGGAAAACAGCTCGTTGAGATTACACGAAATCTGATGTCCCAGGATGAAACCGCTGATGAAACCCTTCCCCTGGTGCTCAGTGGACGCATGCCGTGGCGCGGCGAAATCAAGGTGCGCAACACGAGTGTCACCTTTCGAGCTATTCCCCTGCGGCAGGAAACATCGTTGGGGGAAGAAAGATATGGTGCCATCTTGCTGTGCCGCGACGTCAGCGAGTTACGACGTCGCGAACTGGAACTGATGACCAAAGACGCCACCATTCGTGAAATCCACCATCGTGTGAAGAACAATCTTCAAACGGTTTCAGCGCTGTTGCGCCTACAATCACGACGGATGAAAACGGGTGAAGCTAAACAAGGGCTAGAACAAGCGATGCGCCGTGTCGCCACGATTGCAATGGTCCATGAAGCTCTTTCCCAGGGCCTGACGCAGAACGTGGATTTTGACGAACTCATTCAACGCCAATTTCATCTGGCTGCCGAGCTAGCATCGCCCGGTCAACACATTCGTACGGAATTGAACGGGACTTTTGGTGAGCTCCCCAGCCAGTTTGCTACTCCACTCGCGCTGGTTATCAATGAGATCGTTGCCAACGCAGTGGAGCATGGTTTAGACGGCGAAACTGGGACAGTTACCCTGACCGCTCTACAAAGCCTCACGGCACAAAATGAACGACAACTCACCGTTACCATCTGTGATGATGGATGCGGAATGGTGAAGTATCCCATTGAAGAAGCAGGGACGTCAGCTTATCGAGAAAATAAGGGCAGGGAGGGGCTGGGCATGCAAATTGTGCGCACACTCGTTGCCAGCGAGCTCAATGGTTCCATTCGATGGGAACCGCGTCAGCCTCGCGGTACAGCAGTTACCATCCGTGCTCATCTGACAACCAACTAATAAATTAGAACAAAGAAAGAGGGGAATCAGCTTGTTAGCTGATTCCCCTCTTTCAAGGAACTTAATACTCGATGTTTCCTAAACTTAGGAAGCGCGACGGGCTCGGGCAGCTCGACGCTTCATAGCGCGTCGCTCGTCCTCACTCATACCGCCCCATACACCGGAGTCTTGCCCTGTTTCGATAGCCCACTGCAGACAGGTGTCCATGACCGTGCAGTTACGGCATACCGTTTTTGCTTCTTCAATCTGAAGTAAGGCGGGACCAGTATTTCCTACGGGAAAAAATAGTTCTGGATCCTTCTCCAGGCAAGCAGCACGGCTACGCCAATCCATGAGCACGTTCTCCTTATTAGAGGCTAACTCGCAAGTATCTGATTGCAACAAATACTATGACAACAAATGAGGCCCCTACGAGTAGAGGCCTTTCTAAACCTCAATAACTTTCCCACGTAAAGAAAGCGTAAACAAGAGGTTTCTAGAAGAAAATTCCTCCGGGAGCTGAGTTATATCTCACAGGTGCAAATAGTGCAAATGAGGTATATAGGAGACCCTAAATTTTTAGCTACTATGGAGTCTAAAGAATCCGCTTTTATTACGAACAGAGGCAAATCTGTGGCATCACTCCAAGCACCTGGTTCTATCAAAGTAGCAGCTGGGGTGGGTTTCCTCGAAGCACTTGCTATTGCCGGTTATTCGGTGATCATGATTATTTCGGCGGGAGCATCTGAGACAGGGATGGGGCGTATCATCGCTCTCGCCATTTTCTTCCTGGTGATTGCAGCTGTCATTGCCTTTTCCGCCTGCAAGCTCTTGGCGGGTAAACCTTCAGCCCGTTCAATGCTTTTAGTCTGGCAATTATTTGCTGTCATCCTAGGAGTACAGACCGTAGTGGGTGGGCAGCTGTTCATTGGCTTGTTAGCTGTTTTTCTTGGCGGACTCGCGATTATGATGCTCTTTTCTTCCTCCGTCAACGCTTTCTTTGAAGCGCACTCATCGGGACGTTCCCTCGATAGGGACCTGTAGAGCTACGCTGTCGCCCTGATTGATGTAGAGGACTCTGCCAGCGGGGATTTGCCCCTCCGTCTTGAGGTCATCAGCTAAATTCGCGCTGGCGAAAAACTCAAGATCTCGGGGGCTCTGCGGCATCAACGCAAATCCGCGGATGGCGCCTATTCCGGCTGAATACAGTGGAAGAGACATCAGACGTGGATTGGGAACTACCGTAAAAAATACGTGCTCTAACTGCGACATATTCTGCAGAATTTTTTGCTGAACCTCGTGTGCCACAAATTGTAAATCGTCCAGAAGGAGCACCAAATGCGGCGTAGTCTCCAGATGTCGCTGGATTTCAGCTAGTTGCTCTGCGGTTGCGGGTATCTTTCCCGAGATTCTCAAATAGGAGTATTCCGGGTTGAGTTGTTGCAAAGCATCTAGCAAAGCTGTTTTGCCGGATAAGCGGGGACCAACGATAGCTGTGCACTGGTGCATAGGGTAAGCGGTTACCATCAGCTCGTTGTGCCGCGTGACAGCGGTACGAAGCACCAGATTCTGCTGTGAGGATAGATGAGCTGGGAAAACAAGAGGAAGTTTTGCAGCTTCTTTTAAAGTAATCTTTAGAGGCAACTGATTCCAGCACTCGTGTGAAGATATTGGTGGGGAGATGTCTCTGGGTAGTGCGCTCTGCGCAGGAATCAATTCTGCAGAGGTAATTTTTGAGTGGGGACTGAATTTCTTGACTAGTTTGCCCTCGACTGAAAAATTATGAGGGGCGGGGTGAAGAATATTCTTGCTGATTGATTTCAACGGATCCTTACTGATAGCTTCATCGCTCAATAACTGAGTAGAAAAGAGCTGGGCCATGCTTCCCTTTAAGCTCGTATGCGAACCTGCTACGACGATATGGTTCTTGGTTGGAGCATTCATGAGTAATCTCTGCAGAGTTCTGCTCGCTTCCAGCTCCTTGACATGCATTTCAAGCCAGCTGTCTAAGCCATCAATAAGAAATAAAATGGGGCGATTGGAAGAGCTTTCCTGGGTAACTTCCCTCCACACCAAAGTTTGGAATTCAGGGTCAAAAGGACCCACAAGTGAACTCACCTGCCATCCCGATTCCTGTACAAAATTTTGGAAATAGGTAAAACTGCTATATTCGCCGCACAAGATATGGGTTTCTATATCCGCAGCGAGCGCCTGAACTGCCAGCGTCCTCAATAATTCCCATCTCTGATTTTGCTCTGCCACCAGGCTAATTGGACCGATTTGACTATCTAGTTCAACCTCGTGATGATCACCTGCTGCGGCAATTTCAACTACGCCTAACAAAAGACGACGGCCCTCTGAAATGGAAAGAGTAGAAGAAGCCTTTCGATGGGGGATTGGTCGATAGTCCGAAGGCGCGCAAACCGCCTGCACACGACTTACATAGTCTGCTAACCGCGCGTCTTCATCTGCAGACTCTGGAATCAAAGTCTTCGAAGATATACCGGTTCCGAGTATAGAAAGCGAGCAAGCTGCCTGCTCAGGGGGCTTTCTGGGCGAATCAATATAAAGAGATTGAAAAGGGATCAGAGAACCATCTGAGTACTTGATATATCCTGCACCCGGTGAACTCAGAGGTATTTTGGCGGCAAGGTCTGAATCTATGACAGAGATAGACTCGGCGCTTGATGCCACCCGCAAACACAGGGTGGTACCGATGTTGGATGTGATATCCGAGGAGACATTCCCCCGCGGTTTCTGAGTAGAGAGAAGCAAATGCACGCCGAGGGATCTGCCGATAGTAGCCACACGCATCAATTCATTCATGCTCTGAGGAAATTGGTCGGTGAGCATTTTAAATTCATCAACCACGATTAACAGCTCAGGGTATTTGGGCTTTTCGTTACGCTTATACATCAGGTGAAGATAATCAGTGTAAGAGCTCACCGCTAGAGAACGGAACAGCCTTTCCCTTTTTTCCAAATCTGCCCGCAAGAATTTGAGTGAACGATCAAATTCACCTTCTTCTAAGTCAGAAAGCACCGCCTGGGTGTGCGGAAGCCTTTCAAATTGACCGAGCCCTGCGGCTCCTTTGAAATCGATGAGGACGAGCGCCAGACGCGACGGCGCGAAAGAGTAGACAAGACTGAGAATGATAGAGCGCAGTAGCTGAGACTTACCTGACCCGGTTGTTCCAGCCAACAGAAGATGGGGGCCATGAACTGATAAATCCAGAATGGTCTCTGCTCCATCGCTTATGCCCACAGGAAATGAGAGGGAACGAGTAAATAAGGAACTTTGCCACCGCTCTTGCGCGGCATCTATATCAAAGAGGGGGTGCTCAGATACAACGACAGAATTCTGTTCGAGAGCAAGTGTAGATAGTTGATTTAGCCAGTTCAAGAACAATTTTTCAAAAGTCCGCGATGCCATCCCGTGAGCAGTACATCTCAGTACTTGCCCGGTATCGAACCGAGGAGCAGGACACTCTGCGAAATGATGGAAACTAAGAGCGAGGTTGTTTTCCGCACCCGAAGTATCTTCATCGAGAATTGTGAGAGGAACACGGCGTTGGAGGAGCTCATCAACCGGCGGGCGATTTCGGTGAGGCTCCAAGAACCGCACTACTGACCCAATCCACCCCTCAAGTTTAACGTCACTCTCCGAAGCAAAAATGAGCCAGTCCTGCTCGCTACCGCCATCTAAATTCGAGGAGGAGCTCATAAGCTCGACGTTTGGTAGTACCTGCAAAAGCTCACATTCCGCAGGAAGAATCCGAAGGAGCGCAGGATCAATGAAAATTCTAGCTCCTTTAGTTTTAAGAATGAGTTGTAAGAGAAGATGCCGAAACACCGACACTGAAACATGAGCGTCAAATACCTGAGCAGAGTTTTTATACAACCGCGAATAGATGGGAACTGACTGCAACATCGGTAAATCCTCAAAACGCAGCTGAGAACTCTCACAGTTAACCTCCCGTGAGCCACGACCCCACGTCATAGCCTCCGAGAGAGGCCGTTTCAACGCCCCCGGGCATTCCAGACCGTGTACGGAATGCGCTCGCGCTTTATCCTTTGCAATGCCATCGTCTAGGATGCGCCGATATTTTTTGGATTGGCCGTGACCGGACTTTAGATTGATACCCAGCATGAGGGATGAAGCTATCGACATCATCAGAAAGAACCACATACCGGTTATTACTGCTATTACTCCTCCCACGAGAAGGGGTAGAACTATCATGGCGACCTGCTGAAAAAGCGGTCGCCGGGGAGGTAAATCCAACGAAAACGGGCTAAAAAGATCTGAGTGGACGACGTCGTGGCGACACTTTGTGTTCTCCACTAGCTCGACGACGGATGACCCCCATATGACTTCTTCGTGAAGTTTGAGTTCATACTCCTCGCTGTCATCGATGATAAATATTCCTGAAGGAGTCATCGAGACTAGAGCGGATTCGGTATCTAGCAGAGGGTCATGTATCTGAATTTCGCCGTTGGTTCGCCCAACCCTGAACGCGGAATTCCGATGCAGCGAAAAACGCTTTCCCATATCTGGCCCAGCAATAACTTGGAGAAAGAGGGCATTTTGCGCAGGCAGGGAAGTCAATATGGGGTGCTCACTCGAAGAAATGATGCTGCCTGCGGGGATATCTTGGAAATGTCGGACGTCGTCCAAAGAACCGGAAGAACTCACGCTGAATGAATCTTCTGTATTGAGCATTTCTCGCAGCCTCTCATGCAAGTGAAGGCCAGAGAGACGCGGATGAGCTTCAACCTTAAGAACTAAAAGATGTTCGTTTTCACTGAGTGCGAGTAAAAATTTTCGGTGCATCTCTTAATAAGAATAAAGCGCTCTCTCTTGTGCAACGGGGGTCCCTTCAACCTGTGGATAACTCAATGAAATCTCAGAAAATCCCTTAAAATTAACTGAATATTTCTGAGTGTTTCGATGTTTTCCCCAGGTGAGCTCAGAAAATTCTCTGAAGAGTATAAAAAATGTGAGTTAGCAAAGCACGTTAGAATAAATCATCAGGTAGTTTTGTCAGAAGGTGTAGATCTGTAGATTCGCTCGCCATCGGTCAAAAATAATTACTTCTAGCGCAGGCTAGGAAACCAGAAGTACAGGAGTATTTTGTGAACGCTGATCTCGTAGTCGTAGGTTCGGGCTTATTTGGTCTGACCATCGCAGAGCGTGCTGCAACCGAACTAGGTCTCAAGGTAGCGCTTCTGGACCGTCGCTCGCATATTGGTGGCAACGCATACAGTAAGAAAGAAGAGCAGACTGGTATTGAGGTTCACCAGTACGGTGCTCACCTTTTCCATACTTCAAATGAACGTGTCTGGGAATATGTCAACCGCTTTACTGACTTCACCAACTACGTTCATAAGGTGTACACCAACCACAACGGCGTGGTCTATCCCATGCCTATTAACCTGGGAACCATCAACCAGTTCTTCAACGTCGCTTATTCCCCTGCTGAAGCAAAAGCACTTATTCAGGAGCAAGCGGGCGAGTTGGCTGGTACCGATCCTCAGAACCTCAACGATAAGGGCATCCAGCTCATCGGTCGTCCGCTCTACGAGGCTTTCATCAAGCATTACACTGCAAAACAGTGGCAGACTGATCCCGCTGACTTACCGGCATCTATCATTTCGCGCTTGCCAGTTCGCTACAACTATGACAACCGCTACTTCAACGACAAGTATGAAGGTTTGCCGGTAGATGGATACGCCGCATGGCTTGAGCGCATGGCCGCACACGAAAACATCGAAGTTCACCTCAATACCGATTTCTTCGAAGACGGTCATGAGTATTCTCGCTCTAACGTTATCGGGCAGGTTCCCGTGATTTACACTGGGCCGGTCGATCGCTACTTCGATTTCGCAGAAGGCGACCTCTCCTGGCGCACCATCGACTTGGAACAAGAAGTTCTTCCCATCGAGGATTTCCAGGGTTGCGCAGTGATGAACTACCCCGATGCAGATCAGCCTTATACCCGCATCCACGAATTCCGCCACTTCCACCCCGAGCGTGATTACACGAAGGACGCCACCGTTATTATGCGCGAATTCTCCCGATTCGCTGAGAAGGGCGATGAGCCATACTACCCGGTGAACACCTCTGTCGACCGCGAGAAGCTTTTGGCATACCGCGACCTTGCAAAGGGTGAAGACAAGGTTCTCTTTGGCGGTCGTTTGGGTACCTACAAGTACCTTGACATGCACATGGCTATTGGCGCGGCACTATCTATGTTCGACAACAAGATTAAGCCTCATTTTGAAAATGGACAGAAGCTCGAAGCAGGCGGGGTGGATGCATAAGATGACTGCTACCCCCACCCCAAAGACGAAGTCTCTTCGTACCTTGCAACGAATCATTCTGCCCGAAGCAGTGCAGACGGACGTCATCCCTCTATACATCGATAGCGGTAGCGCCACTGGTGTTCAACTTCCTACTCGTATGGACGGCGACGCCGCGGACGCCATCGCAGAGGCAGCAGCAGTTCAAGAGTTGAAAACGGACGCAAACGCTCCTTCACGTTCTGCATCTCCCGATGTTTTAGGACGCCGTTCCACCAAAATCGATGCTGGTAAGACAGTTTCATTTGGTACGTATTTCAATGCTTTTCCCGCGTCCTACTGGCGTCGTTGGACAGAGCTAGATTCGGTCAACCTTCAGCTGAGGACCGAAGGCGACGGCATGATCGTGGTGTATAAGTCGAACGCACGTGGTGTGATTCAGCGCGTGGACGCAAAAGTCGTTTCTGGCGTCGCTACCTCTACTTTCCAGCTCACTCTTGCCCCGTTTGGTGATGGTGGCTGGTACTGGTTCGACCTCACAGCCACAAAGAGTGACCTGATTCTGCAGGAAGCTGAGTGGCAGGGCGATATCGAACCACGTTTGGGTCAAGACGGCGGCAAAGCAACTGTTCAAATTACCACGATGAACAAGGTTGAATACTGCATCAATAACATTCGCTCCCTGGGCGAAAATCTCGATGCTTTAGAGTCTGTTCAGGAAATTCTTATCGTGGATCAAGGTACCGATAAGGTAGCCGATCACCCCGATTTTGAAAATGCCGTTAAGCCTCTCTCTGGTAAATTCCGCATTATCAACCAGAGTAATCTGGGCGGATCAGGCGGGTTCGGTCGCGGCATGTATGAGTCGGTAAACAATGGTAGCGACTACGTTTTGTTGCTGGACGACGACGTCGTGGTTGAACCAGAATCAATTCTGCGCCTTATTACTTTTGCCGACTACTGCAAGAACCCCACCATTGTGGGTGGACACATGTTTGACATGTTCGACCGTTCAGTTCTTCACGCATTCGGCGAGGTTGTAAACCCTTGGCGAACTTTCTACGATCGACCCCACGAAGACATGTCCTTGGGTCACGATTTAGCGAAAAGCAACCTGCGTAGCACGCACTGGATGCATCGCCGTGTCGACGTAGACTACAACGGCTGGTGGATGTGCCTCATTCCCACCGAGGTCATCAAGAAGATTGGCTTGTCCCTTCCCCTCTTCCTTAAATGGGACGATGCCGAATACGGTCTTCGCGCTAAGGAGGCGGGCATTGCAACGGTGTCTTTCCCCGGAGCAGGTCTGTGGCATGTCTCCTGGCAGGACAAAGACGATTCGGTGGGCTGGCAGGCATACTTCCATGAGCGTAACCGACTCATTACTGCTTTGATTCACTCACCCTTTGAAAAGGGTGGGTCGGTTCTTCGCGAGTCTCTTTTCCTCGACGTAAAGCATGCTCTGTCGATGCAGTACTACACTGAGGAAGGTCGCTTGTTGGCGATTGAAGATTTGCTCTCAGGTCCTGAACATCTTCATCCTTCGTTGAGCGAACGATTGCCCGTCATTCGCGGCAAGGTCAAGAACTTCCAAGACGCACAGCTCAAGACCAACATTGACGATTACCCGCAGCCCAAGACGAAGAAACCTCCGTTCAAGGGCCGCCGTAATTTCCATGCTCCCGGCTATTCGAAGCTGGTGCCGTGGGCAGTTTCAACAGTGGGACGCCAGCTCTTCAAGCCAGTGGATGAGATGGCGGAGAAAAACCCGCAAATTCAGCTCACCTATGCAGAAAATCGCTGGTGGACTGTCTCAAAATTCGACTCGCTCCTTGTGACCAATGCTGAAGGAACCGGTGTGTTCTGGTACAAACGTGACCCTCAGCAGTTGCGCAAGAATTTGGTACGAGCTACCAAGCTTCATACCAAGCTCTTTACCGACTGGGCAGATTTGCGTAAGCAATATAAAGAAGCTGCAGAACAAGTAGCTTCTTACGAAGCATGGCAAGAGACTTTCAATAAGCATACGGAGTCAGAAATTACTCGATGACTGATATAGCTAATCGAGAGTTTTCAGCCCCCGGTCGAGGCCGGGGGCTGAAGGACGCTCTCAATCACAGATATCTTCTAAAACTGCTCGTAGATAAGGAAATCCAGGTTCGCTACCGCGGATCGGTGCTGGGCATTGTCTGGTCTTATATTAAACCTGCGGTTCAATTCCTGGTCTTTTATTTAGCTCTGGGTATCTTTTTGGGCCTTGAGAAAGGACTACAGAATTATTCTGTATATCTTTTCTCAGGCATTATCGTTATTAATTTCTTCTCAGAGTGTTTTAGCAACGGCGCACGTGCCTTTGTGGTGAACGGGGCATTGATCAAGAAGATTTATCTTCCGAGGCAGCTCTTCTCGCTCTCCACTATTTGGGTAGGAATTATCCACTTTCTTCCCCAAATATTGGTGCTCATCGTAGCGTGTTTTGTGGTGGGGTGGTCACCGGATATCAAACAAATTCTTGCAGCGGCAGTGGGTATTGTTCTCATTATGCTGTTTGGGCTTGCTGCCGGAATGATTTTTGGTGTCGCCAATGTGTTCTTCCGCGACTCTGAAAACCTGGTGGATATGTTTTTGATGATGGCTACATGGCTGTCTCCTGTGATGTATTCCTGGACCATGGTGGCTCGCGAGGTGCAGATTCCTCATATCGAGCAAATCTATATGACCAATCCGCTGAGCGTTGCCGTCGAACTCTTTCACTACGCTTTCTGGCAACCCACATTGAGTGTTGAACAGCAGGGATTCTTGTTAGAGGCAGGTAACTGGCATATGTTCCCGCATCTTCTGACGATTTGGGTGCCGGTTGCATTCGGTGTCTCTATTGTTTTGCTATTGCTGGGGAACTATTTATTTCGCAAGTTCGAGGGTAACTTCGCACAGGAGTTGTAATCATGAAACTGGATATATTTGATCTACCTCCAGTGGCAGCGAACGCCCCGGATGTCATACGTATTGATCACCTTTTTAAACGTTTTGTTTTGCGTCATACGCGGTCGATGAAAGAAGCTTTCATTTGGCTGGTGAAAGGGCGTAAGGGTGATTTGAGCGAAAAGTTCAATGCGCTCAACGACGTCACGATGAATATTCGCCAGGGTGAGCGAGTTGCGCTGTTGGGCTACAACGGCTCGGGCAAGTCAACCTTGTTGAAGCTCATCTCTGGAGTTATGCAACCCGACGACGGAAGTGTGCTAACACGAGGACGCATCGCTGGACTCATCGAGGTCGGTGCTGGTTTCCATCCTGACCTTACGGGCCGCGACAACGTCTTTATGAACGCTGCGATTTTGGGTATGGAAAAAGAACAAATCGAAGCGAAATTTGATGAGATTGTCGCTTTCTCTGAGATCGGCGACTTTATCGATACCGAAGTGAAATTCTATTCATCGGGTATGTACCTTCGTCTAGCTTTCGCCGTGGCTATTCATACTGATCCTGAAATTTTCTTGGTGGATGAGATTTTGGCGGTGGGCGATGAGCCGTTCCAGCGCAAATGCCTCGCAAAGATTAAGGAGCTGTGCGCTAGAGGTAAGACTCTTGTTGTAGTGAGCCATGACCTTGATTTGGTGTCGCAGATTTGTGATCGTGGCGTGGTGCTGGAAAGGGGCGCAGTCAAGTTTGACGGCGAGGCTATGGAAGCCGTAGACGTTATGCGTGATTTGCCTTTTGGCACCACCAAACGGAACCGGTATGAAGGGGACCTGCTGGCTGCCCAGCAGAAGCTGGAGACCATGGAGGTCAGCCGACGAGAGCTAATGCAGGCCATTGAATCAGGTTCAACAGAGACTGTCGTTGTGGCTCTTGCTGATATCGCTGAGGATTCTCAGGCTGAGATTGATGCTATGAGTAATGAACAAAAACTCGAAATAGTAAATTCGGAGATTACCCGCTTGGAAAAGAAACGTGAACGATTGCATCAACTGAACGCATAATTTCGCAGAAACAAATCTCATAAGAAGCGCCAGATGATTCATCTGGCGCTTCTTTCATGCGTAAAGTGTGTGAATTATGACGAAATATGTAGTCTGTTTCACAACTGGGGACAATGCTTGGTGGGAGAGGGGACAAAAACTTTATAGTAGCTTATCAATGTTTCTTTTTAAAAGGTGGCGTTGAAGTGAATCGGGGGAAGTTCAAGAAGTTTTCCACAGCAGCCCTATATTTCTGCTTGTTTGATGTCAATTGTTGCGCATAGATTGTCAGTAATTCTTTCATCTAGTTACGCATCATCAGCCATCAGAGGATTTCACATGCCAGTTTTGGATAAGCTTCCCGGATATAAGCTCTTGGATAGCGACGTCCGCGAAATGATCCGCCATAGCGGCATTGATCCTCTGGCAGACCAGGACCAAGCCGCTCGAATTATTGACCAGTCCATCGCCCAATATGAGTCTCGGATGGTCAAAGGAACCTTGCCCATACTGGATGACTTTGCTCAAATTCGCAAGAACTTGATTGATACGATTTGTGGCTTTGGCTCATTGCAGAAATATCTTGATGATCCCAGTATCGAGGAGATTTGGATTAACTCTCCGTCAGAAATTTTTGTGGCTCGCTATGGCGAATCGGAATTAACCGGGCTTCTCCTGACAGAGGATCAAATTCGCTATCTGGTGGAAAGAATGCTGAAGCAGTCCGGTCGCAGGCTCGATTTGAGTAACCCCTTTGTAGATGCGTCTCTACCGGACGGCTCGCGCCTACACGTGGTTATCCCCGATATCACGCGTCAGCACTGGTCTGTTAATATTCGCAAGTTCATCGCACGCGCGCGTAGATTGAATGATTTAGTTAAACTCGGTTCCCTTACTCCTGAAGCTGCGCAATTTCTCAACGCCGCAGTAGCTAGCGGGCTCAACATCTTAGTTTCAGGTGCAACCCAGGCTGGTAAAACCACCCTGTTGAACTGTCTCACAGCAAGTATCGGTCAGCGCGAGAGAGTCGTAACTTGCGAAGAAATCTTTGAACTTCAGGTTCCTCTGCGGGACGTCGTGGGTCTCCAATGCCGGCAAGAAAACTTAGAAGGAACCGGTGAAATCCCGCTCCGCCGTCTGGTTAAAGAAGCTTTGCGTATGAGACCGGATCGGTTGTTAATCGGCGAGGTACGTGAGGCGGAATCGCTGGATATGCTGATTGCGTTGAACTCGGGTTTACCGGGCATGTGTACCATTCACGCTAACTCTGCGCGCGATGCTGTCACAAAGATGTGCACCTTGCCCCTGCTCGCTGGCGAGAACATATCTAGCCAGTTCGTGGTACCCACCGTAGCTTCCTGTTTCGATGTCGTGGTGCACTGCAGCCGAGATAATCGGGGCAGACGCCGCGTTAGCGAGATTATTGCGCTCGGCAACCGCGTAGAGAATTCAGTGATTGAAACCACGACTCTTTTTGAGCGCCGCGGAGATGAACTGGTGCGCACAGCTTCAGAACTTCCCGCATCCCATAAATTTGAGCGTGCCGGATATACCAGCGAATCCCTGTTCAAATCTGGCGGGGGAGGGGATAAACGATGAACGCCATCATAGGGCTTGTTCTGGGTATCGGAGTATTCCTCGTATGGCTCTCTTTCTGGGAGGCGCCGCAACCCATCACCAAACGGCACAAACCAGAATCTAAAATGTCAGTTCTGCTCCGCCAGGCGGATATTCAACGGATGAGCCCACAGCGGTTTTACGCACTTTCCACGTTGGTGGCGGGATTTCTTGCTCTGTTAATCTGGGTCATTACTGCCCTTAATAATCTGGCTCTCATCACTGCAGTCCTCAGCTTCTTTTTGCCACGATTTTTAGTGGCACAACGTGCAAAGAAAAGGACTGCTGCCATCCGTGAACTTTGGCCCGACGTTGTTGACCATCTTCGCTCAGCTATTAGGGCTGGTCTTTCTTTGCCAGAAGCAATGATGCAACTGCAATATAGGGGACCGGAGCAACTTCGGGAGCCTTTTGAATTGTTCTCTGCCGACTACCGATCTACAGGAGAATTCGTTGCCTCCTTGAACCGGTTCAAGGAGAGGATGGCTGATCCAACTGCAGATAATATCGTCGAGGCTCTCAAAGTAACTCGTGAAGTCGGCGGTACTGATCTGGGCAGATTGTTGGGAACACTCAGCGAATTCTTGAGAGAAAACGCCCGAACTCGTTCGGAAATTGAAGCGAGACAATCCTGGACGGTAAATGCCGCCAAACTCGCCGTAGTTGCACCGTGGGTGGTGCTGTGCTTGATGGCAACTCAGCCAGGTACCGTGCAAGTCTATAACTCATTCCCAGGCCTGATGGTCATGCTCGGCGGACTCATCATCTCGGTGGTTGCCTACCGCGTCATGCTCAAAATTGGAGAGCTCCCTGCTGAACGGAGGGTACTGGCATGAGTCACAAAATCTTGATTGGGTTGTGTCTTGCAGCTGGAATATGGTTGGTTGCATCAGCACTATTAGCACGACGCACGGTTGACTTTTCTGACCGTATTGCACCTCAGATGAAGTCCCAGGAAATCCATGCTTCATTGCGCTATGAATCCCAACAGTCTCAGATGGGCATGGGTGAGAGCTTTGTCGAGGTCCTGCGACCTTTTATACGAACAGCTCTGGCACGGTTCAACCATTCCACTATCAACACCACAGCTTTAGAAAAACGCCTCATTCGTTCTGGCCTAAATCTCTCGGTGTCAAGCTTCAGGGCAGAACAGTTGGTGTGGTCGCTCATCGGACTTGTGGCGGCAGCCCTGTTTATGGGCTTGGGAATGATTCAAGGAAAAATTTCGGTGGCGGGGGCTTTAGCAATCTGCGTCCTTTCAGCAGTAGCCGGTTACCTGGCCCGAGACTGGTGGCTTACACAAACCATTGAAAAACGAGAATCCAAAATGTTGGAAGAATTTCCCGCGCTCGCAGAGCTAATGGCTCTCTCGGTCACAGCCGGTGAATCAGCTGCCGGTGCCTTGGAGCGAGTCTGCCGTTGCTCCAGTGGAGAGCTTTCGGGTGAATTCAAAAAGATTCTTGCTCAGATACGTTCGGGCGATGGTTTGGTGAGGTCCTTGCAAGATTTCTCCGCACGAACCGAAATCGCCCCACTGGCACGTTTTGTGGATGGAATCGTCGTCGCCATCGAGAGAGGTACTCCTCTTTCCGAAGTATTGCGGGCACAGGCTCAGGACGTACGCGATTCTTCTAAACGACAGCTGATGGAAGCTGCGGGTAAGAAAGAAATAGCCATGATGGCGCCCATCATCTTTTGTATTCTGCCGCTTACCGTAGTTTTTGCTCTATTTCCCGGTCTATCCCTTATCAATTTCAAATTCTAAATCTGCGCTTTGCGCTTCAATCTCTAGGAGAAACCATGAAGAAAACAGTCCTTTTCGCTCTCACCATGATGAACGCTTTCTTTGGTCAGGCTGCACCGCAGTACGACGACCAGGAAAGAGGGGATGTCCCCGGCTGGGTTATGATCACAATGATGACGTAGTGAGTTCATTGCAAGGGGTTGCATGAGCTTTATCCACCCCTGTTTTCTATGTGAAATAAGGGTTTTCCTATGCCATAACACCTTGCATGAGATTGCATGAATTGACTTTCAAAGTCGTGAGTTTATAGTGACCCAAGCACACCGCGCGCATCAGATACTCCGCGACGCTCAATATACGAGTGTTTAGTGGTCTGCACGTCATCGTGTCCTAGCTGTAGAGCTGCGGCTTCTGCCCCTAGCTCTCGCTCAATAAGCGTGGCGACGGTTGCTCTGAGTATCTTCGGTGTGCATCCTGCGAATTCAGTCCCGCGTGCTTGGGCAAAATTCTCTTTCAGATTCCCATACTTGACCATACCCCCAGTGGAGGACGGGAAAACGTACTCACTGGTACGGGGGCGTACCGCCAGGATTTCGATAAGCCAGCCGGGGAGCATGACGGCGCGATTATTTTTCGTCTTAGTGTACGGTTGATACTTCGATGCCCCGTTGTTGGTTATAGCGGTAGATCGGATAGTCACCATGCCCGCCTGGAAGTCTATATCTTCCCAGCGTAGGGAAATCGCTTCACCTACACGGCAACCTGTCCCGGCAAGAAAGTCTATAAGGTCTGGCACGTAGGTTGCTGCTTTGTGGCGTGCCGGGTGCGTCTCATAGTAGTGGTGGATGTTGGCGCGTAGTCGTTTTAGCTGTTCGGGGGTGAGGGATTGTGGTGCTGTTTTTTCGCGCTGTATGGGCTTGGAGTGTTCGGCGGGGTTGGTGGGTAGCGCGTCGAGACGTACGGCTTCTGCGAGAATCATTTTGAGCATGGTTCTTAGTCTCATGGCGGTGCTCTTACCTCCCCGGCGCGTGTTCCCTGATTCTACGATTTCTAGGGCGTTGGTGAGTTGTTTTTCTACCCATGAGACGGTGATTTCGCGTAGGCGTATCTGCCCTACCGGGTTTATGTAATTACGGATGATGTTTTCTGAGATTCGGGCAGTGTTCTCAGATACCCCGCTCTTATATTCTTCGTACCAGCGTTCGGTGAAGGCGGCGAGTGTCATGTCTGCGGTGGCTTGTTCAATGGGGCGGTAGGTTGCGGCTTTTTCTTTGAGTGCGTTGGTGGCGGCGGCTTTTGTTTTGCCGGTGGCTGTCATGTCGCGGCGTTTGCCGTTGTCGTCCCGGTAGTATGCGCGGGCTACCCACTTCCCGCTTGGTTTTTTGCGGGTGTTGATTTCACCCAATGTGTTGAGGGGTAGTGGTGGGCGCATTGTTTCCTTTCAGGTAAAGAAATACCCCGGCGATGTCGCCGGGGTATCGAAATTACTGAGCTTCGATGGTGTTCTCTAAAGTTCCGTTCCCCAAGTAATGACCAATGGTTGCAGTGGGATAACCCTGCTGACCCGCTGAACGCAATTCGGTTTGCATAGCTACACACTTCATGTCGCCACTTTGCGAGAAAGCCGCCTCATTGAGATATTGGCCTATTTCCGCGGAAACATCTTCCGAGAAATTACCTGATTCAGGGGTGGCGTAGTTTAGTGACCTCCATACGTGGGGGTGTCCGTTTCCGTTATCTTCGGTGGTGATTACGCCTGTTTCCATGAGCTGTTCTTTGAGCGCGCCTTCGGAGCAGAGCGCCCCCCATGATCCGGTTAGTCCTGTGCCTTTGACGGATTCGTTAATTTTTTCTTGGTTGGTGGCGGGGAGTATGTAGAAGAGGATGTCGTTGCCTTTGAGGGTTGTCCCTGTGAATACGGTTTTGTTGGTTTCGGGTACTGCTGCTACTGGTGTTTCAGTTGGTTCCTGCGTAGGTTCAGTGGTTTGTGTAGGTGCGCTTGATGTTGCGGTGGTTGAGTCTGGTTCTGGGGTGGCTGTTACGGTGACGGTTTTTTCTGGTGCTGGCTCGGTGGATGAGCATCCAGTGAGGGTTATGAGTGCTAGTGCGGTGAGTGCAAGTGATTTTTTCATGGGGGTCTCCTTATGGGGTGTGGTGCTTAATGTAGGTTTCAAGCAGTTTTGGGGTTACGCCTAGCTCAAAGGCGAGTTGTGTGGGGTTGTCAAAGTACATTTCTGCGAGTCTACTAAATTCTTTGCGGTCTATGAGCCTTTCTGCTGCTATACGGTCTGCTTTTGCTTCTGCTTTGGGGGATAGGTGGCGGGGGATGATTGGGGGATCGTATTCTGCGTGGACGATTTCGTGTGCGAGTGTGCAACGGAATTGTATGCAGGTGAGTCCGGGGCGGATGATGATTATCCCGTTCCCTGCCCATAGTCCACGGTTCCCTTTGCCAGGGTTCCCCTCTATGACATGCAGACCGAGTTGGTCTGCATGTTCATAAGGGTCGTAGGGCACTAGTACATTTCACCTTCGTCTAGGTCTTGTTGGTCGTCAGATTCAGCGGCGAGAGCTACTTGGTCTTTCCTGTTTAGTGCTTCTCTTAGTGTTCTTTCGTAGAGCTCTTTCGCTAGTTCTTCGTCTGAGAAGTCCCCTAGTGATGCGGAGGTTCTGGCTTTTCTTGCTTCGAATGCTGTGATGATTTCCAGCTTTGATAGCAGTGTCAGTATGTCTAGGTCGTATGCGCGAGAGATTGATACCAGTGTGTCGGTTGGGATTCTACTTTGTTGTACCTGTGTATTGAAGGTTGGTTTTGGTACTCCTATCTTTTTGCTTATTGCTGAGATGGATGGTGCTTGTGTGGCTTCTAGCAGGAGGTCTGCGTTTGTTTTCATGTCTCAATTATGAGACATGTATAGGTCTAAATCAAGCCGTTTTGTATCGAATCAAAAACATTTCTAAAAAAAATCTTGAAAATGAGTTGCAAACCGAACCAGATGTGTATTAGATTAGAGACATCAACAAAACGTTGAATCAAATTCAATACGGAGGTAACCATGCATGAACTAAAGGTTCATAAGTGGGGCATCCAGAAGCTCAAAGATATTGCTGGTCTAACCAGCGATGAAGAGCTGGCAAAAAAGTTGGGTATCTCGCTTAGTGCTTTGAAACGCATTAAGTACGGAGGCAACGCCTCCCCCCACTTCATTGCCGGTGTAATCGTGAACTTCGGTCAGATGCCTGAAATCTACTACACAGAAGAAGTTTCACAACTTCAAGCAGCTTAATTTTTTCCCCTTACCGTTCGCGGTTCGGGTAGTCGAAAGGACAAGCAATGTTCCTCATGGACATTGACCGTTCGCAGACTAAGACGTATATCAAGGCGTTGCTTTTGGATATGTCTCGTGCGAATGGTGGAGACCTCAGCACGTCCGCCGCTGATAAATGGGCGAACAAGATAAAGCAAGGCAAGTTTGATGCTGATCTGGTGCGCGAGTTCGCACGGGTTATTGGTTATTCAGACCCTACGGGGGAACGTGCCACAAACAACGTAATGCGAGAGCACGGTTTAGCTTTCGCATAAGGAGAGAATTTTGAAGATTCATGAATTTTTAGTAAGCATGGCAAGTTTTGCTTATCTATTGAGAACCTGCACCGATCTACGTTCAAGAAAGAAACACAAACCGGTGCAAGTCACGGTTAGCTCTCCTAACGGTTTATCCGGGGAGGAGATAGCTAGAGAGATGCAAAAAGCTATGAACTCATAATCTGCATTTTTAGGGTAGGGGTTTCAGCTGTAGTTTCGTAGACTACGAGACTGGATATTCTGCCCATATTCTTTATGAGCGTTACGCCGCCGCCGGTATTGAACGCGATGGTTTTATTTGTGCTCATAGCTTCTTGGAAGAACTCGATGAGTTCTTCTGCATTTTTGGTGTCTGTTACTTCGATGAGTGGACTGTTCTCTTCGAATCGAAAATATGCGGTCATCTTTTCACCTCCTTTCTTTGGAGGTTAACGATACATAGGTAAAGCCCCCGGTCTAGTCGCCGAGGGCTTTTGTTTTTCAAATTAGTTTAGAAAGTAGTTTTATTATGTCACAGATTATTCCCGTTGCAGGTACTCCAGGTATCGAGGTTGCAGAGAACGAGATGATTATTTTCAAACCTCTATGTGAGGCTATTGGTATTGACGAGTCTCGCCAGCGCGTGAAATTGCAGGAAGCCGAGTGGGCAGTTACGGGCGTTACGCCCGCAACTGGTGCAGACGGTAAGACTTATCAGATGTTTTCTCTTCATAAAGATAGTGTCCCGATGTGGCTCGCGACCATTCAGACAAGTCGCCTTAAAAATGAGCAGGCAAAGCAGACGCTTATTGCGTATCAGAAGGAAGCGGCTAAAGCCTTGAATGATTATTTCACGAAGGGCGCGGCTATCAATGAGGGGCTTCTCAGCCAGCTTGAGATTGAGAAGCATAAAGAATCAGCCCTCCAGTTACAGTGCCGTGCGCAGGTTGAAACTTTACAGGCGGCTAAAGGGCTCATTAGTGATGACCACTTGGAGGCTAAGGCTCGTATCGTTGTGGCGCGGTCGATGCATGAGGCACCTGTTCTTGACCCGTTGAAGACACCGCTTTATGTGCAGGATTTTTTGAAAGATAAGAATCTTTCAAAGACACAGATGCGTCGTATGGGCGCTTTTGCGAAGAAGGTAAAGGCACGCTTTATTGATGAGCGCGGGTTTGAGCCGCCTAAGTACCCGCTGACTATGGGGAACGGGCAGGTTCGGAATGTTTTGGCGTATACGGAGGCTGACCGTCCGTTGTTGGAGTCGGTTTTTGGTGAGTATTTCGGTTCGCACTTGTCACTGGTTGCTTAGGTTCTAGGAGGTTTTGTAATGGATTTGACCAAATTTTTGAATGATTACCCTGCCCGCCAGGTCAAGGATTACATCGAATTTGATGTTAAGGGCATGAGTGTTGAGGAAGCGCGGGAAGTGTTCGGTCTCCCCAAGGGTGAGTTCGAGGTGATGCTAGAGCAACATAAGGCGGCTGCTGAATCTTTGGTTGCAGATGGTGAGGACTGCGAAGAATCGCCGGTGGTTGATGATTTGCCGCGGAAGTTTTACGCGGTGCGGGTTCTCTCTTATGGGGAGGTTCCTTATGAGGCTTTGAGGCGTTTTGCTGGTCTTTATCCTGACCGTTTTGTGCAGGGTGATTTTTGGTTGCCGTCGTCGCGTCGGGTTTATCAGTCGTTGTCTGGCGCTCAGGGGCGTGCTGGTCTGCTTGCGTTCAATGGTGTTGAGTGTGAGGTTGTGGAGACTACGGCTGATTGGCGCGCGTATGAGACGCGGAAAGAGTATGTGGCTCGTTTGGAGCGTGAGAATGCGGAGATGCGGAAGGAGTTAGGGCGATGAAGAAGCGTTTTTATTCGGCTCGTGAGTTGGTGGAGATGGGGCTTTTTAATTCCACGTCTTATATCTATCAGGAGCGTGCGCGGGGGCGTTTCCCGTTGCGTGCTCTTACTTTTGGTAATCGCCGTGACTTGTTGTTTGATGCGGCGGATGTTGAGGCTTATATCGGTTCGGCGGTGAAAAGGTGAGTAAGGTTTCTGCGCTGTGTTTGGCGCTTTTTTTGTTGGCTTTCGCGGGGTGCGCTTCGGCGGGTTTCCCTGGTAATGGGTTGATGCTTCTGACCGGGATGTTAGGGGCGGCGACGGTTGGTTCACTGAAGGAGGACGCACGATGAATATATATGAGTACAAGACTATTGAGATTCCGAAGATGAATGCTGAGGAACGGTTGAAGCACCGCTGGGAGGCGTACACGGCTTTGAAGGCTTATCATCTTCGGCAGATTGAGGAAGGGTTCGTTCATACTGCCGTTGAAACCCTGGTGAAGGTGGCGGAGTTGGAGAACGAGATTGAGTCTTTGCAGGTAGAGATTGAGGAGGCAAAAAATGATTAGCACAGAGGAACGCGGCACGACTTTTACCCTTGACCGCACAAGTGAGGCGCGGGCTGTGCAGGTTCGGGCGTGCAAGATTCTTACGGATATGTTGCCTGAGTCGGAGCGGGCGGAGATGCTGGCGATGATGGGTTACGGTGAGCCGGTGGAGGAGATGGTGGAGCCGCGTGAGCGCACGCAGGTTTCTATCCATCGTAGGGCTTTCCTTACCGGGGTGAAGCTATGAGCTTGAAATTTAGTGAAAAAGCTCATCGCTATTGGATGGATGGCAAACCGGTGCGTGGAGCAACAACTCTTATCGGGAACGGCATCCCTAAGCCTGCGCTCATGCCGTGGGCTTGCAAGCTCATAGCCGAATGGGTTGAGGCTAACCCACTAGAGATTGAGCGGCTACGAGCATCAGAAAACCGTTACGAGCTAGTGAACACTCTCAAAGGTCTCCCGAATCAGAAGCGAGACACCGCAGGGTTGCGTGGTACAGCGATTCACGACATGGGCGAGAAATACCTTGCAGGTCTTGAAATTGAGATACCGGAAGAGCATGAGTCTGAGGTCATGGGGCTGGCACGGTTCATTGAAGATATGAAACTTGTCCCCATGATTGTTGAGAAGTCTCTAGGGAACCGTGAGCACTGGTATTCGGGGCGTGTTGATTTTATCGGCACGTCCCCGTTCCTGAATGATGGTGAGCCGGTTCTTATTGACTGGAAGACGTCGAACAATGTTTACGGTGACACGGCTTTGCAGTGCGCGGCTTATGCGCGGGCTGAGTTCTGGGTGACTGATGAAGACCCTGACACTGAGCACCCTATGCCGGATATTGCAGCGACCTATGTTGCTCATATAACCTCCAGCGGGGTTTATTTGCACCCTCTGGCGGCTAATCAAGTGGAGATAGATAAACACTTCACTGACTTTCTACACGCCGCTCATACGGCAAAAAACGCTGAGACCCGCAAGGGCTACCTTGGGGAACCAATTTACACACCGGAAGGATTCAAAAAATGACAGAAATCGAAAAGGTTGAAGCACACGAAATCACGCCAGTCCAGCCAACTAAGCCGGGCGATCTGGGCTATTTGCAGGAGTACGCGAAAGACCTCACTAGCGCGTACACGGTGGCTAAGACCATCGCTAACACTTCTTTTACCCCGGCTCATTTCCGTGGGAAACCAGAAGAGGCGGCAACCGCGATGCTTTACGGTGGCGCGCTTGGGCTGAACCCGATTCACGCTGTGAAAGGTATCTACGCGGTGCATGGTACACCGGCGCTATATGCGGACACTATGCTTGCTGTGGCTTTACAGGCTGGGCATCAAATTGAGCGTGTGGAAGCGACTGAGCAGATGGTGAAGTACCGCGCGAAGCGGCGCGGCTCGGACAACTGGCAGGAAGTTGTTTGGACTATCCAACGTGCTGAACGTGCTGGTTACACGTCTAATAAGAAGTACCAGACTGATCCGATTGGGATGTTGTCTGCTAAGTGTAAGTCTGAGGCGGCGAAGCTTGTTGCTGCTGATGCGCTGATGGGTTTGTATTCGGTTGAGGATTTGGAGCTTGAAGAGCTTGATACGGCTGTTGTTTCTCAGCCTGAGCCGGTGAAGAAGCCTCGGAAAACTATCCAGCGGAAGCAGGTGAACGATGAACCAAATTCTGAACCCGGTGCAAGTCGAGCAGAAGATACTGGAAACGTCGAACAGGATAGCTAAGAGCGCGGGGGAGTGCGACAGGCGCTACCGCGCTTTCCTGGCGGCTGAGAGAGCATACGAGCAGGCTTACGCGGGGGCTTATATGTCTTTTGAGGGGCCGCAGCAGGAGAAACGGTACGCGGCTGTGCGTGCGACGGCTGCTGAGAAGGAGGCGTTAGATGTTGCTGATGCGGCTTATCGGTATGCTGACCGGCTGGCTAGGTCTTTGCAAGCGGAGCTTATGTCTTATCAGAGTGTGAATCGTTCGGTGTTGGCGACGTATTCTGCGGCGGGGGTTGGTGAACGGTGAGCAGGGTTAGTAAGAAAGTCACTGACCTTGTTTACCGGCGTGACCGGGGGCTGTGCCTGCATTGCGGTTCGTCTGACGTGACTATCCAGCACCGGAAGAATGTGGGCGCTGGTGGAGCTAAGAAAGATTCACCGCTTCACCAGCCAGCTAACTTGATTCTGCTGTGCGGTGCTTACAATGCGCTTATCGAGTCAGACCCGCGTGAGGCTTCCATTGCCCGGTTTTATGGGTGGAAGATACGCACTATCCTTCAAGCTTACGAAGAGCCGGTGTTCGATGTGAGCACGGGGTTTTGGTACAGGTTGGGGGACACGGGTTCGCGGGCTATCACAGACGTTGTTAAAGATTTTAGAGAGATGGACGCTTCCTTTTAGGGGGCGTCTTTTACTATACCCAAAGGAAAGAAAGAAAATGACTGAGCTTCACTACAAACTAACTGAAGAAACAAAAATCAACGCCTATGGTGTGAAACTGCACCGCATCGAAGCAACCAAAGATTTGCCCCGCTTTGTGGTTTCTGCTGGCGATAAGGGTGGATGGGTAGAGGACACGAAGAATCTCGGTAACGCTTGGGTGTTCGGCGACGCTGAGGTGTACGGCGACGCTCGGGTGTCCGGTAACGCTGAGGTGTCCGGTAACGCTCGGGTGTCCGGTAACGCTTGGGTGTCCGGTAACGCTTGGGTGTCCGGTAACGCTTGGGTGTCCGGTAACGCTTGGGTGTACGGCGACGCTTGGGTGTCCGGTAACGCTGAGGTGTACGGCGACGCTCGGGTGTCCGGTAACGCTGAGGTGTACGGCGACGCTCGGGTGTCCGGTAACGCTGAGGTGTACGGCGACGCTCGGGTGTCCGGTAACGCTTGGGTGTCCGGTAACGCTGAGGTGTACGGCGACGCTCGGGTGTCCGGTAACGCTGAGGTGTACGGCGACGCTCGGGTGTCCGGCGACGCTGACTACATCTACATGACTACATGCACCACAAACACACTAATGACTACTCTTTTCCGTGAAAAAGATGGTGGGCACACTATCCAGATGGGTTGCTGGCGTGGCACTGTCCAAGAGTTACGGGCGCTTTTTGAGTCTGGTTCTTGGGTTGAGACTGAGGGCGCGGATGTGGAACGTTTGCGTCCTGAGATGTTGGCGCTTACGTCGATGTTTGAGGCGCGTGTGAAGTCTTGGGAGGAAAGTTAGGGCGCTCTAGGTGGCGTCCTTTTCTATACCCCTGAAAGGAGGGAATATGAGCAACGAAGCAATCACATGGGCTTTCGGTTTACGGCTCCCTATGAATGAAAAATTCGTGCTCGTAGCACTTGCAGACTATGCAGACGATGAACACTCTTGTTTTCCATCTGTCAATAAGACTTCTGAGCGAGTTGGGGTTACCCCGCCTACCGTTAGAAAGCTAGTTTCAAAGCTCGCTGAGCGTGGGTTGGTGGAAGTCCAGTCGAGGGAACACCCGCATGGCGGGAGCATGTCGAACAGGTACATTCTTGCGGTTGGCAAAACGCTGGATGAATGCCGTCCAACCTCAGTGAATGGAGGGGGGTTAGATTCTTACCCCCCTGCGAATCTGGCGAGGGAGGGGGGTAAATCTGTCACAGGGGGAGGGGTTAGTTCGTCGCAGGGGGAGGGTAAAGCGGTCTTTAGTACAGTAACCCTCAATGAACCCTCAAATAACCCAAAGACTAACCTTGTTGGCGCGCGGAGCGCACCCAAAGGGCAAAGAGTCACGGAAGATTTCATGCCAGCCCAAAAACACATCGACAAAATACGACGAATGAAACCTGGGCTGAACCTCGAAGTCGAGCACACCAAGTTCATAAACTACTGGCTCAGCAAAACAGGTAAGGACGCAACCAAGCTTGACTGGGGACGAACCTGGGAAAACTGGATGCTAACCGCAAAAGAGGAACGCCCCCAGGACTACAAGCCTGGATATCAAAAACGTCTTGAATACAACACACACCGTTTCACCCAGAAGTACCAGCCAGAGAATCCGCTCAACCAGCCTGGATCCATATTCGCCATTGAAAGGGGCACAGAATGAATCTTCCAGAGACAGAGGCTTTCTTGATTTGGCTCAACCAGATTGACCCACGCGTAGAACCTAACGACGCTTCGGCTGAGGCATGGCAGCGGGCGCTTGCTAAGTACCCTGCTGCTTTGTGCCGTGAAGTGGCGCTGGATTGGACTGCTAAGAATAGTGGCGCTCCCCGTCCGGCTCCTATCCGCGATTTGGTGAAGTCGCAGTGGGAGCATCATCTTCGGCTTGAATCTCGCAAGATACTAACGAATGATCCTACGAAGATTAGCTTTCAGGAGTTCAAGAAGCGTAATCCTGGGCGTGCTCTTGCCGCCTATCAGGAGGGGTATAGGCAGACGCATGGGTGTGATGACCCTAGCCCGCCTGAGTGGACTCGTGATGATAGTTCGGCTTCGATTTTGAAGTCTATGAAGTTTTGACCGTCATGTGGCGGTCATTTTTTATGCCCTGAAACGCCCGCCATTAACCCGTACAGCCCCGTACACGCTCCCAGCGAGTGATTGGCAGGGCGAACATTTTTAAACGCTTAGAAAGGAAAAACATGCCAACCCTCTACCGCGACCCAACCTTTAGACACTTCCAACCACCAGAAGACACCCAAACATGCACACAATGCGAAGCACCCGTACTCGACACCGACGTACCAACCGGGCACGAGCCGATCTGCTTCCACTGCCAAACACTCTTAGGGGAGGGATCATGCGAACCTGCCGACACTGCGGGGTAGAAATACCCGCTGAGGCGCACAAACAAAAGATGTATTGCACGAAAGAATGCAAAGCTAAACAAGCAAGCGCGCTCTCTAAGGAGCGCTACCGTGCCGCGCACCCTGTAGATCACCAGCCTTGCCAGCATTGCGGCGGGGTAATCCCGGAGGGTAAGCGGCGTGGCTCTAAATACTGCTCTAAAAAGTGCTATTGGGGTAGTGGCGCGGGTAGAGCAAAAGAGCGTCGCCACGCGGAACCTAAGCCCTTCAAGCCTTGTGGCTGGTGTGGTGAAGCTATCCCCTCTGGGAGATGGATGTACTGCTCGGACCGGTGTATGCACAGCTATCACAACCGGACTTACTTGGCGCGGCGTGCTGATGCTGAGCCGGTGAAGCGTATCAGGTACGGGCTTGACCCCGCTTTGGCGCGATTTATGGCTTCACGCTCTAGTGGCGCTGAGGCTCGCAGATTCATTCAGGAAAACAAAATGAAAGTAGGAAAGTAAATGACTATCAACCGGCGAAACCTCGTCAAAGGCGCTGCATGGAGCGCGCCTGCAATCCTAGCCACCGCGACCGTCCCGGCTTACGCAGCGTCGCAGACCTGCAACAGTAGCCTCGCCCTGGTGAAGCAGGAGTCGGTGGCGGGGGAGTACACCCTCACCGGGTACATGGAAGGCAACCTTGAGGGGCTGACACTGACCGGGCAGTTCCAGAACCTACCAGACCCAACCAACTGGCAGATCAACGACCGAGTCGCGGTTTATACCGGCACCCAGGACTACCTTTTCTTCACCGCAACCACCACCGCCACAAAGGCCACCATCGGCGGGAAATGCGCGACCACCGTTGCCGCAACCAAGGAGAAAAACTAATGAGCAACAACGAATACCCCGCAGAACTTTTTGAAACTACTTACGCCTGCGCGGTAGACCCTAATTCAATGGAGGCACTGCACCGGAAACTTGGTTATGACCTTGGCAAGAAGCACGCCCTGGCTGATACCGGCGACTGGCATAACCTCACGGGAGCTATCAAGGCTGGTGAGCCTATCGACTTTGAGAAGCTAGACGGTCAGAAAGTGCGAATCACTAATGGTCAATCTTCCGCGGAGTCAAAAATATACCGGAATGAATACTATCTGATAGATAGACCAACCGGGTGGTACTGCATGTTTGGTGATGCTTTCAGGGACGCCTGGAAAGGTTCGGATGGCTGGACTCTTTGGCTTGACGGTGAAATCCCCATGAAGAAACAAACCGCTGACACTCTGCCATTTGGGACTAGTTTCAAAGACTCTCACGGGCATGAGTACGTTGTTGTGGCTTATGGGAGGGTGCAAGCCCTTTATGGGAACTGCAACGTGACACCGGCGAAAAACATTGTTGTCGTTGAGGTTTTTGGCATGTACGGGCAGAAAGAGAGCGAATAAATGAAGCTACCTAAAACAGTGAAAATTTGCGGCGGAGAATACGAAGTAACCGCGTCCTGCTGTGGTGAGGGGGCTAAACTGCTCACTACTTTTTCGTCGCGCCAGCAAGCTGATGAAGCACGGCTAGACCATCTGGACATGTTCCATGATGATGATAACCCGGCTGAACCTGAGATTTTAGACTTCACGAAAGAGAGCGAATAAATGAAGCTAACAATAACCATCACGAACACATCTGAAGGTTGGAATGTTCAAGCCACAGAAGAATTGCAAGATGATACGACTTTTACGGATCGTATTGCGGCACTTTCTTTCGCCCGCAATGTCATCGAAAAAGCAGAGAAAAAAATATTAGATAAGGCTATCAATGACTGAGTACACGCGAGAGCTTTCTAAAGACATCCTGGAACGCCTACAAACCCAGAGGATAGTAGGGAATCAGACGGGTGCATCGCAAGCAGATGTGAGCATTACCGAAGCTCTAACCCTGCTCGCTGAGATTGAGCGGTTACAGGCTGAACTCAAAACCGCTAAGGAAGCGGCATGAGCGTCCGGTGTGAAGCTCACATAGCTACCCCTAATGGTCACGTTTTCTATACCTCTGACCACCCAATAGCAGACGGCATGACCCTCGAAGAGTACCTGCACTACATCAGGTATGAGCGCACACTCTACACCCCGGGGGAGCACGCCACATACACGGTGGACTGGCCCCAGGAAAACATCGTCGTGGAAACCTGCAAGCGTGACGGGACAGTAACGACCCGCCGGTTCTACGACCCCGACCAACCCGAACTCTTCTAAAGGAAGGAGAGAAATGCGAATCACGCAGAAACAGCGAGAAGAACAGCTCAGCCTCTGGCAAGAAGAACTCACCCGGCTAGAACAGCTCGACGGGGCAGACCTCACCAGGGCAGGTAAATCAATGCTCGCACACCAGATACTCACAGCACGCCAAAACATCGAGTACTTGGAGGCGGGCACCGTGGACGGTGAGACCTGGGAGGCGCCCACACCTCAGAAACAACCCGTGCCGAGTGTGGAGGAAAAACGGCGTAAAGCCACCTGGAAACTACAAAACGCCCGGCAGAGAGGAAGAAGGCACGCGGCACTAGCCGAAACCAGCAACCCCCCTGAGACGCGCCTAGACCCAGGCGAGCTATCCATCCCAGGGCGCGCCGGTAAGAGCTTAAATCGTGACCTCGACCAGCTTAAAAAGCACCGCTATCACCTTGACCGGGTACACCACTACCGGAGACAAGAGCAAAAAGCATTAGAAGCATTGGAGAAACTGAAATGAACCTATCTGATTATCAGGCGCGTGCCCTTGAAACCGCGCTACCCACCGCGCTCACACCGGACTATCTTGTCCCGATGATTGTGGGTGAGGTAGGGGAACTATTCGGCGCACTGGCAAAATCAGTCCGAGACGAATGGGACGAAGAACGCACGTGCAAGACTCTAACTAAAGAATACGGGGATGTCGCTTGGGGCGTAGCGGTACTCATGCGCCAAGAGAAGCTAGTCCCATTCCCTGCAGCAACCTCAGAATTTGGTGCAGACCCCGAAGACTTCCCCGATGACCGCATCGAGGCAATGGCAATGCTCAACCATGCGTCGCTAACCATCATGGAGCGAGTACAGAAAAAGCAATCCATCCTACTCCTGGTGCGCATCCTATGGACGATGCTCATGGACTACTGCGAGCTCGTCACTGGCTCGTCTTTTGACGAGGTGCTGGAAGCTAACCTTGCGAAACTCGCTGACCGTAAACAGCGCGGCGTAATCGGCGGGAGCGGCGATGAGCGATAAGCACGAAACCTTTATCGACACCGTAAACCACCCACAGCACTACACTTCGCACCCGTCAGGTATCGAATGCTGGCAAGTCATCAAACACCTGCCTAAAGAGCTTGCCGACGTTATCAAATACCTGTGGCGAACTGACCTGAAAAACGGTGCAGAGGATATCCGAAAAGCGGTCTGGTATCTCAATGAGAACGGGTACATCACTTTTCAGATACTTCAGAAGTGTAAGGAAATCTTTGAAGAAAACGCTATCTACGCAGAGATCGCGTGGAGCTTTGAAAAAGTAGACATAACCCCGACGAACAACCAACTTGCGATTGGCCGGAAGGTTGGGCGCACGATACTTGGTGATGCTTTGGGGCTTATCATGTCTGGCGTGAACGGGTCTGAGCTGAATGATTTTCTTCAAGATGCTTACGCGCTGAAGAATCGAATCAACGAAGAACTAGAGAAAGAAGAAAACTAATGGCGAACAGGAGAACAAGAATTTCTCCTGACGAAAGGTTCTGGGCGAAGGTTGAGATACCCGAAGATAAAACAAAATGCTGGCTCTGGACCGCAGGAAAAATCAAACAGGGTTACGGGGGGTTTCATCCAGATAAGGACAAAACAGTTCTTGCCCATAGATGGTCATATGAACGGTGCAAGGGGGAAATTCCCGATGGCCTTTTTATAGATCATCTTTGTCGTAACCGCACTTGTGTCAACCCGGCACATTTAGAAGCCGTAACCAATGAGGAAAATCTAGCTCGTGGTTACGGCTTTCGTTTACGCAATGGCATGAGCGATTCATGTAAACATGGACACAAGTACACCCCTGAGAACACGTATAGGAATCCCAATAGATATAGCGATATACGCTGTAGGGAATGCGCACGAATTCGCGATATAAGGCGCGGGCGTGGTAAGAAAAAGGAGAAAATAACTAATGGCTAATGACACTCAGATTACAATCGTGGGTAACCTTACCGGGGATGTTGAGCTTAGGTTCACCCCGAATGGTGCGGCGGTTGCTAACTTCACCATCGCATCCACACCCCGCGTTTTTGAGCGTTCAAGCGGTGAATGGAAAGAGGGCGAGACTCTATTCCTGCGTGCAAGCGTGTGGCGTGAAGCCGCTGAAAACGTTGCAGAGACCCTGCGTAAGGGTATGCGCGTCATCGCACAAGGCAACCTGAAATCACGCTCTTACGAGACGAAAGAGGGGGCGCGCCGAACCTCTATGGAGTTGGAGGTATTGGAGATCGGCCCGTCGCTTCGTTTCGCTTCTGCAAATGTGAACCGCAATCAGCGTTCAGGCGGTCAGCAGGGCGGCAATTACGGGAACCAGCAACAGGGCGGTTTCCAACAGCAGTCCCAAGCACAACCGAATACTGACCCTTGGACTCAGAACGCGGGCGGGAACTACAACTGGAATCAGCAAGGCGGTAACGATGAAGAAATCCCCTTCTGATAAAACCCGACATGCGAAGATACAGATCATCATTCCTGAACGTGTCGCGGAACGCGCAGCTACCCGATATGAAGTAGACGAATATGGTTGCTGGATTAGTACCTATTCAGTTGCTTCGCATGGTTACGCACAAGTCGGTTGGCAAGATGCCAGATACAGACAGGTAGTGACTGCACATAGAGCGTCATGGGTTTACTTCAACGGTCAAATACCGGACGGTATGACCGTAGACCATATGTGCAAAGTACGAAGGTGCGTGAACCCGTTACACCTACGAATAATGTCCAATGTCGCCAATGCTAGAGGCGGCGGCGGACTACATAAACAGAAACCAGTGCCCACGGACAAGAAATGTGCTCGTGGGCATGTTGTTTTAAGTTACCCGTCCGGCGCTCTTCATTGTCGTGAGTGTGCTCAGGAATGGGCTAGGCGTAAACGGTTTAGGCAGTCTTTGTCGAAGTCAGGGGTTGGTCTGGCTTCATAACTAAATGATGATTCATGCACCTTACGGGGTGCATTTTTTGTGCCCACTCCACACCAAGGGGTGGGCACACCCATAAGAAAGGGAGACCCGATGCTAAACAAATTTCTCTGCTTTATCCGACTACATGATTACAAGCTCACCGGGGCGTTCCTCACCTGTGAGCGGTGCGACAAAACAATCTCAGCCTATGAGGGTGGCGAGTACTAATGAGCGAACACAAAACTCATCTGGTGCTACGGCGTGAGCACACCGCCATGTATCAGTGCCGGGCGTGTGGGCGGTTGTTCCGTCATACGCCTACGATGGCGCGCAAATTGGCTGACCACCACGAAAGGACAGGGCAATGACTCTTGCAATGCAAGCCATAGATGCGTGTCTGCTCTCAGCCCTCATCATGAAATGGGGCATGGACAGGGCACTCGACCTCTACCCACCATCACACCAGCCGCTTACACCTGTGGATGTACTTGAAAGGAAAGGCTAATGGCTAAGCCACTGCAGTCACGAACAACTTTTAAAAGCAAAGCCTCTGCTCTCGCGTGGGCCGATAAGGAGCGTGTACGTCTCGCTAATTTAGAGCGCGAGTGCGTGGATATTCTCAACGACCGGGATGACGAGGTTCTTACCTTGCGCGTGGAAAACCGGGCACTCAAAGAAGCACTAGCGAGAGCAGAGGCTCAACGCGACTTTTACGAAAGGAAAACCCTTGAATAAGTACGCTATACCGCAAGCCGACCCTGAAAACATTTACAGTTTCACGGATAAGTTCGGGGACACCCTGAATGTTGTCCCGGATGGTTCGGGCGGAATCCTTTTCGAGATAGAGCACGCCGGGGAAACCGTTTCAGTGAACATGACCGCTGATGTTGTGCCAGCTCAGATTATGGCTATGTTCCAGTACGCCGTGGACTCTACAGGTATGCGCCCGCATGAGCTGAAAGAGAAAGCTATCAAGGGCGGTCTGCTTCGTCCCACACGGGAACCGAACCGGCAGGAGCGCCGCCGGGCTAAAAAGCCGGTGTTCAATCCCGGCGCAAGTTTCGGGGTGAAAGCATGATATTCGGGTTTATCGCGGGTACTGCTTTCGCCGTATTCCTTATCGTCTGTGTATGCAAAATCGCTGTGTTGTTTGTGGATAGAAGTTTAGAGACCAGATCATGGTTTCTTTCCGCTATCTGCCTCACCGGCTACGGTCTTTCATGCCTATTAGTTTTTGTTATCGCTGTGGCTTGGCTACTTGGTGCTATTGGGACGGTGTTTTTTTATGCAGGAGGTTAGTTTCTTCGTACCAGGTGTGCCCGTCCCGCAAGGCTCAAAAAACGCCGGGGTGCGCAATGGACGAGCGTTCATGTATGAAGCCAACAAAAAGCACAAGCCCTGGCGCAAAAAAATACAAGACGCCGCAGAGCAGTACCGGGGCGCTTTTGCCGGCGAGACCCCGGTACATATCGAAGAGACATATGTCTTTGAACGTCCACCGTCCGTGAAGCCTTCTAAGCGTCCGCACATGTGCGTGAAACCTGACCTGGATAAGCTCGAACGTTCTACCGGTGATTCGGTGAGCGCCGCGAAGGTTTGGCAGGACGATTCAAGGGTGGTTAGCCGGTTTAGCCAGAAACTTTATGAAGACGAAACGCACCTACCTTTGGGTGCGCACATAACTATCAGAGAGGTAACAGAATGACACCGGAAGATTTGCCTGTTGGCACACGATTTGTTGGTGTACACAAATACCAGCCAAGAGGGAAAGAGGTTTGGGTGCGCCGTGAGTACGACTTGAACCGGGAAGGTACTTGCACTTGCACCGGTCTGGGTAGCGTGGAAATCATCAAAATTCTAGGGAGCGAATAATGCAGGTTCTTGTTGATACTCACGGTTATAAGGCTCGTTGCCGGGAATGTGATTACGTGACCCCGTACTATGCGCAAGCTGCGGGCGCACGTGAGCACGTGGCAGAGCATGAGGCGGTAGAGCATGGCGATTAGGTTAGGTGAGAAAGTTTTTCACCCTGGACATGGGTGGGTTCCTTTGATTGTTGGATGTGATTGTCCTGATTGCCCACCTGTTGAGGGTGGGCTTTCCTCTACCCAAAAGGAGGACTCATGAGTGAGTATCTTCGCCGGTTTCTCCGGGATTACCCCGGCATGGCAGATGCCCAGCACGTGTACCACGTGGAAACAGAATACAACGTAAGCAGAAATGGAGCACGGCACATTATCGGGGTGAGCGCAAAATCTAGCGTCCATTTCACTCGGTTAGACACCGAAGAAGTCGCATCAATAACCCTACCTATGGACGAGGTGGGGTTATTTCTTTACGGCCTGGAACTCTACAAGATGGGGAAAAAGTAATGTCGCAACCCGGTACACATGAATACCACAAAGAATGTGAAAAAACTCTTGCAGACATCAGACGCGAAAGAGAAAAAAGGAATGCTGAGTGGGAGAAAAAGATTGAAGAAACATTCACTAATTCCGGGGAAGAAGCCGCACAACGAATCGCGGATGGGATGAGGCTAGACAACCTCCGCTTTGACCAGCTGGAGATGCTCTTCCGATCCAATATGCAGTTCGCTATGCTCTACGAAATCAACTCCACTCTTAGGGCAATCAAGAATCAAGTGATGGGACTGAAATCATGAAATGGATTCATTTTGCGTTCGTCATTGGTGCGGTCATCTGCGTAGGAGTGCATCATGCCTTACCGCAGGATAGTAAAAGCTCCTCAGCGTTCTTCTATTTAGGTTTAGGTTTTATCGTTCTTATGGCTGTTGGGAGCTTGCTATGACTTATTGCCGTCACTGCGGGGAACCCCAAGACTCCGTGTCCCTCTGCGGTAAATGCCTCATCAAAGTACGCGACCTCTGCGACCGGGCAGGCGAAGCACTCAAAGACCTGGAAGATGAGATAGCTAAGACCACGGCGAAAGCACCAACAGGTTCAGGCGGGGGTGGGGACAAGACTGTTATCAGTTTCCCCGCCCTTTCCGCTAAAGACAACCTGGTACTGGCAGTGAAGGCTTTACAGTCGCGTGCCGGGGCAGACATGACCGGCAAACCATCTGACTTGAAAGCGAAAGCCTACGGTCTACAGAAACCCGGTAAAGATACCGCTGGCGACCCGCTCCACTACCTAGTGAACGACCTCGCCACGGATCTACGCAAAGCACTCAGCATCATTGATGTACGTCAAGAGAAAGAGCTGCTAGGGCGGTGCTCCTGTGGTGAGCTAGTCAAGGCGTGGGCTGGTACGGAAATAGCGAAGTGCCCTCAATGCGGCAGGCAAGTGTCTAAGGGTGAAGCATCCGAACGATTGAATAGCCAGGTCATGGACGGTCTCAACGGGGCATGGCTCAAAGATGCAGACATGGTCATCGCGCTAGAACAATGCGAAATGCCCGTTAGTATCAAAACCATCCAATCCTGGGTGAAAAGGAAACACCTAGTAAGGGATGGGCAGAATCGGACGTGCTTCAATGATGCTGTGCACTTAGCAGAAAGGACACGCCGATGATGGTAACGACTTGACCCCATTAAAGGGTGCAGGTATAGTATACGTTATAGTGCTTGAAGTCTAGATAGAGAGCACTTGACCGGCTGGCGAGTCCGGTCATTTCTTGTTTAACGAGTGCGCATCCTTTCAAAGCTGGGTTTCGTTGGCATAGTATTTCCTTTCAAGTGGTTGTGTAGATGATTCACCCCCGGTAACTGTTCATCACGGTTACCGGGGCTTTCGTCATTTAAGGGGTGAACATGGGAAACATCGACCCCGTAATAATCGCATGGATGAAACGCCGCGACCGCGTAAAAGAAGCCAACGACCGGGTAAACAGATTCAACACCGCACCAGGGCTAAAACAATTCACCGTCCCAGAGGACAAACCACTGGTTCACGGGAAAGCGGATCATACTGCTTGGGAAGCTATCGGGAGGGTAAGCCGATGAAAGTGATGCTAGAAGACGGGCGCGAACTTGAGCTCGCAGTGGACGACGGTGAAACCCTCACTGATGTTGTTGTTATCGGGCACGTCCAAAAAGATGGGTACTCAGGTATCACCTATGCCACTGCTGATAGTTTCGGTGATGGCGCATCAAACATTGTGGTCGCTGGAATGCTGGAATACGCGCGCGACGCTCAAAGGACGGCGGAAGATGTTGACTGATGAAGAACGCGAACTCTTGGACTGGTAACAAGACAGGCACACCCCGGTAATCCTATCCTCCGACTTCGTAGAGCCAGACCTCACGGACTGCGACTAAACAATTCCTCCATGGTGGTACCGAGGTTAATCACCCACCCGCTCAATGGTAAGAGACGACACCAAATACCAGATAACTAAATAGCGCCGGCGTATTCGTACTCGCCGGGCGTAGCGCGTGGAAGAAGAAACCACCAGGTTCGTGACCTGGCACGCGCACAAGGTCTCATAGATAACAAAAGACATTGGGGACTATGAGACCCTAGCGTACCAACCTTGATGGGGGTCAAAGGACAGTGCGAGCATATCTCTCATAGCTCAACAGGCAGAGCGCACGGCTGTTAACCGTGATGTCCTGGTTCGAACCCAGGTGAGAGAGCGTAACCCTCTGCTGGTACACCAGAAAGATTGGGCTGGCTAAACCAACAGAGGGGACACAATCAACAAATGAATAGAGGTCGTATGATGTATGAATACGAGAGCACTATTACATCTGCTATAGAACACATATTCGAATGGTTCAGCGAGGCATCACAGCAAACACGGGACGACTTCGTTTTAGTGAATGATTAGGAGGCAAAGATATGCCAGGTATCAGCAATGATTCATACCAGCCTCCTAACCCGCTAGAGAACCTGATTGCTGCAATCAAATACTACGAGGAAACCACGCCCCCGCTACAACGTCGTATAGCGCAAGAGATACTGAAGATCAGCGAAGAGAACCACCAAGCAGGCATCGACTACATCAGCGATGCACAAGGGTTAGCACTCATCGAACGCGCACGACAGGCAGAGGCAGAAGCATGATACAGCAAGCCAATAAAGGTGAGTACATCATCCACCCTAGTATCAAAGACACCGCAGTCCTTGATGCAATCAATGCCCACGAGATAGCACATGCTACACAAGATGGGTATGCACAAGGCGGGCTATCAAGGTAGGCGACCCTATGCCAGCACGCACGTCAAACAAACACTGGCGCAAGTCACGCCACCAAGCAATCAAACAGGCAATACAAGAAGATAACTTCACCTGCCACTACTGCAACACATGGCTAAGGCAAGAACCAGGCTACCCCAACAGTGTCGAATACGACCACGTAACAGCATGGTCAAAAGTAGGCGACAACACAGACAAAGTCCTATCATGCCGAACCTGCAACCGATCCAAAGGAAACAGGACAGCACCAAAAGCCTACACAGTAGCAAAAATCAAACCACTCAAAGTCTCCCGACAATGGTAAACCCACACACAGCCATATAAGGGACTAAAAACCATCCAAGGCACAAACCACGACACAAGCAAAAACAAACGCCTTAGAACAACCCTGGGGAGCATACCCTGGGTGCATAACTGAACGGTTGCCTCCACCAGGTCTAGTTATCCCCCCCCTGAGGTTTAAATAATTTGAGCCGTATTTGTTTTGCCTAGTCAAACGCATATTTTAGTTTTTGGGGGTTCCTATGGGGTTCGTTGCTGGTCTTGGTGAGCGTGGGCAGGAGATTTGGGAATCTTTGGAGTCTAATGACCCAGTGCGTAACGCGCTTGCTTTGGAGCTGGCTAGAACTGCTGATCGTCTTGATGAGCTTGACAATATTATCCAGGGCAAGGGTGTCTTGGAGTTGATGCAGTTCCGTGTTGATGATTTGAAGCTCAACGATGAGGTTGAGACTGTCGTGATTAATTTGAAGTTTCAGAGTGTTTTATCTGAGGCGAGGCAACAGCAGGTTGCTATGACTCAGATTGTGCAGAAGTTGGCTGCTGGTGGGGAAGATGCGAGGCGTTCGCCTGGTTCTTTGCCGGAGAATGTCACCCCGCTGGCGCTGTTGCAGGAAAAGATGAGTAAGAGAGCTTAGGTGGTGGTTCGGTGCAGGGTAATCAGACTCCGCGTTTTAATACTGCGCCGGTTCCTGCTGGGTATTCGACTGAGGATGCTGATCTTGCTATCGAGTTCCTTCGCGGTCTTGAATATTTCCCTGATGAATGGCAGGAGACCGTTGTGCGGGCTTGGTTGCGTCGTGATCGTGAGGGCGCTTGGTGTGCTAATACATGGGGTGTGAGTGCTGCTCGTCAGAATGGCAAGAATGGCACTTTGGAAATCGTGGAAGTTTATCTTATGGTTGCGCTGGGGTTGAAGATTCTTCATACTGCCCAGTTGTTGCCTACTGCTAAGAAGTCTTTTAAGCGGTTGCTTAATTTTTTTGGGCAGAAGGTTGATGACCCTAATGCGCGGTTTCCTGAGTTGAACGCGATGGTCACTGAAGTTCGCCGCACGAATGGCCAGGAAGCCATTGTGTTGAATAATGGTGGTCTTATTGAGGTGTCGGCGCGTTCTGCCGCTGCTGGTCGTGGTGCTTCTTATGATGTTCTCGTTGTTGATGAGGCTCAGGAGTACGAGACGGAGCAGCAGGAGGCTCTAGAGCCAACTATTTCTGCTTCTCCATCTGGCGACCCTGTGACTATTTATTTGGGCACTCCTCCTGCTGAGGTGGGGGAGCGTGGCGCTCCATTTATGCGTATTCGTAATGCTGCGGTTACTGGTCAGGATAAGCATTCAGCTTGGGTTGAGTTTTCTGCTTCTGGTGACGTGGACAAGATGAGTGAGTCTGAGCTTACTGTTTTTGTGGCAGATCGTAAGAATTGGGCAGATGCTAATCCTGCTCTTGGTGGGCGTTTGAAGCTGAGGACGGTTGAGACTGAGCATTCGCGTTGGTCGGCTCGTTCTTTTGCTCGTGAGCGTTTGAACATGTTTCCTTCCCCTAAAGGAAACGTGACTGCGGCGTTTGATTTTGGGGCGTGGGAGTCTCGTGCTGTTGCTGATGCGCCTGATGGTGACCCGTTGTGTTTTGCGTTGGATATGAATCCTGAGCGTACGCGGGTTTCTATCGCGGTGTGTGTTGGTGACCCTGATGGGGTTAGGCATGTGGAGTTGGCGGCTGATTCTGCGTTTAGTGAGCAGGGTGTTTCTGCTCTTGTGGATTGGTTGTGGGAGCGTTGTAAGCGTCGTGTGCCTGTTGTGGTGGATGCTTTTTCTGGTGCTCGTGCGTTGCTGGAGGTTCCTTTGCGTAATCGTGGTGTGCAGGTGCATGTTCTTTCTTCTGCTGAGCTTGTTCAGGCTTATTCGATGATGAAGTTCGCTGTTGAGGTTGAGGGGAATATTTCGCATTTTGATCAGGAGCAGTTGAATCTTTCTGTTGAGGGCGCGGTGCGTGTTCCTTTGTCTCGTCATTCGTCTGAGTTTAAGGTGGGGCGTTCGTCGTCTGATGTTCAGCTTGCGCCTGTGTTGGCGGTGATGGGTGCTTTTTATGGTGGTTCTAAGTTTGGTCGGAGGCGGCGTTCTGGTGAGCGTCGTTCTCGTGGCGCGATTGTTGGGTAGAGGGGGTGCAGGGTGCAGAAATTGTCTGGCGATGAGTTGAAGATTTTTGAGGTTTTGAAGTCTCGTGTTCAGTCTCATCTTGGTGGTAATCGTCTGATTCGTGATTATCACAGTTCTAAGACGCGGCTCAATGAGATTGGGTTTTCGATTCCGCCTCACATGCGTGATTTTGAGACTTCTATCGGGTGGGCTGAGAAAGCTGTCTCTGTTCCTGCCGCTCGTGTCCGTGGGGACGGGTTCACCGCTGTTGATGGTGGGCGATTCCTTGATGGAGTGAGTAATCTTCTGGGTGAGGATGATTTCAGGGCTAAAGAAAGCTACGCCATTGAGTCGGCTATGCAGTATGGTTGCTCGTTTGTTTTTGTGACTCCTGCCCGGCGTGGGCCACAGTTGAATATTATTGTGCGTTCTGCTGAGGAGGCTTCTGCTGAGGTTGATCCGCGTACTGGTCTTGTGACTGCCGCGTTGGAGATGGTGAATGCGGATAAGTATTTCTTGTATCTTCCGGGTAAGTGTCTTGCGGTTGTGAATGATAAGGGGTCTTGGCGGGCTTCTGCTGAGTTTGTCCTTCCTTTTGATGAGTACGATACTGTGCCGTGTACGGTGTTTACGTGGCGGCCTGATTTGAATAATCCTTTTGGTCGTTCTCGGATTACTCGTCCGCTTCGTGGTTTGACTGATGTTGCGGTGCGTACTCTTTTGCGCCAGGAGACGACAGCTGAGTATTTTAGTGCTCCGCAGCGTGCTCTTTTAGGCGCGGATGAGATGCACTTTACGGATGGTAATGGTAATCGGGTTTCGCCTCTTGCTGCTATGACTGGTGGCGTGTGGGGTTTGCCTGATGTGTTTGATGAGGATGAGGGTAAGCTGGTTCGTCCTGAGCTGGTGCAGTTGTCTCAGGCTTCGATGACTCCTCATTCAGAGATGCTCCGTTCGATTGCTTGTATGGTTTCGTCTGAGACTACTATCCCGCTGGGTTATCTTGGTGTGGTTCATGATAATCCTTCGTCTGCTGAGGCTATTCTTGCTTCGGAGTCGGATATGGTGGCGATGGTTGAGTCGCAGTTGCCGAATATTGGGCGTGCTCGTTCTGATTTGTTGCGTAATATTGTGGCGGTTGCTTATGGTGGGCAGACTAGGGAGCAGGTGGCTTCTCTTGGTTCTGTTCGTGCTCATTTCCGTGATCCTGGGACTCCTACTGTGGCGGCTCGTGCTGATGCTGCGTTGAAGTTTCGGACTGCGTTTCCTGATGGTGATCCTCGTGTTGCTATGGAGATTGCTGGTTTGACGGCTCATCAGATTGACCGGAATCTTGCGTATGCGCGTAAGGTTTCGGCTTCTAGCGCGGTTGATTCGCTTATTGCTGGTCGTGCTCCCGTTTCTACTGTTGATTCAGTGGGGGGGGGGGCAGACGAATTGAAGAAGAAGTTTGATGCTTTAGGTGTGGCTATTCGTGCTGGCGTGAAACCGGAGGTGGCGGCGGCTAAGGTTGGTTTGTCTGGCCTTGCCTTTGTTGATGGTCGTCCTATCACTTTGAAATATGAGGGTGAGTAGGGATGTCTGACCCGGTGATTGATGCTTACCGTGCCAGGCAGGTAGCTCTTGATGAGAGTATCCGTTCCGCGTTGGTGAGGTATTTTGCTACGCAGGATTTCTCTGACCCTGAGCGTGTACGTGATGAGCTTCTTGTTTTTATTCCTAGCTTGGTTGATAGGTTCGGCCCGGTGTCTGCTGAGCTTGCGGTTGAGTATTACGAGGAAGCGCGGGCGGCGGCTGGTGCAGCGGGTAAGTTTGTTCCTGCCCCGGTTGATGCGCGTCTTTCTGACGAGCACATGGAGCAGTCTGTTCGTCGTCTTGCTGGCGGGTTGTGGTCTGATAACCCAGAGGGTATGGCTACGCTGGTTGGGTCTAAAGTGACTCGTTGGGTTCGGGCTTATGGGCGGCGCACAGTGGAGCATAATGTTCACCGTGAGGGGGCTGGGTTTGCCCGTGTCCCAAAGGGGAGTAAGACATGCTCTTTCTGTCTGATGCTTGCGTCCCGTGGTGTCTCGTATAAGAGCCGTGGTTCTGCTGGTGCTTCTCGTAAGTACCACGATGATTGTGACTGCGAGGTCGTGCGGGTTGAGCCGGGCGGTTCTTATCCTGCTGGATATTTACCAGATGATTTTCACTCTATGTATCGTGAGGCCGTGGAGGATTCAGGGAGTAATAAGTTGAAAGATATTGCTGCGTCGTTCCGTAGGCTTCACCCTGACGCTGTGACTGATGGTGTGACCGTCAAATAGTTTTCCCCCGCATCCGGTATGTGGGGTTCATTTATATTCGCCTCGTGTGGCGATCAAACCTAAAGGAGTCGGTAGATGTCTACTGAAAACGAAAACAAAGAAACCGTTGTTGAGGAAGAAGCGAAAGTTGAGTCCCCGGTGGACGAAACCGTAACTGATTCTGCCGGTGAGGTTTCTTCTCAGGAAGATGAAGAGCTAGGTGAGGGCGGTTTGAACGCCCTGAAAGCGGAGCGTAAAGAAAACGCTGACCTGCGTAAGACCGTGAAAGCTCTCAAAAGTGACTATTCGGCGTTGGCGGATAAGAACACTGAACTTCTTGAACAGCTAACCGAATTGCAGTCGGCGCGTGAAGCCGCTGAGAAGCGGGCGCTGGTTTCGGAGGCTGCTAGTCGGCATAAGCTCCCGGATGAGCTGCGCCGGTTCGTTGTTGGTGATACTGCTGATGAGATTGAAGAGTCCGCTGAGGTTCTTGGTAAGCATCTTTCTTCGCGTAACCCGTTGGGTCATGATTTCCTGCCGGGGGATCGTGATGATTCGGATGTGAAGATTGTTGCTGGCCGTGAGCGGGCTAATCGTGAATTTAAAAAATACTTGTAGAAAGGGTTGAGTTATGAACTTGACTGTTGAATACGCGGGTTATGGTCGCCAGAACGCTTGGCTTGGCTCCGCGCATGGTACTGATGCTACTCAGACCATTACCCTTGACCTGACTTCTGGTTTCAAGGCGGCTGACCACTTTGAAAATGGGATCGTGAAGTCTGGGCTTCCGCTCACTAAGCTTTCATCTGGTAAGTATGGTTTGCTCACTGGTGATGGTGAGCTTGCTGGTTTCTTGTACCAGCCTGTGAAGGCTCCTGCTGACCTTGCTAATGGTGTTGGTGCGGCGCTTCTTGAACATGGTCGTGTAAAGACCGCCAACCTACCTGTTACCGTGTCAGAGGCTTCTCAGAAGTCTGCTACCGGTCGAATCATCTTTGCGTAAGGGCGTGACACATGGAATTCAATAACTCCGATTTCGGTACTGCACGTGAGCTAACTGATTATGCTCGCACTATTCTGGAGAATGTTCGTAGCGCGCAGGACGCGGCTGGTCAGTTCACTTTGGCGAATGTTCTTCCTGACAACACTGTTGATGACATTGATTACGAAACCATTGTTGGTGGTAATCAGCTTGGTACTACTGCTGAGTACCGTGCTTACGATGCTGAGTCTCCCATTATGGAAGATGAGGGTCAGATCGTGATGCGTGGCCAGCTACCTCCCATCTCAATTAAGATTCCCAGCGGCGAGTACAAGCAGTTGAAGCAGCGTGACCAGGTTGTTGCCGGTCAGATGGATGACGCGGCGAAGCTCGCTAAGGCTATTGTGAATCGTGCTGAGTTCGCTCGTGCGCAGGTTCTCGAAGAGGGAAAGATTACTCTTCGTGAGAATGGCCTTTTCCTTGACGTTGATTACGGGCGTAAGGCTGAGCATACTCAGACTGCGGCTAATCTTTGGTCTACTGCTGAGGCTGACCCGTTCGCTGACCTTGTGAACTGGATGAACGTTTACAGTCAGACCAACGGCGTTTACGCTGGTGAGGTTCTGGTGTCGCAGAAGGTTCTGAACACTCTGCTGGCGAATGAGAAGTTCGCTACCGCTGTGTACGGTGCTAATGCTGGCCGCTCCTACGTTGCTATCGCGGATATGCAGTCTTACCTTGCGGCGCACGGTCTGCCGAATATTCGCGTGTATGGTGCTAACGCGCCTGTTGCGGGTAACCTGCGTAAGCCTTTCCTATCGGAGAACAAGATTACTTTTGTTCCTGGTGATAACGGTTTCGTCGGTCAGACTCTTTGGGGTACTACTGCTGAGGCTCGCCAGCCTAAGTACAACATTGATCGTACTGAACAGCCTGGCATCGTGGTTGGCTCTTACATCAAGGAAGATCCTTTGACTCTTTGGACAAAGGCTTCTGCGATTATGCTTCCGGTTGTTTCTAACCCGAATGCTACTTTCACTGCGACTGTTCTTTAGTCTCTGATTCTTCCCGTTTCACAGTCACCGCGATGGTGGCTGTTTTTGTTTAAGGAGTTGTTATGGCGGTTCTTGTCGCTAATACTACTGTGCGCGGTGAAGATGGGTTCCCTGTGGTTCTCACTGCTGGTTCTGAGGTTCCTTCGTGGGCTGGTGGGCTTGTTGGTGAGCATTTGCTTTCTGAACCTGTGAAGAAGCCAGTGACACGTGCAACTAAGGTTCCTGAGCCTGATAAGTCTGAGAGTGAACCTGATTTCACTCAGCCAGCTAAACGTGGTCGCCGTAAGTAAGGAGGTGTGGGCGTGATTCCTTTTTCTAGTGTGGAGAGTTTTCGCGCTCACGCACCTGAGATAGCCGCAGATGATTCGTTGGTGGAGCAGAGAATCTTTGAGGCTTCGGTCATGGTTCACGCTTCTTACCCCGATTTGCAGGGGCGGATTGATGCCGGTAACTATTCGGCGGATATTGCTGAGCTTGTGGTGAATCGTATGGTGCGCCGGTCTTTGGAATCTTCGGATGTGCCCTCTGGTATTGATTCTTTGCAGTCTACGGCTGGCCCGTTTGCGCAGACGGTTAGTTTCGCTTCTTCCCGCGATGGGAACGTGTTTTTGTCGTCTCAGGATAAGGCTCTTTTGCGTGGGCCTCGGCGTTCGGGGCGTGCTTTCACTGTGTTCCCTGCTGGGGGTGCGGTGTGAGTTTTCCTGAGCTGTTTGGGGCTTCTGTGCCTGTGACTGTTCGCCGTCGTGTTGATGGTGTGAAAGACCGTCATGGTAACGCCACGGTTTCCTGGGTTGATGAGGTGATCCATGTGTTTGGTGTAGCGCCTCGTCAACGTACTGAGAATGATGTGTTGGGGCGTGATTTTTCTACTCTTTCAGGGTGGGAGATTTACGCCCCTAAAGGCACTCAGATTAGCGCCTATGACCGTGTGGTTTTACCGGAGGGTGTGTGTGAGGTTGTTGGCGAGCCAGCTCGCTGGGACTTCACACCACCTTTGGGTAATCCTGTTGCGGGTGTGGTGTTCACTGTCCAGTTAGCTAAGGGGTGACAGTTTGGAGCTGAAACTAAACCGTAAGGGCGTAGGCGAAATTCTGCGTTCTCCTGAGCTTCGGAAGGTAGCTCTTGACCGGGCGCAAAAGATTGCTAACGCTTCCGGCGAGGGGTATGCCGCGACTTCGAGGATTGGCTCGAAACGTGCCCGTGCCTCTGTGTTCACTGAATCAAGAGAAGCACGCCTGGATAACGCGAAACGGCAAACAATCCTTAGAAATGTGGGAGCCGGTAGATGACAGAGATTCTAGTTCCGCGCGATGTGGAAGCTGATGTGCTGGGCGCGCTGTCACGATACGGGGTAGATGCTTCTACTATCGTTCCCGCTGATGCTGGGGCTGGTACGGTGCGTGTATCTCGTACTGGTGGGGATTTGGTGGCGAGTAACCAACGTGACCTTGCAGAGATGCTAGTTGAGGTGTGGGAGCAAGATTCTGTCTCTGCCTTCGATTCCGCTATCCGCATCTATGGTGCTCTTACTGATTGCGGCCTAAAAGGTCTCATCCTTCCTGGTGTGGCTGTCCATTCGATGGATATTGTGCCGCCGCGCTCTCTTGATGACCCGAATCGTCCTGACCTTTACCGGGTGACGATTCCTTTCACTTTTATTACTGATTTGACGACTTTGGAGGTCGAAAATGTCTAACACCAAGACGGGTATCGTTTATCACCCCGTTATTGCTGGCGTGACTCGTGAATACGAGAACGCAGATCACTTGAAAGCTTTCAAGGAGCAGGGCTGGCTTGAATCAGCCCCTAAGTCTGAGGTCGCTGCTGAGCCTGTTGTCCGCCAGGTTGACCCTGTGAAGTCGGAGACTTCTAAGAAGTAACTACTAAGTAGCCCCCACAAGCCCGTGCCGTTTTCTGGTGCGGGCTTCGCTATTTAAAAAAGATTTGGAGTCCATAAATATGGCTACTGTTACTAATAACACCGTCATTGGTGCACCTAGCTCAACCGGCGGATTGCGTGTTGGTGAAACTTCTGTCGCTCTTCCTACTGGCACTAAGGCGGCTATTGACCCTGCACTGAAGCTTGTAGGTCTTGTATCTGAGGATGGTCTGGAAGAGTCGCCTGAGCGCTCAACCGATGATATTCGCGCATGGGGCGGCGACATTGCCCGTACCGTGCAGTCCGAGTACGGTTTGAAGGTTACCTTCACCCTGATTTCCCGCACTGAGGTCACCTTGAAGGAGGTATTCGGGCAGGACAACGTAACTACTACCGTTGACCCTGACGATCCGGGTACCTCACTTCGTACGATTGTGAAGAACGAGAAGCAGCTTCCTTTCCGTGCTTGGGTTGCGGACATTATGGACGGCGACCGTCGCCTCCGCCTGGTGTACCCTAACGCTCAGATCACTGAGATTGGTTCAACCCAGTTCGTTCACTCTGACCTCATCAAGTACGAACTGACTCTTACTTGCTACAAGGATTCCTCCGGTAACAACGGCTACGAATACGAGTCCGTAAAGACTGCGTAGTCCCCCTTTTTCTTCCCTGGCGCGGTTTCATCCGTGGGGGCTTGCCGCGCCAGGGCTTCTTACTTTCTAGCCCCCATACTGATTCTTTTATCGAAAGGTTGCCCCCACTATGGCTACTTCCAAGAAAACCCATAAAGACCACCTCCCTGCTGATGGCGAGAACCTGGTTATCGAAACCGCTGCTGGGGATGTGAGTATCCCTCGTTTCAAGCCGAAGGCTGGTCTGATTCGCAAGAACCGCCATTTGTCTGAAATGGATTTGATGTTCACCATGTTAGAGCACTTCGCGGACGATGAAGCTCTTTCAGTGATTGATGAGCTTGGCCCGGAAGATTTGGCTGATTTCTTCAAGCAGTGGCAGGAACTTTCAGGCGCTAACCTGGGGGAATAATCACTCTAGTGGACATCATGGATAAGCATGGTGATTCACTAGAGTTCTGCCTGATTGAGCGCGGGTTGCGGCTACGTGATGTTGGTTCGGTTGAGTTCACTTGGCATGACCTGGCTGTAATTGTGAAAACCCTCGGCAACGGTTGGGGTAATGAACTGGCGGTGGCTTTGCACGGTGAGCGTGCCCGCTGGTCTGTGCAGGATCATATGTTTACCCGCATCATGAACACGGTTCAGTGGCTTGCGTGGACTAAGTCTAAGGGCGCTCAGAAGAACGGTAAACCTCCTGAGCCGGTTTATTTGCCGGGGTGTGAGCCTGAGAATGACTCGGATAAGCATTATGGTGTGGCGGCTTCTACTGAGGAAGTTATTGAGTTCCTTGGGGATGACGCTAGGGAGCTTTTCGGGTTGTGATGTGTTGGGGCTGTACAAGTTTTTGTGCAGCCCCTTTTCTATTTAAGGAGTGTGCAAGTGGCTATAGAAATCGCCGCTGCGTATTTACCTATTGTTCCTACCTTCCGCGGTATTAAGGGGGAGCTGGAAAAAGGTTTACTCCCGGTTGCTTCGCGGGTTGGTGTTTCTGCTGGTAAGAACATCAGTGATGGTGTTTCTAAAGGTATCGCTAAACCTGACCTTAGTAGGCTTGAAAATGAGGTTGTTCAGGCTCAGAAGCGCCTAGAGGATATTTCCGCTAAGTCAGCTTCATCTCAGGAAGCTTCTGCCCGTAAGGTTGAAGCGGCACAGCAACAGGTAGCTAAGGCGATGCGTGATTCTGAGCTTGCCGCTCAGAAGCTTGCGACGGCTGAGTCAGAAGCAGCTCGTTTGCAGGAGTCCGGTTCTGTTTCTGCAGGGAAGATGGAACGCGCGCAGCTTGCTATCCTAACTGCCCGTAATCGTCTTGCCGATCAGAACGCTTCTATGGTGAACGCTGAAAAGCGTCTTGCTGATGTGCAGTCTGCTCATGCGGATAGCGTGAAGCGTGGTAACGCTGAGTACATGGCTCAGGAGTCCGTGCTTAGAGGTGCCCGTGATGAGCTGGAAAAAACGCGCAACTCTATCAGTGAGATGGAGACCGCGGCGGAGCAGTCTTCTGGTGGTATTAAGGGAGCTTTTCAGCGGGCTTTTAGTGGTATCCGTGGGGGTGCTTCTAAAGCTGCTGATGATATTGATTCGGAGATGGGTGGCGCTGGTGAAAAAGGCGCATCTGGCATGGTCTCCGCTTTTGATGGTGCTTTCAAGAAGCTACCTGGATTATTCGCCGCTGTTGGTCTTGGCGCTACAATTTCGGCTTCTTTCACTGAGGCTATGGATCAGACGAACCTCAAAGGCAAGATAGCAGCTCAGCTAGACCTTGACCCGGCAACTGCTAAGAAAGCTGGTTCTGCCGCTTCACAGCTTTTCACTCAGGGCTATGGCGAGTCCATGGGTGACGTTTACGAGGCTACTAGCGCCGCGTTGAGTTCTATCAAAGGACTTTCTAGCCAGTCTGAGGGCGACATCGGGCGTATCACTGGGTACGCTATGAACCTTTCTGATGCGTTCGGTATTGACGTGGCTGATGCTGTTGGCTCTGTCGGCGTGATGATTAATAACGGTCTTGTCCCTGATGCGGATAAGGGTTTTGACCTCATGACGGGGGCTATGCAGAAAGTCCCTGCCGCTTTCCGCGGCGAAATGACCGATGCTATCACCGAGTATTCTAAACACTTCGCTGGCCTTGGTATCAGTGGTGAAGACGCCGTTGGGATGCTTGTCAAAGCGTCCGAAAACGGATCAATCGGTATCGACAAAATGGGCGACGCGGTCAAGGAATTCCAGATTCGCTCGACTGACATGTCTAAGTCAACTACTGGTGCTTATGAGGCTATTGGTCTTGATGCTGAGGAGATGACCGGAAAACTGCTTGCCGGTGGTGATACCGCGGAGGAAGCTTTCGGGCAGATTATTGGCGGCTTGATGGGCATGGATGACCCGACTGCTCAGTCCCAGGCGGCTCTAGCTCTGTTTGGTACTCAGATTGAGGATTTGGGTGTCGATAAGATACCGGAGTTTCTGGGGACTCTTGACCCTGCTGGGGATAAGTTTGATTCTCTTGATGGTGCCGCTTCGAAGATGGGGGATACCCTGCATGATACGGCGGCGAATAAGGTTGAGGCTTTTAAGCGGTCTATAGGTCAGGGGTTTGTTGATGTAGCTGCTAAGGCTATTGACCTGTTTGACGGTATCAAGGGCGCAGTTGCGCCTATTGGTGATTTCCTACGGGACACTGTCGATAAGTGGGGCCCATTCGCGGCTGGTTTGACTATTGCCTCGGCTGGTGCTGGTTTGTGGGCGGCTTCGTCGTCTATCGCTGCTGGTGCTACTGGTTTGTGGGCTGGCGCGATGACTTTGTTGCGTGGCGCGTTTACTTTCTTGACTGGCCCTATCGGTCTGACTATCACTATTGTTGGCGCTCTGATTGGTGCGGTTATCTATGCGTACCAGAATTTTGAGTGGTTCCGTAATGGTGTGAACTTCGTCTGGGACTGGATTAAGCAGGTCATTGCTGGGTTCGTTGATTGGTGGACTCAAGTCGCCTGGCCCGCGATTATGACCGGCTTGCAGTGGCTCGGAGACAAATTCGTCTGGCTGTACCAGAATGTGGTTCAGCCGGTGTGGGGTTTCATCACCGCTGTTATCTCTGGGTTCGTCACATGGCTGACTACTGTTGCCATCCCGTGGGTTTCTGGTGCGCTGCAGACCCTTGGTGGCTGGTTCTCGTGGTTGAATGACACGATTATTCAGCCGGTCTGGTACGCGATTCGTGTGGCTATAGCGGCTGCTGTAGCGGTCATTATGACGATTTTCCAGGGACTCTGGTGGGTCATATCGAATACTCTGGGGCCGATTTTCCTCTGGCTGTGGAACTCGATTATTAGCCCGGTTTTCACGTGGATAGCGGAGAAAATCGGCGGATTCGGAAGCTGGTTTAGCACAGTCGCTCTCCCGCTGATAACAGGCTCTCTGGATATTCTGAAAATCGCCTTCCAATGGCTGTGGGAAAAAGTCTCAGCTGTCTTCACCTGGATTTGGAATAAGGGGTACGCATTCGGGCAGTGGCTCGCAGTCACCCTGACTCCTTATATTCAGGCTTCACTAGATATATTGAAGCTTGCTTTTCATTGGCTTTGGGACAAAGTGAGCGCGGTATTCACGTGGAGCTGGAACAAAATCCAGGCTTTCGCGAACTGGTTTAATCAGACGATTCTTCCTTATATTCGTGCTGGCCTGGATGTTCTAAAGCAAGCCTTCCACTGGTTGTGGGAGAAAGTTTCGGCTGTATTCTCCTGGATTGGCGATAAGATAGCGCGAACTTGGGCTTGGATTCGTGACGCGATATTCAACCCGCTGATTTCTTTCTTGAAGCAGACTCTCGGCCCTGCTTGGCAGTGGCTTTCAGATAAAGTCGGTCAGGTCTGGGACTGGATTAGCGATAAGATTCGCCGTACTTGGAATTGGACTCGTGATAATGTCCTTTCGCCGTTGATGCGGTTTGTTGAGGATGATGTTGTTGGTGCGTTTACGCGCGCTAAGGATGGCATTGGCCGGGTCTGGGACAAAATTAAAGACAAGGTGAAAGAGCCTGTCCAGTTTGTCGTAGACACCGTTATCAATGGCGGGTTCATTAAGAACTACAACAAGGTAGCTGAAAAGTTCAAGGTAGATAAACTACCTGAGGTTCACCTTCCTAGCGGTTTCGCTACTGGTGGTATTATTCCCGGCTATGCTCGTGGCGGTATTCTGCCCGGCTACCAGTCGAAGAAAAAGGACGAGCTTCTTACCCCTATGCGTAAGGGTGAGGGTGTGCTTGTCCCTGAGGCTGTTCGTGCCTTGGGTGCTGATTTCATTCATGGTGTGAACGGTGCCGCCAACTCAGGCGGTGTCCGTGCGGCTGAGGAATGGAAGAAGAAGCACGGTGTAGCTTCTGGTGATGGACATGACCACGGTGCACCTGCTGGTGCGTATGGTTGGGCTGGTTCGTCTTTCCGTACCTCTGGGTCTATGCCTCCTTCTGGTGGTTCGGGTATTTGGGGTTCTTTCCAGGCTGCGGCTTCACGCGCCGGGGCTATGAACTTCCCAGATAAGTCTTTTCTGGGTGCTTCTACGAAGCGCGCGGCGCAGGCTTGGATGGGGCGTTCGGCGCTGAACGTGAACACTGATGGTAAAGGCCCGTCGGTGACTGTTGGTACTGGTAATGCTGGACCTTGGGGTTTCAATCAGGGTTCCTCGGTTCAGGTGAATCCTTCCGCGCCGTCGAATATGATCTTGTCGATTCTGATGCACGAGTTTGGGCACGCGCTTTCGCTTGACCACACGAATAATGGTGCGTCGGTTATGCATCCTGCTATTGCTGGTGTGAAGTCGCCTTCAGGTTCTGATTATGCTGCTCTGCGTAGCGCGTGGGGTAAGCCTGGTGAGGGTGTGAAGACCTACGACGTGAACGGCGGGGAATCAGGGTTCAATCTGAGGGACGTTCTGCAACCTATTTGGGATGCAACCGTCGGAAAGATGGTCAATGCGTCTATGGACGGTTTGGCAAAGATGTTCCCTGGTAACCATTTCGTGGGTATCGGTACTAACGCGGTGAAGCAACTGGTTCAGTCTGGTTTTGATTTCATCGTGGGTAATGGTGAAGGTGCTGATGACGGTGGTTCTTCTGGCGGTGATTGGACAGGCACGGTTAAGGACGCTTTGAAACGTACTGGTCTGCCTGTACGCGACGATTACGTGAATGCGTGGAAACGTCAGATTCAATCAGAGTCTGGTGGTAACCCGAAAGCAGTTCAGGGCGGATATACGGATATTAACTCAATCACTGGTGACTTGGCTAAGGGTCTTGTTCAGGTGATTGGGTCTACGTTCAACGCGTATCGTGACCCGTCTCTACCTAATGACCGTTTCAACCCGTTGGCTAACCTTGTTGCCGCGATGAACTACGCGAAAGCTCGCTATGGTACGTCTGGCATGTTAGGTGCTATTGGGCGCGGTCATGGGTATGCGCTGGGTGGCATCGTAGATTTTGCGCGGAGCGGGTTCCAAGCCCCTGGTCTTTACGACGACGGCGGCATGATTTCCGGTAAGGGTCTACGCCTTATCGACCATCAGCGCTCTACCCCTGACTACGTGCTGACATCGAAACAGTGGGACGCAATGTATCAAATTGCGGAGCGATCCGCTACGGACAATGGCACTAGCCAGCAGATCAACATTACTGTGCCTGAGCGTGAGGGTATTTCACCCGATACGTTTGGTGCTCGTATTGGTGAGGGTCTTGCATGGCAACTTTCTAAGATGGGAGTCTAAGTGGTTAAGGCGATTCGCGTCGCCACTCTTTCTGGTGCGGGGCTTGACTTGTCTTTCTCTAACGTGGAGGACGAGTCTGCCTCGTACCAGGCTTACCTTACTGACCTTGCTGGTTTTTACGGTGGGGTTGGTGTGAAAGATGACGGTTCACAGCGTACGCTGGGGCATGGCTTTTTTGCTGTGCCTTCTTTGCGTACTGGCCGGGAGCTTACTTTGAGTGGGACGCTTGTTTTTGATACTGAGCAGAACAGGTTGTTGGCTGACCGTTTCCTGTCTGGGGTTTTGTGGGATGGGGAGTTTGGGACTCTCACAGTCACTACGGATGATTTGACTCTTACGTCAACTGTGAAGCTTGGCGGGGAGATTAAGCATTCTTACCTGGGCATGACGGCGTTGGAGGTGCAGATTCCTCTTACCGCGCCTGACCCTTTCTTGTATGCCCCGGCTCGTGTGGCTCAGGTGTTCCCGGCTGGTTTTGGACAGGGTCTTGTGTACCCGCTTTTTACGACAAAAAGAAATCAAGACGGCGTTCCTGTCCTTGATTGGGGTAAGTCGGCTCCTATTGCTTCTGCGCTACCGAATGAGGGTAATGCTGATGCTTTTCCGGTTATCACGGTGCGCGGTGATTTCCCCGCTGGTTTTTCCCTGACCTGGAATGGTAGGTCAATCACTTACCCGTCCACGGTGGCAGCTTCAACGCCGGTGGTTGTGGATTCTAAGACCGGCTCTGTCCTGGTGGGTGGTATGGATCAGACATACAAATTGACATCCCGTGATTGGTTCACTGTTCCGGCTGGTTCTTCTTTCCAGCCCAGGATTACGGCTCTTGCGCCGTCTAATGGTTGGGCTGATGTTTCTCTTTCTTCAACGTATATGTAAGGAGTCTTTATGGCTACAGGTTTCGGCGTTGGGCCAGACCAAAACGGTAACGGTACGACCCCAGAGGATATTCAGGCGATTATCTCGGCTGAGTACATTTGGGCTGGCATTATCACAGGGTGCGATGTCAAAGGCACATCTGGTATGAACTATCAGGTGGTTGCTGGGGCTGTGGTTATCAAGCTTGATGATTTCCACAAAATCAAAGTGCCGGTGCTGGCGCAGACTGTCCCTACCGCTGCCGCTCCTGCAACGGGGTCGCGTACGGACATTATCTATGTGAAGCAGAATTTCCCCTCTACGGATGGCAATAACGGTGTGGTGGTTGGTGTAGGCGCATCTGTGCCAGCTAACGCCGTGGAAATTGGGCGAATGGTCATCCCCGCTGGCGCAACTTCAACCCGCCAGGGCACACCTACAGGCAACCGGGTTTTCACTCGCCCGGTCGGTGCTCAGTTCGGCGTGCTCTTTTCCTCGGTGGACACTGACACGACTGTGCATAAGCCAGGGGAGCAGCTCACTCGTGGCGCTGGCTCTTTCGGCCTGTGGACTGACTCAGACGTTGAGCTGAAGCTTTCCTCGTGCGTATCCTCCGAATTTGACACTAAAGAAGAGTACGGGTCAGTTATTTACCGTATCTATGTGGATGACATTCTTCAGTATTCATGGGAGCGTCGTTTTGACCGTTTCTATGAGTCGAAGGAGTTCTCCCGGCTGGTCACGCTCAAAGCAGGACGGCATACCGTGAAGTACACGGTTGAGCATCGTTTCAATCCTTCTGGCATGTCCGGTAATTGGCGTGTGCGCTATGGTGGTGTCGATAAGTTCTCTGGTGATGATTTCCGTGTGATCCATCGAGGGGTGGCTACACAATAATGACCGCTCACGAGAATGGCTGGAAAGTTTATTCGATTCGTACGACGACGGGTGAGGTTGGTTCTGAGCTTGACCCTGTATCAGGTTCTTGGTCTATTGAGTTGAATAAGACTGAGGATTTCTCAGTCACGGTGAAGAAAGCTGATCTGCTGCGTCGTGAGCGCCTGTGGTGGTTTCCTTGGTCAGGTGGGGTACTTTTCACGTATACAGGGCAGGACGGCTTAGAGTCCCCTATTGTGGCTGGACCTATTACTGATTATGGCACTGAGACTACAGATGAGCTTTCTTTCTCGTGTGGTGGTATCCGGAAGATTCTTGAACACCGAACGGTGTGGCAGTCTCTCGCGTACAAGGGGATGACGTATGGGGATATAGCCTGGGCGCTGGTTCAGCATGGGCTTGATCGTCCAGGTGGCGCGCTTCCTGTTGTCCGTGATTTCCCGGTTGAGAGTGGCAGGTATGAGCGTACTTATGAGGACTGGAATTTAGCTAATAACGGTATAGATAAGCGTCTCACCGAACTTTCCGAGGTTATCAACGGCCCGGATATTATGTTCCGTCCCCGGTGGGTAGAGGGCACGAATAAGCGGCGTATCGAATGGGTCATGGTGCATGGGACGGCGCTTTCTACGTCTATACCGCAGAATCGTACCCCTGATTTTGATATGACTTCGGCGGCTTCTGATGTGCTTGACCCGTCTATCAAGTCATCGGGCGCTAATATCCGTCACCGTGTTTGGTGTACTGGTGCGGGTGAGGGGGAGGGCGTGGCGCGTGCTTTCGCGCAAGACCTCTCCACCATCGAAAACCAGTATTCAATGCCGTTCCTTGAAGATGTCATGTCCGACTCTGACCAGGCTAAAGAGGACGTACTTAAGGTGAAAGCTGAAGGCGCGTTACGTGCCCAGTCTCAGATGGTTGACCAGCTCACTTTCAAGTATCACGGGCTTTCAACAAAGAATCCGCTGGGATCTTTCTACGTGGGTGACACTGCGAACGTGACGATGCGGGGCTGGATCAATATCCCAGACGGTACGCGGCCTATGAAGCTACTGAAGATGAACGGGAGCCTGGACAATATGGTGACTCTCGATTTTCAGGAAGGAGTCTGGTAGTGGCTAAGTACAATGATTTGCGTCCTACGCGCCCGGATGATTCTTTGAAGCGTCTGATGCGTCGTGTTGATAATCCGCAGACTGTGCCGCATGGTGTGAAGGTTGCCCAACCTGATGAGCGCGTGGTTTTCTATGATTCGTCTTATGTGGCGCGAACCTGGGATGGGGACGCTATCGCGGACTTCGACACTCGTATTAGCCAGGGCAAGGCGGCTATTGATGCGGCCACTGATTCTCTAAATCAAGCAGCGCAGGATATTTCCGCAGCACGTGATCGTATAGCTCAAGTAGAAGCTGATACGACAGAGGAAGCTATCGGGTCGACGGCGGCAAGTCAAATAAATTCGCGACGACTGATTGTGGGTCGGGATGCGATTCTGACGGGCACAGTGGATATTGCGCAGCTGAATGTCACTGGTGCTATGTCTGCTGAGCTGGTGAAATCTATGTCGTCTGAAACGAAAAAGCTGGTGGTCTCAGAGGATGCTATTTTGAATCGGGCGACAGTGGTGCAATCTCTTGTGACCCCTGAGCTGGTGGCTCAGAAGGTATCTTCGGCGCTGATTACTGGTTCAACGATTCAGACTTCTGCTAACGCTAATCAGGGTGTGAAGATTGATTCTACTGGGTATAAGGCTTATGACTCTGCGGGGAATCTTGCTGTGAATCTGGACGGTAAGAATAACCGGGTGGTGGGGTCTTTCGCTACTTCTTATGATGATTCTTCGGGTGTGAAGATTACTCAGAAGTCTACGGCGGCGGCGATTGACCTTTACACCCCTAATTGGGGCGGTAACGCTTCTTATCAGGACTCTCACGCGGGTATCTGGTTTGAGGTGCCTTCGAATTTAGCTAACCGGAAGCTGAACATTATTGCCACGGACAAAAAGGACGCTACTCGTGATGACCCGGGGATGCTTCTTTACCCTGGGGTTGGTATCGGTTTTCAGGGGCGTTTTGTTGCTGATTCACCGGCGTGGAAGATGGGGCGGGTGACTTCGGCTTCTCTTGCTCCGGGCGCGTCGGCGGATTGGGATATAACTTTTCCAACTGCTTTGACTGGCGATAATCCCGCCATTTTCCCTATGGTCACAAATGGTGCTAACGCGGTGGTGTCGTATGTGGTCACTAAGCAGTCCAATTCTGGTTTTCATCTTCGTGTGAAGAACACGGACACTTTCTCCACTGGGTCAGTTTTCGTGATTTGGTTGGCTATCGGTACTGGAATTTTGAACGGGTAGGAATTTATATGGCTGAAAAAATGACGTATGAGCAGCTGGAAGCTAAAGCGGCTTTCCTAACGCAGCAAGTTCATCAGTTGCAGGATGCGCTTCTGGATTATCAGATTCGTGCGGGGGATATTTCCCTTAAAGAGCAGGGGGAGTAAATGGAATTTATGAATGTGACGGGGGCGTTTTACGCCCCTGACGGTGAACCGCTTTCGGGGTCGATGACGTTGAAACCGTCCGTGCCGGTTATTCGGGTCTCGGATGGTGTGGTGGTGCAGTCTGAGGTGTCTTTCCCTGTGGTTGAGGGGAAGCTTTCGGGTCGTGTGGTTGCCCCGTCTGATGGTGTGAACCCTTCTGCCTGGTCGTATCGGGTTGTTTTCAAGTTGAAGCGTCCCCGCAATTTTAGTGTGAGTCTGCGTGGGTTTGATTTCCCGGCTCAGGCTGGGACGGTTGATTTGAACGCGGTTGCTCCTGTTCCGTCGCCGGTGGTGGGGGATTATGTGACCCGTGGTGAGCGTGGCGCGGATGGTGTGTCCGTTGTGTCGGTTGCCGCTGATGGGTCTGACCTTGTTTTCACTATGTCTAATGGTGAAACTTTCCGTACTGTTCTGCCGGTAGTCCCTGGTAAGGATGGTGTTGTTGGTCGAGACGGTAGGGACGGCGGGGAAGTTTCGGGGCAGTTGCACCGTTTCTTCTCACCTATCACTTACTTCTGGGCTGACTGGTACAACCGGGATAGCTCTAAGTGGCTCAGGGTCACTCGTGGGATGCCTCTTGGTTTCGTTATCCTGAATATCGGTAACGGTTCTGGGGTTTCTCTTGACCCTGATTTTTTGGAGCAGTCGAAGCGTGCCCGTAACGCGGGGGCTAAGCTGCTGGGTTATGTCCGTACTGATTATGGTAGGCGTGACCGTGCGGAGATTCTTGCGGAGATCCGTAACCACCGTGATTGGTATCAGGTTGATGGTGTTTTCCTCGATGAAGGGATCAACGGCTGGGGTGAGCAGGAGTCTCTTGTCCCGGCTTTTGTTGAACTGTACCAGGATATTAAGAGCGAGTTCGGGGATGAGTTCACGGTTGTCACTAACCCCGGCTCGAACACGGTTCAGGCTCTCGTTGATGCTTCTGATGTTCAGATGTGCTTCGAGAATAGTGCTGATAAGTATCTTGATGCCACGTTCCCTGATTTCTATCAGCAGTACCCGGCGGAGCGGTTCTGGCATGTTATCCATGATGCGACTGTGGAGAACGTTCACGCGGTTTTGGAGCGGGCGACGTATCTTCGTGCCGGTCACTTGTACGTGACTGATGATAAGTTCGTGCCTTCTGGTGACCCGCAATCCCCGGCATCTAACCCTTATGACGATGTGCCCTCTCAGCCTATCCTTGACGCTCAACGGTATTGGGTGACTGGGACTGACACGTTAGATTCTGCTCTTGCTGAGATTCCAGCAGGAGCAGACGGGCGCGGTATCCTGTCCATCACTTCTGATGGCGATATTGGCACGGTTACTTATTCTGATGGGTCTCAGAGTAGTTTTGTGTTACCGCGTGGGTTGCAGGGAGAACGTGGTGAGCGTGGAGAAACTGGCGCGCAAGGTGTTCCTGGTGCTTCTAATACGCTTTCTATTGGGACTGTCACAGGTGGGTCTACTGCCTCAGCCACGGTCACTGGGTCGTCTCCTAACCAGGTGTTGAACCTTGTTCTCCCTAAGGGGGATAAGGGAGATACCGGAGCTGTTGGCCCGCAAGGTCCAGCCGGTAACGTCACGGTGTCGCAGTCGGCTTCCACGATTCAGGGTAATGGTTATCCGGAGGGTGTTGTTTCTGCCCCGGTTGGTTCGCTTTATGTTGATTTGTTGGAGACGAACGGTGCGGTGATGTGGCGTAAGAAGTCTGGTACTGGCTCGACGGGTTGGGTTGTGTTGAAAGGTGACACAGGCTGGCGCAAGGTAAGCGCGGACACGTCTGTCATTGCCCCGTCTTATGCTGATGCGGCGATGGGTGGCTCTGGTCGAGGGTCACACGCTATCCGCCGTATCGACAATCAGATTCATTGGCTTACCTACTGGTATCAGAACTCTTCTACTAGCGGGAAGTTCGCTGAGTTGCCTAAAGGCTTTTGGGGGCAGAATACGGTTCCTGGCACCAACTATTATGGCACACAAGAGGTCGCTCGTCTGGGGAACACCACCATACAACAACAGAATGGGCAACGCCTTATGGTCACTTCGATGAATATCGGTGAGCTACGTTTTTATGCTCAGTGGAATACAGATGACCCGTACCCTAATACTTTGCCTGGTTCACCGGCATAAACAACATTTCAATTCACATGCACCCCTGCAGGGTGCTTTTTCTATATCAAGGAGAAAACAATAATGGCTTCATCAAAAGCTATCATCTCAGCCGCACGCGACAACGACCTCCGCGAACGCGCCATCGCACTAGCCGCGGAGGGACGATTCGACAAAAACCCACAGTACTTTGTGGAATCAAACCTTTTCCAACTCGCATCAGCACCTATCAACGGCAACGGCGACACCGTAGCATCCATGTACGAATATGCTCAGGTGCAATACGAAACCAAAAAGAAAGAACTCGCTCAAAAACTAGCAGAGTTGGAGGAAAAACGCCCTGGTGCTGACCCTGCTTCTGTGACCGATGAGCACTTGAAGTACGCTCTTGATTATTTGACGAAGCAAAACGCAACCGGAGAGGGCGAAACGGGCATCTAATGCGCGGCAAACACTTCTTCCAAGACTGGTGGGCGCACCTGCCAGTCCCTAAAGGCGCGTCCATTTTCATGGCAACCGCCTACCTCATGTTCATAGTGCAAGGAATCGTCAATTTCGCTTCCCCCGGTGAGAATGCCTGGCTCCTTATCGACTGGCAGAGGTTCGTGGTCAACATGGTGCTGGTGGTAGGCGGCGCTATCGGTGCTTTCTCTACCTTGCGCGGTCTGTGGCTGTTCGAGCGTCCAGCGATTATCCTTGTCGGCGGAATGTACGTTGTCCACGCTCTATGGGTCATCACCGACGCAGACGATGACGGTTCTGTGTACTGGCAGGTAGCTATCCGAATGACTATCATCATTCTTCTACTGTGCAAGCGGTACATGCAGATCAGGTGGGCGCTCCTTGACCCCCACACTGCTACTCATAAAAAGGTAGGGTGATGATGCATTTTGACGAATCGTCCCCCATCGTCCAAATAATCCTCTGGCTTTTTGTTGGAGGTGGCGGTGCGAAACTTTACACCGCTTGGCGTGACTATAAGTCAGGTAAAGCTAAGAGTGAGCTAGAGAAGAATCAGCTGCTACTTTCTGAGAAGAAGGAAGCGGAGGAAGCGCGCCGGTGTGAGCTGGAATCTGCTAAGGCTGAAGCTGAGGCAGAAGGCAAACGTGCTGATGATGAGGCGCGTAAACGCCGCCTGGTTGAGGAGGCTCTTGCTGATACGCGTCGAGTGTGTATCCAGCAGCATGGTGTGGAGCCTTCTTCACTTCCCCCGTGGCCCGAATATAACCGTGACCCTTCATAGGGTCTTTTTTGTTGCCCCGGCACGGGTTTGTGCCGGGGCTTTTCTATGAATGAATTGAGGTAGTTTGTGCGCAACGACGTACTAAACACAATCCCTAACTGGGTTGAAGATTTCGAGGGTAAAACCACCGTAGATGAAACCATCTTCACGGCTGACGGCAAACCCAAAGGCACTTACAACGGCGAGTCATACGTCTTAGAGGACTGGGGTGTCATCCGCGAAGACCAGGCTTGCATACGAGATAACCAGCTAGTTCTATCTATGACAAAACGTGATAACCCTAAAGTTTTCAAGAGTGACCCCGTCCAGAAGGAACGCTGGCATAACACCGCTTGGCTGCGTACCCGTGGCAAGGTGGAGTTAGTTCAGGGAGCGGTGGAGATGGTCGCCAAGTTCCCTTGCCCCCCTGGGTTTTGGGCTGGCGGTTGGGCACGCGCCACGGTGTCTCAGGGCGAGGTTGATTTCTTTGAGTCACCTGGGCGGCTAGGGAAAAACCCTAACCCGGCGGCGCATGATTTGAATAACCGCTATACGGCTACCGTGCATTACAAGCAGGACGGCACGGACAAGGTGGGCGTGGAGTCTCCTATTACGCCAGCTAATTTGGGCGGGGACTTCCACACTTACGGGTTTATCAAGACCTCGGAGGAGGTCATTATTTATTTTGAACGTGAAGAGATTCATCGTGTGAAGCGTTCTGATAACCCCACCAAGTTTGATGCGGCGTTCCCTCCTGGTGAGCCGTTGTACCTTCTGGCTACGACTCAGGCTGGTTCTAAGTGGTTTGGTCTACCGAATGATGACACGCCGGATCATTGTGAGCTGGTGATTGACCGGGTTACTGTTTGGGATTTCGATAATCCTGTTTCTGGCCAGGGGGAGTATTCGAGTACCCCGGTTTATGGCTCGTCTTCTAGCTAATCGTTCTGCCCCGGCAACAACCTCGCCGGGGCTTCTTATCTCCCCCCTGAAAGGAGGGAATCATGCTAAATGGTATCGATGTTTCCAACTATCAAGCTGGGCTGTCTCAGGACGTTATGGCGAAAGCGGATGTGATTATCTGCAAAGCTACTGAGGGCACGGGCTACCAAGACCCGCATTTACCTGACCTTTTTACGAAGGCAGTAAGCGCCGGCAAGAAAGTTGGTGCTTATCATTTCTGGCGTCCCGGTGCTTCTGGCACTGTGCAGGCTGACTACTTTGTGGACTACCTCCAGGCTACGCAGATGTCTCCTGATTTCGCTGTCCTCGACTTTGAGGATGAATCTGACCTAGCCAATGAGGCTGGCGCGGTGGAGTTTATGCGCCGCGTCCAAGAGCGCCTAGGAATCCCGGTATGGTTTTACGTCTATGTCGCCCCGCTAAAACAGTATGGGTACTGGAAGATCCGTAAAAACTTCAAGATTTGGTTGGCTGGCTACTACCTGGGCTATAACCAAATCAACGGTTTTGTGCCGCCGATGAGTCTGGACGAGTACATTCTGTTCAACCAGATTGATTCCACGGGTATTGATTTTGCGGGCTGGCAGTTCACCCCTGTGGGTAGGTTGCCTGGCTATGCGGGTGACCTTGATTTGAACGTCTTTTTTGAGGACGCTTTCACGGGCTCTACCGCCCCGGCTGTAGGTACTGCACAGACGGTTACTTTGGAGCCGGTGACGGGTTACCCGGTGACTCAAAATTTTGGTGACGGTGCAGGTCTCACTGTGAACGGTGTCAAGACGAATGTCGGTGGCGCTCATACCGGCATAGATTTCGCTACTCCGGTTGGCACGTCTGCGGTGGCACTGGAATCTGGCACGGTGCTTTGGGCTGATTGGGGTGCGAATCTTCCTCAGACGAACTGGGCTGACCGTTGGTATCTTGGCGGCGGTGGTTTCGGTGGTCTAGCTATCGACCCCGGCATCGTCGTGGTCATTCAGCATCCAGGTTATATTTCCACCTACTCTCACCTATCAGCGACCAGCCTCAATGTAGGTGATTCAGTTATTCAGGGTCAAGAGGTCGGTAAGACCGGGGCTACTGGTTTTGTAAGCGGAGCACACCTCCACTTCGAAGTGCTTCCCACTCCCACGAATTATCAGACTGACCACACCAATTTGAACATCATTTACGGGCGTGTAGATCCGCGCCCGTATTTTGTGCAGACCGTAGAGAATCAGCGAGTCGTAGATGGTGCAGCTACTTTGAGGGTTGCTTTAGAGAAGGAGAAAAAGGAATTGTCTATTCTGACGGAAAAGTTCAAGAATTTTAAGACTGGTGGGGAGACCGACGCGGCGACTGAGCTGGGTTGGTTGCCTCAGAATTTTCAGACGGTGTTCGAGTCTATTTCGAATATCCGTAAGGAGGTTCTGAATCAGAAGATTTTGAAGCAGGGTGGTACTCAGAAGAAGGGTGAGACTACTTCACTCGCTTTGGAGGTGTCGTACATGGCGGATAATTTCGCGCGTACTCACCAGGCGCTTGACCGTATCGAGAAGCGTATCGCTCAGATTGATGCGCGGCTAAATGAAATCGAGGGTAAGTAATGGCTAAGACCATTGGTACTACTACGCTAGCTTCTACCGGCGGCGGTATGGCTGGCTTTTTTATTGCCCAGACTGTGGTAGATATTTTCCACCTGGAATTATCTGACAATGGCCTCATGGGGCTAGGTTTCCTGCTGGTGGCTATTGGTTCGCTGATTGGTGGTTACTTGTCTCCGTCGAAGCGTGAAGAGCTGGCTAAGGTGATGGCTGAGGCTAATGTTCCTACCGCTCAGGAGATCGCGCAGGAGGTCGCTGTTGTTGCTCCTACGGCTGTTGTTCCTTCTGCTGGTGAGGTTGCTCAGGCTGTTGTTGCTGCGCAGTCTGATGTTTCCCCGGCCGTTTCGCCAACCATAAACATTTCGGCTCCTGATGGAGTTTCCCCTGATGTTTTTGGGAAGCGGTTTGCTTCTTCGGTGGCTGTTGATTCTGACGTGCTTGTTCCGTAAATAAAGGTTTGCCCCTCCTGGCTTCGGCTGGGAGGGGCTTATTTTTGTGCTCAAAAGTGGTGAGTTTATGGTGAGTATTGCCTATTAGGGGTATTTATAGGTTGTTATTTCAGGGGTTTGTTGTCATCACAATGATGACCGCCATCCTTGTGGCTGCCTTGTTGGTCGTTGCTCAGGATGCCCTGGTCAACATGTTCAATAACGCCATGTCTATGGTCAGCAAATAGATTCTTCTACGGGTTTTTAGCATGTATTCACCCCTTCAGAACGACACCAAAGAACGCGGTAATGTTACCGCCGAGTTCGTGATGGTCAGCGCTTTGGTGTTGATGCTCTTTGGCGTCGTTCTGCAAATTGCTTTTGCGCTCTATGCCCGCAATATCATGCTCGATGCGGCATCTGCCGGCGCACGCTATGGAACTCTGCTGGATAGAACAGAATCCGAGGGACGAACGCGTACGGAAGAAATCATTGCTGGTGGTCTACCGGATATCTATCAAACAACTGTTTCTAGCTCGGCCGTAACGGTAAACGGGGTCGATGCCATCGAGATAAGAGTCCACGGCACGTTACCTGTGGTTGGTCCTTTCGGATTCGATCAGGGGATTGAGGTGAGCGGACATGCAATCGTCCAAAAATAGAAATAGCTGGTACCAGACGCTTCGGCACAAAATTACCTCTATAGCTAGTGTCAATAACTCAGAAGAGGGCAACGCGATGGTGGAATTTATTGGTCTAGGTTTTATGCTCATGGTGCCCACCATTTACTTTTTGCTCTCCGTTTTCGCTGTGCAATCCGGTACCATGGCCGCCCACGCCGCTGCAGATCAAGCTGCTCAGACAATATCTAACCAGCCGCTAGATCAGATGAATTCTCAGACTGCGCAACAGGCAGCACAGTTTGCTGCTCGTGACTATGGGATTGAACCGGAGAACCTGCGCGTTGCTGTAAGTTGTGGAAATGACTGCTCCCAGTCTGACTCCATCCGTGTGAGCACAACTGTACAAGTCCAACTCCCTCTTATTCCTTGGGTCAGGGGAGCTTCCTTTGCAGAAGTCTCTTCCTCTTCATTCGTTTGGGGAGGCAGGTATCGATGAAAGCAGATTTTGCACGCGCAGCTGATGAAGAAGGTAGCATCATGCTTCTTCTGATTGGTTTAGGCGTTGTTCTGTTGATACTGGCGACTGTGGTAATAGGCATTACATCCGTCTATATACAGCAGCAACAACTTCAAAATCTTTCCGACCAGCTCAGCTCCGCTGCTGCCCAGCGAGTAACGGGGTTATCCAGCGGTTCAGATAAGCCTTATGTACGACTCACTAACGCAGCGGTTTCAGAAACAGTGAGCCAGACCCTTGAACAGACGGGGGCTGTACAGGAATTCGAAGCATTGAGAATCTCGAATCCTACGGGAGCACCCGATACAAACACCGCGCAAGTCACGCTCAGCGCCCGTGCGAGGATTCCGCTCGTCTCCATAGTTCTCCCAGAAGGTGTAGAAATTACAGCTACAAGCTCAGCGCGTAGTGAGCTGCAACAGTAACACCACACTAAAAATTCATATATCGGCTAGGCTTAAGAGTCATGGCTTCAATAGACTTTTCCTCAGAAATCAAGAATTTACGATTCACCTATGCATCCATCGCACAGGTGAGTGATATTGATGCGCTCAAAAAATCTATTGCAGAGCTTTCCGAAGAAGCTGGTGCTCCGAGCCTCTGGGACGATCCTGAGAAGGCGCAGAAGATAACTTCACAACTCTCACATCGCCAGTCCGAACTCGAAAGGCTTACCCAAACTGAAGAGAGCATTAACGATCTTGAAGCAATGGTCGAGTTAGCTGAGGAAGAAGACGAAGCTGATTTGCTGGCAGAAGCTGAGGAAGACCTCAAAGTTATTGCCAAAAAACTGGCTGAACTCGAAGTTGTTACCCTGCTATCGGGTGAATACGATCAGCGGGAAGCTGTAGTCACCATTCGTTCAGGTGCGGGAGGCGTGGACGCTGCAGATTTCGCTGAGATGCTTCAGCGGATGTATTTACGGTGGGCAGAATCTCATGGATTTACCACCCAGATTCTTGATACCTCCTTTGCCGAAGAAGCCGGCATCAAATCGACGACTTTCGAGGTTCAAGCACCGTACGCTTATGGACGTCTATCTATCGAAGCGGGAACCCATCGATTGGTGCGTATTTCTCCCTTTAACAGCCAGGGGAAACGCATGACGTCGTTCGCTGCGGTGGAGGTAATTCCACTGATCGAGCAAACGGAATTCATCGATATTCCAGACACCGAAATCAAAGTGGATGTATTCCGAAGTTCTGGTCCTGGAGGTCAGTCAGTGAACACTACTGACTCTGCGGTTCGACTGACCCATATACCCACGGGAATCGTGGTATCGATGCAGAATGAAAAATCGCAGATACAGAACCGCGCTGCTGCTCTTCGCGTTCTTCAATCCAGATTGCTCTTGCTCAAGAAAGAACAAGAGGATGCCAAAAAGAAGGAATTAGCAGGCGACGTCAAGGCATCCTGGGGTGATCAAATGCGCTCCTACGTGCTGAACCCTTACCAAATGGTTAAAGACCTCCGCACTAACCATGAAGAGGGAAACCCCTCTGCAGTATTTGATGGCAAAATTGATGATTTTATTGATGCTGGCATTCGCTGGAGAGCATCAATGCGAAACGAAAAAGAATAAGAAAATGATGGCAGCACAGAAGAAAAAAAAGACTGAAGACCCGAATAATAAAGTAGTTGCATCGAACAGAAAAGCTCGCCACAACTACAACATCGTAGATACCTACGAAGCTGGATTGCAGCTCATGGGTACCGAAGTAAAATCCCTGCGAGATGGGGGAGTTAACATTACTGAAGGCTTCTGCCAGATGTACGGTAACGAGCTTTGGCTGGAAGGCATAAATATCGCCGAATATGGGCGAGGTTCGTGGACCAACCACCAAGCAAGACGCCGTCGAAAACTGCTCTTGCACCGCTATGAAATTGATAAGATTGCGCAGAAACTCAACGAAACGGGTTACACGGCAGTTCCCCTGCGCATCTATTTCTCTAACGGTAAAGCGAAGGCTGAAATCGCGCTAGCTACCGGTAAACGAGAGTTCGACAAACGCCACGCGCTCCGTGAGCGCCAGGACAACTTGGAAGCCGCCCGCGCTATGCGGTATAAGAATCTTGGCTAGTGATAACGGCTACCTCTTATTGCTGGCTCTTGGCAAATAAGTTGTGTCGGTGTAGACTGAAGAGTCCTGCCCGGATTGGTCCTGTAGGTAAATTTAGGCTTTATCAAGCAGATAACTTTCTGGAATAGGTAAGCTCTTTGAAAAAAGAATATTGGGGATGATCGGTTTCGACGATGTGAGTTGAAACAGGTGAAGCGTGCCGAGGATGTAGAGGACACTCGTAAATACCCTCTGCAAAACAATAAGTGCAAAACAAAATCGCACTGACTTCGCACTCGCTGCCTAAGCGCGAGTCCAGTCTGTCGGCCTGAGTTCGCCTTTGACTCAGTACCCGGCATCAACTTAGAAGGCCACTGCTTTATGCCCTCGTCGTAGGGGCATAAGGGACTCTTATACGAATAGGTTCGGCGGCATATGTGTTTACGCAAGTGCCGGAGCCGAAAACACCACTACGTAAACTACGCACGTAGAAGCCCTGTTGAAAACACATCGGACCGGGGTTCGATTCCCCGCATCTCCACGATTAGCCCCCTTCTCTATGAGAAGGGGGCTTTTTTTGTGCCCTTTTTCTTCTATTCTCGCTCTTGAGCTATACATTTCGGGTGAGTGGCTGTGATTGAATAGAAATACATATTTTCTGCGGATAAGGTCTTTTGCTCTGATGCCATCATTTTCTGCTTCATCTCCCCAGCAGCCCGTACAGCCTTCTGCTTCTCATCAAAACCATGTGGAACCATGGCAGCCTGGTTCACTGGCCACACAGTCAGGAGTACCTGAGCAATTTGTGATCCCTGAGAATGTACGTCGCCCATTAGGCGCCCACCCCACTGATGTGAGGGGACGTGGTTATGTTTTGGCGTTTGGCGGACTCGTATCGGCAGTCTTTTCTATCGGTGCCGTCATTTTTTTGGCACTAGGTGCCGCCGGTCTGAGCTTGGTTCCTGCGGTCTTAGGAATCGTCCTGGGAATTATGGCACTACGACGTACTCGCCCTTCAGACCCTCAATTCTTTTACCGCCGGGCGCGCCTCATGGCAATTGGTGCAATCGTGGTGGGAGCCATAGGAACTATTCTGAGTATTGGTGCAATGATTCTCTCAGTATGGCTCTTTAGCGAGATTTCAGATTGTAGCGCCTATGAACCGGGTACAACGGAGTATCAAGAATGCCAAAATCCACCGTCGAATACTTCGATTTTCTAAAAGAATAGTTTTCTCATCAAAATACCCGCCCTGCTCAGGCGGGTATTTTTGTGAGATTCGGCTATTTAATCGCCTAATTTTCTGTCTGTGCCGAGGAAATCAAGGGCGTTTCGGTGTAAATGTCCGTTGCTGGCCAGCGCATTTCTGCCGTGAGGTCCGTTTTCGCCTGCTAACGACGTCAAGCGTCCGCCCGCTTCGGTCACGATGGGGACTAAAGCGGCAATATCGTAAAGATTCAGTTCAGGTTCGGCCGCAATATCGACCGCCCCTTCAGCCACCATGCAATAGGACCAAAAATCTCCATAAGCGCGCGTGCGCCACACATTATCAGTGAGGTCGATGAATCGATCTCGAATACCCAGTTCCTTCCACCCGCTCATCGAAGAATAAGAAAAAGAAGCGTCAGAGAGGTTTGAAACACCGGATACTGAAATGCGTGTTGCCTTGGCAATAGAACGCCCGGTATAGGCTCCGGTGCCTTGAGCAGCCCACCACCGGCGCTGCAAGGCAGGCGCTGAGACTACACCTAGTACCGGCTTCCCATGATCCATCAGAGAAATCAAAGTCGCCCATACCGGTACGCCACGTACAAAATTCTTGGTGCCGTCAATAGGATCAATGACCCACTGACGAGGGGACGAGCCGGTTTCCCCAAATTCCTCCCCTAAAACAGAATCTCTGGTGCGAACTCGCGAAAGCTGGCTACGGATGAGCTGTTCTGCCTCTTTGTCCGCGTCAGTCACTGGAGTCAAATCCGGCTTGGTCTCCACGGTGAAATCCTGATTCTGAAACCGCGATAGAGTGAGACGATCCACGCTGTCAGCAAGGATGTGGGCGAGCCGGAGGTCATCGGTATAGGTGTTTGCACTCATAAGAAATCATTTTCTCATAGAAATATAGGGGTTGACGGGGCAAAACAATTATTACTCGACTATACCGAGCTCTTTTTCAGACCCAACTTCGGGGTTTTCTTCAACGCCAAGTAATTTGCGCAACGAGTCTAAGCGAGCAGGGCCTGAAGCACCTGCCTTGCCCTCTGCCACAAATGCTGTAATACCGCAGCCCGCCGCAGTTCTTGAATGTGAACATCCCTTAGGGCAGCCAGCACTTGCGGGCGCGAGTTCTGTAAACGCACCCACTATATTTTCAGCGGGGATATGAGCCAATCCAAAGGAGCGGATACCCGGTGTATCGATAATCCAGGTATCGGCGGGGGCATCCTGAGGTTGCAATGCCAGCGCCGAAGACGACGTATGGCGGCCACGACCCGTGACCGCATTAACATGCCCGGTATCTCGGGTAGAGCCTGTCAAAGCGTTAACCAGCGTAGACTTGCCCACGCCTGAGTGGCCAAGAAGCACAGACACCTCTCCCTCCAACAGAGAAGAGATAGTTTCTACGAGGTTAGGGGAGAGACCTTGCGATCCTTCTTCGCTGGGCGCGCGCCCGTCCCTTGACTCAGAAAGCACGATGCGCACGTCCGCCTGCGCAAAGTAATCTAAGAGCTCCTGTGGGTGCTTGAGGTCAGTTTTAGTAATGCACAGAATGGGGCGGATTCCCGCGTCAAAGGCTGCGACCAGAGAACGGTCAATAAATCCTGTGCGCGGTTCGGGATTAGCAGCTGCCACTACAATCACAAGCTGAGTGGCGTTAGCAACCACTACGCGTTCGTAGGGGTCCGTATCATCTGCGCTACGACGAAGCACGGTATCGCGCTCTTCAATCCGTACCAGCCGCGCTAGTGAGCCTTCCTGGCCAGAGGTGTCTCCGACCAGCGCCACGCGGTCACCTACGACCACGGGGTTCCTTCGGAGTTCCTTGGCTCGGACTGCTGTGAGCGTGCGCTCAGTGGGACTACCTTCGTCTACCACTGCCGTGTATCGACCGCGATCTACGGTGATAATTCGACCGATTTCGGCGTCTTTATAGCTGGGCCGATCCTTAGTTCGAGGGCGGGACCCTTTTTTGTTGGGCCGTACGCGGATATTTGATTCGTCCCAGTTTCTACGCATGGTCACGAGCGCTTTCTGTCCATTGATTGATCATGTTTTCCCACATGAGGGGAAAATCGGGAAGGGTCTTAGCCACGGTGCCAATATTTTCGACGACGACGCCGGGCACAGCTAAGCCGATGATGGCAGCGGCAGTTGCCATGCGGTGGTCATCATAGGTATGAAATAGTTCACCGTGGGTGACGGGTTGTTCGATGCTCACACCATCTTCTGTTTCTTGAGCATGACCGCCTAATCGATTTACTTCTTCAACAAGGGCGGCTAAACGATCGGTTTCGTGTCCTCGCAGATGGGCAATCCCTGACAGAACACTGGGGGAGCGTGTGAGCGCGCAGAGGGCAGCCACAGTAGGTGCTAGTTCTCCAGATTCTGCTAGGTTGAGGTCTACCCCTGACTGATGAAATTTTTCCGCCTGCGTTGCACCTCTAACCTTCAAGCCGGTGGAATCGTGTTCCACTTTTGCGCCGAATAGAGGCAGGATGGTCTTCCAATGGTCCCCACCTTGGGTGGTGTGTGCTGGCCAGTCGGGTATCAAAATTTCTGCACCTAAGACGGTGGCTGCAGCGAGGAACGGACCGGAATTCGATAAATCAGGCTCGACCGTCACCTCGAAACCTGCATAGGAAGTAGATGGAACCACCCAGCGGTTTTCTTCCACCTGAACGTTGACTCCTACTTCTCGCAATACTTCCAGTGTCATTTCAACATGGGGCATCGACGGAATCGCTGAACCACGATGGTGAATAGTCAATCCCTGCTCAAAGGCGGGTGCGGATAGCAACAGGGCGGAGAGGAATTGGGAGGACCCAGAAGCGTCAATGGTGATTTCCGAAACTTCAATAGAACCGCGAGATTTCATCTCAAACGGCAAAGAATTCTGCTGGGAATCAATATCCACCCCAAGGTCTCGCAGCGCCTGAATTACAGGTTGCAAAGGGCGCTGGCGAGCATGAGAATCTCCATCGAAGCTGAACGTTCCAGGAACTAGTGCTGCAACCGGCGGCACAAAGCGCATGACTGTTCCTGCAAGACCGCAGTCAATGGACGCATGAAAGGGTTCTATTTCTCGTGGGAGGGGGAAAACTCGAAGATCTGGGCCAAAAGGGCTGTCAGTCTCTATTTCCTCTATTCGTACTCCTAAGGCCCGCAACGCTTCGACCATCAACGCAGAATCTCGTGAGTGAAGAGGAGCATGAATAACGGAAGGACTGTGAGCTAGAGCAGCAAGAATCAGATAACGGTTAGTCAAAGATTTAGAACCGGGGGTGCGCACCGTGGCGAACCCGCCCCGAGCAGAAAGTGGTGTTGGCGCTAACCAATCGCCGTCGGGAACCTGTACATCTGAATTTTGAGTTGAAATCACGTTGTCCTTCGCTAGATACGAGCTTGATATCGCACAGTACCTCCAGTTTACGCAATAAAAAGAAGCCTCGCCCAAGAAAGGACGAGGCTTCAAACGCTCACCTGCTATTAGTGGCTGAAGATGTCATCTGACTTATCTTTGAGGTCAGAGGTAATCTGACCGGACTTCTTAGCAATAGTGTTACCGAGCTTGTTGGCGCGCCAAACGAGTGAAGGATTGCCATCGGTATCCACTGCGGTGATCGCAATGGCACCCAGTAGAGAACCGTTGGTCAATGCAGAACGGGTGCGAGCTTTCTTATCTTCCTTGGTGTTTGCCTCGGTAGCAGCGTACTCAACATAGGCGTTGGTTGCGCCGGTAGCCAGAAGGACGACGGAAGAAAGGCGGGGGAGCTTACCTAGGGCAAACAAGCTACCAGCAGCTACCTGAGTAGCTGCAAGTCCCTGACCAAGGAGCTGCTCTTTACCCTTGAGGACGACCAACTGAGGAGCTGACTTAGAAGCGAGGCTTATAGCCTTCTCCAGGTGGCTGTAGTCGTTGGAGTTCTTCAGACGATCAACGCCTGAAAGTACAAAGCTTGATGCAAGTAGGGGGCGTGCTAGTTTACGTACCAGTGACATAATGTTCCTCCCAGCTGACTTTCGCCAGCTATCTCGTAGTTAATTTACTACCTATAATAGTAAGCACGCGAAGTGATTTTGTCATGCGATGACGCGCGAAGAGCATGACAAGGAATATTTTTGCAGACGGTTTGTTGATGTATTCAAGATATACCTATCATCAACTCAATAGCTTTCTCACCCCCAGCGGAAGCACTCCGCTTACTCAGATAAGGAACAGCTGAATGACAGCACAGCATCTCACTGAATCAGTGGGGAACGTGTCTGAAGGATCTGACGTTGATGTTGCACACGAAACGACGGAAGAACGCCGTGCGCGCTTCGAACGAGAAGCGATGCAATATGTGGATCAGCTGTATGCTGCTGCTTTACGCATGGCACGAAATCCTGCGGATGCAGAAGACCTGGTGCAAGAGGCATATACCAAAGCGTATTCTTCATTCCACCAGTACAGGCCAGGGACAAACCTCAAAGCGTGGCTGTACAGGATTTTAACGAATACCTACATCAACCTGTACCGCAAACGTCAACGTGAGCCTCACCAATCGCACACCGATACGGTGGAAGACTGGCAACTCGCGCAAGCGAGTTCCCATGACTCTAAGGGCCTCGAATCAGCAGAAGCTGAAGCACTCAGCCGATTGCCGGATGACGACGTTAAACGGGCGCTTCAATCTATCCCCGAAGAATTTCGAATGGCGGTCTACTATTCCGATGTCGAAGGATTCTCATATAAAGAAATCTCAGGCATCATGAACACGCCCATCGGCACCGTGATGTCACGCCTACACCGCGGGCGAAAGCTTCTCCGGGATTTACTGGCAGACTACGCCGAAGAACATGGCATCAAAAATCAAACAGCTCAGAAGGGAAAATAAGATGACAGAGAAGGAGCAACATCCTTGTTCAGAAAAGCTTGGTCATATTTATGAATACCTCGATGGCACACTCTCCTGCGAAGAATTGCAGGAAATGGACCACCATCTCAAGCACTGCGAACACTGCGCCAGTGAACATGACCTCGAATGCGTTATCCGTTCGGTCGTGAAACGCTCTTGTTGCGAACCTGCACCTGAGAATCTCAAAACTAAGATTTGGGAACGCATTTCAGCATTGCGCGAGAACCAGCATTCTGCCGCAGGGCATTAGCTGAAGTAGCGCTCACGGCAAACGAGGGAGCCCCGCAAAAAAAGAACAGGCCCTGAGCTCAAAAAGCTCAGGGCCTGAAAAGTATTCAAGGTACCTTAAGAATTAGGACGCTTACCGTGGTTAGCGCCATTCTTACGACGGTCCTTGCGCTTACGACCGCGCTTGCTCATCAGAGCCTCCTTATAAATTCAATGCCAACAGTGATACCGTTCGCACTATAAATGTTCTCGAAAATTTCAAGACACTGCCGTCCATTTTCGCACAGTCAGACAGAAATTTCATCTGAGACCGCACGAAACAGCTGAACAGTGAGCCGTTAGACAGGTTCTGGAAGGTTGAGCCAGCTGTACCAACCTCGATGCAGTACGAGCCAAGCCATCAAACCGTAGCCTGACTGACCTGGGCGCCCGTCGTTTGCCGCGAGATCATTACGCCACTGCTCATGGTGAAGAAGCGGATTAAAAGTATCTACGTAGACGTGATTTCGACGGGTCACTACATCCGCGTAGGCTGCGTTTAGATCTGCAATACGGCGGTTGCGTTCTGTATCGAGCGTGGGCGGAGGACCAACTACCAAAACCTTCACATTGTTCTGCGACGCCATGTCCACCATATTGGCGAGGTTCAGACGGCTCCGGGCGCTGGTGATATCCAAATCCACATCAAAAGTAGAAGGAGCAATAACCAAACGATTGTCTGCGCCTTGACCAAAACGACGGCTCGCTTCATCGAACCAACGAGCGTTAAGCAACTCGGTACCTTCGCCAGGTGCCGCCAAATTATAGGCTGCCACCGGAGCGGAATTCTGCGGAGTTCGTGCAAGCACCCGACCAAACCAGCCAAGCGCGCGGGGATCTCCAATACCCGCCAAAAGGTCATCGCCCACGGCAACTAGTCTAATATTTCGCTGATCCACTGAGAATCTTTCTGTCAAAAGTATGGAAAACGGGAAAACCGTTGATGTCCTCGTTTAAGAATAATCGTACTCCACGGGAGAAACCTCCACTTTAGGGTACAAATCCTAGAAAAGTATTTCCCTCATAAATGATGCTGTGCCGCTAAGACACTATTGGTCTCAACGGCACAGCGACCATCACCGAGAAAACTTAGCCTTCAAAAACGTCCGCAATCAAGCTTTCTAGCTCAGCTGCGTGGCGCTTGCCGGTACCCGCTGCAGGAGATGCTGCCGCGCGGCGTGAAGCCAGGCGAACCTTCACATCCAACTCAGGCACCAGATTGACGGCAATGAAAGGCCACTGACCCTGGTTAGCAGGTTCGTCCTGTGCCCAGACAATATCCTTGGCATTGGGATACTTAGCCAACTGTGCTTGAATCTCATCCACGGGAAGCGGATAGAGCTGCTCCACACGGATGATTGCAGTGGTCTTATCGCCGGACTTCTGGCGCTCTGCTTCCAAATCGTAGTAAAGACGACCGGAAACCATGACCAGGCGCTGAACCTCTTCAGCCTTCAGATTGCCGGTATCTTCGAGAACCGGCTTGAACTCACCCTGCGTGAAATCCTCAACTGAGGACGCCGCTGCCTTCAAACGCAAAAGCTGCTTGGGGGTAAAGACAACCAAAGGCTTATGAGGGCGAGAGTGCGCATGGAAGCGCAACAGGTGGAAGTACGACGCCGGGGTAGAAGGCACAGCAACGGTCATATTGTTCTCCGCGCAGAGCTGCAGATAACGTTCCTGACGTGCAGACGAGTGATCCGGTCCCTGACCTTCAAAACCGTGGGGCAAAAGCAGAACCAACGATGAACGCTGAGCCCACTTCTGTTCTGCCGAAGAAATAAATTCATCCACAATGGTTTGAGCGCCGTTGGCGAAGTCACCGAACTGAGCTTCCCACAGCACTAGCGAGTCAGGACGTTCTACGGAGTAACCGTATTCGAATCCCATCACGCCGTATTCAGAGAGGAACGAGTTATAGATATTGAACTGTCCCTGGTTCTCTGAAAGATGCTGCAAAGGATTCCACTCAGCGTCCGTATTCGCATCGTGCAAGACAGTGTGGCGCTGCACGAAGGTGCCGCGCTGAACGTCCTGACCGGACATACGCACGTTAATGCCTTCGAGAAGCAAAGAGCCAAAGGCAGCAAGCTCGCCAAAGCCCCAGTTGATGCCACCCTCAACAGCCATCTTCTCGCGCTGTTCCATGAGCTTCTTCAACTTCTTGTGGGGCTCAAAGCCTTCGGGGAAGTTGACGAAGGACTCACCAATGCTCTTGAGCGTTTCTGCAGAGATGCTGGTGGATTCAGGAACGTTGACAGCATCTTCACTCTGCTGAGCAGCGGGGCGCTCAATGTTAGAGACAGCCGCAGCATCTGCAGTCACGAGAGGCGCTTTGGAGGACTGTGCTTCGTGAGTCTCCGTGAAAATCTGCTCCAGGCGCTGCTGATAATCCTTAAGTGCTCTCTCAGCTTCTTCCTGAGTGATATCTCCGCGACCAACCAAAGATTCGGTGTAAATCTTGCGGGTCGAGTTCTGCGCGCCAATCATTTTGTACATCGAAGGCTGAGTCATCGAAGGATCATCGGCTTCGTTGTGTCCGCGACGGCGGTAGCACAGCAAGTCGATAACGACGTCCTTCTGGAACTTCTGGCGGTACTCAAATGAAAGCTGACCGGCGCGAACTACAGCTTCAGGATCATCTGCATTCACGTGGAAAACAGGTGACTGAATCATACGGGCGACGTCGGTTGCGTAGGTTGAAGAACGACCATCGGAGGGGGTAGTGGTAAAGCCCACTTGATTGTTGACGATAATGTGGACGGTACCACCCGTCTTGTATCCCTCAAGCTGGGACATCTGTAGGGTTTCCATCACAACGCCCTGACCTGCGAATGCGGCATCACCATGAACCAATATGGGAAGCACGGGGAAGGGGTCGGTGTTACCGGCCTCAGCCAAGCTATCTTGCTTAGCTCGCACAATACCTTCTAGAACGGTGTTAGCCGCTTCAAGGTGAGAGGGGTTAGCTGCAAGATAAACCTGAGTCTGGTTGCCGTTATCAGAGGTGAATTCACCTTCGGTACCCAGGTGGTACTTCACATCGCCTGAACCACCTGTGAGGCGGGGATCCATTTCACCTTCGAATTCACGGAAAATCTGAGCGTAAGACTTACCTGCTATGTTGGTCAAAACATTCAGGCGTCCACGGTGAGCCATGCCGATACCTACGCCGTAGAGACCAGCATCAGCTGCTTCAGAGATAACCGAGTCCAACAACGGAATCAGTGATTCGCCGCCTTCGAGCGAGAAACGCTTCTGTCCGAGGTACTTCGTCTGCAAGAAAGTTTCAAAAGCTTCAGCAGCATTCAGCTTGCCTAGAACACGGAACTGCTCTTCGCGGGTGGGCTTGGTGTACCCATTTTCCAGTTTGGTCTGGAACCACTGACGTTCTTCAGGGTTCTCAATGTGCATATATTCCACGCCAATGGTGCGGCAGTATGCCTCGCGCAACAAGTCCAAGATCGTGCGCAATGAGAGGAAATCCTTGCCTCCAAAACCACCGGTGGGCCAGAAACGGTCAAGATCCCACAGGGTTAGACCATAGTTTTCCAACTGCAAATCCGGGTGCGAGAGCATCTCATAACCCAGTGGATTGGTCTGAGCTATCAAGTGACCACGCACGCGGTAGGCGTGGATGAGCTGCTGGATACGAGCAACCTTAGAAACTTCTGATTCAGGATTGACTTGGTTGTCTACTGCCCAGCGGACGGGCTCAAAAGGAATACGAAGGTCTTCAAAAATCTGGTCGTAGAAACCATCTCCACCGAGCAAGAAGTGCTCAATCTGGCGGAGGAATTCACCGGAACCTGCGCCCTGAATAACCCGGTGATCGTAGGTGGAAGTCAAGGTCAGAATCTTTGAAACGCCCTGGCGAGCAAGAGTCTTTTCTGAGGCTCCGCGGAATTCAGCGGGGTAGTTGAGTGCACCAACACCCACGATGCATGCCTGACCCTTTGAAAGGCGAGGCACCGAATGGACGGTGCCAATGCCTCCGGGGTTAGTCAACGAAATGGTCGTTCCACGGAAATCTTCAATGCCCAACTCGCCCTTGCGACCGCGCTGTACGATGTCGTCGTATTCTTTCCAGAACTGAGAGAAACTCAGCTCTTCAGCACCCTTGACGTTGGGTACGACGAGGTTGCGCGAGCCGTCGGGGCGGGGGATGTCGATAGCCAACCCGAAATTGATATGCGCGGGGTGAATGGCAACAGGCTTACCCTTGTCATTGGTTCCATACAGAACGTTCATGGACGGAATGGCTGCTGCCGCACGAATTACAGCGTAACCAATAATGTGGGTGAACGAAATCTTTCCACCGCGGGTGCGCTTGAGGTACTCGTTGATGGCTACACGGTTATCGATAAGTAGCTTGGCAGGTACAGCGCGAACCGTAGTTGCAGTAGGGACCTCAAGGGATTCCTCCATGGTGGTAACAACCGCTTTAGCAGGACCGCGCAGTGGAACTTCTTTGTCCTCGGCAGGTTCTTGGTTCTTGGATTCCTCAGAGGCAGGCTTGGGCTCAGTAGCTTTGCGAGGGGCAGGAACCGTTCCGGTCTTGGACGGGCTAGCCTTCTCAACCGTCGGAGAAGCGGACTGGGTAGCTGACGCCGCGGGCGCAGTTTTCTTCGCCGGTGAAGACTCTGCGAACTCCTGAGAAGCTTGAGACTCGGAGGAGGAAGACTTCTCACCCTGCATCTGCTCGAAAATGGGCCACCACTTCTTTTCTACTGAGTTCTTGTCTTGCTGAAATTTTTCAAAAAGCTCTTCAACGAGCCATTCGTTACCAGCGAATTCTTCGGGCACCTGGTGCTCTGAAATATTGGGCACAGTTGCTACGCCTCTTCCATTGTGATGATGAAGTATTTCCAGAACCACACGACTCCGCCGTATAGAGGGGAGCTCGATCTGAAATTATTTTTTATGCGAAGACCTCTGTTCGGTTCCTCGCATACTTATTTTCAGTTTAGTAACTTTTTACCCTAACTTTCTACTCTCTCGCTTCGTTAACGAAAGATGAATTCCCCAGAGAGCTGAATATTAGTGATGAAGCTCCGTCTTGTTGTCTAAACAGGAATTTTCTAGCGCTCGGAGAAATCATAGATGTAGCTTTTTGAGCGCTGGTAATATTTCATGGCATGGAATGGATTCTGCTTGTCGTTGGTATGTTACTGATTCTTGGAACCGGATTTTTTGTGGCAGTGGAATTTTCCATGGTTGCGCTGGATCAGAGTTCTGTTCAGCAAGAGATTAATAAGGGTGATAAAGCTGGCGAAAAAGTACTTGCGTGTCTGAAATCCCTGTCTACGCAGCTCTCGAGTTGCCAGATTGGTATTACTATCACCACGTTGCTTACAGGCTATACCCTGGACTTTGCGATTCAGGATTTAGCGGTAGACGCTATCTCAAGCTGGGGCTTGCCGGAAAATATCGCTCGTATCATGACCCTTATTTTGGCTATGGGCATTGCAACGCTGCTGTCCATGCTTCTAGGCGAGCTCATTCCTAAAAATTTGGCAATCGCTGAGCCCTATCGGGTGGCACGTCAGCTAGCTCCCTGGCAACTAATGTTCACCAAGGTGATGCACCCGATTGTGCATGTATTGAATGGTTCAGCGAATAAGATTCTGCATCTCTTTGGGATGGAAGCTAAGGAAGAACTTTCCGGTGCTCGCTCTCCAGAAGAGTTGTCATCGATGATTAAGCGATCTGCAGAGCAGGGCACGCTTGATCAGGATACAGCTCGATTTGTGGATAAGACTTTGTCTTTTGCTGAGCTTACGGCAGCGGATGTGATGACTCCGCGCCGTAAAGTCACCATGTTGGAAGATACTGTTCCCGTTTCCGAAATTATTGAGGCTGCTAAGGCTACCGGCTACTCTCGTTTCCCCCTCTATCGGGAGGACCAGGACAACGTGGTCGGAGCAGTACACGTGAAGAAGGCTGTCAGCGTTCCAGCCGATGTGCGTGAAACGCTTGAGGCAGGCACGCTGATGGAAGAAGTCATCAAAGTCCCCGAAACCCTGCACCTTGATGCGCTACTTCTTCAGTTGCGCGAAGGTGCGTTGCAACTCGCCATCGTCCTTGACGAGTACGGCGGAACCGCTGGCATGACCACACTCGAAGACCTAGTAGAGGAAATCGTGGGTGAAGTCTCTGACGAGCACGAACTCGCTGGAGTGGAAGAACGCCCGCTCATGCTGGGCTCAGGAGATTGGCTATTTTCTGGTCTCTTGCGCCCCGATGAAGTCAACGAATATATCGATGTTCTTGAAATCGAAGACGATCCCGCTTATGAAACCGTAGGCGGATTCCTCATGGACCGGTTGGGGCGAATTCCCGAAACAGGGGATGACCTTCCCCTTGAAAATGGCATTCTCAAAGTTGAAGCCATGGAACATTGGAGAGTGGACCGCATCCGCTATATTCCCCATAAACCTGAAATTCTTGAAGCCGCACGTGGAGGTGCACAGTAATGAGTGACTGGACAGCCCTAGGACTTCTGGTATTGCTCCTTGCCGGTAACGCCTTCTTTGTGGCGGGGGAGTTCGCCATCATGTCGACTCGCCGCTCCCAAATGGAACCGCTTGCCGACTCAGGCAACAAAAGGGCGCAGACCGTTCTGTATGCCCTAGAACATGTATCGCTCATGCTCGCTACCTGCCAGCTGGGTATTACCGTTTGTTCTTTGTTAATTCTCAATGTCTCCGAACCAGCTCTGCACCATCTGGTGGCCGGGCCCCTAGAGCATCTGGGCATTCCTCTCGCTGTAGCAGATATTGCTGCTTTCTTGATTGCACTGATTATCGTCACCTTCTTGCACGTTATTTTGGGGGAGATGGTTCCCAAGAACGCTGCTGTGTCCTTGGCATCTGAAGGTGTTGCACTATGGATTGCTCCGCCTTTGGTTCTGCTCTCGCGTATCTTCCGTCCCATTGTCGGATTCCTCAACTGGGTAGCTGACCACACGTTGCGCTTGATGAAGGTGGAGCCCAAATCTGAGGTATCCTCCACTTTTACCTTGGATGAGCTTCAAAATATCGTGGCGGAATCAACTGCTGAGGGAACGGTGGACGACGGATCCGGCGTCCTCTCTGGCGCATTGGAGTTTTCCGAAAAGAACGTTGAAGAAATTATGGTTCCTCGCGAGAAGCTAGTGACTTTGAAGTTCCCCTGCTCGCCTATGGATCTTGAGAGCCTGGTGGCTCATACCGGATTCTCTCGATACATCATCGAGGATGCCAACGACGGCACCTACATGGGCTATGTCCACATCAAGGATGTGCTGGGGATACCCAAGGAGCGTTCGTCGCGGACTATTCCTTGGTCCAAGATCCGTCAGATGTCGATTGTTCAGCCAGGGGTAGATATCGATGATGCTCTGGCTATCATGCAGCGAAACCGCGCCCATATCTCCCACGTAGTAAGTCAACAAGGGGAGTCGCTAGGCGTGCTATTTCTTGAAGACATTTTGGAAGAGCTAGTAGGTGAAATCAAGGACACTACACAGGAGCATGTGCGCCGTCGTGAGGCAGCTTCTGTTCGGGCAGGAAGTTCGGCTGCCGATTAGAGCTAACTCTCGTTGATTTTCGGTTTCGTAATTTATTTTATTTTATGATGGTGCCCCGCAAGAAGCGGGGCACCACTATTTTGGTGGAAGATTCACTCAGGGAATTGCGAACCATTCGCTCTAAGGAGTATGTTAGTTGAGAATCGTTTTCAAAAATAGTCTGGAGAATATCCGTGAAACTCGTCCTTCGCAGCGTAGCTCTCGCCTCTGCAGGTGCCTTAGCACTCACGGGATGCGGCGCTCAGAATTCCGCCTCTGACTCGAAAGACGACGTCGTGAAAGTAGTAACAACTACCGACGTTTACGCCGATGTCGTACGGCAGATAGCAGGGGACAAAGTCGAAGTTACTTCCCTCATCTCATCCACCAGCCAGGATCCCCACTCCTATGAAGCAACCGCTTCAGACCGCTTGAAAGTCAAAGATGCGGATCTTGTGGTGCTCAACGGCGGCGGTTACGATCAATTCCTCGAAGACATGGCAGGCACCGATAACCCAGACCAAAAAGTTGTCAATGCAGTAGAGGAATCAGGACTATTCTCCGAAGAAGAGATAAAGGAACTCACTGAGGGCCATCAGCATTCTGAGGGGGAAGAACATACTCACGATCATGGCTCCCTCAACGAACACGTTTGGTACAGCCTGGATGCCATGAAAAAGGCATCTGAAGCAGTAGCAACAGAACTTAAAGCTGTGGATTCTACAGATGCGGATACTTTTGCGAAAAATAGCGAAAGCTTTGAAGCTAAGCTCGACACCTTAAAGAAAGACGCCGAAAGTCTAAATGCAAAAGGTAAACACTTTATTGCTACGGAGCCCGTACCTAATTACCTCTTGCAGACAACCGGCATGGAAGATGTCACCCCAGCAGATTTCACCGCAGCGATAGAGGACGGCTCAGATGTAGCTCCACTAACATTGCAGGAAATCAAAGACCAACTCGCTAACGGTTCTGTTAACTTTCTGGGTTACAACGAACAAACCTCATCCAACCAGACCAATGAAGTGCTCAAAACCGCTCAGGAACACCATGTAGCCAACGCATCATTTTATGAAACCCTCCCTGAAGGCAAGAGCTACGTAGACTGGATGAACGATAATATTTCCAACATCAAACAGGCTGTTGATCAATAAGTATGAACCCACAACACCCCCGGATTTCCCAGGCATCTATCGCTGTCCACAACGGTGAACTCTCCTTTGGCTCCCGCAAACTATGGAGTGAACTGGATTTGACGATCCAGCAAGGGGAGTACTTTGCAGTGCTTGGGCCCAATGGCTCTGGCAAATCCACTTTTTTGAAAGTGGTGCTAGGGCTAACCCAACTCAACAGCGGTAGCATTTCCGTTCTGGGTTCACCTGCTAAGACTGGCAATCCAGGAGTTGGCTACATTCCTCAGCAACGTCCGCTACCTACTAATGCGCCTCTGCGTGCTCGCGATTTTGTGGGCTTGGGAATCGACGGGCACAAATGGGGGATTCGTGTAGGGAACAAGAAGCAAAACGCTGTGATTGACCAGCTTCTAGAAGCTGTAGGCGCAACCGAATACGCCAAGGTTCCCATTGGATTACTCTCTGGTGGGGAGCAACAAAGGCTGCGTATCGCGCAGGCCCTAGCCAATGATCCTCAGATTTTGTTGGCAGATGAAGCGTTATTATCTCTGGATTTAAATCACCAGTACGCGGTCTCTGATTTGATACACCGCTATAACAAAGAGAAAAATGCCACCGTGGTGTTCGTGACCCACGAAATCAACCCTATTATTGATCATGTCGATCGGGTGCTCTATCTAGCCAACGGTCGCTTCACCGTGGGAACGGTTGAAGAGGTCATGCGAAGTGAAGTGCTCTCGGATCTTTACCAGACCCAAGTTACCGTGATTCGAACCAACGGCCGCTACGTCGTCGTGGGAGGTGACGCCAATGCTCCTCTGGATATCAGCGCAGGCGACATTACGCACCCCCATTGCAGCGACCACGGGCTTGGTTCAACCTACGCAGAGCGGGAGATTCGCGCATGATTCATCTAATAGTTGCACTCACTGCCTCTGAATTTTGGTCCAAAATTTTTGTTTTCGACCGTTACGGAGAATTGGTTCAGCTACTGAGCCAGTCAATATTGGCTGGTGCGGTACTGGGGGTTATCGGTGGCTTTGTGGGGATGTTTGTGATGATGCGCGACCATGCCTTTGCGGTGCATGGTATCGCTGAAATGTCTTTTGCCGGTGCTGCCCTCTTCTTGTTACTAGGATTTGACGTAGTCACGGGATCGCTGGTGGGTTCTATTGCTTCGGCTATTCTCATTGGGTTGTTGGGTGTCAAGCGTAGCGAATCTAACTCTGTCATTGGTGCCCTGATGCCCTTTGGCCTCGGGCTGGGCATTCTGTTTCTATCGATGTATGAAGGACGAGCAAACAACAAGTTTTCGCTGTTGACTGGGCAGATTGTATCGGTGGACGATTCACAGCTTCTGGAAATGATCATCGGCGCCGTCATCGTAGTGGCGGCTCTGACTCTAGTTTGGCGACCGCTAACTTTCGCTTCTCTTGACCCTGAGGTGGCACGTGCCAAAGGAGTTCCGCTTCGCGCACTGTCGTTGCTGTTTATGGTGATTTTGGGTATCGCTGTTGCGCTGTCTGTTCAGGTAGTGGGTTCTTTGCTCGTGCTAGCCCTACTGATCACGCCCTCTGCGGCGGCTCTGCAAGTAACGTCGTCACCGCTGAAGGCTTTGATATTTTCGGTGCTATTTGCAGAGATTTCCATGGTGGGCGGCATGCTGTTGGCTCTGGCAGGATCCCTTCCTATTAGCCCCTACGTTACGACCATCTCGTTCATCATTTACGTGCTGTGCAGGATTGTAGCCGGAGTACGAGGACGTCATAGCGCTTCTGGACGAGGCGAGACGCAACCTCAGAAGATTGCTGCTTAAAGTGTTATTTGGGGGTGCTCGAAAGATAAAAACCGAGCAAGCACCCAACGCTGAATGAACCTTCTAGCATGCCTGGCTAGAGCTCGCAAATGCAATTCAGACCAGTCCAAGCTTGTTCACCGTACCGGTGTGCTTGGTCAGTTTCTTACCGATTGTTTGCATAAAATCTCTAGTGAGTAGTCTTAGCTCTCTTTTGACAGTCTGCGCATATTCCAGTGACTTCAATGACGTGATTGATATCCGCAAAACCAAATTTCTCACCGATTTCGTGCGCCCACGATTCTAAGTCCGGAACTTCTAGCTCTTCCGCTGCTCCGCAATTTCTGCACAATAGGTGGTGGTGATGGTGCTCCACAGCGCACTGGCGATAGATAGCCTCGCCGTCTTCTGTTTTGAGCACATCCACCTCGCCCTGCTCCGCCATCGACTGCAGAATTCTGTAAGTAGTCGCTAATGATACCGATTCGCCGCGGTTCACCATCAACAGATGAAGATCCTGCGCAGAGATGAAATCTTCAAGACCTTCTATGGTTGATTTCACTGTGCGACGTTGCTTTGTATTACGAATCTCGGGTTTAGGAGATGAACCTTGTGTTGAAGCCACGAAAGAATCCTTTGGTACAACGTACATAAATCGTCCCTAACCTTACACCAGCGCTCCAGCATATGGCGGGGTGTTTCTTGAAAGAGCAAATATCGTCTCAGGCATCAAGTACCTAGGCAGCAAACTGGAATTCCTGTTGTGCCCGCCACTAGGCTAGAGATATGAAACTTATTAAATATTCTCATTCATGTATTCGCCTCCAAAACAACAACAAAACGCTGGTGCTGGATCCGGGGAATTTCTCTGAGGTCGAAGAAGCTCTTGAAGGCGCTGACTTCATTCTCATCACCCACGCTCACCCTGACCACTTTGAAGCAGAGAAAGTGGCCGCTTTTCTAGAAGCTCACCCTGAAACTGAGCTCTATGCTCCACAGGCAGTGATTGACGACCTGAAAGACAAAGCCAAGGACGCCAAGCTCCATAACGCTGAAGCGGAGGAATCTTTCTCTCTGGAAGGATTCGACATCAAGACGTTCGGCGGACAGCACGCGTTGATTCACCCGTTGATTCGCACTATTGATAACGTCGGCTACCTCATCAATGATGAGCTGTTCCACCCCGGTGATTCGCTGGTCGTGCCTCACCAGCTCAAGGTAAAAACCTTGCTCGTACCTATCCATGCTCCCTGGAATAAGATTCAAGAAGTTATCGATTACATCATCGCTGTGGGAGCTGAGAAGGCATACCCCATTCACAATGCCCTCCTTTCGGAGAACGGGCACGGCATTATTGAAGGACAGCTGAAAAACTTCGGGGAAAAATACGGTACCGAGTACGTTCACCTGGAGCCCCGCGATGAGGTAGAGATCTAAGGAGAGACATGGCTACCGTTTTCACCCAAATTATTAACGGCGACATTCCCGGACGCTTCATTTGGAAAGACGAGAAAGCTGTGGCTTTCTTAACCATCGAACCCATGGGGGAGGGGCATACGCTCGTCGTCCCTCGTGAAGAAATCGATCACTGGATTGATTTACCTGCTGACTTGAACGCCCATCTTTTCGACGTGGCTCAGAAAATTGGTCAGGCACAGTCGCACCTCTTTACCGCAACTAAAATTGGTTTGATGATTGCAGGGTTAGAAGTGCCTCATACTCATCTGCATGTCTACCCGGTTAATGGATTAGCTGACTTTGGGCCAGAAGCTGTAGACCGTAACGTCGATGGCGCAACCCTGGACGCACACGCTGAGAAACTTCGTGCAGCTTTGCGCGAGGCGGGCTGGGAAGAGTTTGTACCTGAGTCCTAAGGCGTGCTCACTTTGATGTAATATGCATTTTCGGATGTTTTAGCCCCGGTTCTTCATCAGAAGAACCGGGGCTAAATTATTTCAGCATTTTGACAGATTGCTATGAATTTTTCAGATTCTCTAGAGCATCTCGTAGCGCTTTGCGAATCCGCTTTTCGGAAACGGTATAGGCTGTACCCAGTTCTTGAGCAAAGAAGCTTACGCGTAGCTCCTCAATCATCCAACCCACGTGTTCTAATTCATCAGAAACTTCGGTCCCTTGGGGCAAAGATTTCAGGGCTGAATCATATTCGTCTTCTAGTTCCTGTACCGCAATCATGAGCTGATTGTCGCGGTGCACCTGGGGTCCCAGCTTCTCAATGCGCTGAGTGATTGCTTTCAGGTAGCGGGGGAGATGAACCAGCTGAGAATACCCCGTCTGGGCTACGAATCCGGGATATATCAGGTGATCCAACTGAGCTTTCATATCTTGCATCGCGTGAATGACGCTCAACGAGGTGCTCTTTTTTATTTTCTTCTGCACAGCCGAAGCTTCTGCCAGGATATCCGCCACTAACTTGGTGACTTGGAAAACCGATTCAATGAGTTCTGCACGAACCTGCTGAAAAACTTTTTCAAATTCGTCGTGGGTAAAGGGCGCCTGCGCCGGTGTCAACATATCTACCGCTGCCACTGTGCAGTCACTAATGAGCGAATCAATAGAACCGTGCGGATTCTGAGTGAAGACGATTTTCTCTCGGTTCGACAGATGGTCACTCACATAGCGGATAGGCGAGGGCACCTTGAGATGAAGCAGACGAATGACGCCGCGACGTTGTGAACGCGCTGCTTCCGCTTCGGTGGGGAAGATTCTAATCCCCACGGTTTTTCCTTCGTCGAAGAGCGCCGGAAAACCGGCGACTTTTTGGGTAGCGATTACTCGTTCAATTTTGCGCGGAAGCTCTTGTGCGGGCCAGTCGGTCAAACCACTTTGCTCGCGAACGCCATGGGCAGCTGCGGACGCGTGTCCTGCTGTAACCGTCTTTCCCGCCAGTGCCAGGCGCTGACCCTTGGACTGGTCTCCACCTCGCTGCGCAGAGGATTGCTGCCTCTGAGCCATCTTGTTCATAGCAGCAAAAGTATCGGGTGAAGCCCCCAGCGATGCTGCCAGAGCAGAACGAATATGGGAGTGTAACTGGGTCTTGAGTAACTCGATATCGCGACCTTCACCCAAAATTTTATTGTGAGGGTTGCGCACCTGGAACGTGAAGCGAAGATACTCTGGTACCTGATCCCAGTTAAAGGCGGCAGGGTCAACTACAATTCCTCGAAGACGACGGAGCACCAGTGCCAAAGATTCGAGGAGGTTGTCCTCGGCAGGGGAGAACTCAGCGTTGAGTTTTGCCACTGCAGCTTGGGCGACGTCGGGCGCCGGCACAAAATTCTTCCTCAGCTGCTTAGGCAAGGACTTGATAAGTGCCGTGATGAGTTCAGTGCGTAGACCGGGAATCATCCACTCAAAGGGAGCTTGCTCCAGTTGATTGAGGAATAGGATAGGTACCTGCACGGCAATTCCGTCTGCCTTAGTCTCTGAACTGCGGACTCCCCCGATAGAAACCGATGGAGCAAATTCATAGCGCAGATCGAGGGTGAGTTCGCCTGATCCGGTATGAATCGTCCAGGTTCGGGGAAAGAGCGATTCGTCGTAGTCTGCAGCTTCTTCATCGATGAGATGATCGGGGTTGAAATCCAACAGATGCTCGTTCTTTGTCCGCTCCTCTTTCCACCAGCGATCAAAATGACGTTCGGAGTAGATATTCTCTGGCAACCGGGCATCGTAAAAATCAAAGAGCGTCTGATCGTCTACGCGCAGATCACGACGGCGCAGGCGAGCTTCGAGTTCCTCGATCTCAGCCAACGCGCGCTGATTTCGCTCAAAGAACTTGTGATGGGTTCGCCAGTCGCCTTCAACGAGGGCGGAGCGAATGAACATTTCCCGTGCTGCCTGAGGGTCAATACGCCAGTATTGCACTCTGCGATCCGCAATCACGGGCACTCCAAAGAGTGTGACCTTTTCATGTGCCATGACCGACCCTTGAGCCGATGACCAATGAGGATCAGAGTACTGTTTTTTTACCAGGTGAGAGCCGACTTCTTCAATCCACTCGGGCTTGACCTCTGCATTGACTCGTGCCCACAGGCGGGATGTCTCTACTAATTCAGCCGAAACAATCCACTCGGGATTTTTCTTGAACAATCCAGAACCTGGGAAGATTTGGAAACGGGTACCCCGAGCGCCCATGTACTCGTGGCGGGCTCGTTCATCTTTGAGGCCAATATGAGAGAGCAAGCCCGAAAGTAGCGACTTATGAAGATCGACCTCGTGGGCTGCGGGATTGATATCTCTGCCGCGGCTCACTGAGATGCGGGCTGACCGTCCAATCTCAGCCAGCTGTGCATAAAGATCCTGCCATTCACGCACTCGCAAGAAATTCAGGAATTCTCGATGACACAACTTGCGGAACTGACTGGAAGAGAGCTCCTGCTGCTTTTCGTTGATGAAATTCCACAGCAAGAGATAGCTGGAGAAGTCAGATTTTTCGTCTTTGAAGCGTGCATGCTGAGTATCAGCTTCTGCCCGACGCTCGGTGGGCCGTTCTCGCGGGTCTTGCACAGTCAATGCCGCGGCGAGAACCATCATTTCTTTGGCACAACCGCGCTGATCTGCCTCGACAATCATGCGCGCCAAACGGGGATCAACGGGTAGCGCTGCCATCTTGCGCCCCACACCGGTCAGTGGCGTAGCGGGCGAACGGCGTCCACGCGTAGCCTGCTGGAAGTTCTTCTGGCGCAGAGCGCCCAGCTCCCGCAGGAGGTTGACGCCATCGTTGATAGCGCGGGTCTCTGGCGGCTGCACAAAGGGAAAGCGCTCAATATCGGAGATAGCTTTTACCACTCCAATAGAGGTCATCTGCAAAATCACCGCAGCCAGGTTGGTACGCAAAATCTCAGGGTCGGTAAATTCTGGGCGGGAAAGGAAATCTTCTTCAGAATAGAGACGAATAGCAATACCATCTGACACGCGCCCACAGCGGCCCGACCGTTGGTTAGCGCTCGCCTGGGAAATACGCTCAATGGGAAGGCGCTGAACTTTGGTACGCGAAGAATAACGTGAAATGCGGGCGGTGCCTGTATCAATCACATACTTGATACCAGGTACTGTCAGTGAGGTTTCTGCAACGTTGGTTGCCAACACGATGCGCGGGCGTGAACCGGGGCGGAACACCTGAGTTTGCTCTTGCATCGAGAGGCGGCCGAACAGGGGTAATACCTCATAGTGGGGTAGCCTCCGAGTGGAGCGAATCATGTCCTCAATGGCATCTTGAGCATCGCGGATTTCTCGCTCCCCCGAGAAGAAGATGAGGATATCGCCGGGATCTTCTGCCGCCAATTCGCGAATCGCGTCCAAGATACCCTCGATGGGATCACGATCTTCGTCCTCTAAACCGTCGTCGGCGTCGTTGTCTTCGCCCTCGGTTGGCACATTCAGCGGACGGTAGCGGATTTCAACGGGATAGGTTCTGCCTGACACCTCGATGATGGGAGGTGCGTCATCTGGCAGCGTTGCCTCAGCAATTTCCTTTTCTTCAGCGCTCAGAGAGTCATCGACAATTCCGACCCCAGGCACAAAGCTGGGCGAAAAATGGCGAGCAAAACGCTCGGGGTCAATGGTGGCAGAAGTAATGATGATTTTAAGATCGGAGCGCTGACCCATAATGCGTTTGAGATAACCAAGAATGAAGTCAATATTGAGGCTTCGTTCGTGCGCTTCATCAATAATGATGGTCGAATACTTTTTCAGTAGCGGGTCATTTTGAATCTCTGCTAGCAAGATGCCGTCGGTCATCAATTTGATCGCCGAATGCTCGCCCACCTCGGAGGTGAAGCGAACCTGATACCCCACTGTCTGACCAATGTTCTGACCGAGTTCTTCAGCAATACGTTCAGCAACAGATCGAGCAGCCAGACGGCGGGGCTGAGTATGCCCGATCAGCCCGGTTTCGCCCAGACCAAGTTCTAAACACATTTTAGGAATCTGGGTAGTCTTACCTGAGCCCGTTTCACCGGCGATAATAACAACCTGGTTCTCAGCAATTGCTTTTTTGATATCTTCCCGGCGTTCGGAGACCGGAAGTGCAGGAGGAAAGCTGATGGTGCTGGGAATAAAAGGCTTGTACTCCCGAGAGGTTATTTTGCGCTCGCCTCTGTTACGGTTCTGATTCTGCTGAGAAGAGCGAGCTGACCCGCGTTTCTTACGCTGAGTTGCCCCGGAGCTTTTCTGCCTTGCAGAGTTATTTTTCTGCACAGGATGTGCAACATCTGCTTGCGGTGCAGGGGTCGACGCGCGGGTATTCGCCGCATGCATAGTGGCGGCAATGTGGGAAAGTGAGGGTGAGGCGGAGCCTGAATGATTCTTAGACATACTGAAAAATCATTGTAGAACAGCCACAGCGTAGGGGAAAGAAGTTTGCCGCAGGCGTAGCGAGCGCTGGGTAGATAGTTAAGGGGTGGAAAAGCCCTTTGAGTCTAGTTGCTGCTGCACCCAGCGCACCATTGAGTGCAAAGATTCATCGGTGTAGCACCGTAAATCGGCATGCTCAGCATCGGGGATTAGATATAGCTCCGTCTCGATACCGCGCTGTTGCAACGTTTCATAGACCCTGCTGGATTGGAGGTGAGGCACGCACGTATCACCTAATCCATGAAGAAGATAAAGCGGTGCGCAGCGGCGCGCACCGGCAGGGCTTGCGTGGGAAATAATATCGAGCGGTTGAGCCTTGGACCAGTTCAATTCTGCCTGCGAACCCGCCGGCGCAGGAAAGTTACTGCCCAGAAGAAGGCATTCGGCGTCGTCGTCTTCAGGGTGCACGCGGGGAAAACCGCAGATTTCGCGGTCATCGTAGATGGTTCGAAGATCGGAAACCCCGTAAATACTCACTGCGCACGTGACTTCTGCAGAACCGGAGGTCAGCGCACCATCATAATAAGAATCGCCTAAAGTACCTGTAGCCGCAGCCAGCATGGTGAGGTGACCACCAGCAGAACCACCGACTAACACAATCTTGCGAGGGTCAATCTGAAATGATGTGGCGTGTTTGCGAAAGTGCGCAATGGCAGCTTTGACATCATGAATCTGGGCAGGAAATTGCGCCTGGGACGAGAGTCTGTAATTGATGGAGGCACAGGCGAAGCCCGCAGCTGAGAAGAATTCGCGAAGGCGGTGCACACCATTTTCGCTGGATTCAAGAGAATCTTTAGAGCCATAGCGCCACGCGCCACCGTGGACATAGACCACCAGGGGAGCCGGATCTGAAGAATTTGCCGGATAGAACGTATAACTTTGCGCATCAAGGTGTCCGCGGGTATAAAAACCGGTTGTGCTCTTCATAGTCTTCTCTCTAGTTCAAAAGAAAAAGGTTAAAAAGAAAAGTGCCCCTGAAAGGATTCGAACCTTCGACAACCAGTACCGGAAACTGGTGCTCTATCCACTGAGCTACAGAGGCACGTGCTTCAGCGTTAGCTAAAACAGCACGTCACTACCTTACCAGATTCTTAGGCATCTCTTTCATTTCCGTCGTATGGAATCACCTTGCGATTCACATCGCAAGATGGGCTTCTTCGTCTGCACCTGCGCTTTGGGTAGACTTATTCCCATGACACCCGAAGAACTCTCAGATGCAATCTCAACTGCCCTTGCAACCACTCTAGAATCTGGCGAACTGACTCTTGTCGATGGCGCCGAACTGCCCGAAATTAGGGTTGAACGGCCAAAGAACCGCGATCACGGCGATTGGGCAACAAACGTTGCATTGCAGATTTCTAAAAAGGTGGGCAAGAATCCCCGCGAGGTAGCTACTATTTTGAGCGAAAAAATTGCTCAGATTGACGGCGTCGCCCAGGTCGATATCGCTGGTCCAGGCTTCCTCAATATCATTCTGGACGCCGGTGCCGCCGGGGAAATTGCCCGCACGATTGTCGAGGCAGGGGAGAAGTTTGGTACTAATTCAGAGCTAGCCGGCCAAACCATCAACCTGGAGTTCGTTTCCGCGAACCCCACTGGTCCCATTCACTTGGGTGGAACCCGCTGGGCTGCGGTGGGTGATTCACTGGCGCGTATTTTGCAGGCTGAAGGTGCACATGTGGTGCGCGAATACTACTTTAACGATCACGGTACACAGATTGACCGTTTTGCTCGTTCACTTCTAGCGCGTGCTCAGGGCAATGCTGCCCCTGAGGATGGCTACGGTGGCGAGTACATCACCGACATCGCCAATCGCGTCATGGCTGAGCATCCTGAGGCGCTGACTTCAGAGGATCCTCAAGAAGTGTTCCGTGCTGCTGGCGTGAAATTTATGTTTGAGGACATCAAAAAGACCCTGCATGATTTCAAGGTAGATTTTGATGTTTTCTTTCACGAGAACTCCCTCTTTGAAGAGGGCAAAGTAGATGAACTCCTCGAGAAACTCAAGACCAGCGAGCACCTCTACTTCAAGGACGGTGCATGGTGGCTGAAATCAACTGATTTTGGTGATGACAAAGACCGCGTAGTGATTAAATCAGACGGAAACGCCGCTTATATCGCTGGCGATATCGCCTATTTCCAAGACAAGATTAATCGCCCCGAGAACCCCGCTGACATCGCCATCTATATGCTCGGTGCAGACCACCACGGCTACGTCGCGCGCCTTAAAGCAGCTGCAGCAGCGCTGGGAGATAACCCCGACCGTGTTGAAGTGATGATTGGTCAAATGGTGAACTTGGTACGCGATGGCAAGCCCGTTCGGATGTCCAAACGTGCCGGCACCATCGTCATTCTTGAAGATTTGGTAGAAGCTGTGGGCGTTGACGCCGCACGTTATACCTTGACTCGTTACTCTGTAGATTCAAACATTGATATTGATCTTGATTTGCTGACCAAGCAGTCTAATGAAAACCCTGTCTTCTATGTGCAGTATGCTCACGCTCGTACCTGCAACGTGGCTCGTAACGCAGAAAAAGCTGGGGTTGATACTTCCAGCTTTGATGCGTCCCAGCTCAACACAGAAGCTGACAACGAACTCATCGCCGTCCTCAGCCAGTTTCCACAGGCAGTCAAAGAGGCAGCGACCTTCCGCGAACCCCACCGCATCGCCCGCTACATCGAAACACTGGCAGGCTCTTACCATCGCTGGTACGGAAACTCCCACGTGGCACCTAAGGGCGAGGAAGAAATCACGGACCTGCACCGCGCACGTCTCATGCTCAACAACGCAGCCGGTCAGGTTCTCTCTAACGGATTGAACATGCTTGGCGTAACAGCACCGGAGAAGATGTAAATGAGTGATTCCTCAACTCTTTTCAAACCAGATTGGTTGGAAGTACCAGCGCATCCCGCAGACCTCAACCGCACCATATGGACCGATAGCTTCAGCCGTAATGATTCCGGTGAACTCGAAGTAGACGGCGTAGCGGTCAGCGCTTTGCGTGAGCAATTTGGCACCCCCGAATACATCTTCTCAGAGACGACTTTCCGTGCTCGCGTTGCAGAGTTCAAAAATGCATTCACCTCTGCATTTGCTGAGCACGGTGCCGAGGTCTCGGTTTACTATGCCGCCAAATCATTTTTGACGACGGCGGTGGCGCGGTGGGCTCTTGAAGAAGGGCTCAACCTCGATACCGCTTCAGGCGGCGAGTTAGCCCTTGCTCTGCGTGCTGAAGTTCCCGGGCAACAGATTGCTTTACACGGAAACAATAAATCGGATGCGGAAATTCGCCGCGCTCTGGAGAATCAGGTAGGCCGCATCGTCGCCGATTCTGTCTATGAGGTTCAGCAGATCGCGCGCATAGCCAGCGATATGGGAGTAGTAGCACCTCTGATGCTGCGTGTTACCCCCGGTGTTCACGCTTCTACCCATGACTACATTGCCACCGCGCACGAAGACCAGAAGTTTGGTCAGTCGATGGTCGCTGGAACTGCGATGCTGGCAGGATTTACCACCGAACAAATCAACGCCTTAGGTTTGAGCGACGAGGATTCTTACGCAACCGTTGCTGCCGCTGTAGCTTTAGGCGAGGATTCTATAAACCTTCGTGGTCTGCACTGCCATATTGGGTCTCAGATTTTTGAGGCAGAAGGATTCTCCAAAGCCGCCGAAAAAGTTTTGGGCTTTATGAACGAGTTGAACCACCGTTTCGACGTCACCCTAGCTGAAATTGATTTGGGCGGCGGTTACGGCATCGGGTATATCGAGGGGGAGTCCCCTCGCCCTGCGTTAGATGTCGCCACAGAACTTGCTGATTCGGTGTCCAAAACATGCGCTGATTTAGGAATGGAAATTCCACATTTGTCCTTTGAACCCGGGCGTTCTATCTCGGGTCCATCAGGTATCACCCTCTATACGGTGGGCACTATCAAAGACGTAGCAATCGAAGACGAAGCGGGAGCGTCTCGCGTTCGTCGATATGTATCAGTAGATGGCGGAATGAGCGATAATGCTCGTCCGGTTCTTTACGACGCCGATTACACGGCGGTGCTAGCAAATCGTGAGCCGAGGGGAATTCAGGTTCTTTCTCGTGTGGTAGGTAAACACTGCGAATCGGGCGATATTGTGGTGCGCTTTTGCTACTTACCTGCAGATTTGATGGCGGGGGACATCCTGGCAGTTCCAGCAACAGGCGCCTACTGCTATGCACTCAGTTCCAATTACAACTACCTCACTAAACCGCCAGTAGTGGCAACAGCCCAGGATAGCGTTCCTCGTCTGATGGTTCGGGGGGAGACTGAAGAAGAAATGCTGAGCCGGGATTTAGGGCTCGTCTAATCTGGCAGGTCTTCGATGCTGAGCATCGGAAGATTCCCCTAACATTTCTAAGCAGGAGTATAAAAACATGTCACAGCCTGAAAAAATCAAGGTCGCTTTGCTCGGTGCGGGCAACGTAGGTTCACAGGTCGCTCGTATTTTGCTGGAAGACAGCGATCTTATTCGCCAGCGCATTGGGGTTCCTGCTGAACTCATCGGTATTGCCGTACGTGATACTGAAGCGCCCCGGCAGGTACCTCTGGCTGCAGCTTTGCTGACAGATGATGCTGAGGTCTTGATTGATCAGGCAGATGTGGTGATTGAGCTAACCGGCGGAATTGAGCCTGCTCGTACTCGCATCTTGAGGGCGCTTCATGCTGGCAAACCTGTAGTTTCTGGAAATAAGGCTCTGCTGGCAAAGCATGGTCAGGAACTCCAAGCAGCGGCGAATCAGAACGGTGTACAGCTCTCCTTTGAGGCAGCAGTCGCCGGGGCCATCCCCATCTTGCGCCCCCTCCGCGATTCTCTAGCAGGCGATAAAATTACGCGTGTTTTGGGCATTATGAACGGCACCACCAATTTTATCCTCGACCAAATGGATACAACCGGCGCCCAATTTAATGATGTCCTTAAAGAAGCTCAGCGGCTTGGATATGCCGAAGCAGATCCGACCGCCGATATTGAGGGGTATGATGCGGCGTCCAAAGCTGCCATAGTTGCTTCTTTGGCATTCCATTCGGAATTTACGATTGATGACGTTCACTGCGAAGGTATTACCTCCATTACTGCCCACGACGTGCAGGCGGCTAAAGATGACGGATTCGTCATCAAGCTTCTCGCCATTTGCGAGCTGGATGGTGACGGCGTCAATATCCGGGTCAATCCCACTTTGGTTCCTCAGGAACATCCCTTGGCATCGGTACATGATGCCTATAACGCTGTTTTTGTGGAAGCAGAGAATGCCGGCGAATTGATGTTCTACGGTCCAGGAGCAGGCGGTGCTCCGACAGCCTCTGCCGTGATGGGCGATTTCGTTTCATTGGCCCGCCGCATGGTTTTGGGCGGTGCGGGTGTCCCTGAATCCAACCATGCTGCTTTGCAGTCGACACCGATGGCGGCAGTGGTCTCTCGCTATTCAGTCGGACTTATCGTCGAAGATAAGTTAGGTGTGCTTGCCAATATCGCTCGGATTTTTGCTGAACACGGTGTTTCTATTCAAACGATGCGCCAGACCAAGTTTGAAAAAGATGGTCAGTTCTCTGCAGCTTTGCGCATCGTGACGCATCAGGCAGCTGATTCAAATTTGAGAAAGACGATGGCTGTCGTGGATTCTTTGGACGCCGTGCGCTCGATTGCTTCGGTCATTCGAGTTGAGGGTAAATAATCCCCTTACCTGTTCAAAATTATCCCTTCATGACGACGAAAGGTTGTTCCTTGCTGACTGCCGATTCCATCCCGGTGGGTACCACCGTTCGCGTTAAAGTACCCGCATCGAGCGCTAACCTGGGTCCCGGTTATGACTCAATGGGGCTGAGCTTAGCTTTCTACGATGAAATTGAGGTCACACGCATCGCGCGGGGGCTAGAATTTGAACTTTCAGGGCAGGGGAGTGAAGAAATAGCCCGCGATGCCAATCATCTGGTGATTCGTGCGATGAACCGCTGCTTTCAATACGCCGGGCTGCAAGACTTTCCGGGTATCCGGTTGAAAGCGCACAACCAGATTCCTCATTCGCGAGGGATGGGCTCTTCGGCTTCTGCCATTGTGGCAGGAGTCGTCGCAGCCAACGAACTTCTCCCGAAGACGGCGCGGTTGAGCTTTGCTGAGATACTGCAAATTTGCTCGGATATGGAAGGTCACCCAGATAACGTAGCGCCGTCTTTGCTCGGTCACCTCACGGTTTCCTGGGGGACCACCTCTGCATGGGAAACCCTGCCCATTGCTGTAAACCCCCGCATTCTGCCCGTCGTAGCAATTCCTGACTATGAGGTGCCCACCAAGCAGGCGAGGGCATTACTGCCAGAGAACGTGCCGCACGCTGATGCTGCCCGAAATTCCGCTCGTTCGGCATTGCTTACTCAAGCGCTTTCCCAAGCCCCAGAACATTTGCTGGCTGCTACTGAAGACTACCTACACCAGTCTTACCGAGTTAACGCAATGGCGCCTTCAGCCGTCTTGGTGAGAACCCTGAGAGAACGCGGATACCCTGCAGTAATTTCAGGGGCAGGGCCGACCGTCATCATTTTTGCCCGAGGTGAGGAAGAACGCACAGAAATAATAAGCGCTATCGATGCCGCTCAAAATGACCCACAGGTAGACTCATTTGCCGGCGAAAAGCTTTCCTGGCGCGTACTACCCGTGAACATCGATACAGAAGGTGTTATAGTTTTACGTGTTGACTCAGCAAATTAATTTTTGCAGAGCGTAACTCACAGAGTTCAAATTACCGCTTCCAGGTAGTGTGAATCGTGATGATTTAATTTTTTTTATTTGAGGTTCTCTTAAGTACCTCTCATGAAATCACGTAATGCGTTCTAGAGCGGGCATAGCCGTGCAGACTCTTCGCATTACTTCAAGTAGCTATTCGTATGTTTGAGGCATTAGCCTCAGATACCCATGCGGATGCCTGCACCGTGTGCCAGCTGATCTGATGCTGAGCACGGCACGTATCTGATGTGCCAAACCGAAAGATTTTTCGAACTTTTCGAGGGGAAGGGACCTTCGTGGCAGAATCCACCGACCGCACTGCGGCTCCGGAAGAAACCAAATCACCATCATTGAGCAGCCTCAAACTTGCTCAGCTACAGTCTTTAGCATCCCAGCTTGGCATTACTGGCGCTCGCCGTATGCGTAAATCCGACCTGGTAGACGCTATTACTAACCATCAGCGCGGAGCTTCAGCAGAACGCGTAGAACAGCAGAATGCTCAAGAAGCTTCATCTTCTGATTCTGAAAATGCGCAGAGCGCTGAGAAGCCGAAGCGTAAACGTGCACCCCGCAAAAAAGCGGAGAGCATTGAGCAGGTAGAGACCGCCTCAGAGCAGAACACTCACAGTGCTCAGACGGAAAACGCTTCGCGAACTGAAGAAGAGTCTAAGAAGGCTCCGGCGCGTCGTAATCGCCGTGCAACTTCAGCCGGTGTTCAGAATACTGAGCATAAAGCCGATGAAAACGAATCGGTAGATGCCTCTTCTGAGCAGGGCGAAGGTTCGGAAGACAACTCTGAACGCACTAACCGTCGTTCACGAACCCGCTCTGATCGTCGTCGTCGCAATTCTTCTTCTGAGAAGCAGAACGACGAAAACAACTCAGCAGATTCTTCAGCGCAGTCTGAATCGACTCCTGTTCAGCAGAACAACCAGCAGTCGGACTCCGAGAAGAACGATGAGTCCGATTCTGAGCGGTCAAACTCCCGCAAGCGCACTCGCACCAAGCGTAACGGTGAGAAAAACGATCGCGGCGACCGCAATGAACGCAACGATCGTTCTGAGCGCAATGAGCGAAACGATCGCTCCGATCGCAACAACCGTTCAAACGACCGCGAAAACTTTGGCAACGGTCCTGACGACGACAGCCGCAACAACCGCAAACGTAACCGCCGCGACCGCCAAAACGAGCGTCGTAACCGCAACCGCCGTAATACTAATGAGTACGATGAGCCTGAGATCACCGAAGACGACGTCCTCGTACCTGTAGCCGGGATCCTTGATGTTCTGGATAACTATGCGTTCGTCCGTACGTCCGGTTACCTACCCGGTGCATCCGATGTGTACGTTTCCCTCAACCAGGTGAAGCGTTACGGTTTGCGCAAGGGCGACGCCGTAGTGGGCGCAATCCGCGCACCGCGTGAAAACGATAACAAGAACAACCAGCGCCAGAAATTCAATGCGCTAGTTCAGCTGACTTCTATCAATGGTCTTGCGCCTGAAGAGTCAAAGAACCGCCGTGATTTCTCCAAGCTGACTCCTCTGTATCCCCAGGAACGCTTGCGACTGGAAACAGAGCCGAAGAAGATGGGCACCCGCGTGGTCGACCTCATCGCTCCCATCGGTAAGGGTCAGCGCGGTCTGATTGTCTCGCCTCCTAAAGCTGGTAAGACTTTGATGCTGCAGTCGATTGCAAATGCGATTACCACCAACAATCCTGAGGTTCACCTCATGATGGTCTTAGTCGACGAGCGTCCTGAAGAAGTGACCGATATGCAGCGTACCGTCAAGGGCGAAGTTATTGCTTCGACCTTCGATCGCCCTGCAGACGATCACACGACTGTTGCTGAACTTGCCATCGAGCGTGCTAAGCGCCTCGTAGAGCAGGGGTTGGACGTCGTCGTATTGTTGGATTCGATGACTCGTTTGGGTCGTGCCTACAACCTGAGTGCTCCTGCTTCAGGTCGTATCCTCTCCGGCGGTGTCGATTCTGCTGCGCTGTACCCACCGAAGAAATTTTTTGGTGCTGCCCGCAACATTGAAGAAGGTGGCTCGCTGACCATTCTGGCGACTGCTCTGGTAGAAACCGGATCCAAGATGGATGAGGTTATCTTCGAAGAATTCAAGGGAACCGGCAACATGGAGTTGCGTCTGTCCCGTCAGCTGGCGGACAAGCGTATTTTCCCCGCCGTTGATGTCAATTCATCCGGCACCCGCCGTGAAGAAAACCTGCTGTCCTCTGAGGAAATCAAGATTATGTGGCGTTTGCGCCGCGTACTTGCAGGGCTGGATCAGGAGCAGGCTTTGGGCGTTCTGACCTCCAAACTGCGTGAGACTCAGTCCAATGTAGAGTTCTTGCTGACCGTTCAGAAGTCCGGTTTGGGAACCTCCTCTAACGACTAACACTTAAAAAGTGCACTGTCTGCTCTATTTCGATGCTGGGCAGTGCACTTTCGCACCCGCGCGGTTCAGCCGCGTTTTTGATGTGATGACATTCGGGAACTAAGTCCCGTTGATCTAAAAGAAGGCATATTTTGTACGAAATTCAGTCTTTGCTTGATGAGCATGCTGATTTGCAGAAGCAGTTGGCTGACCCCGCTGTGCACGCAGACCAGGGTAAGGCTCGTAAACTAGGGCGTCGCTATTCGGAGCTGAACGGCATCGTTGAAGCCTACAAGCGCGTAGGTGCGCTCACCGATGACTTGGAAGCAGCTCGTGAGATGGCTTTAGAAGACCCCGAGTTTGCTGCAGAAGTTCCCGAGCTGGAAAAGCAGTTGACCGAGGCTAACGAGCGTTTACGTCACCTGCTTATTCCCCGCGATCCTGATGACGGTCGTAACGTCATTCTTGAGGTCAAGGGTGGTGAAGGCGGCGACGAAGCAAGCCTTTTCGCAGCTGATCTATTGCGTATGTATACTCGCTACGCAGAGTCTAAGGGCTGGAAGACAGAAATGATTTCTTCCAATATGACTGACGTGGGCGGCTATAAAGACGTTCAGGTTGCTATCAAGACCTCTTCTACCGATCCTGCAGATGGCGTGTGGGCGCATTTCAAGTATGAAGGTGGCGTTCACCGCGTACAGCGTGTGCCGGCTACAGAATCTCAAGGGCGTATCCACACTTCCGCCGCTGGTGTTTTGGTCTTTCCCGAGGTCGATGAGCCTGAGGAAATTGAGATTTCCCAGAATGACTTGAAGATTGACGTGTACCGCTCATCTGGTCCCGGTGGTCAGTCCGTGAATACCACTGACTCCGCTGTGCGTATTACTCACTTGCCGACCGGTATTGTGGTTGCTATGCAGAACGAAAAGTCTCAGATTCAGAACCGTGAAGCCGCTATGCGCGTGTTGCGGGCTCGTCTGTTGGCGTGGCAGCAGGAACAGATTGACGCGGAAAACGCTGAAAAGCGCCATTCTCAGGTGAAAACGATGGATCGCTCCGAGCGTATCCGTACTTATAACTTCCCGGAAAACCGAATTGCCGACCACCGTACCGGTTACAAGGCTTACAATCTGGATGCGGTTCTCAACGGTGACCTTGAGGCAGTCATCCAGTCTGCTATTGATGTGGATGAGAAACACCGTCTTGAGCAGCTGGGACAGGAAGAAAACTAAGTCTTGGCAGAATCATTTGAGCAGTTGCCCGGCGAAGAACTTAAAGAAGTTCTTCGCCGGGCTTCGGCGTATCTTGCAGAAGCCGGGGTAGAGAATCCTAGGGTCGACGCCGAGCTTTTGGCGGCATACTGCATGAGTAAGGCGAGCGGGGAAAGTATTTCACGGGGTCGGGTACAGAGTCTGGAGCTCATTGGAGCACCTGCACCCGAAGGGTTTACCGACCTTATTGCTGAGAGGGCTCAAAGAATTCCTCTTCAGCATTTGACCGGCGTCGCGTATTTCAGGCAACTAGAGCTGGCTGTGGGGCCGGGAGTTTTTATCCCTCGCCCTGAGACAGAAGAGCTGGTAAGCCGGGTTCTGACAGAAGTGGATTCCCAGCAGACATCACCGCTGAAAATTGTAGATTTGTGTACCGGTTCGGGGGCGATCGCCGCCAGCATCGACGTCGAGCGCCCGGGGCATTCCGTTTTTGCGGTGGAACTGAGTGAGCTTGCGATAGCGTGGACCACCCGCAATATTGTGGGCACCGCGGTGAAACTCATCCATGAAGATGCAACTCGTGCTCTAGCAGGACACGAATCCACCTTCGATATTGTTGCTTCGAACCCGCCCTACATTCCGAACGGTGCTGTTCCTCAAGATACCGAGGTACGCGAGTACGATCCACAGATGGCTCTGTACGGTGGTAGCGAAGATGGGCTCAAGATTCCTCGCACTATTTGCCAGCGAGCAGCTGAGCTCCTCAAACCCGGAGGTTTTCTTATCATGGAGCATGCAGAGACCCAACGTGATGGCATGCGAACCATCTTGGCAGAGTCTGGGTTTGAAAGAATTGAATCTATCGATGATTTAACCGGCAGGCCCCGCCACACCGCAGGGTATCTTGGTTAAGTCTTCCGACTCTTTTCGATATCACAGAACCACTTATCTATTGTGTCCGCTCTGAACGTGAGAGAATGGCAGCGTGAAAGCAACCGTATATTCAACAGAAACTACCGAAGCTCGCAATGAAGCTATCGAGGCTGCTCGAGTAGCTTTACGCGAGAACAAAGCCATTGTGCTACCCACTGATACCGTGTACGGTATCGCGGCTGATGCGTTCTCGCATGCCGGCGTCAGTACGCTGCTGGCAGCGAAGGGTCGGTCACGCACTATGCCGCCTCCGGTTTTGATTTTTGATGAAGCTGTTCTGCCCGGTCTTGCCGATGAAGTTTCTGACGATGCCACTGCGCTTGCTCGTAAATTCTGGCCGGGTGCTTTGACTCTCATTCTTTATTCACAGCCATCTTTGAGCTGGGATTTGGGAGAGACCCAGGGAACAGTAGCGTTGCGTGTGCCTAACGATTCTTTGACAATCCAGCTTCTGAGGGAAATTGGGCCGTTAGCGGTTTCTTCTGCCAATAAGACCGGGCAACAGGCTGCAACCACCGCTGAGGCAGCCGCTGAACAATTGGGCGAAGACGTCGAAGTTATTATTGATGGCGGACGCCGCCCCATTGGAGCCCATGAAGATGCCCTTCCTGCAGAAGCGCTTCCTTCCACTATCGTTGACTGCACTGCAGACCGACTCGTAGTGGTTCGTGAAGGTGCTATTAGCATGGAAGAGCTACGGCAGGTTGTGCCCTCTATCATTACTAAAGAAGAGCTAGAAGCCGAGAATCGACAGTCCACTGCTGAGCGCGCGGAAGAGCGCCGGGCAGCTAGTTCATTGGTTGAAGAAGCAGAGAGTCCTACAGCTTCTGCCCCAGTGGGATTGGGCGATGGGCCGCGTGCTTCTGCCCCTGCAGCCGGATCTTTCAATGCCCATCTTGTTGAAGGTGGGCAGGGTACTGCACGCGTAGATCAAATGCGCACCAAGGAAAGTATTCGCCAGGAAATCGCACGAAGGGAAGCAGCCGTTAAACCACTTTCTCAAAGTGATGCCCGCAAACTTCTCTTTGATGATGCTGATTCCCATAAATCTAACGAGTAGCCTAAGGCCCCACAAATATATCGGGTGCATCTGAACTGATGCACCCGATATATTTATGTTCTATTTGTCTTTTTTGAATTTTCGATCATATTTTTTGCCTAACCCTAAATGGGCTGATCGTAGGACTTCTTGTACACGGTGTTGGGGGAGCAGACCATTCTCTCGTGCCCAGGAATCGTCGACGTCCTGACCAAACCACATGACCTCTGCCCTGCGTACTGAGCCCTGCAATCTATCATTCAAAAGTCCGGATAGAGCATACCCGGCTTTCACTGCCACGGTGCAGAGTGGGGCAGGGATGTGGAGGGGGCGACGCCGTCCGGCGTCAACAATGACAGATTCACAGGTGGTTCCTTCCCACGGCTGAACCACAATCCTCGGCAACTCGCCGGAAAACTGACCGAGCATCGAAACGAATTCTGCCAGAGCGTAGGAGGACGAAACAGGGGATTTATGACTGCCGGATCCGGCTACTGAAGCCAAAGGAGATGAAGAAAATTTAGCAAAAGATTCGGTGGTGCGCCGTCCCGCCCCTTGCACGCTGGTTGCACGAACGACGCACGTCTCTAACGCGTGGTGAGCCGAAACTGAAGCGGGAGAAAACGAGGGGGCAGCGGGGAACGAGGAATTGGCAGAGCCTGGAGCTACGCCGGCGGCGGCTTTTTCTTCTACGTAATCTGCGATGCGTAAGAGAACATCTTCACCCAGTGCCTTGGAATAAGAATATGCAGAAAATGGCTCGGTGCGTGGAGAATCATCGAGAACGGGGCGGGGCCCCTGAACAGCGGCAGAGGAAAGATGAATGAGTCTTTTCACTCCGGTACGCTGAGCAGCAATAGCAATGACGGCGGGAAGCAATGCGTTTGCACCCAGCAAGGGAGCTATGTCCTGCTGGTTCGGAGCTGCCAAACCGGAAGCATTTATGACTACTTCGGCACCTGCAAAAGAATCCGCAAGAGAATCGATAATGTCTTCGAGCTTGCGAGCATCGCGAATAATTTGATTTGCATCACGTTGGCTGGTTGCCAGGCGAGGGGCCTCGATGGGATCTGCTTCGATACCATCAATTTTAAGACGGGTCAGAATCGAAGACCCAACAAATCCGCTTGCACCGATTACTTTCCATGCAGATACCGACATATCGATCCTTTCAAAGGGAAGAAGAGTTTATATAAACTTTCATGACTAACTTTCGCACATATCTGCAGAGAATTTGTACTAAACACAGCAGACTTTTAGCGAGTGAACAGGCAATCAGAGTGAACACAGAGCACCGATTCAGTAAACTAAATGAGTTGAACTATCGTAGGTTCTTTGAACTCAAATATTTTTTCTGATGTATTTGCTGCGATAGTTTGAGTTTCTCCCGCATCTGCCCCGGATGCAGGCTACCGAAAGGAATCGGTCTCCTCGTTATGACTTCACCTAAGATACAGAGCGAAATGGCTCATGAAGCGAGCCCTCGGGTTGTTGCGGTAGTGGTGACGTATAACCGGCAGGAATTGTTACCGGTGACCTTGAAAGGTATTGCATCTGGAGATCAACTACCTGCCGCAGTAGTAATTATCAATAATGCTTCAACCGACGGTACCGCAGAATATCTAGAGAACTTGGAATATTCGTTACCTGTCGACATCGTCAATCTTTCCAAAAATCTTGGGGGAGCTGGCGGGTTCACGGTTGGTATTGATCGTGCTTTGGTGCGGCATAAAGCTGATTTGATCTGGGTCATGGACGACGACACAGAACCCACCGAGAGTACTCTGAGTGAAGCTGTCAAAGCCTGGTCTAACTACCGAGGGGCACATGGGGAGCATCCCGCATTTGTAGCATCAAAGGTAGAGTGGACAGATGGCCGCGATCATCCGATGAATACGATGCGTACTAAATTCGGTGCTTCAGCTGCTGAATTTTCCCGGGCAAGAGTCGTGGGCGCACGCCCAATTCGATCGGCATCTTTCGTGTCAGTGATGATGGATGCGACAGTCATGCGCCGCGAAGGCTTACCTATCGCAGATTTCTTCATTTGGAATGATGACTTCGAATATACGACACGGTTAGCGCATGGCAGAGATGCTATCGCGACTTCTCAATCTGTGGTTATCCACCACACCAAGAGCGCGGGCAATACTGATTTCAATCCGGGACCGCGATTCTATAATGATGTACGCAATAAGTTGTGGCTTTTTTGTCGACGACGTACCCTCACTCCGCTGGAAAAATTTCTGTATGGGGGTTCTACCCTTCGTCTGTGGATTACTACGGTGTTGCGTACCGATGATAAGAAGACCTATCTGACTTACCTTGCTCGGGGTATCAAAGATGCGCTGGTTCCTTTCCGGTCTAACGATGAAGTGTTGCGGGGGATCTATGAATTGGAGTTTCCACGCTTCGCTCAGCAATGGAGGGAACAAAACAGCCAGCAAGAGGAAAATCCTCCGTTTTCCGTGCTGATGAGCACTTATGCCCAGGACAATCCCCTGTATTTGGACCAAGCGATTGCCTCAAATCTTCGAGATCAGACAGTGCGGCCACATCAGTTTGTTGTGGTAGCCGATGGTCCGTTAACTCCTGAGCTCAACGCCATTCTTGAAAAATGGGAATCTCTTGCTGTCTCGGAGAAACTCACAGATTTCACTATCGTCCGCCAACCTGAAAACAGTGGTTTAGCCTCAGCGCTCAATCTTGGACTGCAGGCTTGTAAGTTTGAACTTGTGGCTCGAGCAGATTCCGACGATATATCCCTCCCCGAGCGTTTTGAGGAACAGCTTGAGGCGATGGCAGGAACCAATCTTGCCGTCCTGGGAAGTGCTCTGTATGAAGTAGATGCCTCAGGACAAAAAGAGCTGGCTGTGCGGAAAGCAACCTGTACGTCTTTGGAAATAGCCCGTGTGCTTCCTCAACGAAATCCAATCTTTCATCCGACTGTGATGTTCAGGAAGTCAGCAGTGCTATCGGTAGGTAGCTATGAAGAAGTACCTGGTGCAGAAGATTACTGGCTATGGGCAAGGCTAAACCAAGCAGGGTATGGTTTGAAGAACCTACCCCAACCATTGGTGAAGTACCGCACTGAAGTGGGTGCATATACAAAGCGCGGGGGAGTGCAGGCACTTAAACAGGATATTCAGGTGCAAAAACGACTCTATCGTGGTCATGTTGTTTCCGCACCGCGCGTCGCACAAAATCTCTTGGTACGTTCGGCATATCGGTTTATCCCACTGAGCTTGAGGCAGAAATTGTTCCGTCGATTCTTCACCGAATCCTCAGTGGCTTCCAACCCTGAGCAACCTCAAAGTAAGGAGAAATAGTCTATGGCTTCTCCTACGACTCAATCTATTCCAGTCGTCGAACAGCCTAATACGGATCGTAAACCCTGGTGGCGGTTTGTGCAGATGTTCTTGGACGCACTGGCTTGGCTGATTGCTCTTCCTATTGGTTTCTTTTTGCGCTATGGCGATGCTGATCTCATCAATCCCTCTGGGCTGGTGATAGTAGCTGCTCTGGCCGTACTTATTCAGCTGGGTTTGGGATATGCGCTGGGGCTCTACCGCAACCGTTTCTCCTACGGTAGTTTTTCGGAGGCAATGCTGCTCTACCCAGTAGTGGTAGTGGACATAATCGTCATTCAGATTGTGCTTCTGCTTTTTGCCTGGCATATTGATGTACCTCGGTCAGTGGTCATTATTGCTTTCCCTTTTGCCATCATGGCGATGATGATTATGCGTTATGCCAAGCGCATTGTTGAAGACATTATGAATCGTCCAGATTCGGAAAAAAGTGAACCGGTTATCGTCTATGGCGGCGGCTTTGTAGGGCGGTCGTTGGTCGCTTCTCTCATGTCGGATCCTGAAAGCCAGTACATGCCGGTTGGGATTGTGGACGACGATCCTGCGCTGCGTAACGCTCGTATTCATTCGGTGAATGTTATTGGACGGGGAACCGACCTTCCCACGCTAGTCAAACGCTATGGCGTCAGCAAAGTTTTCTATGCGATGAGTGACCCCCACGAAAAATCTTTTGAGCGTCTTGCTTTGAAGATGCGGGAACTCGACGTGCAGGTACACAAAATCACCGGCATGATATCTGAACTCACTGCAGGATCTGACGGCGAGCCTGAAGATGCAAACCGCATGATTATCGAAGGTGTCCGCGGCAAAATTGATTACGACATCAACGACGAGGATATTAGCTCCTACATCACGGGGAAAAGGGTGCTTGTCACAGGAGCCGGTGGCTCAATTGGATCAGAATTGTGCCGGCAAATTATCAAGTACAATCCCGAAGAACTGATGTTGCTCGATCATGATGAAACTTTGCTGATGGAAAGCAAATATTCTTTGCTGGGTAGTACTGCCCTGGATGATAATTGCATCATCTTGGCAGACATTCGTGATGCAGAGGCTATCGACGCGGTATTTGAAGAGCGGAGACCTCACGTAGTTTTCCATGCCGCAGCACTTAAACATGTATCTGCACTTGAGGCTTACCCCAAGGAAGCCTGGAAAACTAATACTTTGGGTACGAAAAATGTGCTTGAAGCTGCAGCTTCAGTTGAAGTTGAAGTATTTGTGAATGTTTCAACCGATAAAGCCGCCGATCCTACGACAGCTCTAGGGCAGTCAAAGCGTACTGCAGAAAAGCTCACCAGCTGGTTCGGGCAACAGACCGGACGACGGTATGTGTCGGTTCGCTTCGGCAATGTGTTTGGGTCGCGAGGTTCAGTCAAGCCCATCTTTACTCAGCAGATTAAAGACGGCGGACCCATTACTGTGACCCACCGAGATGCGACTCGATTCTTTATGCTTATCCCCGATGCTTGCATGCTCGTCATGCTCGCAGGATCCATTGGGAATTCTGGGGATGTCATGGTGCTCGATATGGGCAAGCCCGTACGCATCTACGACGTGGCGGAAAACCTTCGCCGCCTTTACGAGCGGTACGACGTCGATATTGAAATTACTCAGATGCGCCCGGGTGAAAAGCTTGAAGAAGTTCTCTTTGGCAAAGACGAAAAGATGGAACAGAGCGAGAAAAATCCTTATATTTCTCACGCGCAAACGCCGCCACTTTCGCCGGAAGAACTGGATTATTCTACGTGGCACACCAACTATCTAGCATCGCGCGGTTATCAGCGAGATGAGCATCGGGGGCAACAATAGTGCCGGGATTATCCATACAAGCACCCGTGATGGTGGTTCCTGCCCTGGTCGCTCTAGTGTTGGGCCTGTTGTTACCGTTTTTTGTTAAACCTCTCTTGCACCGCTGGAATCTAGTGGATATTCCAACTGCGCGTTCTTCTCACGTCGAACCGGTTTTCCGAGGCATGGGTCTGGCAACTGCCGTGGCCGCTATGGCGGGTTTTCTAGTAGCACTTGTTTCCGGGCTCATTCCCAGCGATCGATCCGTAGCATTAGCCGTTTTATTCGGCATGGTGACCTCGGGTTTCCTAGGCTGGATGGAGGATTTTCGCGGGGTTTCCATTCGCGTACGCTTCCTGGTGCAATTGCTCATTGGGCTCGTAGTCAGTGTTGCTATCACTTTTGCCCTCCATACCTCCATTTGGTGGATACCTCTGGGGGTTTTTGCGGTCGCCGCGTATATCAACGTGGTGAACTTTATGGACGGGGTTAACGGAATCTCTGGTCTACATGGATTGGTTGTTGGCGGATTTTATTCCTATGCAGGCTGGATTAGCGGATTGCCCTGGCTCGTTGCTGCGGGAGCCGCTGTAGCTTTCGCATATGTGGCTTTTCTGCCTTGGAATATTCGAACCGGGAAAAACGTCTTTTTGGGGGACGCCGGTAGTTACTTCCTGGGAGGTGCTATTGCCTCCATGGCAGTGGGTGCTTTCCTCTCTGGGGTCTATGTTGAATATATTCTTTCGCCGGTCATGATTTATTTGGCAGATACTGGCTTCACACTTTTGCGCAGAATGGCACGGGGGGAGCAGTGGTATAAACCGCATCGCACCCACGTCTACCAGCGGCTGACCGACGTCGGTCTAAGCCATGTGGGGTCTTCTGTGGTGGTCGCGTGCTTCACTGTTCTGATTTCTCTCATTGCTGTCGTGGCACTGCCTTATGAAACCCAGGACGCTCTCGGAGCAGGGCTCCTGGTCCTAGCTTTGGTTGCTCTCTATCTGAGCCTTCCTGCTCTTATTCGACGCTTTTCGAAGAAAAATTCATGAGCGCACATAGCACACCAACTCAGTGGAAAAATATTCTCCGATTTGTCACAAAACTATGTATTCCGCTAGTTCTGGCAGGTACTATGGTTGGTGCAATCATCGATGGCTGGGCAGGTATGCTAGGTCTGCTATCGGGGTTCGCACTAGTCTATCTTTGGTTCGCCATCGATATCCTGGTAGCTCAGCGTGCTGAAAAGAAAGCACTTTCTGAAGTTGCTAGAGCACTGATGGCTACCTACATCATCAAAGTTCTTATTGGTTTTGGTCTGTTGCTTCTGGTTCCTCTTCCGCGGTTAATCCTGAACGGATGGTTTTTGACAGGGGCGATTCTTACGGTTCTACTCTGGCTTGGGGGGAGCATGCGGATCATCATGAAAATGAGAATTTTGTACTTCGATGCTCATGACTAAATACAAATTTCAGGGGATTCAGTGAACCAAAGCCAAAAGAAATGGTGGGACGGCGACAAAGAGCTCCGTAGTGCCGGTGAACTGGTTTCTGGTGGAGGAATTTCTGGCGCTTTCATGACCTTACTCTATGTCGTAATCGGCATAGCGTTCTGGAGTTTGGTAGGCTATGGGCTGGACCTTCTTTTTGGCACGCGATGGATAGTTTGGCTTGGAGCGTTGATAGGAGCCGCAGGCGGTTTCTACCTGGTTTACTACCACATGCAACATCGCAAAACTTCTTAAATTTTTCATCGAATCACACACAACTTAACTTGATGAAGACAGCTGCAAACAGCGGTTGGCACACAAAGCAAGAAAGGACTTGCCTTGATTGAAAACGGGCTCGTAACAGCCGCCGGATATGTTCCTCCATCGGTGGAGGAAATGCATCTTCCGGATCTTTTCACCGTCGGTTCATTCGGCTTTGGCAAGCAGATGCTTCTTGTTCTGCTGTCCGTCGTTATCGTTGCGGGTTATTTCCTCTGGGCAGGTCGCAAGCGTGCGATGGTTCCCGGTAAGAATCAGTTTGTTGCCGAAATGGGTTACGGCTTTGTCCGTAACTCCTTAGGTAAAGAACTTATTGGGGCTCACCACTTCAAGCCATTCGTTCCTTTGCTTTTCACCGCTTTCTTCTTCATTCTGGTGAACAATCTTTACGGTTCAATTCCCTTCTTCCAGCTTCCCACTCTTAGCCACGCTGGTTCTGCCTATGTTCTCGCAGCTGTTGGTTACTTTGTATGGGTCGGGGTAGGCATTAAGCGAAAGGGATTGGGTGGCTTCTTCCGCGATCTCACCATGCCTCCTGGCGTCCCTCCCGTTCTATACATCATTTTGATTCCCATCGAGTTCCTTTCGAACCTCATCATCCGCCCCGTTACTCACGCTCTGCGTTTGTTCGCAACCATGTTCGGTGGTCACCTTGCGATGATGGTGGCAGCATCTCTCACCCAGTTCCTCATCATTGAGGTAGGGGGTATCGCTGCGGTTGGTTCGGTAGCTTCGATTGCTCTGGGTATCTTCCTCTACTTCCTCGAATTCCTCATCCAGTGCATCCAGGCATACATCTTTGCGTTGCTACTGGCTGTGTACATCCAGGGATCGGTCTCCGAAGGCCACTAAAAGTTTTCTCGAGTGAATCCACACTCGATGAATTAAAACGACCCGCACCCGCGGGTAGTATTTGCATAAATCAAAACTCTGCTCATTACACACATCCTATTTTGTGAGCACTGTTGAAAGGAAACAACATGGAACTTACCGGCTCCTTGAACGCAATTGGTTACGGCCTCGCTTCTATTGGTGGCGGTATCGGCGTGGGTCTGATCTTCGCTGCATACATGACTTCTGTTGCTCGCCAGCCTGAATCCCAGCGCACCCTGCAGCCTATGCTGTTCATGGGCTTCGCAGTGGTTGAAGCTTTGGCAATTCTTGGTCTGGTTCTGGCCTTCATCGTCTAATCGACGAGAGTCCTAACTGACCAATCTATAGAACAGGAATTTTCCCTATGTCATATTTGATGGCTGCCGAGGGTGCAACAAACCCTCTTATCCCAAATGTTTGGGAAATGGTCATTACGCTCATTGGGTTCCTGATCCTCTTCTTCATCGTTGCCAAATACGTTTTCCCGATGTTCGAAAAGATCTATCAGGATCGTAAGGAAGCGATTGAGGGCGGTCTTGCAAAGGCTGAAAAAGCTCAGGCTGAAGCCGCAGCAGCACGCGAAGAGTACAACCAGCAGCTCGAAAGCGCTCGTCTGGAAGCTCAGAAAATTCGTGAAGAAGCACGCGCCGAAGGTGATGCAATTATTGCTGAATCCAAGGAACGCGCCACTGTTGAAGCGCAGCGCATTACCGAAAATGCACACAAATCAATCGAGGCAGAACGCGCAGCAGCTACCGTTTCACTCCGTTCGGAAGTTGGAACTTTGGCAACTGCACTGGCTGGAAAGATTGTGGGCGAATCCCTTAATGATGATGAGCGATCGGCTCGTGTGGTAGATCGTTTTCTTGCTGACCTAGAAACCGAAAAGCAGAATGCAGGTGCTACTCGGTAATGGCAGGAGTATCTACTGAATCATTGAAGAAAGTTGAACAGGTACTAGCCGCCAATATTGGTGCAAACCCTGATCATCTCGCTCAAGAACTATTTGCTGTAGTCGATGTTCTGGATGAAAACGGTGGTTTGCGCCGTGGACTAACAGACCCTTCCCGTTCGGCAGACAGTCGCGCAAGCATTTGCTCCACCATTTTCGGTGGCAAGATTTCAGAATCGGCAATCAAGGTAGTACAGGCAGCAGCTTCGGCACGCTGGTCTAACGAACGCGATCTTGCAGATTCTCTTGAACAAGCAGCAGTTGAAGCTTCAGCTTATTCAGCAGAAGCGAACAACGGCGTTCAGGGTCTTGAAAACGTTATCAACGAATTGTTGACCTTTATCAATTCTGTGGACGATTTAGCAGAAGCGCAGACCGCACTGACTGAAGAACGTGCATCTAACGACGCTAAACAGAAGCTGGCTTTGGTCCTGGGCGGTAACCCCCAATCTGCTGAGGGTAAGTTGCTCATTGAACGCGTCGCAAAGGCGCCTCGCGGGGCAACACCTGCGCGATTGGCCGAGAAGTTTGTCGATATTATCGTCAAACAACAGAACCGTTCCATTGCACGTGTTTCAACAGCACGACCCTTGTCAGAAGCCCAGATCGAGAAACTTCGTTCTGGTCTTTCCAAGGCTTATGGCAAAGAACTGAAGCTAGATATTTCTGTTGACCCATCGCTTATTGGTGGGCTGCGAGTGCAGGTAGGAGACGACATGATGGACGGCACCGTTCAGACTCGACTTTCCGATCTCAATCGAGCACTCACCCAGCGATAGTCAACACACTGATTTAGCAGATACACGTGTACGGCCCCGTTCCCGTACACAGCAAATTGTGGACGGGAACGTAACTGTATAAAGCAAGTTTTCGATTTTCACCTCTCGAAGCAGAGTTGGAAATCATGTATAAGGAGAGCAGGGACACAGATGGCCGATTTGACCATCAATGCCGATGAAGTCCGTAATGCGCTAAATGAATTCGCGGCGTCTTACGAACCCGGCAATGTAGAACGAGTAGAGGTGGGTCGCGTATCGTCAGCATCTGACGGTATTGCCCGCGTCGAGGGTCTTCCTTCTGCAATGGCTAACGAGTTGCTCCGTTTTGAAGACGGCACTCTTGGTCTTGCACTAAACCTCGACACCCGCGAAATTGGTGTTATCGTCTTGGGCGACTTCACCGGTATTGAAGAAGGCCAGGAAGTCCACCGCACTGGTGAAGTGCTTTCTGTACCCGTTGGTGAAGGCTACCTCGGTCGCGTCGTTGATCCACTGGGTCAGCCTATCGACGACCTAGGCGAAATCCAGAGCGAAAGCCGCCGTGCGTTGGAGCTTCAGGCACCGGGCGTTACCATGCGTAAGTCCGTACACGAGCCCCTTCAGACCGGTATGAAGGCAATTGACGCGATGATCCCGATTGGTCGTGGTCAGCGTCAGCTCATTATTGGTGACCGCCAGACCGGTAAGACCGCTATTGCAGTGGACACTATCATCAACCAGAAGGCTAACTGGGCAACTGGTGATCCATCCAAGCAGGTTCGTTGCATCTACGTTGCTGTGGGGCAGAAGGCTTCCACTATCGCAGCTGTTCGCCAGACTCTTGAAACTCACGGCGCTCTTGAATACACCACCATCGTTGCAGCTCCTGCATCTGATGCAGCAGGCTTCAAGTACCTTGCTCCCTACACCGGTTCTGCCATTGGCCAGCACTGGATGTACGGCGGCAAGCACGTACTGATTATCTTTGATGATCTGTCCAAGCAAGCTGAAGCTTACCGCTCCGTTTCACTTCTTCTTCGCCGTCCTCCAGGACGCGAAGCATACCCCGGCGACGTCTTCTACCTACACTCTCGTTTGCTCGAGCGTTGTGCAAAGCTCTCTGATGAGCTGGGCGCAGGATCAATGACCGGCTTCCCGATTATTGAAACCAAGGCTAACGACGTTTCCGCCTTTATTCCGACCAACGTTATTTCCATTACCGACGGTCAGATCTTCCTCCAGTCCGATTTGTTCAACGCCAACCAGCGTCCCGCTGTTGACGTAGGTATCTCGGTTTCCCGCGTCGGTGGCGCAGCACAGACTAAGGCAATGAAGAAGGTTTCAGGTACCCTGAAACTCGATTTGGCTCAGTACCGTGCGATGGAAGCATTCGCAATGTTCGCTTCTGACTTGGACGACGCTTCCAAGCAGCAGCTCACCCGCGGTGCTCGCCTGACCGAACTTTTGCGCCAGCCCCAGTACTCGCCTTACTCCGTTGAGGATCAGGTGGCTTCCATCTGGGCAGGTACTAACGGCTACCTGGACGACATTGAGGTTTCAGATGTTCTTCGCTTCGAGAAGGAATACATCAACTACCTCCGTCGTCACGGGAACGCGTTGAAGAACATTGCTGAAACCGGAAAGCTCGAAGACGACACCGTCGCCGAGCTGAAGGCAAGCGTTGAAGCTGTCAAGCGTGATTTCCGTTCACAGGGCTCAAGCCACCTTGTAGAAGCTGGCCATGAAGAGCACAAGCCTGTTTCTGACTCGGAAGTCTCTCAGGAAACCATCGGTTAGCGATTACTCCGCAGTAGCGTTGTCTTCTCCAGTGAAGGAGAAGACAACGCCCACTGAGGAAGAAAGGAAGCTCTATGGGAGCCCAGATTAGGGTTTACCGCCAAAAGATTGCTTCGACGTCGTCCATGAAGAAAATCTTCAAGGCGATGGAGATGATCGCGACCTCTCGTATTAACAAGGCACGCCAGAGCGCGGATGCGGCTAGCCCCTATGCTGCTGCTTTGACTAAGGCTGTTACTGCTATTGCTGCCCAGGGTTCTATCAAGCACCCCTTGATTAGCGATAAAAATGCTCAGCACCGCCGCTCTGCAGTTCTGGTCTTGACCAGCGATCGCGGTCTCGCAGGCTCTTACTCTTCTTCAGTCCTGAAAAAGACTGAAGGTCTGATTGAGAAGCTTCGTAGCGAAGGGCGCGAAGTACAGCTGTTCCTCGTAGGACGTAAAGCGAAGTCTTACTTCGAATTCCGTGAGCGCGACTATGAGCGCTCATGGGAAGGAAATACCGATAGCCCCAACGTAGAGATGGCTGTTGAAATGCGTGAAGCTCTGCTTGACGCTTTCGCTCGCCCTTACGAAGAGGGCGGCGTGGATGACCTTCATATCGTCTACACAGAGTTCATCTCGATGGTGACTCAGGAAACCAAGATTCTGCGTATGTTGCCTTTGGCAGTTGCAGATACCAAGCGTATCGGTGACGAAATTGTGCCCGGCGAAGAGATTGAGGATGCTCTGGTAGATCAGAACGCAGCTTTCAACTTTGAACCGAGCCCGCAGGAAGTTCTTGATGAGCTGTTGCCCCGTTACATTGCCTCACGACTTTACGCTTGCTTGCTCGAAGCAGCAGCAAGTGAGCTGGCATCTCGCCAGCGCGCTATGAAGTCTGCCGGCGATAACGCGGACGAACTGGTGAAGAAATACACCCGACTTATGAACAACGCACGTCAGGCAGAAATCACCAACGAGATTTCCGAGATCGTGGGCGGCGCAGACGCCCTCGCCGCCTCCTAATATCGAAGATACTTATTCAACTTTCTCTATACAGGTAAGTGAGAACAATGACCTCCACTCTGAATGAATCGGCAACCACGCCGACTCAGGGCGCTACTGGCCGCATCGCGCGCGTCATCGGCCCTGTGGTCGACGTTGAGTTCCCTGCCGGTCAGGTACCGGACATTTACAACGCTCTTACCGCTGAAATTACTATCGGCGGCGAAACCCAGAGCATCACCTTTGAAACTGCACAGCACCTCGGCGACTCACTCGTGCGCGCAATCTCCCTCAAGGCTACCGACGGACTTGTCCGCGGTCAGTCTGTTCAGGACACCGGCGCTCCGATTTCTGTTCCCGTGGGCGACGGCGTCAAGGGTCACATCTTCAACGTTTTGGGCGATGCTCTTGACGTTGACAACTCAGAAATTCATGCCGACGAGCGCTGGGGAATTCACCGTAAGGCTCCCAGCTTTGCACAGCTCGAAGGCTCCACCGAAATGCTGGAAACTGGCATCAAGTCAATCGACCTTCTGACCCCCTACATCAAGGGCGGTAAAATTGGTCTGTTCGGTGGCGCTGGCGTGGGCAAGACCGTTCTGATTCAGGAAATGATTACCCGTGTTGCTCGTAACTTCGGTGGTACCTCGGTATTCGCTGGTGTTGGTGAGCGTACCCGTGAAGGTAACGACCTCTGGGTTGAAATGGAAGAAGCAGGTGTTCTCAAAGACACCGCACTCGTTTTCGGTCAGATGGATGAGCCCCCAGGAACTCGTCTGCGCGTAGCTTTGACCGGTCTGACCATGGCGGAATACTTCCGCGATGTAAAGAACCAGGACGTTTTGTTGTTCATTGACAACATCTTCCGCTTCACTCAGGCTGGTTCAGAAGTTTCTACCCTTCTCGGTCGTATGCCTTCAGCTGTGGGTTACCAGCCCAACTTGGCTGATGAAATGGGCCTTTTGCAGGAGCGCATTACTTCAACCCGTGGTCACTCCATTACCTCTATGCAGGCAATTTACGTTCCAGCGGATGACTATACCGACCCCGCTCCGGCAACTACCTTCGCTCACCTCGATGCAACCACCGAGTTGAACCGTGCGATTGCAGCTCGTGGTCTGTACCCCGCAATCGATCCGCTGACTTCCACTTCACGTATTTTGGATCCTCAGTACATCGGTCAGGAACACTACGACACCGCAATCCAGGTGAAGGCAATTCTTCAGGAAAACAAGGAACTCCAGGACATCATCGCGATCCTTGGTGTGGACGAACTTTCCGAAGAACAGAAGGTCGTTGTTTCTCGTGCACGTCGCATCGAGCAGTTCCTCTCCCAGAACACCTACACTGCTAAGCAGTTCACCGGTGTTGAGGGTTCAACTGTTCCCATTAAGGACACCATTGAATCATTCCAGATGATTTGCCGCGGCGATGTAGACCACATTCCCGAGCAGGCGTTCTACAACATTGGTGGCATGGACGACGTCATGCGTCAGTACGAAGAACTCAAGGCACAGACTGGAGCCAAGTAATCATGGCACTCAACGTCGAAGTAGTCTCTCGTGAGAAAAAAGTGTGGACGGGAGAAGCGAAGTACGTTCGTGCTCGTACTCTTGACGGTGATATCGGAATTATGCCCGGGCATATTCCGACCATGGCTTTGCTTGCTGAAGACGGCGAACTCATCATTGAACCGGTTTCCGGTGAAAAGATTGTGACTCGTCTTCATGAAGGCTTCTTGACCGTGTCTAACAACAAGGTCATTATCGCTGCAAAGCACGCTAATATCTAGCGCGAGTCCACCAGCAAAAGAACCCCTCCTAACAGGAGGGGTTCTTTTTTATGTGGTGTCTATGGATGAAGATTACATATGCGCATCAACGACGATGGCGGAAGTTTTAGAAGAGCCTAGAATCGACGTCGTCGACTCCGCGCATGGCATCGTAATCTAAGCTGACGCACCGGATACCACGGTCTTCTGCGAGTACCCGTGCCTGAGGCTTGATTTTCTGAGCGGCGAAAATACCTTTGACGGGGGAGAGCAGGGGATCTCGATTGAGCAATTCAAGATAGCGGGTCAACTGCTCGACACCGTCGATGTCGCCCACGCGCTTGAGTTCCACAGCTATAGCTGCACCCTGAGAATCCCGCGCGAGAATATCGACTGGCCCAATAGCAGTTGGATATTCGCGGCGTACAAGCCGGTACCCACTACCTAAGACTTCGATTTGTTCAGCGAGTAGGCGTTGCAAATCGGCTTCAACACCGTCCTTGATTAAACCGGGATCAACACCTAAATCATGAGAGAGCTCTCCCACCACGCCATAGACGCGAATCAGCAGATAATCATCGGATTTAGCTGCCTGAACGCGCCAGAGCTCCTGGATATCAGGGTCATCTTCCAAATCAAAAGTAGTTGATCTCGCTAGTTCTTCTCGGTCAGCAACGTGCATAGTTGCAGGAGGACTCATCCAGTTCAACGGTTTATAAGAGCCACCGTCTGAGTGAATCAGAACGGAACCATCATTTTTTACCATGAGCAAGCGGGTAGCTCGGGGGAGGTGGGCTTTGAGCCGACCTACATAATCTACGGAACATTCAGCTATTACAAGACGCACTCCATAACTCTAACAGCTCAGCAGAGTTGGAAGCAGCCCGAATGAAGCTCATCAACTATGCCACAATATGTACTATGCCTAAACGTTCAGGATCCCGCGGTCGTTCTTCAAATTCTGGTCAGAAGCCCTCTAAATGGCAGAAAACCATGCCGCAGGGCAGAGATATTTCTAGAATTCTGGACCCCGCACCCTATGTAGAACACAGTTTCGATGGCGACTGGTTTATTCAGTTTATGCCGGCGGTCAACGCGCTCAAAACCTATATCTGCCCTGAGTGCGGGCGGAAGATACCTCCACGTACCGCGCACCTCGTCATTTGGCGCGAAGACCACATGTTTGGCAAAGATCGAGCTATTGAGGAGCGGCGTCACTGGCATAGCAAATGCTGGCAGACACGCAGCAAATGGTAGGTGCCTGCGCTGGGTTCTAATGTTCGTCCTGCCGGGGTACAAGAACTTCTTTGACCAAGATGAGCAAAGAAGCAGCCACAGGGATAGCGATGAGCGCACCAAGCACACCCCACAGTGCGCCCCCGGCAGCAACTGCGATGATGGCAATACCACCGGGTACAGCCACCGCCTTTGACATAATGCGGGGCGAGATGAAGTAAGCCTCCACCTGAAGATAAATAAAGTAAGGAATCGCAAAAGCAAGCGCGGTTTGCCAGCTATCCAACAGACATACCAGCGAGACCAGTACCCCAGCGGAGACGCCACCGATGAGCGGAATGAAAGCCAGTATGACCACAAAGAGCGTGAGAAGCTGGGGGAACGGTGCGCCGATGATGAGCATGACGATAAAGGCGAACGTACCGTTGAGCAGCGCGACAATAGCCTGACCAGCCACGTAGTGCCCGACAGCGCCGGTAATACTTTCTGTCAAGGCGCTGACACGGGTGCGTCGTGAAGCGGGGGTGAGCCGCACGAACCATGCTTTCATCAGAGGCAAAGAGGAGAGGAAGTAGAGGGAAAGAATCAGCACGATAATGGTGCCGGTGATGATGTTCGCAAGCATTGAGCCTGCGTCGACGAGATTATTCAGAAAACTGCCTACCGCATTTGAATCGGCAGTAAACTCTCCGGTTGCCTGCGTCACTGCCTCATCGACTATGTGGCGTACCCCCCACTGGCGATCAATCGAAGAGAAAAAATCTGAATTCAGAAATTGATCGAACTCATGGGGAAAGTCGCTAATAAACTGCACAGTTTGGTTGGCGATTTTAGGAACAACCCAAGAAACTAAGCCCACGACGGCCAGGGCAAATATCGAAACGACGAGAGCAACACCGGCAATGCGAGGTAAGCCCATTTTTTCCAGACGTCGCACCGCCGGATCAAGACCCAGAGCAATGAAAAGTGCGCCAACAATCCATCCGGAGAGAGCCCCCACATTGGTCAGAATATACCAACCCAGCAGAGCAAGACCCACACCGACCGTCAGCATAAAACCTGCAAGAACCGGGTTGCTGAGAGAATAATGTTGAACCGGCTGAGCAGAGAGACGAGCTTCGTGCTCGGCAGAGTTGCCAGAGAAAGCAAAGTCAGATTCTGCACGTACCGAAGAGTTGGTCGGTGGATCAAACCGCGGCCTAGGCTGGGCACCGGGAATCTGCGGTAGCTTTTGATATTTCTTACGCTGCGCTGCCGCAAGGTGTCTCAGATGGCTCATAAAATTTGAAGCATCAGTTTTTAGCTGGGGCATGGGGCTCATCTCATCGAAAAATATTAGTCTGACATCTACTGTAGCTTTTGAGATTCAGCCCATCGCAAGAATTGATTCTTTTAGCCCATAAAAGAGGGCGGATTTGGCAGGATAACTGAAGAAAGCTCATTCTAAGAGCTCAGATAAGATAGATGAGTTCGTGAGAACTGTAAGGAGAATATGATGTCTGAATCACCGCACGAAGCTAACCAAAATATTGACCTCCCCGCCTCTGTACGAAACGCCCCGGATCTCTCAGAATTTTCAACCGCACCAGCAGTTGGAGAAACATCTCAATCTGCAGGCGATGAACCTACCTGGCGATTTGAAGTTGAATCCGGTGAGGATTTTCAAAAATTTGTCCAGCTATCATCGCAGGGCGCAGTAGTCTTCGCGATGTATGCCGAGCATTCTCCGGCGTCGTTAGAGACCGTAGAAAACATGGAAAAGTTGGTGAACTCGGCGCAGGGCAATTTGTTGCTTGCAACCGTTGATATCACCAAGCAACCGGAAATCGGTCAAGCATTTCAGATTCAGGGCGTGCCCGCTGCTGTCGCTGTCATTGCCGGGCAGCCTGCCCCGATGTTTAACTCGCAAGTCACCCTAGAACAACTCACCGACGTCATGCAGCAGCTCTTGCAGATTGCCGCACAACAACAGCTTCCCGGCGGATTTGAACCCAACGTTTCCCAAGAGCAAGAAAAACCGCTTCCTCCCTTGCACCAAGAAGCAGTAGAGGCGATTGACCGGGGAGATTTTTCTGCGGCTGAAACCGCCTACCAAAAAGCTCTCAACGAAAATCCCGGCGATACGGATGCAAAGATTGGGCTAGCACAGGTGGGGTTGCTGTCACGTGTTGCCCACCTTAACCTTCAGGAGGAACGCGAGCGCGCCGCTGAAAACCCCCAGGATGTTCAAGCATCCCTCAACGTTGCTGACCTTGATGTAGCGGGTGGGCATGTGGAGGACGCCTTTAGCCGATTGATTACTTTGTTCAAGGCAGTGGACGCCGAACAGAAGAACGTGGTGCGCGAACGTCTGTTAGAACTGTTTGAAGTAGTGGGCTCTCATGATCCTCGCGTGACTAAGGCGCGCGCCGATTTGATGATGGCTCTGTTCTAAGAAGTACTCCTAGGGGAGGATGCAGTATTCTGCTCAAACTTATACGGTAGAAATATGAGTGAGAACACGCATCTTCCCCGACCATCCATCAGCATGGATGATTCCACTGAACAATCTCTATCCACACCAGTTTCAACCGCTGAGGCGGTGGCTGCTGAAGTTCCTGCAGAAGCCTTACACCGACCCGCACTTGAAATTCAGAATCTGGTGAAGGCTTTCAAAGACAAGATAGCCGTAGACGGTATTAACCTCACTATTCCGAGGGGTTCTTTCTTTGGTCTGGTAGGGCGCAATGGTGCCGGTAAGACGACGTCGTTGTCGATGGCTACTGGCATGCTTCGCCCTACCGCAGGGACGGTGCTCATCGATGGCATCAATGTGTGGGAGAACCCTCAGAGCGCTAAGAGCAAAATTGGTGTATTACCTGATGGCGTATTTCTTTTTGACAAGCTCACGGGGGAGCAGCTGATTACCTATGCTGGGTTGTTGCACGGACTGGATCGGGCGACTGTAGCTCAGCGCACCGCCGATTTGCTGGCTGCTCTTGATTTGACGGAGGCTGCAGGACGGCGCGTCCGCGACTATTCGGCGGGGATGACTAAAAAGGTGGCTTTGGCTGCCGCTATGATTCATGCCCCATCCTTGTTGGTTCTCGATGAACCGTTCGAGGCGGTGGATCCGGTTTCTGCCTCGAATATCCAGGATATTCTCAGAGCCTACGTACAGGGTGGAGGCACCGTCATATTGTCCTCCCACGTCATGGATCTGGTGCAAAGACTCTGCGACCATGTGGCAATTATGAGCGATGGTCACATTTTGGCTGCTGGGACAACCGACGAAGTACGCGGTGACTCATCTTTGGAAGACCGGTTCGTCGAACTGGTAGGTGGTCGAAAAATTTCGGAGGGTATTTCATGGTTAAAGTCCTCTTAAATCTGAAATGGCGGTATTTTCTCGCTTCCTTTAAAGGGAATGCCTGGGTGATTGTCGGGACTATTTTCGGTTCTTTGTATCTGCTGGGTGCTCTCGTGGGATGGGGAGTTTTTGCCGCGACCCAAGGGGCACAGGAAGGTATTGACCCGCAAACAGCTATGTTGCTCGTGGGAGCAGGAGTTCTGCTGGCACTGCTATGGTGGATTCTTCCGATTTTTGCTTCGGGTACCGATGCCACCTTAGATCCCGACCATCTTGCGCCATATCCGCTGAAAACTAAAGATATTCAGCTGGGGCAGTTGCTGGGCGGCTTGATTGGTCTACCCGGTCTTGCGACGGTGCTTTTTAGTGCTGTGACTGCTCTCTTACTCTGGCGGCACCCGGTGTCGCTTGTTGTCTATGTGCTGATGATTCCTCTCGGACTGGCGCTTGTCCTGACTATTTCGCGTATTATTAGCCTTCTCGCCATAGAAATCAGCTCCATTCCAGGGGTAAAACAAGGGCTGATTATCGTAGGGTTCCTACTGATGATGGGCGCTGGTCCCCTGGTCGCTGGGTTAGCTCTGGGGCTAGGCGAAGCCTGGGATGCGCTCCCTTCAGCTATGAAAGTGCTGTCCTGGACCCCACTGGGCGCGCCTTTTGCCGTAGCTAGCGCGGTCTATATGGGGCACTGGGGTAAAGCCCTGCTTTTCCTGGTTCTGAGCCTGATATACCTTGCTCTGTCCTGGGTTATCTGGGCGAAACTTCTTAACCGTGCGATGAGCCGCATCGGCGAAATCGGTGGAACCACGGCATCGAAACAAGTTGAGGCCGGAAACACCGGCATCTTCAAACATTTCCCTGCCAGCACCCGAGGAGCTCTTGCCGCTCGAACCGTGCATATGTTGGTAAAGGATCCGCGCTGTAACCTCAATATCATTATGATTCCAGCGTTCTATGTACTTTTTACTCTCTTTGGACGAGTCTCCATAGGAGAGGAATCAACGGGCAATCCAGTCTTACTCGCGATGGCTGCGGTATTTGTCCCTGCCCTGGCGGGTTACGTGTATTCCTACCTCATTTCTTACGAGAACTCGGCATTTTCCATGAACGTGCTAGCTCCTGTAAGCGGTAAGGACGATCGTTGGGGAAGAGCATGGGGCTTGCTGGTGCTGATGGGGCCGTTAATTATTTTCGGTTCCCTTTTCCTGAGCTGGCGGCTTGATAATTTTGCCTCACTTCCGGCAATTCTGGGGTTGGGCGTAGGGCAACTCTTATGCGGTGTCGGGCTGTCTGCCTTTGTCGATATGCTCATCTCAGTTCCCGTACCTCCACCTGGCGGAAGTCCTTTCAAGACCCCCAAACAATCGGATGGCTTTTCTAAAGGTCTGATTCGAGGGTTGATCATGCTGGTGCTCATGGCATTTGCAATTCCCGGCGGAATCCTCTGGATTGTTTATTCTTCAACCTCCAGCCCGTTGTGGATGTGGTTGAGCGGTGCGGTTTCTCTGCTGATTGGCGCCATCGTTTTCTTTATCGGTCTAACCGTGGGAGCTGCACGGTATGACGCTCACTCCGCCGAGACCCTCCAACGCGTGAGCCAATTTCGCTAAGTGAACGTTGTGCCGCGCAGATATTGACCGGCAAGATACAATAGCACCAAAACAAACTGAAACCCGTGCGGAAAGAGTTTGCACGGATGACCAGGAGGTCAGCACATGTCATCCATTCCCGGAGTTGAAGATCCGTTCGCTCACGAAACTCAAGGGGGCACCGCCCTCCTTGAACGCGAGGAAACTCAGAACGTGGAACCTGGCGACCACGAACGGTTTAGCCACTACGTTCGCAAAGAAAAAATCATGGAATCCGCGCTGACAGGAAACCCAGTGCGTGCGCTCTGCGGCAAAGTATGGACTCCCGGCCGCGATCCCGAGAAGTTCCCCGTGTGCCCGCAGTGCAAGGAAGTTTACGACGGGCTCCGCCCGGGCAAAGACAACGAGGACGATCAATAAACCCTCAGCAGAAACCACCCGAGAATGATGTTATTAATCTTTCATTCTAGGGTGGTTTTTCGTGTATTTGCGCCAGTCGACCGTAACGCCTGTGATGTTTCCGACCTCTGAGCAAAGGAGAAAGTATTAGAATCATCTCTGGTGCGTGGGCAGGAAACGAGTGGCTCACTAGCAAAATCAGAAGGTAGACGACTAAAGGGGAAATGAATGAGTGATTCCGAGCAGCCATCGCTTTTTGACGCAGCGCCAGCGCCCTCTCCCGACCTTTCTCCTGCCTTCCCCAACCGTGCAGCCTGGGGCACAGCAACCAAACTCCGTGCCTGGCAGGCAGAGGCAATGCACCTCTATTTCACCCAGCGCCCGCGGGACTTTATGGCTGTAGCTACCCCCGGCGCAGGTAAAACCACCTTTGCCCTTACCATAGCTAAAGAACTTTTTGACCGGGGAGAAGTAAACCGTCTGACGGTTGTCGCCCCTACTGACCACCTGAAGAAGCAGTGGGCAGACGCCGCCGCGCGCGTCGGGCTTTCGATTGACCCTAACTTCAAGAATGCTGACGGTACCCACGGTCGCGAATATCAGGGTGTTGCCCTTACCTACGCCCAGGTAGCGAATAAGCCCATGTTGCACCGTGCTCGCACCGAGAACGCGCGCACCCTGGTGATTATGGACGAAATTCACCACGCTGGTGATGCCCTGTCTTGGGGTGATGGTCTCCGTGAGGCATTTGAACCAGCCCATAAACGTCTGTCTCTGACCGGAACACCGTTTCGTTCAGATGATTCACCGATCCCCTTTGTGACCTATGAGGAGGGTAAAGACGGTATTCGCCGTTCAAAGTCTGACTACTCCTATGGATATGGTCCGGCGCTTAAAGACCATGTGGTGCGCCCGGTTATTTTTATGGCGTACTCCGGGCAGATGCGCTGGCGCACCTCTGCCGGTGAAGAAATGGCGGCAAACCTAGGGGAGGGTTTTACCAAGGACATCACTGCCCAGGCGTGGCGAACTGCTCTTGATCCCAACGGCGAGTGGATTCCCACGGTTCTTTCGGCAGCCGATAAGAGACTCACCGAAGTGCGCCGTACAGTGCCCGACGCCGGTGCGTTGGTCATTGCCACCGACCACCAGGATGCACGTGCCTATGCGGCTCAGCTCGAAAAAATCACGGGGGAAAAACCCACCGTGGTGCTCTCCGATGACAAAACCGCCTCCCGCAAAATTGATGCTTTCTCCGAAGGGGAGCAGCGCTGGATGGTAGCGGTTCGTATGGTGTCTGAAGGCGTGGACGTGCCCCGTCTTGCTGTGGGCGTGTACGCAACATCTACTTCCACACCCCTATTTTTTGCCCAGGCAGTCGGTCGCTTCGTGCGTGCCCGTAAACGAGGAGAAACCGCCTCTGTATTCTTGCCCTCGGTACCGCAGCTCATGCTCCTGGCAAATGAGATGGAAGCCGAACGCGACCATGCCCTCGACCGCAAAGCACCTGGTGATGACATTCCTCAGGATCCCCTTAACGAGGGCCTGGACGATCACCTCATTGAAGAAGCAAACCGTGAGGACCGCGCCTCTGAGGAGCTGACTAAGGGCAAATTTGAGGCGATTGGTTCCCAGGCGTCCTTCCACGGTGTTCTCTTTGATGGCTCAGAATTCGGTGCCGGCGCAGTAGGCATTGGCTCGGAGGAAGAACAAGATTTTTTGGGCATCCCCGGTTTGCTTGATGCCGATCAAGTAGGTACACTATTGCGCGCTCATCAGCAAGAACATGCCTCTCGGCGTCCTACCGGTTCCACCCCTCAAGTTGTCGACCACCGCCAACTCAAAGATCTGCGCAATAAATTAGCCAAAAATGTGTCTGCCTACGCGGTGCGCTCGGGCAAACCTCACGGTTCCATCCATAACGAATTGCGGCGAGTATGCGGCGGACCGCCGGTGGCGCAAGCCTCCGCTGAGCAAATTCAAGCCCGACTGGATAAACTCGCGGACTGGTTCGTCGGTCGTAAATAAAAAGAAAGAGGGCGGAAGCTACCGTAGCTTCCGCCCTCACCTGCATTCCCGCGTTATCTGACGACGGTGACGCCGCCGTCCTCCAGTTCCTCCAGAGCGTCTTCGAATCCCTCATCGGAAACAGGCGCGGTGAGCTCTGCCAATACCTGGGTTTCATACCCGGCATCTACAGCATCTAGAGCGGTCGCTTTGACACAGAAATCTGTAGCGATTCCCACGACATCGACTTCGGTGATACTCCGCTCCTGCAACCAATCGTCCAAAGACAGCTTGGGGGTATTGTCTTCAGGATTTTCATGGGCATCGCGCTCGCCGGTCATGACAGTATCCTCCGGCGCCAAAATACCTTCAAAGCCTGAATAAGCGGCCTCGAATTCACCCTTACGGAAGAAAGCCTCGATGTAGTCGGTATCGAGATTCGGGTGAGTTTCCGCCCCGTTCGTCTCTGCTTTGCAGTGTACCGGCCAGGAATTTTTATAGTCAGGGGTTTCTGAGAAGTGAGAACCGGGATCTTTATGCCAATCCTGGGTTGCAACAATTGCATCGTAATCAGTGTGGTGCACTTCTACATACTCACTAATTGCTGCGGCGACGTCGGCACCGTTTTCCGTTGCCAGGCTACCGCCGGGGCAAAAGTCGTTTTGAACATCGACAATAATCAAAGCTTTAGACATGGTTTTCCTCTACTTTACAGAGAATCGAATTAGATGAATTGGGAGGGGATGACAGGCTCGCCTTCAGACAGTCGAGACGCCGCTCGGGGGAGTTCAGCAATCGAACGAGCGTGACGCTCGGCAGCGCGCCGCACACCTTCAGCCCCGGTGAACCCTTCGAGAATTTTTCCGTCTTTGACGAAATCGACCATCAAGTCGCGATCGTTTGAATCGGAAGGCGCTTTCGCGTCAACCCCAATAACCTCAGCGGTTGCTCTACCCTGTTCATTGATTTTGCGCACCGCATACTTACGACCGCCATAGGACACTTTACCCGTGGATGCTTTTGCCACAGGTTCCATGACACCCTCATCGTTTTCGCGGGCTACTACTTTGTAGACCATGGACGACGTCGGGGCGCCCGAACCGGTCACCAATTTGGTACCCACACCGTAGGAGTTAACGGGAGCTGCGGCGAGCGAAGCGATAGCATATTCGTCCAGGTCAGAGGTCACAGTAATCTTGGTTTTGGTGTTTCCCAGCTCATCGAGAAGCCGGCGAACCCAGGTAGCCTGAGCAACCAAGTCTCCGGAATCCAAGCGGACGCCCCCTAGCTCGGGACCAGCCAACTCCACCGCGAGGCGCACTGCTTTTTCGACGTCGTAGGTATCCACTAACAAAGTAGTATCCACGCCCAAAGAATCGAGCTGCGCCTGGAAAGCATCGCGCTCAGTATCGTGCAGGAGGGTAAAAGCGTGGGCAGAGGTTCCAATAGTATTCAAACCGTAGCGGCGACCAGCTTCTAGGTTAGAGGTGCCGGTAAAGCCACAAATGATTGCTGCACGTGCTGCCGCTACAGCAGCTTCCTCGTGGGCGCGGCGGCTACCCATCTCTAAACAGGGGCGATTGCCCGCCGCTAGAGACATGCGCGAAGCGGCAGAAGCTACAGCGGAATCGTAATTCAAGATAGAAAGAATGAAAGTTTCAAGTACGCACGCTTCGGCAAAGGTGCTCTCCACCTGCAAGACGGGGGAGTGCGGGAAATAAACTTCACCCTCGGCATACCCAAAAATGTTGCCGCTGAACGAGAAATTACTCAGATATTCCAGAGTCTCATCGTTCACCACGTGAGTGTTCGCTAAGAAATCTAGTTCTTCTTTTTCGAACTTAAAATTCTTGAGTCCTTCCAGAAACCTGCCGGTTCCGGCTAACACTCCGTACCGGCGTCCGGCAGGGAGCCGACGCGTAAATACTTCAAAGAAGCTATGGCGGTGAGCGGCACCAGACTTCAAAGCGGCCTGGAGCATGGTGAGCTCATAATGATCAGTCAATAATGCTGTTGAGTTAGACACAGGCTATATTTTACGGGTAAAACGCTTAGAGGAATATGTTCAGTGCTTCGTGTGTTGAGAACAGCAGAATAAACTAAACCCTGGCTCAACCGGCAGATGAACAAATAGTGAAAAATAGCTGAGTAAATTCAAGGCAGATTTAGGATAGGCTGAGGGAAAGAGACAGGGTGTGGTCAAAGATGACCCGCTGAACCAAAGGCTCACGCAAGGGAAAATAAGGAGATTGTTACATGTCAGCTGCACCCCAGGAAGCTCTTGAAGCGGCATTCGCTCAAGAGACAGAATTTGAGGTTGCACCGGGCGTGCCCTGGCAAGTCATTGTTTGGAACGATCCCGTAAATCTGATGAGCTACGTAACCTATGTATTTCGCTCCTATTTTGGATTCAGCAAAGACCAAGCACACCGCCTCATGATGCAGGTTCACGAGCAAGGAAAAACCGTCGTTTTCACCGGTTCCCGCGAAGAAGCTGAAAAACACACACAAGCAATGCACGGCTGGGGACTCTGGGCAACTTTTGAAAGGGTGAGCGAATAAATGGCGCAAGGATTCAAGAGCGGCCGCAAAGGGCTGACTGCCCGCTTTAATGCAGAAGAAGCATCTCTGCTCCAAAAGCTGTTTACCGATGTCGCCACCACCCTCGAACCCGATACTGACGAAGGACAAGACCCGCTAGCGGCGTTGGTAGGTATTTCAGAAAACGTTTCAGCACCCACTGACCCGGCGCTCGCACGAATGCTCCCGGTAGCGAGCGACGACCCAGAAGTTGCCGACGAATACCGTCGTTATACAGAGATTTCACTGCGCCAGGAAAAAATTGGCTACTTGCAACTAGCCGCGATGGATTTAGAAAAACTCGATGTCGTTCTCGACGCCGAGCATGCCCGCGCATGGGCAGCTGCACTCAATGATGTTCGGCTGACGCTCGCAGCCCGCCTCAACATCCAGAACGAAAACGATGCTCAGCTCATTGCAGAAAAAACCGACTGGAATGCTGTTGAAGACATCGAAGACTATATGTCGCTAATTTATAACTTTGTCTCTTGGCTTCTCGATACCCTCATGGAAGCCATGTTGGATTCACTGAACTAAATGAATAACACCGTGATATTCGCCCTGAAACATGGGCAAGTAATGCAAATTCCACTGTCTTAGAAATTCTCGCTGTATTCTCAGAGATAGCATGTCATACGAAGAAACCGCCACAGTAATGACCCCTTGGGGCTCTCACATTTCCGCGCAGCCTACACCTGCAGCGCCCATCGGCGTTTTTGACTCGGGTGTAGGAGGATTGACCGTAGCTCGCGCAGTGATGGATCAGCTGCCGCACGAAAACATTATTTATGTAGGTGACACTGCCCACGGCCCTTACGGGCCTCTCCCGATAGCTTCGGTGCGCGCTAACGCTCTGCGCATTATGGACGAATTGGTAGATGCCGGAGTGAAAATGCTGGTGATTGCCTGCAATACTGCCTCGGCTGCTGTACTTCGAGACGCCCGAGAACGATACACTCGTGTTTATGGGATTCCCGTCGTCGAGGTAATTCAACCTGCTGCACGCCGGGCAGTATCTGCTACGCGCAATGGAAAAATCGGTGTGATTGCTACCGAAGCAACGGTGACATCACGAGCCTATGAAGACACCTTTACCGTCAGCGGTTATGATATTTTTTCAGTGGCGTGCCCACGCTTTGTGGAATTCGTAGAACGGGGTATTACCTCCGGCCCAGAGCTTCTAGCCACCGCTGAAGAATATCTGCGTCCCCTCAAAGAGGCTGGAGTAGACACACTGGTGCTCGGGTGTACTCACTACCCGCTTCTCACCGGCGTTATTTCATACATTATGGGTGAATCGGTCACGCTTGTTTCTTCGTCGGAAGAATCTGCAAAAGACGTTTACCGTGCGCTCGTTGCCCATAACATGGAACGCACCGATAACACCCCCACCCATTACGATTTTCTTGCCACCGGGGAAACAGAATCGTTCGAGAAATTAGCACGCCGCTTCTTAGGACCCGAAGTGGCTACCGTGCGTCAAACCGATTCAGTGGCCCAGCAATTCCCCACCGGTTCTTTGGCGACCCTCACCCCAGAGATGTTGAGCAACGCCCAAAAAACCATCGCGCCCGAACTATTTGGCGCACCTGACAATGCCTTGGAACAGGACAAAACATGAGATTGACGGTTATCGGATGCTCGGGTTCTTTTCCCAGCTCTATTTCCCCGGCGTCTTGCTATATGATTGCCGCCACGGACGAGTTTGGTCGAACGTGGCGAGTACTAGTTGATATGGGCAATGGTGCCCTCGGCGTACTGCAACGGCATGTTGATCTTTCAGAGATTGATGCCATCTTGATTTCCCATCTTCACCCCGATCACTGCATTGATTTATCTGGTGTACACGTGGCAGTGAAGTGGGATCCACGTGGATGGCCCAAAGGCCCTATCCCGTTGTATGGTCCCACGGATATTCACCAGTACCTTCTTAACACTCATGGGCTGACGATGGAAACCGGTATGCACACCGAGTTTGATTTCCATTCCTGGACCCCCCAGCAAGCCATCAAGATTGGCCCTTTTACGGTAACCCCTTATGAGGTACAGCATCCTGTTAAAGAGCCCTATGCTCTGCGGATTGAATGCGATTCGGAAGAAGGTCACACCGTTCTGACGTATTCGGGCGACACGGATTCCTGCCAGGGGCTGGTGGATGCTGCACGAAACGCAGACCTCTTTCTTTGCGAAGCCGCTTATCAGGAAGGTCGAGATGATCACCTGCGTGGCATCCACCTCAGCGGTAAACGTGCAGGTCTTGCTGCCCAAGAGGCGAACGTCCGCAACCTGTTGCTGACTCACTTACCCATCTGGAATGACCCTGCAGAAATTCTTGCAGAAGCCCAAGAAATGTTCGACGGCGGCATTGGGGTAGCAGAAACCAGCGCCACCTATCAGGTACATCCTCGCCCCGATGACTCGCCGACACAGACCACAACCCTGCAAGTCATCAACAAAACACTTCCCTAAACTTTTCCCGCTTCAATCATTCACAGGAGAATAACCTACTATGGCTCAAGAAAACACCACCGTTCAGCGAGCAGACGGACGCGCCACCAATGAACTGCGCCCCATCACCATTACCCGCGGCTGGTCAAAGAACGCCGAGGGGTCGGCGCTCATTGAATTCGGAAACACCCGAGTATTGTGCACCGCTTCCTTCACCGAAGGAGTGCCACGCTGGCTCAAAGGCGAAGGCAAAGGTTGGGTCACCGCTGAATACGCGATGCTTCCTCGGGCAACGAACACCCGCTCCTCCCGAGAATCTGTCAAAGGAAAGATTGGTGGGCGCACTCACGAAATTTCTCGCCTCATCGGCCGCTCGTTGCGCGCCGTCATCGATACCAAAGCGCTTGGTGAGAACACGGTTGTGTTGGATTGCGACGTTCTGCAAGCAGATGGAGGAACGCGCACTGCATCCATCACCGGTGCTTATGTAGCGCTTTCGGAAGCAATTCAGTGGGCTAAGAGTCAGGGTATTCTTCGTGCCAAAGCTCAGCCTCTGACCGGCTCAGTTTCCGCCATCTCAGTGGGGATTATCGACGGCGTGCCCATGCTTGATTTGCCCTACGTTGAAGATGTTCGTGCTGAGACCGACATGAACGTGGTGGTGACAGGCGACGGCAAATTCGTGGAGGTGCAGGGAACTGCTGAAGGTGCTCCCTTCGACCGCGATGAGCTTAACGCGCTCCTCGATCTTGCGCTTGAAGGCACCGCTGAACTCGCTGCCATCCAGCGCCAGGTTCTGGGGGAGTCCTAATGCCTGCCAAAGTTGTTCTTGCCTCGCATAACCAGGGTAAGCTGCGCGAGCTCCGTGACATTTTACGCGGACAAATTCCAGGTCTGAACGTAGATACTGACGTGGTCGATGCCACTGCGGTCAACGCCCCCGACGTAGTGGAGGACGGCGTTACCTTTGCCGAAAACTCCTTCAAAAAGGCGAGGGCAGTATCTGCTGCTACCGGGTTGATTGCTATTGCCGATGATTCTGGGCTTGCAGTTGATGTGCTCGGAGGAGCTCCGGGGATTTTCTCCGCTCGCTGGGCTGGGAACCACGGTGATGATGCGGCAAATATTAATTTGCTCCTGGCACAGCTTTCAGACATTGACGACAGCCACCGCCGGGCAAAATTCTGCTGCGCAGCAACAATGGTGACCCCAGACGGAACCGAAGCTGTGGAATACGGGGAGTTGCCCGGCCGACTCTTGCGCCAGCCCGCCGGCAAAGGCGGCTTCGGTTATGACCCCATTTTGGCTCCATCGGAGCTCACGGAGGAGTATGCTGGAAAATCATGTGCTGAAATACCGGCAGAAGTGAAGAATTCTATGAGCCACCGCGCTCGTGCGTTCACCGCTTTAATCCCGCATCTTCGCCAGGCACTTGAATCGTAAACCGCAAGGTGGCGCCTGACCGGTGCTGCCTGTGGGACTTTCCACAACGTCGTGAGAGTTCTTATTATTTGGGGTTGAGAAAACCATGCATCGAGCTCACCTAGACCAAGCCAATTTTGCGCCTGTGGTGGATGCCGTTATGCGTCAAGCGGGTCTCAACGTTGCCCGCGACCGATGGGACGTGCGCCGAGGAGGGTCAGCCCACTTCGTCATTAACATGGAGGGGCGACTGAGCGTCCGCGTTGCTAAGACTCCTGACTCTGGGGCTAAAGTGGCCAGGCGTACGGAAACACTTCGTCGATTACCCACAGGTCTTTCTTTTGCTGTGCCTCGTCCGATTACTCGAACCATTACGCGCAATGGAATGACGGCGGTGGGGCTGCACTGGATCAAGGGTGAACCAAAGAATCCGGGCCCGGCTTCGCCAAAAGCTCTATCGCATATGCTTCGAGATTTACACTCGATTGATTACACCGGTATGGAGCCTTACCTGGATCAGCCGCATTGTCACTGGGGCGGTCAGGATTGGGTCGGGACACTCCAAGATGAGGTGGTTCCTCAGCTGTTGCGGAGCAACCGCCCATACGCTCACAAGATTATTGAGAACGTTTTAGAGCTGGAGCCAATGAAACCTCGGCTGATTCACAATGATTTAGCCGGTCACAATATCCTGTGGAACGGTGACCGGTTGGTGGGCTTGATTGATTGGGATCACGCATGCATAGCTGATCCCGCTTATGACTGGGCTTCGCTGGGAAACTGGTATGGCTGGGATTCGCTCAAGAAATCATTGAGTTCTGTTGAGCTAGAGAGAGCCAAAACTATCTCGCGCAAATTAGCCTTAGAAGCTGTCGCTTATTCTATGCATAATGGCATGGGCGGGGCGATTGTGCGGTTGGCTGTGGAACGAGCCGATAACTGGCTGATGGATCACCGCGAAGAAATCTAAGCTGCTAAGGAACTGGCTCCCACTTGAGTGAAGAAATTCTCCAGTACACTGTGAATTGCTGGATGGTTGGGCTCTACCTGTTCTGAAGCTGAGAAGGCTTGATGTGGGCGGGCGATGCTGGCGAAGAAAGTCGCCAGCAGACGAGCGCGCACAGTACCAGTGGGAATAGCTTGAGTGGATTGCTTCGAATCCGGTATTTCAGAGGTACTCAACATAGAAAAAGCCAGGATGATGGATTCCTTCAGTATCGCACCGGCAGTATTGACTGGGGCTGAGCTATCTTGAATCCGAACCTCCGAGGGAGAATTGAGAGCATCTCGCAGAATCTTCTCAATCTCTTCTCCACGGCCAGGGAGCTGGGGAAGCGGCAACCGGACGAACCAATCCGCGGCTGCCTCCAACGCCTGGCTTAGAAGTCCATCTTCGGAGCGCTGCTGACCATCAGTGACGCCCGCCAGGAGCGAGCGCACCAGAAGAGCGACTGCAACTGCACTGAATATTTCTTGCTCATGACCGTGGGTCAAGGCCGCTGCGCGAGCGGTCAATACCGCTACGGTGGTGGGATCCTCCACCGGTAGAAAGCCCATCATGGCTGAGCGAACGAGCGATCCGCCGTCCTGTGCCTCAGCATTGATGTTCTTCTCCAGGAGCTGCATGTCGTTCTGGTTCAGTGCTTTCATGATGGTCGCATCGATGTGGCCGCTACAGCTGTGCGGAGTCAGGGAGTCGATTGCCCGATCTAAGGCAAAAGGTGCGCCGTCGGGGGAGATACTGTGAACCGTGCGAATCATGCGCAAAAGCGCAAGCCAGATACACGCGGTTTCATCGGCGGCTACACCCTCGTTGTTCCATTCTAAGACTTCGTTGAGCCCATCTAGCTGATACAGCGCAAACCAGGTTTCATCGGAGGGGATTTTGCTCTGATGCAGCGCCGCATCCGCGCTCGCTAGTGCATCAAGCGACGCCGAGCAAGCCTGGGCGAAAGCGGGGTGGGTGATTTGAGGTGCGGGCTGAAAAGTCGAAGTCATGCACCTATCTTATCTTTTTGGCATAGATTAGAACTATGCGTATTTTGCACACCTCTGATTGGCACCTGGGCAGATCTTTTCATGGGCTGTCTCTGCATGACATCAGCGAGAAGTTCTTGATGGAGTTAGTAGAAACCGTGAAAGAGAAAAATATCGATGCGGTCTTGGTGAGCGGTGATGTTTATGATCAGGCGCAACCGCGTACCGAAACCATTGAATTGCTTTCCGCAACCCTTGAAGAATTGAGCGAGCTGGGGTGCGCGGTGGTGCTCAGTAGCGGCAACCATGATTCGGCTGCGCGGCTAGGCTTTGCCTCTAAACTCCTGGCGCGGCAGCGGGTATTTTTTCAAACAGAGGTGGAGCAAAGTAACGAGCCCGTGCTTCTCGAAAAAGGCGGGGTAAGCGTTGCAATTTTTGCCGCTCCCTATCTTGAACCGCGGTCAATGGGCAGACGGCTTGGCGTCGCCCCTACTCACCGCGATGTCCTAGAACATACCTTCAACGCTGCCCGGCAGCGCAAGGAAGAGTTGCCGCAGGATACCGTTAGCATCGCTATGGCTCATTGCTTTGCCAGCGGATCTCAACCGACCGAATCGGAACGAAATATCGCCGTCGGAGGTATTGAGACCGTAGATTTTCAGGTGTTCAGGGATTTTGACTACGTTGCTCTAGGCCATATTCATGGTAAGCAAAAGCTAACCGATACTATCCGTTACTCCGGCTCACCTTTGGCTTTCTCTTTCTCTGAGGAAAACCACCGCAAGGGCGCTTGGCTACTCGATATTGAGACCGAGGGCATCGTAGAGATTTCTGAAGTTATCTGGAAAAACAAGCTTTCTCTGAAAACGCTGCGGGGTACGTTGGCTGAGCTATGCACGGAGAAGACCTACACCCCCTTTGAGCAATCCATTTGTCGGATTTATATCACTGACGACGTGCGACCTTTAGGTGCTCTCGAAAAACTTCGGGAACGGTTTGAGACGGTAGCGGAACTATATTTTGATCCGGCGCATCCAGCACAGAGAGATACCCGCGCCTATGCGCAGCGAGTTTCGCAGACCATGAATATCGAAGAAGTCTGTACTGACTTTTTCGGACACGTTCGCGGTAGCGAACTCACACCCGATGAAGTGTCCTATGTGCACGACGTGTGCACGGCTGTAGAAGCAGAGGAAGTTTCCGCATGAGAATCCACCACCTGAGGTTGACCGCTTATGGTCCCTTTCCCCATACCGTCGATATTGATTTCGAAGAACTCAATCAGGCTGGAATTTTCTTGCTTAATGGCCCTACCGGTTCGGGAAAATCCTCCATTTTGGATGCCATTTGTTTCGCTCTTTATGGCACTACTTCGCTAGCTCGCCCAGAGCTCAAGAGCCACTTTGCTGCAGATGGTGTGGAACCGCGCGTCGAACTTGAATGCACCATCGGTTCAGCTCACCTGCGTATTGAGCGCTCGCCCAAGTGGGAGCGCCCCAAAAAGCGGGGTACAGGAACGCTTACCCAACAGGCCAAAGTGCTTGTGGAGCGTGAAAACCCCGAGCAGCCCGGGCAGTGGGAAACAAAGGCAGAGCGAAACGATGAGGCAGGGAAATACATCACTGAACTCATCGGGTTGAATCGTGAGCAATTTACTCAGGTTATGCTGTTACCCCAAGGCGAATTTGCCCGGTTCCTGACCAGTAAATCGGCTGATCGAGAAGAACTACTCAAACGGTTGTTCCCCACTGCTACCTTTGAGCGGGTACAGCAGGAACTTATTCGGCGAGCAAAAGAGAGCGGGTTGAAGGCGGAGAGGGCTCTGCACGATGTAGAGAAAATTGCTGATCGCTCGGAGCAAACCTTAGAAAGCTCTGCCTTAGATGATGTGAAAGAGCGGTTCGAAAGCCAACTGGCGCCGGTAGCGCAGGAACAAGACAAAGCGCGTTTGACAGACTTGCTGTTGGAGGAAATTTCCACAGAGTACTCTGACCAGGGGCAGAACCCGACGTTGGGGGAGGAGCTGGCTGCATCTGAACACCGAATTGAACAGGCGCTAGATGTGGTGCGCACGGCCCATGGGCTCTCTATAGAAAAGGTGAACACACTTCGCACTGAAGTGCAACGACTCAACGAATCCAAGAGACAGTGGGAAATTTTCGAAGAACTCAGCGCTTCACTCAAACGTCTCAAGAGCCAGGAGGAAGGTTTCAAGCAGAAGCGCCATAAGGTGAAACGCGCGCACGCTGCAGTGCAGATTTTGCCGCTCTTTGATGCAGCAAACCAAGCAGAGAAGAAGAGAATTCAGGCGGAAAATCATTTCGCACAAGCTCAAGCACCCCTTCTCCACGAAATGCAGCTTAACCCCTGGCTCAAAACGCTTCCCGCGCAGTCAACAGGAGAAAAGCTGCACTCGGTAGCAAATGAGGTTTTCACTCCGGATACTTCTGCCGAACTCGAAACGCTCTATGACGATATCAAACAGCGAGCGGGGTTCACCGAACAGCTGATAGAACGGGAAAAGAAGCTTCAACAGGGTGAAGAGCAAGTTCTTCAACTGCAAGCGCGCCGGAACGACCATGAAAAGCAAGTTCAAGTATTAGAGCAACAAGCAGAACAATCAGCGCAAAAACTTGCCACGTTCGAAAAAGAGCAAGAGAGTCTCCATCGGGCAGAAATTGAACTCGCCGAATTCACCGGAGCCTTCGACCGCACTCAAAAAGTAGTAGAACTTTCACGGCAGCTAGACGAGCATCTCAAAAAGCTAGAGCGCAAAGTTGTACAAGCCCAAGTCGCCGAACAAAACAGGCAAAAGCTGGCGCACCACGCGGAAGCGCTTCAAAATCTTCGCTACGCACAAGCAGCTCAATCCTTAGCAAACCAACTCGAAGACAACCAACCATGCCCCGTCTGTGGTTCTTGCCAGCACCCACGTCCTGCTGCAGGAGAGGTCACACAAGAACTGGTCGAAGAATCAGAGGTCAAGAATGCCCGAGTCGCGCGAAATGCTGCAGAAGTAGAAGCCCAAGAAACCCAAACTCAACTCACCGCCGCCCGGGCCACAGCAGAAAATCTCCAAGAGGTGGGTGCTATCGACGTCGAACAAGCCCTCGACAACTTCAATAAGGCACAAGCACGTTTAGAAGAACTAAAGCACCGTGTCCACCGTGCTACCGAACTCAAAAACGCAGCAACAAAGCTGAAGGACCAACAAGAGTCCACCGCCCAACAGATGCGACAGAAGACACTTGAAATTTCCCGTCTCGAATCAGAAATAAAGGTACTCCAAGAACAACATCAGTTAGAACGAACCCACCTTGAAACTCATCGCACCGAATTATCTTGGGCAAACACTCTGCGCAGCCTTCAACGGCTACTGCCTCTGCTCAAAAACTTCCAAAAAACAGGAAATGACTATGTGCACGCTCACCAGGTAGAAGTCGATCAACAAACGCTTTCCCAGGCAAAATTACAGGACTCAATCTTCACAGGGGAGTCAGAAATCCGGGAAAGCGCCCTGTCCGCGGCAACTCTGACCCAGCTCGAAGAAGAAATCACCACCTATAGCAACACACTCAGTGGTATCCAAGCACGACTAGATACCCCAGCACAACAAGACATCAAAGAAAACAAAGAAATGGGGATGCAGCCCCCCACCGCTGAAGAATGCGAGCTCCTCACCGAACAACTCGAAAAAACCCAGCACATCGGCGAACAATTCATCCGCTGGGAAACGCAACTCGCCAGTGCCCACCATAGTTTTCAGCAACTGCGGGCAGAACATACGCGTATCACGGCCCGCAACGAAAAGCTCATTGAGACCGCTCAGATGCACCGCCGTCTTGCCGATATTGCAGCAGGCAATACAACCGATAACCGTCTTGCTATGTCTCTCACCACCTTTGTGCTGGCAGCGCAACTGGAGGAGGTAGCGCTCGCAGCCACCTTGCATCTGGAAAGCATGACGCATGGCCGCTTCAAGCTGCGCCACACCGATGCCAAAACAGGGCGGGGCAAATCTGGTCTAGAAATCGCCGTTTTCGATAGCTGGCTTGCGAGAGAACGCACTCCCGCTACCCTCTCCGGTGGCGAGACTTTCATGGCCTCATTGGCGCTCGCACTGGGGCTGGCGGACGTCGTCCAACAGCGCAACGGCGGTATCGAAATTGATACGCTATTTGTAGACGAAGGATTCGGTACGCTCGATGAATCCACACTGGAAGAAGTGATGGGTACACTCGATAATTTGCGAGAAGGTGGCCGCGTGATTGGTCTCATTTCGCACGTGGCTGAGATGAAGAATCGAATTCCCTTGCATATTACGCTCAGTACCTCACCGGAAGGATCAACCCTTGAAACACCTCGCCCGTGAGATGACCTCAGATACTCGGCCTGCAGAATCCCCAGCTAATTCCGGCAGAAAAAGACGACGCAGTGAGAAGATTTGGCAAAAGACTCGGGCTATGCGGGAGCAACTGAGGGAGAGCTACCGCCCCGTTGATCGTCAACTTTTGGTCTTTTCTATTTTGATGCGTCTGCCGTCTTTCATGATTGCTCTGTCGGTGCTCCTGGTGATGGCACATCAAACGGGAGAAGTTTCACTGGGTGCCTATGCTGCAGGTCTGGTGGCGCTGAGCTCCGCAGCAACGCAACGAACCTACCGCAATCTCTCTCGCAGGGTCGGGTACCGCCGAGTTCTGATGGTTGCAGCAACACTAAATATTCCAGCCGTGGCTTTCTTGATGATTCAGACCGGCAGGTTTACGACGTCAGGTGCTGGTGGATCAATTATTTTGTTGCTTCTGGCTGCCCTTCTTGCTGGTCTCACGACCGCCCCTCTAGGTTCGATTATGCGTTTGTTTTGGGGTGGTCAGTATAAGGAAGTCAAGTATCGCAACAACCTCATTTATGCTTCAGCGTTTGAATCAATCCTTGACGTGATAGCCCTACCGGTCGCTGCTGCGATTGTGGGTTTGGTGTCCATTTTAGGTGGCGTTCAATCCTCCCTGTTCGCCGTCATCGTCATCAACGTGGTGGGCATGATGTTCGTGTTATGGAAGCCATCAGCGCTGAACCCCCAATCATTAGGTTCTGAAACTTCCGAACCGCGCGTGGAAGATTTAGGAAAAGACAGCCAGCAACTGGGCTGGTTGCCGATGTTGGGGGCAACTTTTCTAGGTATCGCCATCGGGGCAACGCAGTCCGCATTAGTGATTCGGGCAGTACAAACTGAAACCCTAGAAACCGTAGGTATCTATCTGGGGATTATGGGAGTTGCAGGGGCTGTGACCTGCCTTTTCCTGGTGGGAAACCTTCAACGGTTTGCCACATGGGAAGGCTGGTTACTGATTTCCGGCTTATTGGTGATGGCAACTCTGACACTCTCGTTACCGCGTGCGGTTTTCTGGACGATTTTCGTGCTCATCTTCTTTGGCTGCGCTATCGGTGCTGCCCTGATGTGTATGGACACGATTATTACCAGGCTCTCTGCCCGGGGAAACATCGTCTTGGCCCATTCCAGCACTCAATCCACATACATCGGTGGACTAGCTCTGGGGTACGTATGGGCAGTGCCGATGAGCAATATGACAGGTCAATCGGCGTCTCTACTGGTTCCACTTGTTGCTGCCACTCTGTTCTTTTGCACCGGGCAACTCTTTGGCTTCCAATGGAGGCGGCGTTATGAAGAGAGACTGCATCTTCTCCAGCTGGAGAGGCCTAAGAATAAATAAGAATAAGCAAGGAGCTCAGCACCATCGTGCTGAGCTCCTTGCTTATTCTCAAAGAAAACGCTGACGGTTAGTGACCGCGCTTGGTCCATTCTTCGACATCGCCGGCTTCTAGCCCGATTCCTGTTTCCTCACCATGACCGGTGAGAACCGCAGTGGAATCAGGCAACACCAGCAATTTTCCCGTAATCGAATTGAGGATAGTGGGGAAATCACTGAACGAGCGACCGGTTGCTCCGGGACCGCCCTGGAACAGCGTGTCTCCGCTGAAGACGACACCGTCAGAGTTCTCCCAGCTCAAATCTGGCGCGTAAAAACATACCGAGCCAGGGGAGTGACCGGGTGTCTCAAGCACTCGAAGTTCAGTATCACCAATGCTCAGAAGAGTTCCTTCGGCGAGATCTTCGTCAAAATCCCAGCTGGGGTACACCATTTCCCAGAGTTGCCGATCTGCTGAATTGAGGTAGACCGGTGCTTCAAAACGGTCTGCGGCTTCTTTGGCTGAACCAATGTGGTCATCATGGGCGTGGGTAAGCAGAATCTTTTCAACGTTTCGACCGTCCACTGCTTTCGAAATTTTATCGACGTCGTGAGCGGGATCTATGATAATCACCGATTTCTCGTTGCCTATAATCCAGACGTTATTTTCAACGTCCCAGGTTCCGCCATCGAGTGAAAAGGTTCCCGTCGTTACAACTTTTTCAATTTTTTCACTCATTGTTGTCTCCTAAAGTTCCACAACCGAACGAAGCACCTTGCCGGTCTTCATGGTCTCAAAGGCATCATTGACATCCTCGAGAGAAATTCGCTCGGTCACGAACTGATCGAGGGGCAAACGACCTAGTTGGTACTGGTCGACGAACATGGGGAAATCACGCGAAGGCAGAGTATCCCCATACCATGCTGATTTGATGGATCCCCCACGGCCGAAGACGTCGTCGAGGGGAATATCCCAGGAGGTACCGGGGGAGGGAACGCCCACCAGTACGACTCGTCCGGCGAGGTCACGGGCATAGAACGCCTGCTGGAAGGTCTCTTTGATGCCGACGGCGTCAATGACCAAGTCAGCGCCATAGCCATCGGTCAGTTCACGAATTTTCTCTACCGGATCGGTTGAGGTTGAGTTGATGGTATGGGTGGCGCCGAGATCCTTGGCGCGGGTGAGCTTAGTGTCGTCCACATCCACAGCGATGATGGTGGTAGCGCCCCCTAGTTTGGCACCGGCAATAGCTGCAACACCGACGCCGCCACAACCAATTACAGCAACCGATTCACCGCGTTTGAGCTCGCCGGTGTTGAGTACCGCCCCCACACCGGCGGTAATACCGCAACCTAGAAGACCAATTGCCGCATAATCTTTTTCGTCAATATCGGCATCAATCTTGGTGCACTGTCCACCAGCAACCAGGGTTTTCTCCGCAAAGGACCCAATTCCTAGAGCTGCTTCTAGTTCAGTGCCATCTTCAAGAGTCATTTTTTGAGTAGCATTATGGGTATTGAAGCAGTACTGCAACTGCCCTTTCTTACAGGCGCGGCATTCGCCGCATACCGCACGCCAGTTGAGGATGACGAGGTCACCGGGTTCTACGTGGGTGACACCTTCGCCCACTGACTCTACAACAGCGGTTGATTCATGGCCCAGCAGGTAGGGGAAGTTGTCTCCTACGCCGCCTTCGATGTAGTGGTGGTCCGTTTGGCAGACGCCGCAGGATTTGACCTGAACGAGTACTTCACCGGGGCCGGGATCTGGAACATTGATTGTGGTAACGGTGGCAGGTTCATTCTTTGCCATAACGACTACTGCTTTAACCTGATGCATTAATCATCCTTTCATGGAGCAAACATAAAAATTGTTTTTCAATCGTATCTAATCCTCAGCATTCTGATAAGTTCAGTTCACGCGAAGAGGAATGATTTACGGCTCAAATTCTTGAATCCACTGCATCACGGCTTTCTTGAATATGCCGCTGGTGAGCGCATTAATGTGATCCCGTCCGGAGAGAATTTCTCTGCGGTGGGGGACATCAGTTATCTCTAGTGCCTCATACAGCCAATCTCCGTTTCCAGAGACTGTATCTGCTGTGCCACCCACAACAAGGGTCGGGACTTTGGGGTGATGCTGGGCAGGGTCAAATTCGCCTTCGTGGGGTGCTGAGACGAACTGCAATAGCCCCTCGGTGGTGATGGGCGATTGGTCAATGAGTTGGCGAAAAACGGTGTCAATCGCTTCATGCTGACGTCCGCTGAGGTAATTCTTTAAGTCCTCGATATGGTTTTTTTGGGGGAACCCAGCCACGGTGACAGTTCTGACGTTCTCGGGGTGATTAATGGCAAATTCCCAAGCGATACGAGCCCCTGCTGAGAACCCCACCACATGCAGGGGATGCCCGACTTGTTGACTCAACCGAAAAAGAGCACCTTCAACTGCGGCTGTATACGTTTTACCTTTGGCGGGGAGCGCAGACTTTTCGAAGCCCTGCGCGGTGCTGGCTGACCGCGCGTCGTCCCGCAAAAAGTCCTGCCCATGGTACGGCAAACCCACGGTGATGCAGTGCAAACCCTGAGCTTGTAACTTGCGAATCCAACCGGTCTTGATCCAGACCTGCTCGGCGGTTGCGGCAAATCCGTGAATCAGGACGACAATCGGAGCGCCCTGCTGGGGCGAAGGATAGCTGGTGTACTCCACAGGAGGAAACGTAGTCATGTTCCCAACTCTAATAGAAAAGGTGGGCTCCCCGGCTAGGGGGAACCCACCTCATCTGGTTAAAGACCTGATAGAAAAGAACTGTTTACTTTTCAGAATCTTCTAAATCTTTTGCCTTTTGCTCAAAGTCAACACCGTTATTCTTCAAGCGGATGGCGCGTGCTTCTTCAACCAGCTTGTCCTGCTTTTCGATGTTCTTCAAAGCCATGGTGTCTGAGCGAGGCTCTAAGGTAAGAGTTTCTTCAGCACGGATACCTGCGCGAAGTTCACGGATACGCTCAATTTCGGCATCAATCTGTGCACCGAAGAGCAAGACATTGTTCATAATCCAGAGGAAGAGTAACAGAACGATGACGCCGCCGATCATTCCGTAGGTGGCATTGTATTTGCCAAAGTTGGTCACGTAGAAAGTGAAGCCAACTCCTGCAATACCCATGGTAATCAAAGCAATAAGTGCGCCGGGGGAGAGCCAGTGGAACTTAGGCTGCTTGATATTAGGAGTGCCGTAGTAGAGCAACGCGATGAGCGCTACCGCGATGACGAAGATAACGGGCCAGCGAACCCACAGCCATACCGCTGTAAAGCCCGAAAGATCGACGCCGGGAATGATGTTGTTGAGGAAATCAAGGGCTGATCCGCTGAGTAGCAGAACAAGCATCATCAGAACAACCAGCAGAACTAACCCTGCGGTGATCAGTAAATTCCAAGGGCGAAGTACCCAAATGGGGCGTCCTTCGGTGACTCGGTAGATCTTATTCATCGCACGACCAAAGGCACCCACGTAACCTGACGCGGTCCAGAGGGCACCCACGATACCGATAATTAGAGCAAGCCCTGCACCGCTACTGGAGGAGAGGTTTCGAATAGGTTCTTCCACCAGAGGCATGATGTCCTTGGGTGCAAAATCGCCGAGGAACTTAAGAATTGCGTTAGCGGTGGCGTCGCCCTGCCCAAACACACCTAAGGTTGAAACAATAGCCAGCAGCGCAGGGAAAATGGAGAGCACTGCAAAGTAGGTGAGGGCTGCAGCTAGGTCGGTGGAGCCGTCCGCCAAGAACTTATTAAAAGATCGTTTAAAAATGTAGCCCCAGTTTGAAGCTGAGACGCTGGAGAGCTTGTCTGATTTGCTCTGGGTAGATTCGTGATCCGTTTGAGCTCTCTTGACAGTTTGCTCATCAAGGGTTGCCATAAAATCCTCTTCATTAAGTACAGGAGCTGGTGAGTACTAAGTTAGCTTACCCTATGTATTCACCGTGAATTCTGAAGCGCGGGTAGAAGAATATCAATGATTTTATTTGGGAAAGAACAGGTCCGAAACGCTTCAGTGTTTCGGACCTGTCATGATGGGCTCTCAATGGAGTAGGTTCTCCAGCGCTTAGTTGTTGATTCCAAGTACACGAGCAGTGTGGCTCATGATTTCATCGGCAAGCTGGGGGTTATCGTTGAGCTTGGTTCCGAAGGCAGGGACCAATTCTTTAATACGGGGTTCCCAGGTGCTAAAGCGATCAGGGAAGCATTGCTGTACCAAGCGGAGCATGATGGGAACAGCAGTTGAAGCACCGGGGGAAGCACCCAAGAGAGCTGCAATAGAACCATCCGCAGAAGAGATGAGCTCAGTGCCGAACTGGAGCACACCGCCCTTTTGGGCGTCTTTCTTCATGACCTGCACGCGCTGACCGGCGGTGATGAGCTCCCAATCTCCGCCCACTGCCTCGGGGTAATATTCGCGCAGAGAACGCACCCGTGACTCTTGATTCTTCAACAACTCACCGATGAGGTACTTGGTGAGGTCCATGTTGTCCAAGCCAGCCTTCATCATGGGGTAGAGGTTGTCCAGGCGTAGCGAGCGGGGTAGGTCAAGCAAGGAACCCTGCTTGAGGAAGTTCGTTTTGAAACCGGCGTAGGGGCCGAACAATAGGGAGCGCTTGCCGTTAACGTAGCGGGTGTCGAGGTGCGGTACGGACATGGGAGGTGCGCCCACAGATGCCTGACCGTAGACCTTGGCGTTGTGCAGATCTGCCGTTGCTTCGTTGGTGTTGCGTAGGAAAAGACCGGATACAGGGAACCCGCCAAATCCTTTTCCCTCTTTGATGCCTGACTTCTGAAGTAGATGGAGAGCGCCACCACCGGCACCGAGGAAGAGGAACTTCGCACGAATCTTGGAAGAATCACCTTTACGCAAACGGTTCTGTACGTTGATAGTCCAGGACTTATCGCTTTCCTGGGTGACGTTGGTGACTTCCTGACCGTAGCGCACCTCGATGCCCTGCGATACAAGGTAGTTCACGAGATTCTGGGTAAGTGCACCGAAATCCACGTCGGTACCCTCGGGCGACCAGCTGGCAGCTACAGGAACTGAAGGGTCGCGACCTTCCATCGTCAGTGGAGCCCACTGGCGAATTTGCTCAGGGTCGGTGGAAAACTGCATACGCTCAAATAACTTTTCTGCTTTAAACGCTTCATTGCGTGCAGCGAGGTACTTTGAGTGCGCATCGCCAAATACTAAGGACATATGCGGAACGGGGTTAATCCACTGTGCGTCTTTGAGTTTTTTCTCTTCAACCAAAGTTGCCCAAAATTGGCGGGATACCTGGAACTGCTCGTTAATGCCCAAGGCTTTGGATGTGCTGACAGTGCCATCTGTTGCGGCAGGAGCATAGTTCAGCTCGCACAGAGCGGAGTGTCCGGTACCGGCGTTGTTCCAGGGATTAGACGATTCCTGGGCGACCTGATCGAGGCGTTCCAGGAGCACAATATTCCAGGAAGGTTCTAGTTCTTTGAGCAACACACCCAGTGTCGCGCTCATGATGCCGCCACCTACAAGGACGACGTCGGTGGTTTCGTAGTTAGCCACGCTAAACTCCCATAATTTCGTCTGCGGCGCCATCAGGCACCGATGTTGCGTGATTCAGCACGCCTTTATTTTTAGACTAACTCGTTCTGTGGCGTGGAGGAAATAACAGGCAGACTTATGAAGCTCGATTTTTGGATATCGCTTAGGGTTTGACGTTTGCTAAGGCAAATTCTGAGACCGCGGTAGCACTCAGCGGGTAGTAGTTAACGCGCTGGCCCAAAGCTACTGCGGATACGGGATAGCACAGCGGAAAAGCGGGCATGAGCTGGGCAACCTTCAGATTGATGGCTGTGTAAGCTTCTTTCCGTTCCTGGTCATCAATCAACTGGTCAGCGTTGCGAATCGCTTCGAGTATTTCGCGGTAGCTCACTACCAGCTCTTCCCGGTCTTTTTCTGCTGCTGAGGGTGTGGGTACAGGCAAGGGGCTAGCTTCAACATCGACATCGGGTGCCACTGCTTTAGTCTTCTCTGCCTGAGAAATAATTTCCGACGTCGGAGCCAGTACGCGCGAGAGGAAGGCATTGGGGTCGCGGTAGGAGCCAACAAACCCAGTCAGTGCTAAACCTCGTGTTTCGCTGGGTTTGCTGATGATATCGAGATACCCATCGGTCCACGACACCGGTTTAGGCGTAATATTGATGCCTGCTTTGACAAGGTCAGCTGAGATGGATGCAAAAATAACTTCGGGTGAAATCATCCACGGCAGAGAAACATCGGTGGGGTAGTAGAACTCAATGGCCTCGCCCTTGTAGCCTGCCTCTTTCAGGCGGTCTGCAGTGATATCGGTTTTATGCGTGTAATACGCCGAGGTGTCTTCGTTCTTCATCATGAACAAGGACGGCAGAAAATCTACTGCAACGTTTGTACCCTGGGGGAAATACTTCTTGACCAAGAAATTTCGGTCGACGGCGTGAGCGATGGCTGAGCGCATTTCCCGGCTAGAGAGAATCTTGTTTTGCAGGTTAAAGCTGATGTAGCAGATGGAGTAGGGGTCTCTTGGCTGGGTGAGTTTGCCGTGGCGGGCTAGTTCTACGTAGTTATCTCCACCTACCAGGTCGTAGCCGTCTACTTCGTCGTTCAGCATTGCCACAAAACGTTTTTCCGCATCGGGGATGGCGGTGAAGATAATACGTTCTACGGTGGGTTTGTCGCCCCTAAATCCGGTGTAGTAGTCGAGCTGGGCGGCGCGGCCATCCCACGAGGTCATGGTATAAGCGCCGGTGCCCACAGGAAATTTTTTGAGCGAGAGATTTTTGGTGAGGGCAGATGGCGCGCAGATGCCGAATGCTGGCTGAGTGAGTGCACGGAGGAAAGAAGCCGATGGGCGGGAGAGAGTGAAGATTACTTTCCCCTCGTGTTCCTGGCAATCGGTGACTAGCGGTGTTTTGCCATCCTTGGAATTGAGAGAGCTCAGTATTTGCAGATATTCGATGTGGGAGTTTGATGCGGTGTCCTGGGAGACAGAGACCCATCGCTGGTAATTTTTGACGACTGCAGCGGCATTGAAATCTGTGCCGTCCTGAAACTTCACTCCAGAGACCAGCGTGAAAGTGTAGGTGCGGTAATCGTCTGAAACAGACCAGTCAGAGGCAAGTGAAGCTTCGGGTTCACCGGTGTTGATGTTCGCACGCACGAGCGGTTCTAAAATTTGCGCGGAAATTCGCGCTGTTTCTAAGGTGCCCGAGGTTCCGACGTCCAGACTGGATGTTTCTGCGGCATTAGCAAAACGGAAGGTTACCGGATGGGCAGATGTAGGGCTATCGGCGGAGGAATTTTCGGAGGAGCAGGCGCTCAAACTGATTCCTGCGGTGAGGAGACCGCTTAGCTGCAACATACGACGCCGCGTAAAATGCTGACCCAATTTTTTCACCTTTCAGGCATGATCGGCTTGGTGCACTGTTCCACCGATGATGAGAGCGGAAAAATCTGCATACTTCATTGTATATAAAGCAAAAGAGCCCATCCGCTCTGGATGGGCTCTTCAAAACTTGGTGCGCAAGGAGGGACTTGAACCCTCACGCCGTAAGGCACAGGAACCTAAATCCTGCGTGTCTGCCAATTTCACCACTCGCGCATTTCTTCGGGCGAAACCGAAGTACCTAAGAGATACTACAGCATAGCTAGAGACTCTTCAAACCCGAAGACGAGATAGTTTGCACATGGTCGAAGAACTGAATCTAGCGTGGATCAATTGCTAAATCTTTGCGCAGCTTAGATACATGACCTTTGGCGCGCACATTGTACTGAGCTAGTTCTATATCACTGTTTTCATCGATGACGAATGTGGATCGGATAAGCCCCACATAAGTCTTACCGTAGTTCTTTTTCTCGCCCCACGCGCCGTATGCTTCGGCAACGCTGTGATCTTCATCGGAAAGTAGCGGGAAATTGAGGTCATTCTCTGTTCGAAATTTTTCCAGGGCTGCGGGGGCATCTGGTGATATGCCTAAAATTTGATAGCCGTGGGATGCTAACGAGGCAATATTATCTCGGAAATCACAGGCTTGAGTGGTGCAGCCGGGAGTGGAAGCTTTGGGGTAAAAATAAAGAATTACCTTCTGTCCCTTGAACTGACTGAGGGTATGAAGTTTGTTTTCGGCATCATAGAGGGAAAAATCGGGGGCGGGAGTGCCTGGGGTTAGGTGCGTCATTAACATTTCTCCATCGAGAACAGGTTGCATATCGAGACTTATTTTATCGATTGATTTCTCGCGCGCCCATATATTTTTTCTCCAGAGCCCCTCTGATTGTCGTGAAAAACATAAATTTTGAATAAAAAAGCTCCGCTTGCTTACTATTTTTAGTTGTGTGTCCTTATAATGTTGCCATGCCTGATATTGGTAATTGGTCAATAAATCGTTTGTTATCTACTGCAGCACGAATGCTGGAGCATAGCTGGAATAACCAGCTGAAAGAACTCGGTCTCACACATGCGGGTGTCACCGCTTTGGGAGTTATTTCCAAGGCAGGGACCATTTCGCAGGTGAATGTGGCGTCTATTGTGGGCGTTCAAGCACAGACAATGGGCAAAACTCTTGCCCGGTTGGAATCTTACGGTCACATTTATCGAACCCGCAATACCGTAGATCGACGGAGTTATCTCTTGGGGATTACTCCCCAAGGTAAGGAGGTCTTGGAGCGAGCGGAGAATATCGACACCACGCTGGCGGGGACGGCAGGGCTTGCCGACCCTAAGTTTCGCGAGATGTTGCTCAATATTGTGCACGAGCTGTCGAGGCAGGAAGGCGCGAATGCCATTTTGCGAGACGAGCGCAATACTGCTTTAAAGTCAACCGGTCTTGATTCTGAGGGATCTGAAGTCCAGATGGAACCTAAGGATGGTCCCATCACTGCAGTTCTTGATGTGATTACCCCAGAGATGCTAGCGTCGGCTCGGGCAAGCAACTTTGAAGAATAAACCCGGAAACCTGTGGCCTTGGCAACATAGAATGATTCTGAGTTGCCAAGACTAAAATACCTGTGTAGAGTATCTATTCGTTGCAAGACAACAGGCAAGCGCCTCTAGCTCAATTGGCAGAGCAATTGACTCTTAATCAATGGGTTCTCGGTTCAAGTCCGAGGGGGCGCACCACATAAAAAACCGGTTCGAAAGAACCGGTTTTTTTGTATTTTCTACTCTTTGATGAAGTTAATTCATGTGATGCATCTTGCATGAATTCAATTTGCGCTGTAGCGCATGTTCTCTGTATAGTTTTTATTCGTTGCAAGGCAACAGGTAAGCGCCTCTAGCTCAATTGGCAGAGCAATTGACTCTTAATCAATGGGTTCTCGGTTCAAGTCCGAGGGGGCGCACCACATAAAAAAGACCGGTTCGAAAGAACCGGTCTTTTTTATGCAAATTTTCTTTACCCTATGACCGCATTAGTCTTCAAACGGTTCTAGCCATGAAGTTTCGAGAAATTTGAAGAAATCTTCAAGATCTAGGCGCTGGTCGAGGATGCCCGAACCCGCCGGCGTCGTAACCTCCATTTTTTCTTGAAAGCGAAGAAAGAACGATGTGCCGTTGGTCGATTCCAAACCTAAGCTGCGGGGCCCAACTGCATAGGCTCGCAACGCATTGGTGTTATCAATCGACGTGGGGGAGCCTGCGGCAGAGACGGCTGGAAGTTCAACCGGGGCAACAATAACTTCTTGGGGAAGTTCCCGGTAGCCAATGAGGAAATGGTTTTGCTCGGGCTTCTGCCCGGCGGCGATATCTGGATTTCGATAGATAGCCGACCCTGTGGCAAAGACGAGGTTGTAGGCGCCGTAATTGATAATTTGGGTGTCAAAAACGGGGTGGAGGGACTTCCCGACCTCTTCGCTAGTGAGTAATGGCTCGTTCATGGGTGCCAGTCTACCTTTTGGAATAAGAAGCCCAACGACTATTACGCCGCGAGAACATATGACGTCACCTCGTCCTCATATCCTGGCTGCAAAATAAAGTTTGCGCAGATCAGAGCAATGACTTTCTGAAAAATGAACATCGGGTGTACTACACCTGGTCAATCTTGAACTGTGAGACACCTTTGACACTTGTGGCGTGCCCCACCAGTATTAAAACTATGAAAATGCTAGTTGCTACTCACCAAATCATTAACCTTCTAGTGATTGCCTAGGGGCGCCTAGAGGTCATTTTTGATGCCAACTTGCGCACCCCTTCGCTCCCCAGAGTAAAGGGGTTTTTTATTATCTAAATAACCGAAGACCCGAGAAACAGTAGAAGAAAACCAAACCTTTGCTATGGGTTCAACGCTCATGGCCAACCCCAGAGGAACGTGTATGACCACGGGAAACTCCACTTCTCCCCACGAATCAAGTTCGTCGCAGCCTAGCAACCAGCAGGAAACCATTACAGCAGGTTCAGCAGAACCCATCCGAATGACAGGTTCGCAGGCGATTGTGCGCTCGCTGGAGCTGTTGGGCGTCACCGATATTTTTGGTCTACCGGGCGGGGCGATTCTTCCTACCTATGATCCACTGTTTGATTCGGAAAAATTGAACCATATTCTCGTACGCCATGAGCAAGGAGCGGGTCACGCCGCCCAGGGATACGCTATTGCAACGGGCAACGTCGGCGTTTGCATAGCGACATCGGGTCCCGGTGCTACAAACCTGTTGACTCCCTTGGCAGATGCCAACATGGACTCTGTTCCGATGGTTGCGATTACGGGACAGGTTGCATCTTCAGTCATCGGTACCGATGCTTTCCAGGAAGCTGACATTGTGGGTATGACTATGCCCATCACCAAACATTCTTTTATGGTGCGCGATGCACAAGAAATCCCACGTTGCATAGCAACTGCCTTCCATATTGCGCGCACCGGACGCCCCGGTCCCGTCTTGGTCGATATCACCAAGGATGCGCAGCAGGGCATGATGGATTTCACCTGGCCGCCGAAGACTGAAGTACGAGGGTATAAGCCCGTTACCCAGGGACATATCAAGCAGATTCGTGAGGCCGCACGTCTGATTGCAGAAGCGCAACGTCCGGTTTTCTACGTGGGCGGCGGTCTGACTAAGGCAAATGCTTCTGAAGAATTGATGAGCTTGGCAGAAACGATTAAGGCTCCAGTCGTTACTACCTTGACGGCCCGAGGTGCTTTCCCCGACTCCCACGAACAAAATCTTGGCATGCCAGGCATGCACGGCACCGTACCTGCAGTAACAGCCCTACAGAAATCAGATTTGCTGATTACTCTGGGAGCCCGATTTGATGACCGTGTGACCGGCGTCCTAGATTCGTTTGCGCCCGGCGCCAAGGTCATCCACATCGATATTGACCCTGCGGAAATATCCAAGAACCGCTATGCGGACGTGCCCATCGTGGGGGACTTGAAAAACGTCCTGCCAGATTTGGCTGAAATCCTAGCCAAAGATTACAGCAACTCCTTACCCGATCTTTCCGGTTGGTGGACCTATCTCAATAAGATTCGAACGGACTACCCACTGGGCTATGTGAAAACCGAAGATGGGCTGGGTTCACCGCAATACGTTCTGGAAAGAATCTCTGCGTTAACCGGACCGGATGCCATTTATGTCTCCGGCGTGGGGCAGCACCAAATGTGGAGCGCGCACTTCATCAAACATGAGAAGCCCCGCCACTTCATCAACTCCGCAGGCCTTGGAACCATGGGGTATTCGGTACCTGCAGCAATGGGAGCCCAGGTAGGAGAACCAGAAAAAGTTGTATGGGCAATTGACGGTGATGGCTGCTTCCAGATGACCAACCAGGAGCTAGCAACCTGCGTACAAAACAACATCCCCATCAAGGTAGCGATTATCAATAACTCCTCGCTTGGAATGGTGCGCCAGTGGCAAAACCTGTTTTATGACGGACGGTACTCCAACACCCACCTGAAAACCGGGCACGGGACCGAACGAATCCCTGATTTCGTCAAACTTGCCGAAGCTTATGGCTGCGCGGCGTTACGTTGCGAATCGGACGACGACGTCGATGACACCATCCGCCAGGCGCTTGAGATCAATGACCGCCCGGTGGTTGTGGACTTCACCGTAAGCCCCGATGCGATGGTATGGCCAATGGTTCCCGCCGGTGTTTCAAACGACCTTATTCAAATTGCCAAGAACACCTCACCCGATTTTGGAGACGCCGCATAATGAACCGACACACTCTTTCAGTTCTGGTAGAAGATAAACCAGGTGTTCTCGCCCGCGTATCTGGTTTGTTCGCACGGCGTATGTTCAACATCGATTCGTTGGCGGTAGGTCCCACTGAAATTTCGGGTATCTCGCGCATCACCATCGTGTTGGACGCCGAGAAGCAGGTTCTTGAGCAGGTCACCAAACAGCTCAACAAGCTAATTCATGTGCTCAAAATAGTCGAACTCCCGGCAGAGACATCAGTTCAACGTGATCACATCATGATTAAGGTGCGAGCCGACGCTCAGGCGCGTTTGCAGGTGACTCAAGCGGCTGATTTGTTCCGCGCGTCCATCGTTGATGTTTCCCCCGAATCGGTGGTGATTGAAGCAACCGGTTCGGCAGAGAAGCTTGGTGCTCTGCTCGATGTACTGGCGCCCTTTGGCATCCGCGAAATTGTGCGTGCGGGAACCCTTGGGCTGTCCCGCGGCCCGCGGTCGATGAGCGAAAAGGCAACCCGCCACTAAAAAGTTTTGAGTGGGTAGAATACTTCACTCGATAAGATCTTCACCTTAAACAGAGGTGAACCGCTTTTCCACAAAAGAAGGAGTAACTGCATCATGGCAGCAACTATTTATTACAACGACGACGCCGATTTGGGCTTGCTCTCCGATCAGACAGTTGCAATCATCGGCTACGGCTCTCAGGGCCACGCCCACGCACTGAACTTGCGCGATTCTGGTATTGATGTTGTTGTAGGTCTCTCTGAAGGCTCAAAGTCCCGTGAAAAGGCCGAAGCCCAGGGTCTGCGCGTTGCAAGTGTTGCTGAAGCAGCTGAAGAAGCAGACATCATCATGATTCTGACACCTGACCAGGTTCAGGCAGAAGTCTTCAAGAATGAGATTGAGCCCCACCTGACCGAAGGTAACGCTCTGTTCTTCGCCCACGGTTTCAATATTCGTTTTGGTTACATCACAGCTCCTTCCGGCGTTGACGTAGCTATGGTTGCCCCCAAGGGCCCCGGCCATACCGTACGCCGTGAATTTGAAGCAGGACGCGGCGTGCCCGCCCTCGTTGCTGTTGAAGTAGACGCTTCGGGCAACGCCAAGAACCGTGCGCTCGCCTACGCAAAGGGCTTGGGCGCTACCCGCGCTGGCGTCATCGAAACCACCTTCACTGAGGAAACCGAATCGGATCTCTTCGGTGAGCAGGCTGTGCTATGCGGGGGTACCTCCCAACTGGTTCAGTACGGCTTTGAAACTCTTACTGAAGCGGGCTACCAGCCTGAAATCGCTTACTTTGAAGTTCTGCACGAGCTGAAGTTAATTGTTGATTTGATGATTGAAGGCGGCATTGCCAAGCAGCGCTGGTCTATTTCAGATACAGCAGAGTTCGGCGACTATGTATCCGGTCCCCGCGTGATTTCCCCAGAGGTCAAGGAGAACATGAAGGCTGTTCTCTCTGATATTCAGGATGGCACTTTTGCTAAGCGATTTATGGAAGATCAGGCTGCAGGTGGCACCGAATTCAAGAAATTGCGTGCCAAGGGCGAAGCTCATCCAATTGAAAAGACCGGTCGTGAACTGCGCAAGCTCTTCTCCTGGAACAAAGCTGAAGATGATTACACCGAAGGCAATGTTGCTCGCTAAATGTGCGTGCGCATAACTGCCGCTCAGCGGTGAGAAAACCGCCTTCGCGCGCATAGCCGAGGGCGGTTTTCATCCTCGCATCCTATTTCAAGACCCCCACCATCTAAGGAAACGTGTCACCGTGACGAACAAGCCTGTAGTACTCATCGCAGAAGAACTCTCACCCGCCACCGTCGAAGCTTTGGGGTCTGATTTCGAGATTAGACACTGCGACGGCGCCAACCGCTCCGAACTACTTTCCGCTTTGGCTGAGGCGGACGCCGTCATGATTCGTTCTGCCACCCAGCTCAATGGAGAAGCCATTGCCGCAGGCACTCGCCTGAAAGTCATTGCTCGCGCTGGGGTAGGGCTAGATAATGTTGATATTAAAGCTGCCACTGCAGCCGGCGTCATGGTGGTCAACGCTCCCACCTCAAACGTTATTTCGGCCGCTGAACTCACGGTAGCCCATATTTTGGGAATCGCTCGCAATGTAGCTCCTGCAGATGCCTCTATGAAACAGGGAGAGTGGAAGCGTTCAAGCTTTACCGGGGTGGAGCTCTATGAAAAGAAAATCGGCATTATCGGCTTGGGCAGAATCGGTGGATTGGTTGCCGAACGCCTCAAAGCCTTTGGCACAGAAATCATTGCTTATGATCCCTTTGTGACTTCCTCTCGTGCGGCATCCTTAGGAGCGAAACTAGTCGAGCTCGATGAGCTGATTTCTGAAGCAGATTTCATAACCATCCACATGCCGCGTACCCCTGAGACCGTGGGGATGATTAACGCCAAATCGTTCAAGAAGATGAAGAACAGTGCCTTTGTAGTGAACGTGGCGCGCGGTGGGTTGATTGATGAAGCTGATTTGGACGCGGCGCTACGCAGCGGCGAGATCGCAGGGGCGGCAATCGACGTCTTCGTCAAAGAGCCAGCAGAGAACGTGCCCTTTATCGAATTACCCAACGTGATCACCACCCCCCATCTGGGTGCATCCACAGCTGAGGCACAGGAAAAGGCCGGTATTTCGGTAGCCAAATCGGTGCGTTTGGCGTTGAGCGGGGATCTGGTTCCCGATGCCGTGAACGTCGCGGGCGGTGCTATCGATAAGGACGTACGACCTGGCGTTCCGTTAGCAGAAAATCTCGGTCGTATTCTGACCGCAATGACTCAGGGCGAGGCCATGACCCGCATCGAAGTCAAAGTGGTCGGTGAGATAGCTGATAAGGATATTTGGGCACTCAAACTTTCTGCGCTCAAAGGTGTGTTCACCGATATTGTTTCCGATAAGGTTTCCTACGTGAACGCTCCGGTTTTGGCTGAGCAGCGGGGCATCGACGTCGATTTGGCGACCAGCAGCGAAACGGAATATTTCCGTAACGAGACGATTCTTTCAGCCACGCTCAATAGCGGCAACACGATTTCAGTTGCGGGCACTGTAACCGGCCCCAAGCATATCCAAAAAATTACGAATGTGACTGGGTACGACCTCGAAATCCCCATCACGGACCATCTGCTGATTCTTGAGTACAAAGACAAACCCGGCATGATTGCGGCAATGTCCACGGTACTGGGAACCTCCTCCATCAACATTGCTGGAATGCAGGTATCCCGCCGGGACGATAAGAGCGCAGCCGTCGCCGTCTACGCCCTCGATTCGGCACCGAATGCCGAAGTGGTCGAATCGGTCAAACAAATTGTTGCAGCCGATCGCGCAGCCAGCGTGGATCTCTCTGAATAAACCAATCTGATCCCTCAGCTGAAATCCAGCATCGTCCCTGGCAAAATTCCCCAAAATCCCGCTACCGCGCTAAGGTTATACGTATGACATCAACCCCGTTTTACATCACTACTGCTATCGCGTACCCCAACGGCGACCCCCATATCGGTCACGCCTATGAACACATCGCAACCGATGTTATGGCGCGTTTCAAACGACTAGACGGCTATGACGTACGTTTTATGACCGGTACTGATGAACACGGGCAGAAAATGCAGACCACAGCAGAAAAGCTGGGCATGACGGCGAAGGAACTGGCAGATAAGAACGCTGCCCGATTTCGTGCCATGGACGATGCGCTGGATATCTCTTACGACCGCTACATTCGCACGACCGATGAAGATCATTACGCGGCTTCGCAGGCTATCTGGAAGCGCATGGAAGCTAACGGCGATATCTACCTCGATAAGTACGCCGGTTGGTACTCAGTGCGCGATGAAGCCTACTACGCAGAAGACGAGACCGAAGTTCGAGACGGTCAACGCTTTGCGATTTCCACCGGTACTGAAGTGACCTGGACCGAAGAAGAATCCTACTTCTTCCGCCTCTCTAAATACCAGGATCGCCTGCTTGCCCTCTACGAGCAGGAAGGCTTCCTCTTCCCCGAATCCCGCCGCAACGAAATCGCCTCTTTTGTGCGCGGGGGACTTAACGACCTCTCGATTTCTCGCACCACCTTTGACTGGGGTGTTCCCGTTCCCGGCAATGAGAAGCACGTGATGTACGTGTGGGTGGATGCCCTCACCAACTACATCACCGGTCTAGGTTTCCCCGACACCGACAGCGAGCTGTTCCAGAAGTACTGGCCCGTAGATGTACACATGATCGGTAAAGATATTTCTCGATTCCATGCTATCTACTGGCCCGCTTTCCTCTGGTCAGCAGGTTTGGAATTACCTCAGCGAATCTTTGCCCACGGTTTCCTCCTGGTCGACGGCGAAAAGATGTCCAAGTCGGTAGGCAACGTTGTCGACCCCGAAGATTTGGTGAGCTCCTTCGGACTGGATCCGCTACGTTTCTTCTTGCTTCGTGAAGTCTCTTTCGGGCAGGACGGCTCTTACTCCGCCGAAGGCATCAAAAACCGCATCAATTCAGATTTGGCGAACGACTTGGGCAACCTGGCGCAGCGCTCGCTATCTATGATTGCCAAGAATTGCGGGGGAGTAGTGCCCGAGCACGGCGAATTCACCGCTGAAGATCAAAAGATGCTTGACGACGCCGCAGCTCTGCTGGAACCCGTCCGCGTAGATTTCGATCAGCAAGCATTCCATAAAGCATTAGAGCGCATTTGGCATGTGATTGCAGATTGCAACCGCTACTTCACTGCCCAGGAACCGTGGAAGCTGAAAAAGACTGATGAAGAGCGAATGAAGACCGTTCTCTTTGTGACTGCTGAGACTATCCGTCAGGTGGCGCTGCTGGTTCAGCCGGTGATGCCTTCTTCAATGGGTAAGATGCTCGATTTGCTTGCTGTTGCAGACGATGACCGTCAGTTCTCATCCATGGATAAGACACTGACTCCCGGCACTGAATTACCGCAGCCGACGCCCGTATTCCCTCGCTATGAAGAGCCAAAAACGGATTCCTAAAATGTGTAAGGTATAGCCCGGTGGCTTTTCGCTTTGAACAGGCTACAAAGAAGTGCTCCCTCGACAGAGGGAGCACTTCTTTGTATTAAACGCCGCGGTATTCTTAAACGAACCAGCTTAGTTCGTTAATTTTTGCTTCTAACATGCGGGAGAGCGCTAAATATCCCCAGCCGTTGAGGTGGATGCCGTCTGATGCGTACAGTGTGCGTGGAATCTTGCCATTTTTAGCGTCTTCGGCATCGGTCTTTTTATCCCACACACCGGAACCGGATAAATCGCCATACCTCAGCCAGGTCTGCTGAGTATTTTCAATAATCCACTTCTCAGGATCAATGAATTTATCCCCAAAAGTTTTGGCAGCCCAGGCGTTATAGGAGATGACCTGCTTCGCTCGATTGGAATCAGATGCGTCGTCTTTATATCTAAAGTGGCCCATGACCAGTGATTTCTTCGGAGCCATGTCAAAACACTGTTGCGTGTTCTTACGAATGAGATCCTGCAAATTCAGATTATTTCGACCAATTTGAATAACGTGGTGGGAGGATTTGCTCACCAGATATTGTTGGGAAACAAAATCGGCGGCGCCCGTTTCATGCGGGGCATAGCGTGCTTTGCCCTCTTGGGAGCGTGTGAAAGTGTAGTATCCCTCTGAATTCCCCAGGGAGCTAATCACACCGGGAATATCCTGGATAAAACCGGGAAAATAGGTGGCGTTATTCCACGCAATTTTGGGGTTGGTGAGTTTCACCGTGATGGGTTCAGACGAGGCAGGAATAAGGTTCTTGGAAAACCCCAGAACCGTCTCATACCCTGCTACACCTCGACGCGCGGCGATATTGGTGGAGGATTCTCCACCGCGACCGAATTTGAGGACGGGTACCCCCAGATAGGCATTGAGGCGAACATCTAGGCGTGCATCCAAACCAGAGGGAACGTTTTCAGTCACCCGTGCGTCGTCAAAGGAAGAACTGCCCCAAAGCGCCAAGGAAGGTCCGGTAACTTCTGGGTAAGAAAAGTCTGCGGGGAATAGGGAAGCTGATTCTGCTTGGGCAGAGGTAACAGCTATGGCGCTGAGCCCTGCCGCCGCCGATCCAACTGCCGCCATGCGCATGAGGGAACGACGAGACGTACCGGTGAGAGGGTGTGGTTCTGGCATTCTCATCTTTCACGGTATGGGTTTGTCCACAGTTATGTAGATTATTTTCCTCCCACTATAGTTGAGACAAACCCTTCAGAGAACCACCGGAGCGTTAGTGTGAACCACACCCACCTTAGATCCCTATGTTTGGGGAGCAGTCTCTTGCTGTTATTGGGGGTGACAGCGTGCGCCCCCGCAGAAAATTTCGATAATCTTGAGCCCGAAAAAGCGTCCTCAAAACATCTTGACCAGCTTCAATCGTGGGCTCTACCCTCAACCGAAGCTGAGGACGCTCGTCGTGCCTTTGTGAGCCGCTGTGTGAGCGCACGAGGCGGCAAATATAGCGAAGCGCAGAAGGACTATTCGCTTCAAACATCGTTGCGCAACGGGGTAGATACAGACCAGCTCAAAGAACATGGTTATCTTCCTGCTCCCACCAAGGAGAAAAAGACCCCTACCTATGATGCTCGCGGTCTCAAAGCGTACACGGGGAATCCTGCCCACGGTACAAAATCTGTGCATTTTATGGAACTTGAGTCGGGTGAAATAGCAGTCGATGGTTGCTTTGCTGAAAGCCTGCAATATATCTACGGTTCGGTGGAAGACGGACTCAAAGTGGCAGTGTTAGCACCCCAAATACTGCAGTCGGTGGGTGAAAATGTTCGAGAAGACCCGGCATACAAAGAGGTAGAGAATTCTTGGGGCACCTGCATGAAAGACCACCTAGATACCGACTTCACCACTTTCGAATCGGCGTCTGATTACGCGCTTACCCTTCCGCAATCGCAAAGAGTAAAGGTTGCTCAAACCGACGCTGAATGCCGCGAATCTAATAATGTTGATTCACGCGTGCATGATATTGAAAACACCTATTTCGAGGCTGTTTATCAAAGAGTCAAGCGTTTTGCAGATGACTTTGAGAAGATTCAACAGCGATCTCAAGAAAACGTGGTGAAAGATCGCGAAAATCCACAAAAATCATCCCCTGTGGAACAAGCTCAGCCGACAGATGCCACATCGACTTCTTAGGTGCTGGCAGAGGGATAAAGCCCACATGGTGGGCGCAGATGCCCCTTCACCCCGACACAGGATAACCTAGGACTATGCAATACATCTCCACGCGCGATTCCTCGCAAACTCCGTTTTCTTTCTGCGATATTCTTCTTGCTGGTCTAGCTGCGGACGGCGGACTTTACCTGCCCGTTGAATACCCGGTGCTCAATGATGCACAACTGACGAAGTGGCGTTCTGTTCTGGAGCAGGAGGGCTATCACGCTCTTGCCGCTGAGGTATTGGAATTGTTCGTGGATGATATTCCCAAGAACGATCTCAAGGGTATTTGTGCGCGAGCCTATAACACGCCCAAATTTGCGCATGAAGATATTGTTCCGGTGAGCCAGTTGGAAGAGGGTATCTTTATTGCTCATCTTTCGGAAGGCCCCACCGCTGCGTTCAAAGATATGGCGATGCAGCTTTTGGGCGAGCTTTTTGAATATGAGCTTGAACGCCGCCAAGACACGCTGACCATTGTGGGCGCGACATCGGGTGATACGGGATCCTCTGCCGAATACGCGATGCGCGGTCGCGACGGAATTCGGGTGTTTATGCTGACTCCAAAAGACCGCATGACTCCTTTCCAGCAAGCTCAGATGTTTGGTCTGGACGATCCCAACATTTTCAATATTGCGCTCGATGGTATGTTCGATGATTGCCAGGACGTCGTCAAAGCGATTTCAGCAGATGCAGACTTCAAACGGGAGCACCGCATTGGTGCCGTTAACTCCATCAACTGGGCGAGACTGATGGCGCAGGTGGTCTACTACATTTCAACTTGGATTCGTACGACTGACTCGAACGATGAAAAAGTATCTTTCTGCGTTCCGACCGGCAATTTTGGCGATATCTGTGCAGGACATATTGCCCGGCAAATGGGTCTCCCGATTGACCGGCTGATTGTGGCAACCAATGAGAATGACGTGTTGGACGAATTCTTCAAGACGGGCGATTACCGAGTACGTAGCTCGGCGGATACCTTCGTGACGTCCAGCCCGTCGATGGATATTTCCCGCGCGTCCAACTTTGAACGCTTTGTTTTCGATGCACTGGGTCGCGACGCCGACCGCGTAAGCGAACTCTTTGGAGAGAAAGTCAAAACCGGTGGCTTTGACCTATCAGCGGACGACGTTTTCCCCACTCTGGCAGATCGCTACGGTTTCATGTCTGGAAAGTCGACTCACGCGGATCGCGTTCAGACAATTCGCGATTGCTCAGAAAAGAACGGGGTGCTGATTGACCCTCATACTGCTGATGGCGTGAAGGTAGCCCGCGATGTGCGTCACCAGGTGGATACGCCCATAGTGTGTTTGGAAACCGCTCTGCCGGTGAAATTCGCTGAGACCATCAACGAAGCTATCGGGAAAGACCCCGAGATTCCCTCTCGTTTTGCAGAGATTATGGATGCCGACCGTTTTGTGGTCGATATGCCCAATGATGCCGAAGCGGTAAAGAAATACATCGCTGAAAACGCAACCGTATAAACAATCAAGAGCCGGCCCCACGCAAGTGTGAGGACCGGCTCTTTGGTGTTTAGCGGGTATGCTGTAGGGCTTCTATGGGTGAAATTTTTGCGGCTTGTTGTGCGGGCGTAAGGGCTGCCAACCAGCTCAGCAAAATTGCAGTACATATCATTGCAAGAATCTCTATCCAGGGGAAAGAATACTTCACCGCTAAATCTTCAACCGCTAAGATTTGCAATCCCATCGCACAGATAGAGACCCCCACCAGCGATCCAAGTACTGCCGCAACAAGAGAAATCATCAGGATTTCTGTTGAGATGAGTTGTTGAAGTCTTTGACTGGGCATTCCAATGGTTCGGAACAGAGCGTTATCTTGGGATCTTTGAATGGTGCTGAGAGTGGTTGAGTTTGCTACTCCTGCGCAGGAGATAAGAATGGTTGCAGCGAGCAAGATAAAGCATGCCATCAAGACTTTATTGAGGTTTTCTTCCATAGAATTCCTTTCAAGTGCACCACCGCTGAGGGCTTGAAAAGGAATCCCCAACGTCTGGGCGATGACATTCATATCTTCCTGAATCGCAGAGAAACCTGCACCGGGTGTTGTCTTGAAGAAAACCGTAGGATAAACATTATTCTTTGAAAATAATTCTTGTGTGGGCTGACCTAGCTCCTGCTGGGTTTTCGAAGAAATGAGTGGAAATGGGATGTTTGCAGAGGTAAACCTCACTGTGAAATTTGCATTCGATTCTGTTCCTTGCACCGAGATCTTTTCGCCATCGTGAACGTTATTTGCCTCAGCAAAATCCTTATTAATGACGATTGTATGAGTGTCTTGAAGTAACTCACTGACAACCGGTACGGTTTGTTGCAATTGAGTCCAGTCAGCCGCGTACGCCACTGGTAAGAAACCAGGTTGAGCTGGGGAATCTAATAGTAATGTACCTGCGGGGCTAACGACCTGGGCTGATTCAACCGTGGGAAGATTCTCTAACTGAATCACCTTTTGGGAAAGGTTTTGTACTTCCTTGCTGACTGAAGAGTAGGTGAGTGAGGGGGTTGTTCTATCTGGGCTCATGGTGGCTGTTAGCGAAACAGGTGACCATTCATCCAGCGCAGTGAAAATTGTAGTTTTCATGGAGGAATACCCCATCAGCACCGCTCCTATCAGCACTGTGGATAAAAATATCATGCGCCCGGTAGCTGCAGTGCGTGTTGCCGAATGCACGGCGTTCTGAGAAGCCAAAGCACGATTTGAAAAGGGAGATGCTCCCCACCGGAAAATCTGAATAATCCAGCGAAGGATGAGGGGGAAGAGCAACACCCATCCCAGCATCAGGGAAAAACAACCTGCGAGAATCAATAGTGTTTGGTCGCTGATATTTCCACCTACAAATACCCCGGTTCCTAATATGCTGAGTAGTAATCCCAAGAGTGCCACGCGAGGCGAGATAGCTCGTTCAGAACCGCGAGCACTCACAGAAGTAAACATCGCCAAGGGAGAGATCTTGAAGACTTTCCAGGTGGGCAGCAAATTTGCTAGAAGTGTCATCGAAACCCCTACCAAAAACCCGATGAGTCCAGCACTGGTGGAGAAATCAATGGTGAAATCTTGAAAAACCTTGCTGAGGCAAAATGCTAAAACATAGGCCAGTGAAACCCCTACTGCTGAGAACACTGCACCTAATATCAGACTTTCGAGCATAAGAAGCCAAAATACAGTGATGCTGGATGCCCCCAACGTACGGAGTAGAGCTAGCTGAGGAACTCGTTGAGCTACCAAAGCATGAAAAGTATTGGCAATTACAAAGGCAGACATCAATAAAGCTAATCCACCAAAGACGAGCAACACATACAGTTGGACGTTGACGCCCTGGCTCTGGTTGCGTACTGCTTGTTGGATTTGAGCCTCAACTGATGAAAGTACCGGACGTTGCTTAGACTCAATATTTGCCCATAAGGAGTTAAGTACTTCGGCAGATTTATCGTGTGGATCCTGTAGCTCAAGAAGAACCTGACGCGCTCCAGAGACATTTCTTGACCCAGCGCTATCAAGGGCCAAATCATCTAGATTCTTTTGGAGAGCTGAACCGCCTTCGAATACTGACCGAGCTGCAGAGGAATTAGGTTGCTTTACCTGAAAGATACCCACGATTGTTCGTTCGGAATCTTTCACTTCCCCTGTTTCAGAATTGAGCGCAAGGTCAGTCATTGGAAAATGATTGCCTACCATCAGCCCGTATTCTTCAGCGGTTTGGGAGGAAACCAAAACCTCATTGGAAGCAGTAGGCGCACGTCCATCAATAGACCAGGGAAATATTGAGGAATCTTCAGGAAAATTGGAACGCGTCATGATTGCAGTCTTATTTTCTACCAGTTGCAGGCTTTCTTCTCGTTTATAGAGAGGCCAACTTGATTTCACCACTGGTGAATCAGCAATATCTCGGAGTACTTGCTCCGACAGAAAATCCTCGCCTTTATCAGTGTCCCCATAAAAACTTCCCGGCGCTTGAGCTACATAATCGGAATTTTTATAGAGAGAAGTTGCATCTTCTTCAAGAGCTGCAGTTGTAGATTGATTGACAATAAAAATCCCCGTCAGAAAAAGAACAGCCAGAGTAATGCCTAACGCGGTCAAAGATAGTTTCGAGCGCTCGCTGACGAGCTGCGATACAGCTACGGTTCTCAATGAAGTAACTTGTGATTTCACTGTTCTTCTCCCAACTCGGTAAGAGCGTCCAGCACGGATTCTCGGGTGGGATTATCAACCTGGTTGACCAGCGCGCCGTCCTTCATCAGCACTACACAATCTGCGTAGGAGGCAGCTTGAGGGTCATGGGTCACCATAAGAATGGTTTGCCCATATTTCTGACTAGCCTCTCGGAGAAGTTCAAGAACTTCTCGGCTTGAATGAGTATCAAGATTTCCTGTGGGTTCGTCTGCAAAGACAACGGCAGGGCGGGTAAGTAGTGCTCTGCAGATAGCAACGCGCTGCTGTTGCCCACCTGATAATTCTGCAGGTTTATGGGCGAGTCGCTCACTGAGCCCCAGCGAACGAATGAGTTGATTCTTCCAGAGAGTGTCAACGCTTTGTCCAGATAATCCTGCTGGCAACTCGATATTCTGCTCAGCGGTCAGAGTGGGAATGAGATTGAATGCCTGAAAAATGAAGCCAATCTTTTCGCTACGAAACCGGGACAGTTCCGCATCTTTCTTACCGTACAGTTCGTTGCCATCAATCATTATTGATGTTTTGGTATCTTCATCAGCAGTATCAAGGGTGGAAAGCACATGAAGGAGGGTAGATTTACCTGAACCAGAAGCTCCCATGATGGCGGTAAATTGCCCTTGTGGGAAGGCAACATCGAGATTGTTGAGAACCCGAACGTTATTTCCGCTAGCTCCATAGGTTTTACTGAGATTCTTTGCCACCACGGAATATTCAACGGACTGAGGAATTGAACTAGGGGGACGAGAGGAGAAGTCTGAAGATGAGTGAGCTGTCATACTTTTAATAATGAACTAGCTGGTCAGGGAACACATCGCACTCTAGTCTGAAGCTTAAGGTTTAAATATTTTTTGAAAGTCATTCTCTAGTATGATGACGGCCTCTCTCTGGCTAGTTTTTCATCAGCCCAGCTTCATACGCCATAACCACAGCTTGTACTCTGTCCCGAGCTCCCAGCTTGGCAAGGATATGTGAAACATGTGTTTTAACGGTTGCTTCACTCAGAAACAGAAATTCACAGAGCTCCTTATTTGTCATGCCCCGTGCCATGAGTAGCAGAAGCTCATGTTCTCGACCGGTGAGTGAAGCAATACGCTCCAAATGAGGGGTCGTGGTGCTATCTGACGGCTTGGTTATTAGGGGTACCATTTTCTCCATGAGCCGTTTGGTTGCGGATGGGGCAATGACGCCGTCGCCCCGGTGAACTGTGCGTATAGCGGTGAGTAGTTCTTCCGGTGGAGCATCCTTGAGGAGAAAACCACTTGCTCCCAGACGGATCGCCTCAAAGACATAGTCGTCTATATCAAAAGTAGTCAGCATAATAATTCTGGCGCGGGTTGAGCTCCGGAGAATATGCGCGGTAGCTTCCAGCCCATTCATCTGGGGCATTCGAACGTCCATCATTACAATGTGGGGCTCACGATTCTCCTGCTGTAATTGGAGAAACTGAGAAAGGGCATCCTCGCCGTCGGAAGCTTCAGCTACAACGTGGAAATCCGGTTGAGAATTAATGAGCATGCTAAGCCCATTTCGTACCAAGAACTGGTCATCAACGAGCATAATTTTCAAGGAATCATTCATGGGTGAACCTCTTTGCCTTTAATAAAATCAGTTTCTTCATTACCGAATGAGAGTTGGAATAGTTGCCTCCAAGACGAATCCGCCGTCTGCGAGCTCACCGTAATGCAGGGTGCCCTGATACAAATTGATTCTCTCTCGCATGCCCAAGAGACCCCGGCGGGATCCTGGTAGCGATTCATCGGTTTGGGCTGGAGGTGAATTTTTAATACGTATTGTCAACGACTCATGGTAAGCGGAGAGCGTCACCTCAACTTTGTCTGCTGATGCCGCATGTTTTCTGATATTCGTCAATGATTCTTGAACCACTCGGTAGGCAACCAATTCGGCTCCTGAGGGGAGAAGGTCAGCAATTTCTGATTCACTGATGGTATCGCTAAATGCCACGTTGAATCCGGCAGCTCGCATCTGTTCTATTAATTGGGGAATATTTCTCAGGGCTGGCAATGGCTCCAATCTCGTTCCCTCAGTGGTTCTCAGAACTCCAAGAAGTTGACGCATTTGCCCCAATGATTCTCGAGCCGTGGAAGAAATCGTTTCAAGGGCGCGGATCTCTACGGATTCGGTCGGCGGATAGGATGAAATCTTCTGAGTTTCTTCTGAGTTGGAAGAAGTCGTGGATTCAGCCTGAGCTGCGTATCGTGCTCCATCTGCCTGGGTAATAATGCTCGATAACGAGTGCGCTACGATATCGTGCATTTCGCGTGCGATGCGAGCACGTTCGTCTTGCGCTGCCAACTGTCTTTCTTGTTCTCGCTCGTACTCCAGCTGTCTGGTTCTTTCTTCTAGCTGCAGTTGCCGTATTTCGCTCAGTCGCAAAGTATTTCCTACCAGCCAGGGTATGAGTACTAATGCCAGACAAACAAAAGTTCCTACTGCGGTAAAGAGAATGTGCTCTAGCGGCGTCCATCCATAGCCGTTGACGAGTTTCAAGAGGGTTAGACCGCCCAGGAATGAAGCAAGAATTGCTCCCGCTAAAATAAGACGGCGTTGCTTGAGTCGACCATGTCTGGCGAAATGGTAGACCATGACGGGCGCTGGCCACCAGGTCGTAAAAACGGGATAGGCGAGAAACATCGAGAATGCCATGGAAAACACCACTGCTATGAGCGCGAGTTTAGCCCTGCTGTACCGGAAATATAAGGCAGTAGTTGCAACGAAAAATAGGGCAACGCCCCACACCGTTTGGTTGGTAGAAGCGACGATGGCAAATGCCGGGGGCATGGTAAGACACTGCATGACAGCGATGAACACTGCATTCAGGGCAGTACGATGGCGGTAGAAAAAATCAGAGCGAAGGGCAGGACTCGACACCTCTCTAGTCTAGGAAAACGCTTAAGGTGAAAAGACGGGACACTACGCCAAATACAAAAAGTTCATACTCGGGTATGAATATTCATATGGTGAGACGCCTCTGCTCGGAAGTGTCAACGCTAATCGACCGCGTATTAATGTGGAAACATGACTGACTCTCGAACACTCAATCTTGCGATTATTCCCGGTGATGGTATTGGTCCCGAAGTTGTGGCTGAAGCCGTCAAGGTGCTGGACGCCGTCGCCTCTCGGCAGGGATTCAGCATCCAGAAAAAACACTATGCCTTGGGGGCAGAACACTGGCTGGAAACGGGGGAGACCCTCAGCGACGAAGTGCTCAATCAACTGAAAGACCACGATGCAATCCTCTTTGGTGCGGTAGGAGCTGACCCTCGCTCATCCACCATTCCTTCTGGTTTGATTGAGCGTGAAATTTTGCTGAAGCTTCGTTTTGCTTTCGATCACTTCATCAATCTACGCCCCTCCCGGCTTTTCCCCGGCGCTGTTTCTCCTCTAAGCAACCCCGGTGATATCGATTTCGTGGTCGTCCGTGAAGGCACTGAAGGCCCCTATGCAGGTAACGGGGGAGCGCTGCGCCAGGGCACGGAAGCAGAAATCGCCACCGAAGTTTCGGTCAACACCGCTTATGGCGTGGAGCGTCTCATCCGCTACGCCTTCGAACTGGCGAATTCGCGGGCGCGAAAGAAGCTCACCCTGATTCATAAGACCAATGTGTTGACCAATTCAGGTCAGCTTTATACCCGCATCTTCGATCGGGTGGCCGCAGAGTATCCCGAGGTCAGCACCGATTATTGCCATATTGATGCGGCGACCATCTACCTGACTACCGAGCCTTCCCGCTTTGACGTTATCGTGACCGATAATCTGTTTGGGGACATCCTGACCGATCAGGCAGGTGCTGTCACCGGAGGAATAGGTCTCGCTGCCTGCGGCAATATCAATGCCAGCCGCCAATTTCCCTCCATGTTTGAGCCGGTTCACGGGTCAGCACCCGATATCGCGGGTCAAGAGAAAGCGAACCCCATTGCCTCCATCCTTGCCTCTGCCATGTTGTTGCGCCATGTTGGTGAAGAAGAGAGCGCGCAGATAATTGAAGCTGCCGTGGAAAAAGATCTGAAAGAAAACGCTACTCACGAGCGAACCACCGGCGATATCGGCTCAAGCATCGTTACATTGGTAGAGAACGCCTAAGAGGAGATTGAATATGACTCACGAATTTACTATCACCAAAAATCCCAATCCGGCATCAGAAGAGAAGCTGGCAGAAGTTTTTGCGAATCCAGGTTTCGGCAACCACTTTACTGACCACATGATTACTATCGAGTGGAATGGCAATTATGAGGACGGCGGCGAATGGTCGAACGCTCAGGTAGTGCCCTATGGACCGCTTTCGCTGGATCCAGCTGCCGCAGTTTTCCATTACGGCCAGGAAATTTTTGAGGGTATCAAAGCGTACCGTCACAGCGACGGGAGCGTCTATACCTTCCGTGCCGAGGAGAACGCACGACGTCTAAACCAGTCCGCTCGTCGTCTGGCTCTGCCTGAACTACCTGAAGAACTCTTTGTGGAGGCACTCAAACAGCTGGTATCTATTGACGAGCGTTGGGTTCCTAACGGGGAGGGCGAGGCACTCTACCTTCGCCCCTTTATGATCGCTACCGAAGCGTACCTGGGTGTGCGCCCGGCGCATCAGGTAAAGTTCCTCGTTATTGCTTCACCTGCGGGTAACTATTTTGGTTCCCCCGAGCCAGTTGATATTTGGCTCTCCACCAAGTATGCGCGTGCTGGCGTGGGCGGAACCGGTTTCGCAAAGTGCGGTGGTAACTATGCCGCTGCGATGATGGGTCAAATTGAAGCTGAAGAACACGGTTGCAAGCAAGTAATCTTCAAAGATCCCAACCGCGACGACGCCATTGAGGAGCTGGGCGGAATGAACGTTTTCTTTGTCTTCGGCAAAGAAAACAAGATTGTGACTCCTGAGCTCACCGGTACGATTCTCAGCGGCATCACCCGTAAGTCTCTGTTGCAGCTGGCTAAGGATCGCGGGCTCACCGTGGAGGAGCGTAAATTTACGCTGGCGGAGTGGAAGGACGCCGCAGCATCCGGTGATCTGACCGAAGTTGCCGCGTGCGGTACTGCCGCAGTGGTGGCGCCTTTTGGCACTTTGAAGGCTGAAGATTTCGAGATTCCCGCTGTGTCCGAGGGCTTCGGTGAGATTTCTAAATCTCTCCGTGACGAGTTGGTGGGAATCCAGACCGGTGCGGTGGAAGATCCGCACGGATGGCTGACTAAGCTGGTCTAATTTTTCTCGAAAACGGGGGAGGGGCGCGTGTGCCTTCTTCCCCGTTTTTTGCACTGTGGCATCATGGGAGGAAAAACCAGCGTGTGAATTTGCATCGATTCGGGGAGCTGTTGAGCATTCCACGGTGCACCCTCACGCTTCACGCGGTAGCCTAGTGGTATGCGAATTGCTCGATTTACTGTAGAAGATCAACTTCATTTTGGCCTGGTTGAAGGCGGGGACGGCGAAGAGACGCTGACCGTTCTTGCTGGGGACCCTTTTTATATGGGGGTTCAACAGACTGAAAAAACATATAAGTTGGACGAAGTCCGTTTGCTTTCACCGATTATTCCTCGCTCCAAGGTGATTGGTGTAGCCCGCAACTGGAACGATCACGCTTCTGAGCTGGGCAATGAGGCCCCGACTAGCCCGCAGTACTTTATCAAGCCCAACACCTCGGTGGTTGGTCCCGGCGATCCGATTAGCTTGCCTGAATGGTCCGAGGAAGTTTCCTTCGAGGGCGAGCTCGCGGTAGTGATTGGTCGGATTGCTAAGTCTGTGCCTGTTGAGCGCGTGGATGAAATCATCTTCGGCTACACGGTGGCCAACGATTTGACTGCCCGCGACGCGCAGAGAACCGACTTGCAGTGGACTCGCGCCAAGGGCTTTGACGGTGCGTGCCCGCTGGGTCCGTGGATTCAGACTGAACTGGATACCGATGATTTGGAAATCAAAACCTGGGTGGACGGTGACCTCAAGCAAGATGGCACTACCTCAGACATGATTTTCTCTGTAGCTGAGCTGGTAGCGGCAATCTCCGAAGGCTTCACCCTGCTGCCCGGCGACGTCATTCTGACCGGCACTCCCGCAGGCGTTGGGCTGCTCAAACCCGGTAACGAGGTGGAGATTGAGGTCGAGGGAATCGGCGCTCTGGTCAACACCATTCGCGGCTAAGTCCGCCCCTTCAAATTTTTATTCAACCTAAAGAAAGAGTCGTGATTTTTCGGTATGACCGATAAGACTGTAGAGCTCACTGATCCGAGCCAGACCCGCGTTCGTTTCTGCCCCTCACCGACCGGTACCCCTCACGTGGGTATGGTGCGTACCGCCCTGTTTAACTGGGCTTACGCTCGTCACACCGGTGGCAAACTGATTTTCCGTATCGAGGATACCGACGCTGCTCGTGACTCCGAAGAGTCCTTCCAGCAGGTTTTGGATTCTTTGCATTGGTTGGGCATTGAGTGGGACGAAGGCGTGGGCGTTGGTGGCCCTCATGAGCCTTACCGCCAGTCGCAGCGCGGCGATAAATACCAGGACGTTATCGAAAAGCTGGTTGCCGGCGGCTATGTGTATGAAGATTTCTCTACCCCCGCTGAGGTGGAGGAGCGTCATAAGGCTAAGGGCGAGGACCCCAAGCTGGGTTATGACAACTTCGACCGCGATCTCACTGAGGAGCAGAAAGAAGCGTTCCGCGCTGAGGGGCGTGAGCCTGTTCTTCGTTTGCGTATGCCTGATGAAGACATCACTTTTACCGACCTGGTACGTGGGGAAATCACGTTCAAGGCTGGTAGTGTTCCTGACTTCGTCGTCGTTCGTGCCAACGGTAAGCCGCTGTACACGCTGGTTAACCCTGTAGACGATGCTCTCATGGGCATTACCCATGTTTTGCGCGGTGAGGACTTGCTGTCTTCAACTCCTCGCCAAATCGCGCTGTACCGAGCCCTGGTTGAGGTGGGCGTGGCTGAGTTTATTCCACAGTTCGGCCACCTGCCGTACGTGATGGGCCAGGGTAATAAGAAGCTTTCGAAGCGTGACCCTGAGTCGAATCTCTTTCTGCTTCAAGAAGCTGGGTTCATCAAGGAAGGTTTGCTCAACTATCTTTCCTTGCTCGGTTGGTCGCTGTCCCATGACCAGGATATTTTCTCCATTGATGATTTGGTGGAGCACTTTGATGTCAAGGACGTTCTGGCGAACCCTGCGCGTTTTGACGTGAAGAAGGCTGAGGCTATCAACGGCACTCATATCCGTATGTTGGAGGCTGAGGATTTCCGCAACCGCCTGGTTCACTATTTGAAGGCTGCTGAGCTGGTTTCTGCTGAGTCATTTGACGAGTTGACCGCGCGTGAGCAGGAGATTCTGACCGAAGCTGCCCCCTTGGTGCAAGAACGTATGCAGTTGCTGGGCGAAGCCCCGGGACTATTGGGATTCTTGTTCAAGGAAGATTCAGAGATCGTCATTGCCGACGACGCGCGGAAGCAGCTCAAGGAGTCTGCCCCGCAGGTTCTGCAGGCAGCTCTTGATGTTCTTGAGCCCTTGGATGATTTCACCGCTGAGCTGATTCAGAATGCGCTTCGCGAGGCAATCGTTGAGGGTCTTGAAATCAAGCCCCGCCTGGCGTTTGGTCCGATTCGTACGGCGATGTCCGGTGCTAAGGTGAGCCCGCCGCTCTTTGAGTCCATGGAGATTCTGGGCAAGGAGTCTTCACTCAACCGGTTGAAGAGCCTTCTGGCTGATTTACAGAGCTAATCGGTAGGGGAGAGGCGCGCCGCTTGCATGAAGAGCCGGTGCGCCTTTCCGCTCTCTTTTACCCACTGTGATGCACCTCTACCTCTTTCGATTTGCACACTACTCAATCCTCGTATAGAGTTATTACTCGTTGCACAGGTCAAAGAAGAAAAATCTGAAGCCTAAACAACACATTGGGATATGGTGTAATTGGCAACACTACGGTTTCTGGTACCGTCATTCTAGGTTCGAGTCCTGGTATCCCAGCGAACATCTTTTGAAGATGTTTATGGCCCCATCGTATAGCGGCCTAGTACTCCGCCCTCTCACGGCGGCAACACCGGTTCAAATCCGGTTGGGGTCACAGGCTAAAATCCCTCGCAGAAATGCGGGGGATTTTTTTGTTTAATGACGTTGGATGAAAACATCAAATACTTGAGTTTAAACCCCGTAACTTTGGTGGGTGGAGATTCTGGCGACACGCCGACACTACCTGTGATAAGTCTTGCGCTGCGCTCCACTATGGAAAACTGAAAGAAAAGTGATTCATTTTACAGTTGATGAGAAATGGCGATGGACGTGAAATTGAGTTTGCGGGTGGAAGGCAATTCGAGGCCGAATACTTTCACCGCCGTGTTCCGCAAATGAGTACCTATTGCGGGGAAAAAGAAGATGGTACAGAGCTGTGCAACAAAGATTTGCGCCTTGAAGCAGAGCATCGCTTCACAAAGGAACATTATCTCAAGAAGAGTAGTGAGATGCGGGCGTATTGGGAGCCTCAGGGGTTCAAACCTTTTGTGGTGGGTGCAGATGCCCAATCCAAGAAAATTGCTTATAAGACTGACGGCGGTGCTCTGATTCAGTTTGATGCTGGTGAGAATGGGCTGATGATTTTTGCGGATTCTGTTTGTGTGTTGCCCGGTGAGCCTGATCTGTTGACATCTTAAATTGCACTTATATGAAAGGTCTGATTATGCGGAAATTAGTAATTGGGTGGTTAGTCCTGGGCACGATGGTTTGTTCTGGGTGCTCTATGCAGTTCGAGGATGGTCCGGGGAGTTCTGTGTCGGAGTCTGGTTCGAAGGTTGAAGCTGTGCAGGATGATTTTCGGGTAGCGGTGCAAGAGACGGTGAAAGCTACTGGTTTAGCAGACAATCAGTTCAAGTATCAAAGTGGGCAGGTCTATAACGCTTCGGAGTTAGAGGGGGATTTAGAAGGGTTCTTGGGTGCATGTGGTGATAACGGGGCCGGATATAAATACGATTATTCCGCTCCGATAGAAGGAGACAAAAAGTATTCAGCTGATGAGTGGGAGCCTCAGTCTGAGAAGATTCGAGCTAAATGGGAATCTTTGGGTTGGGAAGTGAAGAATGTTGCTCCGGGAACGAAGGACGCTCCGGAGATTACGATTGGGGCTTCGACTCCTGCTGGAGTGACGGTTCTGTATACGGTAAGCGATGGCGGAGTAGATTATATTCGGGTATCTTCACCGTGTTCTGCTGAGATCCCTGCGCCGTCGTCCTCTGCTTCAGCCTCATAGTCATTCGTTTTTCTGGGTTTTCGGGGAAGGTTTTTTGATGTTCATCTCTTCTGGGTTCCGTCGTTTGTTGAGTGTCCGCTTGGCTGTGGTTATGGCGGTGTTGGTGCTGTCAGGATGTGGTTCTGGTGAGCCGAGCGCTAATGAGGTTTTTAAGAATTATTATTCTGCGTTGACGGGTACGATGTCTGCTAGCGTGCATCGGGACGATTTTCAGTGGAAAAATGGCACCGAACCGTTTCCATATCTAGATAAAGCCAAATGGACTGATATGAAGAATAATTTACGTTCTTGCGATAATGAGGACGTCGCACGGCTGAATGGTATGTATGACACCTATAAGCTGAACTTGGGATACAAGAATCCTCAGGAAGCAACCGATAAAGTTGCAGCGTATTGGAAGTCTCAGGGCTGGGAAGTAAAAGATATTACTAGTGAGAAAGAGCCTGATATGCGTCAAATTCTTACGGTGACTGATACCGATGTCAATTTGTTGTATACCGCAAGTTCTCGTGGTGAGGATATTGAGGCTACTTCTCAGTGTATTTCTGAGTTCTATCACGAGGATTCTCCTGCGGAGGATCCGAAAATTTATTCAGCTCAAAAATAGTTCCGATGTTTCATTCCTTCTTTTTGATGTTTTTCTCGGTGCTCCATCGTTTTTTCAATATCTCTATGGCATTAGCAATGGGTATGCTCGTGCTTACAGGATGCGGTTCTGTGGATCAGAAGAATGAGGCTGTTGAGCCTGGTGCTAATGAGATTTTTAAAGAGATGTACTCTGCGGTGACTGTTGCTACTAGTGCTAATGGGAATGACAAATAGCTAATGAATCATAAGATTTAGGGCGACAAATACCGGTCCCAATGTACTGCTCGCGAGCAAATCTTGGATGCGAAATTATTCTGGTTCCTTTAAGTAGTGCTTTTGTTCCTGCAAGCATTCTTAGATGAGAGCTTCAAAAATAAAGCCCAGGATGTAGATGATAAAGGGCAGAAAAAATACCAGATCAAGGAAGATGACCACTATCGCCATGTCACCTCCTAAGCGGTTATATACCGTCGTCGACTTCCGTTCAGCTCTACTGAGTTTATAAGCCTTAAAAGCCAAGAATAAACTTGTTACCCATAAGAGAGGAGCAGCAACCCCAAAGAGAGTTATCAGTAAAATAGAAAAACTCGCAGTACTATTTGAAGCAAAACCCCCTATGAACAGTACTGGAGTAGCAATTATCATAATGAGAGCAATTGCTGGGCCACATAACGCTGCTTTGTTAGCCAAATCCTTAGACGGGGCATTCTCAATCATTTTATCTTCCATAGTTAGATGATAAACACAGCCCACTCATAAAACCGGTGTTCAAAAACACAAGCCCCCACCTTGTTCGGGCATATAAACCTGGGGTAAGCTATATCTCGTTGTCTTCGCGGCAATAGTGACGGCCCCATCGTATAGCGGCCTAGTACTCCGCCCTCTCACGGCGGCAACACCGGTTCAAATCCGGTTGGGGTCACAACCCAAAAATGCTCTTCACAATGAAGAGCATTTTTTGTTTAAAAATAGATTGCGCCGCAGGGATAAAACCCATAGATATGCAAGAATACAGACTGTGGACGAACAAACAACACCTCTGGCACCCCAACCCATCGAAATTGACGCTGAACTGCGCACCGTGCAAACAGCTCGCTCAACCATCAACGCGGTTACTCTCCCTCTAGAAACAGCAGAGGTCGAAGAGTCACGGATCACGGTTGCTCGCACGCTCACGCAGCTCGATGACTACGTGCTACCCCGCCTTGCCTCGCTCGACGCGCCGCTCACCGTCGTCGTCGGCGGCTCCACCGGCGCCGGTAAATCAACCCTGGTCAACACCTTATTGGGGGAGCCCATTACCCGCTCGGGCGCGATTCGCCCCACCACCCGGCAGCCCGTACTTTTGCACCGCCCAGAAGACATTGATGCGTTATCACCTGCGCGCATTCTGCCTCACTTAGAACGCATCAAGCACGAAGGTAAAGGTCCGCTCGTCGGTGCCGAATATGGCTCAACCGACCAACTCATTACAGTAGCTACTGACTCCATTCCCGCAGGCATTGCACTTATTGATGCCCCAGACGTCGACTCGGTCAGCGAAGATAACCGCCGCCTCGCCAAACAACTGCTCGAAGCCGCTGATCTCTGGCTCTTCGTCACCACCGCAAACCGCTATGCCGATGCCGTGCCGTGGGAACTCCTGCACCAAGCTGCCCGACGCGACATCACAGTAGCCGTGGTTCTCAACCGTGTACCAGAGGGCTCAGAAGACGAAATCGAAGGCGATTTACGCCGTATGCTCCACGAGGCAGGAATTGACCCCGCCATGCTACTCACCGTCACCGAACAAGAGACCGACGAGCGCGGAATGCTGCCCTCGGTTGCTCTTGTCCCCCTCGTTTTTTGGCTCAGAGAACTGGGTGCTAACACCGACGAACGCTCGCGCATCGCCCGCCAAACACTAGAAGGTTCAATTCGTTCCGTTGCAGACAGAATTGAGCAAATCTCACGGGCACAAGAAACCCAGTATGCGACCTTCGACCGGTTGGCATCGGCAGTTGATAGTTCCTACAACCGCGCTGCCCACAACATCATCGACTCTACCCAAGACGGCTCCTTGCTTCGCGGCGAAGTTCTCTCCCGCTGGCAGGATTTCGTGGGAACTGGCGAATTTTTCCGCTCCATTGAAACGGGCATTGGCCGCCTTCGCGACCGTGTAGCCGGTTTCTTCAAGGGGCAACCATCGCAGGCAGTCGAAGTCGAACAGGCGCTGGAAGTCGGTTTACACTCGGTCATCGTTGAAGAAGCCGCTAAAGCTGCTGAAAGCACTCAGCGCCAGTGGCTCGACGAACGAGCCGGGCGCACCCTGCTAGCTGGCTTTGATGCCGGTCGTCTCGATGAAGATTTCCCCGCCCGTGTTGCCGAAGGTATCCGTGCCTGGCAAGAAGACGTAATGGATATGATTCGTGAAGAAGGCGCCGATAAGCGCCAGCGCGCTCGTTTCATGTCGCTGGGCGTGAACGCCGCCGCCGTCATCTTGATGGTCGCAGTGTTCTCCATGACAGGCGGTCTCACCGGACTAGAAGTTGGCATTGCCGGTGGTTCCGGAGTAGTAGGCACCAAACTCCTCGAAGCGGTCTTTGGTGAAGACGCCGTTCGCCGCATGGCTCTCGGTGCACGAACCAACCTAGAAACCCGCATCAAAGAAATGCTAGAAGACCACTCCGCCCTGTTCTACGAGCGTCTGGACGCGATTGATAAAGGCCCTGCACCCGAACTCATTGCCCGCAATGCCCACGAAGTTTCCGCAATCGCCAGCGCCCTCAAAGGAGGTCACCAGTAATGTCACCAGCTCACCGAAACGCTGAACAGTCGCTGACCCACCTGGCGCAGCGCGTTGACTCCCTCAATACTGCAGTAGAGCTAGGGGAAGGGCGTGTAGATGCTGACTCCATGGACCACGTGCAGAAAATTCTAGAGCGCACCTCCCGCCGGCGGGAACTCTCCGCCGAGCACACCGTCATTGGCTTCTTTGGCGCAACAGGTTCAGGAAAGTCCTCACTGTTCAACGCGGTCATAGGGCAAAAAGTTGCCCAAAGTGCCGCCCGCCGTCCTACCACCTCCAAAGCGCAAGCTGCGGTCTGGGGCAGAGAAGGCAGCGAAGAACTCCTTGACTGGCTCGATGTTGAAAATCGCGTCTATTTTGACGACGACGGCGAAAACGCAGCGCAGTCGCTCAACCGCGCAGAAGTTCCGCAAACCGACGGCATGTGGAACCGCATGAAGAAAATGATGGGGCGCGCCAACCTCCAGACCCATAGCGGCGGATTGATTCTGCTGGACCTCCCTGATTTTGACTCCATCGAAAAATCAAACCGCGCCATCGTCGAGCGGATGGCTGGGTACGTTGACGTTTTGGTGTGGGTATTTGATCCGCAGAAATACGCCGACGCCGTGATTCACGACGAGTTCATCACCCCCTTGGCAGAGCATGGAGCTGTGACCATGGCGGTGCTTAACCAGGCAGACCGCATTCGCGAGAGCGAAATGCCTGGCGTTCTTGATTCACTGCAGCGACTCTTGGCCGAAGACGGACTCAGCGATAACCTGCTGGCACCGCCGGTAGCTGTCTCCGCTAAAACGGGGGACGGTATCGACAGGCTTCGCGCCGTTCTGGGCAAAGTAGCGGTTGAAAAATCCGCAGCTTTGGTGCGAATTGAAGCTGACCTCGATTCGGCAGTAGCTACCCTCAATGAATTCGATGGCAACGGAATCCCCGATGGAATTACCGGAACCGGCATACGGGAACTAGAACACGGACTCTATCAAGCGTCCAACGCGCCCGCTGTGGTCAGTGCCGCTGCGGCGTCCTACCAACTCCATGCTGTATCAAATACCGGTTGGATTGCTACCCGCTGGCTCCTGAAATTCAGAAAAGACCCGCTGAAGAGACTTAACCTGCACCGGGAAAACCAGGAAACATCTATTTCTCGTTCGTCTTTGCCACCGCTGAGCGCCGGACAGAAGTCGCAGATTAGCTCATCCATTCGACGTTTTTCGCGCGACTGCGCCGAAGGCGTGGGGGAGCCGTGGAGTCATTCCATTCGCGATGCCGCCCGCTCACAGGAGCAGAATCTTCTCACTGCCCTAGAACGAGCAGTGGGCAGAGTGGACTATCAGGGGCAGAAAAAACAGTGGTGGTGGATTCTGCTCAACATCATCCAGTGGATTGGAATCATCGGTGCTTTAGCAGGGCTTCTGTGGCTCACCGCTATGGCCGCCGCTGGTTACTTCCAACTGCAGTTGCCGCCCCCGCCGGTTATCGAGGGAACAATCTTCCCCCTCCCCACCTTGCTGGTGATAACAGGGCTTCTGCTCGGTATTGTCACCGCCGTCATCGGCAGAGTGATTGCCGCCGCAGGTAAGAGAATGTATGCCCGTAAGATTGAGCGCCAGATACGATCCAATATCGAGGAAGTCTCCGAGCATTATGTGGTGGAGCCGGTTCGGAGTGAACTTGACCGCCACCAAGCATTTGGCGAAGCCCTAGCAAACGCTCGGTAGCTTGACCCCGAAGAGGACATAGGAGTACAACCTTGGAGCACACAGATCCCCCCATCCGGGTGCGCAATTACAGGGAATCAGATGAGACAGCATGGGTTCGAACGCGCGTCTTAGCATTTCTGGATACCAGCTACCGCGATGACGTGCAGATGTACCGTGAGCGCTATGAGAATCCCTCGGTACGTTTAGTGGCCGAAGATACCTCAAGCCGCCAGCTTGTGGGACTGATGGATATTGAATATGAAAACAAACCGGGGGAGGTCTGCAATTTTACCGGTGAACGCGGCGGAATCATCTGGCACCTGGCAGTTCTTCCCGAATACCGCAACGTAGGCATTGCCCAGAAACTCTGGGAAGAGGCGCTCGTTCAGCTTGAAGGTGCAGGTATTCACCGGCTCCAGGTGTGGACCCAGGACGATGAACCCGCCAACCACTGGTATGTTGCGCGGGGCTTTGAGCTCAAGCACTCCTACCTCAACGTGTTTGCCCGTGGGTTTATCGATAAGGGCCCCCTGAACGAGTTATTGGTGGGCGCCGATAAGACCTGGGAATTTGGGCACATCCGCAATCTGAATTTTGAGGCAGATAGCAGCCAGCGGGAGCGTTTAGAAGCCTTGAGCTACCGAATTCACGAGGTGCGCGGTTATGAGCTTGATTTGAAGAAAGTCTTACCTAGCTCGTAGTGCGTCGGTGAGCTGGTGCGCTGCTTTGCACACCACTTCTGCATGAAGTCTGCCCGGCTGGCGGGTAAGGCGTTCAATGGGGCCGGAAATTGAAACCGCCGCAATGACCTTGCCGGATGCGTTGCGCACCGGAGCTGATACGGACGCCGTGCCCCGCTCGCGTTCGCCCACCGACTGGGCCCATCCTCGACGTCGAACCGCCGCCAACATGGTTGCTGAGAAGCGAGAATTACGCAGACCTTCAACCAAGCGTGCTTGATCTTCCCACGCAGTCAAAACCTGGGCAGCAGAACCAGCTCGCATAGACAGCTGAGTGCCCACAGGAATCGTGTCCCGCAATCCAATGGGGCGTTCTGCTGAGGCAATGCAGACGCGCCAATCGCCCTGACGGCGATACACCTGGGCGGATTCGCCGGTGATATTACGCAATTGGTTGAGAACAGGGCCCGAAGCTGAAATGAGTCGGTCTTCACCGGCTGCAGATGCCAGCTCGGACATACGCGGCCCCAGCATAAAACGCCCCTGAATATCTCGGGCCACTAGGCGGTGGTGCGCTAGTGCTACGGCGAGACGGTGGGCAGTGGGGCGAGCAAGACCAGTAGCTTCAACGAGCTGAGAGAGTGAAGCGGGGCCAGCTTCTAGGCAGTCCAAAATGTAGGCAGCTTTGTCGAGAACTCCGACTCCCGAGGAAGTTCTTTGCGGGGTGCTGGATTCTTCGCTCACTGAATTCCTTTCAAAATATGCACATATTCGCGTAGAGGGATGGGTTTCTACGCTACTGACATATATATTTATGCAAAATCTAGTAAAAGTATGCCATTCTCAATATTTGATATGCAAGCTCATTTAATGGAAACTTTGTAAAATCCTAGCCATACTGGTGGGAGATCAATTTTCATACGGAGGAATAAATGGCTGAAGGAATCGCTTCGAAACCCCGAACCCTGGCAGAAAAAGTCTGGGATGCCCACACCGTCGTCAAAGGTGACGGCGGTAAGCCAGATCTTCTCTACATCGACCTTCACCTGGTTCACGAAGTCACCTCACCCCAAGCCTTCGAGGGTCTGCGGTTAGAAAACCGCCCGCTGCGTCGTCTTGATTTGACCATTGCCACCGAAGACCACAACACCCCCACCGAGGATATTTTCAGCACCATCGCGGATATTACCTCGCGTACTCAGATTGAAACCCTGCGAAAAAATGCAGCAGAATTTGGGGTAAGAATCCACTCGTTGGGCGACATGGAACAGGGAATTGTGCACGTGATGGGGCCACAACTGGGGCTGACCATGCCGGGCATGACGGTCGTTTGCGGGGACTCCCACACCTCCACCCACGGAGCTTTCGGAGCCTTGGCATTTGGCATCGGCACATCTGAAGTTGAGCACGTGATGGCAACACAGACCCTGCCGCTGGCTCCCTTCAAAACCATGGCAATCACCGTTGATGGCACACTCAAACCCGGTGTCACCGCAAAAGACATCATCTTGGCGGTCATCGCAGAAATCGGCACCGGCGGTGGGCAGGGCTATGTCTTGGAGTACCGTGGCTCCGCTATCCGTTCGCTGTCCATGGAAGGTCGGATGACCATCTGCAATATGTCCATCGAAGCGGGCGCTCGCGCCGGTATGGTCGCTCCCGATGAAACTACTTTCGAGTACGTCAAAGGCCGCGAACACGCACCCACCTGTGAATTGTGGGATCAGGCGGTGGAGTACTGGAAAACCCTGCCCACCGACGAGGGCGCCCAGTTCGACCGCGAAATATTCATTGATGCCAACGAACTCGAACCGTTCGTCACCTGGGGCACGAACCCCGGCCAGGGTATTCCTCTTTCGCAGGCAGTGCCCTTCCCCGAAGATTTTCAAAGCGAAAGCGACACCGCAGCAGCGCAGAAAGCACTGGATTACATGGGGCTCACTGCAGGAACCCCTATGAAAGATATCCCCGTGGACGTGGTCTTTTTAGGGTCCTGCACTAACTCGCGCATCGAAGATCTACGTGCGGCCGCTGACATCGTCAAAGACCACAAAGTTGCAGAAAATGTACGCATGATGGTGGTTCCTGGATCGCAGAAAGTGCGAGCTCAGGCAGAAGCCGAAGGTCTAGATCAAATTTTCAAAGACTTTGGTGCCGACTGGCGCTTTGCCGGGTGCTCAATGTGCCTGGGGATGAATCCTGACCAACTTGCGCCGGGGGAGCGTTGCGCATCTACATCGAATCGCAACTTTGAAGGTCGCCAGGGTAAAGGTGGACGAACGCATCTGGTCTCGCCCCTCGTCGCAGCGGCAACCGCAATTCGTGGCACGCTGAGCTCCCCGTCCGATCTTGAACCTGCTACCGCCTAAGGAAATCTTTTATGGAACCAATTAAAAAGCACACAGGTATTGGCGTGCCCCTGCGCGCCTCAAACGTTGATACAGACCAAATCATTCCTGCGGTGTACCTCAAGCGAGTCACCAAAACGGGTTTTGACGACGCCCTTTTTGCTAACTGGCGGAAGGACGAAAAATTTATCCTCAACCGCGAGCCGTATTCCCAAGGCACCGTGCTGGTTGCAGGGCCTGATTTTGGTACCGGATCATCTCGTGAACACGCAGTATGGGCGCTCAAAGATTATGGTTTCCGCGTGGTAATTTCTGACCGGTTTGCCGATATTTTCCGTGGAAATTCAGGCAAACAGGGGTTAGTTGCCGCTCAGGTGACACAAGATAATGTGGAATTGCTCTGGAAAATCCTGGAAAACGAACCGGGGACTGAAGTGACCGTCGATTTAGAAAATAAAACCGTGCTGTGCGGTTCGGTAGAAGTGCCGTTTGAGATTGACGATTACGTACGCTGGCGACTCATGGAAGGGCTGGACGATATTGGGCTCACCCTTCAGCAGGAAGGAAAAATTTCCGAGTTTGAAAAGAGCCGCCCCGCCTGGTTGCCCAAGACGCAATAAAGAAACATTGCCCAGTGCCATCGCCTGAGCCGTCACATGTGTTTTCCACCTCGAGGTGCTGTTCCCAACAGTAAGTGGACAGACTTTTTTGATACGGGCGGTGTACTCTTATCCTTATTATTTGCTTTATTGTTAGTAGATAATTGTTTGTTAGAAACTGCGGTGTATAAACAATCTGCAGATATAACACCTAGAGAACCCCTTGCTCGTACGTTTCTGCAGTGAAACTGCGTGCTGAGACAACATGATTGGAAACATATGACCAGCGCACTACGAATCGAAGGTGGCAACCCGCTCACCGGTGAAGTTAAAGTTCGCGGAGCCAAAAACCTTGTTCCCAAGGCGATGGTTGCTGCGCTACTGGGCTCTACCCCTTCTACGTTGCGCAATGTTCCCGAGATTAAAGACGTTCAGGTAGTCACCTCTTTGGTGGAGCTTCACGGCGTAGCGGTTCACAATGATCCCAAAACCGGTGAACTCACCATGGACCCCACCAATGTTTCTTTGGCTAACCACGCTGATATTGACGCTCACGCTGGCGATTCACGTATCCCTATTTTGCTCTGCGGTCCTCTTTTGCACACTTTGGGCGAAGCGTTTATTCCTGACTTGGGTGGCTGCCGTATTGGTGATCGTCCGATTAACTACCACCTGCGTGTTCTTGAAGAATTCGGCGCCAAGGTAGAGAAGCTTCCCACCGGTATCTCCATGCGAGCTCCTTCAGACGGTTTGAAGGGTGCAAAGATTCACCTGGAATACCCCTCGGTTGGCGCAACTGAGCAGGTACTTCTGGCTGCAACTCGTGCAGAAGGTAAGACTGAACTGACCGGTGCAGCTATCGAACCTGAAATCATGGACTTGATTGCTATCTTGCAAAAGATGGGCGCAATCATCACTGTGGAAACCGATCGTCAGATTATCATTGAGGGCGTGGATGAGCTCAAGGGCTATACCCACACCGCTCTTCCTGACCGCAACGAATCTGCTTCTTGGGGTTCTGCGGCTCTTGCGACCGGCGGCGATATCTTTGTTCGCGGCGCAGATCAGAAGGACATGAGCACCTTCCTCAACGTCTTTCGCAAGATGGGCGGCGGCCTCGATATTCAAGACGACGGCATCCGCTTCTACCACCCCGGAACCGACCTGAACCCCTTGTTCGTTGAAACGAACGTACACCCCGGCTTTATGACTGACTGGCAGCAGCCACTGGTTGTTGCTATGACGCAGGCACAGGGCGTATCAGTAGTTCACGAAACCGTGTACGAAAACCGCTTTGGTTTTACCGATGCTTTGGTTCGCATGGGTGCTACCGTGCAGATTCACAAAGACTGCTTGGGTCCCACCGTGTGCCGTTTCGGTCATCAGAACTTCAAGCACTCCGCCATCATTACCGGCAAGACTCCTTTGCACGGTGCAGACATCAACGTACCTGACCTACGTGGTGGCTTCTCCCACATCATTGCCGCTTTGACCGCTGAAGGCACTTCGAATGTCACTGGCGTATCTGTGATTTCCCGCGGCTATGAGCACTTTGTGGACAAGCTGCAGGGCTTGGGAGCTCAGTTCGAGGTTTTGAGCTAATGAAAGGCTCGGCTACCTCCCAGCAGCCATTGCCAGAGCTCAAGCCCACGGCATTCGGTGATTCGATGTACCGGGTCTTGGGAACCGCCGCGCGCGGTGTATATCGCTCGCTTCTTTCCCTCCAGCTAGAGGGCAAAGAAAAGCTACCTCGAGACCGCGGGTACATCGTGATTTCTAATCACCTCACCGAGCTCGATCCGGTAACCGTGGCCTACCCGGTCTTCGTGACAGGTACTTTACCCCGGTTCCTTGCCAAAGAATCTCTCTTCCGGGCACCTGGCCTTGGATGGATTTTGCGGACACTCGCTCATATCCCCGTAGCACGCGGCTCGGTCGATGCCCGCAAGTCCCTTGAGACCGCACAGAACGTGGTGGACGGTGGGGGAGCGGTCATTATTTATCCAGAGGGCACTTTATCGAAGGACCCCGATGGATGGCCGATGGCTGGACGGACGGGCGCCGCGCGTCTTGCCCTGGCTACAGGTGCACCGGTCATTCCTATTGCTCACTGGGGGGACCAAGATTTCCTCCCCCCGCATAGCAAGCCCAGCATTTTGCCCCGCAAAAAGGTGCGCGTGAAAGTGGGGACTCCGCTGGATTTCTCGCACATTGTGCAGTCTGAACCAGGCAAAAAGTACACGCGCTCAGAGCTCGTGGAACTCACTGACTTTATGTTGGACGCCGTCACCGAACTCCTCGAAGATATTCGAGGTGAAAAAGCCCCAGAGGGTAGATTTAATCCTGCCACTGGTCAGCGAGAAATAAGGGGTTAGTAGTGACTGCATCGGTACAAAAAGTAGCGGTTCTTGGAGCCGGTAGCTGGGGAACCGCATTCGCCAAAATTGTAGCGGATACGGCCGCTGAACAGCAGACTTCAGTTGAAACGGTACTGTGGGGGCGAAACCCTCAATCGATGCAACAGTGTCAACAAACTCGGGTGAACGAGAAGTATTTTCCCGGCATAGTGCTGCCCGAAAAGCTTCAGTTCACCGCAGACCTGCAAGAAGCTCTCTCAGGCGCCGATATTGTGGTCTTAGCTATCCCTGCTCAGTCTTTGCGAGCTCAGCTTGAAGTGGCAATTCCGCTGAGTGAGCCGCACGCCGTCTTCGTTTCTTTGGCGAAGGGGCTGGAACAGGGCACGCGTTTGCGCATGTCGGAAGTCATTGCAGATGTGCTGTCAAAAGTACATCCGCAGCTGAGTGAGTCCGAGACACAGTCGCGCATTGCGGTCTTATCCGGGCCCAATCTCGCGAAAGAAATCGTGGCAGAGCAACCGACCGCATCGGTGATTGCCGCGCATACTGATGAAATCGCCCAAGCGATTGCCAAGGTGTGCGCAAGCTCTTATTTCCGCCCTTACACCGGTACAGATATTGTGGGGGTTGAAATTGGCGGGCTGGTCAAAAACGTTATTGCTCTTTGTGTAGGAATGTGCGATGGGCTGGGCTACGGTGATAACTCCAAAGCTTCGGTTATGACCCGCGGATTGGCAGAAATTACCCGTCTTGCACTGGCTCTAGGTGGAGAACCCGCCACCATGAGCGGTCTGGCAGGCATGGGCGATTTGGTTGCAACCTGCTCTTCTCCGCTGTCTCGCAATCACACTGCCGGTCGCCACCTAGCTGCAGGAGTTTCATCCCGCGAGCTGGGCACTGTCATGACGCAGACTGCCGAATCAGTGAAGACCGCGCCCGTCGTCGTCGAACTAGCATCCCAACACGGTATTGAAATGCCCATCTGCGAGGCAGTGACCGCCGTCCTTGCTGACCAACTCAACATCAAAGATTTAGCCCCGCAGCTTCTAGGCAGAAGTCTGAAGAACGAAAACAGCACTCGTTCGCTCTAAACAACCTAAGAATTGAGAAAATACAAGAGATGTCACACCCCACTTCAGATGCTCACTCCAAAAAGGCAACTGTTGCCCTACTCGCTGGGGGACGTTCCTCAGAGCATCCCATTTCTCTGATTACTGCATGCGGTGTACTTGGTTCTATCGACACCGATAAGTTCAACGTGGTGATGATTGGTATTACCGAGGACGGTCGCTGGTATCTCACCAATCTCGAAGAACTGTCGGCATTGACCGCGCAGGGTCCTTCAGCTCGCTTTACCGCCGGCAATCAGCAGGTCTTCTTGCCCTTAGGTGGCGGCGATTCGCGCCTTCGCCTGGTGGATGAAAACAACGAGATGCAGTACAGCGAACCCATCGACGTCGTATTCCCACTTTTGCACGGACCCTTTGGAGAAGACGGCACTGTGCAAGGTCTGCTGGAAATGGCAGATTTGAAGTATGTGGGCTGTGGCGTGGCAGCTTCTGCCATCGGCATGGATAAGCATTTCATGAAGGTAGCTTTTGAATCAGCAGGGCTAGAAGTTGGTCCCTACGAAGTGGTGTCCAAACGGCAGTGGGATAAAGATCCGCAGACAGTCAAAGAACGCATTGCAAATCTGGGCTTCCCCCTGTTCGTCAAGCCTGCGCGCGCTGGTTCTTCCTTCGGCATTACTAAAGTTGATGCAGCAGAGGAATTGGACGCCGCCATTGAAGAAGCTCACAGATTTGACCCCAAACTGGTCATCGAAGCTGGTATTGAAGGCCGCGAAATCGAATGCGCAGTGCTGGATACTTCTGCCGGGGGCGTACCGAGAGCTTCCTATCCTGGCGAAATCGTGATTACCGATCAGGATCACGGTTTCTACGACTTCGACGCCAAGTATGTTTCGAAGAATTCAGCACGGACGCAATGCCCGGCAGATTTGCCAGAGGACGTACAAAAAACCATTCGCGAACTAGCCGTAGAAGCTTTCCTCGCGCTCGATGGTGAAGGGCTTTCTCGGGCAGATTTCTTCTATACTCCCGATGGAAAAATTATCATCAATGAAGTCAATACCATGCCCGGGTTCACCCCCATCAGCATGTATAAGACCATGTGGGAGAACTCAGGTATTGATTATCCCTCTCTTATTGAAGAACTCATTCAGCTAGCTCTGGAACGCCCGCTGGGTCTGCGCTAATCCCTATAAAATTTGCCCCGCACTGTATCAGCGCGGGGCAAATTTTTTACAGTGGCTTTAGCCGGCTGATTTAAGTTCTCTCAAGTGCTGCTTACTAGCCTTGGGTACTGAGCGAATCATCGATGTTGCTACATTTTTCGGTCTGTTTTAGCTGGGCTACGGGTGAACCTAGCTCTACGAGCAAGGTAGAACTGCTGACTTTATCGGCGTCGAAAGTGACCTGTACATTAGGGGAGCGGCCGAAAGTGGTGGCTGTCCAGGTGCCGGTCGCGGTCTGGGTGGAAGAAGTGGAGCCGTCCTTTTCTTCGGACGGCTTGATAATCCAATCCACGCCATTGACCGAAGCACACGGATCAGATACAGGACCGGGAACCTCCACTCCGCATTTGAGAATAATCGACGCGGGATCTCCCCAGGCAGTAGTAGCCTGAGCGGTCGTTTCCCTCTGCGCCAATCCGCCCAGCTCTTCCGGCATGGCAACTAAGGCTTTGGCGCACTCGGGATTAGTGGCATCCGGTGCGGGCTCTAAATGGACCGGCCCTGCCCCGCACGCCGTCATCAGCAAGCTCAGCGGAAGCAAGAAAGCCAGCGCCGCGCGTCTTACTATTTGGGGTGACGTTGAAGAAAACACCATTCCATCCTACCCAAGGCGGGGGCGGGAGAGTGTGGCAGGTTCATCATTTTCTTCGCTCACACTCACTGCTAGGCTGAGGGAGATAGAAAATGCAGAAGGGGGCAAGCATGAGAGAACGCTCATGGCAGGGTGGACTGAAAACCGCAGGTGCAGTAGGTCTGCTCACAGGCGTATCCATTATTTCAGTCACAGTTGCCCAGGCTGAATCACCTGTTGCCCCCGCTACTTCAGCCGCCGCGCCCACTGCCCTCACCACCGGTGCGAGCGCAGAACCAGCCCCCCCTGGCATGGAGGTGGCTCAGAGCTCACCCGCTGCAGTTCCTGCAGAACCTACTGCTCCAACAACGAGCCCTACTCCTGAGTCCACAGACCAGCCAATGAGCGCACCGAGTCTTACCGCTCAGCCGACGGATGCCCCGACGACAGAGCTTATTGAGGCACCTCCAGCAGAGCCAACTGCTACCCCTTCGGCGGAACCAACAACTCAGCCGACTGCTGAGCCAACGAACGAACCTACCACTGAACCCACGGTAGAACCGACAACCCCACCAACAGTTGCCCCTCCTGTTGAGCCAACTACCGAGCCAACTGTTGAGCCGACTGCCGTACCTACCGCGCAGCCCTCCGTTGCCCCGGTTCCGCTTCCCACCGAGGCTCCAACTCTTCCGCCCACTGCAGCGCCTAGCCTTGCTCCGACGTCGATACCGACGGTGGCGCCCTCTAACGCTCCCGTGCCTACGAATGTTCCTGAACCTTCGGTAGCACCCTCTGCTGCCCCCGCCCAAAGCGGTCAGCCGCAGGTGCCGGTTCCGCCAGCGGTTCCGGGCACTCCTTCACCCGTGGTGCCCACAACTCGGACTACTGTCCCGGTGCCTCAGGCTGCTCCGAGCCCTCAGGCGCCCTCTCAATCTTCTGCCGTTCCAACCCCGAGCCCTCAGGCGCCCAGTACCTTGGAACAGTGGGCTCAGAATCGTTCTCAGCCAGCGCCGCAGCCCCTCCCACAGCGATCCAAGTTAGAAAATATTGCTGGAATTGCCCGGGATCCGCAAAACAATACTGCCTTGCGTGATAGCGACCAGGCACATTCGCCCCAGGGCGCAGCCGCTTGGGTAGAGAATTTCTTCAAGTCTGATAATCACACAGGCTCCTCAGGAGACGGCACTACTGCCGGGGTCACAGGAGCTTCTGATCAGGAACAGTCTTCATCGTCAGTGCTCACCAACGAGGCTCTAACCCGTGGGCAGGCAATTATCAAGGGGTATGGTTCAGCTTTGCTCTTTTCTCTAGTGGGACTCGGTACGATTTTTTATGTCACCCGCGAATTCTCGCGCTCTACTCGTGGTGACCGCTAAAAGCTATGAAATCTTCAGCGCACAGTGCAGCAACATTCGCATCCCCGGTAGGGAAGTTTTCAGAATCGGAGATTTTGCAGGCTTTTGTGCCGTTGCTCGAAGAACACAATCGATGGGCGGGGGCTCAACCAGGAAATCTTGTCGAAATGACGGTGGGGCCCGGCGACGATTGCTCGGTACTTTCCATGCCGGCTTCCCAGTTGGTATTCACTACCGATACGCAGACCGAGGGGCAGGATTTCAGAAGGCAGTGGAATTCCGGGGATACCACCACTGGCTATGATGTTGGCTGGAAAGCAGCCACCCAGAACCTTGCCGATGTGGTGTCCATGGGTGCAGAACCGATCACTTTGCTGGTTTCGCTTTCCACTCCGCCGGATATTCCTTTGCAATGGCTCAAAGATTTTGCCAGGGGGCTCACTGACTCGTGTCGGAAGAATGGTGCTGAACGCTGCTCTATTTCCGGTGGAGACTTAGGTGCGAGTACTGAGATTTCTGTGACGGTGACGGCGGTGGGTCGGTGTGCAGGTGCGCCACTTCTCCGTTCGGGCGCTCAGGTTGGCGACGTCGTCGCTATCGCTGGTGAGCTAGGCACGGCAGCCGCTGGCTTTGCGGTGATGGAGTACTCTCAAGGATTCAGCATCGATGATTTAGAGAATCGCCCCGGGCATATTTTGCGAGCGGTTCAAGCACAACAACGACCGCAGACGCCGATGAGAAATGCGCTTCAGGCGGTCGGGGTAGCCCACGCCATGATGGACATTTCAGATGGTCCAGTGCGAGATGCTCAGCGTATCGCCCAAGCGTCCAAGGTTTCCATCCATCTTGAAACTGAACTGTTCAGAGCGGATATTGCCCAGCTTGAACCCGTGGCGGACTGGCTCACTGCCCGTTCTCAGACCCAAGAATTTTCCCTTTCAACTGCCACCCGCTGGGTTCTCTCCGGCGGCGAAAACCACGGCATGTTAGCGTGTTTTCCTGCAGATACTCCATTGCCGAAAGGGTTTCGGGCAGTAGGAAGATGCGAGAGGACCCACCCCGATAGCGTTTTCGTTGATGGCAAAGTGCCCAGCGATAAAGGGTGGGATCACTTTCTCGCAGAGTAAAATTTTCATCAAAGGTATTTCGGACAGACTCGTGCGCTGAGAGCCGCGCGATTCGATGAAAGAAGAGGCAAAGCCATGAAGCAGTGGACTATGCAAGAACTGTGGAAACCTTGGATGAGCCTGTCCATTGAATCGCTGGCTCTTCAGGAGCAGACGCTGAATTCGATGAATGTTTTTCCCGTAGCTGATGCCGATACGGGATCGAATATGCTGGCCACGCTATGCGGTACTTTAGCCCCGTCGGCGTTGGAGGGCGCTCGCTGTGCCCTTGATTCTTCTCGAGGGAATTCGGGAACGCTTTTGTCTGTGTGGCTAAAGACTCTCGTGGAATCACTCGGTGAAACCGGTATACTCACTCCAGAGGCTCTGCACTATGCTTTGTTCCGGGCGTGGGAGGTTGCTCAAACTGCGGTGAGTGCTCCCGCAGAAGGAACTATGCTCACCGTCATGCACACTCTCGCTCAGGCTCCGGTTCGAGGGGAACTAGAAGAACATTTTCCTTTCTTGATATCTGAAGCTGCAGAGGCTGCGTTTGCTACGCAAAAGCTACAGCAACAAGCGCGTGAGGCGCACACCTTTGACGCCGGCGCTGTGGGTCTCGCGCTGGTGGTGAAGGCATGGGGCCAAGCAATGGGGCTGGAATTACCGCAGAATAAAACGATGGGCTCTATTCTTACACCGGGACCCGCTGCTGATGCGGGGCAAACACGCCCGGCGTCGTCCGGCGATGCAGGGGTACAGACATCTTCTACGAGTGTTGAAATCGTATGTACGGTACAGCTCTCCCCGTTGGATATGGCACATTTGCGCAGTAGTTTAGATGCCCTGGGCGATTCAGTAGTGATAGCACCGGTGGATCAGGGGAGCGGAACCACGCCCTCATGGCGGGTTCACGTGCATGTACCTCAGCAAGATAAAGCGCTACAGGCGATTCGTGCACTCGCCGAACCTGAGAACCTTCAGGTGACCTCGCTGGAGGCACACTAGTGGAAAGTGCTTCAGCTGACGGCGCTCTCTTTGACGAGAAAGCACTGAAGAACCCCCAGCCTAAACCTAAGGCTAAGACTACGGTGAAGAAATCCTCTCAGGCTTCCCCTCGAAAGAAACGCGTAAGCACTGCTCCTCAACCGCCGATTTCGCCTGAGAAAGCCAAAGCGCAAAAGAAATACGCGCAAGAAAACCGTCTAGAAAACGAAAAACTTGCAGACTATCTGGGTGCGGCGCAGGCAAAATCGCTCAAATCCAGCATCGGCGTGGAGACCGTGGGTGATTTTCTTGAGTTCTACCCCCGCAAATACTTACCGCGGGGGGAATTGAGTTCTTTTGCGGATCTGCAAGAAGGTAGCGATGCCACTCTGATAGCCAAGGTTCTCAAAGTGACAACTCGGTCGATGAAAGCTCGCCGTGGTTCTATCACCGAAATTTTGATAACGGATCAGCTCGGCGAGCAACCCGATCCATCATTTGGTGCAGAGACCGGACGGACGCCGGTACAGCCTGCCCGTGCAGATTACCGTTTTGCTTCGGGCGGTAGTGGTGCTCCCAATGTAGCTAATCCGCGAATTCATGGTTCGGCATCTGGCTACTCCGATGGATATGGCACACCCCTGCCCCCTGAATATGATATGGGTAGTGTTTTTGGGGAATATGCACCTGATTCTTATGCCATGGTGGGCAGCACCTCGACCATGACTCTCTCCTTTTTCAACGCATGGACCGCCGCCCGGGAAATTTCTGCAGGCGATCACGTGATGTTCTCTGGCAAAGTCGGTTCCTACCGGGGCGAGCTGACACTAACTAACCCCCACTACGCCGTCCTCGCTGAAAACCAAGACCACGGCGGTGACATCGAGGCGATAGAACGGGCGAAAACACGGGCCAACGCGCCGATTCCTGTCTACAAAGCAACCTCGAAACTTCCCACTGACCGAATCGCTCTGGCCATGGAACAACTCCTTGACCGCGCACCTCTCAAAGATTTAGAAGATCCCATCCCGCCCGCTATCAGGCGGCAGCGAAAAATACCCAGTCTTGCCTGGACCTACCGAGGGATTCATACTCCCGATAGCGAGGAAACCTGGCGAGCAGCCCAACATTTCTTACGGTACCGCGAGGCATTCGTCCTTCAATCAGCTCTGGCACGTATCCGCGCTGCCCGCGCCGCACACATCACCGTGGCACGTCCTTTTATTCCCGGCGGCTTTGCCGACCGACTTCTTGAGCTTCTGCCCTATGAGCTGACCGAAGGACAGCGGAAAGTAGGAGAAGACATTTCCCGAGACTTGGCGTCACAAGTTCCCATGAACCGGCTACTTCAGGGCGATGTCGGCTCAGGCAAGACCGTGGTGGCATTACGTGCCATGTTACAAGTTGCAGATAACGGTGCCCAGGCAGCTATGCTCGCGCCCACCGAGGTGCTCGCCGAACAGCATTATCGTTCCGTTGTGGATATTCTGGGAGACCTCGCGCAAACAGATTCAGCCTTGGAAACCCCCGTTAGCGCTCCTACCCAGCGTTTGATTAGGGTAGTGCTTTTGAAAGCGTCCATGCCCACTCGCCAGAAGAAACAAACCCTTCTCGAAATTGCCGCAGGAACAGCAGACATCGTGATCGGCACCCACGCTCTGCTGGCCGACGCCGTTTCTTTCGCTGACTTGGGCATGGTCGTCGTCGATGAACAGCACCGCTTCGGAGTCGAACAACGCGATGCCCTGCGTGGGGCACAGGGAGAACTACCTCACCGCTTGGTAATGACAGCAACCCCGATTCCCCGTACCGTTGCCATGACCGTTTTCGGGGACCTCGATACCTCTGTTCTCGACCAGCTACCAGCCGGGCGTCAAAAAATTCAGACAGTCGTCGTTTCGCTTACCGAGCACCCCACTTGGGAAAAAAGAATGTGGGAAAGAGCCCGCGAAGAAGTCGACGCCGGCCACCAGGTCTACGTGGTGGTTCCCAAAATTGGGGCGGGGGAGAACATCTCCACCGTGGAAGAGGGCGAACTACTCTTTGGATCGACCCAGGCGCAAGAATCCAGCGCTCGCGGAGGAGAGCTCAACTCGGTGGCATCAATGATTGAGGAACTAGCCGAAAAACCGGTTTTGAAAGGCATCAGAATCGCCGCCCTGCACGGCAAAATGGAGACGGCCGAAAAAGCCGCAACCATGCAAGAATTCAGCGATGGGGAAATAGATCTTTTGGTCTGCACCACGGTGATTGAAGTGGGTGTCAACGTTCCCAACGCTACCTTGATGATTATTATGGACGCCGATCGATTTGGTATCTCGGGATTACACCAGCTGCGCGGTCGCATCGGGCGTGGACAGTTGCCCGGAATCTGCCTGTTGGTGACTTCCCAGGATTCAGAGGGAGTCTCCCGCCAGCGGTTGGACGCAGTTGCTTCCACCACCGACGGTTTCGAACTATCTCGGATTGACTTGGAACAACGCCGTGAAGGCGACATCTTGGGTGCGGCACAATCGGGTAACAAATCTACGCTCAAATTATTGCGTGCGCTGACCGATGCCAAACTGATTGAAAAAGCGAGAGAAGATGCTTTTGGGATTGTTGAAAAAGATCCCACTTTAGCCCAGCACCCTGATTTAGCGCGCACGATAGACCGGGCACTCGATGCTGACCGCGAAGCTTTCCTCGGCAGAGGCTAAGCTAGAGTGATTAGCAAACTGCCTCTGACTGAAAGGTGCCCCCTCGTGAGCCGAATTATTGCCGGAGTTGCCGGCGGTCTGCGTTTGGAAAACGTACCTGGCAGCAATACTCGACCAACCACTGACCGTGTGAAAGAGGCTCTCTTTTCTCGTCTGGAAACCTACGATATTTTGAACGGTTCACGGGTGCTTGATCTCTTTGCAGGTTCAGGGGCATTGGGCTGCGAGTCCATGAGCCGCGGGGCAGCTCACGTCGATTTCTGCGAAACGTATGCCAAAGCGCAGAGCGTGGTGGAGAAGAACGTCGCTGCCGTCGTGAAAGCAAATCCTGCCTCAACAAGCCGGGTACATCGCATGAGCGCCCGTGCTTTTCTCGCTAATTATTCGTCGGCACCGTGGGACCTAGTTTTTATTGATCCGCCTTATTCTTTAGAAAACGACGAACTCGAAGAACTGTTGGAGGCCTTGGGAAATCACCTAGCAGACGGCGCTGTGGCAGTTGTCGAGCGTTCATCCCGCACAGCCGAACCGCAGTGGCCCGACACGATGGAGAAATTCGCCGATCGAAAATATGGCGAAACGGTGCTCTATTTTGCAGAGCCTTCAGCGTAAACCCCAGCTCTGGAACCGTTCCACCGCTTCCTGAAGAATCTCGGGTTTCTTGCAAAAAGCAAAGCGAATCCAATTCTGCATATGGGGTGCAAACTCTGCGGTCACAAAAGCGCTCATCGGAACGATCGTGACGCCTGCTTGTTCGGGTAGAATCCGCGCTAATTCTTCGGCGTCCTGAAGTCCCTTGTCTGCAATTAGCTCACCGGCATCCGCCGCGATAAAGAACGTACCAGCCGGTTGCATCAACTTCAGTCCTACTCCCTGCAGTCCGTCCAGCAAAATGTCCCGTTGGGCGGCATACTGCCTTACCAGCGAAGCGTAAAAGGAGCCGGGAAGATTGAGTCCTGCAGCAGCTCCTACTTGTAAGGGCGCGGCAGCACTGTGCGAATAATAGCCCTTGACCAGTTTGATGGGCGCTATTAGATCCGCCGAACCGACCACCCAGCCCACACGCCAGCCCGTCAGCGAATGAGTTTTAGAAATTGCCGAGACAAAAAGCGTCCGTTCGGATGCCCCGGGGAGCGCAAATAACGGTTCAAACGAATCCTCAAAGACGAGATGCTCATAGACAGCATCTTGAATCATGACCGCATCAAACTGGCAGGCAAGCTCAACGATTCGCTTCTTCACCTCAGACGAGAAGACGGCGCCGGTGGGGTTATGCGGGTCATTCACAATAACCAGGGCGGTGCGCTCGCTGAATGCTGTTTCTAGTTGCTCTACGTTTGGTTCAAAGGTAGGAGGCATCAACGGAACGGTCTTGAGGTTACCCCCTGCCAGCGCAACTGCAGCGGGATAAATATCGTAGTAGGGCTCAAAGATAATGACTTCGTCGCCGGGATTGATGAGCGCGGCGATAGATGCAGAAAGAGCCTCTGAGGCTCCTGCGGTAACCAATACCTGCGTTTCAGAATCAACGTGCTGATGGTAGAACCGGCGCTGGTGCTCAGCAATGGCTGCTCGTAATTGGGGGTGTCCCGAGATAGGGGCATACTGATTGAAGCCCGCATGCATCGCCGAAATAGCGGCATCGAAAAGCTCAGAGGGACCGTCTGTATCGGGGAACCCTTGCCCCAGGTTGATGGCTTCATGCTGATTGTTGAGCAGACTCATTTCCTCAAAAATGGTGGAAGAAAAGCCCTGCTTAGTCAGCAAACCGGTAGCCTGCCCTACTCGCTGATAGGGCAAGAGCGGCGGGGGAAACGGCTGATTCATGGCCCATCCTTAGAAATTGTAAGCTAACTCTCTTTTCACTAGCCTACAATTTTTGGTGATCCCTCTGCATATATTTCACTGTTACCCTAAATGTATGCAACTTGTAGTGTGCCCTGGCTCTTACGATCCCATCCACAATGGACACGTCGATATCATCACTCGCGCCGCCAAAATTTACGGTAGCGTGATTGTGGCGATTGCTCATAATTCAGCCAAAAAATATACATTTTCGCTGGAAGAACGGCTTGCGATGGCAAGTGAGACATTTGGGCAGCTCGACGGCGTCTCCGTGGAGGTAATGCCTAATGTGTTGCTCGCTGATTTCGTAAAATCCAAGGGCGCTGCGTTGATGGTCAAAGGGGTGCGCAATCCATTGGACTGGCAGTACGAGGCGCAGATGGCGACGATGAATCGTCACCTCAACGGCGTCGAAACGTCGTTTCTTACCTCCGATCCAAAGTATTCGCAGCTTTCTTCCACTTTGATTCGTGATGTCACGAGCTATGGGGGAGACGTCAGTACGTTTGTGCCTCGCGCCGTGCAGAAAAGGCTCGAAGCGCGCTAATTTCTGAGGCTAATCCCACAAAAATTGCGCTTGAACCGATTCCTCCCTCGTGGAATAGTTGCTTAGTAACCAAACTGCAACTAAAATTGTTAGTTGGTCAAAACTTTTCATAAGGGAGTTCGTCATTACACGAAAAGATTCATCACCCCTGAAGATTTCAGTGAGAGATCTGAGTCATCGACCGGGGAGTATGGAAACCCTGGATGAAGTAGTACCGGCGCCAAAAGATTTTGGCAACGCTCTGATTGGAGCGGAGGAGGGTTCGGATATCGAACTTAACCTTCGGCTTGAATCCGTTGTAGATGGTATTCTGGTTTCCGGCACTGCAGCCGTTGAAGTTAACGGTGAATGTAGCTTGTGTCTTGATCCGGTTGCAGAAACCGTTTCAGCAGATATCCAAGAGCTCTTCGTTTTTCAAAAGGCTCCTCAGGGAGGTCCGAATGACGAAGAAGACGAGCAGTATGCCGTTGAAGGCGATGTTATCGACCTTGAACCGGTTCTGCGGGACGCAGTGATTTTGAAGCTGCCGTTCCAGCCCCTTTGTAAGGACTCTTGCCAAGGATTGTGTTCTGAATGCGGAATACGACTGGAAGAAGATCCGGGGCATCACCACGAGGTGCTTGATCCCCGTTGGAAGGCTTTAGAAGGTCTGCTCAACGAGGAGAAATAAACTTAATAATCGTAATTTCTAGAGAAGAGAGATAGCTGTGGCTGTTCCCAAGCGGAAAATGTCCCGTGCTAACACCCGCGCACGCCGTTCCCAGTGGAAGGCGTCCGTACCTCAGCTGGTTAAGACCGTTGAAAACGGTCGCGTAACCTACTCGCTGCCTCACCAGGCAAAGCTGGTTACTGACTCTGCAGGCAACGACTTGTTCTACGAGTACAAGGGCCGCAAGGTAGCTGACGCATAATAGTTAGCATGAAAAACTCTGATTCATCAGATTTGTTGAAACGTCTCGGTGTCGATCTCGACACCGAGACGTTTCAGCATGCGCTGACCCACAGTTCCTATTCATTTGAGCACCCCGGCGCTCCCAATAACGAACGCCTGGAATTCCTTGGAGATTCTGTGCTTTCGCTGGCGATTGCCGAAGAAGTGTACCGACTTTTTCCTGAGCTGCCTGAAGGCGAATTGGTCAAGAAACACCATGTGGTTGTTTCGTCGTGGGCGCTGGCTAAGATTGCTCGTTCACTCGACGTCGGCCCTCATATTCGGTTGGGCAAAGGCGAGAGAAAAACAGGTGGGCAAGATAAAGATTCCATTTTGGCGGACACTATGGAAGCAATTTTTGGTGCCTGCTATCTTCAATGCGGCCGGGAAACTGCCCGCGATTTAGTACTCCGCCTGGTGGCGCCCCTGCTGTGTGATGAAGAAATTCTTGACGCTGGCCGCGACTGGAAAACCGAGTTACAGGAAATTGTTCAGAACCGAAAATTGGGTAGCCTGGTGTACACCATTGAGCGCAGTGGCGCTGAACACTCACCAATTTATACCGCTACTGCCGTGATTGATGGAGAGCGATTTGAACAGAGCACCGGTTCTGCCTCCAACAAGAAAGAGGCAGAACGGCAGGCTGCTCGGGCAACCTGCAAAGTTCTTGTCTAACGAATCTTAAACTCAGAGAACTTGAGCCAGCACCAAAGAGGTGACTGGCTTTAGTTTTATCATTATGTAGCTACAACTCCAAGGAGAATCATGCCTGAACTGCCCGAAGTCGAAGTGGTAAGGCGCGGACTCGCCCATCATTGTATAGGTTCCCGTATAGCAGATGTACGGGTGTTAGACGCGCGGTCTCTCCGCCGATTTGCGCCCGGAGTTTCAGAGTTTATACGACAACTAGAGGGACTGATGATTGTCGATTGTGCCCGGCGTGGCAAGTACATGTGGTTGGTTTTGGCCGATGAGATGGGCAATTTGCTCGATGATGCACTGGTAATTCATTTGGGTATGAGTGGACAGGTGTTGCTCAAGGACGCCGCGATGCCCGTTGAAAAACACCTGAAAATCGTCATGGAACTATACCGAGAAGACCAGAAGCCGCTACAACTGCGGTTTGTTGATCAGCGTATTTTTGGGGGAATGTTCCTTGACCAGCTGGTTCCAACGCTGGGCGAGGGTGGAGAGCCCGTGCCGGCGGCGTCGTCCTCTAAACTTAGTCTCTCGCTCATTCCTCGAAGCGTGGCGCATATTGCCAGGGATCCGTTGGATTCGCTGTTCGACATCAAGTTATTGCGTAAGAAGCTACTCAAGACAAGTTCAGGTATCAAACGACTGTTACTAGATCAGTCCGTTATTTCGGGAGTGGGAAATATCTATGCCGATGAGGCGCTGTGGCGAGCGAAGCTTCACTATGCGAAACCCGCCCGCTCGTTAAGCTTGACCCAGACTAAAGAACTGGTCAACGCCGCCCAAGACGTCATGCACACTGCATTGGATGCTGGCGGAACGAGTTTTGATGCGTTGTATGTGAACGTCAACGGCGAATCGGGGTACTTTGACCGTTCCCTCAACGCCTACGGGCAAGCGGGTAAGCCGTGTTCGCGTTGCCTGGATAACGGTAAGTCGTCCCTGATTGTCCGTGAACCCTTTATGAACCGTAGTTCCTATCGCTGTCCGGTCTGCCAAAAAACACCCAAGTTTTCGCACCGGTAAAGTCTTAGATTGAAGCACTCTAGCAAGAGAAGAGAAGATTTTTTAATTCTCGAGCCACACTAGTTCTGCGCCAGTGTGTCCAGCAATAAAAGTGAAAATAAGCGTGGCAACACTACAGATAATGAAGGCTAAGCAAATCCATAGCAGCGGTTGCAACTGCAAAGAGAGGCAACAAGAAGTTTGACCATCTTCTGATAGCGGGAGAGATAACTACTGCTAGGCAAAAGAGCGCGAATACGCAGAGGAAAGTGACGCCGAAATAAACGAATAAAGGATGCAGGGGTATATCGCATGACATTGATACGCATTTCTCACGATGAAGAGTTGAATCGTAGTAGCTACAGAAAGCGTACTCACGCGCTCTCCCTCTGTCATCGAAGTGCAACATAAGAGCAGGGCAAGCCTAGGCTAACCGTGCTGGGCAGAGAGCCTTTACTCACTTCACACAAAAGCCCTGGAAGAACCTCTCGATTCTTCCAGGGCTTTGAAATATCTCAACCGAACATTACTTATTCTTAGTCAGGTACACCTGAACTACGGACGGGCGAGGCTGAGCTACGGTACCGTGCGCCTTAGCCACTGCCGAGGGGCGCGAACCAACGCTGGAGTTAGCGTAGTCGGGAAAGTACGAGCGAGGCTCTTCGAAGCTACCGTCTTCACCTGGGTGCTGTACCGCTACATAAACCATATTTTCCTGATCGTGAATCACAGGACCACAGGTTTCAGCGTCTTGGGGAACCGCAAGGAACTGCTCCACATGCCCTCGTTCTGCTCCTTCAAGACCCACACGGAACAGGCCATCGTTGAACTGGATGGTGCCGGGCTGACCATCGGTGGAGATCCATAGATTACCCTGAGAATCGAAAGCCACGTTATCGGGGCAGGAAATAGGCGAAACCTCGGTGGGATCGAAACCTGCGAAGTAGGTTGCCTCATTCACTGCAGGGTCGCCGCAGACGAGCAGAAGATCCCAGGTGAAGGTCTTGGAACTGACGCGGTTGCGGTCCTCGGTAATTTCGATGATGTGACCGTCACGGTTGTTGTTGCGAGGGTTGGGCTCGGTAGCAGATTCTAGCTGCTTGCCGTCCTTGACAGTACCGCGGTCGGTGTTATTAGTGAGAGCCGCGTAAATCTTACCGGTGAAGGGTGAGGGCTCGACGTCCTCGGGGCGGTCCATCTTGGTGGGGTTCATCTTATCCGCTGCAATACGGGTGTATACCAAAACTTCGTCAATGCTCATACCGGGCACAAGGGACTTGTTGCCGTCGGTGAGCTGAATCCACTGACCGGTACCATCAAAAGCGCCATCGGAAGGCAACTTGCCGGAACCATCGATTTCGGCAGCGGGGGAATCCCCGGTGAAGCGTGCAACGTAGAGAGAACCATTCTCCAACAGACGCATGTTGTGCTTGCGGTTGCCCTCGATGTAGCGGTCACGAGCTACGAACTTGTACATGTATTCAAAACGAGTGTCATCGCCCATGTATGCGGCTACTTCGCCGGTCTTGGGATCAACATGGATGTTCGCGCCCTCGTGCTTGAAACGGCCCAAAGCGGTGTGCTTACGTGGGGGAGCGGTAGGATCTTCGGGATCCAGCTCGACGATGTAACCGAAACGGTTGGATTCGTTTTCATAACCGGGGTTGTTAGCGTTCCAGCGAGGCTCGACGTCCTCCCAGCCGTGTACTGAAGGCTTGTTCTTGATGGTGTAGCGCTTGAACTCTGCGGTATCTTTGCCCACAAAGTAGGAGTCAAAGTTTTCCTCACCGGAAAGAACGGTGCCCCAGGGGGTCAACCCGCCGGAGCAGTTGTTGTTGGTACCTAAGACGACGGAGCCGGTGGGATCTGCTGCAGTCTTGAGCAACTTGGAACCGCGTGCGGGACCGGTAATGGAGAAGGGTGTTGAAGTGGTAATACGGCGGTTACGCTTGCCACCGACGATGTACTCCCACGGGGAACCTACAGCCTTACGCTTGAGTTCAACGACACTCAAGCCCTGAGCCGCCATGGCAACGCGGCGGAGTTCGCCCTTGTCTGCAGCCCAGTCCTTTTCAGAGAACATAAGGTTCTCATTGACGTATTCGTGGTTGCACACCAGAACGCCACGCTTGGGGTTATTGGGGTTGGGGATAATAGTGAGGTAATCGTTGTTGTAACCGAACTGAAGCGCCTGTGCTTCAGCAGTCTGATGATCGATATCGAACTGGGGAGAGTTCTTGAAGAGGGGGTCACCCCAGCGAATGATGGGTGCCCACTCAAATCCTTCGGGCACGGTGAGGTCATCGACGTCGGCAGGAACCGGCGCAATGGGGTTAAAAGAGAATGAGCTCTGTGCTTTCTTAGCGTGTCCGAGAGCCTTACCCTGAGCCTGAATGGGTAGAGCTTGTGCGGAGGGAGCATTCGAAGCTGCCGCACCAACGACGACGGCTGCTCCAGCCAAACCGAGAGCCGAGCGTCGGGAAATCGCAGCTTCAACAATATCTTTGAAGTAGTGGTTATCTGAGCAGTTTGCGTCTGGTTCGAGGCAGGCGTTATTGCACTTGAGTGCACAGGTAACTGCCGAACGCTTACCCTTGACGTGGCTCCACATGGGGAGGTAGCGGCGGGTAGGTGTAGTCAGAGGAGTCTTTTCAGTCATGAGAGCATCCTTTTCGCAAAGAAGTTGAGGTGGGAATTCCTGTGTGGGACCCACAAGAATGGGCTTCTATTAACCTCTCAGAAACAAGTAAAAGGAACAGCTGAGAAGGGTAAACAGAAGTTTACTTTTGCACAAAAAGAATCTAAGTTCTGAATAAACAACTACCCGCCGGTAGGTTACAAACCGCTAAATGGGGGACGGCTAGGATTTGTACCGATTACCGTAATATTCTCCGAGCCGGGCATAACCTTCCTCAATGGAAACAGCCGGTGACCAGTCTAAAAGCTCACGAGTTTGTTTTTGATCGAACCAGTGAGAGGTAGAGAGTTGCTCTGCGAGAAACTTCGTCATCGGCGGTTCATCTTTCCCGGGGCGCACAGACCATACCTTTTCGATAACGGCGCCGGCAGCACGGGCTACAGAGGCAGGTACCGAACGCGAGGGCGCAGGAATACCGACTGCTTCACACATGCCACCGAGTAACTCAGCGACCTCCCGCGGTTGACCGTTCGTGACGACCAAGGGGGTTCCATGAATGTTTTCCAGGCGCTGATAACCTGCCACAATGGCATCGACCGCATTATCGATATAGGTGGTATCAATGAGGGCGGTACCGTTATTGAGTAACGGCAAAGTACCCCGCGCCGAACGGTCCAATACTCGTTCAACCAACTGTGTATCACCGGGACCCCACACAATATGGGGGCGAAGAACGCCGACCCAAAAGTCATCACTATCTGATTCCAATGCGAGGTTCTCCGCCAGAGCTTTGGACCGTGCATAGTGTCCGCGTGCCAATTCGGGCGTAGCGGGGCCATTACCCTCGCCCATAAAAGCTGTACCCGTATGAGCTACCGAAGGAGAAGAAATGAACAAGAAACGAGAAATACCCGCCTCTTTTGCCATTTCTAGAACCACCCGTGTACCGCGCACATTGGTTTCAACGAATTCATCCCACTGCCCGGCAAAGGATACCTTTGCCGCCAAATGAATGACGCCGTGAGCGCCTTCGAGCCCCTCTTGTACCGCCTTCATATCGGTGACGGCGCCGCGAACCTGCCGGAAACGCTCGCGCACTGATTCTGGTAGCAGCTCGCCCACGCCGGAATCGGAACGCTGAAAAACAGTGACGTCAAAACCTTGGCGCAATAGTTCTAGGGAGACTTCCCGCCCCAACATGCCAGAGGCGCCTGTCACAAAAACACGTTCATCTCGGCGAGGGGCGAAGTCTTCTTCGGCCACAGGGCGCTGGGAAAAAGCACCGGTAACTTCAATTACTTCAACGGCTGAGGTCATTTTTTCAACTTTGCTTTCTGACCGCTGAGCAGCTTTTGCGCCCAACGAGCCAACAGAGGTCGATCAATTTTAGAGTTATGGCGAATGTCGGTGGGGTGCTCTCGCACCTGCAAAACAGCGGAAACTTCGATTCCCGTATCTTGCAGAACGCGCTGACGTACCTGAGCTGTGAGCGCTGAGTTTGCCCGTCCGTCCTGAGGCGCGCGGGGGTCAGTCTCGACAATCACCACCGGGGTAGCAGAGCCAGCAGGGCCAACCGCAACTGCTGCCGCGCGTCGAACAACCGGCACTTCCTCAGCAGCTTGTTCCATGGCAACCGGGGTCAGTACTCCCTGCGAGGTATTGAGCACATGAGCCAGGCGACCCTCTACCCAGAGGCGACCGGCTTCGTCAAAGTGCCCAACGTCGCCGGTATGGTGCCATCCGGGTGTAGCGGTTGAGAGCCGTTCGGTCACCCACAACGTGTCATAGCGGTCTTTAACATGCGGTGCGCTCACCACAATTTCACCGGTAATGCCGGGTTCTGTGGTGGTTTCTTCCAGTGGTTCCCCCTCATTATCTAAGGGAGCAATCTGAATTTCTGCACCGTGAACAGCTCGACCGACGCAGACGCCGTCGCGAGCACCGGTGAGACCGCGTTCGGTGCCGTCGGCTAGAGCAGATTTGATTTCTTCAAAAGAGATATCGGTGATGGGAAGCGCCTCTGTCATGCCGTAAGGCGTGTGGATTGAAGCCTGAGGAACGATGGACTGTACCGCTTCAAGGAGCGGAACCGCCAGGGGAGCGCCGGCAGAGAGCAAAAGATCCACTGATTTCAGTGCATTTCGCTGATCCTCACTGAGATTGTTGGCGGTTCTCACTACGTTCATCAGCGCTGCTGGGGATGCGAATATAGTGGTGGCGTCGATGGCTGCAGCAGCTGCCGATAGTGCAGACGCCGTCAGGGTCTTGGGGCGGGTTACATCCATGGTGGGAGTTACCGACGTCGCACCCAAAGCAGGGCCCAACAACGCAAACGGAGCGAACCCTGCGACCAAACCGGTACCTGCAGAAAGCCCGTAGGTGTGGCGAATGGCATCGCGCATTCCAGAAATTTGACGTTGGGTGTACACCACTCCCTTAGCGGGCCCGGTGGAGCCGGAGGTGTAGAGAACCGCAGCGTCGTCTTCGGGGGATACGCTATAGGAGGTGTTCTCAGATATATCGGAAAAATCTGCCACGGACGCGATGACGCCGAGTCCCTTTCTGGCAACTGCCGGCAGGGGATCTGCAGCAATTTTCTGCCCGGGCCATCCCATCGCGCGCGCAGCAACGAGTGCAGGGCGAATACCCACCAGGAAGTCAGGGCGTGCACCCTTGAGAGCTCGCGTAAGACCCTTGGCACCCAAACCGGTATCAGCTACTACAATAACCGCACCAATTTTGAGGCAGGCATAAATCAAAGTGGTGAGTTTCGCACCGGGGGGAACCATGAGATTGACTCGGTCGCCAGCTCGAACGCCGGTGGCTTCTAAACCATTTGCTACACGGTTAATATCCTGTGCCAGTTCAGCCCAGCTCAAGGTTGAAGCGATTTGAGTTTCATTGCGGGAATCCATATCCACTACAGCCAGCGAAGAATCTGAGGCGCGTTGTAACACCTCCGAAATCATGGGCTCAAAGTCAGTGTGGAGTTGTTGTTCTTCTCGCGCTAGTTGATGCGCTTGGCGTCCGGTGTGGTTCCACAAGAACTGTTCTTCTAACCAGTGGAACAAAGGCGTGGCGATGTCTTCATCTTCTGCTACCAAGTGGGATGCATTCTCATACCGGTGAACATCTGCCTGAGGCATACGTTCTTGTAAATCTGCCATATAACGCCGCTGGAAAACGGGATCCTTGGTGCCCCACTGGAAGAACGCCGGCACATGCAAATCTCGAATTCCTTCAGCGATTCGCACCATGTCGGTGTAGGAAGCGGTTGCTTCGCCGGCGGGGATATCAGCTACAAAGTTACGGATACCCGCGCGTAGTTCTGCGGTGCGGTAGGGAGCCGCATACGTCTTATAGACGACAGAATCTAACCCACCGTTTTGCGCCAGGTGGAGTGTGACATCCAAAAATGCGGTGGACTTTTGCGTACCCCACCCATGAATTGCAGGATTCAGGGCAAGCTGAAGAGCCGCAGGAATTTTTTCTATCTGGTCATGGAAGACGGCGGTGTTAGTCAACGCGACCGCTTCGACCACATCCCGGTGCTCCAGCGCCCATCCTAAAGAAATAAGGCCACCCCAATCGTGGGCTAGGATGACCACCGGTAAATCGGTGTTATCCAGCCCGACATGCTGGGTGAAATCTCCTAAATCACGCACGCGATCAGCCAATCGACGAACAGTCCCCGTACGTTCTGAAAAACCCATGTCCAGCTGGTCTACTGCAATAACTCGCCAAGGGTTCTCAGCATTGATACCTGCGGCAAGCACCGAACGCCATAAATAGGACCAGGTGGGATTACCGTGCACAGCCAGGATGATGCCTACAGGTTCTAAGCCTTCTTCGCGGAGCACCTGCTGATTATCCAGGTAGTGCCAGGTACGTGTGTGCCCGGCGTCGACGCCGGCGCTAGAAATAACCTGAGCCATGCACGACCAGCGCGGATCAACTCCGGGCCAATTCTGGGGATCTGGGGTGAGCTGTTCAAGCATATGGTTTCTCCTTAGGGGCCTGGCCATCAAGACCGAAAGTTCACATCTAAAGTATTCAAGCAAAAAGTATTTAAAGAAGTCAGCCCATCTGCGGCGCTAACCGGAGATGGGCAGAAAAGTGTTTACCAGATGATTTCCATAAGCGCCGTATTCAAGCCTGAACCCACACCCATGCAGAGAATACGATCGCCCTTGGAATATTCCACGGCTTCTTTCGCCAAAGTCATCGGAAGAGCTGCCGCCGCTACATTGCCCCAGTAAGGAAAGGTCATCGGAATCTTCTTCTCATCAATTCCGACTGCCTCAATAATGGCATTGGTGTGGGAATTTGAAATCTGATGGGTGACGTAGGAATCCATGGAATTCCAATCCCAGCCCTGCTCGTGGGCTTCTTCCCACGCCTCGGCTACCAAGGTTAGTCCGTGCTTGAGCAAGCCTGCGGCGTCGGTATTCATACCCTGATCTGCCTCGCCACCAATGCACAAGTATCGGTGTTCAGTGCCCGCGCGAGAAACCGATCCTAGAATCTTATGCCCCTCAGGATGGCGATCAGAACGCCCCAACACAGCAGCAGCTGCACCAGAACCTAACGTCAAAGTAGCGAACTGGGCGAGGACTTCATCGCGAGTGGTGGTGGGCTGATCCAAGATACGCAGTGCTGTTCGGTGCCAGGGGGAAGGATCCTCACCAGCAACGATCAACGCATAGTCAATAGCGCCGGCATCAATCATCGACGACGCCACGGTCATAGCATTTACAAAGCCCAGGCATGCATTGGTGATATCAAATTCAAGGACGTGGCGCGGCAAATCCAACCGGTCGTGGATGCCCACAGCCACAGCAGGCTCAAAATTATCGCGTGTTACCGACGCATTAATCATCAGACCAATCTGATCTTTAGAAACCCCGGCAGCGGCAATCGCTTTCTCAGCAGCCGCCACAGCGCCGTCCTCGAAAGTCATAGAATCTCCCCATGAACGGCGCTCGGAAATTCCCGCCAATCGTTCCAGCAGACCCTTAGGCATTCTCAGCCGCTTATAGGTGCTCGCCAGCTTCTCATCAAAGTAAGAAGACGTCACGGTGTCAGGCGGCAACTCCAACTCAATCGAAAGAAGCGAAGCGTTGGAGTGGCGAATATCAGAATTAGCAGTCAAGGAAGTCTAGCTTTCGGTAGGAATCGTGAGCTCACTGAAGAGAATTGCGCGGGCGTCAGAACTCTCCTGAATGAAATAAGTCTAATTACTTATAATAATCCTCTCTGCTGAATCTTGGATGATTTCACTTTTGGGGCAATCTCACATGCAAAAGATGGCATAAAATGTAGAGCTCTGCGCCGAATAGTTAAGAGAGCGCAAGAATTGAACCGTGCGGAAGGACTTTTGTGCATATCAAATCGCTGACTCTTCGAGGGTTCAAATCATTCGCCTCTGCCACTGAATGTTCTTTCTCACCCGCCATCAACGTGATAGTTGGCCCAAATGGGTCGGGTAAATCAAACATTGTGGACGCGCTCGCCTGGGTCATGGGCCAACAAGGGGCGAAGTCTTTACGCGGTGAAAAAATGCAGGACGTCGTATTTGCAGGAACCAGCACCCATGCTGCACTGGGTCGGGCGAAAGTTACGCTGACCCTTGATAATTCCGAGGGTTTATTGGGGATTCCCTCCGAAGAAGTCACGATTGAACGCACCATGTTTCGCAGCGGGGGATCGGAGTACGCCCTCAACGGACAAGCGGTTCGGCTCAGTGACATTCAAGATTTACTGGCAGATGCTGGGGTAGCCCAAGAGGATCATGCTCTGGTGAGGCAGGGACGAGTCGATGAAATCTTGACTGCCAATGCTGAACAGCGCCGCGACATCTTGGAAGAGGCATTCGGTATTCACCGTTTTCGCCAACGCGCTTCGAAAAGTGAGCGCAAACTTGAATCGATGAAGCAGAATCTGCACCGGTTGGAGGATCTCAACGCGGAGCTTACCTCCCAGCTAGAACCGTTGCGTTTACAGGCCGAGTCGGCTCGAGCCGCCGGCAGCATCCAACAGCAGATTCACCAGGTGTCGGGGCAGCTCTTCCGGAGAGAAACAAAACAGATGGCTGAACAGATTCGCCACATTCAGCTACGAGTAGACCAAGCCCAAAAACAAAAAGCCGATGCCGAGAAGCACCAGTTAGCAATCCAGCAGCGCCTCGACCAGCTCATCAACCAGGATCAATCCGTCAGAGAAGAGCAGGAGCAACTACAGCAACGCGAATACCGTATCCATACCGTGCTGGCGTCGGTTCAAGCATCGCTGACCCTCATTGAGGAAAAACAGCGAGCACTCAAAACAGAAACTCCTGTGCGAGTGGAAGAAGTCCAGGATGTCATTCAGCAGATAGCTGGGGAAACAGAAGTCATATCTAGCTGGAAAGAAAAAATTTCTAGCTTAACAGAGCACCAGAAAAACCTCATGACCCGGCGGTCACAACTGGCTGAGCAGCTTCAGCAGATTCGCTCGGAGCAACAACGCCAGCAAGAAATCAGCGAATTGGCGCGTGAGCAGCGTTCGACACTACTCAGCCAACTTGCTGCCCAGCGCGCCCGTGTGGAAAAGATCGAATCAGATCTCGAAAATTTTGTACAAGAAGAGCAGGAGGCTCACGAGTACCTGCAAGGAATTCAAGAACGCCTTTCACAGCTGGAGAGCGATCTGACTGAGCAGAGCGCACAACGAGATGAATTACAATCTCTTCTGACCAAAAAACAAAAGAAACGACGCTCGCTAGCCCAGGAGATTGAGAATGCCACCCAGACTCTGCACGATGTAGAGAGCCGGGCGGCTGCCCTGTGCTCCCAACGAGCTATTTTCGAAGAAGCATTAGCTCATCTCGATAGCTCAACCGACGAAGCTGGCAGCCACCAGAGTTCTTCTCCACAATATCTTGCAGATTCTTTGACCGTAGAGAAAGACTGGCAGCTTGCTGTTTCCGCAGCTCTGCACAATATAACCAGCGCAAAAGTACTCGATCACTCAGCGGATCTTGAAGTTGCCACCGAAGAGCACTCTCGACCACGCCCCCAGGTATTCCCACCCGTGAACACCTCGGAAAAGAACTTAGCCAGCACCTCGGCTCTACCTCACGGGGCGGTTCGAGCTGAGAGCGTTATCAAGACCGCCACGGACATCACACAAACCATCGTGCAGCAGGCACTGCGCGACGTCGTCCTACTTGAAAAATTAGATAACACTCAGGAACTCCTCGCCCAGTACCCCACGCTCACTTTCTATGACCGGGCAGGAAACGCACTCAATTCCTATGGATATGTGCCCCATCAAGCGTCTCTTTCCAATCCCCTTGAGCTCACCGCAAAAATAGAGGCTCTCACCGCTCAGATCGAACAAACGCGGGAAGAAAATACCAGCGCCACCCGCACCTTGAAAACGCTCAGTGCAACCCTGGAAGAGAATAGACAAAGCGAGAAAGAGCTAGCACGAGAAATTGGTGTACTGAGCGCTCAAAGCGCCGATATCGAATCGCAAAAAATTGCCGCTCTTACTACTGCGGAGGTAGCACAAAAGAACACAGTGCGGCGCCGCACTCAGATGGCTCAAGCCCGACAGCAACGGGATAAGCTACGGGAACTCTGGAAGGCCACCGAAGATGCTCTCGACAGGGCAGAAAATCAACCGAACGAAAAGAGCGATCTTTCAGAGCAGGCGAGTGAACTCGAGAAGGATCTCCAAGAAATAGCCATTGAACTCTCCGTGGCAGATACAGAACTTCACCATGCCCAAGAACGGCGTGAACTTGCCGAGGGGAAACACACTCAGCTCCAAGCGCACCTCCAGTCCTTAGAGAAAGCTCAGCAACGTGCGCAACAGCTGCACGACGTGGCAACTCGCCACAGCAAAAAACTCAGCCTTCTCACAACCCAGTTTTCCATGCTCGCCAGAACGCTAGAAAATGAACTGGCAACTGCTCAGCCCCGCAGGCAGGAACTGGAACAGAAACGTGAATCCTTGCGTATCGAGCGGGGCAACCTGTCCGAAAACCTTGGCCACAAACAGAAAGCCCTACTGGAAGTTCAGACAGAGGTAGACCGTGCCACCCGGGACCTTCTCAAAGCAGAGCTAACCCAGCAAAATCTGCAAGAAAAAATTGAACAGGAATTGAAAATAGATTCCTCACTTCTGAGCGAAAAATTCGACATATCAGAAAAATCTAAAGAAGAACTGTTGCAGAGCCGCTCTCGCTTGCTAACTCAGCAAGAAAAATTAGGAGTAGTAAACCCCCTGGCAGTAGAAGAATTTGATGCCCTCCAAGAACGCCAAACCTATCTGGAGCAGCAAATCCAAGATCTCAAGAAGTCTCGAGCCGATATGCGCTCGCTCCTCAAAGACCTTAACAACCACATCAAAGAGCAGTTCCTCGAATCCTTTGAACTAGCATCCGAACAGTTTGCAGAAATTTTTGCCGAGCTCTTTGATGGGGGAGAGGGCGCCCTCGTTCTCACCAATCCTCAGGATGTTCTCTCCAGCGGTATTGAGATCCAAGCTCGACCCGCCGATAAAAAGATCAAGCGACTATCTCTTCTCTCTGGTGGTGAACGAACCCTGGCTTCGCTGGCATTTCTCGCAGCGCTCTTTGCCGTGCGTCCGGCACCGTTCTATGTGCTGGACGAGGTAGAAGCCGCCCTGGACGACCGCAATCTCACCCGGGTCCACCGTCTCTTTGAGCGGTTGGCTCAACAGAGTCAGCTAATTATTGTGACCCACAAACCTCGTACGGTGGAACTGGGAGACTCGCTGGTTGGGATTTCGATGCAAGACGGCGTCAGCCTGGTGCTCTCTCAAGATGCCGAACAGATCCGCGCCCTGATCTAATCTGAGGCCGGATTTTTGAGTGAACGCCTGACTTGGTTTTACTTGCCGCTGTAGCTCTTATCTGCCCACTGCGCGGGGAAACGGGGCCGATGACCTGGGCGCCATGCAAGAGAGCACAGAATGAGCAGAGCACCGGATATACCAAAAGCTGCCCCGTATCCCCACTGGTCTACTACAAAGCCCGCCAAAAGAGGACCCACAATCTGACCTAAATCAGAGAGCATCTGGAAAGTAGACAGCACGGTACCGCCGGAGCGGTTGCTTCCAATAACATCAGCAACTGATGCCTGCAAAGAAGGTCCCAATAATCCGGTACCAATTCCTGTGAGTACAGAGAAAACGCAGAAAATAACCGGAGTAGTGGAAAAACCTACGGCAATGGTGGATGCCCCGCTGAGGAGGAGACCTACAAAAATGAGGGTGCGGCGTCCACTCTTGTCTGAGAGCGAGCCAGAAATATTTTGTGTCACCGCATTGCCCGCTGCATAGAGGGCGAGGGCAACACCGGCAAGTACTGTTCCTCCAGCTTCGGCATCGTAGAGCTCACCGGAGTGGTACTGCGCAAGAAGAGCTACCGCTGCCAGCGGCATGAGTGAAATGCGGATGCCCAGCGCTGCCCAGCCCATGGCAAAGTTGGTGACCAAAGCACCGCGGTAATTTTCAAAGCCTAACGCCTGCTTAAAAGTAAGCGCAGGTTGCATCGTCTGAGCGCCAGCGTTTTTGTCTTCTACCTCTTTGAGATAAACAAATACCACGGTTGCGGCAATAAAAAGCATCACGGCATAGATGGTAAAAGGCAGGCGCATTCCTAAGCCTGCCATGGTTGCGCCCATTACCGGACCCAAGATATTACCCAGAAGAAATGACGTCGCGTAGTACCCCGAAATACGGCCGCGCAGAGATTGAGGTGCGTAGCGAACGATTAGACCCATAGCGGAGACTGTAAACATCACCGACCCCACACCGCCTAAAGCGCGGAAGAGAAGGAGTGAGTAGAAATCCCAGGAGAAGGCAACGCCGAGTGAGGAGAGAGCAACTATTAACAGACCCGCAATATAGGTGGGTCGTTCGCCGAGGAGCGTAATGATTTTTCCCGACGCCGGTGCGAAAGCCAATCGCATCACAGCGAACATGCTCACGACCAGTGCGGCGGCCATTGCACCAACGTTGAAACTGGCTGCAAATCGGGGTAATACCGGTGCAATCAGACCAAAGCCAAGGGCGATTGCAAAGGCTGCCACAATCAGAACCTTGAGCTGAGGTGGAATCTTCTGTGGCGGCGCAACACTGCCCGTTACATTAGAATCTTTAGTTGAGCTTGAGGCTTGAATATATTGATCAGCATTCTTCGCGGTAGGTACTACCAGAGGAATTTCGCCGGTGTGTGGTGGAATTGGGGAATCTTTCTCAGCCATAATCGCCCATTCTAGACTCATTCTGCAGCCTGGGGTGGTTAAACCTTGGGGATGAAAGAAGTGGTATGAGAAGCTAGAGGGGTGAATGATACCCTGACTCTAATTTTGTACATCGTACTGGGTGTGCTCATTCTTGGCGGTGTTCTTGCGGTTCTTCTGAGGGGACCGAAAGCGCCTAAGGACGGGTACCCCTCCACCCGAGACGCTGATGACGTCAGATCCGGTGAGGACGAAGCGGTTACCACCGTTGAGCGTCCCCCCTCCGCCGCAGGGCGTTTGGTACGCCTGCGTGAGCGTCTTTCTCGCTCCAACAATCTCTTGGGTAAGGGTCTCTTGGCTCTTCTCTCTCGCGATAAGCTCGATCAAGATGTGTGGGATGAAGTCGAAGAAACCCTCCTCATGGCAGATCTTGGCTCTGGTCCTTCCGAACGCCTCGTTGAAGCTCTTCAGCGTCGTGTTCGTGTAGAGGGTACCGAGAACCCCGCGCACGTCAAGCAGATGCTCCACGAGGAACTCCTTGCGATTGTTGGCCCCGACACTGACCGATCCTTGCACCTCGAGGGCGAGAACGGAAACCCCGGTGTAGTGCTGGTAGTTGGTGTAAACGGCGTCGGCAAAACTACCACCGTGGGTAAGCTTGCCCGCGTTATGGTTGCCGAAGATAAGAAACTACTCCTTGGAGCTGCCGATACCTTCCGCGCAGCTGCTGCCGATCAGCTTCAGACCTGGGGCGATCGAGTAGGCGTGCAGACGGTGCGGTCGGAGAAAGACGGCGCAGACCCCGCATCGGTCGCTTTTGAAGCGATTAAGGAAGGCAAAGCACAGGCCGTCGATACCGTGATGATTGATACTGCAGGTCGCCTGCAGAATAAGGCTGGTCTGATGGATCAGCTCGGCAAGATTAAGCGCGTAGTTGAAAAAGAAGCGCCGGTGACCGAGGTTCTGCTGGTGATTGATGCAACGACCGGTCAGAACGGCATGATTCAGGCGAAGGTTTTCTCTGAAGTTGTCAACATCACCGGCATTGTGCTCACTAAGCTGGACGGTTCAGCTAAGGGCGGCATCGTCGTCGCTATCCAGGAAGAACTGGGCGTGCCCGTCAAACTGGTTGGGCTGGGCGAAGGTCCAGATGATTTGGCGCCGTTTGATGCCAAGGGATTCGTGGACGCTATCCTCGACTAACCGAGATAGCTTTAAGTGCAAGGGCGAGACTTCAACAAAGGTCTCGCCCTCTTGCCGTTTTAGAGCACCCGTAGAATAGATGTTATGAAACTTATTTCCTGGAATATTGACTCATTGAATGCGGCGCTCACTAGCGACTCTGCTCGTGCGTTGCTCTCCCGCGACGTCCTTGCCACGCTTTCTGAACATGCCCCCGACGTCTTGGCATTGCAGGAGACAAAGCTGCCTCTCGCCGGCCCCAGTAAGAAACACCTTGAAGTTCTTCACGGTTATTTTCCTGGCTATCAGGTGCAGTGGGTAACCTCCGAAGAACCGGCACGCAAGGGTTATGCAGGCACGATGTTCCTCATCAAAGAGGGTCTGAACCCACAAGTGACCTTCCCTAAGATTGAAGGGCCGGGCACTATGGATTCAGAAGGGCGCATGATTACCCTCGAATTCGAGCACTGCTTTGTCACTCAGGTTTATACCCCCAACGCATCCGATGGGCTCAAACGCCTAGCCGATCGTCAGGTATGGGACAGAAATTATGCAGATTATTTGGCAAAGCTTGATGAAATTAAACCTGTTCTGGCCACCGGCGATTTTAATGTGGCCCACACTGAGATTGATTTGGCGAATCCCACATCTAATCTTCGTTCCCCCGGCTTTACCCAGGAAGAGCGCGATGGATTTACTCATCTTCTCTCGCGGGGATTTACCGACACTTTCCGCCACCTTCATGGCAACGTGACGGGGGCTTATACCTGGTGGGCTCAGCGTTCCAGGACTTCAAAAATCAATAACAGCGGCTGGCGCATTGACTATTGGCTGGTCTCTGACCGGGTAGCGGATCAGGTGACTATCTCAGACATGATTAATTCCGGCCCCCGACAAGATCACACTCCGATCTTGCTTGAAATCGACCTCTAAGCCCAGGGCACATAGCTCCTTCAAGAGCGAACACAGCACCTGAGCATGGTAGATGCGATATTCTTAGATGCTGATGTAGAAATTATGGGTCATACCCATCCTCCAAGATGAAAGTGGTTCACGGCTCGTGTTCAATTCACTCTCCGATCGCCTGACTAATACCTTCAAAAACCTTCGCGGTAAAGGTCGTCTCACTGAGGCTGATATCGACGCTACGGTTCGCGAGATTCGTCGTGCGCTTCTGGACGCCGACGTCGCTGTTCCGGTGGTGCGTGAATTCGCAGCTGCCGTGAAAGAAAGGGCGTTGGGGCAGGAAGTTTCTGAGGCTCTGAACCCGAGCCAGCAAATCGTCAAGATTGTCAATGAAGAGCTCAAGGGTATTTTGGGTGGCGAGACTCGCCGTATCAGGATGTCTAAGACCGGTCCAACCATTATTATGTTGGCTGGTTTGCAGGGTGCCGGTAAGACTACCTTGGCGGGCAAGCTTTCTTACTGGCTGAAGAGCCAGGGGCATACTCCTTTGCTGGTGGCGTCGGACCTGCAGCGCCCTAACGCTGTGAACCAGCTCAAGGTTGTGGGTGAGCGTGCGGGTGTACGCGTTTTTGCACCGCATCCCGGTGTGACTTCTGAGTTTGATACTCCTACAGGCAACCCCGTTCAGGTAGCTCAAGACGGTGTCAATGAGGCACGTGCTAAGTTGCACGACGTGGTCATTGTCGATACCGCTGGTCGTTTGGGCGTGGACGCTGAGCTTATGCAGCAGGCGCGTGATATCCGCGATGCTATCGAACCGAACGAAGTTCTCTTCGTGATTGATGCCATGATTGGTCAGGATGCTGTTAACACCGCCCTGGCATTCAACGAGGGTGTAGATTTCACCGGCGTCGTGCTTTCAAAGCTCGACGGCGACGCCCGAGGTGGCGCGGCGCTTTCTGTTGCTTCGGTGACAGGCAAGCCTATTATGTTTGCATCCACCGGTGAAGGTGTGAAGGACTTTGAACAGTTCCACCCTGACCGTATGGCTTCGCGCATCCTGGATATGGGCGATGTTCTGACTCTTATTGAGCAGGCAGAAGCTAGCTGGGATAAGACTGAAGCTGATCGCATGGCGAAGAAGTTCATGGATCAGGAAGAATTCACTTTTGATGACTTCCTTGCCCAGATGCAGCAGATTCGCAAAATGGGTTCAATGAAGAAGCTGCTGATGATGATGCCTGGAGCGGCTCAGATTCGCCAGCAACTTGACAACTTTGACGATAAAGAAATCGATCGCGTAGAAGCGATTGTGCGTTCGATGACGCCGCATGAGCGCGTTGCTCCTAAGATTATCAATGGTTCTCGCCGTGCCCGTATTGCCAAAGGCTCGGGCGTTACGGTTTCTGAAGTTAATCAGCTGATGGAACGTTTTGCGCAAGCACAGAAGATGATGAAGAAGCTGGCTGCGGGCAACATGGCAGGTATGCCCGGTGGCATGCAGATGCCCGGTATGGCTGCAGCAGGTGGGGCTAAGAAGAAGAACAAGGGTAAGAACAATAATAAGAAAGCTCGTTCAGGCAATCCTGCTAAGCGAGCTCAGCAGGAGAAGGCTGCTAGCCAAAAGCAGGCTACTACTGGTTCAGCATTTGGTCAGCAGTCCCAGCAAGATTTCAATATGGATGATTTGAACTTGCCTAAGGGCTTTGAAAAATTCCTGGGTGGAGACAAGTAAGAAGTTTTCTCTCAATAGGTGCTCTGCGATATTTATTTTCGCAGAGCACTTTTTGTAGAGGCAAAATAATTGCGCTGAGAGAGTGCAAAGGCAAACTTCAGCTGTGCCTCTGGAAAAAATTGGTTATTCTATTTCTGCTGGAATCAATCAACATTCACCATCTAAACGGGTACTTTGAAGGGCAGGCGACACCATGGCAGATACCTATCTTTCGCACGATGAACTGGTGAAGTTTATTGCAACCCTTCCCACCCGCCGTCTAGCAGCTGGTGCTCTCATCCGCGACGAACAGAATCGTCTTTTGGCGGTAGAACCTAATTATCGTGATGGATGGGCGCTTCCAGGAGGCACTGTAGAAGCAGGCGAAGCTCCTCAGCAGGGGTGTTTCCGCGAAGTACAAGAAGAAGTAGGACTGGATCTTGCCCTCGGTCGTGTTCTTCTCATTTTCCATGGGCTATCCCGCGGGGTGTGGGGAGATTCAACGTACTACATCTATGATGGTGGGCAAATACCCTCCGATGCGGTCATTACCCTTCAGGAGGATGAACTCTTAAGCTACCGCTGGCTTGAACCTGCAGCATTTGAAAACCACTTCGGTGAAAGCTTTGCTGCTCGTTTGAAAGCTTGCTATCGCGCTTTGGAAACAGGAGAGACCGTAGAGCTTTCTTCTCACGATTCATAAGTGACGTGCTGGGTAGCTGAGGGCACGGTTCCCTCGGCTGAATCCCATACTTTCTATTTTTACTTTTTAGTATCCTTGAGGACTTTTATTGAGAATGTCAGATAATTCTTCACTCCACGAAAATCCTAGCGACGAACAGCTGATAACTTCCTGGGCTAGAATTTCGCTGGATTTCGGTGCAACCGGCATCGAAGTAGCAGAGGCGGATGAGGCTGATACGCATGAGCCTACGGCTCAATTGCGCCAGGAAATCCAAGACATGATTGGTGTCATTCGTCAGGCTGCTCAGGCGAATTCTTCTGAGAAATCGACGGATGCTGTTATGCCCAGCGATGAAGAGCTCACTGAAGAGATTTTTCAAAAGATGCTGGCTGATGCGGAAAATAATCTTGATATTCCCGATGCTGAAAAATCTACTGGAGGCGAAGAGGGCGAAAAGCAGCTTGAAGTATCAGAAGATTTAGTGTCGGTGACTGATGAGCCTAGCAAGCAGGACGACGCTTCGGCTGAGCTCTTGGACCCGGAGATTGAGCGGGAAATCCTTGAAGCGACATCTGATGATGTAGTGAAGGCTTTGCTTCTTGCTTCTGTGGATCGCCCGGAGATTTTGGTCTATGAAGCCGATGAAAAGCATGTTGATGTTTTTGTGCTCACCGTTGAGGTTGAAGATGATGAATTTGTTACCGCTCAACTGGGTGAAGATGGTGTGCTTAGACCGGGAACTAACTTTGAAGAATTCGCTGCCGAGCTGATGGAAGAATTGCCGACGCGCGGAGGGTTATGTGCCACTCAGGATTCCTACTCCTATTCGGTGCCCGTGACAACTTTGGGGGAGGAACTCACTTTAGATGCTGATTCTGAAGTAGCTGCGCTCATAGAGCTAGAGATGCCGGATGTACCGGCGTTAGTTGCTCAATCTCTGATCGTTGGTCCGGTTGACGTTGTACCTGCAGATAATGGCTGGTCATTGATTTCCTGTGACCCAGTTTCTATGCTGCATATCCTGCAAAATTTGGGAAAGCCCGCGATTGTGGCTGAATCCACTGAGCATTCCCAGCATTTAGCTTTTGTGGTGCCCGGGGATAATGGACGGAACGAAGAGCCCACGGGCGACTGGTCTGAATGGATGAACACGGTGGTAGGAACACCCGTTTCCCACGACGTCGATGCCGGAGCAGTCATTAATTTGGTGTGGGGACCGGCTAAGAAGCAGACTCGGTATCTTCCTCGGGAATCATTTGCTTTAGATACGCTGTGGTTGTTGCCCGGTATTTTGCCAGAGCCTCTGAATTTTGTGCAGATGAACGATGAGATTGAAAATCTCACGTGGTTCTATGGGCTCGATGAGACCGCGTCCAAGCGTTTGCGTAACTATGTGGAGAGCTCTGATTCGGAGCTGGGCATGGAATCTGTCCTTCAGCTTTTGGGCTTACCGCTGGAGCTATCCAAAGTAGCTCAGGGCAGAGTTGATATGGAAAGTATCCCTGGGCACCGCTCATTGGCACCGCATATGTCGGTGGCTAAAGTAGTGAGTGAATCCGTCTCTGCTTTTCCTAATGGGACGGACGCCGTCTCTCAGATGCAACGCGTCTTGCGCGGTCGTCCCTGGATTTTTACCGCCGATGGCGTCGCTCAGTTGGGTGCATCAGGATTGTTGGCGTTAGCGGCAACCCGCAAGCTGTCCAGAGGCGAATCGGCACGTGTTCAAGCGGCTTTGGCAATCCTTTTGGCAGGCTCCGGTGTTTCTGAAATTGCTATTGGGCGGGTCTACTCCAAACTAAAAACTTCAGATAACCGTGCATTGGGGGTCGAGAAAAAAGTTGTTTCTGATGTTCCCTCACTGGTTGAAGAGTTAGATACCGAATCTGAAAAATCTCCTCAAGGCGGGAAATCGAAGATTGCCAGGAACCTACGGAACCTGCGTCATAAAACAAAAGAACAGACTCGGCAGCAGCTTAGAAAATTCTTTGGTGAGGGTAAATAAACTTCACTTCATATTATTCGGTGATGCGCAACACTTTTGAGGTATGCCGTATCTCATAGAACTTGGTGCGGGTTTCGGCATCTTGAATGTACCGGTCATTATTATTCTTAGAGTTAACTTTGAGATTTCGCCCCTGGGGCGCCCTATCTCACACACAGTTTTCTTGAAAGGATGAAGCCTCATGGCTTTGAATGATTCGGTTCAGGGGGCGGTCAATAAGAAGGTCGAACTCCTCACAAAAGATTTTGGGCGCTTCGCTGTGCGCGGCACCCTTGCCGGTGTTTACTTGACGCTCGCCACAGGTTTTGCTGGTGTCGCAGGCCAGGCTGTTGAAGCTCATGCTAAGGGTATGGGTTCACTTGTTTTTGCTTTTACCTTTGGGATTGGTCTGTTTGCGATTGTTATTCTGAACTCTGAATTGGCAACGGGCAATATGATGTTTGGCTCCTACGGTGCTACCACTGGTCAAATTAGGTGGGGAAAGGCTCTCTGGCTCGTCGTCATCACCACTTTGCTGAACCTGGTGGGTTGCGTGCTGGTGGCGTTGTTGCTGAGCCAGTCTGCCAAATTTGCCACCATGGATAACACCCATTTCATTTCTGTATTGACCGAGGCTAAACTCCACAAATCTGCTTGGGGTGCTTTCATTGAAGGCATCGGCGCTAACTTTGTGGTCAATATGGCACTTGTTGGGGCGATGTTTGCTCAGGAATTCATTTCAAAGTTCGTAACCGTGATTTCTATTCTCGCGGTTTTCGTGGGACTGGGTCTGGAACACGTTATCGCTAATTTTTCCCTGATGACCATTGCAATGTTCTCTTCCGATCCTCTGCCTGCATCCATGAGCTTTTCTGCTGTGGCCCTGAACTGGGTCATGGTATGGCTAGGGAACTTCGTTGGTGGTGGTTTGCTGATGGGTGCAACTTATGCGTGGCTGAATAAGACTAGGTACGTTTACAAGGACTAAAAACCTAGAAATAGGCGTAAAACACACTTCGATTCCGGCTTAACATCTGGATTAAGAGGCTAACCTCTGGCATACTTTTTCAGGTACTCGATGAGTGCGGTCCCTCTCACCCGCACTTCATGGTGTTCATAGAGATTTGAGGACGGCTGGCCCCACCAGCGCAGAATCAATATCTCGCAGAATTATAGAAACAGGAGAGTCCACAAAAGTGGCTGTTAAAATTCGTCTAAAGCGTATGGGCAAAATCCGCGATCCTCGCTACCGCGTAGTAGTAATGGATTCACGCAAGAAGCGTGACGGTCGTGCGATTGAAGAAATCGGCATCTACCAGCCGACTGAACAGCCTTCACTCGTTCAGATTGATTCAGAGCGTGCACAGTACTGGCTGTCAGTAGGCGCTCAGCCTTCTGATCAGGTTCGCGCGTTGCTGAAGCTGACCGGCGATTGGGCAAAGTTCAAGGGCGAAAAGTCAGAATCCACTCTGAAGCCTGTTGAAGCTAAGCCCGAATTCGTAACCCCTGATAAGGGTTCGGTTATTCTTCCTGAAGCTATCACCCCTAAGGGTGAAGAGAAGACAGAAGAACCAGCAGAAGCTGAGGCTCCCAAAGCAGCTGAAGAAGCTGCAGAGGAAGCAGCTGAATAATCATGTTGGCTGATGCACTCGAGCACCTCGTTCGAGGAATTGTCAATCATCCTGATGACGTTGAGGTTCGTTCGCGAGCTGGACGCCGGGGCGAGACTTTAGAGGTACGGGTCAATCCCGAAGATCTCGGTCGAGTTATCGGGCGCCAGGGAAGAACTGCCAACAGTGTTCGTACGGTGATTGACGCTATCAACGACGGAGAACATACACGTATTGACGTGGTTGATACCGATCGCAAACGCTAAATGATTTTTGGTCTACGCTGAAATCATTGAGCCCCGCATCTTGTATACAAGATGCGGGGCTCGTTTCATTGAGGCCCTGTGCGATGAAGCTGTAAACTTAACCCTACGATGAGCGCAATTCGCGCTCGTGTTTGCCCATTCAAGGAGATTTCTGTGCAGGTATTGGTAGCTAGAATCGGTAAGCCCCACGGCATTAGGGGTGAGGTTACCCTCCAGATCTTTACCGACGCTCCCGATATCCGCTTTGCACAGGGGGAGAGACTGAGCATTGAAGAATTTTCTCCCTCTGCTCCTATAGCGCGTCTGGCGCCGGCAGGAGAGCTCACTGTGGCTCATTCTCGCTGGAACAAGAAAATTCTGGTGGTGAAGTTTGAAGAAATTACCACACGTAATGATGCCGAACTTTTCCGAGATTGGCGTTTGACCTTTAACTCTGAAGAAGCCGCTGAGGATGAAGGTATTTATGAGCACGACGTCCTGGATTTGCCGGTTTACCTCCTCAGCGATGTGCCAGTAGGGGAGCTGCCTTCGGCAGATCCTGTAGCCACAGTTATCGGGTTGCAGACACTTCCTACGCAAGATTTGCTCATTGTGAAGCTCGCCAACGGCTCTGAAGCCATGATTCCTTTTGTGGAAGAAATTGTTCCGGAGATTGACCTGGATGAAAGTTTTATTTTGATTGATCCTCCCGCTGGTTTGTTGGAATTGGGGCAGGACGACTCTGCTGCAGAAGGCGGGGCGTAATTGCGTTTAGACGTTATTACTATTTTTCCCGAGTACTTAGCCCCCCTTGAGCTTTCCTTACTGGGCAAAGCGCGTACAGAGGGACTAGTAGACCTACAGGTTCATAATCTGCGGGATTTTACCTCAGACCGTCATAAAACCGTGGATGATACTCCCTACGGCGGAGGCGCAGGAATGGTGATGAAACCTGAGCCATGGGGTAGTGCTCTGGATCAGGTTTTGGAGGATTCGCCTTTTTTAACTTCCTCTGCAGGAGAAAATGAGAAACCACTTTTGATTATTCCCTCCCCAGCGGGGCGGGTCTTTAATCAGGCCATGGCCTATGAGCTCTCTACTGAGCAACATATTGTGTTCGCCCCTGCACGCTATGAAGGTATCGACGAGCGGGTCTACGAATGGGCTGAAGATTCATTCCGTGTTATGCCTGTCTCCCTGGGAGATTATGTGCTCTACGGGGGAGAAGTAGCGGTCATGGCAATGATTGAAGCAATCTGCCGTCTGATTCCGGGGGCAATGGGGAACCCTGAGTCGCTCAGCGAAGAATCCCATACGGGCGGTCTCTTGGAATACCCTGTCTACACGAAACCCGCTGTCTGGAGAGATCGAGCGGTACCCGGCGTCCTGCTATCAGGCAATCACGGCGCAATCGCCAGATGGCGGCGAGATGAGCAGATAAAGCGAACCTTCGAACGACGTTTCGATATGCTCAGCGACTACCCAGAGGAGCACTGGGACAAAAAAGATCGCGCTTTGCTCAACCAACTCCGGGCACAAAGAAACCGTTTGAAGAAAGATAAGGCACAAAGGGATGGGTCATAAGACCCATAAGCGTTAACTCTCACACCGCAAAATGCTTCTGAGATGTGGTGAAGTCAACCTTAAAGTGTCATAATTATTCTTTGTGTCCACAGTGGGTACGCCCCTGCCGCAGGGGGATGAGCGACCTCAACATTGTGAACCTTAGCTAGGTACCATTATCTAGCTATGTAAAACCTTTCTTCGTGGCAGCAACAGTCTGGACTTTCAGACACTGTGCGCGAAAGTAAAAACGAGAGTATTAGACCTGCGGCTGGTACCTCAGGAGAAATCAATGCAGACTCTTGACTTCATTGACAATAAGTCACTCCGTTCAGATATTCCTGAATTCGGTCCTGGCGACACCCTCAACGTTCACGTCAACATTGTCGAAGGCAACCGTTCACGTGTCCAGGTCTTCAAAGGCTTCGTTGTAGGTCGTCAGGGTGCAGGCGTTCGCGAAACCTTCACCATTCGTAAGGTTTCTTTCGGCGTTGGCGTAGAGCGTACCTTCCCGGTTCACTCTCCTGTCATCGACAAGATTGAACTTCTGACCCGCGGTGACGTTCGTCGTGCAAAGTTGTACTACATGCGTGACCGTCACGGTAAGGCTGCTCGTATCCGCGAAAAGCGCGATAACGTTAAGTAAGTCTGAGACTTATATGGAACAGACCGTAAGGTCGAACTCCACAGACAGGCGTCTCTCCCGAGTTCGGGGGTGGCGCCTGTTTGCTGTGGCATTCTTTATAGCAGCTGTCATCCTAGTGGTAGTACGTCACTTCTTTTTTGATATCTTCTTTATTCCTTCAGAATCTATGGAACCCACATTAGAATCCGGAGACCGGATTGTGGTGGAGAAATCTTATGACGATATCGCGCGGGGAGACATCGTGGTCTTCGACGGCACCGGATCTTTTGACCCTTATCAAAGTGCATCCCCTTGGGCGACCGACCCCGTCAGGACGGCGGGGCAATGGCTTGGAATCGTGGGCTCAGACACGATTTATGTTAAACGGGTGATAGGTGTTGGAGGAGATAAGGTCAGCTGTTGCGGCCCTGCAGGAAAAATTTCTGTGAATGGCCAAGAAATCGACGAACCCTACCTTGCTACAGGCATGAAGGCATCCGAACAAAAATTCACTGTTCAGGTTCCAGAGGGTCGCCTCTGGGTGATGGGGGATAACCGGAATAACTCCCGTGATTCCCGTGCATTACTTGGATCTGCTGGGGGCGGTATGATTCGGCAGGAGAAAGTTTTGGGTGAGTCTCGGTGGATTATCTGGCCATTTTCTCGCTGGCAAACGATAGAGCATGATTCAGGTAGCTCCTAGCTTTTGTGCAGACACACAGTGTTCTTGCGATCCGAGAACCGCAGGTCATAACCTTATTCCCAGTACACTGTCATACGTTCCCCACATTTGAAAGAGGTATTTTGCGTGACTGATGAAATCAATAACGAGCGCCTGAACGAAAGCTCGAACCACGACGTCGAAACATCAGATCAGGTAGCTGCCATGCGTCATCGCGCGGTTCCTGCGAAAGAAGAGAATTCATCCGGTCTTGGTGGACAGATTAAAGAGTTTTTCATGGTCCTCCTCTACGCACTTCTTATCGCGTTTATTCTGAAGACCTTTGTACTGAGAGGCTTTTATATCCCCTCTGGTTCCATGGAAAATACTCTCCAAGTCAATGACCGGGTTTTCGTCAATGTTGCGGGTTCGATGTTTGGCGAAGCCGAACGTGGCGACATCATTGTTTTTAAAGACGCGCACGGTTGGGTTGATCAAAGCGCTCCAGTTGCTACAAACCCCATTCGAACTGCTCTTTCATTTGTGGGTATCCTTCCAGATACATCCAATAATTACTTGGTCAAGCGTGTCATCGGCGTAGGTGGAGACCACGTTGTATGCTGCTCGGCTGACGGCAAAATTACGGTTAACGGTGAAGAAATCACCGAGCCCTACTTGTATCCCGGTGCGAATCCCTCGGATATTCCTTTTGACGTGATTGTTCCTGAGAACAATTACTTTGTATTGGGCGATCATCGCAATAACTCTGCAGATTCCCGCTATCACATTGAAGATGGAACCGAATTCATCAGTGATGGTGATGTTGAAGGCGAAGTGTTCGTTGTAGCCTGGCCCTTGAGCCACTTCACGTTCATCGGCGGAGCCTCGGACGTCTTTACTAACGTGCCGGAGAATACCAACGAGTAAGAAAGTTGTGAAGAACATTAAGACAGCTACATTGGACACCGAAAGAGAATATTTCTCTTCCGGTGTCCAACTTATTGCAGGCATGGATGAAGTCGGGCGTGGCTCGCTTTCCGGACCGGTGAGCGTGGGAGTATCGTTGGTCTCCGCTTCCGATGAACTCCAAATAGACGGTCTCATCGATTCCAAAGCACTTACTGAGAAAAAACGCACGGAGATGGTTCCTCTCATCAATAAGTGGATTCCTACGGCAGTGGGTCATACTCAGCCAGAGGAGATTGATGCTTTGGGCATGACGCGCTCCTTACGTCTGGCGGGTCAACGTGCTTTAGCTCAGGTCGTGAGCCCTGAAATCAAGCCCGATTTGGTTCTTTTAGATGGCAAGCACGATTGGCTCACTGCATCTGAGCCTGATTTATTGATTTCTTTGGACCCAGCTGAAGAACTCTATCAGCGGTTGACCCAGGAAGCCTGGGGGAGTTCTTCCTCCCTTGTACAGCCGTGGGAGGGCCTCGTCGTCACCATCATCAAAGGTGACTATAAATGCGCGTCCATTGCTGCAGCTTCTGTGGTTGCCAAAGTTGAGCGGGATGCGCTCATGAATCAACTAGCGCAGCGCTTTCCTGCTTATGGTTGGCACAAAAATAAAGGGTATGGATCTGCGAGTCACCGGCAGGCACTTGCCGAGATAGGTCCTTCCACCCAGCATCGCTTGAGCTGGAATCTAGGCGTGAGCGCAGAGCAAGTCAAAACAACCTATATAGAAAGGGCGGTGAAAAATAATGAGCGGTGAGGATCTAGAGAGTTTTGAATCTGATGCGCAAATGGCTCTGTACGAAGAATATAAAAACGTATTTGGGTTATTCACCTATGTGGTGGAAACAGACAAACGTTTTTACCTGTGTAATTCAGTAGATGTACAACCCCGTGCGGATAACGGAACGCTCTTTTTCGAAGTAGCGATGGCAGATGTATGGGTGTGGGATATTTTCCGACCTTCACGCTTTATGAAGAATGTGAAAATCTTTTCCGTCAAAGATATCAACGTGGAAGAACGCTCTACCGAGGGTGAATTGATTATCCCTGAGATGCCTGATTTTGATGAATAAGGGCTCGTTCTCAGCCCTACCTGTGGAATATCGCCCTGTGGATTTTGGATAAAGAGGGTAGTTATCCACAATCTACGATTCGGTGAAATCCGTTTTGCTTCTCCATGGTGCAGAGTAAACAACAACAAATGTTGTTCATTGAAAGGCACCACATGAAAACGCATCTTGAAGTAGGGCAGTGGGGTGAAGATATTGCTGTAGCTATATTGCAGTTATCGGCGTATCAGCTGCTCACGAGAAACTGGAGACCGCGCCTCGAACGGGGAGATAAACGTGTCAGAGGCGAAATAGATGCTGTTATGCTCGACCCCGAAGGCGATCTCGTCTTTGTAGAGGTAAAGACGCGATCAACGCTCAATTTTGGTTCTCCTTTCGATGCGATTCAGCAGGAAAAAGTCCAGCGCATCAAAAGACTTGCCTATGCATGGTGCTCTGAAAACCCTGACTATCGGGCTAGGTCTTTACGTATGGATGCCGTCTCTATTTGCGGAACCCCTACAAATTTCACCTATGAGCACCTCAAGGCTGTGAACTAGATGGGTTTTGCTCGCACATATTCGGTGGCTTTGGTCGGTATCCAAGGGCATATTGTAGAAGTTGAAGCCGATATAACTGCTGCACTTCCCGGCTTTGTATTGCTGGGACTACCGGATGCTTCCTTATCGGAGGCCAAGGATCGGGTGAAGTCGGCTGCTAAGAACGCAGGTATTCCTTTGCCCCAGCGTAAAATCACGATAAATTTGACTCCACCCACTCTTGCCAAAAGAGGCTCTGGCTTCGATCTTGCGCTGGTGATGGCGGCTTTACAAGCGGCAGGTGAACTCAAGATTCCCGAAAAAATAATCTATTTGGGTGAACTAGGGTTAGATGGATCTCTACGAAGGATTCCCGGAATTCTGCCAGCTGTCCAAGCCGCGGTGGACACTGGTTTTGAATATTTCGTCGTTCCAAAAGAAAACCTTGAAGAGGCAATACTGGTCCCCGGTGCGCAGGTGCGCGGATTTTCATCGTTGGCAGAGCTACTAGTTGCCAGCGGAATTGACGAAAAAAATATTAAGTATCCACCGGTAAGAAAAGAGTTCGCAGGGAGCTCAGAAGAACAAAAATCGAAACGATTTTTGGATATGGCAGAAGTCAGCGGTCAAAGTGAGGGGCGATTTGCCTTAGAGATTGCTGCCGCCGGTGCACACCATCTACTCTTCAAAGGACCTCCTGGATCGGGTAAAACAATGTTGGCCGAAAGGCTGCCAGGCATTCTACCGCCGTTAGATGACTCCTCTGCAATGGACGTCACCGCCATCCATTCTCTGTGCGGAACAGGCACACCTCGACATGAACTCATCAGAGAACCTCCTTTTGAAGCTCCCCATCATTCTGCCTCGGCACCAGCCATTTTGGGAGGTGGAAGCGGCATACCTAAACCGGGAGCCATCTCCAAAGCGCATCGAGGTGTTCTATTTCTCGACGAAGCACCTGAATTCAAACGCACTGTGCTCGATTCTTTGAGGCAACCACTAGAATCTGGGCAAATAACGCTGGATCGCTCCATAGCTTCGGCTGTATACCCTGCCCGTTTCCAGCTTGTCCTCGCAGCTAATCCTTGCCCGTGCGGAATGAACACAGGCCGAGGTCTGGAATGTACTTGTTCTTCCAAAGAGCGCAGAAACTATTTTGGACGGCTCTCCGGTCCACTGCTCGACCGTGTTGATCTGCACATCACCGTCCCACGGGTGCAATCTCACGAGTTAGCTCTCACAGAGCACAATGAATCGAGCGAATCCATTCGGACACGAGTTATTCAAGCCAGAGCAGCTCAACGAGAAAGACTCGCACCGTATGGTCTTTCTACCAACGCAGAAACCAATGGCAGGCTGCTGCGAGGAGACCTCAAGCTAGATGCCGCCCTACTTTCGCCCCTGCTACGTGCCATGGACAGAGGAACAATTACTGCTCGCGGCTTTGACCGAGTGCTACGTACAGCTTGGACTATCGCAGATTTGGAGGGAAAATCCTCTCCTGCAGCCGAGCACCTGGATCTTGCCATGTATTTTCGTAATCTCCACAGCACCTCTCCTTCATAGACCATTTAAGCTCAAGAGAAAACCATGATGACACCTGAACACAGCGCGCGGGCAGAGATTGTTCGTATCGCTGAACCTGAAGATCCCTATATTAACCTCTGCATTGAGATGTTAGGACCGCTCCTCACCGCTGATCTCTTAACTCAGCGGCAAGAATTCACTCCTGGTATTTGGGAGCAGAGAACAGAGACTGATGCCATGCGGAGCATTCCAGTCTCAGATCTCCAAAAGGTTCATGAGGCATTGGGGAACCGTATCGAAAGATGGTCTTTACGTTCAGGAAAAGTGAACACTGACCAAGAATTTCGCATGGCCGGGACTTTAGATTCCTGGTTCTGCATACCCGAAGATTCTGATTGGCCACGTGCCTTGGATGACCTTGGCGAGAAAAAGCCCTATGGTATTTGGGGCAGGGGAGACCGGAGCAAACTGAACCATCTGACTCTTCCGAGTTCAGTGGCGGTGGTAGGTTCGCGCGACATCACCAGTTATGGCACCTCCGCCACTGCCCATATTGTCGGTGACCTTGTTGAACGAGAGTACTGTATTGTTTCCGGTGGCGCTTTTGGCATCGATGCCGTTGCTCATCGAACTGCTTTGTCTGTTACGTCGGGCAAATTACCTTCTGTTGCATTGATGGCATGTGGTGTAGACCGACCTTACCCTAAGCAAAACGAAAATCTTCTTCGAGAACTCATCAATGAAGGTCTATTGCTTAGCGAAGTCGCGCTGGGAAATTCCCCCACTCGCTGGCGATTTCTCCAGCGCAATCGATTAATAGCTGCCTTATCCGGCTACTCACTCATCGTTGAAGCCCGATGGCGTTCGGGGGCACTCAACACGGCGAATCATGCTCTCTCTTTGGGTCGGGAAGTAGGTATAGTTCCGGGGCATATCTTTAGCCCAAATTCTGAAGGATGCCATCGGTTAGCTAAAAAAGAACTGGCCCATGTCGTCACGGATGCGCAGGACATAGTCAGTATGATGCAGACAAAATTTACTCCCGAAGAAGAGACATTAGACATTCCGCTGGAGACCGGAAGGGGAGAGCTTCCCAAGCTATCCGAAGTTCAAAGTAGGGTGTGGGATGCTCTCCCGCTACGGCGTCCTGCCCCGCTGGAAAATATTGCGCTAATGAGTGGGCTGGATATTCGAACAACTATGCTTACCCTCTCCCAGCTGGCCGCCAAAGGAGTAGCTCTCAACCAGAATCAAGGCTGGTCAAAGTCACAGTGATACAGTGTGAGAAGAAGGGGGGGCGAGCCATGAAACAGCCAAGTCAGCATCAGACTTTATCTCCTACGCTGCCGCTAGGCGCTCAAGCACTTGACCAAGATCGAGTATTTGTCCGAGCGCTCGAGAATTTTGTGCGTTACCTCAAATATGAAAAGTTTAGGTCACCTCACACCATCGCAGCGTATCAGCAGGACATCACCGCATTCATGGCTTTTGCACTGCGCCAAGGGGCTCGAGAGCTTGAAGAAATCGATATCACCATGGTTCGTTCATGGTTAGCATCTCAACATGCTCACAACGCATCCCGAAATTCGCTGGCGCGCCACAGCTCAAGCCTTCGGGTTTTCTTTGCATGGGCAGAAGAAGATGGATTAATCACCGCAAACCCTACTCTCATATTGGCAAACCCTAAGCGCGAGAAACACCTGCCAGAAGTACTTAACGAACAGCAAATACAGCAACTCATTGACCAAGTCTCCCAACAGATAGCACATGATCCAAATGACGCGAAAAACTTGCGCTTACTCGCCGTTATCGAGATTCTATATTCCAGTGGTATCCGTATTTCTGAGCTGACTCAATTAGATTTATCTTCTATCAACCGATCTGAAAACACATTCAGAGTTATCGGTAAGGGTAACAAAGAACGCGTGGTCCCGCTGGGCAAACCAGCTCTGAGAGCACTGTCCCAGTGGGTCACCCGAGGCCGCCCACAATGGTTCAAGAACAACCCCCAGGGAAGAGTAGAGCCTGCACTCTTTATAGGTCCAAGAGGACGACGAGCGAACTCCCGGCAGATTCGTGAAGACCTGACTCGGGCACTGCATTCCATCGAAAATACAGAAGCATCAGGGGCTCACGTTTTCCGCCACAGCGCAGCTACCCACTTGGTAGACGGTGGAGCCGATATTCGAACAGTACAGGAGTTGCTGGGGCATTCTTCACTTGCAACTACGCAAATCTATACTCATGTTTCAGTGGAGCGTTTAACGAATACTTATAACAAAGCCCATCCCCGGGCATAAAAATATCCTCCCGATACTCACTTGTTGCGGGAGGATATTTTACACAAAGGGACCGTTTCTAACTTTCGTAAGAACGGAACGCCACTACAGCGTTGTGCCCACCAAAGCCAAAGGAATTGGACATAGCAACAATCTCGCCTGAAGGTAATTCACGAGCATCAGTTACGACGTCTAAATCAATTTGTTCATCTTGCTGATCCAAATTGATGGTGCAAGGAGCTTTACGCTCTTCAATCGCTTTAACGGTCAAGATTGCTTCGAGAGCGCCAGCGCCACCCAAGAGATGACCCGTCATAGATTTGGTGGCAGAAACCGCGATGTTCTTAGTGTGCTCACCGAACGTCTGATGAAGAGCCAGCGATTCCGGAATATCACCGACAGGGGTTGAAGTCGCGTGTGCATTGACATGAACCACAGTAGTGGGATCTATGTCGCCGTCCTCAAGCGCCTCTTTGAGAGCGCGTGTTGCCCCCAGCGCCTGGGGATCTGGCGCAGTGATGTGGTAACTATCGGCGGAAACTCCGGTGCCTGCAAGCTCTGCATAAATTTTCGCGCCGCGTGCCTTAGCATGCTCTTCAGACTCAAGAATTAACGCCGCTGCACCCTCACCCATTACGAAACCGTCTCGATTCACATCGTAGGGTCGGGACGCCGCCTGAGGGTCATCATTGCGAGAGGACAGTGCCTGCATCTTAGCAAACGCAGCAAGCGGCATCGGGTGAATAGCGGCTTCTGCACCGCCTGCTATCACAATGTCTGCTTTTCCCGAGCGAATTAGCTCTAAGCCGAGGTCCAAAGCCTCAGTTGAAGATGCGCAGGCAGATACAACGGTCTGAGCAGCAGCTCGGGCGTTCAGAGCCATCGAAACCGCTGCCGCACAGCTATTGGGCATCAACATGGGAACGGTCATGGGTAAAACGCGGCGAGGACCTTTTTCTCGCAACGTATCCCATGCATCAAGGAGAGTCCACACTCCGCCAATACCGGTACCGAAAGAAACTGCTGTACGCAAGGGATCTACTCCCTCGGACTCTTCAGCATTTTCTCCGGAGAAGCCGGCATCTGCCCAAGCTTCGCGCGCTGCAACAAGAGCTAGCTGACCAGACGGATCCTGACGCTTAGCTTCAACCTTGCTCAGGCGTCCTGATTCTAGAGGATCCTGGGCTACTCGACCAGCAATATAAACGGGGAGCTGATATTCCTCAACCCAGGAATCTTCGAGTTTTTTGATTCCTGACACACCCTTGAGCGCGTTGGCCCAGGTAGTAGGAACATCGCCGCCGATGGGAGTGGTCGCGCCCAGCCCGGTCACCACAACTTTATGAGACATCTTTAAGCTTTCTGAATGGGTGGCAAGAATGAATAAAGGGAGGGCGCGGACAAGAGAAACTTGCCGCGCCCTGGCACCATGAAATTAGCTAGCGTTTTCGATGAAGTTTACTGCATCGCCAACAGTCTTCAGGTTCTTGACCTCTTCGTCGGGGATAGTAACGCCGAACTTCTCTTCTGCGTTAACAACGATGGTCATCATGGAAATGGAATCGATGTCGAGGTCTTCGGTGAATGACTTGTCTAGCTGAACGTCAGCGGTTTCTACACCGGTTTCTTCGTTCACGATTTCTGCAAGACCTTCGAGGATTTCTTCTTTGTTAGCCACGTTGGCTCCTTTTCTTGTGTCCGCGATGCACAGTGCAACGCTTATCTAGATTTTCCCCGGTTGCGGGGAGCACCTGGTACAACGATAAAACGCTACAACAAGCACTTCACTGTCGATTTTATCCCGCTTTGACCTACAGAAAAATTCTTCAGCGAGTGTTTGTTGAAATTCTAGGGGTAAATCACCAAATATTTAGGGGAGAACGACGACCTGAGCGGCGAAGGCAAGACCGGCTCCGAACCCTATCTGTAGGGCGAACCTCCCAGAGAGGTCGGGGTTCTCTTGCAGGAGGCGGTGTGCAGCCAAGGGCACTGATGCTGCAGAGGTATTACCTGCATCGACAATATCGCGACCGACTTTGACAGTATCGGGAAGTTTAAGGGTCTTCACCATCTGGTCGATAATACGCTCATTCGCCTGGTGGGGAATGAGGGCACCGAGTTCATCGGCGGTAATACCTGCTTCTTCAAGGGCTTTTTGAGCAACCTTGGACATTTCCCAGACGGCCCAGCGGAAGACTGAAGGGCCTTCTTGACGAAGGGTGGGCCAAATCTTTTCGCCTTCTTGAACAGGGTTCTCAACGAAATCGCGGTTACGGATTTCAAGCATCGAATGAGTCATGCCAACGGTATCCCATCGGGAGCCGTCGGATCCCCATACCGTCGGAGCAATTCCGGGTTCTGCGGAAGCGCCAACAACTGCCGCACCTGCGCCGTCGCCTAGGAGAAATGAGATAGTGCGTTCGGTGTTATCAATAAAATCAGAGAGCTTTTCTACGCCCACCACGAGCACATTGCGTGCAACTCCAGAACGGACGAGAGCATCTGCTTGAGCAATGCCGTAGCAGAAACCAGCGCACGCGGCAGAAATATCGTAGGCAGCGCAGCGGGATCCGATGGAATCGGCAACAATGGTTGCCAAAGAGGGAGTGGCATAGGGGTGCGAAATAGTAGAGATGATGACGGTATCAATGTCTTCACCGGTAACGTGAGAGGCTTTGAGCGCATCCTGGGCTGCTTCAATCGCCATATCCGCTACAGAAATATTTTCGCTAGCCCGCTGACGGGTAACAATGCCGGTGCGCTGGCGAATCCACTCATCTGAGGAATTGATGGGACCTGCGATGTCATCATTGGTAACGGACAAATCAGGTCGAGAAGCGCCATATCCTAGGATACGGGAATACTGTTGTGGAGCAGATTGCTTGAGAGTGGTCATGAATATCCTTGAGTGAGTCTTAAATCTTTAGGAAGCGCTATAAGCGGCGGTAGCAGTCATAAGATCTTCAGGAACGTTAAGAGCAATACCTTCAGTGCCCTTGAGACCTCGTTTTGCCAGTCCAATCAAAGTTCCTGCTGGTGCCAGCTCAATGATCTTTTCGACGTCGAGAGAGCTGAGGGTTTGCATGCACAAATCCCACCGAACGGGGCGGGTTATCTGCGCTACCAGTGATTCGATGACTGCGGAACCCAATGAGATTTCTGAACCATCAAAATTGGTCAGAAGCTTTGATTGCGGATCTGAGGGGTTGAGTGTAGCGGCAAACTCTTTCAGGGGTCGCACTGCAGAGCTCATGAAGTCAGTGTGAAATGCACCGGCAACTTTCAGCGGAATGATGCGAGTTTTAGCAGGGGGATTCTCTGCAAACTGCTTGAGCGAGTCGAGAGAACCAGCGGCAACAATTTGTCCACCACCGTTGGAGTTCGCTGCGGTCAAACCTGCATCGGAGATAGCTGCGCGGACGTCGTCTTCTACGCCACCAAGGACAGCACTCATACCTGAGGATGCCGCGGAGGCTGCTTCAGCCATGCCCTTGGCTCGAACGCGAATAAATTTCATAGCATCTTCTTCGCTCAAGACGCCGGTGAGGGCGGCAGCGGTAATCTCGCCCACCGAATGTCCGGCAAAGACGGTCCTCTTCGCATCAAAAGAGTCAGAACGCTTCAGCGCTGCTCCCGCCACTATTCCCGCAGCAACAATGAGGGGCTGCGCAATAGCAGTATCCTTGATGGTGTCTTCATCAGCTTCGGTGCCGAAATGAATCAAATCTAAATCTGCTGCTGATGAGAGGGTCTGAAGATGCTCTTTGATACCTTCAACTTCCAACCAAGGCTTCAGAAAACCTGGTTTCTGCGAACCTTGTCCCGGGCAAACTACTGCAATCATGGGGTTCCCTTCACTGGAAATATCGAAGATAAGAATGCTCTTTTCTAAAATCTTACCCAATCAAAAGCAGGTGAACTGTCGAATAAGTAGTTTCAACCGTGAGAAACCGCTCGTTTGTACTTCGAATTCCCAGCAATTTACACCGGTGGTTCAAAGACAAGGTAAGCCATCAATATTGGGATGTTTGTTTTCAGCGGCGTAAGAACAAAGAAAGAGGGGGGGCAACGATTCTTCCAAAGAATCGTTGCCCCCTGTTGAAAAACCTAAAGTTTATTCTTCGCCGTTGGGCTCAACTGCTGGCTTGTTTTCGCTCAGCTTGTACTTATCCCATGCCTGAGCAGGAACATTGGAGTCGACTTCTCCACGCTTTGCAAGCATCTGCAATGCGCGAACCGCAATCGATTCTGCATCGATATTGAAGAAACGACGTGCACCTGCGCGAGTATCAGCAAAGCCGAAGCCGTCGGCACCGAGCGTTGCAAATTCGTTGGGAACGTACTGACGAATACCATCCATTAGAGCAGAATCGTAGTCGGACACAGCAACGATCGGGCCGGTTGCACCTTCGAGCTGCTGTGCTACGAAGGGCTGGCGTGAATCTTTGCCACCGTTGAGGAAGGATTCGCGTTCAGCTGCAATGCCATCGCGGCGAAGATTGGTCCATGAGGTCACGGACCAAACATCAGCAGATACGCCCCAGTCCTTCTCAAGAAGCTCAGAAGCCTTAACCGCCCAGTTTACACCGATACCCGATGCAAGTAGCTGGGTGCGGGGACCGTCTGCCTGCGATTCCTTGATGCGGTGGATACCGCGAATGATGCCATCAATATCTACATCTTCAGGCTCTGCAGGCTGAAGAATGGGCTCGTTGTACACCGTGAGGTAGTACATGACGTTGTGGTCCTCGTCCTTCTGACCGTACATCTGCTCGATACCGCGCTCCACAATGTGGGCGATTTCGTAGCCGTATGCAGGGTCATACTGAAGAACTGCAGGGTTCTGTGCCGCCAGGATGGGGGAGTGACCATCCATGTGCTGGAAGCCTTCACCGGTAAGGGTGGTGCGACCTGCAGTGCCACCCACGATGAAGCCTCGAACCATCTGGTCAGCTGCTGCCCAGAAAGCATCACCGGTGCGCTGGAATCCGAACATCGAGTAGTAGATGTAGATGGGGAGCATCGGCTCACCCTGAGTGTCGTACGATGAGCCCGCTGCGGTCATTGCCGCAACGCCACCGGCCTCATTAATACCCACGTGCTGAATCTGACCTGCAGGGGATTCCTTGTAAGCCAGCATCAACTCACGGTCCACGGCCAAGTAATTTTGACCCAGTGGGTTGTAAATCTTGGCGGTGGGGAAGAGTGAATCCATACCGAAAGTACGTGCTTCATCAGGAACGATAGGCACAATGCGCTTACCGAATTCCTTCTCACGCATGAGGTCTTTCATCAAGCGTACAAAAGCCATGGTGGTAGCAGCCATCTGCTTACCGGAGCCCTTCTTCGCACCCTTGTATGCCTTCTCGCCGGGCAGCTCAATTTCTTTTTGAACCTGACGGCGCTGGGGCAAGAAACCACCGAGCTGTTCGCGACGTTCCATCATGTACTTGATTTCAGGAGCGTCCATACCAGGGTGGTAGTACGGAGGATTGTAGAGATCCTTTTCTAGCTCTTCATCAGAGAAAGGAATTCGCAAGTGATCACGGAAAGCCTTGAGGTCTTCCATGGTCAGCTTCTTCATCTGGTGAGTAGCATTACGACCCTCGAAGTGGGTTCCCAGACCGTAGCCCTTAATGCCCTGCGCAAGAATAACGGTGGGCTGACCCTTGGTTTCCAAGGCAGCTTTGTACGCTGCATAAACCTTGTGGTAGTCGTGCGCACCGCGCTTGAGAGCCCAGATTTCGTCGTCAGTCATGTCTGCAACGAGTTCTTTGGTCTCTGGTGACTTACCGAAGAAGTGCTCACGGATGAAGCCGCCGTCTTCTGCCTTGTAAGTCTGGTAGTCACCGTCCAGGGTTTCGTTCATGATACGAACGAGTTCACCGGACTTGTCTTTCTCAAGCAGGGTGTCCCACTCGCGACCCCAAATCACCTTGATAACGTTCCAACCAGCGCCGCGGAAGAATGCTTCAAGTTCCTGAATAATCTTGCCGTTGCCGCGAACAGGACCATCGAGGCGCTGCAAGTTGCAGTTGACGACGAAAGTCAGGTTATCGAGCTTGTTGTTGGCTGCAACCTGCAGTGCACCGCGTGACTCTACCTCGTCGAGCTCGCCGTCACCCAAGAATGCCCAGACATGCTGCTGGGAAGTATCTTTGATACCGCGATCTTGGATATAGCGGTTGAATTGAGCCTGCCAAATTGCGTTGATAGGTCCGATACCGAGTGAAACGGTGGGGAACTGCCAGAATTCAGGCATGCAACGGGGGTGGGGGTAGGACGGTATGCCGTCTTCACCCTTGGTCTTTTCCTGGCGGAAACCATCGAGCTGATCTTCAGTCAGGCGACCTTCGAGGTAAGCACGTGCATAGTTACCGGGGGAGGAGTGTCCCTGCCAGAAAATCTGGTCGCCGCCACCAGGGTGCTCGGGGCCGCGGAAGAAGTTGTTCAAGCCTACTTCGTACAGAGTTGCAATACCTGCGTAGGAGGAAATGTGTCCGCCCACGCCAATAGTTGCTTTCTGGGCACGCTGCACCATCACAGCGGCGTTCCAACGGAGGTAAGCACGGTAGCGACGTTCCATTTTTTCGTCGCCAGGATACTCAGGTTCCTGGTCAACGGGAATAGTGTTGACGTAGTCGGTAGTGGTGACCATGGGCACCTGTACGCTACGGCTTCGCGCACGCTGAAGGAGGGAACGAACGATGAACTGTGCGCGTTCGGTTCCGTGAGCGTCTACGAGCTCATCGAAGGACTGAATCCATTCATTTGTCTCTTCAATATCGGCGTCCGTGAAGTCATTGGTCAATGCACTGAGGACGTGATCATTTGTTTCGGAGGGTCCCACTAGCCAACCTCTCTTGTAGATAAATCTGGTTTAAGCGGGGTGTCTGAAATAGACACCAAAATGCCATCCATGCGTCATCCCATAAATTGGATTAAACGCTTTCTCTATATGTTGTCACAATCTGAACCCAAAAAAGAATGAAGTAAGCCTCAAGAGTAAGCAAAGTCGGGTTCTTTAAGTCACACTCCGATGCAATGGTTGCTATTTCTGGTATCAGAAACGCAGTTTGGCGCTTGTAGGCGTGTGAAACGCCGATATCTTCCAGACTGTGAACGCTTGTCTGTACACTGAAACCTAAGATGCAAAGCAAATTTGCACAGAACGCAGTAAATCTACTCCAGGAGGAATTCAGTGAGCGAGACCAAGACCGTTGCTGAAAAAGCAGCAGTCCAATTTGGTTTCAAGGATGGGGATCTCATCCAAGAATTTGGATATGACGAAGATGTTGATTTTGATCTTCGCGATGCTTTGATGGACCACGTTGATTCCGATCTTTTGGACGAAGAAGACCAAGAGGTCGTAGATGGTGTGTTGCTTTGGTGGCGCGCTGAGGATGGCGATCTGGTCGATGAGCTGGTGGATGTCCTTGCAACCCTGGGTGAAGGTGGAGCTATTTGGTTGATGACGCCTAAAGCTGGTCGCGATGGGCATGTGTCGCCGTTGGATATTGAAGAAGCTGCTCCTGAAGCTGGTTTGCATGTGACGTCATCGGAGGAAGCAAGTCCTGAATGGGCTGCTACTCGATTGGTGATGAAGCAGGTTCGATGAATTGTGCCCCGCAGAAGATTTTCTGCGGGGGTTTTCATTTTTCTAAACTTAATTTTTTCGCGGATTCTCAGGGTTTTTGCGCAAAATTTGGCAGAAATTAACCTACTTGTGATGCAGGTCATGGGATTTTGGTTTGCACGGTTCAAAAAGTGTGTGTAAAGTATTTTCTTGTCGCCGCGAGATACGGAAACGGAAATCGCAAGGCAATGGGTCTTTAGCTCAGCTGGTAGAGCGCCACGTTTACACCGTGGATGTCATCGGTTCGATCCCGGTAGGACCCACCACGATAAGAAAGGCTTCACGAAAGTGAAGCCTTTCTTTGTATATCACCACTTTCTTCTGGGACGCGCATGAATAAGTTTAAGCCTCGCAATCTGACAGCTGTTGGGCTGAGCCTGACTTGGTTTCTCATCTCCCTCTTTTTTATCCTTCAGGGTAATTTCCTAGGCATCTGGATTCCTTTTGCGTCCGTGTCGTTGGTAATTGGAATTGCTGCAGTATGGGTTTTGGTGAACGATCAGGCTGAATGAGTCCAGCTATTCAATCAACGTGAAAAGCTGTTCAACGTCAGTGAAAAAAGGTCAGAGGGCATCACACCCGCGGTTCTAACACGTAAAGTTGAAGTATGACTGAAAAAAATACTTCGAAAAAGGCTCAAATTGGTGTAACCGGTCTTGCGGTGATGGGCGCAAACCTCGCGCGCAATCTAGCTCGTCATGGATACACTGTGGCGCTTCACAACCGTTCCGTTGAGAAAACTGACGCCCTGTTGGAGGCTCATGGCTCTGAGGGCGAGTTTATTCGTACTGAGACTCTTCAAGAACTCGTTGATTCACTGGAATCTCCCCGTCGTATTCTGATCATGGTCAAAGCAGGTGCTCCTGTGGACGCTGTCATCGATCAACTTGCCCCTCTCCTTGATAAAGACGACATTATTATTGACGGTGGTAACTCCCATTTCCCCGACACTATCCGCAGGGAACACGACCTGTCACAGATGGGCTTGCACTTTGTGGGAATCGGCGTCTCCGGTGGCGAAGAAGGAGCCCTGAACGGACCTTCGATTATGCCCGGTGGCTCAGAAAAGTCCTACGAATCCCTAGGCCCTCTTCTGGAAGATATTGCCGCTAAAGCTCCCGATGGTAAGCCCTGCTGTGCATGGATTTCGACCGATGGCGCCGGTCACTTTGTGAAGATGGTGCACAACGGTATTGAGTATGCTGATATGCAGGTTATTGGTGAAGCCTATGATTTGCTTCGTTCTGTTGCTGGTATCGAACCGGCTGATCAGGCTGAAATCTTTAAGAAGTGGAATACCACTGAACTCAATTCTTACTTGATTGAAATTACCTCTGAAGTTCTGTCTCAGGTAGATGCTAAAACCGGTAAGCCGTTGATCGACGTCATCGTTGATGAAGCGGGTCAGAAGGGAACTGGCCGGTGGACCGTCCAGGCAGCCCTCGATTTGGGTTCTCCCGTAACGGGCATCGCCGAGTCGGTATTTGCTCGTGCTCTCTCGTCTTCCAACCCCGCAGCGCGTCAGCAGGCACAGAAAGAGCTACCAGCCGGCGTTTTAGAGTCTTCTCAGCTTGCAGAGGAGGAAGAGTTCATTGAGGACGTCCGCAAGGCTCTATTTGCCTCTAAGCTGGTTTCATATGCGCAGGGTCTTGACCAGTTGGTTGCCGCAGGCAAAGAATACGGATGGGAGCTGAAGCTGGACGAAATTGCGGGTCTGTGGCGTGCCGGTTGCATCATCCGTGCTGAACTACTGGGCGAAATCATGGATGCCTATCAGGGGGACACTCAGCCGGTGAATATGCTGCTGGCTCCTGGCTTCAAGAAGCTTATGGAAGATCTGCTCCCTTCATGGCGCCGCGTCATTGTCAAAGCAACTGAAATGGGAATTCCCGTACCGGTCTTCGCTTCTTCTCTCTCCTACTACGATGGTCTGCGCCGTGATCGTCTGCCCGCCGCATTGATTCAGGGACAGCGAGACTTCTTTGGCGCTCATACCTATGCTCGCGTTGATAGCGAAGGCATGTGGCACACCGAATGGAGCGGTAATCGATTAGAGATTGATGCTGCAAGTTCACATACCCACTAAATTCTGGTGTATGTCAAAAGGGATTCTTCCTCGCAAGAGGAAGAATCCCTTTTTTGTAGCCATGTTTTTAGATCCACATGGCAGGATCCACGTATTCAACAGGGTCAACCAGAGGTTTCTTCTTTTCAGGAGTACGTGGCCGTGATTTTGCAGGGATGCCGGTAATGATGGAGTCGGCAGGATGATCATGCACGACGACGGCGTTGCCACCAATAGCTGATCCAGCACCGATTACTACGGGACCGAGAACTTTTGCTCCGGCGCCTATGGTCACCTGATCTTCAATGGTGGGGTGGCGCTTGGTTTTTTCTAACGAACGCCCGCCTAAAGTGACCTGGTGGTAGAGCATAACGTCATCACCAATCTCTGCCGTCTCACCAATCACAATGCCCATACCGTGGTCTATGAAAAAACGCCGACCTATGGTGGCGCCCGGATGAATTTCAACACCGGTCAGAAAACGGGAAAACTGTGAGAGTGTACGAGCAGCTAACTTGGTGGAGTCATTCTGCCAGAGCCTATGGGAAATCCGATGGATCCAGATGGCGTGCATTCCCGAATAATTGAGAAGAATTTCCATTGTGCTACGGGCAGCAGGATCGTGGGCGCGAACTGTTGCAAGGTCTTCAGAAAAACGATCAAAAAAGCTCATGTACTAACTTTCCTCAAAATGTGCAGGCATATCAGCGTACAACTTCAGCCTGTCGTAACTTCTTCGCTGAAAGCACCTTGGCTCTTAGTATCTGATACTACAAGGTGGCGAACAACTTGAGCTGTTCGCCACCTTGGGAAAATAGAGATTCTGGTGCTTAGCCGCGAATATCCTCGTACAGAAGAGTAGAGATGTAACGTTCGCCGAAATCGGGAACTATTGCCACAATGAGCTTATCTTTATTTTCTGATTTCTTGGCTTCTTCGAGCGCAGCCCATACCGCGGCACCGGAGGAAATACCGCCCAAAATGCCCTCTTCAGTTCCGAGCGCACGTGCAGTTTTGACTGAATCTTCAGCCGATACAGGAGTTACCGCATCGTAAATCTCGCGATCAAGTGTATCGGGCACAAAGTTAGCACCCAGACCCTGAATCTTGTGAGGACCAGCTGAACCACCGGAAAGCAAGGGGGAGTCAGAAGGTTCTACAGCAACAATCTTGATGTCGCTCTTCTTCTCCTTGAGGTACTTACCAGCACCTGAGACGGTACCACCCGTACCCACGCCCGCTACAAAAATATCGATTTCGCCATCGGTAGCTTCCCAAATTTCTGGGCCGGTGGTGGTGTAGTGAATTTCTGGGTTAGCCTCATTTGAGAACTGCGAAGCCAGGATTGCATTTTCTGAGTTCTCTACAATCTCGCGAGCCTTTTCCACGGCCCCGCGCATTCCATCGGCACCTGGAGTCAGAACAATCTCTGCGCCAAACGCGCGGAGCATCACCCGGCGCTCGTTGGACATGGTTTCAGGCATAGTCAGAATAACTTTGTATCCACGCGCTGCGCCAACCATCGCTAGGGCAATACCGGTATTACCAGAGGTGCCTTCGACGATAGTGCCGCCGGGCTTGAGGTCACCGGACTTTTCTGCGGCATCGATGATGGCGCGACCGATACGATCCTTTACCGAATTAGCAGGATTATAAAACTCTAGTTTGACGGCTACATTGCCGGGCAAATCAGCGTCAAGACGGTTCAGACGCACCATGGGGGTACCGCCAATAATTTCCGTGACGTTGTTGTACATCTTAGACATAGCTTTTCCTTTCGGAAGAAAATATTTTGCTTCCCTCACTACTTTACGGAGATTAAGAAGGAAGCAGTAATATTTGAGAAATGTTTTGTAATGTTTAGGGTTGTATCACAAGAGGTATTCAGCGTATTGCTGGCGTACTTTAGAAACCTTAGGGTTGACGATGGCCATGCAATACCCAGCGTAAGGATTCTTCTGGTAGAAATTCTGGTGGAGTTCTTCAGCTTCCCAGAAGGTCCCCAGCGGCTCAATCACGGTAACTACCGGTCGTTCCCACACCTGCTCGGCACGTTTCTTTGCCTCTTCGAAAAGTTGTTTTTGTTCTTCATTTTCATAGAAAAGTGCTGAACGGTATTGGGAGCCGACGTCGGCGCCTTGGCGATCCCAGCTGGTGGGATCGTGCGAAGTGAAGAAGATATCCAACATGACGTCTGCGGGTATCACCGTTTCATCGAAGGTCACTTTGTCTACTTCTACATGGCCTGTTTGACCAGAACAGACGCTATAGTAGTCCGGGTTATCGGTGGCGCCGCCTGTATATCCCACCACATTTGATTGAACGCCTCGGATATTTCGATAGACCGCATCAATGCACCAAAAACATCCTGCGCCCACTACAAAACTTTGCATTGGATTGATATTTCCCTTCAATCATTCACTGAAATTTGTTGATTTATACATTTCAACGAATACCCTGAGGTGGAAATTCCTCGTGATCTCAATTAATTTTCTGGGACAATACCTTGTATGAATACTCAGAATGTACCTTCATTAGAAAAAGTTTTAGAAGTCTTTCACGAGATGTTTCCCCTTTCGATTGCAGAGAGCTGGGATGCCAGCGGCCAGGTGACAGGGCGCCCATCCGACCCAGTCCGTACCGTGGGCTTTGCGGTTGATGCCACGGTAGCCACAGCCCATGAGGCCGTATCGCGCAATGCCCAATTGCTGATTACTCACCATCCACTTTTGCTTAAGGGAACATCATTCTTGCCGGCGAGTGACTATAAGGGCGAGGTGGTGCATACTCTGATTGAGAACCACTGCGGATTACTTGGTGCTCATACAAACGTGGATTCTGCTCCTCTGGGAACCAACGATGCGTTCATGAAGAATCTGGGGATTGCTGCAACAGAAATTCTAGATTCCCCTGAGACTGTGGAAATTGAGGGAAAACAGGTTGAAGTTGGAATCGGGCGAGTAGGTTCACTTCCTGCCCCCCTTACTCTGAAGGAACTCGCAAAGAAAATTGCGGATTTTCTGCCGGCAACAGCCGCTGGTCTGCGGGTAGCCGGAACCCCTCAGACCAAAATCCAAAAAATTGCCCTGTGTACCGGCGCGGGAGACTCCCTCTTTGACGCCGTACGAGCCCATCAAGCAGATGTATATATTACAGCTGACCTGCGCCATCATCCTGCCTCTGAAGCTCGTGAAACTGCCTTGATTTCTGGCTTAGGCACACCCTGTTTGATTGATTGTTCGCATTTTGCCAGCGAGTGGTTATGGATGACGGACGCGGCAGAAGCCCTGAAACAGCGATTAGTAAAACAGGGATTCGAAATTGAAACCTACGTATCTGAACTCAATACTGACCCGTGGGATTTCGTTGTTTCCACCAGCGTCGTAGATGGATCGGCAAGCACTGCTCTCTTGAAGTAAGAGAGTATTGGTCTAATATTTCAGGCTACCGGGGGAGCGGGCACCACCAGCGTGAGGATCCCCGCTTGCTTCGGTGTTGCGGGGGTAATCTCAACGGTCCAGTGAGAGTTAAGCTTTTCTGAAAGTTTTTCTATGGAATCGCAGGATAGAAGTTTTTCCATTATGAGATAGCGAGCCAGTAGCCCTCGATAGTGTTTAGCGAAGTGGGATACTACTTTTCTGCTGCCGTCTTTTTGCACTTGCTCGACACGGACTAAATAGGTCTGCGCCTGAGGTGGTTTCCAGGCATTGGAATACGCCGCTGATCGGCAGTCGATGATGAGGTGGCCCTGGGCGTAGTCTGCTAGGAGGGATGAAAGTTCCCCTCGCCAAAATGTTGCGAGATTACCGCATTCTCCTAATCGAATGCCCATCGATAGCCGGTAAGCGGGAATTCTGTCGGTGAGTTTCAGAGCACCCCACAGGGCAGAAATAACTAAGATGGACGAATCTGCTCTTTGTTTTTGAGCTGCGGTGAACGATGAATAGTCTAAAGCTTCATACAAGACGCCCGTATAAACTTCAGCAGCGGCAGCGGCTGGCTCCGCAAGAATCCTCTGATTACAAATAATCTCTGAGCTAAGTGTCTTGCCTACCTTGAGGAGCTGGGGAGCATCGTGGTGACTGCTAACCGTCATGAGCTCTTTCGCTACCAACTCTCTCGCTTCGGTCAACTCAGAAAAGCTGAGATTTGCGAAGTCCACCGGCTCGCCCTTTGACGCTGGAGCTTTGCCTTCTGATGGGGGTAACAAAATAAGCATGACTTCAAGTGTAGTAAAGTTTAGAGACGGACGGGACGCTCGGGCAATCGCGCGGTGAGATGTAATGTCCACCTCGAGGAAAGTCCGGGCTCCACAGCACAGGATGGTCGATAACGTCGACTCAGGGTAACCTGCAGGCTAGTGCCACAGAAAAAAGACCGCCTTTTACGAGGTAAGGGTGAAAAGGTGAGGTAAGAGCTCACCAGTATCTCAGGTGACTGAGATAGCTTGGTAAACCCCATTCGGAGCAAGGTCAAACAGAGCATGAAGTAGGCTGTGCGTCGAAATGCTCGGGTAGGCTGCTTGAGCTCTACGGCAACGTAGGGCCTAGATGGATGATTGCCACTTGTTGTACAAGTACAAAACCCGGCTCATAGAGCGTCCCGTCCCTTTTTCTGCCTGATATCTTCTTCCTTAGTGGCCAAAGGGGTCTGGGTCTACTCCTGGCGTCCATTGGTGTCCCTCATGGGTCCAATCTTCTCGCTTTGCCACTTTCTTAGCTTTTGCCCCCCACTTTTTGTTGAGGCGATTTATATAGAGTTTGCCATCAAGGTGATCAGCTTCGTGTTGCATGACGCGCGCAAACCAGCCGGTTGCCTCAAACTGTAGAGGCTTACCTTCGGCGTCCCATCCCGAAACTTTGACCCACTCAGCTCGTTTGAGAGGAAAGCTATAGCCGGGGAATGAGAGGCAGCCCTCATCTTCGGTTTCAGGCTCTGGGTCCTGCGTAGAGATTTTGCCCAGGGTGAGGAGGGGGTTGATGACTACGCCAACGGGCGGTACGCCGTCCTCATTCTCAAAGGAGTAGGTAAACAGACGCAGCCCCACTCCGATCTGGGGAGCGGCAAGTCCTACACCGTGGGAGGCTTCCTGGGTCTCATACATATCTTCAATGAGAGTCTTTAACTCAGCATCAAACTGTGTGACGGGCTGAGCAGGTCGATGAAGTACGGGGTTTCCGTGGATAACGATTGGCCGGATAGTCATTTCAACTCCTGAAAACTTCTGGTTCAGAGCGTGTATAGAGGGTATAGATAAAGCAAAAAAAGGGTCGTTATGGAAACCATAACGACCCTTTATTCTTGGGGTGATCGACGGGGGTTGAACCCGCGACCTCCTGGACCACAACCAGGCGCTCTGCCGACTGAGCTACGACCACCATGTGCTTCTACATTCAATGAATTTCTTCATCCGTGCTTGGCAACAGAGAATACTCTACTGGAATTCGCTCAAAAACCAAAATTGAACAGAGCACTTTCGCGGTGATGGTTATCACTCTGCGGTGAAAGGTTCTTAGCTTAGCTCCTGCCTGCTGTTCTGCACCTTTTGTGCGATTGCAGAGGCTGCCTTGGAATCAGGCCCTGGTGCCGGCACAAAAACGGCTTCGCGATAGTAACGAAGTTCATCAATCGAATCCCGAATATCTCCAAGGGCGCGATGGTTTCCAGTCTTGGCCGGGGCATTGTAGTGAGCTTTGGGGAACCAACGGCGGGAAAGTTCCTTAATGGTTGAAACATCAATGACGCGGTAGTGAAGGTAATCAATCAGTTCAGGCATATCCCGGCTGAGGAAAGTCTTGTCTGTGCCGATTGAATTTCCCGCAAGTTGTGCCTTGCGCGGCTCGGGTACAAACTCCTGAATATAGTCGAGCACCTGACGCTCGGCGTCTCCCATTGAGATTCCCTGTTCTAGTTCATCGAGTAGACCAGATGTCTTATGCATGTTCGTTACAAAATCATCCATGTTCTCCAGCGCAGCAGGATCAGGCTTGATAATGACATCTACACCTTGACCCAATATGTTGAGTTCTGCATCGGTCACAAGTGCTGCGACTTCAATCAGAGCATCGTTCTCCAAAGAGAGCCCTGTCATCTCGCAGTCAATCCATACAATTCGTTCATTAGAAATAGACACCCTTCTAACTTACTCCCCAGGCGAGCTCTACTCAGCATTTTCGCTCTGCAACAGAATACTTGGTGATATTTCACAGAAGTAGTGTCTACCAGGTGGTCAGTAGGGGTGTTCGGGTTCGGTAATATCAGGAGAGTTCAGTAAATCCCGTGATGCAGGAGCCCAATGTCTGCAAATAAGGTTCAGCGACCCGCTAGTAAGCGAGTAGGCAAGCGATCTAAATATATTTATGGCAACCCATTACGTACCATAGTGCTCGGTACCTTGGGATCGCTATTGATGATGGTGGGCTCATTTGGCGTGGGATGGCTTGCGGATGCTTCCCCTCTGCAACGAATCCCCTTTGTAATCTCCTTGCGTTACAACATTTCGGGGATTATTCTCTGCATTATTTTGCTTGCAGTAGGTGGCATGATTATGTGCCGTGAATGGCTCCGGCTGTCCCAAAAACTCATCGTATGGAGGGGAAATGCCAAACGGTATACCTGGTTGGCTATCGTGTGCTGGACTACCCCTCAACTTATCGCATTCCCGCTCTTTTCCCGAGATATATTTTCTTATTTTGCTCAGGGGCGAGTGATGCTCAGTGGGCAGAACCCCTATGAAGTGGGCGTCTCCTCTATCAACAATTTCTTCCAGTATGGAGCAGATCCTTTATGGGCGCAGTCGCCTCCGCCTTACGGCCCCATCTTTCTCTGGATTGAACAAGGGGTTGCATGGCTGGCGGGAACAAACGTCGATTTAGGTATCTATCTCTTCCGCGGAGTTGCAGTTTTTGGTGTAGCTCTCATTGCCTACTTTGTGCCTAAGATTGCTGCTTTGCACAATATTAACGGCGTCCGAGCGCTCTGGTTGGTCGTCGCTAACCCTCTCTTCATCGCTCAGTTTGTAACCGCAGGGCACAATGACGCTTTGATGACCGGATTTGCCGTAGCGGGAACGTATTTTGCTGCCGCTCATCGTAACTGGAAGGGTGGAATTCTCGGAATCACACTGGTTACCCTAGCGATTGCTGTCAAGCCTATAGCTCTGGTGATCTTGCCCTTCATTGGTTTACTGTGGGCAGGGCGAGGAGCATCATGGCCCCGAAAGTTTATGTTCTGGGCTTTGACATTGGCCGTATCTCTGGCGGAATTGGGCATAATGGGACTCATCAACGGTTTTGGGTTCGGCTGGGTCGGTGCGCTTTCCACGACTAGCGGTCAGCTGATTTGGTATGCACCGGTTGGTTTTATTGCCTGGATGGCGGGCATGATTTTTACCCCGCTCTTGGGCGGAGAAACCGCCGAAACTATTCGCGATGCCATTGGTTCCATGGGGAAGCTCATCGGTATGTTGGGCGCCGTCCTAGTGATGTTTGTGGGGCAAGACTCCAAACTGGTTCGACGAATTGGTATATCGCTGGGATGCATCGTCATCTTTGCACCCATGATCCAGTCCTGGTACCTGCTCTGGATTATTCCATTCCTTGCCGCATCCGGCATTAGAACTGATTGGCAATTAGACTTCTACTTCATTACCACATTGTTCTTCATGATTTACGCAGTCAGCGACCAGCTCGATGTTTCCCCCTACATTCAGGACTTCGACATGAATATGGGGCGTCTCATAGCCGTCGTCATATCACTGGCCTATGCGAGTTATCTGGTGTTCATTGACCCTGCAACGCGGAGAGTCCTTCGCCGAGGAAAACGTTCCTCCATCTACCAGGTCATCATCTAATGAGCGTTCTTTGCTCTGCCCTTGAGAAATGAGTAATATGGGGAAGGTTCACTCTGTGAACTGTCGCCTCAGTAGCTCAGTGGATAGAGCAGGAGCCTTCTAATCTCTTGGTCGGGGGTTCGACTCCCTCCTGGGGCACAACCGAATAACCCGTCTGGCGAGAAGTAACGCTAGTCAGACGGGTTATTTTTTTATTGCTGTACCAAAGGGCGATTTATGGGACGCACCGAATCTGATATGTCCTATCCTCTGCGCATGCTATTTCTGCTACGAACGCAGGTAGTGGATGCCGTCGTCCTGCGCAGAATTCTTGAATTTAAGGATATTATCTGGATCCAGCAACGATACCTGTAAACCCTCTTCCTGTAGCCGATGCAAACCATCGAGTAGCATATGCCGGCCCACCCGGTTAGCTTCACTGACCCGCGTCAAATCTATGACGACGTCGGTACAGTTGTATTCCAATTCTTCAAGCTGAGAAAGTATTTCTTCGGCGTTGGAGAACTCCAAGCGTCCCTGAAGCTCAATAATTAGTTCATCGCCCACCTGCCGGACGGCACGAACAGCATGGTAACTGTATGCCTCAGTGTCCATGATGTGCAGACCCATGCGATCAGAAAGCTCTTTGAATACGCGAATTCCTCGAACGCTATTACCCTTGGCATCCAGGCTGGGAGAGAAGACTCCGAGACCCAACTGACCGGGCAGGACACCTAGAATACCGCCTGAAACTCCAGATTTCGCAGGAATGCCGACATCCGCAAACCAGGTTCCCGAGGCATCGTACATTCCTGCAGAGACCATCACTGAAAGTACTTGGCGGGCTACCAAAGGTTCAATAACCTGTTCACCGGTATGCGGCTGGATACCCCCATTGGATAGCGTGGCGCCCATGACAGAAAGATCGCGAATATTGACTTTGACGGCGCACTGGGCGATATAGCCTTCCACCACCCCGTGAGCTGGCCCATCAAAGACGCTCAAGCCCTTCAGCATGTGCCCCATGGCAAAATTGCGCTCTGCGGTTTCGAGCTCTGAAGTGAAGACATCCTGATCAATCGTCAACTCTCGGCCAGCCAAGCGGGAGAAAAATTCGCGAAGATACTCAATGCGTTCCTGGCTCGGGGTATCCTTCTCTAACAACAATCCGTGAACGGCAATCGCCCCCACATTAATCATGGGGTTATCGGGTCGATTGCTATCTTCTTCAATTGAGAGCTCGTTGAAGGCTTCGCCCGAGGGTTCCACTCCAACTCGTTCGCTCATATACTCTTTGCCGTGCATATCTAAAGCTGCTGCATATGCAAAAGGTTTGGACATAGATTGGAGGGTGAACTCAATGTTGTCATCCCCCACGGAGTAGGTACGTCCCTCAACAGTCGTCATGGCAATCCCAAAACGATGAGGATTAGCGCGAGCCAATTCGGGGATGTAGGAGGCGCGTTCGCCACCGTCATGATTGCGGTTACGCTCGAGAAGTTCGTTGAGGTAGTCAGTTACGGGGCTCTTCATTCCTCCACAGTAGCGAAGCAGGGGAGAAGGCGCCAAATACTTTCATCACCGTCCCTACTCGTTTAAGAGGAGAAACGTTGAGGTCGCAAGCTAGTTTTCTTCAATGACTCGAATGAGACCGAGTGCTTGAGCAACTGAACAAAGCACTGTCGGCCCCCAAAATTTTATTCCGAGCCCTGTCAATTCTTTAGCTAATTCTATGGATTCTTCACAATATTGTGGCAAGGATTCGTAATCTGAGACGGTGGGATAGTTCTCAAACGTATCCATAAAAATTTGTGCCAGATTAATTTCATGCTTAACAATTATCTGCGCATTATCTCTGCACGCCCTGAATTTTTGTAGGTTTCTAATGACGGCGGGATCCATGCAGATTTTTATCAAATCTTCATCGGTGAGATTCGCAAGAGCGTCTAAGTCAAAGTTGCACAGCGCAGTAGCGATTGCTGACCGATGCTTAAGGACGGTTTCAAAGCCTAACCCCACTTGAAAAGTGAGAAGGCACAGTTGTTCAAAAATTTCTTCTTGAACGAGGGACACCTGCGACCATTCTTTACGGTAATACGTTTCGGTTAGTTCTCCGCGAACCCACCGGGGACGAGCCAGCGAAGGTGCATATTTATGAGTTTGTTGCAGGTGGATTTCAATCATGGCACCACGATAAGCCGGGAAAGGCATCGGGAGCGAGGAAAAATTCTAGCTGTGGATAACTCGCTTGTGGAAAGTCACAGACTTTTCCACAAAACCAAAAATTCAGATAAATAAGGGAAGTTATCCACAGGTTTACGACTCCTCACCCGGCACGATAACCCGCGATGAGCTCCAATGAGAGAACAAATTTTATTTTCACACTCAGGAGTAAACCATGACAGATATGATCACCATCCGCGGATTCGTAGCCACTACCCCTACGCTTAACAAACTGCCCTCAGGGCTTCCTGTTGCAAACTTTCGAGTTGCGTCAACTCCTCGATGGTACGACGCGCAGCAGCAGGTGTGGCGCGAAGGTACCACGAATTGGTACACCATCAACTCCTACCGGGCGCTCGCCCAGCACGCCAATCGAAGTATTTTCGTCGGGCAGCCAGTGATTGTCACCGGCAGACTTAACGTCAAGCAGTGGAGCAACGACGACGGACGCAAGGGCACCACGGTTGAAATCGATGCATCAGCGATTGGCCATGACTTGAATCTAGGAACATCTTCTTTCAATCGTGCCATTCAGCCTGATACACAGGGTGAAACTCAAAAGAGCTCTATCCCGGATACTTCAGAAAATGGGCAGCACAATGGTATCTCTTCAGAATCTGAAACTTTCCACCCATCAGAAAATGCTGGAGACAACGCACCAGATACACATGGTTTGGTAGAAGGAAATACCACAAATAACGAAGCAGTAACTGCCATGGTGTAATAACCCTTCACCCCCGTGGACCCACCTCGCTCGATGAGGCGGGTCCGCACTGCACAGCCAATCTCTCTTCTCACTGCATCTATTTTTGTTCTCAAGAGGAGAGCAAACTACACGGGCGTGGAATATTTGACGGAACACGGTAGCCTTATAAATATGGCTGAATTTATTTATACGATGAGCAAAGCCCGCAAAACTGTGGGCGATAAAGTCATCCTCAATGACGTATCCATGTCATTCTTCCCCGGTGCCAAGATCGGTATGGTTGGCCCTAACGGTGCTGGTAAGTCAACCATCCTTAAAATCATGGCTGGACTTGACACTCCATCAAACGGTGAAGCGCGGCTATCACCCGGTTACAGCGTGGGAATCCTCCTTCAGGAGCCCCCGCTGAACGAAGAAAAAACTGTATTGGGCAACGTCGAAGAAGGCGTAGGCGAAATCAAGGGCAAACTTGATCGATACAACGAAATCTCTGAAGAGATGGCGAACCCCGAAGCTGACTTCGACGCGCTCATGGAAGAAATGGGAAAACTTCAAGAGGCTATCGACGCCGCCAATGCATGGGATCTCGATTCTCAGCTTGAGCAGGCAATGGAAGCACTTCGTTGCCCTCCTGCCGATAGCCCCGTTTCAAACCTCTCCGGTGGCGAGCGCCGTCGTGTGGCACTGTGCAAGCTCTTGCTGGAGAAACCCGACCTTCTTCTGCTCGATGAGCCCACCAACCACCTCGACGCTGAATCCGTTCTGTGGCTTGAGCAGCACCTGAAGTCCTACGAGGGCGCAGTTATTGCTGTAACCCACGACCGTTACTTCTTGGATCACGTCGCTGAATGGATTGCTGAAGTTGACCGCGGCAACCTCTACCCCTATGAAGGTAACTACTCCACCTACTTGGAGAAGAAGCGCGCCCGTCTTGAGGTTCAGGGTAAGAAGGACGCCAAGCTCGCTAAACGCCTTTCCGACGAACTCGATTGGGTTCGTTCGAATTCCAAGGGCCGTCAGACGAAGTCCAAGGCTCGTCTGGCACGCTACGAAGAGATGGCAGCAGAGGCTGAGAAGACTCGCAAGCTGGACTTCGAGGAAATTCAGATTCCTCCAGGACCTCGCTTGGGTAACGTCGTCATTGAAGCTGAGAACTTGCAGAAAGGCTTCGACGGTCGTTCCCTCATCAACGGTCTGTCCTTCTCGCTGCCTCGAAACGGCATCGTAGGTGTTATTGGTCCTAACGGTGTCGGTAAATCGACCCTTTTCAAGACCATCGTGGGCATGGAAGAACTCGACGGCGGCGAACTCAAAATCGGCGATACCGTCAAGATTTCCTACGTGGATCAGAACCGAGCAAACATCGATTCTGAAAAGACCCTCTGGGAAGTAGTTTCTGACGGACTCGATTACATCCAGGTCGGGCAGGTAGAAATGCCCTCTCGAGCTTACGTCTCCGCCTTCGGCTTCAAAGGTCCAGATCAGCAGAAGAAGGCAGGAGTGCTCTCCGGTGGTGAGCGTAACCGCCTCAACCTAGCTCTCACTCTGAAACAGGGCGGCAACTTGTTGCTCTTGGACGAACCGACCAACGACCTCGACGTCGAAACCCTCGCATCGCTTGAAAACGCACTCCTGGAATTCCCCGGTTGTGCAGTCGTCGTATCACACGACCGCTGGTTCCTCGACCGAGTCGCCACCCATATCCTTGCGTGGGAAGGTACCGAAGAAAACCCCGATAACTGGTACTGGTACGAAGGTAACTTCGAATCCTACGAGGAAAACAAGGTAGAGCGATTGGGCCCTGAGGCAGCCAAGCCCAAGCGCGTGGTTCACCGCAAGCTCACCCGCTAATCGATTCTGAAACCACACCAAAAGCCCCATTGTTCACGCAGATCAATGGGGCTTTTGGGCATTCATTTAAGACCCGGGAAAACTTGACTAATCCTGGTAGGGAGCCGTAATATTCTCCCGGTATTCAGGCAAGCGAAGCATCGTTTCCTGCGCAACAGTAGCCACATGCACTCCTTCTGCCGTAAAAATCTTGCCTGTCGCTAACGAACGTGCATCCTGAGCACTGGGTGAATCCAGCACATACAGCAACCATTCATCAGCACGCGCCGGGCGGTGAAACCACACCGCGTGATCGAGGGAAGCAACCTTCATACCTTGCTCCAGCCAGTACTTGCCGTGCGCTCGCAGGCCAGGTTCAACAGGCACGTAATCTGAGGCGTAGGCGATTGCAGCTTGGTGGATGATGGGGTCATCACCTAGTGGAGCGAAAGCTTTGAACCAGATGGCTGTACTGGGTTTGCGCTCGGGATCTGCCGCGAGCCACAGCGGTGGCTCCACATGTCGGATGTCAAAGGGGCGTTCAAAGGCGATTGCCTGGGCAATGGGCAAAGGAACATGCCCGACGAGTTCAGCCACCGTGGGCAAAGATTCTGGATCGGGGATATTTTCAGGAGCGGGGGAGCTGTGCTCGGCACCTTGAGTATCAGTTTGATAGGAGGCAATGGCAGAAAAGATTTCTTCAGACGCCTGCGAGGCTTGAATGCGTCGGGTAGAAAATGATCTTCCGTCGTTAAGTTTCTTGACGTTAAAGGACAGTGGCTGGTCAACGTCTCCTGGCCGCACAAAGTATGCATGAATCGAGTGCATGGTGCGGTCTGCGGCAACTGACTGGGCCCCAGCAACAATTGCTTGGGCAAGGACCTGACCACCATAAATACGGCTGGATTCCCTGTTAAGCGTCATCGCTTCAAAGCTTTCGAAGCCGTCTTTAGATTCCTTTGGATTGAGTTGCAACATGCGGAGGAGGTCATCAACTGCCGGTACTCCAGCGGTCTTTTCTTCAATACGTTCTGTGCTATCGGACATGTTCTTACCTTTCTCACAACGCGGTAATCTATTGAATGTACTTACCTTCTAATCTGCAGTAGAAAGGCAACCGTGGCAGAAAATTCATCTCAGAGCGGATTCCCTGACTCCCTACATCTAGGCGATGCCAGGACAGCAAAAGACCTAGCAACTTTTATTACCCGGATAAGATCCGTAGATTCTCAAGCTGCTGTACGGCTGACCGCTTCCGGCTCAGTTCTTGCCGCATTTGTAAGTACGCTATACCCCCAAACACTTTTAGATACCACCCCCACAGTGTTGGGAATGCGCGCCATGAGGCTTCAAACTCCTGCCCATGTGGACGTCGTCGTCGAAAGTTCTGTACTTCTGGATAGATTGGCTCGCATTGTCGAAGAAAATTATTTCCTCAAAATCCCTCCTGTAATTGTTTCTGCGCCGTGGAGCGGGACCACACCGCCCTTACAGGGGTGGGAAGAAAAAGGGGTCATTGACGCAGACGACCTTTTCACCGCCGCCAGTGAGGGCATGAAAGCCGTTGACGGAGCTCTTCCTCAAAATCCCGGACATGCAGTACTCGATACTGTTCGTTCGCGCATCTGGACTTCATCTCTAGAGCTAAAAGCAGAAAGCAACACGGTGTTGCTGCAAGAGGTTGAACTCCCCAGCGCGGTGGCTTTTACCGCCGTCGTGATGGGCTTTCTACCCCCAGTATTTGAAGGTACGTTACGCGTTTTTTGCAGTGGTGAGTGGGTAAGAATAACCGCGCCTGGGGGATATATTCTTTCAAAGCGGGGTAAATAGATTTACTCGGGATGATTGTGTGGGTGCTCTGCCGAGTACGCGCGGTTTTGCATTGCGTGCGCCGATCGTTCGAGGTAATCCCACAGCTCTGCCTCGTGCAACGGGGATAGATTCAACGTATCAACCGCCTCACGCATATAGCCCAGCCAGATATCCCGCTCTTTAGGACCAATTGCAAAAGGCATGTGTCGCATACGGAGCCTAGGGTGACCTCTTTCAATTTGGTATGTTTTCGGTCCACCCCAATATTGTTCGAGGAACATCCGCAAGCGGCGCTCTGCCGGTTCTAAATCTTCTTCGGGATACATTGCCTTGAATTCAGGGTCAGCGGCAACGCGCAGATAAAATTCCCGGCATAATTTCTCAAAGACGGGGGCGCCGCCTACTTGGGCGTAAAAACTGTGAGGGTTGATATTTTCACTCATGCAACCAGTGTAGGCGCTCTGAAAAAACTGCCCAATGACATTGATAAGAGACCGGGCATCGCTTCTTCGCAAAGAAACGATGTCCGGTTATTTTTGAATACATTCTAGATATCAGCTGTCTGAACCCTCAAGGCACGTTCTGCGCCATCTCGGGCTTCTGAAATCTGACGGGCTAATGAACCCGCATCTTCAGGCAAGGATGCCAGGAAGTTTTCGGTTTTCTCCAGTAACTCAGCAGAGTAATTGCGGGGATAAAGCCCCACGATGACCTGCTGGGAAATTTCATGACTGCGGTCGCGCCAGACCTTTTCCACAGAATCGAAATACCGATCTATGTAAGCATCGGTAAGCTCATTCTTATTTCCACTAAAGAAACCTGCAATTGCCGAGCGCTGAATAATGTTAGAAAGCTTATTGCTCTCTACGACGTCGTTCCATACGTTTTCTTTTGCTTGGGCGGTAGGGATTGAAGCCTTGGCAGTTGCAGCAGCCTGCTGGCCGTTCGAAGTATTGTCTTTCTCCAGCTCGGCGTCGATATCCTGCTCAGTACGCCGTCCGCCAGCTGCAAGAGAGGTAACGAGAGTCCAGCGCAAATCGGTATCGATCTCAAGACCCTCTAAAACGGTTTCTCCGGTGAGCAAAGATTCCACCACATCTAGCTGTTCTTCGGTTTCCGCTAGGCGAGCGAAGGTGCGCACAAATTGTAGCTGGTTATCGGAGTCAGCTTTGGCCGCCTGTGTGATTTCCCAGAGTCGGTTGGCTGCCTCAATACGGGTTTTCTCAGCGGAGGCACGGGCAACGTAAGAACGTAAAGTCAGTTCCAGGTTAGCGAGTTGAACTCGAACAGCAGTGGAGTTCGTTTCTTCACCGATGTTGTTCAGCACCAAGTCGACGAAAGAGCGGGCCGGCATCTCTGCATCGCGGGTGGTATCCCAGAGCGAACCCCATACCACTCCTCGTGCTACTGGAGAATCGATCGCACCTAGATGCGATATAGCTGTTTCTCGGGATTTCTCATCCAAACGAATCTTGGCGTAGGCGAGATCTTCATCGTTAACCAGAATGAGATCAGGACGGCTCTTACCAGCTGCTTCTGTAACTTCGGTGCTTTCGCCGTCGATATCCAGCTCGAAGCGGTCGGTGCGAGTCAAAGTGCCATCTGTGAGATTATAGAAACCCACTACCAAGCGATGCGGTCGAAGCGTTTCATACCCATCGGCAAAACTCTGGCGGATCCTTAGCGAGGAAATTTTGTCCTCAGCTTCTTCGACCTCAGTGCTGAGAGTGTTGACGCCGGCTGTTTCTAGCCATTTCTTGGACCAGGTCTTGATATCTCGGCCGGATGTTGCCTCAAGCTCCACTAAGAGGTCGTCCAGAACGGTGTTTTTAAAGGCGTGTTTGGTGAAATATTCACTGAGTGCTGCCATGAAAATTTCTTGTCCGACCCAGGCCACCATTTGGCGAAGCACAGAAGCACCCTTGGCATATGTAATGCCATCAAAGTTGACCTGGACATCGTTCAAATCGCGGATTGGTGCGACGATGGGGTGGGTTGAAGAGAGCTGATCTTGGCGGTAAGCCCATGTCTTTTCAGATGCCGAGAACGTTGCCCATGCTTGAGAGGCAAAACGAGTGTTTTCTGCAGTGGCAAGCGTAGACATGAATTCTGCGAAAGATTCATTGAGCCACAAATCATTCCACCACTTCATGGTGACTAAATCGCCAAACCACATATGGGCCAGCTCGTGCAGAACGGTTACAGCGCGGCGCTCAATGAGAGCTTCTGTGGTTTTAGAGCGGAAAATATAATGTTCGAGGAAGGTCACAGCACCGGCATTTTCCATGGCGCCGGCATTAAATTCGGGAACGAAAAGTTGGTCGTATTTCTCAAAGGGATAAGGGGTTTTGAACTGTTCTTCATAGAACTCGAACCCCTGACGTGTAATGGTAAAGATTTCTTCAGAATCTAGATATTCCATGAGAGATTTGCGAGCGAAAATACCTAACGCGATGTCGCGTCCCTCTGAATTCGTCAGAGATGAGGTGACTTTTTCATATGGCCCCGCAATGAGAGCTGTGATGTAAGAGGAAATGCGGGGAGTTGGCTTGAACTTCCAGGTCTTTGAACCTTCAAGGGAATCTTGTGAAACTTCTGGTTGATTTGAGATTACTTCCCAATGGGCGGGTGCCTTGACGGTGAATTCGAATTCTGCCTTGAGGTCTGGTTGTTCGAAAACAGGGAATACGCGGCGAGAATCGGGAACCTCAAACTGTGAGTATAGGTAAACTTCGCTATCTACCGGATCAACGAATCGGTGCAAACCTTCGCCGGTATTGGTATAGAGAAAATCGGCGTCGATTTTTAGCACGTTTTTCTTGGCAAGAGCGGGTAGTTGAATCCGTACGCCGTCGGCATGGGAAGTATCCACGGACTCGCCGTTGAGTTCAATTGATCGCACTGAATCGGTAATTGCATCGATGAATGTGCTCTGACCTTCCACCGCATCAAAAGTGATGACAGCTTGAACGGGAAAGACTTTTTCATCCGCAGTGAGATCAACGGTCATTGCGTAAGAATCAACGCGTGTAATGATGGATGCGCGTTCTTCAGCTTCAGCGCGCGTAAGGTTCATGCCGGGCATAAGGCACCTTTCTTCTTGAATCCTTGAAAGAGTGATTCACAACTTTAGAAGCACCCTAGGGCTCACATAGAATGTGAATAGCCCTTTCGAGCTTACTCTTGATAGTAGTGGGCTAACTCATATATTGAGAACTTTTGTCTGATTCATAACCCTTTTGTAGTAGCTAGTCATTCACTGAAGCCAAGAGTGGCAGAAAAGAGAACTAAGGTGCGAGTACACATTGCAACTGATCATGCCGGACTTGAAATGAGCCGGTACTTCATCGATGAACTCACCAAACTAGGCTATGAGATGGTAGATCATGGTCCTGCTGAATACGATGCTCTTGATGATTATCCCAGCTTTTGCATCAATGCAGCGCTGGCGGTTAAACACGATCGGGAGTCCGGTCTCGACTCGTTGGGCATTGTGCTCGGAGGATCAGGTAACGGTGAGCAGATGGCGGCGAACAAAGTTGAGGGAATCCGCGCGGCTCTGGCATGGAACCACGACACCGCAGCACTAGCGCGTGAACATAACAACGCTCAGGTTGTCGCTATTGGCGGACGCCAACATTCTCTTGAAGAGGCCCTGGAGATTATCAAGATTTTCCTTTCCACCCCATGGGCGGATGTCGAGCGTCATCAGCGACGCATCTCTCAGATAGAAGAATTTGAAAAAACGGGAGATATCTCGGGAAAAAATATTGAAAATTTTTCAGGACAGTAATGCCTGAAGGACATTCTATTCACCGACTTGCCCGACAATTCAATGATGTTTTTGCCGGGCAAGTTCTGCAACTTTCCAGCCCGCAAGGTCGGTTCGTAGATGGCGCTCAACTTCTCGACGGTCATCGTTTAGAAGAGGCTTTTGCCCACGGAAAGCACCTTTTTCTCCGATTTGATAATGATCTTTACCTCAACGTACATCTGGGTATTTACGGTGCCTGGAATTTTGGAGGGGATCAACAGTTCCGTGGAGCTTCATCCATCGGAGCGCCTCGAAAGGTAGGGGAATTTGAGCTTACAGAGGGCGCTGAGGTGGGGGAGTACAGCAGTCCACCACCACCCAAGCCGACTGTGCGCGTCCGTATCGTTTCTGCCCATGGATGGGCGGATTTAATTGGACCGACCGTGTGCCGCACGCTAACTGCTGATGAGAAGGAGATGGTGCGCGCTCAATTAGGGGCAGATCCGCTCGATGGTGATGCGAATCCCCATCAGTTCTTCTCTGCACTTTCAAAAACTGCCCGACCCATCGGCGTCGTCCTCATGGATCAAAAAATAATTTCTGGAATCGGAAATATCTTTCGCGCTGAGGTCTTGTACCGACAGCAGATTGACCCTTTTCGCCCGGCAAAATCGTTGAGTGTGGAAGAACGGCACGCTGTATGGGAAGATGCTCAAAAACTATTGCAAGTCGGTGTAGAGCTGGGGCGGATTGTTACCACTGAAGAGGATTACCGTCCGGGTATACCCTTGGCAGAAGCGTGGCCAGAACATGCCAACTATGTCTATCAGAGGCAAGGACAAGTATGCTTTCGTTGCGGAGAAATAATCCGGGTTCAGCAAGTTGCGGCGCGGAACCTTTTTTGGTGTCCTGGCTGCCAGAACTAAGCCATATTGGACGCAATCTTCTCAAATAAAACAACAAAATTCAGCACCTGTGGTTTTTCGATTTGACAAGGTACCGGAAAATTGTGTTTACTGTATAAGTCCCATCCGGACAGATGGGGATGTAGCTTAATGGTAAAGCCTCAGTCTTCCAAACTGATTACGCGGGTTCGATTCCCGTCATCCCCTCTCAATAAAAGCTTCACCCGCGGGGAGTCGTAGGTCAGGCATTTTTATTGCCCACTCCATGAGGAATAATGAAGCGTGTTTCTGCAAGAAGCCACGCCGAATATTTTCTGATGGATCTAAAAGTGGGAAAATCCAAGAAATACCGCTAAACTTTTTAGTGCTTGCGGCATTTTGCGGGGTGTGGCGTAGCTTGGCTAACGCGCCTGCTTTGGGAGCAGGAGATCGCAGGTTCGAATCCTGTCACCCCGACATGAGTTAACAGAACCCGCCGCATATCACGGCGGGTTTTTGTTATTTCATAAGCCTAAAGATATTGAAATGCACACTCAACCGAGTTTGCGTCACCGACTATATATCAGGAGACCCACGGACGTGAAAACTGCCGTCGAGAAGCTTAATCCGACCCTCGCAAAGATTGAGGTCGAGATTCCTTTCGCAGAATTCAAGACCTACCTTGATCGCACCTACAAGTCCCTAGCTGAGCAGATCCAGGTTCCTGGCTTCCGTAAGGGTAAGACCCCTCGTGCACTCATTGAACAGCGCGCAGGCTTTGATTTCATCGTTGAGAACGCACTGAATGAAGGACTCAACGAGTTCTACCAGCAGGCTCTTGCTGAAAATGATTTGACTCCTCTTGCACAGCCCGAGCTGGATATTATCTCCAAGCCCGAAGAAGATGCTCGTGAGAACGATGTCAAGCTCACTATTGAAGTTACTGTACGCCCCGAGGTTGAGGTACCTAACTACGAAGGCATCAAGGTTGAGGTAGCAGCAACTGAAGTTTCGGCTGAAGACGAGCAGAAGCAACTGGATGCACTGCGTTCACGTTTTGCTACTTTGAAGACCGTAGATCGTCCTGCAGCTAATGATGACTTTGTCACCATTAACCTCAACGCTTCTATCGATGGCGAAGAAGTTGACGCAGCGAACGACCTTTCTTACCAGGTTGGCGCAGGCACCATGCTTGAGGGTCTTGACGAGGCGCTCACCGGTCTTTCTGCCGGTGAAGATGCTACTTTCGAAACCAAGCTTGCAGGCGGCGAGCACTCCGGTGAAGAAGCAACTGTAAAGGTTGCACTCACCGCAGTTAAGGAACGCGAACTTCCTGAAGCTGACGACGATTTTGCTCAGCTTGCCTCAGAGTTCGACACCATTGATGAACTCAAGGAAGACCTGAAGAAGCAGGCTGCTGATTCCAAGGTTGCAGAGCAAGGCGCAGAAGCACGCGATAAGGTTCTTGCAAAGCTCGTTGAGATGGCTGACATCGAAGTACCTGAGAAGGTTATCGAAGAGCAGATTAACCAGCACTTCAACAATCCCAGCGCTGAAGAAGGTCACGATACCGAAGAGCACCGCGCAGAAGTTCGTGAAAATGCTGAAACCGCATTCAAGAACGAGATGATTCTTGATGCGATTGCTGAGAAGGAAGAAATTGGTGTTGAGCAGGCTGAGCTCATCGACTACATCATCACCATGTCTTCTCAGTACGGTATGGATCCCAACCAGTTCGCACAGATGCTGGATGGCTCCGGTCAGGCTGGTTTGATGGTGGGCGAAGTACGCCGTTCCAAGGCTCTTGCAGCTGTCATCGAAAAGGCAGAGGTCAAGGATTCCGAGGGAAACATCGTGGACCTTTCAAAGTACCTGGGTGGAAACGAAGAAGCTGAAGAAGAATCAGCTGAGTAGTATCTAGCTCGAATACATCAAGGGAGGCTCCGAATGGAGTCTCCCTTTTTTGTACCCAATAAATGGTAAAATAAATAAGAAATATAAGTATGTTCTAATTGAAGTTAGGTAAGGCTTAGTTTAGTGTGGGGAGCGACAAGTTTTTGTCCACATAAAACATACACACCAAAACTCAAAGGAATTTTCATGCGCAAGCCCACCCTAGCGATTACTTCTTTGGCCGCGACTGCCCTCCTTGCACTCACGGCATGCGGTGGAAGTACAGCTTCTGAAACACAATCTGCAAGCGACTCCTCAGCAACGTCGTCCTCCGCTCAGTCAGAGCGCACTATCTCAGTTGAAGATAACTTTGGCACGCATGAACTTTCCTTACCGGTTGAAAACGTTGCTGTAACTGATAACCGTTCATTTGAACTCCTCCAGAATTGGGGAATCGAACCTGTTGCCGCACCGAAGTCTCTTATCCCTGCGACTCTTTCAGAGATGAAAAATAATGAGAACATCGTTGATATCGGCACTCACCGCGAACCTGACCTCGAGGCGCTTGCAGCAGCTGAGCCCAAACTCATTATTAATGGGCAGCGTTTCTCCCAATACTATGAAGACATCAAAGAACTGAACCCCGAAGCGACCCTCCTCGAATTTGAGCCGCGTGAGGGAGAACCTCTTGACCAAGAACTCAAGCGACAAACGAAGGCTTTGGGAGAAGTTTTTAACAAAGAAAAAGATGCCGAAAAACTTATTGCTGATTTCGATCAGGCGCTAGAGCGTGCAAAGAAGGCCTACAACCCTGAGCAGAAAGTCATGGCAATCAACGTTTCTGGCAGCGAAATTGGTTATGTTGCACCGGGCAAAGGACGTTTCTTTGGTCCCCTCTATGATTTAGTGGGCATGACGCCGGCTATGGAAGTTGAGAACACCTCGGATAATCACAAGGGCGATGACATCAGCGTTGAAGCTATTGCTCAATCCAACCCTGACGTGATGCTTGTTCTCGATCGTGACGCGGCAATTTCTTCCGGAGAATCAGCAAAACCTGCTCAAGAAGTTATTGAGGGAAGCGATGCGCTAGCCAATGTCAAGGCTGTAAAAGACAAGAAAGTTATTCTTGCGCCTTCTGATACCTACACCAACGAAAATATTATTACCTATACAGAGATGCTGAACCAGATGGCTGATACCTTTGAGCAATCAAAATAACGAAAATATTTAGTGTCCATTATTTCCTATTGCTCACAGGTCGCTCTACCGGGAGCGGCCTGTGGAGGTAAAGTTTGAATTCAACTGTAGCACTCACACCCAAGCCACGCACCAGCCGAGCGCCACTCTATACAGCAAAATTAGGGCTCGGCTGCTTGCTGGTTCTAATTCTGCTGGCGCTCTCCCTCCTCACCGGTGCCTTCGATATTTTTTCAGGGGAAGAGGGCAGAGAAATGTTTGCAATCAGCCGAGTCCCTCGAACCATTGCGCTAGTGCTTGCAGGAGCCGCGATGTCCATGTCCGGATTGGTCATGCAGCTGATTACTCAAAATCGCTTTGTGGAGCCTTCTACTACTGGTACAACTGAGTGGGCAGGTCTGGGATTGCTGACTGTCCTGTTTTTTTATCCTTCGGCGTCCATCTTGTTCAAGATGTCCGCTGCCGTGGCATTTGCTTTTATCGGTGCGATGATTTTCTTTCTCTTCTTGCGCCGAATTTCGCTCAAATCGTCCCTTATCGTCCCCATCGTAGGAATTATGTTGGGTGCAGTAGTGAGCTCTGTATCCACTTTCTTTGCTTTGCAGACAGATATGCTTCAGTCGCTGTCTGTCTGGTTCGCAGGATCATTTACCTCTATCTATCAGGGGCAATATGAAATCCTCTGGATTGTTCTGGGCGTTGTGATTGCCGTATTTATTTTGGCCGATCGTCTAACACTAGCGGGTCTGGGTGAAGAATTTTCTACCAACGTGGGGGTGAATTACCGACGAATGGTACTGATTGCAACTGCCCTCATAGCGATTGCCACCGGTGTAGTGACCGTGGTGGTGGGATCCCTTCCTTTTCTGGGATTGATTGTGCCGAATATCGTGAGCATGTTCCGCGGGGATGATCTGCGGAGTAATCTCCCATGGGTGTGCCTGGGCGGAATCGCTGTGGTAACACTGTGTGATATTCTCGCCCGCATTATCATTGCCCCCTTCGAAATGCCTGTTTCTGTGATTTTAGGTGTTTTGGGAGCTACCGTCTTTGTAGGGCTGGTTGTGAAAGGTGGAGCAAATGCGCGATGAGAGGACGGACGCTGGGCAAGTGCTGTTGATGCATGACTCCGTAGCATCAAAGTCACAGAGCAAGACTCGAATGAGCGGATCATTTCGCACGTCATCTGACCGTACGAAGTATTGGATTTTGATGGGGGTTCTCTTAGCAGGTAGTTTGCTGGCTACCTTCGGTTTACTTGCTTACGACAATCCCATGCCTTTTGGCACACGTCGTTTTTGGATTATTGCTCAGCGACGGGCCGATGCCGTTACCGCCATGGGAATTGTGGCATTATGCCAGGCTGTTTCAACTATTGCTTTTCAGACGGTGGCGAACAATAAAATCATTACCCCGGGAATCATGGGGTTTCAATCGCTCTATGCAGCCATTCATACGTCCACCATCTTTTTCTTTGGTGCCACAGGGCTCCTCAACGCACGCACCTTTGAAATGTTTCTCTTTCAGGTACTTGTCATGGTGGGATTCAGTTTTTTGCTTTATGGCTGGTTACTGCGGGGAAAGAATGCCAATATGCACTCCATGCTCCTGGTGGGAATTATTCTAGGCGGAGGACTGGGGTCGCTCTCTACTTTTATGCAGCGCATGCTGACCCCCAGCGAGTTCGATATTTTGACAGCGCGTCTTTTCGGCTCGGTCAATAATGCTGAAGCAGAATACTATCCGGTTGCGGTACCGCTGGCCGTGGGCTCTGCGCTAATTCTTTTCTTCCTTTCGAAGAAGCTGAATGTCATTTCACTGGGCAGGGAAACTGCAGAGAACTTGGGCGTAACTTTTTCTCGCGTCGCCCTTACCGTGCTGGTGCTGGTTGCCGTGCTTTCAGCAGTATCGACGGCGCTGGTGGGTCCCATGATTTTTTTGGGTTTCTTGGTGGCTATGTTGACCTATCAGAGCGCGCCTACTTACGACCATAAGTACCTTTTTCCGCTGGCAAGTTTGCTAGCCTACTTGGTGCTTACCCTCTCGTATTTTCTGATGAATCATATTTTTTCTGCCCAGGGTGTAGTCAGTATAATCATTGAATTTGTGGGGGCAGTGGTCTTCTTAACAATTATTTTGCGAAAGGGAGCATTGTGATAACTCTGAAGGATGTCAACAAAAACTACTCCTCGGAGGTGTCCATTGGTCCTGTAGATTTAGAAATTCCGCGCGGTGGGATTACAGCTTTAGTAGGACCAAATGGCGCTGGTAAATCGACGCTGCTCACTATGATGGGGCGGCTACTGGGGATTGATCAGGGTGCCATCGAAATCGCAGGAATGGATATTACGACAACGAAGTCAAAAGACCTTGCCAAGATTGTTTCGATTCTTAAGCAAGAAAATCATTTTATGACCAAGCTGACGGTGCGGCAGCTGGTGGGGTTTGGTAGGTTCCCGCATTCGAAAGGTCGGTTAACCGCTGAAGATGAGGAAATCATTTCCCGGTATATAGATTTTTTGCACCTAGCAGAACTTGAATCTCGCTATCTTGATGAACTCTCTGGCGGGCAACGTCAACGGGCTTACGTTGCTATGGTGCTTGCCCAGGAAACAGAGTATGTGTTGTTGGATGAACCTCTGAATAACCTTGATATTTCGCACTCTGTTCATATGATGCAACATCTCAAGGACGCCGCAGAACAGTTCAACCGTACGATCATTGTGGTGTTGCACGATATCAATTACGCTGCCCGCTACGCCCGGTACATGTGTGCTATGAAGAATGGAAAAGTCATTCATATGGGCCGCACCGAAGAGCTGATGAACAATCAGATTTTGACTGATATTTTTGAAACACCTATCGAAGTCATTTCAACGCCTCAGGGTCTTCTTGCGTGCTATCACTAAAAGTGCGTGCTTCTGCAAGCCAGGGCATCGGAATAGTTAAGCTCTAGGCCGGTTGCGTGTGCCAACAGCGAACTGTTTTCCTATGGCAAGCAGGTTTCGATAATCTTCTATTAACCAAAATTTTCAATGCCTCGTTGTAATAACGAGGCGTTAGAGAAAAGGAAGAAGTATTAATGACTAACATTTTGCCTTTGCCGCAGTTCTCCGCAGGCTCAGAACCCACCATGGAAACACCTATGGGCGGTCAGGACGACTACGTCTTCAACCGTTTGCTCAAAGAGCGCATCATTTGGTTGGGTTCGGAAGTACGTGATTCAAATGCTAACCGCATCTGCTCACAGATGCTTCTTCTTTCTGCTGAGGATCCAGAAGCTGATATCTACCTCTACATCAACTCACCCGGTGGTTCAGTCACTGCAGGTATGGCAATTTACGACACCATGCAGTTGATTCCTAATGACGTCGTAACCGTCGTTACCGGTATGGCAGCATCCATGGGGCAGTTCCTGCTGACCGCAGGCACCAAGGGCAAGCGCTTTGCAACTCCCAACGCACGAATTCTCATGCACCAGCCTTCCGGTGGTATCGGTGGTACCGCATCTGATATCCGCACCCAGGCTGAGCTGATTCTTGATATGAAGAAGCGTCTTTCGCAGATTACTGCTGATCGCACCGGTCAGAGCTTGGAAACAATCCTCAAAGATAACGATCGCGATAACTGGTTTACCGCTGAAGAAGGATTGGAATACGGATTCTTCGATCACATCGCAACCAGCGCCGGTTCAAAGTTTTCGGACAATAAGTAATCGCGGATCCACGTTTTTAGGAGATATAACTTATGAATTTCAATCCCTCAATGATGGCTCCTGCAGGTATGCCAGATAGCCGTTATGTTTTGCCCAGCTTTGAAGAGCGCACCCCTTACGGCTACAAACGCCAAGATCCTTACGCCAAGTTGTTTGAGGATCGCATTATTTTCTTGGGTACTCAGGTAGATGACGCCTCTGCAGACGACATTATGGCGCAGTTGCTCGTTCTTGAATCCCAGGATCCTGATCGTGATATTACGCTGTACATCAATTCACCCGGTGGTTCATTCACCGCGATGACAGCAATCTACGACACGATGCAGTACATCCGCCCTGAAATTCAGACGGTCTGTTTGGGGCAGGCGGCGTCTGCTGCAGCTACCCTGTTGGCAGCAGGAACTCCCGGTAAACGATTGGCTCTTCCAAACGCCCGCGTCCTCATTCACCAGCCTGCGCTCGGTGGTCAGCAGGGTGGACAGGCATCCGACATCGAAATCCACGCTAATGAAGTGATGCGCATGCGTGATTGGACGGCGCAGACTCTTGCTCTGCATTCGGGTAAAACCGCTGAGGAAGTTGACCGCGACATCGAGCGTGACAAGATTATGACCGCTCAGCAGGCTTTAGAATACGGTCTGGTGGATCAGGTTCTTGAATCACGCAAGGCTGTGAAGCCAAAGTTTAACCAGGCAGAAGATTTTAGCTAATCACTGCTGGTTAGAAATAGGGGGTGCTACTGGTCAAACGAACAGTAGCGCCCCTATTTTATTTCGCCGATATTGAAGGCGCTTAACACGCAGCATCGGAAACGTCATCTTGTCATTTTGAGATAAAGTGCGAGATATGTAAAAGACGAGTTTGGCTTGGCTCAAATTACAGGTAGCCTTGGATTAGATTCGGTCGTATTGAAAGGACAAACAGCATGGCGAGAATGAGCGAAGCTGCTGAACTTCTCAAATGCTCTTTCTGTGGGAAGAATCAGAAACAGGTTCGCAAGCTCATTGCCGGTCCAAATATCTATATTTGTGATGAGTGTATTGAACTCTGCAACGAAATCCTGGATGAAGAACTAGCCGACGTTAAAGATCTTTCGAGCACGCTCGAACTACCTACCCCTCGCGAGGTTTTTGCGCATCTCGAAGAGTACGTCATTGGGCAAGAACAAGCTAAACGTGCGCTCTCTGTAGCTGTTTATAATCACTATAAGCGAATTCGTGCAGCAGAGTCGGCTGTCAGCGATGCTCAAACACTTTTGGCAACCGAGGGCGAAGACGTTGAAATTGCCAAATCGAATATTCTTCTGGTGGGCCCCACCGGTTCTGGTAAAACTTACCTGGCCCAAACCCTAGCTAAAAAGTTGAATGTGCCTTTCGCCGTCGCTGATGCTACCTCTTTGACCGAAGCAGGTTATGTGGGGGAGGACGTGGAGAATATCCTCTTGAAGCTTATTCAAGCTGCAGATGGAGATATCGAAAAAGCGCAGCGTGGCATCATCTATATTGACGAAATTGATAAGATTTCCCGCAAAGCTGATAACCCCTCTATTACGCGAGATGTATCAGGGGAGGGCGTTCAACAGGCTCTCTTAAAAATTCTTGAAGGAACAGAAGCCTCAGTTCCACCGCAGGGCGGCCGCAAGCATCCGCAGCAGGACTTCATCAAAATTGATACAACGAACGTGCTTTTCATCGTTGCCGGAGCCTTCGCTGGTTTAGAAGAAATCGTGGGGAACCGGGTGGGGCAAAAAGGGATTGGTTTCGGTGCGCCCATTCAGATTGCTGATGAGAGCGACGACTTCATGCTCAAAGTCATGCCTGAAGATCTTTTGAAATTTGGTTTGATTCCCGAATTTATTGGGCGTTTACCTGTTTTGGCTGCTTTAGGAAAGCTGCGCCAGGAAGAACTTACCCGTATTTTGACCGAGCCGAAAAATGCTTTGGTGAAGCAGTACCGCCGTATGTTTGCTCTCGATAATGTTGATTTAATTTTTGAAGATCAGGCGATTGAGGCAATTGCACGGCTGGCTATTGAGCGTGAAACGGGGGCGCGAGGTTTGCGTTCAATCATGGAGGATTTGCTTCAACCGGTCATGTTCGATGTACCCTCACGGTCAGATATTTCTGCCGTTATCATTGACGCCGATGTAGTGGCGGGGAATAAAACACCCGAACTGGTGTTCTTCCCTGAAGAGACAAAAAAATCTGCCTAAAGCTTGAGCTTCTGCTCATCTAAGGTGCTATGAATTCTATCGATGGAGGAAAGAATGTCTGAAACTTCAAAAATTGATTTTTGGTTTGATCCTATCTGCCCCTGGTGCTGGATGACCTCACGCTGGATTAAAGACGTTGAAAAAGTTCGCGACGTTGAGGTTCAGTGGCATCCATTTTCTCTCGCGGTACTCAATGAAGGTCGCGATTTGCCCGAAAGCTACCAGAAGCATATGGATGAGGCATGGGGCCCTGTTCGCGTAGCTACTGCTGTTTCTGAACGCTATGGTCAGTCTGAGGTAGATGCGCTTTACACTGCCTTGGGCGAAGAGATTCACCACCGCAAGAATAATGACAACAAGTATTCTGACGCTATTGAAAAAGCACTAGCGGCAACTGGACTTCCTGCAGAGCTTGCTGAATTCGCTACTTCTGGTGAATCAGATGAGCGGATGCGAACTTCAACTAAGGAAGGTCTAGAAGCAGCCGGTGGTGACGATATCGGCGTCCCACTCATGTCCATCAACGGCGTCACCTTCTTCGGTCCGGTCATGAGCCCTGCTCCTACCGGTGAAGAAGCAGGTAAGGTGTTTGACGGCGCTCTCGCTTTGGCATCCTACCCTGGCTTCTTTGAGTTGAAGCGCCCTCGCAATGTAGGCCCAATCTTTAACACTGAACAGTAACAACTGTAGAGACAATTCTGGGCGGTCAGCTTAGCTGACCGCCCAGAATTATCTTTATTTGAGATCCGATTTGGAGAGCCATGGCGTTTTGAGCGTCTTGGCTTTTTCTGTATAACGGCGTGCTTGGTCTGAGGTGTAGGCGAGCATCGCAAAGACCAAGATAGTCATTTGACCCAGAATAGTGATGAGCTCAAGGTGCTTGCCCCAGACGTAGGTTCGAAAGAGCAAAACGAGAAAAGCAAAGGCCAACAAGTCGAGGGTGAAGAGACGAGCTCGGGAGGACCCTTTGAGCAAACGCCAAGCAAGAAACCATAGCATAGCAACGAAGAGAACGACGCCGTAGGGGAGAAAGCTCTCAAAGGTTTCGATAAACTTCTCGCCGCCTAGATAATCAACAATCTGCTGCAGTGTAGGTTCTGAAGAGACCATCTCTTGAATATCTAAGGGATTGCGTAGCCGGTAGAGGAGTTGCACACCTTGGACAAGCCCCCACAGCGCGACCATCACTGAACCTACCAAGAGGTTCATGGGAAGTTTACGGGCGATGTCACTGGCAGAGTGAAGATTGATGCGGTCATCACGCACCGACCTATGTTTAGGTTGGTTGTGAAGCTGCACAATGGGTAAGTTACCGTCGGTGACGATATTGTCGCCCCCGCCATTCCGCGAGTGATAACCGGTTGAAAAATCTTCAATCACCTGAACGTCAGTTCCAGGAGCTACATACTGGATGGTGTCCAAAATATAGTCGCGCTCGTAGTCCGTCTCGGCGTCGATACGGTGCGTGATTTGAAGAGTGAAGAAAGAAAATCCGACACCGGTGTCGTAGGTGGCGGCGGCAATCCAATCAACTTTTTGCCCACCGGGAAGAACCCACCCTTCCGGTGATTTCCAAAATCGTACGTGATGGCGTTTGAGCGGATTTCCATCTACTTCCAACTGATATGCAAAGGCTTGGATATTTCCAAAGAGTTGCAAAGGAGAAATAGGAGCTTCGGGATAGGACTTTCTGGTGAGGGTCGACTTAACGATGCCCCAGGATGACTTCAGCGTAATATCGTCGGCACGGGACCAACCTGCTTGGGTCATGACCTCATGAATTTGTTCAGCTGTTCCTCGGAAGCCAAGGTTGATGGGATCGCCCAACAGGCCGTCGTTGGTTCGGGTTCGCCCAATAAAGTATTCAGGCACATAAATGCGTGTAAAAATGGCGTGCAGACGGGGGAGCGTGAGATAGGCAGTAAAGGCCCAGAAGAGAAAGAGTAAAGCTAAATTCAGCCAGGAGTTTTGCAACCCTTGCTGAAAAATAAGGAGGGTCAGCACCGAGGCGGCGAGCCCTGCAAAGACAAAGAAGATACTGTCCGTGGCACCTGCAGTGAAACGGGTTTTGGGTATGAGGTGGTATTTGCGTCGCTTTTTGCGGGCAGTTTCCCCACGGTAGACCGGCACCTCAGGCGTGTTCATCTATATCCTCACTTAATACACAAATGGGTCGCCCGTAGAGATGACGGGCGACCCACGCTGTGACTAGCGCAAATGTTTATTCTGCATCTTCAGCAACTAGTACAACATCTGAAACAGCAAGTTCGCCATCTCCAACCTGGAGGTTGAGCTCGCGAACATTACCCGCTGCCTTCAAATCATTAATACCTGCTTTAATGCGCTGAATTGATTCAGCATCAGCGGTGATGGTAGCAACTTCAACTTCGGTGCGTTGCTTGACCTTTGCCTCTGATTTTGACTTGCGCAATCCACCGAGTGCAATGCCGATAGTGGGTAGCACGGCGGCGTCGGCATCGTCGGCAATTGCCTTGTATCCTTCGTGAGTGGGCCATGCAGCGCGGTGAACCGAACCTTCGCGCCACCAGCTCCAGACCTCGTCGGTGGCGAAGGGGAGGATTGGTGCAAAGAGGCGAAGTAACGCATCCAAAGTAGTAGCCAGGGCTGCCAGAACGGATGCCTGTTCATCATCTCCGCGAGCGCCGTAGGCACGATCCTTGATGAGCTCAACGAAATCATCGGTGAATGACCAGAAGAAGCTTTCGCACATCTGAAGTGCACGAGCGTATTCGTACTTCTCAAAACTAGCGGTGGCTTCTTCCACCACTACTGCCAGCTTGGCGAGTAGTGAACGATCCAAATCGTTGATGACGACGGCTGCCTGCTCCGCTGTGGTAAGAACCGATGCTTCAGTTGCTCCCAAATTGAGTACGAATTTGGATGCGTTGAGTAGCTTAATGGCGAGGCGTCGGCCAATTTTCATCTGCCCTTCGTCGTAGGCTGTATCGGCACCCAGGCGGGCTGAAGCTGCCCAGTAGCGAACCGCATCTGATCCGTACTTTTCTAGGACTTCGTTGGGGACGACGACGTTGCCCTTGGACTTTGACATCTTCTTGCGGTCAGGATCGAGAATCCAGCCTGAAAGTGCAGTGTGCTTCCAGGGTACGGAATTCTCCAGGGAATTCGATCGGACCACGGTGGAGAAGAGCCAGGTGCGGATGATGTCGTGGCCCTGGGGTCGCAAATCCATGGGGTAGGTGACCTTGTGCAGGTCTTCATCTACTGCCCAACCAGTTGCAATTTGAGGGGTCAGTGAAGAGGTACCCCAGGTATCTAGGACATCCGGATCTGCTTGGAAACCGCCGGGTACTCCGCGCTGTTCTTCGGTGAAGCCCGGTGCGGGTTCTGCAGCGGGATCTACGGGAAGTGAATCTTCGGCAGGGACAATGGGCTCATCATAAAGGGGCTCTCCCGCTTCATCGAGTTTGTACCAGATGGGGAAGGGCACGCCGAAGAAGCGCTGGCGCGAAATGAGCCAGTCACCGTTGAGGCCTTCTACCCAGTTCTCGTAGCGGCTTCGCATAAAGGACGGGTGCCACTCGATATCGCGACCACGGCTGATCAAATCTTCGCGGCGGCTGGCGTCGCGTCCACCGTTGCGAATGTACCACTGGCGTGAAGCTACGATTTCCAGGGGCTTATCGCCCTTTTCATAGAACTTGACGGGGTGGGTAATCTTCTTGGGCTCACCCTCCATCTCGCCTTCTTCGACCAGCATCTCAACTACTGCTTTTTGGGCAGAAAAGACTGTGGCGCCAGCGATTTTTTCGAATCGTTCCTGGCCTTCTGCTGTGGTAATCCACTCGGGCATATCACGGGCGAATCGTCCGTCGCGACCGATGAGGGCACGGGTAGGCAGCTGGAGCTCGCGCCACCAGGTGACGTCGGTGGTATCGCCAAAGGTACATACCATGGCGATACCGGCACCCTTATCTGGCTGGGCTAGGGGGTGAGCCTTAACTTCAACTTCAACGCCAAACAGAGGTGAGGTAACGGTGGTGCCGAACAGTGGCTGGTAGCGCTCGTCATCAGGGTGAGCAACCAGCGCAACACAGGAGGGAAGAAGCTCGGGGCGTGTGGTCTCGATCCAGACTTTTTCTCCGTCAGGGCGGTGGAAAGAGATGCGGTGGTAGGCGCCTTCACGTTCTTTATCTTCTAACTCAGCCTGAGCGACCGCGGTGCGGAAGGTGACATCCCACATGGTGGGTGCTTCTGCCATGTATGCATCGCCAGATTTGAGGTCATTGAGGAAAGCAAGCTGAGAGACTTTGCGCGAATGAGCGTCAATGGTGCGGTAGGAATGAGACCAGTCCACCGAAAGCCCCAACGTGGTGAAAAGCTGTTCGAAAACCTTTTCGTCTTCTGTTGCCAGTGTCTCGCACAGCTCGATGAAATTACCGCGCGAAATACGGGGCCAGTCACGCTGATTCTTTGCAGGCTTCTCGGGTGCCTGGAAGTCAGGATCATAGGGGATAGCGGGGTCACACAGTACGCCGTAGTAGTTCTGAACACGGCGTTCGGTGGGCAGGCCATTGTCGTCCCAACCCAGCGGGTAGAACACGTTCTTGCCGGTCATGCGCTGGTAGCGGGCAATGACGTCGGTCTGCGTGTAGGAGAACATATGACCCACGTGAAGGGAGCCAGATGCTGTGGGAGGAGGAGTATCGATAGAGTACACGTTCTCACGAGTTGTTTCGCGGTCAAACGCGTACGTTTGTGCGGATTCCCAGCGAGCAGAAAGTTTTTCTTCGAGTCCTTCTAGCGCGGGACGATCGGGAACGGTAATTGTGATGGGCGAGTCTGAGCCCTGATTTATTTCAGCCATACGGCTTATTCTCTCATGTATCAGTGAGAGGTGCTCCTCCTGACTGTTTTGCTTTCCTCACCTTTGCTTCCAGGAGGAGGGAATATCTATGCGAGGTTCATATTGCTTAACATTTTTCGTATTCTTCAGCATGAGCAGCGATTTGAAGAAACCTGTACAGATATCCGGGTACGGTTGGGGGATGAATCACTCCCATAGATTGCATAATCCTTTTGAATCAGATGCACAACGGGGCAAAATTGCTGTGGTATCTGGTGCTTCATCAGGAATCGGACGTGCAACGGCTCAGCAGATGCGAGCTACCGGATGGACCGTTTATGCGGTAGCGCGTCGTGCAGCGCGTTTGCACCAGCTGGCGGAAGAGACAGGTGTTATTCCTGTCGTCCTAGATATCACCGATGAATCTGCGGTAGCTCAGACTGCTTTGAGAATTATCGAAGAGAATAGCGGATCGATTGACGCGCTGGTCAACATTTCCGGGGGAGCAGTGGGCGCCGACTCTATTGCGGATGCAGATGGATCAGGATGGCGCTCTATGTTTGAGCTGAATGTACTGGGCACACTCAACATGATTCGGGCATTCCTTCCGGCTCTTCGAGCCTCTGGCGAAGGAACCATTCTCAATCTCACCTCTACCGCTGCAGAACACGGCTATGAAGGTGGCGGCGGATACAACGCCTCAAAATTTGGTGAACGGGGTATGACAGAAGCGCTTCGTCTCGAAGAAGCCGAGCACAATATCCGTGTGATTGAGGTAGCTCCTGGCATGGTTCACACCGAGGAATTTTCGCTCAATAGACTAGGGTCACCCAAGGCAGCTGAGAAAGTTTATGAAGGTGTCGAAAAGCCCCTCACCGCAGAAGACGTGGCACAAACCGTGACGTTTGCCGTCAATGTACCCCACCATATTAATCTCGATCGGATTGTGATGCGCCCGGTAGCTCAAGCTTCTCAATTCAAGGTGATTAGAAAGTAGATTCCATGCCGATTAATATTGTTGCAACTGCCCACGGAACCAATAGCCCGGACGGGCGCTCAACTATCGAATCGATTATCGAGAATTTGCGCTCGCTCCTTTCCCAACGGCTAGGGCCTGTTTATCACGTCTATGAAGCCTATGTTGATGTTCAATTTCCTACTCTCGATGAAGTTTTAGAGGGTTTACACTCTGAAGACCAGACCATCATTCTTCCTCTCTTACTTTCAACGGGGTATCATACCCAAGTTGATATGCGAGATGCAGCAAAAGAATCAGGGATTTCTGATATTGCGATAGCCGCGCCGCTGGGTCCTTCACCCCTCATGGCGCAATTGATGCATCACCGTTTGATTGAAAAAGGATGGCGACCGGGTGACACCGTCGTCATGGCCGGTGCTGGTTCATCTCGTACCGATGGTCAAGAAGCTGTCGCCCGCCAATGTGCCATGTTATCCAACGTGCTGGCACAGGAAGTTACCTTCGGTTTCATAGCTGATATTTCTCCCACCATCGAAGAGACAGTTACTGAAGCCCAGGGAAACGGGCCGATATTTGTTGCAAACTATTTGCTGGGGAGAGGTTTCTTCGATCAAAAACTGAAAAAACTCGGACACCAGCGAGGGGCTCACATTGCAGAACCATTGGTGGTACCAGGCGATCAACAATCGGTTGATGTTATCTGTCAGTGTGCTTTAGATTCTCTGGGTCAGCTGGAGTAGAGCCGACTCCCTTTCAATAAAATAATTGTTCAAAAGCCTTCACTTGTGATGAGTGAAGGCTTTTTAGTGGGCAAAGAATTCGCTAAAAATAGCGGGAGAAATCAAGCTGTAGATCTGAAAATGACAAAAGAAGACTAAAAATGACCTCCCGTTAATCAGCGTTTCTCCTTATGAATGATGGGTTGTTATCTAAAAACTTACTCCCTATGATTTCCCTATAAGTGGCACGCTTTCATACAGTAGAAAGGAAGAAGCGATGTCCAATAACTCCCACCTTTTCAAGAGCTACGGGGTCAAACCCGCAGCTCATTCTTTCACTGACCCACAAATAAGCCCTCCGGGAACCACCGAACCTGCACCACTTGATGCAAAAATTCAAGAACGCAACCAAGAACTCGTGAACGAATACGCTGATGCACTCTATGATGCAAGCGCTCAAGAAATCCTTGAATGGGCTCACGATAACGCACCTGGCAAACTCGCCGTCACTCTTTCCATGGAGAACACGGTACTTGCAGAACTAGCCTCCAAATACCTGCCCGATTCAGACTTTCTTTTCCTTGATACGGGCTACCACTTTCCCGAAACAATCGATGTAGCCGACCAAGTAGATCAGCGTTACCCTCAACCACTCATCAGAGCCAAACCCCTCCTGGGCGTTCCCCAACAAGATGACCGCTACGGAATGAGCCTCTATTCCAAAGATCCCGCAGCATGTTGCCGTATGCGCAAAGTGGAACCCCTCGCTACCTACATGCAACCCTATTCAGGATGGATTACAGGGCTTCGACGAGCAGACTCCCCAGTGAGAGCAAACACCCCTGCTTTAGATATCGATCAGAATGGTCGACTGAAAATTTCACCACTGGTTACCTGGTCACTCGAAGAAACCCAGGAATATATCACTGATCACGATTTGATTATTCACCCCCTAACACTCGCCGGATACCCCTCCATCGGATGCGCTCCCTGTACCGCACCCGTAGCTGAAGGAGAAGACCCCCGCAGCGGGCGCTGGGCACAATTTACAAAAACGGAATGCGGACTACACACATGAGAGAAACAGCCACAACGCTTTCACCCCACCTCAAAGACCTAGAAAACGAATCCCTACAGATTCTTCGCGAAGCCGCAGGGCAATTCGACAAAATCGCGCTCCTTTTCTCCGGAGGAAAAGATTCTGTGGTCGTCTTTGAACTCGCCCGCCGAGCATTTGCGCCAGCGCAAGTGCCCTTCGAACTGCTCCATGTTGATACAGGACATAACTTCTCTGAAGTCATCAAGTTCCGCGATGATTTAGTGGAACGCACCGGCGCACGACTGCGCGTAGCAAAAGTGCAGGACTGGATTGATAGGGGAGAACTCAAAGAACGCCCCGATGGCACCAGAAACCCCCTTCAAACCGTTCCGCTGGTGGAGACTATCGAAGAGCAGGGATACGACGCAGTTCTAGGCGGCGCACGTCGAGATGAAGAGCGAGCCCGCGCAAAAGAACGCATCTTCTCCGTACGAGATAACTTTGGCGGGTGGGACCCTCGTCGCCAGCGCCCTGAAATCTGGAACCTTTACAACGGCGGTCACCTACCCGGAGAGAACATCCGCGTATTCCCCATTTCAAACTGGACAGAAACAGATATCTGGGAGTATATCGGCGCTCGCGGAATTGAGTTGCCTCCCATCTACTTTGCACATGAGCGTGAAGTCTTTGAGCGAGATGGCATGTATCTCACCGCAGGGGACTGGGGCGGGCCTAAAAAGGGAGAAACCCTTGAGACTAAGAAGGTCCGTTACCGCACGGTGGGAGATATGTCCTGCACCGGAGCTGTGCTTTCTGAAGCGTCCACTATTGACGATATCCTCACCGAGATCTCAACCTCTACCTTAACCGAACGAGGCGCTACTCGCGCCGATGACCGCCTGGGCGAATCTTCGATGGAGGATCGCAAGAAGGAAGGGTATTTCTAAAATGACCGTTACATCAACCGAACCCAGCTCAGAGATTCTTCAGCAGCGCCAAACCTTACATCTGTGCACCGCAGGTAGCGTTGACGACGGTAAATCGACTTTTGTGGGTCGACTCTTGCATGACACCAAGAGCATCTTGGCTGACCAGCTCTCGGCGGTGGAACGTACATCTCGAGAGCGGGGGTTAGAGCATCCTGATCTTTCGCTACTGGTAGATGGGCTTCGAGCAGAGCGGGAGCAGGGCATCACGATTGACGTTGCCTACCGTTACTTCTCTACCGCACGTCGAACATTTATTTTGGCGGATACTCCCGGCCATGTGCAGTACACCAGAAATACGGTGACTGGTGTGTCCACCTCGGAGGTTGTGGTTCTACTCAGTGATGCTCGCCATGGCATTGTTAGTCAAACCAAACGGCACCTGGCGGTAGCGGCTCTTTTGGGAATCAAACACGTGGTGTTAGCTGTCAACAAAATTGACCTGGTAGATTATTCTGCCTCTATTTTCGAGACTATTCGAGACGAATTCGTTGAACTGGCGCGTAGCAAGGGAATTACAGATGTTCAAGTTATCCCCATCAGTGCGTTATTAGGCGATAACGTCGTCAACCCATCGGAGCATACTCCCTGGTATGACGGTCCCACTGTACTGGGATACCTCGAAGAGGTGGAAGTCCATACCCAGAATACGAACTCTGAAAACAGCACTGGTTTCCGCTTTCCCATCCAATATGTGATTCGAGAGGGCTCCCAAGATTATCGAGGATACGCCGGACGTATTACCTCCGGTGAAATTGCCGTTGGTGATTCGGTGGACTTGGGTCAAGAACGCTCGGCAACGGTCACCCATATTGATTCTAGCGACGGTGCTCTGAATATCGCTGGAGTCGATGAATCAGTGGTCCTACGCCTTTCTGCCGAGAATGATTTAGCTCGTGGAGACCTCATCGCTGCAAGCGACCGTCCGGAAGATACCACCATTTTTGAGGCAACCATCGTTGGGCTTTCCGAGCAGTCTCTTCGCGCCAAGTCAAAGCTCAAAATCCGTTACGGAACCTCCCTGCTCCAAGCGCGCTTGGTGGGGATTACCTCGGTTCTCGACATCGATACCTCAACGGAGCACGAAGCGCAAACTGTTGAGCTCAACGATATTGCGACCGTCAAAATTCAACTCGCACAACCACTACCTATAGATCTTTACAACGCCCAGGGTAGAGTCGGTTCATTTTTGCTGATAGATCCATCCGATGGAAACACATTAGCCGCCGGTATGGTCTCGGACCTCAATCCATCATAAAAATCTGGGAACCTGAAAAATTTCTGGTTCGCATAGCCCGCAGCCGCGGAAAAAGGATTAATAAAGATGCGTTCACTACTCCTTATAGCTTTAGGTGGTGCAATAGCCCAGCTCGTTGATGGAAGCCTGGGAATGGGGTTTGGAGTCACCTCCACAACCTTGCTGATGTCTTTGGCAGCAATGGCACCTGCCAGCGCCTCCGCAGTTGTACACGTAGCGGAATTGGGAACGACTGCCGCATCAGGATTGAGCCATTGGAAATTTGGCAATGTGGATTGGAAAGTAGCGCTGCGTCTTGGAATCCCCGGTGCAATGGGAGCATTTTCCGGAGCGACGATACTGAGCAATATCAGTTTGCACGCTGCCAAACCCGTGACCTCCTGCTTGCTTCTTGCAATTGGCGCCTACCTAGTTTTTCGTTTTTCTCGCGGCAGACAAGCAGCTGCGGGGCACGAGGCACCTGCCTCCCACCGATCCCTTCTGGCATTAGGACTCTTTGGGGGTTTTGTGGATGCCACCGGTGGCGGGGGATGGGGACCTGTGACAAGTTCTACACTCATGAGCATCGGGCGGACGGCTCCCCGCCGCATTGTAGGAACCGTCAACACGGCGGAGTTCTTGGTCACGCTCGCAGCTTCCGCTGGATTTGCTTTGAGCTTATGGTCTGAACTGACCACGCACTTGATTGCAGTTTTGGGGCTTCTCGCCGGTGGTGTAGTAGCAGCTCCTTTTGCGGCGTGGTTGGTGAGCAAGATTAACCCTTCGGCGCTGGGCGGATTCGTAGGAACAACCCTGGTGTTGTTGAACCTTCCTCAACTCCTTAGCTTGATTCCCGCCCTGGATGCGTGGAATCTAGCGATTTACCTTCTGGTGGGACTTATTGGTCTTGTGATGAGTATTCTCGGGGTCAAGCGTTCACGCCACACCCAGACTGAAGCTCTAAAACTGAGCGAAAGAATCCCCGCAGAGCCAGCTCTCAGCGCACCTGCCTTGAATAACTCTACGTTTTAAACTTCTAAAGGAAACCAAGATGGCAAAATCACTGACCCAGCAAGATAAAGCTGCCGCAACCAAAAAACCTACACCACGTTCGGCAAAACCGAATGGTCAATGGAAAATCGATGGCACGGAACCGCTCAATGATAATGAGCGATTTAAACTCGAAGACAACGGTCTCAACGTTCGCGAGCGCATTGAAAATGAATACTCCAAAGAGGGCTTTGACTCGATTCCCGCTGACGACTTGCGCGGACGTATGCGCTGGTGGGGAATGTACACCCAGCGTAAGCAAGGCATTGACGGCGGTCGTACCGCTAAGCTCTCTCCTGAAGAGCTCGAAGATCACTATTTCATGTTGCGTGTACGCATTGATGGCGGGCAGCTTACCACCGAGCAAGCGCGTGTGATTGGGGAAATTTCCCAGGAATTCGCTCGCGATACAGCCGATATTACAGATCGCCAAAATATTCAGTTGCACTGGATACAAATTGAAGATGCTCCAGAAATTTGGCGACGATTAGAAGCCGTGGGGCTTTCAACTACCGAGGCTTGTGGAGATGTACCGCGTGTTATTTTGGGATCTCCCGTAGCTGGAGTAGACGCCGATGAACTCATTGACCCTACGGTTTACATTGAGGAAATCAAGGAAAAGTTCATAGGAGATCCTGACCTTTCTAACCTGCCTCGAAAATTCAAGACAGCCATCACTGGAAATCCAAGCCACGACGTCGTCCATGAAATTAACGACATCTCGTTGGTTGCTGTGAACCACCCCGAGTTAGGTGTGGGATTTAGCTTCTGGGTGGGAGGGGGTCTGTCGACCAATCCTAAATTGGCAGAAAATGTCGGGGTGTTCGTCAAACCTGAGCAAGTAACCGATGTGTGGCTGGGTACTATCAAAATTTTCCGCGATTACGGCTACCGTCGATTGAGAAACCGTGCTCGTATGAAATTCCTCATCAACGACTGGGGTGTAGAGAAGTTTCGCGAGGTTCTTGAAAACGAATACCTGGGTTACTCCTTGGCAGATGGCATTGAGATGCCTGCTCCGACAAAGAGCGGGGACCATGTGGGTGTGTTTGCTCAAAAAGATGGAAGGAATTTTGTGGGCTTGAACCCCACAGTTGGTCGTATTTCTGGCACCACGTTGGTAAAACTTGCTGAGCTAGCTGAGGCCGCTGGTTCGAAGCGGGTGCGCACCACTCCCTACCAAAAGATTTTGGTGTTGGACGTTCCCGATCAAGAAATCGATGCTCTCCTGGAGGGAATTGAAGAGCTCGGGCTTACCGCCAACCCTTCAATTTTCCGCCGCAATACCATTGCGTGCACGGGTATTGAATACTGCAAGTTAGCGATTGTTGATACAAAGAAAACGGCGATTGATGCAATAGACCAGTTGGAAAAACGCCTGGAAGACGTCAAAGAAGAATTGCCTCAACAGTTCAACGTTTTCATTAACGGTTGCCCCAATGCTTGCGCGCGTACTCAGACTGCAGATATTGGGTTGAAGGGTCAAATCATTACCACTGATGAAGGAGAACAAGTTCCTGGGTTCCAGGTCCATTTAGGGGGAACGCTGGCTGATTATCTCAACGCTGGATCCGGCAACGTGGGTAAAACCGTCCGGGGACTAAAGGTTGCATCTGCTGACCTAGTGGATTATTTGGAGAGAGTATTGCGTAAGTACCTGGATACCCGCTCCACTGAGGAAGAGACTTTCGCGGTCTGGGCACAGAGTGCGGACGAAGAGCTTCTGGTCTAAGAACTCCTGCTCTCAGAGTAGCCGTGGTGTTCTGCGCGGCAAATATAAAAGGTGGAGCCTTCACTCTCAATGAGTGAAGGCTCCACCTTTTAGACTTTAATGGGTTTCAAATGCCTTTCCCATCAGTTCTTCCCTGTTTTCACCCACCGCGGCACAGACATTGCCGATGGTTGTAACAGCTGGAGGTTTAAGCTGGTCATAATTCTCCAAGCAAGTACCTACAGTGGAGAAGTACTCCCGTTGATGGGCGCGGAAACCATCTTGGACGGTCACCATCGGCATATCTGGGCGGACGCCGCGTTCCAGCAAGCCTGCGATGGTGTGGGGGAGAGTTTTCACTCCCATGAGGATGGAAACCGTACCGCCGTCCTTCAGTAACCCGGAGAGCTGATCGAGCTCAGAATCGGTGAGCTTTTGATGGGCTGAGACTACCGTAAACATATGGGAGACCCCGCGAAGGGTCAACGGAACGCCTGCCATGGCGGGAAGAGATATAGAGGAAGTTACGCCCGAGAAGACTTTCACCGGGATGCCTTCTTTTTCGCAGACATAAAGTTCCTCAGCCCCGCGTCCGAAAACATAGGGGTCTCCACCTTTGAGGCGAGCTACTTTCTTACCCTGCAGTGCGTAACGCACCATCAGCTGATCAATTTCTCGCTGGGGGACCCGATGCTTTCCGGGAATTTTACCCACATCAATGATTTCGGCATGAGGAGCCCATCGAGGTAAATCCTGGTAGGGTGCTAAATGATCGAGAAGAACTACATCTGCCTGACTGAGTACTTCCAGAGCATGGCGAGTCATCAAACCAGGATCCCCAGGGCCGGCTCCAATGAGGAACACTTCGCCCTGCGATTCGGCAGGAACCTCGGTATCAACGATGGAGGGCGCACCAATACCTGAAGAAAGTACAGCAGCTCTCCACTTTTGTGCCTCTCTCTCATCAGAAACACAAAGCACTACTAAACCCACCGGAGTCCCCGGCGCACGCATATCCTCGACGCGGTTGAAGCGTAGTACCTCCGTTGCCTGGGCAAACTTCAAAGCCACCCTTTCAGTGCGTGTAGCCTCACCGCACAGCAGCACAGAACAATTCTCAATATCTAAATCAACAAACACAAATATCCCTTAGAAACGGCTAGGTAGGTTCATCTTCTCCAAAAGACTAAACCTACCTAGCTTTTCAATTCTCAGACGACGAAGTAAAAACTACTTCTGCCCTAGCTGGGCTGACCGACGGGAATCTTTGCACCCGAAACCAGAACCGGGCCATCGCCACGTTCATGTGCAGCTATTTCTTCCGGCGTAGCCGGGCGAATCTGCTCGCGTTCCAGCACATACATGCGTGAACCTTCGTCCTGAGCATCAGGTTCATTCACAAAGGCACGGAATCGCTTGAGACGCTCGGGATCTTTCAACGTAGCAACCCATTCGTCTTCATAAGATTCAACATGGCGTTCCGCTTCTGCTTCTAGCTCAGCGCAAATACCCAAAGAATCCTCGATAATGACAGCTTTCAGATGCTCAATCGCATCACCAAACTGCTCATCCAAATCCTCAGCCCAGCGCGCTGTACGTTGTAGCCGGTCAGCGGTGCGGATGTAATACATCAGGTAACGGTCTACGTACTTGATAAGGGTCTCTTTATCAAGGTCTGTTGCAAAGAGTCGACCGTGCGCCGGGTTTGCACCACCGTTGCCGGCAAAGTACAGATTCCAACCCTTGGCGGTAGCAATCACACCGACGTCCTTATTCTGAGCCTCAGCGCACTCGCGGTTACAACCCACAACACCCATCTTGAACTTATGGGGGGAGCGCAAACCACGGTAACGGTTCTCCAGCTCAATAGCGAAAGTCGTAGAATCTTGCATACCAAAACGGCACCAGGAAGAGCCAATGCAAGATTTCACATTGCGCAAAGATTTACCGTATGCCTGACCAGACTCAAAGCCTGCGTCAACAAACTTCTGCCAAATCTCTGGCAGCTGCTCCAAACGAGCACCATAGAGACCAATACGCTGTGCACCATTGACCTTGGTGTACAAACCGTATTCCTTGGCGACATCAGCAATCACACCGAGCTTCTCGGGAGTGATTTCGCCACCGGGAATACGAGGAATGACGCCGTAGGTGCCATCTTTCTGCATATTCGCCAGATTACGGTCGTTGGTTTCCTGCAAAGTACCACGGCCACCGTCAAGCACGTAAGAGTTCTTCGTTGAAGCGAGAATAGAGGCAACAGTGGGCTTGCAGATAGCACAACCGTCTTCCCCGTGACCAAAACGCTTCAACACCGAGGGGAAATCATTGTAGTCAGTTGCCTTGACCGCTGCGAATAACTCAGCACGGGAGAAATCAAAGTGCTCACACAGCGCCTTGCTTACGGTCTTGCCCATAGCTTTCATCTGCTTGGCAAGGGTCTTCTGAATCACGGGAACGCACGAACCGCACTGAGTACCCGCAGTAGTTGCTTTCTTAATAGAGGGAACATCTTGATTACCATCCACAATGGACTGGCGAACTTCACCAAAAGTGATGTTGTTGCAGGAGCACAGCACCGCATCATCTGGCATATCAGTATCCGGAGCGCCCTCGCCACCCGCAGCAGATAGGAATGCAGCCGCTTCCGCAGGTAGCTCACGACCCACCAAAGGCTTCAGATTATCGAAAGGCGTAGCATCGCCCACGAACACACCACCGAGCAGAGTCTTCGCATCAGAAGATGTCACAATCTTCTGATAAATCTTCTGCGCCGGATCAATATACATAATCTCCAGCGCACCCTCGCTTGTAGCACGGCGATCGCCAAAACCGCCGACCTCAAGACCGGAGAACTTCAACTTGGTGGCAATATCAAACTCTTCAACGTGAGCATCATGGCCCGTCAAATTCTTAGCCACCGCATCTGCCATTAAATTGGCAGGAGCTACAAGACCCCAGGTGCGTCCCAGAACACAGGCTACTTCACCAATAGCCCAGATATTCTCATCTTCTGACTGGCAGCGATCGTTGACAACTACACCGCCGCGCTCGCCGACGGTCAGCCCAGCTTCGCGAGCTAGCTGGTCGTTGGCGCGGATACCGGCAGCCATGCATACCAAATCTGCATCCAGGTTGTGAACATCGGCTTCATCGCCCATGCCGTCTGCTACTGATACAGAAGTAACTTCGCCCTGGGCGTTCTTATTGATGGTTGAGATGAAAGCACCGGTTTCGATGTTGATACCGGCCTCTCGAATCAGAGAATTTACAAGGTGTCCGCCGCCCTGATCTACTTCAATGGAGAGAAGCCAAGAGGCGACATCCAAAATGGTGGGTTCTGCACCCAAGTCACGCAAACCTTCGGCAGCTTCGAGTCCTAGCAAACCGCCGCCGACGACGATAGCGCGAGGAGCTCTGCCGAGCTTCTCTTTGAGACGGGCTACTTCGCTGACCATGGTTTGAACGTCTTCAATGGTGCGGAAGACATGGGCGGAGTCGGAACCGGGAATAGGGATTTTAACCGCACGGGAGCCGGTGGCGAGAACAAGTTCATCGTAAGGGTAGCTCTCGCCGTTATCTGCGGAGACCATGTGGTTCTTGCGGTCTATGGCAGTAGCTGAGACACCTAACTGAAGGTTAACTCTTGAATCTTCCCAGATTTCAGGATTAGCGAGGGTGAGATCTTTTTCTGGATCTTTGAAGAGTTGCTCCAGCGCTACGCGGTCGTAGGGTACGTGGGCTTCAGCGGAGAGGACGGTAACACGATCCTCATTTTGAGATTCTTTGAGGTAAGCGCGAACAAATCGCCAGGCAGCAGGACCACCGCCGATCACTAGAATGTTTCTCAATCCGTGTGCGTGCTTATCAGTCATCTTCATACCGTTCGTCGAATTTGCGGACAGGGTGGGATACCGCGAAATAATTTGAATCAATAATGCTAATATAGCATCTGAAATACATCAGTCGGATTAATTTTTAATGCCCAAACTAATAGATTCCTAAAAATAAGGTAAAGGTATGAGCGACCAAAAATGGCAAAAGGTGTGCAAGCTGAATGATTTGGAAGAGCATTGGGGTGAGGTTGCCCTGATTAAGAACCACCAGTACGCGATTTTTCGATTGAATAATGACCGAGTGTTTGCCTCTGATCATGCAGATCCCAATAGTGGCGCCCTGGTAATTGCTCGTGGAATCACTGGTCAAAAGGGGGATATCCCTACCATTGCTTCCCCTCTGTATAAAGAAGAATATGATTTGCGTACCGGAGAAAGCCTGAATTCTGACTTCACCTTGCCGGTTTACGAGACCCGCATAGAAGATGGAGAAGTATTTCTGCGTATTGCATAATTCTTCAACTACCATCAGAGAGACGTTATGGTACGACCATAGACGTGGGCTGTGTAGTTTTTTCCCTTTTTGGTTTTAACTAAATTAGCGCGTCCCGTATCATATTCTTTTTCTCTGTGTTAAAAGTAAAGGTAAATTTATAATTAACATTTACCGCATTGGAGATTGTATGCTACCCCTTATGCTGAACGTCTACGGCAAGCCGGTGCTCGTCGTAGGCGGGGGATCTGTAGCTCGACGTCGGGTGGAAAAAGTAGTGCAAAGCGGCGGTGTCGTCTGCCTCGTTGCCCCTACGATTACGAGTGGTCTCCACGAATTGGTGGAACATGCCTCGGTAAAATGGCACCAACGTATCTTTCAACCCTCAGACGTGGAAGGTATGTGGTTATGCTTCGCCCACACTGATTCTCAACAGGTGAACCAGAATATTGCGAAGCTTTGTTCTCAGAAACAGATTTTTTGCCTACAGGGTGGAGCGCCAGATCAATCAGACTTCTGGATGATGGCACACCAAACTTCAGAATCAGGCATCACTGTTGCGGTTTCCTCGCAAAAGAATCCTCGGCGCTCACTCAACGTGGTGAAACGCTTGGTGGAGTTGGTCAACAAACAGAAACTCTAAAAACCGCCACGAATATCGAAAATTGTAATTCCCGTGAGACTGTTCGCGCTCCCGAGAGGTCTACCTCGATATTTTGGGTAGAAGCCTGACACCCAACACAACATATAGGGGTGCATCCGGTGATTTGCTCCCAGCAGGCACTCACCCCGCAGGGCTCCTCCATAAAATGCGTTAGACAGCGACGGCGAAACTGCCTAGACTTGAATCAGTTGCATTGACCCGGCCATCACCGGCGAGCAATCCGGAAGAACGAACCGTACCTGCAATACCTCATCAATTCGTTGCGACGAGGGGTGGAGCGGAATAGATACAGTTTTAGTAGAACCGGACGGGTAAGCCCGTAACAGCAGTCATGAAGCGACTGATAACGCTTGACTGTGTCATTTCCCCCGAGAAACCCCGTTTCCCGGGGGAGTGGCACGGGTAGCGCTCAGTAAGCAAGGTGGTACCGCGCCGCCGCACCGTTCTGCACCGGCAGCAATGTGTGCTGTAGCGTCCTTGCAAGTCCTATTTTTCAATGGATTACTACAAAGGGCGCGTCGCAATGAATAATCCTCTTTATCCCAAGGCAACTGCCGGCACTGAAAACACAGTTGCAGCATCACCTTCCTTCCCCCAGCTTGAAGAAGCTGTTCTCGACTACTGGAAAAAAGATAACACTTTCCAAGCATCCATCGATCAGCGATCAGCTGAAGACAACGAATTCGTTTTCTACGACGGCCCTCCCTTCGCCAACGGACTACCCCACTACGGGCACCTGCTCACCGGCTACGTCAAAGACCTCGTAGCCCGCTACCAAACGCAACGCGGACACCGCGTCGAACGTCGCTTCGGCTGGGATACCCACGGACTGCCCGCAGAGCTCGAAGCTATGAAGCAGCTAGGAATGACCGACAAACAAGAAATTCTTGAGATGGGCATCGATAACTTCAATGATGCAGCCCGCTCCTCCGTACTCAAATACACCAAAGAGTGGCAAGAATACGTTACCCGCCAAGCTCGCTGGGTCGACTTCGAAAACGATTACAAGACGCTCAACGTCGAGTACATGGAATCGGTCATATGGGCCTTCAAACAGCTTCACGAAAAAGGTCTCACCTACCAGGGATTCCGCGTCCTTCCCTACTGCTGGAAAGACGAAACACCCCTTTCCAACCACGAGTTACGCATGGACGACGATGTCTACAAAGACCGACAGGATCCATCAGTAACCGTCACCTTCACCATCACCTCGGACACCTCGCTGGTAAAGAACACCGGTGTCGTGGCAGAGCTCACCGGCGTTGAAGCCCTTGCATGGACCACCACCCCCTGGACACTGCCTACTAACCAGGCGCTCGCAGTCGGTCCTGATATCGATTATGTTGTGGTAGCCGGCGTAGGAGATTTCCAGGGGCGGAAGTTCCTGATCGCCTCTGAATTGTTGGGTGCTTATGCCAAGGATCTTGGATTTGAAGACGCCGCGGAGGCTACTGCTGCGGTCGTCAAGACTTACAAAGGTTCTGACTTGGCAGGGGTCCGTTACGAACCTCTGTGGGATTATTTCACCGACGCCGAGAAATTTGGTACGGAAAAGGCTTGGCAGATTCTTGTTGCCGATTATGTATCCACCACCGACGGCACCGGTTTGGTGCACCAAGCACCGGCCTATGGTGAGGAAGACCAGAAAGTCTGTGAAGAAAACGGTATTCCCGTTATTCTATCCATCGATGAAGGCGCTAAATTCCTCGACCTCTTCAGCGATGAATCACTAGCTGACGGTGCGCCCCTGCGAGAAATTGCAGGTGCGCAGATCTTCGAGGCTAACCGCACCATCATTAATCTGCTGAAATCTGAGGGACATCTGATTCGGGAGAAATCCTATGTTCACTCCTACCCGCATTGCTGGCGTTGCCGCACCCCGCTGGTCTACCGCGCGATTACGTCGTGGTACGTTAAGGTAACCAACTTCAAAGATCGCATGGGCGAACTCAACGAAGAAATTAATTGGATTCCTGAAAACGTAAAGCACGGTCAGTTCGGCAAATGGGTAGCTAATGCCCGCGACTGGTCTATTTCCCGTAACCGTTTCTGGGGTTCACCCATTCCTGTATGGGTTTCCGATGATCCTAACTATCCACGTATGGACGTCTACGGTTCGCTAGAAGAACTCAAGGCTGACTTCGGCCGCTACCCCGTCAATAAAGACGGCGAGCCTGATCTGCACCGACCGTACATCGACGAGCTCACCCGGCCAAACCCTGACGATCCCACAGGCAAGTCCATCATGCGCCGCGTGGAAGATATCTTGGACGTATGGTTCGACTCTGGCTCTATGCCTTACGCGCAGGTTCACTACCCCTTTGAAAACAAGGAATGGTTCGAGAACCATAATCCCGCAGATTTTATTGTGGAGTACATCGGTCAGACGCGCGGGTGGTTCTACACTATGCACATTTTGGCAACTGCGCTTTTTGACCGCCCGGCGTTTACTAACGTTATTTCTCATGGCATTGTGCTGGGTTCAGACGGGCAGAAGATGTCCAAGTCACTTCGGAACTACCCGGATGTGTCAGAGGTCCTAAATCGCGATGGATCAGATGCCATGCGCTGGTTCCTTATGTCTAGCCCGATTCTGCGCGGCGGTAATCTTATCGTGACAGAACAGGGTATCCGTGAAGGCGTGCGCCAAGTGATGCTTCCGCTGTGGAACGTTTACCATTTCTTTGCGCTCTATACTAACGCTGCTAACAACGGTGCAGGTTATGAAGCGCAGCTCCGCTATGAGTCCGAACATGTGATGGATCGATTCATTTTGGGTAAGACCCGCGAATTGGTGGAAAACGCTACCGTTCACATGGACAAATACGATGTTTGGGGCACAACGGAAGATCTCCGCAAATTCACAGACGCGCTGACCAACTGGTATGTGCGTCGTTCGCGCGAGCGCTTCTTTGATGAAGACACCGAAGCATTTGATGTTCTCTTCACGGCGTTGTCCACTGCGGTGAAAGTTGTTGCTCCGCTGCTGCCTTTGATGAGCGAGGAAATCTACCGCGGCCTTACCGGTGAGCGTTCAGTACACCTGAGCGATTGGCCAAAGCCTGAGGAATTTGCTGACGAAAGCGATCTGTTGCAGTTGATGGAAGCTACGCGTTCTATCTGCTCTGCCGGTTCTGCTTTGCGTAAGGCGAATAATTTGCGCGTACGCCAGCCTCTGCAGTCGATGACTGTTGCGGTTGCTGGAGGAAAGCAACTGGCAGGGATCTTTGAGCAGATTATTTCAGATGAGCTCAACTTGAAGTCAGTAGAGTTGCTAGATGCTTCTGAAGTTGAACCTGCCGATTTCGGTATTTCTCAGCAGCTGAAGGTTAATGCGCGTGCTGCTGGTCCTCGTTTGGGTAAGCAAGTTCAGGTTGCTATCAAGGCATCGAAGTCAGGCGATTGGACCATCCAGGACGACGGCACCGTCGTCGTCGGGTTAAAGGCGGTTGAGGGTGGTTTGGCCCTTGAATCTAGCGAATATGAACTCGATACCGTGGTGGCTGAATCGGAAGATTCTGCTGAACGTGCTGTGTCTGTTCTGCCCGGTGGTGGTTTCCTCGTGCTCAATACTAAGCTTACCGATGATTTGCTGGCTGAAGGTATTGCTCGCGATACTATCCGTTCGGTTCAGCAGGCTCGCAAGGAAGCTGATTTAAACGTTTCAGACCGTATTAAGCTCACACTTTCGGCACCTGCAAACGTCATTGAATCTGTGCAGGCACACGAAGAACTCGTGGCTGGCGAAACCTTGGCTGTCTCGGTGAACTACCGTGAAGCTCAGGAGCAGTTGGTTGAGGTAGAGAAGGCATAATTTGTCCGAGAACATGAACGAAGATTCCTTGTTCAACGAACTCGCCGCCGAAAGCAGTAGCCCGGCTGCTGCTTTCGGCGTGGAGTCCGTCTATCAGGATTTGCTTTCGCGCGCTCCTGAGAACAAGATGGCACCGCGTCTCGATGCTATGCAGCGGGCTATGGAAATTCTGGGGTCTCCTCAAGATGCCGCGCCGGTTATTCATATCACTGGGACCAATGGTAAGACGTCGACGGCCCGCATGATTGAGCGCATACTTATGGCTCATGATTTGCGCACCGGTCGCTACACCAGCCCCCATCTCACGAAAGTAACTGAACGCATCAGTATTGCGGGTGAGCCCGTGGCTGATGAGACATTTGTACGGATTTGGGAAGAGATTCAGCCTTATATCGAGATAGTGGATCAGGAGCTTATCGCAGCAGATAAACCCCGTATCACCTACTTTGAGGCATTAACTGTCCTGGCGTTTGCGATTTTCGCAGATGAGCCGGTTGACGTGATAATCCTTGAAGTCGGTATCGGCGGGTCATGGGATGCGACGAATGTGGCAACCGCCCAGGTCTCTGTCGTTACTCCGATTGGGTTGGATCATACCGACATGCTGGGGGAAACCTTGGCGGAAATTGCCGGGGAGAAACAGGGCATCATCAAAGATAATGGTTTCTTGGTGTCTGCGGTTCAGGATCCCGAAGCCGCTCAAGTTTTGTTGGATTCTGCCCGGGAGCATCAGGCGGAATTCCGGTTTGAGGGCGTTGAATTTGGAGTGTCTTCCCGGTTGCCCGGCGTCGGCGGGCAGATGATTTCTGTGCGCGGTCTAGCTGATACTTATGAGGATTTGCCAGTTCCACTTTTTGGCGCTCACCAGGCTGAAAATGCTGCGGTGGCTATTGCAGCTGTTGAGGCTTTCTTAGGCGGGGGAGAGAAGCCCCTGAACGTTGAGCTTATTCGTGCAGGCTGGGAGGATTTAACTTCGCCGGGGCGTCTAGAGATTATCCGTAGCGCACCTACCGTTTTACTGGATGCCGCCCATAACCCACACGGTATCAAAGCTGCAGCACAGGCGTTTAAAGAATCCTTCGCGGTAGATAAACTCAACCTAGTGGTTGGAATTTTGGGGGAGAAGGACGCCGTGGGCATCTTCGAAACCATCCGTGAAGAGTACTTGGATTCCACCGATTTTGAGTTATCTTTATATCTCACAGCTTCGGATTCTCCACGCGCCATCCCCGTAGAGCAATTGGAAAACATGGCTCTTGATGCGGGGTTCGATGAAGACCAACTGAGTACTTTTGAGCACTTGCACGACGCAGTAGCTCAGGCAATTACCGATGCTGGAACGGGAGAGGAGTTCAGCTCTGCTGTGCTCATTACCGGCTCCATCACGGTAATTGGTGAAGCACGTTTGATGATGGGACTCTAAGAACATGATGGCTCGAATGACTAAAAGACAGCGAGAGTGGCGCCCGGGGCAAACTAAGAAACCGGCACAGGTTAAAAAGATGTTCGCATCTACAGTGCTCACTTTGGAAGCTTTGGTTGCATTTTTTGCCACCCTTGCCACGTTTGGGCACCATTTTAATGATGGTTCGCTCATCAAAATTTCTATTTGGGTAGTGGGGCTACTCCTTGCTGCCGCTTTCATTGCTACCCCTGCTTTTTTGAGCAAATCATGGGGATATACTCTCGGATGGGTATTGCAGGTTTGCTTGATATTGACTGGTTTTGCATTGATACCAATGTTCTTTATTGGGGCTTGTTTTGCTGCTACCTACTGGTATGCGGTGCACACCGGCGAAAAACTCGATTATGAAAACGTCCAGCGTGCGAGAGCACAGCGTGAGTGGGAGCGGAAGAATCTGAGTAACTAGAATCCATTAGATCTTCGAGTTTCAGCTCAGTCGAAGAAGTCTCCGCAGACCATGAGTTGCGGAGACTTCTTCGTAATGTCTCGATGTCTTTGCTTTTAGAACATTCCGCTAGGACTTCTCGCTCATCGATGCGAAAGCCTCTTCATGTGCTTTTTCAATTTCTTGAGGATTCGCCGTTGACAGTAAATATTTATACCTGTTCAGGGCTGTGTTGCTGTTGTTTTCAGGGGTCACTTTCTGGGTCATTGTCGTTTTCCTTTCGCTCCTGTTTTCAAGGGTATGAGGTAGGGCTGTGATGGATATTGTTCCTACCTATGGCGAACCTGTGAGCAGAAAAGTAAAGGAATGAGCAATCTCCCAGAAGTTCCATGCATGCAACCAGGGCTGATATTGTGAGGTAGAACAATAGTTTCGCGAATTTTAAGGAGTACTCATGACTGAGCGCAGTCTAATTTTGGTCAAGCCCGACGGCGTCGAGCGCGGTCTCACCGGTGAGGTTTTGGCCCGCATCGAGCGGAAGGGATACCAGCTGGTGGAGCTCAAAAAGCTTCAGGCAACCGAAGAAATCCTCCAAGAACACTACGCCGAACACCAGGGCAAGCCCTTCTTTCAGCCCCTCGTGGATTTCATGCTCTCAGGTCCTGTAGTGGCAGCAATATTTGAAGGCGATCGTGTGGTTGAAGGTATTCGCAGCATCATGGGGCCATCCGAGCCGACTGTGGCTCCAGCCGGAACTATCCGCGGTGATTTGGGGCGCTCCTGGGGTGCAGGTGTCCAGAAGAATCTGGTGCACGGATCAGACTCAGCAGAATCTGCAGAACGAGAAATCGCTATCTGGTTCAAATAAGTCATAAAAATGGCCCGGTCAGTTTCAACTAACCGGGCCATTTGCTGTTTAGAAAGAATTTATTATCTGATCAAAGAAATGAATGATGATGATTCCGAAGAGGAGCACAAAAATCAAAATAACCACGAACCAGGACCACCCGGCTACTGCGCGGCGAATATGCTCTGGGGCAGGAATAACACCCGTTTGAATATTATGAGCTGTCGTCTTGGTCATCAAAATGGTCTGCATAATCCAGACAATCATGCAGAACAGGCACAGTGCGCCGATCACGAAAGTAGTGTTGAACCAGAGATAGAGAATGAAGCAAAACGCCAGTACATGCCCCACATTCATGCACAGCCAGTACCAGCGAGAAAACCGTGCCCCAGCAAGCATTGCGGTGGCGATTGTAATGGTAATTGCATACCCTACTAGCCCAATGTAGGGGTTAGGAAACCCAAATGCCTCTGCAAAAGGTGTGCGCATGACGGTGCCGCAGTTGAGAATAGCATTCATATCACACACTGATACGTGGGATGCATCTTTGGCAATTTGCAAGTGCTCATACACCAACATAGCTGAAGACGCGAAAGCGAGAATGCCTGTCAACAAAGATAGAATCGCGTATCTTGTGTCTGCTTTCATCGCTTCGTGGGTCGAGTACTCATGGATAGCGGACGCCTCGGAAATATGTGGCACTTTAACCTCTCAAGTGAACGTGGACTCTCCCCATCTTACTGATGTGTACTTCGAGATTGAAGGTCTTAGACTCGTCAGGCATCGCAAAGAATGCTGAATATCTGATTCGATGTGCGCACTTTCTGTGAGAGAATTGGGACGGTGGCCTTTTGACCCGCACTCAAAAGTAGCCATCCAACAGGTTTTTTCGATGCACCGCTGCCCCAGGTGGCAAGGTTTAGATTGAAATAAGTTCGACAAAGTTCGACTCGAAAAAATAGTTGGCCCGATTCACTGAGAAATACGACTTTAGTAATGGTCAGTCTCAGGTAGATCGCATAAGAGCTGGAGAGCAATCGGGTAGTTATAAGCTTTTGGGCGCAATGCGCCCCTGAACGCCGTAGGGGCGATATGCGGACGCTCCCTAGGGCAGGAGATAATACAGATGAGCGAGGACGTTCAGAACGTAAACTCTGCTGACGAATCCACTTCACCTGAAGTGGTTTCAATTCAGAATACCCCCCAGGAGAATCCTGATACCTCAGCAGAACGCCAGAATAATCAAGATAACCAGCAGAATGTTGAGACGCCAGAAAGTGCCGAAGACGCTGCGGAATCATCCAATACTTCTGCTGAGCAGCAGCCCAGCGAAGAAAACACCTCTTCCGAGCAAATTCAGGAGACTTCCTCGAATGCTGAAGAAACTGAAGAAGAAAAAGCAGAGAGCAAATCCCAACGGGAGAAGCTAGCTGCCGAGCTACAAAACCTCACTAAAGCAGCTGCCGCGAATAGTCTCCTATTTTTCGCGCCCAATCTCGATGAGATTGCAGAACAGGCAAAAGCAGAACGCGAAGCCCGCCGCGAAGCTCTTGAGGCTGAACGTCGCCAGCGCCGTCTAGCTGAAATTACTCACGACGAAGAAGAAGTGATTTCCCGCCGACGTCGCCGCCGCCGCCGCGGAGAAGTTGATATCGAAATTGACGGCGGAACCGATGGCGACCCCGAAAATACCGTCACCAAGGTGCGTGCGCCGCGACTGTCCGACTCCCACAGCACCAACCGCGTCACCGGTGTGCGCGGCTCAACCCGTCTCGAAGCGAAAAAAATCCGCCGCCGCGAATCCCGCCATTCGGGCCGTCGCCAGCGAGGAATTTCCGAAGCAGAGTTCCTTGCCCGCCGCGAATCAGTAGACCGGCAAATGGTAGTCCGCCAAAAAGATGACCGCATCCAAATCGGTGTCCTCGAAGATGGCGTACTCGCCGAGCACTTTGTCTCAAAAACCCAGCAGGACTCCCTGATTGGCAACGTGTACCTCGGAAAGGTGCAGAACGTTTTGCCTTCAATGGAAGCAGCATTCGTGGATATCGGACGCGGACGCAACGCCGTCCTCTATGCCGGTGAAGTGAACTGGGACGTTTCAGGTCTCGACGGCTCACCCCGCAAAATCGAAAACGCCCTAAAATCTGGGGATTCTGTCCTGGTGCAGGTCACCAAAGATCCCGTGGGTCATAAGGGCGCTCGACTGACTAGCCAGGTATCTTTGCCCGGTCGTTTCTTGGTGTACGTGCCCGGTGGCTCAATGACCGGTATTTCACGTAAATTGCCTGATACCGAGCGCACACGCTTGAAAAAGATTCTCAAGAATAAGTTGCCTGACGGTGCAGGCGTTATTGTCCGTACCGCAGCAGAGGGCGCTTCTGAGGAAGAACTGAGCCACGATATTAACCGCTTGCGCGTACAGTGGGAAGAGATTCTAAACCGCGCCTCCGCGCCGAAGACTCTTGCTCCCGAAATGCTGTACCAGGAGCCTGACCTCACCATCAAGACTGTGCGTGATGTTTTCAATGAAGACTTCACCGCCATGATGGTTCAGGGCGACGTCGCTTGGGATTCTATTGAAGCCTATGTCACCTACATGGCTCCGGACTTGGTGGATCGCTTGCAAAAGTGGGACAAGGACGAAGATCTTTTCGATCATTACCGCATTGAAGAACAGCTCTTCAAGGCTCTCGATCGAAAGGTTTACTTGCCTTCAGGCGGTTCGCTGGTCATTGATCGTACTGAAGCTATGACCGTGGTTGATGTAAACACCGGTAAGTTCACAGGCTCCGGTGGCAACTTGGAAGAGACCGTTACCAAGAACAACCTTGAAGCCGCAGAAGAGATTGTGCGCCAACTTCGGTTACGCGATATCGGTGGCATTATCGTTATTGACTTTATTGATATGGTTCTCGAATCAAATCGTGATTTGGTTCTGCGCCGTCTGGTGGAATGCCTGGGTCGAGACCGTACCAAGCATCAGGTTGCTGAAGTTACCTCGCTTGGTCTTGTTCAGATGACGCGTAAGCGCATGGGAACCGGACTTTTGGAAGTTTTCTCAGAGCCGTGCGAGGAGTGTGCGGGGCGTGGCGTCATCGTTCACGACCAGCCTCTGAAGGGTCGTTCGGGAGGCGCTTCGGATTACATCCATCGCCATGATCGGGATGACCGTCGTAAGGCACGTAAGTCTCAGCGTAATCGCGATACTCGCCACAACGATCATCAGGTGTCTTCGCATGAAGACGACAATCGTCAAAGCGAAGCACGTCGTGCAGCCCTTGCTAATATTGCTGCGGCAAGTACTCATGAGCCCGAGAAATCTGAGGCGGATGACTCCCGAGAGTCTAAGAATGCTCGCAGGCGTAAGCGTCGCAAGCAGAATCGCCGGGAGCAAACTCCCCAGGATCAGCAGAGCTCAAACGAGCAGTTCACCGGTACACCGGATTTGACGGTTACTATTGGCGGTGAAGTCATAGAGCTTCCCCAACGTGAGGAATCGAAAGAGACTGAAGACACTACTGCCGAGCAGGGGTCTTTGACTCTTGAGTCGCTCACAGAAGCATTTGACCAGAAAGAGAAGAAGGGGCGCTCTCGCAAGCGTCGTTCTGATTCTTCTGCGCAATCACAGAGTGCTAAGTCCGCAGAAGAATCTGATGTTTCTGACTCATCATCTTCTTCTGCTGACATTGATTCCCGCTTCACTCAGAACTCCAACCGCTTCGAAGCAATTCGCGCTGGTGAGGCACGGGCTCGTGCATCGCAGAAAGCAGGTCGCGACGTCGTTCGCTCGGAGAATGAGAACGGATACACCGAATCATCTACACAGCGTACAGAACGTTCACGTTCCTCTCGCGATACCGCAGAAAAACCATCGAGGAATTCTCGTGGGCGCCGCGCTAACTCTCAATCTCAGGGTGAGAATGCCCGACATAACGAGCGTCAGGCACAGAAAAAACCTCGCGTCAGCGGGGTAGCGCAGCCCGGTAGTGTGAACGGAACATCCGAGCCTTCGGTTGTTGAAACTGTAGCTCAGCAACCAGCTGAGCCCGTACAGAAAACACCTGCAAAGAAGCGCCGTTCGCGACGCGCGGTCAGCACGGGCATTGACGGTAGCGTGCAGTCCCAGGATATTCAGAAGGCAGAAGCTACAGGAACAGTTGTTTCGACTTCTATGTCTGTGGCGTCTTCAACTGAAAATGCCTCTGCGCCGGTCATGTTGGGCGTGGGCGTGTCAGCCGAAGAAATTAAGCGCGAAGGAAAGTAAGACTTTCTATGAGCAGGTAAATGCAAGAGCCTGGGGGGACCGCTATAAACGGCGGTACCCCAGGCTCTTGCTATGAGTGTTTCAACACAATGCGTCTTGTGGGCTTACTAAGAGACGAGAATTCATATATTAATGGGTAGATAAACTTGCGTTCGTTTCTACTCTTTCAGAGAACTTTGTTGTCTGATGAGGGGTGCAGAGCGTTTGCTGACATGCTTAGGGCGTGTCACTTGCCCTCTGTAGCAGAGTGTCGTAGGCTTATATGTCGGTGCTGTTTGATTTGTTTTACACGTTTCAAGTCAGACTTAAGCATCCACCGGTGAGCAATCACTGGAAAACTCGATGAGCGCGCATCCTTATATAAATGCTCTGAATCCAGCGAGAAATCTTCTCAGGGTTCAGTAAGCGATACACGTTTTTGGTACTAGGATCAGCGCTCTGTCGAAATATTGTTCAAACTAAAGACGTCGAGAGAAGTGAGTTCCCAAGTGGCATACGCGATTGTACGCGCTGGCGGCCGCCAGGAAAAGGTTTCCGTAGGAGACCTCGTTACCCTTGACCGCGTCGCTGGCGAGCCCGGTAGCACTCTAGAGCTGCCTGTACTGCTGCTGGTTGATGGGGACAAGGTCACTGCAGATGCAAAGACCCTGGCTTCTGCCAAGGTAACTGCTGAAAAGATTGAAGACCTTCGCGGTCCTAAAATCGTTATTCAGAAGTACAAGAACAAGACCGGTTACAAGAAGCGTCAGGGCTTCCGCGCAGAACTTACCACCGTCAAGATCACTGCGATCAACGCGTAAGTTCGGCAAGCTCCGGATCTTCAAACAATCTTTACCTAAGGTAGGCACAGATGGCACATAAGAAGGGCGCAAGCTCCACCCGCAACGGCCGTGACTCTAACCCCCAGTACCTCGGTGTTAAGCGCTTTGGCGGTCAGACCGTCAACGCAGGCGAAATCATCGTCCGCCAGCGCGGCACCCATTTCCACCCCGGCAACAATGTAGGCCGTGGCGGAGACGACACCCTGTTTGCACTTGCATCAGGTCAGGTCGAGTTCGGTACCCGTAAGGGCCGCAAGGTCGTTAACATTCTTGCAGCAGCTGAGTAATTAGCTCTTTAGAATGCACGGAGAGGGCAAGCACCGATGGTGCTTGCCCTCTCTGCATCTGTTCAAGATGCGTATAGTTCAGTCCCGTTAGATATGGGACAATGAGTAAAAGTTTTTATAGTCAATACAAGGAGAATCTTTCGTGGCAGAATTTGTAGACCGCGTCGTCCTGCATGTATCCGGTGGACACGGTGGGACCGGCTGTGTGTCGGTTCGCCGCGAGAAGTTCAAGCCTCTTGGCGGCCCTAACGGTGGAAACGGTGGAAATGGCGGCGACGTCATTTTGCGAGTCGATGGTCAGTCGACCACACTGCTGGAATACCATCACACCCCCCATCAGCATGCACCCAATGGTGATATTGGCCGTGGCGACCTGCACCATGGATTCAACGGTGAATCTTTGATTTTGTCGGTTCCGCAGGGAACCGTGGTCAAAGATAAAGAAGGCAATGTTCTTGCCGACCTTATTCGGGTAGGCGATGAGTTCGTGGCCGCTCAGGGTGGTCAGGGGGGCCTGGGTAATGCGGCGTTGGCTTCTGCTAAGCGCAAGGCTCCCGGTTTTGCTCTGTTGGGTATTCCCGGCGATGAACGAGATATCGTTCTTGAACTTAAGTCAATTGCTGATATCGCTCTGGTGGGTTACCCCAGTGCTGGTAAGTCTTCCTTGATTGCTGCTATTTCCGCTGCACGTCCTAAGATTGCAGACTATCCTTTCACCACCTTGGTGCCTAACCTCGGTGTGGTTCAGGCAGGGGATACCCGCTATACCGTAGCGGATGTTCCCGGTTTGATTGAGGGTGCTTCCGACGGTAAGGGGCTCGGGCATCGCTTCTTGCGTCATGTGGAGCGCTCTTCTGCGCTAGTCCATGTGATTGACTGTGCAACTCTGGAGCCTAATCGCGATCCGATTTCTGATTTCGAGGTTATCCGTGGGGAGCTAGAAAATTACGAGGTGGATCCCACTGCCGGAGTGACCATCCCGTTGAACGAGCGTCCTCAGTTGATTGTCTTGAATAAGATTGACGTACCCGATGCTCGCGAGTTGGCGGAGTTTGTGCGCGGTGACTTTGAGGCCAAGGGTTTCAAGGTTTTTGAGATTTCTACTGCCTCTCATGAAGGCTTGCGAGCGCTGACTTTCGCGATGGCAGAAATTGTTGAGGCGGATCGAAAGGCTCGGAAGAAGGCTGAATCGAAACCCGTTGAAGATAACACTGTGGTTCGCCCCAAGGGATTCCGCTCGAAGAAGCAGAAGGAATTCTTTATTCGCCGTGAAGAGCGTAATCTGGAGCCTTTGTTCCGCGTAATTGGTGAGAAGCCCGAAAAGTGGATTATGCAGACCGATTTTAATAACGATGAAGCGGTCGGCTATCTGGCGGATCGTTTTGCAAAGCTTGGTATTGAAGACGAACTGTATAAGCAGGGTGCGCGTGCTGGTGACGCCGTGGTGATTGGTGAAGCGAATGACGCCGTCGTCTTCGATTGGGAGCCTACGATGGTAGGTGGCGCCGAGATGTTGGCTTCTCCTCGCGGTACTGATGTGCGTTTGGAAGAAGTTATTCGTCCCAGCCGTTCGGAACGTAAGGCTCAGTACCACGATCGTATGGATGCTAAGGCTGAGGCTCGTGCTGAGCTTGAAGCTGAGCGTCAGGCAGGTGTGTGGACTGAATCTGTGGATGAAAAGGCGAAAGCTAAGAATTCCTCGAAGAACGAGCAAAACTCCTAATGATTAGAGATGAGTCCTAGATCTCTTTTAGACTTAACACCGTACCCGTGTCTCGGGTACGGTGTTTTGTTTTGTTGGTCGATGAAATGAGTCTTCATGAACTCCGCTTCGCAAGAATCTTTGGTTGCTAGTGCTCAGTCTCGGGCTAAGCATCGGATGAGTCCTATTTCCGAGCGCTTTGAGTTGCCTAAGGCACACCGGGTTGTGGTTAAGGTGGGTTCTTCATCGCTGACTTCCATTGAGAATTCTTTAGATGAGTTGGCTATCGCCACCATTATTGATGTTTTGGCGAAGGCTCTGCGGATGAATCCTCAGATGCAGATTATTTTGGTGTCCTCGGGGGCGATTGCTGCGGGTTTGGCGCCTTTGGGGCTTTCTCGCCGACCAAAGGATCTAGCGACTCAGCAGGCTGCGGCGTCGGTGGGGCAATCACTTCTGATGGCGCGGTATACGGAGACTTTTAGTCGCTATGGTGTGCGGGTTTCTCAGGTATTGCTGACCGCCGACGATTTGATGGCGCGGGATCGGTATCGGAATGCCCACCGGCAGTTAGAGCGCCTGTTGGAACTGGGGGTAATGCCCATTATTAATGAGAATGATGCCGTTGCGACTGCTGAAGTTAAATTTGGGGATAATGATCGCATCGCTGCGCTGGTGGCTCATACGGTGAAAGCAGATGCTCTGATTCTGCTCTCTGACGTGGATGCTTTGTATACGAAGCATCCTGCGCAGGGTGGTGAGCGCATTGTCCAGGTGCGAGGAGCAGAAGATTTAGAGGGTGTTTCAATTGGTTCAGTAGGGTCTGCAGGAGTGGGTTCTGGTGGAATGGTGACGAAGGTTCAGGCGGCTCATCTTGCTGCAGCTTCGGGTATTCCCGCTTTGGTAACTAGCGCGGCTCAGGCGCGGGCGGCTCTTGCAGGGGAGGACGTGGGAACATGGTTTTTTGCTACCGGTGTGCGGCGTTCTGTTCACGAATTGTGGTTGGAGCATCTTGCGGATATTCGCGGAGGTATTGTTCTCGATGAGGGAGCGGTAGCGGCGGTGCGCCGTCGCCGTTCCCTCTTAGCAGCGGGGATTGTGAGCGTAGAAGGCAACTTTGATGGCGCCGACCCGGTGGCACTTTGCGATAGTGGGGGAGCGGTGATTGCTCATGGGCTGTGTTCTTATAGTGCTACTGAAACTGCGGCAATAGCTGGTCTGCACTCGGCAGAAATCCGAGAAAAGCTGGGGGAGAGCTTCGACGCTATTGCGGTGCATGCCGATAATATTGCTGTCGTGGGGCAATACTGATTCTTTAGGATAAGAAACGCCCCATTCTGCGCGGTATCTGTTTAGGATAGAAGCATGACTGAGAGTTCATTGACCGTTTCCGATTCTGTCATGCGCGAAGTTCGCGATATGGCGTACGACGCGCGGATAAGCTCGCGTGCTTTAGCTCGGGCAGATACTGCGTGGAAGAACAGGGGACTACAAGCGATTGCTGAGGACTTAGTAGAGCAGTCTTCGGTAATTCTGGCGCGAAATGCTGATGACGTACATCGTGAGCGCGCCAACGGCATGAGCGAGGCGATGCTCGACCGCTTATCGCTTAACCCTCAGCGTATTCAAGAGTTGGCAGATTCATTGCATGCGCTCGTGGGGCTTGCAGACCCGGTGGGGCAGGTCATTCGAGGGGCAACCCTCGATAATGGTTTGCGCATGGTGCAGACACGGGTGCCTCTGGGGGTAGTCGGGGCTATTTATGAGGCCCGACCAAACGTGACGGTCGATATCGCAGGTCTAGCGATTAAATCAGGAAATGCTGTGATGTTGCGAGGGGGCTCTGCGGCGGCGAAGACTAATCAGACCATTAGCCGTATCATTCGTGCCGCTCTCGATCGGTGTGGTCTTCCGATGGATTGTGTTCAGTCAGTTGATGAATTCGGCAGAGAGGGCGCCAACGCACTGATGCTTGCCACCGGAGCTATTGATGTTCTGATTCCCCGGGGCGGTCACAATCTTATCCAAAGCGTAGTGAAGAACGCGCGCGTCCCCGTGATTGAGACTGGGGAGGGCAACTGCCATATTTTCGTGGATATTTCTGCATCGGAGAAAATGGCCAAGGATATCTTGGTAAACGCAAAGACCCAGCGCCCCGGTACCTGCAATACGGTGGAGACCCTTCTGCTAGCAGAGGGCTCCAATGCCGCTCCTGCAGTTCTCAAAGCACTTGCTCAGGCAGGGGTGACCTTGCACGTAGATGAGCGAACCTCCGCGCGTTTGCCTGCGGGGATTGAATATGTTCAAGCTACCGAAGAAGACTTCCATACTGAGTATGGTTCTCTTGACCTCGCGGTGGCTACGGTTGATGACGTCGATGCTGCTATCTCGCATATTCGCCGATATTCGACCGGCCACTCTGAAGCGATTGTTACGAACTCACTTGATCATGCGGAGAAATTCATTCAAGAAGTGGATTCGGCTGCCGTTTACGTCAATGCTTCTACTCGATTTACTGATGGTGGGCAATTTGGTTTGGGTGCAGAAGTAGGAATATCGACCCAAAAACTGCACGCCCGTGGGCCCATGGGATTAGAACAGCTCACCACCAGTAAGTGGATTGTGCGCGGTGACGGTCAAACCCGCCGCTAAAAGCACGACGTTTTTAGCCACTATACCCAGTTCACAATGCGAATAATCGATTAAAAGCCGGTAGCATGGTGACTAAACATCTGCATTTGCTCTCACACACACGAGCTTTTCGGAAAGGAATTTCATGAACGAGATTTTTCTAGCAGCAGCGGAAGCTGAAGCTGAGCACGGCGAACAGCTGATGCTCTTGGGGCTTCCCACCTACTGGTTCGGTATCATTGCCGCTATCATTTTTATTGCGCTTTTCCTCGTCACTATCTCTTTCAGCGGTCGAAGCATTGTACGCCCCGACCATGCTGGCAACATCATCGGCCACGATGAAGAACAGGCGATGGCAGACTACAAGGCAAAGCACCGCCACTAATTTTTTCGTGAAAGTCGGCGCATCCATACCAGGGGTGCGCCGACTTTCGTACTGTCCAGGAGTTTTATGAGCGTCCTACCTCATTTCCCCCAAGAATTTACGAATATACCTCCGCGCGTAGAAGGCCGCACCCGTTTAGGGGTCATGGGTGGAACTTTTGACCCCATCCATCACGGTCACCTCGTAGCGGCAAGTGAAGTAGCAGCCCTTCTTGATTTAGACGAGGTAGTTTTCGTACCCACCGGTCAGCCCTGGCAAAAGGCAAATAAAAGGCAGGTATCAGATGCCGAGCACCGCTATCTGATGACCGTCATCGCCACCGCGTCCAATCCCCGTTTTACAGTCAGCCGGGTTGATATTGATCGTGAAGGTCCCACCTATACCATCGACACGCTCAACGATTTGCGTGCGCTCCGACCTCAGAGTGACCTCTTCTTCATAACTGGCGCCGATGCCATGAATCAGCTCATGACCTGGAAAGACTCCGATAAACTGTGGAACCTTGCCTACTTTGTAGGCGTGACACGCCCAGGACACAAACTCGAAGTCCCGGATGTAGGACCAGAGCATTTCGCACTCATGGAAGTACCCGCTATGGCAATCTCTTCCACCGACATCAGAGAGCGCTCTGCTAACCACATGCCCGTCTGGTACTTAGTGCCAGATGGGGTGGTTCAATATATCAATAAGTACGACCTTTACCATGCAACTGCATACACAGCAGAAGACCTCCCACACTATTCGGATGGCCTCCCGCACGGTGCCCATGAGCTGCGAAGCGGCGAATAAAACCCCTGTGGGATAAAATCCCTCAAGCTCAACCCCCTTAGGCGTTGCTAGTATGGGTTTAGAGCAGACTCAGTTCTTCTGAAGCGAGGAAATCTTGACTGAAAATAAAGACGAGGCAGTAGGAAACGACGCCGAGAATAACAGTTACCTTTTTGAACCGTTCATCACCGCGGACGGTCTAGAGGTACCCCCTCCGACTCGTCCGATGGGTCCGCGTCGTCTTGCTCGATACAGAGACGACGTTGCCTCCTACCTGCGCGCCAAAAGAGACGGCAGGCCTCTGCCCGAGGAGCCCATAGCTTTTATGCCGAACTCCGCTGAGGATCAAGGAGTCACCGAAGAAACCCTGGAAGTACAGCGCAAATTTGCTGCACTCTCCGCTATGGGGGACATTAAAGGTCCCGATGCCGCTAATGACATTACTGCCGGCGGTAAGGATCAGCGTGAAGACGCCGCAGTAGTGGACGCCACGCCGGTACCACAGATGAACGAAACAACTTCATCACCCCTTGATCTGGCCGCCGTCGATCACGATGCGACAACCGACATCACCTATGGCGGTGACGTCATCGTAGATGAAGACGAAGATGCAACTGACGAATACGATGCGCTCGCCGGTGAAGACTCAGCAACTGCCCCTGAGCAAGATTTCTCTGAAAATCAGGCAGAGGCATCTGGGCGGGCACCTGCTGATTACGCTACAGAGCACATCGAAGTCCGCTTGCCTCTACCCGTCCCGGCGCTCCAGGCGCAGGGACTAGATTTGAGTACCCTGGATAGATCGGACGATGACGAAGTCGAGGCATGGGAACCCCTTCACCCGAATAACTCATCTGAGGCACCTAAACAGGATTCGGCGATGGATTCTGCTTACTCAGATATGTCCGTTCATTCTGTTGATGAGTCTGCTCCGCACTTGACACCGTGGATCACTTCAGAGCAGCCCGTCGTCTCTCAAGAAGAGTCTGCGGATGAGACTCAGAATACTGAAGATACTTCCGAACCTGAAGAAGTACCCCCCGCAGATGAGGCACCTTCACGGGATGTGCTGGCTACCCCTGATGATTCAACGGCGCCCGTAGAGGAAAATCGGAAATCTTCTGCAAAAACAGGTTTGCTGTTATTCCTGCTCATGCTTGTGGTCTTGATCGCTGTGACCCTTTTCTTTGTACTATAAGATTGATATTTTCTCCTTTACCGACCGCGGTAAATCGAGTGTCGAAAGGACACCATGACTGCATCAGCCGAATCTATTAAGGCTCTAAAAATTGCTGCTCAGGCAGCCGAAGAAATGCAGGGAACTAATTTGTTCGCTGTTGATACCTCAGAAGCTATGGGGCTTATCGATGGCTTCTTGGTCGTCTCCGCTCATAACGAGCGCTTGGTCAATGCGATTGTGGACGAAGTTGAAGACAAACTCCGTGAAGAGATGAGCTGGAAACCCGCCCGCCGTGAAGGACGTGCCGGCGGTCGTTGGGTACTGCTGGACTTCGAGGATATCGTTGTACACGTTCAGCATGAAGAAGACCGTGCATTCTATGCGTTGGATCGCCTGTGGTCGGAAGCACCCCGTATTGAACTGGGTGTGGAAGGCGAAACTGAATTTACCGAAAAGGTAGACCAGGAAGCTGACCAGCGCATCATCACTGCTGAAGACGAAGTAAAAATCGAAGACTAATTCTTCAAGTTGCACAGGTGGAGCACACTTGTGTACACTGGTTGAGTGCTTACGGGCATTCAACTAAATACGGGGATATGGCGCAGCTGGTAGCGCACTTGCATGGCATGCAAGGGGTCAGGGGTTCGAGTCCCCTTATCTCCACACTGACAAGACCCGAATCTTTCCATCATTGATGGTGAGGTTCGGGTCTTGTGGTATTTCCTCGCAAATGAAGGCTTGCATAGCGGTCTGCGACATCATCTGGGCAGGGCGCAAGGAACCAGCGGTGCATCTGTAGATAGAGAGCAGGTTGTTCGTTCCACTCGTGAGTCTTGCAACGACGTGCGCGAGGAAGAGATAGAGGAAACTGCTGAAAACCTCACTGGCAGGTTCTGAACCCGCCCAACTTAATCTTCGATGCGGCTGAAGTACTAGAGAGTAGAGAGCGATGATCTGATTGTTGCTTTTTGTGTCGGGCGTTTCTGCAGGTCATATCCCTCTTCAAAAAATGCGTTTTATGTGCGCCAGTGAGTCCCTAGGATGGATGAGAAGTTCCCCCCCAACTTCCTCCCAAGAATTAAATCCCCCGAAAGAAGTCAGATTCTCCTATGACCCCCGAAGAATTTCAGAATCATCTGCTAGAGCAGAACATCCATCAAAAGCTCAATAAATCGCCCCAGTATGCGGCTCGAAAACTCACTCAGCTGCTTTTAGAGGATCGTCCTCTCACCATCGAGCGCACTGAAGTGGCTTACACACTGTGTGAGGGTGATGCGATTGGTGCCATGATGTTCGGTCCACAAAAAGTCTGCTTGTATTTACTCCGCCGAGATCTAGTTTTTTGCTTGATGGATTACCGAGAAATTGTCTCGACGCAGATTAAGACGACGTTTTGGAGCCGTCATAGATATCTTGAAGTGATGTTGAGCGATGGGCGGACCTTACAGATTCCTTCCTTGTACATGCAGGGAACGATTGAACCGGTGCAATATGAACTCAACCGGCGCGTGATGGGCGCGAAAGCATTTAGAAAAGTTCCTGCTTTCTTCTAGAAAACAACAGGGAGTATGCTGGGTCACTCTACAGTTATTCAGAGGTAAATATATTTTTTGAAGAAAGTATTACCCATGAAAATCGAGATGTGGTCGGACATCATTTGCCCTTTCTGTACCATCGGGAAACGGCATCTAGAACTTGCCCTCGAACAGTTTGAGCATGCCGAGGACGCCGCCATCATCTGGCGCTCCTTCGAGCTAGAGCCCAACGCACCTGATGAAGTCGAAGGAAATGTAGCAGAAGGCGTCGCACAGAAATACGGCATGTCATTGGAACAGTCTATCGAGAGCCAAAAAGATGTAGCTCGCCGCGCACAAGCACCGGAGATGATTCTCGGTGCGCTGCGTTAAGTATGGGTAGAACTACACCCGCAACAGACACCGCAATTTATCGCCCTGGACGGCACTGGGAACGCACCTACTTGCGGACCCGCCGGCTGCTAACACCACCCAGAGATTAGGCCTCAATAACCTAAACTTCACACTCGGTTATCTCCGCTCCAAACCTACCGGCAGACATTACAGCTGAGTATCGTAAAGAGTGGGAGGGAAAATTACACCTCCCACTCCAAACCTCTTGAACTCAGGTGAAAATGATGAAGGCAGCACGTTTTTACGATCGCGGAGATATCCGAATCGAAGATATCCCTGAACCCACCCCAGACACCGGAGAAGTACTCATCAAAGTAGCCTGGTGCGGAATCTGCGGAACAGACCTCCACGAATACCTAGATGGCCCCATCTTCTGCCCCACCCATGACACACCGCACCCTATTTCCGGTGAAACCGCCCCAGTGACCATGGGACACGAATTTTCAGGAGTCATCGAAGCACTAGGTGGGGGAATAGATGACCTGGAAGTCGGCGACCACGTTGTCGTCGAACCCTACATCATTGACAACAGCATCGATACCGGCGAAACCTCAAAGACCTATCATCTCTCTCCACACATGAACTTCATAGGTTTAGCAGGACGCGGCGGGGGACTCTCCGAAAAAGTCGCCGTCAAACGACGCTGGGTCCACAAAATCTCACCCACCATCCCCCTCGATCAAGCAGCTCTCATCGAACCCCTCAGCGTGGGATACCACGCAGTAGAACGAGCAGGAGACATCCGCCCCGGTGACGTCGCCCTCGTAGGCGGCGCCGGCCCCATCGGACTACTCACCGCCGCAGTCCTCAAAGCCAAAGGCGCCACCGTCGTCATCTCTGAGCTTTCAACTCTACGACGACAAAAAGCCCAAGAAACCGGGGTAGCAGATTACACCTTCTCACCCCAGGAAACCGACATCGTAGAAGAAATTTCGAAGCTCACCGACGGACGGGGAGCTGACATCGCCTTCGAATGCACCTCCGTCAACGCAGTACTCGACACACTCTTTGACGCCATCAAACCTACCGGCGTCATCGTCGTCGTCTCCATCTGGGGCAAACCAGCACAACTCGACATGCAAAAACTAGTCCTCAAAGAAGTCGACCTCCGCGGCACCATCGCCTACGTCAACAGCCACCCCCAAACCATCAAACTCGTAGAATCCGGAAAAATCGACCTCGCCCCCTTCATCACCGGAAAAATCATGGTCGATGAGCTCATAGACAAAGGCTTCGACACCCTCATCCACCGCAACGAAACAGCAGTAAAAATCCTTGCCACCACAGACCCCGCCCTACTCCACCGCCCATAACACCCCACACAACAAACTGAGGGAGTCTCACCCCAACCGAGACTCCCTCACCCCACCCTAAAAAAACAAAAACTTTAACCACTAACTACACCAAACCCATGTAATAGATTTATGAAATCCCTGGGAACAAGCTATATTTTTGGTATGGGTAATAAAAAAGTTTTGGCTACACTAGCAATCGGAGCCACCGTTGTGCTCAGCGGCTGCGCACAAACCATCGTCCCAGGACTGGGACTCGAAAAAGCATCAGGTTTTGAAGACAACCGAGACTCACTGGTCATCGAAGCGGCGGTAAAAGACGCCAAAACCGGTGAACTCAAGCCCGGTAACATCACCGTAACCCAAGACCAAATGGACTTCGACGGCAACCGCAAAGACTTCGGCCCCGAAGAATCCTACTTCAAAGTCGTCACCGACGAAGGCGAATCAGTCTCCGGCCACCTCATCCGAGTCGTCGTCCAAGCAAACGACCCCGAAGCAGAAGTACACTGCGCCATCAAAGACATCACCAAAAAAGAACCAACTCACGCCACAGAATCCGAAGGCGAAGGCTCAGCAACCTGCCAAATCGACGTCAGCTAACCCTTAAACACCACCAAGACAGCGGATTTTTTCACACCCGAAAAAATCCGCTTTCTTTATGCGCTCCACCAACCCAAAACATATGGAAAACTAGAGGACATGAGTACCACAACGACCAACACAGCAACCGTTGAAATCGAAAAACACCACACCCAACCCACCAACCTGCTCTACCGCATCTCCGATCACCTGCACCAGGCTCGCGAAAACCGCGCTCGCCATCATGAAGAAGAGCCGGTGATTGTACCCTCGGTGGGTTACGGTTCTGCCAAAGACGGCTGGGTACGAGTCATTGCCCGTGCACTGTATAAGACAGAGCTTTTCGAAAAAGTCTTTAACTCACTGGATAGTTACCAGACCTCACACGAAACAATTCGTGGATGGCGTTCATTCACCGCCATCGCTATATCCTATGCACCCATCACCATTACAGTGGACGGACAACAGTTTAAAGTAAACACGGACCGCGGCGGCGTCCTGGACGTCAAGATTGCAATTGACCTAGAACCCGGTATTCATGAGGTACTGCTACACACCCCAGGAAGCACCATTGCCCGAACGACCGTATACATCGTTCCCCCCGAACAAAAAATTGGCGTAGTTTCAGATATCGACGACACCGTAATGGTGACCGCCCTCCCACGCCCAGTTCTTGCAGCGTGGAACTCCTTTGTACTCAACGAACACGCACGTACACCGACCCCCGGAATGTCCGTGCTGATGGACCGCATCCACCGTGAATACCCCGACGCCCCCTTCATGTACCTCTCCACAGGAGCATGGAACATCGCCCCAACCCTTCACCGCTTCCTAACCCGTAACGCCTACCCTAAAGGCACCTTCCTCCTCACCGATTGGGGCCCGACCACAGACCGCTGGTTCCGTTCAGGATCCGCCCATAAAGTAAACTCTTTGCGCCGACTAGCAGAAGAATTCCCCGAGATGCAGTGGATCCTCATCGGCGACGACGGACAGCGAGACCCCGACGTCTACCGTGGCTTTGCCGTACGCTACCCCCAAAACGTCGCAGCCATCCTCATTCGCAACCTGACGCTGGGAGAAAGCGTCCTCGCATCGGGCCGAGTATGGAGCGATAACCAGTCCAAAGAAATCTCCCGCGGACGACTGTGGCTAGAAGCAAACGACGGTGCCAGCTTTATCAAGAAACTCAAAGGTCTTGGTTTGCTCAAGAGCACCAAGGGCGAACACAACAAGTACTAACCCAAAATAGTACGAATGGCGGTTCACGAATCTCAAGCCGATTCGAGAACCGCCAAAACTCTTTAAGTACCCAAAATATTCCCCGTGTGCAACCCCTGAAGCCGACACCCCCGAAAAAAATTAAGGCAAAAATTTTGACTCAACAGGGGAGCGGTTTCAAGTTAAATGCGTGGTTGAAGCGAATTCCGCGAGAACACGCGGCAGTGTTCCAAACACTACCCAGAAAGGGCCCACAGATGTGAGCAAGAGCCCCACCAAGCGATAGCCCAAGCAACAATGTGGATAACCCAACCAGAAACCCGCAAACAAGCCTGAGTAGCTGTGGATTAAAAAATATTCCCACAATTTATAGTCAGAAACCACACTATATTGGGGTATGTATTTCCAGCTAACACTAGATATAGTATTAACCGTTATGAGGAGCCCCTAGAGAATCCCCTATAAAAACCGGCCACAACCCGGTTCCAAACGCTCATTCTCGTTCCTCTCCCCACCATTCACCGCAGATCTCGGACGCCCCACAACGCGCCCTCAAGGAGCTAAACAATGTCAGTTACGGTCTATACCAAACCCGCATGCGTTCAATGCAACATGACCTACCGCGCACTGGATAAAAACGGCATTGATTACACCACCGTTGATGTAACCGAAGACGCCGCAGCGCTCGCTCGCATTAAGGAGCTCGGCTACATGCAGGCGCCGGTAGTTATCGCTGGAGATGAACACTGGTCAGGTTTCCAGCCCGACCGCATCAACGCTTTGGCATCCTAGCTCCACCCGCTGCCGTGTCATCGTCGTCCTTGAAGGATTAAGAAAGAGCACGGTAGCTTAGCTAGCCGCTCACGAGGCAGCACCCGTGTTTCTTCCCAGGAGATGACGAACATGGAATCCCAAGTACTTCAGGCGCAGCCAGAAAATGAACAAACTGGCGAACCCTGCATCGTGTACTTTTCATCGGTTTCAGAAAACACCCACAAGTTCATAGTAAAAACAGGTATAGACAGTATCCGTTTGCCCCTCAAAACCTCCGGTGAAACACCGTTGGTTCACCACCCCTATGTGCTCTGCGTACCCAGTTACGGTAGACCTGGGGGAGCCGGATCCGTACCTCCTCAAGCAGTAAAATTTCTCAACCAGCCCGGCAACCGGAAACTCCTCCGAGGAGTTATCGGCGCCGGTAATACAAATTTTGGATCGCTCTTTTGCATTGCAGCTGACAAAATAGCCGCAAAGTGCGACGTCCCGGTGCTCTACAAGTTCGAACTCATGGGCACCACCGAAGATGTAGAAAACGTACAAGAAGGATTGAAAGCATTTTGGAGAAGCAACTCTCTGTACCCCGCCACACTATAGAACCCGGCCACGACGATCCCTCAACCCCCGAAAAATTTCGCGGTATGGGTTACCACGAGCTCAATGCTCTATTGAACCTCTACGATGAGCAAGGCAATATTCAATTCGACGCCGACCGTCAGGCAGCACGCCAGTACTTCCTGCAGCACATCAACAACAACACCGTTTTCTTCCACGATCTCGAAGAAAAACTGGAATACCTCGTACAGCACCAGTACTACGAGCAGGAAGTCTTTGATCAGTACAGCCTGGACTTTGTCAAAGAACTTTCTAAGTTCGCATATTCTTTCAAATTTCGTTTTCCCACCTTTCTCGGAGCTTTCAAGTTCTACACTTCCTACGCGCTGAAGACCTTCGATGGCCAGCGCTACCTCGAACGCTTCGAAGACCGCGTGGTCATGGTTGCGCTACTTCTTGCAGAAGGCAATGAAGAGCTCGCCAAGGAAATCGTAAAAGAAGTTATTTCTGGACGATTCCAGCCAGCAACCCCCACCTTCCTCAACGCTGGTAAAAAGCAACGTGGTGAACTTGTCTCCTGCTTCCTGCTCCGCATCGAAGACAATATGGAGTCCATCGGTCGCTCCATTAACTCGGCATTGCAGCTTTCCAAGCGTGGTGGCGGTGTGGCTTTCGCGCTGACCAACCTGCGTGAAGCTGGAGCTCCCATTAAGAAAATTGAAAACCAGTCTTCGGGCGTTATTCCTGTGATGAAGCTTTTGGAAGACTCCTTCTCTTACGCTAACCAGCTCGGTGCCCGCCAGGGTGCAGGTGCCGTATATCTGCATGCGCACCACCCCGATATCTACTCCTTCTTGGATACCAAGCGCGAAAATGCTGATGAGAAGATTCGCATTAAGACTCTTTCTCTTGGCGTTGTGATTCCCGATATCACTTTCGAGCTGGCAAAGCGTAACGAGGACATGTACCTCTTCTCGCCCTACGATGTCGAACGAATCTACGGTGTGCCTTTTTCAGACATTAATGTCTCTGAAAAGTACTACGAAATGGTAGACGACGCGCGCATCAAGAAGACCAAGATTAATGCTCGCGAATTCTTCACCACTCTGGCTGAAATTCAGTTCGAATCCGGTTATCCCTATGTCATGTTTGAAGACACCGTGAACAAGGCGAACCCCATCGAGGGCAAGGTTATTATGTCTAACCTGTGTTCTGAGATTCTCCAGGTGTCAGAGCCTTCGAAGTACCACCCTGATTTGGGTTATGAGACCATCGGTAAGGATATTTCGTGCAACTTGGGCTCGCTGAATATCGCACTGACCATGGACGGCGGCGATATTGGAAAGACTGTGAATGCGGCTATTCGTTCGTTGACTTCGGTATCTGATCAGTCCGATATCCGCTCGGTACCCTCTATCGAGCGCGGTAACAGCATGTCCCATGCGGTCGGTTTGGGCCAGATGAACCTCCACGGCTTTTTGGCGCGTGAACTTATCTACTACGGTTCCGAAGAAGCGTTGGATTTCACCAATATTTATTTCTACACGGTGACTTACCATGCGATTCAGGCTTCGATGGAGATTGCTCGCGAACGCGGGGAGACCTTTGCAGGGTTTGAGAATTCAGATTATGCAAATGGAGCCTACTTTACTAAGTACATTGAAAAGGAATGGAAGCCTGAGACTGCTCGCACCGCTGAGCTCTTTGAGGGGCACCATATTCCGACTCAAGAAGACTGGAAGAAGCTGGCAGCGGATGTCGCTGAACATGGTATGTACAACCAGAACCTGCAGGCTGTGCCCCCCACCGGTTCTATTTCTTACATCAATGGTTCAACCTCGTCGATTCACCCCATCGCGTCGAAGATTGAAATTCGTAAAGAAGGGAAACTGGGGCGCGTGTACTACCCGGCACCGTTTATGAACAATGAGAACCTGGATTACTACCAGGATGCCTACGAGATCGGGTACGAAAAGATTATTGATACCTATGCTGTGGCAACCCAGCACGTTGATCAGGGTCTGTCTTTGACTCTGTTCTTCAAGGACACTGCGACTACTCGTGACGTGAATAAAGCGCAGATTTACGCATGGCGCAAGGGTATTAAGACCATTTACTACTCGCGTATTCGCCAGTTGGCGCTAGAGGGTACTGAAGTTGAAGGTTGCGTATCCTGCATGCTGTAGGTTTATGCTAAATGTCCCGTCTGCTGTGTTGAGCAGGCGGGACTTTTCTTTAGCGTAAATGATTACTAGCAGTATTATGTATATAACTGATAAGTTAAACTGATTATTTTTGGATGGCGCTATGAGAAAATTTTTAGAAGATGATGCGCGCAACCTCCATTACGTGGTGTTCAGAATGCATCGACGTCTGCGCAACGAATCCCTGCACGAATCCCCGCTAACTGTTTCAGAAGAAACTGTGCTCTTGGCTCTGTCTGCACAGCCGAATCAGACGGGGGCGGAGCTGGCGCGATTTCAACGTATTACTCCACAGTCAACACATATGTTGGTTAAGAACCTAACTCGAAGGGGTTATATTTCTTCTCACAAGACCAGCCTCGATCGACGTCGCAAAGAGCTAGTTCTCACCGAACTGGGGGAGCGGCTCATCTCTGCCATTGAGCTCAAAAGACTCAAATGGATTCAAGAGAAAGTCGATGCTGAGCTAACCGCGGAGGAAGCTAACACTGTGCTTAAAGCGTTACCTCTGCTACGTCGCCTGGTTGATAGACCCCTCGAAAGTGCAGAGAAGAAACTTCTCCGCGAGCACTAGAGAATATTCTCACTTTCAATTTCAAGAGCTGTCTCGCATTGATCGAACGTGCGAGAATAGATAAAACCGATTATCACTTTTTCAAGGAGTTTCCCGCTGTTATGAGCGAAAAAGTCGAACTAGTTCACCACGTCGAAGCCATCAACTGGAACCGCATTGAGGACGAAAAAGACCTCGAGGTGTGGGATCGTTTGACCTCGAACTTCTGGCTGCCCGAGAAGGTGCCGCTGTCCAACGACGTCCAGTCGTGGAAGACTCTGACCGACGAAGAAAAGCAGCTCACCATGCGCGTCTTCACCGGTTTGACCCTGCTGGATACCATCCAGGGTACTGTGGGTGCGGTTTCGCTGCTGCCAGATGCTATTACAGCTCATGAAGAAGCGGTTTACACCAACATTGCGTTTATGGAGTCGGTGCACGCGAAGTCTTATTCTTCGATTTTCTCCACCCTGTGCTCGACCAAGGAAATCGACGAGGTTTTCCGCTGGTCCACCGAGAACGAGCATCTGCAGAAAAAGGCTAACATCGTCATGGATTACTACCAAGGTGATGATCCGCTCAAGAAAAAGGTAGCTTCAACTCTGCTGGAATCCTTCTTGTTCTACTCTGGCTTCTATCTGCCGATGTACTGGTCTTCACACGCCAAGCTGACTAACACTGCTGATTTGATTCGCTTGATTATTCGCGATGAAGCTGTACACGGCTACTACATCGGTTACAAATATCAGCGTGCTTTGGAGAAGGAAAGCCCTGAGCGCCAGCAGGAACTGAAGGACTACACCTTCGACTTACTGTACGAGCTATACGAAAACGAAGTTCAGTACACCCACTCGCTGTATGACGGCGTGGGATTGTCTGAAGATGTGAAGAAATTCTTGCACTACAACGCCAACAAGGCGCTGATGAATCTGGGTTATGAAGCGATGTTCCCTGCATCGGTAACCAACGTGTCACCTGCGATTCTTTCAGCGCTTTCCCCGAATGCCGATGAGAACCACGACTTCTTCTCCGGTTCAGGTTCATCCTACGTGATGGGTAAAGCTGTCAATACTGAAGACGAGGACTGGGACTTCTAAGCTCCTCATTCTTTAAAAGATGCCGCCGCAATCGTAAAATTGCGGCGGCATCTTTTCATATCTCCGATTAGTTTTTTCGGATTGTAGTTTTGTGGAGATATTGCCGAGCAATATCAAGGTATTGCTGACGACGCGCGGGCCGGCATCCGTCCCAGAGTACCCAGCGGATGAATTCGAAGGTGAACTTTTCGGGGCATCCGTCTGCCATCTCGGGTCTGGAGGTGCCGAGATGCTGAGCAGTTCTGCGCAAAACTCGGAAAAGTCGAATCCAGCGATTGGCCATCAGAATATAAATTTGGTCGGCTTCATCCATCCGGCGTTCAAAGTGTAGATAGGAATAGGAACCTTCAATGACCCAATCTTGATGGGTATCCATGAACTCGCCGAGAAGGGCGCGCTCTTCCTGGGGATCTCGTTCGACCCAGCCGGGTAAGAAATGTAGAGAATCGAGATGAACCACAGGCAACTGATGCTCGGCACCGAGCTGTTGAGCTAGTGTTGATTTCCCGCTACCAGAGAATCCAAGAATTGCGATTTTCATGAATGTTAGCCTACTCTGGCGAGAGATGAACGGACAAAACATGAGTGAAAGTTGGCGAGGATGGGGCGAATCGAATCCTATGCTGCGATAAAAACAATTGTGCAGCAGCAGCTTGAAGCAGATCACTGCTTGGCAGCGGGCAATTTAGCTCAAGCTCAAGCTGACAACGAGCTTCTTGTTAGTGCGCCTCGCCAAGAAATTGCGGACATGGAACCCCACCGCCGTCGGTTTGAAGATCATTTCGAGTTGCGTCTTTCCAACTATCGTGGGACGACGTTACTTTGTGCTGAGCACGAGCGAGTTCGGCAAGAAATCACTCAGCTTTTGACGGGTGACGGCGGTCAATGGATGGGAGATTATGCGAAGCTTCGCAAGATAAACGACTTCTTGACTCCTTTCGCATTGCAGAATACGGGAACCGCGCTGTACTTTACGCCCTCTCGACAGCTCGTGGAGTTCCCTCTTGACCTCCACGTACCCCAGAATTATGAGGTTAGAGAGCTCACACCCAAGCAATGGCAGATTTTCGCAGATGATGCACGATTCTCTAATGCCTTAGGATTCAACGACCTACGCCCTGATACCGCTGTTTTGGTTGCTCTCTTCCAGGGAGAAACAGTGGGAATGGCAGGTGCCAGCGAGGACTCTGACCTTATGTGGCAAATTGGTATTGACGTTGTACCTGAACACAGGCATAGCGGAGTGGGAACCCTGCTTGTTCAAAAATTGGCACGAATATCTCTGAACCGTGGCTTCGTTCCGTTCTACGGAACTTCGCCCTCACATATTGTTTCGCAGAATCTTGCTCTTCGGGCGGGATTTGAACCGGCATGGTGGGAGTTTGTGTCCAGTTCATTGTTGGACGTTCCTGTAGGGTCTCAACCTTCCAAGGTTCAGTACACCAACTAATGGGTATGCTCCTAATTAATCTTTGAGATAATCAATGCATGCAGATTATCCGAGATACTAACCCGCCCGGTTCGCACCTTTATTCTTTTGCCGAATCGGTTGATTTTCTGCGTGCTGTGGGGCGAGGGGGGCAGCCCTCAACCTTGCGAATGTATCAACCTGCCCCCAACGTCGCCTTTGGACGACGCGATGAACTTAACCCTCGATTTTCGACGGCACAGCAAGCGTGTAAAGATTATGGTTTCATACCTCAGGTGAGACCCGTGGGTGGGCATGCGGCGGCATATCACAGCGGATGTCTGATTATCGATCATTTTCAGGCAGATGCGGACGCCGTCAGCGGGAACATGAAACGGTTCACCGAATTCGGGCAAATGTTTACCGATTCGCTAAGAACTCTGGATGTACAAGCTCAGATGGGTGAGATCGAGGGGGAGTACTGCCCCGGTGAGCACTCGGTTCATATTCTCCTCCCCGACGGAACATCTACAAAGATTATCGGCACTGCCCAGCGTGTGGTGTCGGGCGCTTGGTGGTTTAGTACCGGCATCGTTGTAACGAATAGTGAGCCTCTACGGGATGTCACCACCGCCGTCTATCGGGACCTTGGATTACCGTTCAAACCATCCACCGTTGGAGCACTGACCGATGCCAACCCCCTGATTGCTATCGAGGACGTCGAAGACGCAGTCCTTGAATCACTCAACCAGCGAGGATACTGCTAATGTGCGGACGCTACGTACTTGAATTCGACCATGACCTTTATGTGGGCGGTCGCAAAGTAGGAACTGATATTTACAATTTCAACGTTGCCCCTACCACTACAGTGCCCATCTTGATTGACCGCATCAATCCAGAGAGCATAGACCAAGAATCAGGAACCTTAGATTCTGGCTCAGACACCTCAAACATCAACCGCGAATTACATGCTGCCCGATGGGGGCTCCTTCCCAGTTGGGCTAAGGACGCTAGTTTCTCTTCACGAGCTTTCAACGCACGAAGCGAAACTGTATTCGAAAAACCCACCTTTCGAAATGCTGCGGTTAACGGTCACTGCGCCATACCGGTTACCGGTTACTATGAGTGGAAAACTCAAGAGACCGCCGCAGGTAAAAAGCAGAAGAGCCCCTATTTCATTCACCGCAACGATGGCAAGCCCATTTACTTTGCCGGACTCTATGAATGGTGGAAAATTACCAAAGCGGAATCAGAGAACCCCCGCTCACCCTATACTGGTCAAGAGGGGCAGTGGCTGCTGAGTTGCTCTATTATCACCATGGACTCACCCGATGAATTCGCGATTGCTGAGCTCTCTGCGGAAGGCCTTGATGATGCTCCAGCCATGCAACTAAGCCAGCTTCACGACAGACTTCCTGTACCCCTGCATTTCGATGGTTCAGAGAACGACGCGCTCACGCAGTGGCTTCGGAGCGGAAGGATAGCAGGGGAAATGAACATTCCCTCTGCTGGAATGCTCACGGTGAGCGCACGTGAATCCCTGCACGACATTATGACGAATGCCTATCGGCAGACAACCCAATGGACCATGCATCCGGTGAGCAATGCCGTCGGGAATGTGCGCAACAACGGCCCCGAACTCATTGAACCGGTCGAAGATTTACTGAGCGGAATGCACTAGGTCTTGACCGCTCATTTGGGTAGAAAGAACCCCGGCTCCTGAGAAGATAACCGGGGTTCTGAGGCTCTATGGCTCGTCGGGTTTTAGTAAAGATCCTCATCAGCTGGCTGCCAACGATGAAAATCCAAGGTCAGGTATAGGGCAAGTGCTGGCGCGTTAGTCTCAGGTATACGAACGGTCACTTCTTCGAAACCGTTGTTCTTCATCGACGTCATTGCTTCACGAATAAGTTTTTCAGCAATACCCTGACGCCGACGAGACGCCGCAGTGACCAACTCAAAAATGGTGGGGACATCCGAGGGCTCGACGTCATCCTTACGGTTCTTCAGGCACAGCGCGGCGGCAATAACGCGTCCATTTTCATCAACCACTACAGGGGAAGCCTCGGCAAAAAAGTCGCCCTTCTCACCGGCGAAAACAGCTTCTAGCTCTTTTTGTGCATCAGCTTGTGTGGGGTAGAGGCGGCTCTCGTAGGAGGTAAAGAGCAGACGAGCCAACGCTTCACAATCGGTGGATTCTGCAGAGCGGGTGCTCAGCGCCGAATCGGGCGTGAACGTATCAGTGTGAGAAACGAGAGTAATCATGCGTTCCATCATTGCCTCCTGAGTTTCAAGTTAGGGTGGTGAAATATCTTAAGAGTAACTGCATTTCAGCCATAGCCAACAAATATTTCGGAAAATTCTTGGTAGCCAAACGATAAATATTTACCTCATCAAGATACTCTGACTAGGGTAAAAGCTCTATTTCAACGTGTTTATGAAGCGAGGGAAGAAATATGAAGTGGGCGCAAATCAGACCGGAGCATGGGACTACTACGGCTGTCTGCCTGCTGGATGAGCGCGTCTTTGCATTTAACCGCACGCTCGATGACATGGTGGCGGAGGGGGAGCTAAATGTGATTCACAGCCTTGGTGATGTTGAGAACGCAGGCGGAAAGGAGTTGCACGCTGATTGGAACGAGCTTCCTTTCACGCGACTGTTGACCCGGCCCGGCAAAATTCTCTGTGTGGGACTGAATTTTACCGACCACGCAGAAGAAGTTGGGGCACCTCTTCCTGAATATCCCACCATTTTTACCAAGTACTCCAACGCGCTCATAGGGCCCGGAGAGGATATTCAATTACCTGCTGAATCCAACAAAATCGACTGGGAAGTAGAGCTCTGCGCAGTAATCGGCGCATCCACTCGACGGGTTAGCCCGGAGGACGCTCGCGCATCCATCCTGGGATATACGATACTCAACGATATTTCGGTGCGCGACTGGCAAGGTAGAACCAGCGAATGGTTTCAGGGAAAAAACTGGGATAGAAGCACACCGTTTGGGCCAGCTATCGTCACGGCAGACTCGTTAGATCCCGCTGAAGGGCTTTCCATGCAGTGCAGCGTAGACGGAGTGCTCAGGCAAAACGGCACTACTGCCAACATGATTTTCAGTGCCGAAGAAGTCATATCCTATATCTCTACTTTTATGACGCTTGAACCCGGTGATCTGGTCGCTCTCGGCACACCGGCAGGAGTGGGGCTTTCGCTACGTCCTAGGCAGTGGCTGTCAGATGGACAAACGGTAACGTGCACTATCGAAGGGATTGGCACTCTCGCCAACACATGTAGGGCAGAGAGCTAAACTCTTTGGAGCGAACTACTTCTTGGATGTAGGGCAACCGTACGCCGATGGGTTTTTAACACACGAATCTTCAACGTTTCCCGAAGTTACCCGCCAAATCTGCACGGTCTGTGGCGCCGACGTCCTATCCGACGTACCTGCAATCACCTGCCACGGACCGCCCGGCACACGAAATTCACCGCGGAACGTTGTGGTGACTGTATAGGTGTAATCGCCAGGAGTTGAATATTGGTGGCTGGTTGGTGTCTTCACATCCCACTGCTCGGCTACGGAATGGCCGGGATTGGTCGTAGTCACCACGGTGCCGTCGCCGTAGTTGAAAGTATATGAGACAGGAATCGCTTTGATTTCTACTTGTTCGCCCATCACGTTTTGGGTGAAAGTCTGCTCACCCGACTGCGCGAAAATGTTGGTGTTGTAGTTCTTCAACGAGTGCGGTGCGTTATCCATGATCAAGGACGCCGGTTTGATGGGCTGGTTCTCAAAATCTTCGGCAGAAACCGAAATCACGATGGGTTCTACTTCGATTTTCTCACCCGTTACCTCATCGACTACCACCACGGGTTCACCTGCCGGGGCATTTGCGGGTATACACGCGAGGTTGCCTACCGCGTCCGTTTCAAATGAACCCGTACCCTCGGTTTCGCCCACCGGCAGAGGAATCGCGGTCATCCGACCGGCAGCGCCTTTGCCGCTGTTCGTCATGCACCCCTGACCTGCAAGGGTTCCACCCCGACGACCAGAACCATTCGACTGAGCATCATCGGAAGCGATGCGCGGGACGGTGGAGTCGGAGGTGTTGCGGCCAGGTTGAAGGCTTATTTTCTTGATAGCGTTACCCAATGAACTTCCGTCATACACCAAGTTTGTGGATTTTGTAGAGGTTTTCTTAAATCCGCTCTCGATTCTTCTCCAATTGTCGGAAGAATCAGAGCCTGAAATGCCAATTCCGTTGGTTGTGATATTCGCACTAGTTGGGCTATCTGCTGCGTATCCTGGCGTCATGCCACAAAGCACAAATAACTCTAGAAGGAGTATGAGGGAAGTGGACCTCTTGCATACCACTCTCATTGGTCGCCAACAATTTTTTGGTCGATAACGAACCACTCACCGGAATCGGAAAACTGTACTTTCAACTCATAGCCTGTTCCGTTATCTTCAGAAAGTTTATACGCCTTATAGCGAGGTTCGCCTTCCCCCTTATCGACAATGAGCGCATCACCAGTTTCATAATTCATGGGTACAGCGTAAAACCCATCTCCAAGGCTCACTGCTCCCGATGTACCCGCAGCTGGTTTAACGAGACCTCCAGCTATCCAACCTCCATCACGATATACTCCATCCCATACCGCAAAATTATCTACATATGTTTGAAAAGAACTTGCGGTGTGCTTACGAACTTCGGTTGTATCTCCAGTTTGAATTGCATAATTATTTAGGTCATTCCAGTAGTAAATGAACTTCTCCATCGCCTCTGGCGTCTCAACGTCCATACCCTCTGGTTTTACGGGTTTAGGAACATTTTGGGCCGGACCGTGCTCGTCGGCTGGCTTATATTTTCCGTTCGTTGCATTTGATGAAGATTTCTCTGAGCTTGAAGCGGTTGCAGATTGATCTGGGTGTGCAGAAGAGTTCTGGGACGAAGAAGGACTCGTGCTGGCGGAAGTTGAACTGGAAGATGCTGTTGCATTTGCGTCAGACGACTCGCTATTTGAGCCACACCCCACGAAGAGGAGAGACGCGAGCAGCGCCGTGCTCGTCGTCGTCAGAAATTTAGAGGTGGGGAGTGAACGAGACATCGAAATGCCTTTCAAGTAGAGCCAAACAGTATGTGTAGTTGCTCCACAGACTAGCCAATAACAAGCAAACCGAGAATCGAACAAAATCACCGATTCAGGGCTACTAGGCAATATAACGGAATGTGAAGCGCCTCTCACACAAATGGGTACAGGAAAAACTTCAAAAACTTTTGCACCTGTGGATAACTCAAACGAAGACAACACCTTGAGCCTGCAGATAAACTAAGAAAGATTCGTACCCTCGTACCGTGCGAATAAACCGACAGCGTGCCCTTCGTACGGGTGCGCACCACTACAAAAGGAGACAGATGTCTGTCGAAAATATTTCCGTAAGCGTATCCGGCGAAAACAAGAACGTTGAAGCTGGCACCACTGCAGCGGACCTTTTTGCGGAAGACCGCGAAATCGTCGTCGCTCGAGTAAACGACGTGCTGGTGGATCTATCCCACACCCTTGCGGACGGCGATACCGTAGTTCCGGTATCTATCCATGAAGAAGACGGACTCAACGTGTTGCGCCACTCAGCTGCTCACGTGATGGCGCAGGCTGTGCAGGAATACCGCAAAGACTCCAAGCTCGGCATCGGTCCTTACATCACTGACGGTTTCTACTTTGACTTCGACGTCGAAGAACCCTTCACCCCCGAGGACCTCAAAAAACTTGAGAAGTCCATGATGAAAATTATCAAGTCGGGTCAGAAATTCCAGCGTCGCGTAGTTTCCCATGAAGAAGCTGTAGCTGAAATGGCAGATGAGCCTTACAAGCTAGAACTTCTCAACCTGCAGCAGGGCCCGGGTTCTGGTGCTGAAGCCGCAGAAGGTGCGTCGCAGGAAGTCGGCGGCGGCGAAATCACCATCTATGACAACGTGAATCCTAAGACCGGCGAAATTATCTGGAAAGATCTTTGCCGCGGACCTCACCTACCCAGCACCAAAATGATTGCAAACGGCTACGCTCTGATGCGTGCCGGCGGTGCATACTGGCGCGGTTCAGAAAAGAACCCCATGCTGCAGCGCATTTACGGTACCGCTTGGCCCACCAAGGATGAATTGGTTGCCTACAAGGAGCGCATTGCTGAGGCAGAGCGTCGCGACCACCGCCGTCTGGGCGAAGAGCTCGATTTGTTCTCGTTCCCCAAGACCATTGGCCCCGGTCTTCCCGTCATTCACCCCAAGGGCGGCGTTATTCTGCGCGAAATGGAAGATTATGTGCGCGCACGCCACATTGAAGAGGGCTTTGAATATGTGAAGACCCCTCATATTTCCAAGGAAGATCTGTTCTACACTTCAGGACACTTGCCCTACTATGCTGACGGCATGTTCCCACCCATGGATCCCGATAACGGCGCTGCACTTTACCGTTTGAAGGCTATGAATTGCCCCATGCATAATGAGATTTTCCGGTCACGCGGGCGTTCATACCGCGAGTTGCCCCTGCGTCTGTTCGAATTTGGCACCGTGTACCGCGACGAAAAGTCAGGCGTACTGCAGGGTTTGACCCGCGTTCGGATGATTACTCAGGACGATTCGCACAGCTATGTCACCAAAGAACAGGCGCCGGACGAAATTCGCCACCTGCTGAAGTTCATGCTGTCCCTTCTGGAAGATTTCGGTATGACCGACTTCTACCTAGAGCTTTCGACCCGCGATACCGAGGGCGATAAGAAAGATAAGTTCATCGGTACCGATGAGCAGTGGGACGAGGCAACCAAGGTGCTTGAGGAGGTCGCGAAGTCGACCGGTCTTGAACTCGTGGCTGACCCCGGGGGAGCAGCTTTCTACGGTCCTAAGATTTCGGTTCAGGCAAAGGACGCGATTGGCCGTACCTGGCAGATGTCCACTGTGCAGTATGACTTCAACCAGCCTAAACGTTTCGGTTTGGAGTACCAGGCTTCGGACGGTTCCCGTCAGGAACCCGTGATGATTCACTCGGCTAAGTTCGGTTCGTTTGAACGATTCATGGGCGTGCTGACCGAACACTATGCGGGTGCGTTCCCAGCTTGGTTGGCTCCGGTTCAGGTGATTGGTGTTCCCGTGGCTGAGGCGTTCAACGATTACATGGCTGAGGTTGCGCAGAAACTGCGTGCTGAGGGCATTCGCGTTGAGGTCGACTACGGTACTGACCGCTTCCCCAAAAAGATTCGTAATGCTTCGAAGGAGAAGGCACCCTTCATTCTCATTGCCGGGGGAGAGGACGCCGAAAACGGCGCGGTTTCATTCCGCTTCCGTGATGGCTCCCAGGAAAACGGCGTGAAGATTGACGACGCCGTCGCACGCATCGTGGAACACGTGCGTGGGCGTGTGAATAGCGATCCAGCTACTTAAAATTTATTTATATTTGATTTTTCCTGAAAATTGTCTTAGTCAATGGTAAAATTGGCGTGATGATAACCATATGATTATCATCACGCCAATTTTTTATTTATGGAGGAATTATGTCTCAATCAAATTTTTGGAATTATTTTAATAGTCGAGATGAATTATTGAAAAATAAAAATAAACACATCCGATGGAATGCTCTTGGGCTAATAGCTGCAGAAATGCGCTCTGATGTTGATGATATATTGCAGTTCGCAAATGAGTATCTCACGGACCATAGTAACGACCATAAATGTGATTTAGTATTTTTCGATAATGACTACAATAAATTAGTTATAGTTCAAAGCTATTATTCACCTAATGGTAATGCTAACGATGAAGCAAATTCTAATAAAGCTTCCGATATGGTAGTTGCATCGAGCTGGTTGCTTGATGGAAACTTGCAAACAACTACTGATAAATTGGAAAATCTTGCTAAAGAAGCCCGAGAAAAAATCCGTAACGGTGAAATTCAAGAAATAGAGCTATGGTATGTTCATAATTTTAAAGCATCTGTAAATGTGCAACATTTTCTAGACGAAGCAAAACGCAACACTGACTCTCTACTTCGTGAAGTATATTCTAAATCCGACATTAATGTACGTGCAATTGAAATTGATCGAAGTCAGTTAGAAAAAGACTACGAACGCTTACAGTCTTCAATTCTTGTTTCGGATGAAAATGAATTTATGATTGCGGGAGGATTTGAATTAATAAATGATAGTAAGTGGAAATCCTTTATTACTGCCGTTAGTCTTGAAGAATTAAAAGCATTTTGGCAAAAATATAAATTAGATTTATTGGCTCCAAATATTAGAAATTTTTTAGGTATTAGGAAAAGTCAAAATAATATTAACTTTGGCATACAAAGAACATTGGAGCAACAACCAGAAAACTTTGCTATATATAACAATGGGATTACTGTTTTAGTAAATGACTATGAAGTTAATGAAGACAATAAGAAAATACTTATACGTGGTGCTGGTATTGTAAATGGTGGTCAGACAACGGGTTCCATCGGGTCATATGAGGATAACTTTACGGTTGACGGTAATGTCATCGTAAGATTTATCAAAAGTACGGATAATAATATATTGGATAATATTATTAAATACAACAACACTCAGAATGTTGTTAAGCCTGCTGATTTTAGAAGTAACGATGAAATACAAAAGAATTTGAGAAAACAATTCGAAGAAACTTACTCGGAGGAAAATATAATTTATAACGGCGCTCGGCGAGGTGATGCGATTCGAAGAAATAGAGAAATTGTGGAAAAAACCCTGGATGATAAACTCGTTGCTCAATCTCTCGTAAGTTTTCATGGAGATCCAAATCTGGCCTATAATCGTTATAAATTTATATGGGAAAATGAAGAAAATTATCGACGGTATTTTAAAGAAATCACAGCAAGACATATTCTCTTTACATGCGGTTTATTGAAATCAATTGAAGAAACAAAAAATGCATTGTCAAACAAGGGGGTAGAGGGGCGGACCGAGCAAGAAGAAAAAGCTTATGGATTTCTTGTCAACAGAGGTTCACAAGTTTTACTTGCAACAGCAATATCTAACAGCTTAGAATCAATACTTGGTTCAAAGATTCACGACAAAAAAGCTTTGCATTTTGATATTAACATTTGCAAAACAATTAGTGATTCGGTAGATTTATGGACTCCAATTGTTCAAAATAGTATGAATTTTTATGATTTACTTCTTATTGACAAGGCAGTTAGAATATCAAGTCGTGAAAATGTAAAAATCGCTCTTGAAAACTTTGATAGAAGTTACTCTACTTTGGTTGGTTTACGTAGAGATGATATGGTTGGAGACGACTTTATTAAAGCTGTTAAAGTGAATTAATAATGTGTTCACCCTCGATAATGGTTCGAACTATTATCGAGGGTTGCTCGGCATGTTTTAACTCTGAGTAAAAAGTTTATTTTAATTTAAAATTATTAAAAAATGCTATATATTTCATAAATGTCGATACCTTTGATACATTTGATTTTATTTTGTAATAATTTACGGATTTCAAATTAAATTCTCATGGATTTATCTGGATAAAAAGTTTACAAAATTATTTCGACTATTTTCGATTTAAATTGTATTAGTTGAATCTTGTTTATTAATTTATTCAGTGAGGCTTATTCAAAAGTAGGCACAAAATCCACACTCATCAACAAAAACAACGGTCTCACTAGTGGGACAATGAGAGTTAAATCTTCAACCAAATAACCTCAGCCGACTGGAAGAGCCTCAGCACCTCCCCCCCCCCCCGCCCCCCCCCCAAGCCTTGTAAATCTTGAAAGACGCCTACGGATTTATAGGTTGTGAATAGGTTCATTCACTCTCGCCGTGCGGTGGTGGGGGAGGGGGGATTGCTCAGGTGAAAACTTGGCGGGTGTTGTATGCGGGGATTCGACAGCCGGTTGCCTAGTAAGGGCAGGAGTTTTCTGCGGTGAGGGAGTTGCTGTTTTATCTAGCTGGAGGAACTTTTGAATAAGCCTCAGTAATATGTACTGTAAGTATTCCAAATTAATATGAAATTATTAATTTTCTAACTCGCTGGAGAGGGAGTTCGTCATAACTAAACATAAATATCCTCAGCTTGGAATCGAACGATTCAATTTCCACTCTACTGAGTCTTATTTCACTCTTTAACCAAGCCACGTAGAATATTTCTATGGAAACTCCCGAATACACCACCGATGACTTTGAACTTCCCGGCGTCCCCGATGCCTTTCAGCGACTGTGGACGCCGCATCGTCGCGCCTACACCAGCGGTGGGCAAAAGGACTATGACGAAAACAGCTGCCCTTTCTGCACAGCACCTTCGCGCTCAGACGAAGAATCACTCATCGTTCATCGTGGGGAACACGCCTTCGCTTTGCTGAACCTGTATCCCTACAACCCTGGCCACCTATTGGTAGTCCCATACCGCCATATTCCTAACTATGACGACGCAACCGTTGAAGAAGCCAACGAAATCGCTGCCATCACGCAGACCGCGATGGGAGTTCTCCGCACAACAAGCCGGGCGGCAGGGTTCAATATCGGTATGAATCAGGGAAAAATTGGGGGAGCGGGCATCGCCGACCACCTACACCAGCACATTGTGCCGAGATGGTCAGGCGATACGAACTTCCTCCCGATTGTGGCAGGCACCAAGACCGTAACCCAGACTCTCAGCGAGATTCGCGCAATGCTGGCAGATGCATGGCCAGCCGCATAAGACTAGAAAAGCGAACTTTGCACATCTGGTTGCGCTGAAACGTCCCAGTGGGGGAGCATAACGCGGTTCGTCAGATCCGCCAGATTGAGCAGGAACTTCACTTCGGGGTCACCAAAATGCGCCACGAGGAACTTGCCGGTGGCCCCCACCACGTGGAAACCATTTGCAGCATTCCACAGAGACGGGTACGCGGGGAGTGATTGCGCTGAATCGGAAAGAATTGACTCATACGCTGGCTCCATCGCAGGGGAGGGGACCCAGGGTTCGTCAATCATTTGCTCTTCGTCGATGACGGCGTCAAAGGCATCCAGCGATGCTTCCATCAGCGCCCAGTTTGCCAGCGAGACAGCTTTCTTGTGCTCTGCTTGAATGTCGGCCGTCGAACGCGGGTTAGTCCACGCCTTGTACTTAGTGGAAACCAGTTTGCCTTGAACGAGTCCTGCCTCCTTGGACACCAAATCTTCCCATGCGCGCACCTGTGCGCCGTCCTTGGCGTGTGCAACATAGGTCGCCAGTGCAACGGCTTGTTCATCTAGCCGGCGGGGCTTTGAAAAGAGCGAAGAAGTACCCACTTTCGACGTACCGTCGGGGAAGGTTGCGATATAGAGCCAGTGCTCCAAGTCTGCATATGCCTGTGCTGCTGGAGCCAACCGTGCGCCGCGGTGGATGCCGTGCATAGCTGAGAACTCATCGCGAGCCTCGCACTGTGCACATTGTTTGCCTTTTTCGATGAGTGCGTGTTCGGGACAAGGCACGGTTTCGAAACCTGTTTCTTTCTCCATTGCCCGTGCATATCCTGAGCAATATTTTGAGGTAGGAAGCCCCTCTGTTTCCAGAGCTTCGGCACGGGTGTCAATGCCGATAAAAGCACCCGGCTCCAAACGAGTGCGCTTCAATTTACCCAGCGGCACACCATCAACTACCGGTTCGATGACGGCGGTGGGCACACGGTCGACCCATTTGAGGTCGCGGAAGATAATGGGGTGCTGGTGGTTCTCGGGATAAAGCAGGTTAGACATGATGATTAGCTTATCGGAGTAGAAGAAGACGTGCATAAAGACCTCGTTTTCTTTCCAAGCGGGCGTAGAGCGCGCAGGGATGGGAAGCTGACTGGAAGCTGACAGCGTGCCTGTCGTTGAATGCGACTTGCGAGTTTTGCGAGCGAAGCGAGCAATGTTTGAGCTGGAGCATTGTGACGACAGGCGCGCAGCTATCCCATAACGTGCCTCTTGTCCCACGTCGTCTTTTAACCCGCTAAAATGAAACGCATGTCCAGACCTGTTACACGACTCATTGGCCAGGGCGTTCGTTACGCCACTAAATTGCGCGGCGGAGGTTCAGCTTTCCCCGGCCTGGTGATGGAGAAACTTCACCCAGATTTCGTTGCTGAAGAATTAGCTAAGCTCCCTCGTGGGGTGGTGGTTGTTTCCGGAACGAATGGTAAGACCACCACAACCAAGATGGTCGTGCAGCTTTTGGAATCGCAGGGGCTAAAGGTTTTCACCAACCGCACGGGTTCTAACTTTGTGCGCGGTGTTGCCGCTGCTTTGCTAGGCGAGATGAACTTGGCGGGCAAGCTGGATGCGGACATCGCCGTCCTTGAGCTGGATGAGGCGCATGCGGTTCATTTTGTGAAGCGTGTGAAGCCTCAGCGTGCTTTGCTGCTGAATGTTTTGCGTGATCAGCTTGATCGCTTTGGTGAGATTGATACTACGCGCCGCATGTTGGCACACGTTGCAGGGGCAACCACCGGTACCGTAATTCTTAACCGCGAGGACCCTCGCATTCGCTCTCTGGCGGAGAACGCTCCTGAGGGAACTGCCGTCAAATACTTTGGTCTCTCCGAAAAGTTGCGCAAGATGTTCCCTTCGGATGATGACATGCGCGCTGCTGAATCGCCCGTGAATACGGCACAGCTCGCCCCTGAGCTACCCGCAGCAGATGTACTTCTTAAAGATTTCGCGGGCACTTCAGCTACTTTCCAGCTGGGCTCGGAAGAGCTTAATGGCACCATTAACCTCTACGGTGTGTACAACATCTTCAATGCCGCTGCTGCAATGGCGCTAACTTTGGACGTCATGGGCGACGACGCCGACCGTAGCGCCCTCATGGCAGAGCTTGCGAACATCACTCCGGCTTTTGGTCGCGGTGAAGCTCTCACGGTGAATGGCCAGACCCTTCAGCTTCTTTTGGTGAAGAACCCTTCGGGTTTCCGCCTCTCCTTGGCGTCAGCAGATGCTCGTGATTACGCCACCATGATTACCATCAATGATGCTTATGCAGACGGCCGCGACGTCAGCTGGCTCTGGGACGTTGACTTCCACTCGTTGCAAACCGGGGGAGTGAATATGGTATCGGGCGTGCGTGCCTATGACATGGCCCTCCGTCTGGAACACGAAGACGTGTCCGTAGCCGCTGTTGATGAAGACCTCGATTCAGCACTTGACCAATTCATCAAGAACTCCCAGGGCAAGCCAATGCGCATTTTCTGCACCTACACTGCCATGCTCGCCATCCGCAAGAACCTCTCCAAAATTACAGACGTGGAGGAAATCTCCTAATGACTTCCAATTCAGGCAAGAGCCTCAAAATCGTACAGCTTTACCCCCGAGATATGAATATTTACGGAGACTGGGGCAATACTCTTTCCTTGTCCCGCCGAGCTAAAGCCCACGGTTTTGACGTTGAGATTGTGGATTACAACCCTGAAGATTCTTTCCCCACCGATGCCGACATTATTGTGGGTGGCGGTGGTCAGGACTCTGGGCAGAGCGTGATTGGTGATGACCTTCAAAGTATTGCTGCCACTCTGCGCGAGATGGCAGAGAAAGGTACTCCCATGCTCGTCATCTGCGGTCTGTATCAGTTGTTCGGAAACGAATTCCGAACCATCGGCGGTCAGGTGCTACCCGGCATCGGTATTTTTGATGCAGTCACTGTGGGCGGCGAAGAACGTCTCATTGGCAATATCGTTGAAGAATCTTCTGAATTCGGCACCATTATTGGCTATGAAAACCACTCAGGTTTGACAACCCTCAGCGGTACTACCGAACCGTTGGCTAAAGTGACTAAGGGTGAGGGCAACAACAAGGACGACGAATTTGAGGGCGCGCGCGTCCACAACGTTGTAGGTACCTACCTTCACGGCTCTCTTTTACCCAAGAATCCTGCCATCTCAGATTTCTTGATTCAGAAGGCGGCTGAAAATAAATACGGTGAATTCACTCCCGCCACAATTAACGATGAACTGGTAGAAAAAGCCCGCGCGTCCGCATCCCAGCGTCCCCGTTAAGGCTTCGCTCGTCCTACGGTCACCGAGCTAACAACTCAAAAAATCAGCTGAGCACTGTACGAAGTATTACAATGGAAGCCGACTTACCAGTAAAAATTTGCGCTGATGCGCCCCGATACGAAAGGCAGGCCCCATGTCAGGTCACTCCAAATGGGCAACAACCAAACACAAGAAAGCTGCTATTGACGCTAAGCGCGCAAAGGCATTCGCTAAATACATCAAGGCTATCGAAGTAGCAGCTCGCATGGGCGGCGCGGATACCTCGGGTAACCCGGCACTCGATTTGGCTGTTTCTAAGGCGAAGAAGAACTCTGTTCCTAACGACAACATCGATCGTGCGATTAAGCGCGGCGCCGGTCTCACGGGTGAATCCATTGAGTACACCGAGATTATGTATGAAGCTCGTGGTCCGCAGGGAACCGCGCTGTACATCGAATGTTTGACCGACAACCGCAACCGCGCCGCAGCTGAAGTTCGTACCGCAGTTACGCGTAACGGTGGCACGATGGCAGATGCGGGTTCTGTTGCATTCATGTTCGAACGCAAGGGCGTTGCTGAAGTAACCAAGACTGACGGCTTGACTGAAGACGACGTCCTCATGGCTGTCCTTGATGCCGGCGCTGATGAAGTTATCGACGACGGCGACGTCTTCACCGTTGTATCTGAAGCAACCGACCTTCCCGAGATTCGTAAGGCTCTTGCTGAAGCTGACTTGGATTACAACAACGATGACCCCGTATTCCGCCCCACTATGAACGTGGAATTGGACGCCGAAGGCGCACGGAAGTTCCTCAAGCTTGCAGATGCAATTGAAGAATTGGACGACGTTCAGAACGTCTACTCCAACGCGGATATCAACGAATCCGTCATGGCAGAACTCGAAGAAGACTAGGACTAGTACATAGTGCCTTCTTCAAGCACAAAGCGCCCGGAACTTTCCTCTATTGCGAGAGTTCCGGGCGCTGCCCGTATTCTAGGCGTTGACCCCGGTCTGACTCGCTGTGGTTTTGGACTGATCGATATGTTGCCTAATCGCAAGGCAAGCTTTGTGAACGTTGGCGTTGCCGGCACTATCGCGGCGGAAACCCTGGATCAGCGTATCCTCACCATCTTTCAGGTTGCTCAGGAGTGGTTGGATACCTATCAGCCGGATGCCTTAGCTATTGAACGAATCTTTGCCCAGGAGCAGGTTAATACGGTCATCGGCACCGCTCACGCGTCGGGCGTCGTTATTGCAGCTGCAGCCAGCCGCGGTATCCCCGTATATTTTCATACTCCCTCAGAGGTAAAAGCAGCGGTGACTGGCTCTGGTCGAGCGGATAAGGCATCGGTGGGGCGAATGGTCACGCGCATCTTAGGGTTGGATGTTATGCCCAAACCTGCAGATGCCGCCGATGCTCTCGCCATTGCGATTTGCCACGGCTGGCGTGGAGGAACTACCGGTGGGGCAATTGATACCAGCGCGGGCGTCCAGACACACCAAGGTTCGCGACCTGCCGCACAACAACGGTCTACCGTTATGACTCCTGCTCAGCGGGCTTGGGCGGAAGCTGCGGCTAAAACTGCTCGGAAAAATCCTCGAAAGTGGAATTAGTACATATATTCGAATAGGATAAGAGCATGATTAGCTCCCTCACTGGTAAGGTCACGCATGTTGGCCTGGATAACCTCATCATTGATGTCAACGGTTTCGGTATGTTCGTCAATGTCCCCCCGCAGACAGCTAGTTCATTACGGACGGGGGAGCAGACCACCATTCTTACCACCATGATTGTGCGCGAAGACTCTATGACACTGTACGGGTTTTCTGAGCCGGCAGAGAGAGAAGTCTTTGACCTGATGTTGACCGTTTCAGGGATCGGCCCTCGCATTGCGCTTGCAGTGGTAGCGGCGTTGACTCCTGCAGAAGTATCTAAGGCAGTGGCAACTGGGGACGACAAGGCATTTACCAAAGTTTCGGGTATTGGCCCTAAGGGTGCCCGCAGAGTCGTGCTAGAACTTGCCGGCAAGCTTATTCTCACTGACCAAGATTCAGACCAGTTGCCTCTTTCCCACGATGTTGCGTGGAAGCCACAGGTTCTTGATGCTTTGATGGGACTAGGCTGGACTGAGCGCGACGCCGTGGCTGCAGTTGATTCGTTCGTTGAAGCGAATCCGCAGTCCGAAACCATAGGCGTTGCACAAGCGCTGAAATCGGTTCTGGCAACCCTAGGTTCGCAGCACTCCAACACTCGCCACTAATCTTCATCTGAGGAATTTTTTCGTTCTATGACTTCGCAACCCTATGACTTCAATCAAGCGCCCGGTCAAGTTCCTGGTCAACGCTTGGTCGCTATGGAAGAAGAGCCAGAGGAAAAGATGATTGAGGCGGCTCTACGCCCTAAATCTCTTGATGATTTTGTGGGGCAGCAGAGGGTACGTCGTCAGCTCTCTCTGTTACTAGAGGCTTCTAAACTTCGCGGACGTAGCGCTGACCATGTGCTTTTATCTGGTCCTCCCGGCTTGGGCAAAACCACTCTTTCGATGATTATTGCCGCTGAGATGGATGCGCCCCTGCGTATCACCTCCGGCCCTGCGATTCAACACTCAGGTGATTTAGCAGCAATTCTTTCTTCACTCACCCCCGGTGAAGTTCTTTTCCTCGATGAAATTCACCGTATGTCACGCCCTGCAGAAGAAATGCTGTATATGGCGATGGAAGATTTTCGCGTAGATATCGTGGTCGGTAAGGGCGCTGGCGCTACCTCTATTCCGTTGGAATTACCTCCCTTTACCTTGGTAGGAGCGACGACGCGCGCCGGTTTGCTACCGGGACCTCTGCGCGATCGTTTTGGATTTACCGGGCATTTAGAGTTTTACTCTTCAGTAGAACTTGAAAGTGTACTGCGGCGGTCAGCAGGTCTGATGGAGATGAATATTTCCTCGGAAGGCTATTCGGAAATTGCCGGTCGATCCCGAGGAACGCCACGTATTGCTAACCGTTTGCTGCGTCGAGTACGCGACTGGGCGTTGGTTCACGGGGTTGATCGTATTGAAGCTAGAGAAGCTGCAGCGGCATTGGATATGTATGAGGTGGATGCACGAGGGCTCGATCGTTTGGACCGTGCCGTGCTTGAGGCGCTCATACATAAATTCGGCGGAGGACCCGTTGGGCTTTCAACCTTAGCTATAGCTGTAGGTGAAGAAGTAGAAACAGTGGAAACTGTGGCGGAACCTTATCTCGTACGCGAAGGGCTCATGGGTAGGACGCCACGAGGGCGAGTCGCCCTGCCCGCCGCTTGGGAACACCTGGGGCTTGAAGCTCCTGAGTTTCCCACCCTCTAGTTGCGAAAGCGCTTAAACTAACTCACCCAAAGCCAGGGATAATTCAGAATTCTCCACTACGATAGAGCCTGAAAGTATTGTCAATGCCTAGGGATATATGCTGAACTCCATCGAAAATCTGCACGCTTCATCAGTTCTCAACGCCGCTGAAGGCGGTGGAGCTGGCGGAAATAGCCTCTTCATGATTCTGCTCATGGGCATATTCGTGGTGATGCTGTTCATTCTGCCCGCGCGTCGTCAGCGAAAAGTTCAGCAGGAACTCAAACAGCGTCAAGATCAGCTGGTACCTGGTACCCGCGTGATGACTAACTTTGGGCTGTTCGGCTCTGTCGTTGAAGTAAATCGCGATGAAAACTATGTTCTCTTGAACATTGCCGCAGACACCGTGGTGAAAGTTCACCTTTCTACTGTCACCACCTTGGTCGATGAAGAAAAACAGAACGAAAGTTCTACGGGAACCTCATCAGTTATAGAGCAAGAAACTGCGGTAGAGCGCGAAGGCGGAGCCTCCTCTATTGAATTTCCGCAAGAGCGCGACAATCGTCATTAGTAAATAAATTTTTCCAAGCAGGTGTGTCCCACGCGGTGCACCTGCTTTTGTTGAAGTAAAGGGGCAGTATGGCTAAACGAAGCCCGCTGGCTAAGTCGAGAGCTGCGTTAGTTTCTATGGCAGCTCTTATTATTGTGCTCTGTGCCGGTGTTTTTGGTTCTACCTTCTCTGGCGGATCTTGGGGGACTAAGCTCGCGCTTGATCTGTCCGGTGGCACACAAATGGTTCTCTCGCCGCAGGTTGTTGGCTCAGAGTCAGATACCGTCAACAGCGATCAGCTCAACCAGGCGGTTGAAATTATTCGCCAACGTGTTGACGGCGCAGGCGTTTCGGAAGCGGAAGTTTCCACGCAGTCGAATAAGAACGTTGTGGTTTCTGTTCCCGGTAATCTCGATGCTAAAACTCGCGAGCTTATTCAGGCGTCTGCTCAGATGGATTTCCGCCCGGTGCTAGTATCGGCTGCTCCTGGAAAAGTTGCTGATGATCAGAAAACGCCTGAAAAGGAATTGCCTAAGGGCGATAAAAAGCCTGAAAATGCGTCTGACCAGAACTGGATTACTGCAGATTTGTGGCGCCAGTTTGAAAATACTGACTGTGCTGCCGCAAGTTCAGATAAAGCAGAAAACCAAGATCCCAAAAAGGCAATCGTTGCCTGTTCTGAAGACGGCTCAGAAAAGTTTATTCTCGGTCCCGTTGAGGTAAAGGGCACTGATATTCAGGATGCTTCACACTCACAGGTCTCCAACAGCAGTGGTGTATCTACTGGTCAATGGGGCGTTAATATTCAGTTCAATGAAGTTGCAAAGAAGAAGTTTGAGGAAGTTACTACACGCCTCTATTCCTTCTACGGAGCCAACCAGCAAGATGCCCGTGCGCGGTTCGCCATTATGCTCGATGGCAAGGTGCTGTCTTCTCCCGTGGCTCAGGCAGTGATTACAGACGGTAAGCCTCAAATCACCGGTAATTTTACTGAAGAAAGCGCAAGTGCGTTGGCTGAGCAGCTCAAGTACGGTGCTTTGCCCATTAACTTCACTATTCAGTCTGAACAGCAGATTTCAGCTACATTGGGTGCTGATCAGCTGAAGATGGGTCTTATCGCTGGCTTAATCGGCTTGGTTTTGGTATTTATCTATTCGCTGTTCCAGTATCGGTTGCTGGGATTTGTAACTATCGCTTCGCTAGTTGTTGCAGGGTTGATTTCGTATCTGGCGATTGTTTTGCTGGGTTGGTCTATTAACTACAGGCTTTCATTGGCAGGAATCGCCGGTCTTATTGTTGCAGTGGGCCAAACGGCTGACTCCTTCATCGTTTACTTTGAACGTATTCGAGATGAGATCCGTGAAGGTCGTACCATCCCTGCGGCGGTTGATCATGGCTGGGTCAGTGCTCGCAAGACTATTTTGGCGTCCAAGGCAGTAAACCTATTGGCTGCTGTTGTGCTGTATGTGGTTTCTGTCGGATCAGTGCGTGGATTCGCATTTACCCTCGGTTTGACAGCAATTGCCGACCTCATCGTCGTCTTCCTCTTTACACATCCCATGCTGAGCCTGCTGGCGCGTACCCGTTACTTCGGCGAAGGACGCCGCCACTCGGGTTTGTCTCCTGAATCGTTGGGTGCTGTTCCGTTGTATCGCGGTGCCGGTCGTATTCGTAAACCTGAAGACTCGGATGGATTGACCATTGCTGAACGACGGCGAGCTGCAAGAGCGCAGACACAGCAAGCATCCAGTGCAGGGTCGGTTCCCACTGAATCAACTGGCACAAAAGAAGCGGGGGAGTAATCGTGGCTAATGCACTTTCAACATTTGGTAATGATCTGCATTCAGGGAAGCGTTCCTACCCCTTCGTAGGTAAGCGAAACGTGTGGTTGCTTCTCGCAACGCTTTTGGTGGTTCTCTCTATCCTTGTGCCAGTGGCGAAGGGTGGATTTAACCTGGGTATTGATTTCCGTGGTGGGTCTGAATTTACGGTCTCCTCCGTTGAGAATGAAGACCCTTCGGTGGGTGAGAAAATTATTGCTGAGAAAGCTCCTGAAGCCCACGACGTTCGGGTCACCAATATTGCACCCAATACTATGCGTGCACAGATGAGTACTCTCACCGATAGTCAGACTCTTGATGTTAAGAAGTCTTTGCAGGACGCTTACGGTGTATCTGATCAGGACGTCACGTCGTCGTTCGTTGGCCCTACCTGGGGTGCGGACGTTACTCGCCAGGCTTTTGTCGGTCTGATTGCATTCGTGATTCTTGCGTTGATTGGTATGGCGCTCTATTTCAGAACATGGAAGATGTCGCTGTCAGCTATCGCTGGTTTGCTCTTTACTGTGGTTATCACCGTTGGTATTTATGCACTCGTGGATTTTGAGATTACACCCAGCGCGATTATCGGCTTTCTTACGATTTTGAGCTATTCGCTGTATGATTCGGTGGTAGTTTTCGATAAAATCCGTGAAAATACCGAGGGCTATTCAGAGCAGAAAAAGCGAACCTTTGGCGAACAAATCAATCTGGCGGTAAACCAGACTTTGGTGCGTTCTATTAATACGTCGGTTGTAGGTGTTCTACCCGTGGGTGCTATTTTGTTCATCGGAGCGTTCATCCTGGGTGCAGGTACGTTACGGGATCTATCCCTTGCGCTTTTCGTCGGCATTATCGTAGGTACTATCGGTACGATTCTTGTTTCCGCCCCTATGTACGCGGCATTGCGCTTGAGCGAAAAGAAAATCAAAAAACATGATCAGTACATTGAAGATATTCGTTCTGGTCGGGTTAAAGAAGAAGATGAAGGAGATCATTCCTCCGACAGCGATGGCGGTTCGGTAAGGATTGAAGTCAATCCCGTCAATTTGGGGTAATAAGACTTCTTCCTTCTCAATAGCACTTTCATGCGGTGGTCATATTTATATGGCCACCGCATGTGTGTTAGAAAGAACAGCGGAGCGGAGGTATGATTAACGCCATTAAGAGTGGGAAGGACTCGTCGATGTCGGATTCACAGCACCCCGTCGAGAAGATGGTCGATCAGAAACTATCCGAGAGCATCGGAAAGAAATCTCCCCGCGGATCACACCGGGTGATGTCTGCTGGGGAGAGGATTCCAACCCGCCATGTTTTTGGCAGAAGAATCCCCAATCAGCAGGATCAGTTGCGCCATTATTCTCCCGTTCTAGCTCCTGTTATCAGAACAGTGAAGAAGTATCATCCAGAAGAAAATCTGGAGATTCTTCAAAAGGCATTCACCGTTGCGAATAAGTACCATCAGGGTCAAAAGCGTAAGAGCGGTGACCCATACATTACCCACCCTGTAGCTGTTACAACTATTTTGGCGGAGATTGGTGCGACGGGGCCTGTGCTGGTTGCTGGCTTGTTGCACGATACGGTGGAGGACACGGATTACACCCATGAGCAGCTCACCGCCGATTTTGGCGAAGAAGTAGCCTATCTAGTCGACGGCGTCACTAAGCTTGACAAGGTAGCCTACGGCGATACAGCACCTATTGAAACCATTCGCAAGCTTGTTCTTTCCATGAGCAAAGACATTCGTGTTTTGCTCATCAAACTTGCCGATCGCCTTCACAACGCCCGTACCTGGCGGTTTGTGCCTGCCCAGTCAGCAGCAAAAAAGGCTGAGGAAACGCTTAAGATTTATGCGCCTTTGGCACACCGGCTGGGACTAAACACCATCAAATGGGAGCTCGAAGACCTTTCGTTTGCTGCGATGTCCCCGGATATCTACCGCGAAATCGTTCGCATGGTGGGGGAGCGAACCCCCAAACTGGAAAAGTACCTCGAGGAAGCCAAAACTACTATTGAAGAACGACTCTCCCGGGTTCACATCGATGCCACGGTGACTGGGCGACCCAAGCACTATTATTCGATTCACCAAAAAATGAAGTCAAAGAATAAAAGCTTTGACGAAATTAATGACATTTTGGCAGTACGTATTTTGGTGGAAGATGAAGACACCTGTTACGCGGTGCTCGGTCATGTTATGTCGCTCTGGCACTCTGTGGCGGGCAGGTTCAAGGACTACATCAAATCTCCAAAAAATAATCACTATCAGTCACTACATTTGACGGTGAATGGTCCTGGAAACCTTCCGCTCGAGATTCAAATCCGCACTTATAAGATGCATGAAGAAGCAGAGTACGGTGTAGCGGCCCACTGGCGCTATAAAGCTACTTCCCGCGGTGAAACCGTAACCAACGGGATCTCTACTAAGGATCCAAAGACGCATAATGCCGCTTTGAACGTTGGAATTCTGCAGAATATTGCAGAGATTTCGAACTCTAACCCTGAGTCTGAAAAATTCTATGAACTTTTAGCAGACACGTTGGAGACCGATGAAATTGTTGTGCTCACACCTCACGGTGAACCTATCACTCTAGCTACGGATTCCACCCCCGTTGACTTCGCCTATGCAATTCATTCCGAGGTAGGAGAGAAAACCATTGGCGCGAAGGTCAATGGACGCTTGGTGCCGCTCCATTCACGGCTGAATTCAGGCGACATGGTTGAGATTCTCACTACCCGCGATGAAAATCAAGGGCCAAGTGAGGATTGGCTTAAGTTCGTACGCACTTCTAAAGCAAGAACCAAGATTCGTCAGTACTTCGCTAAAGGTCGCCGCCTAGAAGCAATTGATAAGGGGCGAGAAACCCTGACTAAGGCTATGCGCCACCATGAGCTTCCGTTAACTAAGATGATAACTCCTCAAATGTTGATGGAAGTCGCCCACGAGTTTAACAAGAATGACGGCGCCTCCCTGTACCATGCCCTAGGTGAGAACGAGATTAAGACGCAGGACGTCATCGACGTCTTCGTCAAAATCTACTATGGGGAAACAGATGACAGTGAGATCGAAGCTTCAGAGTTCGATGAGGACATGTTCTCCTCGCATCAGCAGTCACCGGATAACGGCATTATCGTTCCAGGCGCTGACGGTGTGCTTACTAAAATTGCAAAGTGCTGTAACCCCGTACCACCAGATGACATCATTGGAATCGTGACTAAAGCTCACGGTATTTCGGTGCATCGTACAGACTGCCCCAACATGAAAAATGTTGACTCTGAACCGCGAGCCACTGAAGTGGAATGGGCGCAGAACTCGTCTGCGCTCTACCGAGTGATTATCCAGGTTGAAGGTATTGACCGGAAATCACTACTCATGGATCTGGTGCGTGTGATCGCTGAAAATCAAACAAACATTGTGGACGCGCGAGTCCTCACTAACGCCGATCGATTTGCTATCAATCGCTTTACTCTGGAACTTCGCGATCGTCACATGCTGGAGCATTTGCTCAACGTCATGCAGAACGTCGAAGGGGTTTATAAGGTATACCGGATGACGGGCGCTAAGCCTGTTCGCGAGAAAACTAATTGATATTAGAGCTCTCTGGATCTTGCTTTATCTGAGGCTGGCTCAGCTGTGTTGAACTGATTTTGTTTATCTTCAAAATCTTGAAGCCATTGCTGAGCCCTTTCTCTATTTCTGATGTATTTCGTTTCTTTCAGGACATAGAGCAGGGTGGATGTACGGCACCCATTGTGTGCACCGTCCGTAAGGATATCTTCGAGAAGCTTTTCCTCTGAACATTCTAGTGAGACTTCTCCAACTGTTAGCAGATCAAGGGCAATCTTCCGGGGTGTTGCTATATAGAGCTTATCTAGCTGTACATAGTCAAATGGAGTGAAATGTACCTGGCGAAATCTCATATGTTCTCGACCAGGTGTAGTGCGATTGATACGGCAGCTTCTCTCAAAGTCGACGTAAAGCAGAGGCGGGCGTTGATGCAGATAACCCCAAATCCAAGCTGCAGTTAGCCGTGAGATTCTCTGATTCCGCTTCGCTAAAACGGGTTCGGCGCTTTGAATTGCTTGAGCTTTCAAGAGGGGAGTGAGAGTAATGTGGGGCAGTGTATACATGTTCTTATAAATATGCTGCAGCTGATGATCTTTAATCAGCCGTTCTTGCTCACCTGTGGAGCGAGCTATTTGTTGAATATCAATGAGCTTTTCTTGAGCTTGCTGAATCACCACGTCACTAAAATTCCCCTCGGAGAATTTTGCCTGCTCAGGAGGGAGCAAATGCATACGCATGAGCTGCTCATTTCGGGAATTTGCCCGCGCCATTAAAGGGTAAGGAAGATTTTGCAGAATTGAAACAGAGTTGGTCATATCATCATTCTGCGCTGATTCGGTGTCTTGATAGACAAAGATGCGGTCACCCTGTGGATAACCGCATCTTTATGTCTTTCGCAGTTCAATTAGTCAAAGTATGACCTGTGAAGCTGTGGAAAGCTTATTTACGAGCCCAAGTTAGCTGAGGATGCCTTCAAGGTTTCTAGCCACTGACGACGAGCATCCAGTGCGTCCTGTGCCTTTTTGATGCGGCGAGCATCCCCGCTAGCTTCTGCCTTCTGCAAATCTTTTTCAAGACCGGCGATAGCGTCTTCTAGCTGGGTGAGCATTGAGTTCGCGCGTGCTTTCTTTTCAGGATCAGACTTGCTCCACTTGGCACTTTCTGCCTGGTGGATTTCGTCCTGTACCTTCTTCAGCTCGCCTTCAACACGACGCAGTGCGTTACGGGGAACTCGTCCGGCAGCATCCCAACGGTCCAATATGTCGTCAAGCTTAGTCTTCGCCTGCTTCAGATTGGTTACAGGCAAGAGAGCACGTGCTTCTTCCAGCAGAGCTTCTTTTACCGTGAGGTTCTGCTCGTATTCCTTATCCAATTCAGCATTGGCTGCGTTACGCGCGTCAAAGAACTTATCCTGTGCGGCGCGGAAGCGTGCCCAGAGGGAGTCATCTTCTTTGCGGGACGCACGGGGCGATTCCTTCCACTTGTCCATCAAGCTGCGGTACTTGGCTGAGGTGTCTGCCCAGTCAGTGGAAGTTGCAAGGCTTTCAGCTTCAGCAATAAGTGCTTCTTTGATGCGCTTTGCTTTAGCGTTTGCCTCATCCAACGAAGAGAAGTGGGCGCGGCGATGCTTGTCGAAGGTGGTGCGAGCTGCACGGAAACGTTTCCACAGCTCGTCTTCTACAGACTTTGGCAGGTGATGCTTACGCTGGGTCTCTTTCCACGCGTCAAAAAGTTCGTTCATGCGCGAGTGAGAGTTTTTCCAGTGGGTTGTAGCGGTATCTTGGGCCGCAATTGCTTCAGCTTCGGAGACAATTTCCTCGCGAGCTTTCAATGCAGTTTCCTGAGCCTGAGCTTTATGAGCTTTCTCAGCTTCTTCAAGCTCTGCAATTTTTGCGGTCAGTGCAATCAAACGCTCCTGCAGGTTTGCGTAGTCACCGACCATATTGCGGTTTGCTACCTGTGCGCCAAGCTGTTCTACAGACTTTTGTAGGTCAGCGGCAGGTGCGCCGCGTTCAACTCGTGCTTCAAGTAGTTCAACCTGTGATTCAACATTTTTAAACTTGCGAGCAAAATAGCTCAAAGCCTCTTCTTCGGTCGCTTCAGGAAGCTGACCTACGGCGTATTCTTCGCCTTCTACAATCACAAAAACGTGGCCGTCTTCTGTGACGCGTCCAAACTGACGTGCTTTTTCAAGATTAACCTGTGAGGTGTCGTCGGATTTCAAAGTCACCGCTAAAACTCTTTCACTTCGGGGCGCTGGAGCGCATTAAACAAAGAAAATCGCAAATAAAGTATGATTCACTGCGTATCAGTGAATGCGAAACTTACTTTTGCGTATCTCAAATACTACCGGTCGCTATCGAATGTGAGCAATAGATTCGGTTGGATAAAACTTGATATGCAAAAGACCCGAGAGCAAGAGGTTCGCAGCCAACTCGTTCTCGGGTCTTTATCTGAGAGATACTAGGGGATTTTCTCTCAGTGGGGGACAAAAGTCCTATAACTTTTCCAGTTATGAAAACTGGAAATCAACAACACATTTTCATTGTCCCCTATTAAGTGGTTTGACGCAAACCGAGATTCTCTCAGGGGGAAAGATAAAAATTGGATACCTCGCCATCTGGAGAAAAGCACGGGCTCTCACACTACAGCCCAGCCTGTCCGGTATCCGCCGTACGTTATTCTTATAGGGAATATAATCAAAATCTGCCAATCTACGGTTTTACATCAAGGAGTGAATATGGCTCGCAAAGCTTCACTATCAGGTTTCCCCGAACTACTTCCTGAGGAACGCTTGGTAGAGAATCATGTACTTGATACTTTGCGCGAGACCTTTGAACTTCACGGTTTTTCAAATATTGAAACCCGATCGGTAGAAACCAAAGAGCAGCTCTTGCGCAAGGGCGAGATTGATAAAGAAGTTTACGGAATTTCCCGTTTGCTTGATGAAAACTCGACGACTAAATCAGAGAAGGAGCAGCTGGCCCTCCACTTTGATCTCACCGTACCTTTTGCCCGCTATGTCGTCGAAAATGCGGGATATCTGAACTTTCCCTTTATGCGTTATCAAATGCAGAAAGTCTGGCGTGGAGAACGCCCGCAGGATGGTCGTTTCCGCGAATTCACCCAGGCAGATGTAGATGTTGTGGGGGACGGCGCTCTGCCCTTCCGCTACGACGTCGAACTGGCACTGGTTGTCATTGAATCCTTGCGAAAGCTTGAAATCGGAGATTTCAAGCTTCGTGTTAATAACCGCAAACTCTCCGAAGGTTTTTATCGTGGAATTGGATTGGACGATACCGCCGGCGTTTTGCGTTCCATTGATAAGCTCGAAAAAATTGGTCCCGACGCCGTTGCACAACTGCTGAAAGACGAATTGGGCGCCAGCGACGAGCAGGCGCAAGCGGCGCTGAATTTGGCTCAGATTTGTACTGAAGACACCAGTTTTGTCAATGAAGTAAAAAAGTTGGGCGTTGAACACGCGCTGCTTGAAGAAGGACTCCGCGAGCTTGAAGAGGTTGTAGGTCAGGCAGCGAAACGAGCTCCCGGCAATATTGTTGCAGATCTTTCTATCGCTCGCGGTTTGGATTACTACACAGGAACGGTCTATGAAACTGTATTGGTGGGACACGAGAAACTAGGGTCTATCTGCTCAGGCGGGCGTTATGAGTCTCTCGCATCAAATGGTAAGCGGAATTTCCCCGGCGTCGGTCTTTCAATCGGCGTTACTCGCCTGGTATCTCGAATCATTAGCCAAAAAATGGCTGAACCAACCCGTAAGGTGCCTTCCGCTGTTTTGATTGCTCTCACTAGCGATCAGACATGGTCAGACGCTCAGGACGTCGCTGATTCCCTGCGTCAGCGCGGGATTGCCTGTGAAGTCTCTGCTACTGCTGCAAAATTTGGTAAACAGATTAAATTCGCTGAAAAGCGCGGCATCCCATTCGTCTGGTTCGTTAGCACAAAAGAAGACGGATCCCTTAAACACGAGGTCAAAGATATTCGCTCCGGCGAGCAGATTGAAGCCGACCCCCAGCATTGGGCACCTTCAACAGAAGACCTTCACGTGCGCATTGAGGCAGCGCAATAACCAACTGCCTCTCAAGATTTTCGGTAGAATTACCACAAGATTTGAAAAGCTCCACCCAGTTGGAGTATTTGGAAAGGAAAAGAGTGCTACGCACACACACCCTTGGCGAATTAACCGCTAAGAACATTGGAGAAACAGTTACGCTGACCGGTTGGGTGGCACGACGCCGCGACCACGGCGGTGTTGCATTCGTCGATCTTCGTGATCGCGAAGGTGTTACCCAATGTGTTTTCCATAATGAAGAGGACTTCGATCACCTCCGCAATGAGTATGTGCTCAAGGTTACCGGCGTTGTTACCGAGCGCCCGGAAGGTAACGAAAACTCCAACCTCACCACCGGCGAGATTGAAGTTGAGGTCAACGAGGTTGAGGTGCTGAACACTGCAGCTCCCCTTCCCTTCCAAATTGATGAACATGTTGAAGTGGGGGAAGAAGCGCGTTTGCGATACCGCTACCTTGATTTGCGCCGCCCCGAGCCAGCTCGTTTGATGCGTTTGCGTTCAGAAGCTAACCGAGTTGCTCGCAACGTTTTGGCTGAGGACAAGTTCACCGAAGTCGAAACCCCCACCTTAACTCGCTCAACCCCCGAGGGCGCACGCGACTTCCTTGTTCCTGCTCGTTTGACTCCCGGCTCTTGGTACGCGCTTCCTCAGTCGCCTCAGCTTTTCAAGCAGTTGCTACAGGTAGGTGGCATAGAAAAGTATTACCAGATTGCTCGTTGCTACCGCGACGAAGATTTCCGCGCTGACCGTCAGCCTGAATTCACCCAGCTCGATATTGAAGCCTCATTCGTGGATCAGGAAGACATCATCGACCTCGGTGAGCGAATCGTTGAAGCTGTGTGGGGTTTGATCGATGTAAAGGTTCCTCGCCCTATTGAACGAATCACCTACAAGGACGCAATGGAGAAGTATGGCTCTGATAAGCCTGATCTTCGTTTTGGACTTGAACTCACCGAACTGACTGAATACTTCGAAAACACCACCTTCCGTGTGTTCAAAGCTCCCTATGTTGGTGCTGTTGTAATGCCCGGTGGCGCTTCTCAGGCACGTCGCACACTGGATGCATGGCAGGAGTGGGCAAAGCAGCGCGGCGCTAAGGGTCTTGCCTACGTTTTGGTTCAGGAAGACGGCGAGCTGACCGGTCCTGTAGCTAAGAACATCACTGAAGAAGAGCGCCAGGGTCTTGCAGCAGCAACGGGAGCTCAGCCAGGCGACTGCATTTTCTTTGCCGCAGGTGAGGCAAAGGCATCACGAGCTATCTTGGGTGCAGCACGAGTAGAGATTGGTCACCGTACCGGTCTCATTAAGGACGGCGACTGGTCATTCGTATGGGTTGTAGATGCACCCATGTTCGAATCGGCTGCGGACGCCACCGCTTCAGGCGACGTGGCGTTGGGCCACTCAGCATGGACCGCAGTACACCACGCTTTCACTTCACCAAAGCCTGAATTCCTTGAAACATTTGATGAGAAACCTGGCGAAGCCCTGGCATACGCTTACGACATCGTTTGTAACGGCAACGAAATTGGCGGCGGCTCTATCCGTATTCACCGCAAAGACGTTCAGGAACGCGTTTTCAAGGTGATGGGTATCGGTGAAGATGAAGCACGAGAGAAGTTCGGGTTCTTGCTAGACGCATTCTCATTCGGTGCGCCTCCCATGGGCGGCATCGCTTTTGGCTGGGATCGCGTGCTTCAGCTCATTGGCGGTACCGACTCCATCCGCGACGTCATTGCATTCCCCAAGACTGGCAACGGCTATGATCCGCTCACCGCGGCTCCTGCGCCCATTACTCAGCAGCAGCGTAAAGAAGCTGGAGTTGATTTCAAGCCAAAGAAAGACGAGAAGAAGTAGAACCAGATTTCTTTTCTAAGTTTTTTTCATCAGTAAGAATCGGGGGCGTGCCTCTGGTCCGCTTCTGGAGGTCGCATACGACCGCCAGAAAAAGGCTAGACGGAGCCCCCGATTTTTCTTGTTTCGATAATCCTTGAAACAAATTTCACAAAGTTAGTCCGCATAGGCTGAAGAATTAAGGAGAAAAGTAATGCGTGTCATTCTACAACGAGTCAGTGAAGCCTCGGTTAAGGTGGACGAGGAGACAGTGGGCTCTATCACCGAACCCGGTATTCTCGCTCTCGTAGGGATTACTCACGAAGACGACGAAGCAACTGTGGAGAAACTCGCCCAGAAGACCTGGCAATTGCGAATCTTGGAAGACGAAAAAAGCTGCTCTGATGTGAACGCACCGATTTTAGCCGTTTCTCAATTTACTTTGTATGGAGATCCCAAAAAGGGACGCCGTCCGTCGTGGTCCAAAGCGGCTCCAGGAAATATCTCAGAGCCTCTATACAACCATTACGTTGAGCATCTACGTTCCTTAGGGGCAAAGGTTGAGACGGGGGTTTTCGGGGCGGATATGAAGGTCTCGTTGGTCAATGATGGTCCTTTTACGCTGATTCTTGATAGCGAACACCTCTAAAAAAATCTGGTCTGCCCCATTAGAGTAAAAGTGTGAGTCAACCTTTATTTGATATGCCTGAACCAGAATCAGATGACGCTGAGCAGTTTGATGCCCGGAGTCGCCGTGGTCCGCTTGCCGTCCGTATGCGTCCGCGAAATCTGGATGAAGTGGTAGGGCAGAAGCACTTGCTCCATGCAGGGTCCCCACTGCGGGTCTTGGCTGGCGAATCTTCTGGTCCCGCTGGTCCGCAGTCAGTCATTCTCTGGGGTCCGCCCGGTACGGGGAAAACGACACTTGCACACGTCATCGCGCGGGGGAGCACTCGAAAATTTGTGGAACTTTCTGCAATTACTGCGGGTGTCAAAGACGTTCGTGCGGTCATGGAACAGGCACTCACTGACCGTGATTTACACGGAACCACGACAGTTCTATTTCTGGACGAAATCCACCGATTCACCAAGGCTCAACAGGATGCCCTCCTACCTGGAGTAGAAAACCGCTGGGTCTTACTTGTAGCCGCGACTACGGAAAATCCGTCGTTTTCGGTGATTTCTCCGCTTCTCTCTCGTTCCATCTTGCTCACATTACGGGGGTTAGAAGAAAGCGATATTGAGGAATTGTTGCAACGCGCGATGGAAGATTCACGAGGGTTCGGGGGCAAAATTGAGCTCAGCGACGAGGCGAAAGATCACATCGTCAAACTTTCTGCCGGCGATGCCCGTAAAGCGCTGACCAGCTTGGAAGCGGCAGTTGCTGTCGCTCACGGTGAGAACAGTGAGGATGTTCAGGCTGTAGTAAGTCTGAAACACGCCGAAGAAGCGCTGAACCAGGCATCCGTAAGGTATGACCGCAACGGGGATCAGCATTATGACGTAGTGAGCGCCTTCATCAAGTCGATTAGAGGGTCAGATGTTGATGCAGCGCTACACTATCTGGCGCGGATGATTTCAGCGGGAGAAGATCCACGGTTTATTGCTCGACGTCTGGTGGTCCATGCCAGCGAAGACATTGGGATGGCAGATCCTTCTGCACTCACCGTGGCGGTCAGCGCGGCGCAGGCGGTTCAGCTCATTGGTATGCCCGAAGCACGTATTAACCTTGCTCAGGCTACGATACATTTAGCGACCGCACCCAAATCTAACGGTGTAATTGCAGCGATTGATCAGGCGATGGCGGATGTCAAACAGGGCAATGCCGGGGTGGTTCCAGTTCATCTCCGGGACGCTCACTATGGGGGAGCAAGCCAGATGGGGCATGGAAAAGGTTACATCTACCCTCACGATGTTCCTTATTCTGTTGCGCAACAACAGTACCTTCCAGATGCTCTCGAAGGACGCCGCTACTACAGACCGACAGAAAACGGCCATGAACGATCTATAGGTGCTCGGCTAAAAAATATCTATTCTTTGCTCAAAGGGAAGTAAATCCGTGAGTCATGCCACCTGAACAAACTAGAAATTAATCTAGCTAAGTGTTGTTCTGCTCTGTAAAGTAGAACTTTGGCTGGCAAGCAATCAAAAACGCAAGAGAATTCTTGATCACTGGGTTGTTGTAGTGAGGAGTGCGGCTGCTCCGAACTCTCCGCTGCACGAAATGTGTGCAGATTCTGGAGGCCAAGCCAATACAGAATAAATGGTGTTGGGGGAGTAAGTCTCCTAATACCAACCGCTATGAAAGGTAAATTGTGGCTAATCATAACCGCACCCGCCGTACCGTGCGTCAGTCCCGTGCCCTGGGCATTGCACTGACCCCTAAGGCAGAAAAGTACTTCGAGCGCCGTCCTTACGGCCCCGGCCAGCACGGTCGTGCCCGCAAGAAGCAGGACTCGAACTACGCCGTACAGCTTCGTGAGAAGCAGCGTTTGCGCGCGCAGTACAACATCCGCGAAGCTCAGATGCGTCGTGTCTACCTCGAAGCTAAGCGCATTGAGGGTCAGACCGGTAAGAACATGATCGAGATTCTCGAGACTCGTCTTGACGCTCTTGTACTTCGTGCAGGTTTTGCTCGCACCATCGCTCAGGCTCGTCAGGCCGTTGTGCACCGTCACATCATGGTTGACGGCGTTCGTGTTGACCGTCCTTCCTTCAAGGTTAAGCCCGGTCAGCTCATTCATGTACACCCCAAGTCTGAAAAGATGACCCCCTTCCAGGTTGCAGCAACCGGTGAGCACCAGGCAGTATTGCCCGACACCCCTGCATACTTGAACGTGGAAATCGAAAAGCTTCACGCAAAGCTGGAACGTGCACCTAAGCGCGAGGAAATCCCCGTGACCTGCGAAGAGCAGCTCGTAGTTGAATACTACTCACGCCTGGCATAATCCAAGCCTCGAAAGGCCCGCATTCATTCGTGAATGGCGGGCCTTTTGTTTATCGAGTGGATAGTCGACAGTTCCTCTCTACGTGAGAGAAAGCGCATTTCGTGCGCGAAAGGTGCGTTGTTGCAACGTGGTGTCGTAGTATTGTTATCAAATCGTGTCATTTTGTCCTAGCGGCAACCGGTCTGAAGAAGGAGCCTATGAGCGGAGCAGATATCGCAGGTCTGATTGCAGCTCTTGTTTTTGCGATACTAGTGGCATTGCTGGCAAAGCCTATCCTTAAACTGACCGCAGTATTTGAGGAGCTAATCATTACAATTCGCTCGCTCAATGGCGAAGCTACTCCTTTGATCGGAGAACTCACTAAAACCGTCCAGACAACCAATTCGCAGCTTGAAAAGGTTGATGATATTACCAATAACGTTTCTGACGCTTCAGCGAATGTTTCGGCACTTTCATCGCTGGTCACCTCTACGGTAGGACAACCCCTCATTAAGGTTGCTTCTTTTTCTTATGGTTTGAAGAAAGCAATGCGTGGAGACGACGGGACTGAGCAAGCCCAGAACCCGCATACCTCAGGTGGTACTGACCAATGAGTTTTCTCAAAAATTTGTCCCTGATTGTGGGTGGAGCTGTAGCTGGCTTTGCGGTATCCAAGGTGGCTTCCACACCATTTTCTGCTGAAAATAACTCCGCACTTCTGCGAAAGAACCCCGGCACATTAGCGCAAACCACTAATTTGGAGGGAACCTTGTCACGATTCTTCGATTCACCACTGGGTCAACGCCTTCAGCCATATGCGCTGAAATCTATGGATTTTGCCGGCAAGGTAAAGCGAGGCATGGACGAGCGAGAAGCGCAGCTCAAGAATCAGTTCGCTGAACAAAAGTCTGATTCCCGACCAGGAGCGGTCGACGAATGGCAGCTTCCGTATACTCCCCAGAACTTGCAAGATTACTCGCACCCTTCTCGCGATGTCATCGACGGAGACACGCAGGTAGCACAGCAGAGTTCACTGGGCGCTGACAGCGATTCAGCCAGCGCCACCCGCGCACGAATAGCCCGCGACGAGACTCTGGGCAAAGACTTTTTTGCATAGTCCTTCGACTAATAGACTTTCAATAAACTTTTCGAAATTTTTCACAACGTAAGGAAAACCGACATGCTTTCACAGGAAATCACGAAGCGCTGGATTGATTTCTTTGAGGAACGCGGTTGCACCCCGGTGCCTTCAGCATCCCTCATTTCTCATGAACCTGGTGCGATGTTCACCATTGCAGGTATGGTTCCCTTTATTCCTTACTTCTTGGGTCGAGAAACTCCTCCTTTTAGCCGTGCAGCTTCAGTTCAGAAGTGCATCCGTACGTTGGATATTGACGAAGTCGGTAAGACAGCTCGTCACGGAACCTTCTTCCAGATGGCTGGAAATTTCTCCTTCGGCGATTACTTTAAAGAAACCGCTATTCCTTGGGCATATGAACTACTCACTTCTCCCCAAGAATCCGGTGGTTTCGGGCTTGATCCAGAGCGGCTCTGGGTCACCATCTACGAGGGTGATGAAGAAGCATTCGAGATTTGGACCAAAAAGGTTGGCTTCCCTGAATCTCGTATCCAGCGGATGGGTATGGCCGAGAACTACTGGTCAACAGGTCAGCCCGGCCCTGCTGGGCCAGACTCCGAAATTTTCTACGACCGCGGCCCCGCCTACGGTAAAGAGGGCGGCCCCGCAGCTGACGATGATCGCTATATCGAAATCTGGAACCTCGTCTTCATGCAGTACCAGCGTGGCGAAGGTACCGGTAAAGATTCATTCGAGATTCTAGGAGAGTTGCCTTCTAAGAATATTGATACTGGTTTGGGCGTTGAGCGTCTGGCTATGTTGCTTCAGGGCGTAGAGAACTTCTACGAAACCGATCAGGTTCGTCCTGTTCTAGATGCGGCATCAGAGCTTGCAGGCAAGAAATACCATGGGTCCGAGTCAGCTCAGGATGAAGGTTACGAAAATGATGTGCGGATGCGTGTGGTCGCCGATCATATTCGTTCCTCATTGATGCTGATTTCAGATGGTGTTATTCCTTCCAACGAAGGTCGCGGTTACATCCTACGTCGCTTGATGCGCCGTGCAATCCGTGCTATGCGTCTTCTGGGCGTATCTGAGCCGTGCCTTCCCGTTTTGCTCCCCGCGTCGCGCGATGCAATGAAGGGTGCCTACCCAGAGGTTGCAGAAGATTTCGAGCGTATCTCACGCATTGCATATGCTGAAGAAAAAGCTTTCTTGCGAACCATCGAATCCGGCACCGAGCGTCTTGAAGAAGCTGTTAAGCACGCCAAATCAACGGGCAAGTCCCTCGTTTCAGGTGAAGAAGCGTTTGCTCTGCATGATACTTACGGATTCCCCATTGACCTCACACTTGAAATGGCTGAAGAAGCTGGCGTGAAGGTTGATGAGACTTCATTCCGTGCGTTGATGGAAGAACAGCGCCATCGCGCTCAGGCCGATGCTAAGGCTAAGAAGGGCGCATTCGAGGATCTTTCCGCTCTTCGCCAGCTAGCTAACGAGCGTGGATCGGTCTTCACTGGTTACACAGAGCTCAAAACTGAGACTATTTTGCGTGCAATTTTGAAGGATGGCGTGAGTGTTCCCGCTGCTTCAGCGGGCGAGAAAATTGAAGTTGTATTGGACGAAACTCCGTTCTACGCAGAATCTGGCGGCCAGGCGGCGGACACAGGCGTCATTTCAGGTAACGGTTTCACCATTGATATTTCAGATGTGCAGCAGCCAGTGAAGGGTCTGTCTGTCCACCGCGGTGTAGTACGTGAAGGTGAAGTAGCCACCGGTAGCTCTGTAGTGGCGCACGTGGACGAACAACGTCGCCGTGACGGTGAAAAGGCTCACTCAGGTACTCACATTATTCACGCAGCCTTGCACCAGGTATTGGGCAATGAAGCCACCCAGCGCGGCTCTTTCAATAAAGAAGGTTACCTCCGCTTTGACTTTGCTTGGAATGAAGGGTTGAGCGATTCAGTTCAACGCGAGGTGGAAGAAGTAGCAAATACTGCTATCCGCGACAATTTCTCTACAATCACCCGTGAGATGCCTCTTGACGAAGCGAAAAAGCTAGGTGCTATGAGTCTCTTTGGTGAGAAATATGGTGATGTTGTGCGCGTAGTTGAAATGGGCGGTGACTTTTCCCGAGAACTTTGCGGTGGTACCCACGTCAACTCCTCCGCAGAAATTGGTTCTTTGACCCTGCTCACTGAACAGTCTGTAGGTTCTGGTAACCGTCGTGTGGAGGCTCTTGTTGGGCTGGACTCTTTCAACCATCTGGCGGCTGAGCGAACCTTGGTAAACCAGCTCACTGGAATGTTGAAGGTTCAGTCATCAGCCGATTTGCCTGAAAAACTGAATCAGACTCTGAATAAACTGAAAACTGCGGAAAAAGAGCTGGAGAAACTCCGTAAGGAAAAGCTTCAGAGCGAAGCCGGCAAGTTGGTGGAAAAGGCTGAGTCCATTGGGTCTGTGCGCGCACTGCTTCACAATGCAGGTGAGCTGTCTGCGAATGAGGTTCGTGGTCTAGCGCTTGACCTTCGCAACCGCCTGGGTGAAGACCCCGCAGTGGTTGCTGTTATTGGCATCAATAACAATCGCCCCGTCATCCTTGTTGCTACGAACGAGGGCGCTCGTGAAGCCGGAGTGAAAGCAGGTGCGCTAGTACGCGTAGCTGCGGGAGTTCTTGGCGGCGGAGGCGGCGGTAAAGACGACGTTGCCCAAGGCGGCGGTCAAGATGCGTCCAAGATTGACGACGCTTTTGTAGCCATCCGCTCAGCAATAGCCGATACGAAATAAAAACTGTGGCTTTTACTCGAGGTGTACGTTTGGGGGTCGATGTGGGAAATGCCCGCGTCGGCGTCGCAAAGTGCGACCCTGATGGAATTCTCGCCACCCCGCTGAAGACTCTCCGACGCGATGCTAAAAAGAATTCGGATCGTAAAGTTCTTCGTACTCTGATAAGAGTTAACGAAGTAACGGAAGTATTCGTCGGTTTACCCCGCACTATGCGTGGTGGCGAGAGCCCTTCCACCGAAATGGCAAAAACCTACGCGCAAGCCTTGGTACACGAGCTATATGAGGAGGGAATCACTATCCCTGTGTGGTTAGTAGATGAGCGTCTTACCACGGTAAGTGCCCACCGTTCGCTGCACGAAGCAGGGGTCAGCACCCGAGATTTCAAAACTATGGTAGATCAGGTTGCAGCAATCAATATTTTGCAATTTGCAGTTGATTCGCTAAAAGCTGGTCAAAATGTAGCTGGGTATAAGGTTGAGATTGACCCGAGTTTAGCTATACAAGACGCCGATTCAGCACATGTAACTGCTGGCGACGAACAGGATACGGAGAACCCGAGTTGAGCGATTCATCAAAGCGCCGCCCGCAGGAACCCGAGAACCTTAGAATGCTTCTCAATTCGAATGACGAAGACCAGCGCGAGGGTATTCTAGGGCTCTCTGTTGAGCACGATGAATACACCCAAGAGGAGCGTCGTCGCCTTAAAGCGCGCCGTCGAAATACTCTTATTACCGCAATTTTGGTTTTTTCTGTTGCACTGGTGATGATTGTGGCAATCCTTGCTCCTCAGCAGGGGTGGTTCAAACGCAAGGACTATCGCGGTGACGGCAACGGAACCACTGTTAGCTATGTTGTGCCCGACGGCGCAACGAACGTTCAGATTGCCACGGATCTAGAGGCAGACGGCGTGATTGCTGATGCGGGTCGATTCCTCGAAGAATACAATCAGATGGGCAAAGAACAGTTTATTCAGCCCGGTGAGTACCAGCTCGAAAAGGAAATGAGCTCAGAAGCTGCCTTGCATTCGTTGCTGAATCTGGATCAGGCAAATAAGAACTATGTTGCTATCAACCAGACCTGGCGTTCGAGCGAAACTTATGAGGCAATATCAAAGGCTACTGGTATTTCGGTTCAAGAGTTTAAAGATTTAGATCAGCATCCTGAAAAATTTGGGATTCCATCTAAGTTCCCGTCTCTTGAGGGCTGGTTGCACCCTGGAGAGTACTACTTTGAAAAGGATGCCTCCGCAGAGCAAATTATTCAGACGTTAGTAGATAAGACGAATGACGTTCTTAAAGAAGAAGGCGTGGAGGGCGATGATCGTATTTTCCATGTTCTGACTGTTGCATCAATCCTCGAATTCGAAGGTCTGGAGAAAGACTATCCGGCGATTGCTGGTGCCATCGAGAACCGTATGAATAATCCCGAGGGTGAAACCAGCGGTTATATTCAGTCCGATGCCACCGTTGCTTATGGCTTGGGTAAGAAGACCTTCCAGATCTCAACGGAGCAGAAGAACGATGCATCTAATAAGTACAACACCTTCTACTACAAGGGACTGCCTGTAGGCCCCATCGGTTCACCTGCGAATGCTGCTATCAAGGCTGCATCGAATCCAGAAAAGAATGATTACTACTTCTGGGTGACCGTCAATACGGTGACCGGTGAAACCAAGTTTGCTAAAACCTACGCAGAACACCTCCAAAATGTGGATGAGTATGAGAAATGGTGTTCTCACAATGAAGGTAAGTGTGCCTAGGGGAAACGAAAACATCATTCGGGGGAGAGCGTTTGTGTTGGGTCAACCGATCCAACACTCGCTCTCACCCTTATTGCATCAGGCAGCGTACAGTTTCTTGGATGTACCTATTGACTATGCGCGCTGGGAAACCGCCGAATCTGATATAGCACATCGCTTCGGCACAGTCCCAGCACAGTTAAATATCCGCGGTTACTCCGTTACCATGCCACTGAAAAAAGCAGTTTTTAACTATGTAGACAGGGTAGGAGATTTTGCTCAGGCAATTGGTGCAATCAACACGGTGTATTGGCGTGAAGAAAAGGGACAACCTATTTCATATGGTCATAACACCGATGTCGCGGGAATCCTTAATGCTTTAGATTGGGCAGGAGCACAAAGGTCCTCGCAGGTTCCTCGAGCTATTTTGGGGGGCGGAAATACCGCGGCATCAGCATTAGCCGCGTTGAGGGTGCTAGGTTCCCGGCAAGTAGATATGTATGTGCGGAATCAGGTGAAGGCTCAGTCCTTAATACCTATTGCTGATTCACTCGACATTAAATTAGATGTTTTCCCTCTGGAATACTTCCCTTGTCTGGCCTCCCAATATGCTACCGTCATTTCTACTCTGCCTGCTGGTGCAGCAGATTCGTGGGTGCCTCAATTAACGAATGTGCTTGAAGGTGATTTGTTAGATGTGTCGTATGATCCCTGGCCATCTGCACTCGCTCTTCAATGGAATGAGTTAGGGGGCTCAGTTGTATCAGGCAAAGATATGCTTCTCTATCAAGCAATTGATCAGATTAAGTTATTCATTGGTGGTACCCCCTCTCAGAAGCTTCCCCATGAACTAGAAATGATGAACGCAATGTGCGACTCAATTTCGATTCCACCCAGAGATCGGTTGAGAACCTGGGCTATTGATCCTGAGGCTTCAATATCTAGCCTCTAACTCCTCATGGATTGAACCTAAAGTTTGGTTTCTAGAGGATTCTTTGTAGGCTATTTAAAACAGTAGTGCGCTATGCACCCATTTGACGAGAAGGAATCCCACTTATGTTGCGTTGGCTGACATCTGGCGAATCCCACGGTGAGGCTTTGGTTGGCATCATCGAAGGTGTACCTGCCGGTGTTGAACTTACTTCTCAGATGGTTCGAGATGCTCTTGCTCGACGACGCCTGGGCTACGGTCGTGGGGCGCGCATGAAGTTTGAAGAGGATAAAGTTCGCATCTTGGGTGGAGTGCGTCATGGTAAAACTATGGGTGGTCCAATCGCCATAGAAATCGCGAATACCGAATGGCCCAAATGGGTGGACGTCATGAGCGCCGACCCGGTAGACCAGGAAAAACTAGAGGGCCGTGCCCGCAACGCTGCTTTGACCCGTCCTCGACCGGGACATGCAGATTTTGCTGGTATGCAAAAATACGGATTTGATGAGGCACGACCTGTTTTAGAACGGGCTTCGGCACGTGAAACTGCTACTCGCGTAGCTTTGGGTGTTGTCGCGGCACAGGTACTGAGAGAACTCGGTATCTCAACTGTCAGCCACACCACTGCGATTGCTGACGTCGAAGCGCCATCTGATGCTCCTCGCCCCCTGCCGTCTGATGTTGATTACTTAGATCAAGATCCTTTGCGTTGCTTTGATGTAACAACTTCAGAGCGGATGGTTGAAACTATTGATAAGGCGCACAAGGATGGCGAAACCCTTGGTGGTGTCGTTGAGGTTCTTGCATACGGATTGCCTCCTGGGCTGGGGTCATATGTCCATTGGGATCGTAGACTAGATGCCCGTCTAGCGGCTTCCCTGATGGGTATCCAAGCTATTAAGGGCGTCGAAGTAGGGGACGGCTTCCTCACTGCTCGTCGTCCGGGTACGGGTGCTCACGATGAAATAAGTGTTGGTCCCGACGGCGTCAAAAGAGATTCTAATCGTGCAGGTGGTATTGAAGGGGGCATGTCTATCGGCGATCTTCTCCGTGTTCGCGCAGCCATGAAGCCTATCGCTACCGTTCCCAAGGCTCTAAAAACTATCGATACCAACACTGGTGAACCTGCACGTGCCCACCATCAACGATCCGATGTTTGTGCAGTACCAGCTGCAGGGGTAGTTGCTGAAGCTATGGTTTGTCTTGTTTTGGCTGAGGCCGCTCTGGAAAAGTTTGGGGGAGATTCCATTGCTGAAACGCGACGGAATATGGATACCTACCTTCAAGCAATTCCTCAAGAACTTGCGTGGGAATCCAATGTGACTGGTTGGGATCGTTAAAACATGGAGCCCGAGATTCCCCGCGGGCAGGCTAATTTATCTTCACGAGACTTGCCTGATCCCCAGAAGGTAAGAGAAGTCCAAGAGGATTATCTAGAAAAGAAACGCCCTCTTATTATCATTGGTCCCATGGCGGCAGGTAAGTCGTATATTGGTACGCATTTTGCCCGCTTTTACGGGTTTTCCTTTGTGGACGCTGACCACCTGATTGTTGAAAAATACGGTCCTATTTCTGAAATTTTTGAGGAAAGAGGAGAAGAGTTTTTTCGGAAGGTAGAAGCCGAAGTTATCTCTGAAGTATTGACCTCGCCTCATTTTAGAAACTGTGTTTTTTCATTAGGAGGAGGCGCTCCTATGTCCGATGCAGTAGCACGTCTACTTCGCGGTGAACAGGTTGTTTATATTCAGGTAGATGCTGAAACTGTTCGTCCACGTATTGAACACAATAAGAATAGACCGCTGCTTCAACCCCATCCGGTTCAGAAGTGGTCAGAGATTTTTGAGCAACGCGCCCACCGTTATGAAGAGCTTGCAAGCTATATTCTGGATGCTCGGGGTGGGCGACCCATAACTGAGATGGCTGCGGAACTTTATGAGTTTTTGCAGAAAGAACGTTCTGAGGAAGATATCAATGAGTGAAAATTCTGCACCCACCACCATCCATGTTTCTGGTAAACAGCCATCGGAACATTACGACGTTCTCGTGGGTGATAATTTGTTGCCACAGTTACCGAGCATTCTGGGGCATCGGGTAAAAAAGATTTTGGTGATTCATCCCAGGGCTTTACGGTCTACCGGCGAACTCGTGATGGAAGATTTACGTTCTGCAGGATATGAGTCTTTTAGTGCTGAAATCCCCGACGCTGAAGAAGGTAAGCATCTTCAGGTGGCAGGTTTTTGCTGGCAGGTGCTCGGTCAGAACGATTTCACCAGAACAGACGCGGTTATTTCTGTAGGAGGTGGCGCCGTCAGCGACTTGGCAGGATTCGTAGCGTCCACGTGGATGCGAGGTGTGAAGGTTATTCATATCCCGACAACTTTGCTGGGGATGGTGGATGCTGCGGTCGGGGGAAAGACCGCTATAAATACGGCGGAGGGCAAAAACCTTGTCGGCACTTTCTATCCTCCGCTTGCTGTCCTCTGCGAACTGGGAACTTTACGAACATTGCCGGAAAATGAGTTGCTCACGGGTATGGCTGAGGTCATCAAATGTGGGTTTATCGCGGATTCTAAGATTCTTGATCTCATTGAAAATAACCCAGAAAAAGTTCGCGACTCACAATCTGAGGTAGTGCGCGAACTCATTGAGCGCTCTATTCGAGTTAAGGCTGAGGTAGTTTCAGAGGATTTGAAGGAAACCGGTCGCCGGGAGTTCCTCAATTACGGGCATACCCTCGGTCACGCCATCGAACATGCTGAACGCTACCAGTGGCGTCATGGAGCTGCAGTAGCAGTAGGTATGGTTTTTGCCGCCGAGCTCAGTCTGGCTGCGGGATATTTGAACGAGAAAACTGTAGACCGCACCCGAGAGATTTGCGCTTCATTAGGATTACCCACTACCTACCGCGCAGATAAATGGGCGCAACTTTTGGAGACCATGCGTCGAGATAAAAAAACAAGAGGCAACCTGTTGCGATTTGTTGTCTTAGAAGAAATTGGGAAACCGCGTATCTATGAAGTGCCCGATGAATCTATTCTCTTTGCTACCTTCCAAGAAATTTCAGAATAACTTGTGAATCACAGACCACAGATTATCGCTGTACTATAAAACATATTTTCTGCCTTGAGCCGGCTATTCGCGTTACAATGGCAAAGAATCTTTTGATACTTGAAAATTCCAAACATAGGAGAGTCGGTTGGCTACTACCAACGATATTAAAAACGGAACCGTCTTGAAGATTGACGGTAATCTCTGGTCAATCATCGAATTCCAGCATGTGAAGCCCGGTAAAGGTGGCGCCTTCGTTCGCACTAAGATGCGCAACGTTACCTCCGGCAAAGTAGTTGATAAGACTTTCAACGCTGGTGCAAAGATTGAGACCGCAACCGTTGATCGCTCTGACTACCAGTACCTTTACCAGGATGGCGACGACTATGTCTTCATGGACAACAAGACCTACGATCAGATTAATGTTCCCAGCACTGTTGTAGGCGATGCTGCTAACTACATGCTCGAATCACAGATGGCAACTATTGCATTGCACGAAGGATTGCCCCTCTACATTGAGCTTCCTGCTTCTGTTGTTTTGGAAATTACTTACACCGAGCCGGGACTACAGGGCGACCGCTCAACCGGTGGCACCAAGCCTGCGACTGTTGAAACCGGCGCTCAGATTCAGGTTCCTTTGTTCCTGGAAACTGGCACCAAAGTCAAAGTAGATACTCGCACCGGTGAATATCTCGGTCGCGTCAACGACTAATTAGGATACTGTGAACTCACGGACAAAAGCACGCCTTCGGGCACTTGAAGTATTGTTCGAAGCCGAACAAAGAAACGACGACATCATGGATGTACTCGTTCGCCGTCGTATGTACACCTCGGCTCAAATCTCAGCCTATTCAGAACAGATGGTGCGCGGTGTACGTGACCATGATGAAGAAATTCGCGAATATATTGAAACCTATTCGCAGGGTTGGACGATGGATCGTATGCCTAGCGTAGACCGGGTAGCTCTCCGTTTGGGAACATGGGAATTATTGTTTAACGACGATGTTCCCGATCCTGTTGCTATTTCAGAAGCAACAGGTTTAGTCAGAACTCTTTCAACAGATGATTCACCCAAGTTCGTTAATGGTTTGCTGGATCGCTTGCGCCAGGTTAAATCAACTTTGCTTGCATAGAAAAAATGGAGTAACGCATCATAGCGTTACTCCATTTTTGTCATGAGCAGGGACGCCATGTCGCACGTCGGTGGTTTCATCAGGGGTGTGGCATGGTAAATTATTGAATTGATCAAGCAACCTTTAAATCCGTCCTGTGAGGCGGGGAAGGAGGCCGGCATATGAGTAATACAGAGCAGAAGGCTCGCATCATACTCAATGAAGCCGACATCAACCGTGCGCTGACACGCATTGCCCATGAAATTCTTGAGGCAAATAAAGGCAGCGAAGACATTATTCTGATGGGTATTCTCCGCAAGGGGTACCCGCTAGCTCAGCGTTTGGCTGAAAAAATAGCCCAGGCAGATTCTTCTTTTTCTGCTTCCCAATGCCTGGGGCAGTTAGATATCACGATGTATAGAGACGACCTGCTGAAGATTCCCGGCCGTTCTCCTGAGCCCACTCAGCTTCCTGCTGTTGGAATCGATGGTAAGAAAATTGTGCTGGTGGACGACGTCTTGTATTCCGGTCGTACAATACGAGCAGCTCTAGATGCATTGAAAGACTATGGACGCCCCGATATTGTGCGTCTTGCTGTGTTAGTAGATCGTGGCCATCGTGAATTACCAATTCGAGCAGACTTCGTCGGTAAGAACCTCCCCACATCTTCAGATGAAAAAGTAAAGGTTTATCTTGGCGATACCCCCAACGCTGAAGACCGAGTTGAAATTATGCACGCTGAGAAGGCGGGGGAGTAGACCATGAAACATCTTTTAGACACCCGAGATCTTTCTCTAGAGGATGCTCTCAATATTCTTGATACTGCCGATTACATGCGGGAAGTTGGCACGAGGACCGTCAAAAAACTTCCAGCTTTGCAAGGTCGGACCGTCGTTAATCTCTTCTTTGAGGACTCAACTCGAACTCGTCTTTCCTTTGAAACGGCTGAGAAGCGTCTTTCGGCAGACATTATTAATTTTGCTGCTAAAGGGTCTTCGGTCTCTAAAGGTGAATCCCTAAAGGACACTGCGCAGACTCTAGCAGCTATCAACGCTGATGCGGTGGTAGTGCGCCATAGTGCGTCAGGAGCTCCGCAGCGTTTAGCTGAAGCAGGATGGATTGACGTTCCAATTCTTAACGCTGGCGACGGAACTCATGCTCACCCCACGCAGGCGCTCTTGGACGCAATGACTTTGCGTCAATTCAGAGAATCGGTCACTGGCATTCCGACAAGAGGATCGACGCTGGAGGGCATGCGGGTAGCAATCGTGGGAGATATTCTGCATTCGCGCGTTGCACGCTCAAACATGTGGTTGCTGCATACCTTGGGCGCTGAAGTAGTTTTCGTGGCCCCTCCAACTTTGCTACCTATCGGAGTTGAAGACTGGCCTTGCGAGGTCTTCTATAGTTTCGATGAAGCAATGGAAACAGATCTGGACGCAGTCATGTTGCTCCGCATCCAGATGGAACGCATGAATGCGGCATTCTTCCCGAGCGTTGAAGAATATTCACGTTTGTGGGGTCTTACCCCTGAACGATTCAAAACGCTGGATAAATCGAAGCAAGAGACCGCAATTTTGCATCCTGGTCCCATGAACCGTGGATTAGAAATTTCTTCGATTGCTGCTGATTCCCAGCAATCTTGGGTTCTCCGGCAGGTTAACAACGGTGTATCCGTACGAATGGCTGCCCTTTATCTCTTGATGACCGGCGGTTCTTCCGCAGATTTTCAAACCCACTAAATGCTGAAAGAGCTAATGATGACTTCAAAATACCTCATCAAAAACGTTTCAATTCTCGGTGAAAATACCTCCGATATCTTCATTGAAGACGGAAAAATCGCACGCATCGGATCCTCGTTGGAAGCACAGGATGCAACCGTCGTGGACGGCGAAGGGCTCATAGCACTTCCCGGACTAGTGGATTTACATACACATCTTCGTGAGCCTGGGCAAGAAGATGCAGAGACAGTCGAATCCGGTACACAAGCAGCGGCTTTGGGCGGTTATACCGCTGTTTTTGCTATGGCTAATTCGAAACCAGTTGCTGATACCGCAGGCGTGGTAGAGCAGGTCTTTGAGTTGGGCAAAGATTCCGGTTGGGTAAAAGTGCAGCCCATTGGCGCTGTAACCCAAGGTCTCAAGGGCGAGAAACTCTCTGAGATGGGTGCCATGGCAGAATCACGCGCTCAGGTTCGGGTCTTCTCCGATGACGGCATGTGTGTGTGGGATCCAGCCCTGATGCGTCGGGCTCTTGAATACGTGAAGACCTTCAACGGCGTGATTGCCCAGCATGCACAGGAACCTCGCCTCACTGAAAATGCTCAAATGAATGAAGGAAAAGTTTCTGCAGAACTTGGCTTAGCTGGCTGGCCTGCCGTCGCCGAAGAATCCATCATCGCACGCGACGTCCTACTCGCAGAACACGTGAATTCCCGCCTCCATATTTGCCACCTTTCAACAAAGGGCTCGGTAGAAATTGTACGTTGGGCCAAGGAACGGGGAATCAACGTCACCGCAGAAGTTACCCCGCACCATCTCCTGCTAACTGATGAACTGGTGCGTACATATGATCCGGTCTATAAGGTAAATCCTCCTCTTCGCACAGAGGAAGATGTAATGGCTCTGCGCCGGGCAGTAGCTGAGGGCATCATCGATATCATTGGCACGGATCATGCCCCGCATCCACTTGAGGCTAAGGACTGCGAATGGGCATGCGCAGCCAACGGCATGACAGGGCTCGAGCAGGCACTTTCAATCGTGCAAAAAACTCTGGTAGATACAGGGCTCATTTCATGGTCTCGAGTTGCAGAAATTATGAGTTCTAAACCAGCCGAAATCGGTTTAGCTTCCGATCAAGGGCGTCCACTTGCAGAAGGTGAACCTGCAAACATTGTGCTGATAGATCCTCATGCAGAGCGGATTATCAATCCTCAGGAACAGGCAACTAAGGGTAAAAATAATCCCTACCGGAGTATGCATGTTCCCGGTGCCGTCCGGGCAACCTTCTTTGAAGGACACCCCACAGTTCTTGACGGTGCACTAGCAACCCCGCATACCCAGCGATAGGACACAGAGTTTGGGAAGCAAACTAATACCAACCCTCATCTGCATCGCCATCATTTTCTTGGTGATTGCGCTCATGAAACGGGGATGGAGCAACCGCCAGAAAAGTCAGAAAAGCTGGGGGAAACTCTCAGAAGTTCCTCTGCAGTACGATGAGAAAAATCCTCTCGCAGTGTTTCCTGGAACCTATGTGTGTACAACTCTAGAAGGCGATTGGCTAGAACGTGTTTCTGTTGAAAGTCTCGGCGTGAAATCAGCCGGTCAACTCTTCATTTTTGATGACGGTCTCATTATTTCTCGTGATGGAGCCCAAGACATTTATCTCTCTGCCTCAGAGATTCAAGGTGTCCGAACGGAATCCGGTGTTAACGGAAAATTCGTGGAAAAAGACGGGCTCCTAGTCGTGAGCTGGTTATTTGGGAACCACCCGGTGGACTCGGCGTTTCGCACTCAATTCTCAGAAGACAAAAAAACAGCTCAGCGCATGATTCTTGATCTTGCTCCTGATGCGTTTACCGCACTTCCCCAATCTTAGACAGAACAGCTATTGCTGCTGACTTTCAGTTAGGACATTATGATGACCAACAAAACCGCTCAGCGTAACGACGCCGTCTTGGTACTTGAAGATGGCACAGCCTTTCGTGGCCGTTCCTACGGTGCTCAGGGGACTACCCTTGGTGAAGCCGTATTTTCAACGGGCATGACCGGCTACCAAGAAACATTGACGGACCCTTCGTATGCTGGGCAAATCATCGTGCAAACGGCCCCTCACATTGGTAACACTGGCGTGAACGCTGAAGATGCAGAATCTCGCAAAATTTGGGCAGCTGGTTATGTGGTGCGGGACGCCGCACGTCGTCCTTCAAACTGGCGCTCCGAACTTTCTCTCGACGACCATCTAGTAGAGCAGGGCGTTGTTGGCATCCGGGGGATTGATACACGCGCATTGACCCGCCATTTGCGTGATGTTGGTTCCCTGCGTGCAGGTATCTTCGGTGGGGAAGAGGCTAATCGCCCCATAGCTGATCTGGTAGAAAAGGTTAAGGCTTCTGAGCCCATGGCCGGGCGCAAGCTAGCGGAATCGGTTTCTATTTCACAGACCGAAGTTGTTGAACCAGCGGATTGGGGCTGGGATAAGCCTGTTGTAGCAGAACTTGCAGCTCTTGATTTGGGCATCAAAGCAATGACTCTCAAGCGATTTGCTGAACGTGGCGTGCGCGTCCATGTTTTGCCAGCTACCAGCACTATCGAAGATATTCGGGCGATTAATCCTGATGGTTTCTTCATCTCAAATGGTCCTGGTGATCCGGCTACCGCAGATGAGCAAGTAGAACTCCTTCAGGATGTTCTCAGAGAAAAACTGCCATTCTTCGGTATTTGCTTTGGCAACCAGATTCTTGGCAGAGCCTTAGGATTCGGTACATATAAGCTCAAATTTGGTCACCGTGGAATCAACCAACCGGTGATGGACCGCACCACCAATAAGGTAGAAATTACCGCTCAGAATCACGGCTTCGCAGTGGATGCTCCTTTGGATGGTCCTACAGAGGCTCCCCAGAATGAATTTGGCCGGGTGGAAGTTTCCCACATCGGGCTCAACGACAACGTGGTGGAAGGACTCCGTTGCCTCGACATTCCTGCATTTTCCGTTCAGTACCACCCAGAAGCTGCAGCGGGACCGCACGATGCGGCCTACCTTTTTGACCGCTTTGTAGACCTCATGCTCGAGCACAAGAACTAAGACGAACGAAGGAAATAATAGATTATGCCACGCAGAAAAGATCTCAATTCCGTTCTGGTAATTGGTTCCGGCCCGATTGTTATTGGACAGGCAGCAGAGTTTGATTACTCTGGTACGCAGGCACTACGCGTGTTGAAAGAAGAAGGCGTGCGCGTCATTCTCGTCAACTCGAATCCCGCGACCATCATGACTGACCCCGAGTTCGCCGATGCAACCTACATCGAACCCATCATTCCCGAGGTTATCGAGAAGATCATCGCCGAGGAAAAGCCCGACGCTATCCTGCCAACCCTCGGCGGCCAGACTGCATTGAACGCAGCCATCGAACTTGATGCCGCAGGTGTGCTGGAAAAGTACAACGTAGAGCTTATCGGAGCAAACATTGAGGCTATCAACCTCGGCGAAAACCGCGAAGCCTTCAAAGGCGTAGTAGAACGTGCCGGCGGCGAATCCGCGCGATCTGAAATTGTGCACTCGATGGAAGAGGCGTTGAAGGCTGCTGAAATCCTCGGATACCCCATGGTTGTTCGCCCATCCTTTACCATGGGTGGTCTCGGCTCAGGTCTTGCCTACAACGAAGAAGACCTTTACCGCATTGCCGGCGCGGGTATCCAGTACAGCCCCACCAGCGAGGTTCTGCTTGAGGAATCCATCCTCGGATGGAAAGAATACGAACTGGAAATGATGCGCGATAAGAACGACAACGTGGTAGTTGTCTGCTCTATCGAGAACTTCGACCCTGTGGGCGTGCATACAGGCGATTCCATCACCGTAGCACCTGCACTCACTCTGACCGATCGCGAATATCAGAAGCTACGCGATATTTCTATCAACGTTATTCGTGAAGTCGGCGTGGACACTGGTGGATGCAACATCCAGTTCGCGGTTGACCCACAGACCGGGCGCATCATTGTTATTGAAATGAACCCTCGTGTATCTCGCTCGTCCGCGCTAGCATCGAAAGCCACTGGTTTCCCGATTGCAAAAATCGCTACCAAGCTGTCTTTGGGTTACACTCTGGATGAAATTCCCAACGATATCACCCAGAAGACACCGGCGTCCTTCGAGCCAACCCTCGACTACGTCGTCGTGAAGGTTCCCCGCTTCGCTTTCGAGAAATTCCCCGCGGCTGACTCTACGTTGACTACCACTATGAAGTCTGTAGGCGAAGCGATGGCAATGGGCCGTAACTTCACTGAGGCACTTCAAAAAGCAATGCGATCGCTGGAGCAGAAGGGATCATCTTTCTCTTTCAAGAAGGAGAATCTTTCAGCGGATCAGATCAATGAGTTGCTCGAAGCGATGAAAGTCCCTACCACCGAGCGTATTCACCAGGTACAGCGCGCGTTGCTGGCGGGAGCGACTCTCGAACAAATTCATGAAGCAACAAAGATTGATCCCTGGTTTATCGATCAGCTACAGCTTCTGAACGAAGTCGCTGAAGAAATCACTCAGGGCTCTCTCGACGAAAGTTCGCTACATCTGGCTAAGCGCCACGGGTTCTCTGATGCACAAATCGGCGAGATTTGCGGACACAGCGAAGAAGTAGTCCGCGGTATTCGTCATGCACTTAATATCCGCCCAGTCTTCAAGACTGTGGATACCTGTGCAGCAGAATTCGAAGCTTTCACGCCCTATCACTACTCTTCATATGACTTAGAAGATGAAGTCGCAGAACACGAAAAGCCTTCAATCATGATTCTGGGTTCCGGTCCGAACCGCATCGGCCAGGGTATTGAATTTGATTATTCCTGTGTGCATGCCTCCATGGTGCTGCGCCAGGCAGGCTATGAAACTGTCATGGTTAACTGCAATCCCGAAACAGTTTCGACCGACTACGACATTTCAACTCGCCTGTACTTTGAGCCGCTCACCCTTGAGGATGTTCTGGAAATTGTAGAAGCTGAACGTCGAACCGGCGGTCTCCTGGGTGTCTTCGTACAGCTAGGTGGTCAGACTCCGTTGAAGCTTGCCCAGGCTTTGAAGGACGCAGGAATTCCGATTCTCGGCACCACCCCTGAAGCTATTGATCTTGCCGAAGATCGCGGTGAATTCTCCCGTGTTCTGGAAAATGCAAATCTTCTCTCGCCCAAGAACGGGACTGCCTATACTTTCGAGAACGCGAAGCGTATTGCGGATGAAATTGGCTACCCCGTACTAGTTCGCCCGTCCTATGTGTTGGGCGGTCGCGGAATGGAAATTGTGTATGAGGAAGAACAGCTCGCACGCTATTTAGAAAATGCAACCGAGGTTTCTCCCTCGCAACCTGCGCTCATCGATAAGTTCCTTGAGGACGCCATCGAAATTGACGTAGACGCACTCTACGACGGCGAAGAGATGTACCTTGGCGGCGTCATGGAGCACATCGAAGAAGCTGGCATTCACTCAGGCGACTCTGCATGTACACTGCCACCGATTACATTGGCTCCCGACGTCATCGATCGAGTCAAGGATGCTACATTCAAAATTGCTCAAGGTGTTGGCGTCAAGGGTCTCATCAATATCCAGTTTGCTCTTCAGTCGGATATTCTCTACGTAATTGAGGCGAATCCCCGTGCATCACGCACCGTTCCTTTTGTTTCGAAGGCAACGGGCGTACAAATGGCTAAGGCGGCCGCTCTCATCGGAACGGGTAAGACTATTACTGATCTGAAAAAAGAAGGCATTCTGCCCACGGCAATGGACGGCGCTTCGTTGCCTGCAGAGACCGCCATCGCGGTCAAAGAAGCTGTTCTGCCCTTCAGCCGTTTCCGCACTCCAGAAGGCATCGTTGTGGATTCCCTGCTGAGCCCAGAGATGCGTTCGACGGGCGAAGTTATGGGCTTGCACCGCAACTTCGACGCTGCTTTTGCTAAAGCGGAGGCAGCCATTGGAGCGCCCCTTCCCACCGAAGGTAAAGTATTTGTTTCGGTTGCCAACAAGGATAAGCGCAGTTCTATTATTTACGTGCGCATGCTAGAGAATCTTGGGTTTGAAATTGTTTCTACCGGGGGGACTGCCGATGTGCTGCGTCGTAATGGCATTTCTTCCACTGTTGTTCCTAAGATCCAAGAAACCCAGAACGGTGAGAAATCTATTGTAGACATGATTAATGCCGGAGAAATCGCGTTGATTCTCAATTCGCCTAGCGGAGGCGGACAGGCGCGAGGAGATGGCTATGAGATTCGAGCAGCAGCCACTTCCTTGGGTGTCCCGATTGTAACCACCGTGTCCGAATTTGGCGCAGCGGTACAGGGTATACAGGCAATGCGTGAGCCGAGCTGGGAAGTCATGAGCCTCCAGCAACATGAATCTTCCTTACTCGACGCTCAGAAGGCACGTGGCTAATTATGAACACGAATCTAGGTTTTGGGGATCGGCTAGCTCAGGCAATGAAGTCATCGGGGCAGTTATGCGTGGGCATCGATCCCCACCCTGGATTGTTGCAGCAGTGGGGGCTGGAAGATACCCCTGCAGCTCTGGCAACTTTCTCGGAAAAGATCTTGGACGCCGCTCGGGGACGGGTCGCTGCAGTCAAGCCTCAGGTAGCGCTTTTTGAACGACATGGTTCAGAGGGTTTTAAAGTCTTGGAAGAGGTGCTGGCTGAAGCGCGACAACTGAATATCTTGATGATTGCCGATGCAAAGAGGGGAGATATCGGATCTACCATGTCTGCCTATGCAGATACCTGGCTGGGGGAGAGAAGCCCTCTTTCCACTGATTCAGTGACTCTCAGCCCTTATTTGGGTTTCGAGTCTCTTCGCCCTGCATTAGACCTAGCGCAGCAGCATGATAAAGGTACTTTTGTATTAGCTCTGACTTCTAATCCCGAGGGTAAAACCATTCAGCATGTAGGGCAGACTAATTCAGTCGCCAAACAAATCATCGAAGCCGCTACGGAAGAAAACTCACGGCAAGGATTCGAAACAATGGGCTCTTGCGGATTGGTTGTAGGCGCCACGGTGGGGGAAGCCCTGCGTGAGCTGGAGATTGATTTATCTCAATTCAACGGACCTATTTTGGCACCTGGCTATGGTGCTCAAGGAGCAAGTGCGGCGTCGCTATTCGCTACTTTTCACGGTAGTGAGAGCCAGATTTTGGTCAATTCAAGCCGTGGAATCCTACGACACGGTCCATGTGTTGAAGCTCTCATTGATTCGATCGAATTAGCAAATTCGGACTTATTGAAATCTAATAGCTGACACTTCAATATGGCGTCGTCGTTTATTTGATTGAATTCTGAATTGGTTAGTACAAACAAAATAGTTACTCACAAGTAATACAAAAAACTATGTCCCCCTAAGTGTTAGATTAAAGCTAACCGATAGGCAATGTGGAACGTTCCTAAGGGTACGTTCCACATTTGTTTTCGGAAAGGTTCGCACCTATTAATCACTTCGCTTATACCTACAAAGGGGAATAAAAATGGCACTTCGCCCACTCACCGAAGAAGAACGCGCAGCAGCTCGCGAAAAAGCAAAAGTTGCACGCACTATCCGCGCAGAAGTAAAAGATTCCATCAAGAATCGTAAAATCACCATCTCTGAAGTTCTTGAGCGTTCCGATTCTGATGAAGCAGTGAGTAGACTCAAAGTAACCGATTTGCTGATGGCTCTGCCCAGCATCGGGGAAGTTCGCGCAGAGGCAATTCTGCGGGAGTTGAATATTGCAACATCGCGCCGCCTGCGTGGACTAGGTGTTCACCAGCGCCGCGCACTCATTGATTATCTAGAACGGTAGGCGATATACGTGACTGAAATAAAGAATCAATTGACGGTGCTGGCAGGCCCCACGGCAGTCGGCAAGGGAACCGTCTCTCAATATATTCGGGAGCATTATCCCGAAGTTTGGTTCTCAGTTTCAGCCACCACACGCGATCCGCGACCGGGGGAAGAAGAAGGCGTTCACTATTACTTTGTATCGGATGAGGAATTCGATTCGATGGTGGAGAATCGCCAAATGCTTGAATGGGCTCAGGTTCATAACAGCTATCGATACGGCACGATGCGGTCTATGGTCAACAGGGCATTGGAAGCGAACCGTCCAGTGTTGTTGGAAATTGACTTGCAAGGTGCCCGGCAAATTCGCAATAACATGCCTGAAGCAAACCTCATTTTCCTTGCTCCTCCTAGTTGGAATGAACTCGTGAATCGCCTCGTGGGAAGAGGTACCGAATCAGCCCAAGAACAAGAGGCACGTTTAGAAACTGCCAAAATTGAATTGGCTGCGGAACCTGAATTTGACCACACCGTGATTAACGACGACGTCGCAACAGCGGCTGAGCAAATTATTCAGCTCATGGGTATATCTCGGTCCTAAAACAAAAACCTGTGCTTCTCCCCACCTGGAGAGCACAGGTTTTTTAATGCAAAAACAGCTAGTGTTCGATATACTTGTCCTTTGTCTTGTGCATGCTTAAATCAGAGTATGCAGTGATCAATTTTTATTGGAGTATTCGTGGCAAACGCACACAATGAAGAAGGAATCATCAATCCCAGCGCGGATGCCCTCATCGAGAAGGCGGAGTCCAAGTATGGTTTGGTGATTTTTGGCGCTCGTCGTGCCCGCCAGATTAATGCTTACTACTCACAGCTACATGACAACCTATTTGATCATGTTGGTCCGTTGGTGGATAGCGAGCCCAATGAGAAGTCGCTTTCCGTTGCTATGCGTGAAATCAACGAAGGTCTCATTCAGAACCACCATGTTGTTGATGGAAAGTTCGACGAAAACGGCGACTTGATTCATGATGCTGAACCTTCGGCTTTCCTTGCCGGTGATTTCTATCTTGAAGAATTTGGTTCGGCTGCTGAGGTTGAGTACGTAGATCCTTCAGCAGAGGCTTCAGAGTAAGCGTACCGTCTCAGATAAGATGCGTATTGTAGTTGGTATTGGAGGGGGCATCGCGGCTTATAAAGCCACGATGCTCCTTCGCTTATTCTCTAAAGCTGGTCATGAAGTAATCGCCATGCCCACTGAAGCGGCTCTTCAGTTCATTGGTAAGCCCACGCTGGAAGCTCTGAGTTCGAATCCTGTCTCCACCTCAGTTTTTGAGCGGGTGGAGGATGTAAACCATGTCCGTCAAGCTGATGAAGCTGATGCAGTGGTTATCGCTCCTGCAACCGCTGATTTAATGTCTCGATTAGCGCAGGGTCGTGCAGACGATTTACTGACTGCTACGGTTTTGACAACTCATGCTCCCGTCATCTTGGCCCCTGCTATGCATACGCAGATGTGGGAGCATCCAGCCACGCAAGAAAATGTGCAGAGACTACGCTCTTTTGGTTATGAAATTATCCCACCTGCGCATGGACGCTTAACCGGCCCTGATTCGGGCGTGGGGAGGATGCCTGAACCTGAAGACATTTTCTCCGCCGCATTGGAAGTAATCGAACAACGTGGGGAACTCTCTTCCCTGACAGATCCCAATTCCTTAGCGTTAGATGGTAAGCGTGTTGTTATTACAGCAGGCGGTACCCGCGAGCCGCTTGATCCGGTAAGGTTCTTGGGTAATAAGTCATCGGGAAAGCAGGGGATAGCCCTTGCCCAAGTGGCTCAACGAATGGGTGCAGAGGTTAAACTCATCTGTGCACATGTTGATATTGATATTCCAGAAGATATTTCTACGGTCAGAGTATCTACTGGATTGGAACTCAAAAATCAGGTTGAGAATTTATCCCGAGATGCCGACATTCTTATCATGGCAGCAGCAGTAGCTGATTTCAGACCGGTTGCTTATGAAGAATTTAAGATAAAGAAAAACGCCGATACCAATGATGCTCCAACCATCGAGCTGGTTCGCAACCCTGATATTCTGCGTGAGATAGTGGTGCGACGTCAGCAGGAGAAACAGCAACAACCAGCCGTCATCGTTGGGTTCGCCGCAGAAACAGGATCTGCGGAGAAGAGTTATCTGTCTCTCGGACGAGAAAAGCTTGTGCGTAAAGGCTGTGATTTTCTCGCCGTCAACGACGTCAGCAACAATGCGGGGTTCGGCACTGATAGTAATGCGTTGACTATCCTGAGTAAATTTAATAATCAAGAGATTCATTGTGAGGGAACTAAGGAAGAAGTTTCTTCAGAACTGTTGCTGGCGGTGGCCCAGCATCTCAGTGAACCTTTGACCAGTTCTTCCCAGCGAGTTAGCGAGTAGAGTAGATACGTGACTTCTTCTAATACCTCTCATTTAAGATTGTTTACCAGTGAATCGGTAACAGAGGGACACCCCGATAAAATCTGTGACCAGATTTCGGACTCTATTCTGGACGCACTCCTAGAAAAAGATCCTCATTCCAATGTTGCCGTGGAAACAATGGTTACCACCGGTCAAGTCCATGTGGCTGGCGAAGTAACGACTAACGCTTATGTAGAGATTCCTTCTATTGTGCGTCAAACAATCTTAGATATTGGCTATAATTCCTCCACCCATGGTTTTGACGGGGAGTTCTGTGGCGTCTCCGTCTCTATCGGCGAGCAGTCTCCTGATATCAACGCAGGCGTATACAATTCTTTGGAAATTCGACAGGGATCCGATGACGAACTGGATAAGCAGGGCGCAGGAGATCAGGGCATCATGTTCGGCTACGCGTCGAATGAGACAGATGTTCTCATGCCAGCTCCTATCTGGCTAGCACATCGTCTCTCTGAACGCCTGACCTCCGTTCGCAAGGATGGTTCGCTAGAAGGCCTACGACCAGACGGCAAGACTCAGGTTACCTTGGGATATGACGGCGACCGCCCCGTTTCAGTTGACACTGTAGTGGTATCCACTCAGCATGTCCGCGATTACGATTTGAGGGATCTTGAAACCGATATCAGAAATTATGTTATTTCTCCGGTTCTTGAGGGATTAGACCTTGATACCTCTCACACCAAATACATCATTAACCCCGCAGGTCAGTTTGTTCAGGGAGGACCTGTGGGTGACGCCGGTTTGACCGGTCGTAAGATTATTGTCGATACCTACGGCGGTTTCTCCCGCCACGGCGGTGGCGCGTTTTCTGGTAAGGACCCTTCTAAGGTTGACCGATCCGCTGCTTATGCAATGCGCTGGGTGGCAAAGAACGTCGTGGCAGCTGGATTGGCTGATCGTGCAGAAGTTCAGGTTGCATATGCTATCGGGCAGGCATCACCCGTTGGGTTGTATGTCGAAACATTCGGCACGGAAAAAGTTGCTCCGGAAAAAATTGAGAACGCTATCCGAGAAGTCTTTGACTTGCGCCCCCTGGCAATTATTCGAGATCTAGATTTGCGACGCCCCATTTACGCACAAACCGCGGCAAACGGTCACTTTGGGCGTGAAAATGCGAACTTTACCTGGGAGCGGACAGACCGAAAAGATGATTTACTCTCCGTTGTTAATGGCTAAAATAGGTCTATGACTCACAGCGAAAACCCTGAATCCCTTCAAACTGATTTATTTGAGGGGATTCAGGGGTTGGAGCCCGCTTCGAGCTTTGGTGGTCGTCCAGTTGCACCTGAGCTACCCGTGGCGCAGGTCTTGCTAGAAACAGATGTTCCGCATCTAGATAGATATTTCGATTACCTAGTGCCCCTAGAACTAGATGAGAGTGCTCAAATCGGTGTGCGGGTTCGCGTTCATCTAGGAGAACAAAAGCTCACTGGATATATTCGCCGGAGAATTCAGCACACAAAATTTATGGGTAGGCTGAAATTCATTGACGACGTCGTTTCCCCTATTTCTGTAGTCACTGAGGATATCTTTGATTTAGCGGAGCGACTGGCAGAACGCTATGCCAATGTGATGTCGAACGTTCTTCGATTGGCGGTTCCGCCACGTATCGCGAGCGTGGAGAAAACTTTGGAGAAAGTCGAGTCGCTCCCTGAGGTTGCTCCGCCAGCAGACCCAGAAAATTATTCCCACTATACGGGTGGACCCGAATTCATTGAAGATTTGGGGGAGGGCGCACCCACACGGGCTGTTTTGACCGTCTTGCCTGCGGACGATGAAGGCTCCTGGGAAGATTTGTTTGCAATTGCGATTCAACAGACTGCACACCAAGGCAAATCTGTTGTTGCAGTAGTTCCCAATATCAAAGACTTAGACCGACTTTATACTGCTGTGAGTCAGCGGATAGATCAATCACTGATAGCGCGGCTTACCTCAGCTGATAAGCCGACGGACCGCTACCGGGCATATCTGAACGTCAAATGGGGAAATACACCAGTTGTGTTAGGGACTCGATCTGCCGCCTATGCCCCCGTAGATAATTTGGGATTGGTGATGCTGTGGGACGACGGTGACTCCAACCTCATCGAGCAAAGAGCCCCTTACTGCCATGCCCGCGATGTTTTACTGATCAGAGCTACGGAGCACCGGGCGGCAGCTCTGTTTGCTGGCTTTAGCATGAGTAGCGAAACTGCGCGTCTGGTCAGAAGCCGATGGGCAAGTTTTCTGGCAGCACCGCGTGAGGTGGTACGCGAGCACACCCCGCGCGTCGTCGATACTGGCTCCGATTATCAGCTAGCGCGGGATCCCTTGGCGGCAACCGCGCGAATTCCTCACTTGGCTTTTGAGACAGCGCGAGCTGGGCTCATTCGGGGACCGGTATTGATTCAGGTCTCCCGCAGCGGATATTTACCGGCGTTATCCTGCCAGAGATGCCGCATGGCGGCCCGCTGTAGTGAGTGTCATGGGCCATTGATTATCCATAGTCAGGGTCAAGTTCCAGCCTGCGGATGGTGCGGACGCTTAGCCAGCCATTGGCAATGCGGGGAGTGTGGATTTGATCAATTTCGACACAATGTGGCAGGGGCAATCAGAACTGCTGAAGAACTAGGACGGGCCTTTCCCAATGTTCCCGTTATTTCTTCAAGCGGGGAAAACGTTGTGGCAAAAATTGGGGATTATCCTGCGTTAGTTGTTGCGACTCCTGGTGCTGAGCCAGTTTCACCGCGAGGATATGCTGCCACCATTCTGCTCGATGCTGATTCGATGCTACAAAGAGATTCCCTTCGCGCCCCTGAGGTTGCTTTGCGTAAGTGGCTCAATGCGGCCGCGTTGACCCGTTCCTTTGCTGAGGGGGGTCAGGTTGTCATAACTGCTAGCCATTCGCCTGCGGTTGAGGCATTGAAACGGTGGGATCCAGCTCGATTTGCGCTCTGGGAATTAGATGAGCGAGCAGAACTGAAGCTTCCCCCTGCTGTACGAACCGCCACCATTACAGGTACTGAAAAGGGCATCATTCACTTCTTAGAAACTCTTAATATGCCAGCCGGTGTTACCCAGCGCGGTCCTATCGAAGTAGATGATTTTTCAGATGAGGACCGTTTTCAGACTCTTTTATTTTTCAGCTACGCCCAGGGCGATACAGTAACGGGCGCGTTGCGGGCCCACCGGGCGTCAAATGCCGCACTAAAGATGGAGCCGGTCAACATCAAATGCGATGGTCTAGATATTTTGTAAACCATCGTGTTAGAGGTTTTTGAGGTGACCCAATAACTTTAGCGCCGATTCTTCCCAGCTGTATTGAGCGGCGTCGAGTCGTCCTAACTTTTGGATGCTGGCGTAGGTATCGGGGTTTTCAAGCTCTCTGATTTTTTTGACGAGACCGTAAGGGTTATCTGTGTCGAATCGAAGGCTGTGAGGCGCGATTTCCTGGAATATTTCTATGTCGCTGATGACGACGGGGCACCCCGCCGATTGAGCTTCGACGACGGGCAACCCGTAGCCCTCTGCCTTGGATGCAGTCAAGAGTGCAAAACTATCGTGAAGAAGTTGGCGATATTCAGCATCAGTTACACCGTGGTGGAAGTGGGTGTTTGGTGCGGTGAGCGGTTCTAGTTCTGTTTGTCGGGCGGCAGGAATTTTTGAGAGGAGATGGAGTTCGTACTCCGGTAATTCATGCATGGCTTGTAGAAGGGTTTCTACATTTTTGTAGGGCATGAAAGAACCCATATAGATGAGTTTCTTAGTTCGTTGACTCTGGGGTAAGGGTGTTCCTGTTTCTACTTGTTGTGGAGCATTAGGGATGATCCAGAGAGGACGGCGGGTAAGCCGGTGGGTACGAATCAGTGCTGCGGTGGTGTGGGAAACCGTGGTGACAGCGTCGGCGCCGTTGAGAAGAAAACGCTGGGGAGAATAAGTTTGATGGAAGAGGCGCCAGCCCCATTGCACGGGTAAGGGAAGAAAGCTGGGTGGTTGGGGATAAGAGTAGTAAATCAGGTCGTGGAGGGTGAGGACTAACTTGAATTTTCTACCCCAGCTACCCATGGTTTGCATGGGGGAAAACACTATATCGGGGCGATATCGGTTGAGAATCAGCGCGCTGAAGGGTTCGAGTACACCTGTGGGAGAGTGCAATCTGAGATGGGGGAAAGGGGGGAGCATCTGCAGTTGACCGTCTTCACTCACCGCCATGACGATGTCGATATCATGGGTAAGGGGGTGATCTTTTTGCTTGAGGTCATATAGGGCTTGGAGGAGGGAAGCAGTATAGCGGCTGATGCCGTCGTGAAATCCAACGCGAACGTAGCGTGCGTCTATGAGTAATCGCATGAGTTTCCTTCAAAAAAATCTGAGATCAGGTGGGCCGCGCGTCGGGGGGTTTCGTAGTGGATGAGGTGCCCTACCCGCGGGATGATTTTCAGGGTGCAGTGGGGGATGCTCTGAGCCATAGAATGCTGGGTCTCTAGAGTGCCCAAATCGTCTTTTTCTGCCACAATCATGAGAGTTGGGATAAGAATTGAAGGGGCATAGCGGGCAGCTGTTTCACTCACTGAAGTTCGATAGGCTTCGAGCAGAGCCCGGCGTGATGTGAAGTTTCCAAAGTAGGCATGATGCTGACCATCAATATACCGTTGGAGTTTCTTATCCTTGTTTTTGGCCATGAATTTGCTTGAAAGCATAGTTACAATGGACGACCTCAGAAGGCTGAACCCTAACGGGGCCGGAAGTTTTTCTCCAGCTGAATAGTAAAGATCAGCTAAACGAGACAACACCTTTTGGTTGCCCTCCAGAGCAGGCTGGCTAATGGGATTAATCAGAGCAAGACGACGGATCCGTTCGGGTCTATTAGCGGCAAAGTAGCTACATACTATGGACCCAAAACTATGGCCTACCAGATAAATAGTTTCTTGCTTCACCACATGGTGCAGAAATTCATCTAACCAAGCAGCATAGGTTGAGAGATGATGTTGGATCCCGGGGAGAGCATCGCTTTTTCCAAACCCAGGCAAATCAGGAACAATTACTCTAAACTGCGCGAGATAGTGGGTAATCAGTTCTAACCCGTGGTGGTCGCCGCGAAAACCGTGCACTAAAACGAGGGGAGTGCCGTCAAGTTTTCCATACTCCCAGTAGCGTGTGCGAGCGCCTAGGATGCACGTAACGTGCTCTGTACCTGCAGATACATTTTGCGGGATAGGTTCAAAAATTTCGCCTTGTTCACTCATCTAGCGTGCTCGCATCTCACGTATGTGGGTAGAAGTTTGTTTAATAGCACTTTACCCTGCCATCTTTGGTGCCTGCTCGTCTTTGGGTTTCAAGCTAGAATGTGTAGGAATGTACACGTTCGCGGTTGCACCGGGAACGTGTACCGCGTTATCACCCATCGAATTGAAGGAATTACCGCTGTGTCAGCTGAGGTAGAACCTGCAGAATCTCAAGAAAAGTCCTACGACTTCCAGGAAATTGAGGCTAAGTGGCAGCCTTATTGGGAGGAGACAGGAGTCTTTTCACCCACTAACGATCCCGCTAAGGAGCGCCGTTACGTTCTGGATATGTTCCCCTATCCTTCTGGGGATTTGCATATGGGACACGCGGAGGCATTTGCGATTGGGGACGTGAATGCGCGTTATTGGAAGCAGCAGGGCTTTGATGTTCTGCATCCTATCGGCTGGGATTCTTTTGGTTTGCCTGCAGAAAATGCGGCGATTAAGAATAATACTCATCCGAAAGAGTGGACCTATAAGAATATTGAGACTCAGGCTAATTCTTTTAAGCGTTATGGCATTATGGTGGACTGGTCTCGTCGTCTGCATACATCTGATCCTGAATATTATCGTTGGACTCAGTGGCTTTTTGAGCAGTTCTATAAGAGGGGTCTTGCGTACCGCAAGTATTCTCAGGTGAATTGGTGCCCTAAGGATCAGACTGTGCTTGCCAATGAACAGGTGGTCAATGGCGAGTGTGAGCGGTGCGGTACAGCTGTTACTAAGAAGTCCTTGAATCAGTGGTACTTCAAGATTACTGACTACGCTGAAGAGCTGCTTGAAGATATGAAGCAGCTAGAGGGTCAGTGGCCCGATCGTGTTTTGGCTATGCAGAGAAACTGGATTGGACGTTCGGAGGGAGCGGAAGTCCGTTTTGCTATAGAAGCGCAAGGGAGCCAGGACGCAACGGATATTACCGTCTTTACCACTCGACCAGATACCCTTTACGGTGCTACTTTCTTTGTGGTTGCTGCTGACTCAGATTTAGCTTTGGAAATTGTATCTGAGGAGAAGAGGGAAGAGCTTGAGGCCTATCGGGAGTCTATTAAGGCTTTGTCTGATATTGACCGTCAGTCTACTGAGCGCGAGAAGACCGGTGTCTTCACCGGGCGCTATGCCGTGAATCCTTTGACGGGTGAGAAGCTTCCCATTTGGGCATCGGATTATGTTCTGGCAGATTATGGTACAGGCGCAATTATGGCTGTTCCTGCGCATGATCAGCGCGATCTTGATTTCGCGAAGAAGTTCGATATTCCTGTTGTCACTGTTATTGAAACTGGTGAGGAAGACCCAGCTGAAACCGGTATTGCCACCACCGGAGAGGGAACTCTCATCAATTCCGGCGAGCTTTCGGGACTTCCTCAGAAGGAAGCGCTTCAGAAAGCGATTGAGATTATTGAAGCTTCGGGAACCGGTGAAGGTAAAACTATCTACCGTTTGCGTGACTGGTTGCTATCACGTCAGCGTTTTTGGGGCACGCCGATCCCTGTAATTCACTGCGAGGATTGCGGCGAGGTCTTGGTACCTGAAAATCAGCTACCCGTGACGTTGCCCGATAATCTGAAGGGCGAAGACCTGGCTCCTCAGGGACAGTCACCCTTGGCTGCTGACGATGCTTGGAACTCAGTAGATTGTCCTCAGTGCGGCAAACCGGCTAAGCGCGATTCAGACACGATGGATACCTTTGTCGATTCATCCTGGTATTTCCTGCGCTATGTTTCTCCACAGTTTGAGGGCGGTCCTTTTGACCCTGCAGAAATGAAGAAGTGGGGATCGGTCGACATGTATGTCGGCGGCGTCGAGCATGCTATTTTGCATTTGCTTTATGCACGTTTCTTCACCAAGGTAGTGCGTGACTTAGGATTGATTGAGCACGGTGAGCCTTTTAAGAAATTAATGAACCAGGGGCAGGTACTCAACCAGGGTAAGGCGATGTCAAAGTCCTTGGGTAATGGTGTTAATCTTGGCGAACAGCTAGATCAGTTTGGCGTCGATGCAGTGCGTACCACCATGGTGTTTGCTTCTCCGCCGGAGGACGACGTCGACTGGGCAGATGTATCTCCCGGCGGCGCCCAGAAGTTTCTGGCCCGTGCCTGGCGTATTGGTCAAGATGTCACCAGTGAACCTGGCGTCGATTTTGCAACCGGTGATAAGAAGTTGCATCAGCTAGTCCACCGCACGATGCACGACGCCGCAGAACAGGTTGAAAATGGTAAATTCAACGTTCTCGTTGCACGCACCATGGAATTGGTGAACGCTACCCGCAAGGCCATTGATTCTGGTGCTGGTTCGGCAGATCCCGCAGTGCGTGAAGCCGCTGAAGCAATAGCTATTTTACTGTCTCTTTACGCTCCTTATACAGCAGAAGATATCTGGCACATGCTCGGGCATACCCAGCCGGTTCTCGAAGCTGGCTGGCCCGCAATTGATGAAGCTCAACTGATTGATGATACGGTAACCGCTATCGTCCAGATCAAGGGCAAAGTTAAAGATCGCTTGGAAGTCTCGAAGGATATTTCTGAGCAGGATTTGGAAGCCCTTGCTGTGGCGTCTGAAACTATTCAAAAAATTATTGGCGATGCTACGGTGCGCAAGGTGATTGTCCGAGCTCCAAAACTCGTCAATATCGTTATCTAATTAAAGGCGAAGTGGCGGATACGAATGAATATTCGTATCCGCCACTAATCTTCGTATGCAAAAAATTGCGATTGTTACGGACTCTTCTGCTGCCCTTCCTTCTGAAATGATTCTCAAACTTCAGAAGTGTGGAGGTTTTGCAGTGGTGCCGCTTTCGGTAGAGATTGAAGGAAGCAGTCTTGGTCATCTTTCAGAGGATGAAGTAGGTGAACGCATTGCTCTCGCCCATGCGTTAGGTCACACTATTAAGACAGCCAGCCCGTCAATCGGTGCATTTCAAAATACCTACCGAGATTTGCTGAACCAGGGCTTTGAAACGGTTCTCTCGTTACATCTTTCCTCTGAGTTATCTAGTACCTATGATGTAGCTCGGACTGCAGCAAAAGATTTTTCAGCAAAAATCATTGTGGTAGATTCCCAGACAGTAGCGCTAGCCCTGGGGTGGGCAGTACTGAAAATCCATGAGTTGGCGCAAACCCTTGAAAACCCGCGAGAACTGGCAGAAATCGCCCACGAAATCTGTGAGAATATTCAGCTCTTCTTTTATATTCCAACACTCGATGCGTTAAAAAGGGGAGGGCGTGTTAGTCCTGCTTTAGCGCGTGTGGGGCAGCTCCTCCAAATTCGTCCTGTTGCCACGGTCGAAGATGGAAAATTGATATATCTAGAGCGCCCTCGAACAATAGAACGAGCCAAAGACCTCCTTGCTGCTCATTGCAAGAGGGAAAGCGATCGACGCCATGCAGTTGAGTTTTATCCTGAGCATGAACGAACTCCAATTGCTACCGGAGCTATTGTGGGGGCACATTTTTCAGCTAACCGATCCGAGTTAGAAAGCTGGATTGAGGCAAACGAGTTTTCGTCGAATATTCTTATTTCGCCCCTACCTGCGGTACTCTGCGCGCACACAGGGTTAGGAGCCTTAGCGGTGGCTGTCTATTAACAATCTGCAAGAACTGACCAAATGAGGTACGAGAACCTGTGGATTAAGAGAAATCAGCTCGGTTATCCACAGATTGCGACTCAGTAAGAAATGAGCAACTCACTTTTGTTCTAGCGTTCATTGCATGAGTCACCGTAGCGACCCCACCCCAAGAGAGCATCCTGATCGCATTCTTCGCGCCCGCCGTCTTAAACCAGAAAATACCTGGGACAATTCCTTGGACAACTTCTCCGATGATGTCATTGACGAGGGCGAAGATAATGCTTGGGCCGATTCAGACGGACGTGCTGAGAGCCTCTACGAGGAACTAGAGATATTTCCTGAACAAGAAGTTACTTCAGGCTTCGGCAATAGGTATCGTTGGAGCATTCCGTTTAAGACCATCATCGCAGTGCTGGCAGTGGGCGTTGTTGCTCTTTTGGGTTTATTTCTCTGGAACAGTATCTTTTCCCCCGATGATCCTGAAACCGTTCCACTGACTACATCATCCCTTGCACTAGAAGATACAGAGGGAGCATCTCAAAAACCGGTTTCTGAATCCGCCGGAGCTACAGCACATTCCTCCGCTTCGATGTCATCTGTACAGGTTCATGTGGCAGGTGCTGTCAAAAGACCGGGACTGTACACCCTGGAATCAACTATGCGTTGGGGGGATGCCCTTAAAACTGCTGGGGGAGCACTGCCAGAGGCAGATCTTAACCGGATTAATCTAGCTCAACCAGTTCAGGACGGGGTACAAATTCTAGTTCCCCGCCAGGGTGAACAGATAGAGGCAGCACCACAGGCTGCTCAGGCAAGTAAAGAACTAGCGCCATCTCAGCAGGCTTCCTCACCGGGAACAACTCTGATTAATTTGAACACTGCTACCGCAGAAGAACTCGAAAAGCTACCTCGAGTCGGACCCAAGTTGGCTGAAAAAATCATCGAATACCGGGAATCAATAGGATCATTTACATCGGTCGAAGATTTAGATGGCGTTCCTGGTATCGGACCCGCCATGATGGAAAATATTACACCCTTGGTTAGTGTCGGATGAATTCTCCCGCACATATCCGACGGAAGTTTCTAGCGACAATTCAGGGTAAAGACGAGAAGATTCATGAGGCGCAAAAGCCAAAACTCATGGATTTTAGGCTCTTTTTGAGCAGCTTCTTTGTTCTTGTTCTCCTCATCATCTTCATGCTGTGGGGTAGCAAAGCGCTTGTCTCCATACTGCTAGCTACTCTGGCGATAGGGGTTCTCTTTCGAATAGGAAGTTCTTCATTCCAGTCATTGTCCTGGCTCTCCAAAGCCCAGTCGCAGATAGTGGTGTGTCTAGTTTTTGCAAGCTTGGAGGTTCTTTCCTTAGCAGCACAGGGCTATTTCAACGACCAGACGGTCGTGGACCAGTGCTCTCATCATGCAGCTCGCCTTCACGCAGAAGTCCGTTCTTCCCGCCAAACCAGCACGGGGTCATCCCTCACCGAACTGGACGTTGACTTCATCCAGTGCGCAGGACAAAAACATACCTTTGCTCGATCTGTCATAACGTTTCTTCCGGAACCTGTTCAGAAGTCCACAGAGATAGAAGTAGTCGGCATACTCAGTGAGGAGAAGGGAAAGGTTCAGCTAGAAAAGCCCCATATTACGGCTCACCAGCCTCCAGCTACGCCATCGCAGGTTATTCAACTTAAAGACTCTGTACGAAGTGCTACTCTGAGCGCAATTTCAGCAGACCAGACGGCGCTTCTGCTCGGGCTAGCCTATGGCGACGACAGCTCCATGCTTGCGGATACAAAAGGCGACTTTAAGGTGGCAGGTTTGCTTCATTTGACGGCTGTATCGGGTGCAAATATCACGCTCATCTTTATGGTGATTTATAGGTTCGGTCAGCTCTTTTACGTACGGCGGACACCCCTAATTATGCTGGCATGGACAGGTACATTGGCTTATGCCACTCTGGTGGGTTGGGAGGGGTCGGTCATCCGCGCCTGGTGCATGGGCATGGTGGGAGCAATAGCTTTGGTGATGGGGAGCGGAAAATCAGCGTTGCCCGTCTTCTCCACCGCCGTCCTTTTTCTCTTATTGCTTAGACCTGAGCTCAGCCTTAACTTTGGTTTTCTGCTGTCACTTTTTGCCACCGTGGCACTCATTGTCATCGCACCTGCGCTCACGCGCTTGTTGGAGTGCGTACTACCTAAGTTGCTGGCTGAAATCATTGCCGTTCCATGTGCTGCGAGTCTCTGGACGGCTCCACTGATTCTCATCCTCAGCGAGCAGTTCATGCCCTACTCAGTTTTCGCAAATGTTCTGGCTGCTCCTCTGGTGGTACCGCTTACGCTGACTGGATTACTCGCCTTAGTTTGTTTTCTTGTCCATACACCCGCCATCTTCGAGTTGCTCGCGCACCTTTCAACGCTGTTTTCGCAACCCTTACTTAGCCTGGCAGATTTCATTTCACGTTTACCAGGGAGCACTATATCTTGTCCGCTCAGCCCCAGTTCATTGTCGCTGACCTGCCTATCGGTTTTCATCATTTCCGGGATGATCCTTATGCTCGACCAAAAATTAACTCATTATCTGCTCAGTTCAACGGAGGAATTTAGTCGTGTCTAAGCATTCTCTTATCAAGAAGAAAAAATATAAGCGATCCTCAAGAAAACAAATATTTTGTGCATTGTTAGTATGCGTAGCGATCTGTTTCATCATCCTAAAATTCCAGCCTCAAAGCAGGGGGTCTGCACCAGCAGATTGGCAATTCATCAGCTGCGATGTAGGGCAGGGAGATATGTCCCTTCTACGCACGGGAAATAATTCAGCTATTTTAGTCGATGCCGGGCCCGATCCGCAGAAGGCTAAGAGTTGCCTTCGATGGGCGGGCATCAAGACAATAGATGCCGTAATTATTACTCATGCTCATGCAGATCATGATGGCGGGTTACCGGGGATTTGCAACGGGTGTGACATTTGGACCTCTGAGCATTCTGCCAGCGCAATCAGCCATGAGTATTCGGGAGGAAACTATCATGTACTGACGGTAAAATCCTTACTGGAACCGACGCCGACACTCTCTATCAGGATATTAAATGCACCAACGACGAGCGACTTTGTGCCGGGTGATGGCAAATCAGCTCAAGAGAATAATAGCTCGGTGGTTCTTTATCTCGATATAAGAAATACTGAAAATTCGAGTTCATTCCATGTTCTTCTTACCGGCGATATTCAGCAGGAAACAGTGCACAACATTCTGCCGTCACTCTCAAATCTTCCGGTAGACATACTCAAAGTTCCTCATCATGGTTCTAAACACTCAGGAGATGCCCTAGAAAAGAAGTTACGTCCCTCCGTAGGTCTAATTTCAGCGGGATTCAACAATTCCTACGGTCATCCGCATAGAGAAATTATGGATTCGCTCACCGATGCAGGAACCCAAATTTATGAAAGCAGCCAAGCAGGTGATATTGCTTTTGCTCTCTCCAATGAGCAATCCTCGTTGTCTGTAGTTACTCAGAAAACATGAAAGAATGAGTACTAATCTGCGAGAGGAATTCTATGGCACGCGCTACTTCATCAAAATCTACAGCTACCCAAGAATGGCGTTCCGTTAGCCCGGCTCCCGTCGTTTTGCTGTATGGGAATGATGAATACTTCGTATCACGAACCGAAGCAAGATTACGTAGCTCATTCCGTGAACTCACTGTAGATTCTGAGCTCGTCTCACTCAACGCTAAAGACTATTCCAAGGGTGAGCTTGACCTAGTGGCGAGCCCCTCACTCTTTGGAAATTCTAAAATCATCGAAGTAAAAAACCTCGCTTCTATGAATGAAGATTTCTTAGAGGATGCCTTGAAATACTGCGCTAATCCCGAGACCGATAACATGCTAGTCATGCATCATTCGGGTGGTAACAGGGGGAAAAAACTACTGGATACCGTGCGTGCTTCTCGAAAGTTACTTTGGGTCGAAACCAAACCCCTCAAAACGGAGAATGACAAAGTAACGTTTGTTAATTTTGAATTTCGCGAGCACCACAAGAAGATAGAACCTCAAGCGATTCGGTTACTAGTGGCAGCTGCGGGAAACGATACCGCAGAGTTAGCCTCTGCCTGCTTGCAGTTAATTAATGACGGCCCAGAAACCATCACAGAAAACCTGGTAGATATTTACTACGGAGGACGTACCGAGGCATCGGCGTTCAAGGTGAGCGATGCTGCAGTGGCAGGAGATAGTCGACAGGCGCTGAAATTGCTTCGTCATGCGCTCGATACCGGTGTAGAACCAATACCGCTGGTCGGCGCACTGGCCATGAGAATCCGAAATATAGCCCGAGTACATGGAAGCCGTGGAAATGCCGCTGGCCTAGCTTCCGAACTGAAGATGGCGCCGTGGCAAGTAGAACAGGCGCAACGCGACTCGCGGAGGTATTCAGATGTAGACCTCAGCAATATTCTGAGAGTTCTTGCAGACGTCGATTCTCAGCTCAAAGGTGAATCTGCGGACCCCCTGTACTCACTTGAAAAAGCCGTTCTCACCATTGCTAGAGCGCGTTAGACCTAACTTCCTTTGCATCAGACAACAGCAAAGCCCCGGAGTATAAACTCCGGGGCTTTACAGTCACTTCACTAATAGACAGTTGCCAGAGGCAACGATAAATTAGGAAAGCTTGTTTACGCGTGCAGCAAGACCTGACTTCTTGTTAGCAGCATTCTTTTTGTGAAGAACGCCCTTGGAGACGGCCTTGTCCAGTTTGCGGCTTGCAGTACGGAGAGCTGAAACAGCTTCTTCCTTGTTCTGCGCCTCAACAGCAGAATCTACCTTGCGGAGAGAAGTCTTGAGATCAGACTTGATAGCGTTGTTACGCAGGCGAGCCTTCTCGTTGGTGAGGATACGCTTTTTCTGGGACTTAATGTTTGCCACGGTTAAAACTTTCTTTTTGTCTAATTGGTCGGTGAGGGCTAATGCTGACCAATCATCGACTGAGTGGCGTGGGGATGCCTATGGCAATCGGTCAGCAGTGCCCGATGACCATCGGACACACAGCGTTCACTTTATCAGAAAGAACGTTCGGTGTTCAGGGGTTAAGAAGAGATTAATTGTTAGTTTGCTCAAAGGCACGCTGTATGCGGTTAAATGTACCGCCGTCCATAATGGCTCCTTCGCGGCGGACTTCTTCGGGTAGCACGCGAATTACTCGGTCGAGTTTAACTTCCGAAGGACGCCCTTGTTTATCCCATAACCCAACTCCAATATCCAGGTAAGCCGGGTCATGGGTGTTCCTATTGTTGTGGTCTTTGCTAGTGAGCATCAAAGCCAGCAGGTACTGTCCGTCTTTACCGATGAGAATAATCGGGCGGTCTTTTCCCTGGGAATAGTCCTCTTCATAAGGAACCCATGCCCACACGACTTCACCAGGATCAGGTGCGCCGTCGGCATCGGGAGAGTAGGAGAAGTTCACAGGACCTACGTAGTCCCCGGGGTAAGTTCCAGGAACCGAGGTCCGACGAAGGGAGTCGCTTGTACGATGACGCTGGGAGGAAGCTGATCCCGAAGATTGGGGTTGTTTTCCCTGTATCTTTTGATATTCGCTATAGGCGCGCTGTGCTAAGCCTAGGAATCGTCTAATGGTGCCAAAATTTATCTGCATAATCCCAAATCTAGTCTGCTCCCTTGTGAGTTTGGAAGAACTTGAGGGAAAACACCGTGTTTGAGCGAGGAAGTGTACACCGCCAACGAGCATAAAACCCAAAATCGTGGGACACTAGTTAATTGATTCTATGTACCTCGCAGCTTATTGCGCCTGAAAGGAAATTCCTCAGTGTCACCTATGGCTACCCACGCGCCTGAACCGGCCGCAACTAATCCGGAGATTCTCCGCAATTTCTGTATTATTGCGCATATTGACCATGGTAAGTCCACCCTTGCTGACCGTATGCTTCAGGCAACCGGAGTAGTAACTCCACGCGAGATGAAAGCACAGTATCTTGACCGTATGGATATTGAACGCGAACGCGGAATTACCATTAAATCTCAGGCTGTTCGTATGCCCTGGGAAGTAGACGGGCAAGCCTACGCGCTCAACATGATTGATACTCCCGGTCACGTTGACTTCACCTATGAGGTTTCTCGTTCCTTGGCTGCTTGTGAAGGTGCACTCTTACTGGTGGATGCAGCTCAGGGCATCGAGGCGCAAACGCTGGCGAATCTCTACTTGGCGATGGAGAATGAACTCACCATCATTCCGGTGCTTAACAAAATTGATCTTCCCGCTGCGAATCCAGATAAGTATGCCGAGGAATTGGCTAATTTGATTGGCGTGGAACCTGAAGATGTCCTTCGTGTTTCCGGTAAAACGGGTGAGGGCGTAGAAGAACTTCTAGACAGAATCGTGGAGCTCATCCCCGCACCCCAAGGCAAAGCAGACGCACCAGCGAGAGCCATGATTTTTGACTCTGTCTATGACTCCTATCGTGGTGTCGTGACATACGTTCGTGTAGTGGATGGGCAACTTTCTCCCCGTCAAAAAATCAAGATGATGTCCACTAACGCTGAACATGATTTGTTGGAAATCGGCGTGATTTCACCCGAGCCTAAACCCACGAAGGGTCTTGGAGTGGGCGAGGTAGGCTATCTCATCACAGGCGTGAAAGATGTGCGGCAATCACGCGTGGGCGATACCGTTACTTCCTCCCACAAGTCGGCGACCGAGTCCTTGGGTGGATATGAGGATCCTAAGCCCATGGTCTTCTCCGGTCTGTTCCCGATTGATGGATCAGATTACCCCTTACTGCGTGATGCTTTGGATAAGCTCAAACTTAATGACGCCGCGCTCATTTATGAGCCGGAGACATCCGCGGCTCTAGGGTTTGGTTTCCGTTGCGGATTCCTCGGATTGCTCCACCTGGAAATTGTGCGCGAACGCCTCGAACGAGAATTCAACTTGGATTTGATTTCAACTGCACCCAACGTTATCTATGACGTCGTAGATGAGCACGGGGATGCACGACGAGTTACGAACCCCAGCGAATTCCCCGACGGTAAAATCGCTACCATTCGTGAACCGATGGTAGCTTGCACCATTATCGCTCCCGCTGAATTCATTGGGGCAATCATGGAGCTTTGCCAGTCCAAGCGTGGGCAATTGGGCGGCATGGATTACCTCTCTGAAGACCGCGTAGAACTTCGCTATCGACTGCCCTTGGCTGAAATTGTGTTCGACTTCTTTGACCAACTCAAATCTCGCACCAAAGGTTATGCGTCTTTGGACTGGAAGTTTGATGGTGAAGAAGAGGCAGACCTGGTCAAGGTTGATATTCTTTTGCAGGGTGAGAAAGTGGATGCTTTCTCTGCTATTACCCACCGTGAAAAAGCGTATTCATACGGTGTGATGATGACGGGCAAGTTGCGCGAGCTCATTCCTCGCCAGCAGTTCGAAGTGCCGATTCAGGCGGCAATTGGTTCACGCATTATTGCTCGTGAAAATATTCGTGCAATTCGAAAAGATGTGCTGTCGAAATGCTACGGCGGTGATATTTCCCGTAAACGCAAGCTCCTGGAGAAGCAGAAAGCGGGTAAGAAACGCATGAAGATGGTGGGCCGCGTGGAAGTTCCACAGGAAGCCTTCATCGCCGCACTTTCTTCGAGTGATGAGCCTAAGGATAAAGCAAAGAAGTGAGTCCTGCACAGCCGGTAGGTATGCCAGCTCCAGGTGATGGATTGATTGGTTCAGAATCGGTTCAGGCGGGATCTGGCAAACCATTTTCTCTGTATGTTCATGTGCCGTATTGCTCGGTGAGGTGTGGGTATTGCGACTTTAATACTTACGCCCAGGACGATTTCGGTGACGGCGTCAATCTCAATACCTTTGCAGATGAAGCTATTGCTGAACTCGATTTTGCGCATAGTGCTTTACAAAATTCTGGTGCAGAGATTACTCCGTTACATTCGGTGTTCTTTGGCGGCGGCACACCCACTCGGATACCCAGCACTGATTTAGTGCGGATTTTGCACCATGCCGTCTCCCTATTCGGGCTTTCTTCCCATGCGGAAGTGACGACCGAGGCGAATCCAGATTCTGTGGATGAGGAAGACATCCAAATACTTGCTGAGGGTGGATTTACGCGTATCTCCTTCGGTATGCAGTCGGCGGTTCCGCGCGTCCTGAAAATTCTTGATCGCACGCACACACCCGATAATGTTCCCAAAGTTGTGAGGTGGGCACAGCAGGCAGGTTTACAAACCTCCGTCGACTTGATTTATGGGGCTCCGGGGGAGACTTTAGCTGAATGGGAGCAGTCACTTCGAGCCGCGGTTTCATATCACCCAGATCATATCTCTGCCTATTCGCTCATTGTCGAAGAGGGCACCAAGATGTGGGCACGTATTCGGCGCGGTGAGTTAGATATGCCGGATGACGATGCGATGGCAGATATGTATCTGTTAGCAGATCGCATTCTAGGGGAGGCGGGATACCAATGGTACGAAGTGTCTAACTTCTCTACGGATATTTCGACTCGAAGCACCCATAATTTGGCATATTGGCACAACGTCAATTGGTGGGGTATCGGACCGGGAGCCCATTCCCACTGGGGCGGAACTCGTTGGTGGAATGTGAAGCATCCGCTAGCCTACTCGCAGCGAATACGCCAACAGATTTCACCTGCCCAGGCTTGCGAAGTGCTCACCCCCAATCAGCAACATTTCGAAGATGTAATGCTTCGGCTCCGAATTCGAGAAGGAATGACTGTGCGCGAGTTGCAGGGACAGAATCAGATGAGCGAGGATCAGTTACACCAGAAGATTCAGTGGCTAGAGAAGCAGGGTCTGATTGAGGCAGTTGAACCTCTCAATTCCCGTGTGGTGCTGACTCTTAAAGGTCGGTTACTGGGGGATGCCGTCACCCGTGAGCTCCTTCCCGAATAAACAGTGATATTGCACCTTAAGAAAATTAAGGGACGACGCCTGCATCGGCGTCGTCCCTTAATGCATTGAAAATTTTAGCGGCGGCTGAGAAGCCGGTCAAAGAGCATGGTGTTTGCACGGTATTGGTAAGGATTTCCCTTATTGACCTTGATACCGGCAATTAAAGACATCAGCGCCAGATAGCTCCAGAGTAGCGCTGCAATCAGCCCAAAAATCCATCCCACCGGCGGCAGAGGTGTGAGGAGCATAGAAACAACAATGATGATGGTAGGTAACAACGTAAAGTTGAAAGCCTCGCGGGATTCTTGCTCAGTGAAAGCTCCACGATCACGGTAGAGGTAATAAACGATGCCCGAAGGTATGCAGCCGATGACTCCACCGAAGTGTGCAAGGGTCGCAATATTGCGGTCCTCATGAACCGTAAGCTTATTGGGTGTAGACGAGCTTCCTTCAAATGTGGCTTTTGCGGTTGACGTGGATTTCAATAATTTCTCAATCTTATCTAAGCACCGGGTTCTCACCGGACGACGTATCTGGCTTTCCCTTATTCTAAGGTAAAACTTTGAGTAAAAGGGAAGAGTAATGGAAATGCCCTTAAACTGCTAGGAGAGTTTAGACACAAGCTATCTTTGGGGTTGCTCGGTCAGAAAATCAATTAATGATTCGACAGGTCCTAGAATTTCAGGCTCAAGGTCAGAGTAACTATTTACCCTGCTGAGAAGCTTTTTCCACCCATGAGCAATGTCTGCTTGATCTTCATGGGGCCATCCAAACCGTTTGAGGATTCCAACCTTCCATTCTTCCGTCCGGGGAACAACTGGCCACTGCTTGATGCCCAGCGTGGAGGGTTTTACTGACTGCCACACATCAATGTAAGGATGTCCCACAATCTTGATATTGCCGCTGGCACCTTTAACGCGCATTGTGTCTTGAGAGATTCGGCTTTCCTTGCTTCCAGGCACCAGATGATCTACTAAAATACCTAGTTTGCGGTGCGCTGAAGGTTGGAAAGCTACCACCTTTTCCGCTAAATCGTCTATGCCGTGCAGGGGCTCAACAACAATACCTTCGACGCGCAGATCATGACCCCAAATTTTTTCAATAAGTTCGGCATCATGGATACCTTCCACCCATAGCCTGGAAGCCCGCGCCACCTGTGCTGGTGCGTCCTCCACCGCGAGAGAGCCAGAACGGCTCACCATTCGAGCCGCTTTTTGAGGTGCGCGTTTCGGCGCGATGACTTTAACCGGTTCACCTTCGAGTAGGAAACCAAAGCCCAGGGGGAAGGATTTGACTCTGCCTCGTGCGTCTTCCAGTCCCACGACCCTCATCCCACCGATTGTTTCAAGGGAAACGACGACGCCTACCCAGCCGCTCTGAACGTCTTCAAGGAGTAACCCCGGCATGACGGGTACCTCCCGCAGATGCTGTTTTTGAAATTGCTGGTTCATGGCAGAAAGATCTTGCGCTCCCCATTCATATCTATTGGGCATCGGTGCTCCTTTGCTTTGAGCGTACGAAGAGAGGTAGAGAAACCATAGGTATTAGAGTTGAACTAGCATTTCTTGCATTACAGTGCCAACTTTAAGATTTCGATATGGAGAAAAGAATTGTCATTGACACGTCAACATCAAATTCTTCAAGCCATTATCGAAGACTATGTCAGTTTACGTGAGCCTGTAGGTTCAAAAGCGCTGGTGGAGCGACATCAGCTAGGTGTTTCCAGCGCTACGGTGCGTAATGAAATGATGGCGCTAGAGGAGCAAGGGCTTATTCAAGCGCCCCATTCAAGTGCAGGACGTATTCCAACGGCAAAAGGTTATCGTTTTTTTGTTGACGAAATAGCCAAACCTAGGCCGCTAAAGCCCGCTGAAAAGAATGCGATTCATCGCTTTCTCGACTCATCAGATAGTTTGGATCAAGTCTATGAGCAAACAGTGCGGCTGCTATCTCAGCTCACCCATCAGGTGGCTGTATTGCAATTGCCCGTTGCTACTGGTGATTCGGTGCAGCATGTAGAAATTATTGAAACATCAGAGCTGACCGTGGCTGTTATCTTGATTGATAATTCAGGGCAGGTTCATCAAAAAATAATGGGACTTAAGCAACCCTTAGCATCAGCGGAGGATGCCCAGCAGAAAATACACTCTTTGGTGAAAAGCAAAAGCTTCTTTGAAGCACATCAAGCTATCGTAGCGCACAATGAATTACTGTCGAATATGAGCTTGCGAAGTATTCTTGCTGGTATAGACGATTTGTTACTCGCTCAACAAAATTCTCGGCTTCTCATCTCTGGCACCTCTTATCTTGCCAATGCTACCCACGATTTTTCTCAAAGTATTGCACCGATTCTTGAGGCACTGGAAGAACAGGTAACTATGCTTCAATTGCTGAATGCGATGGTGGCTGAAGAGGAAGTAACCGTTCGAATCGGAGCCGAGACACAAAGTCAGCCTTTGAGCGAGGCTTCTATTGTTGCTTCAGCTTATGGACCAGAAATCACTAGGAACCTTGGAGTGATTGGGCCAACCCGGATGGATTATTCATCGACGATGGCAACGGTTCGGGGAGTCGCTCAATATCTCTCAAGAATTTTGGGAACATGAGTTTCACTCACTAAACTTTTATCAGAATTTTGACGCCGATTAGAAAGTAGTAACTCTTTGAGCAACCACTATGAAACCCTGGGCGTGGCAAGGGACGCAAGCCCGGAGGAAATCAAGAAAGCTTATCGCAAGATGGCGCGCAAGCTCCATCCCGATATCAACCCTTCTCCTGAAGCCGCAGAGGAATTCAAGCGTGTGTCGCACGCGCACGATGTTCTATCTGACCCTGAAAAACGCCGTATCTATGACCAGACAGGTAACGAAAATGGTCAGGCTCAGGGTGGTTTTGGTGGTGGCGGCTTCGGAGGGTTCGGAGGTTTCTCAGATATTTTCGAAACTTTCTTCAGCCAGCAGCCGCAAGGACCTGCATCCAGAACTCGCCAGGGGCAGGATGCACTCATCAACGTGCGCATTGATTTGAAGGATGCAGTTTTTGGTACCAACAAACCAATTACTGTTGACACCGCCGTAGTATGTGATGTTTGTGGGGGAGACGGTTGCGAACCCGGCACTCACCCTGAAACCTGTGAGACCTGTAAGGGGCAGGGTTATATGCAGCGTCAGGTTCAGTCCATCTTGGGAACTGTCGTGCAGCCGGTAGAGTGCCCCTCCTGTAAGGGGTTTGGCACCGTCATTAAGCATCCGTGCCAGGAATGCTACGGTGAGGGGCGTGTCCGCGAGCGCAAGCCTCTGACCGTTAAGATTCCTGCAGGTGTCAATAGTGGCGCTCGTATTCGTCTTTCCGGTGAAGGTGAGGCCGGCACCGCCGGCGGTCCTAACGGGGATTTGTATGTCGAACTCCGCATTAATCCGGATCCGACTTTCATGCGCGAGGGCGACGATCTTCACGCTCGGGTAGGTATTTCGATGGCGGCAGCCGCGCTGGGTACCACGATTTCTTTGGATACTTTTGACGGTGTGCAGAAGCTTGATATCAAAGCCGGTGCGCAATCGGGCGATGTGCTGACCCTTAAGGAACTCGGAGTGCAGCATCTTCGCAAGAATGGTCGGGGAGATTTGCATGTGCATATTGAGGTTCGCACTCCTACCGACCTCAGCCGTGAGGAAAAGGCATTGCTAGAGAAGTTCGCGGAGCTACGCCAGGAGGATTTGCAACAGAGCGAGACGATTTCTGAGAAGCAAGGATTCTTCTCTCGTATCAAAGATCGTTTCGATAAGTAGGGTGATTTTATAATGTCTGCACCTATTTTCTATCTTGTGGAGGGGGAGCTAGACGACGTCGCCGTGGGTGATGTAGTTGATGTGCAGGGGACCGAAGGTCACCATGCGCGAAATGTTAAACGTCTTCAGCTGACTGAAAAGATTGATCTCTCTGATGGAGAAGGTAAGCGGCTGCGCGGGGAAGTGGTTGAACTTCTTGACGATGGTCTAAGGGTTAAGGTTCGCCAAATTCAGTCTGCCCATGCAGGTACTGAGTTTATTGTGGTGCAGGCATTAGCTAAGAATGATCGTGACATTCTGGGGATTGAGACTGCTACTGAACTTGGAGTTTCAGGTGTCATCCCGTGGTTTGCTGATCGTTCGATTGTGCGGTGGAAAAAGGAACGATTGCCTAAGCACCATGCCAAGTGGAAAAATACTGTGGTTGCGGCCGCAAAGCAGTCGAGAAGTGCTCTTATTCCCACGGTTTTTGATCTTCACTCTTCAGCAGATTTAGCTGAGGTTTTTGAAGAGGACAGCGCAGTTGGTGCCACCGTTTTGATTTTGCATGAATCTGCCGAGCAGAAATTGAGTGAGCTTCTGAAAGCTCAGAAATCTGAGCTGACTGGACCGGTCTATATAGTGGTTGGTCCAGAAGGAGGAATTTCGCCTCGTGAGGTAGAGCTGTTTACTTCGGTTGGAGCGCATACGGTGCTTCTGGGGAATGAAGTATTGCGTTCTTCTACAGCTGGGTCTTCAGCCCTTGTCGTCCTCAAAACGTTACTTGGGCAGTGGTAGAAAATTCACTCCAAGGTTCTGTTTTATTAGGACACCACCAGATAATCTGAACATAACAAACTTCAAGGAGCTCTGATTAGGCCTTAGGCCGTGTATGAACAGCCAGAATTCGGGCGCAACTCGTCCGTTGTCCGTAGCAAGAACTTTCACTTTTTCCTCGCGTGAGCAAATGGTGACAGTATTAGGTCCATCCGATTCCAGTATTTCGCTTATTGAGTCGAATTTTCCCTCGGTGACTGTTCGTCCTCGCGATGTAGAAGTGGTGGTGACTGGTCCATCTGAGCCGGTAGGGGCGACTATTCGCTTACTGAGCGAGCTGGCGCGGTTGGCATCTCAGGGTGTTCCCCTCGGTCAAGAGACTGTTTCGCGTGTTATAACGATGCTCAATTCTGAATTGGCGCAGCCTGCGGCAGCGATGAGCCAGAATATTTTGAGCTCTCGGGGAAAGAGCATTCGTCCTAAAACTATTAACCAGAAAAACTATGTCGATAGTATCGATGACCACACGGTAGTTTTTGGCATTGGACCAGCAGGTACCGGTAAAACATACCTTGCAATGGCCAAAGCAGTGCATGCTCTTCAAGCGAAGGAAGTTAACCGAATTATCCTGACCCGTCCTGCTGTTGAGGCGGGGGAGCGTTTAGGATTTCTTCCTGGATCTCTGAACGAAAAAATCGATCCATATTTGCGGCCGCTGTATGATGCCCTTCACGACATGATGGATCCTGAATCAATTCCTAAGTTGATGGAAGCTGGAACCATTGAAGTTGCACCGCTTGCATATATGCGCGGACGTACTCTCAACGATGCTTTTATCATTTTGGACGAAGCGCAGAACACCACGGTGGAGCAGATGAAGATGTTCCTTACTCGATTGGGGTTCGGTGCAAAAATGGTGATTACCGGTGACGTTACTCAGATTGACCTCCCCAATGGTCAGGCATCGGGGTTGAAGCAGGTTCGAAATATCCTGCAGGATGTCGAAGATATATCTTTCTGTCTTCTCGAAGCTACCGACGTCGTCCGGCATTCTTTGGTCTCCGATATCGTGTCCGCATACGACCGGTGGGACGAGGACAAGACGGCGATGGAACGCAAACGTAATCGTAAAGTCAAACGGCAAACGATAGAAGCGGCAGCGGAAAAACTTCTGGAGAAATCAGGGATTGATGTGGGGGATCAAAGCTAATGGCTGTTGATTTTGAGATTGAAGAAGTCTCAGAGGGTGAATCTCCCGCCGTCCAGAAAGCATTTGCTGCATTTGATCCAGCTGTGATTGAAGACCTAGTAGATGCCGCTTTCAGATATATGAAGGTAAGTAGCTCGACCGAGCTGTCGATTGCGGTGGTCGGTGTTGAGGAGATGGAACGTATTCACCTGGAATGGATGAATCTTCCAGGGCCTACCGACGTCATGTCATTCCCCATGGATGAGCTTGAACCAGGAACGGAGGAAGAACCCACAGAGGGCGTGCTGGGGGATATTATTCTGTGTCCGGCAGTTGCAGCAGCACAAGCTGAAAATGCTGGTCATAGCACTCTCGATGAATACTGCCTTTTAACAGTGCACGGAATCTTGCACTGCCTGGGATTCGATCATGCTACAGCAGAAGAAGAAGCTGAAATGTTCGGGATTCAGCGCACTATTTTAGAGCAGTTCTTGGGGCGGGCTGCTCCTGTTGAGACGAGGTTCTAACGCCTATGGTTATTGTCAGTCTTATTTTTGCAACCCTGCTCTTACTCGTAGTGGGTTACATTCTTGCTGCCACCGAATCAGCTTTCACCTATATTCCGCATAGTGAGTTGAATAATTTGGTGGAGAGCGGTAAACGCTCTCGGTTGAACATTATTATCGCGAATATTGATCAGTACATGTTCTCGCTTCGATTGTGGAGCGCGTTCGTAGATACCTTGGCGATTCTTGGTTTCTACTCGCTGATGCTAGTCATCTCGTCTTCGACAGTGGTGGCAATTCTAATCACTGCAGTGGTAATGACGTGTATTAGTTATGTATTTTTCGCTTATTACCCCCGGCGCTCGGGTCGAGCACGACCCCTGCATTTTGTTAAAAATTATGCTTCTCTGACTTATTTCCTTACTAAGATTCTGGGTCCTTTGCCTCAGGCAGTCGTCAAGCCTAAGGATGAGTCAGGGCAGGAGGCGAATTCTTCGGCTGGATACTTCACCGAAGAAGAAATTTTGGAGTTCGTTGATCGGGCGAGTTCACAAGATGTCATTGAGGACGACGAAGCTCAGATGGTGCAGTCTATCTTCGAGCTGGGCGACACCCGGATTAAATCCGTAATGGTTCCCCGCACAGATATGGTGACCATTGATGCTGACGAGACGGTTGATAACGCCGTCAATCTTTTCCTGCGCTCGGGGTATTCACGCATTCCTGTCTTGGGCGATGATTTCGATGACATTCGAGGCGTCCTTTACTTCAAAGACTTAATGCAAAATGTTGTAGATTCAGGAATGATTCAAAGCGAATTGAATCTAGAAACGTTAATCCGCCCCGGTCGCTTTGAACCTGAATCTAAGAAAGTTCTGGATTTATTGCGAGAAATGCAGCGGGAATCAACCCATGTTGCCATGGTGATTGATGAGTACGGAGGGACCGCCGGTCTGGTGACTCTGGAGGATCTCATTGAAGAATTGGTCGGGGATATCGCCGATGAGTACGACAATGAGAAGCCAGAAATCAAGGTACAGGACGACGGCACCTTCAAAATCAGTTCCCGTTTGAGCGTTGAGGAATTAGGCGAGTTCTTTGGCGAAGATTTAGAAGAAGAGGATGTAGATACTGTAGGTGGTCTTATGTCTAAGCACCTGGGTCGAGTGCCTATTGTGGGTAGCGAAATTTCGGTATCAGGTATCCATATTCGGGCTATCGGAACTAGCGGACGCCGTAATCAGATTGCAACGCTCTTAGTCTGGACCGATGAGAAAGAACATACAGGTAGCGTCGCGGTTGATTCTGAGTAAATCTTCAAAATCTACTGAATAGTGAATACGGGCACGTCGACAAGCGACGTGCCCGTCTTTTTTACCCTGTAAAGTGGTGTAAACATTCTCAGGAGGAGTTTAAGTGGATTTATTTGATTTTCCCGACGACTATTCAGCGGGCTTCGCTGTCCTGGTAGGTCGCCCCAATGCCGGCAAATCGACCCTTACCAACGCTCTCGTCGGTCAGAAAATTGCGATCACTTCAAATCGTCCGCAGACTACGCGTCACACGATTCGCGGTATCGTCCATCGTGAAAAATTCCAGTTGGTGCTGGTGGATACTCCGGGGTTGCACCGTCCGCGTACTCTGTTGGGTGAACGACTCAACGATATGGTGGCAGAAACGCTTTCAGAGGTCGACGTCGTAGGTTTTTGTATCCCTGCAAATGAGAAGATTGGCCCAGGTGACCGATACATCGCCCAGCAAATTGCTGCTTCAGGAAACCGTCCTGTGGTTGCTATTGTGACCAAAGCGGATACTGTTTCTCAGCAGGAACTAGCCGAGCAGCTCATCGCTGTACATCAGCTAGGTGAAGAAGTAATGAGCGCTGAACGCGCAGCACGCACCGAACGTAAGCAACGCCAAAATACTTCTTCAAAAAAGAAAAACCAGGATAAGGCATTTCAAAAGGGTACTGGCCCTGCAGCGCAGCGCAAAAAGCAGTCTGCAACTCAAGCTCCGGCAGCTAATGACGGACGCGGTGGCTGGGCAGATATTATTCCAGTTTCTGCCGTCAAAGACTTCCAGGTGGAGGAAGTAAGCAATCTGTTGGCAACCTTCCTCCCGGATTCCCCTCCTCTCTACCCAGAGGGCGAACTCACCGATGAGCCCGAGGTAACTCTGGTGGCCGAACTTGTGCGCGAAGCAGCTCTCGAAGGGGTCAGAGACGAACTGCCTCACTCGGTTGCTGTCACCGTTGAAGAAATGAATCTGCGCGAGGGCCGCTCTGAAGATAACCCCTTGCTAGATATTCACGTTAATTTGTTTGTGGAAAGATCTTCACAAAAGGCAATCATTATCGGTAAAAATGGTTCTCGCTTGCGCGAAATCGGTTCTCAGTCCCGCAAAAATATCGAGGCTCTACTGGGTACAAAGGTCTATCTAGATATCCATGTGAAAGTGGCTAAAGACTGGCAACGTGACCCGCGTGCACTTGGTCGTTTAGGATTTTAAATTCGATCTTTGAGTTACCCCTTCCGTTTATCATCCCCCGTACCGCCAGCAGATGAAAGAGAGTAATCAGTGGCAGAATCTGTGAATCCTGACTCCTCGACGTCTCGTCTAAGAAGCTTTGGACGCCACATGCGCCAGCACCCCGTGCGTTCCAAGAAGTACAAATGGATAGCGCTCTCTTGCGTGGGACTACTCCTTTTGATGGTTGGTATTGCCGGGGTTTCTTTCGTTCGTCTGCGGACCAATGTTCAAACAGATACACTCAATCTTGGAAGCGCTCAAAACGCTAATTTAGAAGACGGTCCCTTGGATATTTTGGTGGTCGGTTCCGATACACGTTCAGGTTCCAACTCGAATTATGGGGATGAGAACGATGCCGCCTCTGGGGCACGAGCTGATGTCATCATGCTGGTACAAATCAGTCAAGATCATCAGAACGTTTCGGTATTGTCCTTCCCCCGCGACCTCATTGTAGATATTCCCGCTTGTAAGGCTCAGGACGGAACCGAATACGCCGAGGCGAAAGATACTCAGATTAATGAGTCGTTGTCCCATGGCGGCCCTGGTTGCACTGTTGCCACGATTAGTTCAATTACCGGCGTCAATATTGATCACTTTATGCTGGTTGATTTTAACGCCGTAAAAGCGCTATCGAATGTTATCGGTGGCGTAGATGTGTGTGTTACTCAAGCAATTGACGATTCATACTCCGGTCTCAATATACCCGCAGGCAATTCTTCGGTGCAGGGCGAACAGGCTCTGGCGTTTCTCCGGTCCCGGCATGGGTTTGGCGATGGTAGCGATACCAGCCGCATCGCAGCCCAGCAAAGTTTCTTAGCTTCTATGTTCAGAAAGGTCAAAGCGGAGGGAACTCTTTCTAACCCATCACAACTAATGAACATCGCAGAAGCTGTCACTCAGAATGTAACCGTCGACCAGGGTCTCACTAATCCTGCCACGCTGGTTGATTTGGGCACCATGGTCTCCGATATCGATCTTAGCCAGATTGTTTTCGCTACAGTTCCGCATGAACCGTACACATACAACGAGAACAAATTGCAGATTTCCGATTCTGCGCAGGCGATCTTTGAGAAGTTACGGCAGGATCAGTCATTGCGAGTAGAGGCAGAGCCATCAACCAGTGCTTCGCCTGCGGCATCGGCTTCAGAAACTGCTCAAGAACTTCTTCTTTCTGCTCCCGTAGAGGTACTTAATGGTTCTGGATCTATTCAACAGGGTAAGCATGTAGCTTCTTTGCTTGAACAGGAAAAGTTCACCAACGTTACTGCGCAGAATGATACGAGCAGTTATGCCAGCTCCGCCGTCATCTATCCCGAAGGATACGAACAAGAGGCGAAGAAAATAGCAGACAAGTTGGGCATCACTGAGGCCCGCGTTTCAACCAGTTATGCAGCCATTACCGTGCTCGTAGGTGAAGACTTCAAGGACGGCGATGCAGTAGCTCAGAAGGAAAGCAAAATTGCCGGTGAAGCACAGGGGCAGACAGCTGACCAGGTGAAATGTCAGCAATCATTTCAATATTAAGCTAGATCAAGGGTTGATTCCATATGGTGGAATCAACCCTTGAGTATTAGCTGGGTCATATGGGACACGTGATATTTTCACTAAATGATTGTGTTTAAAGGCTGCACTGATTCAAACGCCTAGTTTGACTCCATTTTCTCCTTTTCAAGAAGCAATCATGTTTTCTCTAGAGCAAGGGTAAATATCGTGAAAAATTTGCAGAAACCATCTTCAATGCCGGTTCACAAATACCGTCCGTATTCAGAGCAAATTGATATTCAGCTCGAGAACCGTACATGGCCCAACAAGACCATCACGAAAGCTCCACGATGGTGCGCGGTAGATCTTCGCGACGGAAACCAGGCTCTCATTGATCCCATGGATTCTGAACGAAAACTCGCTATGTTCAAGCTTCTGGTCGAAATGGGTTACAAGGAAATTGAAGTGGGATTCCCTTCGGCGTCCGCTACTGATTTCAATTTTGTACGCACACTGATTGAAGAGAACCATATTCCTGACGATGTCACCATCCAAGTTTTGGTTCAGTGCCGTGAGCACCTCATTGAAAAAACCTTTGAATCTATCCAGGGTGCAAAGAATGCGATTGTGCATTTCTATAATTCAACCTCTGTATTACAGCGAGAGGTCGTCTTCAATAAGGATGAAGACGGGATTTTGGATATCGCGCTCACCGGAGCACGGCTTTGCAAGAAATATGAGGAACAGCTGGCGGGGGATGCGAACATCACCTATGAGTATTCCCCTGAGTCATACACCGGAACCGAGCTGGAGTTCGCCGTCCGGGTCTGTAACGCCGTCACAGACGAACTGGAAATTGGTCCAGGTCGGGAAGTTATTATTAACCTCCCCGCCACTGTCGAGATGGCGACTCCTAATGTCTATGCCGATTCCATAGAATGGATGAACCGGCACCTGACCAATCGTGAGCACATCATTCTTTCACTGCACCCTCATAATGACCGCGGCACCGGCGTCGCAGCGGCTGAATTGGGTTATCTTGCGGGCGCAGACAGGATTGAAGGTTGTCTCTTTGGCAATGGTGAGCGCACGGGGAATGTCGATTTGGTGACGCTGGGACTAAATATGCTGACTCAGGGTGTTGACCCGGAAATTAACTTCTCTGATATTGATGAGATTCGTCGAACGGTTGAGTATTGTAATCAGCTACCTGTTCACGAGCGTTCACCCTATGGTGGCGACTTAGTTTTTACAGCTTTTTCTGGTTCCCATCAGGACGCTATCAAAAAGGGTTTCGACTCTATGGAACGTCGTGCGCGAGAAGCCGGTAAGAGTATTGACGATTTAGAGTGGGGCGTACCCTATTTGCCGTTGGATCCTCGCGACGTGGGGCGCAATTACGAAGCTGTCATTAGGGTTAACTCGCAGTCCGGCAAGGGCGGAGTTTCCTATCTTTTGAAGAAAGATTATGGTCTGGATTTGCCTCGACGCGCGCAGATTGAGTTCTCTGGAGCTATTCAGGCGCGCACAGATGCCCAGGGCGGAGAAGTAACCAGTGAGAATTTATGGAAAGTCTTTGCTGATGAATATCTTCCTGCGGAGGATCCTGAGCATCGCTGGGGTAGGTTCCGTTTGGAATCTATCAATGTGGATTCGCAAGAGGGCGGGGCAACCAAGCTTAAGGTTCTCTTAAATGTGGATGGCCGTCGTTTCGAGAAGACGGCAACGGGGTCTGGCCCTATTGATGCCATGCAGTCGGTATTCCACTCTGAAGGTATCGATATTCGTTTGCTCGATTATTCAGAGCATACGCTTTCTTCTAATTCCAATGCCCGAGCTGCAAGCTATATTGAAGCAGCAGTGGGTAGCAGAGTGTTGTGGGGGATTGGTATTGATTCCTCCACAACCTGGGCATCTTTGAAGGCTTTGACGTCTGCGGTCAACAGAGCGCTTCGAGATAGCAAGTAACTTGTTAGTGGGGGCAAGGATAGGGTTTCCTTGCCCCGTAGTTTTCTCCACTTTTTGAATATGTGATGATATAAGAGTGAGTTCATCAGCTAGTTCTAAAACAATTTTTGATCAAGCCATAGTCTTACGCGGTCAAAAATTGGGGGATGCAGACAAGATTGTTATCTTGCTGACGAGAAACCACGGGATTGTTCATGCCGTTGCTAAAGGTGCTCGCAAAACTACCTCAAAATTTGGGGGACGTTTAGAACCTTTTATGCTGGTGGATGTTTCTCTTACGGCGGGTAAAGACCTTTATACGCTGACGCAGGTTCAAACGGTGCGGGCTTATACTTCACCTATCATGAGTGATTACTCAGCTTACCTTGCAGGATTAGCACTTATTGAGTTAACAGAAAGCTTAGGAAAATTTGAAGAGGGGGAAAGTTCAAACCAGCTGTTCGTGATGCTTGCTGGGGCTTTGTCTTCGCTCTCTAGTCAGCGTCTGAGACCCTTAGATATTGTGAATGCTTATTTTCTACGCGCCATCTCTTTAGCAGGTTGGGGAATGAACCCTACTGTCTGTTCCCACTGTGGGTCCTCAGAGAATCTTCGCTGGTTTTCGGCAGAAGCCGGATTGCTATGCGAAAATTGTGGAAGGTTAGAAGTGCTCAATGTTAGCAAACCGGTCAGCGAAGAAACCTTGCATTATTTATCTGATGTGTTCTTGGGCCGGTGGGAGAGCGTTACAGCTATCTCATCCCAGCATTCTGCAAAAATAGCATATGGATTAATCTCTACCTTCGTGCATTGGCAGTTGGAGAAACCCCTCAAATCATTGGCTTTGATAGAAAAGGAATTTTGATGCATGTTGCTCCTGATCCGCATCCTAGCGGAGCAAGGCCCCCTGCTATTCCTGCCCAGTTTGTACCCCGGCATGTCGCTGTAGTGATGGATGGGAATGGGCGATGGGCTAATGAACGCGGGCTACCTCGTAACGAGGGGCATAAAGCGGGGGAGAAGTCCCTTGTCGATGTCGTCGCTGGTGCCATCGAGATGGGCATTCCCTATGTTTCTGCCTACGCTTTTTCCACGGAAAATTGGAAGCGTAGCATGGATGAAGTCAGTTTCATTATGCGTTTTACCACCGAGGTTCTCACGCGTCAGCTGGAAACATTACAGGCATGGGGGGTGCGTGTGCTCTGGGCAGGGCGAAAGCCTAAGCTCTGGAACTCTGTGATTAAGCAGCTGCAGTACTGCGAAGAACAGACAAAGAACAATACGGTGTGTACCCTCGTCATGTGCGTCAACTACGGTGGGCGCGCGGAAATTGCAGACGCCACAGCCCGTATCGCGGCTGAAGTTGCAGCTGGAAAACTGAAACCGTCCTCTATCTCCGAAAAAACTATCGAAAAATACCTGTACAACCCCGAGGTTCCCGACGTCGATCTTTTCCTTCGTTCCTCGGGGGAGTTGCGAACATCTAATTTCTTACTCTGGGAAAGCGCTTATGCGGAGCTAGTTTTCCTTGATGTTTTGTGGCCTGACGTCGACCGTCGAACTCTATGGGACGCCGTTGAAGTGTACGCCCGTCGAGATAGACGGTATGGCGGTGCCGTCGATAAGATTTCTTCCCATTCATCACACCAACAGTAGAGAGCTTTCCATGAAAATCTATCCCATACTTTTCAAGCTTGTTTTTAAACCGATGGATGCAGAGCTAGCGCACAAGATTGGGCTTAAGGGTATTCAACTCTTGCGTGCTAGCAAACTGACTCCCGTTGCACGCAAATTTCTATTACCCGATGCTCTGCTACGCACCGAAGCTATGGGGCTAACTTTTCCCTCGCCTTTTGGAATCGCAGCAGGTTTTGATAAAGAGGGATCGTGCATCAATGCCCTGGGAGATTTGGGCTTTGGACATGTGGAAATCGGTACTGTGACTGCGCAAGGGCAACCCGGTAACCCTAAGCCCCGTCTCTTTCGTTTGGTTGAAGACCTCGCAGTCATTAACCGCATGGGATTTAATAACGAGGGAGCCGCAAAGGTTGGGCCTCGTCTTGCCGCCGCTCGCGCAGATTTTGAAACTGAGTTCAGTTTCTCGTCTTCAGCTCGCCCAATCATCGGCGTCAATATTGGAAAAACAAAAGTGGTCGAGTTAGAGGATGCCGCTGAAGATTATCGAATTTCTACTATGACCTTGGCTCCGCAAGCAGATTACATGGTTGTCAATGTGAGCTCTCCTAATACTCCCGGTCTTCGGTCGCTTCAATCAGTGGAGACTCTTCGCCCTTTGTTGCAGACTGTACAGGAAGCAGCGGTCTTGGCTGAGCCAAATCGGCATGTACCGCTTTTGGTGAAGATTGCTCCCGACCTTGCGGACGATGAAATCCTTGAAATTGCAGATTTGGCAGTTGAATTAGGACTTGATGGAATCATCGCTACCAACACTACTATTGCGCGTGACGGCTTGGGTCTACAGTCTGATGCTCAAAAGGTGAGCGAAATCGGTGCTGGAGGACTTTCGGGTGCGCCCTTAAAGAATCGCTCGCTTGAAGTATTGCGGCTCTTAAAAGAACACGTGGGAGAGAAACTCACTCTTGTTTCCGTGGGTGGGGTGACTACTGCCGGCGATGTAAAAGAACGTCTCGATGCTGGGGCAACTCTTGTTCAGGGGTATACAGCTTTCCTGTATGAAGGACCACTATGGGCAGCACGAATCAATCGGGAGCTGAAAAAGCTTCTTAAATAGAAAAATGGTGGAGTGTTCTAGAACACTCCACCATTTTTATTGGACTTTAGCTGGGGTATTGACCGCGCTTCACCTGAGGCTTAGGAAGTCGAATTCGACGAATCATCATGGCACGGTTAATGGCGTACATTGTAGAGCCTGGTTCGACTTGTCCAAACTTAGCCAGAAGCTTCTTTTTCAGACCTCGCCACATGAACCATAGATCCAAAGCAAGGAGAGCGATGAAAATCCACATGAGGGTTACAGTGACCAACTGAATGGACTGGATGAAGATGCCCGCCACAAAAATTAGAAGAAGAGCGATAATCATGAAATCGCCGACGTTAAACCGGGCGTCGACGTAATCGCGAATATATCTGCGCTGAGGTCCCTTGTCCTTAAGCGGTAAATGCTTTTCATCGCCAGTTTGCATGGCAATATTTTCTTTCATTCGCTGCTCGCGCAATGCAGCCCGGTTGGCTTCTTTGGCTGCTTTTCGGTCAGCAGGTACCAGGGGCTGACGCCGCGCCTGTTGTTGTTGCTTGCGCGAAGGCGTGGGTTTCCCCTTAGGAGCGGTGTAATTCGGAGCATGGTGTTCTTCCTGAGGTTCAGGAGTTACAGTAGCTTCATTCACCACAGAATCTGCTCGCACAGAACCTGATGTACTTCGAGAATCTTTTTTACGTCCAATCACCTGTTAAGAATATCGAACAAAAGGTGGTTCTACTCAATCCATCGTAAGGTTATGTATATGAATACTGATACTCCAGAATATTTCTCGCATTTTGAAGCGCTTGACCATGCTGTAAACGCAAAGTTTGATTCCGCCGTGGAACAGCTAACTGAGCTGGTAGCTATTCCGTCCATTGCATGGGAAGCTTTCGATTTATCGCAGGTTCACAAGAGTGCAGAAAAAGTAGCTTCATTAGCTCAGCACGTGGGTTTTGACTCGGTTGAAATCTTGACTGCTTCCTACGGGGAAAATCAAGATAAACAGGGTATGCCAGCAGTCGTTGCTCGCAAAGAAGCTGAAGCGGGTTACCCCACTATTTTGCTGTATGCGCATCACGATGTGCAGCCAGTGGGAGATTTAGCTGAGTGGAATACTGAACCCTTCACTGCCACAGTGCAGGGGGACAGGCTCTTTGGTCGCGGCGCAGCAGATGACAAAGCTGGTGTTTTAGCTCATCTCACGGCATTTTCGGTAGTAAAAGATGTGTTGGGTGAGGATTTCAAGGCTGGCGTTACTCTTTTTATTGAAGGCGAGGAAGAAGCAGGATCGCCGAGTTTTGGGCAATTCCTTAAAACTTACAAAGAGAAACTTAAAGCAGATGCAATTGTCGTAGCCGATTCGTCCAACTGGAAAGCAGGAGTACCTGCGCTCACAACCGGTCTGAGAGGATTAGCCAGCGGAGTTGTGAATGTACGCGTGGGAGATCATGCGGTGCACTCCGGCATGTTTGGCGGACCTATGATTGATGCACCCACAGCCTTAGTACGACTTCTTGCTTCGCTTCATAACGATAAAGGTGCAGTAGCAGTTAAGGGTTTAATACATGCACCTGAACCTGAGGTTGAATATGAGGAAGCAGATTTCCGAGCTGATTCCGGAATGCTAGATAATGTACAACTGGCGGGGGAGGGAAGCATCTCTTCTCGCCTTTGGGCACAACCGGCCATCAGCATTATCGGCATGGACATCACCCCCATAGCCGAATCTTCTAACACTATTTCAGTCCAGAATAGCGCCAAGCTCAGTGTGCGTTTGGCTCCTGGGCAAAATCCTCAGCAGGCCCATCAAGCTATCGAGGCACACCTTCACAGGCACTCTCCATGGGGAGTTGAAGTAAGTTACACTGCCGAAGACACCGGCCAACCATTCTCCGCAGATACTTCAGAGAGCAGTATACAAATTGCTCTTTCTGCCATGGAAAAGGCGTGGGGAATTGCTCCGGTGCAAACAGGTTTAGGTGGGTCTATTCCATTTATTGCAGACCTCAAGGAAGAGTTCCCCGATGCTCATATTCTCATTACAGGCATTGAAGATCCAGATACGAGGGCTCACAGCGCTAACGAATCCCTCTACATCCCCGATTTCAAGCGAGCAATCCTTGCAGAAGCTCTCATGGTTACCAAATTCTGCGAAAAGAAATAGTATGGGGAATAAAGCTTCGGTATAGAGCGGTTAACTTAACTAGAGAAAAATTCTCTGGAACCATTTTCTCAAGATTTTAAGGACAAAAAGATGACTGAAACAGCGACTGAAACCTCAACCCACGGCGTTCAACTCACAGACACTGCAGCTCAGAAGGTTCGTGCACTTTTAGAGCAGGAGGGGCGCACCGATTTGCGCCTGCGCGTTGCAGTACAGCCCGGCGGTTGCTCTGGCTTGATTTATCAGCTGTACTTTGATGAGCGCAAGCTCGACGGCGATGCAGTCCGCGATTTCGACGGAGTTGAAGTCATTGTTGATCGCATGAGCGTTCCCTACCTAGATGGTTCAACTATCGATTTCGAAGACACCATTGAAAAGCAGGGCTTCTCCATTGATAACCCCAATGCACAGGGGTCATGTGCTTGTGGCGATTCATTCCACTAAACAAAATCTATAACTACATTTGGGGCGTTCCATCCTTCTCGATGGAACGTCCCATTTTTCTCAATATTTTGCGAAATAGTTAAGAAATAGCCGTAACTTCACTGACATAGTGTCAGCAGAATGCACTTTCAAGAGGTAAGCTCATATAGAAAGATTTATGTCGCATTCTGTCCACACACTGAATCGACCTAACACGCACACCGCTAAAGGAAGGGCCGTCTGTGAGTTCGCAGCATCGAACCGGCAGCCGCAAGCTGAAGGGTCTGGCACTGGCCGGAGTGGCTTCAGTTTCAGCACTGTTGATGACCGGTTGTTCGGAAGAAGCCAAACTGGGCTGGTTGCCTACAAAGCGTGGAATTACTGACAACGCTGACACCATCATGGATCTTTGGATTGGTTCATGGGTAGCAGCGCTGGTTGTTGGATTGATTACCTGGGGTCTTATGCTCTGGTGCATCATTGCCTACCGCCGTCGTAAGAACGATGTTGGTTATCCTCGTCAGCTGAGCTATCACGCTCCTCTGGAAATCTTCTACACCATCATCCCCATCATCGCTATTGTTAGCCTTTTCAGCTTCTCTGACCGTGCTGAGCGCGAAATCACCGCTCCTAAGTCTGAGACTGCTGACGTAAGCATTGAAGTTTATGGCAAGCAGTGGGCATGGGACTTCAACTACCTCGACAAGAATGTTTATTCTTCCGGTGTTCAAGCACAGCTTGACGGTCAAGAAGGTCATGAAGAAACCCTTCCTACTCTTTACCTACCCGTAGACTCCACCGTTGATTTGCAGCTGAAATCACGCGATGTTATTCACTCTTTCTGGGTTCCTGCTTTCCTTGAGAAGCGCGATACTATTCCCGGTCAGACTAACCACATGTACTTCAAGACCGGTTCTGAAACCGGTACCTATACAGGTAAATGTGCAGAGCTTTGCGGTGAGTACCACTCAGAAATGCTTTTCAACGTTAAGGTTGTGACTCAGGAAGAGTACGACGCTTACACTCAGAAGCTTGCGGATGAAGGTAACGACGGCCGTCTCGGCGACGAATTCAACCGTAACCCTAACCAAAACGAATCACAGTAGGAGGTGACCCGTGACTACTCTCGAGTATTCAGCAGACTCAGCAACTCAGGTTGCTCCTCGGGTTGTGCCTAAGTCAAAAGGACGCATCGTCGTCAATTGGCTAACCACTACCGATCACAAAACAATCGGGTATATGTACCTGATTTCTTGCTTTATTTTCTTCTGCATCGCGGGCATTATGGCTTTGCTCATGCGCATGGAGCTCTTTGAGCCCGGTATGCAGGTGCTACAGACTAAGGAACAGTTCAACCAGCTTTTCACCATGCACGGCACTTTGATGTTGCTTATGTTTGGTACCCCTGCATTTACTGGTTTTGCTAACGTTTTGATTCCCCTTCAGATTGGCGCTCCTGACGTTGCGTTCCCTCGTTTGAACGCTTTGGCTTTCTGGTTCTTCCTCTTTGGTTCCCTGGTTGCCCTTGCAGGCTTCTTGACCCCTCAGGGTGCTGCATCCTTCGGTTGGTTTGCTTATGCCCCATTGAATAGCACTACCTATTCACCTAGCGTAGGTGGAGATCTCTGGGTCTTCGGTCTAGCTTTGCAGGGCTTCGGTACCATCATGGGTGGCGTAAACTTCATTACCACCATCTTGTGCATGCGTGCTCCCGGTATGACTATGTGGCGTATGCCCATCTTTACCTGGACGACCTTGATTACCGCCATCCTCATCATCATGATCTTCCCTCCCTTGGCTTCAGCACTGTTTGCTTTGGGTATGGATCGTCGTTTGGGCGGACACATCTTTGATCCTGAAAATGGCGGCGCTATTCTCTGGCAGCACCTTTTCTGGTTCTTCGGTCACCCTGAGGTTTACGTTCTAGCACTGCCTTTCTTCGGTGTTGTTTCGGAAATCATTCCTGTGTTCTCACGTAAGCCGATTTTCGGTTACAAGGGTTTGGTTTTCGCTACCATCGCTATTGCGGCACTTTCCGTAACAGTGTGGGCACACCACATGTATGTAACCGGCGCAGTTATGTTGCCCTTCTTCTCGTTCATGACCATGTTGATTGGCATTCCTACGGGTATGAAGTTCTTCAACTGGATTGGTACCATGTGGCAGGGTTCGCTTACCTTCGAAACACCTTTGATTTGGGTTATGGGATTCCTCGTCACCTTCCTCTTTGGTGGCTTGACTGGTGTTATCTTGGCAACCCCTCCGCTTGACTTCCACCTATCTGACTCATACTTCGTGGTAGCTCACTTCCACTACGTCATTTTCGGTACCGTAGTCTTCTCCATGTTCGCTGGCTTCTACTTCTGGTGGCCCAAGTGGACTGGCAAGATGCTCAACGAACGTCTAGGTAAGATTCACTTCTGGTTGCTGTTCTTCGGCTTCCACATGACCTTCCTGATTCAGCACTGGTTGGGTGTTGATGGTATGCCCCGTCGTTACGCTGACTACATGCCAGAAGACGGTTTCACCTGGATGAACCAGCTCTCAACCGTAGGCTCAATGCTTCTCGCAATCTCGATGATCCCATTCTTGTGGAACGTCTACGTGACTGCTCGTTACGGCAAGAAGGTTGAGGTTGACGATCCTTGGGGCTTCGGCGGTTCACTTGAATGGGCAACTTCTTGCCCTCCTCCGCGTCACAACTTCACCGTTCTACCGCGTATCCGTTCCGAGCGTCCTGCACTGGATCTACATCATCCCGAACTGTCCACCAACTACAATGTTGCAGCAGCAGCTCGCCAGGTATCTGAGCACGCGCAGACCGCTGTTGGCTCAGTAAAGCGATAGGGAGTAGCTACTATGAAAATTCTTGGACAGCTTTTTCTTGGCTTGGGTATCTTCCTCGTACCGGTTGGAATTGTGTATGGTTTAATGACGCAATTTACAGACTGGGCTGGATTCCCCGCAATCTTAGCTACCGCCGTGATGTGTTTCTTCTTGGCATTCTTTTTGATGTTTACCGATAAGAAGCACCCTCACCAGCCGAACGAAAATCTTGAAGGCGAAATTGCCGATACCACCGGTGACTACGGTTTCTATTCACCGTGGTCTTGGTGGCCGCTGATGATTGGTCTCGTTTGCGCAATCCTGGTAACTGGTTTGGCAATGTGGCAAGTATGGGTAATTACCCTTGCTATTCCTCTAGCAATTCTTGCTTGCGTTGGCTGGGTATATGAATACAACCGTGGCGATCACGCTCACTAACATATAACCGCCGAGAAAGGGCAGTAGATTCATTTGAATCTACTGCCCTTTTTATATGCGTATTTCAATAACTTCTTGACAGCTTCGTGTTCGATTCTCTTTAGCCTTAACTGACTTAGGAGACTCCTAAGAACACCCATCCCGGAACAACTCGAGTAAAAACATTCATTCGCCGACGAGTCAAAACAAACTAACTGCGCGGTACGAGCATCAAAAGCTAGATGCGAATCCTCTTTAAAATTCTTCCCTACTACTTTATTTAGAATCCTTGAACTGGCGGGCACTCACATACCCGTCATAAGACGAATCCCCCTCGATAAAAGATTCCCTTTAGCCAAGGAAAGAACCTTAACTCCCAAATCGCTATGTTGCATAAGAATAGCCTCATGCTGAGCTGCCCATGCTGAAATACTTCTTGAAGCGCTAAAGACCAGTTCAAGGTGCATGGGAATTTACGGGAAGTAATCATCTAAGCAGTCCGGGCATCTGCTTAGGCTCCGCCAGGGCGAAAATCATCGACTCTGCTACCCAGAGTCAGATTTACGGTTACGCCTGCTTCTTCAAGCCTTTGAATTTCGCAGGTTGCGCTTCTGAAGCAACCAATAGAGTTTCTAATCTCACAGTTCGGCTTTCTTTGGCTTTGATTCGAGAACAGTCCACTGCTTGTCGATAGAAGCTTCTGGATAGTTACTGCCTGTTACGGTGCTAAGAAAGCATATAGGACCAACTCAGGAGTCTTTCCTGAATAGGGAGATGGTAACACCTAAAAGCTGTTGACGTTCCCTCCTGAGGCCAGTTATGAGTTTGACTCAGATATATGATTCACTGTCAACCACGATGTGAAACGTGGACAGGAGCAAACTTATCTATACTTCAAAGTTTGGTGAGAGGGTTCAAGGTATAGACGATAACCAGGCGTGACGGTCAATTTCGCCCCCTCGGCAGCAGCGATGAAGAGGAATTTGGTTCAAGGAAACTAGATTCGCTGGGAAGCCATCTCCGCAAGCGTATATGGCGTTTTAAGACAATGTAATTCTAGAAATGATATGAGAATTAGTTAGCTTCTCATCGCCCCGCAGAGCTGCGTTTATACGGCTTGAAAGCTATTTTCACGTGAACCGTCTTTGCACATAGCCAGATGGTTAACAACCTAACTCGATTTTTAAGGGCACACCGTTTCAAGAAGCTAGACATACTAAAAGCCCCTCTCCAAGAGGAGAGGGGCTTTTTGAAGATCTATTTAGTGAATTTCCTTGGTATCAGAAGCTGCTACAGATCCATGGTTTTCATCATGGGCTTGATGCGCTGCTTCAAGTTCCGCAGGAGTTACAGAAACTACTCGATCCTGGAACCAAATCTTCGAAAGACCCGCACGAGTCTTTTCGGCGAAGGAAATCTTACCCTTCTTATTTGGCTGAGCCGCCAGGGGAGCAGGTGATTCAAAGTTCACTAGCTTGTATCGACGGTACTCATCTAGAGGCTTGTGAACCTCGATGAATTCACCGTGAGGAAGCTGAACAACCTGACCGGATTCAATACCGTGGAGCACAAGCTCGCGGTCCTTACGCTGCAAAGCAAGGCATACGCGCTGAGTGACAAAGAAACCGACCAAAGGACCAAGAATCAGCGAAGCACGAAGCCAGTAAGCGACGTCGTTCAGTGATAGATGGAAGTGAGTTGCAATGAGGTCAGAGCTAGCCGCTACCATCAATGTGCCGTAAGCAATGATTCCCGCTACACCTACACCAGTGCGGTAGGGAGCATTGCGAGGACGATCAAGGATGTGATGTTCGCGGTTGTCTTTGGTAACCCAACGCTCAAGCCAAGGCCAGATGAACATTGCCATGATGATGAGTCCCGCAGGAATCAACGGTCCTAGAACACTGAACACCCAGGTACCGCCTAGAACGTTGAATTCCCAGTGCCAAGGCCATGCGCCAGGCATCAAACGCAATGCACCATCGCCAAATCCGACGTACCAGTCAGGCTGGGTACCAGCCTGAACGGGGGAGGGATCATAAGGGCCATAATTCCAGATTGCGTTAATGGTGAAGGTCGAAGCCAAGAAGGCGATGATACCGAAAACGATAAAGAAGAAACCGCCAGCTTTAGCTGCATACACAGGACCAACAGGGAAACCAACCACATTACCCTCAGTGCGACCAGGTCCGGGGTACTGAGTGTGCTTGTGAACAACGACCATGAACAAGTGGATTGCAACACAAAGAAGAATCAGTGCAGGAACAATCATGATATGCATGGAGTACAAACGACCGATGAGCTGCTCACCGGGGAATTCTCCACCGAAGAAGAAGAGAGAAAGGTAAGTTCCTACCAACGGTAGAGCCTTCATGATTCCGTCAACAATGCGCAGACCGTTACCGGACAGGACGTCGTCGGGGAGGGAGTAACCGGTGAAGCCAGCAGCAATACCCAAGATAAATAATACGCAACCTACTACCCAGTTAAGTTCACGGGGGCGACGGAATGCGCCAGTGAAGAACACACGGAGCATGTGGATGGTCAATGCCAACATGAACATAAGAGCTGCCCAGTGATGAATCTGACGAAGAAGTAGACCACCGCGGACATCAAACGAAATGTGTAGCGTTGATGCATAAGCCACAGACATCTCGGTGCCCTTCATAGGCACATAAGAACCATCATATGCAACGGGTGCCATCGAAGGGTTGAACCACAGCGTAAGGAAGGTACCCGAAAGAATCAGGATAACCAAGCTGTAAAGAGCTACTTCACCGAACATGAAAGTCCAGTGGTCGGGGAAAATCTTTCGACCGAATTCCTTGATGATTCCAGACAAACCTACACGGCTATCAACAAAGTTTGCGATACGCCCGGTTGATGTCTTTGCCTGGTAATCAGTTTCAACAGTTGTGTGTGACATTATTTTGTCTCACCTGCCATCTCTTTTACGTGTTTGCCACGTTCCCAGTAAGCAGGGCCAACAGGTTCGTGGAAGTCGCTCTGAGCTACCAGGTAGCCTTCTGAGTCAACAGCGATGGGAAGCTGAGGCAGAGCGTGACCAGCAGGTCCGAAAACTACCTTGCATTCATCAGCCGCGTCAAAGGTTGACTGGTGGCAAGGGCAGAGCAAATGGTGGGTTCGCTGCTCATACAGAGCAATGGGGCAACCAACGTGGGTGCAAACTTTGGAGTAAGCAATAATGCCGTCAACGTTCCAGTCTTCACGACCGGCTGATACCTTGAGGTCACTGGGATCTAAACGCATCAAGAGAACAACAGCTTTAGCCTTTTCGTTCAGGTAACCCTGATCGTGGCTGAGCGATGAAAGGTTCTCAGGAAGTACGTGGTAAGCGGAACCTAAAGTAACGTCTGAAGCCTTGATAGGAGTACCAGAAGGGTCACGCACCAGGCGTACTCCCTTGTCCCACATCGTGTGCTTCAATACTGAAGGATCAGCAGGACCCAAGTCGCGCAAGAAGGTGACAAAAGTCAGAGGAGCGAGGATAACTGAACCAATCAAGGTATTGCGCAAGAGCGGACGGCGCTTAATGCCGGACTCTGCAATAATAGTTTCAACAATCTCCTGTGCTTCTGCACGATCTGCTTCAGCAGAAACCGCGTGACGGTATTCAACCATCTCGTGATCAGGCATGAGGGTACGAGCCCAATGCACAACGCCGATGCCGATGCCGAACATCGAGAATGCAATTCCCAAACCAAGTAGAAGGTTTTGCAAACGAAGCGCGTTCGTGGGCTCGGGATTCATTACATCGTAATATTCGCCCCCAATTTTAATACCGAAATAAGCTACCCAGAACAAAATCGCGCCAAGAATGGAAATCACAAACAGGAGTGAAACCTGTCGCTCTGCGGACTTTGCCTTATGGGGATCCACGTCAGTAAGGCGTGGTGCATGAGGAGGTAGCCCCGGGTTGGGGAATGTCTCCTTGCCTTCCTCATGAGAGGTAACTACGACTGAGGATGTCTTCCTAGCGTCGTCACTATGGTTGCCCATGTGTTGCCTCAAATCTTCCTAATACGAAAACTAATGTGTGTGGTGTGCTTAAGCTGAGCGTGAAGTCAGCCAGACAGTGAAAATCAAGATAATTCCCAAGCCTAAAGTCCAAATCAACAGACCTTCGGCAACAGGACCAAGTGACCCGAGGGCAAAACCACCGGGGGAGTTGTTTACTTCCTGAGACTTCAGGTAAGTGATAACATCTCGTTTCTCTTCAGGGGTAATGTTCGCATCGTTGAACACTGGCATATTCTGAGGGCCAGTTTCCATTGCCTCGTAGATGTGCTTCTCAGATACGCCCATCAAAGTTGGTGCGAACTTACCGCGAGTCAGTGCACCGCCAACACCCGCTGCGTTATGGCACATAGCGCAGTTAGCCAAAAAGATCTTGGCACCGTTAGCTGCATCGCCTTTGGAAACGTCAAGGTACTCATCTTCAGGAACGGACGGTCCCGCGCCGAGAGATGAAACATAAGCAGCCAGCTGATCGGTCTGCTCTTCATTAAACTGACCCGGCTTAAGCTGAGCCTGGGTACCCTGCATCTGCATAGGCATACGACCGGTGCCGACCTGGAAGTCAACTGCGGCAGCTCCTACGCCAACAAGCGAGGGACCATCAGCGGTGCCCTCAGCGTTGGTGCCGTGACAGGTCGCGCAGTTTGAGATAAAGAGTTTCTCTCCTTCTTGGGCCTGCGTAGCTGTGTAGGTGGTGCTAGTTTCAGCTTTAGCCTCATTCGTAGCTGTGGCAACTGCATAGAGGCCACCGGTGAGGAGTAAAGCTAGAGCAAGCAACACGATGGCTGCAAGAGGATGACGCCTCTTCTGAGAAAGTGCCTTCACGTCGTTTGATCCTTAGTGTGTGTGCTGGTTGAACTATTGATGTGGCGATTTGTTTCTATTTACTTCAAGAAGTAAACGACGGCGAAAAGAACAATCCAGACGACGTCAACAAAGTGCCAATAGTATGAAACAACGATTGCTGAAGTTGCTTCATAATGACCGAATCGCTTTGCAGCGTATGCGCGGCCAATGATGAATAGGAATGCAATCAAGCCACCGGTCACGTGAATAGCGTGGAAACCAGTGGTGATGTAGAAAGCTGATCCGTAAGCAGAGTGAGCGATTGTTACGCCTTCTGCGACGAGGTTTGCGTACTCATAAACCTGCATAGACACAAAGAATGCGCCCATGAGGAAGGTCAGCAGGAACCACTCGACCATGCCCCACTCTTTAACGTTAAAGAGGGAGCCAGTGCGACGTGGCTTTAGCTGCTCTGCTTTGAATACACCAAACTGACAGGTCACCGAACTCAACACCAAAACGATGGTGTTGACGGTGGCCAACGGAACAGCTAGATGTTCGGTATTTTCTGCCCAAATATCGGGTCGTGATGCCCGAAGGGTGAAATACATGGCGAATAGTCCGGCAAAGAACATCAACTCTGATGCCAACCAAACAACGGTGCCGACGGCGACAGCGTTGGGTCGGTTCAAAGTCGTGTGGGCCGACTTACTTGGGGTATGGGTTGCAGTTGTCACATAGACATTATGTCTGTAAAACTTCGAAGAAACCAATATATGAGCTCCTTTCTTCCCATGCGTGTTGAAAATCTCTAGGGAATACAAGGGAAGGCCACCAGAAAATTTTTGAAAATTTCGCACATGTTACAAAACTGACCTGCGGCATAATTCCTGAAGTTCACAGCTTGAAATATTTAAAGCACCTGGCGATTCTGCCCGCTATGCTGAACCCATGAGCATATCTGAGATATCGAACCCAGCTATTTCCTGGAAAGCCATTCTGAATAAATTGACTCTTCGCCATGATCTTTCCGAGCAAGAAATAGGGTGGGCAATGGATGAGATAATGAATGGAGTAGTCTCGGAGGCTATCATTGGCGCCTTCCTAATTGCACTTCATGTCAAGGGGGAGTCTCCTGAAGAACTGAGTGCGCTAGCTCAGGGGATGCTAGATAAAGCGGAAAAGATCGAAATTAGCTCTAACGCAGTAGATATTGTGGGCACCGGGGGAGACCAGCATAATACGGTCAATATTTCCACTATGGCATCAATGGTGATTGTGGGCGCCGGGGTTCCCGTCATTAAACACGGTAACCGCGCATCGTCGTCCTCTTCCGGCTCCGCAGACGTGCTGGAGAAGTTAGGCATCAATCTCAATATGCCGATTTCTGACATCATTCAGTGTTTAGAAACAGTAGGAATTGCTTTTCTGTTCGCCCAGGTATTTCACCCCTCCATGAAACATGTGGCTCCCACCAGAAAACAGTTGGGGGTTCCTACTGCCTTCAACTATTTGGGTCCTATGACGAATCCTGCGCAGGTGCGTTCTTCTGCAATTGGGGTAGCTGACGAAGCGATGGCTCGCAAAATTGCTGATGTCTTTGCCTCGCGTAACGATCATGCCCTGATTTTTAGAGGTGGAGACGGCTTGGATGAACTGACTATCACCTGTAATTCCCAGCTTTGGGAAGTATACGAGGGCGCCGTAACTGCGCACGTTATCGACCCCCGTGAATTTGGATTCAATCTAGGCACGTTAGAAGATTTACGCGGTGGTACGGCTTCCGAAAACGCAGAAGTATTTGAACGAATCATGGCGGGGGAGAGTGGGCATATACGGAACGCTGTTCTCCTCAACGCTGCAGCAGGGATTGTAGCTTTCGAACCCGTCGGTGAGGGGCAGAGCTTCAACGAACGTTTTGTTGCAGCCCTGGATAGAGCGATAGCATCGCTGGACAATGGCAGAGCTCGGAAGGTGTTGGAGAACTGGAGAGAGTTTTCACAAACTACAGCAAACTAAAACTTAAAGTTTAGCTTGAAAGAAATAGGTGTTTCTTGAGTAGAAGAAACGCCTATTTTCTTCAATTTGTTGAGCGAAGATGTTAACCATCAACTCTTTGACGTCGTCGGTCAATAAGCAGCCATAGTGCTCGCCATCCCACAAGAAAGACTCCTAGGACACCCAAGGTGACGATAAAGAAACTGAGAGCGCTGGTGCCTCCGAAGAACAGTCTTAAGAGGTGACCTAACGCAGCAGTTCCGAGCCAAACACTCAATCCCGCAGGAAGAATATTAAATGGCATATTTCGAACCATAGGCAAGATCCACACAATGCATAGTCCAAGAAGGAATGGAACTGCCGTCAAGAAAGTTCCTGCTAATCCTTCTGCATGCGACGAACGCCCAATGCCCACAAAAATTAAGACCAAAAGTGCATCCACTGCGAATGCCAACCATTTATTTTTCATGTTTACCTCCGCAATAAGTGTGCCTGATACAGGGATACAAAGGAAACAGGGGAGATGAATTTACTATTACTTTACATAATGTAGATTATCGGCGTTTTAGATTGTTGAGCAACCATAAGGTAGAACATGATTTTTGCACCATTTTTACTACCGTCGCACTGTCGTCACCGCAAAACCCCAACCAACCCATATAATTATCCTTTGGTCTAGAGTTGGGTGCGGAATATTATTTAGCTCTTGTCCGTTACATCTAACAATGCCCTGGATTTTGGAGGAAAGTTTATGAGCGATCGTAGCCTAAGAGGTATGCGCCTAGGTTCGCAATCAATGGAAACCGAAGCAGGTGTCGAACCAGCACCCCGTCAGCGAGTTGAATACCGCACTGAAGACGGCGAAAAGGTATTTGTAACATTTGCCCAAGAAGCAGAGATTCCCCATACGTGGACAGCAAAATCCGGCAAAGTGGCTACCTTAGTCAATGGTGAAGGTGAACCGGTAGATTCGCATGAAAAGCCGATTCGTACTCACTGGGACATGCTCCTCGAACGCCGTTCCATGGAAGAACTTGAAGAAACCCTTCAACAGCGTCTTGATGTTTACCGCGAACGTCACGCCTTGTAAGCAGACAGTTAATCGGAAGATGGGGGTGAGAACTTAGGTTCTCACCCCCATCTGTATATTAATCGGGCTTATCGCTGTGTTAGCTTCTTCATAAATTCGCCCACCTTTTTACCGCGGGACTTGATTCCCCAGCTCGAAACCTTAGCCATCGAGTCAAAAATGATGTTGCCGTCCATTTTTGAATCCCCAATTTCGCGTTCAATAAACGTAATGGGTACTTCGACAATCTTGAAACCAGCTTGTTCTGATCTCCATGCAAGGTCTACCTGAAATACGTATCCCTTCGAATCTATGCCTTCTAGGTTCAATCTCTCCAAAGTGTCACGGCGGAAGGCGCGGAAACCAGCCGTTATATCATTAATTTTGGTACCCAAAATCAGCTTAGTGTAGAGGTTGGCACCGCGGGAAAGGATTTGACGGTGAACGGGCCAATTTTTTGTCTTTCCGCCGGTGATGTAGCGTGAACCGATAGCTAGATCGGCGCCGTCTTCAACTGCCTTTACCAACAAAGGAAGCTGCTCGGGCTGGTGGGATCCATCGGCATCCATCTCTACCAAGACGTCATATCCCTCAGCAAGACCCCAATCGAACCCAGCAAGGTAAGCACCGCCCAATCCATCTTTGACGATACGGTGAAGTACATGGATGTTTGAATCCTTGCTCGATAGCTGATCTGCGATTTCTCCGGTGCCGTCGGGGCTGTTGTCATCAACAACCAAAATGTGCCCCTCAGGCATAGCTGTGCGGAGGCGCTCCACTACAACAGGTAGGTTCTCTTTTTCGTTGTAGGTGGGAATCACCGTTAAGACCCGCATAAATATCTCCTCGTTGCCACTGTTACCTGCGGCGATGAATAAAAACTAGAATCTCAGTATAGCTTTTCTATAGTGCAGCTGACCAAACCGGTCGAGAACATGAAGCTGTTATACATCTTGAAATTGACCAGCAATCAGCAAATCAACTAACGCTGGCAGATTATCTTTTTCAAGTACCGGCAACAGCGGAATTCTTGCACGTGGATCCGTACTCCAGGCAGCGACCCTGTCGTCTGCTGTTTGAACCATCAGTTCCGTAACTTTCCAACGAGCGACATCTGCCATTGATTGTGGGCCGAGTTGACCAAAAGTAGGATTGGACTCCCCTACTGCTCTATAGACACCGCGCGTCATAGCATTGAACGTAGCTCGCGCAGATAGTTGATCTTCAGGGCGAGTGCGAACAACATGCGTGAGGGCGAGCTCCCATCCTAAAACTCTTGATTCCTGGTTGACGTCGGAACCTAAAAAGACCAACGCTCCAGCAGCCACAGCTTGACGAATAGATGAGTCGTTTTCCGCGATCTGGGATGAGAATCCCAGTGCTACACCTAAATCTCGAGCAACACATATATTTTCACTGGTGATAGAAGAGATACCGTCTAAACGCGGAGCGAGTCGAAATCTGTCTAATTCATTAAAAGCAGAGAGGGCAGATAAGAATTTCTCTATATCGACTTCATCCCGTGGAACAAATGAAACTCTTAGGCGGTGGTCTAGTGCTTTCTGAAGAAAAGAAGTGAGATCAACCGATGCTTCCCGAATTTGGACACCGTGAATACCTGCAACAAGCTGCTCTATATCTTCTTTGCCACTGATAATCGCATAAACGAAGGTGTGTAAAGGCGAGGCGGAGATATTAATAGATTCACAAGCAGATTGAGGAAGGAAGAGCGACGTCGAAGCGTAGCCTGCATGGATTAACCGCTCCGATAAAATCGCAAGTTCATCTTGAGACTGAACCGTTGCGCCGCCGTGAAAGAACGCAGGTGTCAGCAAATCTCCTACAAGCTCTACCTTATGCATAGAGTTATCGTAAATAGAGTCAGCGCCGGCGTCTGAACCAACCCAATCGACGGCAGTTTCAGTCAAGACCATCGCAGTTGCATAAGGATCGACCGGACTGTACACCGATCCATCGCAGAACACTAAAGTTTTAGTTGACATTTATTTCCTTAAATTTGTGTTGCTACTACACCACGGCGGAGCAACATAATGGCACGTTCACACTGGGCTTTTAGCTCAATATCGTTCTGAGCAACATGTGAAATCTGATCCAGCACGTCAATCACCTGTTTAATCCAACGCACGAAGTCACCCGCAGCAAGGTCAGTATTCTGAATTGCTTGGGCCAAGGAATCTCCGCGAGCCCATTTATAGGTGGGCCAAACCATACCTAAATCGGGGGCAGATGTTTCCGGTAGGTTGAACCGTTCTTCTCGTTCGGTCAATTTACTCCACAGGGTTACCAAAGTAACGATCGGCTGTTCTATTGAGGAATGGGGATATTTGCGGAGCATACCCATTTCCTCGCGTTTGGCTTCAAAAACCAGCGCTGAAACCACAGCGGCAGTGGCATCCGGATCCAAATTCTTCAAAAACTTTTCTTCAAGTGCAAGAGAAAGTAACAAGTCTTTCTCACCATAGACACGCCGTAGGCTCTGACCCCGCTGGGTTAAATGAGCTTCTCCCCCGCTATCCCGCTCAACATAATTAAATGATTCAAGGAGTCTAATGATTCTCTTAAAAATTTGAGAAATAGTGTTGGTTCGGCGACTGATTTGTAGACGAAGCCCATGGGTATCTCGTTCCAGCTTCCACCACCGTTCAGCCCAACGAGCATGGTTCTCCCGATCTGAACAACCATGGCAGGGGTGCGCTTTCAATTGCTTGCGCAACTTAGTAACTTCTTGCTCCTGGTGGCTATCCTTGCGATCAAACCACGATCTCTCTGAAACCTTTCGCGGGGGACGATTTTCATAAAGCGCCTCGCGCAAACGAGATGCCATGTCCCGACGTTCTTTAGGCGTCTTCCCTTGGAATTTCTTCGGGACCTTGATTTTAGAAACGGGAACTATTGGCCCTTCTAAATCATCTGCGGAGAGACGGCGCAGATGCGCATCATCAGTCAAAATGGCAGGTCGCGGATCGTGCCCTGCCTCAGCCCTAGTCAGGATAACTGCAAAGCCTCGGTTACGTCCACGCGGAATCTCAATCACATCACCAGGCAGCAAGTCATGGATTGAAGCCATAGCCTGAGAATGCTCAAGACGTTTGCGTCCTTTCTCAGATTTCTTCTCCGCCTCATTGAGTTGCTTACGTAACTGAGCGTATTCCTTGAAGTCGCCCAGATGGCAATGCATAGACTTTTCGTAACCTTCAAGCGCTCGCTCATTCTTACGAACACGCTGGGCTATTCCCACGACAGATTTATCCGCCTGGAACTGGGCAAACGATGACTCCAGAATTTTCTGCGCTGGCCCCTCCCCAAATTGAGCGAGAAGATTGGCGCTCATATTATAGGTGGGCCGGAATGATGAATTGAGAGGATAGGTACGCTTAGACGCCAATCCTGCTACCTGCTGGGGTTCCAGACCCGGCTTCCATAGCACGACTGCGTGACCTTCGACGTCGATGCCGCGACGACCGGCACGACCAGTAAGCTGGGTGTACTCCCCCGGTGTGATGTCTACATGTGTCTCGCCATTGAACTTAGTGAGCTTTTCTAGCACCACTGAGCGTGCGGGCATATTAATACCAAGGGCTAATGTCTCCGTAGCGAATACAACCTTGATGAGTCCTTCTGCAAACAGAGCCTCTACAATTTCTTTGAATACCGGCAGTAACCCCGCGTGATGAGCGGCTATACCGCGGGTGAGCCCCTCTCTCCACTCGTAGAAACCAAGTACATTGAGGTCCTTGATATCCAAAGCAGCTGTAGCTTCTGCAACGTAAGCTCGGATAAGCGCAGCCTCTTGGTCGGTCGTCAAACGAACATCAGCATCTATACATTGGGAGACGGCAGCATCGCAGCCAGCGCGAGAGAAGATAAAGCAGATTGCAGGGAGCAAGGCATCCTGGTCAAGAGCCTCAATCATGTCTGGTCGAGACGCGCGGAAAGGACGAAGATGTTGCTCAGAACCACTACGGTTAAAACCGGAACTGTGGCGATTGCGGGAGCGGGAATTTCGATGGGCTGCTCGAGAGAACTTTTCGGCGTTCTGACGCGGTCCCCGCCCGCGATATCCTCGAAGTCGCAATAACTCAGGATTGACGTCAGGAACTTCGTCTTTGTTCTTGTCGAGTAGTTCAGCAGTTTCTTCAACAGTTGTATCATCCAAGAACAGATCGACCAGGCGATTCCCGACCATGACATGCTGCCACAACGGAACGGGGCGATGCTCGGACACAATAATATCTGTAGTTCCGCGAACGGTATCCAGCCACGCACCGAATTCTTCAGCGTTAGAGATAGTAGCTGAGAGCGAGATAAGTGAGATGTGCTCAGGAAGGTGAATAATAATTTCTTCCCATACCGCTCCACGAGCTCGATCAGCCAAATAGTGAACCTCGTCCATCACCACATAACCCAGATTAACGAGGGTGGAAGACTCTGCGTAAATCATGTTGCGCAAAACCTCGGTGGTCATTACTACGACATCGGCTTCAGAGTTGATAGATGTATCACCGGTCAACAACCCCACAGCCTCTTCCCCATAAATCTGCACCAAGTCGTGATACTTCTGGTTACTCAATGCCTTGATCGGGGTGGTGTAGAAAGCCTTCTTGCCTTGAGACAGGGCCAGATAGATGGCGAACTCCCCCACGATAGTCTTACCGGCACCCGTGGGTGCTGCCACCAGTACCGCGCGTCCAGACTCGACCGATTCACATGCTCTTACCTGAAAATCATCCAGAGGGAAATCAAGCGTATTTTGAAAGGAGCCGAAAACGGTTTTTTGCTTTTTGGCGCGTTCTTTAGCTGCGAAGAAGTTATCTGCAAGAGAAGACATATACCCATACTATGACGAAAGAAGACCCCCGATGAAACCATCGGGGGTCTTGCACAGTGGTTGAGGCTAAGAGCTCAATCGAGAGGATTCTACAGAACCACTATTCTCCTCAATTCGTCCCAGCTTTTCTAATTCTTCAGCGGAAGTTGCACGGTCAATTTCTGTTTCAGAAAGTCCCTTTGCGAGCTTAGCGCGCTTTCTTTCCACTCGTTTATCATGCAACAAGCAGATAACAATTGCGATAAAGAAGAAAAATAGCAGGGGTGCTGCAAGATAGAACATCGTCATAATATCAGTACCTGGCGCAGTCATTGCAGCAATGGTTGCAACAAAAACCACGACCCAGCGCCACTGCTTCAGGATTGTCCGCCCCGGAAGTATACCCATGAAGTTCAAGCCCACAAGAATTACCGGAATCACGAAAGCCAGAGCAAACGAGACCATAAATTTGACGACGAATGAAATGTAGATTTCAGCAGAAATGATGTTGGACGTGCCGTCGGGGTTGAATGCAGTCAGTGCAAAGACCGCGGCGGGTAGACAAATCCAAGCGGTCAAAAGACCGATAAGGAACATAGGTACCGCTGAAAAGATAAACCCCAGTGCGTAGCGTTTCTCTTTCTTATACAGCGCTGGAGTAATAAACGCCCAGAGCTGGTATAGCCATACTGGAGCCGCCAGAACCAGTCCGATGTAGAGAGATACAGTTACCATCAAACTAAACGATGACTGTACGGTGGAGTAATTCAGCAGGGCTTCTCGACCTTGTTCCGCATTGATTTCATCGAGCGGGGCTTTGATAGCTGTGATGAATGGCTGATAGAGAAAGAAACCACCCACAGCGCCGAGCACTGTAGCAACAGCTGCTTTAATGATCCTATTTTTGAATTCGCGAAGATGCTCCATCAAGGCCATATTTGCCTGAGGATTATTCTTGCGGCTCGTTGCCTTTGCCATCATTTACCTTAGAACCGAAAACTTCATGTGCTCGAATTCAACCCGTGTTCTGAGAAGAGAACACGGGTTGAATCGTCAGAAGAGAAAATTAGATATTTCGAGGAGTTTCGTCAGCTACATCTGCACGTGTAGATCCAACGTTCTTGTTATCAACAACTTCGCCGGTGACGACGTCGTCCTGTGCTGAAGAGCGGGGCGCAGAATCATTTTTGTTGTCTTTCTTCATGCCATCTACCTCAGACTTGAAGATGCGCATGGACTGACCGAGGCTACGCGCCATACCGGGAAGCTTGGGTGCACCAAAAAGAAGAATGATGATGATCAAAAGTACGATCAGCATGACTGGATTATCAAAAAGTCTACCCATGAGTAGCACCCTTTCTTGAGTATTTTTGAAGGTCACTCACATTCTGTGGCTGACCAAGTGTTTCTCGTTTATTGATTCTACGCGAGATTCGTCGCTGGGCTCGTTCATTTTTGCGCTCTTCGTACTCGGTATATGTTTCTTTCACCGAACGAAAAATAGCTGGTTCTGTTTCTTCCCTCAAATGATGCGCCTGATAATGAGACGATTCATGAGCAACTTCAGATGCAATTTCACTAAACTTCATGAATTCTTCCATTGCTCGAAGTACTGTAGAGACAAGTCTTACCAGTAACCATCCCAAAACTGTGAGAGCTACTAAAACTAAAAGAGTCCATAGAATTGTCCAAAACCACCAAGGCATGAGCACAATTATAGACATCCTCTGCCCCTCATCCTTTCTGAGGAAGCTGAAAATTTATTGTATGTTTAGCCCTCAATAGACTGAGAGAGTTCTTTGACCTGATTTTTGAGGTAATTACGGAGCCCAGTTGGTTCCAGGACTTCGACACTTCCTTGAGATTTCAGCACCAAATCCCAAATCCAAGCAGCTTCACCGTAGGCAATTTTGATGGTCTGAGAATCTTCATGAGCTACCTCTACAGTCGATTGATCAATCAGCGTCTTTAACTCAGGAGTCAATTCCTCCGCTATCTTGCACGTTGCAATGTTGCCCTGCTGTTTCAAAGTTTCAATCCACTACTGGGGGTTAGGTTGAAGAGGCGTTGAATCTGCTGGGGGCGATGGACAGCTCACCCTGTGAATATCGCTGAGGCGATCTACTCTGAAAACACGCGGGGCCTGACGTTGAAAACAAAACCCCGAAAGATACGTAAATTCATGTTGTTGGAAGAGTTCATAAGGCTGAATTGTTCTCTTCTCTATCCGATTCCCCGCCCGATAGGTAGCCTCGATACACTGCCTCTCGCACAGGGCACGCTTCACCTCGGAGATATTGCCTTCTGGCGGGAAATAACTCAATGAAGTATCCATCTGGGCTGCGCTATCGGTGATATCCCTCCAAAACTCACGGGTTGATTGAAACACCGATGCTTCAGACGAAGTAGATTCTAAGAATTTGAGGACCAGTAGAACCAGAGCTTCTTCTTCCGGGGAAAAATTTATCTGATGTAATGCTTCCCCTACGCCCCTCACATACACACGATTCTTCTCAACCTCAATATCAAAAAGTGATCCGTCCAAATTGACCCAGAGAGTAGAGAGTCTTTTCTTGACCGTAGCAGGACTCACTCCTGTTCTGCGACTGAGCTCAGCGCACGTAATCCCCGGATTCTCCATGGCTAAATGAATAAGAGATATTAATTCCGCAACCAAAATATCGGTACTGGCGCGCAAACGGGCCTTAGGAGGTTCTCTAAAAGTCAAACTTCCTACAGGGGGTTCCACGTCATAAGTACTCACCAGTCGTTTCAGAATAGATTTCTGTTCATCGTGTGCTACTTTTTGCTGGCGTGGGGAAAGCCTAAACTCATTAGACTCAACTTTGTCGATACCAGACAAAAATATGAGTTTCTGTTTGAAAGAGAGATAAAGAGCATCGTCTAAAGAATAGGCGGGAACCACCCGAAGTTCGAACGTCTCAGATAAAGACCTCGCCACTAAACCAAGTGGTGCAACATCAGAAATCTTTTCTAAGGCTTCATCCATTGAAAAAGAATCCTGAGAAATATCTAATCCATCAACCCGCTCAAGATCTGACATCCGATCTAAACGGAATATCCGCGACTTTCCATCGATGCTCTGAGCACCAGCAACATACCAACGACCAAAACGATTGCCTATCCCTTGCACATACATTTCACGCAGTGACTCGTCACCGTTCGGCCCCTGATAGAGAAACTGTAAACTCTGCTTTCGCGCCAAAGCACTCAACACTATTAACAAAGAATCCGGTGCTGAAAGCAACGAAGGCTGGGAACCAAAATAGGCCTCCGCACTCTTACGTGACCACCCCAATTTTGACAGGACAGAATCTCCCAGCTTGTGAAAAGACCCGTTCCGCGCCACCAGCATCGCCCAAGCAATCATCAACACCGCTGAATCATTTGCCCGCATACGAGTGAGCCGATCTCTCACTTCGCTGGCATCCCGCTGTTTCAGCACGTAACGAAAGCTCACGCCGTCGTCATTGACAGAAGAATCAAGCAACCCAAGCCCGCGCAAAGTAGCTTTGTCTCGTTCAAACATCCGTTCAAAGGCTAAAACACTGGGAGCCTCCCGATATTCCTTCAAACTCCAACGGATATCATCGCGGCTCAGCCCCTTCGAACTCTTTGCCAACACATCAAAGAGTTGAAGTACCCGCTCCACTGCCTGTTTACTCATAAATACAAAGTAGCCCCCGAGGATCTGAACTGGCCCCCGAAAGTTGGACTGGTTTTATTCTAGGCGGTTAGAGGCTTTAGGGTCTGGTTCCGGTATTGCATCGGAGTCAGGCCCTTGAGTCGTTTTTGGATGCGTTCATGGTTGTACCAACGGATGTAGTCATCAATTGCGTGGTAGAACGTCTCCAGACTGGTGAATGATTCCCCGTGGTACATCTCTGATTTGAGGTGTCCGAAGAAGTTTTCCATTACCGCATTGTCGTAACAGTTTCCTTTCCTTGACATCGATTGTGTGCCACCGATAGCTGTGATGAGTGTGCGCCAGCTGGAATGTTGATATTGGAATCCTTGGTCGGTATGTACAAGCAAACCTTTATCTGGTGATTCTTGCGCGATGGCATCGCGTAAAGATTGCGACGTAAACGCCGTATTCGGTGAGGTTGAAATGCTGTACGACACGATCGACCGATCGCATAAGTCCATGATCGGCGACAGGTAGACCTTGGTGCCAGCAACGCGAAACTCCGTGACGTCACTTGCCCACACCGTATTTGGCTCATCAGGTGTGAAACATCGATTCAACACATTGCTTGCGATGTGACTTACCGTGCCTTTGTACGAGTTGTACTTCTTTTTCGCCCTGATCTTGGATTTAAGCCCTAGTTGATCCATGAGCTTGTAGACCAGCTTATGGTTGACCACCCATCCTTCCCGGCGTAGCTGAGCATGCACCCGCCGGTAACCATAACGACGGTTCATACGCTCAAAGACATCGACGATTGCCTGCTTGAGCTGGGCATGTTTATCAGCCATGGTGAGGCGTTGTTGGTGATAGAAAAATGTTGACCGGGCAAGACCTGCCGCAACCAGTAGGTCCTCCAGGCGGTGGGCTGACTTGAGGATGACGATAGCTTCTACTTTCAGCCTCGTCGCTGGTTCCTCAAGTCCCGCAATTTTTTTAAGTACGCATTTTCTGCCCGTAGTTTCTCCACCTCTCGGCGGAGCCGATCTTCCTCGGTCAACGGTGTCGAGCGGGCGCTGCCTTTCGGTCGTCCCTTCGGTTTCGGCTGCAACGCTTCATCGCCACCCGCACGCCAAGCCCTCACCCAATTAGCGACAAGTTGATCCGATGACAAACCAAACTCCCGAGCCAGTTCCATCTTGGACTGGCCGGCAATGAACCGATCGACGACTTCCTTCTTCACCTCGAAGGAAAAGTGCTGCTTAGTTGGTCTCTCCACAAGACATAGTCTGCCATGCAGCTTGAAACGACGCTCAAATCTCTTTACAGAATAGAGGCCAACTCCTAACCGATGAGCCGCTGCCGCATAGCCCAGCCCTTGCTCAAACAAATCAACGAGCTGCTCGCGCTGAGATTCACTCAAAGAACTTCGTGCTCTCAAAAAAATACTCCCCACTAGTTAGAAACTGATTTCTCAGTCCAACTAATGGGGAGCAGTTCAATCCTCGGGGGCTACTATTCATCGCGCTAGGCGAATTACTTTTTTACATCTAGAAGGTCGACAACGAAGATAAGAGCTTCATTAGGCGCAATTGCTGCACCGGCGCCGCGCTCGCCATAGGCCATCTCAGAAGGGATTTCCAGACGACGGCGGCCGCCTACTTTCATTCCCAACAGACCCTGATCCCAGCCCTGGATAACCTGACCGATACCTACGCGGAATGCCAAGGGCTCTCCGCGGTTCCAGGAGGAATCAAATTCTTCACCGGTGGAAAATGCCACGCCCACGTAGTGGCAAGAAATCTGATCGCCAGCAGCTACGGCTTCGCCAGATCCTTCGATTTCATCAATAATCTTGAGGTCTTCAGGTACTCCACCCTCAGGGAAATCAATTTCAGGCTTTGTACGATCTAACTTACGCTGACCAAAGGACATAGTTTTCTTCTTTCTGTTTAGAGGTGGGAAGTATTATTTACCGGACTCGGTTGAAGTAGGCTGAGCCGAAGTGGTGGGCTCTGCCGATTCAGCAGCTGGTGAGGCGCTAGGGCTGGCAGACGCCGAACCGGAAGCACTGGCAGAGGGAGACTGCATGCTTGCGGCAGCCTGAGGATTATCGCTAGCCCCCAAAATATCAACAACGAAGACAAGTGGACCGCTGGGAGCGTTCTCGCCGGCGTCCTTACCGTAGGCCAAATCTTCAGGAATGATGAGTAGAACGCGTGAACCAACCGTCTTGCCCTCTAGACCCTGAGTCCAACCCTTGATGACGCCCTGCAGATTGAGCTCGGCGGGGGTTCCATCAAAGTTACCGTCGAACGCTTTGCCGTCTTCCCAGCGCACGCCCTGGTACTTGACGTACAAGGTATCGGAAGCTTTAACTTTCTCACCCTTGCCCTTAATCATGTCCTGGGAAACAAGTTCCTTTGGAGCATCTCCGCGATCAGCCTTCAGCTTCAACTCTGCCTTGCCGTCGTCGCCTACCTTGAAAGATTCTAGAGCCGAATTGAGATCCTTTTGAGGAGTTTCATCACCGGTTGCATTTTCTAGCAGCTTGCTCTTGATGGTATAGACCTCAACGTTTGCAGGGGTGTCTTCAGCTGCCTCAGAAGCGCTGGGGCTACCGCTGGCATCCGCACTGGGAACCATGTTGGAGGTATAAGAGAAGCTGGTACCCACCTTCGATGAAGTCAAAACATCGTACAGCTCGGGAGCAGTTTTTTTCAGATCCTCACCCACAGGAATCAAGATGGGTGACTGAGCGTAGGTACTACCTACCTTTGAGCCGTCGTCACCCTTGAATACAGTTGCCTCGATGAGAAGGTTGTCGCCATCCTTAATCTCTTCGCCATCGCCCTCTTCAATCACGTGGGTTGACGTTTCATCTGTAGTGAAGGGGGTCTGGAATGAAACCGAGGGCTCAGCGGTCGCATCATTGAGAGAATATTGGACATCGTCCAATGACGAGCTGGATCCGGAGCATGCAGCTAGCGCTAGCGTAAGTACAGCTCCGGTTGCTACTACAAAAATTTTCTTCTGCAAATCGAACTTCTTTCTCATGATTACGGTTCTGAATCTAATGTGCAATGGTAACGCAAGATGCGGAGGAAAACCCTCAACTTTAGATGAAAGGCGGCATCCATTCCTGCGTTTTTTGAGCTCCCAGCAGATCAATTAACTGCTTGACCGTCGAGTCCTCGGTAGCGAACGGATCCTTACATACTGCGTTCAATTGAGGTTTGTTGTTGAGCCTTAAATGTACCCAGTCAACGGTGGTGGGTTCTCCTGCCCTATGTGCGGCCTGAATAAAACTACCTCGAATTTTCGCTCTAGTTTCAGGTGGTTGCAACGTAGCTTTTTCAACAGCACCGGGGTCAATCACACGACGGGCACGCCCTGCTTTTTGTAGCACGTTAAAGACGCCGCGGTCAGGGTCGATGCTGTGATAAGCCAAATCTAGTTGCTGGATTCGAGAATCCGCATAATCTTTAGCACCACGCGCTATATAAGAATCTAAAAGTTTTTTCTTGATAGCCCAGTCAATTTCGGTATCGATACCCGAAATGTCCTGTGTTTCCACCGCAATCAAAGCTCTGTTCCATAAATCCAAAATATAAGGAACATCTGCATGGTGTGCACCTGCATCAGCTATATACTTCTGAGCTGCTCGCAAATAGTTGCGTTGCAACTCCAGAGCATTCTTGTAGGAGCCATCTGCCAACTCAAATCGTGTAGTGCCTGTGAGATCGTGCGACACCGTGCGCAGGGCATTCGCTGTGTCCTTTATTTCGAAGTTTTCCAGTGGAAAATGATCTTCCAGCATGCGAAGGATAATGTCTGTTGCGCCAATTTTTAGGAGGGTGGTTGTCTCAGACATATTGGAATCACCGTTGATGACGTGCATCCGGCGATATTGGTTGGGGTCGGCGTGTGGCTCATCGCGGGTATTGATAAGTGGACGAGATCGAGTAGTTGCAGTAGAGGCGTCCTCCCAGATGTAATCCGCCCTTTGGGAAAATGAGAAACTTGGCGTACCGTGTTTTTTATCCTGCCCGGTGAGAGGTCTCCATGCTTCGGGGCCGTGCGGATGCGTTTTACCTGCTCCCACCATGATCTGGCGAGTCATCAAAAAAGGGATGAGGGAACGGACGAGCTTTGAAAATTCCACTCGCCGTTCAAGCATGTAATTCTCGTGGGATCCGAATGAGTTCCCCGCTGAATCAACATTATTTTTAAACAGGTAGAAAGTTCCCTCTTTGCCCTCCGCTTCGATGCTGTCTTGGGCTTGGTTCAGTAAATCCGCAAAAAGTAGCTCCCCCGCCTTATCTTGGGCAATGAGATCACGTAATGTTGCCGATTCAGCGGTGGCGTATTCGGGATGAGACCCGACATCCAGGTACAGGCGGGAACCGTTGGGGAGAAAAACGTTTGTTGAACGCCATGACTCCACCACGGGCTTGAATAAGATACGAGCTGCTTCTTCAGGACCAATCGGACCTAATGAAGAGGGTACGTAGGTAATACCAAATTCAGTTTCAATACCAAAAATTCTCTTTTTCACAGCTCATAATCTCTTTCGGTTGCCTGGGAACTAGGGAGCAGTTTATTGACCGCCTTTTTGCACAAAACCCTTCACGAAATCTTCTGCATTCTCTTCAAGCAAGCCATCGATTTCTGCGAGTAAATCATCTGTTTCACCCAATAGTTCTTGATTGACCTCAGAATTTTGTTGAGCAATCGAAATCTCGTCCTGGTCCGTAGCGTTTTGCTGCTGGTGCTGTTGCTGAATTTGTTCGCGCTTCATAATTATTTCTCCTTCTGTACGTTGTTAAGGGACTCAATGACCTCAACCGCCGTGGGACTGTTGAGGACTTGCTGCGTCTGCTCGGCAGTAAACGCCGACGGATTATCCATGGTGAGACGGTGAACTTCCGTCTGCAATTGGTTACGCGCTACAACGGTATCCCAATTCACGCTGATTAGCTCCTCGGGCCAGCGCTTGATGAACTCACCGCGCAAATAGGCGCGAGTATTCTCCGGTGCATGACGCGCGGCGTCGGCTATTTCTTCAGGGGAGAAGAGAATCTGCATCCTGCCTAGTTCAACCAGTTTAAAGTACAGGCCTTTTTGAGGTCTGATGTCTGAATATTGGATGTCCAAAGCCGCAAGCTTAGGGTTGTCCCATCCGATGCCCTGGGCCACGTACTGACGCATCAAAGAATATTTAGCCACCCAGTCCAGACGATTGGCGAGGGAGAAGAGGTTGGTTTCCAAGGCATCGAGGACTTCATTCCACAGCGAGATAACCTGATCGGTTTCTTCATCGACACCCGAGAAATATTCTTCTGCCGCCTCCAAGTACTCTCTCTGAATCTGAAGAGCGGTTACCTCTCCCCCGCTGCTGAGAGCTATTTTTTCGGACAGAGTTAAATCGTGGCTCACCGTATGCATGGCATGAACAGGATCAGCCAACACAATATGAGGTGCCACCCCCTTCTCGATGAGGGCAAGAACCAAAGACGTAGTACCGAATTTGAGAAGATTCGAAACATGGGAAAGGTTGGCATCCCCGGTAATCACGTGTAGACGGCGGAATCGCTCAGAATCTGCATGGGGCTCATCTCGGGTATTGATAAGAGGACGACGGATGGTAGTCTCCAGCCCCACTTCGCGCTCAAAGAAGTCGGCGCGCTGAGAAATTTGGAACCCAGCAGTTTCGCCCTTCGTGCCGATACCTACGCGGCCTGCTCCGGTCATAATGATGCGAGTGGCAAAAAAGGGAAGAAGTCCCTGGATGACGTCGTCGAAATCAGTGTCCCTGCTCATTTGGTAGTTCTCGTGGCTACCGTACGACTGCCCCTTGGAGTCCGTGTTGTTTTTGTAAAGGTTGATAGTCTCTAGCACCGGCGAGTCTGCCGAACGTTGGACTACCTGAGCAGCAATCCAATCACCGGCGGCGTCCCATTTAACGGCGTCCATCGGTGAGGCGACCTCAGGTGAAGAATACTCGGGGTGAGCGTGGTCTACGTAGAGTCGAGCTCCGTTGGGCAGGATGGAGTTCATAGTGACCGCATCCCAATTCAACCGTTCCGCATACAACCCTGAATCCTGCAGTGCCTCAGCAGCGATTTGCTCACTGGTGAGAACATTAGCCTGGTGGGTGAGCTGAGTCACATGAGCATCTTTTTCAGGGATCTCAGTGCCTCGTGAATCGCTCAGCGGAGACTCCGAGGAATATCCCCATTCAGCGGTTGAATGTGCCTGCAATTCTGCGTGAAACAGCGAATCATAGGTGCTCACTACCTGAGCTGAAAGTACAGTAGGATTCGCCGAAAGGTTGCCGGGCGCTAGTACGCCAAACTCAGTCTCTGCTCCCATAATGCGACGAACGCTCATTATGCACGTCCCCTTTCACCGGAGAATTTGTTGGAAACCGGCAAAATATTGGCTATGGGCTGACGGATATTTTTGCTTGCCAGGACGTCCTCCACTTCAGCCATCTGAGGTACCTCAACTTGGTCTTCAAACTCGGCTCGGACTGCTTCCTGCAAGTGCTCAAAACGGATACCTGGTTCCCCGATATCCAGCTGATCTTTGATGGCAAATTTTTTGGCGGCATCCACGATATTACGAATCACCGCACCAGAGAGAAAATCTCCCCGATAAAGCAACTGGAAAGTGCCGTGGGAGAATTCCACCTGCACATAGCGGTTTTCGTCAGTGGTAGCAAAGAGTGCCTCAGTGATTTCATGATTCATTGCTGCAACAGCTGCCTGAGACGAGCCAAAGCGGTCAATCACGGACGAATGTAGAGGCAAAGACTCGTTGAGATACAAGCCAAATATCTCTTCGGTCCCCAGCCGATCTGGTCGATTGACCCGAATCTTGATGTCCAAACGTCCCGGTCTTAAGACAGCGGGATCAATCATATCTTCCCGGTTCGTTGCACCAATGACGATGACATTATCAAGTGCTTCCACACCATCGATTTCTGATAGCAACTGCGGCACGATGGTGGTCTCCACGTCGGAGCTTCGTCCGCTACCGCGCGTGCGGAAAAGAGATTCCATCTCATCGAAGAAAACCACCACGGGGTTTCCTTCTTCAGCCTTTTGACGCGCAGCGGTAAAGATATCGCGGATCTGCCGTTCCGTCTCCCCCACGTACTTGTCCAATAGCTCGGGACCCTTAATATTCAAAAAGTATCCCGTGCGCTTCTGCCCCGGATGCAAGGCCTCTATACGAGCCGCCAGTGAGTTCGCCACAGCTTTAGCAATGAGAGTCTTACCGTTGCCGGGAGGGCCGTACAACAAAATACCCTTGGGCGGGGTGAGATTGTAGACGCGAAAAATCTCAGGGTGCAAAAATGGCAGCTCAACGGCGTCTTGAATCTGGCCAATTTGAGTACTCAGTCCACCGATATTGGCATAACTGATGTCGGGAACTTTTTCCAGTACCAGCTCTTGGGCATCGTTCGTTGGTACAAGACCGGTAATCATCCCAATCCTTGAATCATAGGTAACGGTGTCACCCAGGGTAAGCGATGAAGCGTTCAGATTCTCTGAAATACGCACCACGCTTTTTACCTGATTAGGCATATCAACCACAGCGCGGGAATCATCCAAAATTTCTCGGATAGTCACAACCTCACCCAAGGATTCAAAGCCTAAGCTCAAAACGGCTTGAGTCTGATCATTCAGCAGAACGGTCATACCCGGTTTCACCTGCCCAATTTTCAACAGCGGTGAGCAGGTAATGCGCACGCGCCGACCGGAGAGCATAACATCGAGGTATTCTTCCAACTCGGCAGGAGTCTTTCCCTCCGCCAAGTCGTCATAGGTCATACCCCCGGTATGTACGTCAAGGACTGTCGCAGTGTTGAGCGGAGGAGTAACTTCCTGGGAAAGAGCTAGTCTGAGATTCTCAATTTCAGCTTTAGTCTTTTCTAACGCAGTCACCAGTTTCTGATTGCGCTCGCTAGCTACACGCAATTGACGGTCAAGATTTCTCCGACCCTCATTTGCGACATTCAGCTGGCGCAAAATACGTTCAAAATCCTGCGCAGAAACATTCTTCTCAGCTTGCTCTGACATGCTCTCCTCCTCGTTCTTCATGTTCTTCGCGGGTAGAGCCTATTCGCTCTCGTGGGCTGCCTCTGTTGAAATAGCTGATTTCTCCGCAAGGTTTAGCGCATCTTTGGCTGCTCGGCGTAGTTTGCGATCAGACACATTGCGCTCGCCCAGAGCCGCGGGCGACCAGGCATTCATGTCTTCTTGAGAAAATTCGGTTTTCGACGCGCGGCGCTTGGGAGCCAGGCGGACGGCACCGTCAGCCAGTCTTCGAGCAGTAATCAGAAATCCAGTGTGGGCAACCATGCGGTGGTCTGGGCGTACAGCAAGACCTTCCACATGCCATCCACGAACCATCGTTTCGTGGGATTCTGGCTCGGTAAAACGTCCGTCAGCGCGTAAAGCTTCAGCGGTACGGGAAAGCTGGGTCACGGTGGCTACATAACAGATGATCACGCCACCGGGGGCAAGTGCTGTTGCCACGGCGTCGATGCACTCCCAGGGGGCGAGCATATCTAAGACGGCGCGATCCACAGAGGCAGGTTCTTCGACCTCGCCCAGGGTTTCTGCAAGATCGCCCAAAGTGATTTCCCATGCGGGGTGCGGTCCGCCAAACATGGTTTCTACATTTCCTCGCGCAATTTCTGCAAACTCTTCACGTCGTTCGAAGGAACGCAGATGCCCGAAATCACCGATAGCTCGCAATAGCGAAATTGAGAGCGCGCCCGAACCGACGCCGGCCTCGATGACACGCGCGCCTGGGAAAATATCCGCCATGGTTACAATCTGACCGGCGTCTTTGGGATAAACAACGGCTGCGCCACGAGGCATCGACAGAACAAAGTCCCGGTAAAGAGGGCGCATTGTCTGAATTTTCAGACCTTCTGAATTCTCGATGACCGTGCCTTCAGGGGCACCAATCAATTCATCATGTTTGAAGTATCCCCGATGGGAATGGTACTCCCCGCCAGCAGCCAGCGTGATTGTTGAAATTTTGCCACGTTCGTCGGTGAGCTGCACTCGCTCCCCTATACGGAAAGGTCCCCGACGATTGATGCTGCCGGTGGGTGTGTAATTCTGCATCGGTGAAAAGTTCTCCTGAAAAGAGCTATAAGTAAGAGTTACTGTCTATTCTTGCAGAAAAGAAGCCTGACACACCGGCTATCTTCTGGAGTGAGCTTGACCTAACACTGTTAGTTTCCTGCGGGATATGTACGGCGCAAATATGAAGATTCTTCATAGAGAGCCTGCGCTATGGTGCGGTGAATCAGCAAACCAACAATTCTGTGACGATCTACTACGGGATAGGCCAGAGGAACTTCCCCGCGGATGTAATAGTCTTGCTGAGCTGAGAAAACAGCTCCATTGAAGTAATCCAGAGTATCTAGCCTTGTCCCGCTGAGGGGAATTCCTACCCCCAGAGGTACCGCTAGCTGTGCAATAGGTTCGTTGAGCTGCCCCGACGAAATAGCCGACCGTAGGGCCTCGGCAGGAACCCACGATGACGAATGTTCGGGAGAACCTACCAGCAGGGAGGAGTGCCCGTCCCACCCAGATGCGACATCCACAATTTGCTCATTTTCTTGAACAAACACTGCCGATTGGCAAATATTTTCTACCCGCAACCGGTCTGACGACGAACTCTGGTTTCCAACCGAGGTAAGGGCAGGAAAACCGGCTGACCAGAGGTAGCTACACACCATCACTAAGATGGCTAGATTTACCATGCTTGATGTCAATCCGAAGTAAATGAATGCAGCGATGAAGATAGGGATAATCATCAGCGTGACCCATGCCGTGTACTTCACGCCCTGAGAACGCAGTCTCGTGAAGTGGGTAATCAACGCTTCCAATGCATGTCCGCCGTCGAGCGGATAGGCAGGAACAAGATTGAAAAGAGAGATAAAGAAGTTTGCTTGTGCTGCCAGCAGGAAACCCAGTCCCCAGGCGGAAGGCCCTAACAAGCCCGCGATCAGCCACAACAAACCTGCAAAAAGCAGGTTTACCAGCGGGCCTGCCATAGAAACTAAGAATGAAGAAACTGCTGTTCCAGGTGTCAATTTGGTGACACCGCCCCACAGGGTCAGCGAAATATAGAGAACTTTTTGACCCCGAGCAAGCCCCACCACAGCGTGCGCTACCTCGTGAATCAATACTCCTAGCGCCACCAGGATAGCCAGCACGGAGGAGATGATAAAGGGGCGGAGACCGCTGGAGGAAGAAAGACTCTGCAAGAAGAGCCCGTATCCAAGGCTCACCACCAGCATCAGCACAAACCACGAAGGCTTTAGATAAACAGGTACCCCACGCACCTTCATAATTTTTAGACCCAGGCTTTTTTCCATATCTCCCTTTTCTATTTCCTCTCAGATTACAGGTTTTGTTCTCCCCAACATGCTCTGAGGGGCTGTGGAATTCAAAAATCACCACTAGAATGGTCTGGTGTCTTTTGCTAATCATTTTCCAGAAAACCTTTTTTCCCAGTCCTCCTCTGATGATTCGGGGTACACCACGGTAATGCTGTGCGCATTTGAAGGTTGGAATGACGCCGGCTCGGCAGCAACAGAAACCCTGACCTACCTGGAAAGAATATATTCTGCACAGGAACTTTCTGGTTTTGAAAGCGAAGATTTCTATGACTTCACCACTAACCGTCCCCTCCTCATTTCGCAGGACGACGGAACCGGTCAAATCACCTGGCCGTCAATTTCTATGCATCGTTGGACGGACGAGAGTCGCCGCATACATTTCATCACAGTGACAGGTCCTGAACCACAGCTCAAATGGCATACATTTGTGGCTGCCTTAATGGGCGCAGCGCGCGAGTTTGGCGTCGACCACATCGTCTTGCTGGGCGCTTTGCTAGCCGAAGTGCCCCACACTCAAGTATTTCCGGTCAACGTCACTAGCTATTCCCCGACACTGCGAGAGAACGATAGGGTTCATCAGCAGTCCTACACCGGCCCCACGGGCATCATTGGTGTACTGGCTCATACTGCTCGTCAATATGGAATCTCAGATCTTTCGCTCTGGGTTTCGATTCCTCACTATGCTGGGCACCCACCGCACCCCAAAGCCACATTGGAACTGCTTCGCGGCATAGAATCACTCTTTTCACTAGCAATTCCCCTGCGCACCATTGAAGAAGAAACACTTGCGTGGGAACGCGGTGCAGCAGAACTCATGGAAGAAGAACCCGAACTCGCCGCTTACGTCAAGCAGCTTGAATCCGATCAAGAAAATTCATCTCTGGAAAATATGTCGGGTGAAGATATAGCGGCCGAATTCGAGCGCTTTCTTAAAAGACGAGACGGTTAATGCTTTAGCCGTAATCGCAAAGGAGGGGAACCGATTTTTCGGTCCCCCTCCTTTGATAAACAGTTCATGCTAAAGGATAACGCCCAAGCGCGCGTTCAACAGGTCAGTGATGAGTTTCGCACCGCCACCGCGACCATTCTTGAGGGTGGACAGAGCCCAATCATCAAGCGCTGAGAGAGCATCCAGGGTATTCAAATCATCGGCCAGGAACTTTCGTACGGTTTTGAGCGTAGCTTCCGCAGCTTCATCCGTTTCGGCTGACGCTAAACCGATAGCCTGCCGATATACTTCCAAGCGAGTCTTGGCTTTTTCTAGAATATCGTCGGTCCAGAACCAGTCATCACGGTAGTGATTCGCCAGAATTGCAAGCCGGATAGCACTGGGGTCAACACCCTGCGCACGCAGCTTGGACACCAACACAAGGTTGCCCAAAGACTTACTCATCTTTTCGCCGTCGAGCCCTACCATGCCGGCATGTGCATAATGGCGCGCCATGGGTTTACCTGTGAGAGCATAGGCGTGTCCCGCTCCCATGTCGTGGTGAGGGAACTGAAGATCCGAACCACCCGCTTGAACTGAAAAGGGCGCCGGCAAATACTTTTGCGCAATCGTGGTGCACTCAATATGCCAGCCGGGGCGCCCCTTGCCGAGCGAACGCCCGTCCCATGAGGGCTCACCATCGCGCTCAACCCGCCATAGAAGCGGATCAAAGGGGTCGCGCTTACCTGGACGTTGGGGGTCTCCACCGCGTTCTGCAAAGATGGGGTACATGGCGTCCCGGTCTAGATTACAAATCTGACCCAAGACCCAGTGCTCAGGATCCTCTGCATTGATTTCAGCCGCGCGGTTGACGTCGAAGTAGACATCACCGGCAGGTTGCTGAACGCCGTCCTTTTCAAACCCTTCAACACGGTAGGCAATTCCTCGTTCAAGCAGAGTCTCGACAGCTTCTACGACCAAGGGAATAGTCTCCACCGCGCCCATGTAATGATCGGGGGCAATAACGTTGAGAGCCTCCATATCAGCACGGAAAAGGTCAGTCTGTTCCTCGGCCAAGTCTCGCCAATCAACACCGGTAGCCTCTGCGCGCTCCAGCAAAGGGTCGTCAACGTCAGTCACATTCTGCACATAGACGACGTCGCTGCCTGCGTCTTTCCAGGCGCGGTTGAGCATATCGAATGCTACGTAAGTGGAAGCATGCCCCATATGAGTAGCGTCATAAGGGGTAATTCCGCAAACATAGAGGCTTGCGGTGTCCTCCGCTTCAAGCTCAACAATCTTCTGAGCTGCCGAATCATATAACTTAGGCTGGGGAGCTTTGCCAGGGAGCTGAGGTACTTCAGCAGACTTCCACGCGCGCATCAAAATCCTTTCGAAAAACTATTTACAGGTAAAACAATACTCGCTCCCCTCTAATGAGAAGAGCGAGTATGGGAAGTTTTAGCTATTAGGTGCAAGGATGCCGAAGCCCAACAGCACATAGAGCAAGATGCCCAATGCAATGCGGTACCAAACAAAGATTGAGTAGCTATTGTTTGATACGAACTTCAGGAACCATCCAATAATGAAGTAACCGACCACGAACGCGACCAAGGTAGCAACCAGAGTTGAACCAAGACCATAATATCCAGTGAATCCTTCAGACAGGCTATCTGCAAACTTGTAAAGACCAGAAGCGAACACAGCGGGCAATGCCAGCAAGAAAGAATAACGAGCAGCTGCTTCACGGGTATAGCCCATCAGCAAGCCCGCGGTAATGGTACCGCCGGAGCGAGATACGCCGGGGATCAGCGCGAGAGCCTGTGCAAATCCGTAGATAATACCGTGTTTTACGGTCAAATCCTGAAGTTCACGCTGTTCCTTACCAATGCGGTCTGCAATAGCCAGGAAAATACCGAAAACAATCAGCATAGTTGCCACAATCCACATAGAGCGGAAAGTAGTATCGATTGCATTTTCCAATAGTAGACCCAAAATACCGATGGGCAAGGAACCGATAATAATGAACCAGCCCATCCGTGCGTCGGGGTCTTTTTTATCAACCCGCCCGGTGAGCGAACCAAACCAGTTCTTAAGAATCCGAACGATATCGCGCCAGAAAAATACCAAAACTGCAGTTTCCGTACCCAGCTGAGTAATCGCAGTAAATGCTGCGCCAGGGTCGGCGGTATCGGGTAAGAACTGACTTACGATTCGAATATGTCCTGAGGACGAAATCGGTAAGAACTCGGTGAGGCCTTGCACCAGGCCCAAAATAATTGCTTGTATCCATTCCACCCACGAAACTTTACCGGTTAAAGCAACAACACAGTGATTGATTTACACCACTGTGTTGCATCTCTAGGAATTTTAGAGGATAGAATACCTCTCAGCAGCTTACTGTTCTAAGTTGTCGTCTTCCTCAAACTCGATGTCGTCCTCTTCATCGAAGTCATCCTCAAAGTCCTCGTCTTCTTCATCCAAGAAAACTTCAAGCGGGGTTACTTCTTCATAATCGTCGAAGAGGGTCTCTTCATATCTCTCGAAGGCGTTAGCGACTGCTACATAAGCATTATCAATAGCGGGATCGTGTTCACCCCGACGGTTGACGATAGCGGTAAGATGCTCTTCAAGAGCATTGGTTAATGCTGCTAGCGCAGCTCGAGATTCGTTACTCATACCTTAGACGTTATCGCGGATTTCGCATCAGCAAAAGTATTTGGGAGGAAAATTTGCGAGAACAAGAGGTGGGCTTCGCAAATGTTCGTATTGCAGGTAAAGATCAGAGGTTTGAATACCTTACTATCACTGTAGAACCGCATGAGAGCGTGAAAGAAGCACGTGCTCGTGTGATGGAACATTCAGAGTATGGGCGCTGGGAACTTGCGCGTTCAGTCATTCTTTATGGTGGACGACGTCGCTTCTGGTTGCGCCGTCGGGTCATCCGCGTGCACAAGACAGTCTCATTTATTTAGGTGATAGATATCTAATCTCATATGCAAAACGGTGGCGAAGAAATATCTTCACCACCGTTTATATTTTCTTTGCCTCTTGCTTATTGAGCTTGAGTGTAGTTACTCAATCGTGAGTATTGGTTAGAAACCAATTTGCTTCAACGAGTTATTGATAGCTGCAGCTGATTTCTGCAGTTTTTCGATTTCCTCGTCGCCCAGTGGGATCTCAAGAACCTGTTCGACTCCCCCATAAGAAACGATGGAGGGCAAGGAAAGAGCTGCATCGCCCTCAATGCCATAGCGACCATTGATTTGAGTTGAGACAGGTAGCACTGCGCGCTGACCTTTAAGAATTGCTTCTGCAATTCGAGCTGCAGAAATACCAATTGCGTAATTTGTAGATCCCTTGCCCTCAATGATGCGGTAGGCTGCCTGCATAGCTTCGAGTGCAAGTTCTTCCTTGACCTCAGGGGTGAAAATGATTTCACCGCCCTTGGTCCACTCATCGATGGGGACCATACCAATGTTGGCGGCTGTCCATACGGGGAACTCAGAATCGCCATGTTCACCGATAATGTTTGCGTGAACTGAACGCATGGAAACATCTGCGCGATCGGCGATGAGCCAGCGTAGGCGGGAAGAGTCAAGAACAGTACCTGATGCAAAGCAACGCTCAGTGGGAAGTCCTGTAATTTTTTGGGCTACTACCGCCAGAACATCACAGGGGTTAGTAACAATCATCAAAGTGGCATTGGGAGCCACTTCCATGATGGGAGGGAGCATTGATTCAAAGATTCGGACGTTCGCTGCGGCCAGCTCAAGACGGGGCTGACCAGGTTGCTGGCGAGCACCTGCGGTAACGATAATCAAATCGCAATCGCGCAAAAGCTCTACGTCCGATCCACCAATGACGGTGGCTTCATGGGCGAACATCGAACCGTGTGAAATATCCAGAGCTTCAGCGATAGCTCGCTCAGTAGCGATATCGTAGATGACGATTTCATCTGCAGTTCCACGAAGCATTGCTGCATACGCAGTTGCAGAACCAACGCCGCCTGCACCTAGAATGCCGAGCTTCCTGCCGTTTTTCGGAGCGGTTGTCATTTCAACGCCTTCCTCGAGGGGTAACTAACGGGTTAAACCCATTAAACACCTTCTAGAGAAGGAATTTGGGATTTCATGTTGTTATCTGTGCGCTTCGGTGCGGTTGAACAACTATTCACGCAGGTCATTCCGTTGGAAAATCCCGGAAAACCACATAAAGCCAAATTGACACTTTGTTTTACATCACATTATAAATGTTTCTAAATGTTAATTATTCCGCCATATAAAGCTCATCACACTTTTTAAACGGACGGCAGCTTCATGTCTTTAGCATGAAATAGGTTAGCTACATAAATCCGTTGAAATGTAGCTTTAGTGTAGATTGACTCTAATTACTTCCGTAGCTGAGTTCATTATTTTTCTAGAGAGCAAGGGGGAAATTTCTATCTGTACACTCAGGTTTGACGATATTTTTCCTCTCAGACCAAAACCTCTTGAAAAGGAATCTCACACATGTGGCAGCAGGTCTATGATCCTCTGGGCTCTCCCTATCTTTCCGCACTGGTCGCGGCTATTCCGATTATTATTTTCCTCTTGGGGCTGACCGTCCTCAAATGGTCCGGCCTCAACGCAGCAATAGTTTCTCTCATAACAACTGTTGTTCTAGCCGTCTTTGTGTTCCACATGCCTCTTGCGGCGTCTCTTTCCGCCTCGGGGTACGGCGTTCTAAACGGCCTGTGGCCCATCGGCTGGATTGTTTTGATGGCTGTGTGGCTTTACAGAATCACTGTTCGAGCCGGGAATTTTACCGTAATTAAGGGATCGATCTCCGCTATCTCCGCAGATCAACGACTTCAGGTTTTGCTCATTGCTTTTTGCTTCGGCGGCTTCCTTGAAGGCGCTGCTGGATTCGGTATTCCGATTGCTATCTGTGCCGCACTACTCGTCACCTTGGGTTTCAACCCGATTAAAGCGTCCCTCTACTCTTTGATTGCCAACGTAGCGTCCGGTGCTTACGGTGCAATCGGTATCCCTGTAATAGTTGGCGCTAAACAAGGTGGCGTAGACCCTTCAGCTCTTAACGCGGAAATGGTGCCGGTCTTGCAAATTATCAGCGTCTTTATTCCGCTGCTCATTGTTCTTGTACAAGACGGCTTACGAGGAGTTCGCCAGGTTGGCTGGGTAGCGCTCGTCATAGGTATCGTCGTTTCTGGTCTGCAAGCTCTTATTCTCACTACAGTCGGTCCTGAACTCGTCGATATTGTTCCTCCGCTGGTTGGGTTAGTAATTCTTGCTCTTATCTGCATGAAATGGCAACCTTCCTATATCTACCGCGAGGAAAATGCACCTGCTTTGGAACACGAATCAAACACTTCGTTCAAGGCTAGTGAAATCCTCAAGGCATGGAGCCCCTTCTTAATTCTCTCTGGATTCATTCTTTTGTGGTCCGTTCCTGCAGTGAAAGCTCTATGGGGCGAAAAAGGTCTATTGGCATGGAGCAATATCAAGATTCAGATGCCAGCATTGCACCAGAAAATTGAGCAGGTTGCCCCCATTGTTCAGACTCCGAAACCAATGACAGCCGTTTACACCTGGTCCATTATCGGCGCTTCAGGTACAGCTATTTTGCTTGCTGTTTTACTCACTGTCGTTGTTTCTAACATTTCATGGAAAGAAGCTGGTGAAGAATTCAAGGGCGCTATCTTGCAGCTGTGGAAGCCTGTAGTCATGATTTGCTTGGTGATGGCAGTTGCTAACGTTATGAACTTTGGCGGCATGAGCTCATCCATTGCGTTGGCGGTGGCAAAGACTGGATTCATATTCCCCTTCCTCTCCCCCGTCATCGGCTGGATTGGCGTGTTTGTAACCGGTTCGGTAGTCAATAACAACACCCTCTTCGCTGCTCTACAGGCAACGACGGCACAGCAGATTGGTGCAAGCCCGAACCTCCTTGTTGCTGCCAATACCGCTGGTGGTGTCGTGGCGAAGATGGTTTCGCCCCAGTCGATTGCAATCGCTGCGGCATCGGTTAACATGGCGGGAGAGGAGGCAAAGATTACAAATGCGGCCATCAAATACAGCTTGGCACTGTTGGCCATCATGTGCATCTGGGTTTTTGCTCTCTCCTTCATCTTCTAAGAGATATTAAATTCAAAATAAAGTGTGAGCCCCGTAATTGAAAGTACGGGGCTCCTCTTATCACCAGAAGATATCAACAAAAAAGAGCCCCACATTCTGTGGAGCTCTTTTTTATATATACTTTGTGCGCGGAGGGGGACTTGAACCCCCACCCTCGATATATGAGGACTAGCACCTCAAGCTAGCGCGTCTGCCTATTCCGCCACCCGCGCAGGTGATGTTTTAGATAAGTTTTTTCAAACCTCTCTTGGCAACAGGTAATAATTTACACGGGTATCTGAAGGGACGCAAATCGAGGCGACCTCTTTTGGAGTGTTTCGCACCACAACTTCATGTAAGGTCGCCTTCAGAAAGAAGCCCCACCTATTTATAGTCCAGATGTATCTGTTGCTACATTATTTCTGTGAACAATGAAAATCTTACTCAGCAAGAAGCCAGTGAGCGAGCAAACCTCCTCACCGTCGATACCTACGATGTGCACGTCGACCTTACCTACGCGTCCGATACGACGTTCGACTCCTACCCCACGGTTACCACCGTGAAATTCGCGGCCCAGGAAGGTGGGTCAACGTTCATCGACTACATCCACCACTCTGTCGATTCAGTAAAACTCAATGGTCGGCATCTCAACGTCAACGACGTCGTTGAAGGCTCACGCATCATCCTCAAGAATTTGGCTAAAGAAAATATATTAACCATTCACGGCAGATCTTATTTTTCTCGTTCTGGCGAGGGAATGCACCGGTTTATCGACCCCAGCGACCAGCGCACCTATCTCTATACCCAGTACGAACCAGCCGATGCTCGACGCGTCTTTCCGAACTTTGAACAGCCAGACCTCAAAGCAGTTTTCAATTTCCGCATTACCGCCCCTAAAAATTGGGTGGTCAGCTCCAACGCCGAGTTAGAACGCACCGTTGAGGATCCTTCTGATAGCTCGATTACAAAACGAGTCTTCAAGTCAACAGAGCGAATCTCGACGTATATCACCACTATTTTGGCGGGTGAATACTTTGTAGCAACGGACCGATACGAGCCTCAATCCGCAATCAATTCGGGGGCGATGCCACTAGTGGCGTACTGCCGCCAATCCCTTAAAGAGCACTTTGACTCTGACGACATTTTCAGCGTTACCAAAGCAGGTCTCGACTTCTTCCAGGACCTCTTTGATTATCCCTACCCTTACCCCAAATACGAGCAAGCATTTGTGCCGGAATATAACTTGGGCGCAATGGAAAACCCCGGCATGGTTACATTTACCGAGAACTATCTGTTTGAATCCGGGGCGACTGAAGCCCAGCTAGAGGCGCGTGCGAACGTCATTTGCCACGAAATGAGCCATATGTGGTTTGGTGACCTCGTCACGATGAAATGGTGGAATGATCTTTGGCTGAAAGAGTCGTTTGCCGAGTTCATGGGAACTCTGGGATCAAAACAAGCAGGGCAGTTCGACGAGGCATGGGTAACCTTCGCCAACAGTCGTAAGGCATGGGCTTATACTCAAGACCAGATGCCGACCACCCACCCCATCGTGGCTGAAATTCCCCATCTTGAAGCTGCAAAACAGAATTTTGACGGTATTACCTACGCCAAGGGTTCATCAGCTCTCAAACAGCTTGTTGCCTACGTAGGTTTTGAAACTTTCATCCAAGCCGCCCGTCTTTATTTCAAACGCTTTGCCGGTGGCAACACCACTCTGAATGATTTCCTCACCGTGCTCGATGAAGTTTCTGAACGAGACGTCATTACCTGGGCATCAGCCTGGTTGCAGACCAAAGGTCTATCGAAGCTCTACGCGCATCGACGATACGACAAAGCAGGAAACCTCCTCAAACTTGAGGTGGAGCAGCAACTACCTGCAGCCGTGTCCCCTAGCATAGGACGCCCCCACCAGCTCAATATTGGCACCTTCAAGCTCCAGGACTCCAAGCTAGAACTCACTGACACCATACCGCTGGAAATCCCTGCTGGCGACCATTCGCTCGTGACTGTACCGCTCTCGGAGAGCCAGAAACTTTCTGTTACTGAAGCCGATGCCATTTTGCTCAACACAGAAGATCTCACCTACGCAAAAGTAGTTGTCAGCCCAGAGAATGGGCGGGCAACCGCCCTCCAATATGTCTCGACTGTCTCAGATTCTCTGTCCCGTGGGCTCATCTGGGGTAGCCTCTGGAACCAGGTGCGCGATGCCGAACTAGAAGTTCACGAGTTCCTCGTCGCCGTCGAGAATAGCTTGGCTCAAGAAAAATCAGCCACCCTGCTGACCAGCATTACCTCCCAGGCGCAAACAGCAATTGCACACTACGTCCCCGCTGAACAACGTTTACCCCTGTGGGATTCGCTCCTAGCAGCTCTCAAGAAGGCAAGTGCCTCTGCGGAACCAGGAAGCGACCAGCAGCTCATTCTAATCCGCGCCATTCTTTCGGTAGCAGCCCATACTCCTGAGGGGAAAGAGGTTGCCGAACTATTCGCCCCGGGTGCAGTTGTTGGCTCCACAGCAGAAACCGATAGATTCCCAGGCATGCATCTGAATCCCACCCTTGGATGGTCTGCACTCAAGGCACTTGCATGCCTTAACGAAACCACCGAAGATATCCTGCAGCAAGCTCAAGCCCACACAGCCAGCGCCCTCGGAGACCGAGGATACGCGGAGGCTAGTGCTTCCCTTCCCCAGCGGGAGAACAAAGTGAATGCGTTTCATCGCGTCCTTACTGACTCAGAGCTGTCTAACGATATTCTCACCGCTACAGCACGTGGTTTCCAACACGGCTCTTCCACTTTGAGGGAAGGACTAGACCTGCAATATTTCGATGCCCTACTGAATACCTGGCAGGAAAAATCCATTGGAATGGCATCGCGTGTGATCCTAGGCCTTTACCCCCAGGTAAACATTGCCGACGGAAAGGGGGACAATAATCCTGTCGTAAGGCAGACCAAAGAATGGCTCGATAAACATCCTCAAGCACCTTCTGCCCTCCGCCGTCTGCTGCTCGAACTCCTCGATGACGCACAGCGAGCCCTGCGTGGTCAGCATTTCAACCAGGGGTAGAGCATTATTTGATTCATATTCCTTACTTACTCTGAGAGCTCTCTGAGAAAAAGTAAAGATAAGAGCCGGTTTGACATGATAAGCACTGTCAAACCGGCTTTTTCGTGAGAAGCTATAACTTGAGAAAATGCGATAAAAAGAAGGAGCACGCCTTGACCGATTACTCACTCGGAGATCGCGGAACCCTCAGGGTTATTACCGATGATTACTACGATGCCGAGATTCTTCAGGTCTTTGAGGAGCTCCAAATTGATCGAGAAAAGGTGTGGAACGGTGAAGCACGACTTATTCCTGAACCTAATAATCCCTATGAACCCAATAGCATTGCCGTCTATATAGACGACATCAAAATAGGACGTCTCTCCCCTGCCGATTCTGCCGAGTACTGGAAACCCATTACTCGAGTCGTGGCATCAGGTTACGACGCTATCGCGCACCTGCAGCTTTCTGCCGTCCTGCGACGACGCGACGGAGAAAGCTTCATTGAGAGCGAGGGGCTACTATCTCTCAGCCCTGCCCATTCCCTCTTTCCCTTGAATCAGGCACCCACGCAGGCTACTTTGCTCCCGCAAGGTCCATCTATGAAGGTCCTGGATGAGAAGGATTACGCGGAGTACCTTCACAGCATTTTGCCGCCCAGCGGCGAAGGCCGGGTTATCCTCTCTCTAGAAGTCAACGCACTTCGTCAGCCTGATGGCAGTTTTATTGACTCTGTCGAAGTCTTCCACGATCGCAAGAAAGTGGGCAGGCTAAGCACCCAGATGTCTGAGCAACTTGCCCCTGTCATTCGTTATGCGTTTGAGCGCAACAAGCTCACCAGTGCGTGGGGAACTATCCGAGGCAATGCCTTTGAACTTTCGCTGACCGTTCAAGCGGTTAGAGCCTCAGAACTTCCTGCCGAATGGTTCGAAGAATTGCCCAACAATGTTCCTGAGCTTCTGCCTGAAACCGAAAATTTTAAGGTTCCGGAGTCATACGAACCAACAGAGGGTGAACTAAATCGCCAGAATCTATCAAAGAAAAAACGCGGTTTGGTGGGATCGTTCTCAGTAGGAGGAGGCACAGCCTCTGATAGCCCCGGTTCAGTGGAGGTGAAGAGCGGTGCTGGTGTAGAAAACCCCAATCGTCGTATTGCCTTGCTCCTGGGCATTGTAGGGGCGCTCATCCTGATCGGCGGTGTGTTCGTGGTCTTCGCAGAACCGATGTTGGGCATCTTGGCAATAGTGCTAGGAGCTTCCATTGTTTTCCTCGGTCTTTTCATGGGACGACCCCCTATGGAAGCTACCTCTGACCAGTAACTGTCAGATATCCCATACAGGAAAGGGGCTGTTCACCTCAGTGAACAGCCCCTTTCCTGTGTGAGCACTCAGAAATTCTGAGCTACTTCATCGTTAGTCTTCCCCGTAACGAGAAATGTAATCGCTCATCGTACCGTTGGTAAGAGATTGGCTGAGATCAGAGGTAGCTGCTTGGTCTAGCACCACGATGGACTGACCATCTGCTGACCAGCCTGTGCCAGCGTTGGGAAGAGTCATCATATGAAGATTTACTCCTCCGCTGCCAATATAGGGAGCCGCAATCTTGGCGATTTCACCGGCCGATAAACCGGAATCGACCGTGACATAGGGAGAAATAGTTTCAACCATTGACTTGAACTGAGTTGCATTTTCGAAGGCGCCCTTGCTCTTGATGGTATCAAGCAACCCATTCATATAGATTCGCTGGTTACGGACGCGCTGGTAATCGCCGTCGCTAAACTGATAGCGCTGACGAACGAATTGAAGAGCCTGATCGCCGTTCAAGTGCATAGGACCCTGGGTAAAGGTGTAGTCATCGGTTTGGAAGTTCAACGGAACCTGCACGGTCACGCCACCCAGCTCATCTGTGAGACCCTTAAATCCGGCGAAATCAATTTCGGCGATATGATCGATTCGAGTACCCAAGAGCTGTTCAATGGTGGCTACCTGAAGGTCAAGACCGCCGTAGTTGAGTCCGGCATTAATCTTTGCAGAACCGTACCCAGGAATATTCACCCAGGTATCGCGCATAATCGAAATGAGATATGCATCTGAGCCGTCTTTGGGTACGTGCAATAGCATGATGGTATCGGCGCGCTGTCCGCTCACAGTAGCTGCCTCGGCAGAACCGGCACGCGAGTCGCTGCCTAGCAACAGAATATCGGTAGCACCCGTTTCTGCAGGACGCGCGGTCACTTTGCCGTTTTCAACGCTGTCCGCAATGCCATTACCGTTTTTGTCGTTCTCGGTAGCGTTGTTTTTTCCGGCGTCGTTTGTAACGGTGGCGTCTTTAGAAAGAGCCTCTTTATCTGCCTGAACCTTTTTGGTGAATTCATCCACTTTCGCTACATTCCCGTCATCAGCCGGGAACTCGCTACCAGAGAATTTCTCTGTGCCATTGTTCCAAGCAGCTCCGATGGATGCGATATAGGCGCATCCACCAATACCTAGAAGCAACACAATCGCCAGGATGATGCCAGCTATAAGTTTCCCCCGTTTTTTGCGGGGTGCGGTTGCCTCTGAACCGGTATGAGACATAGTGAATTCCCTTGTACTTTAAGCCAATGAAGCGGACTGGGGCACGACGCCCTTTGTCCCCTATTGTAGTGGCTCAGATATAAAACACCCCACAACCTGTGATGTTTCACGAGTGTGGGGTGTAGCTCTAACCCAAGGTTAGAAAGAAACTTAAGCGGACTTACCGAAGTTCTTGAAACGAGCGTTGAAGCGCTCCACGCGACCAGCAGAGTCCATGATGCGCTGCTTACCGGTGTAGAACGGGTGTGACTCGGAGGAAATTTCAACCTCAACGAGGGGGTACTCGTTGCCGTCTTCCCAAGTCTCAGTCTTATTTGAGGTCATGGTGGACTTGGTGAGGATGGTCTTGCCTGATGCAAGGTCGCGGAATAGTACCGCGTGGTAATCAGGATGGATTTCTGACTTCATAGTAATACCTTCTTCTATCCCTGGATTTTGCCAGGAACTTTTGAAACGGGTTGAGATGTTATCTCATTGAATGTGCCGGTTAAACTAACCAGCTCTCTACAATAACACCGCTCGTACTCCCCCAGCACGATTTGACCGTGAATATCACCAAAATTATGCTGACTCAGGCCGAGTCTCCCAGAAAGCTACCGCCGAAGCAGCGGCAACGTTCAGCGAATCAACACCGTTGGACATAGGAATCATGACGGTGTGGGAAGTTTTCTGCAAAGTACGTGGGTGCAGACCGTGCCCCTCAGTACCCAAGACCAACGCAAGACGCTCGGGGTGCCGTCGGGCTAAGTCCGTCAGAGTTAGCGAATCTTCTTCCAGAGCTAATGCGGCGGTCGTAAACCCTTGCTCGTGGAGAATATCCAATGCGTCCGGCCACTGCCCCATTCGTGCCCAAGGCACTTGAAAGACAGTACCCATCGAAACTCGAATAGAACGACGATACAAAGGATCAGCGCAGCGCGGGGTCACCAAAACTGCATCAACGTTCAATGCTGCTGCCGAGCGAAAAATAGCCCCCACATTGGTGTGATCCACAATATCTTCCAAGATAGCTACACGCCGCGCGTTCTGCACCAAACCCTTGACCGAGACCGGTTCCGGGCGAATCATCGCTGCCAGCGCCCCTCGATGAAGGTGAAAACCGGTAACCCGCTCCAATTCATCTTCGGAACCCACATAAGCGGGAGTGTTCGGGTGAGCGTACAAAACATCCGAAAGGTCATCTGCCCATTTCTCGCTCATGAGAAAGGCATGGGGTGTGTGACCAGTATCTAGCGCCCGTCGAATAACTTTGGAAGATTCGGCGATGTAAATACCCCATTGGGGTTCGCGCAAGGACCGGAGTTTGACGTCGGTAAGCTGCTGAAAATACCGGGCGGTTTCTTCAGGCATCTCATCAAGGGGCATGACAGAAGGAATGTTCTGAATACGCTGTGAGCGCTCCACAAGATCTTCTGCAGAGAGTTGTTTTTTAGACACGAGTGCTGATTTTCAGAATCTTATTGAGCGTTGCGGGCGAAGGCCGTGAAGCGACCATGAGGAGTTGAGGAGAGGTCGAAAGCCATACCGTACGTTTTTTCCAAGTTCTCTGCAGTGATGGTTTCTGCGATAGGGCCGGAAGCCACTACTTCGCCGTTGCGCAATAGCAGCGCGTGGGTGAATCCCGGAGGAATTTCTTCGAGGTGGTGGGAAATAAGGACGGTCGCAGGTGCCGTGGGATCTTGTGCAAGGTCGGTGAGACGGGTAACCAGGTCTTCGCGACCAGCGATGTCCATACCTGCTGCGGGCTCGTCCAACAAGAGGAGTTCAGGGTCGGTCATCAGAGCGCGAGCGATGAGAGTGCGCTTTTTCTCGCCGTCGGAGAGGCTACCGAAAGTACGCTGGGCAAGATCTTGGATGCCCCAGGCAACTAGCAGTTCGTTGGCGCGCTCAGTATCAAAGCCGTCATATTCTTCATTCCAACGACCGGAAATTCCGTAGGCTGCAGTAACAATGACATCCTGAACCTTCTCGTGCTCAGGGATGGTGTGGGCAATAGCAGCGGAAGTTAGACCGATACGGGGGCGGAGTTCAAAGACGTCTACTGCACCCAGAATTTCGTCCAGGATATCTACGGTGCCGCGTGTGGGGTGCAAACGAGCGCCCGCGATGGAGAGGAGGGTTGATTTTCCGGCGCCGTTGGGGCCGAGGATGACCCACCGTTCGCCGTCGTTGACGGTCCAATTGATGTTATGGATGAGGTTTTGTGCGCCGCGGGTAACGGTGACTTGGCTAAATTCTAGTACTGAGGTCATGTATCTAACTTTAGCGGTGTGAAGGTGCGGGTGGAAAATGCGGTGGGTGTGTTGTGAGGTGGTTGTCAGTAGACTGTGGCTATGACAAAGAAATTTAGCTTGGTTGGCGTTTCCAATGGTTCGATTCATGCAGTTGTTGATGAAGAGCTTTTGTATGTTGCATTGAGTAGTATTGATGGTCTTGAGGTTGAGGCGGGGATGGAGTTGGTTGTTCCTGAATCTGCTGTGGAGGGCGAATTTGAGAGCGCCGGGTATTCGGCGTATGTGGCTTCTGCGTCTTACAGCGGTTCGGTGGAGAGCTTGCGGGATCATTTGCGTTCTTTGCCGGTGACGGAGACTGCTGGGCTTGATTTTGCTGTTGTTCCTGAAGCGATTACTTCGGGTGAGAAGTTATTGGTGTTGTTAGATGTTGATTCAACGTTGGTGTCTCAGGAAGTTATTGATCAGTTAGCAGCTGGGGCCGGTCGGGGTGATGCGGTGGCGGCTATTACTGATGCTGCGATGCGTGGTGAGATTGATTTTGAGAGGTCGTTGCGGGATCGTGTGGCAGTTTTGGAGGGTCAGCCTGAGTCGTTACTTTCTGAAGTGGCTGATTCGTTGACGTTTACTGCTGGTGCTTTTGCGCTGGTGCGTGCTTTGCATGATCGGGGGCATGTGGTGGGTGCTGTTTCTGGTGGGTTTATTGAGATTTTGCGTCCGTTGGCTGAGCGGATTGATTTGGATTTTGCGCGGGCGAATCGGTTGGAAATTTCTGATGGTGTGCTGACTGGAAAGTTGGCTGGTGAGGTTATTGATGCCGGTGCTAAACGTGCTGCTTTGAAGGAGTGGGCGAAGGAGGCCGGTGTTTCAAAGCAGCATGTGGTGGCGGTTGGTGACGGTGCCAACGATGAACTGATGCTGGACGAGGCTGCATTTGGTATTGCGTTTAATGCTAAGCCGGCTCTTCGAGAGGTCGCTGATGCGCAGGTTAATGTGTATCGGCTGGACGCGGTTCGTCATTTTTTGGGGCTGTAGCGTCAGTAGAGGCTCGCTGGGTTTTCACTCCTGCGTTAAACGCAAAGGGGCTGTTCACACGGTGGTGTGGACAGCCCCTTTTGTCTGCGGTGATTTGTTTATTTGATGAAGCCGGTTCCGCCGCCGACGAGTTCGGTGTGGCCGGTTTCGACATCGGCGGTTACCATCTTTGCGACTTCGTGAGCGAATTCGTTGACGGTGTAGAGTTTGCCCGCTTCTTCGCGGCGTGCTTCAAGAGCGCCGGGGTGGAGGCGGTTGAGGAGCGAGGCGGTAACGGTGCCTTCAATCATGTCTGCTGAGATAACGACCAGAGAGATGCCTTTTTCTTGCAGAGCCGGGATTTCTTCGAGGAGCGCATCTTCACCAGCGCGCTTAGAAAGCGCGACGGGGGTGTATTCCTCCATGGTTTCCACTTCGCGGATGAAGTGTGCTTGATGGCTAGTGACGAAAACGATGCGAGCCCCCTCTGGCATGTGTTCTGCAGTCAGGCGTGCTAAGCGTAACTGGGAGTCACGGTTGAGAATCATCGCGTAGTCTTCGACCATTCCTTTTTCCATGCCGCCTGAGGCGTTGAGGATGAGGTAGTCGACTCCCCCGAATTCTTGGACGGCAGTGTCTACGAGGTTACGGGCGTCGCCTTCATTGGTGATATCTGCACCGACGGCAATTGCTTTGCCGCCCTTTTCTTCGATTGCTGCAACAATTTTTTCTGCACGGGGTGCTTTGGAACGGTAGTTAATGACGATGTTTGCACCCTGTTCAGCAAGAATCTGTGCGGTGTCTGCGCCTACGCCACGAGATGAGCCGGTAATGATGATTGTTTTGCCGTGTAGTTCTGACATGTCTTTCCTTTGCATTGAGATGGGGATTGTTGGGGGCTGTATTAGTGGCCCATGCCGAGGCCGCCGTCGACGGGGATGACAGCGCCGGAGATATACGCTGCTTGGTCACTGGCGAGCCATGTGACGACGTTGGCGATTTCTTCGGGTTCTGCGAATCTACCGGCGGGGATGGATTCTTTGTACTTTGCCTGGGTTTCTTCGGGCAGTACTGCGGTCATTTCGGTGTTGATGAAACCGGGGGCTACCACGTTGGCGGTGATGTTGCGAGCGCCGAGTTCGCGGGTGATGGAGCGTGCCATGCCGACGAGTGCTGCTTTGGAGGAGGAGTAGTTGACTTGGCCAGGGCCGCCGTAGAGTCCGACGACGGAGGAGATGAGGATGATGCGGCCTCGTTTAAGTTTGAGCATTCCTTTGGTGGCGCGTTGGATGACGCGGAAGGCTCCTGTGAGATTGGTGTCGATGACGTCGGTGAAGTCTGTTTCTTTCATGCGCATGAGGAGCATGTCTTTGGTGATGCCTGCGTTGGCTACGAGTATTTCGACGGGGCCGAATTTTGCTTCGATTTCTTTGTAGGCGGCGTCGATGGATGCGGAATCGCGGACGTCTGCTTTGACGGCGAAGAAGTCGGTGGGGGCTTCGCCTGAGCGGTAGGTGATGCAGACGTTGTGTCCGGCTTCTTTGAAGGCGGTGGCGATGGCGTGTCCGATGCCGCGGTTTCCGCCGGTGACGAGGACGGTTTGGGGTGTGTTTTCTGGCATGGGGTTCCTTCCGGTGTTTTTGGGTTCTTCAGTTATCTTACTGGTGGTGGGGTGGTGGTTTGTTTTCTGTGAGGTGTTTAGTTGTGGATTTGCAGTTTAGTTTTAGACTGGTGGGGGTGTTGAGTTACACCGGTGAGTCTGAGGAGCGGCTCGTTTTCGATGGGGTGGAGGTTGCGTGGTGTCGAAGATTTGGACTGAGGAGGATTTGCGCCAGTATGGTTTGGCGTCGGATCCTGAGGTGCATTCGATTACTAGTGCGCAGGGGCGTCATTCTGAGAGTGTGGATGCGCGTTTTCGTTCGTATGCGTTGAAGATGTTTTTGCGTGTGGTGTGTATTGTTGCTGCGTTGTTTACTGATGGTTGGGTGATGTGGGCGTGTATTGTTGCCGCTGGTGTGTTGCCGTGGGTGGCTGTTGTTTTTGCTAATGGTGAGGATCGGGCGCGTTCTGAGGATTTTTCGGCGTTTTTGTCGGTGGATCAGCAGCTTGCTTTGGGTCAGGTGAAGGGGGCTGGGTCTGCTGAGGGTGAGCGGGGTTTCTCGGGGGCGCCTGAGCCGTCTGTCTCCGGTGAGGACGGGGTTGTGGGTGAGCAAGATATTGTTGAGGTGATTGATGGTGAAGTGGTAGAGGATTCTGGGCGTTGATGAGTTGTGTGTGCAGAGAGGGTGTGTGGAAGTGGATCTTTTAGGTTCTTTGGGTGCCTCTGGTATGGGGCGAGAGTCTGGCGATGTCGAAGAGGTGTTGGTGTGCTCTCGTAAGGGATGTACTGAGGTAGCGCAGTGGAAGGTGTTGTGGAATAACCCGAATATTCATACGCCTCTGCGGCGCAAGGTGTGGCTGGCGTGTGATGAGCATCGGGAGTTTTTGGAGTCTTTTCTTTCCTCGCGTGGGTTTTGGAAGGCGACGGAGGAGATTTCTTCTGCTGAGTAGGTTGGTGCGGGCAGGAAGTGTTCAGGCTGCCTGTGTAGGATAACTAATTTGTACAATGGCTAGAGTGTGAGCTAGTTGATTTTGATCCAGTTTCGAGGCGTGTGAGTGTACCGATTTCTTTTGACCGCCAAGTGGATTGCCGGTTTTATCATTTGCGTTTTGGCGTCCTTGCTGTGCCTTTATTTAGGTACGTGGCAGTGGGACCGTAAAGAGGCGCTCGATCATAAGAATTCGTTGATTACTACGAATTATCATGCTGCGCCTCTTTCGCTGGATCAGCGTCCTGATTTGTTCTCTGATTTTGATCCGGATACTCAATGGACGCCGGTGGCGATGGAAGGGCATTATCTAAGGGATCATCAGTTGTTGGTGCGTAATCGCCCCTATGAGGGTCTCAACGGTTACGACGTCGTTGTCCCTTTTGAATCCAATAATGGGGCAGTGGTTTTGATTGATCGTGGTTGGATTCCCGCCGATGAACTTGATGCTTCTCAGCCGGGTGTTGATATTCCTGCGCCACCTGCCGGTGAGGTGAAGGTTGAAGCGCGTATTCACCCGGGTGAGGGATCCAATGGTAAGGGTGCTCCCGAGGGGCAGGTTGCCTCATTGAATCTTCCTGAAATCAAGGATGAAACCGGAGTTGATATAGGCACCGGTGCTTACGGTCTTTTGGCTGAGGAAGATCCTGCTCCTGCGGTAGCGCCGGCAAAGGCAGTTGAGCCTGAACTGGATACCGGCCCCAATCTTTCGTACTCGGTGCAGTGGGCTGTTTTTGCGTTGATGTGCTACTTTGCCTATTTCTGGCTAGCGCGGCAGAAGGTGCGCAACGATGAGTTGGATGCGCAGGTCGTTGCTGAGCTAGAGGCGTATTACGCTCGTTTCTACGATGAAGAGGGTAACTATATTGGTGAGGAGGACGAGGCGGTTGTGCAGCGCAAGATGGAGATGGTCGACGATATGCCCTCGCATATGAAATCGATTGTGCGTCCTCGTTATTCAAAGAAGCGCGCTCGTCCTTCCGATGAGGAAGAGGAAGACGCGATTGTAGATCGCATGCCCTAGGAACCTGATTCGAATATATATTCGATATATGTTAAATTTGGGCTTTACCCCAGTTCCCCAAGGAGCCTAGATTTACATGATGGGTTATTCCCATTCGGTGAGCGCTGCCGCAGCCTGGTTGGCACTTGTTGAAACCGATATCATCCCCGTTCAATCACCCCAGATTTTGCTGGTCACTGCGTTGACGTGCGCTGGGGCGGGCATGCTTCCAGATATCGACCACAAAAACGGCACTATTGCACATTCCATACCGCCAGTGTCCTCAATTGTCTCAGCGGTGGTAAGTTCTCTCAGCGGTGGGCATCGCAAAGGAACCCATTCCCTAGTGGGGCTCATCTTTTTCTGGGCAGTTGCTATTTTGGCTGAGCGCCTCACTTACCAGGGCATCCCCTGGGCTTCTTTGCTCATTACCGCTTACATGGGCGGGCTAGCTCTGCGCACCTTTGGTGCGCCCGGAGGCTGGCTCGGAGCTATTGGGCTAGGCTTTCTAGCCTGGCACACTGATTCGTTGGCTATGACTCCCCTAGCCATCGGCGTCGGCGCTACCGTACACGTCATCGGCGATTTTCTCACGACGCGCGGCGTCAATCCCGCCTGGCCATTGACCTTGAAGGCACCCACTTCGAGTAGGTTCTGGAAAAAATCAGGCTACTTTGCCCTGCCGCTCCTTGGTGATGCCGGCTCCAAGCGCGAAATGGTTCTCACTAGCGCGCTCTCGCTCTACATTCTCTGGTTCGCCCTAGCCTTGGGCGGGATAGTCGACTATCCCGCCGCCAGCTGGGAGCACCTGCTTACGCCAGCGAAATAAGGTCCTGATATTCCTTGGTCCACAAATCTTCAATGGCATCAGGAAGCATGAGGACGCGTTCAGGATCAAGCGCCTCCACCGCGCCTTCATCGTGGGACACCATCACGATGGCACCCTCATACTGCTGCAGAGCATTGAGAATTTCTTCACGGGAGGCAGGATCCAAGTTGTTGGTCGGCTCATCCAGAAGCAAGACGTTCGCCTGCGAAGCCACCAGCGTAGCCAGCGACAACCGGGTCTTCTCGCCGCCAGAGAGTACAGCCGCAGGCTTCTCCACATCATCTCCGGAGAACAGGAACGAACCCAAAATAGTCCGCACCCGAGTGGCATCCAAATCTGGTGCTGCGGTGCGCATATTTTCAAGCACCGACCGCTCACCGTCGAGAATCTCGTGTTCCTGAGCGAAATAACCCACTTTAGCACCATGACCGAAAATAACCTCGCCGGTATCGGGCTGAGTCACCCCGGCAAGCATCCGCAAAAGAGTCGTCTTACCCGCACCGTTCAGACCCAAAATCACCACGCGCGAACCACGGTCAATCACCAGGTCAACATTGGTGAAAATCTCCAGTGAGCCATACGACTTAGACAGACCCTCAGCAGAAAGCGGCGTCTTACCGCACGGAGCAGGCTCGGGGAAACGAATAGCCGCCACCTTATCCTTGACCTGTTCAGCTTCAAGCCCGCGCATTAACCGCTCAGCACGCTTAATCATCTGCTGTGCCGCTACCGCCTTCGTAGCCTTCGCACGCATCTTCTCCGCCTGCGCCATCAAAGCGCCAGCCTTCTTCTCAGCATTAGCGCGCTCGCGTTTACGGCGGGCGTCGTCCTGCTCACGCTGCATCAGATAGTTCTTCCAGCTCATGTTATAGACATCGATGACGCACCGGTTAGCGTCTAGATAGAGCACTTTATTGACTACCAGCTCCATCAGCTCAACGTCGTGGCTGATGACCAGCAGACCACCCTGGAAGTTCTTCAAGAATTCGCGCAACCACACCACCGAATCATGATCCAAGTGGTTGGTGGGCTCATCCAAGAGCATGGTATCGGCATCGGAAAACAGAATACGAGCCAACTCCACACGACGGCGCTGACCACCAGAGAGCGTAGAAAGCGGCTGCTCTAACAGACGCTCAGGCAGAGCAAGGTTGTGGGTAATCGTTGCAGCCTCTGACTCCGCCGCATACCCACCGCCGGCAATAAATTCAGCTTCCAAGCGGTCATAACGGCGCATAGCTTTAGCCTGAACAGCGCTATCTTCACTGGCCATCTGCTCCTGCGTCTCACGCATCTTCCGCGCCACACCATCAAGACCCCGCGCCGAAAAAATGCGGTCCTTCGCCAGCTGGGACATATCGTCCACCTTAGGATCCTGGGGAAGGTAGCCCACCTTACCGTTTCTGGTGACTTGTCCATCAGCAGGAAGAGTTTGCCCTGCAAGTACCTTGGTCATAGTGGTCTTACCCGCACCATTGCGACCGACCAACCCAATCTTGTCTCCCTTGTCAATGCGGAAATTGACCTCATCCATGAGCAAACGTGCTCCGGCGCGAAGTTCAAGATTGGTTACAGTAATCAAGGAATGCCTTTCGGTTTCAAAATGCTAGGGGCGCAAAATCCCAGTCTAATGCCCCAAAGTACGCCCCGGTATCCCAACAGAACAATTCATGTCTAAACTCATAGAGGATTCCACACCTCACCCCTGTCTAACTTTTTTGAACAGTGTTCAAAAATCGGTTATATTCAAACTTATGTCGCATTCAACTCATACCTCGTCTACAGCCACCGCACCGCATAACACCGGTCGCGACGTCGCGCTGATTGCCGTCTTCGCAGCTTTCATTGCCGTCTGCGCGCTCCTTCCAGCCTTCCCCGTTGGCCCCGCCGGTGTTCCCATCACCTTTCAGACCTTAGGTATCTACCTCACTGCGCTGGTTCTAGGCGGCAAACGAGGGTTTCTAGCTGTACTGCTTTATGTGATCGTTGGCCTACTTGGGCTACCGGTATTTGCCGGTGGATCCGGCGGTATTGCAGCCTTGGCAGGACCTTCAGCAGGGTATCTCCTCGCCTTTGCTCCCGCCGCCGCACTTACAGGAGCTCTCGCATACAGCACGCTGAGCACAAGACCCGGCAAATCCCCTATACTCCGTTTAACCGGAGCCGTACTAGCAGGCTTCGTGCTGATGACGGCGGCAGGTATCGCTGGCATGGTCATCAACGCAGGTATTTCCTGGCCCGCTGCGTTCACCGCAGCACTTCTTTACGTTCCTGGGGATCTCATCAAATGCGCCGTAGCCATCGCCGTTGCCTTGCCCGTACACCGAGCATTCCCCACGCTTTCCCGCCGCTAAACTCATCGGTATGCCTTTTTTTAATCGCCGCACCTTAAGCACCAACACCACCTCTAGGCCCGTAGTCTTTTCGCCGGCTGCGGGCCTAGAACTTCAGAACGTCAGCGTTACTGGAGAAACCCCCGAAGGCACATCTACGATTCTGCACGAAATCACAGTGAGTCTTCGGCAACCCAAAACCGCTGTACTGGGTCTCAATGGCAGCGGAAAATCAACCTTCCTGAAACTCTTCAACGGACTTACTCATTGCTCAGCTGGCACGGTGAATGTTCACGGGGTCAACGTCCAAGAGCACACGCCTGATGTGCGTCGAACCGCCGGACTGCTGTTCTCTGACCCCCAGGCACAACTGATTATGCCCACCCCCACCGAGGATGTTGAGCTTTCCCTCCAGCGCCTCAACCTAAATTCGGCCCGCCGCAGGCAACGCGCTCTTGAATTGCTCACCCAGAGGGGATTAGAGCATCGAGCGCACCACAGTATCTATCAGCTCTCTGGCGGAGAGCGCCAACTCGTTGCTCTGACTGCTGTTCTTGCGGTGGAGCCGACGGTGTTGTTATTGGATGAACCTACGACCTTACTTGATTTACGCAATGCCTTGCGCCTGATGGAGCTTCTTGAACAGCTTCCCCAGCAGATGGTGATTTCTACCCATGATTTAGAGTTAGCTGCTCGGTGTGATGAGGCGATTATTATTCATGAGGGGAAGCTGATTGACCAGGGGCCGGCACCCGACATCATAGATATTTATCGGGATTATTGTGCTCAAGGTTTTCCCGCAGAGGACGAGCGGCGAGGTGGGCATGAATAATCTTATGGGGGCATACTCTCCAAAATCCTCACCGATTCACCGGGCGCCTCTGTGGAGTAAGTGGCTAGTTATTTTTGGAATTACCTTGGCCTGCGCCATGACGCACACGTGGTGGGTGCCTGCGCTCGCGTTGATGTTGGTGCTGGTATTGGCGCTGATGGCTCGGTTGAGCTTGCATGAGCTCGGGGCTGCGCTATGGAGCGTGAAATGGTTGTTACTGGCGATGAGTCTCTACTACCTTTTTTTTGACAAACTGGCGCTGGGTGCAGATGTACTACTCACCTTACTCACCCTGATTTTTGCGACCAAGGTACTGCTGTTCACTACCCCGATGACTTCGCTGATCGATGGTTTTGTGCGCGGGTGCAAGCCCTTGCGCGGGCTGGGGGTATCGCCTGAACTCGTGGGTTTAGCCATAGCGTTGATGCTGAGATCTATCCCTGTGATTATGGATCGCTGGGTAATTCTACAAACAGCTGTGAAGGCGCGGGGAATTAAACTGTCTGCGGCGCATCTTTTCACCCCTCTAGTCATGACGACTGTTGCTTATGCTCACGAAACAGGTGATGCAATAGTAGCCAGAGGGCTTGATTCGCCCAAAAATAAGCAGGTTTAGTTGTATGCTTTTGCCATGGCTTTCAAAGAAAATTCACGGCTGGATACCAGCCGGGTCACCCGCTCAGGTGGGGGTCGCGGTGTTGCAGTCGGAGGCGGCATCGGCGGCGCGCTCCTTCTGCTTGTTGTAGGTGTCTTCTTCGGTCAAGATGGCGTTAACGTCCTGAACAGCGTTACTGGGGCGGCGAACGGTTTCTCTTACGACAATGTTCAAGGCACTGAGGCAGATGAGCAATTTAAGCAGGATTGTCAAACAGGTGCCGATGCTAATAGCAATTCTGATTGCAATATGGTGGCAACGGCTTACAGCTTGGATAATTTCTGGTCTACTTATTTGCCCGAAAACAAGAATGTTGATTATGTTCAACCGGGTTTGAACCTGTTTTCCCAACAAATCGATACGGGCTGTGGCAAAGCAACCAGTGCTGTTGGGCCTTTCTACTGCCCTGTAGATCAGGTTGCTTACGTGGACACCACTTTCTTCAATGACATGAAGACGCAACTGGGCGCTGAAGGCGGCCAGTCGGCTGAGCAGTACGTTCTGGCTCACGAATTCGGTCACCACATCCAGAATCAGCTAGGCGATTTGGAATATTCACAGCGAGACCCTCAAGGTAAGAACTCCGGTGCGGTGCGGGTGGAATTGCAGGCAGATTGCTACGCAGGCCTGTGGGCTCGTCATGCCTCCGATGACACCACCAGTGACGTACAGGTTAAACCCTTTACTCAGGACGAAGTCGATCGCATTGTCAATGCCACCGAAGTCATTGGCGATGATCATATTCAGATGACCTCTCGCGGCACTACGGATTCTTCAACCTACACACACGGCACCAGTGCCCAGCGTACTGCGTGGTTTATGTCTGGCTACAATAGCGGTGATATCAATAAGTGCAATACTTTTGAGTCTCGCGACCTCAATAATCCAGCAGCATAAAATAACAGATAACTTATAGAAAAGTCCCTCTCCCACCGCAGTGGGAGAGGGACTTCCAGTATCTTCTGATGACCCTAGATGTTGAATCCGAGGGCGCGCATCATGTCCCGTCCATCGTCGGTAATACGCTCAGGACCCCACGGGGGCATCCACACCCAGTTCACATGCCAATCATCGACCAGTAGCTCAAGATTTTGCTTGACCTGCTCCTCGATGACGTCCTGCAACGGGCAGGCAGCGGTGGTGAGAGTCATATCGAGGATAAGAGCACCCTCGTCGCTCCAACGCATGCCGTACAGCAAACCCAGGTCTACTATGTTCACACCGAGTTCAGGGTCGATGACGTTTTTCAAAACGTCTTCGAGCTCTTCTTTCGATGGGTGCGCAGCAGTGGTTGCTTCACTCATCTGTACTCCTTTGGTAGCGATGAAAGCTTACTTTCCGATGTAGGAAACGTAGCCCTCTTCTTCAAGGCGGTCAGCCAGCTCGGGGCCGCCTTGATCGACCATATGCCCGTCTACGAAAACGTGCACGAATTCAGGCTTGATGTAACGCAAGATACGGGTGTAGTGAGTAATGAGCAGAACACCCATGTCATTGTTCTGGTGAGCGCGGTTGACGCCTTCGGAAACAATCTTCAAAGCGTCGACGTCAAGACCGGAGTCGGTCTCATCGAGGATACCGAACTTAGGCTTGAGCAGTTCTAGCTGAAGGATTTCGTGGCGCTTCTTCTCGCCACCGGAGAAACCTTCGTTGACGTTACGAGCAATGAAGTCGGGGTCGATCTTCAGCTCACCCATAGCTTCTTTGACGTCCTTGGTCCAGGTACGCAACGACGGTGCTTCGCCGTCGATGGCGGTCTTTGCGGAGCGCAGGAAGTTGGACATGGTGACGCCGGGGATTTCTACGGGGTACTGCATTGCCAGAAACAAGCCGGCACGAGCACGCTCGTCCACAGACATCTCGGTGACGTCTTCGCCATCCAGCAGGATTTCACCGGAATCAACGCGGTACTTGGGGTGACCGGCAATGGTAGAAGCCAAAGTGGACTTACCGGAACCGTTAGGGCCCATAATTGCGTGGATTTCACCGGAGTTAATGGTGAGGTTTACGCCCTTGAGGATGGGCTTGGAGTTCTCGTCGTCCAAAATGACGGAGACGTGAAGATCCTTGATTTCTAGAGTTGACATGTTTCTCCTAAAAATTTGTGGAGCGCGCCTGCGCTAGTTATTGCTGAGAGCCAGTTCTTCTTCAAGTGCATCCATGAGCTTTTCTTCGAGCTCAGGAATGTGAATCTGCTGGATGATTTCATTGAGGAATCCGCGCACTACCAGGCGGCGTGCTTCTGCCTCGGGGATACCGCGTGCCTGCAGGTACCAGAGGTGTTCATCATCTAGCTGGCCGGTGGTCGAAGCGTGACCTGCACCGTCAATGAGACCGGTTTCAATCTCAAGGTTAGGTACAGAGTCAGCCCGAGGGCCATCCTCAAGTATCAAGTTACGGTTGAGCTCGTAGGTGTCAGTGCCTTCGGCATCCTTACCAATCAGAACGTCACCCACCCATACCGAGTGTGCGTTGCGCCCCTGCAGAGCACCCTTGTAGGTAACGCGGGACTTGCAGTTAGGCACAGAATGATCCACGAACAAACGAGACTCAATATGCTGACCGGCATCCACGAAGTAAAGACCGTACATTTCGGTTTCTGCACCGGGAGCGCTGAACTTGGTGGAAGGAGTAACTCGTACCAGATTGCCGCCCAACGAGATGTTGATGTGCTTGAAACGAGCGTCGCGACCCAACTTGGCGTACTGGGCAGAAGCGTGGATGGCGTCATCGTTCCACTCCTGAACCGAAACCACGGTCAAAGATGATGAATCCCCCACCTTGAATTCAACGTTCTGGGAAACCACGGCGGAACCGGCATGACGCAAAGCCACCACTGCCTTAGAGAAGGGCTTGGTTTCCACCACAATATGCTGAGCGGTAGGTTCCATCGAAGTACCTTGAATCTGCAACGCAATGTGCTGATCCAGCTCATCTTCCTGACCCACCGTAATCACGGTAGCTTCGCTGAAACTTGACCAAGCATTTGCAGCTACACGGTCTTCGGGAATACCCGCAGAACCAATACGCGAATCATCACGATTGACCGTTTCTACGGAGACCGAATCGGGCGCTGAAACTGAAATATCAACGCCCTGACCTGTCAGCGCATCGGTGTGCAAACCACCCAAACGCTTCAGAGGAGTGAAACGCCAGTCCTCTTCACGCCCGGTCAGTTCAGCAAAGTCCTCCACCTTATAAGAGGTAGGACGACCAGCACGGGAAGTATCTACAGTCTTCTTTTCAACACGAATCGTGTCGTCTTGAACCTGCTCAGTAGCTAGCTTCTCGCCTTCGTCGGTCATACCTGGAATCGCAGGAGAGTTATGGCTTTTATTTTCAATGTTTGACATATTTAGCCCACAGATCCTTCCATCTGAAGTTCAATCAGACGATTCAATTCAAGTGCGTATTCCATCGGAAGTTCACGCGCAATAGGTTCAACGAAGCCGCGAACAATCATTGCCATCGCTTCTTCTTCAGTCAGACCGCGCTGCATGAGGTAGAAGAGCTGCTCTTCAGATACGCGAGAGACGGTTGCCTCGTGCCCCATGGTGACGTCGTCCTCGCGAACATCCACATAGGGGTAGGTATCCGAGCGGGAAACGGTATCTACCAAGAGAGCGTCACAGACCACCGAAGACTTCGAGTGGTGAGCGCCTTCTCGAACCTGCACGAGCCCGCGGTATGCCGCGCGTCCGCCGTTACGAGCAATTGACTTGGAGACAATCGAAGAAGACGTATGAGGTGCAATATGAACCATCTTCGAACCGGTATCCTGATGCTGGCCTTCACCGGCGAAGGCAATGGAGAGAGTCTCGCCCTTAGCGTGCTCGCCTACCATGTACACAGCAGGGTACTTCTGGGTCACCTTAGAACCGATATTGCCGTCGACCCATTCCATGGTGCCGCCCTCTTCGCAGAGAGTACGCTTGGTCACCAGGTTGTACACGTTGTTCGACCAGTTCTGAATAGTGGTGTAGCGAACGCGGGCGTTCTTCTTCACCACGATTTCAACCACTGCCGAGTGCAGAGAATCGGACTTGTAAATAGGTGCGGTGCAACCTTCGATGTAATGAACGTAGGAACCTTCATCAGCAATAATCAAAGTGCGCTCGAACTGACCCATGTTCTCCGTATTGATACGGAAGTAAGCCTGCAAGGGAATATCAACGTGGACGCCCTTGGGTACATAGATAAATGAGCCACCAGACCATACGGCGGTGTTCAACGCTGCAAACTTGTTATCACCGGTAGGAATAACGGTGCCAAAGTATTCGCGGAAAATCTCTTCATGCTCTTTGAGCGCAGTATCGGTATCAACGAAGATTACACCCTGCTGCTCAAGGTCTTCACGAATCTGGTGGTACACGACCTCAGATTCATACTGCGCTGCAACGCCAGCAACCAAGCGCTCGCGCTCAGCCTCGGGTATACCCAGTTTTTCGTAGGTATTGCGAATATCTTCGGGAAGATCTTCCCAAGTCTTTGCCTGGCCCTCGGTGGAGCGCACAAAGTACTTGATGTTATCGAAATCAATTTCCGAAAGATCCGTACCCCAGGTGGGCATGGGCTTTCGATCGAAGAACTTCAGAGCCTTCAGACGCATATTCAGCATCCACTCGGGCTCGTTCTTCTTCGAGGAGATATCACGAACAACGTCCTCATTCAAACCGCGTTTTGCGGTCTGACCTGCAATATCAGAGTCGGCCCAACCGTACTCGTAGGTACCAATGCCCTCGAGCTCGGGGTTAGCCTCCAGAATCTCTGAAATGACGGTGTTGTTGGCATTGCGCTCAACTTGCTCAGTCATTTTGGCCTTTCTTTGTGGGGTTCTTTAGCGGCATGCGCCGCAAAGTCTTTTCTACTGTGGCTCGGTCACATTCAACCGCTCCAGTGGAATATGGGTGGTGCACACGTGCGCACCATCTGCCATAGTGGAGAGCCGTCGAACGTCGACACCGAGAAGATCCGCAATTATTTTGGTTTCTTCGTCACAGAAAATATGAAAATCTTCAGCCAAATCACGCACGGGGCAGTGCCCCTGGCATAGCTGAATACTCGCTAGAAGATGATGGGGTAGTTTTCGCCCGGCTGGCGGGTCCATTACTTGAGCCGATGCAACAAAACCATCTTGCGACATCGCCAAAGCGAGTGCATTTGCCCGCGCCATGATGTCGTTGCCGGCCGCTTCAACTAAAGGTCGGTAGCGGTCTTCCATCTCTGCCGAACGCGCTGCAACGAAAGCCTGCAAAGCCTGTTTGCCAACCTTCTCCTCAAGCAGGTGCAGAGCGTCTTTTGCTATTCCCAGATAATCATTTCCAATCTGTGAATGCCCCTGAGGGGCTATGACGTAACGACGCGCGGGTCGTCCGGCACCTGCTCCGTGCTGTTTAAGAGGTGCGACAATAATGAGCCCGTCGTGTTCGAGGACATCGAGATGTCGGCGCACCGCGGCGGGGGTGAGGTTGAGTTCTTCACCGAGACTGGCCGCAGAAACAGGGCCCTGAGTGAGTACTCCGGTCAGAACACGGTCGCGTGTTCTTTCCTCTGTTTCTGTATTGCGCGCACCAGTAGGCTTCTTTGCGGAGTCTTGATTCACGGAATACACAAATAAAGTATGACCTAATTCGTAGGTTCAAATCTAGTAAGGCAAACCTTTCTTTGCTCTCAGCGCACACTCGATTCACCTACTACTTCATCCCCTAGCTAAGGTACACCCTGGGATTGCTCTGATAGTTTGACCAAATACACCTGGCGGAGATGAGACTTTATTCGCCACAGCGTAAGCTAGAGTAGTGCAAAACCTGAACTCCTCACACCCGCATTTTCAGCTGGGCAACACCTCTGCCCTCGCTGCAGTTCAGATAGATTCTCTGGTTAAAGAATTTAAGCCAACGCGTGATTTTGCGCAGAAAAATCCAGAGAAAATCAACGAACGCGGCACCGTCAGCGCTATCGATGGACTCTCGCTTACCGCCCACCGCGGGGAAGTCTGTGTGCTATTGGGGGCAAATGGTGCGGGGAAAACAACCACGCTTGCATGCGCCCAGGGGCTTCAAAAACCCACCTCAGGCACGGTTCAATTGCTCGGTGAAAACCCGTGGGGAGCTTCTCCAGAATTACGCGCTCGCGTGGGAATTATGTTGCAAGACGGCGGCTTACCTCAGGCAATGCGACCCATCCCCTTACTGAAGCACATTTCTTCCATGTACCAGAATCCCCTGAAAGTGGATGAAATTGCAGAGCGGTTGGGTATCCATTCCTTTAACGGGACCACTATCCGCAGGCTCTCCGGCGGCCAAAAACAACGTGTTGCGCTCGCCGCAGCTCTGATGGGCAGACCCGAAGTACTTTTCCTTGACGAGCCCTCCGCCGGACTTGATCCCCAATCCCGCAATGTCGTCTTCGAAATTATCCGCGAACAAAAAGAAAAAGGTGTGGGCATTATTCTCACCACCCACCTTCTTGACGATGCCCAGCGGCTTGCTGATGATGTGTATATCGTCGATGCCGGTACTGTAGTTCGGCATGGAAGCGTCCAGGAACTTCTGGCGGGAGAAGACAGCAACCATAAAAGACTCACTTTCACTCTGGCGGACAAGCTCAATACTCAACGCCTCACAGACCGTTTGGGCTCTGATGTCACGTTGATTCACCTCTCCGACCACCACTATGCGTTGGAGGGGCAGCTCTCCCCCGGTGTCATTGCTCAACTCGGCGCTGAACTAGAGCAGCAGAACCTTATGCCGGTTTCGCTCGAACTTTCCCAGCGCACCCTGGAAGACGTATTTTTAGAAATCTCAGGACGTGATATTCAATGAGCCAGCAAGTAGTCTCCTCTGCTGCGAGCTTTCCGCAACGCATCCTGGCGCAGGGAAAATATGAAACGCTCGCAATGCTCAAAAATGGCGAGCAACTTCTGCTCAACATAGCATTCCCTTTATTTGCGTTGGTGGGTCTACGGTATACCGGGTTTCTCGATTCTTACGCCCAGCAGTTAGGTGTAACCCGTCTAGATATTGCGGTACCAGGGGTGTTAGCGCTGTGTGTCATTTCCACGGCGCTCTCTGGTCAGGGAATTGCAACTGGGTTTGACCGCCGCTATGGTGTTCTCCGTTTTCTATCCACTACCCCTTTGGGCAAAACCGGTTTGATGATGGGTAAAATTTTGGCGGTTCTCACCGTCATTGTTGTGCAGTATCTCGTTGTGCTGCTGGTGGCGGTTCTCTTAGGCTTCCGCCCGCATCTCATCCCCATTTTGCTCTCTATTCCTACTCTGCTCTGTGGGGCAGCGGCTTTCACCGCGCTGGGGATGCTCATTGCGGGTACCGTGCGTGCGGAAGCTACCTTGGCAATTGTGAACATGGCGTGGGCAATCCTAGCCATTGGAGGCGGAACGCTCATTCCTACCCATCACTTCCCCGGAATTCTCGGGTGGATTGTCAATATCCTTCCATCGGGAGCGCTCGGAGCATCTCTTCGTGGAGAATATTTGCACCAGGAGTTTCTTTTCCTGCCCCACCTCATCATGCTGGTATGGGCAATACTTTGCGGCTCCTTTGCCGCCAAATTTTTCAAATGGTCAGCGTAAATAGCGTTAGTTAGGTTCTTATGTCTGTCAACACCGCGCCTCAAAAGCGCGATAGGCTCGTTTCCCTTCGCGAGAAACTACTCCCTACCGAATACACCCCCTGGATCAAAACGATGGCGTACGCGGTAGTCCTCGCCAATATCTTCCTGATTGTTTCTGGCGGAATCGTCCGACTCACCGGGTCAGGTTTGGGCTGTGATACGTGGCCCCGCTGTACTACCGAAGGCTCCTGGACGACGACGCCTGAGATGGGCATCCACGGCATTGTTGAGTTTGGTAACCGCATGCTCACTTTCGTGTTGATGGCGGTCACCGTTCTTGTTTTTCTCTCTATCGTGCGCATCGTCCTACCTCATGCGCGGGGGTTCAAAGACGTCTTCCCTCTTCTGTTTACTGGACTTCGCTCTGCACAGAACCGCTACTCAGATATTTTCAATCTTTCTTTGCTACTGCTCTGGGGCATTCCCTTGCAGGCAATTGTGGGCGGCATCTCGGTGTGGCTCAAACTGAACCCCTGGATGATTACAGCGCATTTCTACCTCACCGGCATCATGATTGGCATTGCCGCTATCTACCTCAACCGTGTTCTGCGCTATTTTGAGAAAACTTCTTCTGCCTCTGAACGAGTGTTGGAGGAAACCCTCCCTGCTCAGTCCAAGGAAATGCGGATTTTGGGTTGGATCGGGTTGGCATTGGTTGCTTACCTTGTCTTCATGGGCACCGTTGTAACGGGCACCGGTCCTCACGCAGGTGATCCCCAGGCGCACCGTCACGCTTTTAATCCTGTCATCGTGACACGCATGCACTCACTGGGGGTATGGGCTTACTGCGCCACCGTCATTTTTGTATTGCTTCTTCAACGGAAGAACAACTGGCCTGTCTCCCTCAAGAAGGGAATCACGCTGGTCTTGCTGGTCTTGGTTTACCAGGCGGTAGTAGGTTATACCCAATACTTCAACGGACTTCCTATCTGGTTAGTAGAACTGCACCTGCTCGGTTCAGGACTTTTCATCTGGGCTGCAGTATCGCTCATTGAAAAGCAGTTGGTCATCGGCTCTGCATCAGAGCGGCAAAAAACAGCTCGCCGGATTTATCAAGCACCCGTCATTTCCCGCTAAACACAATGGAAGAAGGGCCCGAGAACATAAGTGTTCTCGGGCCCTTTTTTATTCTTTCTAGTGCGTGAGTCAATCCTTTTGGAAATGTCTCGCAAGCAAGTCAGTATTAGAGACTCAGCACTGCATCCCCTACGAAAGGATCGATTGCCAGGGCGATGAACAGCACGGTGAGGTAGGTGATAGATCCGTGGAAGACGGTCATTGCGGTGCGGCTGGTAGCGCGTTCTTCTAAAGCCAAATGATGCAACTTATGGCAGTGAAAAAGGAACCAAACGCCTGCGGCGATAGCGGTAATGGTGTAAACCCAACCAGCACCGCCCAAGGGGATAAGAAGCAAAGAGCAAACAATCATTGCCCATGCGTAAAGCACTACCTGAACGGATACGCTCTTAGCGCTAGCAATCGCACCGAGCATAGGGATTCCAGCGCGCTGATAGTCTTCGGCATACTTCATAGAGAGGGGCCAGTAATGCGGTGGCGTCCATAAGAAAATTACCAGGAACAGCACAACAGCTGCCCAGGTAATGCGGTTTTCAACTGCAGCCCAGGCGATAAAGACGGGCATACAACCGGCGAGTCCACCCCAGACGATATTTTGAGTAGTTCTACGCTTGAGTATTAGCGAGTAGAAGACCACGTAGAGCAAAATCGCCACCACGCCTAAGGCACTTGCCAAAGGATTGACCAGGAAGAAGAGATATACGATGGAGATAACCGCGAGAATCCACGCGAAGACAAGTGCTTCTTTATCTGTCAACTCACCGGTGACCAGAGGTCGCTTTTCGGTACGTTTCATCTTACGGTCAGCTTCACGGTCGATATAGCAGTTAAAGGCACCGGATGCACCGGCAGCCATAGCCCCACCAATCATGGTGTTCAGAATGAGCCACAGATTGGGCATACCGCCGGCGGCAAACATCATGGTTGGAGCGGTGGTGACCAACAATAGTTCAATCACCTGAGGCTTGGTCAAGTGCAGGTACGCCTTTGCTTTACGAACAAAACCGATTTTTTGTTCTCCAGGTGTACCGCTATCTCGTGGAGCAGTAGAAATGCTCGGAGTGCTATCGACCTTCACCAAAATTTGGCTCCCTACCCAAGAATGCGTGCAATAATCTGCCCCTTTGCGGCGTCTGCAAGTATTTTGAGCACGGCAAAGTAACAGATAGTCAAATATAAACTATACCTCACCCCGAATGCTCTCAAAAGGTTCCCCTAAAACGCACGGGTGTTCAGCTTTTTGAGCGAGCCTGAATTTATGAAGTGCTTTCTACTATTCTGGAAGTAATCGCTCTAGCTCCCCTTGTGGCGGGCTAGATGGGTAGATAAAGATTTACATAGTAGGGAAAATACGGTGGGAATCCTCCACCACAGAAAGGACTTCCTGTGCCTGATCTCAACAATAAGCTTGTGTGGAATGAAAAAGACCAGCGAGCAGTGGATACCGTACGTGTCCTTGCTGCAGATGCCGTCGAAAAAGTTGGCTCCGGTCACCCCGGTACCGCAATGAGCTTGGCTCCCGTCGCACACCTGCTATTCCAGAAGGTGATGCGTCACGATCCTAGCGACGACAAGTGGATGGGACGAGATCGTTTCATCCTCTCCCCCGGTCACACATCGCTCACCCTCTACCTTCAGCTGTTCCTCAATGGCTACGGTCTTGAGATGGATGATTTGAAGGCGCTCCGCACCTGGGGTTCGTTGACTCCCGGTCACCCCGAATACAAGCACACCAAGGGTGTGGAAATCACCACCGGCCCCCTCGGCCAGGGTCTAGCTTCTGCCGTAGGTTTTGCATACGCTCAACGCCGCATGCGCGGGCTTTTTGATCCCGAGGCGCCTGCTGGTGAATCACCTTTCGACCACACCATCTTCACTATTGCCTCTGAAGGCGATATTCAAGAAGGTGTAACTTCTGAGGCAAGCTCACTCGCTGGTCACCAGGAACTGGGGAACCTCGTCGTCATCTTCGACCGCAACCACATTTCCATTGAAGACGACACTGACGTCGCTTTCACCGAAGACGTTTTGAAACGCTATGAAGCATATGGCTGGGATACCACCCGTATTGACTGGACTGAAACCGGCGAATACAAAGAAGACGTTCAGGCTCTCTACGACGCCATCGTGGCTGCCAAGAAGGTTACCGATAAGCCTTCAATCATTGAGTTGCGCACCGTCATCGGCTGGCCCTCCCCCAATAAAAAGAACACCGGCGGCGTTCACGGTGCAAAGTTGGGCACAGAAGAAGTCATTGCTACCAAGGAATACCTGGGCTTCAACCCCGATGAGCATTTCTTCATTGATGATGAAATCCTCAACTACACGCGCGAAGTTAAGGAGCGCAATGCAGCAGAACGTGCTGAGTGGGAGAAGTCTTTTGAGGCTTGGAAATCTGAGCACCCCCAGGAAGCAAAGCTGTATGCTCGCCTAGAAGCAGGAAAGCTTCCGGAAAACCTGAACGAATCCCTGCCAGTATTTGAAGCTGGTTCTTCCATCGCTACCCGTGCAGCATCAGGCAAGGTTATCAATGCTCTGGCTCCAGTCATGCCCGAGCTTTGGGGTGGCTCTGCTGACTTGGCAAGCTCCAATAACACCACCATCGACACTGATAAATCGTTCAACCCCGAACACCGTAGCACCGCCAGCTGGAGCGCAAGCCCCTACGGGCGAGTACTGCACTTCGGTATTCGCGAGCACGCTGCGGCAGCTATTACCAACGGTATTGTTCTAGCGTCTCCCACCCGCCCCTTCAACGGTACCTTCTTCGTCTTTACCGACTACCAGCGCGCAGCAGTTCGCCTGGCTGCAGTGATGGGCATTCCCAACATCTTTGTATGGACGCACGACTCGATTGGTTTGGGTGAAGATGGCCCCACCCACCAGCCGGTAGAGCACCTCACTGCAATGCGTGCAATCCCCGGTCTCGACGTCGTTCGTCCTGCAGATGGTAACGAAACCGCCGTTGCCTGGCGCAAGATTCTGGAAATCAAGGATCATCCGGCCGGGTTGGTTCTTTCCCGCCAGAACCTCACCAACGTTGCTCGCGAAGATTTGCACCCCGATGCAGAGGGCGAAAAGTTTGCTTCTGCTGAAGGAGCAGCTCGCGGTGGCTACGTACTAGCAGATACCGAAGGCACCCCCGATGTCATTCTGATTGCTAGCGGTTCCGAAGTTGAAATTGCTTTGGATGCGCGCCAGAAGCTGGCTGAGAAGAACGTGGCTGCCCGGGTAGTTTCCATGCCATCACGTGAATGGTTCGCTGCTGAATCCGAAGAATACCGTGCATCGGTTATTCCTACCGAGGTGAAGGCGCGAGTCACCGTTGAAGCCGGTCTTGCCATGAGCTGGTATGACTTGCTCGGCGATGCCGGACGCGCAGTTTCTCTGGAACACTTTGGTGCTTCCGCCGCAGGTGAGAAGCTGTACGAAGAATTCGGTATTACCTCTGAAGCAGTTGTAAAGGCTGCCGAAGAATCCATCGCGGCTACTCAGAAATAGTTCACAGAGGGTGCTTTTCTCACCGAGAGAGCACCCTCCATTTTCTTCAAGATTCTGGACGAAAGGTTTTAACAATGACTACTTCAACTCAAAAAATTTCCGACGCCGGAGTTTCCCTCTGGTTCGATGACCTCTCCCGCGAACGCATTACCACTGGTAACTTGCAGGAGCTGATTGATACCAAGAACGTTGTGGGAATTACCACTAACCCCACCATCTTTGCCGGCGCGCTCTCTAACGGTGAGTCCTACGCTGAGCAGGTTAAAGAACTGGCGGCTGCTGATACTTCCCTGGAAGACGCAGTTTTCACCATCATGGCGGACGACGTACAGAAGGCATGCGATGTCTTCGCACCCATCTACAACTCCACCCAGGGTCGTGATGGTCGGGTGTCCCTAGAAGTTGATCCCGGTTTGGCTCGCGATAGCGATGGCACTGCTGAGATGGCAAAGTCTCTGGCGGAAAAGGTCAACCGTGAGAACCTGATGATTAAGATTCCCGCCACAGAGCAGGGTCTGGAGCCTATCGCTAAAACGTTGGCTGAGGGTATCTCGGTGAACGTCACCCTTATCTTCTCTCTCGAGCGCTACCGCGCCGTCATGAATGCATACATGATCGGTCTGGAAAAGGCATTGGAGAACGGTAAGAACCTTTCAAAGATTCATTCGGTAGCTTCCTTCTTTATCTCCCGCGTTGATTCTGAGATCGATGCTCAGCTCGATGCCATTGGTACCGAAGAAGCGAAAGCTCTCAAGGGTAAAGCAGGTTTGGCGAACGCTCGCCTGGCATACCAAGCATTTGAAGAGACCTTCTCTTCCGAGCGCTGGGAACGTCTGGCAGCCGCAGGCGCCAACGTGCAGCGTCCGCTGTGGGCATCTACCGGCACCAAGGACCCTGCATATCCTGCAGATCTCTACGTCAGCCAGTTGGTTGCACCCAACACCGTCAACACCGTTCCTGCGAAGACCCTTGACTACTTCGCTGAACACGGTGAAGTCGTAGGAGATACCATCTCAGGTACGTACGACGAGTCCAATAAGGTACTCAACGACATCGAAGCTCAGGGTGTTTCCTACAACGATGTTGTCAAAAAGCTTGAAGACGAAGGTATCGAAAAGTTTGACGCTTCCTGGGCTGAACTTCTTGAAACCGTCAAGAAAGCTTTGGTCTCTGCATAATATGGGTCACCTATTCAAGAGTTAAGCTGAGAAAAATTTACGGTCTTAGCGATTGAGTGAAATAATGAGGGCGGTGCCCGCAATGTGCGGGCACCGCCACAATATTAGGTAAAAGTTAAGGACAGAACTCTGTGTCTATGACTCATGTATCAAACCCTCTGAGAGATCCCAGGGATCGCAGGCTCACCCGTGTTGCTGGGCCCAGTAGCCTGGTATTTTTTGGAGTAACCGGTGATCTCGCGCGGAAGAAACTGCTTCCGGCAGTATATGACATGGTGAACCGTGGACTTTTGCCTCCTAGCTTTGGACTGGTTGGATTCGGACGACGTGAATGGTCCCACGACCAATTCAAGGATTTTGTGCGTGAATCAGTGGAAGCTCATTCGCGCACCACGTTCCGTGAAGACGTATGGAATCAGTTCGCCACCGGAATACGTTTTGTTCAAGGTGCCTTTGACGATGATGATTCATTTATCCGGCTGAATGAAACTCTTGAAGAACTCAAGGAATCCCGGGGCACTCAAGGTAATCACGCGTTTTATCTCTCAATTCCGCCCAAGGATTTTGAGAGCGTTCTGCAGATGCTGGCTAAACATGAATTAGCGCAGCAGAAAGACGGCAAGGGCTGGCGTCGTGTCATTATCGAGAAGCCCTTTGGCCACGATCTAGAGTCTGCACGCGACCTCAACAAAATTGTTGAGGATGTTTTCCCTTCGGATGCTATTTTCCGCATCGACCATTATCTGGGTAAAGAGACTGTTCAAAATATTTTGGCCATGCGTTTTGCCAATCAAATCTTTGAGCCTCTATGGAATTCAAACCATATCGATCATGTGCAGATTACGATGGCTGAGCCTTTCGGTATTGGCTCGCGTGCTGGTTATTACGATGGAGTAGGTGCAGCCCGCGATGTCATCCAGAACCACCTTCTGCAACTCTTAGCACTGACTGCTATGGAAGAACCTATTTCTTTCAAGGCTCATCATTTGAGAACCGAGAAAGAAAAAGTACTTGAAGCGGTCACGCTCCCTGAGAATCTGTCGAACTCCTTTGCGATTGGGCAGTACACCTCTGGTTACCAGGGTGGTGAAGTGGTCAATGGTTTCTTTGATGAAAAAGATATTCCTTCTACCTCCCGCACTGAAACGTTTGCCGCGATCAAGGTCAATATCAATACGCGCCGTTGGAACGGCGTTCCCTTTTACCTGCGCACCGGAAAGCGGTTAGGGCGTCGCGTTACTGAAATCGCACTGGTCTTGAAAAAATCGCCCAATCTGCTATTCAACAATTCTAATGACGCCGGTCAGAACGCTATCGTGATTCGAGTTCAGCCAGATGAGGGTCTAAATATTCGTTTCTCATCCAAGGTTCCCGGAACCCAGATGGCGATTCGTGATGTGAACATGGACTTCGTCTATGGTCATAGCTTCACCGAAGAGCTCCCTGAAGCATACGAACGGTTGATTTTGGACGTTCTCCTGGGCGAACCGCCGCTTTTCCCCCGCCAGGAGGAAGTGGAACTTTCCTGGAAAATTCTTGATCCTTTTGAGAAATATTGGGCTCAGCACAATATCAAGCCCGATGAGTATGCCCCGGGCTCGTGGGGACCTGAATCCGCAAATACCCTATTAGCTCGCGATAATCGCGTTTGGAGACGCCCGTGATCAGCATCCTTGAAAACACAGATACCATCAAAATTGAAAAAGAAATTTCTCGGTTGCGGGATGAAACGGGAAATACGATTTCCGGTCGTGTTCTGACGCTGGTTATGCTTGCCGAATCGGGGCATTCTCGGCTGGCGATGGAAGCTGCGCAGGCGGCATCGCACGAACATCCCTGCCGGATTATTATCCATATTGCAAAAGATCGCGATGCCGAAAACCGGTTGGATGCGCAGATTGAAGTAGGTGGTGAAGCGGGTGCTTCTGAGCTCATTGTTCTGCGCGGTTGGGGTCGGGCAGCGGAACCTACCGAATCTTTGATTTCTGGTCTGTTGTTGCCCGATTCGCCCATTGTGGCGTGGTGGCCCCACTCGGTTCCTGAAGCTCCTGCTGAAACTTCCATTGGTCGAATTGCCCAGCGTCGTATTACTGATTCTGCTCGTGCTTATGATCCAATGACCGTTTTGAGCCAGCTCTCCAAAACCTATCAAGACGGCGATACTGACCTTGCGTGGATTAGGTTGACACTGTGGCGTATACAATTAGCGGCTATACTCGACCAAATCCCCTACTCTCCCACTCAGAAAGTTACCGTTTCTGGGTCTTCTAAATCTCCATCGGTGGTCTTGCTCGGCGCGTGGCTTGGTTACAAGCTTGAAGCAGAGGTTCACCTTTCCACGACCAATCTTGAACGCGGTTTGTACAGGGTGGAGCTCGAACGTGAAGACGGCAAGATTGTCATCGACCGCCCCGATTGGAATATCGCAAAGCTTTCCTATCCCGGTGCTCCCGACCAGCAGATAGCGCTACCGGTTCGTACTCTTGCCGAATGTTTGGCAGAGGAACTGCGGCGTCTGGATCCCGATGAAGTCTACGGTGAAGTGCTAACCAAGGCGCTTCACTCTGGGAACATCGTCGTTGATTTGAACAATAACGAGGACGTCACTGAAGGCGTCAACTGTACGGAGGTTTTCGATGCCTAAACCACGCTTTATTTCTTTTCCTGACCAAAAAACTTTGGCAGATGAACTTGCCGCTCATTTTCTCAGCGCCCTACAGCAGGACCTCTCAGATAATGAGCTAGTACATGTTTCTCTCACCGGGGGAACTATGGGTTCCAAGATCCTGGAAACAGCGGGTGAATTGCGTGCACTCAAAGATATCGATTGGTCCCGCGTACACTTCTGGTGGTCCGACGAGCGGTTTGTACCCACCGGTCACGAAGACCGAAATTCCCAGCAGGCTGCTGATGCGCTCCTCGCATCACTGGATATTCCCGCGGAAAATCTGCATGTGATAGGCGCATCTGACCAGTTCGACACTGCAGAAAAAGCTGCAGAAGCTTACCGGCAGGAACTGAAGAAATTTGCTCCTACGGGCGCAGAATACCCTACGTTTGGTCTTTCTTTGTTGGGTATGGGCCCTGACGGACACATCGCATCGCTCTTTCCCCATCGCCCAGAGATTCATGAAGAAAAGGCAATCACCCTAGCGGTTCATGATTCACCCAAACCCCCACCCCATCGAGTAACGCTGACTCGACCCGTTATCTGCAATTCCCAGCAGATTTGGTTCATGGTATCGGGAGAAGACAAGAACGCCCCATTGACGCGTGTCATGCAAGCTTCATCAGTCAAGGACGAAGAGCTCTCAGCAGATATCCTCACCGAAACTCCCGCCGCCGGAGCTAGAGGACTTGAGAAAACAATTATTTGGGCGGATGCTGCAGCACAGGGCAATCTAAAGTTCTCAGCAGAAGCTAGATAAAGACCTGAGGTTGCAGTCAAAAGTGGCTCCCACCGTTTGGTGGGAGCCACTTTTTATTAAAACTAAGAGATATTAAACCAATGCCGTCTCAAACCGAAGCATAAGACCGTAAGCAATAATCGAAATAACCCAAATCAGGATTACCGTTACCGTCAACCGAACCAGGTTCTTTGAGGCGGATCCTGAAGAGTTCAAGGAAGTGGTCATGCCGCCACCGAACATATCTGAAAGACCGCCACCCTTACCGCGGTTGAGTAGAACCAAAAGAACGGTAATAACGCTCGAAATAGCGATAATCACCATCAGAGTGACTTTGAGAATCTCCACGAGAGCCTTTCACAAGTAGTAAACGATTGCCCGCTCCTACTCTTAAGTAGTCAGGGCAGATAAAACTATACGCCAGATTGAAAGCAAATGCAGTCGATGGGCACTATTGAAACTCAAACAATACCTGCAGAAGAGGTCGGTGAACAAGCCAGAGCGTTATTCACCGACCCTTATATTAAGCGACTTTACTTATGCGTCGAAACGCGCAATGTTAGCGAATTCAGAAGCGTCCAAAGAAGCTCCGCCAACGAGTACGCCGTCGACGTCGTTCTCGCCCATAATTTCAGGAGCGGATGCAGCCTTAACCGAACCACCGTAGAGAATGCGAACCTTTTCGGCTACATCAGCTGAGTAAAGCTTTTCAATTTCAGCACGGATAGCTGCAGACATTTCCTGAGCATCTGCTGAAGTTGCTACTTTGCCGGTACCAATCGCCCAAACAGGCTCGTAAGCTACCACGAGAGTCTCAGCCTGCTCGGCTGAAAGACCATCCAAAGAACCGCGAAGCTGCTCAAGAGTGAACTCTACGTGCTTGTTCTCTTCACGGGTTTCCAGACCTTCGCCCACGCACAAAACAGGAACGAGGTCATTGCGGTAAGCTGCCTGTACCTTCGCTGCACATACAGCATCGGACTCACCATGAATGGTCCGGCGCTCAGAGTGACCTACCAAAACGTACTTGGCACCCAATTTGTTCAGGAATTCACCGGAGATATCGCCGGTGTAAGCACCGGAGTCCTGATCGGAGAGATCCTGTCCGCCGTAAGCAAGTTTGAGCTTATCGCCCTCGACGAGAGTCTGTACCGAGCGAATGTCAGTAAAAGGAGGGAAGACCACAACTTCTGCCTTGTCAAAGTCAAAGTTGGTGTCGTCCAAAGTCCAAGCCAGTTTCTGTACCAAGGTCACTGCCTGAGCGTGATCAAGGTTCATCTTCCAGTTGCCAGCAATAAAGGGAGTACGTGACATGTTGTTTTCCTTATCTCGGCTCTCGCCGTAGTGTTCTTTACTCCATTGTATAAAAACTGCTAAGCCTTCATAGTGATATGGCGGGTCGCCCTCCAGGGCAACCCGCCATATTCAAGAGCTTTAGGCTCCTAATGCGTCCAAACCAGGAAGGGTCTTACCCTCAATGTATTCGAGGGAAGCACCGCCGCCGGTTGAGATATGACCAAACTGATCGTCGGTGTAACCAAGCTTGCGAACAGCGGCTGCTGAATCGCCTCCACCAATGATGGAGAAAGCATCTGAATGCACGATAGCTTCAGCGACTGCCTTGGTACCGTGAGCAGTGTTTTCAAACTCCGCTACGCCTACAGGACCATTCCAGAAGATAGTCTTTGCAGACTTAATTTTCTCTGCAAAGAGCTTACGAGTCTCAGGACCAATATCCAGGCCGTCAGCGTCTGCGCCCAGCTCTCCACCTTCCATATCGTCAATGGGACGGGTTTCGAACTTGGCATCATTGGAGAAGTCATCGCCGCAAACAACATCAACTGCAGTCACCAGTTCGGTGCCCTTTGATTGCGCTTCTTCAATGTAACGCTTCACAGTAGAAATCTGATCCGATTCAAGAATCGACTTACCTACCTTGTAACCCTGCGCAGCAGCGAAGGTGTAACCCATACCGCCGCCAATCAGGATGGTGTCAGCTTTACCAATCAAGTTGTCGATGACCGCAAGCTTATCCGACACCTTAGCGCCACCCATGATTACCACGAACGGACGCTCAGGATTGTTCAGTGTCTTCGCCAAGACATCAACTTCGGTCTTGACCAGGTCGCCCAGGTAAGACGGCAAACGCTTGGCGACATCGTACACCGATGCGTGTTTGCGGTGCACAGCACCAAAAGCATCATCAACATAAGCACCGTTTTCACCGGTGAGCTTTACTAACTCATCTGCGAATTCTCCGCGCTCAGCGTCGTCCTTAGAAGTTTCGCGCGCATCGAAACGAACGTTCTCTAGCACGAGAACTTCGCCGTCCTGCAATGATTCAGCCTTGGACTGAGCGTCCTGACCTACTACATCTTCAGCAATGATGACGCTGAAATCAGCAAGTTCTGACAGGCGGGTAGCCGCAGGAGCAATGCTGAACTGAGGATCAACCTTGCCCTTGGGGCGACCGAGGTGAGCCATAACGATCACCTTAGCGCCAGCCTGAGCGAGCTTAGTAAGAACCGGAAGTGATGCCTTGACGCGGCCATCATCGGTAACGGTGGTGCCATCCAGAGGCACGTTCAAGTCCGAGCGGACCAGAACGTGACGACCAGATACACCCTCAGCAAGAAGATCTTCAACAGATTTTGCCATGGTGTTCAACTCCAATATTGATGAGCTATGAGTGCTTACAGAACAACTCTAAGAGATTAGAGTGCTGAAACAACCTTGTTGGTGAACATTACAAGACGTGAAGTGTAGCCATATTCGTTGTCGTACCAAGCGATAACCTTGACCTGGTTACCAATAACCTTGGTCAGAGGAGCGTCGAATACGGTGGAGATAGCTTCACCTTCGATGTCCTTAGACACGATGGGGTCTTCGTTGTACTTGATGATTCCCTTGAAGTCACCTTCAGCGGCTTCCTTCATTGCAGCGTTGATTTCCTCAGCGGTGACATCCTTCTCGGTCTCGAAAGTGAGGTCGGTGATGGATCCGGTGGGGGTGGGAACGCGAACAGCGAAGCCGTCTAGCTTACCCTTGAGTTCAGGAAGAACCAAGCCAACAGCAGCTGCTGCGCCGGTTGAGGTGGGAACCATGTTAAGAGCTGCTGCGCGTGCGCGGCGAAGATCTGAGTGAGGAGCATCCTGCAAACGCTGATCAGCGGTGTAAGCGTGGATGGTGGTCATGAGCCCCTTCTTGATACCGAACTTGTCGTTCAGAACCTTTGCCATGGGAGCCAGGCAGTTGGTAGTGCAAGAAGCGTTAGAAACGATGTGCATTGACTCTGAATCGTAGTCAGAATCGTTGACGCCCATGACGAAGGTGCCGTCAATGTTCTTGCCGGGTGCAGAAAGGATAACCTTCTTAGCGCCAGCTTCGATGTGAGCCTTTGCCTTCTCACCATCGGTGAAGAAACCGGTGGATTCGAGAACGATGTCAACCCCAAGGTCCTTCCAGGGTAGGTCAGCGGGGTTACGCTCAGCCAGAACCTTGATTTCCTTGCCGTCTACGGAGATACCGTTTTCAGTAACCTCTACTTCACCGTTAAAGCGACCCATGATGGAGTCATACTTCAGCAGGTGAGCAAGAGTCTTAACATCGGTGAGGTCGTTGATAGCAACAATCTCAAAACCTTCGCCGTGTTCCTTTGCTGCGCGAAGGAAGTTACGACCGATGCGTCCAAAACCATTAATAGCTACGCGAGTAGTCACTGTTATCAATCTCCTTAGTATCAGTGAACTGTTATAAGAGAAACGAAGAAATGCTCCTTCAGGAGAATGTTCTCCTCTTCTCTTTCATCCATAATTTTACACTGTTTATGTGAGTTTGGGTGTGAATTTGTGTTTTTTATTGGTAAATACATATTCAAAATGCCTAAAAAGTCCTTAATTGTTGATAAATCACGTTGTTTTGAGTTGTTTTGCGGGGTTGCATGTGCACAATCTGCGTTTGCCCCTTAAAAGCAATAAGGGATGAGCTTTTTTGCTCATCCCTTATTTGAAGGCAATCTTATAGGTAAAAATCCGACCCGTTAGATGTACCGGGTAAACCGTTTTCTTGCGCTCGTTTGTCCGCCATAGCCAAAAGTCTGCGAATCCGCCCAGCAATAGCGTCCTTCGTCATCGGCGGATCAGCCAAACGACCCAACTCATCCAGCGAGGCCTGTTTATGTGCAACCCTCAGTTGTCCAGCATACCGAAGATGCTCAGGTACCCGATCTCCCAAAATTTCAAGTGCTCTTTCGACTCGCGCGCCCGCAGCCACTGCCGCCTGCGCAGACCGGCGCAGGTTGGCATCATCAAAATTTGCGAGGCGGTTCGCAGTCGCTCTCACTTCTTTACGAGCACGCTTCTCCTGCCAATTATTCAGAGTTTCGGTAGCGCCCATTCGTTCCAGAAGTGCGCTAATGGTTTCGCCATCTCGTACAACCACTCGGTCTACGCCGCGCACTTCGCGCGCCTTTGCGATGACATCCAGACGTCGAGCCGCACCCACCAAGGCAAGAGCAGCTTCTGAACCGGGGCACGTAAATTCAAGCGCAGAAGAACGCCCCGGTTCGGTGAGCGAACCGTGCGCTAAGAATGCACCGCGCATGACCGCCTCCGAATCAGCTACCGAACCATTGACCACTGCAGGAGGTAGTCCCCGAACCGGGCGACCCCGTCCGTCCAACAGTCCTGTCTGCCGAGCTAATGCCTCTCCCCCATTATTAACCCGCAAAATATAGCGACCACCGCGGCGCAGACCGCCGCCAGAGACAGAAGTTATCTCGGATTCATGTCCATACAATTCAGCGATGTTGTATTGCAGGCGTAGAGCGGTGGCTTCTATATCCACCTCAGATTCGATTACAATACGACCCGATACCAAGTGCAGACCACTGGTAAAACGCAGAATCGTGGAAACCTCCGCTTTGCGAACCGACGATTTCGTCGTCTCAAAGCGAGCCAATTCTTCTTTAACCGAAGCCGTCAGGGCCATACGGAAGTGCCTCCAATTACCAAGCCGTGCCGAAAGTACACAGCATTTTTGTTGCTATAGCGAGTGTACAGGGAGTTGACTAGGTGCGTTATTTAAATATGCCGTCTAAATAGATCTTGGTACGCCGCTCCCAATCTCAGCGCATCATGAACATTCCGATCCTGAGAGCTTCTCACGGAAACCCACGAAACTTCTGCGCCCATTTGAGCTGCGATTTCTTCAAGCTCGGTGGGCTCGCCCATGCCATCGCTGTCGGCAATGACCGCGTTAAGCCTAAATTCAGGAGCGTAGTTTCGCAAAATTTGTAGATGCTCAGCAGCAGAAAGACCCATTGTTTCTTTGTCTTCCAACTCCAGATTCATGACCAAACAGATTTGGGCAGAAGTCTTTAGCAGAGCCTCCCGGATACCGGGCAACAACAAATGAGGTAAAACCGAGGTATACCACGAGCCTGGTCCCAAAATCACCCAATCGGCATCCAGAATGGACTGAACTGCTTCCGGGCATGCTTCCGCGTCCGCAGGAGTAAGGGTCACATGAGAAACTTCCGTTGCTTGAGCAACATTCACCTGCCCGACAATATGTTCAAGTGTCTCAACGCCTTGAGCATTGAGCGTACGACTCTGCGCCTCAATGACCAACGGGGTGCAAGACATGGGGAGCACTCGACCGCGCGCATGCAAAAGAGCCCCCGCCCAATCAAGACCAGCCACGGTGTTTCCCAGCAATTGCCACAGAGTCACAATCAAGAGATTCCCCAGGGCATGTTGATTCAGAGCGCCTTCGGCATCTGGGGCATCTGAAGTAAACCGGTGCTGCATGACATCTCGCCATGTTCTGCCCCAATTAGAATCGTCGCACAAAGCAGAGAGCGCCATGCGCAAATCTCCCGGAGGAACCACCCCGAATTCTTGGCGGAGCCGACCAGATGAGCCGCCGTCGTCCGCAACCGTAACCACTGCCGTCAAATCTGTAGTGACGTGTTTCAGAGCGGACAAAGAACCATACAGCCCATGCCCACCGCCCAAAGCACAGACGCGCGGTGTGAGATGCGCTGGAACTTCAAATTCAGGGGTGCGCACGATGTCACCGGGTTCAGGACTTGAAGGAGAAATATTCATACTCTTTCCTTATTCCCTACCGATATCACGGTGCTGAATGTTCACGTGGATCTCGGGATTTTCGCTCAGACGCCGAGCGAGCTCTTCGGTCACAGCCACCGAACGATGTTTACCACCGGTGCACCCAATAGCAATAGTTGCATAGTGCTTACCCTCATGCCGGTACCCAGTGATAACGGGCCTGAGAGCCTGCAAATAGTTCTCCACAAACTCCAAAGTACCCGGATTCTGGAAGACGAAATCCCGTACACCGGCATCCTTGCCAGTCAGAGCACGGAGTTCGGGAACCCAGTGAGGATTAGGGATAAAACGCATATCTACCATCATGTTGGCATCCGAAGGTGCGCCATATTTGAATCCAAAACTCATGAGCGTGAGGTTGAGGAGCTTGGGGCCCTTTTGCGAGTACATTTCCCGGATAGTTTTGGCCAATTGATGCACGTTCATATCCGAAGTATCAATCACCGAGTCAGCTGCTTCTTTAAGCTCTGAAAACAGTTTGCGCTCACGCACAATACCATCCAAAACGCGACCCTCGCCCTGCAGAGGATGCGGACGGCGCTGTGCTTCATAACGGGCGATAATATCTTTATCTTTTGCATCCATGAAAAGCATGGAGAACTCAACATCAGATTTACGCAAAGTATCAATTGCCGCGGGCAAGTCATTGAACAGGGCGCGGGACCGAATATCAATACCAACAGCCAGCTTGGGCATAGAATCCGGTGCACAAGTAACCAGATCCGCTAAAGCCTCAAGCATCTGAGGTGGAATGTTATCGACGACGTACCACCCCTCATCTTCTAAGGTGTTCGCGGCGGTACTACGCCCCGCCCCCGAAATACCGGTAATCACCAATATTTCAGGTCGCTTGCGAAAATCGGTCTGCAGGCTTTGCTCCTCAGGCATCGTGAAATACTCCCTCCCCTTTAAAAACTCAACTAATTCTAGGGTAGTCTGCAATAATTTTTTGCGCCATTAAAATACCCAGGAAGCGAAAAACGCTGTTACCTACGATTCCAGTAATTCACCGGTGACAGGGTTGAAACCACCTTCGGGTATTTCACTTGTCTCACCCGTCCCATCCAGCTCAAGCGTTCCAGCAGTAGGATCCGTTTGCGCGTCAAAGTGCTCCAAAATCTTATCTGCCATGGAAGGCCCAACTCCCTTCACTTCTTGAAGCTGCTCGGAAGTTGCTTGCGCAAGCTGTTTGAGCGAACCAAAGTGTTTAATGAGCGCTTCCCGTTTGGCAGGCCCAAGTCCATCGACGCCGTCTAGCGCAGACTTAACCATCGCCTTACCACGCTTAGTGCGATGGAAGGTAATTGCAAAGCGGTGCGCCTCATCACGGATTCGCTGAATTAAGAAGAGGGCATCTGATGAACGCGGCATAATCACCGGGAAGTCATCATCTGCTAGCCATAATTCTTCCAGCCGCTTAGCAATACCGGCCACATGAACATCATGAATTCCTAAATCGTCAAGGGCTTGTTGCGCTGCATTCACCTGGGGCTTACCGCCATCAACCACCACCAAATTCGGTGGATATGCGAACTTTTGCGGTTCTTTTTCTACTGCTTGTTCACCAGAAATCTCCCCCGAATGTGCAGGGTGCCCCGCCCTATTTTTTTGATCTTGTAAGAAGCGTCTGAAACGGCGATGAATAACGTCGTACATGCTGGCGGTATCGTCCCGAGCTGCTTCACCGGTAATCGAGAACTTTCGATAGTCGCTCTTCTTAGGCAGCCCGTCCTCAAAAACAACCATCGAAGCAACCACGTTGGTACCTTGCACATGGGAGATGTCGTAGCACTCAATGCGTAATAACGGCTCTTCTATTTCTAGTGCCTCTTGCAATTCCACCAAAGAGGCAGAGCGCGTGGTCAAATCCCCCGCGCGCCGGGACTTGTGAAGCGTAAGGGACTGCTTGGCGTTTTCTTCCACAGTCTTCATCAACTCATGCTTTTCTCCGCGCTGGGACACCACAATTTCGCATTTCGCCCCGCGGACGCCGGACAGCCATTCTTCCAACTTTTCTTGATTTGAGGGAAGAGTAGGAACGATGATTTGCTTAGGAATATCGTGCTGGTTTTGTTCAATTTCACGGGCGGTACTTCCGGCACTGGCTTGAGCAGCCGTTTCGCCGTAGACCTCCATAATCAACCGTTCTACCATGGCGGCGTCGTCGGTTCCCTCAGATTTTTCTACAATCCAGCCACGTTGCCCGCGAATTCGCCCCTCACGCACAAAGAAAACCTGAATGGCGATTTCTAAATCGTCCTCAGCGAACCCAAACAAGTCGGCGTTGACTGCATCCGAGAGAACTACCGCGTTACGCTCAAATGCTTTGGTGAGCGCTGCAATGTCATCCCGTAAAATGGCTGCTTTTTCAAAATCAAAGTCTGCGGCAGCTGCCTTCATCTGTTCGTTGAGTTCGGCGATAAATTTTTCTGCGCCACCCCCCATGAACCGACATAAATTCTCAGCCAGCTCTCTGTGGTCTTCGGTCGAAATGTTGCCGACGCACGGTGCTGAGCACTTATCGATGTAGCCCAGCAAGCAGGGTCGCCCAGATTTCTCTGCCCGATTAAAGACCCCTGTCGAGCATGTGCGTACCGGGAAAACGCGCAAAAGGGCATCCAGTGTCTCGCGGATAGCCCATGCCTGTGAGTAGGGGCCAAAGTAACGGACACCCTTCTTTTTCTCACCACGCATCACCTGGGCACGGGGATAACGGTCCTTGAGGGTGACTGCAAGGTAGGGATATGACTTATCGTCGCGAAAGGCGATATTGAATCGTGGCTTATATTCCTTGATCCAGGTGTATTCGAGCTGTAAAGATTCCAGCTCGCTGGAGACCACTGTCCATTCCACCGAGGCGCCGGTGTGCACCATTGCGTAGGTCTTGGGAGAAAGAGCATGGACATTCTGAAAATATGAGTTCAGCCTGTTACGCAGGTTCTTAGCTTTACCCACATAAATAACCCTGCCAAATTCGTCACGGAATCGGTAGACGCCAGGAACAGTAGGAATTTCCCCCGGGGCAGGACGGTAAGTTTCAGGTTTAGCCAAGAAAAGTGCTCTTTCTTCTCAGATGCTTCAGTTATTATGAATCTCCGCCATCGCGTGCTGCTGATGGTGAGATGTTGTATTCATTTTTTTGTGCTTGACCCGACAGATGCGCAATGGCAGTCATAATCTGATCGGTGGTTTCACGGCGCTGTTTGCCGGTCATTTTCGCACCGGTTTTTTCAAAGTACATTGGCTCACCCACCCGCACCGTAAAACGATGGGGGTACACCATGTTGGAACCCTGCTTTTGCAGCTTTTCGGTGCCGATGAGACCGATAGGCACGACGGGCGCGCCGGTCATATGAGCCAACCATGCCACCCCAATCTTGCCCTTGTAGAGGTATCCATCCAACGACCGAGTACCCTCAGGATAAATGCCAAAGACTCTATCTTCGTTGAGCACTTCCACTGCCTGGTCTAATGCTTTGACGGACTCTGAGCGATCTGAACGATTCACCGGGATGATGTCGATCGCCTCAAAGATTTTCTTCATGGCTTTGCCTTTAAAGCCGGGGGAATTAACGTATTCGGCCTTCGCGAAAAAAGCCACGCGGCGAGGCATCAAAGCAGAGATAATGACCGAGTCTAAGAAAGCCAAGTGATTTGAGGCAACGATGACCGGACCTTCTACCGGAAAGTGTTCAAGTCCAGTTACCCTCGCTCGGCATATCCCTTTGGAGACAGCGGTGATAGCTTGTTGAATCAACTTGTAGGTCTGCACGAAGAATTCCTTGGATTGTATTAGTTCTGCGCTAGCCGGAAACGCTGGGTGAACAAATGTCCTGGATGAACGTAAGGAGTAAAGTTCTCAGCTCTTGTACGTCAGCGGCCACAGGACACTTGAACTGCTCTAGTTCACCTTCGCTAGCATAACCCCAATTCACCCCAATAAAAGGAATACTTGCTGAAACGGCTGCTTCAGCGTCAAACGCTCTATCACCAACCATAACTGACGACGAAACATCTGCCTTTGAAGTCGCCATCGAGAGTGCGCGGCGAAGTATCCCAGGCTTGTCGCGGGGTAAATGGCTATTGATTTGCCCAAAATCATCGGCAGAACCTGACACGACGTCAAAGAGATGTTCCAGTCCGTAACTTTTCAGTACATCAATCACTAAATGCTCAGGTTTCTGGCTCGCTATTCCCTGCAATGCGCCTAGCTCTTGCAACTCGGTGTGCAGCTCCAGCATTCCAGGGTAGAGCTGAGCATTCTTATAATGCCGTGGATAAGTAACCATCTTAAATTCACCGAGAATTTCGTAATGGTACTCCACCGGAATATCTGTGTACAATGCCAGGGAATCCAAGATCTGTGGCCCTATGAAACGCCGCAGCACAGGAGCTTCTGGAACTGCAAAACCCCTGTTTTGAAAAGCCTCTTCCAGCGCAGGCAATATCCCTAGACTCGCATCGAGAATAGTTCCATCTAAATCCCACAAAATAAGAGGTCTATTTTCCAGCATGCGCGTGTTCTGCGAAGATTTCCTTCAAGAAGTAACCGGTGTGGGATTCTTCGACTTTTGCAAGTTCCTCAGGTGTCCCCTCAGCAATCACCTGACCGCCACCGTCGCCGCCCTCAGGCCCCATGTCGATGAGCCAGTCTGCACTCTTGATGACATCCAAATTGTGCTCGATAGTGATAACTGTATTGCCCTTTTCCACCAGACCTTGAAGAACCTTCAGCAGTTTGCGGATATCTTCGAAATGCAAACCGGTCGTCGGCTCATCCAGCACATAAATAGAGCGTCCATTGGAGCGTTTCTGCAGCTCAGACGCCAGTTTTACACGCTGGGCTTCGCCGCCTGAGAGCGTTGTACCCGGCTGCCCCAAACGGATATAACCCAGCCCCACGTCCACCAGCGTATTAAGGTGGCGGGCAATCGGTGAGAAAGCGGCAAAGAATTCTGCAGCCTCCTCCACCGGCATCTGAAGTACCTCAGCAATATTCTTACCCTTGTACTTAACCTCAAGGGTTTCGCGATTATAGCGCGCCCCATGGCACACTTCGCAAGGCACGAAGACGTCAGGGAGGAAGTTCATCTCAATCTTCAACGTGCCATCACCGTGGCATGCCTCGCAACGCCCACCCTTGACATTAAAGCTGAAACGACCCGGCTGATAGCCGCGTATCTTCGCCTCGTTAGTCTCGGCAAAGAGTTTGCGGATATGGTCGAAAACACCGGTATAGGTCGCTGGGTTTGACCGCGGAGTGCGACCAATTGGTGACTGATCAACATGGATAATCTTATCCAGCTGATCAACTCCTTCGACGGACTTATGACGGCCGGGCACCTTTTTAGCGCCGTTGAGCTTGCTCGCCAGCGCCGTATAAAGAATTTCGTTGACGAGCGTCGATTTGCCGGAACCAGAAACACCGGTAACAGCAGTCAGCACGCCCAGCGGGAATTTTACACTGATATTTTGCAGATTGTTCTCGCGAGCACCGACCACCTTAATCATGCGCTTCTTATCGACGGGTCTGCGCTTTTCAGGGACTTCGATAGATTTCTTGCCAGAAACATAGGCGCCTGTGAGCGAATCCTTATTCTTCAAGAGCTCCTGGTAGGTTCCCGAGTGCACGATTTCCCCGCCGTGCTCCCCCGCGCCGGGTCCCACATCCACGATCCAATCGGACTCCTTCATAGTGTCTTCATCGTGTTCGACCACGATGAGGGTATTGCCCATGTTGCGCAGTTTGACGAGAGTTTCAATCAGACGGCGGTTATCGCGCTGGTGGAGACCGATGGAAGGCTCATCTAATACGTAGAGAACACCGGTCAGTCCGGAACCAATCTGTGTTGCCAGGCGGATGCGCTGCGCCTCACCACCTGAGAGTGTGGCTGCGGGGCGGGAAAGTGTGAGGTAGTCTAGTCCGACGTCGAGCAGGAACTGCAGACGGGCATCAATTTCGCGCAGTACGAGTTCAGCGATCTTTGCTTCACGATCGTTGAGTTCGAGTTTGCGCATGAAGGTGAGGGACTCGCGCATGGGCATACCTGTAACGTCTGCAATCGATTTTCCACCCACTAGCACAGCCAAAATGGTGGGGTTGAGACGAGCGCCGTTGCAGGCTTCACAGGCGACATTGCGCATGTACTGCTCGTAACGGTCCTTCGACCAGTCAGACTCGGTTTCCTCGTGTTTGCGCTTGATGTAGGCGTAGACGCCTTCAAAGCCCGAAGTGTAGCGGCGTTCGCGGCCGAAACGGTTCTTGTAAGAAACCGTCACTTTGAAGTCTTTGCCGTTGAGTACGGCTTTCTTCGCTCTCGCGGGGAGGTCTTTCCACGGGGTGTTGAGGTCAAACCCTACCTCTTTACCCAAGCCTTTAAGCAGGCGTAGCCAGTATTCGGTAGTGGCTTTACCCTGCGACCAGGGAGCGATAGCGCCTTCACCCAGTGTCAAATCTGCGTTAGGAATAACGAGTTCTTCATCGACCTGCAACTTGGAGCCTATGCCGTCACACGCCGAACAGGCGCCAAAAGGTGAGTTGAAAGAGAAAGCTCGCGGCTCAATCTCATCAATCTGCAACGGGTGGTTATTGGGGCAGGAAAGATTTTCGCTGAACGTCCGAACGCGTTCGGGTGAATCTGCAGGTTCATCCACTAAATCCACCATGACGCGACCGTCTGCAAGTTTCAGAGCGGTTTCGATGGAGTCGGTGAGGCGCTGATGTACAGATTCTTTGATGACCAGGCGATCTACTACCACCTCGATGGTGTGCTTATACTGCTTTTCAAGCCTAGGCGGTTCGGAGAGCTGAATGGTTTCGCCATCTACGCGCGCACGCGAATATCCCTGTAACGCAAGATCTTTAAACAGATCAACGAATTCGCCCTTACGCGCGGATACAACGGGAGCGAGCACCTGCAGTTTGGTGCGCTCAGGCAAACTCATGAGCTGATCGACAATCTGCTGGGGAGTTTGCTGCGTAATTTCCTCACCGCATTCAGGGCAGTGCGGGCGACCAATGCGCGACCATAGCAGGCGCATGTAGTCGTAAATCTCGGTAATAGTACCCACGGTAGAACGAGGGTTCTTAGAGGTGGACTTCTGATCGATGGAAACAGCCGGGGATAGACCTTCGATGAAGTCGACGTCGGGCTTATCTACCTGCCCCAAAAACATGCGGGCATAGGATGAGAGCGACTCAACGTATCGACGCTGTCCTTCAGCAAAAATGGTGTCAAAAGCCAAAGATGATTTGCCTGAACCCGAAAGTCCGGTGAAAACCACCATAGCGTTACGAGGAATTGTGAGGTCCACATTCTTCAAATTATTCTCGCGAGCGCCTTGTACGTGAATGTGGGTGAGGTCCTGTACGCCGGTTTGAGCAGGAGCTTTAGCCATCATGGTCCTTTGACTGTGGGGAATCAGTGTCTTGAGCAAACAGCTCACTTCGAAGATATATTCTAGTACGAAATAGTGGCTCAGTTGAGTTGGTTTTTTCGGCTGTTGGCTTATTTGTTCTCTCAGCTCGTCGGCAGTACTAGTGTGCTCTGGAGTTTGTTCATCTGCACAATTATCATTGAGCTATGAATACTCCCGCAGGAAACCTGATTGTTGACCATCCCCGCTATACGATTCGTTCCATTTCTGTGTCTGATATGGATAATAATGTTTATCTTTTGACCTCTAAGCAGAGTGGCGAGCAAGTTTTGATTGACGCCGCAGATCAGTTTGAGCAGATTAAGGAGTTTGTTCGAGCTGCGGCAGAAGAAGATGCTCCTAATACACATTCCAAATCGTTGAAAGATGTTTTGACAACCCACGGGCATTGGGATCATATTCGTGCGCTCAAAGATGTTTCTTCTCATTACTCGGCGACTACTGTGGCGGGTCAGATGGACGCCGGAGCTATTGCTGAGCAGGAGAAAGTTGAGGTGGAGCGTACCCTACTCGGAGATGAAGAGCTGACCTATGATTCCTGGATTCTTCAGACCATCCATTTGACTGGACATACTCCGGGTTCTATTGCCTTTGTTTTGGATGATGAAGACGAAGCTTACCCCACCGTTATTTTCACCGGTGATTCGTTGTTTCCTGGCGGCGTCGGCAAGACTAACTCCCCCGAAGATTTTCAGAACCTGCTTCACGATGTAAAAACCAAGATCTTCGACCGTTTCGATGATTCGACAGTTGTGCTCCCGGGGCATGGTAATGCCACTACGTTGGGTGTTGACCGCGGAAACCTTGAAGAATGGGAAGAACGCGGCTGGTAAAACGCTTTAGTTCTTCACAGATAAACGGAGAAAATAAGGGCTTCCGCTCAAATGAGCGGGAGCCCTTATTTCTATCTTTGCGAACCTATTTCAGTTGCGTAAAAGGCTTAGGAGAGACCGTACATGTTGCCGTTCTCGTCGAAGCCCATCTGACCTGCTGCAGGGGTCTTTGCCAAACCGGGCATGGTACGCATGGTGCCGCAGATGGCGTAAACGTATCCTGCGCCAGCAGCCAAACGTACTTCACGAACAGGAAGAGTCCAGCCGGTGGGTGCACCCTTGAGTGAAGGATCGGATGAGATGGAAAGGTGGGTCTTTGCAATAACTACGGGGAGATCGCCAAAGCCGAGCTCTTCGAAGCGCTTGAGCTGCTTCTTCGCTGCGGGAGCAACCTCGATGCCGTCAGCACCGTAAACCTTGGTTGCAACCTTCTCAATCTTGGTTTCCAGTGAGTCAGAGTCTTCGTAGGTGTAGACCAAGTCGCTCTTGTCGTCACATGCTTCGACAACAGCTTCAGCAAGCTCGGTGACACCTGCGCCACCTTCTGCAACACCGCGGTGGATAGCGACGCGAGCGCCAGCTTCCTCTGCGATTTCGCGGATGGCGTCGTGTTCTGAGTCGAAGTCGGTGGGGAATGCGTTGATAGCAACAACCGGCTGAACACCGAAGCTACGAACGATTTCGATGTGCTTCTGGAGGTTAGCTGCGCCTGCCTTAACGTCTGAAGGTGATTCCTTGAGCATGTCTTCTGGAAGGGGCTTGCCGGGGGTGATTTTGTAGAGGCCGGAGTGAGACTTCAGCGCACGTACGGTGACAACCAGAACTGCAGCGTTAGGCTTCAGACCGGACTTGCGGCACTTGACGTTGAAGAAGCGCTCTGCGCCCATGTCTGCGCCGAAGCCTGCTTCGGTAATCACATAGTCGGAGTGTTCCAAACCAACGTAGTCAGCTACAACCGAGGAGTTACCGGTTGCGATGTTGCCGAAGGGGCCAGCGTGAATCAGGGCAGGGGTGTGCTCAAGGGTCTGGAGCAGGTTGGGGTTGATGGCGTCCTGAAGCAGGATTGCCATTGCGCCGTCTGCGCCAAGGTCCTTAGCGGTTACGGGGTCGCCGTTCATGTTGTAGCCGATGACGATGCGTGCCAGGCGGTTGCGCAGGTCTTCGAAGCTGGAGGACAGTGAAACGATGACCATGACCTCGGATGCTGGGGTGATGTCGAAACCGGTTTCGCGGGGTACGCCATCCATGCGTTCGCCCAAACCTACGATGATGTTACGCAGGGAGCGGTCGTTCATATCCATGACGCGGCGCCATGAAATGTTGCGGGTATCGATGTTTAGTTCGTTACCGTGGTGCAGGTGGTTATCAATCAGCGCTGCAAGGAGGTTGTGTGCACTGGTGATGGCGTGGAAGTCGCCGGTGAGGTGAAGGTTGAGCTTCTCCATGGGAACAATCTGGGAGTAGCCGCCGCCTGCTGCGCCACCCTTCACACCGAATACGGGCCCCAAAGCGGGTTCGCGTAGGGTCAAGGTAGCGTTCTTGCCAATCTTGTGCATACCCTGTGCGAGAGAAACAGAGGTAGCGGTCTTGCCCTCGCCCAAAGGAGTGGGAGTTACCGCGGTAACTACGATGTACTTTGCGCCCTTTTTCTTGGCGTTTTCAGCGTTGGTAGTTTCATCCAGCAAAACCTTGGCTACGTATTTGCCATAAGGCTCTAGGCGATCTTCGCTAATGCCGGTCTTTTCTGCAATCTCAACGATCGGATCCATCTCTGCTTTCTGAGCGATTTCCAGATCGGAGGGGAATGGCTTACTCAAAGTAACTCCTTTGTTCATTTAGTAATTCCTCTTCTCATGGTAGTGGTCTCTGTCTCTTTTATCGAACCTGGAGAAACATTGTGAAGGTGACTTTTTGATGAATGAGTCGTAGGAGTTACCTCGGGCACCAGTATTAGATATTGTGCAGAACCCATTGATTCAGCGCTAATGCCCTTGAGAATCGAATACCGGGCAGAGTACTCAGGGTGTTCTGATTGGGTGGGAATTGCGCTGCCCATGTATAGAATCCTGCTGCGTACACTATGTTTGCTTCGAGGTAGTTCGCCGGCGCCTGTTGCAGTGTATGTGAGAGCTTCACCATGTTCTTTATTTTTCGGTGAGGATTTTGCGTCAGTACATCGACGACGAGCGCCGCTGAGTCGGCTGCGGGATGCCCGATGCATGTCCAGGGCCAGTCCACGATAATTGCTTGATTTTCAGGGGTCAGCAAAATATTGTCTGCCCGGATATCTGTGTGGTTGTAAGAGTTTCCTTCTAAATACGGGCGCAAATATCTATCCACGTAGACTGCATAATCTGCTGCTCGGCAATTGAGCTCTGGAATCAGAGCTAAGAATTCGGGGTAGGCAGGGTGATTTTCAAGATGAGCATAGTTTTGCGCAGAAAATTTCTGGTGAGCTAACGTATCCCAAGCATCAATTTCATGAGCAACAGATTCGGCTGTCGTTTCAAGTTGAAGGGCAGGTGAGACATCTAGTTCGGCTATCTCATCGAGGGCAGAAAAGATTGCGGCTATCTCAGAGGTCTCCCCTGTGAGGCGAGGGTGCCGACCCTCAATATCTTCAATAAGTACAGCTACCCACTGATCACAATTCAGGTGGGCAATATAACCGGCAACAGGTACAGACTCGGGAAGCGACTGAAGCACCGCCGCTTCTTCGGCATGAAGTTTAGCGGTAAATTCCTGCTCCTTGCTATTGACTGCCTTGAGAAACGCCCGCCGCCCGTCAGAAAAAAGCAGACGATCGGCGGTCCCTAGACTGAATCCTCCGGATTGAGAAGCTGAGGAAATGACGGATGCGCCCATCACATCGTGTACCCAATCCTGCACATGCTGGGGCAGGTCATCCCAAGTGAGACGCTGTGTATTGCTTCCTTTCATTGTGCCTCCCCTGTAGGCTGAACTTTCTTTTCATCGCGCACAATACGTCCGTCGTCGAGGTAGACAAATCGATCTGCCAACGAAGCGATGCGCGAATCATGACTAATGATGATGACGGTCCGTCCGGCGAGAATTCCACGGATAGAATCCTGAGCATCCGCCAACTCTAGTTGGGTGGTGGATTCATCAAGAATCACGATGTGCGGGTTCGCTACCACAATGCGTGCCAAGGATAGCTGCTGGATCTGGTCACGGCTCAACTCGGAATTTCCAATACCTACCACCGTATTCAAACTCTGCTCAAGGTCACGCCACCACGTGGCTCCGACTTCATCCAATGCCTGTTTCATCTGCTCCTGAGTAGCCTGTGGATTAGCCACAGACATATTCTCAGCTAAAGTGCCCAAGAAAAGATGCGCTTCTTGAGTGCAAATGAGTAATTGAGGACGCCCGGACGCATCCGGAGCAGTGGGAAAATCTCCTAACCCAACTCTTTGCCCCATTACAGATACGCTCCCGTCAGTTACCGTCAACGAACCTGAAATCAGACGAGCCAGAGTGGTTTTACCCGATCCCGAGCGTCCAATGAAAGCTACCGATTGACCTCGTGGAATCTCAAGGTTTATCTGGTGCATCACCGGGGATCCCGGGCGATACCCAAATTCAAGATTTTCAATCTTCACAGCGGCTGGGATTTGATCACACGGCGTTTTTTTAGACTGCCCGGATTCTCCCGCCCTTACCTTTTTGAGATTTCGCTGTTGCCGGTGCTGTTCTGCAAGGTCGATGACGCCGGAGATTCGGCCCATAGTAACCGTCATTTCGCGAACGATACTCAGCCAATAACCAAAAATATCGGCATTTACTCTCATGGTGAAGACCAACACCGCCGCCGTAGAAACCATCCCCCAGGTTGCCCATCCGCGATGTACACAGTAAGAACCCCAGATGAGTGAAAGCATCAGGGGTGTGTAGGCGATGAAGGAATCTACAGCCCAAAAGTTCGAGCGCAGGCGAATGAGCCCGTCTTGAACCTCGTACTGCTCATGAATCTTTCGATTCATGGTGTTCTGCCGGGCATTAACGATGCCCAATTCTGCTGAGGTGCGAGCACCTCGAACGTTTTCAGTCACCGTAGTGGTCAGCGATGATACTTTCTCGGCGCGAACGGTGACGATTGCTGCAATGCGCGGAAGAAAATAAGAGAAGGAGAATACTTGGGCGATTATCATCGGTACGGTTATGAGCCCAAGCATCGGCGAGAGGACAAAAACTGAGGCGCAGATGACCAAGATGGATACGGTGACCGCCACAAGTTCTGGAATCGCCTGAGTGATGACGCGACGCACAGAGTCTAAATCATCGGTGATTCGAGAGACTAGGTCTCCACCCCCGGCGTCCTCAATCGTTTGGGCATCGAGGTTGAGGGAAGACTCGATGAGATCAATGCCAAGATCTTGATTAATGCGGGTCCCAACGATTTCGCTCTGATAAACCCACCAGCGAGCCGACACCGTAGAGAGCACCACAGCACCAAAAATCAAGGCAAGCGGCGTCCATGGGAAAGAATGCAGATTATTGGCTATAGCGTCGTCGATGAGATGCCCAATTTGCCAGGGGGTGACCAGGGCAAGTACGGAGTTCAGTACAAAAAGTGCTGCGATAAGCGCGACGCGCCCAGGAGATTTGCGCATGGATTTCCAGAGCATTCCCCAGGTGATCTTTGCCGGAGCAATAGGTAAGAGGTTAGCCATGTTCTACTCCCCCTGCCTCTGGTTTGCGCGGGCTATTCGTCGATCTACTTCCATCGTGGTGGAGATGATATAGACCTCTCGAAGGTGTTCTAACACGCCGGGATTCCCAGCGTATTTCTCCAACTGATTGAAAATGAATTGCTGGCTCGGCTCATCTACAGAGTTAACCGGCTCGGTGAGAACGAGAACGGGTTTTTTCTGCGCGTAGGCGCGAGCAAGTGCCAGGCGCTGCCGTTGACCGCCGGAGAGGTTTGTACCTTCTGCGCTGATTTCAGCTAACCAATAGTCAGTAGGGTTTTCGCCACCGAGGCGGTGCGCTATTTCCAAAGAGTCGGTGAGTTTCAAGTATTCTTCGCGTTCATCGATGGTCAACGCAGGTGGGCCCGACGTCAGATGGTCTTCGAGTGTGCCGGCAAATATCATGGGATTGGGCTCGGAGAGTAAAATTTCCTCGCGGTTGTCGCTGTTTACACGCAAGTATTCCACCAGCGTTTCGGCATATTCCTGCGCTGTAAGACCCACCGAACGGGGGTTAATGTAGACCACCCGTCGCGTTTCTGCGTTCAATCTCAACTGAGCGAAGGACGCTGGTAGGGGCTGAGAACTGCCAGCATGTTCGTGAGATTGAGAGGCCAACGATGCCGTCGGTTCGGAGCGCTTTTCTAACCCGACAATGCGGCGGTGGGCTACTTTTGCGTCGCGGTAAATCAGCAGAAACATTTCAACTGCCCAAATGGGACCCACCATCATCGCAAGAACACCTGAAACGGTCACCAGATGACTAGGATCAATACTGGTTATCCATGCGCCATTCAGGGTGTGTCCCCGGAGGGCGAGAGCAATGGTGACCGTGGTGGTACAGCCAATGAGGAATACTCGGGCAGCCCCTTGCCAGGAATGGACTCTCTCATAGGCGAGCTGTGCTTTTCGTACGTCAAGTGCCGAGGTGCGATAGCGTCCCAGCATGGTTTGTCCAGCGCCCAACCCGACGATGGTACGAATAGAGGTAGCTATATCGCTGGCCTTTGAGGTGCTGATTCCGATTTTATCGCGGAAAATCTCAGCACGTTGCTCGAGAATTTTGGAGATGCGGGTCAGCAGTACAATCGTCAGAATCATTCCGCCTAAACCAGAGACCGCGAGTAAGGGGCTGAGTAGCCAGAGTTGGATGGTTCCAAAAAATGCGATAGCGAAGGATGAGAATGCCTGATTCAGCGGTTGCAATGTGTTTGCAACATTTCTGGTGTCTTTGTTGATGACCGCCACGATGGCGCCGGGGTCACCCGCTTGAGAAGAACGTGGAACGAGGGAACCTGCGTACAGTTTCCAATCGCGTTCGAGCATGACGATGGTGCGAAAGCAGGTGCCCCATCCTATCTTTTCGTTCAAGGAGAGAAAGAGCACCAGCAAACATAACCCGGTGATATCAATCCAGGCTTGCTGCACATCACCTATGGTGAAAAGTTCGATGATGCGAGCGACCAGCGCTGGCATAAACACTAAGGCTGTGCCAGATATGGTCTCTGTGATAAAGGGCAAGATAAAGCGCCACTTGGGGTAGCGAAATCCGGGTGGAATGAGACTAAAACGGGGGTTATCTTCTGCGTTTTGAAGAGAGTTCTGCTCTGAAATTTTTTTTGAAGGCACGACTTTATTCCTTGGGTGAAAACGAAAAGATGATGATTTATGCGGAATAAAGATCGTTGTTCATCGTGAACGTCCTTTTGGAAAGGGAATACAGACAGTTATGATAAGCATCACTTTACCCCAAAATTCTTGGCTGAGAGATAAAGGCGCCCTGAAACTTCTCAACATTTCTTCCCGGCTCGATAAACTAGTGCCATCATGAAAAAAATTCTCGAGTACCTTGACCCCAAACTGGCAGAGTCCTCCCACCACTACTTCCGCGGCGATTTCGCGTCGAATCCGCTCTCCAGCGATGAAATCTACGAAGCATTTCTTGAGTGGATTTCTGCCCGCGGAATGGAGTTATACCCTGCCCAGGATGAGGCGGTTCTTGAAATTGCGGGCGGTTCCAACGTCATTCTGGCAACTCCCACGGGCTCTGGAAAATCTACGGTTGCCATGGCTGCACATTTTGCCGGTCTTGCAACAGGGCAACGTTCTTATTACACCGCGCCCATCAAGGCTTTGGTGAGCGAAAAGTTTTTTGACCTCGTTGAGATTTTTGGTGCCGAGAACGTCGGTATGGTCACCGGCGATTCATCCATTAATTCAAATGCGCCGATTATTTGTTGCACCGCAGAAATTCTTGCCAACATTGTGCTTCGTGAAGGGCCGGGTGCAGATTTATGCCAGGTCATCATGGACGAGTTTCACTTCTATTCAGATCCTCAACGTGGATGGGCTTGGCAGACTCCCCTACTCGACCTACCCCAGGCACAGTTCCTGCTAATGAGCGCCACTTTGGGGGATACCACTCGCTTCGAAAAGGACCTCACTGAGTTGACGGGACGTCCCACTGCGCTCGTCACCTCAAAGACCAGGCCTATCCCCCTGCATTTCTACTACTCCACAGAACCTGTCCAAGAGGCAGTATCTGAACTTGTTTCTACCGGTCAGACACCGGTATATATCGTTCACTTCTCGCAGCTACAAGCCATTGATACTGCAAGTGCGCTGATGAGTGTTTCAATCGCGTCCAAATCGGATAAAGAGCGTATCAATGAACTGCTGGAAAATTTCCGCTTTTCTGCTGGATTTGGCAAAACCTTGCAACGTCTGGTCAAGAACGGAATCGGTGTGCACCACGCAGGCATGTTGCCAAAGTATCGCCGCCTGGTAGAACAGCTTGCACAAGCAGGACTGCTGAAGGTTATTTGCGGTACCGACACCTTGGGCGTAGGCATCAACGTACCCATCCGTACCGTCCTGATTACCGCGCTCTCCAAATACGATGGACAGCGTACCCGCCGTCTTAAAGCCCGCGAATTCCATCAGATCGCAGGACGCGCGGGCCGCGCCGGATTCGATACGGCCGGTACCGTCGTGGTTCAGGCACCTGAACACGACATTGAAAATGAGCGCCTCGAAGCAAAAGCCCGTGAAAAATTCGCAGGTGATGAAAAGAAAATGAACCAGTCACTACGCGGCAAGAAGAAAAAGCCACCGCAGGGATTCGTCGCCTGGTCGAAGAAGACTTTCGAACAGCTGGTAGAGGCTGAGCCAGAAGCACTGACCGGCTCTTTTGATATCACCCACTCCATGTTGCTGAATATTCTGCAGCGCGAAGAAGACCCGTTTAGGGTAGTCCGCCATTTGCTCACTGCCAATCATGAGCCGCCCGTCAAGCAACGCCAGCTCATGCGTAAGGCACTCGGAATTTACCGAGAACTCCTTGCAGGAGGTGTGGTTGAACGTCTCGATGAACCCGATGAATTTGGGCGCAACGTACGTCTGACCGTGCAACTGCAAGAGAACTTCGCTCTCAATCAGCCGCTCTCCCCCTTCGCGTTGGCATCTCTCTCCCTACTGGATAAAGAATCTGAGACATACGCTCTCGACGCTGTGTCCATCATCGAAGCGACCCTGGAGAATCCCCGCCAGGTGCTCAATATGCAAGAGAAGAAAGCGAAGTCTGAAGCTCTTGCCGAAATGAAGGCAGAGGGCATGGACTACAACGAGCGCATGCGCGAACTCGACGAGGTCACCTATGCTAAACCGCTTCAAGAAACTCTCGAAGCTGCTTTCGAGACCTATCGTTCGAGTGCGCCGTGGATGAGCGAATTCGAAGTAGCACCCAAATCAGTAGTGCGCGATATGTACGAGCGGGCCATGGATTTTGGCTCCTACGTGCAGTATTACTCGTTGGACCGCTCCGAAGGCATTTTGCTGCGCTACCTCTCCGACGCCTATAAGGCGCTGCGGCAGACGGTACCGCTTTCAGCTTTGACCGAAGAACTCACCGACATCATAGAGTGGTTAGGCGAAATTATTCGCCAGACCGACTCCTCCTTGGTGGATGAATGGGAACGTCTGGCAGCGGGTGAAGACCCTCTGAAGGTACGTGAGGAAGAAGAAACCATCGGCGAAGAAACAGCGCCGGTTGTCACCGGTAATCCCCGCGCTTTCAAAGTCATGATCCGCAATGCTCTCTTCCGCCGCGTCGAACTATTCGCCGACGAAAAAGACCGAATCTTGGGAGAAATGGACGGCGAATCCGGCTGGGACGCAGACCGCTGGGCTGATGCTCTCGATGAGTATTTCGACGAATACGACGACATTTTCACCGACGCCGCAGCCCGATCGCCGCACCTGGTTGCCATCGATGAAAACGTTAAAGAACATCCCGGCATGTGGAAGGTGACCCAATCTTTCTCTGATCCCGAGGATAACCACGACTTCGGTATCCGAGCAAATGTTGATTTGAAGGCTTCCGACAAGGCGGGTCTGCCCGTCCTTCGCATCACTCACGTAGGAGCACTCTAAATGGTTTTAGCTCTATCCCCTCAACTTCCGGTTCCCTCTCATCAAGTGGGAGCAACCGTCGCCGTCGGAGATTTTGCGCTCACCGACCATTACTTTTCGGTACCGGTAACCCACGGGTTGGTGTACTCGCTGGGGCGTGAAGCGGCAGAAAACCATCCGCTGGCTCAACGAACTCTCACAGTGTTTGCCCGTGAAGTAGTCAATACGTCATCTGAGCTGACCATCAGCCCCGAAAACCGCCCCTTCATGGTCTATTTGCAAGGTGGACCGGGCGGCAAAAGCCCCCGACCCACCATAGACTCCGGATGGGTCCACGAACTCTCTAAAACCCACCGCATCGTGCTTCTCGATCAGCGTGGCACCGGACTTTCCACGCCGCTTTCAGCCCCTTCCATCCTTGCCCAAGGCTCCGTGAGAGAGCAGGAACAGTACCTCGAACTCTTCCGCGCCGATTCGATCATCGCCGACGCCGAAGTCATCCGCTCATATCTTCTAGCTGAAAGAAAAGATCAGCGATGGTCCACCATGGGCCAAAGCTTCGGCGGCTTCCTCACGCTCTCCTATCTCTCATTCGCGCCCGAATCCCTCAGAGATTCCCGCATGACAGCAGGCCTAGCCCCCATCCGTGCACATATCGACGACGTCTACCGGCATACCCTTGAGCGCGTCAAAGAACGCAACGAAGAATTCTACGGCTGGTACCCCCAAGACCGCGTTCTCGCAGCTCGAATTGCCGAATTTATTCGCGAGAAGAAGCCAACCCTTCCCACCGGTGAAACACTCACCGACCATCGCTTCCAGATGCTCGGCGCATACCTCGGTGGAAACGCACGAGTACGCGAACTGCACTACATCCTCGAAACCGCTTTCGCAGAATCGAACAATTACCTCTCGGCGCAATTCCTCAGCTCCGTCAGCGAAATTGTATCCTTCGCTTCCGCCCCGCTTTACGGACTCCTCCACGAATCGATTTACGCCGACGGTTCCGCTCAGGGAGCTTCCCCCTCCCCCGCACCCACCAATTGGTCGGCAGCGCGCATGGCGAATGCCCGAGATGATTTCTCACCCGAAGCTGAAACGCTCTTATTTACCGGCGAGCACATCTTCCCCTGGTACTTCGAAGAAGACCCCGCCCTTGCACCGCTCCACGACGTCGCCCACGCGCTCGCTGAAAAAGACGACTGGGGCAAGCTATACGACCACGAACAGTTTGCCCAAAATACCGTACCGTTGGTTGCTGCTGTCTATCGCCCCGATATCTATGTGGACTATGAACACTCCATGAAAACAGCACAGGCAGTAGCGAATACTCGCGTCTGGTCATCGGACACCCACCACCACGATGGGCTCAGCGCTGACGGCACGGCGATTCTTACGCATCTGAAGAATCTGCTGGCTGATAACCGGTAGACTGGGTCGCATTCGCATTTTTATTTAGAGGGGGAATTCGCGTGGTTACACGTGCACAATTTCTAGGCGGTACAGCACTGGGAGTGCTTGCCGCATCCATGACAGCAACCAGCGCTTCGGCAGACAGCTCTGACCGTATGCTCATCGCCACCGACGAAGGGATCAATCCCGGGGACGACGCTGTCAACAACAAAATCAACAAACTCATAGATCGCCTAGCGGGCGACGGCGGCGGGGCAATCATCTTTCCTCCGGGAATTTACAACGTTGATTCTGACGGCATTCAGCTCAAAAACCAGGTCAGCATCATGGGCTTGGGGGAAGCAACCCAATTTCGCCCCGTAGGCGAGTGGAAGGAACTTGCCGGCGTCTTTCGCATTGGATCGCATAGCTCCCCCTCTTCTGATCCTGTGTACCGCACCGGAATTCACAATCTCTCCATCAAAACCGGCGAAGATTCAATGGCTCATACCGATGCCATCCCTAACACCGTGGGTATTCTCTTTAACACTTCAAACGGCGATAAGCCGGCGGATCCAGATGCGGCGCACCGCATTTCAGGTATTACACTATGGGATTTGGATATGGGGATTATCCTCAAAGGAAAAGATGACCAGGGTTGCACGGTCAGCGACATCCGCGGACGCCGTTTTCTACGTACAGCGCTACAGGTGGGTGAAATTGGGGCCGAAGGCGGAGCGGACAATCAGTTCTCCATGATTGATTTTTCCTCTGCAAATTTGTCACGCCTCGATTGCGCCACCATCGAAATTTATACGTCCAATTGTTCATTTTCCCAGGTCAAAAGCTGGTATTCAAAACGTACGATGAGCTTTGATGAGGCAGTCAAAGCCGGTTCCGGTTACTACGTTAAGGGAACCCGTAACACGTTCAGCCAGTGCGATGCCCAGGACAATGGTGGTCACGGTTTCGTGCTCGAATACCCCAACAACACTCTGATGAACTGCGTTTCAGATTCCAACGGTTATGCCGAAAACGTTTCGGGCAAGGCTAATCCCTCAGAAGCACACGGTTTCCATATCCTTTCCGGTGCGCATGGGACTCAGCTCATTGGATGTCAGTCCTTCAACCGGACAAAGGATAAGCCTGGCCAAAAGATTGGTTTCTGGATTGATAATTCTAATACGCAGGTAACTCTTATTGGTTCTGCTGCCGACAATACAGAAGCCGCTGCGCAAACAGGTTCATTGAATCAATCGCAGAAGACAGTGCTCAATACAGACGATAAGAAGTAACATTTCATCTAGCAAGAAGCCCTCAACACCGATTCGGTGTTGAGGGCTTCTTGGTATCTAACTTATTTCAAGCGATGAATGATTACTGTTGCATGTATGCTTCGTGTTCACCGCGAGCACGGGAAACTAAGTCTTGGAATTCTCGTTCTGAGTCAATCAGTTCGTCGCGGTATTTCTGAGGTACGTTACGAGACTTTGCGGTGGCGTCGTCCAGCTTTTTCTGTAGCTCGTTGCGTTCCTCAGTGGATGCGTTATCGGGAAGTTCCAGGTACTGCTCGGATAGGCGCTGTACCTTTTGGATGGCAGCGAGTGCTTTGCCCTTGGGGCTCAGAAGCGATGCCAGAACGGTGATGGTCAAGATACCGATAATGACCGTGAGAGAAAGACCGATACTAACTTCCACTACGTGAACTGGCTGACCGTCGTTGATGAAGGACAGGGTGTTCTCGTGCAGGGCGTGGAGGAGCAACTTGACACCGATGAAGGCGAGGATTGCAGAGAGACCCCAGGAGAGGTAAATCAGACGATCGAGCATTCCATCAATGAGGAAGTATAGCTGGCGCAGACCCATGAGGGAGAATGCGGTAGCGGTGAAGACGATGTAGGATTCCTGGGTTAGACCGAAAATCGCGGGAATGGAGTCAAGTGCGAACAGAATATCTGTACCGCCGATAGCCACCATCACCAGCAGCATGGGGGTCATAACCTTTTTGCCGTTTTCTACGGTGAAGAGCTTATCGCCATCGTAGTAATCGGTGGTGTGGAAAATCTTTTTCGCCAGACGAATGATGAAGTTGTTGGCTTCATCTTCCTCATCTTTATCGGTTACTTCGCCCTTGATAAGGTTGCCTGCGGTCCAGAGCAGAATAATACCGAAAAGGTAGAAGACCCAGCTCCAGCGCTCAATAGCCGCGGCACCTACCAGAATGAAGGCGGTGCGGGCGATCAAAGCAAAGACGATGCCAAAAAGCAGTACCTTCTGCTGATCTTCACGCGGAACCTTGAAAGAGCCCATAATGATCAAGAAAACGAAGAGGTTATCAACACTCAATGCTTTCTCGGTAATGTAGCCGCCGTAGTATTCTGCGCCGAACTGCGGGCCGTCCCAGATGAGGATGACCAGGCCGAAGAGTAGAGCGATACCTACGTAAAATGCTGACCAAACAGCGGCTTCTCTAATAGTAGGTTCGTGCGGTTTGCGCACGTGAAAGAAAAAGTCATAGGCCAAAAGAGCCAAAATGACGGCGATTGTTACCGCCCATTGCAACCCAGAAATATGCATGGGAGCCTTTCTTGTGGTGAGGATATGCCAGAAACCACAAGTCTCTCCCACCACCAATAGACGGTGGTTTTCTACTCCGGTTGAACATCTTTGGTCAACGTGCTGACGAAATAGAAATTAGCGGGATACTCCCTTGCTCGTGCTAGAAGTTTACCCTAGATAAGCGCACGTAGCTTAAGTTATTCCACGTGAGGTTAAGCAAATCCCCGTGTGCTGGCTATTCTGCCACCACACGGGGATTAATTCACAAGCAACTTAACTGTTTATTTACCTTGCGCCGTTTCTTCGTCCTGGGAAGCCACGGTAAAGCGTTCACGCATATGTTTGGGTGCTACAGCTTCATCAATTAGTGCAACTGCAAAATCTTCTGCCGAAACAAAACCACCGGCAGGGGTATCTTTGCTTTCAAAATACAGACCGGTGCGAACGCCGGGAGCAATGACGAACGCAGGAGCGAGCATAGTCCACTTGAGCATGGAGGCATTCTCACGGTAATCATCGAGGATTCCTCCAAATTTCTTGGCTTCGGAGCGGTATTCCTCGGGAAAATCAGGGGTGTTGTAGAAACGCTCACCTTCAGGATTCTCTAACGCACCGGCTCCGCCGACCACGATGAGGCGGCCGCTGGGCGCTGCGGCAATGAGCTGAGAGTGCAGGTTTTTCATGCTTTCATCGGACTGGTCTCGACCAGCGGTGGCGATAATAGTGGCATCGTGGCTGTTGATGACCTGGACCAATTCGGTGGTGTTGGTTGCGTCCAGAGAGTACCCGGTTGCTCCGTGGACGTCGTTGCCCTTGCGCGAGTAGGCATCTACTTCATGCGAGCGCCCTACTGCTTCTGCTATCGCCCGTGAACCTACCATTCCATTGGCACCAATAACTGCTATTTTCATTGCCGTATCCTTTCGTTTATTTTCCAACAGTCTTATTCTGTGTTGACCTTTTCAAAACCGATGTGCCTGTGAAAATATTCCCGAACGGTCTAAACGTTCGGGAATATTTCATAGTGAGACGGCTGAAGAATAATCTTTACAGAGTCCTGAATTCTATAGCTTAGGCGTGCCCCGCGTTCTTCATTTGCCGCAGTTCTTTCTTCAAGTCGGCAATTTCGTCGCGGAGACGACCAGCCAATTCGAACTTAAGCTCTTCTGCGGCTTTCATCATCTGCGCCGTCATATCTTCAATCAGATCTATGAGGTCCTCTGCCGGTGCCGCGGCCAAACCATCTGAACGCACCCGCGCTTCAGCACGAGCCAGAACTTCTGCGGCTTCACCGGACGCCTGGGCGTTTTTCGCCGAGCCCTTTTTCTGGGAGACCGGTGCCAGCTTACCGTTTGCTGCTTTACGCTGCGCAAGTAGTTCAGCAGTATCTTCGACCTCGCGGTTGAGCTGGTCGGTGATGTCAGCAATTTTTTTACGCAGAGGGGTCGGGTCAATGCCGTGCTCTTTGTTGTAAGCGGTTTGAATTTCCCGGCGGCGGGTGGTCTCATCAATCGCCGTACGCATAGAATCGGTGATCTTATCCGCGTACATGTGCACCTGCCCCGAAACGTTACGCGCGGCACGCCCAATGGTCTGGATAAGTGAAGTAGTAGAGCGCAGGAAGCCTTCTTTGTCGGCGTCCAAAATGGCAACCAAGGACACCTCAGGCAGGTCCAAACCTTCGCGAAGCAGATTAATACCCACCAAAACATCGTAGGATCCCATGCGCAATTCTCTCAGTAGTTCAATACGCTTGAGGGTGTCGACGTCCGAGTGCAGGTACTGCACGCGCACCCCGTGCTGGGAGAGATATTCGGTCAGGTCCTCTGCCATTCGTTTAGTCAAAGTGGTCACGAGAACACGCTCGTCCCGATCCACTCGAAGCCGGATTTCCTCCAGCAAATCATCAATCTGCCCCTTGGTCGGTTTGACCACGATTTCAGGGTCCACCAAGCCGGTGGGTCGGATAATCTGCTCCACTACCCCGTCCGCCTGGGACAGCTCGTATTTACCAGGGGTTGCCGACATATAAACGGTTTGTCCGATTCGATCCAGAAACTCGTTCCATTTGAGCGGTCGATTATCCATCGCCGACGGCAGGCGGAATCCGAATTCGACCAGTGTACGCTTGCGGCTCATATCGCCTTCGTACATTGCTCCAATCTGAGGAATGGTCACATGTGACTCGTCTACTACGAGCAAGAAGTCATCGGGGAAATAATCCAACAGACAGTGCGGAGCGGAACCGGGTGCGCGCCCGTCAATATGGCGGGAATAGTTTTCGATGCCATTGCAGAAACCCATCTGCTCCATCATCTCAAGGTCATACTGAGTACGCATGCGCAAACGTTGCGCCTCAAGCAGCTTGTTCTGCCCTTCTAGTTCGTTGAGGCGGTTGCCGAGTTCGTCTTCGATGGAGTGAAGAGCACGAGCCATTCGTTCGGCACCGGCAACATAGTGAGAAGCGGGGAAAACGTACATCTCTTTTTCCTCGCGGATGATATTGCCCGTCAAAGGATGCAGGGTATAAATCGCTTCAATTTCATCGCCAAAGAATTCAATCCGAATAGCGTTTTCTTCGTACATGGGGATAATTTCTACGGTGTCCCCACGCACGCGGAAGGTTCCGCGGTGAAAATCCATATCGTTGCGCACATACTGCATATTGACGAAGCGGCGCAGTAGTTCATCGCGGTCGAGCTCTTGTCCTACTTTCACCGTGACCATCTGTTCAACATATTCTTCGGGCGTACCCAAACCGTAGATGCAGGAAACGGTAGATACCACGACGACGTCGCGGCGCGTCAGCAAGGCATTGGTGGCTGAGTGACGTAGACGCTCCACTTCTTCATTAATGGAAGAGTCTTTTTCGATAAAAGTATCGGTCTGGGGAACGTAGGCCTCTGGCTGGTAGTAGTCGTAGTAGGAAACGAAATATTCAACAGCGTTGTTGGGTAACAGTTCGCGCAACTCGTTGGCAAGCTGGGCAGCCAGGGTTTTGTTCTGCACCATGATTAGTGTCGGCCTTTGCACCGATTCGATGAGCCAGGCAGCTGTTGCTGACTTACCTGTGCCGGTGGCACCCATAAGAACGACGTCTTTTTCTCCGGCGTTGACACGTTCTGTCAGCTCGGCGATGGCTTTTGGCTGGTCGCCTGCGGGTTTGTATTCTGAAATGACTTCGAAGGGCGCAACTACACGCTCAATTTTCTGCGCAAGACTCATAGATACAAGAGTACAACTGTGGAGATAGTTGAACTAGAACATACCTACGAATTATTCTCTGCGCCAATTTCAGTTGGTCAGTCAGTTTTTATTGGGTGAGTCAATGGTTCGATTCTAGAAAGTATGTGGGTATTTCACTTCTTTCTTATTGTGAATTTATCAAAATAAGGTAGAGTTTGAAGAACAAGTTGTCAGAAAAACGAACTCTACTGACCCAATCGGGAAGGATTATCATGGTTGAGAACCCCCTGAAAAAAATCAAAGAAACGGTAACAGGTGGCTCCCCCGTCAATCACCGCGGCGATTTTACCACCACTACCACCGGGACTCCCGTGGCAGATGACGCTCACTCACTCACCGTGAGCAACGATGGTCCCATCGTCCTACACGACGTCTACACCGTAGAAAAGCTGGCTCAGTTCAACCGCGAACGCGTTCCCGAACGTAACCCCCACGCCAAAGGCGCCGGAGCTTACGGCGTTCTGGAAGTCACCGAGGACGTTTCTGCTTACACCAAGGCAGCCCTCTTCCAGCCCGGCGAAAAAACTGACATGCTGATTCGTTTCTCCACCGTGGCAGGCGAGCAAGGCTCACCCGATACTTGGCGAGATCCCCGTGGCTTCTCCATGAAGTTCTACACCACCGAGGGAAACTACGACCTCGTGGGCAACAACACCCCTATCTTCTTCATCCGCGACGGCATCAAGTTCCCTGACTTCATACACTCGCAAAAGCGCCACCCTCAAACCGGTTTGCGCGATCACGACATGCAGTGGGATTTTTGGAGCCTCTCCCCCGAGTCCGCCCACCAGGTTACCTGGCTCATGGGTGACCGCGGTCTGCCCAAGACGTGGCGTCATATGGATGGCTTTGGATCCCACACCTTCCAGTGGATTAACGCTGAAGGTGAGCGCTTCTGGGTCAAGTACCACTTCAAGACCGACCAGGGCATCGATTTCTTGACTGAAGAAGAAGGCGCCAAGATGGCAGGTGAAAACCCAGACTTCCACCGTGAAGACCTCTATAACGCCATCGAAGAAGGCAACTATCCTTCGTGGACTCTCTACGTTCAGGTCATGCCTTACGAAGATGCAAAGACCTACCGCTTTAATCCTTTCGACGTCACCAAGACCATTTCGCAGAAGGATTACCCGCTCATCAAGGTCGGTAAGCTCACTTTGAATCGCAACCCGCAGAACTTCTTCGCTGAAATCGAGCAGGCTGCCTTCTCGCCGGCGAACATGGTTCCTGGTATTGCCGTTTCACCTGACAAGATGTTGCTCGCGCGTATCTTCTCCTACCCAGATGCCCAGCGCTACCGCATTGGTACCAACTATGCTCAGTTGCCGGTCAACCAGCCCAAGAATGCGCAGAACAACAGCTACTCGGTAGAGGGCTCTATGCGTTATCAGTACACCCCCGCCGATGCCCCGAACTATGCGCCCAACAGCGTTGGAGGTCCGGTAGCTGATTCAGATCGTGCTTTCGAATCTCGCGGCTGGGAGTCAGACGGTGAGATGGTACGCGCCGCAGCAACTTTGCACTCAGAAGACGACGACTTCGGCCAGGCACGCACCCTCTATGCTGAGGTTATGGACGCCGCAGCTCGGGAACGTTTGGTCTCGAACATTGCCGGGCACCTGGGCGTGGTGAAATCCGATGAGATTCGCGAACGCGGTATGAAGTACTGGGATAACGTTCATCCAGAACTTGGTGCACGCGTACGCGAGGCTATTGCTCAGCAGCGAGCATAAGCTAGCCACGAGATAGCTTTTTTCTGAAGCTATTTTCAACGATGAAGGGGTCGGGGAGAAATCTCCCCGACCCCTTCATCGTTTATGATTACACACCTTTATTCTGCCGATGTGCTGGAACTCTTTTCAGTCTTCGAATCAGCTTTAACCGCCCTTATCTGTCCCGTATTAGGCACACGAGCTTCAAATTCTGGCTCCGTTCCTTCTTCAAACTCGGGCCTTATAACCACTTCCTGAACGGAGCTGAAGTCCTCGCGCGCACGTCGGCGATATTCTTCAGCGGGGATAACCTGCTTCCACTGGCGAGTTCTCATAGGAGCTACTTCCCCAGCATCTTCACGCAATGCGCGAATAACCATCCACATTTGCAAGAACCCCAGAATAAAGACGGGGAAACCCACCACGATAATGACATGTTGCAGAATATCTAGACCGGAGTCTCCTGTTGTCACGAGAATAACCGCGCACACTACTCCGATGCAGAGCGCCCAAAAGACCCTTTGACGTTTAGGAGCTTTATCTTCATGACCGTTAGCGATTGCGTCCATAGTCAGCGCTGCTGAGTCGATGGAGGTAATGAAGAAGATAGTGATGACTAAAACGGTGAAAGGCGCAACGAATTCAAACAGAGGGAAATGCCCCAGGAACTCGAAAAGAGCTGCCGGAATGTCACCTTTATCCACTACATTTTCAATCAGCTGACCATTCTGGTTGCGCTCAATATCAAAAGCGTTCATCCCGAAAATACCAATCCAAAACATCACAAAAATGGAAGGTACGGCCAGCACGCCAATCACAAACTCTCGAATGGTGCGCCCTTGAGAAATACGGGCAATAAACAGTCCCACGAAAGGAGCCCACGACACCGTCCAAGCCCAGTAAAAGACAGTCCACGAGCCTATCCATCCGGTGTCTGCAAAGGCATCGTTGAAAAACATCATTTCGGGTAGACGCATCAAGAAATACCCGGCAGACTCAATGGTTCCCATCAAGACAGTACGGGTAGCGCCGGCCATCAGGATGAAAAGCAGGAGTGCTACCGCCATCAAGATGTTGAAGTAGGACAGCCGTTTCACGCCTTTGTCCATACCAGCTACCACTGATGTGATGCCTGCAGCAGTCACTAAAGCAATAATTCCAGCTTGGATCCATCCGACATAAGGAACACCGTAGAGAATCTGCAAGCCCGAATTGATTTGGAGGGCTCCAAGACCTACAGATACAGCCAGCCCAAATACGGTAGAGATAATGGCCAACGCATCTATCATCTTGCCGAGCGGACCGTGAATACCTTCACCGAGAATCGGCTGAAAAATTGACGAAACACGCGGGGGTAGTTTGCGCTTATACGTAAAATATCCAAAGGCAAGCCCAGGGACGGTTAAAATGACCCACATAAACAGCCCGATATGAAAGTTAGAAATTGCCAGCGCATCGCGGGCTGCCCTATCGGACTGAGGTTCGACACCGTCATAGGGCGGGTTAGCGAAGTGAGAAATAGGTTCTGCGGCTCCCCAAAAGAGAAGCACTGCGCCAACTCCAGCAGCGAACAGCATTCCAAACCATGCCACGCCTGAATACTGCGGAACCGAATCGTCTGGCCCTAGTTTAACGCGTCCAAATCGGCTTGCTGCTAGATACACCAGGAAGATGAAGAATAAAGCATTGCCCAGGACGTAAAACCACCCAAAATAGGTGATAATCCATTGAGCCATGGCACCAAAGACGCCTTCCATTTGTGTGGGAAAGGCGATAAAGCTGAGGGTAAAAAGTGCTATAAACCCTGCAGTCGTAAAGAAAATAGGGGGATTCGTACGCAATCCCAATCTGTCATGGAGTTTTAGCAACACGGGTTTCCCGGTGGAGGTTGTGGTCTTACAACGGCACTATGATCCACCCCGTTGTAAATCGTCCAAAAGAAACGACTTAATGATGGTATTGATTTTAGAGTTCAGAATCCATTTATGAAGCAGGCTGAATGATTTCTTGCCAGACCCGTTCCACCTGGTGCTGTGTGTCTTCTCGGCTGCCGGAGTTGTCGATAATCCAACGGGCTATCTGGGCTCTTTCCTCATCGCTGGCCTGCGCCTTGATACGTGCCAGGGCATCTTCTTTCAGAATCCCACGTTGGGTGGTAAGGCGTTCCAAACGCACCATCTCATTTGCACACACTACAATGACGCCGTCGAAGCGGTCGGCTTGCCCTGTTTCAGTAAGTAGTGGGATGTCTTCGATAATGGTTGCGTTCTCCCCCTGCTGTGCGACGGCTTCCTCCCTCAGTAATTGAGAGCGCTCACGTACTGCAGGGTGAACAATCGCGTTCAGCTTTTCCCGTTCTGCGGGGTTCGCGAAGATGAGGGAAGCTAGGTGGGGGCGGTTGAGTTGCCCGTTATCCAACAGTATTTCCTCACCGAATGCGGCAACTACCCGTTGTAACGTTTCTTCACCTGGTTCCATAAGTTCGCGTGAAATGGCATCGGCGTCAATAATAAAGGCACCTTTGTCTGAAAACATGGCGGCAACAGTCGATTTGCCTGAACCGATTCCCCCGGTGAGTCCATAATGCGGCAATGTGCTGACCTTTCAACTTACTTATCTTTTTCAACCCCACACTATCGCGCCTTTTCCCACAGGACACTTCAACAAGCTTCTTCCCCATAGAATAAGGAGATGAATACCGACCATGAAACTCGTGCCACCTCATACGCCGTTCTTACTCAATGGGAGCCTGTTCAATCGCTTTTGGAAATTAAGAGGAGTGAGTTTATCGCCTTTGCCCAGCGTGTAGAATCCGAGGCTGATGCGAGGGCATTCATAGAGTCTTTGCGCAAGCAGTATCACGATGCCCGCCACGTATGTTCGGCATTCGTCATTGGTGCAGACCGAGATATTCAAAGATCTTCGGACGATGGAGAACCTGCCGGAACTGCTGGTATCCCTATGTTGCAAGCTGTACTGGCAAGGAGAACTGACCCCGATTCGGAAGCTAGCAGTACAAATCTCTCTGATATTTGCGTGGTAGTTGTTCGCTATTTTGGCGGAATCAAACTCGGTGCTGGCGGTTTGGTGCGGGCATATACAGACGCCGTGGTTCAGGTACTTGATGAAGCAACTACGACTCAGCGACGACGCCTACGGGCGGGCGAAGTGAAACTACCCCATGCAGAAGCAGGAAAGTTTGAAAACGAGGTGAGGTCTCTAGGGTTTACTATTATCTCAGTCGACTACTTCGCCTCGCACGCTGTGGTTACTCTCGGTGTATTTGATTCTCCCGCCACCCGCAATGAAGCTAAGACTAAAGTAGCCGAACTGACCATGGGTAAGGGAGAAATTTCATGGGGAGAGACGTCGTGGGTTGATGAGGTAATGAATTAGCGACGCAGGCGTATTAGGTCCCAGCTCAAACATCGCGTGTTTCGCTAGGCGAAACTCGCACGACTCTCCTGCTCTGTTAATCTTTACCGGCAAATAAAAGAAGCCCGCCCCAATAATCTTGAACTGCTCCCCATTAGTTGGACTGAGAAATCAGTTTCTAACTAGTGGGGAGTATTTTTTTGAGAGCACGAAGTTCTTTGAGTGAATCTCAGCGCGAGCAGCTCGTTGATTTGTTTGAGCAAGGGCTGGGCTATGCGGCAGCGGCTCATCGGTTAGGAGTTGGCCTCTATTCTGTAAAGAGATTTGAGCGTCGTTTCAAGCTGCATGGCAGACTATGTCTTGTGGAGAGACCAACTAAGCAGCACTTTTCCTTCGAGGTGAAGAAGGAAGTCGTCGATCGGTTCATTGCCGGCCAGTCCAAGATGGAACTGGCTCGGGAGTTTGGTTTGTCATCGGATCAACTTGTCGCTAATTGGGTGAGGGCTTGGCGTGCGGGTGGCGATGAAGCGTTGCAGCCGAAACCGAAGGGACGACCGAAAGGCAGCGCCCGCTCGACACCGTTGACCGAGGAAGATCGGCTCCGCCGAGAGGTGGAGAAACTACGGGCAGAAAATGCGTACTTAAAAAAATTGCGGGACTTGAGGAACCAGCGACGAGGCTGAAAGTAGAAGCTATCGTCATCCTCAAGTCAGCCCACCGCCTGGAGGACCTACTGGTTGCGGCAGGTCTTGCCCGGTCAACATTTTTCTATCACCAACAACGCCTCACCATGGCTGATAAACATGCCCAGCTCAAGCAGGCAATCGTCGATGTCTTTGAGCGTATGAACCGTCGTTATGGTTACCGGCGGGTGCATGCTCAGCTACGCCGGGAAGGATGGGTGGTCAACCATAAGCTGGTCTACAAGCTCATGGATCAACTAGGGCTTAAATCCAAGATCAGGGCGAAAAAGAAGTACAACTCGTACAAAGGCACGGTAAGTCACATCGCAAGCAATGTGTTGAATCGATGTTTCACACCTGATGAGCCAAATACGGTGTGGGCAAGTGACGTCACGGAGTTTCGCGTTGCTGGCACCAAGGTCTACCTGTCGCCGATCATGGACTTATGCGATCGGTCGATCGTGTCGTACAGCATTTCAACCTCACCGAATACGGCGTTTACGTCGCAATCTTTACGCGATGCCATCGCGCAAGAATCACCAGATAAAGGTTTGCTTGTACATACCGACCAAGGATTCCAATATCAACATTCCAGCTGGCGCACACTCATCACAGCTATCGGTGGCACACAATCGATGTCAAGGAAAGGAAACTGTTACGACAATGCGGTAATGGAAAACTTCTTCGGACACCTCAAATCAGAGATGTACCACGGGGAATCATTCACCAGTCTGGAGACGTTCTACCACGCAATTGATGACTACATCCGTTGGTACAACCATGAACGCATCCAAAAACGACTCAAGGGCCTGACTCCGATGCAATACCGGAACCAGACCCTAAAGCCTCTAACCGCCTAGAATAAAACCAGTCCAACTTTCGGGGGCCAGTTCATCTGGGGCGGGCTCTTCTAAGCTACTTCGGCGTTTACCTCTTAGTTGCCGGTGAGCTTCTTGCGATGGAGCTGAATTTCCGCGAAGCGAATCAGAAATTCGGCGGAATCAGCTTCGCAAGAAACTAATCGGTAAACCTCTTAGTTGCCGGTGAGCTTCTTGCGATGGAGCTGAATTTCCGCGAAGCGAATCAGAAATTCGGCGGAATCAGCTTCGCAAGAAACTAATCGGTAAACCTCTTAGTTGCCGGTGAGCTTCTTGCGATGGAGCTGAATTTCCGCGAAGCGAATCAGAAATTCGGCGGAATCAGCTTCGCAAGAAACTAATCGGTAAACCTCTTAGTTGCCGGTGAGCTTCTTGCGAAGCTCAGCGAGTGCCTCGTCTGATGCCAAGGTGCCGGACTCGGTACCCTTGTCATCGGATGAGTAAGAGGTAGGAGCTGCGGGAGCTGAGTTGGAGGAGGAAGATGAGGATGAAGAGGTAGTAGCCGCAGTAGCTGCTGCTTCTGCATCTGCCTCCATCGCCTTAGCAACCTGAACCTTGTGTGCTTCCCAGCGAGCCTGAGCGTCTGCGTACTGCTGTTCCCAAGTTGCACGCTGAGTTTCGTAGCCTTCGAGCCATTCGTTGGTCTCGGGGTCGAAGCCCTCGGGGTACTTGTAGTTGCCCTCTTCGTCGTACTCTGCAGCCATGCCGTAGAGTGCGGGGTCGAACTCGGTGCCCTCAGGGTCAACGCCTTCGTTAGCCTGCTTGAGTGAGAGGGAGATACGACGACGATCGAGATCGATGTCGATAACCTTCACGAACAATTCGTCTCCAACGGAAACTACCTGCTCAGCAAGATCTACGTGGCGAACAGCAAGCTCAGAGATATGGACAAGACCTTCGATACCGTCTTCAACGCGAACGAATGCGCCGAAGGGAACGAGCTTGGTGACCTTACCGGGTACAACCTGACCCAGCGCGTGAGTGCGAGCAAATGCCTGCCAAGGATCTTCCTGAGTTGCCTTGAGTGAAAGTGAAACGCGTTCACGATCAAGATCAACTTCGAGAACCTCAACGGTTACCTCGGTGCCAACTTCAACAACCTCTGAGGGGTGATCAATGTGCTTCCAGGAGAGCTCGGAAACGTGAACGAGACCGTCTACGCCGCCAAGGTCCACGAATGCACCGAAGTTGACGATGGAGGAAACGACACCGGTGCGAACCTGACCCTTTTCGAGCTGGTTGAGGAAGGTTGAGCGAACCTCAGACTGGGTCTGCTCAAGCCATGCACGGCGCGAAAGAACAACGTTGTTACGGTTCTTGTCGAGCTCGATAATCTTAGCTTCAATTTCCTGACCGATGTAGGGAGCGAGGTCGCGTACACGGCGCATTTCGACGAGGGATGCAGGCAAGAAGCCACGAAGACCGATGTCCAGGATAAGGCCGCCCTTGACAACCTCGATGACGGTGCCGGTAACAACGCCGTCATTTTCCTTAATCTGCTCGATGTCGCCCCAGGCACGCTCGTATTGTGCGCGCTTCTTGGAGAGAATCAGACGACCTTCTTTGTCTTCCTTGGTCAGGACGAGGGCCTCAACTTCGTCACCAACGGAGACGACTTCGCCGGGATCAATGTCGTGCTTGATGGAAAGTTCACGAGAAGGAATAACGCCTTCGGTCTTGTAACCGATATCGAGGAGAACCTCGTCGCGGTCAACCTTGACAACTTCACCTGAGACGAGATCGCCGTCGTTGAAGTACTTGATGGTTTCGTCAACGGCCTTGAGGAAGTCTTCTTCAGTTCCGATGTCGTTGATTGCAACCTGAGGAGTGTTGGTGCTCATGTAGTAAAGGGCTCCATTATGGATAGATTTGGTAGGTCGATACAGCCGTAGTTCCCCCGCAAGCTTCTAGTTCCCAATTGAGAGTATCTACCTGCGGTATCGCAACGAGTGGTTCCGCTCTGTACCGAGCGTTTATTCGGACAATGTGCGCGCATAGTACACGCACTTATTAAATATTAGGGAGGACTCCCCCGAAGGTCAACGATTGGCGCGGTTAAATCACCGGTTATTTTCGGTAATTTACCCCTTATGTAGAGGCAATCACGCGTTCGGGTGTGTCGTATCACCAGTAAGATACCGAGAGCCGCTTCTTCTGACCTTATTGTGCGAACATAGCCGACCAAGAGCCCAGCGGCTGTTTGAGCACAATTTCCTGGTGCTGTTCTACCTCGTACACGCTCAATCCGCGTGCCTGATAATTCGCGAGAGCGTGCGGACCATCGAGATTACAGGTATGCACCCACACCCGATGAACCTCCGGCAAATGATGTCTATTGGGAATATCCCACGCCCGTTGAATGACGGTCTGCAAGAAAAGACGACCCAAGCCTTTGCCATGTGCCCAGTCCATCAGCCCAAAATAGAGAATTTCGACGTCCGCGGTGGGAGCTATGGAGGACGCCATGAGCTCGGCACTGAGTTGGCAGTACCCTGCAGGAGTGCCATCGAGCGTCAGAATCCAAACTTCGCTACCTTCTGCATCAAGTTCTTCCTGCCACTGCTCACGCGACCACCCTAACCGTTCATACCAGCGATATGGACCACCAACTACTGCGTAGAACCAGCGGACCAGCTCAGGGGTAACATGTTGCGCACGTTCAATACGAACCCCCTGGGGAAGCTCTGCAGGCTGCTCAGCCAGGGCAGAATCCAGCATTTGTAAGGACGTAATAGTGACATCCTGAGGATACGCTTCCACGCCCCAATCTGCCTGATCTTCAATTTTTTCTTGCGGAAAGTCGTTCACTTAATGCCCCGCTTTATACCAAGAGATTCCGCTACCCACCTGCACGTCCATGGGTACATTGAGGCTGACTGCACTACTCATTTCTTCTTGTAATAGTTGGGTTGCAGCCTCTTCCTCGCCCGGCGCAACTTCCAGAATGAGTTCGTCGTGAATCTGCAAAAGCATGCGCGTTTTGAGCTGCTCTTTTTCCAAACGATTCTGCACATTAATCATGGCAATCTTCATAATATCTGCGGCTGTACCTTGAATGGGAGCGTTCAAAGCTGCACGCTCGGCGGCCTCGCGGCGCTGGCGGTTAGAGCTATTCAAGTCGCTCAGGGTACGGCGTCGCCCAAACATCGTTTCGGTATAGCCATCTTTGTGGGCTTGCTGAACGGTGCCCCGCAAGAAACGCCCGACATCACCAAATCGCTTGAAATAGTTAACGGTAAGTAGGGCAGCTTCATCCACAGGTATACCCAACTGTTTGGACAGTCCGAAACGGGAGAGCCCGTATGCGAGTCCATAGGACATCGCTTTTACTTTGGCGCGCATCTCTGAAGTCACGTCCTCGGGAGCCACTCCGAAGACTTCTGAACCGACGAAGCGGTGCAAGTCTTCGCCCTCCTTATACGCCTGAATCAGCTTTTCATCATCCGCCAGATGCACCATAATCCGCATTTCAATCTGCGAATAATCGGCGGTCAGCAAGGTGGTGAAATCGGTGCCGTCAATCGTGCGAGGATCCACGATGAACGCCTCGCGAATCTTTCGACCCTCAGCAGTACGAATCGGGATGTTCTGCAGGTTGGGATCGGTCGAGGAAAGACGCCCCGTTGCAGCAACATTTTGCTGGAAAGTGGTGTGAATGCGCCCGTCCCCCGCTGTAGCCTTTTGCAAGCCCTCGACAGTCTGTTTGAGTTTCGTGAAGTCACGGTAGGTCTGAAGTGCCACCAAGAACTGCGCGCCCTTAGACTCTGGGCTAATTTTTGCGAGTAAGTCAGCCATTGAATCGGCGTCGGTAGAATATCCAGATTTCAGTTTGCGAGTAGTAGGCAGTTCAAGTTCTTCAAAGAGGACGCTTTGAAGCTGCTTGGGCGATCCTAGGTTCACCTCATGGTTAATGAGGCTGTATGCCTCTTCGGTAGCCTGTTTGATGAAGCTTTGGTAATACTCCTTGAGATCCCCCAGCACCTGGGAATCTACCGCGATACCTGCAATTTCCATTTCAGCAAGCACAGTAGCCAGAGGTAGTTCGATTTCTTCATACAGTTTAAGTTGATTTTGCTGGCGCAAATCCATATCCAGGGCAAGCGTTAGTTCTTGAAGATAGCGGGCGGTCAACGCTGCATATTCAATGTCCACACTGGGCTCTTCAGCAAACAGGTCCCCTTGCACATTTTCTTCTTGCGCCTCGGGCTCGGGAAAATCTGTGTGCAGATACTGAGTACAGAGATCTTGCATCATGGCTAAAAAGCTACGACGACGTGCGGTAGGAATATGCCCGCAGACATAGGAACTCAGCATCGGGTCTTCCACTGCGCCCGTGAGCTGAAAACCACGAGCTTTCAGAGACTTAAACTGCTGCTTGAGGTCATAGACGATTTTCGGTGCGTTTTCATCGCTTAGCCAATCAGAAAAAGCTTTCTCTAGCTCGGGACTTGCTGAGGTGAAATCAATCCATGCAGCCTGAGTACCGCCCAGCAACACTGCTCCCTGAAGGTTTTCTTCATGCGCATAACCGGCTTCCGGTGCATCTGGCTGCGCTTGCGGGAGCAACACCAGCGCGTTTGCCAGCCGCTGGGAAACTTCGACGGGACGGTTCGTTGCCGAGATTGATTCCTGGGCGTTTTGCACGAACCCAGAAAAACCTTCAGCAGTTTCGACCGTAGTCACCGCATCCACAGTAATATCTACCTGCATTGCGGCTGCTTGCGCCATCGAAGAGAAAAGTTCGGCGGTTCGCTTGCGAATCGTGGAAAATTCCAGTTCGTCAAAGAGCGCGTCTAACTCTGCCGGGTCTGCAGGACCATAGTGTGCGGCGTCGTCCAGAGTAATTGGCATCTCCAAATCATCCACCAGCCTATTGAGGCGGCGGTTACGCAGAACGTCTTCTACATGTTCCCGCAGGGCTTCACCCTTTTTGCCTTTGATTTTATCCTGGTTCTGAATGATGCCGTTGAGATCGCCAAATTCGTTAATCCATTTAGCGGCGAAACCTGGTCCAACACCGGGAACACCAGGAAGGTTATCTGCCTGTTCGCCGGTGAGCGCAGCCAGGTCGGGGTAAAGGTGAGGAGGTACTTTGTATTTTTCTTCTACTGCCGCGGCATCCATTCGACGAATTCCCTTGGAGGGGCCGGTGGTGACAGGGTAAAGAATAGTGACGTCGTCGTTAATGAGCTGGAAAGCATCACGGTCGCCAGAGACTATGCCCACGGTAAATCCTTGGGCCACTGCCGCTTTTGCAAAAGTTGCCACAATGTCATCGGCTTCATAGCGTTCAACCGTCACCGACGGAATCTGCAGAGCTTCCAAAACCTTTTGGATGAGTTCAATCTGGCCAAAAAATTCCTCGGGAGTTTCCGAGCGACCACCCTTGTATTCGCCATATTCTTCGGTGCGGAATGTACCGCCAGCTAGGTCAAATGCAGTAATAATGTGAGTTGGTTGCTCAGACTTGATGAGGCTCAATAAAGTGGAGAGGAACCCGTGGACGGCGTTAGTGTGCTGCCCGTAGCTGGTCACGAAGACCTCCGCAGGAGCGCCGTAGAAGGAACGGAAAGCTAGCGAATGCCCGTCAATGAGGAGAAGCTTTTTCTTATCGTTTACTGCATGAGTTGTAGTCACGGTGTCCATCCTAATAGCTTCCAGTATTTGCTTCTACGGTGAAAAGTTCAGGTTACTAGGATACTCTCATAGGCGAATCTTCTAGAGAAAGGCATCCGATGACTCCCAATTCTGAGCATTCCAGTGAACCACTCGACCCTCAATTTCAACGGGACCTAGAAAAGAGCGGCATTCCTCAAGAAAAGTGGCACAGGTTCTCCCAGCATGGACTGGGAACACTGATTCCTAAAATGGGCATCTTTTTCGAAGAATTAACTGCAGAATATACTGTGGCAACTATGCCAGTGGCAGAAAATACTCAACCCGGCGGCCTATTGCACGGTGGAGCCAGCGCGGCCCTCCTCGAGACGCTCGGCTCTTTCGCAGCCAACGAAGCTACGCCCGAAGGATACGTGGCGGTTGGTACAGAACTCAATATTTCCCATGTTCGCTCGGCAACTTCGGGTTTGGTTCGGGGAACCTGCATCGCCCTAAAAATCGGTCGGAGGCAGTGCGTGCACCGCATTGATATCACCGATGAGCACGGAAAGCTCATCAGTACCGGGCGCATGACAAACAGCATCATCCCCCGCAGATAACAGACTCTTTAGTTAGCGAAAGTACTTTATATGCGTCAAAAAATCGGCACAGTCTTTCTTCTGCTTACCATACTTTGCCTGGTGACAGCTATCAATATAGGTAGTTGGTGGTGGTTGGGCGTTTTTCTCTGCACTTTAGTGACTCTGTGGGGTATAGGCTTTACATCATCAGATTCTGAAGAAAAATCACAGCGGTAACGCCTATAAAATCAGCGACGTCCCGCTTAATAGAGGGACGTCGCTGATATGAGGTTCTTTCACCTTTAACAAACGGTTAGGAAACTTGATTGACGATGGTTTCCGCTACTTCTTTCATCGACAGTCTGCGATCCATAGAAGTTTTCTGTATCCAGCGGAAAGCTTCAGGCTCGCTCAATCCCATCTTTGAAATCAGCAAAGACTTCGCGCGATCGACTAATTTGCGGGTTTCGAATTGGTCCTTGATATTTGTCACTTCGTTCTGCAAGGCAACAATTTGTTCGTACCTGCTGATGGCAACTTCAATCGCAGGAATCAAATCATGGGGGCCAAAAGGCTTGACGACGTACGCCATTGCCCCAGCTTCTGTAGCTCGATCGACTAGTTCTTTTTGGCTAAATGCCGTCAGCAAAACTACCGGTGCCAATTGTTTCTTGGAAATTTCCTCGGCTGCTGTAATGCCGTCCATAATCGGCATTTTCACATCCATCAACACCAGATGGGGGCGATGCAGTTCAGCTAGTTCAACAGCTTTTTGACCGTTGTCCGTCTCTGCAACGACGTCAAAGCCTTGGTCACGCAAGATTTCAACAATATCCATACGGATGAGGGCTTCATCTTCTGCAACGACGACGGTGCGGGCAGGCTCCTGTTCTTCGCTGACTGAATCAGCTGGCGTCTGCTCTGACATGCTTTACTCCTTTAATCTTATTCTTATATTTAAGTTTCTCACGTTTGAGGCTGTGGTAGCGAAGCTAGGAGGTAAATTCTGGTGCGAAATCGGTGGAGGTGGGCAATGGAATATGAGCCGATTTTATTTTTTAGAAAAATCAATGTACAGTAATAAAGCACTCACCGATTGGTGGATGTCTCTGAGACAGAGGCCCAAGTGGCGGAATTGGCAGACGCGCCGCACTCAAAATGCGGTTCTTAGGAGTGTGGGTTCGAGTCCCACCTTGGGCACAATATAGCCCCTGACTAGGCGAAACAAACCTAGTCGGGGGCATTTTTTATGCCCCGATAAACATTGCTGCACGTAGTTCCGCAGGTAGTTAACAAAAAAGAAGCCCCCCACCACCCGTAAGGGCAATGAGGGGCAAACAATTTTTTAGGCAGGAACCGAACCGCCACCAGGAGTAATCGAAGGATCCTCCTCACTGAGAGGAGTCTCCTCCCCTTTGTTTTGGGTATAAAAAAGTCCCAGGGGAAGGCACTCCCCCCTGAGACGCTGGCTTATATATAGTTATGAGAATGACTGCACTTGAAATACTCACCATTGTTGGAATTGTTGCCTCAGTAATGGCAGCAGGATTCGCTCTTTTTCAGATTCTTCTTACTCGAGAAAAATCTGATGTTGAATGGGAAGACTATAAAGAATCAGACGGTATTTTCCGCGTCCGAAATATCGGTACTAGCACCGCGTATAAAGTGCAGTTATCTGCTTGGACTAGTGAAGAAATTGCAGAGACCGTTGAGGAGAAAAAAGTTGAACCAAACGGTTATGTAACTTTTGTTTTGCCTGAACGAGAATCTAAAGGCCCCGCTCCGGTTAATATCCCCAGAGTTTCTCTACCTCGTGTTTCTGATATACCACCTAGTGAACGGTCAGATACTGATAATCCGATACTCCGGAATATGCGTAAAGACCTCGATTCGCAGTGGGCTATGAAAAAGCAGATGCAGGATGCAGACGACGCAATGTTTCTTCATGCCAAGAAGCAAGCTGAATCTCAGCAGGTTATCTATAAAGTAATCTGGTGCAGTAGGCGCGGCGTGTGGAGTACTTATTCATCGACGACTGGATAAGTATTTGACAGTTTCATTGAGGTTGAGGATGAAAGAATTTATTTCCTGAAATGTTTCTATGTCATTCTCGTTTTTTGTTTTGAGAGCTTGGACTGCTAAATCTGTTTTCCGGTTTATCGTGTAAATGGATATTCCAAACCCGGCGCCTATGCCGATTAGTATTAGATTTTTTAGAATCTTACTTTCCTTTCGTGGTTGGTTTTTGTGGCCTCTCGCCCCTTTCTTTTTGGGGTGGGAAGCTTTTTTGTTTAAGCCGTGTGTTCTCTATGTGGTTTTCAATCAGCGACTAGCGAGCTCTCACCTCGTTTTTTGAAACCGCACCTAGCGTTTGCGGTCGGCACCCTTTAGACCCTGCGCTCGGGTTCCCCATTTAGGGAAGTTTGGGTAAAAAAATTAGGCGGCTTTATTCTGAATTTCAGAAATATGCTCTTCGGTAAACCAGGTAATTGAGGTTCCGAAGAATTCAGTTACCCGCACCAATTCGGTGGCAGATAATGAGCGCCATCCCTTAGTGATTTCACTAATGGTGTTTTTGCCAAAGCCTAGATTGATTGCAAGTTCAGCCTGCGTGAATCCTTGCTTGGCGAGTGCTATGCGGATGTTTTCTCCGATAGTCGCATTTAGGTTTTTCATGTCACCTCCTTGAGGTACGTCAACTACACTAATTCACCAAATAGGGAATTATCAAACAAAAAAGGGAAAAAGTTTTGAAACTGGGGTAAAGTTCCTTATATGCCACGTAAAGGAACCGGAAAAGCAAACAGATTCAGTGAACTACTGAATGAAGAAATCAAAGTCCTTATGACCCGTCAATCACAGACTCTCGTAAGCATGGAAGAACAGACAGGCATCAGTCGAAACCGCCTCAGTAAATCCGTATACAACTCAGAATCTCCACTAAACACTAATGAATTAGATCAACTATGTAAGGCGCTAGGGGCCAAGCCTTCCGAAGTTGTACGTCGAGCAGAGAGAGCTCTCCAGTACGAAAGTTTCGCCCTTGCCGCTTACCGATCAGATGAACCGAAAGGCGCAGACGAAATCTTTGAATAACTACGAGCCCTTCCAACACGCCGAATCCCTCAACATCGACGTCCATTGGGAGGAACTCCCCCACAACATCCACGGACTATGGACCGGAACAGCAATCATCATCGACCCCGATGAATACCAATGCGTACTGAAGGCATACCCTAACAACCTCCCCTACATCGCTAATGAACTAGGGGTCACCCAACGAATCCTTCACGTATTCGCGCAACACCACTCACGAGAAAGTAAAAAAATGCCAACACCAACCACTAACGCAATCCTCGCCTGGACTCTCATCTCAGAAATCCAGCACCCCGCTGACCTCCCCCAAATCCTCACCACCAACGAACACCCCATCGTCTCCTTTAAAACCTTCAGAGATTCAGCAACGTTCACCAACAAACGACTCATTGTCCGTGATGCTCAAGGACTCACAGGGAAGAAAGTTGAAATGTACTCCTTGCCCTACTCCTCTATTCACATGTGGTCATCCGAGAACTCTGCATCATCTCTCGACCGAGACGAAGAACTAGAGCTCTGGACAAAAATGGGGCACATTAAAATAAGAATCCGCAAAGGACTCGATGTCCGAAAGATTGACCGACTCATCAGCGAAAACGTCCTTAAATAAAAAAGACCCCGCTCCACCAGCATTGGTGGGGCGGGGATAGTAAAAAACTTACTGGGCAAGAGCCCAACGAAGCGTACCCAAAGCACCTTTGCGCTTGAGCGTATTTCTAAAAGTAGGGTTCTGCTCTTCTTGGCGAAGTCGAGCGTTATCAGCTGCCATCTGGCGACGCTGCTCCGCAACGAGCTTCCTCGCGCGCTCCTCACTCAAAGGACGAGGGGCAGGCAAACCCTTAAATTGTGATGATTTTGTTGTCATGGGGCATGTCTCCTTTCACAGGAATCCCATCCTAGCGAGCTAGAAAGTTCTTCCTGTAACCCTCACTATACAGTCCCAAAATGAAATTCAAAGGAAATTTTTTACTGTGAATCTTCGGTGGCAGGCTGATCTTCGATGACCTGCATGTTTTCCAGAGTCTGGCGCACCTCAAGAACCAGTTCGTGTTCCTCGTTGGAGAGATGTTTAGGTTTGTTGTTGGCAAAATGCTGGATTACTGCTTGCGCGAAAGCAACCTCAAACTGATTTTCGTTGTCGGCTGCCCTCTCAACTGCCCATTGCAAATGGTCACGAAAATTACTACTAGCGGCTTCCTTCTCACGCGAGCGGTTAGTGATGTGCATGGCCGTAATAGTTCCAGCAGCAGCGAACAATGCTACCCAACCAGAGGTGTTACGTGACACATCACCTATGACGGACCACTGATGAGAATCAAAGGGAGCGATCAAAACTATAAGGAGTATTGCTATTACAAGCAGAATAAATACAAGAAGCACTAACGCCACAAAATATAGTACTGAAACGATTTTGACCCAAAGTGGAGTAACAGAATTATTTGAATTATTAGCCATGCATAGTTTTCTTTCTCATTAGCAACCCTCGTAAGGATATCAGTACCATGTCCACTCGCAGAGCTGACGGTGAGGGCACCAAACCCTACAAACGCAAAGACGGCCGCTGGCAAATCACCGCCTCAACCACAGCCACCACCACCGGACGCCCCGTCCGCAAATCATTCACAGGCAAAACCGCAGCCGAAGCACGCGCTAAACACCGAGCCTGGAAAAAGAACCTCGACAACGGGCTACTCGAAAACCCAGAAAAAACAACCCTAGCCACCTGGATAAACTACTGGCTAGAAACCATCGCCAAAAACGAAGTCTTCGACCGCTCCAGGCGCGACTACAAACAACAACTCGGATGCTGGGTGCTCACCCAGCCCGTAGCCGGCCAAGAGCTTCACAAAGTCACAGCCCTACATATCGAACGCGTCCTGCAAAACATGCGCGAAGCTGGCAGGAGCGAATCCACCGTCCTCAAGGTCTACCGTGTCCTCTCCAAATGCCTCAAAGACGCCGTACACCGCGACCTCATACCCCGCAACCCTATCGAGCGCATCAAACCACCACGCCCGGCAGCCTTCGAACCCACCGTCATGACCCCAGCCCAAGCCAAGGCGCTCATATCCACGCTCCGCTTCAACGACCAGTGGGGACCATCCTTTACCGTAGCCCTCGCTCTCGGCCTACGCCAAGGCGAAAGGCTCGGGCTGTGCTGGGACGACGTCAACCTAGACGAAGGGTTACTGTATGTGCGTCGCTCCCTCGCGCTCGTACCTGGTGGAGGGTTCACTATGAAAAGCCCTAAGACCGCCTCGGGGGTGCGTACTATTGCTCTACCGGCCGAGCTTATTCGCGTTTTTCGGCATCATCGGGTGCTGCAAGCAAAGTGGAGGCTCGAGCAGGGGCCAGCCTGGGTAGGGGCGTATGACGTTGAGGGGAAGTCGTGGGACCTGGTCTTTGCTACACAGCAGGGTAAACAGATCATGCCAGCCTACGACCGGAAACACTGGAAGCAGATAACTGGGGAGATGGGTTTGGATATGCGTGTCCATGACGCCAGGCATACTGCGGCGACCACTCTCCTCGCGCTCGGGGTGAACCCGAGGGTGACTATGCAGATGATGGGCTGGTCGTCGGCGACCATGCTTAACCGGTATCAACATGTTCTGGAGGAGATGGAGCGGGACGTTGCGGTACAGGTGAACGCTGCTTTATTCGGTTAGTTTTGCACGTAGTTCCGCACGTAGTTGAAAAAAACGTAATGCCACCACCCGCCACGAAAACTGGTGTAAAAACCCCGGAATCGCGCGAAAAGTCATGACCGGTCACGACCCGCCACAAAACCCCGGAAAACTCAAAATACGGTTCTTAGGAGTGTGGGTTCGAGTCCCACCTTGGGCACCATTCAACGCTTAGCTTGAGCGTTACAAACCCTCTCTTGTTGACAAGAGAGGGTTTTTTGTTGACAAGGTATTCCTCACATGCCAATTTCAAATTCCACTGTCCCCTTGGCGATACGCTAATCCGTGACCTCAAAATCTAGATGTTATATGTTGAAATATCCCAGATATTTTTCAAGAATTGGTTGTATCCTTAGAGCCCCGATACATAATCTACGAACGAACGCACATGAAACTCAAAATTCTTCCGTTGCTCATAGCTTCCTCCACGCTGTTGTTGAGTTCCTGCGCCGATTCCGCGCCCAAAGATGCCAAAACCCAAGCTGTCGACGAAGCCAGCGCCATCTTTGAGCAACAGATTGTGGATCCCATGAACAAGGCGCTGTACAACGATTTCACCAACGAGCAGCTGGATCAGCTGATCACCAAAGACAATATAGATACAGCATTCGCCAGTTTCATTTATGGGTTCATGGAGATTGGAAAAGCAGCGGCTGACGACGGGCAAAAACCTTTAGGATTGATGAAAGGAACTGTTTACAAAGACAGCCGAAGCCAAAATGCTCCCGAATTCTACAAAGGTGACGACAATACGGACGCCTTCAAAATGTACGCATGTGTTGATATTTCCGAGATGAAATACGGGGATCAATCATTTTTGGACTACACCGGAAAAGCCCAAGAAGGATATACCGCCTACGATTTTTACGTCATTGATGTCACCAGAAATAACAAAGGCGAATACAAACTCACCTATGCCAATGCTGAAGACGAGGGCATGGTCGATCATTGTTAGTGATTCTCTCAGACACCACCAGGTAAAAAGGACTCGCTCCCCCAACGGGAACGAGTCCTTTTTATTTCTGATTCACAATCAAAAAAGATTAGCCGTGAATGTTCTGGTCATCCAACCAGGGTCCTAGCTTCTCACGCTCTTCAGGGAGCACCGCACCGGCGTCGTCCATATCTCCAACGCGGTGAACCTTCAATAGGTTGGTTGAACCGGCTACTCCGGGAGGTGAACCTGCAGCCATTACAATCAACTTACCGGGCTCGGATAACTTATTAGCCAACAGGTAGCGATCAACCAAAGCGGTCATCTCATCCGTATTCCCTACGCTACTTGCCTGAACGGTTTGTACGCCCCACAGCAAAGCAAGGAATGCGCGAACCTTGGGATCCGGGGTGAACGCAATGACCGGTTTTGCGGGACGCAAACGAGCCAGACGTCGAGCGGTATCACCTGACTGTGTAAAGGTGGTAATGAAATCGGTATCGAGCTGATCTGCAACGTTTACAGCCGCGCGGGTGATTGCGCCACCGCGAGTCTTCGGAGCAGTTCCCAACGGGGGTACACGGTACAGACCGCGCTCTTCGGTAGCCGCAATAATGCGCCCCATCGTCTGAATGGTGATAATGGGGTACTTACCCACTGAAGTCTCGCCAGAAAGCATCACAGCATCTGCGCCATCGAGGATGGCGTTTGCGCAGTCAGATGCCTCAGCGCGAGTAGGTGTGGGGTTATTTATCATAGTTTCCAGAACCTGGGTAGCCACAATCACGGGCTTAGCCCAACGGCGAGCAAGTTCAATGGCGCGTTTCTGCACCAGAGGAACTTCTTCCAGAGGATATTCAACACCGAGATCGCCACGAGCAACCATGATGCCGTCGAATTTATCCACAATATCCTGCAAGTTTTCAACTGCCTGGGGCTTCTCGATCTTTGCAATGACGGGAAGCTTGACGCCTTCTTCTTCCATGATTTCGTGAACGCGAATGATGTCGTTCCCAGAACGCACGAAAGAGAGCGCAATAATGTCTACGCCAAGCTTCAGAGCGAAGCGAAGATCAATTTCGTCTTTAGGAGTAAGCGCAGGGATAGAAACTGCAACACCCGGTAGGTTAATACCCTTGTTGTTGGAAACAGGACCGCCAACGACGACGCGGGTAGTGACGGTGCGCTCGTCTACTTCTACAGCCTGCAGGCGGATTTTGCCGTCATCAATGAGCAGAGTATCGCCGGGCCTCACGTCGCCGGGCAACCCCTTGTAGGTAGTTCCACAAATCTCTTTGTTACCTGCAACATCATCAATGGTGATTTTGAAGGTGTCGCCGGGCTCAAGAACTTCCGCACCGTTTTCAAAGGTTTCCAGACGAATCTTAGGCCCCTGCAAGTCAGCAAGAATTGCGACGTTGCGGCCGAGCTTCTGGCTCTGCTCGCGCAGGTTAGTGTAGGACTCCGTATGAACATCGTGCGTGCCGTGGCTCATGTTCAAACGAGCTACGTTCATGCCAGCTTCAATCGCTGCTGCAAGTTTTTCGGGGGAAGATATTGCCGGACCAATAGTACATACAATTTTTGCGCGTCTCATGTGTTAAACCTTAGTCAGTTCAGTAGTCGTAACAATAGGGGCATGGGGAAGGTGAGCATATGTGCAATCTGAACTTTCCGTGGGAAACTTCCCAATAGTTCACACATTCTCACTTCAAAACCCAACTCAACATTCCCTATTATACGTGGTGTTCTGTGGGATTGTTCAAGAAAATCACCATCCAGTCCGTCAATTCCTCCATCTAACCCACAAAAACTCACATTAGCTCCGTGATGGTTTCTTCCCCGCCGTTTCTGTTCTATCCTGGCAGGTAAACAAACATTTTTAGTCAGAAAAATATGACTAAAACTTTGCAAGCAAGGACATAACTGTGACATCAAAAAACGTAGTAATTCTCTACGGTTCAAACTACGGATTCACCGAACGCTACTCTCGGTGGATTGCAGAAGATTTGCGGGAACTGGAGACCCAACCCACCGTGATTCTCTCCCCCATTGCCGAGGCTACCGATGAGCTCATTGAATCCGCCGACGTCCTCATCGTAGGCGCAAGCTACCTGGGTGGCTTCCTCACCGGCGCGCCCACTCTGCGCAAACGTCGCGAAGCAATGGCTAAAGTTCCGCACCGGGTTTTCTTCACCGTGTGCTTCAACGGGCTTGCAGTATATCCCCGCGAATATCTCGATAACCGTGTGCTCAAGAGCTACAAAGAAGAGATTGCCGGCGGTCGTCCCATGTTCCACTTCCGTGGTGGTCTAGACCTTTCCCAGATGACACGAACCCACAAGACGGTTCTAGCTGGCGTGCGTACCGCATACAAGCTCAAGCCCCACGCCAACGAATATGACAAGCAGATGGTGGAATCATTCGACAACGGCGGCGGTGATTACACCAACCGTGAAGATACTAAGCCGCTGGTAGCCACCGTGGCGGAGATGCTCCAAAAATAAGAGGATTTTCTACTCTTAACAAAGTGCTCCTCCTACTCAACGAGTAGGAGGAGCACTTTCTTATTGGACTGCTTGAGCGGACAGGACTCTTACTTTTTGCCTGCTACATTGTGCTCATAGCGGTAAATAAAAGCAGCCATTGCATCACGCTTGATGGGATCAGCAGGGCGGTAGGTGCCGTCGTCCCAACCTGTAGAAATACCCTTAGAATGCATCCAGGAGATTTCTTTATAGAATGCTCCACCGGGCTGAACATCAGAGAATTCAGCGCTACGAGGTGCTACATAGTGAGGGGAACCTGCTACGCGATAGAAGAATGCTGCCATCGCTGCACGTTCTACAGGAGCTTCGGGGCGGAAAGTACCGTCTGCCCAGCCGGTAGTAATCCCCTGCTCTGCCATCCATGAAATTTCCTTATAGAAGGGATGTGTGGTGGAAACATCAGAGAACTTGGACTGAGCTGGCGCGTTGTACTCAGGTTCACCCGCCATGCGGTAGAAAAAAGCAGCCATTGCCCCGCGGGAGATGTTGTCATGCGGGCGGAAGGTGCCGTCATCCCACCCCTGAGTAATACCGGACTGAGCCAGCCACATGATTTCAGAATAGAAGGGTGAGTTTCCCGGGACGTCGGTAAACGAAATGGGAGCATCCGCGCGCAAGTTGAAACCCACGACCTTTGGATCGTGATCGGAGGAACGGTAGGCGTTGGGCTGGTAGAAGTTTGTAGCGTTGTAGTTATAGCGGCTGTATTCAAAAGCAATGGATTCTACGGAGTTGATGTTCCAAACATCTGCCCCGGTCACCTGTTTGAACATAGAGGGAGAAGCCAACACGTGGTCCAGGCTGCCCTGGCGTCCGCTATAAACATAAGAGTAACCGGCGTCGAATTGATCACCAATGTTGATGTATCCAGCATCTGCCAGAATCTTCATAGGATCTTCTTTTGAGTAAGAGTTGAAGTCACCGAGCAGAACAACGTTGTCTGTTTTATTTTCTTTTTTCTCCTGGTCCGCAAAAGCTACCAGAGCTTGTGCCTGCTTCTTGCGATCGGCGTTGGAGGCGCCTTGACCATCGCCCTGATCGGCATTTACGCCAGAACCTGAGCCCTTAGACTTGAAATGGTTGACGATGGCTACGAATTCATCGCCTTTAACCTTTGATCCAACAGGTTCGAAGGTTTGCGCTAGCGGTTTACGGGCATTATTGAATGCATCCGAATCAAGCAAGATTTCAGAATCACCTTGAGGTTGAACCTGGTCATCTTGATAGATGAAAGCGGTGCGAATGACATCTTCTTGACCAGGGAGCGCCTCCGGTGAAGGAACTGCCTTCCACCGCTCAAATCCGGCATCATCATTCAGCGCTGCCACCAAGGTGTTCAATGCTTCGTCGCGGTTCTTGCCGAATGCCGCTGAGTTCTCGATTTCTTCTAGGGAGAGAATAGAGGTGTTCATGGTGTTGATGGCGGCGACGATTTTGTCTTGTTGGCGCTTGAGGTTTTCATCGTTGGCAGCACCGCGCGCATCACAGCCGCTATTGACCGTAATGGGGTTCTTGGCGCGGTCAGTGTAGAACGTGCAACCGGTGAGTTCATCGCCGGTGGTGGAGAAATAGTTGAGCACGTTGAAGCTGGCGATAGTGTAATCCCCACCCACCTTTTCAGGGGCTGCAGTGCGGGTGTTGGTGAACGTTGCGGGAATTGTGGCGGGATTGCTGGCACCGGTGATGGGCTCGGTAGGGTTCAAGCGCCACTCATCGAAGCTATACAGCAACACCGTGGGTTGAGTGAACGTGACAGCCGAACCAACGCGCACGGGGTTCTGCTCAGAAAGATAAGGTAGCGGGATGTCTTTGCCACCTCGGGTGTAATCAACAGTAGCGCCGTCGTCCACAATGAAATCTTTTTCGGCGTTAGCCGCCTCGTATGCTTTGGCGGCTTCACCTGGAGCAACGACGTCGGTGGCAGTGCGCAACGGTGTGGTGCCGCTGGTCAGCTTGATTTCGCCGTAGCGGTTAGTGTTGAAGTTATCGGTCACCGTAATATTACCGGTGGGCTGGAGCAACATGCTCTCCAGTTCTTCGCGCCCTGCCGAGGTGTCAGGGAAAGCACCCTTATAGGGCTGAACTGGGATGATACGGGTGGGAACCTGGCGTATTTTGCCTTGGGCAACAGTCATCTGGGTTAGACCGTGGTATTCGGAAATGGTGCCGGTAACTTCTACGTAGTCTCCGATATGTACCGATCCGACGGTGTCCGGTGAATAGATGAAGAGACCATCTGAGATACCCGGAGTAGGGTCGTTCTCTCCCCCGGTTCCAGCGGTTTGAATGGTGTAACCGCGCAGCCCGCCCTCAGCGTAGACTGCGGTGACTTGACCGCTGGTGGTCACTGTTTTATTGACCAATGGAGAGGTATCTGAGGTGCCCTGGATGTCCGCAATGCTGGTTATTTCAGCGGCTGATGCAGCGGTGGTGGACGACGCCGCAATCGGAACGGCGACGACGAATGCGGCGGTGGCGACCGAAAGCGATGCCGCCAGCTTTCGGGAAGTTGAAGCTGAGCTCACGAGAGAATCCTTAGCTAAAATATACGTGGTGTGGATTGAGCCAGTGTGAAGAGGCTCTCTCAAAAGTTTAAATTCAGCTTGATGTTTTCCGGCAGATTCAACGATGAATGTTGGGTTAAGAATCGATGGCGGTTCTAGTCTTTAGCATTCTTTTCGCTCCCATTACTACCCCTGTGGTATGAATTTTAGCCGCTGACAGTTAGTTGTCGCAGCTAGAAATTTTCTCGGAATTTTTCTCTTGCCTGCGTAATGAGAAATAGATATAAATTGCCAAAGATGCCCAAAAAGGGCGAAAAAGCGGGTAAGTCCCTTAGAAACTTACCCGCTTTTCAACCACTTAGAAATAACTAAACCCGCACAGATACCTGCTGTTCGCCGTCTAGCTGAACCTTCCGGCGTCCCCGAGCACCTGCAATCAGAAACCCGACTAGACCCAGCAGAATCAGGAACCCTGAAGTCCAAATGTGGATGCGCAGTCCCCACAGCATTTCTGAGTGGTCAATGCGCAAAAAGACCTCAATCATGAACCTGCCGATTCCATACCACAGCACGTAAAGCCAAAAAGTCTGCCCCAGCTTCAGAGCAGCTTTTCGCCCCAGCACTATCAGCAAGATAGCACCCAGCAGATTCCATACCGACTCATAGAGAAAAGTAGGGTGAAAGAGAGTTTCTGCAGGATACTGCGAGGGAAAATTCGCCGACCTCGGATCGATTTCTAGTCCCCAGGGCAGCGTGGTTGGTTTACCGAAAAGTTCCTGGTTGAACCAGTTGCCCCAACGACCGAATGCCTGTGCAAGCAAGATACCCGGCGCGGCGGCGTCGGCAAATTTGGCCAACGAAACCCCGTAGCGTTTGCAGGCAATCCAAGCACCCAAAGCACCGACTGAGATGGCGCCCATAATGCCGATGCCACCCTCCCAGATTTTTGCCCAGCCCCAGGGGTCAACCCCGGGACCAAAGTAGCTTTGGGGGTCAGTAATAAGCACGTGATAGGCGCGCGCACCTACTATGCCAAAAGGGATAGCCCACAGAGCAATATCCCACATGTTATCGGAGTTCTCCCCCTTGCGCGTCCACCGCACGCTCGTGAGCCAAAGGCACACGGCAATACCCGTCAAGATACACAGTGCATAAATGTGTACGGTGAACGGTCCCACGGGGAACGAACTAACAGAGGGTGAAGGAATAGAGGCAAGAATCAGTGAATCAGAGGAACTATGGAGCATTACTGACGCCCCGCTAGTTCGCGCGCGAGCTGACCCACTGCCTCGGGCCCGCCGGACTGCAATGCCTTGACCAAGGCAGTACCCACAATCACACCGTCGGCATAGGCACCGATTTCTTCTACATGCTCGCGCTTAGAAACACCCAAGCCAACGCACACATTAGGAGCGCCAGCCGAGCGGAGATTCTCCACCAGGGAGTGCGCGGCGTTATTGACCGACGAGCGAGCGCCCGTCACGCCCATCACCGACACTGCATAGACGAAGCCGGAGGATGCCTCAGAAATCATGTGCAAACGTTCCGTTGAGCTGGAAATAGCCGCCAGGAAGATACGGTCAAGACCGTATTTTTCCGATACTTCAAACCACTCTGATGCCTCGTTGGGAACCAAATCCGGGGTAATGAGACCAGAGCCACCAGCTTCAGAAAATTCGCGGGCAAATTCATCGACGCCAAAACGCAGAATGGGGTTCCAGTAGGTCATGACGGTAACAACGGCATCGCACGCTGCGGTAATCTCTCGTGTGGCGCGGAAGGTATCGGTAAGGCGGAAGCCGTTCTCGATGGCTTCTTCTGTTGCCTTCTGAATGACGGGACCATCCATTACAGGGTCAGAATAAGGAATGCCCAGTTCAATGATGTCTGCACCGTTTTTGCCCAGTTCAATAGCAGCAGCAATCGATTCTTCCACGCTGGGATAACCCACGGGCAAATACCCGACCAAAGCGGGGCGCCCCTCAGCCTTGCACTGAGCGATTTTTGCCGCCAGCTTTGAGTCGGTGTTGGGTGCGGGGAACGATTTATTCAGCACAGAATACTTAGCTGCGCCAGAAATTGCATCCTGATAAGTCATTACTTCTGCTCGCTTTTCTGCGCTTTGCGCTCGTTAGTTGCCTCAGTGTTACCGGTGGTCAAAGATGAGCTAGGGATTGCCTTGCCCAACTTGAACCATTCCAGAGCCGTTCCCATGTCTTTATCGCCACGGCCAGAGAGGCAGACGATCATGATTTTCTCGCGAGCGCCCTCGGGGTCTTCTTTCGCCCATTCGTTGGCAACGCGCAGAGCACCTGCCAGCGCGTGGGCAGATTCGATGGCGGGAATAATGCCTTCGGTCTGGCAGAGCAGGCGGAGGGCGTCCATGGCTTCGGCGTCGGTAACCGGCTGGTAGCTGACGCGTCCGATGTCGTTCAGGTAGGAGTGCTCGGGACCAACGCCGGGGTAATCCAAACCTGCGGAAATGGAGTGAGATTCGATGATTTGACCGTCTTCATTTTGCATCAGGTAGGTTACTGCGCCGTGCAGGACACCGGGGCGGCCCAGGTTGATGGTTGCGGCGTGGCGAGGAGTATCGATACCGTCTCCGCCTGCTTCGAAGCCAAAGATTTGGACGTCGCGGTCGTCGAGGAAAGCATGGAACATGCCGATGGCGTTGGAGCCGCCACCGACACAGGCTGCGATGCCGTCGGGTAGTTTGCCGGTGAGTTCTTGGATTTGCTCGCGGGCTTCGGTACCAATGGCGTCATGGAAGAAGCGCACCATGGCGGGGAAAGGATGCGCCCCGGCAGCAGTTCCTAGCAGGTAGTGAGTGTTTTCCACGTTGGCTACCCAGTCACGCAAAGCTTCGTTAATGGCGTCTTTGAGGGTACGAGATCCGGTTTGAACCGCAATCACGGTTGCCCCCAGAAGCTGCATACGCGCAACGTTCAGAGCCTGACGTTCGGTGTCTTCCTCCCCCATGTACACCACGCATTCCATGCCAAAGAGCGCTGCGGCGGTTGCGGTTGCCACACCGTGCTGGCCGGCACCGGTTTCAGCAATCAAGCGGGTCTTGCCCATGCGCTTTGCCAAAAGCGCCTGACCAATCACGTTGTTAATCTTGTGCGAGCCGGTGTGGTTGAGGTCCTCACGTTTGAGGAAGAAACGGACTCCCCCGGCATGTTCTGAGAATCGAGGTGCCTCGGTTAGCAAAGAAGGACGGTTGGAATATTCGCGGGAGAGGCGCTGAAATTCTTCCATGAACTCAGTGTCTTCCTTCGCTTTGTTGAAGGTTTCCTCTAGTTCTTCCATCGCTGCCATCAATGATTCGGGCATCCACTGACCACCGTACTTGCCGAAGTAAGGGCCAGGCGCGTTCTTCAGCGAATCGGATTCTTGGGGGTTCAAAAAGGCATCTGCCAGTTGTTCGGACATCTCTTATTCCTTTGCCTTAGTTCTTTAGATGGTTCAAAAATTCGTGACGGGCGCGTTGACCTGTCTCGCGGAATAGCTGGACTGTTTCGGTAGGTTCGCCAGATTGCACCAAAGCTTCACCGACCAAAATAGCTTGGGCGCCGTGGGAGGCGTAGTCGGCTACCTCCTGTGCAGAGAGCACTCCTGATTCGGCGATGGTGACGGCATCTTCAGGCAGGAGATGGGCAAGCTTTTCAAAGTTCGAATTATCGACCTCTAGGGTTTTCAGGTTACGCACGTTGACTCCCACGATGCGAGCACCTACCGCTTTTGCCCGTTCGATTTCCTCCGGGGTATGGGTTTCTACCAGGGCGCTCATGCCCAATTCGTGGGTGAGGTCAAGAAAACGCTGGAGGGTCTCATCATCGAGCGCCGCCACAATCAGCAGAACCAAATCGGCGCCATATGCCCGCGCCTCATAAATTTGGTACTCATCCACGGTGAAATCTTTGCGCAGTACGGGGATGGAAACTCGTTCGCGAACTGCTTTGAGATCAGCTAGCGACCCCTTGAATCGACGTTGTTCAGTCAGCACGGAGATTGCTGCAGCTCCACCCGCTTCGTAGGCGGCAGCAAGATCGGCAGGGTCAGGAATATCAGAAAGCGCACCTTTAGAAGGCGATGATCGCTTGACTTCTGAAATCACCTCAAGGGTATCTTCCGAAGCCCCGCGCAGAGCCGCCAGCGCATCAAGTGCCGCAGGAGCGTGCGCAGCTTTTTCCTTCATTTCTTCCAGCGGTACCTGAGCTTTACGCTCGTCCATATCTTGACGAACACCCACAATAATGTCGTCTAAAACTGTTGTCATCTTGCTACCAACTCCTTATCACCTATTAAAAAAGCGCCCCGCTACGATGCGAGGCGCCCACCATCAATTCACCCGGATGGTTTAGTGATGCTTGTATTTGGTCTTCGAACCGCCCTGGCCGTAACCAGCTGCGCGAAGTACGATGCCAACGATAACGCCAACAACCATCACTACTGCACCTGCAATAACAACTGGCCAATGGAAAGTATCAAAACCGACAGCTGCAATGATAGCGCCAATAACGGTAATAGAAACAAGGGCCCATGCCGCTACGGTGTTACCGTGGTTAGGGTAGGGAACCTCGGGAGTGAGCGTCAGCTGCTTCTCTGCCATGTTTTCTCCTTGAACGTATGTGACCCGCGAAACGTGTGAAAGTATTCTGCGGAGAGTTCTTCTTAATGATTCTAGGTGAAAATTTAGAACTCGTGTTCATTGAGTCCATATGTTGCCCCATTTGATGCAACTTTTCACTGTGTAAGGGTTCTTATACGCGAGCTGTGGGATCTTCTCCTGCGGAGAACGAATCCCAGGTGTCGATTTCGTCGAGGTCTTCATGTTCGGTGCGGACAGCACGCTCGTATTTACGACGCACGGGCCAGGATCGGGACACATAGGCTGTCCACAGGGCGTTGATGAAAAGGACTACCGCCATACAAAGTGCAAGCCAGGGCCAGAACGTCACCGTGAAGTCGCTGCTGGAATCTGCCATACCGGTAGCGTTGCCCACCTCTGTGAGGGTTGCTGAGCCAGGATCCTGCGCTACCGAGAAAATGGATAGAATCATACCCAATCCAGCCAGCGCCATAATGGCACTGATTGCCCACCGTAGCTTGGGCCCTGCAATCCGGATAGCAACTGAGGCAGCTAGCGATACCAAGGCTAACGAACTTACCGCCGGGGCGGCGTCAGATCCAGCAACTTCAATAGTGGGTGAGCTCAGAGTATTCTTTACGTGAACGATGACCCAGGTGGGCAACGTGGTCCCAAAAGCAATGGCGGCAGCACCCAGGGAAATCAGCATCACTGTTCCAGGGCGTGTCATAGATGAAGACAATTAGCTCTCCTTCGAAAGGCGGTTGAGAGAGGTATCTAGGGGTTCTAGCCCCGAAGCGGTGAGCACTGCTCGCAGAGGTGCAGCCGATTTATTGACGGTTTCCAGTGCTTCTGAAGCAGGGTCAGAATCCATCACGATACCAGCGCCCGCTTGTACATACGCTTTATTTCCTTTGAGGAGCGCGGTGCGTATAGCAATGGCCATATCCATGTTTCCCGCAAAATCAAAATAGCCGCACACTCCCCCGTAAATACCGCGTGCTACTGGCTCATATTCGTCCAGAAGTTGCATGGCACGAGGCTTAGGAGCCCCCGAAAGCGTACCAGCGGGGAAAGCCACCCTTAGCACATCATAGGCAGACATCCCCTCACGCAGGGAAGCGGTGACGGTCGAAGAGATATGCATGATGTGGCTAAAACGTTCAATCTCCATGAACTGCGAAACGCTCACCGTACCGGGTACAGCAATACGGGAAATATCGTTACGCGCCAAATCGATGAGCATCAGGTGCTCAGAACGTTCTTTTTCATCTGCCAGCAATTCCTCAGCCAGTGCCCGGTCGTGGACGTCGTCGACCCCTCGCGGGCGCGAACCAGCAATGGGGTGAGTAGTTGCTACACCGTCTTTGAGCGTCACTAACGCTTCAGGAGACGACCCCACAATATGGAAGGGCTCTCCCTGATGGTCCTCTAAATTGAACAGATACATATAAGGTGAGGGGTTGCTTTGGCGCAGAATGCGATAAACATCCAACGCTTTCGCTTTGTTCTCAGCCTCAAAACGACGGGACACCACAATTTGGAAGACATCGCCATCAAGAATATTTTTCTTCGATTTATCTATAGCGGCTAAAAAGCCTTGCTCGTCCCAGCTATGAATAACCTCAGTCCGGGTTTTCTCTTCTACAGACTCTGTGCCGTGCAAAGTCGAAACGGTAGTAGTTGCCAGAGGACTCGCTAGTTTCTCCAGCATCGCTTCGATACGCTCGACGGCGTCTGCGTAAGCTTCATCAACGTTGGAATCGGTGCCGTTGAAATTCACCGCGTTGGCAACTAAAGTCACGGTGCCATCGGTGTTGTCGTGAATCGCCATATCGCTCACGAGATTGAGCGCAAACTCAGGCAGGTTAACATCGTCCTGGGGCCTGTGAGGTAGTTTCTCCCAGTGGCGGGCAACATCCCAGCCCATATAACCGACTAAACCGCTAGTCAGCGGCGGTAAGCCCTCAAATTTTTCCGTATGCAAGATTTCCAATGTCTTGCGAATGGCTTCCACAGGATCACCATCTACCGGTGCCCCTGCAGGAGTTTCTCCTTGCCAGAGCACTTCACCCTCGCGAGTCGTTAGAGTAGCCCGGGAGCTAGCCCCAATGAAAGAATACCGGGACCACCTGGCATCCTCCGCCGCAGATTCCAGCAAAAAAGTACCGGCAGGTGCCCACCCCTCTCGCTCAACGAGCGCCCGATAAATCCCAATAGGAGTGAGCGAATCCGCCAAAATGGTGGTGTGTACGGGAATAACCCTGCGGGTCCGCGCAAGTTCGCGAAATTCTTCGAGATCAAGCGAAATGTTGCCTAAATCCTGCACAGTGAAAAGTCCTTAGAAAAACGTGCTTTGCATGCCATCTTAGTCGATAGGTCAAAATACCTCGGCGGCAAAGGAATCCCGTGATTTTACTCTGAAGGTTCGACCGGGCGGTTGCCGACGGCGGCGGGCAGCTCTCCCCCTGCTTCAAAACAGGTCCTGGAACCGGTATGGCAGGCGGCTCCTACCTGATCGACCTGAATAAGCAGGGCGTCGCCGTCGCAATCTAGCTGTACCTTCTTCACAAGCTGAAAATGCCCTGAAGTATCGCCCTTACACCAAAATTCCTGCCGCGAACGAGACCAAAAAGTAACCCGCCCTTCAGCCAACGTCCGCCGCAATGCTTCGTCGTTCATCCACCCCAGCATAAGAACTTCTGCGGTGTCATGCTGCTGAATAATTGCAGCAAACAATCCGTTCTCATCCCGTTTGAGCCGAGCGGCAATGTGAGGGTCGAGATCTCTAGATTCAGAAAGTTTTTCGCTCATTTTCATCCTTCAGATGTTCAGGCGGGCGGGAAACAGTGAAAGAATCATTATATGACTCAGCAAACACTAACCCCAGCCCAAATCATCCGCGAAGAACGCACCGCCTTGGTTCAGACACTACGCCAAGCACAGCCGACCGACCCCACCCTGTGTGAAGGCTGGCAGTGCCGCCACCTGCTGGCACACCTCGTGCTGCGCGAAACCGAATTCCTAACCGCCGCAGGAATCGTGGTGCCGTTCCTCAGTGAGCGCACTACCAAGGTGACCAACTATCGCGCAGAAAGCCTGATTGAGCGAGAAGCCTACGATCGTGCACTCGACCGCTTTGAAAATCTCGACGGCTACCTCAAAATGCGCAAACTCGCCACCAAGGTAGACCGCAAACTCAACCTCATCGAATACTTTGTGCATATCGAAGACGTACGCCGTGCGCGTCCTGAGTGGAAAGCCCGCGTATTGAACCACGAAACTCAGCAGGCTATCTGGGAGGATGTGCGCTCGCGCGCCAAGATGATGGCGGCAAAGAACTTCCCACACGGTCTGATTGTGGAAGCCCCCGGCTTTGTCGATGGATACTTTACAGTGATTGAGCCGAAGGAAAACATCCCTGCAACAATTCTCACCGGTGAGCCGGGTGAATTGGCGTTGTACCTCTTCGGACGTGAAGACCACGCAAAGGTAGAACTTTCCTAACTCACATATTGAGGCAGTTTGTACCAGATGATGTGCACTGTACCGGGGAAAATTCTGGTACGGTGCACGCCATCTGGTACAAACGGTTCAAGCACTAGTCAGCAACTTTGAGTTCTGTAAAAATCGCCCGATGGTCTCCATTGTCTAAGACAATAGTTTCAAATCGTTCTACAGAAATTCCTGAGCTCACCAGAATATGATCGATGGGTGCTGATGCTGCCGACGGCCACGACGTCGGCCAAGTGCCCCGCTCCTGCCGGGCAAGCTGTGCGGCGTCATGAAGGTTTTCCAGGTCAGCCATTTCCCCGTGTCTCATCGTGGCGTTGAAGTCTCCTACCACGATGGTGGACTGGGTATCATTTATCTGCCGGTCGAACTCGCCCACGAGCCCTAAATCATTACGCCAATTACTCATCAGCGCAGGTAAAGGCGGCGCGGTATGCACGCCCAGAATGGTCAGTGGATTCGCTGTTTTAGACTCTAGACGAACGCTACCAAAGGACAGTGAAATACCGGGCTTTTGCTCGAAATTCCCTGCGGATGAACGCACAAAAATTGTAGTGGGGGCTACCGCCTCAGAATACAATCCACCAAAATCTTGAGTCCGCGGTTCAAACAGGGTTCCAGTAAGGCCAGCTCCTTGGGTCGCAGTGGAGACGGTGGAAACGCCACCTTCTGGAAAAACATAGACATCTGCGTGAAAGGCATCATCAAGGTGGCGAAGGTTCTCGGCATTGACGGTGTCCTGGCTATTAAACGAAACAATTTTAAGTGTTCTAGTCGATACCATATCGGCGGCAGCAACCTGCCCGCTCGTCCCTTGAGGAAATGCCACCAGATAGACACCCAACCCCGCCCACACCAGCAAAAAGATAAAACCCCACGTCAGTTTTTTAGAATTGTCTTCTGGACGCCGGATACATATTTGCGCCAAAACTATGCAAGCCACCATGACCAAAAGTACAAGACCTGCGATGCGACTGAAAGCCAGTACTTGGGCAAACCCAAGCCGGACACTCATCCACCGCGAGAACCCAAGCGCCGGGCACAGCACAACCACCGCTACTGCCGCTGTAATCAACCAGAGTAAAACCCTAATAAGGGTTTTCCGCTGCCGGGAGCGGTGCTTCTTAACGAACCTCGAACCCAGCTGCACGGATGGCATCTTTCACCTCAGCAATGGACACTTCCCCGAAGTGGAAGATAGACGCCGCCAGCACCGCATCAGCTCCTGCCTCAATAGCAGCAGGAAAATGCTCAGGTGCACCTGCCCCGCCGGAAGCAATCAGCGGTAGAGACGCCGCGGCGCGGACAGCGCGAATCATCTCCACATCAAAACCGGCTTTGGTGCCATCAGCGTCGATAGAATTCAGCAATATCTCGCCCACCCCGCGTTTCTGCGCTTCTTCCACCCATTCAACGGCATCTAATCCTGCAGAATTTCTTCCACCATGGGTAGTAACTTCAAAGCCTGAAGGCATCTGTGCATTACGCCGAGCATCCACCGATAGCACCAAAACCTGTGAACCGAAACGCTCCACGATTTCGTTGATCACATCGGGCCGGGCGATAGCAGCTGTGTTGATAGATGCTTTGTCGGCACCGGTGCGAAGTAGCTGAGCGACATCGTCAGCTGTTCGCACTCCACCACCGACGGTCAGCGGAATAAAGACCGTTTCGGCAGTTTGAGCTACTACATCAAAAGTAGTTTCACGGTCAGTGCTAGAAGCAGTGACGTCGAGAAAGGTCAGCTCATCTGCCCCCGCCTCGTTGTATTTCTTCCCCAGTTCTACCGGGTCCCCGGCATCACGCAATCCCTCGAAATTTACACCTTTGACTACTCGTCCGTTATCGACGTCCAAACAGGGAATAACACGAATTGCAACACCCATGATGACTCCTAAAGTCGAGCAGCTTGAATGGGCGAGACCAAGATAGCGCGAGCGCCAATCTCGTAGAGCTCATCCATAATTTTGTTGACGGCAGTTCGCGGAACCATGGAGCGAACAGCCACCCAGCCGTCGCGTTCCAGCGGCGAAATGGTAGGCGCTTCGAGCCCAGGAGTAATGGCGGTAGCGCGGGGCAGTAAAGCCTGGTCGATGTCGTAGTCCATCAGGACATACTGGCGGGCAATCAAAACGCCACGCAGGCGGCGTGCCAACTTATCTAATCCGCTCCTATCTTCAACACCAGCGCGTTTGATGAGCAAAGCCTCGCTCTTCATCAGAGCTTCCCCAAAGGGTTCTAGCCCCGCAGCACGCATAGTATTGCCGGTTTCTACGACGTCGGCGATGGCGTCGGCTACTCCCAGTCGGATGGAGGATTCGATGGCGCCATCCAAACGAGTCACTGCGGCATCAATGTTATTTTCCTGCAGATAACGACGCACCAGCTTGGAATAAGAGGTTGCAATCCGTTTGCCGTTGAGCTGCTCGATTGAAGTGAATTTACCTTTTGGACCAGCGAAGTGAAAAGTTGAACGCGCAAAATCTAACCCCATCACCTCTTGGGCAGGTGCTTCAGAATCCTGCAATAAATCGCGACCGGTGATGCCGACGTCGAGCGTTCCTTTACCCACATACACTGCGATATCGCGGGGGCGAAGGTAGAAGAACTCGACGTCGTTCTCGGCATCGGCAATAACCAACTCGCGCGAATCACGGCGCTGAAGATAGCCAGATTCTTTGAGCATTTGAGTGGCAGCTTCAGAGAGGGCGCCTTTATTGGGTACAGCTACACGCAACATGATGAAATCCTAGAATTTAGAGGTACTTATAGATATCTTCGGGAGTCAGTCCCTTGGCGATCATCATGACCTGCAAATGATAAATCAGTTGCGAGGCTTCCTCTGCGAATTCGGCGTCGGATTGAAATTCTGCAGCCATCCATACTTCTGCAGCTTCTTCTACAATCTTCTTGCCAATCCCGTGCACGCCGGAATCCAGTTCGGCAACGGTACCTGAACCTTCGGGGCGTTCTGAGGCTTTATCGGTGAGCTCTGCAAAAAGCGAATCAAATGTTTTCACTCTTCTACTGTATGTGATGAAGAGCTCTCGGTTAAAGGAAACCCCGCATTTTTCTCAGATGCAAAACACGGGAATTTTTCTTATTTATGAATAGAACGGCTAAACGGTCTGCTAAAGACGGGCAAAATAACGTCTTGGGCATTTCGTTCTTCCACCATGATTTTGTTGAACACTTTTCCCGGGTATCTGTGGGTAAATTGCCGTTTACGAATAGCCCACATGGATTCAGAGACAATCATCTGACCTGTAGTTCCGCCCACTGAGAGACAGTAGAAAAGGACCAGTGCTTCTTTAAGGATGCTGAAAGAATCCGGCTCGTTGTACAGCGAGCCCAGCATGCCCTGGTAAAGCATCATCCCCGGAATCAGCGGCAGAAGAGCCAGCATCATAATGGCGTTGGAAGTGAGATGGATTTGTTTGGAGATAAGTACTCCTACTGCCCCCACACAAATTGATGCCACGGTGGTAGCGGTGAAAGGGCTAAAGGGCAAAACATTGCCAATGACGAAGTGCAACAGCGTGGCACCCAATCCTAAACCGCCCAGTATGAGCAGGCGCAAATTCCTCCCACCGCTTGCCAAAGAAAAGCCAGCGGTGACCAGCGCCGCGCCCACCATTTGCTTCAGCAGCGGGGTGGTCTCTGAACTGAGTGGTTGCAAGTAAGTGAAATCTTCGTTCAAGAAATGATTCATCAATCCCATGCATACAGCCACACCGGAGACCAGGCCGGCTGTGGACATAGTTGCCTCAACCATACGTCCAGTAGCTGAAAGGTACCAGCCCATCATGGCATCCTGAGTTGCTCCGTAGACAGCAATTCCAGCAAGCTGCCCCGCAAGAGCTGAAACGATGCAAACAGCCACAGAATCAGCTGAAGTAATAAGGCAATAGATAGTTGCAATAAAAACAGCGATAAAACCGGCCAACGCATACCTAAAAATCCCAGGTACGCGAGATCGATCCAACGTGTTGAAGCTGATGGATACAAAGAGGGCAGTAATAGCAGCGCCCACCATGGTCAAAGTCTGTGCATTCAGAAGCAGGCTAAAGCCTCCGCCCAAAATTCCAAACCCCAGAGTAACCGCTAGGTTGGAAGGCTCAGACTGACGGTCGATTCTGCGCTCCAGCTCCTGATGGGCCTCTTCAAGAGTCAGCCGCTTGAGCAAGTAATCAGCGACTATTTCTTCTGTGGTGCTTCGCCATCCGATATTAAGAACGCCTGGGGCTATTTCGTGCATATCGGTATAAGGTATGCCGTCGATTCCATCTGTGTCACTGACCGAAAGCTGCCCCAGAGTCACGCTCACCGTAACGTTCTGTTTGCCTTCAGCTTGGGCAATGGCAAGAAGAGTTCTCGTGGTGGACGCCGAGCTCGCACCACTGCGAATCAAGGAGTCCCCCACGAGAATCATAAAGTCGTAGATTCGGTGTTGGGTGGTCATTGAATTGACCATACTAGGCAACTCGTTGTTAACAATCTTTATCGACCCGTACTTTGAGCGAACTTTTCAGCCCACATGAACCGCCGTCCGCAATTAGGATAGGTTTTTCAAAAGTAAGGCAGTCTCTAGAGCAGCTGCGGTTGCTTCATATCCCTTATCTTCTGAGGAGCCTTCCAGTCCGGCGCGCTCTAGCGCTTGTTGTTCATTGTCGCATGTCAGCACTCCAAAGCCCACAGGAGTTTTGGAGTTGACTGATACCTGAGTGAGGCCTTGTGTTGCTGATTGGCATACATAATCAAAGTGCGGAGTTCCGCCGCGAATTACCACGCCTAGAGCCACAACGGCGTCGTGTGATTCTGCTAGCTGAGCTGCTGCCACTGAGAGTTCGAAAGTGCCTGGGACCCGTACCAGCGTAGGGTTCTTGATACCGGCATCGGCAGTTGCGCGCTGTCCACCGGCAACTAAACCATCCATCACGGTGGTATGCCAAGACGCCGCAATAATGGCAACTTTTAAATCTTTCATGGTTTCTGGATTCAAGGTGGTGGGTGCTGCGCCTGCGCCGCTCATGGTGTGTCCTTCTGATGGTGGGATGGAGTGAGCAAATGGTTCATCCGCTCACGTTTAGTTTCTAAGTAGGTATGGTTTTCGGGGCGGGGTTCAATTTCATCAGAGATCAAACCGCTGATTCTGATTCCCAATTCTAAAAGTGCTTGTTTCTTAGCGGGATTATTGCTGATGAGCTGAATAGTGTCCAGTCCCAACGCTCGGAGAATCACGGCAGTCTGCCGGTAGTCTCGTTGGTCTGCTGCGAGTCCTTGGGCAAGGTTGGCATCGACGGTATCAAGACCCTCACTCTGCAGACTATAGGCGCGGAGCTTATTTACTAGACCTATCCCTCGTCCTTCATGTTGCCGGACGTAAATCAGGTAACCGCCTCGTTCTTGAATGATGCGAAGACCCTGAGCTAGCTGCGCACCGCAGTCGCAGCGAAAAGACCCGAAGATATCACCGGTGGCACATTCTGAATGAATACGAACGGCGGGACCGAATAATCGCGCATCGTTTTTATCTCCAGAAACAGTTCTAGGGTTTCCCTCCGCATCAACTGCTTGGAGGGAAAGATGCTCGCTGCCGTCGGCAAACTGCCATGCCATCATCTTAAAGTGACCGTGCGCTGTAGGAACGCAGACTGCGGGGCTCTGCGCTATCAGGCGGGGCTTAACTACAGGAGTCAGCTCTTTCGAATCCGGCTGCTCAATCTTTCGCGTTTGTTGGTATTCGTTCATCGATTCCCCTGAACATACTGCGCTAAATCTTCAATCGAAATCATAGGCAGGTTATGTTCGGTGGCGAAAGTTCGCAGAGCATCAAATCGCATCATCGACCCATCGTCATGAACTAATTCGGCGATGACGCCTACACCCGATAGCCCTGCTAGGGTACACAGTTCCACTGCAGCTTCAGTGTGTCCGGGGCGTTCGTTGACGCCGCCGTCCACAGCACGTAAGGGGAAGATATGCCCGGGGCGGGTCAATGACGCCGCTCCAGACTGTGCATCAGCTAAGATACGCGCGGTCAGTGCCCGGTCGGCAGCAGAAATCCCGGTGGAAATTCCATCTGCCGCATCACAGGAAACGGTGTATGCGGTTCCCTTGGGGTCCTGATTGTGGGCAAGCATTGGAGGAAGATTCAGCTTATCGGCGCGCGCACCGGGCAATGGCGTGCAAATTACCCCGGACGTATAGCGGATGGTGAATCCCATGAGCTCGGAAGTAGCATGTTCTGCGGCGAAGATAATATCGCCTTCGTTCTCGCGGTTCTCATCGTCCACTACAACCACAGCGCGACCGTTGGCAATCGCGTCCACCGCTTCGTTCACCGTATTGAGATGGATACGATTCTGGTACTGCTCGGCAAGTTCAGGTTGAACGGTGATTCCGGCGGTAAAAGTAGAGAATTCCAGGAGGCGCTGAACGTATTTGGCGAGCGCATCGGTTTCAAGGTTGACCGTGTCACCTACCTGGATTTCCCCTAAAACAGTAGCTTCGAGGGTAGCTGGAATGAGGCCGACTTCAAACCAACTATGATCGGCGGAGGCTGGGGAAACGGCGGTGACAGTCAACGAAGTGCCGTTGACAGCAATAGAACCTTTTTCGGTCAGGTGAGCAGCTAAGCGGGTAGGAATATCAAAGCGAATCGTTCGCCAGCTTTCATGCTCGGTGACGGCAGCCACGGTGCCTACCCCGTCCACATGTCCCTGCACTACGTGGCCATCAAACCTGCCGCCCGCTGGCATGCAGCGTTCCAAATTTACGCGAGTACCAGGTTGCATCTTCCCTAAGTTGGTGCGTGCGAGCGTTTCACCCATCACGTCAGCGACGAAGATGCCCGGCTGCACGTTCTCCGTGCGTGTAGCGGTGAGGCACACTCCGTTGACTGCCAGCGATCCACCGTGTTCCAGATCGTCGACAATCTCACCTGCTTGAATAGTAATCACCGCAGATTCTTGGTCCCCGACAGAGTTCACAGCGGGTTCGATTTTTTCTACTGAGCCAACGGCTCCGATGATACCTGTAAACATAGTTTTCTCTTCTTTCAAATACTTAGTGAGCACCCGGCGCTAGATGCACTCGGAGGTCATCCCCCAAGCGAGTGAGCGCCGGAGTCATACCTAAATCATCCAGTTCCCAGCGGCGCACCTGCGCCAGAGTCTCAATGCCCAAATCGGGAATGGCGCTCTTGCCTGTACCTAGAATTTTGGGGGCTTGATACCAAAAGATTTCGTCCACCGCATCAGCGTCTAAAAAGGCCGAAATAATGGTGGGTCCACCTTCAATCAACAGGTGCTTGACGCCGCGTCGTTGCAGTTCGGCCAGCACGACGCGCGGGTTCCGAGTCGCTATATGCAGAAAGTTTTCTGGTTGCCCATCGGCGGTCTTATCATCCAGCTTCCGCTCCCCCATCACCACGCGCAGTGGCTGATGGGGCAGGTTGTTCCCTTGTGCATCTCTGGCGGTCAGACGGGGCTGGTCATCAAAGAACGTCTGAGTTCCCACCACGATGGCATCAACACGAGCACGAATTGAATGGCCGTCTAATCGCGCCTCAGCCCCCGTAATCCATTGGCTGCTGCCATCTGCTGCCGCAATATAGCCGTCAAGAGTTGAAGCGATTTTGGCGCTTACCCAGGGGCGAGCGGAGGATGTCGTGTCAAACCATCGGCGGTTTAGTTTCTGCGCTGCTGTACTCAGCAACCCCGATTCAACGTTCACTCCACGGGATGCAAGATACTGTGCCCCGCCTGAGGCTTGGCTGGTTCTGTCTGCTTCTGAAAACGTCACCGATGCAATACCAGCATCTGCAATAGCGTGGGAGCAGGGACCGGTTCTACCGGTGTGGTTGCAAGGTTCTAGTGTCACAAACATGTGCGCACCGGTCACGTCGATTCCCCGGTCACGGGCGTTAGCCAGGGCATCGGCTTCTGCATGTGCGGTGCCTGCTCCGCGGTGCCATCCTGCGGTGAGGAACCGCCCCTCGGCGTCGCATATAACAGCGCCCACTAGTGGGTTTGCCCCGCGCACCCCCTGGGATGCCGCTTCTAAAGCCAGGCTCATAGCTGAGTTTTCACTCAAATAAGTTCCGTGCTTGGGTAAATGCAAGAGCTTAGCGTTCATGGGATGCTTCTACGGTATTGACAGTGGGGTCAGGAAAATTAGTCTCTACTTCAACGCGCGCCATTTCTCGGTTTCGAGTACGCCACCACACGAAGAAGCCGGTCAACGTAAAGATTCCGTAGAACACGTACATCAGCGCGGTCGCATAGTAACCGGCAGACCATAGCAAAGGTACACCCACCAAATCTACGGCTACCCAAATGAGCCAGAATTCGACCCAGCCTCGCGCCATGCCGTAGGTCGCCAGCAATGACCCCATGAAAATCCATGCGTCTGACCACACGGGCTCGTAAGAACCGAGTGCTCGGAAAACAGGTGTCAAAAGACCGGTGCCCGCTATCATTGCTAAGATGAGAAACAGACGTTCTTTGCCGCTAGCCCAGTGGGGAACGACGGCAGAGCCGCCTTGATTCTTTGAAGCCTTCCACCGGTACCAGCCCCAGATTGAAACGGCAATAAACATGATTTGCCTGCCCGCTTGACCGAGCATATTGATGGCGTGGGGGGACCCAAAAACAGAGCCCAAAAAGACGGTGAAAAGAAGCGCATTCCCGGCGATTCCTACTGGCCACGCCCACACTTTACGTCTCATACCACCTAGCGCGCTGGCTAGACCGAATACATTTCCGAGGACTTCGCGCACCAACAGTGATTGATCGCCAATCTGCCACTGAGCGTCGAAGAGCCACCGCAGAAATTCCATTGTTTCCCTTTCGCGGAGGCTCCGGGGAGAACAAAGCGTTTTCATGCGTGGACGCCCGTAGGAGCCCAAATCGGCACTCAAAGAACTCCTCCGGCTGGTGCCGGGGCGGGTTCTTAGAACGTTTTGTTCGTGCTACCTTCCATCCAGACTGTACTGTCGGTCTAGGAATTTCACCTAGCAGGCTCACGCTTGCGCGTAAGTTAGCGGACTATCACCGCCGGTTCGGAATTTCACCGGGTCCCGGAGCACGATTTTTAGTTGTGCTTTGATTATGGCACAGAGATTTATTTGCCCCAAGTAGGTGTACTCTTGGCAGGACTTGTCAGGGGCGCTCATCTGGGAAAGGCGTTCCGGGCAGGTGACTTCCGACAGATTCCTCCGAGGAGGACGGCGCGGCCAAACGGTTGGCTCGTTCCTGGGCTAATTTGACCGCTCGGTAGTTCACCTTGGCTCGCAATGCATCTCTTCGGAAACCGTTTTGCTGGAATGTATCGAGGGCTGCTTTGGCGTGCAAAACAGCCGAATCAAGGGCGTCGGCTTCAAATTCCACCGCTGCTAAGCCCTCTAAACACGAACCGATTTCCCAGGGGCTGTTCATTGCTTGGAACGCTTCAAGAGCTTCGGCGTAGAGCAGACGCGCGGCGTCCATATTTTTTTCGACTTTTTCCAGGTAGGCAAGCTGCATGAGCCCCGTTGCACGAGAATGTTCTGAAGCTCCCGATTCAACTTTGCTGAAATTATCCAGTGCCTGTAAAAAGAGGGTGCGGGCAGATCCAAATTGGTTGTCTCTTGCATTGAGGTTAGCGGCCAAAAGTGCGTTATCGCCAGCTCTCTCCCAATTTTTGAGAGAAATAAAGTCCTCTGCTGCCTGAGCGAATGACTGCCTTGCTTGCTCGGCGCGGTCACAGGACATATAGAGCGACCCAAGGTTCTGACGTTGTTCAGCAACCTGCTCAGCATGCCCCAGTCGGATGAAAGCATCCAAGGCTTCTTCGGCAAAAGGCATCGCAAACTCGTGCATGCCGTTATTACCATAGGCTGCAGCTATAGCTGAGGCCGCCATGGCTTCGCCCTCTGATTCTAGGACGGCGCGGAATTGTTTGAGGGAAGATTCGAAGACTGCGATAGCACCGGGGAAATCTTGCAGTTCAAAGAGCCGCCGTCCCTTCTCGAAAGACTCCCATGCATGCCCCAGCGGCGTATGGGCGGCACGTTTGATGGGGCGCTGGTGCACGGTGTTGCCTTTCTTCATGAGGAGAAATTTTTTATCTTAGTTAAGTCAGAGCATTCGCGGAACGATTGGTTGCTCGATCAAACTTTATCCTGGGCAGAACTAGGAGTGGGGGTGCTCTGCAGCCTGGCGCAATGCCGCAATAGCGGCTGAGGGATCCTCAGCACCATAGACCGAAGAACCAGCCACGAAAACGTTTGCACCCGCCTCAGCAGCGCGAACAATAGTTTCTTCGGTGATTCCGCCGTCCACCTGAATGGCAAGTGGGGTGGGCGAATCCTTCAGTGCTACGGCAGCACGGCGGATTTTAGGCAGGGTAACGTCAAGGAACTTCTGGCCGCCAAAACCGGGTTCAACGGTCATAATCAGCAGCATGTCGAGCTCACTCAGTATATCCAAATACGGTTCGACGGGCGTGGCGGGGCGAAGCGCCATCCCCGCCTTAGCTCCTGCCTCGCGCAAAGTACGGGCTAGCTTGATGGGAGCAATCGCAGCCTCCGCATGGAAAGTCACCGACTCGCATCCAATTTCTGCGTACTGTGGTGCCCAGCGGTCGACGTCCTCAATCATCAAATGAACGTCAAAAGGAACAGGTGAGACCTCGCGTAGTCGCTTAACCACCGGCGGACCCCAGGTGAGGTTGGGAACAAAGTGGTTGTCCATCACGTCAATATGAGCGGCATCAGCGGTGCTAATCGCCTCTAATTCAGCCTGCAGGTTAGCAAAATCAGCACTTAAAATAGAGGGGTTGATATGGCAACTCATGGTCATTCCGCCTTCACACTTCAGTGGGTCAGTAGCTACTATTCCACTCTATTGCAAAAGCCTCCCAGCATAAACTGAGAGGCTTGAGTATATATGGATTTATTTCTTCTGGAACAGTGCAAAGAACATAGCATCCGTACCGTGAATATGCGGCCACAGCTGGGCTGTAGTCTGCGATGGATGCCTCTCATCGAGCACATGCGCTGGGTCTAGCTCCCCTGCCAGTACAGAATTACCTGCAGAATCTTTCAACGCCGCGTTGCGCAGTGCTGCTGCCGAATCAAGAAGTTCAACCTCACCGGATTTGAGAATATCCAGCACAATGTTCTGGGTCTCTGCCATGTGGGGTGAGCAAGTAACATACGCAATCAAACCCCCGGGGCGAGTCTGCGCTGCCGCAGCATCAAAAAGCTCTTTTTGCAAGGTGAGCAACTCGGCGATATCGCGCGGAGTTTTACGCCACCGTGCCTCGGGACGACGCCGCAACGCGCCCAGACCTGAACAGGGTACATCTACCATGACGCGGTCAAAGAGCTGACCGGGGTGCATGCCCGATGGCAACAACGACTGTTTTTCTACCGTACTAGAAATCTTCCGACCATCGCCGGTCACAACCTTATAGCTACCCTGGGTCAACGGCTTGAGGGAGGATTCAACCAGCTTTGCCCTGTGTTTTGCTGACTCATTAGCGAGCAATTGAGCACCACGGTCAGCGCCGAGCGCACCCAACAGTGCTGCTTTACCACCGGGTCCTGCACACAGATCAAGCCATGCACGGTCAGTGCCCTCCAAAGGCGCATCCGCTAGTGCACGCGCGACCAACTGAGATCCGGCATCCTGGGCACGCACTGTTCCCTCACGCACAGATTCTAGGCGACCCAAATCACCCGATGAGTACAACGCAGAGCCTTGCACCAAGGTACCCTCTTCAGCGCCTTTATCAAGTGCCTCATCCAAAGAACCTAAACCAGGTAAAGCCACCAAGTTCACCACAGGAGCGGCATTATCGGCGTCCAATAGAGCACCGATTTCTTCAGGGTTACGACCATGAGCCGCCAGCGCCTGCCGGAAGGCGCGAACTACCCAGGCAGGGTGGGACTTGGACAGCGCTAAACGAGTGTATTCGTCCTTGGCATCCGCCTGAATGATGTCCTGCCATTCTTCGGGAGATCGCTCAGAGACTCGACGCAACACTGCGTTGATAAACCCTGCCGGGCCAGAACCAATCTCCGCGCGTGCCAGCGCCACAGTGGAGTTCAACGCCGCGTGGGAGGGAACGCGCATCGAGAGAATCTGATGAGCACCCATGCGCAGCGCCGTCATAATCTGCTTGCCGGTCTTCTCTAGAGGGCGGTCTACGCAGTGCGCCAAAATCGCATCATAGGTGCCCTGGTGGCGTAACGTACCGTAGCAAAGTTCGGTAGCGAATCCGGCGTCGCGGTGGTCTAGATGATTTGCCCGAATAGTCTTGGGGAGCACTAGGTTGGCGTAGGAATCGTCCATGACCACAGCGTTAATCACCTGATATGCAGTCAAACGGGCGGGATCGCTAGAACGACGGCGAGCCGAAGGTGCCGACTCGGAGAACTCACGGGAGAACTGCGCCTTACGGTTGCGTTCTCGACCCTTATCGTTCCGTCGAGTTTCTCCGCCGCCACCGCGTTTGGTACGTCCCGCGCCGGCTGGATTGAAGCTATCGTTGCGGTCATCGCGACGGTTAGCTCCGCTTCGCCCCTGCCCCGCACGGTTGTGTCCTGCGGCTCCGCCCGATTGACCGTCTGAACGACGCCCGCCGAAGTTTGATTGGCTCATGACAACACTACTTTCTGCTCTGCTACTGCAGATCCTAGACCTCGTGCCCAGTCAGCTGCGTTCATCATTTTTTTACCTGCAGGTTGCACCTTGATGAGTTCCACCGTGCCATCGCTTACGGTCACCACAGGCTTCTTATTCACCAGGTGCACGGTTCCCACAGGACCGGCAGGTGTGGCATCGGAGAGAGCGAGCTCCCCCACTTTGAAGCGGGCATCGTTGAAAGTACACCAGGCGCCAGGTTCGGGGGTCACTCCCCTATAGCGCGCTAAAATGTCGGCTTTCGGCAGATTCCAATCCAGGCGTCCATCGTCCAATGACAGCTTGGTAGCATGGGTAGGGTCGCCGCTCTGCGGTATCCCTTCACTTCCTGCCTCAATATCGGCAAAGGCCTCGTTCAAGAGCGAGCCACCGCTGCGGGCAAGACGCAGCAGAATCTCACCTGCGGTGTCAGTAGGACCAACACCGGTTGATTCTTCGCGAAAAACGGGACCAGTATCGAGTCCGCGCTCAATCCGAAAAACATTCGAAAAAATTTCGCTCTCCCCCGCCATCAGAGCACGCTGCACCGGTGCCGCACCGCGCCATTGAGGCAACGATGAGAAATGCAGGTTAATCCAGCCGTGAGGCAATAAATCCAAAGCCGACGGCGGCAAAATAGCACCAAACGCCACTACAGCAGCAATATCTGCCTGAAGTTTCTTAACTTCTTCAGCAACCTCTTTCGACCACTGATTAGCCTTAATAACTGGCAGCTCAAGCTCTTCGCCGCGCTGCGCTACAGCTGAGGGAGTAAGAACGCGTTTGCGACCCTGAGGAGCATCCTCACGAGTCAGAACACCCACCACTTCATGGTCGGTTTCCATCAGAGCGTTGAGAGTTTCAACGGCAAGATCAGGAGTGCCTGCAAATAGAACCTTAAATGCCATCAGCGTTTTCCCCCTCCAAATGCAGACCCAGAAGGCACAACGCCCGCCCCAAATGCAGAAGAAACTGCACTCGCGCGCTCGCTGTGCACAGCCGCAGACACATTTTCAAAATCTGCCTTGCGGATAGCACGCATAGCTTCTTTACGTTCTTCGCCCACCAAACGGTCGATAAAGAGGGTGCCGTATAGATGATCCGTCTCATGCTGGAGCATACGGGCAAAAAGACCCTCACCTTCAAGCACAAGGGGCTTGTTGTCGGCGTCTACCCCGGTGACTCTCGCCCAATTTTTTCGTGGGGTATCGGAGGAAATACCGGGAACCGAGAGGCAACCTTCGCCGCCTTCTTGGTCTTCATCGCCGGTCTCCAGTACAGGGTTAATGATGTAGCCTTCTCGACCGTCAATATTTCCGAATGTAAAAATTTTCTTATTGATTCCGATTTGCGGTCCCGCCAGTCCCACGCCATTGACCTCATACATGGTCTCTAGCATGTCGACAATCAACTTCTTTAAATCGTCGTCAAAAACAGTGATTTCTTCACACTCACTGCGCAGAACGGGATCGCCCACGGTCCGTACGGTCAAAATCGCCATGAATCTTCTTTCGTGCAGGGAAAACATTTGGAGGTTTTTCTCTTACCAGTGTAGAGAAATTAGGCTTTCTTTTCGTCTAAAGACGGCTCGGCCTCATTGAGAGGAGGAGGGATCACCGGCATCAGCACTTCACACTCTTCTTCAGCCAAAGTCTTGTTATAGTCCCACACCCGCTTGAGAGCACAGAACTTATACCAGTTATTTTCCAGAACTCTCGGGTTAGCTTGTTGCGCCACGACCTCGGTCTCGCCGAGGGCAACACCCATCAGAATAGGAGCTTGTCCGTGTTTCCAGTCTTCCCATTGCCCGGCCTCTGCATCGACCAAAGATTTCTCAGCCTTCAACCCGGCAACAAGCTGCATCACTACTTTGTGATCTAGCGACTTTACTCGTCCTTTGCGATCTGTTCCTTTAGTTTTGTAATCAATAATGCAGGTGTGTCCGGCAATGTCCGCAACCAAATCAAGCGTTCCTGCATAACCCACAGTGTCGTTCCAGATGGTCACTTCGGTGGCTAGTGGAGTGGGTCGAAACTGATCCCACCATTCGTCAAAGCGGTCTGCGTAGGCTTGTTCGCCAAGGCTCACCAGAATTTCACGCATTTCGTCAGCTTCATGGGGTTCACCCATTGCCCGCAACGCAACATTTTCTGCGTAGTTATGAACGCGGTCGCCACGCGCAGCGGCGTCGTCCCTAAATCGTTCACTGGCATTGGCTGCATCCCGGATGATCGCAAATTTTAGACCGGGAGAGGACGACGCCCGATAGGACCGGTGATCCTCTAGAGCCGCTTTAGCAGCCATGTATCCGTGCCAGCCGCCCAGATCCATAGCCTGCTGGCTGATTACCGTGGTAATAGAAGGAACTTCCAGCTCTCCCCCCACAATGCGTGCGTACATTCGACCGAAGCCGGTGTTTGAGGCTAGCCGTGGTGATGTCATATTGCACCTTCACTTCTGCTCGCACGTGCGGGCGGGGTTAGAAATCTACGTGTCTGAAGAGTTCTGCTCCAGTATTCTGGGATAAAAATAAAGGGCTTCCGATGGTTCGGAAGCCCTTCTTTGGAGCGGTTGACGAGACTCGAACTCGCGACATCCACCTTGGCAAGGTGGTGCTCTACCAACTGAGCTACAACCGCGCAACGAAGAAATACTATACACAGCTTTTTAAAACCCTGCAAATTGAAAAGGATGATTCTAAGGGGATCTCGCTGCGATATGCAACACACTGATAAGTTCACCTCGCAGGGTGCGCAGGATTGGGCAGTCACTTTTAGAACTCTTAGTGTTAAACACAAAACCCAGCTGAAAAATTCAGCTGGGCTTAGTTTGTGCGCGATACTGGGATCGAACCAGTGACCTCTTCCGTGTCAGGGAAGCGCGCTACCGCTGCGCCAATCGCGCATAAACAATATGAAAATATTGTCTGCGAGGTGAGGACGGGATTTGAACCCGCGTACACGGCTTTGCAGGCCGCTGCCTAACCACTCGACCACCTCACCGTGCCTTGCATGAAGCCAGGGCCTGTGCTTCTTACTAGAAACAGCATGCGAGCGGTTGACGAGACTCGAACTCGCGACATCCACCTTGGCAAGGTGGTGCTCTACCAACTGAGCTACAACCGCATATGTCACCTTTTCAGGATGGTCACTTGGAGAATTTCTTCAACTCGTTGACCTGACAGGTAAATACTTTACACAGTTTATCCGCCGCTGCCAAATCGACACAACGCCTCTCAAAAATCCGGAGAAACTCACGGATTTCCACCGTATTGAAGGGCACCAACACCCCTGCGAGCCCCCAATATTTTATATGGAGTATCTCACAGAGATGCTCTTTTTATTTACGCGCGTTCACCCGTTGCAGCTTCTCGGGCTAGTGCGGTGAGCCGTGATACCGCACGGAAATACTTCTTTTGATACCCCCCGGCCATCATCTCTTCGGTAAAGACCTGGTCAAACGGAACGCCTGAGGAAACGATAGGAAGATCACGGTCATAGAGCCGGTCAGCAAGGACAACAAAGCGGAGGGCAATATCCTGTCGGGTAATAGGCTCAACGTTCTTCCAGCAAATACCGTCCAAGTCAGCAACGAGCTGGCGGTAGCGAGAGGGGTGAACCTGGGAAAGGTGTTCCACGACGTTGGCAAAATTATCTACTGCAATGCGGGAGTTAGCGGGAAATTTTTCTTCTACAGTTGCTTCCTCGGTGCCTGGGACAACCGGGTTGGGAGCTTTTTCTAGACCGCGGTGACGGTAGTCTTCACCGTCAACGCGCAATACATCGAATTGATCCGCTAATACCTGAATTTCTCGCTTGAAATCCTGGGCGGCAAAACGTCCCTCCCCCAGTGCGCCGGGCAAGGTGTTTGAGGTTGCCACCAAGCGCACTCCTGCGTCGGAAAGCTCTCGCATTAGGCGGGACATCAAAACGGTGTCGCCGGGATCGTCGAGTTCAAATTCATCAATACAGACCAGCTTGTATTTGCTCAGTGCATCAACCGTATTGCGGAATCCCATGGCGCCTACCAGATTGGTGTATTCCACAAAGGTACCGAAGGCTTTGGGGCCATCCGCAGCATGCCATAGGGACGCCAGAAGGTGAGTTTTACCGACGCCGAACCCACCGTCCAAATACACACCCTGCGCAGCCGCTGGATTTTTGCTTCCGCCACCAAAAAGTTTGGAGAAGAAGCCGCCCGAACCCTGTGGGCTCTGCCCCATGCTTGCCGCAAACTTTTTCAAAGCCTCAACGGCAGCGGACTGAGAAGGTTGCTGTGGATCTGGTCGATAGGTCTCAAACGACACCTCACCAAATCGTTCAGAGGGGCGGAACCCTGCGAGCAATTCTTCAGGTGAAACCTGCGGACGTCGTTCGGTGAGATGTTCAAAAGTAACCACGAGTGTGCTTTCTAGCCGGTACAAATTTCACACGTGCTATTCATCAGCAGTGTGACTGTCTTGATATCTCAGTCTAGTGAACACCGCGAGTGTTTCCTCTATTTCGGGCTAGAGGTTGCCTTAGCCTTTACATTTTTCTTGTTGCTCTCCTCTCGGTACATTAGAAGCAGAAACCTTTGATGAGGAGAGCACCATGGCTAAGAAAAAGAAAAAAGGCGCCGCCGCAACTGCGGCACTGCAAGTACTGGAAGAAGCAGGCGTTACCTATGAGGTGCGCGAATATTCACATCAAGACGGCGAAAAGGCCTTTGGAATAGAAGCCGCCGCTGCCCTGGGCCGCTCGGAAGATCAAGTTTTCAAAACCCTTATGATTCACCATGAAAAAGAGTATGCGGTGTGTGTAGTCCCGGTAGCAGGCAAACTCAGCCTCAAAGCTGCAGCGGCTGCTCTGGGGTGGAAGTCAGCCACCATGGCAGAGCCTTCAGTCGCAGAGAAACGGAGCGGTTATGTAGTGGGAGGGATTTCTCCTCTAGGTCAAAAAACACCTCACGTTACTGTGCTCGATGAAACTGCCCAGCTCTTTCCCACTATTTTGGTTTCCGGGGGCAAGAGAGGACTAGACATCGAGTTAACTCCCGATGATTTGCTCGCTCTTGCCCAAGGAAAGTATGCGGATATAGCCGCTTAGCTGAGATGCGCAGGTAACCAGGAGGTAACTGCATCAAACCAGCGGCGAGGATCAACATTCCACTCGCGCGTATGGGTTGCTCCTTCGAAGGGGACAAAATCTACCAGAGGTGAACGCTCCGCCAGCTTCTGCGAGCTATAAGCGGGCACAAACGCGTCATCCATTGAATGCAGAATCAATGTGGGTACGGTGATGTCCCCCGCATGTTTGGTCCATGAGAGAGTATCCATTTCGATGGGCTCTTGCAGACCGGTAAAGATGTTGAGGGCAGGTTGCGAAATCATCGAGACTCCCAGTGCACCAAGGCGGAGCGGAATTTTATTGATTCGCGTATGATACTGCATCAAATCAAGCCAATCCGCTGCCGGTCCATCTAGAACCATCGCTCGGATAAGACGGCGATTGCGGGCGCGCCTCATGGTCTGGAGGCAAATCGCACCGCCCATTGACCAACCAAAGAGAACTACATCCTGCGCACCGTGTTCCCGCGCGTAGTCGATGGCTATATCTACATCTGCCCATTCGGTAAAACCTAGACCGTAGCGGTTATCTACCGACGGCGGTGCCTCACGATCATTGCGATACGACATGTGCAGCGACGTCATGCCAAGCGCCTGTGTTGTTTCCAATGCCCGTAAGGTTTCTGCGCGGGTGGCACCCATCCCATGCACCATGATTGCCCAAGTTCTTGAACCTGTTTGTACTGTCGGAGATACATCTGGCGAGAATTCGGACTCTGGAAGCCGTGCATCGGGATGGACTAACCAGGCAGGGGCCGAGCCCACCGCCAGTTCCAGTGAAATATCTTCACAGCTATACCCTGCCGCCTCGGGGGTACGCGAAACAACACCGGAAAGTCGACCTCTCTGCGCCGTCGCCAGATCACCGGAAACTACATTGATAATCTTGCGCGTGACCGTCTGTTCTTGGGGGGAATAGGCAGTAATTTCACCCACTACAGCGAATCCTTGACCACCGTTAAAAAATAGACCGTACTCGCCGGGAGCAAGAGTTGCTTCGGTTGCTGGCAAACGCACGCTTGAGGGCTGCTGGTGGCTCGTCAACTCGATGGAGTCATAACCCACCGAGATAAGGCGCAAATCTTCCACCGGCCGTTTGGGAGGAACCACCACCTTGCGAGCAAAATAGGTTGAGACAGCCGCTGCGCTCAGCAGACCGACTGTTGCAGATCCGGCTCCGACTGCGGCTCCGATAGTTGCTGGGGTCCAGGGTGAATTCAGGATGCGGTCTTTTGTCTGTGCTTTGTTCACGGCTGTTTGCAACGACTTTCTTCGTTCTCACCAGTTTCACTGTGAACTATAGCCGTTCAAACTGAAAAAAGTTTGCCCTTTTCCTGGAAGGAATACCGGTGTGTCTTGACCGGTTATAGTGAGAACATAGGCATTGCAACTGAAGGAGATACACTTATGTCTGAGTTCAAACCTGGCGTGGGTAAAGTCGTCAAAGACTGGCGAGAAGTTCTAAACCCCCAGGAATTTGCCGTACTTCGCGAAGGAGGGACCGAGCGTCCCTTTACCGGTGAGCACCTAGATAACAAAACAGAAGGTGTCTATAAGTGCCGCGCCTGTGACGCCGAGCTTTTCCGCTCTACTGAAAAATTCGACTCCCACTGTGGTTGGCCCTCCTTCTTTGACCCCGCAGCCTCTGACAGCGTGCGCTACCTCGAAGACTACTCTTTGGGCATGAAACGGATTGAAGTCCGTTGCGCCGCCTGCGATTCTCACCTAGGTCATGTCTTTGAAGGCGAGGGATACGATACTCCCACCGATCAGCGGTACTGCATCAACTCCATCTGTCTCACCTTTGAGCCGCAAAAGTAAGCTCACGTGAGAAAAAATCCATCACCTCTGACGCCTCCGCCTTAACGAGGGCGCCAGAGGTGTTCAGCGTTAAAGTCATCTTCCGCCCAAAAATGCAACGGCAGTCGTAGAATAGAATTCTGTGCCAAGAATCAAAACCTCGGCAATCGGAAGAGCTATTTTTGAGGATCAAACGGATGGGTGGGTCTCGTATGAGTGGGCAGTCTGAATCTGTTGCTCCCACGTGCGAGCAACTAGGGCTAGGCGAATTCGCTATTCCTGACATCGTCCTCCTCAATCGGCCAGCCGACGGCATCCCTGCAGTCATCAGTACAGAACGCGGTTTGCGCAATGCTGCGCAGGTTCTCAAAAACGCCGAAGGTTCTGTGGCAGTGGACACTGAACGTGCTTCGGGAATCCGCTACGGTCAGCGAGCCTTCCTGGTACAACTCAAACGGGGAGACTCAGGAATCATCCTGATTGACCCCGAAGCATTTGAAGACCTCTCCCTCATTAACGAGGCATTACGCGGCGTCGAGTGGGTTCTCCACGCCGCCACGCAAGATCTACCCTGCCTCGCAGATTTAGGTATGCACCCCGATTTTCTCTTCGACACAGAACTGGGTTCACGCCTTGCTGGCTTTGACCGCGTGGGGTTGGGAACCGTCGTCGAACAGCTACTGGGCTACCGCCTAAAAAAAGAACACTCGGCAGTAGACTGGTCCAAACGACCTCTGCCGGCTGAATGGCTAAACTACGCGGCGCTCGACGTCGAAATCCTCGTTGACCTCAGAGACGCCATCGAAGACGTGTTGAGGGAGCAAGGAAAACTCGAAATAGCGTTAGAAGAATTCGCCTACCTAGCTTCAGCCCCTCCCAAAGAAACCGCTCCTGACCCCTGGCGCAAAACCAAGGGGATTCAGGCGTTACGTAACAGACGCCAGTTGACAGCGCTGAAAAATCTTTGGTTTGAACGCGACCATCTCGCTCAGAAAAAAGATATAGCACCCAAGCGCTTACTACCCGATTCTTCATTAATTCAAGCAGCTCGGGCAATGCCCCGCACTGTCCCAGCTATCCTGGCGATTCCAGGCTTCCAAACGCGATCGCTGCGCCGGGAAGCGCCCCGGTGGGTGCGGGCTATCCATGATGCAAAATCCGCTGAACAACCGGTGCCCTACACCACCCCTGCCAGTGGTCCGCCGCCCATCAAGGCTTGGGAGCATAAGCGTCCAGTGTCGCACGCGTTGATTCAGGCGGCAAAGGAAACGCTCAACGACTTGTCGGACGACATTAATATTCCCCACGACAACATCCTTCAGCCCGATACTTTACGCCGTCTCTGCTGGGAACCACCCCAAGAAATCAGCGAAGATTCTCTGGCATACGAGCTTCGCTCTTTGGGCGCGCGTAACTGGCAGATAAACTTAGTGGTACCAAGACTTCTGCCGCTCTTTGAAAAATATCTGGAGTAACCAGGTTTTCAACCCAAATGAGCCGGCACCCCTATGGGAGGAACAAACATGGAGAATGAAAAGACAACCGAGACAGGCGCAGTCAGCCGCCGTCTAGCCCTTGGCGGAGCGGGCGTAGGCGTTGCGGGTGTGACCCTCACCGCTTGCGGATCGAATAATTCAGATGCGGGCAAGTCCGCTGAAGGCGGTCTGACCGAGGTGAAAAAGCCTTCGGCTCCCACCGATGTTGCCGCTGCCGCAGATGTTCCCGTCGGCAGTGCTCTCAAAGCTACTTCTGGTAATCTTTCGGTCATGGTAACTCAGCCCAGCGAAGGAAAGTTCAAAGCATTCAGCTCCGTGTGCACTCACCAGGGTTGCCAGCTCAACGTGCAAAATAAGGACCTCGCATGCCCCTGCCATGCGTCGCAGTTCAGCATTGAAGATGGCTCCGTCAAGGGCGGCCCCGCCCCCGAACCTCTGCCCGAGTACGCCGTAGAGGTAAAAGACGGGCGAATCATCGTCTCCTAGCCTTCATGCCAGAAAAAACCGCTTGAACCTATTCAGATTCAAGCGGTTTTATTTATAACTCAATATTCTATGCAGAGGTAGCTATCAACGAGCGTGCTTGGGCTTAATTCCTTTGCCACGAGCGTAAGGAACCATTTCCCCCGAAAGCTGAGCCATAATATCTCCGGTAATTTTCTCGGTGGTGAGCCCAACTTCATCAAAAATTTCACTGCGTGAAGCATGGGGAATAAATTCAGAGGGCAATCCCACTTCGTTCAAAGCGGTATCCACACCTTGCGAACGCATCTCCTGACGGATTCGGGAGCCAACTCCCCCAGCCTTGACGCCGTCTTCTAGTACCACGACGATTCGGTGGTCGCGTGCTGCGCTGACAACCGACCCCGGTACGGGCATGATCCAGCGAGGATCAATCACCGTGCTCGATACCCCCTGCTGTTCCAGGGATTCGGAAACACTCAACGCCAGGGGCACCATCGCGCCCACAGCAACCAGCAGTACGTCCAGCTGCCCGCTGGAGCTATCTGAATCGCCGGATTGCCTCAGGACGTCCACGCCGTCGTCCATGCGGTGGATAGCAGAGATGTCGTCGCCGACGTCGCCCTTAGGGTAGCGGATAACGGTGGGAGCATCGTTAATAGCTACTGCCTCCCGCAGCTCTTCCCGCAAAGTCGCAGCATCACGCGGAGCTGCCAGATGCAAACCGGGGATGAACTGCAAAAGAGCAAGATCCCACATACCATGATGAGAAGGACCATCAGGACCTGTGACACCCGAGCGGTCGAGAACGATGGTCACTCCAGCACCGTGTAGCGCAACGTCCATTAATAGCTGGTCAAATCCGCGATTCAAGAAGGTAGCGTAAAGGGCAATCACCGGATGCAGTCCGCCAAAAGCAAGACCTGCGCTCATGGCGATGGCATGTTGCTCGGCGATTCCCACGTCGATTACACGGTTGGGGTAAGCCTGTTGCATGGGTTTGAGCCCCACAGGAATCAACATAGCGCCGGTAATGCCCACGATATCTTCACGCTCGTCGGCAATATTCTTAATCTCTGACGAGAAAACGCCAGTCCAAGACTGCCCACCCTTTGAAGCAAGAGGTTGACCGGTTTCGGGGTCGATAATACCCACCGCGTGGAACTGGTCGTCCTCATGTGCCCGTGCAGGAGCATAACCCCGGCCCTTTTCGGTAATCGCATGCACAATAACGGGGCCACCAAAGTTCTTTGCAGCTGTCAGCGCGGTTTCCACGGCATCTTGGTCATGGCCATCAATCGGTCCTACATATTTCATGCCCAAATCTTCGAAGAGACCGTTGGGCACCACGATATCTTTGAGTCCCGCTTTCATACCGTGCAGACCGCGGTAAACCATCTCGCCCACAGGACCAGACTTCTGTAGCTTCTGGCGCATCACATCGAGAGTCTTATCGTAGCGGCGATCCAGGCGAACCTGATCCAGACGATTCTGTAGTTCTTGCTGAAGCTCAGCCATATGGTTGGCAAAACCACCCACCGTAGGAGCATAGGAACGACCATTATCGTTCACCACAATCACTACTTTGCGCTGGCGGTCAGCAGCAATATTATTCACTGCTTCCCACGCCATACCGCCGGTTAGTGCGCCATCGCCAATCACCGCGACAGTATAGCGGTCGTCCTCCCCGTTATACTGGTGGGCACGAGAAATACCATCAGCCCAGCTCAGCGACGACGACGCATGAGAAGACTCCACGATGTCATGCTCTGATTCTGCACGGTCGGGGTAACCTGCCAGTCCGCCTTTTTGACGTAGAGTCTCAAAATTGTGGCGACCGGTCAAAATCTTATGTACGTAGGACTGATGTCCTGTATCAAAAATGATGGAGTCGTGTGGCGAATCGAATACGCGGTGAATACCGAGGGTCAGTTCAACCACGCCCAAGTTTGGTCCCAAGTGACCACCGGTCTGCGCCACATGCTGCACGAGGAAACTACGAATTTCCTGCGCCAGCTGATGCATCTCGCTCTCCGAAAGACGATCTAGATCTTTAGGCGTCGAGATGTTCTCAAGCAATCCCACGGTGATCTCCTTTAGTATGCACAATCTTCAGCGGTGACCAGGGTATCTCATCTCAGTACCCTGATGGTTCCGCTGTCTCAACTTTACCCGTCCCAGGGAATAACTTTGGAATTATCAGCCTTCAATCAGGCGAACAGGGCGCTTTCTAAACTTGGCGAACTGAATCTGCTGAGCTTCTTCTTCGGCGTCGATAACGCGCGTAAAGCGGGTTTTCATCGTGTCAAATGCCTGCTTGTTCTTATCAATGAGTAAGAATTTTCTGCCCAGCTGGCGGGCGGCATCACCGGTAGTGCCGCTGCCGCCAAAGAAATCCAACACCCAGTCGCCTTCGGTAGAACTCGCCTGGATGATGCGCCGCAATACGCCCAGAGGTTTTTGAGTGGGATATCCCGTTTTTTCTCGTCCGCTCGGAGAAACTATCGTATGCCACCAGACGTCGGTGGGTAGCTTTCCTAAGGCTACTTTTTCTGGAGTAACCAGGCCCGGCGCCATATAAGGCTCACGGTCAACCTCAGTATTGTTGAAATAGTAGCCTTTGGGGTCTTTCACATAGACCAAAATATTGTCATGTTTAGTAGGCCAACGCTTCTTCGAACGAGCCCCGTAATCGTAAGCCCAAATAATCTCGTTGAGAAAGCACTCTCTGCCAAAGAGGGCATCGAGAAGAACCTTGGCATAGTGAACTTCGCGGTAATCCAAATGCAGGTAGAGGGTTCCCGAAGAATTCAGCAACCGCCACGCTTCTTCTAACCTGGGCTCTAAAAATTCCCAAAAATCTTCAAACGAATCGTCGTAGCTAGTAATTTTTCCACGGATCGTCTCGTAAGTTTGCCCTTTGTACCCCACGCGAGTGCCCTCCTGCGAGCGCACCGTCTTCAGAGACTGGCGTTTTTGCACCTTCCCTGTGTTGAAAGGCGGGTCAATATAAATTAGCTGAAAAGACTCATCCGGAAGTTCACGTAGCACATTGAGGTTATCTCCTTGAATCACCGTGTTGGGTGAAGTCGGGGTCCAGATGGGTTCGTGGGGCATGAAGTCATTTTAACAGTATTACTTTGCTTGACAAGAATTTAGCTCTGAGTCCCAATGGAAGAATCATCGAAAGACCAGCGGTCACAATAGGAGTATGAGTAAACTACATCCTTCCCCTTTGCAGGGGCGTCGCCCGCATAAAGAGGAACTGCATCACTTCGAAAACGGTGAAATCACCGACCGTTTGCCTACCGAGGAAAATCCCTATCCGGTGAAGTTGTTGATGGTTGGCATAAACCCTGGTCTATGGACCGCGGCAGTCAACGCACCCTTTGCCCACCCGGGTAATAGGTTTTGGCCCTCGCTCGACGTCGCCGGTATTTTGAGTCCTAAAGTAGATGCTTCGACCGGTCTCAGCGATGAAGATGAACAACGCCTGATCGATGCGGGAATCGCCATCACTAATCTGGTACCGAGGGCAACAGCTCGTGCCGACCAGTTGACGGCAGAAGAGCTCAAGGAATCGCGCCAGCGCATTATTCGTCTTGCTGAAGAGCTAAAGCCTCGCGCCGTTGCCATCATTGGTATTACCGCCTACCGCACGGCGTTTTCAAATAATAAAGCTAAGCTGGGTCACCAGGATACATCGGAGATGGATGATTGGCCTCAGGATATCGAATTATGGGTGACCCCGCAGCCATCTGGTCTTAACGCTCATGAAACGATACAGACGCTCGGTGAGAAATGGAAAACTATCTGGGACTCGGTGAATAACTAGTCAGTCTGAGAATAATCCATCGCTAACTCATTTCTTATAAAAAACAATGGGCGGACTCCCTCCAGGGGACCCGCCCATTGTTTGTGTTCAACGATGAGTTAGAACTTGACGTTCAACTTACTTTGAATCACGAACCAGGTTACGCAAAACGTACTGGAGAATACCGCCGTTGCGGTAGTAGTCAGCTTCACCTGGGGTATCGATGCGTACTACAGCATCGAATTCGGTGGTGGAGCCATCTTCAGCGGTTGCAGTAACCTTTACGGTCTTAGGAGTCTTGCCCTCATTCAGCTCGGTCAGGCCGGTGATGGAGTAAGTCTCGGTACCGGTCAGACCCAACGACTCGTGAGACTCGCCCTCGGGGAACTGCAGAGGCACAACGCCCATGCCAATCAGGTTTGAACGGTGGATGCGCTCGAAGGACTCAGCAATAACTGCCTTGACGCCCAGCAAGGTGGTGCCCTTAGCAGCCCAGTCACGAGATGATCCGGTGCCGTATTCCTTACCGCCCAATACAACCAGAGGAATACCAGCAGCCTGGTAGTTCTGAGAAGCATCGTAGACGGTGGACTGTTCACCATCGCGGGTGAAGTCGCGGGTGAAACCACCCTCGACGCCGTCCAGCAACTGGTTCTTAATGCGGATGTTCGCGAAGGTACCACGAATCATGACCTCGTGGTTACCACGGCGTGAGCCGTAGGAGTTGAAGTCCTTACGTTCTACGCCATGTTCAATCAGGTACTGACCCGCAGGGGTTTCAGATTTGAAAGAACCAGCCGGTGAAATGTGGTCGGTGGTGACCGAATCGCCCAGCTTGAGCAGAACGCGAGCGCCTTCGATATCTTCCACAGGGGTGATATCCATGGTCATGCCCTCAAAGTATGGGGGCTTGCGCACGTAGGTGGAATCGGCATCCCAGGCGAAGGTATTGCCGGTGGGAGTATCGAGGGACTTCCAGCGATCGTCGCCATCGAAGATGGTTCCGTATTCGTTGTTGTACATCTCGGTATCCACTGCCGAAGCAATGATTTTCTCCACCTCGGCGGGGTCGGGCCAGATGTCCTTGAGGTAGACATCGTTGCCGTCCTGATCCTTGCCCAGTGCGTCCTTCTCAAAATCGAAGTCCATGGTGCCAGCCAGCGCATAAGCGATAACCAGAGGAGGTGAAGCCAAGTAGTTCATCTTGACGTCAGGTGAAATTCGACCCTCAAAGTTACGGTTACCTGAGAGAACTGCAGTTACTGACAGGTCATTTTCGTTGATAGCCTCAGAAATCTCAGGCTCCAGCGGGCCGGAGTTACCGATGCAGGTTGCACAACCATAGCCCACTACATAGAAACCAAGCTTTTCGAGCTCAGGGAGCAAGCCAGCCTTCTCGTAGTAGTCAGTAACTACCTTAGAACCGGGAGCAATGGAGGTCTTGACCCAAGGCTGCGCGGTGAGTCCCTTAGCCGCTGCGTTGCGCGCAAGGATACCTGCGGCAAGCATGACTGAGGGGTTCGAGGTGTTGGTGCAGGAAGTAATCGATGCGATGGATACAGCGCCGTGATCGAGCTGGAACTCGCGGCCGTCTTCCATCTTGACGTCGACCTTCTTGGACGCGCGGCCGAGGAGCTTCTTGGGGGCGTTGTTGTCGAACTCCCCTACCTTCTCTTCATCGCTTTCATCACCGGGACCACCCACAGCGTCAGATGCAGGGAAGGACTCTTCGATGTCAGAATCTAAATCGGTTTGCTCGACGTAATTGGGAAGATCCTTGCGGAACTGCTTCTTCGCTGAATCCAACTCAATGCGATCCTGAGGACGCTTGGGACCAGCGATAGAAGGCACCACGGTGGAAAGATCAAGTTCGAGGTACTCAGAGTATTCAACCTCAACTGAAGGATCATGCCACAGGCCCTGTTCCTTGGTGTACTGCTCAACCAGAGCAATCTGTTCTTCTGAGCGACCGGTGAGGCGCAGGTAGTCCAGTGTGACGTCGTCAATCGGGAAGATTGCAGCAGTCGAACCAAATTCGGGGCTCATGTTACCGATGGTCGCACGGTTTGCCAGAGGAACCTGGGTGACGCCCTCGCCGTAGAATTCAACGAACTTGCCGACTACGCCCTGCTTACGGAGCATTTCAGTGATGGTGAGAACGACGTCGGTTGCCGTAGCGCCCGAAGGAATGGAGCCGGTGAGCTTAAAACCAACAACGCGAGGAATCAGCATGGACACGGGCTGGCCGAGCATAGCTGCTTCTGCTTCAATACCGCCAACGCCCCAGCCGAGAACGCCGAGACCGTTCACCATGGTGGTGTGGGAGTCGGTGCCCACGAGGGTATCGGGGTATGCGCGCATGACTCCGTCAACTTCACGGGACATGACGGTGCGAGCCAGGTATTCGATATTGACCTGGTGAACGATACCCATTCCCGGGGGCACTACCTTGAAGTCATCAAAGGCGCCCTGACCCCAGCGAAGGAACTTGTAACGCTCGCCGTTGCGCTCGTATTCGATGTCCATATTGCGGGTAATTGCATCTGCAGTGCCGAACTTATCAATCTGAACCGAGTGGTCGATGACGAGTTCAGCAGGTGCCAAAGGATTAATCTTGGAGGGATCGCCACCCAAGTCCTTCACAGCTTCACGCATGGTAGCAAGGTCCACGATGCAGGGAACACCGGTGAAGTCCTGCATAATCACGCGTGCGGGGGTGAACTGAATTTCGGTGTTGGGTTCAGCGTGAGGATCCCAGTTAGCCAAAGCTTCAATGTGATCTTTGGTGATGTTCGCGCCATCTTCGGTGCGCAACAGGTTTTCTAGAAGAACCTTTAGGGAGTAAGGGAGCTTCTCAGATCCCTTGACCGCATTCAGGCGGAAAATTTCATACTCGGTGCCTTTGACGTTCAAAACGCCCTTGGAACCGAAGCTGTTCACAGTAGTCATGTGAACTCCTCTCGACACTGGTCTTTGGGGTAAAGCTCTTTCAAACCGCTCACTTTGCGCCGTTTGCGCCAGCCAATGACGCAAACGGCGAAGTTAGAGACAGTTTGACACTAAGCTCTATTACACACCAGTGTACCTGCTTATACCTCATTCCTATTTTCGCAACAAAACACTGACTAAATACAACGTCTTTTTCAGAAGTGGCTTAGCGGCGTTCGAAGCGGGCAATAGTTTCAACGTGGTGAGTACAGGGATACATGTCCAACCCCTGAACCTTAGCCAAAGACCAGCCCAGCTCTCGCAAGTAACCGGTATCGCGCCCCAGTGCCGCTGGATCACAGGCAACGTAGACGATAGCACGAGGGTCTAGCTGGTCAATCTGTTCCATAACTTGACGCCCGGCACCTTCACGAGAAGGATCAAGTACGACGACGTCGGGACGAGCGAATGCACGGTATTCAGGTTTAGTGGAAACGTTGCGCAGAACTTTAGCTACATCGCCACGCACCACTTTGATTACGGTTTTGGAAGAGCGTTCGGTGCGGGAGATTCCCTGACGGGCAAAGTTCTTTTCAGCGTTTGAGCTGGTCACCGGTGAACCTTCAACAGAGAGAACGTGCCCCTTCTCCCCCACTGCATCCGCGAGAACGCCAGTGAGAAGACCTGCGCCAGCGTAGAGATCGAATGCGGTCTCTCCGCTCTTCAAATCAGCAAATTCACGCACTAATGCACTGAGGGTTGCAGGCGCTGCCGTATGATTTTGCCAGAACCCCGCACCGTCCACCTCAAAGTTCAATTTCGCGCCTTCGAACGAAACGTTCTCTTGTAAGACGGGGTCACCCCAGAGAACATCCGCTGCTCTGACGCCGCGACCGCGACCGGAAATACGTTCCGCCGTGAAGCGAACCGCAATACGTCGTTCTTGGAAATCTCCCCAGAGTTGTTCAAGCTGAGGTTTGAGGTTCTCGGCAACCACTGCGGGTTTATTTTCCGCGCCTACAGTAAATTGCACAAAACGCTGCCCGGTAGAAGACACGGCGGCATCCACTCGGGAAATACCAGAAAGTTCCAATTGTTCCAGGTGCAGGTTCTCTAGCGCTGCTGCTGCCAGGGGGAAGCCATCCACAGTCTGAGGCTCATTCGACTGGTGCGGATACATAGCAATATGTCTCTGAGCGTCTACACCAAAATGAACACGTGTGCGCTGACCTAGCTCTTTTTCACTCACGGGTTTCACGGTCAACTGCTCCAGAAGCGGGTGGTCAGCAGCAATACCGCCCAAACGTTGGAGTTGCTCTGCTATCACGACGGCTTTCAGCTCCTGCTGAACCGACGGGGTAATATGCCCAAATTCCATGCCACCGACTGGCAACCGGTTCTCTTGAGCTGCCAGGAGAGCATCGGCAGGTGCCCAAGGGTGCTGCCGTCGGTTTGCAGAAGCAGAGAGAACCTCTACTGTATCTGCAAAAAAGAATCGGTTTTTCGGTCCGCTGCCCGTAATCACAGCTCGGACTGTTTCGCCGGGCAAGCTGTGACGCACGAAGAAAACTCTGCCGTTGGCTCGTGCCACGAAAGACCCACCGTGGGCAACTTTTTCGGGGTTAAGCTCCACAATATCGCCGATGGAAAAGTTAATTTGATCTTCGGACTGATGATTCATTAAAAACTACTTTCTACGCTCATCTGGCTGTTGAGACAGTTCCTGAGCTAGGGATGAAGGTGATGCCTGAGGCTTTTCCACCGGATGACTACGCCCAATATTCCAGGGAACCGAAGCAATAACTACTCCGTTTTCTCGACGTAGCTGATGGGCAATCCGATGAACGGTGCGGCGGTGAATCAGCGATTCCCACCAGTGGCTCACCACGTACTCGGGCAGATAAACCACCGTAACATCTCCAGGTGAAGTTTCGGCGCGGCGGCGCACATACTCCCGCACAGGCTTGACCTGGTCTCGATAGGGAGAATCAAGAATTGTTAGGGGTACGGGAACAGCCAACTGCTCCCATTTCGTGGTCATGGCTTTTGTCCGCTCTTCCACCACGTTGACTGCAATCGCTTCAATGCTCGACGGGCGGGACGCGCGGGCGTAGGCAACTGCTAACGCAACGGGCTTACGCACCCGCGGTACATAAATAAGAGCGTGGACTCGAGCGGGAAGAACTCTTGCTCGGGCAAGGGAATCATCGTCTGAGCCCAGTTTGAGGTCTTCATCAACCGTTTCATAGTGTTTGCGGGTCATCAGCATCAGTCCTACGGTGGCAGCAATAAGTATGAGAGTAATCCAGGCTCCCTGGGTGAGCTTGGTGAACAAAACGACGATCAGCGCAGCCACGGTGACCATCAGCCCAAGAACCGTTACAGCTAGGTCACGAAACAGCTTGCGCCGCTCCATCTGATCGAGGGTAATGCGTAGCGTGCGGAAACGGTGCCAGGCAACAGCGCACTGAGTCAATGACATCGAGGTAAAAGCACCGACAATATACAGCTGGATGAGTGCGTTCACGTCGGTTCCAAAAATCAGTAGCAGCACGGCAGCACTGACCGACAGCATGATGACGGCGTTGGAGAAGAGACGGCGCGAGTACCGGGCGCTGAGTTGAACGGGGAGGTACTGGTGCTCAGCAATAGTTGAGGTGAGGAGAGGAAATCCAATGAACGCAGTGACCGCAGCTATCATCAGGATCCCCACGGTTGCCAGAGAAACCAGCTCTGTCATCCACCCACCGCGGAACACGGCGTCGGTAATTTGAAAGAGCAACGGTATTTGGTGGAAATCTGCACCCACCTTTTGCCCGTCGACCAGGAGGAATCGCTGGGGGTCTTGCACCACCACAGCACCGGTCTTCTTCACCAGATAGGTAATTCCTACCATCAATACAGCTGAAATCAGACCCAAATACATGAGAGTACGGGCGGCGTTGTGCTTCTTGGGAGAGGCAAAGAACCGCATTGAGTTATTGACCGTTGAGATACCGGTAATTGCGACTGCACCCGAGGAGAACGCTCGGGAAAGCAGCATGGCCAGACCCACGCCAGTCACCAAATTCTGCACATGGCCTTGAGGAATCACCTGATAGTGGCTACTGGTAGCACTGTGCAGAGTACCCAAAGCATGCTGGATAATTCCCGCGGTAATCGTCAGTCCAAGGAGGACGAGGAAGGAATAGGTTGGAATAGGGGCGATTCTTCCCATTGACCGCAACCCGCGCAGACAAAATATGGTGATGAGCAGGAGCAATCCCAGGGCTATCCCCCGGTTATAGGGCTGAAGCTGGGGAAAAACAGAAATGATGTAGGTGGTGCCCGATGCGATAGAAACAGCCACCGTCAGCAGATAATCCACCATTGAAGATGCCCCCTGGATCATCGCAGGTACAGGCCCTAAACGGTTGTGTACCAGCATATAATCACCACGCTCAGAAATCTGCGAGATGTTATAGCGGTAAGTTCCCACCACAATCAGAAGCGTGAGTGAAATGCCAAAAGCAACCCAGGGGGAAAACACCAAGCCGGCAGTGCCAGCAAAAGAAAGCATGAGCACAATTTCATCGGGAGCATAGGCAACAGAGGAAATACCGTCTGCGCCCAAAAGTGGCAGGGCACGCCTTTTTGAGAGCCCCAGGCTCTCAATATTTGCACGGTGTGCAGGGGTTCCCCACACCGAGTTTGCCACACTGCTCCAAAATTTACTCACAGCCACTAAGAGTAGTCATTTGTGAAGATAAACAACAGCGCGCAACTAGCAAACACTGCAATAATCACAGAGAACACACCATTCCCGCCGTCTGCAGACGCGTAGTCTAGAATCGACATTGTTGTTGACGCTGCAAGTGAGGAAAAATCAGTGCCACATTTCGTGATTATGGGTGCCGGACGAGTCGGCGTCATGCTTGCCCACACGCTAGAAGATTCTGGTCACACCGTTGCGGTCATTGACCAAAACGAGCAAGCCTTTCGCAGGCTGCGTAAAGACTTTAGCGGCAAAAAAATCACCGGTGTAGGCTTTGACCGCGAAACGCTCAAACGTGCCGGAATTGAAGATGCCTATGCGTTTGCCGCCGTTTCCTCAGGAGATAACTCGAACATCATTTCCTCCCGTGTGGCACGAGAAACCTTTCGCGTTGCACATGTGGTAGCCCGCATTAATGACCCTAATCGTGCAGAATTCTACCAGCGATTGGGTATTCCCACCGTGGCAGCAGTGCGCTGGTCCACTGACCAGGTTCTACGCCGTATTCTGCCCGAGCAAGCTATGGCAGGCGACTTCCGTGAAGCTTCTGGTCGGCTTATCCTGGCAGAGCTTCAACTCAACGATGAATGGGCTGGGCACGCTCTGACCGACATTGAAGAAGCCGCCGGCGTCCGTATTGCCTACGTCACCCGTTTTGGCGAGGGCATCCTCCCCTCGGCACAGAGCTCCTACCAACAGGGGGACGTGGTTCACGCGATGATGCGTATTGAAGATATTAATGAGATTTCAAGCGTACTTGCCAGCCCTCCGCTGACTGAGGAAGAACGAGAAGAGCAGGAGAACTAACCATGATCGTCCTTATCGTTGGCGCAGGCTCGGTCGGTTCATCTATCGCCCGCGAGCTCGTCTCCCACGGACACCAGGTCACCATCTTGGATGAAAAACCAGAAACAATCGGCCGCACCGAAATAACCGGAGTTCAGTGGGTCATCGGAGATGCCTGCGAGCTATCCGTACTACGCCGCGCAAAGCCAGAGCTGTGCGATGTCATTGTTGCCGCTACCGGCGACGACAAATCCAACCTAGTGGTTTCCCTGCTCGCCCGTAGCGAATTCGGCGTACCCCGCACGGTAGCTCGCGTCAATAACCCTAAAAACGAATGGCTTTTTGATGACTCTTGGGGTGTCGACGTCGCTGTTTCAACACCGCGCCTGATGACCTCTCTGGTTGAAGAAGCAGTGGAAGTGGGCGACGTCGTGCGCCTGTTGGATTTGCAGACCAGCGGAGCGATGCTGGTGGAATACACAGTTCCTGCGGGCCACCCCATTATTGGCCATACCGTCAGCAACATTCAGTGGCCAGAAGCTACAACTCTCACCGCTATTTTGCGTGACGCCCAGCCTATCGTTCCCACCGGAGATGAACCCATCGTCGGTGAAGACGAACTCTTTTTCATCACCACCGCCGAGGGCGAAGAAGACATCCGCGCGCTATTTAGTTAATTCAGCGAAGTTTAGCTAAATCAGCGAAAGATCCCTAGCTGAGGTCGGTCGATGCCACGTCAGCGGGTTTTCTCGTCATCATCCAGGTCAGCCACAACAGCGCAATATAAAGCGGCATGCCCATGAAGAGGCGAGCGATGCCGAGCAAGGGCACATTATCTGCGAAGTAGAGCGGAACCTGAACTGCCAATCGTGCGACAAACATGGCAAAGATAACCCAAGTAGCCACGGTATAGGCTTTCAGTCTCGCCGGTTCAGCGCGCCAGGTCTCTGATTCGTTGCGGAGGAAAGAATAGAAAAATCCCAGCACCGGCCAGCGGAACACGATGGAAACCAAAACCAGCAGTGCATACAGACCGTTCAAGAGCAGACCGGGTAGATAGAAGTCAGCGGCATCGCCGGTGCGCAGTGATGACCACGCACAAATGAGTACTCCCACAAAACCTGAAAGCGATTGCACCAGCGAACCTCGCTGCGCCAGACGTACAAGGCTAAAGACCAGCGCCACAGAACCTGCTGCCGCCAGCGCAACGTAAAGATTAGCTGTAGCAATAAAAACGCAGAGAAAAAGAAATCCCGGAAGCAACGCCTCGACCATACCGCGGACCCCGCCAACGGCATCCATCACATCAACTTCCCCATTCTCGCCGCGCTTAAAACGCGTGCCTGCTTGAGATAGTGCAGAAGAAAGATTGGGGTCAGCTGATGATTCGGTGTCGATCGGGCGCTGGGGCTTTTCTGTTGGCATTAGAGACCTTGTGATTTCTGAAATTTTTGGTGGCCGCGATGGCGGATGAGGCGCAAAGGAACAATTTCGTAGCGCGGATTATAGATTCGAGCCGGCATTGGTGAAACGGTAAGCATACCACTACACCGAATGTAGGTACCCGCCACGATACCGGGCACATCTTTTTGTCCGTGCCAGATGAGAGTGACCCGCTCCCCTGGATTCAAAGGCGGATAGGTGGGATACAACGGCGGTGGAGATTTCGGACGCGGCGTGTACACACGATATTGGGGAAACGCTACAGAAGCGTCCTGCTCCTCGTCGTTTCCTGCAGAATCCTGATCCTCGTCGTCATCGTCGTCGCTACCTGCACTGATATCGACGGGCTCCACATCATCATCAAGAACTTCAACGATAGGAATACCCGTCAACTGATGGGAGCTCGACGGCGGAAGGGGTCGAGATTTTTCAACTTCAACCACTGCCTCATACCGCGGATTAGCACCTGACGCCGGAAGAGTCACCTGAATAACTCTCCCGGCAAGTCTCGCACGAAATCGCGAAGGATACTCGGTTAGTCGCTTAGGCGCTTGCTCTACCATTAGCCGATTTCAGTGATTTCAGGGCCGCGGCGGGGTACCTGACGGCTCTTAGAAGACTCCGCGGCAGATTCCGTTTGCTGGTTTTGCTGATTGTTTTGCTGAGCTTCCACCACCGATTCAGGAACGGTCATGGGTAGAAGATCTCGCGGAGGGCGAGGATCATCGCCACGTACTACCACGATAGAGCGGAAAATTTCTTCCATCTCTGCCGCTGATTCGGGCTTCACCGCCGCTTCGCCGGAGAGAACACCTCGCAAGAACCAGCGGGGACCATCTACACCCACAAAGCGAGCGACGCGGAAGCCTTGGCGTCCATCAGCAGTCTTTGCGGGAAGCTTTGAAATGAGCTGGCGTCCCAATGGACCATTGGAGTACTCCACCGTTCCGCCCTGCTGGCGCACAGAGTCAGCAATTTCTCGGGAGATATCCTCCCAGATGCCGCTTGACTTAGGGGCAGCAAAAGCTTGAACCTGCAGATTACCTTTACCCTTGGTGAGTGTGACAGCAACCATCTGCTGACTCTTCTGCTCCACGTCCAAGCGCATACTGAGACCATCGCTCATCTTGACCTTCATGGAACCAAAGTCTAGGTAACCCTTGTCTGTATCTTGCTCGGAGCTATCCCAAGGACCATTAGAGCGGTCAAATTCGAAAGAAACGAGATTATCTTCGGACGACGGCGCGCCCGGACGGGACACCTCTTGTTCTTGCTTCGAAGCGCTCTGTGACTCTGGCACCGCAGAATCATCTGGTGCGGTCGTAGCAGCTACGGAAGTTTCCTCCGCCTTAGCTTTTTTCTTTTTACCCAAACCAAACACAGCGAATCCTTCTCATTCTGGGGTCTTCATCTATTTCACATGACTCGATATCTATTTTATTTTAGTCACGCGTACTCTTGAATTCTTAAGGGAGCTCTAGCGAACGCCGCTTGAACCAAAGCCGGTGGAACCACGCGCCGATATTTCCAACTCTTCTACCTGGCGGAAATTAGCGTGTTCATACTTCTGAATAACGAGTTGGGCAATACGATCCCCACGCTCGATAGAAAATGATTCTGAGCGGTCGGTGTTGAGAAGGCACACCATAATTTCGCCCCGGTAACCAGAATCGATCGTACCCGGCGCGTTCACTACGGTGATCCCGTGTTTGACCGCCAGTCCAGACCGGGGGTGAACCAGACCCACATACCCGGCAGGCAGAGCAATCGCAATTCCGGTTTTCACGAGTGCTCGCTGCCCCGGCTCCAAGACCAGCTTCTCTGTGGAACGAAGGTCCACTCCGGCGTCGCCGTCCTTGGCGTAACGAGGAATTTCTAGCTCAGTATCAAGTATCTGAATCTGCACATCAATCGGTTTCATCACAGCTGTTACTGTACTAGAACTCTCTGAGCACTTCCCTGGGAAAACAGACTAGGATGGTAAAAGATTGTTATCTCAAAGAGGAATCCGACGCTCTCCAAGAGAAATGAAAATTCAGAAAGGTGCCGCATGCAGTATCAGGAAAGACTTTCCCCGGGCTTTGGAACGTGGATATTGATTGTCTGCGCAGGTGTGGCATCGTTTTTCGTGGGTGCGCCCATTTCAATCACCGTAGGTGTTATTGCCGCCATTGTAGTCACCATTCTTCTAGGACTCATTCTCTACCTGAGCTCCCCCGTCATCGAAATCACTCCCGAATTTGTTCGAGTAGGACGGGCACAAATTGAACGTGAATATGTAGGTCTTGCCGAAGGGTTCAGAGGGGAAGCTGCACGAATTGCAGCGGGGCCGCAGCTCGACGGGCGTGCGTTCATGTGTTTTCGCGGTTGGATTGATCCCAAAATCCGCATCGACATCACCGACCCAGCAGACCCTACTCCCTATTGGCTAGCTTCGACTCGGCATCCAGAAAAAATTGAAGAAATTCTCAACGCAGGAAAAGAGCTGGGCACCCCAGCTGAGACAGTGAGCTAAGGGCTTCGCCTCGTTCACTGATATAAAAAGGGAGGATGAATCAAATGATTCATCCTCCCTCTTATACTGCTGGAGCCAGGTTCAGTTCAGCTGAAATTTAGCCTTCGCACTCTACACAGAACTTGAGATTGCCCTCTTCGCGCGCAATCTGTGAACGGTGGCGAACCAAGAAGCAGGAGGCGCAGGTAAATTCGTCTTCCTGTGCAGGTAGAACAACAACGTTGAGTTCTTCATTAGAGAGGTCTGCACCGGGAAGCTCAAAACTTTCAGCAGCAGCGTTTTCATCCTCATCTACTGCACCGGACTGCATTTCAGAACGGTGTCCGTTGAGTTCCTCAATGGACTGGTTGTTATTGTCTTCATCTTGCTTGCGAGGTGCATCGTAATCGGTAGCCAAAGTTAGCTCTCACGCTCCGTTTGTCAGCGGTGGGGTCTCTTGTATGATGCCCAGCCTAGGTCAAAAAATTCGTTGTCAGCGCCACGAGGGATCATCTGCGATGTTCTTTTTTCGTTCGGTAACGCGTAGCATTTTCCACTATTAATTCTCATATGTCTAGTTCAGGCAGATAAATCAACTTCATACTCTGCCTTGCGAAGTAATTTTTTTTGGATCCTACAAGGGTCTTTTTTGCTGTTCTCTCTCGAAGATGAGTGAGTTTTCCTCTCAAAATCGGTTTATTTTTCCCATAGTTATCGGTAAACAGGTAGTCTTTTCATGAATCCCTGTTTGAGTTGAGGAGAAGTATGTCCGATTCGCACGCCATTGAGCTACGACTGGTCAAAATTCATGACGATGGTGAACATCTTGTTCTTAAATCGTCAGACGGCACCGAATTCACGTTGCCCATTGACCAAAATCTGCGCACCAGCGTCGCTAAAGCTCGACGCCTTCAGCCAGCTCGTTCGCGCAGTGGCTCAGGCGCGTTTGGTCCCCGCGACATTCAGGCACGATTCCGCCAAGGCGCAACAGTAGAAGAAATCGTTGAAGAATCAGGGTGGGACGCCGAGCGTGTACGCCGCTACGAATGGCCTATTGTTGCTGAACGCGCGCATATTATTACTGCAGCTCGATCCGTCTTAATCTCCTCCATTGATTCCTCGCGCAATGGCGAGGGCAAAGCTGCCAACCTCGATGAGCATATTGCTCGTCAGGCTCAAAAATTTGGCTTCGATGAAAACTCTGCCGACTGGAATACTTTCCAGCAAGAGTCTGGCTCTTGGACCATCTCTGTGGACTTCAATTTGCCCGATGCTGTAGCAAATGACTTGCCTCGCGGTGTCGTCTTTCCCGCACGGTGGAACTATAACCCTGCAAATCAGGGGATCTATGCTTCTAACGAAAGTGCCTACTTCTTGATGGGGCGTGATGATTCTTCCGACGGGCCGCTCCCAGGAATCGGGCACCACGAGACTCACGCAGAGGAACCAGAATCAACGCCTGCAGTACAAAAACCGGCTCGATCGGTGGGCGCTTTGGCGCCTGCACTTACCGCTGAACAGATGGAATCTGTACGACGGGCAGAAAAGTCTGCGGGAAACATCGGTCAAAGTGGCACTCGTAACATTCACTCCGCTCGTGAGCGCAAGCTAACTGATTTGCTGGAACGTGCACGCCGAGCATCACTGGAAAAGTCCGATTCGACTGTCGCATCTCAGACAACTGCAGAGCCCGTTGCACCGATGCCTTCTCCTGAAGTTCCCCAGGAGATGCCGCCCAGTGACTCTGCAAAATTTTCTCAGTCCGAGGAGAAATCGGCTCCAGTTAAAGAATCTTCTACTGAACAAGATTCAAAATCCAATGGGGATCAAACTGAATTCACTGTCCCGGTAGTTGTAGATACAAACGTCATCAGCGGTTATCAGCAGTATTCACCCCGGGAAAATCAGCAGGAGCAGCCTGGAGAAGATACATCCGCTACTGCGTCTGCGCCCAGCGCCCCCGAGTATGAGCAGAAGGCTTCTGAAGAACAGCAACCAGCCAAGCCTACCCGCCCCAAAAGGGCGTCAGTGCCGAGCTGGGACGACATTATTTTTGGAAACCAACGCAAGTAAGTTGATTGCATCGCCCTGAGATGTCCGCGCTGTCTGGAGTTCTTCATGAAACCAGGCAGCGTTTTACTCGTATCTGCAAACTTTAGATGGGTAAGATACTGTGAGAAGAAGTACCCTTTGATATTCCCCCATCAGGCGTACTATATATTGTCAGGCTTGAATAAATCACTCGCAATCCAGGTCTGAAGTTCGCATCACACCGCAATAACTAGGGAATCATTTCATGACGAAACCCCATCAGGACACATCCTCAGAGTTCGAGGACTTTTCCTCTGCTGACTCCCCCACAGAAAATCTGCCTATCCAAGAGGATTCAACTGAACAGTACTCCACCGATGAACTGGCAGAGGGCTATGAATATGTGCACCCCGATGGTACTACCACCGGATCTCCCGTCGAAGAAGATGACTCGCTCTCTCATCAGCTATTTCTCAATGGAACAGTAGTAGAAAAACGGTCCCTAGCAGACCGCCTTCAAGATCGTAAAGAGTCGCAAGCGCAGCAACGCGCTGAAAAAGAAGAACGGGAACGGCAAGAGCAGGCAGCGAAAATCGCTGCTGGTATCGCCGCAGTGCGTGCCTCACGAACTGACGAAGGTGTCGTAAGTTCCGTGGCCTCTGAAGAAGAAAAGCGCTCTCACCGTGGGCTTTGGGTGCTTGGCGCCTCTGCTTTTCTCGTTCTACTAGGTGGAGGTTCTCTATTGGCGTTGGGAAGCATGAACAACGACCCGCAACCCATGGCTGTGCCTGCCGAATCTTCTAGCTCCGCGGCATCTTCTACCTCCGCAACTCCGAGTTCGGCAAAGCCCTCCGCCACGCAGACAGTTGCTGCCCCTGAAGTCAAATACGTAGAGCAAACTACTGTTCCCGTTGCACCGGGTCAGGTGGATTATGTAGAAGATCCGGCAACACAGGCTACCGAACCGTCAGTTCCTGCACCCGTCCAGACTCCAGTGGCACCTGTTGCTCCTCCAGTTACCGCAGCACCATCGGCAGCGACCGCCGAACAGCCTTCGGTGGAACCGACGACCGAAGATCCCACTTCTGCTGCTCCTACGACTCCAGCTACGCAACCCCCAGCAACCCAAGCACCGGCACCGTCCGCTGCTCCTCAAACTGTTGCCCCAGTTCCTACAGTGGCTCCGGCATCGCCCAAGGGACAAACCGGTGCTCTACAGCAAACAAGCGCGGCAAATATACAACAGATGCCGGCACCCACTAACTAACGGGCGAGCCCCCGAGCGATCTACAAAGTGGTAGAGGTAGCGTGATTATCTACCTAGCGTTAAGTACACGCAGGGGAACAGCGGTTTCCTCACATGTGAGCGATCCGTGTTGCCCCACCATGTTTAGCGCATGCGGCTTGAAATGACGCATGTCATACAGTGCAATGGGTTCACGGCAGCTGATGAGCACATCACCAATACGATCCCGTGCCTGCTTGTTGAGATGAGGCCCAAAATAACCCTGCTCAAACAATTCTTCGCTGTCTAGAATCCAGGCTTTTGACCCCCATCGCTCTGCCCAACGCCGCATGGTCTCCATTTTGGCGGGCGCACTGGAATCTTTGAGGAGTAATTGCACCATCCGAGGCTCACCCGCTGTATGAGCCACATTCTCAAGCAACTCGGCATCTTCTGAATAATCGATTCGGTTTTCAACGGCAATATCAACCATGCCGTGGTCAGCGGTCAGCAGAATGAGTACATGCGGGGGCACGCGTTCTGCTAGCCGTCGCATGGCGAGGTTCAGTTCTTCGAGCTGTTCAATCCATTCTTGCGATTGAACACCATAGCGGTGCCCTGCCTGGTCAATTTCACCCCAGTACATGTAAACCAGCGAGGGCTTACGAGCAGAGAGAATACTGCTTGCCATAGTGATCCGAGCTGTAGTCGATTGAGCGTGGATAAACCGTCCACCGCGAAGACCAGATAGGCTAAGCCCACTTTTCTCATACTTATTCAGGGATACCGTAGCAACATCGCAGTGGTTCTCAAAGCGCTCGAAGACCGTGGGATAGGGTTGCCATTCTTTGGGGTCTACTCTTTTGTCCCAGCCAGAGAGCTGATTCATCACCGATTCGGTGCCGGGGTTATAGACCTCATATCCTGCAACGCCGTGATACCCGGGAGGTAGAGCGGTGCCAAAGCTCGTCAATGATGCCGCCGTGGTGGAGGGGTAAGCGGAGTGGAGCGGACCCAGGGAGCTTGTCTTTTTAAGGTAGGGAGCGTAGGAGCCATAGCGGTTGAGGAGGTGCTCTCCTAGCCCATCAACCATCACTACGCACACGCTACGATATTTTTTCGAATCAAATCCAGCGTGCGTAAGACGTTCTTCCAAGTTCAGTACGTCATGCCGCCCCTGCCCTAACCAGGGGTGGGGATCAGGCGTCAGCGATTGCCCGGCAACCAGCGTGCCTGCAGATTCAAAGAGATCTGCCACATTATTTTCAAAGTAACGCGGGGGTTCTGGCAGCTCAACGCCGCAATAATCCTGCAATTTCATCGTTTAGAGTCCTAGCTGGCGGCGTCGAAGTTCTTTCGCAAAATCACGAGCACGGTGCACGGCTTCTATACCATCTGCCGGGCCGCTAACTCTCAGCACTACGTCCTCACTCGGTGCGACCCCGGTATATCCGTGATCGGCGGTACAGGTTGGATCAGGACACTGTGCCGGTTGCACATCGAGACGCTGCCCGCCCGTCCACGAAATGGTTAGCGAAATTTCCGACGGATCAGTGGTCTGTTCAAACTGCTGGGGCTGTGGGTAGGAATAGCTCATACCCACAGAACGGAGGGCAGAGATTTGCACAGATTCCACGTTGACGTGCGCCATCACCGACTCCCCTTCGTCATCTAACTGCTGATCATCCAGATGAGCGACCATCAGCAATTCTTCGGCGATAGCCAAAACGGTGATGTGGCGGTGGATTTCGGCATTATCGATATGCGTTTCCAAATGCACCAAATGTGCCGAGGGTTCTAGTCCCAGCAGCCCATCATTGACGGCGCTCTTGACGAGTTCCGGATAAAAACCCAATCTGGAAATAGATTCTTCTAAATCCTGCATCACCGTATTCGCCACTGTTCACTCGCTTTCGCCAAAAAATACTGAGGTTAACCAGTCTAATAGTTTCTGCTTCTCATCCTATAAACCAGCTTTAGAATCCGTCGCTTCTGCCATTTCTGTGAACGCCTAGGCGCTCAAAGAACGACGCGCGGAATCTGTTCGTTGACGGGGATTACCCAAGGTAATTTTGGCTCGAGCTACGGTCAAAGTGGTCTCGGAAACGATAACGGGACTCAGCTGAAGTGAGGCTATTTCTGGGTGGTTATCTTTCATCAGCGCCACTCTGGTCGCTAAATCCTCAAGAAGATCCACACGCACTTCGGGCAAATCATCATCCCCAAAGAGTTTGGAGGCAGCTTTGGGCGAGCGAATGAGTTTTTCTACATCACGTTTAGTCAGCGGAGGAATTCTATAGGCCCAATCTTCTAGGAGAGCCGTGGTATCGCCGCTCATACCGAATGAGATTACGGGTCCCAACAGGGGGTCTTCGATAGCTTCCATTACTGCAGATTGCCCGGCCTCTGCCTGCTTTTGTAGCTCAATTTCCTGCTTGCCATAACGAGCCAACCGCTTTTTCATGGTCTCAAATTCAGCGCGCAACTGCTCTGCATTTTCAATGCCCAGGCGCACACCGCCCAAATCAAGTCGCTTGCTGAGCGCCTCGTCGGTGGACTTGAGAACCACTGGGTAGCTACCTAGTTCTTCCACCCTATCTACCGCTTCTTGCGGTGAGTCAACAGTGGTGGACGGTAGCAACTCAATACCGTAAGCATCAAGTAAGGACGCCACGTCCTCTTGAGCGAGAGGAAGAAGATTTTCTCCTTGAACTCGGGGCATAAAATCAGCAATCAGATGAGCCGCGGTATCGGGGCTCACTCCTGAAGGGGTAGCGTAAGTTCCGCCTTCTTTTTCACGCCATTCCACATAATTCATCACGGCAGCCAAAGAATCGACCGCCCCCATAGGCGATGCGTAGCAGGGCAACCCTGGATGCTCAATGGTCGAATCTTGTACCAGCCCCACCATCGAAGCGGCATTTTCAATGATCCCCGGAAAAACAGCAAGTATAGGTTTAGTGATTTCCTCTGCTACACGCTGGGCAAGTGAAGCGATTTCCCGGCAGACCTGCGCGTCCTCGTGCATAAAGACCACAATGAGGGCGTCGACGTCCGAGCTTTCCGCAGCGGTACGAAGCATTTGCTGAACAAACGCACTGTCCTCATGCTCGAGATCCAGAGCAGCATCTGCAAGCTTTACCTCTATTTCTTGGGTATTAGCCCGATCAGCTACCATCTGAGCCAGTGCGGTGGCATTAGAGACTACAGCCAGGCGGCGACCAGAAGGAAGTGGCATCGAGACTAATAACTGTGCAATATCCAAGACCTGTTCGCTGGAATCGGCGCTAATGACACCCGATTGTTTAAACAGAGATTCCAAAGCGGTCGCCGGTGCAATAGACGTCCTACCGGTATGCCCCGGAGGCAACTGCATTCCAGTGACGGCGTTCTTAGCTACAATAACCGGTTTGTTACGAGATAATCTGCGCGCAATTCGACTAAATTTTCGGGGATTTCCAATAGATTCAAGGTAGAGAGCACATACCGAGGTCCCCGGATCATCTTCCCAATACTGCATCAAATCGTTACCGGAGACATCGGCGCGGTTGCCCGCAGAGACCAAGGATGAAACACCGATTCTCCGGCGAACAGCCATATTAGAAAACATCTCGCCCATCACTGCAGACTGGGTAAAAACGCCAAGAGTTCCAGCTTGGGGATCGTGTTGATTCACCGTGGCATCTAGGTTGATTTCGGGAGAATTGTTGAGAATACCAAAGGACGCCGGTCCGATGATTCGCATGCCGAAAGAACGCGCTGTGCGAACCAAAGCTTTTTGGCGAACCTGCCCTCGTGCGCCGTCCTCTGCATATCCTCGTGTGAGAATTAAAGCGCCTCGGATGCCCGCCCGACCGCAGGATTCAACCACTCTCTCCACCTGTTCAATGGGAACCGTGATGAGTGCAAGTTCAACGCCTTCCGTTTGATCTACGGAAGTAACGATGTTGGGAGACTCACCTGTACTGTCAGAGATCGCTCCGCCTTCCAGGCAAACTCCCCAAATCTTGCCTTGAAACCCTCCCTGGCGAATAGTCTCAATCATGGGCTGCGCCTGATCAGACCATGTAGAGGAACTACCCACCACAGCAATCGACGCAGGATTGAGAAGCTCACTAATCGATTTGGCTTCTGCACGGTGCTCACGCGATTCCATGACCTGACGGGACCGATCGGTAGGGTCAATATCAAAACGCACCATCACGAACCCGTCATCAAACGCCCGTGAGACGTCGTAGCCGGTATCTGCAAAAACGTTGAGCATCGCACGGTTCTGAGGGAGAACTTCAGCGGCGAACTTATTGATTCCTAGTTCTTTGGCGGCCGCTGCCAAATGTTCGAGAAGAATAGAACCAATACCCCGCCCTTGGTGGCGGTCTGAAATCATGAATGCGACTTCTGCCTCAGTGGGGTCGTCGGTGCGGTCAAAACGGCCGATACCTATCATTTCGTCGCCCAGCATCAGCACAAATGCAACTCTGTCTTTATGGTCCACTGTCGTAAACCGAGTGAGCTCCTTTTCACTCAACTGAGGTTTGGGCGCAAAGAAGCGAAGGTAAATCGTTCGTTCGCTTTGCCCTGCATACATCTGCTGGAGAGCGTTACGATCGGTAGGAATCACGGGGCGCAGGTGAGCTGTTGCGCCGTCGCGAAGTACCACGTCTGCTTCCCAATGGGCGGGGTAAATAAAGGGGATTTCAGCGGTGGTTGGCGCGCCCTTAATTAATGGTTCCCGCGAACCTATTTGATGTGATTCGGTTGCGCGCAGTTGTTCAGACATTTTTGTTAACCCCTACCCGGTTGGCACAGTACTTCTGAGAGAAAGATTTATCAAAAGACATCTGGGGCATTCTTTCAATAACTCTTAGCCACTAGCCTATATCGAATATGGTGTGGATAACACAAAAACGATGCCCTCGTTCTTCATCTGTGAAGAACGAGGGCATCGTTTACATCTCGCAAACTGCAAGCGCAGAATCTACGGAGAGATTATTGCTTAGGCGTGACGGCGGCGGGAAGCCACAATCGCTGCACCGCCCAAAGCGAGCAGAGCTACAGCACCGATAGCTAGTTGCACGCCGGAGAAACCGGTGTGTGCTAGACGCTGACCTAGGCTAGGGGTCTCCGCCGTTGCGGTTCCTTCAGCAGGAGCAATTTCCTGGGAAGAGCCCACTACTGGGTTGTTATCCTGCGCTTCTTCAACGATGGAAGGCTGTGCAGAAGGAGCAGCAGCTACTGCAGCGGGTGCCGAAGACTCTTCTGAAGGAGCAGCCACCGTTGCCTGTGCCTGAATATACTGCAGTGGTTGCCTGCCCGGAGGTCGAAACACCCACGGCATTGAGTGCCCAAGTGTTGGTTGCTTCGGCGATGCCAGCGGTCGGAGTGGAAGAAACAAGGATGTGGATCAACTGATTTGCCGCAATCTGATCCATTTTCAGAGTGAAACCGTCCGCGAAACTGATCCTACTGCCATTCCGCCGATGGAAAGTGTGGCAGCTGCGATAGCTGCGACGTGCTTGCGCATATTTTCCTCTAAGTTAAGAAGCGCTGCTGAATTTAAATGGGTGTTGTTTTCAGCATTGTTATTTCAATTCAAGGGAATTGGTAAATCTAAGAAACAGATAATTATTATTAGATGTACCGCCAATTCACGATATGTTGTCCCTCATTGGCATCCCCGGTAGGCAATATTTCATCCTCGAAGTATCGCTTGATTGAAGCCTACCAACCCCATCCACCATAGAGTGAGACCCTGGGCACATCTAATACAAATGTCCCCTAACGTATTAGTTTTATCCATCCTTTTGGTTAACAATATTCCATTCTTTTTGTCGATTCTTTATCCTTTTTAATAATTAATTTCTTATCTTTTAAGAGAAATTAAACTCTCCTCAATAAAAGAAAATTAAGCACCTTGGCACCGCTGACCTGGAGTAATACTCTCTAGGCAAACCCTCATTTGAAAGTTCCTCTCCCTGTTCATCCAGGCGGTAAACTAGAGAGAAACAAGAACCCACAGCTGAAGAGGTATAGATGGCGCGCCGCTCCAAGACATTTCAGGATGATTACCCCACCGATGTCGTCGAAAATATCGTAGATATCGATGTTTCTTCTGAAATGGAAACCAGCTTCCTGGAGTACTCATACTCAGTGATTTACTCTCGCGCGTTGCCCGATGCCCGTGATGGTCTGAAACCGGTTCAACGCCGCATCCTCTATATGATGCAGCAAATGGGTTTACGCCCTGACAAGGGGCATGTGAAATCTGCCCGCGTGGTCGGGGAAGTCATGGGTAAACTCCACCCCCATGGCGATTCAGCGATTTACGATGCGATGGTGCGCCTTGCTCAACCCTTTGCTATGCGCATGCCCCTGGTAGATGGGCATGGCAATTTCGGGTCTCTCGATGACGGTCCGGCGGCGTCTCGCTACACTGAAGCTCGGATGGATCCCGCAGCTCTTGCCTTGACGGCGGATCTCGACGAGGACGTCGTCGATTTTGTACCTAACTATGACAATCAATTCATGCAACCTGCGGTTCTTCCCGCAGCCTTCCCCAACCTTTTGGTGAATGGGTCCTCAGGTATCGCTGTGGGTATGGCGACCAATATGCCGCCGCACAATTTACGGGAGGTTATCGCCGGTGCTCAACATCTGCTTGCGAATCCCGATGCCTCTCTCAAAGACATCATGAAGTTCATCCCCGGTCCCGATTTACCCTCCGGAGGTACAATCGTAGGTTTGCAGGGTATCAAAGATGCCTACGAGAACGGTCGGGGTATTTTCAAAACTCGTGCCACAGCGTCCATTGAGCAGGTTTCAGCGCGAAAACAGGGCATTGTAATTACCGAGCTACCTTACATGGTGGGTCCGGAAAAGGTCATCGAAAAAATAAAGGATGGCGTCAACAAGAAGAAGCTGGTAGGCATCTCAGACGTTACTGATTTGACGGACCGCAAACACGGTTTGCGCATGGTAATTGAACTCAAAAACGGGTTCAACCCGCAAGCTGTTCTTGCATCGCTCTATAAGTTCACCCCGCTTGAAGACTCATTCGGTATCAACAATGTGGCACTCGTTGATGGGCAGCCTCACACTCTCGGTCTGCTGGATTTGCTGCGGGTCTACGTCAACCACCGCGTTGAGGTTGTACGCCGTCGTACCGCTTTCCGCCTGAAAAAACGCCAGGACCGTTTGCATCTGGTGGAGGGTCTGTTAGTTGCGATTGTAGATATTGACGAGGTTATCCAAATCATTCGCTCCTCGGACGAGACTGCTCAGGCTCGCGAACGCTTGATGACTATCTACGATCTGACCGAGGTTCAGGCGAACCATATTCTGGAGCTTCGCCTCCGCCAGCTCACCAAGTATTCGCGAATTGAGTTAGAGAAAGAGCAAGAAGAACTTCAAGCGGAGATTTCCGAGTTAGAGTCAATTCTGGCGCAGGAATCTAAATTGCACCGGTTGGTTTCAGACGAATTGCAGCAGGTTGCCGATTTGTATGGCACCGATCGACGGACCAAGCTAACGCAGCGAGACGATTTGGAGAAAGCCGTTTTGGCAGCGGCTCCCGATGCGCCGAAGAGTAAGAAGTTGGGTTTGGCGCTCGAAATCGCTGACGATCCGTGCTGGGCGGTGCTCTCAGCATCAGGCATGATGGGGCGCACCAACTCAATCCGAACTCAATTACAGGCCTTGCCCGATCCCGCTAAGCGAGTGAAGCATGACGCGCTCCTCTCTCTTGTACCGACCACCGCTCGTGGAGAAATTGGTGCAGTTACTTCTGCCGGACGCATGATTCGTGTGAATGTTATGGATTTGGTGGTGCTGGAAGAGAGCAATGGCGCTCCCCTGCTGAATTCCGGAGTGAAAGCAACAGAGGCAATTACACTAGCGCGAGGTGAAACGCTGGTGGGGATTGCTCCGCTGAATCAGATTATTGCTCTAGCAACCGAGCACGGTCTAATTAAGAGAGTGAATCCCGAATACCCGCTCAACGCCGATGAGTGGGAAATTATCAAGCTCAAGCCCCGAGATCGTGTGGTAGCGGTGCATCAGTGCGCTTCTAACGATTTGAATCTCACCCTGGTCACCGAGCAGGCGAAGTTGCTGACTTTCGATGCCGCCAAGGTCCGACCCCAGGGCAGATTGGGAGGAGGCATTGCGGGCATCAAGTTGGCAGAGAACGACCGAGTCATTGCCTTAGGCGTTACGGCCCCCGGTGCTCCCGCTCAGGTGGTGACCATAACGGATGGTTCGGCAGAGGACGGCGCTGCTGCCTCCGCGAAGGTAACCGAACTCAGCGAATTCCCTGCCAAGGGACGCGCTACCGGTGGTGTACGAGCGCATCGGTTCTTAGCGGGGGAGACAAAACTTTCCGTAGCCTTTGTGGGAGTTGGTCCTGCTCGCGCCACCACTGCCGCCGGGGTTGCTCGTTCATTGCCCACCGAGTTTGGGGTGCGAGACGGCTCAGGAGTTTCACTGAACCAATCGATTGCTTTGATCGGCCCCAGTTTTGAAGAAACTCGCTACTTGCTAGGTGCATTGGGATCCCGTCAAGAAAAAGTAAAGTCTCCTGGTGCCCCGGCGGAAACTTCCGACCAGCCAGAGGCTGAGTCAACTGCCGTAGCTGAGTCTATGGACCCGCTCTTCTAAGAGCAATTCATCTTTAGCAAAGAAGACCCCGCGCCATCGCGCGGGGTCTTCTTTCGTTGTTCTGCTCTCTCGGCTCTAGCCTAATTTGACCGTGCGATCGCATGCGGCAATATCTTCTGCTCGGTGCGAGACGAGGATAACTGCCGGGTGCGTTACTCCGTTACGACGTCGAGAGGTGCCTTTAGTGCCTTCGGCAACTTCCTTAATCAGAGCTTGAGCTGCAGGAGCATCGAGGTGGGCAGTGGGTTCATCCATGAGCAGTAGCGGTGAGGCAGTTAACAGTGTACGGGCGATTGCAATACGCTGGCGTTGTCCACCGGAAACGTACGAGCCGCCCGCGCCCACCGGCGTCTGCAGCCCCTGGGGTAGGGATCGGACGAAGTTACCCAGCCCTACACGATCGAGCACCTGGAGCATCTGCTCATCGGTGGGTCGCTGAGAGCTATCGGTGGCTAACGCAAGATTATTGGCGATGGTCGATTCGAAGATGTAGGCGGACTGGGGACACCACGCAGCGTATCCCCTCAAATCTTCCTGAAAAAGTTCTTTGCCATTGATACTGATAGAACCTGATTCCAGGGGTAAGAAGCCGAGTAGGGCTGCTAGCGCCGTCGTCTTACCTGAACCCGATGGACCAGTGATGCCCAGCCACTGCCCTGACCAAATATCGGCAGACAACCCGCTAAAAACAGGTTCTTTCATCCCGGGCCAGCGCGTGGAAACATTATCCAGCATCAGGTTGATAGGAGCGCCAGTAGTTTTCTGCCGCAGCAAATCGGCTGGTGTTTGCGCTGCTTCTTGTTCTTCTGTTCGTAAAGAAATGAGCGGGCGCATCCGGGCAACTAGGTGGGCGAATGCCGGCCACGAACGAACCGCTTCAAGATGGGCAATGGTGGTTTCAAAAAGGGCGGTACACATCAGGACCACTACCGCTACCAAAGGAGCAGCAATTTCTCCTCCGCGCACGTCATTCCAGGAGAAAGCTACCACGCCCAAAGCTGCTCCCCACCAGCACAGGACGGTGAGGGCCTGACCGAATCCGCTGGCACCCGCAGTTGCTTGGGTAGCTTCAACGTTTTTCCGATCCTTATTCTCAAAGGTCTTAACCGCCAGGTAGGTCAGACCGTTTGCACGCAGTTCTTCTGCCGAGTCCATGGTAGATACACCGAGTCGGAGCATTTCAGAGGTTGCCTCGCGCGCTATGGAATCTGCCTGGTAATCCAGGTAGAGGGCTACTGCGGGAATCACAAAGGTAGCAACTGCCACGGCAATGGCCATGAGCGGAAGAACAGATGGGACTGTCAGAGCCGTCACTCCAAGCACCAACACCATTACAACGAGGTGGGAGGCTACCGGCAGAATAACTCGAGGCAGGGCATCCCGCAGTTCATCGATGTCTCCGATGAGTCGGTCAAGAATATGGTCGCCCCTCAGAAGCGAGCGGATAGAGAGCACTGTATGACCGGCTGATTTCCAGGCGCGAACGCGCAGACTATTTGCTGCTCGCAAAATCGCATCGTGAGTTTTCAGCCGTTCAGCGTAGCGCAAAGTAGCGCGCCCCAGCCCAAAGAACCGCACGCCCACTACAGCAATGAGCAAGTACATCATCGCTGGTTGTTCTGCGGCACGCACAATCAGCCAACCAGAGAGTGCCGTTAGCGCGACCGCACAGCAGACAGAAAGTACCGATAGAACGATGGGAACTATCGATTGGGCTATGGTTAATCCGCTGAGGTCCCTTACGTCACTAAGGGTCTGCAGAACGCCTCCCGCTTTCACGGGTTCAGCCTGAGATTTCTTTCGAACTGGTTTGGCTACCTGTGTGTCATTTTGTTGGTTCACTGCGCGTTTAAACGCTGCAAAATCCCAGCCAATGGATTTGGAAGGTTCGAGCTTCCACCTTGTACCGCTTGCTCCTGAGACTGCATGTAAATGGTAGTCGGTGCGGCGGGTCAGGGATTGGTCGTGCGTCACGATCAGTAAGGTCGCGCCCGTCTTCGCGAGCGCCGCTAATGAAGCATTCACCCTCAGGGCTGCCGCGGTGTCCAAATGGGCGGTGGGCTCATCGACCAGGACGGTCACGCGCTCCCCCAGCTCTTCCAAAGCATCGACGCGCGCCAGTGTACGGGCAATGGCCAGACGGCGCATCTGCCCGGCGCTGAGCGCTTCTGGGGAAAGGTCTGCATACTCTTGTAAACCTACAATACTGAGATAGTTCATGTAGCGGGCGCGACCGTTGGGCGAGAGCGCCAGCGGGCTTTCCTGGGTGATCAGCGATTGGGCGGCGGTGAGGTCTTCGATGGAGTGCACTTCGACCGGGAATCCGTAGAGAGCCACTTCGTTGAGGACAGTGGTGGCGATGAATGACGGTGATTGACTCACCCACACGACCGATCCGGTACCAGAGACTTCCCCGCTGACGCTCATGGGTTGGGAGTTACCGGTAGGTATGAGTCCCGGTGCCACCGAGCCGCTGATGACGCCCAACAAGGTGGATTTTCCGCAACCCGAATACCCGGTGATAGCCGTGGTTGATCCGTGGGGGAATGAAAAACTGACTCGGTCGAGGATTTGGGGTCTGCCGGGGTAGCTGACCGAAACGTTGGAAACGCGCAGTTCATCACCTTCGAAGGAAACGATGCTTCCGGGTACTGGGCGGTCAATCATTTGCTGGGCAGTACGAAGAGCCGCTATTCCTTCTTCAGATTGGTGGTAGGCAGAGCCGAGGTTGCGCAAAGGCTGGAAGCACTCGGGTGCGAGAAGAAGCGCGAACAGTGCGACGTCTAGCCCCATTTGCCCATGCACCAAGCGAATGCCGATAACAACTGCTACAACCGCCACCGATATCGTGGTCATCAGTTCGAGCCAGAATGAAGAGAGGAATGCCGAACGCAGGGTTTGCATGGTGGTTTTGCGGTAACGTTCGCCCAGGTCACCCATTGCCGCAGCTTGACTCCGTGCACGTCCCAACCCTACGAGGACAGGCAGACCTTTCACCAGCTCGACAATATGGTCGGATAGCCGAAGTAGCTCGCGTTGAGCCACCGCGGTGTCTTGCCGGGTTGTCTTACCAATCAGAACCATGAAAAGTGGAATGAGCGGAAGGGTAAGAACCAGGATGAGAGCTGAAATCCAGTCGTAGAACGCAATAACAACCAGCAAAATAAGGGGTGTAATGAAGGAGCTAACCATTGCCGTCAAAGTTTTTGCGTAGTAACTATCTAAGGCGTTGAGCCCACGTGACAGGAGGACGGCGGTGCCGCCTGTACCGTCCGGGGTATCGACGCCGCCGGTGGCCAGCACTCGCTGAATCAAGTTTGCCCGTATCTGAGATTTCACGCCGGTAGCAGCCCTTTGCGCGCTATAGCTTAAAGCCCAATCAGCCAGCGCCCGCCCTAGTGCGGCGAGCGCCCCCACGCTCACCAGCAAGAGGACTGTAGGCTCGTGCCCGAAGTTTGCCCACCAGAGTCCGTCCACTCGCGCTTGAGCATTTCCCTCAAATATTGCTCGTTGCGCAGCGTGTACTGATGGGTATTCCACCCCGGAGTTAACGGCAACGTAGGTGAGCCGTGCTAGATAGGCGAGGGCTGTTCCTATGACCGCAGCGAACATGATGGAACACAGTGTTCGCAGAATCGTAAAGATAGCAAAGACACTCAGGTGCTTGCGGGCTGAAGGCCCCAGCGGTGGAGGTTGATCCATTGATGGTGCGAATCCTTTGAATCGGTGCGAGTAGATTCTTTCAGTCTAACGAGGGTCAGCATTTTGGTGAATTAGCCGGCTCTTTTTGGCGAGACCTGTGCGTCACAGCTTGGTTGCTCTCCCCTAGTTCTGTGGGGTCATGAGCATCTGGAATATGTTCTACTTTCATGCGCTGGCGGAACTGATAGTAGCTCCAGCATTGGTAGCCAATGATGAGTGGCAACATGATTCCCACTACCCACGACATGACGGTCAGGGTGTAGGGCGAGCTGGATGCATTGGTAACTGTCAAGCTGTGTGCCGGGTTCAGAGTTGAGGGGAGAACGGTGGGGTAAAGTGCCAGAAAAATACCCAGCATTGAACCGCACACAAACAGGGAATTTCCTACGAAACTGCGTCCCTCGCGTCCTTGAAGCGCACTGATATATCCCAGGATTAGCCCAAGGACACCCACCAGGCACAGGATATAACTCAGCATCCCGGCACTTTCTCCCTTCCACTGCAGTAGCAGAGCCCAGATTAGCAGCGGCGCGGAGCCCACCAGCATGAGGGGACGCTGAACAGCTCTCGCCCTATAACGAATAGGACCATCCGTTTTGAGAGCAATAAACGCTAACCCCTGAATGAGCGAAAAACAGACGACGGCGATACCGCCTAAGTAGGTGAAAGGAGAGGTGGCCCAGGCGAAAATATCAATGGAATTTCCACGCTCGTTGAGAGGAATCCCAGTGGTGGTGAGTGCAAGAAGCGCTCCGATTAAAAATGCGATACCGAAGCTAGAGAGGCTCAATAGCGTGTTCCAGGTACTAATCCATCGCGGATTATTCTGTTTCCCGCGGTAGTCGATAGCTACTACACGCAGGATAAGAAATACCAGCAGGAGAGTCAATGGAATGTAGAGGGCGGAGAAGAGCGAGGCGTACCAGAAGGGGAAGGAAGCGAACATTCCTGCCCCTGCGGTAATAAGCCATACTTCGTTACCGTCCCAAACTGGGCCAATCGTATTCAGCAAGAGACGACGTTCTTTTTCAGTCTTGGAAAAGAGTCTGCTCATGAGCATCCCCACTCCTAAATCGAAGCCATCAAGCACTAAATACCCGCAAAAGAGTATCCCGATGACGATAAACCAGATGGTAGGCAACAACGGTTGATCAGCAAAAATTTCAAACATGTCTATCCCCTAGTAGGCAAACGCCAAAACGTCGCGATTATTGCTGTTCTCATCCGAATCCTCATGCTGCTCCACCAGCTCAGGCATGGCGGCTGGAATCCCAGCCCGCACATACCGCGTGAGCAAATAAATCTCCACCACAGCCAAAATGGCGTACAGAGAACCGAGCGCGATGAGCGAGAACAGGATGGTCCCACCACTGACCTCCGGCGATACACCGGCAGCGGTAAACAGCATGACCGACGTATCCTCCTGAAAATTAGGCGCCACGACAAAGGGCTGCCGCCCCATCTCGGTGAAAACCCAACCGGCAGTGTTTCCAATAAAAGGGAACCAGAGAGCAATTAAGTGGAAATTCTTCAACCACCGAGAATCAGGAACAGTTCCCATACCCTTCTTGCGAGTAATCCACAGCGCATAGATTGCCACAACTGCGCTCATCCCGCCAAAAGTAAACATCCCCCGAAATCCGTAATAGGTAATCTCAAAAATCGGGGTATAGGTAATCTCCTGCCCCGCCATCTGCCCAAAACGCTCAGGATCATCAGGATAATGTGTGCCCAATTCATCCTGATATTGCTTCAGCAGAGTCTCCACCCCAGGAACCGGCTCAGAGAAATTCTCATACGCCAAAAACGAGAGCAAACCTGGAACTTCGAGGGGCGTAGTTAGATGATCACAACTCTGCGACGACGGATCTATCGAATAAGAGAACACAGAGAAGGAGGTACCATCTTCACACGCAGCCTCTGCCGCAGCCATCTTCATGGGCTGCTGCTGAATCATCAACTGCGCCTGAGCGTGACCGGTAAAGGCTGTGCCCAAGAAGCCCGCTATCGCGATGACGGCACCAAAACGAAGCGCGTAACGCCAAGCATGGAAATCTTCTGCATCGCGAGCACCTTCACTGCGCTCGCCAATAACAACTTTGCCATCCACTACCGTGTCGATGCCCAGTTGACGACGTCGCCACAGATGCCACCAGGAAAGACCGACCAGGAAAGCGCCGCCTACCAAAAGGGCACCGGCGAGGACGTGGGGAACGGTTACCAGGGCTGTGCTGTTGGTGAGCACTGCCCAAACGTCGGTCATGACCGGGCGTCCCTCTTTCATCTCAACACCTACAGGGTGCTGCATCCACGAATTAGCCACCAGGATGAAGTAAGCAGATGCCCACGAACCAGCAACCGCAATGGTGATGGTGGTGGCGTGAATTGCTGGTTTGAGTTTGCCCCAGCCGAAAATCCACAGTCCGATGAAGGTTGATTCGAAGAAGAAGGCAAGCAAGCCTTCAAGCGCAAGCGGTGCCCCAAATACATCTCCTACGAAGCGCGAATATTCGCTCCATGCCATGCCGAATTGGAATTCTTGCACGAGCCCTGTGGCAACACCCATGGCAAAGTTGATGATAAAGAGTTTGCCCCAGAATTTTGTGAGTCTTTTATACCGTTCTGCGCCGGTACGAACGTAGCGCCAGTGAAAAAACGCGACCAGAGGTCCTAAACCTAGGGTCAGTGGCACCATAAAGAAGTGGTAGACGGTGGTTATACCGAACTGCCAGCGAGCGATGGTGAGCGGATCCATGCCTTCCTCTTTCGTGAGAAGTCAGGTGTTGTGATGTAACCAAAAAGTTTCCCCTCACCATACCCCCGATATTCTGAGTGTTCCCCGGTAAAACAGTGCGCTTCTCTGCAGTGAATCAGCGCTCCTCTTGACGCACGAATTAAGGTTCTGAAAACCTCAACTGCCTGATGGACGTATGTTTTTTTGTTATCTTGTGTGCCCCTTGTGGATGTTTTCCCACGTCCCCCACGAAAGCCTCTTCCTTTCTCCTTTTAAGCGCAAAAATCCCCGAATTCTTCCTGGGAAAACTTTCGGGAATTTTCGCTACGATTTTCAAATTATCCTGAAAATGGAGGAGCTGACATAACCCTCTTTTTCATGATGATTCTCATAAGGTATTTTTTACCCTATCGGCTGGTCTCATCCTATCGATTACCCAGCAAACCTAGGCTTTCAACCGCCGCTTTTTCCTGACGGAGTTCTTCAACTGATTTTTCAAACCGGCGGCGTCCTGCCTCTGATAGCTTCAGCCCTTCTTGCACACGGTATTCGCCACCTCCACAGGTAACGGGGAACGAACAAATTAGCCCCTCTTCAACGCCGTATTCCCCTGTGCTGGGTACTGCCATGGAGGTAATCTGCGGCCCTTTCACAGAATTGGATGTGTTCCATAGGTTGACATGTTCCAGAGCTGCATTTGCCGCTGACCCCACCGATGATCCCCCACGTACCTGAATGATTTCGGCGCCGCGGTTGGCTACGCGCGGAATGAATTCTTTAGAAAGCCACTGCTCCCCTAGATTCTTCTCGGCAAGAACTTCAAGAGCGGCTCGACCTGCGATGGTTGCATGTTCTAGCGAGGGAAATTGGCTCGCCGAATGGTTGCCCCAAATAGCCACTCCTTCGATATCTCGGGGATGCACCCCGGTTGCTTTCGCCAACTGAGCCACCGCGCGGTTGTGGTCCAGGCGGGTGAGTGCGGTGAATCGTTCAAGCGGGATATCCGGTGCGTGCGAAGCTGTAATCAGAGCATTGGTGTTGGCAGGATTACCCACCACCGTTACACGTACATCGGAGCTAGCGCCCTCATTGAGAGCGCGCCCTTGTTCAGAGAAAATTGCGCCATTTGCTTCGAGCAGATCGGCTCGCTCCATCCCTTTGGAACGCGGTTTAGCGCCCACGAGTAACGCGACGTCACACCCTTCGAATGCTCGGCGGGGATCGCTGAAAATATTGACCCCATCAAGCAGGTCGAAAGAACAATCGGTGAGTTCCATGGCAGTACCTTCTAAAGCGCCAAGCGCCTGAGGTATTTCCAAAAGATTAAGACGGATGCGGGTATTGGCCCCCAGCATGGCACCGGAGGCAATTCGGAAAAGCGTGGCATAGCCAATTTGACCGGCAGCGCCGGTGAGAGTAACAACGACGGCGGGTTTCTGTGCATTATGATGAACCATACTTATTATTTTAGTGGTTCAAATCACATTTTGGGGTGCGATTCCACCAAAATAAAAAGAGCTTTTACCTCGCAGTGCACACCGGACTACATATCAATTTGGCTTTCATCGAGCTGATGCGCCCCATTGATTATAAATTCCTTACGTGGAGCGACCTCAGACCCCATGAGGAGCGAAAAAGCTCTCTCCGCCGCTTCCGCGTCCTCAATACGCACCCGGCGAAGCAAACGGTGGCGCGGATCCATCGTGGTCTCTGCCAGCTGATCGGCGTCCATTTCACCCAAACCCTTGTACCGCTGAATTGGCTCTTTGAAGTTCTTCCCCTGAGCCTGCAACTGGGCAAGATAATCGCCCAGTTCCTTTTCCGAGTAGGTGTAGACCATCTCATTGGGCTTGCCGCGGTGAATCACCTCAATGCGGTGTAGCGGTGGCACAGCAGCATAGACATGACCGGCTTCAACCAGAGGTCGCATATAGCGGTAGAACAGAGTGAGTAGCAAGGTTCGGATGTGAGCGCCATCGACGTCGGCGTCGGTCATCATGATGATCTTGCCGTAACGCACTACCTCTAAATCAAAAGTACGGCCAGAACCTGCCCCAATCACCTGGATGATGGCAGCGCACTCGGCATTCGCCAGCATATCGGTGAGTGATGCCTTTTGAACGTTGAGAATTTTGCCTCTGATAGGCAACAACGCCTGATAGCTCGACGAACGAGCCAGACGCGCGGTACCCAGCGCCGAGTCGCCCTCTACGATGAACAGCTCAGACTGCTCGACGTTATCGGACCGGCAATCCACCAGTTTTGCCGGCATTGAAGAAGTTTCCAGGGCGGTTTTGCGCCGTTGGGTTTCTTTATGAACGCGCGCGGAGATTCGTGATTTCATTTCCGCTACAACTTTTTCACTCAAAGAACTTGCCTGCTGTTTATCCGCGCGGGCAGTTGCTTTCAACTTGGTGGCTAGTTCCTTGGAGACCACTTTGGACACAATCTGCCGTACCGCAGGCGTACCAAGAATCTCTTTAGTCTGTCCTTCAAATTGAGGTTCAGCCAGGCGCACGGTCAGAACCGCGGTCAGACCGGCTAAGACGTCGTCTTTTTCAATCTTTTCGTTTGCGCCGACCTTAAATTTGCGTGCGTTATCGCCCAGGTGCTTACGGAAAGTTTTCAACAATCCCTGTTCAAAACCGGTGAGGTGAGTGCCGCCCTTGGGAGTAGCAATAATATTGACGAACGAGCGGATATTGGTTTCATAGCCGATACCCCAGCGCAGGGCAATATCGACTTCGCACTCGCGCTCCACTTCGGTGAGCTGAGAATGCCCGTTCTCATCGAGTACCGGCACGGTTTCTTTGAACGTTTCCTGTCCCTGGAAACGCCAGATATCAGTCACTGAAGAATCGGTCGCCAGATAATCACAAAATTCGGAAATTCCCCCATCGTGCTGGAAAACTTCCTCGTGGGTTTCAAACTCACCGCGAGTACCTGCTAAGCGCCGTTCGTCGCGAATAGCAATACGCAATCCGGGGATGAGGAACGACGTCTGACGAGCGCGCTGTGCCAAATTGTCATAACTGAATTTGGCATCGGGAGTAAAAATCTGCGGATCAGCCCAGTAGCGCACACGAGTACCTGTTACACCTCGTTTAGCTTTTCCCACTACAATGAGCGCGTCATTGGGCTTCTGTGAGGGTGTAAATTCTGCCTCTGGTTTGGGGGTACGGCTCTTTTCGAACTGCCCTGGGATTCCGTGGCGGAAACTCATTTGATACGTCTTGCCACCACGATCCACCTGAACATCCAAGCGGCTTGAGAGCGCGTTCACAACCGACGCGCCCACGCCGTGCAAACCACCCGACGCTGAATAAGATCCACCGCCAAACTTACCGCCGGCATGAAGTTTGGTGTACACCACTTCGACACCGGTGAGCCCGGTGCGCGGTTCAATATCAGTCGGAACACCACGACCGTCATCGCGTACCTCAACCGAACCATCTTTATAGAGAATGATTTCTATGGACTGGCCATACCCGGCGAGTGCCTCATCCACCGAGTTATCGATGATTTCCCAGAGACAGTGCATCAACCCGCGAGAATCGGTAGAGCCGATGTACATACCAGGCCGTTTGCGAACCGCTTCCAGCCCCTCCAGTACGGAAAGGTTTTGCGCGGTATAGTTCGAAGCTGCCAAGAGGGGCTCTCCATTCTCTGCTCGGGTACCTAGATATTTTATGTTGTTTTTGAAACCGGCGCACTGATCTGGGGCAACGTGCGCCGTGAGCTGAGACGCCCACGAATTTCCACTGCACAATAAGACCTGCGCTCTATTCTGAAAGCGAAAGCCGGAATGAGAACCAGTACTGCATGGTTATATGGATACAACCTCATCATCTATGAAAGGACAAAATCATGACTGCAACACTTCAAAGCCGTGAACTCACTACTGCCGACCGTTGCGATGCATGTGGAGCGCAGGCGTACGTGCGCGTCGTCCTCAATTCAGGCAACGAGCTCTACTTCTGCGGCCATCACGCACGGGAGAATGAAAGCGGACTGCAGCAGGTAGCTGCTGAATGGGATAATCAGACTGACCGCTTAGCATAACTTTTGACGATAAAAAATAGTCGGTGCCTCTCCAGGTGTTAGAGAGAAGCACCGACTATTTTTATGCCCAGATTCTTCAGATTTTCTTAGTCAAGATAATCGCGCAGAACCTGTGAGCGGGAAGGATGGCGCAGTTTAGACATCGTCTTGGACTCAATCTGGCGGATACGTTCGCGAGTGACGCCATATACCTTGCCGATTTCGTCTAAGGTCTTGGGTTGCCCGTCGGTCATGCCAAAGCGCATGGCGACAACGCCAGCTTCGCGCTCTGAAAGCGTATCGAGTACCGAGTGAAGCTGTTCCTGCAACAGAGTGAAGGACACAGCGTCGGCGGGTACTACAGCTTCGGAGTCTTCAATCAAGTCACCGAATTCCGAATCTCCGTCTTCACCCAGGGGGGTGTGCAAGGAGATAGGCTCGCGGCCGTACTTCTGAACTTCGATGACCTTTTCAGGGGTCATGTCTAGCTCTTTTGCCAGTTCCTCAGGGGTGGGTTCGCGGCCTAAGTCCTGAAGCATCTGACGCTGTACGCGCGCCAGCTTATTGATGACCTCAACCATGTGAACAGGAATACGAATGGTACGTGCCTGGTCAGCCATAGCGCGGGTAATAGCCTGGCGAATCCACCAGGTTGCGTAGGTGGAGAATTTGAAGCCCTTGGAGTAATCAAACTTCTCTACCGCGCGGATCAAACCGAGGTTACCTTCCTGAATGAGGTCCAAGAAGAGCATTCCGCGGCCGGTATAACGCTTAGCCAGCGACACCACGAGACGAAGGTTAGCTTCTAGCAGGTGGTTCTTCGCGCGACGTCCGTCGTGAATAACCCAGCGAAGTTCCTTCTTAAGTTGCGCATCCATATCCGGGTTGTCCTTGAGCTTATGCTCAGCGTACAAACCGGCTTCAATACGCATAGCCAAGTCGACTTCCTGCTCAGCATTCAGCAGGGAAACCTTACCGATCTGCTTCAGGTAGTCCTTGACGGGGTCCGCAGTAGCGCCGGGGGCAATCACGCGCTGCGCGGGGGCATCGTCGTCATCGTTGGCGGTGAGCACAAAGCCGTTACGCTTTGCAGCGACTTTTTCAGACTGCTTCTTTTCTTCTTCTTTTGCAGTCTTCTCTTCGTTATCTACATCCGAATCTTCCTCTTCAGAGTCTTCATCGGAATCTAACACCTCATCTTCATCAAGATCGGTGCTCGCTACCTCGTCGTCTTCTTCGAAGTCGTCGGCAACAGCCTGCGAGGTTTTCTTCGCAGTTGTCTTCTTTGCCTTCGTGGCAGTGGTTTTTTTTGCAGTTTTTGTGGATGAAGTAGCCGTGGTTTCTTCTACTTCTTCAGCTTCTTCATTTGCCTTTGCCGCTTTAGTGGTTGCCTTTGAGCGGGTTGAAGGCTTCTTTTTAGCCGTGGTGGTCTTACTAGCCTTTGTACTATCAGACGCCTTCTGTTGTGCAGCAGGTGACACAGAGAACCTTTCCTTATACGTGACCGATGGAAAAAATCCAGAACAGTCAAAACACCTAAGACCCTGTCAAGTCTGAACTGAAAAATTCAGTAAAAACAGTAAGTGCCTGACGGGAACTATTCTTTTCAACGGCTTGGCGTAGAAAGATATTCCCATTTCTCTTGACAATTTACTGTTTTCGGACTTAAACGGGGTCAGTACTAAAGTATGGCAGATGATGGGCTAGTTCGTGTGCAGAACGGGCGCGCCGCCACGTGCTGTTGCTCAATTTTTGCATTTTGTCCCCCAATGAGCGACAGCACACAGCGCTTATGTCCATTTACTTTCTTTGAAACACTGGGATTCTTCTTGAAGCCAGCGAGGTAACAATGAATTTTCCAACAGGGCATCGAGCGGCAGGAGCGAAATCTCCCACGTCTGGCGGGCCCGAGCGAGATGCCGAGAAGCGGTTGAACTCGAACCCTTGAACCATGCAATCCATGCCTGGACGACGGCAAGGTAGGCGCTACGCTCGTCATCGGCTATTTCCTGCATTTGCAGGATGACCTGCTCCAGGAGACCAATATTTTTCCAGTCTGGGCCCAAGATACTGTTCCCCATCATCATTTCAGCGAAGTCTTCTGCCCCCGATGATAGTTCATCATTCTGGTCTACCACTTCTGCAAAATTCTTGATGTCCGCCAGTTTTCGGATGCAGTCATCAATGAAAGGCTGCCCGGTGTGATCAACAGGAACCAATAGAACAGAGGAATTCTGGAAATTTTCAGCACTGGCAGTTAAATGAGTTTGCTCTCGATGTAAATCTGCAAAGAGTTGGGTGAGAAGGTTGGTGGACGTCGCAGCCGCATAAAGAATGAATTGCCCGGATGTCACCGACGAGAGGGTTGCTAGCAAATACCCCGCAAGCTGGGGCGTCAGTATTTCTCTGATGTGGTCTGCATAAAGTGCATCTTCATGAAGACGCTCTTCTGCGCTGAAGCGTTCCCTGCGCGTCCTGGAAATAGTTTGAATCGCGGCATCCCACAGCAGATTTTCGGCATATTTTTGACCGAGATAGTCCCGGCAATAATCAGAGTCTGCACCATGGATGACTTGCAGATAGTGGGCAAACCAGTATTCAGCGTCGTCCAGCCAAGCCTGATATTCTGCCTGATTATTCGTTGCATTGAGAGGCGACGATTGTGCTTGAACCGCTTGTTCTTCGGTGGGGAGAACTGAAGACCCCTTCAGCATCAGGTCAAGATAGAGCGGGCATTTTTGAATGTCATCGATAAACCCGGAGAAGACCATCGCTGGTTCAGTGGGTTCCATTTCCCAGCGAGAGACCGACCCGATAAAAAGTAAATCGCAAAACAGGATTCCTCGAGTATCTGTAATGTGCATTCCCGCTCTAATCCACGCCTGGCAAATTTTTGCCTCAGCAGCGTCCTTCTGAATTTCTTCGAGGGTTGGAGTCTGTCTGAGCGAGGCTGTGAGCTGACGTGTGCGCACTTCACCGCCTTCGCCAAAGATCAGCAAGAAGAAACGATCAACCTGTTCCCCCTCTGCCAAGGAGGTGGGCATCATGTCAAAGAGGTAATCCAACAGTGCAGAAGCCTCATTTTCAGAGATATCTTCTAAGTTCACTCTTAATACGGGACCCATATGGCGGGCGCCGGTAGCTACCAGGACGACGGAGCGTGTGGGCCAAAAACCGAGGTTATGAATGGTGTAGGCAACGACGTCGCTCACCCCGCGTACGGGAGAAGGAGTATTGAAATCGGAAAAAGCATCAAGTGTAGTCATAAACTTGATTATTGATGTCATTTAATGCAGTTTGAGATCATATGAAAAAATGTGGAAAACTTATAGGCACTGTCATTCTCTGACAAGCACACATGAGTTTTCCACATTTTTCTCGTGCTATCGGTTCCCCAATCAGCCTATGGCTTCAACGGAAGTTACATTTAGCAGTTAAGCTACGAATCAAGCTCACGACTGGTGGCAGAACCACCTTCGTCGTCCATTCGAGCCAAATAATCTTCGATAACAGCACCCAGCTCATCACGATCCGGCAACTTACCTTCCTCACGTTCTGCCAGCGTGAGCATAGAAGATTCAACGTTCTTCATATTGAAGTCGTAACTCTCTTCCAAACGATTGATCATTGCCCCCACCTCAGGGTTAGCCTCAACCTGCTCGTTAATCTGAGTCAGAGCGGCATCGGCAGCATCAATCAATTGATCGGTGGGCAACGAAAGTTTGACCGCCATTGAAAGGTGCTCCATGGCCAGCAAAGCTGCTTGAGGCAGTTCTGCTTCTGCTAGATATTGGGGCACATTTACACCAAACCCTGCAGTACCAATTCCAGCATCGGTCAATGCTACTTCCAACAAGCTCGAAGCCGAGCCACTCATTTCTGCAACCGGCTTCCATCCAGAAATACCCCGCAATAAATCTTTACGGGAACCATGCGCAGTAACCGGCAAAGCTCGGGTATGCGGCACGGGCATAGGAAAACCGCTGACAATCAGTGCTACTGAGACTTCTAGCTGTTCAGCAATTCCTACAACGCCCTGCACAAACCGTTGCCATTGGAGATCAGGCTCGGTACCTGTCAACAGTAAAAAAGGCTTCTCAAGTCTGTCCTCTACCGCGTAAAGCTTAAGCTGAGGCATCACAGGATCTTCAAAGTGATCCTGCACATATTTAATACGCGGACGACGGGCGCGATAGTCATGCAAGCGATCAGCATCGAATTCTACGATAGAGGCATGCTGGAGTTCCTTGAGGAGAACATCTCCCAACAAACCTGCCGTCCCACCTGCGTCTTGAGGATGGTGAAGCGAAATCACCAGGGGCAAATGATGAAGTCTCTCGTTATCTAATGCGCCAGATTGCACCAGGTACAGGCTTTCTGGATCTAGCATTCTAGCCCCTCTTTCTTTACAACGATTCAGACTACTTTAATACATTGAATGTACTGCCACGTGAAAGTGTGGCACATAACCTACTATGCTGAAACAGTAAGTCATATTGAGCCTTCATGGTTCTATAACTCTAGGCGGTGGAGTTCTATTCCGCCTCAATGTACACCAGATATATAAGGAGAGAGATGACTGAATCAGCTGATCTCATGTTTTCCGTTGCCTCATCAGATTTAGAAGCGCTTGAAGCTCAGGTTCTTGTCCTCGGTGCCTACTCTACCGAGCAGGGTCCGCAGTTGGCAGAACATTCGCTAGATTCCAAGACTGCTGAAGGGCTCCAGGCCATCCTGAAAGATATGGGAGTGACCGGTTCTGCCGATCAGCTAACCCGTCTGCCCGGTTTCGAAGGAACTGCCACCGACGTCGTCGCAATTATCGGCCTAGGCGCTCCCACCGAGAACCCTCAAGATCAGCTCAATACGTTCCGACTGGCAGCAGGTTCGGCAGTACAACAACTCGCCGGTTTCGCAGAAATTGCCATTGATTTTCGTGCAGATTCAGTTGAAGCTGTTGCAGCTATCGCTGAAGGTGCAGCATTTGGTGCTTTCGTTGACACCCAGCTACGCACCAAGAATCTAGAAGAGGTCAAGGCACCGGTTGAAAGCGTCGTCATAATTAGCGATGTGGAAACCTCACAGGCTACTCCTGCCCTCACCCGTGCGCTCATCTTGGGACAGGCGGTGGATTCCACCCGTCGTCTCGTGAACACTCCTCCCAGCCACCTTTACCCTGATTCCTTTGCTCAGAAAGCTCAGGAGCGAGTCGCAGATCTAACCGACGTTTCGGTCAAAATCTTTGATGAGAAAAAACTTGCTAAAGAGGGCTTTGGCGGCATTTTGGGCGTAGGACAGGGCTCCGTTCGCCCGCCCCGTCTGGTAGAAGTTAAGTACTCCCCCAAGAAGGCCAAAAAATCGGTTGCACTCGTGGGCAAAGGCATCACTTTTGATACCGGCGGTATCTCTCTGAAGCCTGCTAATTCCATGATTCCTATGAAGTCAGATATGGCAGGTGCAGCGACCGTTCTCAACGCTGTTGCAGCTGCTGCTGAACTGGAATTACCGGTAGAAGTTACCGCTTACCTTTGCATCGCCGAGAATATGCCCAGCGGATCGGCGATTCGACCCGAGGACGTTTTGGTGATGCGCGGTGGCACCACAGTGGAAGTTTTGAATACCGACGCCGAAGGTCGCCTGGTCATGGCAGATGGGCTAGCGTATGCCTCAGAATCCAACCCTGATTTTATTCTCGATGTCGCAACCCTGACCGGCGCACAGATGGTCGCACTCGGCACCCGCTACGCTGCAGTCATGGGTGAAGAGACCACCCGCAATAAAGTTGTGGAAGCATCCTTAGAAGCCGGTGAAGATTTCTGGGCAATGCCCCTGCCTGAGCACATGCGCTCAGAGTTGAAGTCCCCCGTAGCTGATGTGAAGAATATGGGTGACTCCCGTATGGGTGGCATGTTAATTGCCGGTCTGTTCCTCGAAGAATTCGTCGGTGAGAAAAATGGGAAGAAAATTCCATGGGCTCACCTCGATATTGCAGGTCCTTCCTTCAACGAAGGTTCAGCCCACGGTTTTACACCAAAAGAGGCAACGGGTGCATCTCTTGCAACCGTGGTGAAGTTCCTCGAAAACCTGGTCTAATCTCCAGGTATTGACCAAAGCCCATAGAAAACACAGCTTTCTTATCATTTCTTCGAGATGCGGTACTGTACCGTTAGAAGAAAGTTCATTGTTTATCACATTCAACGGAAATAGACCGAATATTTTAGGTCATATTCACCATCGACTAATAAACTAAGAACGACGATAAAAAGTAAGGGTCATATTGACCCAGACCTACGCAAGGGAGCGTTACAGTGCCCGAAACAGCAAAAGAATTCGACATCCTCATCCTCGGTGGCGGTAGCGCAGGCTACTCAGCTGCTCTGCGAGCAGTGCAGCTTGGCTTCACTGTTGGCCTCGTCGAAAAGGGCAACCTGGGTGGTACCTGCCTCCATACCGGTTGCATCCCCACCAAGGCATATCTGCACGCTGCAGAAGTTGCTGAAGAATCACAGGAATCTGAGAAGTTTGGCATCAACGTCAAATTCGAGTCCATTGATATGGCTAAGGTTCGCGATTACAAAGACGGCATCGTTGCCGGCAAGTTCAAGGGTCTGACCGGTCTTCTGAAAATGAAGAAGGTCACCGTCATTGAAGGTGAAGGTAAACTCACCGGCAAAGACACCATCACCGTTGATGGCACCGAATACAAGGGTAAGCACATCATCCTTGCTACCGGTTCCGTTTCTAAGACCTTTGGTCTTGAAATCAAGGATCGCGTACTCACCTCCACCGAAGCTCTGCAGATGGATTACCTCCCCAAGAGCGCTATCGTTCTTGGCGGCGGCGTCATCGGTTCTGAGTTCGCTTCCATGTGGAACTCCATGGGTGTAGAGGTCACCATCATCGAAGGTCTGCCCCACCTGGTACCTAACGAAGATCCCTCCATTATCAAGGTGGTTGAGCGCGAATTCAAGAAGCGCAAGATTAAGTTCAGCACCGGCAAGCTCTTCAAGACTGTTGAGCAGAACGATTCAGGTGTGAAGGTAACCCTCGAAGACGGTAAAGAGTTCGAAGCCGAGATTTGCCTCGTTGCTGTCGGTCGCGGTCCCAACACCGAAGGCTTCGGTTATGAAGATCAGGGCATCACCCTGGATCGCGGTTTCGTTATCCCCAACGAGCGTCTGCACACCGGCGTAGGTAACATCTACGCAATCGGTGACATCGTGCCCGGTGTTCAGCTTGCTCACCGCGGCTACCAGCAGGGTCGCTTCGTCGTTGAAGAAATTGCAGGTTTGAAGCCTCAGGTTGTTGAAGACATCAACATTCCCAAGGTCACTTTCTGCAACCCCGAAATTGCCTCAGTCGGTTACTCCCAGCCCAAGGCTGAAGAGAAATTCGGTAAGGATAACGTTGAGGTCGCTGAATACAACCTCGCGGGCAACGGCAAATCCTCCATCTTGGGCACCGGCGGTCTGGTCAAGGTTGTTCGTGAAAAGGACGGCCCCATCGTTGGCGTTCACGCTGTAGGTAAGCGTATGGGCGAGCAGATTGGTGAGGCTCAGATGTGGGTTGTTTGGGAAGCATTCCCCGAAGACGTTGCAACTTTCATCCACGCACACCCCACCCAGAACGAGTCACTGGGTGAAGCCGCTATGGCACTTGCCGGCGCTCCCCTGCACGGCTAATAAAGACTGAGAAGGTGGCGGTTGCGAAACCGCCGCCTTCGCACTGTACGACTAAGCATCTACACGAAAGAGACGAGAAAGAGCATGTCCCACACAGTAGAACTGCCCGCACTGGGCGAATCCGTTACCGAGGGTACCGTTACCCGCTGGCTCGTAGAAGTTGGCGACACCGTATCCGTTGACGATCCCCTTCTCGAAGTTTCCACCGACAAGGTAGACACCGAGGTCCCTTCACCCGTTGCAGGTACCGTTGAGAAGATTCTGGTTGAAGAAGACGAAGACGTAGAGGTTGGTGGCGCGCTCGTCATCATCGGCGACGGCTCCGGTTCATCCGACGACTCCTCAGCTCAGAAGGCTGAAGACGAAGCTCCCCTTGAAGAGGAAGCTGAAGAGCAGGCAGAAGAGACCGCTGCAGAGGAAACCCCTGCAACCGAGTCCAAGTCTACTTCCGGTTCCTCCGAGGGTCAGGAAGTAACTCTTCCCGCACTGGGCGAGTCCGTGACCGAAGGTACCGTTACCCGCTGGTTGAAGGAAGTTGGCGAGACCGTAGAGGTTGACGAGCCCCTTCTCGAAGTTTCCACTGACAAGGTAGACACCGAGGTTCCTTCACCCGTTGCAGGTACCCTTCTGGAAATCCGCGTTGAAGAAGACGAAGAAGCTGAGGTTGGCCAGGTTCTGGCTATCGTTGGCGATGCATCCGCTGCTTCTTCAAAGTCTGAAGCTCCTGCTGAAGAGAAGAAGGAAGATCAGAAGCCCGCTCCTGCTGAAGAAAAAGAAGAAGCTGAAGCTCCTGCGAAGGACGAAACAGAAGCTGCTCAGGCTGAGCAGGCTGACGTTAAGTCCAGCGATTCTTCAGAGTCCTCTGAATCCGGCGACGTCTATGTAACTCCTTTGGTTCGCAAGCTGGCGAAGCAGGAAAACATTGACCTTTCCACCATCAAGGGCACCGGCGTTGGCGGTCGTATCCGCAAGCAGGACGTTCAGGCAGCAGCAGAGGCTAAGAAGGCATCTTCCGAGTCATCCGCAGCAGCAGATACATCTGCTCCTTCGCTGGCTCCCGCTACCCCCGCAGCTCCTCAGAAGCAGGCAGCTCCCAAGGCTGCGGCGTCATCCAAGCGCGGTACCACTGAAAAGGCTCCCCGCATCCGCCAGACCATCGCTAAGCGTATGGTTGAATCCCTGCAGACTTCAGCTCAGCTGACCACTGTTCAGGAAATTGATTTGACCCGTCTGGTTGCTTTGCGCAACAAGGCTAAGGATGGCTTTGCAGCTCGCGAGGGTGCTAAGCTCACCTTCCTGCCCTTCTTCACCAAGGTAGTGACCGAGGCTCTGCAGCAGTTCCCGCAGTTCAACGCTTCGATGTCTGAAGACCTCAAGGAAATCACTTACCACGGTTCTGAAAACATTGGTCTTGCAGTAGATACCCCCAAGGGTCTGCTCGTTCCTGTAGTTCAGGACGCCGGCGATTTGAACATCTCCGGTTTGGCTAAAAAGATTGGCGACGTCGCAGGTCGTGCGCGCGATGGCAAGATTGGTCCTGAGGAACTCTCCGGTTCAACCTTCACTATCTCTAGCACCGGTCAGACCGGCGGTGTATTCTTCACCCCGATCATCAACCAGCCCAACGTAGCTATCTTGGGCATTGGTTCGACCAACAAGCGCCCTGCTGTAATCCAGGATGCTGATGGCAACGATGTAATCGCTATCCGTAGCCTCGCTTACTTCTCCTTGACTTACGATCACCGTGTAGTCGATGGTGCAGACGCTGGCCGTTTCTTGAACTTCCTCAAGCAGCGCCTTGAAGAAGCAGCATTTGAAGCTGAGCTAGGTCTCTAAACCGTAGAGATCCTCAAGGGTTGATAAGAAGGGAGTCGCAGTTTTTGCTGCGGCTCCCTTTTTGGTGCTCTGTTCCACTACATATTTAGTCACAGACTGTCGATAAAGGTGGGTTATCTTAAGTAGACTAAGGTCATGGCTATCGCAACAAGTATTCTCGTTTTCTTGCACGTTTTAGGTGCAACTATGGTGGTTGGTATCTGGATTGCTAACTTCAAAAAAGGCATTGTAGTGCCCGGGCAGTTCCATGCGGCTCTGCTACAGATTGTGACTGGTTTTGCCCTGTATTTCATTATGATGAGCAATCTGGGTTCAGAATCGAACACCATGTTCCACATGTACGTTGGCATCAAGATGCTTCTGGGCATTATCGTGGCTATCGCTGCTTTCTTCGGACAGAAGAAATATAAGCAGGCGCGCGCAACTGGCAATCTGGAAGCCGCTCGCAATATTCCTTTGGCTCACACCGTAGGCGGCTTGGGTCTGATTAATATCGCCATCGCAACGATTCTTCTCTAATTCGTTCACCGTTGATTTAAAAGTGCCTCCGCTGTTGAGCGGAGGCACTTTGAGTTTAAGAGGAAGTCTTTGAGGGTGAACGAGGTTCCGCAGAAATAAGACGCCACCCTTCATCGCTCTGCCGCACCGTGAAAGTCACCTCTTGTTGGACCGTATTACCTTTAAGGGTGAGCCCCATGCTCTGGGCGTTCTCAGGGGTGAAGTTATCTGGTTTATCTGCGGAAAGAGTTACTCTCATACTCAGCTCCCCGCCGTCCGTCTGCATATCTTCGATAGAAACGATGTTCAAGGGCATAGATTTCAACGTTCTATGCGTATCCCGGGAGAGTAACTGAGCGTCCTGCTTTTCCAGGTTTGAGCCAGATAGAGCATAGGAGGAAATGAGAGTACGCTGTCCTTGGGCGAGTACAGAATTTCGTTGCTCCACCAGATGAGTCATGATTTCCTCAGGGTTTTGTTCAGCCATGGGTGATGCTTCCAGCGATGTAGTTGCCATAGAAGTCTGGGGGGAAGTTTCCTGGCTCTCAGCAGTAACCGGTGCTGTAGGAGAGTTGAGGTGTTCGAAAAGTGCATAAGAGCCTGCACCGATGATAGCCAAAATCAGACATGCGCTGCCGGCACGTCTCAGTTTCTGCTGTATTCCCTGCGCTGGTTGAGAGACCTTACTCCCCAGTACTTTCTGCGATGTTGCCTTTTTCTTGGAGGGTTGGCGACGCGCGGGTAGCTCCCCTCTGACCGAGGGATGGGCGCTAGCAAAAAGGTCAACGGGCTGCGCAGAGAAATGATGCTGAATGATGGCGTTGATTTCTTGAAGGCTTGGCTGCGGCTTATCTTGGTCAATGGCGTGTTCAAGAGTGACGCCGAGCTCTGGTTTGGTGGCGGGAAGCAAGAGTTTAAGCGGCGGACGGTGGAGAACGTCCCCGGGTGCCTCACCTGTCAAACATTCCCACAGGATAGATGCAACAGCTGCGATATCTTTTCGATAGTATTCTTCGGCAACCGTAGAGTTCTTGCCCCGCAAATCTACATCGGGCGCCAAGACCTTGAGTGTACCGTTAGAGGTGAAAAATATGCGGTGAGCGGTGAACTCTGTAAAAGCCATTTGTTGCTGATGAAACCACGTCATGGCAGATACAAGCCCCGCAGCTATGGTTGCTACTTCTTCACCGGGAAGTTTACCGCGCTGGGAGATAGCTTGGGCAAGGGTTCCGCCGTCAACCTGCTCGTACCAGATTTGGTCCCTGGCTCCGGAGCTGGCAAGAGCAAATACCGTGGCAACGTGCTGGTGCTGGGTGAGTGCGCAGAGGCGATCCGCAGGGCGCAGAAGTGCTTCGGAAGCTGGTCCGTGGGGAATTTCTTCCATACAGTAAGTCCCAGCAGGGATACCTAAGATGTCCTGTTCTGAAGTAGGTTGATACCTAGCTGACCAGATGGATCGTTCAGTATCGGAGTACATCGAAAATCTCAGGTCAATGAGCTGGTTCGACGGCGCAGATACGGCTTGATTCTCTGGTGCGGTTTCTTCGTTCTTCATAGGGATACTAATACCGCACCGCGCCAATCCGCGCCCAGAGTTATCCACAGCTTCAGTATCGGTACTTGTCACCTTCCCTTTGAAGTTGAGAGCGAAACCGTCTTAAAGCGTCACATTGGTTTGTAACGCAGATTCCTTCTGTGGGGTGCGGATTATTTGCTCGTTCAATCTCACAGTCCCCGCGGTTTCTCTCCTTTCCTCAATGGCGTTAGGGTAGATACATGACCGTGAACATTGAACGGGTTGGTTTTGCACCCGATTTTGTAGATTATGTTGAAGCGCTAGAACTTCAGCAAAAAGTACATGCGAAGGTGGCTGCCCAGGAACAGCAAAACACCGTTCTCTTGCTAGAACATGAGTCAGTTATTACAGCCGGTAAACGCACCGAAGACCACGAGTACCCGCAGGATTCCTCCACGCGCGTCGTCAAAATTGACCGCGGCGGTAAACTCACCTGGCATGGTCCCGGACAACTCGTGGGCTACCCCATCGTGCGCCTGCCCGAGCCAATTGACGTAGTGAAATACGTTCGCATTATTGAAGAAATTTTGATCAATGTGCTAGCTTCGCTAGATATTCACGCCGAGCGGGTCGAAGGTCGCAGCGGTGTGTGGATGGTCGGTAAAAATGGTGAGCAAGATAAGAAGATTGCCGCCATCGGAATCAGAGTTGCCAAGAACACCACAATGCACGGATTCTCCATCAACTGCTCTAACGATTTAGACCCGTTCGGGCAGTTCATTCCCTGCGGAATTTCTGACGCCGGAGTCACGAGTATTTCCGAGCAGCTCGGCAGGAATTTTGAGCCGGTTGAAATTGTTGAAAGATTAGAGAAAGAACTGATTGCATACGCAGATCAGTTAGCGGCCCAGTTTGAGCCCCACTCCGCCTAGGAAATCTAGCAAGAGTCGGAGTCAACACAACCGCCTGGGGTATATCCACTTGAATTTTTATCCCGTGAGGGAAGCACCACAAAGGAGCAGAGAATGAGTGTAACGGCCGAAGGACGTAAGTTGCTTCGCGTTGAAGCGCGCAACGCCGAGGTACCTATCGAGAAGAAGCCTCACTGGATTAAGACCAAGGCTAAAGTCGGCCCCAACTACAAAGAGATGATTGATCTCTCTACAGGCTCCGGTTTGCATACTGTGTGTGAGGAAGCGGGTTGCCCGAACATCTACGAGTGCTGGGAAGACCGTGAAGCGACCTACCTCATCGGTGGTTCAGAATGCACCCGTCGCTGTGACTTCTGTGCGATTGCTACGGGTAAGCCGGTTGCTCTCGATAAGACTGAGCCGGTCAAGGTTGCCTTGAACGTGAAAAAAATGAACCTGCGCTACACTACAGTCACCGGTGTTGCACGCGATGATTTGGAGGACGGCGGAGCGTGGCTGTACGCCGAGACAATCCGCCAGATTCACAAGGTCTCCCCCGGTACCGGCGTCGAAATTCTGATTCCTGACTTCAAGGGTAAAGAATCAGATTTGCAGCAGGTAATTGATGCTAAGCCCGAGGTTTTTGCCCACAACCTAGAAACCGTTCCGCGTATTTTCCGCAAGATTCGCCCCGCGTTCCGCTATGAGCGCTCGTTGGAAGTTATCCAGCAGGGTAAAGAAAACGGCATGATTACCAAGTCAAACCTCATCTTGGGTATGGGTGAGACCGACGAAGAAATTTATGAAGCCCTGTGCGATTTGTACGACTACGGGTGCGACACCATTACACTCACCCAGTACCTGCGCCCCGGTCCCCTGTTCCACCCCATTGATCGATGGGTGAAGCCTCAGGAATTCCTCAACTACGCCAAGATGGCTGAGGATATTGGATTTGCCGGTGTGATGGCGGGACCGATGGTTCGCTCCTCCTACCGTGCAGGTCGTCTCTGGGCTCGCGCTATGAAACACAATGGTTACCCGATTCCTCCCGAATTGGCACACATCGATGACGACGGCGCAGCGCTGCAGGAAGCTTCGGCGCTGGTGGCGGCAGGCTACTAAGCCGTGAATACGCCACGCATCGTTGAGGCTATTTGCAACGGTCAGCTAGAATGAGACCGAGAGCGGTGGGTCTGACCCGCCGCATAATTCAAGACCCTTTGGACGAAGGACAGATTGTGGCTTCAAGACGCGAAGATGCACGCGCTGAAAAAGAACAGAAGAAAAAAGATAAAGGTCCGGGCATGTTTGCCCAGATGAAGCAGGTCTTCGCCATGACCCGCAAGTCAGACCCTAACGTTGTTTGGGTTATGTTGGCATGTGCTCTTGCTGTTCTGTTGCTCTTCATCCTCATCGGTGTATTGACGGGTAACTGGATTACCTGGACTCTCATCGGTATTCCCTTTGCCATTTTGGTTGCTGTTTTGGTTCTTTCGCGCCGCGCAGAACGAGCTGCTTTCAATCAGATTGATGGTCAGCCCGGTGCCTCTGGTGCCGCTTTGAGCTCATTGCGCCGCGGTTGGATTGTCGAAGAGCGCCCCGTAGCAATGAACCCCCGCACTCAGGATTTGGTGTTCCGTGCCCTCGGTCGCCCCGGCGTCGTCTTGGTCGCTGAGGGTCATTCTCAGCGTGTGGGCGGACTTATCGCCCAGGAGAAGAAGCGTCTCAAGCGTATTGCGCCCAACGTTCCTGTGCATGTGATTAAGTCCGGAAATGGCGAAGGTCAGACTCCGGTCAAGAACATCACTAAAGAAATGCGCAAACTTCCCAAGACTCTCACCGAGCAGGAAGTTCACGCTATTAATGGTCGACTCTCGTCGCTGGGTAATAACCTGATGCCCATGCCGAAGGGGATTGACCCCACTCGCATGCGCCCCGACCGTAAGGGTATGCGCGGCCGCTAAGTGATGGTTACTCCGTTTTTCTCTACAAATAGCTCCCTGGTGCGCCGGGGAGCTATTTTTGTGCGCTATTGTCTGAAGGGAGCAGTGCCCTCCCGTTCTTAGTTAGCAGGTAAACATGTAGAAAATAGTCCCTTCTCTCTGGTCAGACCACGATGCAGATCACTTGGCAGAGCTCTACGGAAGGGCATTGGGGGCAACTATTACCCAAGAAGTGCGGTATCCAGAGAAGCCTATCGGGTATTAGTGGACGACGGCGCCCAGGTACTGATGGAGTTAGGTTCCTACCCTTTTAGCGACTTATATGCCTGGGTCGAAGACCGCTGTGAGGTGAGCTGGCAGTTGATGCTTGCGCAGCCAGAGAATGAGCCCCGACCCTTTATTATGCCGGCGCTGATGTTTACGCGAGGTCATCACACTCAAGAATTTACCCAGATGCTTCTGTGCCTTTTCCCCGGTTCCACTGCAAAAACTCCAATTTTGGTTCCCGGACAAGACCAGCAAGTGATGTTCTCCGAAGCTCGCATCGCAGGAGACTGGATGATGATTTCAGACGGCGGCGACGTCCACGACTTTACATTCACGATGAAAAAGATTGAAATCGATCAGTTCTAAAAAGAGCTGTTAACGGATACGAACCAGCGCAGTATTGCGAATACGATCGTGAGCACCGCGCTGATCAGCATCCATCAAGAAGACAGGAATTACCAACATAATCAGGGAAGAGCGGATAAAACCGGTTGCCCACCCCGCTGGGGTGCCGTCCAAACGCTGAACCTGCATGCCCAACAGAAGATGCCCTAAGGTGTGCCCCATAAATCCTACGCACACGCTCTGATACAGCCATACGAAAATCAGAAGGGTTATGGATTGAGCGACATTGCCCTGAGGCCAGCCGATCAGTGCCAGAATTCCCCAGCACAGATACCAGTCGACAATAAAAGCGAGGATACGCCGTCCGAAGCGAGCCAGGGATCCAGGACCTTTTTGCGGTCTGCCCATATACTCGCCGGGATAATTCTGGGTAGTGGGAGGGCCGTTGAGCCAGCCGCCCACGTCGTTGCGATCAATCACAACAACAAGACTACCGAATCAGTCCGAGGAGGGGGAAACTACTGCAAACCCTCCCTTGAAAACTAGGTTTTGGGTGATTCATCTCTCAATTTACTGTTACAAGTACGAAACAAAGATGATACCGAGCCGCAAAAAGGGAACAATAGACTGTAGAGACAACCTTTGAAGAAAACGCTTCAGAGAAAATCGGGTCGCCTCAAACTCGACTAAGGAGAAAACCGACCATGTTTACAAGCTCACAGGAAGTTCTGGATTTTATCCGGGATGAAGAAAACGGCATCAAGTTCGTCGACATTCGTTTCTGCGATATGCCCGGCGTCCAGCAGCACTTCAACATGCCCGCAAAGTCCATTGACGAAGACTTCTTCGTGACCGGACAGATGTTCGATGGCTCCTCCATCCGAGGCTTTCAGGGCATCGCTGAATCGGACATGCAGCTGATTCCTGATCCCAAGAGCGCCTACGTCGATCCTTTCCGCGTTGAGAAAACCCTCAACATCACCGGTTCCATCGTGAATCCCCGCACCGGCGATTCCTACCACCGTGATCCTCGCGGCGTGGCTGAGCGTGCTGAAGACTACCTGAAGTCCACTGGTATTGCTGATACCGCGTTTTTCGCCTCTGAAGCAGAATTCTTTGTCTTCGAAGATGTTCGTTACGAAGTCACTCCCCAGTCCACCGGTTTCAAGATTGATTCCGATGAGGCTTACTGGAACACCGCTCGCAAGGAAGAGGGCGGCAACCTGGGTAACAAAACTCCCATCAAGGGTGGCTACTTCCCCGTTTCTCCTGTAGACAAGCAGGCGGATTTGCGCGATGCCATGAGCGTCGTCATGGACGAGGTTGGACTAGAAGTTGAACGTGCCCACCACGAAGTTGGCGCAGCAGGTCAGGCTGAAATTAACTACAAGTTCTCCACTTTGACTCAGGCTGCAGATGATTTGCTGAAGTTCAAATACGTCATCAAGAATACTGCCGATGCCTATGGCAAGACCGTTACGTTCATGCCCAAGCCTGTGTTCGGCGACAACGGTTCTGGTATGCACTGCCACCAGTCACTGTGGCAGGACGGCGAGCCCCTCTTCTTCGACGAGCGCGGCTACGCAAACCTCTCCGATACCGCACGCTGGTACATTGGTGGTCTGATTGAGCATTCCTCCGCTGTTCTCGCGTTCACCAACCCCACGGTGAACTCTTACAAGCGCCTGGTACCCGGTTACGAAGCACCCATCAACATGGTGTACTCGCAGGGCAATCGCTCAGCAGGTATCCGCATCCCGATTACCGGCACCAACCCCAAGGCAAAGCGTCTTGAATTCCGCGCGCCGGATCCCTCCTGTAACCCTTACCTTGCTTTTGCCGCACAGCTGATGGCTGGTTTGGACGGCATCCGCAACCGTATCGAACCCCCAGCACCCATCGACAAGGATCTCTACGAGCTCCCCGCCGAGGAAGCTGCAGATATCAAGAAGGCACCGGAGAACCTCGAAGAAGCTTTGGCAGCACTCGAAGAAGATCATGACTTCTTGTTGCAGGGTGATGTCTTCACCGAGGACCTCATCGAAGCATGGATTTCTTACAAGCGCCAGGTTGAACTTGAACCCCTCAAGCTCATCCCCCACCCGCTTGAATTCCAGATGTACTTCGGTGTCTAATATTTTGATTCTGATGTGACTTTGTGAAAGGGAGATTCCACCATCTGTGGAATCTCCCTTTGCTTAGGTCCAGCGAATGATGGAGGAAACCATGAAAACCCCTAATTTAGCCAGCGCCCATCAGCCTATTCAGCGCAGGAACGAGGTATTCCAAACCGGATTGATGTCCCAGCTATTGGATGGCATTTACGACGGCGAGCTCACCATCGACGAGTTGCTCACCCACGGCGATTTTGGCGTGGGTACCTTTGACGGGCTCGACGGCGAGATGATCGTTCTCGACGGGATTTGCTATCAGATGCGCCATGACGGCACCGTTACCCCAGCCGGACTAAATCAACGCACCCCGTTTGCCGTCGTCACCCATTTTCAACCGGTACTACAGCGAGAATTGCCTGAGAATCTTTTGCGCACTTCTGCCGCTGAAATCCTCGATCATTTCACCGGTTCCAAGAATTATATGTATGCACTAAAAATCTGGGGCGAGTTCGATTGGGTACGCACCCGCACGGTCATCAAACAGAGTAAGCCCTACCCCAAAATGGTAGATGCCACCGATAACGAAGAGATTGTGCAGTTCGACGACGTCGAGGGCACCATTGTGGCGTTCCGAACGCCCATTTATGAGCAGGGCATTGGCGTTCCCGGCTGTCACGCACACTTCATTGATTCATCACTCACCCGCGGTGGGCACGTGGTCGACTTCAAGCTGAAAAGAGCCCACGTCGAAATCTGCCCAGGCACCGATTTGCGCTTGCAATTGCCGCTTACCGAGGCATTTTCTGAGGCAAATCTATCCCCCGATAACCTTTCTGAGCAGATTTCAAAAGCGGAGAAACACTAGAACCGAGGCTCCAGCCGCAGTAAATCGGTATCGAAGAAGAGTCGTTCAAACACCTGCCGCGAATGGCGGGTGAGCCGCAGGTAATCCTCTTCAAGATCACGTGCGTGCCCGGGCGCATAACCGCACCAGCGGGCTATTGCTTCCAAATCTGTACGCTGGGAGGTCAGCACGTCAGAGGCGCGCCCGGTACGCAGCACATTGCATCCGCGGATTTTGGTGGCGAGTCTCCAGGCGTCTTTGAGGGTCTCGGCATCCTCTTCCCCTACTAGACCCAACTCTGCAGCAGCGTTTAGCGCGGAGATGGTGCCGGTGACCTGAAGCTGCGGAAAATCGTGAGCAAAACACAGCTGCAAAAGCTGAACGATCCACTCCACATCGCTCAGCCCGCCTCTGCCCAGTTTGAGTTGCCGGGTACGGTCGGCACCACGCGGCATCCGCTCATTCTCCACCCGCGCTTTCATCCGGCGAATTTCAATGATTTGTTTCTGCTCGAAACGAGAGGGATAGCGGTAGCGATTAATCAAATCGACAAAAGCCGCCGCCAGCTCATAGGAACCCGCAATAGGACGGGCGCGCAGTAACGCCTGGAATTCCCAGGTATCTGCCCAACGCTCATAATATTCGCGGTAGGAATCAAGCGAACGCACCATAGGCCCTGATTTACCCTCGGGCCGCAAATCCGCGTCAATCTCTAGAAGCTTTTCAGCGCGGATAGGTGGCTTGCATGGCTGCTTGAGCAGGTGAACGGTGCGCTGAATCAGCTCGTTTGCCTCGGCGAGAGCTTCGCGTTCGTCCGCCTCGGGGCGGGGCTGGTGAACGTACATCAAATCGGCGTCAGAACCGTAACCAATCTCGCGACCACCTTGTCGCCCCATGGCGATAATGGCGACGTCGGTGAGAGGCTCGATGACGTCGTCTGAGTCCTCGCCCAGGTAACGCTCGCGCTGGGCAATCATCAGCGCACCTTCTATGGCCGCCTGGTCTATGTTGGACAAGCCAATCGCAATGTCTTCAATATCCAGCAGGTTTGCCGATTCGCCCATGGCAAGTCGGAGAATTTCCCGACGGCGAATCAGGCGCAGATTTCGGATGGCGCTGTCGGTTTGGGGATGGCGAGTGAGCTGATTACGTATTTGAGTGTTGAGATCATCAAAACTACGCGGTTTGAGCTCGGCGTCCCGGTCGAGCCAGGCAATGGATTCGGGAACGTCTTCAAGAATATCTGCAATAAAACGCGATGAGGCGAGAATCTGGCACAGGCGCTCTGCTGCTGCCGGTGAATCTCGTAGCATTCGAAGATACCAGGGGGTGGTACCTAGTGATTCTGAGATTCTGCGGAATCCCAGAAGACCAGCATCGGGATCTACGCCTTTGGCAAACCAGCCTAGAAGTACCGGCATGATGGTGCGCTGGATTTCTGCTGAGCGTTGGATGCCCTTGGTAAGCGCCTCAATATGGCGCATCGCTCCACGGGGGTCTTTATAGCCCAGGGCCGCAAGACGATCCTGTGCAGCTTCTTTAGTCAACGCAAGCTCGTCTTTGCTCAGGTTGGCAACCGCTGCCAGCAAGGGCCTAAAGAAGAGTTGCTGATGCAGCGATTTTACATGGCGTTTGAGCCGGTTCCATGCCTTCATCATTTCATCAACGTTGAGCTTGCCGATTTCGTCTGTGGGAACAATAGAACGAGCAAGAACCCTCTGATCTGCCGGTTTATCGGGCATCAGATGGGTTCGGCGCATGCGCAGAAGCTGGATGCGGTGTTCTAATAAGCGGAGATATTTATAGTCATCGGTGAATTGGGCGGCATCGGCTCGCCCAATGTAGCTGGCGTTAGTGAGTGCTCCCAGCGAGTCAACGGTAGCTTGAGTTCGCACCGTAGGGTCGGTTCGACCGTGCACCAGTTGCAGAAGCTGAACGGTAAATTCGACGTCCCGCAAACCGCCCGGGCCGAGCTTAATCTGCCGGTCAATTTCTGCTTTTGGAATGTTGTCAGTCACGCGAGCGCGCATTGCTTGAACCGATTCCACAAAACCATCACGCGCCGCTGATTCCCAGATGAGAGGGTGCATGGCGCTCATCCAACGTTTGCTCAGTTGAGCGTTGCCAGCAACCGGGCGGGCCTTGAGGAGCGCCTGGAACTCCCAGTTCTCTGCCCAGCGTTTGTAGTAGGTTTTGAAGGAATCTACGGTACGCACTAACGCGCCGTCTTTGCCTTCGGGGCGCAAGTTTGCGTCAACTTCCCACAGCATCGGTTCTGGGGCTGGGCCCATGATGGCGCGGGCGAGACCTTGCACGAGCTCGCTACCAATGGCGGATGCGGTAGATTCATCTATCTGCTGGGTATCGGCGGGCAGGTCGGAAAGCGGCACACGGTCCACCGCGTAGACAACGTCGACGTCGGAGATGTAGTTGAGTTCACGGGCGCCGCATTTGCCCATACCAATGACGGCAACTTCAACCTGTGCGACTTCGGCTGCATCAAATTTTTCGCCGGCTTCTTGACGGGATATCGCCAGCGCTGCGTCGAGTGTGGCGGCAGCGAGATCGGAGAGCTTTCGCCCCACGGTGGGCATGAATTCGTGGGGTGCTGGTGAGCACGTATCACGAATAGCTATTTCACAAAGGAACCTGCGGTATTGCGAGCGAAGGGTAACGTAGGCATCTTTTCCGCCCATAGTGGCAATCGGGTTGGCCGCTGCAGGGTCTGCCCCTACCGTTTGAAGCATCTGTGTGCGGTACTGGGTGTCAAGCGGCGCAAAGGGGGTGAGGTGCTCGTGGTCTATTTCGGGTAGCAGAGTGCGGGGAAATTCGTCGACCTGCGGTGCAGTCGGATCAATGTTGAAGACGTCGGTATGCTCCGGTCGTCGCATCAAAAAGTCTCCGAGAGCCTCTGATGACCCCAGTAACCGGAAGAAAGGCAGTTGCTGATCGCCCTGTTCCACATAGCGGGCAAGAGTCGGATCTTTGTCCAGCATGCGCACGATTGCAGGCAACGCGATGTCAGGAGAGGGCGCATACCGGAGCCCGGCAAAAAGCTTCTGGCGATCGATGCTCTCTAACTCAGGAGATTTGAGCCAGCGGGCGCTTTTGGCAGCGTCGAAGAAACCGATGCTAACCATTTCGGCGAGCATACGGCTTTCGTTGCGCTTGGCTATTTCTGCCAGACTCATGGCGTCAGTATTGGGCTCATTTCCTGCCACTGATCTTCCTTCCGGTGAGGTGTAACGAGGTTAGGACAGGGGTTAGAGGATGCCGAGATTATGTTTAAGCTCGTAAGGGGTGACTTCGGCTCGGTAGGCGTCCCAATCATTACGTTTGTTGCGCAGGAACTGTTCGAAAACCTGTTCGCCGAGGATTTCTGCCATGAAGTCAGAATCTTCTGTGCGCTGGATGGCATCGTGTAGGGAGCTAGGGAGCGAATGGTAGCCCATGGCGCGGCGCTCTACTGAGCTGAGTGCTTGAAGGTCTTCGGTGACTTCTGGCGCCAGTTCGTATTCGTTTTCAATACCTTTGAGCCCTGCTCCGAGGATAACGGCGTAGGCAAGGTATGGATTCGCTGCCGAATCAACACCGCGATATTCGATGCGAGCTGATTGCATTTTATTGGGCTTGTACAGCGGTACACGAACCAGTGCTGAACGGTTATTATGCCCCCAGGACACGTAAGAGGGTGCTTCTCCCCCACCCCACAGTCGCTTATATGAGTTCACAAACTGATTGGTCACAGCGCTAAATTCTGGTGCGTGTTTGAGCACGCCGGCAATAAAGTGGCGGGCTGTGCGGGAGAGCTGGAACTCTGCCCCTGCTTCAAAGAAAGCATTGGTGTCCCCCTCAAAGAGGGAGAAATGAGTGTGCATACCCGAGCCGGGGTGGTCGGTGAAGGGCTTGGGCATGAATGTCGCATAGAGGTTCTGTGACAGTGCCACTTCTTTGATGATGGTGCGGAAGGTCATGATGTTATCTGCTGTTTGCAACGCATCGGCATGGCGCAGATCAATCTCGTTTTGACCGGGACCTGCCTCGTGGTGGGAGAATTCCACCGAAATACCGACTTCTTCCAGCATGGTTACCGCGCGTCGTCGAAAATCTTGGACGATACCGCCGGGAGTGTGATCAAAGTAGGATTCGCTATCGACCGGAGTGGGAAATCCGTCGGCACCGAGTTCGCGTGATTTGAGAAGGTAGAACTCAATCTCCGGTGAGGTGTAGCAGGTAAATCCCATACCCGATGCCTTTTCTAAGGTTCGTTTGAGAACTCCGCGAGTATCCGCGGCACTAGGCTCACCATCGGGTGTGAGAATGTCGCAGAACATGCGAGAGGTAGGGACTTCGTCCCCGCGCCAGGGAAGAATTTGGAAGGTGGATGGATCAGGCTGTAACAGCATATCGGATTCATAGATGCGAGAGAGCCCTTCGATGGCAGAGCCATCAAACCCCAGCCCCTCGGCAAAGGCACCTTCAACTTCTGCAGGAGCGAGCGCCACCGATTTTAGGGTGCCCACCACATCGGTAAACCACATGCGCACAAAGCGAACGTCTCGTTCTTCAATGGTGCGCAATACGAACTCTTGTTGGCGATCCACGGGGCTCCTTCAATACATGGTCGTTTTCTTCCCAGCGTGGGAAGAAAGTTGTTCTCTTTCACTTTATAAGGTTCTGAGCTCAAGGCGGGTAAAGTCGTGGGTATGACTTCTTCAGATGATTCATTGGGTGCCGGTTCTGAGGAAACCGCACCGTATTCCGAAAGCTCCCCTGACCCAGTTACTCCGGCGGAGCACCCAGAAAAACAGTCTGCCAGTGTCTTTGATGGTGTCCGCAAAATTCGTACCGTACATCTTGCTGCGGCAAAGAAACAGGGTGAAAAGTTTGCGATGCTGACCAGCTATGACTATCTCACCGCTCAAATCTTTGATAGTGCGGGAATCGAGATTCTTCTGGTGGGCGATTCTGCCGGATCCAACGTGTTAGGGCACGAATCAACTCTCAGCATCACCGTGGATCAGATGATTCCACTCGTTGGAGCAGTAGCTGCCGGGGCACAGCGAGCACTGGTTGTAGCTGATCTGCCCTTTGGTTCCTACCAGCAGTCCCCTGAGCAGGCTGTGGCAACAGCTGTTCGAATGATGAAAGAAGGAGGCGCTCACGCCGTCAAAATGGAGGTCAATGATTATTTCGTTGACCACGTCCGCGCGGTTGCTCAAGCTGGTATCCCTGTCATGGCGCATATCGGATTCACACCCCAGTCTGAACACGCTCTGGGCGGTTATCGAGTGCAGGGGCGCGGCGAAACAGGGGCAAAGGTTGTAGAAACGGCCCGACTCATGGAAGAAGCAGGCGCTTTCTGCATTCTGATGGAAATGCTCCGATCAGACGTCGCCGCCGAGGTTGAACGCATCGTGGAAATCCCCACCATCGGAATTGGCGCCGGTGGCGCAACCACCGGTCAGGTTTTGGTCTGGCAAGACATGTTTGGCCTACGCCAGGGCAAGATGGCCCGCTTCGTCAAACAGTACGCCAACCTCTTTGACACAATTCAGGACGGCGCTCGCGCCTACCGTGCCGACGTCCGCTCCGGAGCCTACCCTGCTGCCGAGCATCGCTTTGATGACTAAAGGAGCACTAAAGGTGAATGTTGAGATCCGTTTAGAGGCTCCCGCTGACTATGAAGCAGTTGAAAATCTTAACCGGGATGCTTTCTGGAACGTTTTTCAGCCTGGCTGCAACGAACACTATCTGGTGCACGTCATGCGTACCCATGAAGATTTCGTGCCCGAGCTAGCTCTGGTTGCCGAAGTTGACGGCAAGCTGGTGGGAAACATCATGTATACGATGTCCACTCTGAAAAATGATGCGGGTGAGGAAAAGAAAATCCTGACCTGCGGCCCCTTAGCGGTGCACCCTGGCTATCAGCGGAGAGGCATCGGCAAGATGCTCATGCAAGAGAGTTTTGAACGAGCTAAAGCGCTGGGCTACGAAGCTGTTGTTATTATGGGCAACCCAGAAAATTACGTCGGTAGCGGATTCCGCGCCTGCCTCGATTTTAAGGTCTGCATAGCCGACGGATCTTTTCCGATGGCGCTTCTGGTTCTAGAACTCAAAGAAGGCTCACTCGGCGGACAACGGTGGGTCTATAGCGAAAGCCCGCTCTTTCAGATAGATGCGGAAGCTGCCGAACAGTTTGAGAAGACCTTCCCAGCACGTGAGAGAGGCTATGCCCCTTCCCAGGAACTCTTCGCTATCTATAGCTGGGCATTTCTGCACCCCGCTGAATCCTAATGTCGGCGCAAAATGGCGGTCACTACTTCACCAGTAGTGACCGTCCTGAAGTTTAAAAACCTTCTCGCTCAACAGCGAAACGATTAAATTCTAGAGCCAGGAATCCTTCTGGGCATCAAGTTCTTCGTTGCGTGCTTTTGCCTTTTCCATCGCGTGCGAAGCTTCTTCAGCCGTATCAAAAGGTCCCCACAGCTCAGTTATCTTAGACTGCTGTCCTTTCTCTACCTGACCGGTGGAAAGGTTGTACCAGAACTTTTCGTCGCGGGCACCGCTCAAATCTTCAATAGCCATGTTTACTCCTTGAGTTTAATGAAATGCATTCAGTGAGTCTGCTTACTTCTCTATCATAGCGTGTTCAATCCAACCGCTTGGGTGAGCTCTGTCCAGCTCCTCTTCGCCTCTCGGTTGGCAAAAGATTCTGAGCTTGAAACATCACCTCAACACCCTTACCCTGCCACAAGGTTTAAGATAGAGGGTATGGCTACAACTCCTGCTTCACATAACTTACCCGCCGAACCCGGCAAGGCGCCCCTGGGCAACCTACGCCCCGGCGTCATTGCCCCTATGCGCTCCGTTCCCGCCCACATCGAACGCCCCGAATACGTGGGCAAAGCAGAGGCGAACGAGGGGAATGACTCCAACATGTACACTCCCGAGGAAATTGAGATGGTGCGTGCCGCCGGTGAGATAGCTGCCAATGCCATTGTTGAAGCATCGAAAATTGCCCAGCCCGGAACAACTACCGATCAGATTGATGTGCTTATTCACGAGTACATCTGCGACCACGACGCCTACCCTTCGACCGTCGACTACCGCGGATACACCAAAGCAGTCTGCACTTCTCTCAACGAAGTTATCTGCCACGGTATCCCCGACTCCACCGTTCTAGAAGACGGCGATATTCTCAATCTAGATGTCACCGCCTATAAGAACGGCGTCCACGGAGACACCAATGTAACCCTGCTAGTGGGCGATGTAGACGAAGAATCACGCCTGCTCGTTGAGCGCACCGAAGAATCCCTACGCCGCGCTATCAAGGCGGTCAAACCCGGGCGAGAAATCAACGTGATTGGCCGCGTTATCGAAAAATATGCCGCACGATTTGGCTACGGTGTGGTGCGCGATTTCACCGGTCACGGCGTAGGCCGTGAGTTCCACTCGGGACTCATTGTGCCTCACTACGACGCAGCTCCGGCATACAACACCGTGATGGAACCGGGCATGATATTCACTATTGAACCTATGCTCACCCTCGGTGAGATTGCCTGGGATATGTGGGAGGACGATTGGACGGTCGTCACCCGCGACCGCAAGCGCACTGCCCAATTCGAGCACACCCTCGTGGTCACCCAAGACGGCGCAGATATTCTTACCCTTCCCACCATTTCCTAACCCGAAAGATAGAACTCATGACTGAAACTGTTACCGAAACCGTAGAAATTCAGGTAGAGGTCACCAAACCTACTCCCGCTGATCTTGCCATCGGCATTGATATCGGGGGAACCGGCATGAAGGGCGGTATTGTCGATATCCGCACCGGTAACCTGGTGTCGGACCGCTTCCGCATTCCCACTCCTTCACCGGCGACACCCGAGGCTTGCGCCGAGGTTGTAGTGCAGATTGTGGAAGAACTACAGTCCCGTGACCTCGCGCCTGCACCCGATTCTCCCATAGGTATCGACTTTCCCGCCGTCGTCAAAAACGGTCGTACTCTCTCCGCTGCCAACGTAGACGAAACTTGGATTGGTGCTGATTTGGAAGGCATCATGTCCAAGGCGCTAGGTGGGCGCCGCGTGTATGGCCTCAATGACGCCGATGCCGCCGGACTCGCCGAAGCTCACTACGGGCAGGGCAAAGACAAAGACGGTCTGATCGCCGTGATTACTCTGGGCACCGGCATCGGCTCTGCCCTCATTATCAACGGTCAGCTCGTTCCCAACACAGAGCTGGGCCACCTGGAAATCGATGGGGAGGACGCCGAATCGCGTGCTTCAGCACGTGCCCGCGAACGCGAGGATCTCTCCTGGAAGAAGTACGGTAAACGTCTGCGCCGCTACTTTACCCATGTTGAGATGCTGTTCTCCCCCGATTTGTTCGTGATCGGTGGCGGCGTTTCGAAGAATCCCGATAAGTTCCTTCCCTACTTTGAAGATGAAGTAGAGACCCCCATCGTCATGGCAACCCTGCGCAACAATGCCGGTATCGTCGGTGCAGCGCTGTGGGCTGCTGGCTGGACCCAGACTGTGGAGGATGTCGACTAAGAGTCAGTTGATAGTTAGGATACAAAGGTGCGGATGTTCACGGAACATCCGCACCTTTTGCTTTCCATGGCTGAAATTTTGTGATGTTCATTCACTCCAGATTGTTTTGTTGCTACTATGGTGAGGTGTCACACGGGGTGCGCTTTACCGAAGAAGCGCTGAGATTACACCCGTTGAACCTGATCTAGTTAGAACTAGCGAAGGGAATGTGGAAATGACTTCGTCGCATCCAAGCCTTGAATCTATACACCATTCTGTCCGCGCCACGAATCCTTTGGTGCATTGTCTGACCAACTCGGTGGTTCAAGAAATCACCGCAGATGTGTTGCTAGCGGTAGGAGCATCTCCTGCGATGGTCAGCCATCCGGAAGAAGCCGAACAGTTTGCTGCGGTAGCCTCTGCCGTCCTAGTGAATGTTGGGAATCCAGATCCGCCGATGATTGATGCCATGCGTTCGGCGGTTAAAGTGGCACGCGAGCTAGGGACTCCTTGGGTATTGGATCCGGTCGCGGTAGGCGGTTTAACAGTGCGCACCGAGCTTGCCAGTTCCTTGGTCTACGCCAATCCGGCAGTTATACGCGCTAATGCCTCAGAGGTTATTAACCTTCACGCCGCGGTAACACGCACGCAGGCGCAAGGTGGGCGTGGAGTCGACTCCACCGATTGCCCTGAATCGGCGCTTGAGGCGGCGAGCGCCCTGGCAGAAATTACTGGTGGTGTTGTAGCGATTTCTGGTGCAACAGACATTATTGTTTCAGCGCACCGTATCACAAAAATTAGAGGCGGTAGCGAGCTCATGCCGCTGGTGATAGGTACCGGTTGTTCACTCGGAGCAGTGGTTGCCGCCTATACAGCCTCCACGGATTACTATCATGATGCAGCAGTAGCAGCCCATGCTGCTTACGCTACTGCTGCTGAACACGCGGCCAAGCATTCCAACGGGCCTGGAACTTTTCATGCTCAATGGATAGATGCGCTTTATGCTTCTTTGCCCAACATGGCAGAAATCGAGGAGTCTTAGTCATGAGCCGTCCTCCCCTAGATTTTGGTCTCTATTTAGTGACCGATTCAGTGCAGGCAGGTGGGTGGCAGAACGTAGCAGGGATTGTGGAGCAAGCCATCGCAGGTGGTGTCACTGTGGTTCAGGTGCGCGATAAACATGCTGACGATGCAACTTTTACCCAACTTTTGCTCTCTGTTGCTGAAGTAGCGCGACCACACGGGGTCGACGTCGTTGTCAACGACCGCGTACACATCGCAGCCCGCTTTGGTTTTGACGTCCACATTGGTCAGGACGACATGCCCCTTCACCAAGCGAGAGAGTTGCTCGGACCGAGTCCTCGTATCGGCTTGTCGGTGGGTTCAGAAGCAGAATTGGACGCTGTACTCGATACTACAATTCGCCCGGATGTTCTGGGATTAGGCCCGGTGTTCGCCACCTCTACCAAGTTAGACGCCGGTGCTTCTCTGGGCATCACAGGATTACAGAAACTCGCCCGGCGAGCTGCCCAGAACTCTTTAGCATCGGTCGCCATTGGTGGAATTACTAGCAGCAATATCAATGCAGTGCGTCAAACCACGGTGGACGGTGTCTGTGTGGTCTCTGCCATCATGTCTGCCGAAAATCCCCGCCTAGCGGCTCTCACTCTGAGCGCTCATCCACCCCAGGTTACGAGCCATACGCCATCTTCTTTTGCCCCTTCCCCGAAGGAAAAATAAACAATGATTCCCCGAGTACTCTCTATCGCTGGCACCGACCCAACGGGTGGTGCAGGATTGCACGCAGACCTCAAAGCCATTGCTGCTGCCGGAGGTTACGGCATGGGGGTTGTGTCCTCCTTGGTCGTACAAAATACACAGGGCGTGCAACAGGTACACACCCCTGAGCCAGAGTTCTTGCGAGCGCAGCTTAAGGCAGTCTCAGATGATGTAGTTATTGACGCCGTCAAAATCGGGATGCTAGCAGATGAAACCTCAACTCAAGTGGTGGTTGAGTGGCTGGATGAGGTTCTTTTCTCTACCCATGAGTCTGAGGTTCCGATTATTGTTGACCCGGTGATGGTTGCTTCCTCTGGCGATGCGCTGGCAGATTCGGTGTCTCATGAGCTACTCCATCGAGCCAGCATCATTACCCCGAATCTCGACGAGTTGGCGCTCCTACTACATCAGCCGCCCGCAAAAAATCCGGACGATATGGTTAAACAAGCCCAGGAACTGGCGCAAAGCACCGGTTCTTTGGTATTGGCTAAAGGTGGACATCTACCCGGCAAGGATAAGGGCAACTTCCTGGTAGGTACGAGCAGTGTGATAGCCCATGCAAAGTCCCCCCAAATTACCACTACTGCCTCTCATGGAACGGGTTGTTCGCTCTCATCAGCATTAGCCTGCCGTATCGCTAACGGAGATTCCTTGCCCGACGCCGTCCAGTGGTCGACAGCGTGGGTAAGAGAAGCACTCGAGTTTGGTGAAAATCTACAAGTGGGTCATGGTAATGGCCCCCTCGATCATTTCCACCGCCTCCGCCGCCAGGCCCAGTTCTCGCTGCAGGTTCCCCATAGCACCATCTCTTCACCATCTAGAAGACAAGCTGTTGTGCCCGCAGCGGGACCATTTACCCAGCAATTGTGGGAATTAGCAGGCGATGCGTTGGACCGGTTTTCGCAGGAGAGCATTGTTCCCGCTTTGATGCAAGGTACTCTCAACGCAGAACAGTTCCATTTCTATGTGGAGCAAGACGACTACTATTTGCAGGTCTACAGCTCTGTATTGGCGCGGCTCTCTTCCCTCGCCCCTCATGAGGAGGAGCGAAAGATGTGGGCGAAGGCGGTCACCCAGACTATTACGGTGGAGCAGGAAATGCATCGAGAGTTCCCTCTGCCAAACATTGTGGAGCCTTCTCCCCTTACCCTTGCTTACACTGACTTTTTAAGGGCTGAAGTGGCTTCCGACTACGTTGTAGGAGTTGCTGCGATACTCCCCTGTTTCTGGTTGTATGCCCAGCTTTCGGAGTACCTCCCAGAAGAAATTAAGGATGACCACCCCTACAAACTGTGGATAGAGACTTACCGGGACGAAGAATTTTTGTGTGCCACTGCTCAAGCACTCGAAGTGATGGAGCACCAGCTCACACACGCCTCAAATGCACAAAGGGAGCAAGCCCGGAACGCTTTCGTACGTGCCTGCTCCCTCGAAGCGGATTTCTTTACCCAGGCTCTACTGATTGATCCCCGTTAGAGTCTCGCCCCTTCCCCCGGGCAAGACAGGGACTTTAAACCAGTTAGAGCAGAGTCGGCTGGTCTATTTCGCCGGAAGACGATGTCTTGGATTTCTTCACCGTCTTATTAACCGGAGAATTCCGTTCCTCTGCGCTCCCTTCTTCTTTTACAGGAGCAGGAGTGTCAACCCGGTCTTTACGCAGGTCAGCGATTGCTTTTTCAAAGTCTTCCAGGTTATCGAAGGCCTGGTAGACACTGGCGAAACGCAAAAAAGCTACGGTATCAAGCTTGGAGAGCGGTTCTAGAATGGTGAGCCCGACTTCATGGGCGTCAATTTCTGCAAGCCCGCGAGCGCGGATTCTCTCTTCCACCTCCTGTGCCAGCTTTGCCAAATCATCTTGGGAGACTGGCCGCCCCTGGCATGCTTTGCGCACGCCAGAGATAATTTTCTGGCGGTTAAACGGCTCAGTTACACCTGAACGTTTGATGACCGAAACAGAGGTGGTTTCCACCGTAGAGAATCTGCGCCCACATTCAGTGCACTGGCGGCGCCGGCGAATTGCTGCGCCGTCGTCGGATGTACGCGAGTCAACCACTCGGGAATCGGGATGCCGACAATAAGGGCAAATCATGCGTTATTTCCTCGGGTACGGGCGGTAATGGCTTCACCGTGGGCTGGTAAATCTTCGTCAGTAGACAACGTAACAATGTGATCCCCAATTGTAGCGAGTGCGTCCTGGGAGTACTCAATGAGCTGAACAACCTTCATAAAAGTGCTGGTGTTCAGCCCCGATGCGAAAACCGCAGTTCCTCCGGTGGGAAGTACGTGGTTTGATCCGGCGGCGTAATCACCCAGCGAAACCGGCGAGTAGGGGCCGATAAAGATTGCCCCGGCGTTGCGAATCTGCGCAGCTACTGCGCTTGCAGATTCGGTATGTACTTCGAGGTGTTCGGGAGCGTAGGCGTTAGCGACGTCCACGCTATGTTGCAGTGAATCGGTGAGAATAATTCCCGATTGGGGGCCTTCTAGGGCTTCTTTAACGCGGTCACGGTGCTTTGTGGCGCTGGCACGCCTAGCAATAGCCTCTTGCACTTTCTCCGCCAATTCTGGCGAATCGGTGATGAACACTGATCCTGCGTGGGGATCGTGTTCTGCCTGGGAGATAAGATCTGCCGCAACGAAATCAGGATTCGCTGAGGAGTCTGCAATGACGGCTATTTCAGTCGTTCCGGCTTCACCGTCTACACCGACGACGCCCTGCAACGCTCGCTTGGCAAGGGCAACAAAGATGTTACCGGGGCCGGTGATGGTATCGACTGGTTCAAGAATATCCGCATCATCGGTGAGCCCGTACGCCATGGACGCTAGGGCTTGGGCGCCTCCAATAGCCCAGACTTCATCGATTCCTAAGATTGAGGCAGCAGCTAAAATAGTGGGGTGTGGCAACCCGCCGAATTCTTTTTGCGGCGGTGTGCACAGCACGATGGACTCTACTCCTGCCGCCTGAGCCGGAACGGTATTCATAATGACTGACGAAGGGTAAACCGCCAATCCCCCGGGCACATACACCCCCACTCGGCGAACGGGAGTCCAGCGATTAATGAGGTGAGCACCCGGCGCTACTTCAATGCTGGTTTCACCAGGTTTTTGAGCGGCAGCAAACGCACGATTACGTTCGATAGATACTTCCAGCGCCGCCTTGAGTTCGGGGCTGATGGAGTCGACGGCGTCTTTCATGACTTCCGGCGGCACCCGCAAAGCCCCCTGCTCTACGCCGTCAAATCGCTGTGAGAGTTCTTTGACGTAGTCAGCACCGCGTTCGCGTACTGAGGCGATAATTTCGTCCACGGCCTGCTGGGCGTTACCTACATATTCGCTGTTCTGCCGAGGCATGAGCGAGCGCAACTCGGCGTAAGTGTGATGAGTTCCGCGCAGATCAAGAGTTGAAAGTCGAGGAGCACGGTAGTTTTCTGCTGCTTCAGTACTCATGTCTCCATCATAGCGGGCGGTCAAGCCTGCTGAGGTTTTTCTGCCAGATACTGAAAATGCGCTCCGAAGAGGGAGCGCATTTTCAGTGATGAATACTTGGGTGAAAAGGACTATGAACCCTCTAAACGTCTAGGCATGCCGGCCCCAACAGAACTTTGAGGTCCCCAAAGAGGGCGGGATTGGGCTGAACTCGCAAGTCGGCGCCCAAACGCATGACAATCCGCTTTGTTCGCGTATTCATAGCAATCCGAACTTCTGATTCGCCGCGGTGATTGCGCAAGATAGAGCGCAACTCCCCCAGAGTCTCCTCTGTTGCTTTGAATTCGGGAATGGCGATAACAACCGGGCCCGAGGTGCCGTCGGCAGAAATCTCGGGGAGGTTCAGTTCCTGCGCACTAATGGTCGTCGAGCCATCGTCTCGACGTTGCAGGCGGCCCTTGATAGTACAAATCAAATCTTCTGAAAGCACCGGTGCAATAGGCTCGTAAGCGCGGCCAAAGAACATAACTTCAATGGAACCTGTGCGGTCTTCCAGCTCGATACGGGCGTAAGGGTTACCCGAGGATTTCGCCACGCGACGAGATACCGAAGTAATCATGCCAGCCACCGTGACCACGGCGCCATCAGGTTTATGAGAATCCTCTGCCAAAAGACCCTGCACCGAAGAATCCGATAGCGCATCAAGCTGATCCTCAATACCGCGTAGCGGGTGATCGGACACATAGAGACCGAGCATCTCGCGCTCAAAGTTGAGTTTGTCGCGCTTATCCCACTCGGGTACGTCAGGGATAGTCACCATCAAATCGGTGCTGGGATCGTCGTCATCCATCCCCATACCGCCAAAGAGGTCAAACTGCCCCGCTGCTTCCTGGCGCTTGACCGACACATTCGAGTCCACTGCTTCTTCATGAATCATGGACAACGCCCGGCGGATATGTCCCAAATCGTCAAACGCGCCCGCTTTAATGAGCGAATCAATCGTACGCTTATTACAGACGACAGCGGGAACCTTCTTCAAGAAGTCGTGGAAAGACTCAAAGCGACCCTTTTCTTTACGCGACTGAACCATCGCGTTCACCACATTGGCACCGACGTTTCGGATAGCACCCATACCAAAGCGAATATCCTCGCCAACAGGTGTAAAGTTCAGTTCTGACTCATTGACATCCGGCGGCAAAACGGTAATTTTCATGTGCCGGCACTCGTTCAGATATAGCGCCAGCTTGTCCTTATCATCGCCCACCGAGGTCAGCAACGCCGCCATATATTCCTGCGGATAGTGAGCCTTCAAATAGGCAGTCCAGTACGACACCAAACCGTAGGCGGCTGAGTGCGCCTTGTTAAACGCATAGTCAGAGAACGGAAGCAGGATGTCCCAGAGGGACTTGATAGCAGCCTCAGAGTAACCACGGTCAATCATGCCCTGGTGGAAACCCTCGTACTGTTTGTCCAGCTCTGCCTTTTTCTTCTTACCCATCGCACGGCGCAAAATATCCGCCTGGCCCAGCGAGTAGCCAGCAACCTTCTGGGCGATAGCCATCACCTGCTCCTGATACACAATCAGACCGTAGGTGGTGCCTAGAATTTCTTTGAGTGGCTCCTCCAGCTCAGGGTGGATAGGCGTGATTTCCTGCTGCCCGTTCTTACGCAACGCATAATTCGTATGCGAGTTAGCGCCCATGGGCCCCGGTCGGTAAAGCGCGATTGTCGCCGAAATATCTTCGAAGTTATCCGGGCGCATCAAACGCAGCAAGGAACGCATAGGCCCGCCGTCGAGCTGGAAAACTCCCAAGGTATCGCCGCGCGCTAGCAAATCATAGGAACCCTTGTCGTCTATATCGAGCCCCTCAAGATCCAAATCAAAATCGCGGTTGAGCTTAATGTTCGAAATAGCATCAGAAATGATGGTGAGGTTACGCAAGCCCAAAAAGTCCATCTTGATAAGCCCCAGGCCTTCACAGGTGGGGTAATCAAACTGCGTGATTACCTGGCCGTCTTGCTCACGGCGCATCACGGGAATAACATCCAGCAAATCGTGGCTGGACATAATAACGCCCGCAGCGTGCACGCCCCACTGGCGTTTCAGACCCTCAATGCCCTTAGCGGTCTCAAAAACCTTCGCTGAATCGGGGTCAGTTTCAATGAGTTCACGCAGATCTTTGGCATCGGAATAGCGTTTATCTTCTTCGTTGTAGACGTTTGCCAGCGCAATGTTCTTACCCATCACGTCATCGGGCATTGCCTTGGTCAGACGCTCACCGGTGGAGAAGGGATAGCCCAGCACGCGGGAAGAGTCCTTTAACGCCTGCTTCGCCTTGATGGTGCCGTAGGTGACAATCATTGCCACTTTGTCTTCGCCGTACTTTTCGGTCACATAGTGGATCACCTCAGAACGACGGCGATCATCGAAGTCGACGTCGAAGTCGGGCATAGAAACGCGGTCAGGGTTGAGGAAGCGCTCGAAGATAAGGTCGTGCTGCAACGGATTCAGCTCGGTAATGCGCATGGCATACGCCACCATGGAACCCGCACCTGAACCACGCCCGGGGCCCACTCGAATTCCGTTATTCTTCGCCCAGTTGATAAAGTCGGCGACCACCAAGAAGTAGCCGGGAAATCCCATCTGGGTAATAATCCCTACTTCATAATCTGCCTGCTTGCGTACGTCATCGGGAATGCCCTCGGGGAATCGGTAGTGTAAACCGCGTTCAACTTCTTTGACGAACCAGGATTCCTCATTCTCCCCCTCCGGGGTGGGGAAATCGGGCATGTAGTTTGCGTTTGTGTTGAATTCAACGTGGCAACGCTCAGCGATTTCCATAGTGTTATCGCAGGCTTCAGGGAAATCACGGAAGAGGTGGCGCATTTCCTCGGGCGATTTCAAGTAGAACTCATCGGCATCAAATTTGAAGCGCTTGGGATCCTGAAGAGTGGATCCTGACTGCACACACAATAGTGCGGCGTGCGCTTTGGCGTCTTCAGCGTGTGTGTAGTGCAAATCGTTAGTCGCGACCAACGGCAAATTGAGCTGTTTGGCAACCCGGTGCAGATCGGTCATCACGTTCTTCTCAATGCCGAGACCGTGATCCATGATTTCGCAGTAGTAATTTTCTTTGCCGAAAATATCGCGGTAGTCCGAAGCAGCCTGAATCGCAGCGTCGTACTGTCCCAAGCGCAAACGAGTCTGAATCTCGCCCGAGGGGCAACCGGTGGTAGCAATCAGCCCCTTGCCGTAAGTCTGCAACAATTCTTTGTCCATACGGGGCTTATAAAAATGCCCCTCCAATGATGCCAGGGACGACGCACGGAAGAGATTATGCATGCCCTGAGTGGTCTCAGCCCACAGGGTCATATGCGTATAGGCACCGCCACCAGAGACGTCGTCACGGCCGGCGTCTTCACCCCACCTAATACGGGTACGGTCAGTGCGGTGAGTGCCAGGAGTGACATAAGCTTCGACGCCGATAATCGGCTTGATATCAGCCTGTTGTGCCTTGTTCCAAAAATCAAAGGCACCGAAGAGATACCCATGGTCTGTGGTAGCAACAGCCCCCATCCCCAAATCTTTTGCATGGTCGAAAAGATCAGTAATGCGAGCTGCACCGTCCAACATCGAGTATTCGGTGTGTACGTGCAGGTGGGTGAAGCCTTTTCCACTCAATGTCTTATCTCTTCTCTGCTAATCTCACGACGTCTACTCACCAGGCGCGGCAAGGTTTAGAAATTGCCTTCGCGCAGGGAATCCAAAGCGAACTCTAAATCCTGCGGGTATTCGCTCTCAAAATGCACCTGTTTACCGGTTCCCGGGTGCACAAATCCCAGTTGAAAAGCGTGCAACCACTGGCGAGTAAGCCCTAGGTTAGCACTGATCGCGGGGTCTGCGCCGTAGGTTAAATCACCTGCGCAGGGATGGTTCATTGCTGAGAAATGCACACGAATCTGGTGGGTGCGCCCGGTTTCCAGATGAACCTCTACCAAAGACGCTGGCCCAAAAGCTTCCAGCACTTCATAGTGAGTCACAGCGTTACGACCGTCCTCCACCACAGCGAATTTCCATTCGTGGCCGGGATGGCGCCCCAATGGTGCATCAATGGTGCCCTTCAAAGGTTCGGGGAGGCCCTGAACCAGCGTGTGATAGACCTTGGTGACCGTACGTTCTTTAAAAGCGTGCTTGAGCTCTGAATAAGCGTGTTCGTTTTTGGCTACTACCATCAACCCTGAAGTACCAACGTCCAGGCGATGCACAATCCCCTGTCTCTCAGCTGCGCCGGAAGTAGATACATTGACACCCAGCCCCAGCAAAGCGCCGACGACGGTGGGGCCGTGCCACCCCGGTGAAGGATGCGCAGCTACACCAGCAGGTTTATCCACTACCACGATGTCGTCGTCCTGATAGACAATTTCAAAGCCATCGACCTGTTGCGGTTTAATATCCGCTAAATCGCGAGGTGCGGGTGCATCAACATTGACGGCGTCGCCGGCTGAAAGCTTATAGCTTTTTGCCGATTTCTGCGGGCGACCCTTGCTGTCCTTTACCTCAACATAGCCCTCTTTAATCCAGGTGGCAGCAAGAGTACGGGGAATAGATAAGGTCTCTGACACTGCCGCATCCAAGCGCAACCCTATGAGCTGACCAGCTTCAAAGGTATGTTGTATTCTCTCGCTCATTGATAAATTCACTTTCAAAATCTAATTTTGTTCTTCTCTGGTGCCATCGAGGTTGATGCCTCGGAAAACCAGAACAACAATTAGCGCCATAGAGACGCAAATGCAGGAGTCGGCGATGTTGAAAATTGCGAAATTTCCCACCGAAATAAAATCGACGACGTGACCCACGCCAAAGCCCGGCGCGCGAAAAAGCCGGTCCGTCAGATTACCCAGGATACCGCCGAGCAGAAGGGCCAGGGTGCAGACCCATACGGTTGCGCGTGCTCTTATAAGGCTGACCAAGCATATTACTGCTGCCACACACGTAATTATGGTAAAAACCCAGGTGTGATTCTCCCCCATAGAAAAGGCAGCACCGGGGTTGAGAATATAACGCCAGCGTAGGACACCGTCAATCACACTGATCGTCTCACCCAGCTCCATATTCTTCTGTACCAGGTATTTTACGAGCTGATCTGCGCCATACGCCAACCCAAAAATGGCCAGAGCAAGAAGAGCTCGCGCCCCCGAAGAAGATAGAACTGAGCTCGACTTTTCAACGTCGGAATAACCCACAGGGTCTTCAAGGGGTAAGTTTTTCCCCTGCTCGGATTGGATGCTAGAACGTGAAACCATCTCGACCTTTCGCGAATCTGAGTTACGACGTCATGCACCCCAGCAGACGTGAAACCGTTCTTCTACTTTACCCAAGAAAACACTCATGGCGGTATGCATAACCCGCATATCCGGGTGTGCATACCGCCATATTATGAGTATTTTCAGAACTTTATACACCGCACGCCACCGATGGGTAGCGTTCAGGGAAGTACCTCAGCCAAGAATTAGTTATTGTGCTGAACGATTTCGCTTTCCACCAAGGGAGTGGACTCCAAGCCCACCAGCTGATCTTCCAGGTAAGCGCGCAAGCCTGAACGGTACTGCTGTTCGAACTGACGAAGCTGGGCAACAGAGGACTCAAGGGAAGACTTGGTTGCATCCAAATCACCCAGAACCTGTGCGCGCTCTTCCTGAGCTGAGGTGAGCAACGAAGAAGCTTCTTCGCGGCCCTCTGCCAACAAACGATCTTTCTCGCGCTGGCCCTCGAGTACGTAATCGTCGTGAACCTTCTGCGCCATTGCAAGCAGCGCTGCTGCACTTGAGGTGCCAGCCGATGCTGCTTCAGGAGCTTCCTGAGCAGGTCCTTCTTCAACTGCGTGAACTTCTTCAGCAGCGGGTTCATCCGCAACAATGAAATCATCATCAGAGAAGGTGGAAACAGACGTTGCTTCTGCCTGTGCCGCGCGAACCTCGGCGTCATCAAGCTGACGCTTCAAACTGGAGTTCTCAGCGTTAAGGCGACGAAGTTCAATTACGATTTCATCCAGGAAATCGTCAACCTCTTCAGGATTGTAGCCTTCCTTGAATTTGGTTGCCTGGAACCGTTTGTTAATGACTTCTTCTGGTGTAAGGGCCACTAAAAATTCACCTCTAAAATTTCTGCATAGCTGGACTCCCGAGCGACACAATGAAAATCCCTAAAACATTCATCGCCGTTAGAATTCTACCTATTTTTCGATATTCATAGCCAACAATACATGTGAGTTTATTCAAAATAAATATTTTACTTAGAAAACATTACAAAGCTCTCACTTACTGGCAAGGGAAAACGCGCCACAGAGACAGTGCGAGTGCCGAAATAAGAAATTTCAGGGCGCCCCTCGTGTTGCGAACCATACCGGTGATTACCCCTCTTTGACCCACATATCGTCTTCCTACATTGTGATGCAATCCAGGGTTAAAACGCCAGAGCCAAAAATGTTAACAGATTTCCCCTATGCCCCTCAGGAGCTAAGCGCTGTCATCTGCACCAAGAAAGAATACAAAAATGAAACACCAATAATCAGGATAAGAAAACCCAGATCAAGCGAAATACCGCCAAGATTGAGTGGAGGAATTTTTCTTCTCAAAAAATTCATCGGTGGATCGGTCACCGCATAGACGGCAGAAGCAAGCACCAAAGCAGCCCCCTTAGGGCGCCAGTAGCGGGCAAACATCTGTACCCAGTCAAAGACAATGCGCAAAATCAATGCCCATTTGACCAGGTTCACGGCAATAGCGAGCAGTGCAAAAAGGTAAGCCATAGAGAAAATTAATCCTGATCGAACAGATGGGAAGGTTCGCTATCGAGAGCAACCGGAACCTCAGCTCCCTCAGCCCCCAACACTTCCAAATTCGCAGGAGTCAGCAAAAATACCTTATCGGTGACACGCTCAATGGAACCGTGCAAAGCGAATGCCAAACCAGCGGAAAAATCAACCAGACGCTTGGCCTCAGATTCACCCATGTCAGTGACATTCATAATCACAGGAATACTCTCACGGAAAGACTCACCAATGATTTTGGCATCATTGTAAGAACGGGGGTGGATCGTGGTGATACGGCGCAATTCGTCTTCGCTTTCATCGTTTACTGCTGTGGTCTTAGTGTTTACTGCACGGGAAGCAGGCTTGTTCTCTGCGGACGTCACCACGTGCAGTGGCCCAGTTGAAGCGGGTCCTGCACTCTGCTGGCGGACAGCCGCCCGCGGAGCAGGTTCAGATACTTCTCGCACACTCCGCTGCTGAGATTTTTCTTCGTGGAAATCCAGAACGTCCTCGCGTACCGAACCGCTTTGGGATTCTGAAGGCAGGTGCGCGACGTCGTCGCCAAAGGAGTCTTCCTCAGGGTAGCCGTCGTAGCGATCGTCATCATCGAAGTCATAGGCAACACCGCGAGTGTCGTCGTAAACATCAGCATAATCATGCGGATAATCATCATTCGATCGCCGAGAATCACGCACCGGCTCAGTTTGTTCAGCGAGACCAAGATAAGCCATCGCCTGATGCAGGGTACGTGGTGCCATTTCTACTCCCGTTTACGGTGCATTACCTGATGGAAATGCAATGAAAATATTGTACTTAGTCTCTAAGGTATCAACTAATCCTCAGCATACTGAAAAACGAAAGCTGAGGATATTCTGTGAAGCGTCAATATTCTGGCTCTTATGCAGTGGGGCGGGCGCCCATAATCTTGGACCCAATCCGAACATTCGTGGAACCCCAGCGGATAGCTGCCTCCAAATCTCCGCTCATACCCGCAGAAATTTCTTGTGCAGACGGATGATGCTCGCGGAGCTTTTGCGAAATGTTATATAGCTTTTCAAACGCTGCATCTGGGTTCATGCCCAGAGGAGCCACCGCCATGACACCCGAACATTCCAGCCCTGCAGAAGAATTGAGCATGTCGGCAATCTTCAGTAAGTCGTCGAGCTTAGCGCCGCCCCGTTTACCTTCAGCGGCATGCCCAGCGGTAGATCTATCATGGTCCTCTAAACTGACCTGCACTAAACACTTCAGTCCGCCGCGGACTGCTGCGAAAGGTGCCGGTGCTTCTTCCGATTCCCAGCGCGTAACCTGGAGAGAATAAGCCTTCGCCAAAGCCTGAGCTAACGAAATTCTGTCTATCGAGTGCACCTCGGCTGCATATTTCACCACTGATTTAGCTTTATTCGTTTGAAGCTGCCCAATGTAGGACCACTGCAGAGGATCCTGCGCATCAGTAATCTCTGCCAATTCAGTAGCTTTAGCAGACGCTTCCTGATCACGATTTTCCCCGACGTGCCGAACTCCGAGTGAATAGAGCGCCTCGACGTCGGAGCTAGGGAAAAACTTAGTCACCACCGTCAATCTCGGAAGCGGACTCTGGGGATCCCTAACCTGCGAAAAATCTTCGCTCGCAGACTTCACCGCTTGCTGGGCAGCTTCCAAATTAATGCGTAGCTCTTCTCGACGCTCTTGAGAAAAAGACATTTTTATCTCCTCACCTATTTCTCTACCCAGACCAGCCCAGCAAATCGCCCCTGGGGCTCTCCACGGCGGTGGGAAAAGAGTTGTGGATTTTCCAGCGTGCATGCCGCCAAATCACGGTGAATTTGTTGGACGCCGTCGAGGCTCTTCAAGATTGCCTCAGCAGCGGCAGGTAGATCTAGGGCGGGTGTGCCCCACGATGTCTGAGCATAAATTTCAGGAATCAACTGGCTCGATTCCTCGCGCATCTGTTCGGGAACTTCATAGCACTTGCCACAAATCGAAGGTCCGACCCATGCCTGAATCTTGGTAGCACCTCGATAAAGTAGTTCACCGACTGTCTGCTGAATGACACCGTCGAGCAGTCCCTGTCGTCCGGCATGAGCGACAGCAATCACCGGCTTATGGGAAGCAGTTTCTCCCACTAAAACCAGAGGAATACAATCAGCCACCATCACCGCTAGCGGGTGTTCAAACGAGCTCACGGCGGCGTCCGCTACGGGTGCCTCCTGCTTAATTTTCAGCCCCTCCAGAGGGGTCCTAGATTTTCCCACGCTTCTAACATCAGCAGAATCCGGATCAAAAACTTCGATCCCGTGCACCTGCTGTAGATAAGGAAAAGCCCCGTGTGCCAATCTCAATTCGTCCTCCAACCGGGCGCGGTTATCCAGGACTTCACGGGGGTCATCCCCCACATGCAGTCCAAGGTTGCCTGCCTTCACAGAGGTAAAAGCCACCCTCACCCGGGAATCTCCCATAGTAAAAGTAGTCTCAGAAAATAGAAGAGGCGATGTACTCATCATGGGGTTTCCTCACATTTACACTGAGCGCACATCGACTGCACCCAGGCATCACTAATATCTTGGAGATAAAAAATGCGCTTCTTCTCAGAAGCAAGAAGAAGCGCATTTTTAATCAACGTATTGTCATCGTTACTTCAGAAAGTCAGGAACATCCAAGGTGTCTTTACGCTGAGGAGCTGATTCTTCAACTACCGGAGGCAAATCCACATCGAAGCCGTTATTGGAGCTCGAAGAGTTGTTCTGCTGCCAGGAATTATTTGAAGGAGCCTGGTTAGGAACAGTGTTGTTACTACCGAAAGTAGCTGCAGTGCGCTGTTCCTGCTGCGCTGCAGAGTTATTAGCGTTGGAGTTGGTTTCGGGGTTGACCGAATCAAAGCCAGCTGCAATAACTGTGACGCGAGCTTCGTCGCCCAGAGCGTCGTCGATAACTGCACCGAAGATGATGTTCGCATCGGGGTGTGCAACTTCCTGCACCAAACGTGCAGCTTCGTTAATCTCGAAGAGACCGAGGTCTGACCCACCCTGAATTGAAAGCAGAACGCCGTGTGCGCCGTCGATGGAAGCTTCCAGCAGAGGTGAGGCAATTGCCAGCTCTGCTGCCTTGACTGCGCGGTCTTCACCGGATGCAGAGCCGATGCCCATGAGCGCAGAACCTGCACCCTGCATGACGGACTTGACATCTGCAAAGTCGAGGTTGATTAAACCGGGGGTGGTAATCAAGTCAGTAATACCCTGCACGCCTGAAAGCAGAACCTGGTCAGCAGACTTGAACGCATCCAGCATGGAGACGTTGCGATCAGAGATAGAAAGCAGACGGTCGTTAGGAATCACAATGAGGGTGTCAACTTCATCGCGCAATGCCGCAATACCGGTCTCAGCCTGGTTTGAACGACGACGACCTTCAAAGGTGAAGGGTCGGGTAACAACACCAATGGTCAGCGCACCGAGGGAGCGTGCAATACGTGCAACGACAGGCGCGCCACCGGTACCGGTACCGCCGCCTTCGCCTGCGGTCACGAAGACCATATCGGCACCCTTGAGAACTTCTTCGATGTCCTGTTCGTGGTCTTCAGCTGCTTGGCGACCAACCTCAGGATTTGCGCCCGCACCCAGACCGCGGGTGAGTTCACGACCTACATCCAGCTTGACGTCTGCATCAGACATCAACAGCGCCTGAGCGTCGGTGTTGATAGCGATGAATTCAACGCCACGAAGGCCGACCTCAATCATGCGGTTGACTGCGTTGACGCCGCCGCCACCGATTCCGACGACTTTGATGACGGCCAGGTAGTTCTGGGGGGTTGCTGTATCCATGAAGTCCCTCAATTGTTATTTTGATCAGCGCGAAACCCTAAACCTTTAGCTTAGGTTTTGGGGGCTTCAGCATAAAATCTGTTCCTTTTCAGAGAAAGCGTATCAACATCGTTGTAATTATGTCTCTTCAATTCTGCAAAATTCGTCAACTTTTCAGTAAATTGACGGTTTTCAGCACCAACCTATAGTTGAGCTTTAACTATTTCGTGGTAGGCACCAACGGGCTGGACACATCATAGGTAGAGATTGCCCCAGACTCTCCCAAAGTAGAGCGTAACTGAGTTAGAACCTTAGCTTTAAGTTCACTGTCTTCTGCTGTTCCCCAAACTACCTCGGTGTCATCATGCATGTTCAAACTAATCGTAGAAGCTGAATCTGCCTTTGCTTCTTTCACCTCAGCAAGCAAGCTCTGAGGCAACGCTGAAAGAACCGCGGTAATAGTCTTGAACTCCGGCGTCTTCAAGGTATCTGTACCACCAGAAATTTCAGGTAGCCCAGCCTCTTCAACAGAATCCACTTCCCCCAGTTTCACGCCGTCCACATCAACCAGGCTGAACTTATCGCCGTCCTTGACCACGGCAACCGGAATTCGCTCATGCAGAGTCACCACCAGCTCGTGCGGCGGGCGCGCTTGGATGGTGACGTCCCGCAAAATGTGAGAACTGCCAATCATAGACTGAACTTCGTCTTCGCTAATTCGCGTGACAGGCGTACCGTCTAAAGGTTGTAGCTGCTCCTGAACGGTCTCAGCTGGTAATAGATGCGCGCCTTCGACTGTAATCGTCCGTACCGCCAGCAGAGGAGAGAAGAAGACCAACCCAATGAACACGGCGCCAAGCACGAGCAAGCTCAACAACGCAATAAGCCATTTCTTCCACTTCTGAAAAGATTTGGCAGAGGTACGGGTAGAAGATACCCTGCCGCTCAAGCTCGTAACGTTAGAAACCGTCGGCTCTTCCACAAGTTCCTGGCGAGATCGATTCTGCCTCCACTCAGAAAATTTGCTCTTGGGCTGAACCTTCTGAAGGGTTTCCTGGCTCAACGGCGTAACCTTCGAGCTATTGACCCGAATGGAAGGATTCTTCTTCGTCTCTTTGGACGTCGTTTTTCGACCCTTGCTGTGTTCAGGCATCCCTATTCAGTCTCTCGCTGCTTCTCCTGCAACAGCTCCACCATACGGGGGCCGAATTCTGTCACGTTACCAGCCCCCACCGTCATAATGACGTCACCGGGAAGAGCTTGCCGCACTATCTGTTCCATTGCTTCTTCTGGACTCGCATAGTGAACCTCGGAGAAACCAGCGTCGGTAATAAGACGGCTAGTCACACCTTCGATAGGAAGCTCACGGGCGGGGTAAATGTCCATGACGTACGAACGATCTGCAGTGGAGAGCGCCTGTGCAAATTCCTGGGCGAACTCACGGGTTCGAGAAAAGAGGTGGGGCTGGAACAACGTGTACAGGCTATGCCCGGCGGCAACCGTACGACCGGCTTCTAGCGCACGGAAAACTTCGGTGGGATGGTGTGCATAGTCATCAAATACCTTGATATCATTGGCTTCCCCGCGTAGCGTGAAACGGCGGTCGGTTCCGGTGAACTGCGCAACGGCGTCGAGCACCGTCTGAGCTTCTTCGCCGGCAAGTAGCCCGCAGATAAACGATGCCGCAGCATTGAGCTGGTTATGGATGCCGGGGACCTTCAGCAAAATTTTTCCTTTGCCCTGATAATGGTCTTCCTGCAGTGTGAAGTCCCAAACCAAATCTGAGGTGCATACAATTCCCTCACTGGTGGTGTTGCCCAGGCGTACATTTGCCTGATCACTTTGACCGTAGGTCACCACGTTAATACCTGACTCACGGGCGCGCTCTGCCAGATCCATTGCTCCGGCATCGTCTGCACAGGTTACGAGTACGCCGCCAGGCGCCATCGACCCCACAAAACGATTGAAAGATTCGAAGACTCGCTCGTCGGTGTCGTAGAAGTCCAGATGATCGGGTTCAACGTTGGTCACCACAGCAATTTCAGGGCGGTATCGAACGAATGAACCATCAGATTCATCAGCCTCTGCCACAAACCACCGCTCACCCTCAGATGTGCTCATACGGGCGTTCGTATCGAAACCAGCGATGACCGACCCGACAGCGAATGAGGGATCCTTATGCAAAGCATCCATCATCACCGAAACCATCGAGCTGGTAGTGGTTTTACCATGAGTTCCCGCCACTGCAATCACATGGGAATCGCTCATCGTTGCCGCCAAAGCCTCAGAGCGATGCAACACGCGAAGACCCTGAGCACGAGCTTCTACCAGCTCAGGGTTATCTTCTTTAATAGCCGTAGAAATGACGACAGTGTCAGCATCGCCGATATTAGCGGCTGCCTGGGGAACTACCACGGTCGCTCCTTGTGAGCGCAATTTCTCCACCGCAGCGCTCTCGGACTTATCAGAACCGGAAACAGTCATTCCCGCTTGAAGCATCAACGTGGCAATCGCAGACATGCCGGCACCACCGATACCCACGAAATGAACCTTACCCAGCGATTTGAGATCGGGGCGCTCGGCAAAAGGCGGGTTAAGAGGGGAGGGCAAATCTAAAGAGAGGTTCATCATTGAATTAGTCATGTTGTGCTACTTTCAAAATTTCTTGGGCCATAGTGCGAGCGGCATTACGAATACCCTGCTGGTAGGAACGCTTACGCATTTCTTCAAGGCGCTGGGAGTCGTTCATGAGCGTAGGAATATTGTTCACAAACCATGCAGCATCGAATTCGGAATCATTGATGAGAAGGCTTGCACCGGCGTCGACGAGGGAAGTGGCGTTCAATGCCTGTTCTCCGTTGCCGATGGGGAGAGGAACGAAAATAGCAGGCACCCCGACGGCAGCAACTTCAGATACAGTTGCCGCGCCCGAACGCACCACCATGAGGTCGGCTGCAGCATAGACATCTTCCATGCTGGTAATGAATTCGCGTTGATGGTACTGAGGTGCGGTGAGAAGATTTCCGTTCTCATCGGCGAGTGCTTTATTACGCCCGGTGATGTGAAGCATTTGAAATCCCCAGTCTTCCAACCGCTGATAGATTTCCCGTACTGCATTGTTGAGGCTCTGAGCACCCAAGGAACCTCCGGTGACGACCAAGGTGGGAAGGTCTGTATCTAGACCTAAACGCTGACGAGCACCCGTTTTCTGGGAGTCCTTATCGAGAGTTTCGATAGCTGCCCGCATGGGCATACCCACGTGGTGCGCGTTCTTAATGGGCGTGTTAGGAAAAGCTGTGGCAACCAAAGCCGCATGCGCTGCACCCACCCTGTTAGCTAACCCTGGTTTTGCATTTGCCTCATGAATAATCACGGGGATATTAAGTTTGCGGGCAGCCAAGTACATGGGAGTACACACATACCCACCCACGCCTACCACTGCATCTGCCTTTGCCTCTTTCAAAATGTTCTGAGCTGTTTTCAGTGAGCTCAGAAATTGCCCGGGGAAAGTCAGAACTTCTGTGGAGGGGCGGCGGGGAAAAGGCACCCGCGGAATGAACTTTATATCGTATCCGGCTTGAGGAACCATGGTTGCTTCCATGCTGTTTTCAGTACCGACGGTCACTATAGAGGCGTCCGGTGACAGTGCTCGAATCTCTCGAGCGATTGCCAACATGGGGTTGATATGCCCTGCTGTGCCACCGCCTGCAAGCACAATTGAAGGAACTTTATTCATTCTTCTCTCCCCAGAATCTCGCGGGCATTTGGCTGTTCTGCCCCTTATTTTACGTTCTTCACTCCCCCAACCTAAAACTCACTTCAGTTGATTAGCGCGAATCCCGATTTTTCTGACGCAGTTTTTTGAGAGGCGCCAGACCTTCAGGCAGGCGCTCTTCCTGTACAGGTGCGGGTGCCGCCTGCTGTTTTTTCCGCTGACTCTGTTGGAGTGGGAGCTGGCTATGCTGGGGACCGGTTGAAGAAGTGGCTCGTGCCGTTCTAGTCTGAGGGGTAGTTCCTTCTCCACGAATCTCCGAGCGGCGACGTCGTTCAGAACTTTGTTCTTTCTGCCCGCGTTGAGGAGCGGTACGGGAGGAAACTGTACGCCGGCTATCGGCAGACCGCTCAGCGGCGCCGGCGGGTCGTCTACTTGTTGGTTGCGGACGTTGTTGCTGCGCACGCGAATGTGAACCGCGCGGAGCTGTTGAACGCGGTGCGGTATTTCGAGCACGCTGTTGTGATGCTCTCGATGATTGCCCCACGCCGATTCCTAGATTACGTAAGAAAACCATGATGTCCCAGCCCGCTTTATCACCCTGAGCTTGCAGAGCACGGTTCTCCCGCACCAGCATCTCATTGAGTGGGCGTCGTCGCTTCTCGTCCTTCATGTCAGTCTGCGGCGCAAAAGCATAGTTACCCTGCGTATCTGTAATCGTGAGTAACGGTGTTTGCCGGGCAAATGCAATGAGCACCCCAATAGCTACAAGCGAGGTAATCAGGGATGAACCGCCGTAGGAAATAAGAGGTAGAGGAATACCGATAACCGGCAAGAAACCGGTGACCATTGCAATATTGATCATTGCCTGACCCATGAGCCAGACCATGATTGCACCGGTCGTGAGAGCGATAAAGCGGTCGGCAGTGCGCATCATGATACGTACACAGCAAAAGACCAAACCGAGATAGAGCAAAATAATCATCAGCGTACCGATCAGCCCCAGTTCTTCTCCCACGATGGCAAAAATATAGTCGTTGTGAGCTTCGGGAAGGTAGTTATATTTCTGGCGTGACCGACCCAGCCCTACACCCCAGAAACCGCCCGTAGCTAATGCAGCGAGGCCGGCGTTGGACTGATCGCACGTCGCGCCCTCACAGTGCCCGAAAATGCCCAGGACGCGCGCCATGCGGTTGGGCGAAGAAAATACAGCAATTGCACCCGCAAGCACTGCAACGCCTAGCCCGGTGACCATCGCTCTATTACTGAAGCCCGCGAACCATAACAGTGCCAGTAGCATCAGCGCGTAGACCAGCACGGTGCCGACGTCGTGCCCCATCAAAATGAAGAGGATCAGAGGACCCAAGCCCAAGAGGAGAGGGAACAGTCCCTTCCGCGGGAAACGGGCTATATTCCCCTGGTGGATCAGCACCCAACTCCCCCACATGGCAAAAATGAGTTTGCTAAATTCTGAGGGCTGGACTTGAAAAGGACCGAGCACAATCCAGTTTCGGTTACCGTTTACATCTTTACCGATGATGACGGTCAGCAACTGCACCAAGATAGCTACAACCATCAGCGCATAGAGCACATTCTGACGGCGATACCAACGCACCGGCATAAACGCCATCACGCCCAAACCAATAAAACCTAGCAGAGCAAAAATTCCCTGACGCGACACCTGGCTAAAGGGCGAAAGTCCCATCGAAATCTGCTCCACGCTGGAGGCAGAAAGCACCATAATGATGCCAAAAAAAGTCATGCCGATAGCAATAAATAAAAGCAAGATGGGCACACCGCGCAGGGGCGAAATGCTGAGCCTGCGATACTGGCTCTCTCCGAACGCAACAACGTTTCGTTTCAATCGTGCGCCCCAAGATTGCGAAGAACCATTGTGCGGTTTTTTCCCTGGACGGGTAGGGCTGGCAATGCTCAAGCTAATGGTCCCCTTTAGTGTCTCGAATGCTCTTAGTTTCTGTTCTATCACACCAAACACAGGAGTCTTTCACCTCGGACGAGGTGAAAGACTCAAAGTGTGCTCTGAATATGAAATTTCTTTAGGAGTTGATCTCTTCAACGAGCTCTGTCACCGCGTGGATGAACGAATTACCGCGGTCGGCGTAGGACACGAACTGATCCATGGAAGCCGCTGCGGGCGCGAGGAGCACCGTATCATTTTGCTCTGAGAGCTCGTGAGCCTTAGCTACTGCCTTTTTCAAAACGAGCTTGCCGTCTGCCGAATCCTCAACCTGGTCAGTAATGGAGTAGACGGGCACCGACGGCGCTTCAGCCTCTAAAGCCTGGAGCAGGTTCTTGGTATCGGTGCCAATGACCAACACCGCCTTCAGCCGGTCTGCGTGTTCTTGCACGAGTTCGGTGTAGTCAACGCCCTTGGAGAGTCCACCGGCAATCCAAATGACCGGATTGAAAGAAGCCAGAGAGGCGTTGGTGGCGTGAGGATTAGTTGCCTTAGAATCGTTGACCCACAGCACGCCATGCGTATTAGCGACCAACTGAATACGGTGAGCGCCGGGTTCAAAAGTTTGTAAGCCTTTTTGCACATCTGCAGGGGAAATACCAGCAGCTCGCGCCAAAGCTGCAGCTGCCAGGGCATTCTCAACAGTGTGTTTGGTGGGCAGCGCACCGGTATCGCTAACCGCCGCCACCTCCAGTGCCTCTTTCTGGCGGTTCTCGGTGAATGCGCGATCGACCAGCAGGCCTTCCACCACACCCAGCATAGAAACGGCTGGAGTGTCCGCGTGGAAGCCGATGGCGCGGCATCCTTCTTGGACATCTGCCTCTTCTACCATCGAGATAATTTCAGGCTGGTTCGCGTTGAAAACGCACGCTACCTGAGTGTTCTCAAAGATACGTGCCTTATCAGCCAAATAGTTGGGGTAACCTTCGTGCCAGTCCACGTGATCTTCTGCAACATTGAGAACCACCGATGCCAAAGGCGCCATCGAATGAGTCCAGTGCAACTGGAAGCTGGAGAGTTCTACGGCAAAGTACTCGTACTCCACCGGATCACGGAGAGCATCGAGAATGGGCGTGCCCACGTTCCCCACGGCGATAGCTTTTTTACCGGCTGCTTGCAGAATAGATTCGGTCATTCCCACGGTGGTGGTTTTACCGTTAGTACCGGTGATGCACAACCACTGAGGGGTTGCACGACCTTCGCGGCGGTTCAAGCGCCAGGCGAGTTCGACGTCGCCCCAAATCTGAATTTTCTTTTCTACAGCATCTGCGAGCAAGCCCAGGGTCGGGCGGAGACCGGGGCTGGTTACTACCAATTCCGGATCATCGCCTTCAACCTGAGGTAGAGAATCCATAAAAGTGGCGCCCAGCAGGACGTCGGTGGCCCCGACAATCTTCAGCGTTTCAGCTTTTTGCTGGTTAGCTTCTGAATCGTTGCCGTCCACAACCACTACGCGCGCACCCAGTTCAATGAGCGTATCTGCAGCGGCGAAACCGGAGACGCCCAGACCCGCTACTACCACGCGCAGACCAGCCCAGGAAGCGTCCCAGCTCGTGAGCTCTTCCAAGCGCGGATTATTCCACAACGGGTTTTCGTTCGTAGCTTTCACCGGTTACTTCACTACTCCTCCGTGACTGAGCAACCAGTCACCATAGAAAATTCCGAGCGCAGCCATGGTAAAGAGTCCGGCAATAATCCAGAACCTAACCACCACAGTTACTTCTTTCCAGCCACCTAGTTCAAAGTGGTGCTGCAGCGGCGCCATGCGGAAGACTCGCTTGCCACCGGATAGCTTGAAGTAGCCCACCTGAATAATCACGCTCATTGCGATGATGACGAACAAACCAGCGATGATAATGAGCAACAATTCAGTGCGGGTCAAAATGGCAAATGCTGCGAGAGCACCGCCCAAACCGAGGGAACCCGTATCTCCCATGAAGATGGTCGCGGGCGAGGTATTCCACCAGAGGAAGCCAATCAGAGCACCAATTAGCGCCGCCGCAAGCATCGCCATCTGCGAAGGATCACGCACTTCATAACAGACGGCATCGGTAGAACCAGGAGCGCACAGATGCTTGGTCTGCCACATAGAAATCAGCATGTACCCGGAGAACACCATAATGGCGGCGCCGGTTGCTAGACCGTCCAAACCATCGGTGAGGTTCACCGCGTTTGTGGTTGCCGTAGCAATGAGATTCGTCCAAATCACGAACAAGATAAAACCGATAATCGGTCCAAAGAAAGCAAAATCTATCGCCGTATCTCGCGTAAAGGAAATATGAGAGGACGCCGGCGTCCAACCATGGTGGTTAGGTAACAACAACGCCAGAACGGCAAAAATGGTGCCCACAGCTCCCTGCAGAAGAATTTTTCCGCGCGGGGTAAGTCCCTCGGACTGTTTCTTAGAGATTTTCTTATAGTCATCGATAAAGCCAACACCGGCCATACCCAACGTTAAAAAGAGCGCCAGCATGATAGACGCCGAAGGCACCCAGGTGGTGTCGAAGAAAAGGGCCGTCACCCATAAGGAGAGGAAAAAGCCCAATACCGTGGCACCCATAATCATCACGCCACCCATCGTGGGCGTCCCACGTTTGGTTTGGTGGGACGTGGGGCCATCTTCACGAATGAACTGACCGTAGTGCTGCTTCACCAGGTACTTTGTGAACATCGGAGTGCCCACAATTGAAATTATCAGGCCAAAGGCAGCCGCTAGCAAAATGGGAATCATGCGTGGAAATTAGCCTTCCCGGGTCGTATCGTTATCGTGTGCATCGGACATATCGCATGCGTCGGTGTTTGAGTCTACCGCGCCAATCTGGTCGCCGGCGCTGAGCCACTGGGTATTTCTGCCAGAACTCTCGCGGTTCATCAGTTGCTCGGCGGTCGAAACAGCCTCACCTAGCATACCTAAGCCTGCACCGTTTGATGATTTGAACAGGACGATATCGCCAGGTTCCAGCTCACTTTTGAGAAGTTCTAAAGCTTCATCGGTAGACTTTACCCAGGTTGCCTCATTGCCCCAGGAGCCTTCGAGATGGGCCGCATTATAGATGGGTTTGGCGGTTTCCCCCACGGCAATGAGTTTAGAGATATTCATGCGCACGGCAAGCTGCCCTAAGCGGTCATGTTCTTCCACCGAGACATCGCCGAGCTCAAGCATGGCACCCAGTACAGCCCAGGTTCGCCGTCCAGATGCGCGACCCAGCTGAGCCAATGAACGCAAAGCTGCTGCCATAGATTCGGGGTTGGCGTTGTAGGCATCGTTGATGACTGTAATGCCGTCGGCTCGGTCAATTCGTTGCATGCGCCAGCGGGATACGGCGCCTGAGGTATTCAATTTGTCAGCAATAACCTCGGGGGCAATTCCTGCCTGAAATGCGGCAGATGCTGCTGCTAGGAGGTTGTAAACGTGGTGCTCACCGATGAGCTGGGACTTCACATCGAAGGATTCACCGGTAGGAAAATGGATAGTGAATTCTGGGCAGCCGGTTTCCCCTGTGACCAGGTTTTCCGCATAAACGCGTTCTTGTTCTCCACCGTCGTGGTTTTTTGTGCCCACACCAAAGTACAGAGTGGGGACCGCTGCACGAGAAATCATGCGGCGGACGCGGAAGTCGTCATCGTTGAGCGCCAGGCTGACAGTGGAGCCTTCAGCCAATTCACCCTTGGTCTTCTCGATGTTTTCTACACCGCCGAATTCACCGGCGTGGGCGGTGCCTACTTTAAGGATGACGCCGTGATCGGGCTGGACAATATTCGCTAGGTATTCGATGTTCCCCACGTGATCGGCGCCCATTTCGCTGACCAAATAGCGAGTATTTTCATCGGCTCGGAAGATGGTGAGAGGTACTCCGACTTCACCGTTGTAGGACCCCACAGGAGCCACGGTGGAGCCTGCCGTTTCAAAGATGCCTGCGAGGAGGTCTTTAGTGGTGGTTTTACCAGCAGAGCCGGTAATACCGACTACGGTCAGCTCACCCTGGGCTCGCATCTTTTCCAGGCAGTATTTCGCCAAGCGCCCCATTGCTAGAACGATATCGTCAACCTGCACTTGGGCAAAAAGGTTGCCAGCGGCGTCGGAAATAGGGCGCTCTACCAGCGCTAGGGTTGCTCCGGATTCGAAAGCTGCGGGCACAAAGAGGTGGCCGTCCGTGGTTTCTCCCGGCTTGGCTAGAAAGAGCGTGTTTTGGTTAACTTCACGAGAATCAGTGGTGGCGAAGGTGCATTCCACAGAATCTGCTTGCTCAGAGGAAAGGCCAAAAAGCTCGCCTTCTGTTGCCTGAGCTACTTCGCGGGCGGTTAGTAATATCATCTCTTATGCCTCATCAACCATTGCTTGATATGCGGGAAGTACTGAATATCCCTGAGCTTGCAGTGAACGTGCAACTTCTACGCGATCATCGAGTTCTAAATCGACTCCGGCGACTTCTTGAGCTACTTCGTGCCCGCGCCCTGCCACCAAAATTGAATCGTGTGGGCCGGCAAGTTCAATAGCTCGTGCAATTGCCTGTGATCGCGGTTCGATATTGAGAATCTGTTGAACGCGAGCACCGTCTTGGTTTGCTTTTTGCACACCCGCTTCGACTTCAGCTCGAATGGGTTCGGGGGCTTCGTCGTGGGGATCGTCGTCGGTAACAATCACGATATCGGCGTTGCGGCCTGCAATTTCGCCCATGATGGGACGCTTAGTCTGATCGCGCTCCCCGGTGGCGCCAAAGACTACTATCACTTTGCCGTCTTCTTCTGCCGGGTCAAGCGCCTCTAGTGCCCGCTGAAGAGCATCGGGATTGTGGGCGAAATCTACGATAGCGGTAGGTTCGGTAGAAATGAGTTGCATGCGACCGGGAACAACGGGGGTGAGAGTTTCTGTCTCCGCGAGTTGAGCTTCTAAGGCATTGGAATCAATGCCTGCTTCATAGACCATGACCGCAGCTAGTGCCGCGTTGGAGACGTTGAAATCTGCCGGTAGCTGCGTGGAAGATTTAAGGCGGACGCCGTCGCCGCGTACCACTTCAAAGGAGTGCCCGATACCCTGCCGACGTACGGCAGTAAGAGCCCAGTCAAAAGTTTCAAGTTCGGGCAAAGATTCATAACCGTTCCCGTGTGCAGTAAAGAGACGAACAACGTTTTCCCGGCCCAGAGCGTCGATAGCTTTCTGCGCCATCGACTCGCCCCACTGATCATCAGCAGTAATAACTGCGCGGGATGTGCGGTCTGGAGTAAATAATTGCGCCTTAGAATCGCAGTAGTTCTCCATGGTGCCGTGCAAATCCAGGTGATCTTGGGTGAGGTTCGTAAAGCCTGCGACGTCATACTTCACGCCGTCGACTCGCCTGTAGTCAAGAGCGTGGGAGGAGACCTCCATAGCCATTGAGGTAATCCCCTGCTCGCGCATGAGGGAAATCAGCGAGTGCACATGCGTTGACTCCGGAGTGGTGAGTTTCGAGGGTATGGATGCCCCGCCCGCAAGAATTTCGATGGTTCCAATCAACCCGGTGGTATGCCCCAGGTGCTGCATGATGGAATTGACCATATAAGTAGTGGTGGTCTTACCGTTAGTACCGGTCACTGCAAAGAGAGTAGGTGCAGACCCGTCTGCAGGCTGTGAACCGTAAATTTCTGCAGAGAGAGGACCGACGACGCCGCGCAGGTTCTCCGTGCGCAACAGCCCTATCTGCGAGCTGGTATCTTTGCACAGTTCTAACCCTGCTCGATTGGTCAGGATAGCAGCGGCACCTGCCTCGACCGCGGTTTTTGCAAAGGAAGCGCCGTGAACTTTTGCACCGGGCAATGCCACGTAGAGATCCCCGGGCTGGATTTCGCGTGAATCCATGGCGATACCTAGGATAGGGGCGTTTTCTTCCGAGAGGAGTTCGACGTCAAATCCGCGGTCGTTTAACCAGGTAAAAATCTCTTGAGCGGTGTGTTCCTTCACCGTCGCAGGCCGGAGAGTCTGCGCTGTTCCTGCGAGTGCGGAATCGTTATTGCTCATCGGGTTCTGTGCTTTCATGATTTATTGATTCTATCGTCTGAGACGCCCATTGGAGGTGAGGCGGTCACAGCCTCGCTGTATCTTCCGCTGAAATTCCTTATCCCTTTTCGTCGTGTCCGTCGGGGAATTTAGGAATTTCAACAGGTTCGGTAGTGGAATAGGGAACCTTGTAGGTGTGCAAGACTTTCTCCATGATTTGTGAGAACTGGTCGGCGCCGCCTGCAAGACCTACATTGGATGCATTGGATTGGGGACGCTGAATAGTCACAGAGACCACGAACTGGGGATTTTCTATGGGCGCCACGCCAAAGAATGAGGTGGTGTAGCCGTCGTAACCCGCTTGCGTTTCGCTCGGTGCCTGCGCAGTACCCGTTTTGCCGCCGGTACGGTAGCCGGTGATTTGCGCGCCCTTGGCGTTCTGAACCACCACGTTTTCCATGAGCGAGAGGGTTTCACGGGCTGTTTCCTCAGAAATAATCCGCCTACCTTCTTCGACAGGAATGGGGTGTTCGGTGCCGTCGGAATCTATAACAGCTTCTACAATGCGCGGTTTCTGATAAATGCCCAGGTTGCCCACGGTTTGGAAGACCAGGGAGGTCTGTAGCGGAGTTTGTGCCACACCCTGACCGAAGAGAACGGTGTACTGCTGGCGTATATCCCAGTCGGTGTAGTTAGGAACAAGCCCCTGGCTTTCACCAGTAAGTTCGATGCCAGTCAGCTCCCCCATGCCGTACTTTTTCAGCCAGTTATAGCGCTGCTCTTTACTGAGTTTTTTGCCGGCGAGTACGGTACCGGTGTTCATTGAATCGGTGATGATACCGGAGAACGTACGTTTCTGGGCGGGGTGGGTGAACGCATCGTTGATAGTTTGACCCTCGATTTGGAGTTCGGCGGGTACATCAAAGACCGTGGTGGGCGTGACATCGGTGTCCTCCAAAACGGCGGTGGACGTCAAGATTTTTTCGGTAGAACCCGGTTCAACCGCCTGGCTGATGGAGCGGGGCGTCATATCTTCGAGTTCAAATTTCTCCGAACCGGGATCCATCGTCTTAGAGTCTCCCAGCGCGATGATCGAGCCGTCGTCGACCTTCATCACGACGACGGTGCCCCACTGTGCCTTCAATTCTTTGACGCGTCGTGCGATAACTTCCTGGGCAAAATATTGGATGTCCTGATTGATGGTAAGACGAACATTCTGCCCATCTTGAGCTTTCTTAGTCTGTTCGTCGCCCACGGGAATACGAATGCCGTCAGCAGAGATTTCAAAGATTCTTTCACCGTCTGTACCGCGCAGAGCTTCGTCATAGACCCGCTCGATACCGGTGGAATTGTTGGTGGTCTGAGTCTTATCGGATCCTTCAACCGCAGCTTCAATCATGCTGAATCTGCCGACTACCGAACCGCCTACAGAACCGTTGGGGTACATGCGTTCGGATTTAACTTCACCGTAGAGGAAAGTAGCCCCCAGATCCATTACTTTGGTGTAGACCTCAGGGGTCACGTTTTCTTTAATAACCTTGTATTTGCTAGTGCCGTCGAGGGCAGATTTGACCTCAGAATCTTTCATGTCCAAGATATCTGCCAGCTGATACACCAGTTGCGTGGGGGTAACCTCTTCTTTGTCCTGCGACTGGTTGTTCTTGAAACGCTGAAAAGTGGTGACCGCGCTTTGATCTACGGTGATGTTGTAACGCTGGACTGACCTGGCCAAAACCTTATTGTTCGTATCTAAAATTTGGCCACGCAGGGCAGGAATAATCTGAGTTCTGGTGCGAGACTCTTTGGCTTGCTCAGCGATACCGCGAGGGTCAAACCCCTGAAGATAAAGTAACCGGGTGCTCAGAATGCCGAGGCCACCCACCGCAGCTGCACTGGCAAGAAAACCACGCCGCCCAATACCGCGCGGGTCGCCTGGATTGACTCCGTTAGAGTTCTGAGGTGCCACCGGTTTCCTTTCTATAAAGAACCATTCCCACTGTAGTTGATAATAAGGATGCCCGGAAAATGAGAATTCCGGGCATCCAGGCTAGAGCTTGCTCCACGCTGATGCGTTAGTGACCGCTAGAGGAAGGCGAAGGAGACGCTGAAGCAGATTTCTTGGCCTCTTCAGCTTTTCTTGTTTCTTCGGCTTTCTTCTCTTCTTCAGCCTTAGCCTTAGCGGCCTCCTCGTCCTTCTTCTTTTGCTCCTCAGCGCGCTGGCTTGCCGTTGCATATGCCTGCGTGTCGTAGAGAGCGGGTGGATCGATGAGGTTTTCGGTCTTCGACTGATTGTCTTCAGCCAAGGGAGCGGCAGGTACCGGCGTTCCGGTGATTTCCCCGGTTTGCAGGTTGATAGTTGCCTGTGCTTGCGTAGCAATGAGTCCCAGCTGTGAAGCTCGCACCGCTAAATCCTGGGGCGCTTGGTAGTAGGCAATCTCTTGGGAGAGAGCCTCATTTTGCTGACTCAGTGAAAGCTCCTGGGTTCGCAAATCCACCAGGTCGTATTGGCGCGATGCGGTGAGGATGTTCGTGAGCAGAATCAACATCAGGGTCAACGGGATGGATGCGATGACAAAAATCAGCATGGTCCAGCGGGTGCGCGGAGTAGCATCGGGCACCAAAGCCTTTTGCGAGCGCGAAGATTTCTCCGGCACGCGCCGGTCGTCGCCACGAGGCACGACGCTCAGGTGGCGTCGTTTGACCTCCCGCTCGTTGCCGGGGAACTGTGGTTCGGCGCTCATGATGCAACCTTCGTCATTTTGATTTTTTCAGCGGCACGTAGTTTGGCACTGGCGGCTCGAGAGTTTTCTTCAATCTCGGTTTCAGTGGGTGGTTCTGCTCCGCGGGTAATGATTTTGAGCTCAGGTTTATGTTCCTCTAGCTCTACAGGGAATCCCTTGGGCGCGCTAGATCGAGCTTTTTCGGCAATGGCCTGTTTGACTATCTTGTCTTCCAGGCTGTGATAACTCATAGCAACCAGGCGACCGCCCAGATTCAGGGCATTGATGGCTGCGGGAACGGCGCGTTCTAAGGCCTCTAGTTCGTGGTTGACTTCAATACGCAAGGCTTGGAAGGTGCGCTTGGCTGGATGTCCGCCCTTACGCTGGGCGCCAACTGGTACCACATTTTGGATGACGGCAACCAGCTCGCCTGTGGTTTTCAGCGGCTGGTTGGCTCGTGCCTCTACGATTCCTCGTGCAATGCGGGAAGCAAACTTTTCTTCACCGTAGGTTCGGATGATGCGGCGTAACTGGTGTTCTTCGTATTCGTTGACAACAACCGCTGCGGTAAGTTCTTCGGTCGAATCCATGCGCATATCGAGCGGCGCGTCATAGGAGTATGCGAAACCGCGTTCACGTTCGTCTAGTTGCATGGAGGATACGCCCAAATCCATCAGGATGCCGTCGACTCCCTGAAGTTGGCGGTCGAGTAAGATCTGTTCAATCTTGTCATAGACAGCATGGACAGGTTTGAATCTATCGCCAAAGCGCTGTAGGCGTTCTCCTGCCATGCGGTGTGCCATGAGGTCTCGGTCAATTCCGATGACGGTGAGGTGAGGAAAACGTTCCAGCATGGCTTCCGAGTGTCCGCCCATACCAAGGGTCGCATCAATGACCACGGGGTTCTCGCGGTCAAAGGCAGGGGCAAGCAATTCAAGGCAACGCTCTAGCATGACGGGCATGTGACGTTCTTCTGCGCGCTTACCCGAAACACCTGGGATGTTGGCGTTTTCGGTCACTGGGGCTCCTCTGGCTTTTGGTCAGCTGGTGCGATATTTGGTGGCTTGCGCCGGGTGATTAAAGAAGTCCGGGGATTACTTCTTCATCGGTTTGGGAAAATTGCTGTTCTTGCTCTTCAAGGTAGGAATTCCACACGGCTGAATCCCATATCTCAGCCCGTGCACCTGCACCAATCACAGTCAAATCTTTTCCCAGTCCCGCATAGTCCCTCAATGCTTGAGGAATAGTTACACGACCCTGTTTATCAGGTTGCTCGTCGGAGGCTCCTGAAAGAAACACGCGGATGTAGTCTCTGGCTTGCTTCGAAGAAAGCGGCGCTGAACGCATTTGTTCATAGACTCGCTGAAATTCCTGGGCGGAAAAGACGTAGAGGCAACGCTCCTGCCCCCGGGTAAGCACTAGACCCGCAGACAGTTCCTCGCGGAACTTTGCCGGGAGGATGACTCGGCCTTTTTCGTCCAGTCGAGGTGTGTATGTTCCAAGGAACATGGACCACACCTCATTTCTCTTCTTCTTGCGTGCAGAGCACCAAAACTACATGTTTGTTGTTCTACTTTCCTCCACTTTACTCCACAATGAACCACATTCAATCAAAAGACGCTCCACCCTGCGAATTTTCAGGGTTTTCTGCGGAAAATTTTTTGGGTGAAAGAGCTTATGGGAGTTCGAATGCGCCACGATTCTTCGCCGAACGTCATCAACGGGGTGGGAAGTGGAGGGAAAAGTTATTAAAGAAAAAGAGCAAGAATCTTTCTCAAGATTCTTGCTCTGCTCCATCGAAGCAATGCGGTTAGAAGGAGCCACCCTGGCGGTTATCCCAACGCTGTTCCAGGTTCTTCATAAAGGTGCTGGATTCACGACGTCGGGGCGCAGCTGTTGAAGCGCCGGCGGTTCGTTCTGCGCTCTTGGCACCTCTGTCAGAGGTAGATGCCCAATAGACTCCGCCTGCCGCCACTAAGAAACCAAGCACTCCCAGCAAAATAATTTTAGTAGATACTCCCCAAATAATGAGACCCAGTCCCACAAGTACGGCAACAACACCCAATACAATCTTTCGTACCGAAAGCTGAGTAGCTTGGGTAGACTCAGACGTTTCAGCGCTGATTGAGCTCACAAAATCCGGATCATTCTCCCGCAACTCACGCTCAAGTTGGTCAAACAGTTGCTGTTCATGATCCGAAAGAGCCATGATTTCTCCTTGAGTGGTGCGGTTAGTAATCCAATAGGAAGTGTTCTCAATATTACAGATATTGCGGGGTGCACGCTATGAATCACCCTGAGTGTTTTTTTAGCAGAGTTGCAGGGAGCAGTCCGTGGGAGCCGAATTTACTGTGTATCTGGTCCATAGCACTTTCCACCGAGTACCAGTCTGGAGCCCCCTGCTCACGCACCGCCGTCATATCTTCGGCAAAGAGAGATTCTTGAAAACCAGAGGAACGAGTCTGTAACCGTTCAGCTCGCACACCCAATAATCGGATGGCGCGAGGGGCAATGAACGCGCCGTCGTTCTGCTTCTCCAAGATGCCCAATTCCAATAGCCGCTTGATCACCGCTCGGTAAATTTTCTGCCCCGAATCGGTGGGGCTGGTGAGCATACATGAGCGAGTAATGGTTTCAAATCCTTCAAAACGTATCTTGAGACTCAGATTCTGGGCATATTTATCTGCCGAACGCAGACGCCGGGCTACTCCCATCGCTAAGGAAAAGAGCTCTTGGGTTATTTGTGTGCCTTCATGGGTGTCTTTAAGAAAAGTATGTTCTGCGCCCATGGACTTTTCTTCGCGCTCGGTAACTACCGCGCGGTCGTCCTTCCCTCTGCAAATTGCAAAGAGATGCGCCCCTAAAGACTGCCCAAATTTTTGTTGCAAAAAAGGAAGAGTGCATCCCCGCAGCTGTTGGACCGTGTGGATGCCCATGGACTCAATATTCTGCGCTGTTTTCGGCCCTATCCCCCACAATTTCCCCACCGGCAATGGATCAAGAAACTCCTGCACTCTATAAGGAGGGATAACCCACAGCCCATTAGGCTTACTGCCTGAGGATGCCATCTTGGCAATAAACTTATTGGCAGCAATACCTGCCGAGCAGGGAAGGTTAAGTTCATCACGGATACGCTCCCGAACCCGCTGGGCAGTCTGCACAGGATCTCCCAGCCGCTTTAGCGTTGGCGTCAAATCAACAAAAGCCTCATCGACGCTGACCTGCTCCACCCGGTCAGTGACCTCATGCAAAATCTTCATCACTTTCGCCGAGTATTCCCGATACGGCTGTGAAGGTTCCACAACAATCGCAGTCGGGCACGCACGCTTGGCCTGCACTAACGGCATTGCCGATCGCACTCCATAAACCCGTGCTTCATAAGAAGCAGACAAAACCACCGAACGCTCAGACTCCCGCGCCACAATAATCTGTTTGCCGCGCAGTTCAGGGCGCTGTAGAAGTTCAACGTTGACAAAGAAAGCATCCATATCCAGATGCATAATGACCCGACCAGACATTCGTTCCACAGCACCCCCTCAATTCGAATACATATTCGATTCTAGTCCGCAATGGTCTGTAACGCTACCCCGTCAGAATCCCTCAATAGTCAAAACATTTACTCTGACCTAAGCTGGAAAGAGATTCTCCCAACCGAAAGGGCAGCCCATGGGCACCGCGCAACAATTTCAGAGCGTCGCCGCCGAAGAAAAGGCATACCTCGCAGCTCTCGAAGAAGAACTGAGCTACTTCTTCGCCCAGCAAAAAACTATCCTTGAGAGCATCTCCCCCGAATCATTGCCCCTGCTCGAATCTATCCAACAGCTCTCCACCGGCGGCAAACGACTCCGAGCTCTCCTTGCCTACTGGGGTAACCGTAGCGCAGGAGGAGACGCAAACTCCCCCGAAATCATCCGCTGCGGTGCCGCTATCGAACTTTTCCAATCGGCAGCGCTCATCCACGACGACATCATCGACCGCTCCGACACTCGACGTGGCGCACCCGCCGTCCACCGCCGGTTCCAAGCTCAGCACACCCAGCAAAACTGGCGAACCGACAGCGAAACCTTCGGCATCTCCAGTGCTATTATCACCGGCGACCTCTGCCTCTCCTGGTCAGAACAAATGTTTAACACCATTGGAGAAAAAGCCCAAGGACTCTCCCAAGGAAGAGCAATCTTCGACCTCATGCGCACCGAAGTTATGGCAGGTCAATATCTCGACATTCTCGGCGAAGTAGTCAACACCGAAAAAAACAGCGCCGCCATCACGCGCAGCCGCAATGTACTGCGCTTCAAATCTGCAAAGTACTCCTGCGAACACCCCCTCGTGCTGGGCGCAGCCCTGGCGCTTTCCGCCCGCGTGGACGAACCCGCACCACTCCTTCAAAACCTCAGCCAATTCGGGCTCCCCCTCGGCGAAGCTTTCCAAATGCGCGACGACGTCCTGGGCGTCTTCGGCGAAAGCGCCATCACAGGAAAACCCACAGGGGATGACCTCCGCGAAGGCAAGCGCACCCTCCTGATTGCCCTCACCCAGCAAAAAGCAGAACCCGCGCTCTGGGAAAAACTCGATTCTGCCCTCGGCAACCAAGACCTCACAGAGACCGACATCGTAGAGCTCCAAAACATCATTATCGACTGCGGAGCACTAGCCAGCTTAGAAGCAGAAATAGAGAAAATCGGTCAGCACGTGATTTCATCGCTTGAGGCAATGCCGATTGAAGAAACGCCTCGGCTGGCTCTAGAAAATATTGTGGCTCGGCTGCTTCACCGCGCGTCCTAATTTTTCACTAAAAAGCGTGCGTGTGATCCATCCATTAGATGAATCACACGCACGCTTTTATAAAATACTGAGCGGTTACCGAGTGAGGTACTACCAGGCAAGCGCAGAGGCACGACGGCGAATTTCGGTCTTGCGGCCATCGATGAGTGCATCGATGGGGCGGCCCGGCAACGATTCGTCATCGGTAAAGAGCCACTCGATTGCTTCTTCATCGGTAAATCCAGCATCGCCCAAAACCACTAAGGTACCCTTGAGCGGTTCCAACGGGCGGTCTCCGCGTACGAAAAGGGCAGGAACCTTCCGCACCCCGGTTTCAGGATCACGCAGAGCAAGCAGAGCCCGCTCGGAAATCAAAGTGTGTACCCGAGTTACTTTGAGGTCAAATGCCTCAGCAAGGTCGGGGATGGTGAGCCATTCGCCCACGAGGTCAAAAATCTGTGCAGTTGAGTTTTCTTCAGTCACATCTATGAGTCTGCCAGAAATCCCCAGTGTTTGACGAGTTTTAGCTGCAAATTCTTTCACCGCTTGCCTTACACCTCCCAGGCCTCTGGCTCAGTACACGAACTTTCCAGCTTTTTCCCCTACTATCTATAGGGATATGAGTGAGAAGAAGAAACAGCCCTGGCTAACAGGCGAAATATTTGATGGCCACTACGAGGTAGGCCACCTGATTGCCCGTGGCGGAATGGCAGAGGTTTACCACGGCGTGGATTTGTGGTCCAACAACCCGGTGGCGATTAAAGTTCTCTCTCCTCAACTTTCAGCCGACCCTTCGCAACAGCAGAAATTCTTTCGCGAAGAACGGTCTTTACGGCAGATTAGCCATGAACACGTGGTGGGCGTTCTGGGGTCTGGAACGCAAACGGTACACGGTTTGAAGCTGATGTTTATCGTGCTCGACTATGTGCACGGTTGTACACTCCAGCAGCTGTTGACCACGCGCCCAGTCCTGTCCGTTGGTGAAACCTTAGACATCATCGTTCCGGTAGCTGAAGGCCTGTCTGAAGTACATGCCCACCGCTTTATTCACCGAGATATTAAGCCCAGCAATATACTTCTCTCATCGCTGGAACGCTCTATCAAACTCACCGATTTTGGTTTGACGCGGCGCACCGACCAGTCATGGACCGGCGAGCTCATGGGAACTCCAGCCTACGTGGCTCCTGAAATTGTTGACCCCAAAGCCAGCGTTGGTCCCGGCGTCGATATTTTTGCCCTGGGTATAGTGATGTTTCGGATGCTCGCTGGTCGGCTACCCTTCACCGGGCTCAGCGACGACCAGCAAATTATTTACCACAACATCAATACCGAAATACCTTCACTGGCGCAGTTTGCACCGGGTATTGATTCGGATATTGTCGGGGTCGTGAAGTGGTGCACGCGCAAGCAAGCATCTGCCCGCCCCGCCGACGGGTCAGAACTTTTTGAAGTTCTGCAGTCTATTCGCGAGCGACTCACCCAGGACGAGTTAGCGTATCGCGCCCAAAGTTCTGCCCCTCAAGAAACGCAGATGTGGGACGACGTTGAATACATCGCGGAGCGCACCGGCGCGACCAACGTGCTTCAACGAACTTCCATCAGCGGGTTCAGAACTCTTGAAAATGACCACGACGACTCCTCGTGGAACGAGACAGATTCTGATTTCCTTGAAACCGAGTACTACGAGCCCCAGGAAATTTCAGGGGTTGGCCCCCAACCGGCGCCCCATACTTCTTACCTTGAAGAATTCATAGAAGACGAAACAGGCGCCACCTTCATCGACGAACGCGGCAGCACCCGCTATGAACCGATTTCAGCGTCCTACCGGCATGAAAGCAGCTCATCGGCCCAAGAACATAGTCTTCCTCGTACCTCACAGTTGGAACAGGTACCCCCCGCCAGCGAAGATTTCCCCACCAAAGGGGATCCTCGAAAAGCACCCGAACTATGGCAACCTGCCCCAGCCCTGCCCACCGTTGTTTTAATCTTTATCGGCATCCTGCTGGCATTTGTGGTTGCAGGATTTGTGGGTTGGCAAATAGCCCAATCCACGGTGCAGTCAGGCTGGTTTGCCAGCTGGGTCAGTTTTGTTGATAGCTTTTCCGGTTCCGCCTAAACAGCCCACCTTGGCACCTAGCTCATTCAATGTGCTCAGCAAAAAGGAGCGCTACCTCCCAAGGTAACGCTCCTTTCTCTCACTCTCTTTAGCGGCGGGAAAGGTACTCTGCCACCAAGAAAGCAATCTCTAGTGATTGTCGGTGATTCAAACGCGGATCACACAGGGTCTCATAACGATCAGCAAAAGCTTCTTCATTAATCGGATCCGAACCGCCCAAGCATTCTGCGACGTCGTCGCCGGTCATCTCAATATGGATACCGCCGGGGAAAGAACCCAACGCCTCATGCACCTCGAAGAAACCCTTGACTTCATCAACCACGTCATCGAACCGGCGAGTCTTGTAGCCCGAAGGTACCGAAATAGTGTTGCCGTGCATAGGATCAGTCACCCACACCACCTTGGCACCGGAGGCCTGAACTCCCTCCACCAGCGCAGGCAGATTCTCCCGAATCTTAGAAGCCCCCATGCGGGTAATGAAGGTAAGACGGCCAGGTTCCCGCTCAGGGTCGAGCTTGTCTATCAGACGCAGGGCATCATCAGCAGTGGTGCTGGGACCGAGTTTGACGCCGATGGGGTTGCGTACCTTCGAGAGGAAATCGACGTGAGCGTCGTCGAGCCCACGCGTACGCTCGCCAATCCAGATAAAGTGTCCTGAGGTGTCGTACGGCTGATTGGTACGAGAATCAATCCTGGTCAGAGCGCGCTCGTAATCGAGCAAAAGACCTTCGTGACCCACGTAAAGTTCGGTGGTCTTCATGGCGTCGAAGTCCGCTCCGCATGCCTCCATGAACTTCAGTGCACGATCAATCTCACCCGAGAGCGATTCGTAGCGGGCATGAGCGGGGTTAGATGTGAACCCACGATTCCACTGGTTAACCAAGCGCAAATCAGCAAAGCCGCCTGTGGTGAACGCACGCACCAAATTCAGCGTCGATGCCGAAGTGTGGTACCCCTGCACCATCCGGCGGGGGTCATGTGCGCGTGCTTCCTCAGCGAACTCAAAACCGTTGACCATTTCACCGCGGAAAGTCGGCAGAGTCACTCCATCGCGGGTTTCGGTGTTAGACGAGCGGGGCTTCGAAAATTGCCCAGCCATACGCCCCATTTTGACCACGGGCATCGAGGCACCGTAGGTCAAAACAACTGCCATCTGCAACAGGGTTTTTACGCGGGCTGAAATCTTATCGGCAGTTGCTCCCTCGAAAGTTTCAGCGCAATCGCCGCCCTGCAGGAAGAATGCCTTTCCCTTTGCTACCTCAGCGAGGTTCTTGCGCAGGCGGTCAACTTCCCCAGCAAATACCAGCGGGGGCACGGTGTTGAGCTCGTTGATAACATTCGTATAGTCAGGATGCTCTTGCCATGTGGGTTGCTGGTCAATGTTAAGTTGGCGCCAGTCGTCAAGACCGGGAAAATTTTTTGCCGAGCTTGCGCTACCAGCTAGTCCGTTTTCCAAAGTCTCTTGATCCATAGTCATGGTGGAGAATCCTTTAGTTATGTAGTCAATGAGAACAGGGTTTAAGAATTCACTCAAGCCTGTTTGTCCAGTCTAGGGTCGGGGCAGGCGCTCTCGGTCTCTTATTTCAGATGCTGAGAGAATTTCACGTAGCCCCTAACCATGACTCTATTTGTTCAATAATTCTTCAACAGCGGCGGAGGCTGAAATATTCTTCTCTGCCATGAGATCTTTAACATCACTGGCGTAGAGCGGCACATATTCTTGCTCACTGAGTTCTCTAATAGCTGCAGAGATTTTGTCTGCCACCATACGCTGAACTTTATGGTCTTTGGCGCGGTCCCAGTATTCGGAGAAATCAAGAGGTTCACCAATGACGGTGCGGATGGTAACTTTCTTGCCATTCTTCCGCAGGTTAATCTTATTGCTACCACTAGGCTGAAAATCGTTGTTGCCGATTTGTCCCACCGGTACCACGGGTACGCGCTGAGTCAGTGCCAGACGTGCGACGCCAAGCTTGGCGCGGTAGCCGCGACCGTCGGGGCTGCGGGTGCCTTCTGGATAAATACCCAAGTAGCCGCCTTCTTGGAGTTTCTGCGCTCCGCCATCTAGCGATGCCTGGCTCTTAGCGCCACCGGAGCGATCCAGCGGTAGCTGCCCTACCGCGGTAAAAAACCAGCGACTGACCGCGCCCTGAATGCCGGTGCCGGTGAAGTAGTCAGACTTAGCCAAGAAGTATACCTGGCGCGGAACAGCAAGGGGCAGAAAAATAGAGTCGCAGAAAGCAAGGTGGTTGCTCGCTAAGATGGCGCCTGTCTGGGGAAGGTTTTTCACGCCCTGCATTTCATGGTGTACTAGTCGAGACATCAGCGGCCCCACCACGGTCTTTTTCAATGCCATATAGAGCATCTAAAACTCCTCAAACGTATTTTTCTGCCTGTTTCTTAAAATTTTACCTGCCTGGCTCTCATTTCCGCACAAAGCTCTCCCCGGCTAAGAAAGAATGCGCTGAGAGCGAGCTATATGGTGCAGGTCCTCGCCGTCGAGCGCTGGAAATGTCAGAATAAAGTGCACCGACAGAGAGGCATCGCACTATGAGTTCCGAGATTATTCACGACCCGCTATCGCATCCAGGTAGCCGTCCCATCGGCATTTTGCTAATCCACGGTTTTACGGGCTCGCCCTGGAGCATGCGACCGCTTGCGGAATTTTTTGCCGAGCAGGACTACCCTGTGGAGATGATTCTGCTGCCGGGCCACGGTAGCCATTGGAAAGACATGATGCCGGTGACTCACCACGATTGGATGGCGGAAGTTGACGCCGCCTATTGGAAACTTCGTCAAAGAGCTTCGCACGTCGTCATTTTTGGGCTCTCAATGGGTGGGATGCTGGCTCTACGGGAATCTGTGCGCAGGGAAGTTTTAGGGACAGTGCTCATCAATCCTTTTGTGCAAGATCCAACCGTCTTATTGCGCTTTGCAAGATTGTTTTCTCGTTTTGTGGCAAGCACTAAGGGGATTACCTCTGACATTGCTAAACCCGGTGCTGACGAGGGAGGATACCCGCGCGTTCCATTGAAAGCCGCCGCTGAGCTACATGCGCTGGGCAAAGAAACACGCCCGCTCGTTCGCTCTCTTAAGGCTCCCGTTCTTTACTTTCGGTCAGCTGAAGACCATGTGGTTTCGGACAAATCCCACCATTTTTTTCATAAGCATGCTGAATGCCCTGTAAAGTTTATTGAGCTTGAACGCAGTTACCACGTAGCAACGCTCGATTATGATGCGCCCGTTATTTTGAAAAACTCCCTTGAGTTTGTGCAATCACTAGAAGCTGATCTGAAAGGTCACGCATGAAACACATCTCTATACCTGAAGCAGTAGTTTCCGACCCCTCGCAGAACCTCACCAGCATCCTCGAACGCAAGGTATCGGATTCTACTGATCCTGTCCTTTACAAGGTGCAGCGATCGAGCGGCAACTGGGTTCCGGTACGAGCCACCGAATTCAAAAAGCAGGTAGTGGAGCTCGCCAAGGGCATGATTGCAGCCGGTCTTAACCGCGGCGACGTCGTAGGTATTATGAGCCGCACGCGTTATGAATGGACGCTTATCGACTTCGCTATCTGGTATGCGGGTTTGGTTTCTGTTCCTGTGTACGAAACTTCATCGCCGGCTCAGGCAGCCTGGGCGCTCTCCCATTCCGGTGCTAAAGCAGTTTTTGTGGAGACTGAGAAACTTGCCGGTGTCGTCGAGCAGGGCAACGACTTTGAAACGCTTTCCCTTAAAAATACCTGGGTGATTGATAGCGGTGCACTCGCTGAACTGGTAGAACAGGGGCAGCATATTTCAGATGAAACGGTTGAGCGACGCCGTTCTGCAGCTACCCTCGAAGACACAGCCTCTATCATCTACACCTCTGGTACCACTGGAAAACCAAAGGGGTGCTTGCTGACCCACGGGAATTTTGCGCGTCTCTCTGCAAACGTTAGGGTATGTGAGCCCAACGTAGCGCGCGAGGGTAACTCCACCATTATCTTCTTGCCACTGGCACATGTTTTAGCACGTGAAATCCAGATTTTGGCTCTGGATGCTGGAGTGGTGGTTGGTCACTCCCCCGATATTAAGAACCTCACCTCAGACCTTGACTCCTTCAAGCCAAACTTTCTACTGGTGGTTCCGCGCGTCTTTGAAAAGATTTATGAGGCATCGGTTCAGAAGGCCGAAAAGGGAAGCGCCATTAATTCCAAGCTCTTCCACCGCTCGGTTGATGTGGCTCGTAAATGGTCTGAGGCGAAGATTGCCGGTAACGTACCCAAGCGTTTAGAAATGCAGTACTGCTTCTATGACCGCTTGGTCTACTCCCAGTTGCGCAAGGCGATGGGTGGTGAAATTAAGTACGCTGTATCTGGCGGTGGTGCGTTGGCGCCGCGGCTTGGTCATTTCTTCCACGCTGTAGGCGTGAAGATAATCGAGGGTTACGGTATGACAGAGACCACCGGTTCCTTGGCTGTAGGGCGCACTCGTGAATTCGAAGTGGGCAATGTGGGACCTTTGATTCCCGGCACTTCAGCGCGTTTGGCGGAGGATGGCGAGCTGGAAATTAAGGGTATCGGAGTTTCCCCTGGCTATTTCAACAATGAAGAAGAAAATAAGGTGGCGTACACAGAAGACGGCTGGCTACGCACCGGAGATTTAGCGCAGATTGACGAGCGCGGTTTCCTTAAGATTGTGGGACGCAAGAAAGAAATTATTGTGACGGCGGGCGGTAAGAACGTCATTCCCGTCTCTGCAGAGGATCGTTTGCGTACCAGCCCCATGGTTTCTAATGCCATGCTGGTTGGCGACGAAAAGCCTTTTATTGCAGCGCTAGTTACACTCGATCCGGACACCTTACCAGATCAGCTGGAACACCTGGGTCTACCCCGCGATATGAGTGTCTCTGAGGCAGCTATTAATCCTCGTGTGCGGGAGGCTGTACAGAAGTTTGTGGATGATGCCAATACTTTTGTATCTCGTGCCGAGTCGATCCGCGAATTCCGTATCCTTAACCGCGATTTCACTGAGGAAGACGGACATTTGACTCCCTCGCAGAAGATTAAGCGTCCAGTTATTCTGCAGGAATTTTCGGCGTACGTAGATGATATGTACAACCGCACCAAGGATTCTATCGCGGAATCTCGCAAGAAGCTCCAGGAGTATTCGGATAAGCGTTCGGAGCGGGTTGAGGTTAAGCGTGCAGAACGAGCTGAGAAGTTTGAGGAATTCCGCCATGAGACCGGCAATAAGTTGATTGACTTGGGCTCACAGCTAAAGAATCCTCAACCGAAGAACTCTAAGAAACATGGAAAGTCTAGGGCTGAGGAGAAGTAGGAAGCCTAAGAACAAATCAACAACAGGGTATAAGCGGTCATGAAAAGGGCACGCGCGAAGCGTTTACTGTAGAACCCGACTTGCGAGTTTTGCGAAGCGAGCAATGTCTGCACTGAAGGAAGCTACAGTAATAAGCTAAGCCAGTGTCCTTTTCATACCGTCGAGTTTTTACTTTTCTAGTTCTAGGCCAAGAAGCGCATTCTCTACTACCTCTGTAAGCGCTGGGTGAATCCAGAACTGCCCACGCGCCATCTCATGGGCGGTGAGTCCAAAGCTCATTGCCTGAATCAGTGGTTGAATGAGCATCGAGGATTCTTCGCCCACCAGGTGTGCGCCCAAAAGTTCGCCGGTATCTTTGCGGGCAATGACCTTGCACAGCCCGACCTGATCTTCCATTGCCCAGCCGTAGGCGACGTCGCCAAAGTTCTGCACTTTCACCGCAATTTCGAAGCCTTCTTCGGTTGCTTTGGTGCGCGCTTCGTCTTCGGTCAAACCGACTGTAGCGATTTGCGGGTATGTGAAGACGGCGGCGGGAACAAAGCGCTCATCGGTTTCGCGTAGCGAATCGGGGTGGACGAGGTTGTGCTGTACCGTGCGGGTTTCGGCATTGGCAACGTGCTTGAGCAGGTAATTGGAACTGATGTCGCCGAGTGCGAAGACGCCGTCGACGGGTTTTCCACCGGATAGTACACGGTGAAAACGGTCGACCTCAATGCCACCAGAATCGCGCAGATCAAAGAAACTTGCGGCGTTGAGGGATTCTGAGTTGGGTGTGCGGCCTGTTGCGATGAGCACGAGGTCGGTGTCAATTGAAACCTTTTTGCCGTCGTGTTCGAAGACGACGCGGGCTGAGCCGTCGTCATTGCTCTCGATGCTCGCCAGTGCGTAGTTGAGGCGCAAGTCCCACTGTTTTGCGGCTTCACGTTTGAAACGCTCGACGATTTCTTGGTCATAGCTACGTAGCAGGGTTTCGCTACGGTTTGCCTGCACGACCGTTGAGCCGAGCCCGTTGAATACGTGGGCGAATTCGGCGGCGATGAATCCACCTCCAACTACCACGACGCGCTGAGGTAGTTCGTCAATACGCATGACGGTGTCAGAGGTGTGGACGGCGGGGTGGTCGATTCCGGGAACCTGGGGAAGTTGATTGTGGGAGCCGGCAGCGATAACGATTTGCTTGCCGCGTAATTTTTTACCAGATGCGGTTTCAAGTTCGTGAGTGCCGGTGAACTTTGCATATTCTTCGAAGACGGTGACGTTGTCCAGGCTCTTGCGGTAGTCGAGCCCGCCGTGGGAGATAGCGTCGATGCGTTTGAAGATGCGGTCGCGCATGGACTTCCAGTCCACGTGGGTGACTTCAGCTTCAACACCGAGGCGTCCGATGTGCGTGGCTTCGGTGGCTACCGTTGCCGGGTAGACGTACTGCTTGGTGGGGATGCAGCCGAAATTGAGGCAGGTACCGCCGAAGGTGCCGCCGTCGATGATGGCAACCTTTTTGCCGTCCCATTCTTCGTTGATGATTGAGTTGCCTGAACCTGATCCGATGATGATGAGATCGAATTCTTGGATGTTCGACATAGGTGACTCCCCCTGTTTCCGTTAGCTTGTTCTCACCCATTAAACAGTAGGACGGCATGGTTTTATTCCGCGAGTGGCTGGGTGCGATTAGGATGAGTTGAGCAAGCTCAACAACGTGCGGAATCCGCGAACTTCTTCACTCGCTCTGGACGGACGAATGAGTTTGAGGCGGTCAAGGGTGAATTCGAGGCGAAGTACGGTCGTTCTGATGTGCCAGAGCGTACCGACGTGGACTGGTTGAGTACTGATGGTGAGTATGCTCGTCGCGCTGGTGTAGCTGACGAGGCGCAGAAGAGAGTAGAGGCAGCAGAGTCCGAGGTTGGTTCCTTAGAGTCGAAGGCCACAACCGCAACCGATACCCGCCAGCGTGCTTATACGGATTACGTGGCAGAGCATGAGTCCCATGAAGAATCACGGGTCATCAAACCGTCGATGACCGAGGCGAAGGCACATGAGGTTTCTGAACGTCAGATGAAACGCGACCAGCGATACTTGGCAGCAGGGTCTTCACCTGCAAAGGCACGTGAAAGCCTAGCCGCCGAGAAAGCACTGATTCAGCGCAAGAGTCAGACAGTGGCACAGAAGAAATCGGCTACCTCCGTAACCCCTGCGGCGCGATTGCAAGAAACCCGCCAGCAAAGTATGAGAAGACGATAAAAGGCGAGTTATTGCAAAATTCAGATGAATCAGTGGTTCGGTTCTCGACTGAATAAATTTCTAGGATGTTATCAGGGTCTTATCAGAAGGCTAGGTTAGATTTAAAGAACTAGCTATACCCAGTTTTAGTTATCTGTCTAACTTAAGGAGAGTTTACTATGTCCCGTAGACCCATAATATTCGCCACCGCTGTAGTAGCTACGCTTGCTTTAGCTGGATGTGGAACGAATACATCGAATGATTCCACATCACATAGCTCCTCATCGGAGGGACATTCGATGGGCAGCCACAGTATGGATGGCGGTTCAGCTCCTGCGGGTATCGTTGACGCCAACGCCCCCAAATACCCGGTAGGTACCGAGGTGACACTTACTACGGACCACATGGAAGGCATGAAAGAAGCGCCAGCCAAGATTGTTGGTGCATACAAGACCACAACTTACGCCGTAGATTACACTCCCACAAATGGCGGAACACCCATCAAAAATCATAAGTGGGTAGTTCAGGAAGAGCTCAAAGATGCAGGCAAGACGCCTCTTAAAGTCGGAGATAAAGCGGTGCTTGAGGCAGACCACATGCCAGGGATGAAGGGTGCTGAAGCGACAATTTCCCAGGTTACCGATCAGACTGTTTATATGGTCGATTATGAGGCAAATGGTATGACAATGAAGAACCATAAATGGGTCACTGAGGACGAAATCGCCCCAAGAAGCTAGCGTTCAAAATGTTTTAATAGTGCCCCCTCCGGCGAAAGAGGGGGCACTATTAATTCCACTCTGATAATGAAGCTTCCAATAAACCTCTATAAATTAGTTGGTACTAAGAGGCTTATTCATAAGGGGTCCGAAGCCGCAAAGAAAATCAGCGCCCGCACCAGAAGAAAACACCCGCAAATAAACACCGAGCGGCCGACGGAAGCCCGTATGTAAAACCCGCCAGGTCTTCACCTGCGCAATCGTCCATTCAACCACCGAACGTAACCGATTGATCCTCCGATTATTCTCCTTCACCCTAGCCCTCATCCTTGCACCCGCTTTTCGTTTAGTCGGTGTGAGCAACCCCAGCCCGATGTACCCCTTATCTGCCAAAGTGGACTCATCCAAGAACCTCCCTAGCTGGTGAAAGCGAAAAGCATAAACATCATGCCTAGCCCCCGGCACCGGGTCGGTAATGGCTAGCAATCTCCCGTCTAAGGTACAGATGACTTGGTGATTGAAACCGGTTCTTCTGTGCTTACCTGAAAACAGTATTTGCCCTTGTGAAGACCAGTTCCAGATGGGAATTAACGTGCCGTCTACTACGAGTGAGCCAGGGACATTCTTGAGTGATTCAAGCTCGGGAACCTTCAACTCAGTCAGCTTCAATAAGGCACTTTCGATGCGGTTGATGATTCTAGAAACGGTGGCTTGCGAGAGATCAAAGATATCAGCTAAGAGGTCTTCGGTGATGTTGTGGCGTAGATAGATGAGGGTAATTTTCAGGGCTTGTGTCAGGCTGGTTTTGCGAGGTCTGGTGCCTGGTTGATTCCAGATAAGGTTCTTGTTCAGGGCTGTGGCGAGTGTGGCGAATTGTGCGCTAGTGAGCCCAGTTGTACGCTTGTTGTGCAACGGTTCTTCCGGTTTGGCTTGAGGTTATTTGTGATGATTTAACGCTCATTTTTGCCTTCGGTGGGACCGTTGTCTAGTTGGTGGCGGGTTCCTGGTTTTTACCCCTTATGAATAAGCCTCATCATATCCATCTATCTCAATAGGTTTTCTACGGAAGTAGTTAGAAATCTTGAGAGCTCGTACCCGTGACCAGGTGGGCAGGGGATTCCTTACTCCTGACCCGCTCGTATCTCCGGTGGGCGCTGGTTGGTCTTCGAATGTGTATGCGTTTGCTGGGTTTGATCCGGTGTCTTTGGTGGACCCTTGGGGGCTCTTGCCGGTGTCTCGGGCTGATTTCGCGGTGTATGCGAAGGAGCATCCTTCGTCGACGTTGAAGGGCTGGGCTAACGAGCACGCAGATACTATCGCTGCAGTTGCAATTGGCGTGGGCATGGTAGTAGGAGCGGTCGCCCTCATCGCTACCGGACCGGTCGGTCTCATCGTGGCAGGAGCAGTATCAGGGGCCGCGCTCTCTGGAGGGCTCTCCATCCTCACCAACAAAAACGACGATGGAACCGTTGAATGGGGCAAAGTCGGTAAAGATACCCTTATTGGTGGTGCGGCCGGTGGCCTCGGCGGAGCCGCGGTATCAGCAGTGAGTAAAGTAGGCGCCGCTATGAACGCGACCAGAGCGGCTAGTGCAGCTGCCAAGGCTGAGCGTTTTGGTACTAAAGCCACGACCTTAGCTCAAAAAGCCACCCAGGCGTCCCGTTTTAATCCCATGAGATACGTGAACTCATGGCGCGCAGGAAACGCAGGTGAGAAAGCTGCTGTATTGGGGGCTCGGGCTGAAAGGTTTTCTCAGACGGCCGCTCATTATAAGGACGTCGGCGGTTTTGCGAGGTCGTTGCCTGGGCAGACTGTGCAGAGTGTTACTTCTAATGTGGTGAGCAATAATTTGACGTACGCGGCAGGGGATTTTAAGGAGCATACTTTTGGTGGTTATGCTTGGGCGACGGCCTCTGCGGTGGGTGTGGGTGTGGTTTCGCCGAGAATTACCCCGTTGCGTCAGAAGGTTGTTGATATTGCGCCTGATGCAGGTTTGATGGAGAAAGGTCTTACATCTGTAACTGGTTTTACGATGGATCGAATTGCTGATTTTGGTGTGGGTATGACGAATTACGCTGTGGCTCCACAGGATAAGAAACTTAACTGGGAAGATGCATTTAAGGATGGTTTCAAGGGCGCGGCCAGTGGCGGTTCGGGTGTTGCTAGTACGGGGTATGCTGATGGTGTTCGTGTGGCTACTGCTCGTCCTGGTGGTGAATAAATATTATGAAAAACGAGTCTCAAAAACCGAGAAAAATGCCAAAAGGGAAACTTGTGGTTTCGATTGTTACGTTGTTAGCAGGGGCGTTACTATTTATCGGTTATCCGTTGATGAACAAATACCGTGAAGCCAACCCCATCGACAAACAATGCATCATCGAATCCGCCGAAGTTTTCAACAGCTCTAGCGGCACCGGTGGCATAGCAACATCAGGTACAGAACTTAAAATCAACACCGATGGTTGCGGAACAGTCTATGTGGATCATGCCATAGCACCCCAAAAAAAGTCGTATCAGGACATGGCAGATGAACTGAATCAGCATCAAGGTCAGAAAATCACTTTGATTTTCCCTCCTTTTCAGTTGCCCGGCACGAGGGACTCAGTTCTTACAGGTTATGGTTACCGGCTCTAAAGCATAGTCGCTAGGCGCAGAGACGCTGTTTTCTTTCCTGAGAGGTCATCGGGTAAAAAAACAGCGTCTTTCTTTTGTAGTATGGGCCATCCTGAGATAGACATGCGCCTATTACAACGCTGAAGTCCTGGTCATCGGCACCGATGATACTGCAGATACCACGCTCCCATCAGTTATCGTGTGGGGTTCGGGAGTCGGTACCGTTGGCTATTCGTGTTGTCGGGATGGGCCTTGCAGGTGTCCGCGATAGGGAGTAATACCTGTTCCCTCCGTGAGTACTACGGCAGCTTTTACTTATATCGTCTTCTTCGCCAGTCTTCTCGCTTACATCTGCTGGTTTACCGGAGTCACGCGACTACCTGCCAGTACTGTCAGCATTATTGGATTGTTGAATCCTTTAACAGGGCTTGTCTTAGGAACAGCGCTAGTCGGTGAGGTGCTCTCGTTTGTGCAGGTTTTGGGGTGTTTAGCAATTCTTGGAGGTATCTACGCGGGAGTGAGAACACCCTCCACACAAAAGTCTTAGCACCTTACCTAGCGTTTTACACTATGAAAGACCCACAAACCCGAGGGATGAAATAGAGTGACTTCTATGCACCACCGAACCACCTCTCTGGAAAGAACCACCGAAGCTTACAATCAACGGGCCACCGCCTACACAAACGCACTAGGGAACATTAATTCCACCTCACCGATTGACCAGAGCAGAATCAGCCAGTGGGCAACCAATATTCACGGAAGAATCTGCGACTTGGGATGTGGGCCAGGGCACTGGACACATTTTCTCCACGAAACAGGTGCATCTGTAGTGGGGTACGACCCTAGCGATCAATTCGTAGATATCGCCTCCAGCAAGTTCCCCTATTTGAACTTTCACACCGGAACAGCACGCGATTTACCTCCGGCGCACTTTGGCGGGATTCTCACCTGGTACTCACTTATTCACACTGCCCCAGAGCATCTGAATGAGGAATTATCTTTCATCGCAAAGGCTCTCTCCCCTGGCGGGAGCCTGCTGATGGGGTTTTTTACTGGTGATGACATCCTGCCTTTTAATCACGCGATATCCCAAGGCTGGTTTTATCCCATAGATTTCATACGTACCCGACTACAGGAGGCAGGTTTCACGGTGCAGTCATCTAGCACTCGAAAAGATGAAGGTGCACGTGCGCATGGGGATATTCACGCTGTGCTGACGTCGTAGTGGTGCCTCAACTAAGGATTACTATTCTATGACTTGCTAGTTTGGACCCTCCCGTACAAGTCAGATTGAAGGCATCCAGGTGGCGTTCTTCGATGTTCACACCGACACCTCCCCACTGACGGCAGTGAGCTATGGCTAAGTTGTTATTGCCACTCTTTCTAGCGATAGATAGTAGATCGATGCCCGACTTCTAGAGCCAGCAACACTAATTTCCCCTGATCAATATCTAAAATGACCCGATATGACCCTACGCGATAACGCCACAACCCTGAATAGTTACCAGTCAACGCCTTACAGTGGCTCTGCGGATACTCAGAATCGACTAGCTTTTCCAACTCATCTAATACCCGGTGAGCAACCGGTTTATCTAGCTTCTTTAATTGCTTAAGAACTCTGGGGGTCAGTTCTAAGGACCAAGTACCACTCATAGTCCTAGTTCTGCCCGTGCCTCTGCCAGGTTATACGTCTTGATTTTGCCTGATCGTGCCGCTTCAGCATCAGCTTTGAGAGCAAAGGCGTGCTCCATCTCTGCTAGATGCTCTTCCAAGAGGGTATTGATATAAAAAGATACAGGTCGATTGGTTTGTCGGGAGAGCTCTTCCAGGCGTTCCCGAACGTCATTTGAGGGGCGGAAGGTAAATCCCTTACGGGGTTTTGTTTCTACTGTCATGTAATTATCGTATTACACGTCATTCATTGATTCTAGTGAGTGGGAGGTTCTCATATCGGGCTCCCTTTACCAGCTAGGACGTTCAAAGGTAATACAGATGATTTCATGCAGAGATTTACCCCGAAGGATACTGATACTATTGGCCTATTAAAAGTTCTTTGAACTCAGCAAGCAGATGGTCGCCAGAAATTTATGATGAATGCCAGCGCGTCCAAGATGACCGCCGTTAACATCAACACCACCTAAGTCGGACAATAGAAGTAACTGCTCAAGCTGAGAATCAACCGATATAGCTAACCTGCACCGAGGCTTATTCATAAGGGGTAAAAACCAGGAACCCGCCACCAACTAGACAACGGTCCCACCGAAGGCAAAAATGAGCGTTAAATCATCACAAATAACCTCAAGCCAAACCGGAAGAACCGTTGCACAACAAGCGTACAACTGGGCTCACTAGCGCACAATTCGCCACACTCGCCACAGCCCTGAACAAGAACCTTATCTGGAATCAACCAGGCACCAGACCTCGCAAAACCAGCCTGACACAAGCCCTGAAAATTACCCTCATCTATCTACGCCACAACATCACCGAAGACCTCTTAGCTGATATCTTTGATCTCTCGCAAGCCACCGTTTCTAGAATCATCAACCGCATCGAAAGTGCCTTATTGAAGCTGACTGAGTTGAAGGTTCCCGAGCTTGAATCACTCAAGAATGTCCCTGGCTCACTCGTAGTAGACGGCAGGTTAATTCCCATCTGGAACTGGTCTTCACAAGGGCAAATACTGTTTTCAGGTAAGCACAGAAGAACCGGTTTCAATCACCAAGTCATCTGTACCTTAGACGGGAGATTGCTAGCCATTACCGACCCGGTGCCGGGGGCTAGGCATGATGTTTATGCTTTTCGCTTTCACCAGCTAGGGAGGTTCTTGGGTGAGTCCACTTTGGCAGATAAGGGGTACATCGGGCTGGGGTTGCTCACACCGACTAAACGAAAAGCGGGTGCAAGGATGAGGGCTAGGGTGAAGGAGAATAATCGGAGGATCAATCGGTTACGTTCGGTGGTTGAATGGACGATTGCGCAGGTGAAGACCTGGCGGGTTTTACATACGGGCTTCCGTCGGCCGCTCGGTGTTTATTTGCGGGTGTTTTCTTCTGGTGCGGGCGCTGATTTTCTTTGCGGCTTCGGACCCCTTATGAATAAGCCTCCATATACTCTAGAAGCTAAAACCTGCCCCTATACCGGCGACGCCTCTTAAGCTACTCGCCGTCACCCATATCTGATGAAATTAGGGAAATGTCTACTCCGGTTAAACTTTAACGCGTGTGAATTCCTAATAGTTCTTAAAAGTAGCTCTGGACGTCTACCCTCCTGTTTTTCAGGTAAAACCCCAGGGAATATCTTTGTACGCATAGCGCCTTCAGAGCTTAATAGTGTCGCCTATCATGCAGGGGCAGCGATTTTGTGGGTACGATGAGATGAAAGAAAACAAGTATACGGAAAAAACGAAACGAATAGGTCATGACTAATAACCCCCAAATCAGTCGACGAAGCCTCATTCAAGGCGCAGCCTGGGCTGCACCGGTTATCATCGCCTCGGTGACCACACCGGCTTATTCTGCTTCAGCTACGGTTGCGATTGCATCTTCTACTTATTTCGCTTGGGCAGTCGCCTCAGGGCAAACCGTCACCCCTTACTCATGTGCCGGTAAGGCGCAGGTTCAAATCAGCCAGCTAAGCACTCAAAACTCCTACCTGACTGTTAACAATCTTAAAAGCACATCTAAAGTAACCAATCTTAAAGGCTCCTACTGGTTACCAGTGCAGTCTGGAACCACGTTCACCCGAGTCGCTAACACTTCCACGTGTTGGAGTGTTCCAGTAGCTAGCGGTAAAACCACGACCTATAACGGGGTGGTTTTCCGTGAATACACTTCAACTTATACGTGTCCTATTACGGTTTCGGGTACGTCGTGGACTCAGCCTACGAGTTCGAATTTTAAGTTTGTCTCCTCCTGTCAAACAGGGACAACGTTGCCCTCGCGGATTTATCATTATGAGCAGTCAGCGACTGTGACTTCTGCCTCTGGTGCAGTTGCTACTGCGACGAAGAGTAATGGGTGGAGTAATACTTTTTAGGAAGGATGATGTGGCAGACGATATGGCTCTGCCATGGGTCGTTGTGAGTGTGAGGAATTGTGGGAGAGTTGAGCAGTTCTGTTCCTCTCCCGCCTTTCGTTAAAGAGTGATAAGAGGTCCGGCGGGTAGGGGTGATGTCTCTTAGCTCTTATCGTCGCTACCCGTACGTGGTGAGCAGGATTCACACATGCTACTAGTGGACTCACCAATTCCTCATGATGAGTCCTTATCTTGTCAGAACTCTGTTCTATACAGGGGTATGGTTTTCTCAGTTTCCTTCCCCTGCTCAGGATTATCAGCATACCCAGATAGATCTGAATAAAATACTGGTCAAAGACCCTGCCAATACCTGCTTCTTACATATATATATGGGAACTCGCTGGAGGGCTAGGGTATTTATGACCAGGATGAGATCGTCGTTGACCGCTTTATCACACCGGAGACGGGGAAAATCGTCGTCGCTTCTTTGGATGGTGAGTTCACTGTTAAACGGACAGGTGTTGATCGGCGCAGCAGCGGTTGGTTACTACCGGAAAACTCCAAGTACCCTGTTATCCCTGTTGAACCCGAGACGGGTTACTCCATCTTCGGCGTCGTGAGTTATTGTCTCCATCAACGGGGAGTCGAAGGAAGGGTTTAGTCAACAACTTATTGCAGGACTGCTTGATTATGGAGAAGAATAGGTATCATCGCCAACGGGTTATGGTTTCCTAAGCCAGAGGAGTCAGAGATTTTTTCAAATACAGATACAGGCTGGGCTCTTATTTTGCTGGGTTTATTTGCCATATTCGTAGGCTCTGTTCTATTGACCTATCAGCATGTGAACTGGAAAAGCGTTAAGATAACTCCCCCAGAAAACCGTCCTCATATAGAGCTCTTAGTTCTTTCATTCTTCAACATCAGCTGGGGTACCTCTAAGCATCGAGCTCTCTTACTTGCACCCATCGTTGCTGCAATAGCAGGGGGAGTATATTTCCTCGTCGATGGTTTGAATGGTTAATAAATAATCAGGCCTCGATTACATAATGAGTCTGTTATTTAGCTTGATGATGCAGCATCCAGCCAGCTACTAAAACCTGAACTTATCCCAGCGACGTCCTGTAATTTGAGTACACAAAAAGCGTTGATTGCCCAACGGAATTGGTGAGCATTCAACGCTTTTCGTGTATTCAAGCCGGAGCATCCCTAACTGCCCGCTTGAGCAGAAAGCATTTGTACCAGATAGCGCACACTGTACTGGGAAAATTTCTGGTACCTCGTGCAATATCTGGTACTTAGTCTGCTATCTGGTACAAACTGCTTATTTCATAGGATGGGAATGCCGAACAAGCACAGCAGTAAGGTGAACTGGCTGGGTCTGGCATGAATCGCCTTTGCGAGCGCCAGCGAGCCAGGCGAGAAGGTTAGTTCACCGTTGCTGTGCTTGTTCGGCATCAAAAGAACCTTATGAATAAGCTCCCTAGTCCGTCTTCAGCACCAGCAGCAGATCTCCGCCCTGTACCTGAGCGACGTCGTCAAACACCACGCGTTCAACGGTGCCGCCAATCGGCGAGGTGATTGAGGCTTCCATCTTCATCGCTTCGATGGTTGCTACCTGGTCACCAGCAGAAATCTTATCGCCGACCTTAGCGGTAACGGTCACGCCTCCTGCAAATGGAGCTGAGATATGACCCTTATTTGAAGGATCTGCTTTTTCTGCTTCCTTCACATTTGATTCAACCGAGTTATCGCGAACTTCCACGGTGCGTGACTGCCCGTTCAGGGTGCAAATCACGTGACGAATACCCTTAGAGTCAGGCTCGGAAATCGCCTGCAGGGTGGCAATCAAACGCACGCCCCTACCGAGGGAAATCACGTGTTCACGGTTTTCCATCATGCCGTAGAGGAAGTCGCGGGTGTGCAGAATGGAAACGTCGCCAAATTCTTCACGTACCGCTTCAAACTCGCGGGTTGGTGCAGGGAACAGCAAGCGGTTCAACGTGGCGCGGCGGATTTCCGAATCGCCCAGGAGAGCCTGGCGGTCTTCATCAGACAGCTCATTCACACCGGGCTTGGACAGCTTACGGCCCTCCAGCGCCTTTGTGCGGAAAGGCTCAGGCCAGCCGGCGGGCGGAGTGCCCAGCTCGCCGTTGAGGAAGCCAATCACCGAGTCGGGAATATCGAAGCTCTGCGGATTCTTCTCAAATTCTTCAGGGTCAACTCCCATGCCCACTAGTTGCAGAGCGAGGTCGCCTACTACCTTGGACGACGGCGTCACCTTCACAATATGGCCGAGCATGCGGTCAGCGGCGGCGTACATATCCTCAATCGCCTCAAAGCGATCCGCCAAGCCCAAAGCGGTTGCCTGCGCACGCAGGTTGGATAGCTGTCCGCCGGGAATCTCGTGGTTGTACACGCGACCTGTCGGCGAGGTCAGGCCGTTCTCGAACGGCTTGTAAATCTTACGCACTGCTTCCCAATAGGGTTCGAGCGAAAGAACCGCATCCAAATCAATCTCAGGCTCACGAGCGTTGCCATCCATAGCAGCAACGAATGCGGAGAACGAAGGCTGCGAGGTAGTACCTGCCATGGTTGCAGTAGCGACGTCGACGGCGTCCACTCCCGCTTCAACAGCGGCAAGCAGCGTTCCTACCTGTCCCCCGGCAGTATCGTGGGTGTGCAGGTGAACCGGCAAGTCGAAACGGTCGCGCAGAGCAGTCACCAGCTGGCGAGCTGCTTCGGGGCGCAAAAGTCCCGCCATGTCCTTGATAGCCAGAATGTGTGCACCGGCGTCCACAATTTGCTGAGCCAAATCGAGGTAGTAATCGAGGGTGTAGACCTTCTCGTTGGGGTCAAGCAGATTACCCGAGTAGCACAAAGCCACTTCGGCAACGGCAGTGCCTGTCTTACGAACAGCCTCAATAGCCGGAGTCATCTGTGAAACGTCGTTGAGCGCATCGAAGATACGGAAAATATCGACGCCCGTTTCGGCAGCTTCTTTCACGAACGCGTCGGTTACCTCAACCGGGTAGGGAGTATAACCCACCGTATTGCGACCGCGCAGAAGCATCTGAATCGGAATGTTAGGCATAGCCTCACGTAGATAGCGCAGGCGTTCCCAAGGGTCTTCGGAGAGGAAGCGCAGAGCCACATCATAGGTTGCACCGCCCCATGCCTCAATCGAGAAGATATTGGGGGTTACGTGAGCCACTGCAGGAGCTGCCGCCAGTAAATCACGAGTACGGACGCGCGTTGCAAGAAGCGATTGGTGAGCATCGCGGAACGTCGTATCGGTGACTGCCACAGGCTTGTACTCGCGCAAAGCCTTGGCGAATCCCTCGGGACCCAGCTCCTGTAGCTTCTTGCGCCAACCGGCAGGAGGCTCATGGTTAGATGAATCGAAGGGGGTACGGAAGGGTTCTTCTACCTTATCCCCAGGGTAACGAGGGAGCTTTTGACGGGGGTCAGGTCCTTCAATCCGAGGACCGTTCGGCTGATTCACCGTTACGTTAGCAAGGTACTGTAGTGCCTTTGTGCCCTTATCCCCCAGCGGCTTTTTGTTGACCAGCTCAGGGTGTTCGTCAATGAACGGCGTGGAAACATCGCCCGAACGGAATGTGGGGTCTTCCAACACAGCCTGCAGGAACGGAATATTAGTTGCGACGCCGCGTATACGGAATTCCGCCAACGCCCGCTGGGCACGCTGCACCGCTGCGGGGAAGGTACGACCGCGGCAGGTAAGCTTCACCAGCATGGAGTCAAAGTGCGGGGAAATCTGAGCACCGGTGTAGACGGTGCCACCGTCCAAACGAATGCCAGAGCCACCGGCGGAGCGGTAGTAGGTTACCTTGCCGACGTCGGGGCGGAAGCCGTTGGCAGGATCTTCGGTGGTAATACGACATTGAAGAGCGGCACCGCGCACATGGAGTTCGTCTTGGCGGATGCCCAAATCTTCGAGGGTTTCGCCTGCCGCAATGCGCATCTGCGACTGCACAATATCGACGTCGGTGACTTCTTCGGTGACGGTATGTTCCACCTGCACGCGCGGGTTCATCTCAATAAAGACGTGCTGACCAGCGCGTTCACCGGCGGTATCAACCAAGAATTCCACGGTGCCGGCGTTCTGGTAACCCAGTTCTTTGGCGAATTTAACCGCATCGCGGAAGAGCGCCTGACGGATTTCTTCGTCAAGGTTCGGCGCTGGTGCAATTTCCACAACTTTCTGGTGGCGGCGCTGCAGCGAACAATCGCGTTCAAAGAGGTGCACGATGTTGCCTTCGTTATCCGCCAGAATCTGCACCTCAATGTGACGAGGGCGCAGTACAGCTTGTTCCAAGAAGACGGTAGCGTCGCCAAAAGCTGTGTCTGCCTCACGCATGGCAGCAGCCAGTGCATCGGGCAAAGCCTCACGGGTCTCCACACGGCGCATACCGCGACCGCCACCACCGGCAACAGCCTTAACGAAGACGGGGAAACCGATCTTGTCTGCCTCAGCGATCAGGTAGTCAGTGTCGGTGGAAGGTTCCGAAGAATTCAACACAGGAATTCCGGCTCGGCGCGCGGCTTTGAGCGCTTCCACCTTATTGCCTGCTAGTTCTAGCACTTCGGGAGCTGGACCGATGAAGGTGATGTTGTTTTCAGCCGCTGCACGGGCTAAATCGGGGTTTTCCGAAAGAAATCCATATCCGGGATAAATGGCATCTGCACCGGCTTCTTTGGCAATGCGGATAATCTCATCAATATCCAGGTAGGCGCGAACGGGGTGCCCTTCTTCGCCGATTGGGTAAGCTTCGTCCGCCTGCTGGCGGTGAATCGAATGGCGGTCTTCGTAAGGGAAGACGCCGACAGTCTTTGCGCCTAATTCATAGGCAGCTCGGTAAGCACGAACGGCAATTTCACCGCGGTTTGCTACAAGAACTTTTTCAAACATAGAAATGTGTTCCTCTCAGTCTCAGAAAGTTGGTAGAGACAAGACACACGCCAGTGTGCCGCATTACTAATACCGTAAACCATCAGTACTTGTATCTACGTATTGGTCAACTCAATAGTTCATAAAGTGGAAATATTTATCTTCAATCAGCTTTTGATTTGAATAGTTCGGGAAAAATCTGGAGAAATTATCACTGAATTGGGGACTAAGGTTGCCTAAGAGTTACGACGAGATTCGATAGCATTACTTAAAGCTTTTTCGGTTTACGTCGAGCATTCGCACACGATTTATTGGGGGACCAATTTCATGCCTCTTTTGGTGAGTATCAGCAGCCTCAAAGGGGGCGTAGGCAAAACATCGGTCACTCTAGGACTAGCTTCAGCAGCCCTTGCCGCAGACATGCGTGTTCTAGTGGTCGATATGGACCCCCACGGTGACGCCAGCACCGGCCTGGCTGTCGAAGACGGCGGAACCGACGTCGGCACCATGCTTTCCCGTCCCAAGAAATTTACTCTCTCTGAAGAAATAGTCCCCTCCGGATGGAATGCTCTAGCAGAAAAAGCAGTCATGGAACGCCAGCTTCAAAATGAGGCGGAAGACTTCGCTGAGGATGACGAAGAGCCAGATACCGAAGACCCGGCAGAAGATGCGGTAGATACTGCAGAGGGATCAGCGATTGATGCTGACTCCCGCGCTGAAGAAGACGGGGAGTCTAACTACGACGAGCTGGATGAAGGCTACGAGTACGTTACCGAAGACACTTCCGCTGTAGAGGTGGAATACGAAGACGAAACCGCGAATCCCGACCTAGACACCGATAGCGTTGATGAACACCAAGAACTCACCAATCCTGCTAGATCCCGCTGTGGCTCAGTAGATGTGGTGCGCGGTTCAGCGGCAACCACAGGGCTCGAATCACTGACTTTGAAGAAAGCTCTCCCCCGTCTCCGTCAGCTTCTCGATGGTGAAGTAGAAGACTACGACCTCGTGCTCATTGACTGCCCGCCCACTCTTGGCAGGCTCACCTCTATGGCATGGGCAGCATCTGACCGCGTGATTTCTATTGCAGAGCCATCGCTGTTCTCCGTTGCAGGTACAGAGCGAACCCTTCGCGCCATTGCCCGGTTCGAACAAAATTCTGAGTATTCGGTGGGTGCGGCATCCGTCGTCATCAATAAGGTGCAGGATAACAACCCCGAGCATAACTACCGCATTGAAGAAATGACTACCCTCTTTGGCGAGCTGGTAGCTATCCCCTCACTCCCCGAGTTCGAGTCTTTCCAGCGTATTCAGGGTTCTGCCTACCCCGTACATTTCTGGCCTGAGCCCGCAGCGCAAGACTTTGCTCAGAAGCTGACTGACCTTCTCGAAGGCTTGCTGAACTAAACAGGCTCACAAAAATGACCCCGAGGAATCGGGGTCATTTTTTCATTGTCAAGTTTTTCAATTTTTAAGAGCCATATGCTGCTTTTTGAACGCGACGAGCGTGCAGCTCATCTTGTATTTCAGTTTCATCCACGCTCTGGGTACTCTCGCCCGGCAGCTTTGCCAAGTTAGTCTCTAGTTCGCGCCAGACGCGGCCGATAGCGATACCAAATACACCCTGACCAGCCTGCACCAAATCAATGACTTCATTGGGTGAGGTGCATTCGTAGACTGATATGCCATCGCTCATCAAGGTAATACCCGAAAGATCTTCTACCCCGCGAGTGCGCAGATGCTCCACCGAGGTACGGATTTGCTGCAAAGACACGCCGGTATCGAGTAAGCGCTTCACAATTTTCAACACGAGAACGTCGCGGAAAGAATAAAGACGCTGAGAACCCGAACCCGATGCAGAACGCACCGTGGGAGTAACCAGCTTGGTACGAGCCCAATAATCAAGCTGACGGTAAGTAATACCGGCAGCCTTGCATGCGGTGGGACCTCGATAACCAAGATTTTCATCCACCAAAGACAGCGAATCGGTAAAGAGGACGCCCTGCTCTCCCTGAGGAGGTTCGGTAGGCATCACGGCATCAAACCCCAAAAGAGGCTGATCCATCGGCACTGCGGCGAAACCGGTAGCGGAGTTCAATGGACGAACCGATGAGGCCGAGCGTGCAGAGCCGGCGTTCTCGTTAGCTACCATGTGGTGATCCTAACCGTAGTGTAAACAGGGACTCTAGCAATAATACCGCCATGGCAACGCAATCCTCGGTTAATCCGGGGTGCACCTGATGGAATATTGCTGTTTTTAAATTCTGAATGCGGCATCTCTGCCGCATTCAGGACTCCTTAGCTTAACACGCGCAGGAGTGGTTTTAAAAGAAATTGCAGGTTTAGAAGCTGGGCATTGACGATGCAACCAGTGCCATGTGAAGCCGCAAGCATAGCTGGGCGATTTCCGACGCGCGGGCTGCCGCTTTCGCCTGGGAATCTTCGTCTTTTCTCGAAGCCAGCGGAGCTACAGCGGTCTCAACCAAACCGACTTCTCGCTCTGCAGCCGCTCTAAACTGGCGCAGATGACGAGGCTGGATACCGTGGGAGGTCAGCTCGGAACAAACACGGGTGACCACGACGTCGTAGTCGTCGTAGACACCGTTATTTTCCCGAATCAGCCCAAAGTTAATCAGTTCCCTCAATAGAGGCATATCTACCTCAGCAGCTGCAGAGAGCTCACGCAAAGTATAGGTGGCACCGCTGTCTTTGATGCTTGCCAGCGGAGAATCAGACAGGGCAGGCTGAGACTCAGCTGATTCCTGAGACGGAGCAGTCTCAGATGGCGACGTAGACGCCGGCTCAGGCCCCACTGCAACTTCATGCAAAGTGTTGGATTCCACCAGCTCTTTGATAACTTTTAGTGGCAGGTACCGATCCCGTTGCAGTAGAAGAATCAGCCGGAGCTGCTCAACGTCTGCAGCAGAATACTTGCGGTAACCGGTATTTGTACGCTGCGGGTGTACCAATCCTCGGTCCTCCAAGAAACGAATCTTGGAAGCGCTAATGCCGGGAAAATCGACATCTAAAGCACTGAGAACTTGCCCAATGGTTTTGTCCTTAGCCGCTTTAATCTGAGATTCCTCAGTCCCCTCTTTTTCTTGCTGAGTTTCTGAGAATTCAGACATTATTTGCCGGTGCCCAAGAAGAACGAGAAGTGGAACTTACCGATGTTAATTTGCGATCCGTTCTGCAGATATGCGTTATCTACACGGTCACCATTCACATAAGTACCGTTCAGAGAATTATTATCAATCAATTCAAAAGTACCGGCGTTGGGCAAGAAAGCTGCGTGCTGGCGAGATACAGTGACGTCGTTCAGGTAAACGTCTGAGTTGGGGCTACGACCAGCTACGATAGGCTTGACGGCGCCGGTCTCATCCGTTTCAATATTCAGCAAGAAACGTGCACCGCGAAGTTCACCGTTCGTACCAATCAGCAAAGCTGACCCCTCGGGAAGAGTCGCAATAGCGGCTAGCTCCTCCTGGGTAGGTGCGTAGGCAGGCTGCCCGCCAAGCTGCGCATTCGCAGCAATAGCAGTCAGAGCAGATGTTTGGGGGTGAGCCTCGTTATTGGGCATCTATACTTCCTCAATGAAATAACGCACCCTCATAAGGCAAAAAGCCAGGATGCGGCAGGATTTTAGGGATTTTCAATGGTCACGAATCGGTAAACATTGAAGCTCTCGTCCAATCTTAGCCAGTAAGTCTCAATCTTGCATAGAATTATTCAGATTTAAGCAAAAAAATTACCGGCTGCTCCAAAGAGCAGCCGGTAATTACAGCTCTAGGGGATTAGCCGATTTCAGCTTTGTAACCCTCTGCATCCAAAAGACCTTCAAGTTCTGCCTCATCTGCAGGCTTAACCTCGATGAGCCAGCCCTCGCCATAAGGATCAGAGTTAACCAGTGCTGCGTCGTCTTCCAAGGCCTCGTTAATCTTTACAACCTCACCATTGATGGGTGCAAAAAGATCTGAAACAGACTTAGTGGACTCAACCTCACCGAAGCTTTCGTTAGCTTCGAGGGAGTCGCCAACCTCAGGAAGATCAACATAAACGACGTCACCCAAGGAATCCTGTGCGTGGTCGGTAATACCGATACGAACGGTACCCTCGTCGGTGAGGCTGGTAACCCATTCGTGTTCAGCAGTGTAAGAAAGATTTGCGGGTACTTCGCTCATAATGGCTTTCCTTTCAAATGCGTGCGGTAGCCCTCTTCATAAGCGGCCGAGCGCACGATGCTATGGAGTAAATCCTGCGTGCAAAGAGGCAAACGCTCAATAGCGATTACGCTCACATTTAGTATCTCATATTTGCCGGGGCCTCGTGCACTTCACGATTCAAAGTGCACGAGATGTTTAAGGTAAGGAGGTAACCCCCGGCGAGGTTACCTCCTTCATTTACTCAGCTCTTACCCTTAGATAACGCCTTCGGAGAAGCGGTTAGGGTTGCCGAAGCGGTGAGCGGTAATCGAAACAGCCTGTTCCTTGACGAACGGGAGCATTTCGATCATGCCAGCTTCAGTGACAGGCTGGGTGTAGACGGCAATGTCAGGACGCCCACCGAGGGCTTCGAAGATGCCAACGGCGTCCGAACCTACCAAGCGAATACGAGAACCTTCCAAAGGGCCACCCTCGAATTCGCGCACATCACGCTGAGCTTGTTTACTGAGCCACTGGCGATATTCAGCATCTGATTCCACAGTGATTTTCACACCGTGGTTCTCTAGTGCACCGCTCGCAGCCACGGGAAGCGGCTTTGCAGTGGAGAGGTAAACCGGTGCACCTGCGGCCAAACCAGCTAGCAGAACACGTACAACGGAGTGAGCGCTTGCGTCTGAATCTGCACGAACCTGAACTGCCTGGGGCACATAGCGCAAAATATTGCGCTCAACACCGAGCTGGCTGGGGTCATGACCAATACCAAACTCAGAATTCCATGCCAGGGAGTCAGAGGACGCCGAGCGCAGCAAGAACTCAAGCTCGCTCTGATCGACCGAGGAAGGTTCGCGCACCGCACCGATTACTTCGCGAACTGCCACCGAGGTAGGTGAAGCGGTGCTCTGCGATTCCTTGGACTCCCAGTCGGTCAAAGCGGTGAGGTAGTTAGGGCCACCCGCTTTGGTACCGGATCCAACGGTTGACTTCTTCCAACCACCGAAGGGCTGACGCTGCACGATAGCACCGGTAATACCGCGGTTGACGTAGAGATTGCCCGCCTGAACCTTGGAAAGCCACAACTCAAGTTCGCCGGAATCGAGCGAATGCAAACCGGCAGTCAAACCATAGTCAGTTGCATTCTGTAGCTCAATTGCTTCTTCCAAAGTCTTAGCTGTCATGACGCCAAGAATAGGACCAAAGTACTCGGTCAAGTGATACTCAGAGTTAGGTTTGACGCCGGCACGAACACCGGGCGACCACAAACGACCGGATTCATCCAACTTCTTGGGCTCAATAACCCAGTGCTCCCCCTCGTCCAGTTCGGTCAAACCGGAAAGCAACTTGCCTTCAGCAGGTGCAATGACGGGGCCCATCTCAGACTCAATGTCCTGGGGGTAAGCCACATGCAAAGACTGCACCGCATCTACCAACTGATGGTGGAAACGCTTGGAGGTAGCAACGCTACCTACCAGAATGACGGTTGAAGCAGCCGAGCACTTCTGACCTGCATGGCCAAATGCCGACTGTACGACGTCTTTGACTGCAAGATCAAGATCCGCATTCGGCGTCACAATAATAGAGTTCTTTCCAGAGGTCTCACCGAACAGGGGCAGATCCTTGCGCCATGAACGGAAGGTTTCAGCGGTTTCATAACCACCGGTAAGAATCAAACGGTCCACAGCAGGTGAGGAAATGAGCTTCTTTCCAGCTTCCTTATCAGTCACCTTAATGAGGCGCATCAACTCGCGGGGTACTCCAGCTTCCCAGAGAATCTCTGCGATTAGAGCACCGGTCCGAGCGGTCAGCGTAGCAGGCTTGAAGATAACGCCCGATCCCGCAGCTAAAGCAGCAAGCACACCACCGGCAGGAATAGCGGTGGGGAAGTTCCACGGCGGGATTACCAAGGTGAGGTTGACTGGAACCGGCGAAGCGCCGTCCATCTTCTCCTGTTTTTCAGCAAGTAGAGCATAGTAGTTAGCGAAGTCAATTGCCTCGGAAACTTCGGTGTCGCCCTGGTCAAGGGTCTTACCGGCTTCAGCAGCCATTACCTCCAGGAACTTATCTCGATTCAGACCAATCTGAACACCCACATTGCGAAGAACCTCAGCGCGCTCAGCACCTGACTTCTTGCCCCATGCTTTAGAGGCATTGATAACAGAATCAATCAGTTCATCCACCTGAGCGGCTGAAGAAAGCTCGTTATCTTTAAGTGCCTGAAGACCAATTTCAGTTGTCTTGGAACGTTCAAGAATGTCACGACCCCACACGCGGTTTTGCTCCAGTGAAGAATCGGTATCGGGAGCATTTTCAAACCCAAAACGAGGGCGGAACACAGTCTGAGCGGTTTCTTCCAAACGATTCTGAGTACGCTTAGGGCCGGGAACCTCATCGGTTACAGAATTGAGCGAACGCATGAAGCGAGCCTGCTCGCGCTGGAACAACTCATCGCTCTGGTGCAGATCGAAGACGGCACTCATGAAGTTCTCAGACGAAGCGTTTTCCTCCAGGCGACGCACCAGGTAAGAAATTGCGACGTCGAATTCTTCAGGGCGAACAACCGGGGTATAGAGCAAAACATGCCCTACACGGCGCCGGATAACCTCACCCAACTGATCCGCCATACCGATGAGCATCTCGAATTCGACGTCATCCTGAACACCGCGATCCTCAGCCAAAAGCAGTGCAAATGCGATATCAAAGATATTCTGACCAGCAACACCCAGACGGATATTCTTAGTGTGTTCGGGGCGTAATGCGTAATCAAGCACACGCTTGTAGTTGGTGTCGGTGAGCTGCTTGGAATCCCATGTAGTCACGTCCCAGCCGTGAACAACAGCTTCAACGATTTCCATCGACAGGTTAGCGCCCTTTACCAGGCGAACTTTCACGCGAGAACCGCCGTTTTCAACACGCTTGGCAGCCCATTCCTGCAAGTGCTGCATAGCCGCCAAGGTATCGGGCAGGTAAGCCTGCAGTACGATACCTGCTTCAAGATCGCGCAGGTGCTCCTGATCGAGAATCTTGGTGAAAACTGCGATGGTCATGTCGAGGTCTTTGTACTCTTCCATGTCCAAGTTAATGAACTTCTTCTTGGGAGAGTTAGCTGCCAGCTCATAGAGCGGAGTCAGACGGCGGACAGCTTCTTCTACAACCTCATCAAACGCCCAGTGCGAATGGGGGCCAGAAACTGCCGAGACCTTGATGGAAACGTAATCGACGTCGTCGCGGGAGAGCAAACGCTTGGTTTCGCTCAGGCGGCGCTCCGCTTCCTTATCGCCCAGAACTGCCTCACCCAACAGGTTGATATTCAGTTTATTGCCGCCCTCAGTGAGGTGCTTGATAGCGGGGCCCAGCTTTTCATCTCGTGCGTCGATAATGAGGTGGCTGACCATCTCACGCAGCACCTTACGTGCAACGGGAACGGTAGGCCAAGATGCCTTGCCAGCAATCGCGCCACCAGCCTGAACGGCAGCCTTCATGTACCAGGGAAGGAAGGCAGGGGCGAGGGAGGAAATCTTAGAAAGGTTAGTACCGGCGACCGAAGCGTCTTCAGGGCGGACGACGGTGTCCACGAAGCCTACGGTGAAGTCCAGGCCGTTAGGGTCTTTGAGTACGCCAGCCAGCATTTCCGCTGCCTGATCGGAAGGTACGTTCTGCGCTTCTTTAAGCCATTCTTGAACGAGTTTCTGTGCACGCTCAGCAAGCTGCTGGTAGTGATCAGAGGTGAAAGTGTATTCCACGGAATCTCCCAACGATTCTAGGGTGCCGCCCGTAAGCGGCGTTGATGCTCTCTCTATTGGAACACGCTATGACTGCCCGCACACTATTAGAAATTTTGAATCTTATTCACTGATACAGTTAAGAATTTCTTAATAGTTTATTTCTCCAAGGAGACACCGTGTACGACGTCCGCCGCCTGCATATGTTGCTGGAAATTCACGAGCGAGGCACCCTCACCGCAGCTGCCAAAACACTGCACCTCACATCCTCTGCTATCTCCCAGCAAATTTCTGTTCTCGAAAAAGAAGCCGGTACCGCGCTGATCCAGAAAGTTGGACGAGGCGTTCAGCTCACCACCGCAGGGTTGGTGCTAGTTGAAGGCGCGCGCAGAGTTCTAGAAGAGTTTGACTCAATGAAAACACGGGTGGAGAGCCTCACCGGAGAAGCTCGAGGAACAGTGCGCATCGCTATTTTTCAATCGGCGTCCCTCGCTCTTTTACCTGCAGCCCTTGAATATCTGCAGAAAAACCACCCAGCGGTTCAGCTCCACGCGATGCAGATAGAACCCGAAATTGGTCTCAATCTGACCAAGAGTAGGCAATTCGACCTCACTATCGCCGAGACGTATCCCAACCACTTTATTCCAGAGATTCCAGAACTCTCTTACGAATTGCTCACCGAAGACCGTCTAAACATCATTGCGCCCCAAGCAACAGATGCCGAAGAGCTCACCGAGGCCCAAAATCTACGCTGGGTTTTTGAAAATACCGGCAACACCAGCAGACAGTGGGCTATCAACCTTTGCCGAGCCTCCGGGTTTGAACCGCGTGTCGATTTCGATATTGACGACGTCATCACCCATCTTCATCTGGTACGAGCTGGGTACGCGGCGGCAATTGTGCCTCAATTTATTGTGCAAAGTTCTGGCGGGTTGAACGGCGTGAAGATTCTCCGCACTCCTGAGGAACATTTTCGGAAGATCTACATGGTGACCCGTCGAGAAAGCCAAGATCAGCTCTCCATAGGCGCGGTTCGCGATGCCCTTAAGTGGGCGGCACACCGCGATGCCGAAGTTTGATTCATGATTGTTCCAGGTGCCTAACCTAAGGGTCACTAAATCCGCAAAAGTGCATTTATTTGAGTGCACTTTTGCGGATTTAGTGACCCTTAGGGCAAATTACCCCTTATAGGCATCCTCAAAGTCATCACTTTTTTCGGTCATCCCCCAGCCACCGTTTTTGTAAGCGGCATCCACCTGGTAAGGGGATAAAATTATCGAAATTTCCATCAAATTCGATTGCATCAACTTCCTTTTTCGCGTTTGCGCTTGATGAAGGGGAAGACGTGTTTGATGGAGACGACGAACCTGTGGATGGTTCTGCGGTCTGGGGGGCTTTCATTCGAGACGAAGAATTTAGGCAGCTTTCAACAGCAACTCCGCCAGCTGCGCATCTATGACCAGGTCGGTCACTGCGCCCGTCATGAGCGCCCCCATCAGCGCAGATAGCCGGTGCGCTCCCGAGACCACCGCGATACGTCGTTTGATGCGCACTAGTTCAGCAGGGGTCGGACCGGTCGCCCGTCTATTCACCTCAAGGTCCGCAAAAGTGCCATTCTCCCGTAGAAAAACCGTGCACATATCCCCCACTACACCGGTCTGCCTCAGGCGGCGCTGCTCTTCCTCGGTAAAGTACCCGCCGTTATAGACATGCGAGGGAATCGCGCCGCCAAAAGCACCAATTCCAAAAAGTGCGACGTCTGCCACCCTCTGCATTTTCAGCACAGAGCGCACTGATTCTTCCTGCCACATAGCCTCTTTGGTGGTGGCGCGATCGAAAAAAGCCGGGACAGGAAAATGAATCATCTGAGCACTAAATGCCTCGGCTATCTGCCCCAAGATTGCACCTGAATAAGGAATACCCGTATGACGGGCGTTACCCGCCCCATTAAGTTGTACAACCAAAGCGTTTTTGAGCGGGCGGGGAGGTAGTTGTCGGGCAACTTCGCTCACCGTAGACCCCCAAGCCACCCCTAAGACCATGTCATCGTGCATCACATTATTGAGTAAAACACCCGCCTCGCGAGCTACTGCTTGCATCCGCCCCAACGCCGAATCGCGTGGGTTTGTGGGTACTACCAGAGCTTTAACGCGGAACCTATCCCCCAGCTTGGTCGCTAAGTCATTTTTCGGTTTGAAATCATCATTGAGATTAATTTGCACCAGTCCCACCTGCCGCGCTTCTTTGAGAAGCCGTGAAACAGTAGCGCGTGAAACAGATAACCGGGCTCCCACCTGATCCATAGTGAGATGTTCCAGGTAGTAGAGCTGAGCCGCTTCAAAGAGCTGAGTGTTACGTTCTTTCACAGTTCTAGATACTAGTTGAAAATTCTTTCAGATTGTTTGCTTCCGTATAGACTCAGCAGTTCAAATAGAGAAAAGGTAACTATCAACTAAAGGGGTTCGAACGTGTCATCTGCACAGTTTGCACAACAATCACGGCTCACCAAAGAATCGCGGTCAAAGGCCCTTGCAGCCATGACCGATTCAGAGGGGCTAGACATTCTCATCATCGGTGGCGGCGTCACCGGCGCTGGCATCGCTCTTGACGCGGCAACGCGCGGTCTGCGCACCGGCATCGTCGAAGCTGGCGACTGGGCAGCAGGTACTTCCGCTTGGTCTTCTAAGCTTGTTCACGGTGGTCTGCGCTACCTCTACAACCTGGATTTCAAGCTCGTTGCAGAAGCTCTTAAGGAGCGAGGCAATCTGCTGACCAAAACCGCACCCCATCTCGTCAAAGCACAGCCCTTCCTATGGCCTTTGAAAATGCCCGTAATTGAGCGTGCGTATTCAGCGGTGGGAATCGGCATGTATGACGTCATGGCATTCGCCGGCGCCCGTGGCAACGCCACCGTTCCTCCACAACGACACTTCACCAAAAAGGGAACTAAGAAAATCTTCCCGGGCATTAAGGATGACAAATTCACCGGTGCTATTCAGTTTTACGATGCACGCGTGGACGACGCCCGTCTCGTCATCGACTTGGTGCGCACCGCAGCTGGCTATGGCGCTCTAGCCGCTCCCCGCACCCAGGTTATTAGCATTCTCAAAGATTCCTCAGGAGCTGTGAACGGTGCAGTCGTCAAGGATCTCGAAACCGATGCCGAACTCGAAATCAAAGCGAAGAAAATTATCAATGCCACCGGTGTCTGGACCGAAGAGACAGAATCCATGGCGCAGAAAGATGCCGGCTTGAAGGTTCTTGCTTCTAAGGGTATCCACATTGTGGTTCCTCGCGAGCGCATCCAAGCGTCCTCAGGCATTTTCACTCAGACAGAGAAGTCTGTTCTGTTTATTATTCCTTGGCAGCGTTACTGGATTCTTGGCACCACCGATACTCCGTACACCGAGGACATTGAAAACCCGGTGGCTACCGCTAAGGACATCCAGTATGTCTTAGATCAGGCGAATGAACTGATTGCTGAAGAGCTGACTCAGGACGATATTATTGGCACCTATTCTGGCCTTCGTCCGCTACTTCAGCCGGTTTTGAAGGAGGGCTCTGAGAAGTCATCTACAAAGGTTTCGCGTGAGCATACTGTCACCGAGATTGCACCAAATATGAGTGCTATCGCCGGTGGTAAGCTCACCACCTATCGCGTGATGGCTGAGGACGCCGTCGATTTTGCGTTGGGTGACGAGGCGAAGACGCGCCCCAGCGTTACCTCTGATATTCCTTTGGTCGGTGCAAATGGCTACCAGGCAATCTTGGGTTCAATCGAATCGATTGCTCAGAAGCAGGGTTGGGATAAGCAGCGCCAGGAGCACCTGTTGGAGCGCTACGGTGCAGAAATTACCGATTTAGTGTCTCTCATTGAGAAGAATCCGGACCTCGGTGAGCCCTTGAAAAATGCTCCGCAGTTCTTGCGTGCAGATGTTGTGTACGCGGTTCAAGCTGAGGGTGCGCTTCACCTTGAAGATGTTCTGGTTCGCCGTGTTCGTCTGGACTTGGAGCAGCGCGATCGTGGGCTTTCTTCGGCCGAAGAAATTGTTGCACTGATGGCCCCTGAACTTGGTTGGTCTCAGAAGGATGCCCAGCATGAAGTTGATCTATACCGTCAGCGTGTTGAGGCTATTGCTGCGGCGGAGAAAACCTCCACAGATTCTGAGGCAGTTGCTCATCTTGAGGACGTTGAGAGCGTAGCTCCCCGTCAGAAGTTGAACAACGCTTCATAACCCATAGGTAAACATACTAAGTGCATGAGTACCTCCGTTTGAGTGCGCTAAATCGCCGAGGGGATGGTGTTTAGCGCACTCACTGATTTATTCCTTGATTGAAAGGATTCACTATGAATGGTCTGCTTGCAGGAGGGTCTACCCTTCTTACCGGCGCAGACGGCATACCGACGTCTTTAGGGCTCTTTTCCTCTGAGTTCCTGGGCACTTTGGTACTTATTTTGTTGGGTGCTGGCGTTTGTGCAGCTAATAGTTTGAACAAATCGCATGCCAAGGGTGCTGGTTGGGTAGCAATTGCTTTTGGCTGGGGTTTAGCAGTTTTTGCTGCGGTGTATGTTTCTGGTCCTTCCGGCGCGCATTTGAATCCGGCTGTAACCATTGGTCAGTGGGTTGCTGGGAATGAGCTAACAAAAGGCGTTCCTGCAACATTGGGCAACATGTTGGTTTACTTTGCCGGTCAAATGGTTGGCGCAATTGTTGGCGCGATCGTTTGCTGGCTCGCTTATAAGAAGCAGTTCGACGAACCAGCCGACGACGGCGTCAAGCTGGGCGTCTTCTCGACCGGTCCTGCCGTACCCTCGTATGGATGGAACCTGGTTTCTGAAATCATCGGAACTTTCGTTCTGATTGCATTCGTGGTTGCGTCCGGTCAGACCCCCTCCGGTCTTGGTCCTCTAGCTGTTGCACTCATCGTCGTTTCCATCGGATTCTCACTGGGTGGCCCCACAGGTTACGCCATTAACCCTGCACGCGATCTTGGTCCTCGTATCGCTCATGCCCTGCTTCCTATTCCAAACAAGGGCGATTCTAATTGGTCCTATGCTTGGGTTCCCGTAGTTGGTCCCATTATCGGCGCCGTACTTGCCGCGCTGATTGTACCTGCGCTACTCGCTATTTAGAGGTTGAGCTAAACTAACCCCCACAGTAACTATCACAAAGGAGTGGTTGATATGGCAGAGAAAAAACTGCCCGCACGCAAAAAGTACATCCTTTCGTTAGACCAAGGAACCACGAGTTCCCGCGCCATTTTGTTTGATAAAAAGGCGAACATCAAGGCTGTAGGCCAGCTCGAGCACGAGCAGATTTTTCCTAAGGCTGGCTGGGTTGAGCACGATCCGCTAGAAATCTGGAGCAATGTGCGTAAAGTAGTGGGTCATGCACTTTCTGATGCAGGCATCAACCACCACGAAATCGCCGCTGTTGGTATTACCAATCAGCGCGAAACCGCCGTCGTCTGGGATAAGAACACTGGCGAGCCGATTTATAACGCCATCGTTTGGCAGGACACCCGCACACAGAAGATTTGCAATGAGCTTGGCGGCAAAGAAGGCGAAGGCAAGTACCGCGATATCACCGGCTTGCACCTGGCAACTTATTTCTCAGGCCCAAAAATTAAGTGGATTCTCGACAATGTTGAGGGCGCACGCGAAAAGGCCGAAGCAGGTGACCTCCTCTTTGGCAACACCGATACCTGGCTCGTATGGAACCTCACCGGCGGCACTGATGGTGGTATTCACGTTACTGACGTCACCAACGCATCTCGCACTATGCTTATGAACATCAAGACTCTGCAGTGGGATGAATCCATTGCAGCAGATATGGGAATCCCCCTCTCGATGCTCCCTGAGATTCACTCTTCCTCCGAGATTTTGGGGGAAGGTCGCCAAAATGGTCTTCTGCCCGGGGTTCCTATTGCCGGTATTTTGGGTGATCAGCAGGCTGCTACTTTTGGTCAGGCGTGCTTTGAAGAGGGCATGGTGAAGAATACCTACGGCACAGGTAATTTCATGCTGATGAATACCGGTCAAGAACCCGTTATTTCTGAGAATGGTCTGCTCACCACCGTCGCCTACAAAATTGGCGATAACAAGCCCGTTTATGCGCTCGAAGGATCTGTCGCAGTTTCCGGCTCTTTGATTCAGTGGCTGCGTGATAACATGCGCATGATTAACGACGCTGCTGAATCTGAAAAGCTGGCAACCAGCGTGGAAGACTCCGGTGGGTGCTACGTGGTACCGGCTTTCTCCGGGCTATTTGCACCGCATTGGCGCTCCGATGCGCGTGGAGTTATTGTGGGCTTAACCCGCTATATTAACCGGGCGCATATCGTCCGCGCCGCTCTGGAGGCAACCGCGTGGCAGACTCGCGAAGTTCTCGATGCGATGAACGCAGATATCGATCACGCCGGAGTAGACGTAGAGCTCACCGAATTGCGTGTTGATGGCGGCATGACTGCAAATGAATTCCTCATGCAGTTCCAGGCAGATATTCTCGGAGTTCCTGTGATCCGCCCCAAGATTATTGAAACTACCGCTTTGGGTGCAGCTTATGCTGCCGGTATCGCCGTGGGATTCTGGGACGGCGAGCAAGATGTCATTGATAACTGGTCCGAAGATAAGCGTTGGACTCCGGATATGGATACTGAGGAGGTCGAGCGCCAGTACCGTAACTGGAAGAAGGCGGTTTCTAAGACCCTCGACTGGGTCGATGAAGACGTTATCACCGACTAATCTCTCTCAGTAAGTCAAGCCGGGGCATGAAATTGTCATGCCCCGGCTTTCTTATATGCTGAGGTGTATGGGTACTTCATCTCAGCTCTATTCACGGCTTCATTCATTGGACAGCAAATCATACGGTGCGCTCAAACAGCTAGCGGGAACATGGCAGTTTCAGGGCTTTGACTTGCATATTGATAAGGTGCAGCCCGATCCCTATGCGTCGGCGTCGAGAATTCGGATTACCTTACCAGTTACAGCTACCGAGGTACCCCAAGAGTTTTTGCAAGACACTGCAGATCGTGTTGCGGTGAGCGATTTTATTGCCCGAGACATTTACGATGCTATATCCCACGGTCCTCGGGAATTTCAGGCGGTACGCCCTGGACAAGAAATTCTTCCTCGTTCTTCGGTGACCTGTGAGAAAGGTACGGTTCAGGTTGCGCTTACTTTTCAGTTTCCTGCCGCTGGACGCCGAGTCAAGGGTCGCCTCGCTGCAGGACTTTTGGTGGACGACTTACCTGGTTTAGTCAGCTACTCGGCACTCGGCGAGCGGCTGCAACATCATGCGTTGAAACAGCACGTGCAAACCCTGCGCGATTATTTATTTATACAGCGTGAATTGCAGGACAGGCATCTGGTGGGTTTCGTAGCGGATGGTGCTGTTCTTGCCCGTCGCTCAGGCAATTCAGATACCCCATTAGCTAATGCTGTTCCCTTTGAATCTCCCGCAGAAAACAAAGTTTTCTTTGATCTGCCCAGCGGGCGCTCTATCAGTGGTTTAGGTATTCGAGAGGGTATTACTCTTCTGGTCGGTGGAGGTTTTCATGGAAAATCCACGCTTTTGAAAGCGCTAGAACGCGGCGTCTTCCCACATATTCCAGGAGACGGACGCCAGCTGGTAGTGAGCGATCCAACCGCTGTTTCTGTGCGGGCTGAGGATGGCCGAGCCGTCACAGGTACCAATATTTCTACCATGATTAATAACCTGCCGGGGCGGATTGATACGCAAGAATTTTCTACAGCCAATGCCAGTGGCTCCACCTCCCAGGCAGCTAATTTAGCCGAAGCCGTTGAAATAGGTACGCGTACTGTGCTTATTGATGAGGATACCTCCGCCACGAACTTCATGATTCGCGACCAGCGCATGAAAGCTTTAATTTCAGCCGAACCCATTACCCCGTTTGTCGATCGAATCTCAGACCTGTGGGAAGATCGGGGAATTTCAACCATTTTGGTGATGGGAGGGTCAGGAGCGTTCTTCGAACACGCACATACCGTTATTGCTTTGAATGAATACGTTCCTCAAGATGTGACCGAGCGAGCGCACCAACTAGCCAAGCAGTATCACGAAACGAAGCATTCCCTCTCAGAAGGTAATACCGATAAAACGTCCTCACTAGCTTTGCTGGGCGCACCTCGAACGGTTGACCCGAATTCCCTTCTTGTAGAGGACACGCGCAAACCTCCTCGGGGTCGCGGATTAGAGGAGATACAAATCGGTAAAGAGAACCTTGATTTGCGGTATCTCTCCCAGCTGGTGGATTCTGGGCAAACTCAGGCCATAGCACTATGCTTGCCCTTAGTTGCCCGGCGTCTTCAAACAGCTCAGATTCCCCTTGCGCCAGCGGTACAGGAGGTCATCGAGCAGATTGAAAGAGAAGGGTTAGAGACGCTCACAGGGTCAGATTCTAGAGTCCGAGGCGATGTGGTACTCCCCCGTAAAGAGGAGCTTTTTCAAGCAATTTCGCGGTGGCGAAAACTTCGCCTGAAGCGGTAAAAATCTCAGCAGAACTTCATCTTCTGTCACAAATATCGCAGGGGCAAAATACCCCAAGAATCTTCTTAGACCAAGGCTAGTGTGGAAATATAACCTACTTTTATCAGAAGGATTTCCCATGGGCTCCTCCCGGGCTGTATCGCCCACCGAATCCGCCCCTGCCGAAATTTCAGCCACCCCTGATTCTGAGCGGAAACTACCTCGATTTTCCCTCAAAACCCTCTAGTTTATTCTGGCTCATATCGTGTTGATAGCGGTCTTACTCTTACCTCACAGTGAGTCCCTCTCCTGGCAGGGGCAAATTTCTCTTGCGGTACTGGGCTTCGCCTTTATTATGTGGGTTACCGAGGCGGTGAGCTATCCGGTGTCCTCGGTGCTCATTATCGGTTACATTACGATTTTGCTGGGGCTTTCACCCGACCCCAAAGAACCCTCCAAAGCTCTAGGGACCACTGATGCTCTCGCTACAGCCCTGGGCGGATTCAGCTCCTCCGGCGTCGCTCTGGTGGCAGCTGCCCTCGCCCTTGCTGCCGCGATGCAGGCAACAGAACTGCATAAGCGCATTGCTCTCATTGTTTTGAGATTTGCCGGGGAAAAGACCTCGCACATTGTCGTGGGCGCCATTGCTATCTCGATTATCCTCGCCTTCTTCGTTCCCTCAGCAACGGCCCGTGCTGGCGCAGTCGTCCCAATTCTTTTGGGCATGGTAGCAGCCTTCGGTATGGCGAAAGATTCAAAGCTATCGGCTCTTCTAATTATTACCGCAGCTCAATCTGTTTCTATTTGGAATATCGGTATCAAAACGGCGGCAGCGCAGAACCTCGTTGCCATTGGATTCCTGCTACTACCCAAAATTGGTGTTTTCACTTGGAAATCAGCAGAAAAGCTCATCAATTGGGGCACACTGGTGGTCTTTGCAGTGGGCATTTCCCTGGGAACTCTTTTACTGAAGACGGGCGCAGCTAAGTGGCTTTCGGAGGTTACCTTTGGCGCTCTCGGTCTGCAACATATGCCGCTGTTAGCTACTATCGCCTTGGTATCAGCTTTCACCATTTTGATTCATTTGGGATTCGCCTCGGCAACGTCCCTATCTTCTGCCCTCATTCCTGTGTATATCGCGCTAGCTTCGACGTTGACCGCTCCTCAGGATGGTCTCGGGTTTGTGGTGATTCAGCAGTTCCTCATTAGCTTCGGATTCCTACTTCCTGTCTCAGCTCCACAGAATATGCTTGCCTACGGCACAGGAGCGTTCATCACTAAGCAGTTTCTCAAAACCGGCATTCCCCTAACAGTCATCGGCTACCTGTTGGTGCTGCTCTTCTCAACTACTTATTGGAAGTGGCTGGGGCTGGTCTAGAAGTTAGGTTGAGCAACGAAAAGTGAGGGGAAGGATATCTTGTTCCCCCAAGACTTTGAAGTACTTTTCGCTTTAGACTACGATTATCCCCTTCTCTAGCCCATTCTCAAGAAACGAGCACTTATGAGCCAAAATACCTTACATGCAACCCAGGAATGCCCCCTAGGTACTGTGTATCTGGCAACCGACGGCGATTCCCTCACCGGAGCCTGGTTAGAGGGGCAAGCCCACTTCGCAACCGCCGAGGAACTGGGCGAAAAAGTAGACCTTGATTCACAGCCCCTTTTGGCTCAAGCGGCGCAAGAACTTGACGAATATCTTGCTGGAGAGCGAACCTCTTTCTCCGTTCCCATTAACCCCGCCGGGAGCGATTTTCAGCTCGCAGTGTGGCAGGCATTGGAAGAAATCCCTTACGGGTACACCACCACCTACGGAGAAATCTCTAAGATTGTGGGCCCGCATGCCCCTGCTCAGGCGGTGGGGCAAGCAGTTGGGCGCAACCGATGCATCATTTTCATTCCCTGCCACCGAGTGGTGGGTGCCGACGGAAAATTGACGGGGTATGCCGCAGGGGTGGAAACTAAACAATTTCTGTTGGATCTAGAAGAACCTACCTCCGAGAAAGAAACTCGGCTTTTTTAGATGCCGGCTCTTTTCAGTGACGCCGATTTGGTGAGACAGCCGCGGGAGATTTACCCCGGCTGCGTTCATGTGCCCGGTTGGCTATCGATGAATCAGCAGCGATTTTTGGTGGGGGAATTTTTCCGCTGGGGTCAGACTACCCCCGAAAGAGAAGGAATTTCCCGAGGTATTCCTCCTCATTCGCCTGAGATTTACGGCAAGAAAATGTCCGTGCGCCTTACCTCGTTGGGCTGGCATTGGAGCGATTATGCCTATCGCAATGATGCTCCGGAATTTGGTGGTGCGCAGCCGTTTGCTGTTCCAGATTGGTTACAGCGCATGGGTAGGCAGGCATTAGATGCGGCGTATCAGCCATCGACGGCGCCGTCGTGGCCCGCTTTTGATGGTCCACAGCATGCCGAATGGGTTTCTAGCTATTGCCCTGATGTGGCGCTTATTAACTACTACGCACCTCATGCTTCAATGGGAATGCACCAGGATAAGGATGAGCGGTCATCGATGCCGATTGTCTCGGTATCGATGGGCAATACGGGCGTTTTTCGTGCAGGAAATTCGGAAAATAAAAATATGCCCTTTGAAGATATTTTGCTGGCTTCTGGGGATCTAATTGTCTTTGGCGGTCCCAGCCGTTTTATGTATCATGGCGTGCCGAAGATTTTGCCTGATACTTCACCTGCTGAACTCAATTTCCCTGAGGGTCGAATCAATATTACGCTTCGACAGACAGGTCTATCCCCGGCAGGTAACTAAGGAGAACATTATGCCAGAGCCACAGCAGCATCCAGCTCCTGAAAAGTTGACCCCCGATGTGGTGACCGGCGAGGATGGTCTTTCTCGCCCCCGCTGGGCTGCAACAGATGAGCTGATGCGCACCTATTACGACGAGGAGTGGGGCGTACCCATTGCTGATGAGCAGGGTATGTTTGAACGGATCTGCCTAGAAGGCTTTCAAGCCGGTTTGAGCTGGCGCACCGTGTTAGTGAAGAGAGACGCACTTAGAGAAGACTTTTTGGACTTCAACCCCGATGCTGTAGCTCTTCTGACGGACGAGGATGTCGCCCGCATCAAGGAAGACCCGCGGATTATTCGTTCCGAAGCGAAGATTCGCGCTGTCATCAAGAATGCACGCGCTACCCTCGCTCTGCGACAGCGAGCGCAGAGCCTCAGAGAGCAGGTACGCCTCTCCCCCGACGTCGAGCTACCAGCAGCAGAGGCAGCGCTTTTAGGTTTTACACTCCCTAACGGGATGCAAGTCGATGACGGTTTACCTGCGTTGATTTGGAGTTACGGGCCTGAGCAAACTCCCACCCCGCAGAGGTTTGTAGAGGTTCCTACCCGGTCTGAGGAGTCGGAGAATCTTGCCAAGCGTCTTAAAAAAGAAGGATTTTCTTTCGTGGGACCAACGACGGTCTATGCCATGTTTGAGGCTTGCGGAGTGGTCGATACTCACTTGATAGATTCGCATCGGCGCGGCATCTCGAAACTTTGGAACGCCGATGGGTCGCGTCGAGCATGAACCACGTCGATTGCCCGCTAAATAATTAGATGGGCTATGGGGGCAGTAATGAGGATGCTCAGGATAACGCGCTCCACCCAAATTACTAGCAGATGCCAGAATTTCACGGGAATATCGGTTGCCATGATGGAGGGCACCATAGCTGAGAGGAAGATAATTCCTGATACCGCAACTACGGCGATAATGAACGCGGTGAGGGTGTCTCCTTCAGGACCAATTTCAGTAGCGGGTAGGAACATTTCCACCAGCCCCAGGCTGATGGCTTTGCCACCCAGTAAGGGATCTGGCATACCGGCTAGCTTATTGAAGGGAACGAAAATCCAACCCATCCAGTCAAAGATGGGAGTGTATTTTGCCGCCAGCAATCCCAGCAAACCAACGGACATAATCGAGGGCAGAATTGCTGACGCCATGATGACACCGTCTTTGAAATTGAGCCACATGGTCTGAACGATTCCGGGGTTAGCATGTAGAGTTCCGCGTGCCTGTTCCCACGCCACTTGCATCTTATGGCGAGTGATGGGTTGCTCAGGGTTAGGGGTAGACCCTGGAAAGTGGGTGTCTGGGATGGTGGACAGCGGCGGAATACGAACGCAGATAGCTGTCACCACGAAAGTCACAAAAAATGCGGTGAAGAAGTACTGCAACCACAGGTCCATAATCTGCAAAGTATTAGCAACAATCACCATAAAAGTAACCGAGACGGTGGAGAAGCCTGTTGCAATGATCGCCGCTTCTTTGGCGGTGTAACCGCCCTGCTTATATACGCGGTTGGTGAGAAGGAGCCCCAGCGAATAGGAGCCGACGAAACTCGCTACGGCGTCGACGGCAGAGCGACCTGGAGTGCGCCAAATGGGATACATAATCGGGCGAACGAAAACTCCCACAAACTCCATCAGCCCAAAGCCGATGAGGAACCCCAGGAAGATAGCACCGATGGGAACAATTAGACCAACGGACGTTACGAGTGTCTTCCAAAGAAAGGGGCCGATTGTTTCATCTGCCAGCCAGGCAGGTGGCGCCGTCATCATCAAAATGGCAGCGATGAGACCCACCACGTTAAGGAAAGAAAAGATTATTTGCGTCAGGGACTTTTTCCACCGCCCTGTCACGAAAGGGCGAATGGTGCCGAACAGCACCAGAGCCAACATGAGCCAGGGAACGGCTTCGCCTGAGACGCTCTTGACCCAGTTCACCACATGATCCAGCGGTATGGTGCTCTTGCCGCCTACCGTAATGGGAATGAAGAACATGAAGATTCCCAGAGCCGAACAAAGAATTAATTTGAGTGCATCTTTCCCAGCACCGGGGGCATTGACGGGAACGAGAGCTGCAGTCTGTTCCTCGCTAATGGCGTGTTCTGACATGAAGTTCCTTTGAATTCGTCTTTGAATTACCCAAAATGTATCACAGCTCACTTCTCTCGCATCCTTGCGTTTTACGGAAAGTAGCGCGGAATGACAGGGCGAACCCCTCCAATTTTCATCTAATGAAAATTTATTTTTATTCTGCAACAACACCTCTTGAGGGATTTTTCGCTCACATATCTGATGTATTCTTCTGAACGTAAGATGTTTGTGACTCAAGATACAAACCTGGCGAGTGGGAATCGGCGAGGTAGAAATATGCCAACTACGACCACGCGATCTGTTGAACGCGCCCTCAAGCTCCTCACCGTCGTCTGCGATCATCCGGGAATAAACCTCACCAAAGCGTCTGAGCAAGCCGATCTTTCCCCCTCCAGCGCGTTGCGACTGTTGCACACCCTTGAAGAACTCGAATTTGTTCGCCGAGATCGTGCGGGAAAATTCGATGTTGGGCCGCAATTGCTCCGTCTGGGGTTCAAAGCCCTGGGCGACAACACCTTACGGAATCGTTGCCGCCCCACCATGCTCGAACTTGCAGAACGAACCGGCGAATCGGTGTATCTTTCCATCAAACAACACCACCAGGTCCTCTATTTGGCAGTAGTAAACGGAACGCACGCCATCCAGCACAGAAGCTGGGAAGGGCAAACGATTCCTTTGAATTCCACCGCGGTCGGCGCAGTTCTTCTTAACCAGCACAACGATGAAAAATACACGGTAGTCACCAGCGGTGTTGAAGCAGATGTCACCGCTATTGCAACCCCTCTTCAGGTGCGTGGAAAAACCATCGCGGCATTGAGCATGCTTGTCCCGACCTACCGAATTACACCTGAAAAAGAAGCTGAACTTGGTCAGCTGCTACACAGCACGGTTCAAGAACTTTCCCAGAAATTTGAAAATATCTAGTTTTCCCCAACCTAACCAGACCACCCACTCAATGATGAAATGGATGTGAATATGTACAACAACACCAGCACCTCAGAAGCTATGCAAATCAAGCTCGATAACGAATTTCCACCCGAGCCCAGCTTTGACCCCGCCTACCGCCGCGCGCCCTCGCGCGGATTCCGCTTGAACCTCGAACAGACCAAACTAGCCCTGCGCAACGCACTGCGTTATTTACCCGAAGAACTGCATGAACAAGCAGCACCCGAATTCCTTGAAGAGCTACGCACCTACGGCCGTATCTACGCCTACCGCTGGCGTCCACAGGGTCGGATTCACGGTCGCCCCATCGACGAATACGAGGGCAAGTGCATCGAAGGCAAGGCAATGCAGGTGCAGATTGATAACAATCTCGACACCGACGTAGCGCTCTACCCCTACGAGCTCGTCACCTACGGTGAGACCGGTCGCGTCTGCCAGAACTGGTTGCAGTACCGACTGATTATGAAGTATCTGCAGGAATTGACCGAAGACACCACCTTGGTTGTGATGTCCGGTCATCCTCTTGGTCTCTTCCCTTCCCGCCCCGAGTCCCCGCGCGTCATTATCACCAACTCCCTGATGATTGGTCGTTACGACAACCAGAAGGACTGGGAAATTGCAGAAGAATTGGGAGTCGCTAACTACGGTCAGATGACCGCTGGCGGCTGGATGTACATTGGGCCCCAGGGTATCGTGCACGGCACTTTCAATACTCTGCTCAATGCAGGGCGTAGCAAGCTGGGCATCCCCGCAGAGGACGATTTGGCGGGCGTATTGTTCGTATCTTCCGGGCTTGGCGGTATGAGTGGTGCTCAGCCTAAAGCAGCTGAAATCGCCAACGCTGTAGGTATCGTGGCAGAGGTAGACTACTCGCGCATTCAGACCCGCCTAGATCAAGGCTGGGTTGGTCACGCCTCCTCAGATTTGGCAGAGGTTTTCCGCATCGCCAAGGAGCACATTGACTCCAAGACACCCGTTTCGATTGCCTACCACGGCAACATCGTAGATTTGCTCCAGTACGCCGTCGACAACAACATCGAAATCCCCCTCCTGAGCGACCAGACCAGCTGCCACGCAGTCTACGACGGCGGATACTGCCCACAGGGCCTCACCTTCGAAGAACGCACCAGGCTACTTAAGAACGACCGCGACCAGTTTGTTGAAAAGGTTGATGCAACCTTGCGCAAGCACTACGAGCTCATCAAGGAATTGGTTCAGCGCGGCACCTACTTCTTCGACTACGGCAATGCATTTATGGCATCGGTCTTCTCCGCCGGCGTCACCGAAATTGCTATCGATGGCGACGAACGCAACGGCTTCATCTGGCCCTCCTACGTTGAAGATATCATGGGTCCCGAACTCTTTGACTACGGTTACGGTCCCTTCCGCTGGGTCTGTCTCTCCGGTGATCACGAAGACTTGCGCAAGACCGACCAGGCGGCGATGGACTGCATCGATCCCACCCGCCGCCACCAGGATCGCGATAACTATAACTGGATTCGTGATGCAGAGAAAAATGCCCTAGTTGTAGGCACTCAGGCACGTATTTTGTACCAGGATGCACAGGGGCGCATGGATATCGCATTGCGCTTCAACGAGCTAGTGCGTAACGGAGAAATCGGCCCCGTCATGCTAGGTCGCGACCACCACGATGTATCCGGTACCGATTCGCCCTTCCGCGAGACCTCCAATATCAAGGACGGCTCCAACATTATGGCGGATATGGCAACCCAGTGCTTCGCCGGCAACGCTGCACGCGGCATGAGCCTTGTTGCGCTGCATAACGGCGGTGGCACCGGTATCGGTAACTCCATCAACGGTGGTTTTGGTATGGTGCTGGATGGTTCCGAGCGAGTCGACGAAGTCATCAAGTCATCCCTACTCTGGGATGTCATGTGTGGCGTGGCGCGCCGTAGCTGGGCACGCAACGAACACTCTATTAAGACAGCAACCGACTTCAATCACGATTACTCGGGCAAGGGACAGATTACACTTCCCTACACCGTCAACGATGATCTCATCGATTCACTCGTCAACTAGAACCGATTGAGCTAGCTCAACACCCAGGGTGCGAGGTAAATGATGCCTCGCACCCCCTACTGATTCAGGAGAAAAATACATGGCTTCAAGCCAGCTTTTCACCAATATCAAAACACTGGTTACTAACGACCCAGCCGTTGATAACGGCTCATTGGGCATCATCGAAGACGCCGCTTTTATTGTGGATGAGGGAAAAATAGCCTGGGTGGGCTCTGCTGGGCAGGCTCCCGACGCCGACCAGCAATTCGATGTAGACGGACGCGCAGTACTGCCCGGCTTCGTCGAATCGCATTCTCATCTGGTCTTTCAGGGCGACCGCTCGGTAGAGTTTGCGGCTCGCATGGAAGGTAAAAAGTACGAGGCAGGCGGAATTCGCACCACGATTGAGAAAACTCGCTCCGCAACCGACCAGCAGCTCAAGACTAATATTCAGCGTTATATGAATGAGTACCTGAGACAGGGAACTACTACCGTTGAAGTGAAATCGGGCTATGGGCAGTCTGCCGCATCTGAAGTGCAGGGTGTGAAAGTTGCTGCGACTTGCACCGATGAAGTCACTTTACTCGCCGCCCATGTGGCTCCCGAGGAATATGCTGGGCGCCAGGACGAATACGTGCAAATGGCGATTGATGAGATGATTCCCCTCGCCGCTAATTACGCTAAGTGGATTGATGTTTTCTGTGAAAAGGGTGCCTTTACCGAGGAACAATCACGGGCAATCCTGACCGCCGGCGTACAACACGGACTGGTTCCACGGGTGCACGGCAACCAGCTCACCTATGGCTCCGGAGTTCTACTAGCGGTTGAGTTCGATGCCGCGTCGGTGGATCACGTGGTCTATCTTTCTGATGCCGACGTCGATGCTCTAGCGAACAGCAACACGGTAGCTACCGTGCTGCCCGGTGCAGATTTTTCAACACGCAATGACTACCCTAACGCACGGCGTCTGCTCGATGCTGGCGTTACCGTTGCTTTGGGAGCTGATTGCAATCCGGGAACCAGTTTTACTACTTCGATTCCATTTTGTATTGCCATTGCCGTCCGAGATTTAAAGATGAGCCCTAATGAAGCGGTGTGGGCTGCCACTGCCGGCGGTGCCCAGGCGCTACGACGAGATGATATTGGACGAATCTCCCCCGGCGCCCGCGCCAATTTCATGGCGCTGGATGCCCCTAACCACCTTCACCTGGCATACCGCCCCGGCGTTCCGCTGGTGAGTGGAGTGTGGAAGGACGGCACGCTCACCCACGGATCATCCAGATTGCAGGAGAACAACGCATGATTATTGATAGAGCACCAGAGGCTCTTACCGGACGAGACGACGGTGACGGCCCTGAGCACAACCGCTGGTTCAAACAGCTTCTTACGGTCGATGACTTTACCCCGGAGAACCTGAAGTCTTTAGATGCCGTGTTGGTGGGGTTCGCTTCAGACGAGGGTGTCCGCCGAAATAAAGGCAGGCAGGGCGCCCAAAAGGCTCCCGCTGCTTTGCGAGCAGCGCTGGCAAATTTTGCTCTCACCCCGAATCAGGGTGAGCGCAAGACTGCTGATGTGGGCGATGTGGTCACTGCTGGAAATGAATTGGAAGCAGCTCAGAGCCGCCTAGCCGATACGGTAGCTACGATTATCGACGCCGGTGCGCTAGCTATGGTCTTTGGCGGTGGACATGAAGTTGCGTTTGGTACCTATTCGGGAATTGCACAGTCCTCAGCGCGTGCGCAACAGCGTGTAGGAATTTTGAATCTCGATGCGCATTTCGACCTGCGCTCTGCAGATCAGCCCAGCTCCGGTACTCCTTTTCGCCAGGCACTCGAACAAGAAGCAGCCGCCGGCACCGAACTTTCCTACGCTGTCGTCGGTATTAGCCAGCCTTCCAATACGCAGATTTTGTTTGATACTGCTGACCATTTTGACGTGCGATACCTCCTAGATGAGCAAAGCCAAACCGAAAACCTGGGTGACGTTCAACGGTTTGTCCAGGATTTTATTGATTCTGTTGATGTGCTCTATTTGACCGTCGATTTGGATGTTCTGCCTGCTGCTGTTGCTCCGGGTGTAAGTGCTCCGGCGGCGTTTGGTGTGCCTCTGCCAGTGATTCTCTCCTGCGTTCGTCAAGCTGCTACGTCAGGAAAGCTCATTGCAGCTGATATAGCCGAGCTCAACCCCTCTTTTGATATTGACGGACGCACTGCGCGCAGTGCTGCTCGCATTGCTCACACCGTTCTCACCCAACATAGAAAGATAAATCATGACTAACGATAAAGCTGGCCGCCCTCACGTTGAGGTGGGAATTGGTGCCCTTTCTTTCGAAGACGTCATCAACGTCTGCCGCCATGATGCCACGGTTTCGCTCAGTGAAGAGTCCCTCCAAGAAATCGAAAAATCAGCGCAGCGGATCCGCGATTTAGCACATGATGAAACCCCGGTGTATGGAGTCTCCACAGGCTTTGGTGCTCTAGCTTCAAAGCACATTCCGCTAGAGCAGCGTACCGCTTTGCAACGCGGGTTGATTCGTTCCCATGCTGCAGGTTCCGGCCCTGAAATTGAGCGCGAAGTCATCCGCGGCGTCATGCTATTACGTCTTTCGACTATGGCAACCGGTCGTACGGGTGTACGCCCTGAAGTTGCTAAGGCCTACGCTGCGATGCTCTCTGCGGGTATTACTCCGGTGGTCTTTGAATATGGTTCGTTGGGATGTTCAGGTGACCTCGCTCCCCTAGCCCACTGCGCTCTGGCAATCATCGGTGAAGGTCAAGTTCGCGATTCCGAGGGCAATCTCCAGGATGCCGCAGACGCGCTCACCGAAGCTGGATTGACTCCCGTTGAGCTAGCGGAAAAAGAAGGTCTTGCGCTGATTAACGGCACAGACGGCATGCTCTCGATGTTGGTCATGGCAATTACCGATCTTGACCGGTTGGTACGCCTTGCCGACGTCGCAGCAGCAATGTCTGTTGAAGGTCTGGTCGGCACCGATCGTGTCTTCGCCGCTGACTTGCATGAACTTCGCCCCCATCCCGGTCAGATTGCAGCAGCGCGCAATATTCGCACTATTCTGGAAGATTCCGAGATCATCCGCCACCATCAGGGCGAGCATTCAACCTATGTTCAGGATGCGTACTCGTTACGCTGCTCCCCGCAAGTTGCTGGAGCGGTGCGAGACACCATTGAGCATGCGCGTTCAGTTGCTCTTCGCGAGCTTGCCTCTGCCATCGATAATCCGGTAGTAACCAAGGACGGTCGCGTGGAATCGAATGGTAACTTCCATGGAGCACCGGTTGCCTACGTTCTAGATTTCTTGGCTATTGCTGTTGCCGATGCCGCCTCTATTTCCGAACGACGCACCGACCGCTTCTTGGATCCCGCCCGCAACCGCTGTCTCAACGCGTTCTTGGCAGATGACCCTGGTGTAGATTCTGGCCATATGATTGCCCAGTACACCCAAGCAGCGATTGTTTCTGAACTCAAGCGTCTGGCTAATCCGGCATCCGTTGATTCGATTCCATCTTCTGCAATGCAGGAAGATCACGTATCCATGGGGTGGAGTGCCGCTCGTAAGCTACGTAAGTCAGTGGATGGTTTCACGCGCGTTTTAGCTATTGAGATTCTGACGGCTGCCCGAGGTATTGATATGCGGGCTCCGCAGAAACCTGCAGCAGCAACCGGTGCGGTTATCTCCAAGCTCCGCGAAACCGTGGAGGGCCCGGGCACTGACCGCTATCTGGCTCCTGAAATCAACGAAACAGTACGTTTGGTCGCTAACGGTGAACTACTCGACGCCGTCGAGCAGACCATCGGTTCGCTTCAGTAACCAACAACCAGCGCTAACACGCCCTTTGTGATGAGCCAGATGGCTCCTCACAAAGGGCGTTTTTGTAAATATTGGCTCATCAGATGCCAAAAAGCGGGCATAACGGATTCAGAACGCGATAGGGCAAAAGTATTTAGCACAATTAATTCATTCGCCCCCAACTAAGGAAACCCATGCAATCCCCCGCTTCGAATAACCCTCCCAATCGCCGGCAAATTGTGCGGGGTGCTGCCTGGTCTGCCCCGGCAGTTCTCTCCGCCGGAGTTGTCCCTGCCTATGCCTCTTCAAAAAAGGGAACAGCCACTACGACCGCCGGCCAATATTTTCGACACGTTGCTCGCAAAGCGATAACCGGAACTTGCAACGTTACGACCAACCCCACTAGGGGGTATATTGATTCCCTCCCCTACAAATCGCCTGCAGGCAATTCGAATACGAATCGTGACCCTGCAACATCTAATGGGTATTGGGTGGAGGGAACAGCCGGAACGGTTACAAACCTCACCATTAAATCGGTGATTACTTTTAACCACCCCATCCAGATTGAGCCTACCGGCTCGTATGGCAACAACGTAATTCCCGCTGGCTGGACGGTCACGCAAACTGACCCTAAAACTCTGACCTTAACTTTCACTGCAGCGACGTGGAATCTCTCTACTTCAGTAGTAGGTTCGGGCGACGCCACAGGCGTATTCATACAGTTCAAAGTAACAGATGCTTGCTTGGCTGCAAGAGCGCTGACGGTTACTGGGCAAACTACCATGACCTACGCCGATGCTGTCGGCACCAAAACCATGACTAAAAATACTGGTCCGACCTCCATGTAAAAGCAAAAGAGATACCTCCCACCCAGTGAGCCAAATTGGCTAGTGGGTGGGAGGTTTTTCTCTTTCTTACGAATTAGCGCGCAGAAGCAGCATCTACGCTAATACGCACACCTGTCTTAGGACGGGTCAAAATCTGATCCCAGCGGAACTCGGTGTCATCCTGATCCTGTGAAATATGCACGTTCTTCTGCGCCATGGCAGAAATTGCAACAGAAAGAGCAGTCACCGCAATGCGTTCACCGGGGCAGCGGTGGCCAGTATGCACATCGCCGCCACCCTGAGGAATAAAGTAGGCGATATCTTCCCAATTCTCGACGCCCATAAAGCGGGAGGGGTCGAAATCAGCGGCGTTTTCCCAGAGCTGAGGAGAGTTATTGGTACCCAAGATATCAATCAAAACGCGCTGTCCCTTATGCACCGGGCAGCCCGAAACTTCGGCGTCTTCTTTGACATAGCCGGGGAGCATGGGAACAAATGGGTACTTACGGCGGGTCTCCTGAGCAAAGGCAATGGATTCGGGGACATTCGCCCAGCTCCCCTTGGCCTCGACTGCGGAGCGGATTTTTTCTGCCCAGTCAGGGTTCTGTACGAGCGCTACTGCAGCAAAAGCCGCAAAGCGGGAAACCGCAATAGTGGGGCGGGTGAGATTCTGCAGTTCAATAGCTGCAATGCGGGCGGAAACCAGTTCGTCATTTTCATCGCGCAGATCCACGATATGCGCGGTCACGGAATCAGGGTCAACCTCCTGAGTTCCTGAGCGAACATTTTCAATGAGTTGTTCGAACCAGCGGTCCAGCTTTGCGCGGTCAATCCAGGCGAGAGGGTTCTTCAGAGGATTACCGAACGTATCCAGCAGATGGCTCATGCGCTGAGCCTCTTTGACCATTTGCTCATCGGTCATAGGAATACCAGCCCAGCGGAAAGCTGCGCGTCCGTAGGCTACCGCTACATCGTCGTAAACATTGCCGGGCTTTTCAGCCCAGTCAGAGAGAGTGCGCTCCATTTCTTCGGTAACAAGGTCGGCAAAGTGAGCCACGCGTGCGTCGTCGTCATAAGCCATCGCCGCCATCTGAGCTTTGCGCACCTTGTGGGCCTCACCGTCGAGCCCGTGAATTGTTCCCTTACCAAAGAGAGTGTCATTGACGGCGTGAGGCATAGCGCCATCACGGCTAATTTTGGACTCGTCGTAGAAGAAGCCCACGGCTTCTTTGCCGCGAATCATCGTGGCGTCTTTACCCAACATCTTGAGGGTGAAAGGTTCGTGGGAGTTCTGCTTCAAACCAGCTTTAGCACGCATACGCGAAGCGAAAAGGTACCCGTCGGTAATGAAGTTCAGTGATTTATCTTTAAGAGTCTTTTTCTGAGGAGTAGTAGTCATAAAATCAGTCTACTTTCTATTCACCGAAAGTAGACTGATTTAAGAAAAATATCCTGATACTGTACAGAAAATACTTAGCGAACTCGCTTGATAACCAGCACGCCGTCGTCAATAGTGCCTTCTTCACCGTCGGGCGAGGTAACTGTTCGGCTTCTGGTTTCCGCAAGTTTTACTTCAAAACGATCGTCATTTTCCGTGAGAGTATGCGCCTCAACCAGGGGTTGCGGAAGATTCTCCCTCTTCTCGCGGCGAGGGTCATCTTCTTTCATAAACGACGGCATGCCTGCATGTGAAAGAGAGACCAGCTCTCCCCCAACATTCAAGAGTTCAAGTGCGGCTCTAAAAATTCCAATGCGGTCGAGGTCATCAAAGTGGGACTGCATGAAACTGGAAACGATGAGATCGAACTTCCTGTCAGTTCGCCATTCTGCTAAATCCGCCGCCACGAATTCGGCTTCCACACCAATTTTTTCTACAGCTTGGCGAGCGCGTTCGATAGCGACGTCGGAAATATCAATTCCTGTAGCCGCCCAGCCGCGCTGTGACAACCAGATGACATCGCCACCTTCGCCGCATCCAAGATCCAGGACGGTGGTGGGCTGGTATTTTTCAATCAAAGCCACCAAAGTTGCATTGGGTTTACCGGACCAAACCTGCTCTCTTTCCGAGTAAAGGTTGTTCCATGATTCTTGGGGCGTTAGGTTCTCCGAGTTCTGGTGGTGATGGGTTTTGTGTTGATCAGTCATCCCGCCATTCTACCTGTTGAGAATCATTTTCAACATGCAGTAAAGTTCATGTTTGGTCTGCATTGGGGGCTCACCCCATCATGATGAACGAAGGCTTCACCATGCACGTCTGAAAAGGCGATATCGTGACTGCCGGTCAGCCACTCGTTACCTATAATCGTGTTCAAGTGGCTCAGGCTGGATATGATGACACCGTAATCACCATCATCACTAACTCCGGTAACTTCTCCACCGTTGAACCTCAACTCAATAAGCAGCTTCGTGCCGGTGAACTCGCCGTCATCGTCGAACGCTAAGAATAACTCTCTAGATAAGGAACACTATGTACCACAAAGAGCTCAAGCCTTTCCCACAAGATTTTCTCTGGTCTGCTTCGACCTCCGCTTACCAGGTAGAAGGCGCATGGGACGAGGACGGTCGCGGTCCTATTGCCATCGACCTCAAGAAAGATTTACCCGAAGGGACCAGCGACTACAAAGTAGCTGCTGATCAGTACCACCGTTATAAAGAGGACATCGCGCTGATGGCAGAGTTGGGCTTCCGCGCGCATCGGTTCTCTATCGCCTGGTCACGCATCATCCCCGACGGCGACGGCGAAATCAATCCCAAGGGAATCGAGTACTACCACAACTTCATCGACGAATTGCTGGCTCAAAATATCGAACCCATCGTGACGATGTTCCACTTCGACACTCCGATTGCTTTAGATGAAAAAGGCGGCTGGGCATCCCGCACCACCACCGACGCATTCGTGCGCTACGCCGAAGTTCTTTTCAAAGAGTATGGCTCCAAGGTCAAATATTGGCTGACCATCAACGAGCAGAACATGATGATTCTGCACGGTCATAAGCTCGGCATTATCACCACCACCAGTGATGACCCCGACAAGGAGCTCTACCAAATCAATCACAACATGTTCTTGGCGCAGGCGAAGACCATGGCAATGCTTCACCAGATGCATCCCGAGGCCAAGATTGGTCCGGCGCCTAACATCTCCTATGTTTACCCTGCGTCGTCCAAACCGGAGGACGTGATTGCCGCCGATAACTACAACGCGGTGCGCAACTGGCTCTACCTTGATTTGGCAGTGCGCGGTGAATACAACACTCTGGCTTGGGCCTATCTCGAAGAACACGGCTGGGCGCCCACCATTGAAGAAGGCGACTTGGAGATTCTCAAATCGGCTCGACCTGACTTCATTGCTTTCAACTACTACAACACCACCACCATGGCAGATGCGCCCTTGGGTGGCGGTGCCTCAGAACGTAGCGAGGACGCCGACCAGCAAATCGCAGAAGGTGAAGAAGGATACTTCAAGGCTGTTTCTAACCCCCATCTGCAGATGACCGACTTCGGTTGGGAAATTGACCCTGTGGGTATGCGCATGACCTACCGTGCAATCTGGGATCGCTACCGTCTGCCCCTCATCGTGACCGAAAACGGGCTCGGTGCTTTCGACCAGCTCACCGATGACGGGCGGGTACACGATGATTACCGCATCGAGTACCTGCGCAAGCACCTGGAGCAGACGCAGGAAGCGATTACAGACGGCGTCGAAATCCTGGGCTACTCCCCCTGGACTGCTATCGATGTGGTGTCCACCCATCAGGGCGTGGCAAAGCGCTACGGTTTCATTTATGTGAACCGCGACGAGTTCGATCTCAAAGATCTCGCGCGCTATCGCAAAGATTCGTTCTTCTGGTACCAGCAGCTTATTCAGACCAATGAGTTACCGCCAGAAGATTGGAAGCCTTCCTACCCTGAAAATTCATAGTCGCACCTCAGCGAACCGTTAGCGGGCAGTGGCCCGGAAAGGCGTATTTCCGGGTCACTGCCCTGTTCGCACCCGATAGAATTTATTGCAGCGGCTTAGGGGAGGTATCCGTGAAAATACTTCATGTGTACAACCTTTTGTTCTTCCTCTGGCAGATTCCTAAACTTCGCTCTTCTTCGGGCGCGTAAAGGTATCCTGCGCGCTCAAAGCCAAAATGCTACTTGAGATGCATCTGGGTGAGGATCTATCTGCCGATGAACGCACTTATCTCGCCATCCATATTACTCGGTTGGCGGAGGATCTTTGGGGTGTTCATTAGTACTCCCCCTAGTGGACTGTTGGCAGCCTGAAAGAGCCAAAGTAAAACTTATATCAGAGCGGCAGCGATGACGCCGACGAGCGGGGGAACCAGTTGAATCAGTGCTGGACGGCGCTTATCTGCACTGGTGGCGAAAAGGAAGATACCGGCAATTGCCATAGAACCTGCTCCTGCAAAAATGAGCGCTTTTGCCACCGCAAGTGAACCGCTCCATAGCGCTATCAGTCCGGCAAAGGCAACAACCGCCAAAAGTAAGTTGTAGAGCCCCTGGTTTACTGCCATTTCTTTGGTGAGCGCGGCACGGTTGGGGTCCATGTTAAATGTTTGTAAGCCGCGAGGTTTATCCCAGAGGAAAGATTCCAGCACCCAAATGTAGATGTGGATGAGTACGGCGAGGCTGACAAAGATACTGGCGAGAATGAGCATGAGGGATCTTTCAGGGGTTATTTGTAAAGCAAACTAATAGGGGTGGAGCTGTTGACTGGTTTTCGATGTGTTTTTCTTACATATCGCGGGTTCCCTCTGTAGATGGCGATGGTTCTACTATCTTCTCATGATGTGTGATACCTTAAAACATCCTTTTCAGATCGTACGTTATAGCGTACGATCTGGAGTATGACAGCTATTTCGGCCACAAACGCTCGTACACACCTCTATCAACTTATTGACCAGGTCAATAATAATGCGGAACCACTCACGATTACCGGCAAGAGGGGCAACGCCGTCCTGATCAGCGAAGAAGATTGGAAGGCCATCCAGGAAACCCTTCATCTGAGTTCCATCCCTGGAATGGTTCAAAGCATCCTAGCCGCAAAAAATGAGCCTCTCTCTGAAGGAAGCTCGGACCTACATTGGTAAGCCCTGCATGGAAAATTGTTTATTCGAAACAAGCTCAAAAAGATGCGCAGAAACTTCAACGAGCAGGACTAAAAGAAAAAACGCAGAGGCTTCTGCACGTAATTTCCGAAAATCCATATAAGAATCCACCCAGGTATGAAAAACTAGTTGGAGATTTAGCAGGACTATATTCTCGACGAATCAACATTCAGCATCGGCTGGTGTATGACGTCATAGAAGATGAACAGACCGTCCATGTCCTTCGAATGTGGACTCATTACGAGTAAATAGACCAAACATTTGATGGTGCATCTGAAAACTCCGCGCTGAGGCGTCAGGACACAGAATGCAAAGAAAGCAGTAGTCTAGGGGAAGTACCGGTAACCTCGTAGCTGCAAAATCGAACAACTTAGATAGTTTTTTATTTGATAGGATTTCCATTGGATTATTCCCTACGTAGGGAATCACAGGCCTCCGGCAACGCGTGCCGGAGGCCTGATTTATGTGTTTGACTAAAGGAAAAATAGACCATAAACCCTGCAGCAGCGCTTGCTGAAAAATTTGAACAATGGAACGAAGAGATCGAAAATAGAGTTCATGAATTCGGCATCCAAACCCCTGAAGACGGGATGGAAACCTTCATACTTCTCAGCCAGGTAATAACTGTTCTCGAACAATTCAAGGAACAAATACCCGAGGTAAGAGGTTTCGCATATTCCCTTCCTGATTGGGTAAATGCTTGTGGATTCCCATACCACTCCTCCTATGCTCAACGAGTAGATGAGAGAGTTATTAAGGATTTGAAAATGTTCTCTGCTTTCATAGCAATGGCTGCGCGCAACGGCGGAAATGATATGCAAGCAGCATTGCGCAGCAGATTCTCTGAAGAAGTTCGAATTCTCGTAGAAGCAATCGAGAACGACACGTCTTTGGATCCTGCATTGCAGTCACATGCACGTGTACTTATTGACCACATACTTGAATGCTTACAATCAGTTGAATCGGCAGGGATGTTCAACCTTCGTGAGGCAGTGCAAAAACTACGCATCTACGTAGATGCAGCTAGATTCCAAACTAAAGACGAAGACGCAAGAAAAAAGTACGATAAGTTTTATAATTTCTGCAGAGATGTCGCAATCCAGACGGGGTCCAGTCTTATTTCTGAACGAGTGCTTCTTGCACTATCTGGGAATTAACTTATTCAATCTACACAATAATGAGCTCATGATTTTCTCTTCGAGTAATGAATCGTGTATCTGAGCTCTGTTTTAGTAGCCGCCCACTCATCATCTGCTCGATTGATAAGCACGAATTAGATAGCGATGCGTAAATCGTAAGCTCCTACTAACGACATGCAGGACCAGAGGGGCTTTCATATGCTGAGGGATAGATAAATTGTAGATTTTTGGGTATAAAAAAACCTCTCCACTACGCTTCGAACCTAGTGAAGAGGTAATTTTTGTCGGGTTGACAGGATTTGAACCTGCGACCCCTTGACCCCCAGTCAAGTGCGCTACCAAGCTGCGCCACAACCCGATTGTTCTCAAGGTTTCCCTCAAGCACTCGTATAACTATACCCACCTTTAGGGTGAACGCAAAATTGAGATCACCCAAAATTAAAACTTTTTGGGGCGGTTTCAATCACATTTACCCCTTGAGGTAGAGTCCCGGATCAAGTCGGCTCCGGGACTCTACCGGCAAGTGTTATCGACGGGTGCTCTTCGGGCGTCCGCCCTTGGACGCTTTACCAGGTTTTGCTGCCTTGCGCTCACCGAGGGTCCGGCGTTCGCGAACGCGCATCGAGATTTCGATCGGTGTACCGGTGAAGTCGAAAGTTTCACGCAGGCGGCGGACAATGAATCGGCGGTATCCAGGATCCAAGAAACCGGTGGTGAACAGAACGAACTTCGGCGGACGTGAAGAGACCTGCGTGCCGAACAAGATACGGGGCTGCTTGCCACCGCGCAAGGGGTGCGGATGTGCTGCCACAATCTCGCCCAAGAACGCATTAAAGCGACCGGTGGAGATACGAGAATCCCATGCTTCAAGGGCGGTTTCCAGCGCTGGAACCAGCTTGTCCTTGTGCCATCCAGTGCGCGCAGAAATGTTGACGCGCGGTGCCCACGCTACGTGGGCGAGGTCGCGGTCAATCTCGCGCTCTAGCAGTTCGCGGCGTTCTTCATCGAGGGTATCCCACTTGTTGAACGCCAGAACCAATGCGCGGCCTGAGTCAACGACCTGCTGGATGATTCGCACGTCTTGCTCAGAAATCGGCTCAGAAACATCCAGCAAAACAACACAAACTTCAGAGCGCTCAATAGCGGTCTGAGTACGGAGTGAAGCGTAGAAATCTGCGCCCTTTGCCATGTGTACGCGGCGGCGAATACCTGCGGTATCTACAAAACGCCAGGGGCGATCGCCCAATTCGACGATTTCGTCCACGGGGTCGCGGGTGGTGCCCGCTAGATCATTAACCACGGCACGTTCTTCATCAGCAAGTTTGTTCAGCAACGAGGACTTACCTACGTTGGGGCGTCCAACCAACGCAATACGGCGGGGTCCACCCAGCGCTTCAGGTTCAGCATACTGCGAGTGCTCGGGTATCACCTTGAGCAGGGCGTCGAGCAAATCTGCCAAACCGCGACCGTGCACCCCAGAAACAGGGAATGGCTCCCCCATGCCCAGCGACCATAGCGCGTGAACTTCAGCTTCTTGATGCTCGGCATCGACCTTATTAGCAACCAACAGAATAGGCTTCTTGACGCGGCGGAGCATACGAACGATCGCTTCGTCGGTATTTGAAATACCTACGATGGCGTCAACCACTAGCAGAACGACGTCGGCATGTGCAACAGCAATCTCAGCCTGCGCTGCAACCTGCGCGTCGATACCCTTGGCGTCAGCTTCCCAACCGCCCGTGTCAACCAGGGTGAAATCTTTGCCAGCCCACTCTGCCTTATACGATACGCGGTCACGAGTAACGCCAGGCTTATCTTCAACCACGGCTTCACGGTGACCGATAATGCGGTTAATGATGGTTGATTTACCAACGTTGGGGCGGCCCACGATGGCAACTACTGGGTCGGCTTCTTCGGGGTCGGACTCGTTGATTTCAAAGCCCCAAGAACCTAGAAGTTCCTGGTCTTCCTCATCGAGTTCGTAGTCTTCGAGCCCTGCTAGGAGAGCTTCGGCACGCTGTTCTGCGGTTTCATCATCAATTTCTGCGAGGCGTTCGGAGACGTCATCTGAGCCACCGCCGAGGAATTTATCCTCATAATCGTCGCGTTCTGGAGTGATATTTTCTTCCACGTCGCAACCTCTTTTCTATGGTCTAAGTATCTGTGAACAGTCTAGTGCAGACACTAGTTATTGATCTGTTTTTCAACAGCGGCAATCACCGCTGCAATAGTTTGGTCAAAATCAAGATCAGAAGAATCAACCAGAGCAACGCCCTCGGCTGCCTCAGTGAAGTTGTTGACCTTGGAATCTTTAGCATCACGCTGCACAACCTGTTTCTGTAGGTCAGATGAGCTCTGGGTACCGCCGAGCTGAAGCCCCCGGCGAGCCATGCGAACTTCTTCGGAGGCGGTGAGTAGAACCCGCGCATCGGCATCGGGAGCGACGACGGTGGTGATGTCGCGTCCTTCAGCGACCATTCCGCGGGGGGCGGCAGCGATTGCATCTCGCTGCATCTGAATCAGGATTTCCCGCACGCGCGGCACCGATGCTACGGCAGAAACCGAACCCGAGATGCCGGGTTCACGGATTGCTTCTGCAACGTCGGTCTCCCCCACTACGATTGACTCCTCATCGGGGCTGGTGCCCTGGTGCAGGGGAAATTTTTCAGCGGCGGCAATGATTGCCTCGGGATTCGTCAGATCAGTTTGCTGTTTTAGGCAGTACCAGGTGAGAGCACGGTACATTGCCCCGGTGTCGAGGTACTGCAGGTTAAAGTGGCGTGCAACCGCCTTAGACACCGAGGATTTGCCTGAGCCGGAAGGTCCGTCTATTGCTACAACTAGCTTATTCATCTTTGCCTTTCTGTTAGCGAACGACCTTCCAGCCCGCGCTGGTGAGATCCTCTACTAGTTTTTCGTGTTCGTTGGGATTGACCGAAATTTCAGCCATGCCCACAGGTTGTCCGGGAGAATGTTCTAATCGGAGATCCTCAATGTTGACCCCGAGCTCCCCTATGTCGATGAGTAGCCGGGCAATCTGCCCCGGCGTATCGTCCACCAGAACGGTAAGTTGCGAGAAAGCCTCGGGAGCCCCACCGTGCTTACCTGGAATCCTAGCTACCCCGGCGTTGCCTTCGCTCATGAGCTGGGCGATATCTAGGCGCGCTCCTGCAGCAGTGGGATTTTCTAAAGTTGTTATGAGCCGCTCCAAATCATCCCTCACCCCATGCAACGTGGGCACTATATTTTCTGAGTTTGCCGCTAAAATCTGAATCCACAATCCGGGGTCAGATCCAGCGATTCGAACGGTATCCCGCAGGCCTTGCCCTGCTAGCCCCAGCGCATGTAAGGGTGTTTCTTGCAAGCGCGACGCCATCAGAGAACTCATCACCTGGGGCACATGAGAAATCAGGGCGACCGCTCGATCGTGCTCTGCGGCGTCGAGGTAGGTCAGGGTGGATCCCATCTCAATTCCCAGTGTTTGCGCTAGTCGCACAGCAGTGGGCGAAACGTCTGGATGCTTGCAGACGACGAAAGGGCGGGAGGTGAAGAGCTCCCCGCGCGCTGCAACAGGGCCAGATTTTTCTCGACCAGCCATCGGGTGTGTACCTAGATAACGGGAAGTATCTACACCCGATTGTTGAACCTGTTGCAGAATCGACAATTTCACCGAAGCAATATCAATGACAACTGCATGTTGCCAGAGGGTGAGCTGCTCGACCACGATTTGCGCACAAACATCCGGTGGCGCTGCAACCACCACCAACTGAGGTTCGCTCCCCAGCAGTTGCCGAAGATCCGACGGCGCAACACCGCGTTCGGTAGCTACCGCGCGGAGGGAGCGACCCGCACCAATATCCTCTGCAATTGCTTCTATCGTCGGAGAAACATCAGAGAGATACACCGGTATCTTCTGGGCGCGCAAAGCCAAACCTACCGATGCCCCTAACAGACCGGTACCAATAATGAGCACCGAACCAGCAAGGGCAGAGAGGTTTTGATCTTCTGCCAGTTCCATTCGTTTCTCCCCTGTCAAGCGCAACGATTCTTACATATCTACCGAAGCAAGCAGTTCACCAATCTCAACCTTAGAAAGGTTTCGAATAGTGCCCTGTTTCTGCGATCCAATACGAACCGGCCCCATCTCTACGCGAACCAGCTTCTCTACGGGGTAGCCGACTTCTTCAAACATGCGGCGAACAATACGGTTCTTACCGGAGTGAATAACAACCTCAATCAAAACGTGACCGGGAGTTGAATCAACCAGGCGGAAATCGTCAACTCGGGAGACGCCGTCTTCCAAACGAACGCCCTTCTTCAGCTGATTGCTCACACCCAATTCCACAGGACCGCGCACCTGCACGAGATAGGTCTTAGGAATTTCATAAGAGGGGTGGGTCAAACGGTTAGCGAGTTCGCCGTCGTTGGTGAGAAGAAGCAAACCTTCTGTTTCAACATCGAGACGCCCCACGTGAAACACGCGCTGATTCATAGATTTGCGCAAGAAGTCGCTAATGCAGGGGCGACCGTCGGGATCTTCCATAGTGGAGACAACGCCTGCAGGCTTGTTAAACGCCATGTAAACAAGCTTGTCATTGGTCTGAATAGTGATTCCATCAACTCGGACTGAAACCTCATCAGGGTTGACGCGAACACCCAATTCGGTGACTAGCTGCTCGTTGACTGTCACGCGACCTTCTTCAATCATTTCTTCACACACGCGGCGGCTCGCCACACCAGCTTGAGCCATCAGCTTCTGCAGGCGAACGCCTTCGTGGTCATAGAAATCGTAATGATCTACGGGGTCTGCCTTAGGACGACGCGGGCGGTGGGGACCAGCGTAGTTGCTATTCTTGCGGTTGTTAGGGCGGAACTCGCCGAATTCACCGGCAAAGGGCTTACCTGATTTAAATTTAGGCCCCTGACCCTTACCCGGTTTACGGGGGCCGCCGGGTGCACCAGGCTTAGCTCCCTTGTTGGAACCCTTGCCCTTGAATCCACCTGATTTTCCTCCGGGCTTGCCACCGCGGAATTCGTTATTCTTGCCGAACCCGCGACCTGCTCCGCCGCGTCCGTGGTTTCCTGCTCCGCTTCCAGTTCTTCCTGCCATGTGTATTACCTTTTTCTCTCTTGTTCTCTGCGCAATGAGTGCGCTATCTGTCTGTTTCGCGGAGAAATAAACTCCGCTGAATCTTTTAGGGTGTTTCGGTTGCTAGTTCGATGTCGTCAATATCAGGTAAGTAGGGCGCCAAGGCGGGCAGTTCTTCTAAGGAACCTAAACCCAGCTTTTGAAGAAATACATCGGTGGTGATGTATTGATGAGCACCGGTTTCTGGTTCGGGAATGGTCTCTGCAATCAGTCCACGTTTGAGCAAGGTGCGAAAGGCAGCATCGGCGTTTACTCCGCGAACACTTGCCACATAACTTCTGGTCACCGGCTGTTGATAAGCCACAACGGTCAGAGTTTCCATAGCCGTTTTGGGGAGTTTTGCCGTGGAATCTCCCACCACAAACCGCTGCACCCATGGGCTGAAGTCATGTCGCGAGTAGAGCTTCCATCCGCCAGCGATTCTGCGTAGCTCAAACCCTCGGGGTTCGTGAACCGTTTGCCCGTCGTCGTATCCGTTATATTCGCGGTAAAGCTCGTCTAAGCTTTTTTCCACTTCATATTCGGAAACAATCAGAGCCGAGGACAGCTCGCGTACGCTGACGGGCGCATCTGCAACTGCCAAAATTGCTTCAATAGCTGCTTTGACGCCCCCTGGGGTCAACTCAACCCGCGAGATAATTTCAGAACGCTTAACTTCCGTACGTGGTTTTTCCTGCTGCTGTTGCGCATACGATTCGGCGGTTTCGGGTTGCTCCCACGGATTATCTGGCGCTTCGGGAATCTCGGGAAGAGAATCCTCTACCTGCTGTTCAGGCGTCTCTGCTGGGGCGTCGTCCCCCTCCGGGTTCCATGCGCCCGTCGAGAGGATGGCAAGGTCGTCGTCCGTAAAATCGGGGTTTACTCCCGTTATATCGCTCATACACTTGCCTCCTTCTGTAACTCAGGCACCGGGGATTTTTCCCCGACAGCGCTCACAGAAATTTCGCCCAGGGGGTTAGCTTGAGTTACCTCTACTGCCCCATTGCGTATCAGCTCCAACACCGCCAGAAAACGATAAACGGCTATTTCGAATTCTCCGCATCCGCGAATGAGATTCGAAAAGGACTCCTGGGAATTTTCTACCAAGCGTTGCACAATGAAATTTTCTTCGTCCGCAATGGTAGTGAGGGGCTGGTGAAGGTGCCCTAGCTCAACCTGCGCCAAATTCTCATGCGGTTCATCTTCAAAATGCGAAGCACTCAATGCTTTCGCCGCTATCTGAGCAAATTCTTCGGGGCTTATCTCAAAAACCAATTCAGGTAAAACCTGGGCAAATTGGGGTTCTAAAGCAACATCTCGGGGAAAACGCTGCGCCTCGGATTCATAGCGTTCAGCGAGAATACCGGCTACATCGCGGTAAGCGCGGTACTGAAGCAACCGTGCAAAGAGTAGGTCACGAGCCTCCAGCAAAACCACGTCTTCTTCTGATTCCACTTGACCGCGGGGAAGTAACCGTGCTGCTTTCAAATCGAGCAGAGTAGCGGCAGTAACCAAGAAATCGCTTGCTTGGTCAAGAGCGGTGTCTATCTGGCTCTCAAAAAGTTGGTTGATATAGTGCAAAAATTCATCGGTAACTTCGGCGAGCGCTACGTCGGTAATATCGAGTTTTCTGCGGGAAATAAGGGAAAGGAGAAGGTCAAAGGGGCCTTCGAAGTTCTGAAGTGTCAGGGTGAAGCCGGGTGTATTTTCGGCGAATTTTCCCTGCTGGTTGATGATTGTTGTCGGTGCCCTCACGGCAGCGTCCTCTTCTCAAGCTATTGTCGAGATGTAAACTAGCTACTTATATTTTGCCCTGTGTTGGGGGGTAGTTTCAAGACTTCCCGGCGTTGTTTAGCCCACGCACAAACCCGACGCGCGGTGCCGGGTAGGCGACCGCGCGTCGGTCATTGCGGGGTTGAGCAAGAAATTCTTTCGTTGCGGGAGCCTTTAGGGTGCTCCCCCTCGACTAATGAGTTCGCGGGCGAGCTGGCGATATGCCTCTGCACCCGAATGGTTTGAGGCGTAGGAAAGAATCGGTTCTGCCGAGACGGTAGCGTCGGGGAACTTCACCGTGCGTTTAATAACGGTGTCAAATACTTTGTCGCCAAACGCGTCGATAATTCGCGCCAACACCTCTTTGGAATGCAGAGTGCGGGTATCAAACATGGTGGCAAGTACACCGTCGATTTGAAGTTTGGGATTGAGCCGGTCCTGCACCTTTTCAATCGAATCCACCAACAGTGCCACTGCACGGAGGGCAAAGAATTCGCAGATGAGAGGAATGATCACGCCGTGGCTGGCGGTCAATGCGTTAACGGTAAGCAGACCCAGCGAAGGCTGGCAGTCAATCAGAATGACATCGTAGTCGTTCTCGACTTTACGCAAGGCTGAAGCCAAGACCTGTTCGCGAGCTACTTCGTTCACTAGCTGAACTTCTGCTGCAGAGAGGTCAATGTTAGCGGGGAGTAAGTCGATGTTTTCGACTTCTGTGGGCTGAATGACGTCGTGAATATCGACTTTGCGATCCATCATGACGTTATATACAGTCAAATCTAGCTCGTGTGGATTTGCACCGAAACCAGCAGACAGTGCACCCTGCGGGTCAAAATCAACGAGCAAGACTTTACGCCCAACTTCAGCTAAAGCTGCGCCAAGATTAATAGTGGAGGTGGTTTTACCCACCCCGCCCTTCTGGTTCACCATGGAGATAATGCGGGCGGGACCGTGTTCAGGTAGCGGCGCAGGATCAGGAAAGACACGCAAGGGGCGCCCTGTTGGTCCGAGCTGTTCGGCTCCATTTTCGGTCAATGTTTTTCACCTTTGGGTTAGTTGAGTCTATTTCTGACTTTGGTCTTTACCTTCTAGATTACCGCTTTCACCCGTATTCTGAACAAATTGTGTTTCAGGCGAGAAAGCCCCTGAGGGAAAGACCTAGGAATACACAACCTGCCGCACCCAATAGCACCCCGTAAAGACCACGCAGATTGGCGGTCTTGAGGCGGTGAAACCCGTCTGTCATAACATGCGCAAATCGGGGATATTTGTTCCAGCTTGCTTCTATCAAAAGATAGGGGCCAACCATACTAACAACGAAGATTGCGTACGCGCATATCCACTCCACCGGGCTATGGCTCACGCTTGATACGAGACGACCTGCTAAATACATGGTTGCCACAGAGCTCACTCCAATGGAGGAATTCAAATAACCTTCCAGCACAGCTTTGCGAGGGTACAGATGGGAGCCCTTCACCCGATGAGGTCGTTGAGGGAGTTTGCGGCGACTCCACATCACTACTCCAGCAAGCAGTAGGACGACGCCGGCGAAGATATCGATGCTGTGGGTTAGCAGTAATTTAGCGCCCTCCGTGTGTACCGTGCCGATGAGATTTTGGGGATCCACAAACCGAAAGAGAAGAATGAGCGTACTCGCACCTAAAAAGATTCCCAACACAATCCATCGCACAATATGAATCCTGGGGGAATCGTTAATGAGAGCCAGAAAGGTGATGCTATAGAGGGCGGGGCTAAAGCCCATCATCAGACCCATTCCCAACAACGCCGGTGCAGCCATCAAAATCTTCAGTAGTGCATCTATCACGGTATTTAGTATCACATGCTCACCTCTTACGAAGCGGGGAGATACTCATTTCAAAGTTGGTGTTTCCTCGGGCAGTATGCATTTACCCTGAGTAAATCGTGATTCTTCCATGGTCGCATGATGAAATAACAGGTCATACTCGGATTTGGACCCTCAACCTTTCGATGAACTGCAGGTTAATGCCCTAGTATTTTTCTTATCGCCTGTTAGGCACATCTCATCACACATTCTCCGAGCGCTTCCCCTTTGACGTTCTCGGACCGTCGGCGCATTGCGCGTCAAAGAAAGGCTCTGGCATATGACTGCTACTCCTCAGGCTTCTAAGAAGAAGTTTTACCAAGACCCTACACATATGCTGTATGTGTCGGTGATTGTCGCGGTAGTTCTTGGTTGCATCGTGGGTATATTGTTCCCCGGTTTCGCCAAGAGTTTGGCTCCTATCGGCACCGCTTTTGTAGCTCTCATCAAAATGATGATTGCGCCCATTATTTTCTGCACTATCGTGATCGGAGTTGGCTCCGTTGCAAAAGCAGCTACCGTGGGCAAAGTGGGCGGCATGGCGCTGTTTTACTTTATCTGCATGTCTACCTTTGCTTTGGCGATTGGGTTGGTAGTAGGTAACTTTATTCATCCTGGGCACGATTTGAACTATCAGCCCACCGGTTACACTCCTCCGGTGTCTGCTGAGTCTGAACATGGGGACGGCACGATTGGTTTCTTGCTGGGTATCATTCCAACGTCGTTGCTTTCGGCGCTGACCTCAGGGAACATCCTGCAGACTCTCTTCGTTGCGTTGTTGGTCGGATTTGCACTACAGCGTATGGGTGAAGTAGGTAAACCTGTTCTCAAGTTTATTACCTACATGCAAGCACTTGTTTTCCGCTTGCTGATGATGATTATGTGGGTTGCACCTTTGGGCGCATTTGGCGCTATTGCAGGTGTAGTGGGCAGTACCGGCGCCAAGGCTATCGGGTCGATGCTGATTCTGATGGTCGGTTTCTACATCACCTGTATTCTCTTCATCGCTATTATCCTTGGTGGTTTGCTCAAGCTGGTAACCGGCGTCAATATCTTCAAACTGATGAAGTACCTAGCTCGCGAATACCTGCTGATTTTCTCCACATCGTCCTCTGAAGCCGCACTCCCCCGACTCATTGCAAAGATGGAACACCTGGGTGTTTCTAAGCCTGTGGTGGGCGTGGTAGTTCCTACCGGTTACTCGTTCAACCTCGACGGAACCGCAATCTATCTCACGATGGCGTCCATCTTCGTTGCGGAAGCTATGGGTAATCCGTTGGAGATTGGCGAGCAGATTTCGCTGTTGCTCTTCATGATTATTGCATCAAAGGGTGCCGCTGGTGTTTCCGGTGCAGGTATTGCAACCCTCGCAGCAGGCTTGCAGTCGCATCGTCCGGACCTTATCGACGGCGTCGGTCTGATTGTCGGTATCGACCGCTTTATGTCTGAGGCTCGCGCCTTAACCAACTTCACCGGCAATGCAGTGGCAACCGTTCTACTGGGCAAGATTGTGAACGAAGTGGATATGGCTAAGGTCAAGAACGTTTTGGCAGGCAATGACCCCTTCGATGAATCCACAATGGGCAATGACCATCTCGAAGGCGATCAGCACGTAGATAATGCCGTAGCGCAGAAATCTCCGACCAAACAGATTCCTGTCGTTCAAGAACCCACCCGCCATATTGCGGTGGACGACCGTTAGGCTCGTTCCAAAACTCTCAAAAGAAGGGTAGTGCCCCCGGCAAATTCTTCGCCGGGGGGCACTACTGTCATGAGGTTGATTTATTGGTTTTCCGGTGAGCAGTTAACCAGAAGTTCCAATATCAGTCGTGTAGTTTCTGGGTAAATTGCTCCTGCGATATTTTGAGATACTGTCGCAAGGCTGCTTGGGCTTCTTTTTTATGGCCCTGCTCCACCAGCTCTAAAAGTTCCCGATTCAGATCCACAAACCGCGCGTGAAAGCTGGGGACCGTTTCCATCAAGAAAAACAGCAAACGCATCTCCGCCAACACACTGCTCATGAGCGAATCAAGGCGGGGGCTTGCAGCTAGTTGCACTAACTCTTTATGGAAATCTTGGTTGGCACTGGCCATTCCTGATACCGAACCACGCTCTCGGCTATGCTGTGCTTTCTTCAAAATTTCTCTGATATGCGGTTGCGCTCCAGAGGGAGCCAGCTCAATAGCAGCCCCCTCTAGAGCCAACCGAACAGTAAACATCTCACTAATCTGTTCCTTATCGGGCGCGCTCACAAACACACCCCGATTAGGAATTTGCTCCACCAGATTCTGAGCGATCAGAATCATGAACGCCTGGCGCAGTGTATTTCGGGAAATATTGAGGATCTCCGAAATGTGTTGCTCCAAAAGCTTAGTTCCCGGCACCAACACGCCGTCGTTCATTGCACTCCGCAGAACGTTTACCGTCCAACTCGTAACGTGCGCGTGCTGAGCCGACGGCGTGCGAGCAGCTATTTCTGCCAGGCTCGAAACCGTGGAGAGAGTAGATGTTTCTGGATTCACTCTTCTAGGTTACGCGAATTTGAGGAGGGTATCTCCTGCCTGAACGCGTTCGCCGGCTGCAACCTCAAAGTGCGCCACTGTACCGTTCGCATCGGAGAATACAGGAACCTCGGTTTTCATAGCTTCCAGTAACGCAATCTGCTCACCCTGCGATACCTCAGCGCCTTCTTCTACCGTGAAGCGAATTAGAACACCACCCATCGGCGATACCACGCCGGTGGCAGCAGCGGGTTCGGGAACACCGGCGCTAGCACCATTTCCCATAGCGGCGAATACAGCGTCGGGAATGCCGATTCGTTTAGGCGTTCCGTCTATTTCCAGGGCAAAGCGGGTAACGCCCGTGCCGGGCAGAACCTGAGCGCCCACGGGAATCAGGCCCTGTTCGTAGTGGGGATCAATCTCCAGATCGTCGCCCAATACGTCTTCAATCCAGGTGGTGTAGATTCCCAGTTCGCCGTCTTCTGATTTGAATGCTTCGTGCTCAACCATCATGCGGTCAAATGGAACGACAGTGGAAACACCGTTGATTTCTAGCTGCTTGAGCGCATGAACTGCGCGGCGGAGGGCTCTCTCGCGAGTGGTTCCGGTGACGATAAGTTTAGCCAGCATCGAATCAAAGCTGCCGTCGATAACGGTGCCTGCGCGCACGCCTGAGTCCCAGCGGATACCGTGTCCGGTAGGCACGTTAATCGAATCGATAGTTCCCGCTGAGGGCAAGAATCCGCGACCGGGATCTTCAGCATTAATACGGAATTCGATGGCGTGCATGATGGGTTCTGGCATTTCGGTATAGGCGAGGGGCCCCCCTGCCGCTATATCAAGCTGCATACGTACAAGATCGACACCTGCCGATTCTTCGGTCACCGGATGCTCTACCTGAATACGGGTATTTACTTCGAGGAAGGAAATTGTGCCATCGTTTGCAATCAAGAATTCGCAGGTGCCTACACCGGTGTAGCCGGCTTCAGCAAAGATATCCTTGGAGGCTTTCTCCAGCGTCTTAATTTGTTCGGTCGTTAGGAATGGTGCCGGTGCTTCTTCAATGAGCTTTTGGTGGCGGCGCTGCAAGGAGCAGTCGCGGGTTCCCAGGACGACGACGCCGCCGTGCTGGTCCGCTGCCACCTGAGTTTCTACGTGGCGGGGCTTGTCGAGGAAACGTTCTACGAAGCATTCGCCATTTCCGAATGCCCCTACTGCTTCTCGTTGAGCCGATTCGAAAGCGTTCTCAATTTCGTGCATTTCCCGCACCACGCGCATGCCGCGTCCGCCACCACCGTGGGCTGCCTTAATGACGATGGGAAGTCCGTGCTTTTCAGCAAATTCGCGCGCTTCAGCGGGGCCTTCGACCGGCCCGTCGGTTCCAGGAGCCAAGGGAGCGTTGACAGCGAGCGCAATATCGCGAGCTTTAACTTTGTCACCGAGCGCAGTAATTGTTTCGGGTGAAGGGCCAATCCAAATCAGTCCAGCATCGATGACTGCCTGCGCGAATTTGGCGTTCTCTGCGAGAAAGCCATAGCCGGGGTGCACAGCGGTAGCACCAGATTTTTGTGCAATATCGAGAATTTTTTCAACATTGAGGTAGGTCTCTGCAGGGGTAATACCGTCGAGAGCGTAAGCTTCGTCGGCAAGTACTGTGTGCAGTGCTTGCGCGTCCGAATCTGCGTAGATGGCAACGCTTTCGTAGCCTTCTTGAGCGCAGGCGCCGATGACGCGTACTGCAATTTCACCGCGGTTTGCAATCAATACTTTACGCACGGGTGTTCTCCTGTTCGTTGGCTTCGCCGTCTATCTCGAAGCGTGTAAATCTAATGGTTGTTCCGGGCTGGCTTTGAGCAAGTAGCCTCAGATCGTGGGGGTGAACGCAAGCAATCACGGGGTAACCACCGGTGACGGGGTGGTCGGCTAAGAAGACGACCGGTTCACCGTTTGGCGGCACCTGAATCGCCCCCGAAACCATGCCCTCGCTGGGTAGTTCTTCGGTGTTGGCGCGTTCTAGGATTTGTGTATCGGTACCGTAAGATCCGCTTTCTTGCGGCGCAAGCCTGATTCCGATGCGATTGGAATCTGGGCTGACCGTCCATTCGGTACGGAAGAATCGCTGTATTGATTCGGGGGTAAACCAGTCATCACGCGGCCCCACAATTACTCGAATGAGATTAGCTTCTTGCGGGTTAGGCAGTGCCGGGGCAATCACTGGGTGTGCGACGGCAATCCCCGTTTTTTCGGCAACATGAAGGGAATCTCCGGGCTGCAGTGGGGAGGGCCCGATGGATGACATCGTGTCGGTGGAAAAGCTCGTTGCAGCTTCCTCCGCCGCGAACCCGCCGCGTATTCCGAGATAAACGCGTAAGCCTTGCTCGGCAACACCGACACGCAGGGTCTGGCCTGCCATGAGCGCAACGGGTGCATCTTGCGGCACCACTCGATCGGGCTGGGCAGGTTCGGTGACAATAGCAAAGGTGCGTGCTCCAGTAAGGGCTACTACCGTATCTTGCTGCGCCTCCACAACGAATCCGCCCATGAGCGATTCGAGGACGGTCGCCGAGGGCATATTCCCTACTAACAGGTTGGCAGCGTGAGCAGCTACAGGATCAGCAAACCCCGCCGGTGAAACACCCCAGTGGGTGAGTCCGCTACGACCTTCGTCTTCGAAGAGCAGTTGCGCGCCTGCAGTTTTCACGGTCAGCACCGAGTCTGTTGAGGGTTCTGACACAGTAGATTCGGGCGTGGCGACGTCGATGTGCTCACGCACCGCGCGAAAACGCACCGTATTACCCGGTTCAAGAAGCGCAGGAGGATTCTGGGAGAGATCCCACAAGGGTGCATTGGTATGACCGATGAGTTGCCAGCCACCGGGAGAAGTGCGGGGATAGATACCGGAGAACTGTCCTGCCAGACCGACGGCACCGCTGGGTACCGCGGTACGGGGTGATGCGCGTCGGGGAACTTCTAGAACGTTTTCTTCAGCGTGCAAGTAAAAAAAGCCTGGAGCAAATCCGGCAAATGCCACAGACCATTGTTGCTGCGTATGAGCCTCAATGACTTTCTCGATTGAAAGCCCGGTGTGCTCTGCGACGTCTGCTAAATCCTCGCCATCGTACACCACATCAATCAGCTGTTCGCGGCTTGCTTCCCTGCGAATATCGGTGCTAGCCGCGCCGGTAAAAGTGCGCGCAAAAGTCAGAGCTTGATGCGCTTGCTCGAAACGCACCAGCACGGTTTGTGCCGCGGGAATGAGCTCAACCAGCCCAGCTGGCGGTTGATGCTGAAGATGGGAATGCACGGCGAGCGCCGCGCTGAGATCTGCACACTCCACCAGAATGGAGGTCAGACCGAATCGCTTGAGCATTGGAGGTGCAGTCACCTATTGCTCCTAACAGATAGTTCTCAATATTGAACTCAAAGATTGTTCAACAATATTCATCGTATGTGTTTGCGTTGATTAAGCGCAAAAGGAACGTATCTCAACGTCATGTGCGGTCAACGTTTCCCGCACTTTTTGAGCAATGGCAACTGCCCCGGGAGTATCCCCGTGAACACAGATACTTTGAGCATCGAGCGTTACCGTTGAGCCGTCATTAGCAACGACCGTTCCTTCTGTTGCCATCTGCAACACTCGTTGCGCAACTTTGTCTACATCATGGATGACTGCCCCAGGCTGAGTTCGGGGAACCAGGGTACCCTCGGGGGTATAACCCCGATCAGCGAATACTTCATGAACCACCGGAACGTTGAGAGTAAGAGCTTTACGCTCGATTTCACTGTTGGGCAAGCACAGAATCGGAAGGTCTGATCCGAATTCTTTGACGGCGTGCGCCACAGCCTCTGCTTGTTTTTCGTGGTGAACAATTGCGTTATAGAGACCACCATGGGGCTTGACATAGGAAATCCGGGTTTTAGACGCGCGGCATATAGCCTCCAGAGCACCCATTTGATAGAGCACAGCGGCGCTGAGTTCAGCCGGGGTCATGTCCATAAAGCGGCGACCGAATCCCACCAGGTCAGGGTAGGAGACGTGCGCGCCAATGGACACGTCATTCTTTGCTGCCGCTTCAACGGTGGAGCGCATCGTCAGCGGATCTCCTGCATGAAAGCCGCAGGCAATGTTAGCGCTGGAAACAATCTTCATCATGGCGGCGTCATCCCCCATTGACCATGAACCGAACGCTTCACCTGAATCCGAATTGAGATCAACTGTACGAGTCATCGCTCTTCCTTTCGTGTAAGACAGAGATAGACAACACACGAAAGTGTGCTTTATTGTTGAACAATAATAACCTGAAGCCATTCTATGGCTTAGTTAACAACATTTCATCTTGGCGTTTCCCTCGACCTTCTGGGCGAGTATTTTAATAAGGAATATCTGTGGCAGATTTATCACCCACACCTACTTCGGTAGCTGACTCCCGGGAGAACATCAAAAAGGGCGGCCGTTCGGTTCTGCTTGGGGCTCTCTTTCTCATGGCGACCAGTGCAATTGGTCCTGGATTCATTACGCAAACCGGCCAATTTACCTATCAGATGGGCGCGTCATTCGCTTTTGCGATTCTGATTTCGATTTTGATTGACATCGCTGTGCAGCTCAATGTCTGGCGCATCATTGGTGTAACCGGTCGCAAGGCACAGGATCTCAGCAATGACGTCCTGCCAGGTCTTGGTATTTTCCTCGCAATACTTGTGGCGCTCGGCGGTTTTGTTTTCAACGTTGGTAACGTCGCCGGTGGCGGTCTGGGTTTCAACGCGATGCTGGGCATGGATCCCACTGTCGGTGGCATCATCACAGCTGTTTTGGCTATCTTGGTCTTCCTCTCCAAAAAAGCAGGGGCAGCGCTGGATAAAATTGTGGTCGTCTTGGGTGTCATCATGATTTTCGCTACCGCGTATGTAGCAATCGTGTCTAATCCTCCAGTAGGTGAGGCTCTGAAGAACACCATTCTTCCCGAAACCGTTGACTTCGCCGTCATCACCACCCTGGTGGGCGGTACCGTAGGTGGTTATATCACTTATGCTGGTGCGCACCGCATGATTGACGCCGGGGTCAAAGGTCCCGAGTACGTCAAAGACATCGCAACCTCTTCTGTAACCGGCGTTATCGTCACCGGTCTCATGCGTTTCTTGCTGTTCCTCGCTATCTTGGGCGTTGTAGCCAGCGGCGCGGAATTTGCTAAAGAATCTTCTATCGCTGCTCAGGCGTTTGGAATTGCAGCGGGCGAAATTGGAACCCGCCTGTTCGGCCTGATTCTGTGGGGTGCAGCAATTTCTTCGGTGATTGGTGCAGCCTATACTTCGGTATCCTTTATCACCTCTGAGAAGACCTCCATCACCGTCAAGAATGCTTTGACCGTCGCGTTCATTGTTGCCTCTACCTTGGTCTTCGTGCTGGTGGGCAAGACTCCTGCGACATTGCTCATCGTCGCCGGTGCAGTCAATGGTCTTATTCTTCCCGTTGGCCTGGCAGCTCTGCTCATTGTTGCCACCTTCAAGGGTAAGAAGCTTCTCCGCGGTTACAAGTACCCTCTCTGGCTACTTATCGCCGGTTGGTTGAGCTGGATTTTGACGGTCTACTTGGGCATTATGTCCCTGGGCGGAATCGCCAAATTGTGGCAGGGCTAAAAATTTAGTGATTGTCTCCCAAAATCCCGATGCTGTTTAGCATCGGGATTTTTGCTGTGGGACGAGCTCACCGCGAATTCTTTAGAGAGCCCTGGGATGGGCGGAAGCAAATACTTCACGTAGGGTTTCTGGTGTAACGCGGGTATAAATCTGAGTAGTGGTCACCGACGCATGCCCTAATAATTCTTGCACTACACGGATATCTGCGCCACCTTCCAGCAAATGTGTAGCGTACGAATGACGCAGCGTATGAGGAGAGATTTCTGCCTCCAGTTTCGCTCTCTCAGCCGCTTTTTTGAGAATGAGCCAAGCGCCCTGCCGCGTGAGCCGGCCGCCTCGGGCATTGAGAAAAACTGCCGCCGTCCCCTTGCCGCGTGCGGCAAAACCAGGCCTGGCTCGGACCAGATAGTCGTTGAGAGCGCATGCTGCATACGAACCGACAGGAACCATACGTTCCTTATTACCTTTGCCAAAAAGACGCACGACGTCGTGCCCGGCCGCTTCGTCGTCTCCTAGCGCAGTGTGAATAGAAAGATCATCCAAATCCACGCCAATAACTTCGGAAATGCGAGCACCTGTAGAGTAGAGAAATTCAAGAATCGCCCGATCGCGTAAACCCGTGGGAGTACTGATATCAGGTACTTCCAAGAGCTGAGTTACCTGTTCGACGGCGATTGCTTTAGGCAAACGCGCCCCGGGCGTAGGCGGGTGAACGGAAGCAGCTGGGTCCTGAGCTGTTATTTTTTCTCGTAGCCAAAACTTGTGTGCCCCCCGAATAGCAACAATGATACGAGCTACGCTGCGGGCGCTGAGAGACTTCCCCGTGCTCCTGGCAGGTTTTTCAGCTAATTCAGTAGCAAAATCTCTCACGTGTTTTTTGGTAATGACCGTGGGGTCAATAATCCCAGAATCTTCTAAAAATCTCTGGTATTTGAGTAAATCCCTCCGATAGGACTCCACCGTATTTTTTGCCAAACCACGCTCGATGGTGAGGTACTGAAGATAGGTTTCGATTGCGGATTCTAAAGCAGTCACGCGCTGGTGCTCGCGGGGCATTAGCGACCTTCAGCGGGGCGGATTTCCCCTCGAAAGTCAGGATCTCTCAAATATGGGTGAGCGTCGAGAGGAGCCTGGGCAGAATAGAGCGTTTCAAAGTTTCGTGCTTGCGCCGCAGCAACCGCCAAAATAGCGTTCGTTGAGCTGGCATTGTGTATTCGGCCAGAGAGCACAGCTGAAACAGCTTCATCCAAATCAACCCAGCGCATTACGATTTCTGATTCTTCGTGTTCGCGCTCTTGTTGCTGATCGCGGGGGATTTGACTAATTCCTCGGGCAAGATAAATCCGGCACATCTCCCCCATACCACCGGGTGAATTATAGAATTCCATGAGCGAATCCCACTGTTCTGCCTGGATAAAAGTTTCTTCGGCGAGTTCTCGTGCTGCCGCTATCTGCGGGTCTTCGCCGTCGATATCTAGCAGACCAGCAGGGATCTCCCAGAGGTTCGCACGCACCGGATGCCGGTATTGATTTATAAGCAATATTTGATTGTTCTCGTTGAGAGCAGCTACTGCGACGGCACCGGGATGCAACAGAAAGTCACGTTCAAAGGGTTCTGCGCCTTCTTCGAGGGATATCCCCTCTCGGATAACGTCCCAGACATACCCCTCAAATTTGGTGGATCGTGATGTCACGTATCGGGGGTTCGCAATATCGGCTATAGTCTTCTGGTTCTCGGCTATTTGCGGCGCGTTAAGTCGCGCAGCTTCGCCCACCGATGGGTTGAGGTTCTGTTCCATTTTTCCTCTACTTTGAACGCTAAAAATTACTTGGCTTTCTTGCCCATTTCGAGTAGTTCGCGGGCATGCTCCTGCGCCGATGCAGATTGATCGTGCCCCGCCAGCATACGTGCCAGTTCCACCACGCGCTGTTCGTCTGAGAGCACTTCAACGCGGGACAGCGAGGCATCATCATTTTTCAACACCAAAATATGCTGATCTGCAAACGCTGCCACCTGAGGCAAATGCGTGACCACCAATACCTGCACATGTTGGGCAAGCATGGCAAGACGTCGACCAATTTCTATAGCTGCTTTACCGCCGACACCTGAATCCACTTCGTCGAAGATGAAGGTGGGTACCGGATCGACTTCAGCGAGCACCACCTCTAAAGCCAGCATCACGCGAGAGAGCTCGCCTCCGGAGGCACCTTTACCCAGCGGGCGCGGATCCGCCCGCTGATGAGGCTGGAGCATGAAAGTTACGGAGTCTTTACCGTGCGAAGAGAACTTTTCGGTCTCTTCCACCGTCACGACCAAGGATGCATTTGGCATCGCCAGAGCTGTTAACTCCTCTGTTACAGCGCGAGCCAGTTTCACCGCCGTTTTTTCTCGCAGTGTGCGGAGCTGGTCAGACTGCTCGGTCAAGGTCTCCCTAAGCTCCCGCAACTCATTTTCAAGGGCTTCAGCACGGGCTGGATCGTCGGCAAGCGATTCTAGTCGTTCCCGCGAGCTTTGCGCCCATTCCAACACCTCCGCTATATCCGCACCGTATTTACGGGTTAGTGATTTCAGTTGTGCTCTGCGCGTCTCCACTTCGGCAAGCCGCTCTGGTCCTTCTGAATCAAGGTTAGATAGGTACGACGAAATGTCTTCGACGATGTCAGTCACGTGAATCAACGCTTCATTCACTCGCTGAGCAATAGCTTCAATATCTTCATCAGCAGCTGATTCTTGATCCAACGCTGAACGAGCGGAATCAAGAAGGGCCAGTACGTTGGGGGCATCAGCCTCCCCGTACTCGCTTCCCGCAAGAGCCGTTGAAGCGGTCGTCGCGGCGATACGCAGTGCCTCCACATTGGAGAGCTTGGCGGATTCGCTCTTCAGGGCTTCGTCCTCGCCCTCCTGCGGATTCACACGATCGATTTCTGCTAACGCACCCTCTAATGTTTGCGCTTCCAATGCGCGAGCGCGGGTATTTTCGCGGACTTCTCGCAGTTCGGCGGCAGCAGTACGGAATCGTTCGTAGTTCACCCGGTATTTCTTTTTTAACCGCGCTAATTTTTCTCCCGCGTAGGAGTCCAAAGCATGGCGCTGTTCAGCAGAAGATTTGAGGCGAAGCTGATCCGACTGTCCGTGAACAGCAATCAGATGCTGCCCGATATCGGATAGCGTACTGATGGGTGCAGAGCAACCGCCGACGTGCGCGCGGGAACGCCCTGCTGCAGATACAGTCCGCGCAAGAAGGAGCTCGCTGGATTCTGCATCTAGTTCTTCTATCGAGCCTCCTGCGTCTTCGGCGAGGGCTAGAGATGGGTGGTCATGTGGCAGTTTAATAACGGCTTCTGCCAGAGCATTTTTTGCTCCCGACCGTACGGAATTAGCATCGGAACGATTGCCCAGTAACATTCCCAATGCAGTTACTACCATGGTCTTGCCCGCACCGGTTTCACCGGTCAGTACAGAAAACCCCGGTTCTAACGGCAAACGAGCATCGGTAATGACACCGAGGTCGCGAAGGTGAATTTCCTCAATCACTCGTTTATATCCTTCGTTATCTGGGGAAGTGCAGTAGTATCTGTTCGGCGAATTGGCCCCCTCCACCCTTCGGTGGGAAGTTCAAATTTTGCGACTAATCTCTCTGCAAAAGGTACAGGGTGAATGCGCGCAAGTCTCACCGGTTTAGACGATTTCGAAACTTCGATACGCGAACCTGCGGGGATTTCTTGGTTACGTCGGCCATCGCACCACAGCACCGCGTTTTGACCGTATTCTGCAGAGATTTCTACTGCGATAGTCGACGACGGTGCAGTAACGAGGGGGCGCGAAAACAGGGCATGAGCGGCGAGGGGAACAATCAGCATGGCCTCAACCTCTGGCCAAACAATAGGACCACCGCCGGAGAACGAGTAGGCGGTTGATCCGGTGGGAGTCGCCATGACCACCCCGTCACACCCAAAGGTACTAATGGGGCGGGCATCGACGTCAATAGCAACTTCAATCATTTTGGCGCGGTTGCCTTTTTCCACGCTGGCTTCGTTCAGAGCCCAGGTCGCCCCAATTTTCTTACGCCCGTGCCAAACTTGCACGTCGAGCGCCATGCGTTCTTCAACTTCGTAGTCGCTTTGCACGATACGGGAGACAGTCTCCTCTAAATCTGACTCTTCCGATTCAGCGAGGAACCCCACATGTCCCAGATTGACTCCGACCAGCGGAATTTCGGTGTGTCGAATCATCTCGGCAGCGCGCAAAATTGAGCCGTCTCCGCCGAGCACAACGCCGAGCTCGACTTCGTTGAGAGCCACCGACTCACGCATCACTTCAACCGGAACCGGTTCTTGCCACCCCTCCAGAAGCGATTCGAGATCAGAACGTTCCATCACCGGGCTCAGGCCTGCACCGTAAAGTTGGGTACAGGCAAGACGGGCGGCGCGGCGGGCGTCATCACGGCCGGTGTGCGCAAACACCAGAATTTTTCGAGTGAAAGAGTCATGAGCGGTTTGGAAAAAAGTCACGTATCTAGACTATTCCACTCATGAGCTCTTGTGAACTAAAAACGCCTTAAATTCGAATAAGTATTCGAATTTAAGGCGTTGATTAATCTATGCTTTCTTACACCACAAAAAGAATTCGAGGTTTCCATCTTGCCCTGGTAGCGGGCTTTGTTGTTGCCCCGAAACCTCTAAACCGGTCTGCTCTGCGGCTGCATACACTTTATCTAAAGCCATCTGGTGTGCCTGGGGATTATTGACTACGCCACCTGCTCCAATAAAGTGTTTTCCCACTTCAAATTGAGGTTTGACCATCAGCAGCAAATCACCCCCGTGCTGAGTTGACCTCGCTAAGGCGTCCATAACCAGGGTGAGAGAAATAAACGATAGGTCAGAGACCGTCACCTCTACTTCTCCGCCAATCATATCTGGCTTCAGGTAGCGGACATTGAGTCCCTCAAAAACTTCCACCGAGGGATGGTCACGAAGCATGGGCGTCAACTGATTATGACCTACGTCAACTGCCATCACGGAAGCCGCCCCTCGCTCAAGTAACACCTGGGTAAAACCGCCTGTCGAAGCGCCGGCGTCCAAACACCGTTTACCTTCAAGCCGAATCTGAGGGAAAGCTTCTAATGCTCCGGCGAGCTTATGACCGGCTCTCGATACATATCGTGTCAGGTCTGAAGACGCAACTTGGCAAAAATCCTTCTCCCCCACGAGTTGCGAACTTTTGAGCGCAACCTTGCCGTTGACTTTGACATTTCGCTCAGCAATCAACTTAGCAGCTAAGGTACGTGAGGAAACTAGACCTCGTTCAACCAGTGCTTTATCTAAACGTAAGCTCACTCGTCAGGCTCCGCAGGTTCTTGCGCCGTTTCCATCTCATGAATGAGATGAGCGTTGAGACTTTCATACCGCTGAATTCTTTCGATAGGATCTAACGCCAGCACCGCCTCAAGTTCTTTTTCGAACTCAATCAACTCATCGTGGGAGGTTTCTTCAGATTCGGGTTTACTGTTCATGAACGATTTCCTCCGGAGATGTGGGAACGTCAACGTGAGGATGAGCTGCCCACCAAGCTGCGCAGCTAACTCGCCAAAAGTTGAGGTGGTCTGAATCGCCGGACACAGCAAGTTTATTTCCAGTAACTAAAGCGCGATGAGTAGCACAAGATGCCTGTGCTCCATTGGTCTCAATAGAAACTTCGATATCGGGATAGTCTTCGAAAAGTTCACCCAAATTCTTCAGTAGGTAGGTTGGCCGTTCCAGAGGTATTGCAGCCAAAACAGACTCGACGGTATCAACACCGGTAATTACGCATGCCGTCGCCATCTGGGCCCGGTTTCCGCCTTGGATATCGGTATCTAGACGGTCCCCTACCACCAGAGCCTGAGAGCTCTTGAGTTTTTTTGCTCCGGTGGTGAAAATAGCTGACTCAGGTTTTCCAGCAACCAGAGGAGTTCTCCCCGTTGCAGTGGCTACAGCATTCACCAGCGTCCCGTTACCCGGTGCAATTCCTCGTTCTTTAGGAATCGTCAAGTCAGTGTTACTCGCTACCCACACAATATCCGGGTCAGAGAGAGTAAAGGCTGCTTCGGCAAGGTCGACCCACCTTAGTTCAGGGTTAAACCCCTGCACGACGGCGGACGGTGAATCATTCTGTTTCCAGACCGGTTCAAACCCGGCATCTTTCACGCAGTCTGCGAGAGCTTGCGCACCGCAGATAAGAACTTTTGCACCGGGTGTCACTTGGTCTTTAAGCATTTCAGCTGCCGCTTGAGCAGAGCTGACCACGTGCTCGCTATCCGTTTTGACACCAAGCTTCACCAGGTGCTCGGCAACGGTGCTCACACTTCGGGAGGCATTATTGGTAACGAATGCGACCGGCACGCCCATATCCTGCGCTCGGTTGAGAGCCTCCGGAGCCCCTTCAAGAGCGAAGGGGCCAGCGTAGACTACGCCGTCCAGGTCAGAAAGTATGCTATCGTGCCGGTCTAACAGCATTATTAGTCCTCGTGGTTTTCTTTTCGTTCGGTCTCGGTTTTTGATTCCTCGTCGAAAGACTGCAGGTTCTCTTCGGAAGCTTGTTCTTCGCTCACTGTGGTTTCAGCGGAGCTCAGTGCGTCTTCATCCTGCTCATCTTCCTCAACGAAGTCGTCGTCTTCCTTTTCATAGATTTCAGACTCTTCCGTCTTAATTTCGATGTCAGTGAGAGAAACCGAAGGTTCTTCCTCGTCTTCAAAGAGCTCGGGCTCGCCGAAGATATCGAAGATTTCGGGTTCTGCGAATTCGCCCTGTCCCAACGCAGCTTCAGTAACGATTGCGAGTCGGTACCAGCGAGTGGCTTCTTTTTCTCGCCCGTCTTCTTCAAGAAGCGCACCGTAAGCTTCAAAGAGGCGAGGGCTGTAGTCGAATCCACGCTGGCTATTGAGCTCGGGAATCTCCAGCGCCTCAATAGCGCCTGCTAAATCGCCCTGGTCGTGTTTGATACCGGAGACCACAATGGCGGTTTCTACTCGCTCAGCGGGCTTAAGTTCTAGCTGCTTCGATTCCTCTGCCAGTTCAAGAGCTTTTTCGATATGTCCCAGCGCGCGTTCGGTGTCAATCAGCACCGCTAGATGCTCATCTGAGCCGGAGATACGACGATGAGTACGGAGCTCACGCAGAGCAAGTTCAAAATCTTCTGCTACATAGGCGGCGATGCCGGCGGCTTCGCGTACCGCTGCGATGCGGCCTGCGCGGCGAGTTGCAGCTTGAGCATGCTCTAGAGCGAATTTGGGGTCGATGTCGAGGTAGCGGCCTGCCATCACGAGGTGCTGACCGACGACGTCGGCGTTATCCTTTTCCAACGCGCGAAGCTGGCGCAATACTGAGCCATCGAGTTCGCGACCGGTTACATCGGTGTCGATTTCAGGTCCTTGACCTTTCGACGGGCGGTAACCGGCTTTGGGAGCTGCGCTGTCGCGAGCATTGCGACGCTGCTGACCTCCGCGCTGATGTCCGTCTGAGAAACGACTCTCGTTGTTGTTAAAACGCTTGTTCTCTGAACCGCGACGCTCATTGCGGGAATCAGAACGATAACCATCGCGATCACGATTCTGATGTCCCCGGTTATCGCGATTATTAGAGCGGAATCGATCTGATTGTCCACGTTCGTTGCGGTAGCCGCCCCGGTCTTCACGGTTATCGCGGCGACCACCAAAACCACCACGATCATCACGATGCTCACTATCCCGACGGAACCCACCACGACCACCCTCATTACGATCGTCTCGGCGTCTTCCAAATCCTCCGCGGTTATCGCGGCGACCATCGCGGAACTTACCACCCTCATTACGATCGTTACGGCGGTAGCCGCCTGAATTGCGTGAAGCGCGGGAATCTTCACCTTCCTTACGGTTACGATCGCCGAATGACTTTTCTCCAAATTTATTGCCACCGCGGTCACGGCTATATGAGGAGTTACGGTCATTACGCTTATTGAACCCACCTGATCGGTGGTTTGATTCACGGTTATAGTTGGATTCGCTGCGCGATGATTCTGACAAGAATACTCCTCTATGAATTTGGCGTGGAGAAAGTTCCACTGAAGATACCGTTCCCTATTTTATAGGTCATAGTTTATCTTGGGCAGAGCCTGATAGAAATTGAGGTGCGTTTTCCCTTACATCAGGATAGATCCTATTCCCCATTGATTGCAGAAAAGGCCTTACTTCGACTGTAGAAAGCTACTTAAAACAAAAATAGCCTTGGAACTATGCTCCAAGGCTATTCAAGTATCCCAATAAAAACCGGCGGCGACCTACTCTCCCACACCGTCCCCAGTGCAGTACCATCGGCGCAAAGAGTCTTAGCTTCCGGGTTCGGGATGGAACCGGGCGTTTCCCTCTTGCTATAACCACCGCAAATCTATGAAATTAACATGTGCCTATCTTCTTCGTTGAAGAAGAGTGTTTTGTTATTTCAAAACCATACAGTGGACGCAAACACAACCAAACCAAGAAAAAAATATGTAAGCCTTCGGTCTATTAGTACCAGTCAACTCCACAAGTCTCCAGTCCTTGCTTCCATACCCGGCCTATCAACCCCATCATCTATAGGGAACCTCACACAACACAAAGTTGCCAGGAAATCTCATCTCAAAACAGGCTTCCCGCTTAGATGCCTTCAGCGGTTATCCCTCCCGAACGTAGCCAATCAGCCATGCACCTGGCGGTACAACTGACATACCAGAGGTTCGTCCGTCCCGGTCCTCTCGTACTAAGGACAGCCTTTCTCAAATTTCCAACGCACGCAGCGGATAGGGACCGAACTGTCTCACGACGTTCTGAACCCAGCTCGCGTACCGCTTTAATGGGCGAACAGCCCAACCCTTGGGACCAACTCCAGCCCCAGGATGCGACGAGCCGACATCGAGGTGCCAAACCATGCCGTCGATATGAACTCTTGGGCAAGATCAGCCTGTTATCCCCGAGGTACCTTTTATCCGTTGAGCGACGGCCATTCCACAATGTACCGCCGGATCACTAGTCCCGACTTTCGTCCCTGCTCGACCTGCCAGTCTCACAGTCAAGCTCCCTTGTGCACTTACACTCAACACCTGATTGCCAACCAGGCTGAGGGAACCTTTGGGCGCCTCCGTTACTCTTTAGGAGGCAACCGCCCCAGTTAAACTACCCATCAGGCACTGTCCCTGAACCAGATCATGGCCCGAAGTTAGACATCCAATATGACCAGAGTGGTATTTCAACAACGACTCCACACAAACTAGCGTCCATGCTTCACAGTCTCCCACCTATCCTACACAAGCCACACCGAACATCAATACCAAACTATAGTAAAGGTCACGGGGTCTTTCCGTCCTGCTGCGCGAAACGAGCATCTTTACTCGTACTGCAATTTCGCCGAGTTCATGGTTGAGACAGTAGGGAAGTCGTTACTCCATTCGTGCAGGTCGGAACTTACCCGACAAGGAATTTCGCTACCTTAGGATGGTTATAGTTACCACCGCCGTTTACTGGGGCTTAAATTCTCAGCTTCGCCCAAAGAGCTAACCAATCCTCTTAACCTTCCAGCACCGGGCAGGAGTCAGTCCATATACATCGTCTTACGACTTCGCATGGACCTGTGTTTTTGATAAACAGTCGCTTCCCCCTGGTCTCTGCGACCCATACACGCTCGGGGCAGCAAGTGCCCTCCACGCTCAAGGTCCCCCTTCTCCCGAAGTTACGGGGGCATTTTGCCGAGTTCCTTAACCATGATTCTCTCGATCGCCTTAGTATTCTCTACCTGATCACCTGTGTCGGTTTAGGGTACGGGCAACTAGAACCTCACGTCGATGCTTTTCTCGGCAGCATAGGATCACCAAATCCCCCACAAACGGGGTCCCATCACGTCTCAGGCAAACACCAGCGCATTTAACAACCGGATACCCTACACGCTTAGACCACGACAACCATCGCGTGGCTCGGCTACCTTCCTGCGTCACACCTGTTAATACGTTTACCTCCACTCATCGGGTCCTGCAACCCACAACAAGCTCCCCCACAAAGTGAGGGTTACAAGTCGCTTCGCACAGTTAGCATCAAAATATCAGTATGGACGGTTCTTCGTCGGTACGGGAATATCAACCCGTTATCCATCGACTACGCCTGTCGGCCTCGCCTTAGGCCCCGACTAACCCAGGGCAGATTAGCTTGACCCTGGAACCCTTGATCATCCGGCGCACGGGTTTCTCACCCGTGATTCGCTACTCATGCCTGCATTCTCACTCGCATACCCTCCACCACTAGTTCACACCGCAGCTTCACCGGATACACGACGCTCCCCTACCCAACATGTCTAAAACACATTGCCATAATTTCGGTGGTGTACTTGAGCCCCGCTACATTATCGGCGCAGAATCACTTGACCAGTGAGCTATTACGCACTCTTTCAAGGATGGCTGCTTCTAAGCCAACCTCCTGGTTGTCTCAGCAACTCCACATCCTTTCCCACTTAGTACACGCTTAGGGACCTTAATTGATGGTCTGGGCTGTTTCCCTCTCGACAATGAAGCTTATCCCCCACTGTCTCACTGCCGCGCTCTCACTTATTGGCATTCGGAGTTTGGCTGACGTCAGTAACCAATACGGCCCATCGGCCAACCAGTAGCTCTACCTCCAACAAGAAACACACGACGCTGCACCTAAATGCATTTCGGGGAGAACCAGCTATCACAGAGTTTGATTGGCCTTTCACCCCTATCCACAGCTCATCCCCTCCATTTTCAACTGAAGTGGGTTCGGTCCTCCACGACGTCTTACCGTCGCTTCAACCTGGCCATGGATAGATCACTCCGCTTCGGGTCTAGATCCTGCCACTCAAACGCCCTATTCAGACTCGCTTTCGCTACGGCTTCCCCACACGGGTTAACCTCGCGACAGAACACTAACTCGCAGGCTCATTCTTCAAAAGGCACGCTGTCACCCCACAAGGCTCCAACGGCTTGTAAGCACACGGTTTCAGGTACTATTTCACTCCCCTCCCGGGGTACTTTTCACCATTCCCTCACGGTACTGATTCACTATCGGTCATCAAGAAGTATTTAGACTTACCAGGTGGTCCTGGCAGATTCACACGAAATTCCACGAGTTCCGTGCTACTCGGGTGATCAACAATCGGCGTGCCACATTTCGGTTACGGGACTCTCACCCTCTCCGGCCATCCATCCCAAGATGTTCACCTACACAACACAACATCGACTCAGCAGGCGATTGAACCTACCACGCTGACTCCCACAACCCCCATGATGCAACCCTCAACCGGTATCACACACCACAGGTTTAGTCTCATCCGCTTTCGCTCGCCACTACTCACAGAATCATTATTTATTTTCTCTTCCAGCGGGTACTGAGATGTTTCACTTCCCCGCGTTCCCCCCAACCAGCCTATACATTCAACTGGTGGTAACACACCTCACAGCATGCTGGGTTCCCCCATTCGGAAATCCTCGAATCAACGTCCTGTTATCGACTCCCCGAGGCTTATCGCAGATTCACACGTCCTTCATCGGCTCTTGATGCCAAGGCATCCACCGTGTGCCCTTAATAACTTACAAAACACACAAATAATCAAAGATCATTCAAAAATATCTAAGTTTGACAAAATCAAAGAAACACACAACAAACCCACAAAGAGTCCATTGAGCAGTTTCCAGAAGATGCTCGCGTCCACTATACAGTTCTCAAACAACAACCCACCCACACCATCAAGAACAACCACAACAGTCGAACCATCCAATGCGCCAGGCAAAAACAAGACAACAAACAACAGCTTGCAGCCTCAAAACCCAACAATGCGCCTCATCCAACAACCAAAACCAATATTCCACCCATGAGCAAACCACCCACATAACACTCGTATGCGAAAGCGGCCAACCAAAAAGTTGAGCTCCTTAGAAAGGAGGTGATCCAGCCGCACCTTCCGGTACGGCTACCTTGTTACGACTTAGTCCCAATCGCCAATCCCACCTTCGACGACTCCCTCCCAAAAGGGTTAGGCCATCGGCTTCGGGTGTTACCAACTTTCGTGACTTGACGGGCGGTGTGTACAAGGCCCGGGAACGTATTCACCGCAGCGTTGCTGATCTGCGATTACTAGCGACTCCGACTTCATGGGGTCGAGTTGCAGACCCCAATCCGAACTGAGACCGGCTTTTTGGGATTAGCTCAACCTCACAGTATCGCAACCCTTTGTACCGGCCATTGTAGCATGCGTGAAGCCCAAGACATAAGGGGCATGATGATTTGACGTCATCCCCACCTTCCTCCGAGTTGACCCCGGCAGTCTCCTATGAGTCCCCACCATAACGTGCTGGCAACATAGAACGAGGGTTGCGCTCGTTGCGGGACTTAACCCAACATCTCACGACACGAGCTGACGACAACCATGCACCACCTGTATACCAGCCCCGAAGGGAAACCCCATCTCTGAGGCGGTCCAGTATATGTCAAGCCTTGGTAAGGTTCTTCGCGTTGCATCGAATTAATCCGCATGCTCCGCCGCTTGTGCGGGCCCCCGTCAATTCCTTTGAGTTTTAGCCTTGCGGCCGTACTCCCCAGGCGGGGCACTTAATGCGTTAGCTACGGCGCGGAAAACGTGGAATGTCCCCCACACCTAGTGCCCAACGTTTACGGCATGGACTACCAGGGTATCTAATCCTGTTCGCTCCCCATGCTTTCGCTTCTCAGCGTCAGTTACAGCCCAGAGACCTGCCTTCGCCATCGGTGTTCCTCCTGATATCTGCGCATTTCACCGCTACACCAGGAATTCCAGTCTCCCCTACTGCACTCTAGTCTGCCCGTACCCACTGCAATACCGGGGTTAAGCCCCGGTCTTTCACAGCAGACGCAACAAACCGCCTACAAGCTCTTTACGCCCAATAATTCCGGACAACGCTCGCGCCCTACGTATTACCGCGGCTGCTGGCACGTAGTTAGCCGGCGCTTCTTCTGCAGGTACCGTCACTTTCGCTTCTTCCCTGCTGAAAGAGGTTTACAACCCGAAGGCCGTCATCCCTCACGCGGCGTCGCTGCATCAGGCTTGCGCCCATTGTGCAATATTCCCCACTGCTGCCTCCCGTAGGAGTCTGGGCCGTGTCTCAGTCCCAGTGTGGCCGGTCACCCTCTCAGGCCGGCTACCCGTCGTCGCCTTGGTGAGCCATTACCCCACCAACAAGCTGATAGGCCGTGAGCCCATCTAAAACCAGTACAAACCCTTTCCACAAAAAACCATGCGGTTCCTTGTCATATCCGGTATTAGACCCAGTTTCCCAGGCTTATCCCAGAGTCAAAGGCAGGTTACTCACGTATTACTCACCCGTTCGCCACTAATCCAACCAGTGCAAGCACCAGTCTTCATCGTTCGACTTGCATGTGTTAAGCACGCCGCCAGCGTTCGTCCTGAGCCAGGATCAAACTCTCCGTTAGAAAACAAAAAAGCTTGAATAACCTGATCTCAAAATAAAAACGAAACAATGATTCAAACGCCACACGGGGTACGGTGACTCATCACTGCTTCAAGCTGTCATTCTGATAACCAAAAGGTATTCAAAAATACATATAAATATTTGGTATCAGTTTCAGTCAATAAGCCTCCCCAATATTTATGAGAAAAGGAGGCCATTTATTGAACAAAGCACACTATTGAGTTCTCAAACAACAAACCACACGAACCAATCACACCACTCATACCGTGGCAACTGCAGAACGTCAGTCAACATCTTGTTTACATTTTTCGCTACCCTCATCGGGGCAACTCGTCTAGCTTACCAGGTGTCCAGCGACCATGCAACACGAACAACCGTGAAACACACCACATTCTTTCAATCAGAGCAACCAGCAAAACCAGCCACAAACCCGAAGAAAAACACCCTATAAACTTATCCGAACCACCGTCTGACTAGGAGATTCTTTCACTCCCTCGCCCCGGCGACTCGTACTACTTTACACACTCCACAACACCCCCGCAACTCCAGCTTGATAGAGCTGGCTCACATAACTGTCGTTTATTGAATACTCATCTTTCTACCGAGAGATGTTTTACCTAGTAAATCAGGGGTTTTTAACGTCCATTAGACAACACTGTGGCGTATATCAGTAATCTGTTTCACTCAAAATACCTTGACATTCCTAATAAAAAAGCCGAAATCAGACCTGAAGGTCTGATTTCGGCTTTTCACAGCGTATAGAGAGTTAGAACGGTTAGGAATTCCGAACTTCTACTACTGCCATGTTCTTCTTTCCTCGACGAACTACCGCATACTTGCCATGAAGTAGCTCCAGAGCTGCAATGGCAGAATCCTCGCCCTGTACCTTTACGTTGTTGACTGAAGCACCGCCCTCTTTCAAAGTTCGTCGTGCTGCTGACTTCGATTCAGAAAGACCAGTCTCAGTCAAAACCGTAATCATATCTAGCTGGTCCGGAGTCACTACAGCATGCGGTAACTCAGCTGTTGCAGCAACCAGAGTGTCCTCATCCAAATCTGCCAATTGTCCCTTACCAAAGAGTGCCTCTGAAGCAGCAATAACCTTTTCAGTTGCTTCCACGCCGTGGACCAAAGCGGTCACTTCGTAGGCCAAAGTCTTCTGACCCAAACGCTTGTAAGGTTCCTCTTCAACTGACTTCTGGATTTCAGCAATCTCATCACGAGTCTTGAAGGTGAAGACTTTAAAGCGATCAGCGACGTCGGCGTCGGCAGTATTGAGCCAGAACTGGTAGAAGGCATAGGGGGTGCACATCTGCGGATCAAGCCAGATGGCGTTGCCCTCAGACTTACCAAACTTAGTCCCATCAGAATTAGTGATGAGTGGTGTCCCCAATGCATGAACGTGCGCACCTTCGACCTTACGAACCAGCTCAGTACCGGAGGTAAGGTTGCCCCACTGATCCGAGCCACCACACTGCAAAGTAACTCCGTACCGGCGATTAAGTTCTAAGTAATCGTTACCCTGCAGAATTTGATAAGAGAACTCAGTGTAAGAAATACCCTCATCAGAGTTCAGGCGCTTTGCCACAATCTCTTTTTTCACCATGGTTCCCACACGGAAGTTCTTACCAATCTCCCGCAAGAAGTCAATAGCCGATAGCTCCGACGTCCACTCCAAGTTATTCACCATTTGAGCAGCATGGTCGCCCTTGAAATCAAGGAAGCGCTCAATTTGACCGCGCAGTTTTTCGACCCACCCCTCAACTACATCACGAGAATTAAGAACTCGCTCTGATGTCTGGCGAGGATCACCAATCAAACCGGTAGCACCACCCACCAGCCCGAAGGGATTATGACCAGCCAGCTGAAGACGACGCATCGTCAGCAACTGCACCAAATGACCCAAATGAAGTGAAGCCGCCGTGGGATCATACCCAATATAGAAGTTCACCGATTCTTCAGAAAGAGCCTTTTCCAGTGCAGCTTCATCGGTACTCACATGCACCAGACCGCGCCACTTGAGTTCCTGCCAGATGTTCTCGAAAGAATCATCATTGTGCTGCGTTTCAAGAATGCTGGTTGACACTCTTTCTCCATTCATTAGCATTACGTGCTTACTTCATTACTAAGGTACAAACTACCAGGTCGCTATCACTAGCGGTCTGAGCCGCTAAGACTCTAATCCTGAGGGAAATTCCTCGGCCCCAATCAGGTACAGGCGCTGAGTCGGACGAGTCATCGAAACATACAAGTCTCCAATAGAGCCATTAGCTGCCCTCACTAAATCATTGGGTTCGACGATAATAACCACATCAAACTCAAGCCCTTTTGCCTCCCAAGGAGTGAGTACCAAAATCTGATTTTCCAAGGCGGTCTGCGATGTACCGGTCTTATCCCGATGTGCTCGTGCTACCGCATTAGCCACCTGAGCAAATTTTTCTGGAGCAGCAATGACACCGATCAAGCCTCCGGCAGCAAACCGAACTTCTTCCGTTACCTTATCCACAACAGTAGAGATAAGATCTTCAGATTCAACATGTATAAGGAAGGGTGGACACTCCCCCTCTCGAACAGCTCGCGGGGCTGATACATCTTGACCAGCCGCCTGCGCCACGGCAACAGCCGCATCAGAAATCTGAGCGGGGGTTCGATAATTGACGCTGAGCGTATCTAATTCGAAACGCTCCCCCACGAACGGCTCCAACGCGTCCTGCCAAGAATGAGAAGCAGCTGCTGAAGACGCCTGAGCAATGTCTCCGACAATAGTGAAAGACTTCATGGGACAACGACGGAAGAGAAGCCGCCACTGCATCGGTGAGAGTTCTTGAGCCTCATCGACCACCACATGCCCATACGCCCAGGTGCGATCTGACTTAGCTGCCTGAGCCGCCGTCATGCGCTGAGCACCCGTCTCGTTATAAAAAGCAATTTGCTCGGCGGTAATCACACCATCGACGCCAAAATCTTCTAGCTCATAATGCACATTTTCCAGCGCTTTGCGAGCATTCTCCAGGTTAGCTTTATGCTCCGCCGCCGCGCGAGCGGCTGCCGCAGCACCGGTAATCTTTCCAAAATCACCGAGCAATTCAGCAGCTTCATCAAGCAGCGGAACATCCGCCTCGGTGAAAGGAGCAGACGCAGGGCGGACCAACAAATCACGCTCCGCGTCAGTAAACTCCCGCAACGCCGAATCTAAATACTCGCGTTTGGAAAATAGCGAGCGTAATAGAGTCTCCGGAGAGATAGGCATCCACGCCAGATTCAAAGCCCGACGCACATCCATTGATTCACGGACATCGTCCTCAATATGCGGCCGATCTACCTGCCTGCCAGCAGCCTCATCCAGTTTTTCGTTCAGTTGCTGACCCAAGTCCCGGATCAGAATTTTCACAAAAGTCTCGCGTGCCTCATTATGGGGCTTTCCGGTTGAACGTGCTTTCTCCCGCGCATAATCAACCATTTTTGGAGTGAGCATGAGTTCGGTGGAATCTACCGTCAATCGCGTCGGTTCCTTGATGCGCTTTTCGCGGTCTTTCACCGCACGCTTGATAGCACGAACCATCCGAAGATCGCCTTTGAGTCTGGCGACCTGCGGATCGTTCTCTGGAACCGCGCGCAAACCCGGGTAAAGCGACGCCAGGGATGTCATCACAACGCCAGTCTCGCCCAAGGACGGCAGAACACGCTCGATGTACCACATGAACGAAGCGCTAGGTCCGACGACCAAAACACCAGCTTTGTTCAACCGCTCACGAAAGGTATAGAGCAAATAGGCCGCACGATGCAAAGCAACCGCCGTCTTACCCGTACCCGGGCCGCCCTGAACAACGCGGACACCAGGCAAATCAGCGCGAATAATCTTGTCCTGCTCCGCCTGAATAGTTGCAACGATATCGCCCATACGACCGGTACGCTTGCGATTGAGCGCAGCGAGAAGAGCGCCCTCGCCGTGCAAATTGTCCTCAGTATCAAGCATAGTGGAATCAAGAACATCATCTTCGATTCCCACCACATTGCGCTTTTCCAGCATCAAATGACGGCGGCGGCGGACATTCTGCCGGTCAAAAGCCGTTGCCTGATAAAAAGTGCCAGCCTCCGGCGCGCGCCAGTCAATGAGAAGACGCTCGTGTTCTTCGGTGGCCAAACCGATACGCCCGATGTATCGGGTCGTTTCATCGTCAAGATCGAGCCGACCAAACGCTAACCGGTGGTCTACAGCGTTGAGCTGCGCCAACCTATCCTCGTAGTGGCTGGCATACGCGTCTCGTTCCGAACGATTCTGGTGCGTGCCGATTGTTTGCGAACGCCGAATATTTTTGAGCTTGGCATCGGTATCTTCACGCATCTCGTCCAGACGTAAATACAACCGATTGACGTAGTCCCGCTCCAACTGCAATGCCTGAGCATAAGCGGCCTCAGCAGCTTCAGAATCAACCGGGGATACCGGGCCTCGAGCATTCTCCGAATTATGATCAGTCACGCACGTTTCTTTCTCTAAATTTAAAACTGAGACGTTCTAGTTTACGCGTCAAAAGGCCGCTTGGAAATAGGGCGGGTGCCCTTCAAAAGTTAAGGGTGGGAAAACTTATTCAGAGACAATAGATAAAGACTCAACCAGATGCGGTCCAATTGCTTCACGACCGCCTAGCCCCTCTAGCTCGAGGAGTACTCCCACACCCGCGACTTTCAGTTGCGCTTGGTCCATAAGGTTCACTGCAGCAGCAAGGGTACCGCCGGTTGCCAGCAAATCATCCACAATCAAAACGCGCGTACCGGCAGGGATATCATCCCGGTGAATCTCGATTGCAGCCGAACCGTATTCCAGCTCGTACTCCTTGGTATAGGTATCGCGAGGGAGTTTACCTGCCTTGCGAACAGTCATTACACCGGTTCCTGCACTATAGGCAATAGCAGAAGCGAGCAGGAATCCACGAGCCTCCACACCGGCTACGATGTCAAAAGTTCCTGCGAAACGTTCGGTCAGTTCATCGATGCAGCGGCGGAATACCTGCGGATTAGCAAAGAGAGTAGTGACGTCGTAGAACAAGATTCCCGGCTTAGGAAAGTCCTGAATTTGCGCGCACGCTGCGGGCACGGCGTCTCGAATGGAAAGGTTTTGAAGGTCTGCTGAAATCATCGCGGGTAAAACTTTCACACCGAAAAACGGTGATTGCTTTTATAAATGGTCAAAGAATCCTTCAAAAATTATACGCGCAGCAGGAGCCTGCGAGCTCGGAACAATCTCTGACACGCAAAACCCGTCTGCTCTCCGAGAAGAACAGGCGGGCCTTAGAAATGAGTTAGCTATTGACTATTGCAGGTCGCTCGGCAAAATCTTTAAGCTCTGCCAGTACCTTCTTCAACGCCGTTAGTTGCTCTGCCACTGCGCTAGGAGAAGTACCTCCCTGAGCAGAACGAGAATTCAAAGAACCCTCAACTGTCAAGACCTCGCGAACCTGCGGGGTCAGATGCTCAGAGATTGAAGCGAAATCTTCATCTGAAAGATCCCACAGTTCGCAGTTCTTTTCTTCGCAAACACGAACTGCTTCACCGGCAAGTTCGTGAGCCACGCGGAAAGGTACGCCTTGGCGAACCAACCACTCGGCAATATCGGTTGCCAGTGCAAACCCCTGGGGTGCTAACTCAGCTAAACGCTCAGTATTGAAGGTGAGAGTGGACATCATGCCAGACATTGCCGGTAAAAGAACTTCCAGCTGATCAATAGCATCGAAAACCGGCTCTTTATCTTCCTGCAAATCGCGGTTATAAGCCAGCGGAAGAGCCTTCAGAGTTGCAAGCAATCCTGATAAATCGCCAATGAGTCGACCGGCTTTACCGCGAGCAAGCTCTGCGATATCAGGATTCTTTTTCTGCGGCATAATCGAGGAACCGGTCGAGAACGAATCGTGCAACTTCACAAAGGAGAACTCCTTGGTTGCCCACAGAATCACTTCTTCGGCAAATCGAGAAAGATCCACAGCAATCATGGCCGCTACCCAAGCAAACTCGGCATAAACGTCCCGAGCCGCCGTGCCGTCGATCGAATTAAAAGTCGCTGATTCAAAACCCAATTCCGCAGCTACAGCCTCTGGATCAAGACCCAAGGAGGAGCCAGCCAACGCGCCAGAACCATAGGGCGAAACCGCAGCACGCGCGTCCCAATCACGCAATCGCTCCACGTCTCGGCTCAATGCCCAGGCGTGCGCCAGCAACTGATGGGACAAAAGGATAGGTTGAGCGTGCTGCAAATGAGTACGCCCAGGCATCGGCGCATAAGGATGAGCCTCAGCCTGTTCAACCAGTGCATCGATCATGTCTAAGACGCCAGAGGCGATGATGGAGGCATGATCGCGCAGATACATGCGCCCCAAGGTGGCAATCTGATCATTACGCGAACGACCAGCGCGTAATTTGCCGCCCAGCTCAGCCCCCGCACGTTCGATGAGACCTTTCTCCAATGATCCGTGCACATCTTCATCTGAGTTTGCCGGAGTGTAAGAACCATCGCGAACATCAGCTTCCAGCTGATCCAGGGCAGAAATCATCCCCGAAAGCTCAGTGTCGGTAAGCAAACCAGCTTGTTGGAGCACGCGAGCATGAGCCCGTGAACCGGCGATATCGTAAGGCGCCAGCCGCCAGTCAAACTGGGTAGATTTCGACAACGCAGCTAAAGCATCCGAAGGGCCGCCGACAAACCGACCGCCCCACAAAGCACCAGAATTTGTGCCATGTTTTTCATGAGAAGACATACAAAGACCCTAAAAACTTGGAGAAAAAACCACTAGAAATTACAGGGGCGGACTGCAACCAGCCCGCCCACAGTCCTACTTGCCCAACCGCTGATCGCGCGAAGATGCAACCTTAGAAGACATACCAAACAGTTCAATGAATCCCTTTGCCTGGGACTGATCGAAGCTGTCGCCTTCATCGTAAGTCGCCAAGTTGAAATCGTAGAGAGAGGTATCTGAACGACGTCCGGTGACAACTGCGCGTCCTGAATGCAGATCCATGCGAATCTCGCCATTGACCATCTTCTGAGTGTCATCGATAAACGCATCCAAAGACTTCTTCAGAGGGGAGAACCACTGACCGTCATACACCAACTCGGTCCAGCGCTGACCCACAGTCTTCTTGAAACGAGCCTGTTCGCGCTCAATAGTGACGTTTTCAAGTTCCTTGTGCGCAGCAATCAAAGCCATCGCGCCAGGTGCCTCATAAATTTCACGGGATTTGATACCTACTAGGCGATCTTCTACCAAATCGATACGACCAACACCCTGTGCGCCGGCACGATGGTTCATCTGCTGAATCGCCTCAAGCGGTGATACAGCCTGACCATCAATAGCTACCGGAATACCTTCTTTGAAGGTAATGACGACGGTATCGGGAGCCGGCGCGAAAGTTGGATCATCAGTGTAGTCGTAGACATCCTTGCTCGGGCCATTCCAGATGTCTTCGAGGAACCCGGTTTCCACCGCGCGCCCCCAGACGTTTTGATCAATAGAGAAGGGATTCTTCTTTGTGGTTACAATCGGCAAATTATTCTTCTCTGCATACCCAATTGCCTTTTCACGAGTCAACGCAAGGTCGCGAACGGGTGCAATGCACTTCAAGTCGGGGCCGAGAGTCTGAATGGCGACCTCAAAACGAACCTGGTCATTACCCTTGCCTGTGCAACCGTGAGCTACGGTAGTTGCCCCGAAGTCTTGAGCAGCTTTCACCAGGTGCTTAGAGATGACGGGACGCGATACCGCAGAAACTAGCGGATATGCATCCATATACAAGGCATTCGCCTTCAGCGCGGGCATGCAGTATTCGCTAGCAAATTCATCGCGGGCATCTGCCACATATGCTTCGACGGCGCCGCAGTCGAGAGCGCGCTGGCGAATAGTCTCAAGATCCTCGCCGCCCTGTCCTACGTCAACAGCAACCGCAATAACTTCTGTTCCTGTGGCCTCGCCAATCCAGCCAATTGCTACGGAGGTATCTAGACCACCTGAATATGCAAGTACTACGCGATCCTTCATCGTCATCCTTTCGTGGTCTGCCTAGGCAAACAAAAAAATTGGTTATAAATAATTATTAACATGAATCAATAATTATGCAAGTTGGAGTGACCGAAGTGAGCCCAAATTTCTTCATCTTCAAGGAAACTCATACTATTGCGCCAGCTCCCGCTTCAGGATTTTCCCCGTGGGACCCAGCGGTAAATCTTTCACGACCCGAAATTGACGAGGGTACTTATAGGACGCCAGTTTCTCTCGGCAGAGGGTGTTCAGCTCCTCAATCAAAGCATTCTGGGCAGTTATATTTAGAGCCTCCTTGGGAACAATATAGGCACAAATTTCCTCACCCACTCGCACATCCGGTACACCTACCACTGCAACCAGACGCACCCCCGCATGGGAATACATGACATCTTCAATCTCCCGCGGATACACGCTGTAACCATGCCGCAAAATCATGTCTTTAATACGGTCAACAATGAAGATATTTCCCAGCTCATCGATACGGGCCACGTCCCCCGTGGCAAACCAATCGCCGTCAAATACTTTCGCAGTTTCCTGGAGATTACCCCAGTAGCCAGCCATCACATTATCGCCTCGCACCCATAACTCGCCGGGCTCATTTGCAGGAAGTTCTTGCCCATCCTTCCCCCGCACCGCAACTTGGACTCCAGGAATCGCACGCCCCACTGAACCCACTACCAACCCAAATCGTTCTTGGTTGAAGCTGACGACGGGCGCCGTCTCAGACAAACCGTATCCTTCATAGATAGGGCATGCCAAGAGACGCGCAAAATCAGAATGCACCGATGCCGGTAAAGGAGAACCGCCAGATATCCCAAACCGGATTTTTCCGTATAAACCACTTACATCCCGTGTTTCACAGTAGGCAGCTAGGGCCGAGTACATCGAAGGTACAGCTGCGAAGACCGTAACGCCCTTCTGTTCACACAGCTCAGCTGCGGCGTCGGGAGTAAACCTTGGAAGCAAGGCAATGGATGCTCCTGCAGCGAAGACAGCATTCATAGAAACGGTCTGCCCGAAGGCATGGAAAAGCGGTAGCCCACCAAAAAATACATCATCAGAACGGTACTCAAAGAAATCTGCCACGGTGCAAGCGTTCGAAAGCAGATTCTTATGTGTCAGCACAGCACCTTTAGGTTTACCCGTAGTGCCGGAGGTATAAAGAATTACTGCAGGATCATTCTTACCCACAGCATATGAAGTCCACTCCCCTGCATCTTCTGATGATTCATCGGCGGGAAAAGTAGTATGAGCACTTATTTCTATCTGTTGAACCGCAGATATTTGGTGGCTTGAACTCTCTTGGGCGACTCTGGAGCTATCCCAGCAAATCAGCAGGCGCGCCCCCGAATCCTCTATATGAAAATTGACCTCATCGGTACTGAGTAGAGGATTCAACGGCACCACCACGGCCCCCATGCTGAGAGCAGCAAAATAAAGGACAGGCATCTGCACTACGTTCGGTAAGGAGAGGGCAACGCGATCCCCAGGGCAAACACCCAGGTGTTGCAGCCATTTCCCCGCTTGACCTACCGCTGCTTTGAGGTCTGGATAGGACATCTCAACATCACCTGTAACCAGCGCGGTTGATTCTGAAGACGAAGATTCCAGAAGATGGGCAAGATTGAACTGGAATGACTTAGAAAGTGCCACCGTTTCTCCTCTTCAAATATTCGCTGGATTCTGCCGAGCGAAATAGGTGTCAGCATCTTATGCCGTTATGGGCTTATTTTATACAGGCTATTGCATCAATTTCCTTATTATGATTTACTCATAATAAGGGAATGGAAAGGTTTCACATGCCAGTTGAATCAACAAGTTTTGAACTCAGCGATGAAGAAATTGAGTACCTCAATGCCATCTTTGATGTAGTAAGGGCCGGCCACCTTGCCAAGCTAACCTCACTACTCGACCAGGGAATCCCTGTAGATTTTACAGACGCCAAAGGGGATTCGCTTCTCATCCTTGCCGCCTATCATGAGCACACTCAGCTGGTGGAGCTCTTACTAAGCCGAGAAGCAAATATGGATGCACTCAATGACCGTGGACAGACCCCACTGGTCTGCGCAGTCTTCCGCAATAATGAAGAAATCACCAAGATCTTGCTTAACGCCGGCGCAGACCCTCAGCTAGGCCACCAAACCCCTGCAGAGGTTGCTGATTTTTTCAATTTGCCACGCATGAAAGAACTGTTAGCCGGGAAGTAGAGCCGATAGGAACGGTAAGGAACCCAATGGTGCGATGCAACCTCCTACGGTAGGCTCCACATTTACGCGGCCCATTCAAGAAATTGCTCCGCCATCTCTTCTGCTCCCATGGCGGCGCGAGTGATAACCATGACAGTGTCGTCGCCCGCGATAGTACCGAGAACACGGTCGATTCCTGCTTGATCAATGGATGACGCGAGAAATTGTGCGGCACCCGGGGGCGTGCGCAAAATAACGAGATTGCCCGAAGCTTCAGCTGTGATGAGAAGTTCCTTGAAGAGAGAAATCATACGGGCATCAATACCATCTGATGATGAGCGACGGACCGGATGATTAGGCACAGCATAAATAAGACCTGATTTTTCGTCCCGTACGCGTTCTGCCCCAATTTCTACAAGATCTCGGGAAAGCGTAGCTTGAGTGACCTTGACGCCGTCGTTGGTCAACAATTGCGCAAGGTCTGCTTGCGAGCGCACTCGGTGGCTGGAAAGCAGGTCTACGATGCGCGCTTGCCTCGCGGTTTTGGTGGAAGGGATTGCCATCTATTTGTTCCTCGTATGCGAAGTGATTTTTTATTATTATCGGGTAATTGATTCTTCAAGTAAAAATGTGAGAAGTGCTTTTTGGGCGTGTAGCCGGTTTTCGGCTTCGTCCCACACCACTGATTGGGGGCCGTCTATGACGTCAGCGGCGACTTCGAAGCCTCGATAGGCGGGTAGGCAGTGCATAAAGATTGCATGATCGTTCGCCTGAGCCATTGCTCCGGAATCTACTTGATAGGGGCGGAAGATGCTTTCGCGTTGACCTTTTTCTTCCTCTTGCCCCATTGATATCCAAGTATCGGTAATGACAACATCGGCTCCCTGCAGTGCTTCCTCGGGGCTATCGGTGATGAGAATGGTGGCGCCGGTTTCTCCAGCCCGCTGATGTGCTTCCTGAACAACGGTTGAATCGGGTTGATAATCGGCAGGACCAGCAATATGGACGTTCATTCCCGCCGTCACTCCCCCCAGCAGGTAGGAGTGCGCCATGTTGTTGGCTGCATCGCCCAGGTAAGCCAGAGTCTTGCCCCTCAAATCACCTAGATTTTCTTGCATGGTTTGAAGGTCTGCAAGTATTTGGCAGGGATGATATCGGTCAGAAAGTGCGTTAACGACAGGCACTGTTGCATGTGCCGCCATCTTTTCCAGCCCTTCCTGCGCGGAAGTTCGCCAGACAATAGCAGAGGCCATATGAGTAAGTACCCGAGATGTATCTTCAATAGATTCTTTATGACCAAGTTGGGATTCACCCGAGTCCATCACCAGCGGGAAACCCCCCATTTCAGTAATTCCCGTGGCAAATGAGACGCGAGTTCGAGTGGAGGTCTTGTCGAAAATTACCACAACTGTTTGGGGGCCACTAAGCGGTTGCTGAGAAAACCGATCAGCTTTAAACTCTGCTGCTAGACGCAGCACGCGAGCCTGCTCCGTGGGCGTGAGATCTGTGTCTTTCAGAAAGTGTCGAACCATGATTTTCTCCTGTTTATACATGCACCAATTAGTTTATGAATCGGCACTCTCAATAATTATAAGGCTAGGTAGCGATATTTATGCACTATATGCATACAAAATCTATTTGCTTAGGACGCCGCGGCTTCAGCGATAATTGACCCCAGAGCATCAGCAAAACTACTCAGCTCGGCAGCGCTGATAATCAGGGGCGGGGCAATACGTAAAGTTTTCGCATCCGTTGCGTTGAGGATAAAGCCTTTTTCGCGGGCAATATATACGCAGCGAGGAGCCAGGGGGCGCCGGATGCTGTAGCATCTGACTCCAGCTGAATTCCAATCAGGAAACCCGCACCGCTGGTACTTACTACCCCTACTACTTTTTCAATGTGCGCTCGCACGCTGTCACCCAGATGCTGAGCTGATGCCAGTAGATTCTCTTCTTCAATCACCGAGAGAGTCGCCAATGCTGCAGCGCATGCCAGCGGGTTACCGCCAAAGGTAGTTCCGTGCATCCCTGCTTGCAAAATCGAAAGATTTTCTGCCCCGTTCACTAGCAAAGCGCCGATAGGGAACCCGCCCCCAAGGCCCTTAGCCAGGGTGATCGCATCGGGCATAGACTGCGCGTCAAGTTCGCGGGTACATTCCAACCAACGGCCAGTGCGGCCCATCCCCGTTTGTACCTCGTCCACAATGAGGAACGCGTTCTTCTGACGGGTAAGTTCGCGCGCTTTCTACAGGTAGCCACCGGGAAGCGGCAACACTCCGGCTTCTCCTTGAATAGGCTCTACAAATAATGCTGCAACATCATCCGTGAGGTTTTCTTCTAAAGCCTCAATCGTTGCAGGAATATGATTAATTCCTGCGGGCAACGGTTCAAAAGGCTCACGATAAGCAGGCTTCCACGTCAGCGACAACGCACCGACCGTTCGTCCATGGAATATATGGTCAAGTGCAAGAATAGTCTTTTTTCCGTGCTGGTTGGCAAAACGACGGGCGAGTTTATAGGCGGCTTCGTTCGCCTCGGTTCCCGAGTTGCAGAAAAAAGCTTGAACGGGTTCAGCGGAATTAAAAAGCTCAGAGAGCTTGTTACCCAGAGCAAGCTGCTGAGGCGTGGTAAAGAGATTATAAATATGAGCTAGTCGATTTGCCTGTTCATTGACGGCTTTCACCCGCATAGGGTGGACATACCCCAAGGCGTTGACGGCAATTCCCGCCAGCAAATCAAGATAGCGTTTGCCGTTGACATCCTCAAGAAGACAACCGTTTCCTTTTTCAATCACCAACCCCGGATCACCAAAGACCCCCAGCAGATCTTGGTGGTACTGATCCATTAATGATTTTTGCATATCAGTCATAGCGAAGTTCCTCGAATCGACGTAGATTCAATCCCAGGTGTATGCCGGTGCATTCCACCTACCCCATAGGGACTCATAGATCCCATGGATTCGGAACCCAACAAATGAGGTTTCAAGCTCTTGCCCGCGCCGCTTACTCCTGATGCGGCTACGATAACGACGTCGTCCACCTCCAGTAGCTGCCCCTGAAACCCCGGCAGCAACGCAAGAATACTTGCGGTGGGATAGCAACCTGGCACTGCAATGCGCTTCGTGTTTTCTAGATTTTCCCGTTGCTTCTGACCCCTAGGAAAGGTGAACTCAGGCAGCCCGTAGGGCCATGACCCTGCGTATTCAGTGCCGTAGTACTGCTTCCAGTCAGCAGCGTTGATGAGTCGGTAGTCGGCCCCTGCATCGATGACCAGTGTATCTTCACTGAGTTCTGCGGCTAGTTCTCCCGATGCACCGTGCGGTAGGGCGAGAAAGACGACCTCGTGCCCCCGTAAAGCGTCCGCAGTAGTTTCCTGCAACACCATCGTCGAATACTTTCGCAGGTGCGGTGCTATTTCTCCCAGTCGTTGACCTGCTTGGCTGTTGGCGCACACAGTTTTTACGTCTACCTCGGAGTGGGAGGTGAGCAAACGAAGAACTTTGCCACCTGCGTACCCGGTGGCACCTGAGACTGCAACTGAAAGTGTCATGGAGCCACCATAACGCACATTTATACGAATATAAACATATTTATTCATATATTTTGGCGTTTATATCAATATTCCTTTTTCTTGCGTGCATACTCAAACCGTTAGGGTGCTGGAGTAGTCTAGAACACATGAATACTTCACAGACTCAAAACGTTGTCCTTGTCCAAGAAACTGGAGACCCGAGCGTCCTGCGCCCATCGCAAGCTCCTGTGCCCCCTCCTGGCGCCCACGAACTGTTAGTCAAAACGCGCGCTACCGGGGTCAACTTTATAGAAACCTACCAACGAGCCGGCGTCTATTCGGTAAAGCTCCCTTTCATACCTGGTGGAGAGGCATGCGGAATCGTAGAAGCGGTGGGTGATCAGGTGAGCGAATTTTCTGTAGGCGATCGAATAACTACCGCTTCAGCTACCCAAACCTACGGGGAATTCTTTACCGTACCCGAAGAATTTGCCGCTGCCGTTCCAGACGAGATTTCAGATGAGATTGCCGCAGCGCTCCCCCTACAAGGCATGACTGCTCACTATCTCACCCGCTCAACCTTTGCCGTCAACCCCGAACACACCGTTCTCCTCCACGCAGGAGCAGGCGGGGTAGGAGGAATAGCGATTCAACTACTCAAGTCAATCGGCGCTACGGTTATTACTACCGTCTCCATCGAAGAAAAGAAACGCATCGCGCTCAACCACGGCGCAGATCATGTGCTCTTCTACGACAACTTTGCCGAAGAAACCCTAGAAATTACTCAAGGCAAAGGTGTGGACGTCGCCTACGACTCAGTAGGCAAAACAACATTTGACCAAACCCTCAAAACCCTCAAGACGCGCGGAACCGCCGTCCTCTTCGGGGGCGCATCCGGGCAAGTACCGCCCTTTGACCTCCAACAGCTAAATGCCTTAGGTTCGCTGTACGTTACCCGTCCCACCCTGGCTCACTACACGCTCAACCGCCCTGAATTCCTGTGGAGAATGAATGAGCTCTTTGACCGTATTCTGGCCAAAGAGCTCACTGTTACTATTGATCAAATTTTTCCTCTGACTCAAGCAAGCCAAGCCCACGAATATCTTGAAGGGCGGCATACTCGTGGAAAAGTCTTGCTCATGCCTTAGATGAGACTAGTCAAGGTCTTCCTCAGCACGAGCGCGACGGTTGAGGAAGATCGCCGCAAAAACACCAGCTGCAAAAACAACGACGGCACCAATCAGCGACGCCCAGCCCATAATCTGCTGCTGAGAAACGAGAGAAGAAGTAACGGGTTTGAGGCTACCTTTTTCGCCTGTTCGCACAACTTCAACCTGGTGATCTCCGGTTTTAGCCAGAAGAGCATCGACGTCCTTGTCAAAATCGCCCTCAACCGAACCGTTTTGAGTTCCGCGGAACTGAACCGTCTCACCCGGCTGAATCTTCTTTGAATCATTCAGGTTAGAAACATAGGTAATTTCTTTGAGCTGGTCATCTGCAGGAACCGCGCCGCTATAGATAGCCACATTAGATTTGGTCTGCAGGTCAGGAGTCAAATCAACATATGTGCCGCTCATGACCCAGCTCTTGTCCTCATATCCCTTGTTCTGATTAGCTTCGGAAAGCTGGCGGATTCCCAAAACGCAGAGGAAAATTGCCACAATGGTTGCCAAAAGCACCATTGCCACAGTCAACCAGCGTCCGCGATTATCTACCTCGTTTTCATAGACATCATCTTCTGCCATCTCAAAGAAAGAATCGTTGTCTATTTCCTGAGGTTCGTGAACCATAAAAATACTCCAAAATTTAAGGTGCTTGGGGGGCTAATACTACAGTCTACAAGGGATAACTGAAAAAAGGCGGTGTTCTTCGGTTGAAGAACACCGCCCTATCCTCCTTCAAAGAAGAGAATCCAAGGATTTTTAGCCGCGCAAAACTGCTCCAAAACGTTCGGCAGCAACTGCAATAGCAGCTTCACGAGATGCCGAGGCTTCTTCGGCAGTGAGCGTGCGATCGTCAGCACGGAAACGTAGCGCAAATGCTACAGATTTCTTGCCCTCTTCGATTCCCACCCCCCGATAATCGTCAAAGACCCGAATATCTTCCAGCAAATCTCCTGCGCCTTCAGCGAGAGCAGCTGAGATTTCTGCAGCGGGAACGGTAGCGTCAACGATTAACGCTACGTCCTGGTTAGTTGCGGGGTAACCGAAGATACCGTATGCCTCCACCCGGTCGGATTTGTCGTTGAGCATACGAGTGAAATCAACTTCGAAGGCACAGGTGCGCTCCGGCAAATCGTTATCCTTGAGTAGCTTGGGGTGAAGTTCCCCCGCGAATCCTAAGGTTTCACCCTCAGAGTTGCGCAATTCTGCCGTTCTACCTGGATGAAACGCCTGGTGCGTTCCCTGAACCACACTGATTTCTGCCCCTGTTGCATCTGCAATCAGCTGAACTGCATCCAATGCATCGCGCCAATCGTAGGCACGAGCCGTGGTTCCCGGCATTTCAGCGTGCTCATTTCCTGCAAACAAACCGGCAACGTAGCGCGGCTGAAAGGGAATACCAGCGTTGAGATCGGCCAAGACGTCGTCACCAGGTTTGGCGCCCAGCCCTGGAATATGTGTTGAACCGGTCTGAGAACCGGGAATAAATACATGCCCCGATTCAAAGATCGCCAGGTTCTTGAAGCCACGAGAAAGGTTTCGTTTGAGTACCTCTACCAAACCGGGCATCAGAGAACGGCGCAGCCATGCCTGGGTCTCAGCAATGGGGTTTGCCAGCTTAATAGACTCAAGCTTCTGCCCCGCCTCGGGAGTCGCCCAAAGGTTATTAGCAGTCTGTGCAACGAAGGGGTATGCCTGAACTTCAGTCATACCTGCCACGGCAAGCGCATCGAGCACCCGACGCCGCGCGACTTGCTCGTCGGTGTAACCGCGACCGGGAGGAGCAACGGGAAGGGTAGAAGGAATCTTGTCATAACCTACCAGGCGAGCGATTTCCTCGGTGAGATCTTCCTTATCGGCAATATCTGGTCGCCACGAAGGAGCTGTCACCTTGAAGTTTTCCCCGGAGGATACTACTTCGGCACCGATTTCAGTGAGAGCATCAACAATTTGAGCTTCCGAGTACTCTACGCCAACTCGCGCAGAGGTGTAACCGGTAGGCAGCTCGATGGGTTCGTTCTCCACCGTGTTATTGAAATCGGTGACACCTTCTTCCACCGTTGCCCCTGCAAGTTCAACCAAAAGGTCAACCGCTCGCTGAGCTGCTGCTGCTTGCAGCTTGAAGTCCACTCCGCGTTCAAAACGCTTTGAAGCATCGGATGAAAGCTTGTGGCGGCGAGAGGTACGAGCGATGGACACCTCATCGAAACGAGCAGCTTCAATAATGATGGTGGTGGTGTCCGACGAAGTTTCCGTGGTCGCCCCGCCCATCACGCCAGCAAGACCAATAGGGCCTGACTGATCGCAGATGAGCAAATCTTCGGTGTTCAGTTCCCGAGTCTTATCGTCGAGTGTCGTGAGCTTTTCACCGGTGCGCGCCCGGCGAACGACGATTCCGCCGTCCAGTTTGTCTGCATCGTAAAAGTGCAGGGGCTGTCCGGTCTCCAGCATCACGTAGTTTGAGATATCAACGGGAAGCGAAATGGAGCGGACACCAGCCAAGCGGAGTCGGGAGGACATCCAGGTGGGGGTCGGTGCAGCGGAATTTACTCCGGAAACCTGTCGCGCTACAAAGCGTGTGCAACCAACGTTCCCGTGGATGGGCGCCTCATCGGAGATTTCGACAGGCAATCCCGAGTTATTTGCAGCAGGTGCGCGCTCTGCCAGGTCCAATACAAAATCTTCAAACTCAGTGTGAGTGGCGTGGCAGTATTCACGGGCGATTCCTCGGATTGAAAAGGCGTAACCGCGATCCGGTGTCACGTTAACTTCAGCGGCCTGATCGTAGAGCCCCAAAAGTTCCATAGCATCCGTACCGATTTCTGGATCTAACCCGATATCTGAAAGTACGAGGATACCGTTGTGGTCATCGCCGATGCCCAGTTCGCGTACCGAAGCAATCATGCCGGCGGACTTATGCCCGTAGGTCTTACGAGCGGTAATCGCGAATCCGCCGGGCAGAACAGCGCCAGGAAGAGTAACAACGACCTTGTCCCCTACCTTGAAATTATGGGCGCCACAGATAATGCCCTGAACGCCTGATTCTTCGATTCCTTTTCCAGTGAGAGTCTGAGGCTGCCCTTCAGGAACAACCCGAACCTGGCACCAGTTCACTGTCTTACCGTTGGAGTGAGTTTCCGGTTCCATCGAAAGAACCTGACCCACCACAATCGGGCCGGAAAGTTCATCGGTGGGGCGGTGAACAGCTTCTTCTTCAAAGCCGACGGTCACTAGAGTTTCCATGACGTCTTCGGCAGTTGCATCTGCAGGGACCGGTGCGTATTCACGCAACCAAGAAAGTGGGATACGCATTATTAAATCTCCATTCCGAACTGCTGGCTGAAGCGAATGTCGCCTTCGATGATGTCGTGCATGTCGGGAACATCGTTACGGAACATCAGAGTTCTCTCGATACCCATGCCAAATGCGAAGCCTGAATAGACTTCAGGATCAATACCCGCGGCGCGCAATACATTGGGGTGCACCATGCCGCAGCCGCCCCATTCAATCCACTGGGGTCCGCCCTTAGCGCCGGGATGCCAGAGGTCCAGCTCAGCAGATGGTTCGGTAAAAGGGAAGTAGTTAGGACGCAGGCGAATTTTCGCTTCGGGGCCAAACATTTCTTTCACCATGTGGTTCAACGTGCCTTTGAGATGGGCCATAGTCAGTCCCTTGTCAACAGCCAGACCTTCAATCTGGTGGAAGACCGGGGTGTGGGTAGCGTCTAGTTCATCGGTGCGGTACACGCGACCGGGGCAGACGACGTAGACGGGCAACTCGCGGGTCAACAACGAGCGCATCTGAACCGGAGACGTATGAGTACGAAGGAGCAGGTGTGCTTCTGCAGGTTCGATGAAGAAAGTATCTTGTAGTTCGCGCGCGGGGTGATCCGGCTTGAAGTTCAAGGAATCGAAGTTGAACCATTCGGATTCGATTTCTGGGCCGTCTGCAACTTCCCAGCCCATCGCCACGAAAGTATCGGTGAGGCGTTCCTGGAGAATACCCAAGGGGTGGCGTCCGCCTAGGGGGCGGCGAGGTGATGCTGCGGTGACGTCGACCGCTTCTTCCACAAGAATGCGAGCGTCGCGTTCTTCTTCTAGTTCGTGAGTGCGAGCATCAATTGCTTTGGTGAGGCGGCCGCGGGCTTGACCCATGAGCTTGCCAACCTCAGCTTTGTGTTCTTTGCTCAATTCGCGCATCTGCTTGTTGGCAAGGGTAAATGAACCCTTATCCCCCAAGAATGCCAAACGTGTTTCTTTCAGCTCGTCGAAAGAAGCTGAATGTTCTTTGATTGCTGTGTTGGCTCGTTCAAATTCGTCGGTAAATGCCTGACGAACGGTGTCGAGCCCGTTCTCAGAACTTTCCAGAACATCTTTGATATTCGCCAGAATCCGATATGATTCGGGCGTATTTGCGTTCTGGGGCAAAGATTCGCTCATGAATTACTCATCTCTTAACGCGGTGGCTGGGTGCTGAGCCCAGTTTCATTCGTTCCCTAGTTTAGTAGGTGGGCGCAAGTCTTGCGATTCGCGCCCACCTACTGGTTCAAAAGATGAGCTAACTCAAACTTTATTTACGCAGTCCACGATGGAGCTTGGGCTGGTTAGTCTGATAGAGCCAGATGCAGTTGAAGAGTACGACGCCCGAGCAAAGTACTGCCGCAATTACACCGAGAATGTTTCCGCTGAAAAAACCGAAGACTGCCCAAATAATCCCCATCACGATTCCGATGAGAGAAAAAGCAATGCCAATCATACGCCCGTTATTTTCGCGGCGGTTCATGAGATAGGCAACGAGCCCGTAAAGGAAGAGGGCAGTAATCACCTGGCAGACTCCGGCAGCAATGGCTGCGCCGGAGGATAGGTTACCAATTCTTGCAGCAATTTGAGCATTTTGCGTAAATCCCAAGATGATGGCACCTACGAAACAAAGAGCAGACCCCAACAAAACCCACTGAGATTTCTGGATAGCGGGGTTCGGAGTACGTGGCGAGGGGCTAAAGGCGTACCCTGCGTTGGTTGCAAACGGATTGATTGCCTGGTCTTGCTGCTTGGAGAAACCTTGGTCTTGGTAGGTGTTGTAGTCCCCGTACGTCGAACTAGTTCCATAACCGCTTTCGTGTAGTAATTCAGTTTTAGACGGTGCCATTGTATTTTCCCAACGCTTGAAGTACGTAGTTTTGTCCTTTAAGGGTATCGACCGAAACCCATTGTTGCATCATTGATTCCAAATATTTTGAGCATATTTTTCGTGCTTAAATACTTCATCCCCGCTGGGGCGGGGATGAAGTGGTGAGGAGGCCCTCGTAGGTCACGCGGGGTTTGGTTAGACCAAGTTAGCTTTCGTATCAGAGTGGAATGCACGCATCAGCCAGAAAATATTGACGATAAAAAATGCCAGATACACGATGGTGGAAAGCAGCCCCCACGGCATCTCGATAAAGAGCAAACTAAAGATACCGAAGAAAGCACCGATAGTGCCCAAGATACAAAACACGATGCCGGTGATTCGACCAGATTTTTTACCCTTCTTGATTAGGCTGTACACCAGGGCGTAGAGCGCAAGGCCAACGACCAGACCCAAGATACCGCCAAGGAGGGGATCCGTCTGAAAAGCTCCGGAGTCGCTACTGGCGCTCAGCGTAATCCCCGACTCTTGAACAGGCGTAAAAATACCCAAAATCTGAGTGAGGGCGAAGATCGCAGCGGACCCTAGAGTAAGAGACAGTAAGGACTTCACACGAGGATGCTGTCCGGGGGGATAGATTGCACCCGTGGCGGGATAGTTATTTTCGATGGATATAGCCTGAGTATCACTCGGTGCGTGGCTATAACCGGGGTTTTGGTTCTGAGGTGGAGGAATAGACACAGTGAACTCCTGATATCGGCGTTGTGCTTCATTGCACAAACTGAATAAGTATGTGATTTATAAAATACCTTAAGTACGCCGTTACCAGGAGTTTTCGCCGTTTCGTTACGCCGTCGTCTCAATCAATAGCGATTTTCGCCGCTTTGAATAAACCTGATGCAATGAAATCATTCTCGTCTTTGCAACCCGGTGGGATAGCAAACAACGCATTTGAAGTATGACGTAAGTATTCGCTCAGTGCATCAGAACGCATCATCGTGCGCAATAGCGGAACAAAATGAGTGCGAGGATCCCGCACATAGGCTATGAAAAACAGCCCCGCATCAAGGTGGCCCAAACCATCGGTGCCATCCGTATAGTTGAATCCGCGACGAAGCATCTGCACTCCCCCATTCATCTGCGGGTGCATCAGTCGAACGTGAGAATCAACCGGAATAATCGGCCCCTTTTTGCCCTGCATGTCGAACTGGGGAGCATCAAATTCGCCTCCGCCAGAAAGCGGCGCGCCACTGACTTTAGTGCGGCCCACGATATCTTCCTGCTCCTGAAGAGGCGCCCTATCCCAGGTTTCAATCATCATGCGGATTCGACGCACGGCACAATATGAGCCGCTTGCCATCCACTGGGCAGGTTCCTTCTCATCCTGGGTATCCACCCACACGTGTTCTTGAAGAAGCTCCGGCTCTTCAGTTTTAAGATTGGCAGTACCATCCTTAAACCCAAACAAATTGCGCGGAGTTGCCTGCTGGGTACTGGTGGAGGACGTGCGCCCAAACCCTAGCTGACTCCACTTAACGACCGCGCGTCCTGAAGCAATACGCACCAAATTACGAATAGCGTGCACGGCAACCTGAGGATCATCGGCACACGCTTGAATGCACAAATCACCACCGCTACGAGCCTCTTCCAACATGTCCCCACTCATATGGGGCACGTCAATGAGACCCTCGGGCATGTGGTCTTTCAGACCGAACCGATCGTTACCTTGCTCATCAACAAATAGAGATCGACCTAGCCCAAAGGTGATACTCAGGTGCGAAGCAGAAAGGTCTAGCGCTTCACCGGTGTCATCCGGCGGCGCTTTATAGGAGGTTTCCTCCCCCACCGGTTGCCCCGACATCAACCGCGCGCTCGCCTCAGACCAGTCTTTAAAGAGCTTAACCAGCTGCTCCACTTTCTCGGTCTTGACCGTCAACCCCACAAAATGAAGGCGGTCTTGCACAGGGGTATCTATTCCAGGCTGGTGTTCGCCCCAAAACTCGTAGGAGTCGGAAACAGTTTCCTCGGATGAGTTCTGGTGGTTTCCCCAGGCATAGCCGCCCGCCACCGCGCCGGTGAGCGCAGCTGCTCCAGCCACACCCCCGAAGACAGCTCGACGACTGACGCCTGAAGTTTTTTCGTCAGACGATGAAACAGGCTGGTGAATGGGATTCGGTTCAGTATTCATGGGATTCTTCTAGGAGACAACGACGCCGGTGAGCTTACTCAAAGGCTCGCTGAGGGCATCAATAGAGTCGGATAGTTCACGCACTTGGTCTTCACTAAGCTCGGTGTAAGACACGAATCCTTCGCCCTCCCGATGCTGGTCGAGGAGAGTTTGCACGTCTTTGAATTTTTCGTCGATGTTGGACGCTAATTCAGAGTCTTTTTTCTCCACGATAGGGCGAAGATCTTCGAAAGCTACCCGAGCGCCGTCAACGTTTCCTTGAAAGTCCGAAAGATCTGTATGCGACCAGATTTCTTCTTCACCGGTGACTTTAGATGCGGTAACTTCATCAAGGAGACCCTTGGCGCCGTTAGCAATCTGATCCACCGTCAAATCGACATCGCGGGTCTTCTCGTAGAGGGAATTGGTGTCGGTGACCAGTTGTTCGGCAACTCTAGCGCGTTCAGCATCGGTGAGGGCAGTGTAGGTTTTGCCATCGTTTTCAGCAGGTTTAGGCTGCCAGAGATCTTTTTCTATCTTGTGCCATCCGGTCCATTCCTGGCCTTCTTCAACGTCGGCTTCGCGGGCGTCTAGCTTGGGATCAAGATCGCCAAATGACTCAGCAACAGGTTCTATACGTTCGAAATGCAATCGCGCCTGGGGGTAGAGTACACGCGCCTTCTCGAAGTCACCAGACTGATATGCTTCGGCGAAGTCACCAGTAGCGGTCTTGAGCTGCTCTACCTGGTCCTTGACATAGGAGGTGTACTGGGAAATGGCGGTATCGCGCAGAGCCTGCTCATCAGCAGAAACAGCGGTGGCATCGGGGTTCGATGTAACCGTTAGATCTCCCACGATGCCGTCGCCCACCATGCCCGGCTTACAGGAAGTCTTGTACTTACCTTCGGCAAGTTCCACCGTGAGATCACGGCTAATACTCGGGCCAATATTCTCTACTTCGGAGAGAATACGCAATCCATCTTCTGCCAGAACGTAGAATTCGGTTACTTCGTTACCGTCGTTCTTCACGGAGAAGGTAGTCTTTCCTGCCTTTACCTCGGTGGTAGAGAGCTTGCATTCGGAGGCGGTGGAAGTAACAGATACGGTGCCGTCTGAATCGCTGGCACCCTTATTATTCGGAGTGCACCCGGTCAGCGCCATTGCTAGCAGGGAGACAGACACACCTGAAATAAGTAGAGGTTTTTTCACGGTTTTTCCTTGAAATTCAATGGGGTGATAGAGATGTGAGAAAGAAAAATTAAGAAGCGACGCTCGCAACGGCAGTCTTAGGTGAGACTTTGGGAGCACGGTAGGAGCGGACAAAGAAGGTCAGCACAATAGCTACATAAAGTACCCAGACGATGGCTTCCAGCCAGGTGGTTGCCGGAGAAAAATTGAAAATTCCCTTGAGGAGTGTGCCTGCGACCGACGTCGGCGGAATAGTATCCGATACATCGAAAGCAAGGTGGTGCAGTCCGGGCAGAATACCGGCTTCTTGAAGATCATGCACACCGTAGGCAAGAACCCCTGCTGCTACAAAAATAAGAAACGCGCCTGTCCACTTGAAAAATTTTGAGAGGTTCAGTTTAAGGACACCGCGCATCAAAAGCCAGGCAAGAAGTACCGCGAGGAGGATACCAAGAAGGGCACCGACGAGCGCCAATGAGCCCGAACCTGCTGATTGCGATGCTGCCCAGAGAAACAGCGCCGTTTCGAGTCCTTCTCGACCTACTGAAAGAGCCGCCAGAAGAATGACTCCCCAGGTGCTAGTTTCCACCGCATCGATACGCTGTCCCAGTTGTTTGGAGAGATTGCGTGAGTTCTCTGCCATCCAGAAAATCATCCACGTCACAAACCCCACGGCGATGATAGACAGCGCACCGCCAATTGCTTCCTGTGCTTCGAAAGTGAGACCGTTGGGTCCGAAAGTCAGGAAAGCTCCAAATCCTAGCGATATCAGAATCGCCAGCGAAACACCCATCCAAATTTTAGGTAGCAAAAATGCGCGGTTTGTTTTGCGAACGTAAGCAATCAAAATTCCTACGATGAGGGCTGCTTCCAGTCCTTCTCGCAGACCGATGAGGAAATTTTGAAACACGATGAGGTGCTTTCTCTAGGATTACCTGAGCTTTTACTGAGGCATACCTAATGATACGACCCTCACATCTTTATCTCCAAATATTTAGGTATATTTTCATGCGCTAATTCTAGTAACTGGAGGTAATCTGCTGACCGCCTTGATCGCGGCGCCATAACTGCGCTAAATTCTCGGTTGCTCGCGCTAAAAGTGCCACATCCGCACCAATGTTAATAAAGTCCGCTCCCGCGAGGAGATACTCTTGCGCCTGCTCCTGATCAAAGGCATTCACACCCACGATTTTGCCGCGCTCATTCGCTTTCTTGATGACCTCCAAAACAGCAGAAACAACTTCTTCATGATTCTGCTGCCCTAAATACCCCATCGATGCTGCTAGGTCTGAAGGACCAATGAAAAGCGCATCAACACCCTCCACCGCCAAAATCTCATCGACGTTTTTGACTCCCTCAGCAGATTCGATTTGAACCACCAAAGAGATCGATGCGCGGGCATTCGCTAGATACTGAGGCACACGGTTCCACCTGGCCGAACGGGCAAGCGCCGACCCCACTCCTCGGACGCCGGAGCCGGGGTATTCCACCGCAGCGGCGGCTACACGCGCGTCGTCGGCAGTATCGACCATAGGTACAAGCAAGGATTGAGCACCCAAATCTAGATACTGCTTAATGGTGACTTCATGATTGGAGGGCACGCGCACCAGAGCCAGCGTTGGGTAAGCAGCTACAGTACGGAGTTGATTCTGGATGTTTTGCAACGACAGCGGCGCATGCTCACCATCAATCAAAAGGTAGTCAAAACCCGCGCCGGCACAAATCTCTGCGACTCCTACATCACCAGAGCAGACAAAAAGTCCAGTGACCGGTGCGTCAGAATTTTGCTGGGCAACGGGGCTGAAGAGGTCTTTGAAGCTGGGAGGCAAACCGGGGACGGGGAGGTTTGCCTCATCCGCCAGCATCTTTTTTACTCGAAGCGACATGAAATTGACCCCAAATCACCATAGTCAGCATGCACTGTATCTCCGGGGTAAACCCACATTGGCTTGGTGAAAGACCCAGCCAATATTATTTCTCCCGACTTCAATGAATCACCGTGCTGAGCAAGTTTGTTAGCCAGCCACACCACGCCCATCGCAGGGTGGTTCAGTACCGCAGCCGCAACCCCGGTATCTTCAATCGTTTCGTTGCGATACAAGAGTGCCGAAATCCATCGCAAATCTACGGCATCAGGAGCTATGGGAGTTCCGCCGTAAATCATGCCACCGAGTGCGGCATTATCGCTGATGGTATCGACGATGGTGCGGCCTTCCATCTCGATCCGTGAGCTCAAAATTTCTAGCGCGGGAACCACATAGTCAGTAGCTTTGAGCACATCAAAAATGGTGGTGTCTGGCCCCTTCACATCATCTTTGAGGACGAACGCTAGCTCCACCTCGATGCGTACGTTCGAGAATTGGGCGTGTTCAATCACTGATCCGTTCTCAAATATCTGATCGGCAAAAATTGCACCATAATCAGGTTCAGTAATGCCGGTGGCTTCCTGCATCACTTTGGAGGTAAGCCCAATTTTTCGCCCCGCCAGTCGGCGTCCTGCGGCCTCGCCCCGTGCTCGCCAGGTGTTTTGTACCGCGTAAGAATCTTCTACTGTCATCTCTGGGTATTGGGCGGTGAGGCGGGGAATCATGGTCCGAGACTTCTCAGCCTCTGCCAGATTATCTGCAATCGTGGTGAGTTGTTCTTCGGTGAGCATGTTCTTCCTTGGAATGGACAACGGATGAAACGGAGGCTGCAGAGCAAACCACAGGGCTAATACTTTGATGTACCGGATGGGTAGAGATGCGCGGGGGCTCTGTCTGACCGAGGGACCAGCGCGAGGGAAGGAGCATTTCCCCGCACACCTCTATCCAGTAGGTTTATAGGTATAACAGCCCTGTTAGAGCTGGTGCCCCAGTTTGTACTCGCCCTGCTTCCACTCGGGCATTGACTCTTCACCCTCCTCCTTACGGGTATAGGAGAAGCCATCTGCTCCGATGGTTTGTGCCATTTCGGAGTCGTCGGTGCGTTCGGTCAAGGGCATGAGGTTGCCGTCGAGGTCGAGTACACGGGAGGCATCGGTGTACCAGGAAGGCACGACGGGTGTACCCCACCAGTCGCGACGTTGGTTGTCGTGGACGTCCCAGGTCACGCGGGGGTTGTCAGGGTCACCGGTGTAGTAATCCTGAGTGTAGATTTCTACGCGGTGACCGTCTGGGTCGCGCAGATAGAGGTAGTAAGCGTTGGAGACGCCGTGACGCCCGGGGCCGCGTTCAATGTGGTCGGAGAGGCGAAGAGCACCTAGTTTGTCGCAGATTGCGATGATGTTGTGCTTTTCGTGGGTTGCGAATGCTACGTGGTGCATGCGGGGACCATCGCCGCCGGTCATTGCGGTGTCGTGGACAGTGGGCTTACGGCGCATCCATGCGGCGTAAGAGGTACCCTCTGCATCCTGAATATCTTCGGTCACGCGGAATCCGAGGTCTTCCATGTAGGCAACTGCCTTGGGAACATCAGGGGTGACCTGGTTGAAGTGGTCCAAGCGGACCAAAGCGCCGGGGGTGTAAACATGGTAGTCCCAGCACAGACGCTTTACGTGTTCGACCTCGTAGAAGAATTCGTAGGGGAACCCTAGCGGATCTTGGACTCGTACTGAATCGCCCAGTCCTTTAACAAATCCCTCTTTGTTGCGGCGTACTTCGCAGCCGCGCGCAGCGTAAAATTTCTCTGCTTTATCGAGGTCTTCGGGAGTGCGAACGCGGTAGGAGAACGCTGCTACCGCAGGCGTATCGCCTTTACGAAGAATCAGGTTGTGGTGGATAAATTCTTCGAGCGAGCGCAGGTAGATTGCGTCGTCGTCTTCTTCGGTGACGACGAGGCCGAGCACATCTACGTAAAAATCTCGTGAGCGTTTCAAGTCGGTGACGACTAATTCCATGGATGCACAACGCAGCACATCGGGTGCATCTGCATCTGGGGTAACGACGTCGTAGCTGACAAATTCTGGTGCCATGATCTTACTTTCTTATCTAGTGTTCTGGCTCGGGGCTTCTTTGACCTCAACCAGAACGGTGTGCGTGGCGTAAGCGCCATCGGTGGTTTAGTCGGCTTTGCCGAAGACAGGGTTGTGAACTTCACCCAGGTTGATGTGGACGGCTTGCTGGTCGGTGTAGAAATCGATGGAGCGGTAGCCACCTTCGTGCCCGAGCCCGGATGCCTTCACTCCGCCAAAGGGGGTGCGCAAATCACGAACGTTGTTGGAGTTCAGCCATACCATGCCCGCTTCTACTGCCTGGGAGAAGTTGTGAGCACGCTGCAGATTAGAAGTCCAGATGTATGCTGCCAATCCGTATTTGGTGTTATTGGCAAGTTCGAGTGCTTCTTCTTCGGTGTCGAAAGGAGTAATGGCTACTACAGGACCAAATATTTCTTCTTGGAAGATACGAGCGTCGGGAGCGACGTCGGTAAATACAGTGGGCTGCACAAAGTTGCCCTCGGGGAACTCTTCGGGGCGTCCGCCACCGGCAACCAGTCGGCCTTCTTCCTTGCCGAGTTCGACATAACTCATCACTTTTTCGAAGTGCTCGGGGTGCACCAGCGCCCCGACTTCGGTTTTCGGATCCGAGGGAAGACCTACCTTAACGCGCTTCGCCTGAGCCGCATAGCGCTCAACGAATTCATCGTAAATTCCACGCTGGACGATAATGCGTGAACCGGCAGTGCAACGCTCGCCGTTCAAAGAGAACACACCAAAGATGGTGGCATTGACGGCGGTTTCCAGGTCGGCGTCGTCAAAGACTACAACCGGTGACTTGCCGCCGAGCTCCATGGAAAGACCCTTGAGAAAGGGTGCTGAATTTCCAAAGATAATCTGGCCGGTCTTGGACTCGCCGGTGAAGGAAATCAGAGGAACGTCAGGATGCTTCACCAGCGAATCGCCTGCGGTCTCGCCAAACCCGTTCACCAGGTTGAACACGCCTTGGGGCAAGCCTGCTTCTTCAAAAATGCCTGCCCACAGTGATGCCGAAAGCGGTGTGAATTCAGCAGGCTTGAGCACAACGGTGTTGCCGGTGGCCAATGCAGGGGCCAGTTTCCAGGATTCCAACATGAACGGCGTATTCCAGGGGGTAATCAAACCCGCAACGCCAATAGGCTTACGGTTGACATAGTTAATCTGCCGCCCCGGTACCTTGAAGGTGTCATCTGACTGAGCCACAATCAAATCTGCAAAGAAGCGGAAATTCTCTGCGGCGCGTCGCGCCTGGCCCTTCGCCTGAGTGATAGGCAAACCCGAATCATAGGATTCCATTTCGGCAAGAACTTGCTCACGGGACTCCACGATGTCTGCGATTTTGGTCAGAAGGCGAGCGCGTTCGCGAGGTAGCATCGTGGGCCAGGGGCCGTTTTTGAAGGCTTCTTTAGCTGCTTTAACAGCTGCTTCGATGTCTTCTTTTTTGCCGGAGGCTGCTTTGATATAGGGCTTATTGGTGACTGGGTCGAGTACATCGAAGGTATCGCCGTCGATTGAATCGACGAATTGCCCGTTGATATAGTGCTGAATTTTCTCTGGCAAGTCAGCGGGCTGTGCAGCTTTGCGATCAGTGATGGTTTCGGTGTTCATCGTCAAACTCCTTCGTTTGTTCTAAATCTAGAGGGTTCGGTGGGTCTTCCAGTGATTAGTAAGGTACGTTTCTAAAGTAGCGGTGCGGTGTGCTCGCACCGCTTCTTCAATGCCACGCCCCGTAGAACTAGTCTCAATAAGATCGAGTAATTGATAGTGCTCTGCAACTGATTCTCTAGCCCTGTCCGGCACAAATGAAAACGATGAAGTTCTAATATTGTTCAACCGTTCCCACTCAGAATCTGCAAGCTCAGTGAGTCGGTGGTTGGGGCATTTGGAGTAGAGAATTTGGTGGAATTCTTGGTTTTTCTGGGTGAAGGTTTTGGGGTCAAAATTTGCCAGTGATTCGTCCATTTCCCGAATGATGGATCGTGCTACTGCGAGATCTCGGTCGGTAATGTAGGCGAAGGACAACGCGGTTGCCGCTCCTTCCAGCACGCCGAGGGTTTCCATAATCACTCGATATTCTGATTCATCAACCATGGCAACGCTGGCTCCGACGTTGCGCTCAAAATTTACGCTCCCTTCAGCTTCTAAACGGCGTACGGCTTCTCGTACCGGCACAACGGACATATCGAGGTTTGTGGCAATAGTGGAAAGAACCAGTCTGTAGCCAGGGGTGAACTCTCCGCTGGTAATTCGTTCTTTGATCCACAGATATGCCAGTTGTGCTTTGGAAAGCTCGGTACTTGTGGTGATCAGGGGTGGCGTGCTCGTCATAGGGGAGAAAATCTTTCGGCTTTGTCTTCAGCTAGTGGACGGGATTTTCTTTGAGCCACTGCTGATATTTTTCTTTCCATTCTCCTACAGGGGGAAAGAGTCCATCGACGGGGTAGCCTTCGGCTACGCGCTCAGCTACCCAGGAATCTTGGTGTTCTTTGGCTTGGGCGTCGTGTGCGACTTCATCGACCAGTTCGAGGGGAATGACGATGACGCCGTCGTCGTCGCCTACGATGACGTCGCCAGGGAGCACGGTCGCGTTGCCGCATGCCACAGCTACATCAGACTCCCACGGTACGTGCTTACGCCCAAGAACCGCAGGGTGTGCACCCTGGGTAAAAACGGGTAGTCCAATCTCTTGAACTGCTGAGTAGTCTCGAACCCCACCGTCGGTAACAACACCTGCGGCCCCGTTGTTTTTGGCGCGCAGGGCGAGGATATCTCCAAGGGTCCCCGAGCCGGATTCCCCGCGTGCTTCGATGACAATGACCTCACCATCTTTGACCGCATCAAAGCATTGTTTTTGGGCGTTGAATCCCCCGCCGTGCTTCTTGAAGAGGTCTTCGCGGTTGGGCACAAAACGAAGGGTTTTAGCTGTACCTACCATTTTGGTACCGGGAGTCTGAGGGTAGACCCCTTCAATGACGACATTGTTCAGACCGCGCTGGCGCAACTGGGCAGAGAGCCCGGCGGTGGGGATTGTTTCCAAAAGTGCGCGGGTCTCTGCGGTAAGGGATGGTTTAGGGGGTAATCCTGCTTCTTCACGAGAGCCCCAGGCTTCTTCAATCTGAGTTTCATGAGTAGAGGGTAAGGTTCCGATCGCGGAATCAAAGTTGCCTGCTCCTGCGACCACCTGTGTTTTTAGCTTGCCGCTGGTGAGGTTGCCGTTGGCTGCAGGGGCATCGACTTCAATTTCTACGGTATCGCCAGGGGCAATCACCGAAGATTTGGCAGGTGTGCCGGTGAGGATAATATCGCCGGGTTCCAGAGTCATATGTTGAGAGAGGTCAGCGACGAACTGGGGAAGCGAAAAAATCATGTGCTCGTCTTCAGTGGTGTCTTCTTGGCGAAGTTCACCGTTAACCCAGGTACGAATCCGCAGTTCATCTGGGCGGACTGCTGATGCCTCTATCAGTTCAGGGCCGATCGGGGTGTACCCATCGCGACCTTTGGAGCGGACATTTGATCCTTTATCCGCGGCACGATAGTCATAGATACCTAAATCGTTAGCGGCGGTGACATATCTTACGTGGCGCCAGGCGTCTTCCAGCGAAACCCGGTGAGCTACCTTACCGATGATAAGAGCGATTTCCCCTTCAAAGGCAAGCAGTTCCGTTCCCGCGGGGCGTTCTACAGAAGACCCAGAAAATGAGAGTGAGCTCGTTGGTTTGAAAAAGTAGGAAGGTTGTTGAGGACGCCGACCGCGCTGTTGGGCACGGGATTCATATGCCACGTGCACCGCAATGATTTTGCCGGTTTCTTGTTGAAATTTTTGCTGATTAATCTCGACCATTTTGTGAGCCTTATCATGAAATCTCTTGGAATCTTATTTGAAATCGTATATTATCCAATCAAGGTTAGCAAGTAGTGTACGTCACAAATCATGAGTGCGCTTCAGCCCCACACACAAGGAGGTATCGTGGCCGCATACCATGATCCGACAACCACCACAGCCGCTTTACGGACTGTAGCTCAGCGCAAAGAACAACGCCGTGTCGTGGCGGGAACTGTCATTGGCACCAGCATCGAATGGTACGACTACTTTCTCTACGCCTCTGCTGCCGGCCTAGTTTTCACAACCCTCTTTTTCGAACCCCTTGGTCCACAGGCTGCTACACTCCTTACTTTTGCCACCGTGGGTTTGAGTTTTCTTTTTCGCCCCCTAGTCGCGTTTCTCGCTGGCCATCTTGGCGATAAGTTCGGCCGCAAAATAGTACTGATGCAATCAGTCTCATCTCAATTCTTCTTCTCAGAGATCGCTCGGGTATTCCCCTTGGTCTTGCGCACGAGCAGGTGCAGGCTCAATCATCTTTCATCTTTCACCAGAAGAACCATTCCAATCCGATCCTCAACCACTAACCGATTCACCAGCCCCTTCTAACTGAGCGATGTCACCGTCGCCACCGCTCAAAGACGATCCACTAAACAAAGGAGTAACCGTGCATTTTCACCACAACGGATACGTTTCAATAGACCCGCGCGTCGAATTTCCTGCAGGATATGGAGAGAACCGCTCCGAAGAACTCCCTGATGAAATGGATGTTCTGATTGTGGGCTCTGGCCCTGCGGGCATGATTGCAGCAGCACAGCTTTCTCAGTTTCCTGACGTCAATACCCGCCTGATTGAGCGACGGGACGGACGCCTACCCCTGGGCCAAGCAGACGGCATTCAGGCACGCTCCGTAGAAACTTTCCAGGCCTTTGAATTTGCCGAAGAACTCATCCGTGAGGCATACCATCTCACCGAAATGTGCTTCTGGAAACCGGATCCGCAAAACCCCCAGAACATTATTCGGACCGCCCGAACCCCCGATGATCCCAACAATATATCTGAGTTCCCCCACCTCATCGTGAACCAGGCACGAGTATTGGATTACTTTAGAGAGTTTGCCGAACGCTCTCCGGGGCGTATCACCCCCGACTATGGAATTGAGTTCCTCTCCTTAGACATTGACAAAGATGGCACCAACGAATACCCCGTCTCAGTGCACCTTCGGTACGTCGCCGGTGAACGAGCAGGCGAAGAACGCACCGTTTGCGCTAAATATGTAGTGGGTTGCGACGGCGCCCGCAGCGGCGTCCGTAAATCAATCGGACGAACGCTCACCGGCATGTCTGCTAACCACGCCTGGGGCGTCATGGACGTTCTAGCAAATACAGACTTTCCCGATATGCACACCAAATGTGCCATCAGCTCCAAGCACGGATCGATTCTCCATATTCCTCGTGAAGGCGGGCATCTGGTACGCATGTATATCGACCTCGGCGAAGTACCCGAAGACGATAACCACCGCGTCCGAGAAACCACCATCGAACAGATTATCGATCGGGCCAACGCGATTCTCACCCCCTACTCTTTGGACGTCAAGCAGGTTGCCTGGCATTCGGTGTACGAGGTGGGGCACCGCCTCACTGACCACTTTGATGACGTCAACCCGGACGACCGCGGGGCGGTGTGCCCGCGTGTCTTTATTACAGGAGATGCCTGCCATACCCACTCTGCCAAAGCTGGTCAGGGAATGAACGTTTCGATGCAAGACGGCTGGAATATCGCTTGGAAGTTGGGTCAGGTTCTTTCGGGGCGAGCTCCATCTTCTCTTCTCGATACCTATTCGGGCGAGCGCCAGGAAATCGCTAAGAACCTGATTGATTTCGATAAAGAGTGGTCCACTCTGATGGCAACTCCTGCCGATCAGTTACCCGATCCAGCGTATCTGGAAAATTTTTACGTCAAGACGGCGGAATTCCCCGCAGGCTTTATGACCGAATATCAACCGTCGATGATTACCTCGACCGCTGAGCATCAAAATCTTGCTACCGGCTTCCCTATCGGTAAGCGATTCCGGTCCGCGGAAGTCATGCGCCGGCTAGATGCCTATGTCCGCCATCTGGGACATGAACATAAAGCCGACGGTCGTTATCGGCTCTATGTCTTTGCTGATGATGCACCGGTGCAGGAAAAGTCCACGGTAGATGCTCTTGCAGAGAAGCTACTTCATGATCCCCGCTCCCCCTTCGTGCAGTTCCGCAAAGAAGGCGATGATATTTCAACCCTGATAGAACCTAACGTTATCTATCAGAGCGAGTACACCACTTTCACTTGTCCAGAAGTACCAGAAATTTTCCGCCCTCCGGTAGGCGAGCTGGGTCTGGATTACTGGGAGAAAATTTACTCGGTTATTCCTGAAAATAATATTTTTGACGTTCGCGGCATTAGCAAGGACGGCGCCGTCGTGATTGTTCGCCCCGATCAATATGTTGCTGCCGTTCTACCGCTCAATGATTTCGAGGGGATTTGCGCTTACTTTGAGGGAGCATTAGCGCCCGTCAAGTAAATCCATTTTCGTAAAAGGTAAAGGCGGTTGGTTTCGAAAGGAACCAGCCGTCTTTTGCTATTCCACTTTATTGCCCGTCGAGGATTCGTTTACGAAATGCGGCGGGACTTTCCCCGAATTCCTGCTTAAACGCCTTGCTCACATACGCAGAATCATGGAGGCCATACCGCGCGCTAATGGTGTGAATTGGTTCGTGACCGAGCAGAGGGTTGCTGAGATCTTCCCGGATTGCATTCAGACGGCGCCGGCGAATATAAGAGGAAACCGTCAGCTGCCTCTCCGAGAAACGAGTATGCAACTGCCTCAGGGAAATAAAGAGTGCCTGGGCTACTGTGGTGGGGTTGAGATTTTCGTCGTCCAGGTGGGCATCTATATATGAGACGGCGCGGTGAAAAATGATCGTGCCGCCGGTGTCTCCTGCCGTTTCCCTTGATTCTGCGGAGAGGACGGTGACGAGGATATCGAGGGCGGATTTCACTAACGCGAGGGCGTGAGGACCCGACAGCATCTGCATATTTTGCGCGAGCTGTTCAAAAAGGGGTACAGCGACCCGCCCCAGCCCGCTGTTCCTGCTCACCGGTGTTGCTGTTATGAGGTTGATATGGTCCGGGCTCATTTGCATCATCCGTAAAGGGAAGATAATGACGAGACTTGCCTGCTCGGAAGGATAGATTAGCTCATAGGGTCGTTGGGTCACATAAATTCCCAAGTCACCGGGCACTAATGTACAACTTCGCCCGTCCTGAATAAGTTGGCACTCACCGCGTAACTGAAGGGACATTTTGCAGAAAGGTTCTTGGGTGTCGTCAATGAGCGAAGAATCTCGCAAGACCTGATGGGCGCTGGTTTCCATATCGTAGAGATGAACATTATCGAGCTGGACTTCAGTTATTTTCGCCTGAAATTCATCAGGACGGTCAGCAAATATATGGAGGGGGGCAAAAGATTTTGAAACTGACGCCCGCCATTCTTCGAGGTTCACATGCTCTCCTTTCCTGACCGAATGTTCATTCGAATATCTTACACTTCTTATCACCTCATGAGTGATTCAGCACACACTTGAAACCAAACGCTCTGCACGTTCAGACAACATCAACACTGGGTTTCTCCACGACAATCAGTCTAAGTAATAGATTCAAGGAGAAAACATGTCAGCACTTCCCACCACCTTTGAGGACCTCCTCGAAGCAATCGGCGCAAACGATTCAGCAGGAACACCCATTAGCAATCCATCCACCGACGAAACCGTAGGATACGTGAGCGTCAAAAACCTAGATGAGCTCAACTCCACCGTAGAGCGCGCGAAGACGGCACAGAAAGAGTGGGCGAAAGTCTCGCATTCCGATCGTCAGGATTACCTCAACAAAGCCGCAGACGCCATCGAAGCAGTAGCAGAGCCCCTCGCCCAGCTCCTCTCCCGCGAACAGGGCAAACCGCTCAACGGGCCCAACGCCCGCTTTGAAGTGGGTGCCTGTGTAGCCTGGCTTCGCACCACTGCAGCCCTAGAACTAGCCCCAGAAGTACTTGTGGACGACGGGCAAACATACGCCACCATGGAATACCGCCCCCTCGGCGTCGTCGGTGCAATCGGGCCGTGGAACTGGCCCATGATGATTACTATGTGGCAGATTGCACCTTCTCTTCGCATGGGTAACACTATCGTTGTGAAGCCATCGCCTTACACACCGCTCAGTGTTCTGGCGCTAACCTATGTCATGAATTCGGTGCTCCCAGAACATATCCTTCAGACTCTGCTCACTGATGATGAGGCCACCGTAGCCATCACCACGCACCCCGATATTCGAAAAATTATGTTCACCGGCTCCACTGCTACCGGCAAGAAAATCATGGCTGCAGCTTCCGGCACGGTTAAGCGGGTCACGCTGGAACTCGGCGGCAACGACGCCGGTATCATCCTCGATGATTTTGATGTAAAAGAGCACGCTGAAACTCTCTTCTGGGGCGCGTTCTTGAATAATGGTCAGACCTGTGCAGCGCTCAAACGCCTGTACGTACCAGATGCTCTCTACGAAGAGGTCTGCCAGGCCCTTACCGACGTCGCACAGAAAATGCCGATGGGCGATGGTCTTGGTGAAAACAACGTACTGGGCCCCTTGCAGAACCAAATGCAGTTCAAGATTGTGGACGACCTCGTCAAGTCAGCATGCGACTCAGGAGCACGTGTTTTGATGGGAGCCAACCCGGACTACGATGCACCGGGTAACTTTTACCCCACCACCCTGATTGCAGATATTGACCCCGACCATCCGCTGGTGGTCGAAGAGCAATTTGGTCCTGTTCTACCAATTATTCGATACAGCGACCTCGACTGGGCGATCGAAGAAGCGAACAAACTTGAAGTAGGTTTGGGAAGCTCCGTGTGGTCTTCTGACCGGCAACGCGCTCGCGAAGTAGCAGCTCGATTGGAAGCAGGTTCAACCTGGATTAACAATCACGGAGCAATCGATCCGCGAGTGCCTTTCGGTGGTATTAAACAATCCGGATTCGGCGTTGAATTCGGGCTCGAAGGCTTGAAGCAACTGGGTGTCCCCCACATTATCAACGGCTAAATAAATAACTCAGAGAGTCAATTGAGCAAAGATGCTTGATTGGCTCTCTGTGCATTAAGGAGAAGTCATGAAATATCTAGTTATTGGTGCAGGCTCGGCAGGTAACGTACTGGCACGTAGGCTATTGGACGCCGGGCACGACGTCACTCTCGTTGAGGCAGGGAATTACGATGTCAATCCCAATATCGATCATCTGAACACCCTGGGGTTGCTATGGCACAGTGAAGACGACTGGGACTATTACACTGTTCCGCAGCCCGGGGCTAACGGACGCCGTCTTCACGTGCCGCGAGGCAAAGTCATGGGCGGTTCGCATGCGTTGAATGCATGTATTTGGGTGCGCGGAGCACGAGAAGACTACGACAACTGGAGTTACAACGGTTGCCCCGGGTGGAGCTGGGATGAAGTACTCCCATATTTCAAGAAGATTGAAAAATTTGACGGAGAACTCAACGAGACCCGTTCCGATGAAGGTCTGCTCGATGTCTGCTCCACCTACCCACGGCACGATTTACAAGAATCGATGGTGCAGGCGGCGGTTGAGGCAGGATTCCCGCTGAATAAAGATTACAACAGCGGAAATCCAGAAGGCATCTCCCGTATGCAGCTAAATATTCGAGATTTACATCGATTCAGTACGTTCCGCGCCTACATCCTGCCGGTCAAGAACCATAAGAATCTCACGATTCTCACCGGGCACCGAGTTACCCGCCTTCTCTTCGAAGGTACTCAGGTAACGGGTGCACAATTTTTGAAGCAGGACGGCGCTGTTCAAGATATTTTTGCCGGTGCCACGATTCTCTGCGCGGGGGCTCTAGGGTCTCCAGAAATACTCTTGCGCTCCGGCATCGGACCCGCACATGAATTAACAGAACTGGGAATTGAGGTAATTGCCGATGTGCCCGGCGTAGGAAAGAACCTGCACGATCACATGCTAGCCCCCGTCATTTTTACCACCACACAAGAAATCAGTGTGCCTGAGGCCGCACCCGCGCAAACTCATCTGTTTGCAAAGAGCACTGCTGACCAGCTCGTACCTGATACCCAGCCCATCTTTTTCAGCAACCCCATGTATTCACAAGGGTATCCAGGTGACATGACCGGTCCTGACCAAGCATTTACTCTGATGGCAGGTATTGTTCGCCCGCAAAGTCGAGGCGAGCTCACCCTCACAGGCGCTGATATTTCAGACCCTATTTCCTTAGACTTGGCGGCACTCGAAGAACAAACCGATGCGGACGCTCTTGTTGCTTCCCTCAAGCATTGCCGCACTATTGGACGCCAGGCTGCTCTCGCTGAGGAATGGGGTGCTGAAGAAATTTGGCCCGGTCCTCAGGTAACTACAGACGAGGAACTTGAAGAATACGCTCGAAATTCAGTAGTGACCTATCATCACCAGGTAGGAACCTGCGCTATGGGCCAGTCGGCTCAGTCCGTTACCAATCCCCGTACCCTAGAAGTTTATAAAGTCAGCGGTCTATATGTTGCGGATGCTTCGGTGATGCCCACGGTGCCCACCGGCAACACCAACGCTCCGAGCATCATGATTGCCGAGCGAGCAGCAGACTTCATCCTCAGTCCAAAGGAATCCTAGCTACAGCCGAAATTAAAAGAAGCGAGATGGAAAATATTCCATCTCGCTTCTTCTTAGAGAGTCTCTAAAAGCGTTTGAACTATTGGAAAATCTGCAGGAATCCAGTCCAATTCCAGCAGCGTTTCGTCGAGATTTACCCAACGTAACTCACTGTGGTCCTGTAAAGGTTGCGGATTCCCAGCAGAAATTTCTGATGTCCACACGCGCATCGCTGCCCGGTCGTTGAGCTGCCATCCTTGCATAAGCGGACCGGATATCTCCTGCCCCAGGATAGATTCAATCCCTAATTCCTCGGATAACTCTCGTTGCAAAGCCTGTTCACAGGTCTCCTCCGGCTCAACCTTTCCACCGGGGAATTCCCATAGCCCGGCTAACGCCTCGGGCGCACTTCGGCGGGCAACTAAAATTTGCCGGGGTCCATCCAAAGAATCAACGATGGCAGCTCCTACAACCTGAACCGCAAAATCACTCGATTCGGTGGGGTAATCACTCATGAGCCGATCCGCTGTTGATTGCCCGTGCTGAAGCATAGAGACAAATAGCCGCTGCCGTACTCACGTTCAAAGACTCAGCAGAACCGTGAACAGGTACCGCAACCTTTGCCTGAGCGACTGCCTTCTCTTCGCGAGTCAGCCCCTGGGCTTCATTGCCAAAGAGCCACATAGTACGCTGCGCTAAATCGAATTTGGGCTTGCGTTCTAGCTCAATTCCTAGCCGTTGTGCCACAGCGGCGTCGGCTAAATCGTCCAAGCTAACATTTCCGTAACCGTCGGCAGCAAGTACGCCGATTCCCTGTGCTTTTGCGTCTTCTGCAAATTCTTCGAGATCGATTCCCTGCAAGATCGGCACATGGAAAATCGAGCCGACCGTAGAGCGGACGGTCTTCGGATTGTACAAGTCAACCGAGCCCTTGGTCGTCAGTACTAAATCGGCGCCGGCAGCATCTGCTACGCGCAAAATAGTACCGGCATTTCCCGGATCCTGAACACGAGTCAGGACGGCGATAAGGCGCGGGTTAATAGCGTCTGCGCCGAAAATATCGGCCTCAGTAATATCCAGTTTAAATGAAACAGCAATAATCCCCTGAGGAGTCACAGACTCCGCCATGGAGTCCAAAACCTCTTCGGTGACCATACGCATGAACACTTTTCGACCCTGTTCGGGGGTAGGAGTACCGTGAGCGGCCTCCAGCAAATCTACAATATCTTCGTGGCGATCGAATGCAGCCTCGGTGATGTAGACGGCGTCAAGAATCGGACGCTCGTCCAGGTGAAACTTCAGAGCTTCACGAACAGCTTGCGGGCCTTCCACCAAGAACTGATTCTTCTTGGCGCGGCCTCGACGGCTGGCGAGGTTGGCAATATCCTTCACACGATCAGCGTGAGGATTTTCCATAATGACGGGGGTGCATAGGCGTTCTCTAAATTCCACAATCTCTACTGTACCGGAGTTATGTTTATCGCGGTTGGCTTAGTGTTCTTGCATACTCCAGGTACGATAATCTAGCTCTCCCACCGCAAATCGATGGGCAGGTGATAAGTCCTGCGGGAGCAGATCAATTGCAGGCACGCTAAAAATGATTTTCTGCCCGCGGTATCTCGAATTCAGCGTTTGTTCTAATGCATCTGGCTCCATCTGATAGTTGAAGCCGCGATATTTAATCTTGCCGCAATCGGTGGTGTGAAAATATATCGTTGCTTGACGTTGCGAGGAATCACTTTCAGATTTAAACACAGAGGTTTCGCTAGCGGCAAGCAAAAAAGTGCCGCTCTCCCCCGACGGGAAAGCGGCACTTTCAAAAGATATATCAGGTAAATAGCCTCAAATATCCAGCTCGGCTGAAATTATGCAGCCTTGGGAGCTGAAGTATCAGCAGGCAAGTTGTCCTTAGCAATCTTAACGAGAGCTGAGAATGCAGCAGGCTCGCTCACAGCAAGTTCAGCTAGCATACGGCGATCAACCTCAACCTCAGCAGCCTTCAGGCCCTGGATGAAACGGTTGTAGGTCAGACCTTCTGCGCGTGCAGCTGCGTTGATGCGCTGAATCCAAAGACGGCGGAAATCGCCCTTCTTCTTGCGGCGGTGATCGTAGCTGTATACGAGCGAGTGAATGACCTGCTCTTTAGCCTTACGGTACAAGCGTGAACGCTGTCCACGGTAGCCGGATGCTCGTTCGAGGATTACTCGACGCTTCTTGTGCGCGTTGACCGCGCGCTTCACACGTGCCACGTGTGTCTCCTTCGTCTTAATGTCCTGGCCGATCTCAAAATTATCGGCGAGGAGCGAGTTCTAAAAAGTTTTTTCAAGCCCGTCTATAGGGCACAGTCCTAGAAAAGGGTGAGCTTACTTGCCCAGCATCTTCTTGATGACCTTAGCCTGACCACCCTCAACAATCTGGTCAGATGCCAGACGGCGGGTAAGACGTGAGGACTTGTGCTCTAGGTAGTGACGACGGTTCGCCTGCTGGCGCTTTACCTTGCCAGTACCGGTGAGCTTGAAGCGCTTTTTAGCACCAGAGTGGGTCTTCTGCTTCGGCATAGCTGCCGTTCTCCTTACGTTCTGCTTCTCATCTTTCAATGAGAAGAACTCTGTGAGCGAATTGGATTCGCAATTGCGAGGTGGATTCACGCCCTATGGAAACATATGGGTCGTGCAACCAGAACCAACTGCCTCACTCTAGTGGAGCGAGGAGTTTGGTGTCCATTGAACCGCCTATTTCGTGCCCAGAATTACTCTGAGTCAGCCTGCTTAGCCATGTTCTTGAGCTCTTCAGGCATAGCACCTGCAACAGAGTTCGAGACCTCGGTAGCATTCTGAGTGTCAACGCGTTCGCGACCCTTGCGGCCACCGGAACGCTGCTTAGGCTGAGATTCCTTGCGAGCTTCCGCTTTGCCGCGGAGAGGAGCAAGAACCATCACCATATTGCGACCATCAACACGAGGGCTGGACTCTACGGTACCAACCTCTGCCAAGTCAGCCGCCATGCGTTCCAGCAAACGCACACCCATCTCGGGGCGCTGCTGTTCACGACCACGGAATTGAATCATAGCCTTGACTTTGTCACCACCGGTCAAGAAACGACGCGCGTGTCCGACCTTGGTTTCGTAGTCATGGGTATCAATCTTTAGACGGAAACGGATTTCCTTCAAAGAAGCGTTAACCTGCTTCTTACGGGATTCACGTGCTTTAACTGCGGCTTCGTACTTGTACTTACCGAAGTCCATGAGCTTGCATACCGGCGGTTTAGCCGAGGGGGCAACCTCAACCAGATCCAAATCAGATTCCTGCGCTAGTCGCAAAGCATCTTCAACTCGGACAATGCCAACCTGTTCGCCGCCGGGTCCAACAAGTCGAACTTCCGGCACACGAATACGTTCATTGATGCGTGGATCGCTAATGAGTAGCTCCTGTAGCTCAGTGGGTTTCCCCGTGAATAAAATCGTTAGCTCATCGGGGCATAAAGAATGCCTTCGATGCGCGCGCAAACGAAGGCATACCTCAAACAGGATTCACTGGAATCCGTGGGAATACCCGACAACCTGATCACTGGATGAATGCGGTTGATGCGGGTGGGAGATACCTCCGCTTGCAAACTTATATAGAGTTTACTCGGATATGCCCGGATTTTCAACGATTGTGACCAAGATTGGTCTCAGACTCTCGTCAGATTTCAAGCTTTTGCCCGATCCGATACCGCGTTCCGAATTAGAGTATGAGATTCTGAATACATGACTGAAAACAATTCTTTCCGATTCGCCGATGAATCCGGCGAGCCAGCACCTGACCATGAGATTTCCCAGGGACAGATTGACGCCGTCAACGCGCAAATGCGAGATATCGCAGATGTGCCAGCGGTAGAAATCATCACCACCGCAGCCGTGCACCTCATGAGCGCGGCAGCTGTTAAATGTGGTTTGGCAGCTGAAGAAAATGCAGCCGAACTCAAAGACCTAGATGAAGCACGCAAGCTCATTACCGCATTGGCTGGGTTCGTCACCGCCGCAGCACCGGAAATTGGCTCACAGCATGCTGGTCCCCTGCGTGATGGGCTGCGCACCCTGCAGCTCGCTTTCCGTGAAGCTTCCTTTGAACCCGATGCACCCGGGCAGGGCCCCGGAGAGAAATTCACCGGTCCAGTTTTCTAGAGACCCGAGCCTCCCACAAAATAGTTCAGGGAAAGCGCCTTATTTTGAGACGCTTTCCCTGAACTCTCGCTAAACCAGGTTACTGGGAAGTCAACGAAAGTTGCACAGAATCTATTGCTTCGGACAGTTCCCTATGAGATGCCAGTCGTTGCTGGAAAACCTGGATTGCTGTGTTGAGTTGTTCTTGGTTCAGACCGGGTACTAACACCAAAGTGATGTTGAGTTCAGGACCCGGGCCGCCACCGGCAAGCTGCTTTCCTTCTGCGGACAAACTTGCAACACCCTGGCCGGCAGTAATCCGAACATCAGTAACCACTGCTAAATCAGAGGTAATATCCTTCAGCTGCTTCAAAACTTCTGGGCTCTTATAGGAGGGAACCCACGACTCCCCCTTAGCAATGGCCCACAGCGCCGGACGTCGAACCACAAACGTCATATCACTACCGGGGTTGATGACCAGCATCTGATTCTGATCCTCTACTGCAGATAACGCTGTCTTACGCATATCCGCAGCTACCGGCCGCGCTTTGTCATGCCAGGCTGCTAACGCATCAACGTTCGTGAAGATAGGTAGAGCTTTGCGCCCGTCGGGAGCTTCAATACTAATCAAAGCCATATCTGCTTCCTTATCGGAAATGAGACCTTCATCAGTAATCACAGAATGCGAAACTTCAGCCACCACTGGAGCAAAAACACGAGCTCCCCGTAGAGCATCTACCACGTTTTCTTCAACAATATCTCCCGCAACAAAAGCAGCGAAAGCCTGCTGAACAGTAGACTCTGTGCGTCCTGTATCAGAAGGGTACTGATGCGTATGACTCGCTCCCTCTCCCAGATTGCGCCCGCCCCAAGGCTGACCGGCAGTATCGGTCGACCGACCCGCACTCGCTAGCTGAGCCACAATGTGGGCGGGAAGTTCACGCGGTTGCTTCTGCGAATCGCCTGATGCGGACCCCGTAGTTTGAGGAAAAGACATAATGACCTTTGAGTAGAAAACGATATGTGCGGCGTGAGCAGAGGTGATTATCCGGCGACTTCGAGCGCTTGTTCCAGAGTGAATTTACCGGCATAGAGCGCTTTACCCATGATGGCACCTTCAACTCCCGAACCAACAAGGCTTCGAAGGGCTCCGATATCGTCCAAGCTAGAGATTCCACCCGAGGCGACAACGGGCTTATCGGTACGCTCTGCAACCTGCTTCAGAAGTTCTAAGTTAGGACCCTTCAAGGTGCCATCTTTGGTCACATCCGTTACCACATAGCGCGCACAACCATCAGCTTCTAAACGATCCAAGACATCCCAGAGATCCCCGCCGTCTTCTGTCCAGCCACGAGCTGCCAGAGTAGTTCCCCGGACATCCAGGCCTACAGCTATTTTTTCCCCATACTGGCGAATGACGCGCGAAGTCCAGGAAGGATTTTCCAGGGCAGCTGTACCCAGATTTACTCGAGCAGGATTGAGAGAGAGCGCCCGCTCCAAGGATTCGTCGTCCCGAATACCACCGGACATCTCCACCTTGAGATTAACTTTTCGAGCCACTTCGGTCAGAACCTCGATGTTGTTCCCTCTACCAAAAGCAGCGTCCAAGTCCACCAGATGAAGCCACTCTGCGCCTGCGTTCTGCCAAACTAAAGCTGCTTCCACAGGATCTCCATAACCCGTTTCAGAACCTGCTTCACCTTGAACAAGCCGCACAGCCTGCCCATCTGCCACATCAACTGCGGGCAACAATTCAAGCCGTTGGGTACTCATAGCCTTGATTCCACTTTCATTAGTTATAGGTAAAAAGAATAAATCCACCGTAGACAGCCAGTGCAATACCGACAACTGCCATAATAAGTTGCACAATGAGGGGAAGTTTTTGCGAACGGAAAGACCAAGCTCCGCCAATAAAGAATGCACCAAACGCCATGAGCAACAGTCCAGAAAGTGAAGTACTCATGCCTTAGAATCCTCCTGCGATAGCCGGCCAGTAACTTTTAAAGTTGAAATCCAGTTTCGCAACAGAGCAATACCAGCTTCTGAAGACTTTTCGGGATGAAATTGAGTGGCGCACAACGGACCGTTTTCTACAGCCGCGATAAATCGCGTACCGTGTTCTGCCCAGGTGACTTGAGGCGGGTTCATGGTCTCAGAATTCTGTTCGAATTCCCAATTCTGTACTCCATAAGAATGCACAAAATAGAAGCGCTCATTTTCGATTCCCTGAAAGAGAGTCGAGCCTTCGGCCGGCTCTACGGTATTCCAGCCCATATGGGGGATTACGTCCGCCTTCAGTTTTTCGACGGTTCCAGGCCATTCCCCCATTCCCGCAGTTTCTATCCCGTGTTCTACCCCTTTATCAAAAAAAATTTGTAGTCCTACACAAATACCTAAAACGGGACGACCCCCGGCAATTCTGCGACCAATCATACGAGGCGCCTGCACTTGTTGAAGTGCTTTCATCACAGCGTCAAACGCCCCCACGCCTGGAACTACCAGACCATCTGCTCCGAGCACGTCCGCTTCGTCTTTGGACAGGATGACATACGCTCCAGCTTCCTCTAGTGCTCGCACTGCAGAATGAACATTCCCTGCGCCATAATCAAGCACAACGACGGTAGGACGATTCAGCGGGGCTTTGGAGATGCTTTCTGTAGCTACCATCTAGAGTGCTCCCTTGGTCGATGGAATATCGTGATGGCGCGGATCCGATTCGATCGCTTCGCGCAGAGCACGTGCCAGTGCTTTAAACTCTGCCTCCGCGATGTGGTGCGGATCGCGCCCGCCCAGAACGGTCATGTGCAGGCAAATACCAGCATGGTAAGCGATTGCTTCTAAGCAATGGCGAACCATAGAACCGGTGAAATGCCCGCCAATCAGATGAAACTCAAAGCCTGCAGGTTCACCCTGATGCACCAGATAAGGTCTTCCAGAAATATCGACAACGCACTGAGCAAGAGCTTCATCCAATGGAATAGTAGCCATTCCAAAACGGCGGATGCCGGCTTTATTTCCCAGTGCTTCACGCAGAACTTCTCCGAGCACGATGGCAGTGTCTTCCACCGTATGGTGGACATCGATATGGGTATCACCTGTGCATTTAATGGTCATATCGATGAGCGAGTGCTTGGATAGAGCCGTAAGCATATGGTCGTAAAAAGGCACGCTGGTGTCTATGTCAGCTTTTCCCGTTCCATCAAGATTGATAGAAACAGAGACGGACGATTCACTGGTGTGCCGCTCTTGTGAAGCAATGCGTGGACCCAAGCCGGTCGTTGATTCTGCCATTGTTCTCTTTTTCTGGAGAGTATAGGGATAGGACTAGGTTATCGCACCAGCATCTGAAGTGCTGTTTATCTCTGTACCTAGGAGAGTTCTCCGGTGTTACGAAGGTATGCTTCTAGGCTTTCCAGAAAGGCAGAAGTCTCGGATTCGGTGCCTGCGGTCACCCGTAGATGGTGGGCGATGCCGTTATCGCGAACTAGCACACCGTCTTTGAGCAGATACTGCCAGGCTGCTTTTTCATCTTTGAGTCCGCCAAAAAACACGAAGTTTGAATCGGAATCTGCTGGTTCTAATCCGAACTCCCTGAGTTTACGAACGATTCGATCACGTTGAGAGCGGATATCTTCTACATTTTCTAACAGCTGGGTACGATGGCGCAGTGCCGCGAGTGCAGTTGCTTGAGTAACTGCTGAGAGGTGATATGGAAGTCGAACCAGTCGAACGGCATCGCACATAGCCGAAGATGCTGCGAAGTACCCAATTCTTGCGCCTGCCAGGGCAAAGGCTTTACTCATTGTGCGAGAAACGACGAGAAGAGGTCGGTCTTCCAACAGCGTTAGGGCTGTCTGAGAGGGATCTTGGGCAAATTCGGCGTAGGCTTCGTCCACGATGGTGATACCATCATGCTCGCTCATAGCCTCATATACTGCCTCGATAGTCGACAAGTCTAACCCGGTCCCGGTGGGATTGTTAGGCGAACATAAGACCACGAGGTTGGGCTTATGATGTCGAATCTGCTCTACGGCAGATGCAGCAGTCAAGGTAAAATCATCCGCCCGGGAACCAGCAATAAAAGTGGTATTGGTGCCATCCGCAAGTAGAGGATACATAGAATAGGTGGGAACGAAACTCATGACGCTTCTACCGGGTCCACCAAATACCTGGAAAAGCTGCTGCAGAATTTCGTTGGAACCATTGGCAGCCCACAGCTGATTTTCTGTCAATCCGTGCCCTAGATAGGAAGCCAGCTCCTTCCTCAAGGTTGTGAATTCTCGATCTGGATAACGATTGAGTGTCTTCGCTGTTTCAGCCACTTCTCGAGTAATAGCTTCTACAACCTCAACCGGCATAGGGTGCGTATTCTCGTTGACATTCAGGGTGACCGGCACGTCCAACATAGGAGCACCATAGGGAGAACGCCCTCGTAGGTCTTCTCGGAGAGGTAAATTTTCAAGATTTTCCATAGCTTCAGTCACAGCTAAAGTCTAACGAGCTTGACCCATCGATGCTCTTATTTCTCAGCATATAGAGGAATTTCTAACCGTTGCCCCGCATCGATAGAACTCCCCTTCAAATCATTAATTTCGATGATCTGTTGTACGACGTCGCGAGTATCAGCAGAAGTTTCAACTTCTAACGCAATATCCCATAGAGTTTGCCCACCCTGGACGGTAATTTCCTGCGTAACCACGCTGGAGGCTCCCTCTTTCCCTGCATGAGCTTCTGAAGGGTTAATAAGTGCGATGGCTCCCAGCACTATAAGCGCAGCTAATGTGATCAACGGCAATCCCCTGAAGAGAAGCTTTCCTCGGCGCGTAAGTTTCCAGCGCGGTGAAGGCTTAGAAGAAACCTTTTGTTGCGGACGAATTGGGGTGGAGCGGCGGGTAGAAGTCAATCGTTTGGGTGCCGCATGAGGCGAAAGCGAATATGCGCTCATGTGAACTCTCCTTTTGAGTGATGTGTGAGGCCCTTCGAACATTTGATTCGAATATCTGTTCGAAGGTCGTATATATGTTCTATCAGATAATTCGAACATAGTCGAGATTTATTAGAACAAATGTTTGGTTTTCGATGGGATTTGCATTAAAGTTGAGGGAAAGCACACCCTCTTTCTCGAACATGCAAGTTCTCTACATATTCTGCTGAGGGGGTCTGACAAGATAAGCATCAAGGAGAAACACTGTGAGCGACATCAAGAACCACGCTGACCCGAGCGCAAGCCCCGCAGCGCGCCGTCCGCTCACTGCGCGTCAACAGAAAATCCTCACGGCTATCTCGGAGGAAATCGAAACGCGCGGATACCCTCCTTCTATGCGAGAAATCGGAGACATCGTCGGGTTGGCTTCGCTGTCCTCGGTGACGCACCAGCTCAACCGTCTGGAAGAGTTGGGGTACATCAGACGTGATCCCAAACGACCTCGCGCTCTTGAAATTCTTAACGAGGAAGCTACCGAAGGAAAAACTGCTCCCACTGAATCGTTCGCTCAGCTCATTCAATTACCTCAGTTTGACCAGTCATCTGCCGAGACAGCGACCGTTCCTTTGGTAGGTCGAATCGCCGCTGGTGGCCCCATCACCGCCGAGCAGTCCATTGAAGATGTCATGACTCTCCCCCGCCAAATTGTAGGTAATGGAGAACTCTTCATGTTGCGCGTCAAGGGAGATTCAATGGTAGATGCCGCGATCTGCGATGGTGACTGGGTAGTAGTCCGCACCCAAAATACCGCCAACAATGGCGACATCGTGGCTGCGCTCTTGGACGATGAGGCAACGGTAAAGACGTTTCGCCAGCGAGATGGGCATACCTGGTTGTTGCCACAGAACACTCAATATGAGCCCATTCTTGGAGATCAAGCAACAATCATGGGCAAGGTAGTTTCGGTTCTCAGAAGCCTCTAATATATTTTTCAACCGCACAATGCGGGGCGCGAATTGAGTATTCGCGCCCCGCTTTGAGGTTAAATCAACGGACTTCCCCGTTCATTCCAGAGACTATTCTTTATTCACCGATGCTGCTAATCGTTCCAAAGCACCGATGACAATTTCAGTACGTTGCGTCGTCCAAAACGGCGGTAGCGCTCGCACAATATACGAACCGTAGCGTTGGGTTGCTATGCGTGAATCCAGAACAGCGACGACGCCGCGGTCCCCCACCGAACGAATCAATCGTCCGGCCCCCTGAGCCATGCGGATAGCCGCATGATAAGCAGAAACAGCCATAAAACCGTTTCCGCCATTCTGTGCAACGGCACGGGTGCGTGCGGCAGACAGCGGATCGTCGGGCCGAGGAAACGGAATGCGATCCATCATCACTAGTCGACACGAATCACCGGGTACATCAACGCCTTGCCAGAGACTCATGGTGCCAAAGAGACAGGAATTAACATCCTCTGAAAATTCTTTCACCAAAGCGCGCAGAGAGGACTCCCCCTGCACCAAAATATTCAAATCGGTATGTTCGCGCACGTACTCTGCAGCTAATTCGGCTGCACGTTTGGACGAAAATAAACCGAGCGCGCCGCCGCGGGATGCTTCTACTAACTCCACTACTCGCTGGAGCTGTTCTTCGGAAATACCACGCCCAGGTTTGGGCAAGTCGGAGGCTAGATATAGAACTCCCTGTTTGGGGTAATCAAAGGGAGACCCCACGTCGATACCTTCCCAGCGCGGTGCGCCCTGGCCTTGCAACCCGAGGGCGCCTGCAGCCGCATCGAATGACTCACCTACGGTGAGAGTTGCCGAGGTAAGAACCGCAGTTCTACCGTCAAATAATCCTTCGCGTAAGCGCCCCGCTACTGAAAGCGGTGCTACGTTCAAGGTCGCAGGATCAGAATCATCGGCAGCTATGTATCCCCGTCCTGGTTCCCAGGACCCCTGGCGGGATACCCATACCACCTCGTGTTCATCATTGACGCCCAGCATTCGTTCGGCAAGTTCTAGCACCTCAGTGACTTTGGCGCGTGCCATCTGTCTGCCAGCGTCCGTATTTTTAGAATCTGACTTGGTGTCAGAAAGGGCCGCGCGAGCAGAATCTCGTACTGCCTGTAGTGCTGATGCAACTCGCGGCGGTAACCCCTTGGGCAGCAATTCGGCAGGCACACCATCGAGAGCCTGGTCTAATGCCCGTCCGGCTTGTTCAAGAGGTTCATGGCTAGCCTTGGTATGCTTGCGAAGAGACCTCGCCGCTGAAGAAATCATCAGTGGAGAGAGTGCACCTGTCACCGCGCCGGTCACCCGATCAGCAAGCTCATGGGCCTCATCAATAATCACGACTTCGTGCTCGGGCAAAACGCCGATACCTTCAAAAGCGTTAATGGCTAGTAAGGCATGATTGGTAATCACAATGTCGGATTCAGATGCCCGGGCACGAGCTAACTCGCTAAAGCATGACTCCACCAAAGGACACCGCTTACCTAAGCATTCTGCAGAAGAGACAGAAACCTGCCGCCATGCGCGATCCGATACACCGGGCATCAACTCGTCGCGGTCACCGGTATCTGTAGTGTCCACCCATTTCCGCAAACGTAAAATTTCTTCGCCGAGTTTTCCCGTAGAACCCGTGGAAGTATCCATGTCAAAAAGGGTTTCTCCCTCATCTTCGGGATATCCACCTTCTACCTTGTGCAAGCAGGCATAATTATTACGCCCCTTGAGAATAGCAACTTCTGTTTCGCTTTCCGGTTGCCCCTCCACTGACTCTAAGAGTCGAGGAATATCACGGTTAACAATTTGTGATTGCAGCGCGAGCGTTGCAGTTGCCACGATGATGGGTTTATCGCTTGTTTGCGCATAATGAAGCGCAGGCACCAAATATCCTAAGGATTTACCGGTGCCCGTTCCTGCTTGCACCAGCAAGTGCCGATCCGTCTCTAAAGCCTGCGCAACATGGGCTGCCATAGTACGCTGTCCCGGGCGGTTTTGCCCGCCGCTGGATGCCACAGCACTATCCAAGAGTTCGAGCACAGGCTGCGCCCCGGGCAGAGTTTCTGGCTCTAACCCGGTGGGCGCGAGCACGTCGCCTTCTCGCTGGTTTGCCAAGGATTCAGATTCGCTCATGCGCGATGAGTCTCCACCGCTCCAGCCTGCTGTGCTGCTTCAATCTCGGGTTGCAGAACCTCTAGAAGGTCTTCCTCTAGATTGTATTCCTGCAGTTCAGAGGCAACTTCCTCTCGCACGAGAGCACGGACGAACGTACCATCGGAGACGAAAGCAGTCTGAAGAATCTCAGCGTCCCATTCGTGCAAGCGGGAAACAATCTCACCGTGTGCATAGGGGATCAGCATATTGAGTTCGATAGAGGGACGCGGAATAGTATCTGCAATGAGCTGCTTAAGCTCTTCTATGCCCTCGCCAGTACGCGCCGAGACTACAACAGTGTTGGATTCTCGCTGGCGTACTCGTTCAATCACAAATGGATCAGCAGCATCAGCCTTATTGAGCGCGATGATTTCAGGAATATCCTGGGCATCGACCTCTGCCATAACCTCACGAACAGCTTTAATCTGCCCCTCAGGGTCAGGGTGAGATGCATCGACCACGTGAACAATGACGTCTGACTCCGCTACCTCTTCCAGAGTAGAGCGGAAAGCTTCCACCAATTGCGTAGGAAGAGAGCGAACGAAACCCACGGTATCGGAGAGCGTATAGCCCACTCCATCGGGGGTCTCTGCCTTGCGGACAGTAGGATCCAAAGTGGCAAACAAGGCGTTCTCAACCAGTACCCCGGCGTCCGTCAGGCGGTTCAAAAGGGAAGATTTACCGGCGTTGGTGTATCCAGCAATAGCAACTGAGGGCACACGGTTACGACGGCGATTAAGACGCTTGGTTTCACGAGCCGGTTCCATCGCGGCAATCTCACGGCGCAATTTTGCCATGCGAGCACGCAGACGACGGCGGTCCATTTCAATCTTTGTTTCACCGGGGCCACGGGAGCCGATACCTTCGCCACCTGCTGCACGACCGCCAGCCTGACGGGACAGAGAAGCACCCCAGCCGCGCAAGCGAGGCAGCATGTACTCTAGCTGAGCCAGCTCAACCTGGGCTTTACCTTCACGAGATTTAGCATGCTGAGCAAAAATATCTAAAATCAGCGCGGTACGGTCAATAACTTTGACCTTCACAATATCTTCTAGGGCACGACGCTGAGAGGGGGCAAGTTCTGAGTCAACGATGACTGTATCGGCACCGGTGCTCTGAACGATATCTCGCAACTCCAGTGCTTTGCCCGAGCCCAGGAATGTGCCCGGATCCGGTTTCATGCGCCGCTGAACGATGCCGTCAAGTACTTCCGAACCGGCAGTTTCAGCGAGTGCGGCAAGCTCACGCAAGGAATTCTCGGCGTCGGTAACGGTACCTTCGGTCCAAAGCCCTGCCAGGACTACGCGTTCCAGGCGAAGCTGGCGGTACTCGACTTCGGTGACGTCTTCGAGTTCAGTAGATAGACCAGCTACTCGGCGAAGAGCCCGACGCTCTTCAAGTTCTTCCTGATCGCCATCGAATGAGGAATGTTCTGGCTGGTTGGAGGATAGTTCGCGTGCGCGTTCATCGAGCACCGAGCTTTCCTGAAAATTTTGTGTTGAGCGACCCAAAACGCGGTCAACGGTTTCACGCAGCAGTTCGTCACTGGGAACGTTGGTGGTTTTGGATAACGAATCGTGGTTGCTCATAGTTCCTTTCGTCAGGTGTTCTTTCCATTTTAGTCTCTAAGCGGTGGTTTTGGGTCGCGTGTTTTCTCACAGCGAGGGGACAAAGTTTCAGATGAGAAGATACTTTCCCGTAAAGTATTTTTTATGTCTGTTGAGCATTATTTTTCTTCTGATCCCCAGGGAGATTTCACGCCAAAACAGGTGAGTGTGGAGCTTGCCGAAGAGCGTGTTTCTGTGGTGACTGCCTCGGGGATTTTTAGCCCTGCGGGCATTGATAAAGGTACCGCCATTTTGTTGGCGGAAGCTCCTGAGCCTTCCGGTTCTACCGTCCTCGATATTGGTACCGGCTGGGGTCCTATTTCACTTACCTTGGCAAAGAAACTCCCTCTGGCGAGAGTCATCGGAGTTGAAGTCAACCAACGATCTGCTGAACTAACGAGAATGAATGCTGAGCGGCTAGGGTTGAGCAATATTGAGGTATTCGCGCCTTCAGACGTGCCTGGAGATCTTCAATTTGACACTATTTGGTCGAACCCGCCCATCCGTGTGGGCAAAGATGTGCTCCACGATATTTTACGGACGTGGCTCCCCCGCCTTGCGCCCCAGGGGTGTGCTTATCTGGTGGTACAGAAGAACTTGGGGGCAGACTCTCTGCAAAAATGGATTGCTAAGGAGCTAGATTCGGTGGACGCAGGCACGTTTGAGGTCTCCCGCTACGCTACTGCCAAAGGATTCCGCATCCTCGAAGTCGTAAGGAGCGCTTAGAGAGGAACAACGGGAAAGAGCTATTTTTTGGTGCTCTTCCCCGCTGAAAATTAGAGTGTTATTTTGCCGGTCATTTCTGCAGGACCAGCTAGCACCACATGCTCAAGTTCATCAGGACCGAGCACAAAAGTAATCGCCAATGTGCCGCCTGGGACATGAACCAACCACTCGTCGGGGGCGTCTTCTCCACCCCAGAACCGAGTCGCTGCAGCAGCAGCACACGCCCCGGTTCCGCAGGAAAGGGTTTCGCCCACTCCACGTTCGTGAACACGCATTCTAATGGCACCAACATTCGCCTGACCGGTTTCCGCTTCGGTGTCCTCAATTTCTTCGGGAACAACAAACTCGACGTTAGTGCCGTTAGGCGGAATCGGAGATACGGTGGGAGCAACATCCAAGCCGAGGCCCTCAAGTTTGCCGTCAGAACCCAGCGCAACAACAGTATGAGGATTACCCATGCTGATGGAAACACCGGGACGGTTGGTTTTCAGTCCGCGCGCGCTCACCATGCAGTCGGCACCAGTATCACGAGCGGCGTCGCCGTCGATAAATCCCCAGGGACCCATGTCGATGGCGTAACCCGAATCAGTTCGACCAACCGACTTGACACCGGCTCGGGTACCAATCTGGATTCGTTCACCGACTTCCAGGGAAATCAGGTTCTCCGTCCGCAGATACTCAACGAATGCTCGTACCCCGTTTCCACACATCTCAGAGATTGAACCATCCGAATTGCGATAGTCCATAAACCACTGCTCAGAAGGTGCATCGGCGTCAAAAGTTGTAGCCATCGTGGCGCGAATCAAACCATCGGCACCGATTCCGAAATGGCGATCGCATACCTGCGCCACCACATCCGCATCTATATTGAGAACGCCCTCAGGATCGGTAACAAAAATAAAATCGTTACCGGTACCGTGCCCCTTCGTCAGAGGTACGCTAGTGAGATCTCCCCACTTTTTCTGGTGTGTTCCCACGGATAGTCCTTTCGATAGCGCTGTCTTTTTTAGTATTCTACGGGGTTTCGTTCTTTCGCGCGTATGTCTGAGAACGGATGATTTCTAAGGCTTTAGACGTCTTTTGGCTGTCATTCCAGTCCAACCAATTCACTCTAGGATCTGCATTGAACCATGTAATTTGACGACGGGCGAACTGACGGGTTGCCACTGCCGTGTCTTCGATGGCGTCTTCCACCGTGTATATATCCTCTTGCGAGCGCTGGCTTTCAAGAACCCGTAAGAATTCGCGATAGCCTATTGCCCTAGAGGCAGTCTTTCCCTCGCGCAGACCCTGGGCTTCTAGCTTTTCGACCTCGTGAAGCAGCCCTTGCTGCGCCATCATCTCCACTCTGCGGTGAATACGCTGATGAAGCTCAGCCCGGTCACCGTTGAGACCGATTTGCACAGCCGGCTGAACGTACTGACGCTGGGGCATAAAGGAAGTGAAAGTCCGACCGGTCACCTCCCACACTTCCAAAGCACGAATGAGGCGGCGATCATCTTTTACCTGCGCCGCTGATTCCGGGTCAACCTCCTGTAGACGGGCATGAAGTACTCCCCTGCCCTTTTGCTCCAGTTCTTGCTCCAATGCTTTACGGACTGCAGGGTCTGTCTCGGGAAATTCTAAATGATCCAGCGCAGCCCGCACGTAGAGACCAGAGCCACCCACCAAAATCGGTAGCTTTCCCCGACCTTGAATATCTGCCATCAGTTCTCTGCACCGCTGTTGAAAAACCGCGACAGAAGCTTCTTCTCGCACGTCCAAAATATCCAGAAAATGATGGGGCACGCCCTTCATCTCCTCGGCAGATATTTTTGCGGTTCCAATATCCATGCCCCGGTAAAACTGCATGGAATCAGCATTAATACACTCCCCATCCAACTCCCGTGCGATTTCGACCGCCAAATCTGATTTACCGCTGGCCGTTGGGCCCACGATTGACACCACGGGAAATTGACTCGAAGAAAATTCGCTGGACATTATTGGCGGAAGGTGGGGAAGCCCAGGTTGACGGCGCCACCAGAAACCTGGGTGGTTCCGGTTCCACAGGAATCTGCTTGTGAACGATCCCAAGCATCACCAGCACGGGAACGGCGCACCGAATACTGTTCTGCGGTGGGATCAGAAATCAGGTGGAAGGAGCCTGCCTCAGTGACAGGCACGGTCACAAAGTCACCGGGTCGGGGAATCTCGGCGCCTTCAGGAACCGAAAAATGCACCAGACGCATATCTGGGGTGCGGCCTGCCAGACGGTGAGTTTCATCAGCCTTACGCCCCTTCTCGGCTGTAACCATCAGTTCCACCGTCTTACCCAGCTGCTTCTTATTCTCTTCACCCGCTATGCGATCCTGCAAAGCGGTCAGTCGTTCGTAGCGTTCTTGTACGACGTCCTTGGGAACCTGGTTTTCCATGGTAGCAGCGGGAGTGCCGGGGCGAATCGAATACTGGAAAGTGAACGCGGAAGAGAAACGGGATTCTTCCACCACGCGCATAGTTTCCTGGAAATCTTCTTCGGTTTCACCAGGGAACCCAACGATGATATCCGTGGTGATGGCAGCCTCTGGCATCTTGGCGCGTACTCGTTCCAAAATACCCAGGAACTTCTTGGACCGATAGGAGCGCTTCATATCTTTAAGCACCTTATCTGAGCCAGATTGAAGGGGCATATGAAGCACAGGCATCACGTTAGGAGTCTCTGCCATAGCGTCAATGACGTCATCGGTAAACATCGCCGGGTGGGGGGAGGTAAAACGAACTCGTTCAAGCCCCTCAATATTTCCGCAAGCCCGCAACAACTTAGAGAACGCCTGTCGGTCCCCGAACTCCACACCATAGGAATTCACGTTCTGACCAAGCAGCGTTACTTCCACCGCGCCGTCGTCCACCAAAGCCTGAACTTCAGCCAAAATATCGCCGGGGCGACGGTCTTTTTCTTTGCCTCGCAGCGAAGGAACGATACAGAAAGTGCAGGTGTTATTGCAACCTACAGAAATGGAAACCCAGCCCGAATAGACGTGATCACGCTTAGTCGGCAAAGTAGAGGGAAAGACTTCCAAAGACTCCAGCAATTCGGCTTGCGCCTCGTGATTATGGCGAGCGCGTTCCAGCAGAGTAGGTAGCGAGCCAATATTGTGGGTGCCAAACACGACGTCGACCCACGGCGCACGCTTGAGAATAGTGTCCTGGTCTTTCTGCGCTAGACAACCACCCACGGCAATCTGCATGTCCTCATTTTTACGCTTTGCAGGAGCAAGCATGCCAAGGTTGCCATACAGTTTGTTGTCGGCATTCTCACGTACGGCGCAGGTATTGAAAACCACCAGATCGGGAGTTTCCCCCTCTTGCACCGGCACATAGCCGCTGGATTCGAGCAACCCACTCATGCGTTCGGAGTCGTGCACGTTCATCTGACAACCGAAAGTGCGCACCTCATAGGTACGGATTTTTTCGGCGGATTCAGGATTGGTTGATTCAGAAAGATTCAAAGTCACCGTTCAAGGTTACTAGATAGGCGATAATGGCTCTATGGTCCACGAGTCACTCACCGATGGTTTTTCCTCACTTTGCGAGAAATCCTGCGCACTCTATGAGCTTCAACCCGGTGATTCGCCGGTAATGACTCCTAAATTTCGTGCGCTTCTTCAAATGATGGTCACTTTGGGAGCTACGCGCTTGGAGGCAGGTGCATTAGAAAATATAGAGATTCTCTCCGCTGGAATGCGCTCCGTGGTGGTCAGGGGAGATTTCGAGAGGCAGTCTGCGATTCTCAAATATTTTCGGCGAAAAGACTCTGCTGTTAATTCCGGTGGTTTTGGGTATTTACGTGAAAAGCACGGCTTGATATGCCTCAATGACACGGTGCCAGGTTCTTTTTCGCGACTACTTTTTGCCGAGGACTCCCAGCGGGTCTTAGGTATTGAATATGTACCGGGGCGTTCCCTCGCTGACTACTTTCTCGATTCCGCTCAGGCTCAGGCAGCTCTTTCCTCCTGGATTGATTTTTGGACGCCGTTCGCTCAGCAAAATTCCTCGCAAACAAAAGGTGCCATATTTGATTTTGCCCATCGTCTCGCTCAAGCTGATCCGGCGGCGTCGACCCCCGGTATGATTGCATCCCCGCAGATGGCCTTGAAAGGGTTGATTAAGCTCGTCGAGCAGCGGAAAATCCCCGGCAGGGTCGGTGAATCTCTCACACCAATCGAGCTGGATCAGCTGCAACAGCAGTTAAAAAGCATAGTTTTTCCACCTCGTTCTGAGCTTACGATTCTATCGTCGGGAGATTTCTCACCGCATAACATTCTCATCACAGATTTAGAGAACCCCTCCGGCTCCAACATGGGTAGTCGGGGAATCGACGCCGAAGGTTCTGCTATCCACCACCGATATCTACCGCTGGCAGAAATGCTCTTAGGGTTTCCATCTGCCGACGATTCTGGCCGTTACTCGCGTTTTGTGTCGTCCACCTGGTGGCTTGATAGCGCTCGCACGTTGTATGAAAGAGCTTTTGGCTATCCTGGTTATCAAATGCTCACCGACCCGCTTTTAGGGGCAACCATCCTCACCGTTCAGTGTGTCTTAGCTGAACAGGGGCAAAACATCTCGGTACCGCAAACAGTAACAGCTCTTACTACGCCGTTCGACCTATAACGGTTCCGTTTTTCACCGTAAAGTTCCAACTTATCCCGTTCATGGTGAGAACCTCGTGACGGATTTCAGATGCCATAGTAAAAGATTTGTCGCTATACCCCAGCAAATATTCGTCAAATGCGGGTAAATAAAAAGTTCTTTCTAGCGCCTGCTCTAGTTCTTCTGCAGTAATATTCAGCTGCCAGGAGGGCGCAAAATATTCGACATCCCCTATGACCATAGGGACGCAGTTCTCCGCTGACTTCAGGGCGGTGGTGGACTCCCGTTTGGTCAAGCCTGACCACCACGCCAAGTCGCTGACCGTCACGGGGCCGTGTCCATTGACATAACGCGTTCCCAGTTCTGCGAGAGCCTGTCCTGCAGGGAGATGTCGCTGATTAACGCGTAAACGATCGATGTGTTGAAAAGTCTCCCGGTACCCGGCGAGGCTCCCCTGCACCATATCGCCTAGTCCACCGAAGGCTCTGAGAAGATGAGGACCGCGCCCATCAGCGGTACTCACTCCGGCGTCTTCAAAAACTCGATAGGCGTCCCGGCGTTCTAATACTTCACCCGTCTTCAAATTCAGCAGATGCGCATAAAGCGCTTCACGAGCTCGTTCGAAATCTCCTTCAACAAATCCGAGACCATGCCGACGCTTAGCTGCTGCGGCTTCGATGCGCGGGGAACACAGGTGCATTAGCCAGCGAGCATCTTGGGCATCGAGAAAATGTAAAGTACCCCGCATGGGCCAAGCACGCACAATCTCATGATTTGCTACTGCTTCATGTACCAGAGCATCTGTTGCCTCGATATCCTGCCCTGACGCCTCACCGTTTTCAACGCGCAGTGCGATAGCGCGGATACCCGCTTTATATGTTTGCCCCTGAAGAGCCAGCAGGTGACGAATTACGTGCACAGGATTCTTCAACGCAGGTCTTGCATTCGAACCCGCCAGCCCTTGAGCAATCAGACGGCGCGCTTGCAGCTCATGTTCTGGCAAAAGAGTCATTGCAATGGTCCTTAGAAAAAATAATCATCTGTATCAGCTGATTCGATACCATTATCTTCGATGAAGCGGTTAATTTCTTCTTTGACTACGCTAAATGCCATAGAAGAGGGGTATCCCTTACGTGCCAACATGCTGACCAACCGGCGCATAATCTTGTCTTTTTCTTTACGGTCAAAGAAATCCATGGACGGGCGCATTTTCTTACGGACTAGCTCATGAGCGTCGGCTCGCTCGTCTTCCTCGGTTCGTTGTTCCAGAGCGACCTCAGCTAATTCACCGTTAACACCTTTTTCGCGGAGTTCCCGGCGAATTGCCGTCTTAGAAAGTTTCTTGACGTTCGCTCGCGTCCGCACATACATGTGAGCGAATTCTTCATCGTTAATCAGTTTGACAGCTTCAAAACGGTCTAAAACATCTTGAGCGGTGTCCTCGCTGATTTCTTTATCTCTAAGTTTCTTTTCCAGTTGCGCCCGCGATTTTGCTGACGCCGCTAGCTGATTAAGAACGATGTTTTTCGCCTGCGTAAATTCGGATTCGGGTTCTCTGCTGCGCCCCCGTCGTTGCCCCCTGCTGGTGTTTCCTTGAATTAGAGGGGATTCGGTTTCGGCTAGCCGGCTATCTGCACGAAATTGAACGCTTGATGAGGTGCGTTTCTTCTGTGGAATCTTCTCTGGAGGTTCCGCTCCAAATGCCGGAGCAAACGGCGATTTGGGATTAGTCTTCGGTTTCCTAAAACCTTTCTTATACCCCTCCCTATACCTCTTGCGGGGCCGAGCTCCCGAGAGTTTCTGAGAAGCGGAATAAGCCGTTAGGAGTTTCTTCTGAGAGTTTTCTTTCTCTGAAGGCGCTGCAGATGGGGTTGCTTTCCCCGTATAGGGAGTTCCTACCGAGTCGCTCGGTGCTCCTGAGGTATTTCCTCGCCCCGGTAAATCTTCGTGTTCGCCGAGGGCGGCAGGGTGCCATGCAGGAAAGTCATTCGTTTCAGCCATACTTTCCTCCCCCACTTTCTTAAAATCCAGCGCATTCAAAACGGTGAGGCAGGGGCGCTCCCCTGCCTCACCGTTGAGAAGCTTTATTCAACTTATTCGGGCAAAACCATACCCTCAAGCGTTACTTTAGAAGTTCTCGCTCACTGCATCCAATGGATCAATATCCTCAGAGAACTCATCCGCGACGTCAGCGCTCTCTTCTTCTTCATCAGACTCAATAATGCCAAGCTTCACCAGAGTTTTGTACTTGATTTCCTCGGCAAGCTCAGGATTATCCTTCAAGAAACGACGGACATTTTCTTTACCTTGACCCAGCTGATCGCCTTCATAGGTAAACCAAGCACCGGACTTCTTGACGATGTTGTTTTCAACGCCCATGTCAATAATGCCGCCCTCAATGGAAATACCTTCGCCATAGAGAATATCGAATTCAGCCTGCTTGAAGGGCGGAGCCATCTTGTTCTTCACAATCTTGGCACGGGTGCGGTTACCGATGGGGTTAGCACCATCTTTCAAAGTTTCGATACGACGGATATCAATACGAACCGACGCGTAGAACTTCAAGGCTTTACCACCGGTAGTGGTTTCGGGAGAACCGAAGAAAACACCAATTTTTTCACGCAACTGGTTAATGAAGATGGCGGTGGTACCGGTCTGCGCCAAACGGCCGGTGATCTTACGCAAAGCCTGCGACATCAATCGTGCCTGGAGGCCCACGTGGGAATCGCCCATTTCGCCTTCAATTTCTGCGCGAGGAACCAAAGCTGCAACTGAGTCAACCACGATGATGTCAACAGAGCCTGAACCCACCAACATGTCCATGATTTCCAAAGCTTGCTCACCGGTATCAGGCTGAGACACCAACAATGCGTCTGTATCAACGCCCAACTTAGCAGCGTAAATAGGATCGAGCGCGTGCTCGGCGTCGATAAAGGCAGCAATACCGCCTTCTTTCTGAACGCTAGCAACGGCGTGCAAAGCTACAGTGGTCTTACCTGAAGATTCAGGACCATAAATTTCTACGACGCGACCACGAGGCAACCCCCCAATTCCCAATGCGGCATCCAGAGACAGTGCGCCAGTGGAGATAGTTTCAACTTTCACGGCTTCTTTATCGCCCAGACGCATGACTGCGCCCTTGCCATAATTCTTATCGATTTGAGCCATGACGGCTTCAAGAGCTTTTTCGCGCCCCTCTTCTGAAACTCGGCTGACCTGCTGGGTTGTGCGGGATTTAGCTGCCATTATGTATAACCTCACTTGGTTTCTGTGATGGAAGTTTTGCTTCTGACACCACAGTAAGCGCAACGACTGACAATTTAAGGCCTTTTTCGAAATCTGTGGATAAATCCGACCTAAAAATTGAACTTTTTTCTATCTGTGGAAAACTTTACCGGTTTTCGAACATATTTTCTAGTATTCGAACTTAATTAGAACAAAATAACCAATCTAAGACTTTGGGGGAATATCTGGACCCCACCTACGCTCCGGTGGTATCTCCTGCATGGTGCATACAGCAAGCCATACCGCCCGCACGTCTTCTCCGCGGTTAAGCGCTTCTTGAACAGTAACGTTATTGAATTCGGGAAGCACGAGGTCTCGTGCCAGTACTCTCGAATATGAGGGTGTAAATTCATAATCCATCAGAGACCAAAATTCACTGAGTTTCACAGCAACCCTTCCCTTTTAGGTACTTCTCAACCATGCTTTGTCATAAAAACTGCACGCCCATGATTCATGAACGTGCAGTCTAGAAGATTGAGGCGGCGAGAACCACCTTCAAACATCCCCATAATTATCGAGTGGGGCTCAAAGTAGGCTCGCCTGAAGGAATATCCTTGGAAGAAGTAGCGGAAACACCGTATTCACGCTTGAACTGTTCAGAGAACTCAGCGGGAACCGTATCGGGAACATTGAAGCCTTCTTCAACAGCCATACGCTCTGAAACCTCTGCAAGCATCTGAGAGAGAGGAATCTCCAGTGCCTGACAGATAGAAGCGAGCAGTTCAGAAGAAGCTTCTTTCTGACCGCGTTCCACTTCACTGAGATAGCCCAATGAGACTCGAGCCGAATGAGAGACTTCGCGCAACGTACGATTCTGACGCTGACGAACATCACGAAGCACTTCACCAATAGCGTGACGCAACAGGATTACCTTGGGCTCGCGCGAGGTGGGTGCAGTATTTGCGGACTGACCCACATCCTTCCAACGGACGACACCGTTTACGGATACGGGTTGCTTAGTCATTTTTATACCTAACTCCTGGTATTCATGCTCAGATGCCTGAGCGCTTCTAATAGCCTAACTGATTTCAGATAATAAGCAAGATTATTTTATTCTTCAGAAATCTTTTCTATTCACTGAAGCCTTGCATTTAATACAACAGCACGTACCTGTGTTTTCATTCCCCTAAATTCAAAAAATTCTCTGGGTATTTCCTGAGAGAAGGCCTTAGGGGGACGCTGGGCTGGAAGATATCAGTGCGCCCAGTAGTAGATGAAGAGCATCTTCTGCAGCTTGAAGTCGAATCTCTCGGCGATCACCCGAATATTGTTGCTCCACGCTTCGGGAACCTTCGGGAGTAAGAATACCTAAATAGACCCTGCCCACGGGTTTACCGTCATGCGGTGCTGGCCCAGCCACGCCCGTCGTCGAAATAGCAAATTCTGCACCGCATACTCTAGCGGCGCCCTGCGCCATCTGCTCCGCTACCAGAGGGTCCACCGAACCTTGTTCTGCAAGCAACTCTTCTTCAACACCAAGCACCGTTTGCTTGACCTCATTGGCATAAGAAATGACGCCGCCGTAATAAGTAGCGGAGGCACCAGGTACTGTACAGAGAAAATTACCCAGCATGCCCCCGGTCAAAGATTCAGCAGTGGCAAGGTGAACCCCTCTCGCAGTTGCAGCTTCAATAACCTCTCGAGCAAGCTCTTCCAATTCGGCCATCATATTAGGAGGGGTTCTTTGCTAGATAGTCACGGCGGAGTTCGATTGCTTTCTTCACGTAGTCGAGACCCGTCACCACGGTAATAACAACCACAGCCGCCATCACGATATAACCGGGAATGAGAGCCCAGGTACCCAGCTGCCCCAAAGGAGCAACTAAGAGTACCAGCGCAACGGTCTGCAAAACGGTCTTAAGCTTGCCACCTTTGCCTGCAGCCATCACGCCATAGCGAATCACGAAGAAACGCATGATGGTAATCCCCCACTCGCGCACCAAAATCACGATGGTGACCCACCACCACAGCTCGCCAAGAATGGAAAGCATGACAAATGCTGCACCGGTAAGCAACTTATCGGCAATAGGGTCTGCGATTTTGCCAAAGCTGGTAATCAAGTTGCGCGAACGAGCGATGGAGCCATCCAGCCAGTCAGTAATCATCGCCAGAATAAACACCGCCAGTGCCCACCAGCGTGCGCTCAGCGAATCCTCTCCAAAGGTGCCGCCCCCCGCCATGAGCCACACAAACAGCGGAACCATAATGATGCGCAAAGTAGTTAGTACATTGGGCAGGTTCCAGTTGGAAGCCTGTTGGGTTTCGCTCATGACGATCTCTCTTTCTGGATTATCTGCCGGTGAGATTCCAGGCGTCTTCGTCGCCTGGTTCATCAGCTGAGTCAAAATAGTCGGGGGCTGGTTCGCCGAGGGAACTAGCCACGGCATCGGTTCCATAGTGCTCGCCCAAACCGCTCTCAGCGGGAACTGTAGCCGGTTCGGGCTCGGGTGGATCTTCGCCCCGTAGTTTCGCCAAAACTACCGGAAGATCATCGGGAGCTACCAGCACATCGCGTGCTTTCGACCCTTCTGACGGTCCAACGATTTCGCGTGATTCCAGCAAATCCATCAGACGGCCTGCTTTAGCGAAACCGACGCGTAGCTTGCGCTGCAACATGGAAGTTGAGCCAAATTGGGTAGTCACTACGAGTTCAGCTGCCTGCAAGAGAACATCGAGGTCATCTCCAATATCATCATCAATCTGCTTCTTCGGAGCTGCCTGGATGACATCGTCACGATAGCGTACCGGCATCTGGGTTTTGACGTGCTCCACGATGTCATGAATCTCAGATTCACCGACCCACGCACCCTGCACTCGAATAGGCTTAGATGCGCCCATCGGCAAAAAGAGCGCGTCACCCTGTCCGATGAGCTTTTCTGCACCGGGTTGGTCGAGAACCACACGGGAATCGGTAACCGATGAAGTCGCAAAAGCCAGACGCGAAGGTACGTTCGCCTTAATCAAACCGGTGACGACGTCGACCGACGGGCGCTGGGTAGCCAACACCAGGTGAATACCCGCAGCACGAGCCAGCTGGGTGATACGCACGATGGACTCTTCGACGTCGCGCGGGGCAACCAACATGAGGTCGGCAAGCTCGTCCACAATCACCAAAAGGTAGGGATATTCCTTGATGGTTCGCTGAGAGCCCGGCTCGGGTTGAATCTTGCCCGCCTTGACCGCTTTATTGAAATCATCAATGTGCTTATATCCGTAATGAGCCAGGTCGTCGTAGCGGGCATCCATTTCTCGTACTACCCATTGCAAAGCTTCAGCAGCCTTTTTCGGGCTGGTGATAATGGGAGTAATAAGGTGAGGGATACCTTCGTAAGCGGTCAGTTCCACGCGCTTCGGATCAACCATCACTAGGCGAACCTGATCGGGAGTAGAGCGCATCAGAATAGAGGTAATCATCGAGTTCACGAACGACGATTTACCTGCACCCGTTGCACCGGCAACCAGCATATGCGGCATCTTTGCCAAGTTGGCGAGAACAAATCCGCCTTCGACATCTTTGCCCACGCCCATAATCATGGGATGGTGCGCCTGATGAGCTTGTGGAGAGCGCAGAACATCGCCCAACGCTACGGTCTCGCGATCGGTATTTGGAATCTCAATACCAATAGCGGATTTACCGGGAATAGGCGAAAGGATGCGCACATCAGCAGATGCCACAGCATATGAAATGTTTTTAGAAAGCGCAGTAACTCGCTCTACTTTCGTACCGGCACCCAGCTCAATTTCGTAGCGGGTAACGGTGGGTCCACGGGAGAATCCGGTAACCTCGGCGTCCACGTTGAACTGCTGGAGCACGTTAGTTAATGACTCAACGACTTGCTCATTGACCTCGGACGACTCTTTGGCAGGTGGGCCTGCAATCAGCAAGGATTCCTCGGGAAGTTCATAGTTACCCGAAGAGGATTCAACTACCTGTGCCGGCCGTGGTGACTCCACCGGTGCTGAGATCGTGTTGTTCTGTACCGATCGGCTAGTTGAAGCAGGGGTAGCCTTTGGCGTATTTAAGGACGCCGGGGCTGGACTCGAAGCTGCCGGTCGCTGGGGAGCCATTGCACGGGACGTTGTTGCCTGAGACTGACCTGCTGCTACCGATGCCGAAGCGTTAGCTGAGCCAGAAGGCTCTTGATCTCGATTCGATTCTGTTTCTCTGGGACGAGAATCTTCTGGTTCGACCCGTCCGTGATTTACCGCTGCCTGCTGTGCCTGGGCAAGGCGCTGAGCTGGAGCATCTGAATCGGCATACTGGCTAACATCAAAAAGCTCGCTTTGTGCCTTAGCAGAAACAGATTCTTCTTCCTGTGCCATGACATCAAACGCCTTCGTCTGGCGTTTCTGGGCACGCTTTGAAGAAACTGTCTTCTTCTGGGGCTGGGTGGGTGGATCAACATATTCGTAATCGTCAGAAAGCAGGGCGGTATCAAACGCTTCATCACCGTCATAGCGATCCAGACGCCGATCATTTTCATGCCCAGTTCCAAAGCCCAGCCATGCCAAGAGCCCCTTCCGAGGAGGGCTAGCAGGAGCGGGTTCGTGCTCGTAGAGATAGCTGCGGTCATGCTCTTTGGCGTCTAATTGGGTAGTAGCTGGTTCAGGACGCGCGGGCGCCTCCCCCAACATGACCCCCATCAAATGAACGATTTTGGGAACAACTTGGCGAAGAGGAGTTTTGGTAGCAATGAGCAGACCGATCAAGAAAACAAGCCCGATGAGAAGCCACTCAAAGAAACTAATACCGCCCACTAAACGCATGGCAGGGGCTGAGAGAATTAGTCCAATAATTCCGCCACCAGACCACACGCCTTCAAATCCTTGAGCGAGGGTGGGATAACCTGCCAGCTTGGCACCGAGCATGGAGGTGGCTATTACCATGAGCAACATGCCCAGGGCTATGCGGTTGTTAGCGTGAACCTCCACAGGATGGCGGAAGATTCTCCAGGCGAACACCATGCAGAAAATTGGAATGAGCAGAGTTCCAAAGCCAAAGAGACCGCCCACCATCACATGCCAAGCGTGAAGGGGCCATTCAATCCAAGAGTACGTATCGATGGTGCGCCATGCCCACCATTCCACTCCGGCAGTTATCAACCCGATGGTGAGAATCAGTAATGCTCCCCCATCGCGCCGCTCGTCAGGGTGCATATCAGTGCGCAGAGTTCCCATACGACGGACGGCGGCGCCGACCGTGTGTGCCAGGGAAGTCCACACTGCCAAGATGCTCCGTAGCAACCAGTTAGGTGACTCAGATGCAGACTGAGCACCAGAGCGAGCGCGGTTTGAGCCGCCCTTTGCTCGGGTGCTAGAGGAACGTGTCTTTTTCTTTCCAGCCTGGGAAGACCGACCAGATGAGGTTCTCGGTGCCATACGTCCTAAACATTAGTTAGCGAGAGCGGAAAGCCTTCAAGTTAACCTTGAAAGCTTTCCGCTTCAATCTTTAGAAAATAAGTTTCAACTTTACGTTTAACTTACAGGATTAATCCCGGTTTTTGGTAGGGGTATCAATCACTACCGGGATAATCATAGGCTTGCGGCGCAGTCGGCGTGCAACCCATGAACCAATCGTACGGCGAACAATTTGCTGTAGTTGATGATTGGTATGGGTCTTAGAGGGACCTTGATGCAGTGCATCCTCCAGCGCGGTCACAATCTTGGGAGCGATATCTTCGAAGACCGAGTCGTTTTCAGCAACGCCGCGGGCGTGAATATCGGGACCGGAGACAACACGCTTCGTCTGACGATCCACTACAGTCACCACGGAGATGAAGCCTTCTTCGCTCAGAACCAGGCGGTCTTTCAAGTCGTCTTCAGAAACTTGGCCTACTGAGCGTCCGTCCACGTAAACGTAATCGCAACGTACCTGACCTACGATTTCTGCTTTGCCCTCGTACAGGTCAACGACCGTGCCACCGGTTCCCAAGATAATATTCTCTTCAGGAATGCCTGTTTCTTGAGCGAGCTCACCGTTGGCAATGAGGTGACGAACTTCGCCGTGCACGGGCATCACGTTCTTGGGCTTGAGGATGTTATAGCAGTACAGCAACTCGCCTGCAGCAGCGTGGCCGGAAACGTGCACCTTAGCGTTACCCTTGTGGATTACCTCTGCGCCCAAAGCAAGTAGACCGTTGATGACACGGAACACTGAGGTTTCGTTACCGGGAATCAGAGATGATGCCAGAACGATGGTATCGCCGGGTTCTACCTGCACCTTGTGGTCGCCATTAGCCATACGAGAAAGGGCGGCCATCGGCTCGCCCTGCGAACCGGTGCACATCAGAACCAGCTCTTCGGGGCGATAGTTGTCAATCTTTTTCAAATCAACCAGGGTGTTATCGGGGACGTTGAGGTAACCCAATTTTTCAGCGATGGTCATGTTTCGAACCATCGAACGACCGACGAGAACTACCTTGCGCCCGCGCTCGTGAGCGGCGTCCAATACCTGCTGCACACGGTGGACGTGCGAGGAGAACGACGCCACGATGATGCGCTGGTTTGCGTCGCGGAAGACATTAGAAAGCACTTTGCCGATGTTCTTTTCGGTGGGTGTAAATCCGGGAACTTCAGCGTTGGTGGAGTCAGGCAGGAAGAGGTCTACGCCTTCTTCGCCCAGGCGTGCAAAGTGACGCAGGTCGGTGATACGACCGTCCAGGGGTAGCTGATCCATCTTGAAGTCACCGGTATGCAGTACGTTGCCTGCAGTGGTGCGGATAAATACAGCTAAGGCATCGGGAATCGAGTGGTTTACCGCTACAAATTCACATTCGAAGGGACCGAAGGACTCAACCATGCCCTCTTTCACGGTCAAGGTGAAAGGCTTAATCCGGTGCTCAGCAAGTTTTGCTTCAACCAAAGCCAAGGTGAGCTGGGAGCCTACCAAAGGGATATCGGGGCGGCGTTTGAGCAGATAGGGAACCGCACCAATGTGGTCTTCGTGTCCGTGAGTCAGAACAACTGCCACAATGTCTTGCAGGCGGTTCTCAATGTAGTGCAAATCGGGCAGAATCAAGTCCACACCGGGCTGGGATTCTTCGGGGAAGAGCACGCCGCAGTCAACCACCAGCAATTTGCCGTTGATTTCGTAAACGGTCATGTTACGGCCCACTTCGCCCAAGCCGCCCAAGGGAACGACGCGCAGGGTACCGTTTTTCAGCTTCTTAGGCTGACGTAATTCTGTATTAATAAATGGCAATATATATCCTTACTGTTTACGGTGAAAAACGAGCTCACGAACTTGAACGTCAAGTTCGTGAGCCCGCTTCACCATCGGTTAGTTCTCTAGCGAATAAGCGTGGAAGCTACCGACGATTTCTCTAAATCTGCTCGCATGAGCGCGATTTCTTCATCAGTGGGATCCACATGAGGCAGGCGCACGGTGGCTGAATCCAGCTTGCCCTGCCAGGAAAGAATCTGTTTGGCTGCTACGCAACCGGGAACGCGAGTCATCGTTGCCGAAACGATGGGTGCGATCTCAAGGTGAAGTTTCTGTGCGGTGGAAAGGTCCTGTGCCACTACCGCATCAATCAGTTGACGGAAGAGCGCCGGTGCAATGTGGGTGGTAACGCCCACTAGCCCAACTGCTCCCATCGCCATCCAGGGGAGGGTTAAACCGTCATCTCCAGAATAGTACTGAAGATCAGTTGCTGCCATGACCTCGGTCGCAGCAGCAAAGTCAGCTTTGGCGTCTTTAACTGCAACAATATTCTCATGTGTTGCTAGCTTTTCAAAAGTAGCCGGAAGAATTGGGATACCTGCACGCCCGGGGATGTCGTAGAGCATCACAGGCGTTTTTACTGCATTTGCCACGGTGGTGAAGTGAGCTGCTACGCCTGCCTGAGTAGGTTTGTTGTAGTAGGGGGTGACAACCAAAAGACCATCTACCCCAATGCCTTCAGCCAACGATGCTAGGTGCAGAGTATGCGCTGTATCATTTGAGCCTACGCCTGCAACAACCTTGCACTGCTCACCCACCGCTTCTTTGACGATGCGGAAAACTTTTTCATTTTCCTCATCGGTCATGGTGGAGTACTCACCAGTGGTGCCACATACAACCAAACCATCGTGACCGTCGTCCACCAGCGATTGAGCTAGTTCGGCGGTGCGAGATTCATCAACTGATCCGTCCTCCTTGAACGGAGTAACCATAGCGGTCAGCAATCGCCCAAAAATTGGCTCAGCGAATGTTCCTTGGGGTGGGGTTGTAGTCTCAGGCATAGTGCTAGATTACCTTCTTTTCGCGGTGTTTGGGATGTTTTGGCTCTTCAAGCGCGGTTCACTCAGCATTTCCTCAGGTTGAAGACCGAAAGAATGAGACTGGTCAGCGCCTAGATGGATAGATTAGCCGATGTTTTACCCGATTTGAGTGCGATGGCGGTGCGCATTGCTTGGCGGGCTCGCTTCCGGTCCCCTGCGGCTCCGTAGAGGGTCGATAGGTTAAACCAGTGTTTCCAGTTCATGGGGTCCTGCTCTACCGTCTGACTAAATTTTGCGAATTCTTGATCCGCTGCAGCTCGGTCAATTTTCCCTGAAGCAGTGCGGGGTAGCCGGTCTTCGGGCAGTTCCCCGTTCGCCATGAGTTCATCGGCCATGCGTTGGATGCGCGTACCGAAGATGATTTCCCGCACCATCGCCCAGGCACCTATCAGGGGAAGGGCCAGGAGCCCTATCCCCAACAACATTGCCAAGAGGCTGCCCTCTTGAAGCAGAAGCACACCCCGTTGAAAGGTTACGAAGAGATAGAGAACCAACGCCGCTATGGTGATAGCCGCAAAAGTCTTACCTTTACCCGTCGAATCAACGAACACGAAAACCGCTGAAAATGCCAGTGCCACCAAGACAAACATTTTGCTGGCAGTGGGCAGAGGCAATATCAGAACGGTCAATAAACCGACCAGAACGGCGCAGGCAACAAATATTTTCAAAGACTTCATCAAAAGTAAGATCTAGCGAAGATTGAGGTAGCCGTCAAGACCGTGAGTGAGCCCGGGGTGCGCCGCTACTTCTCGCACTCCCAGCAGGACGCCGGGCATGAAAGATTTGCGGTCAAAGGAATCGTGGCGGATGACAAGTTGCTGACCTTCATCTCCCAGTAAGATTTCCTGGCTGGCGGTCAGCCCACGCAAGCGAACCGCATGTACTTTGACGCCGTCGATGTCAGCACCGCGCGAGCCACCCTCGTCTGTTTCTGTGGCATCCGGTGAAGGAGCTACCCCGGCAGCAGCGCGGGCATCGGCAATTTTCTGTGCCGTGTGTGCTGCGGTTCCTGAAGGCGCATCCACTTTCTGCGGATGATGCATTTCGATGACTTCTACGGATTCGAAGTACTGGGCTGCTTTTGCCGCAAATTCGGTGGCTAGAATCGCACCGATAGCGAAGTTGGGGGCAATAAGAACTCCAACCTCTGGATGCTGAGTGAGCAGGGTTCGCAGGTTGTGAAGCTTATGTTCGTCCCAACCTGTTGTACCCACTACCGCATGGATACCATTTTCTACGGCAAAGCGGACATTCTGTTCGGTCGCAGCTGGAACCGTCAAATCGATGAGCACCTCTGCGCCAGTTTCCACCAGTTTCTTCAGTTCCGCTGCGCTAGAGATAGTCGCTACCAGCTCCATATCTGTTGCGTTTTCAACCGCTTTCACGGCTTCTGATCCCATGCGTCCATTAGATCCGGCAACTGCAACTTTCCACATTTTAGTCATCTGCGCCTCCCACTTTTATCAGGTATCGAGTGAATCGTTACCGTGTACATTCTATATCTGCTCCACTCTATCGTCTCCAGGGATACGCCGTCGGATAAACCGTCTTCACTCGTCATAATGTGATTCCCTTGCACAGCGCGAATATCTTGCAGTCAAATGCGTACTAAACTTAAACAGTTGCCATATCCCCCAGGCAGCATTCCTTTTTGAAATTGTTGACGAGGTATCTGTGAACAAAATAGCCGAGACCAAAAACGCTGCGCTCGAAGATCACGTGTTCTATTCCAATGTTGATCCGGCAGAAGCCCAGCGTTCTTTTCGACTACGCGGTTTAGATGGACTACGTGCTATCGCCGTGTGCTCGGTGTTGGTTTACCATTTGTGGCCGACGGTGCTACCCGGCGGCATGATGGGCGTAGATATTTTCTTCGTTATTTCTGGGTATCTCATTACTGCGCTGCTGCTCAAAGAAGGTGCTTTAACCGGCAAGATGAATATCGTCCAGTTTTGGGTACGCCGTTTGCGTCGCCTCATTCCTGCGATTATCGTGCTGGTTGCGGTGGTAGGTGGATTAGTTTTCATCATCGGTGGGGACATACAGGTTGGCTTGGGCAGACAGGTTCTAGGAGCTTTTACCTTTTCGTCCAACTGGCTGTACATCGCCTCGGACAATGATTATTTTGCTCAGACTTCCCCCGAACTGCTCACCAACTTTTGGTCTTTAGCGGTAGAGGAACAATTCTATATTTTCTGGCCCATAGCCCTGGTCTTTATTTTTATGTGGGTAGCTAGTTGGAGAAAGCGCCTTGCCATTCCGCTAGTTCTCGCACTACTTTCCGTGGTATTGAGTGCGGTGCTCACCGCTGTTGGAGCATCTGCATCCCGCATTTACTACGGAACTGATACCCATCTCTTTGGAATCATGCTCGGGGTCAGCCTGGCACTGCTCATTCCCTGGAGCATGTACCCGCCAGCCGATAGCCGCCTCTACCCTGTGGTGGGTTATGGGGAAGGCATCTGGGGCATTTTGCGGGGTCTTGTGGGATGGATCTGCCTGATTGCTATTTTTCCGCTGGCGCGCAGGTGGGGTGATCACGACGCATTTTTTATGCCGTGGGATCTTCTTCTTGCTTCTGTCCTTGCCGTTGGAGTTATCCAGGCTCTGCTGGCAGATTCTCGCGCTCCGGTGGCATCTCTCTTGCGAAATGTACTTTCGCTACCGCCTCTGGTTTGGATTGGCCAACGCTCCTACGGGATCTATCTCTGGCATTGGCCTTTGGCGGTTATCGCCCACTACGTTTTTGGTCCGGAGAATAGGTTTTGGACGTCGTGGGTCGTCCTCTTCGCCTCATTTATTGTGGCGGGACTTTCCTATATGTTCGTCGAAGACCCTATTCGTCGCCTTGGCTTTGGAGGGGCGTTCCGCGCCTTCGGTCGCGCACTGGTCGGACCGGCTAAAGCTTTGCCCATCGTCTCCCTGGCCCTATTTCTCTTGGGTGCAGTGGGTACCGGATTTGCGATAGTGAATGCCCCCGCCATGACCGAGGCGGAAGCGGTGGTGGCATCTGGTGAAAATCACGCCCAAACCACCGTGGCTCCCCAGCCCCAGCCTTCGGCGAGTGCTTCAGCGAAGGACGGCGTGGTGGCCGGTTCTGTCAGAATTATCGGCGACTCAGTTACCGTTGCCTCAGCAGATGCCCTCCAATCAAAACTTCCTCAGGCGAGCATCGACGGCGAAGTCAGCCGCACTTTAGTCGCAGTTCTTCCTCAGATTAAAGAAGACGCTGCCAACCATCAGCTAGGACAGGTAGTGGTTGTTTCGCTCGCCACCAATTCAACGTTGGCACAGTCCCAGATTGATGAGCTGGTGCAGGCTCTGGCACCGCACCAAGAACGCAAGATTGTTTTGGTCACCGGTGCGGCGCCGTCCAATCTCACCTGGGTAGCCGGCTCTAATGATTTGATGCACCAGGCAGCACAGAAATACCCGGATACGGTACTGGTAGCCGACTGGGCACAAGCTGCTGCCGGACACAGCGATTATCTAGTCTCTGACGGTGTCCACCCGCAGGGGCAAGGTCAGCAGGTGTACGCGCAAACTATTGCCGACGCCGTGGCAAAAGCCCAAAAACAGCTCAAGGACGAGGGAAAGCTCAGCGAAGAAGACCTCAAACAGGCGTCTGAGTCTCCATCGGCAGATCCTACCCCCGCCCCCTCGGCTGCCACAGCCAAGGCATGGTAGAAGGCAACGACCGTCTAGCGCACGATGGTCGTGACCATCTGCTGCCTCGATAGCCAGGCGGCAAGCTCACGTACTTCATCGAGCGTTACCGCACGAATGCGCTCAAGTAGCTCGTCCAAGCTGGTGTATTTACCAGAATCAAGCTCCGCTCTACCCAGGCGGCTCATACGCGAACCTGAATCTTCAGAACCCATAATGGTAGCGCCACCCAGCTGACCTACTACCTTAGTCAGTTCTTCCTCGGTCAGCCCTTCCGAAGCTACCTTGGCAAACTCCTCGGTCAACAGCTCTTGAACCTGCTCCACCTTTGCGGGCAGGCAACCGGCATACATACCAAAGTAACCGGCATCAGAATATGAGCCCGAGAACGAGAATGTTGAATAGGCAAGTCCGCGCTTCTCACGAATTTCCTGGAACAAACGTGAAGACATGCCTCCGCCCAAAGCAGAGTTCAATACGGACATGGCGAATCTACGTTCGTCCCCGGCAATGATAGAGGGGCAACCCATCACTATGTTCGTCTGCTCAAATCCTTTATTGACCTCTCGTTCGAGAGCTCCCGGAGTAATATCCACACGCTGACGTACACGACGTTGCGAAGGAGCAACCCCTTCCGGTAAAGACCAGCCATGCTTGGTCAGCGAGTCCAAGACCAGGCGAACAATCTCTGCATGTTCTAGCCCGCCTGCCGCGGAAATAACTAAGCGATCAGGAGTATAGAACTTTCGGTAATGCTCCCACACCGAGGTACGGGGTACCGAACGAATCTCCTCAGGAGTACCGCCGATAGGGCGCCCCAGGGGATTCTCCCCCATCAGCTGCTCCACAAAATTCTCAAAAGCAACATCGGTGGGATCATCTTGATCCATCGCCAGCTCTTCGAGAATCACTCCGCGTTCCTGCTCCAGCAGTTCGGCATCCAGGACGGCGTCAGAGACCATATCCGCAAGAACATCTACAGCCATCGCCACGTCTTCACCCAACACCCTTGCGTAGTAGCAGGTATGTTCTTTAGCGGTCAGAGCATTGGATTCTCCACCTACCTCGTCAAAGGCCTGAGCAATATCTAACGCTGAGCGGGTGTGAGTACCTTTGAATAACAGGTGTTCTAAAAAGTGAGTTGAGCCGAGCATACCCGGTTGCTCATCCCGAGAACCCACCCCTACCCAGAAGCCTATAGACACACTTCGTAGAGACGGCATCTTCTCCGTAATCACGCGGATACCGCCGGGCAAAATAGAACGACGAACCTCGTTTCCGCCTTCGCCCTGTTCGATAACACGGCCCACTTCATAGTTAAGTTCTTCGGTAATGCTCGCGCGATCAGTGGGCAAAATAATAGGCATAAACTTCCTTGCACATTCCAGATATCAGTGAATTTTTCTCTCAATTCTACCGGTTAAAACACAGCGGCTCCCCCACACCTCAGGTGTGAAAGAGCCGCCGGTTACTCAACTAAAAGCGATTACGCTTCCGAGTCTTCTTCTGATTCTTCAGATTCAGCTACAACAGGTGATAGCGAGAGCTTGCCACGATCATCAATCTTGGTGATCTCAACCTGAACCTTCTGACCAATCGAAACGACGTCGTCGACGTCGTTGACTCGCTTGCCGTCATTGAGCTTACGCAACTCGGTGACGTGAAGTAGCCCGTCCTTGCCAGGAGTCAAGGAAACGAATGCGCCGAAGGTTGTGGTCTTGACGACGGTACCCAGGTAACGCTCGCCGACCTCAGGAACCTGGGGGTTAGCAATAGCGTTGATTGCTGCACGTGCTGCATCAGCGGAGGGACCGTCGACCGCGCCGATGTAAACGGTGCCGTCATCTTCGATGGAGATATCGGTTCCAGTGTCTTCCTGAATCTGGTTAATCATCTTGCCCTTAGGACCAATGACTTCACCAATCTTGGAAACAGGAACGCTCACTGAAATCACGCGAGGAGCAAAGTTGCTCATCTCATCGGGAGCGTCAATTGCTGCGTTAAGAACCTCAAGAATGTGAAGGCGAGCCTCACGTGCCTGAGTCAGTGCAGCTGCCAGAACAGATGCGGGGATGCCGTCGAGCTTAGTATCAAGCTGGATTGCGGTAACGAACTCAGAGGTACCTGCGACCTTGAAGTCCATATCTCCCAAAGCATCTTCTGCACCGAGAATATCGGTAAGAGCTGCGTAACGGATTTCGCCGTCAACTTCATCAGAGACCAACCCCATAGCGATACCTGCAACGGGTGCACGCAAAGGAACACCGGCATTGAGCATAGAAAGGGTCGATGCGCATACCGAGCCCATGGAGGTTGAGCCGTTAGAGCCCAGTGCCTCAGAGACCTGACGGATGGCGTAGGGGAATTCTTCGCGTGAAGGAAGAACGGGAACCAACGCACGCTCAGCTAGTGCACCGTGACCGATTTCGCGGCGCTTGGGTGAACCAACACGACCGGGCTCGCCTACTGAGTAGGGAGGGAAGTTGTAGTGGTGGATGTAGCGCTTGGACTTGACTGGGTACAGCGAATCCAACTGCTGTTCCAGCTTGAGCATGTTCAAGGTGGTAACACCCATAATTTGGGTTTCGCCGCGCTCGAAGATAGCTGAACCGTGAACGCGGGGCAGAACCTCAACTTCAGCGGTGAGCTGCCGGATGTCGGTCAGACCGCGACCGTCAATACGAACCTGCTCGGTGAGGATGCGCTGGCGAACGGTGTGCTTGGTTAGAGCGTTGAAAGCTGCGTTGATTTCATCTTCGCGACCTTCAAATTCTTTTCCTTCGCTACCAAGAGCTGCAAGAACTTCCTGCTGAAGCATCCCCGATGCTTCTTCACGTTCCTGCTTACCCGCGATGGAGTAAACATCTGCAATCTTTTCGCTGGCAAATTCGCGCACTGCGGCGTCGACGTCGTCGCCGTGGGAGCCGAACGTAGGCAGAACCATAGGTTCTTTGCCGGCTTCAGCCTTGAGAGCAAGCTGTGCTTCGCACAGTGCCTTGATGAATGGCTTAGCAGCTTCAAGACCTTCAGAGACGATTTCTTCGGTGGGAGCCTGCTTGCCCTGTTCCTTGATGAGCTTCCATGAGTTATCGGTAGCTTCAGCTTCGACCATCATGATGGCAACGTCTTCAGTGCCGTCTGCCTTGGTCACGATGCGTCCGGCAACAGCCATATCAAAAGTTGCCTCAGCAAGCTGGGAGAACTTGGGGAAGCAGACCCACTGACCGTCAATCAGTGCGATGCGAACGCCGCCTACAGGACCGGCAAAGGGCAGGCCTGAAAGAGCGGTGGAGCAAGATGCTGCGTTAATTGCTACGGTGTTGTAGATTTCGTCGGGTTCAATGGTGAGAACGGTGACGACAACCTGAACCTCGTTGCGGATGCCCTTTTTGAAAGCAGGACGCAAGGGGCGGTCAATCAGACGCGCAGCGAGAACAGCTTCGGTGGAGGGGCGACCTTCACGGCGGAAGAAAGAGCCAGGAATCTTACCCGCTGCGTACATACGTTCTTCAACGTCGACGGTCAAGGGGAAGAAGTCAAAGCCTTCACGGGGATTCTTGCCCACTGCGGTAGCGGAGAGCAAGGTGGTTTCATCGTCAATGGTGACGAGAGCTGAACCTGCAGCCTGCTGTGCGAGGCGTCCTGTTTCGAAACGAACGGTGCGCTGACCGAACTTTCCATTGTCAATGATTGCTTCTGCAAATTTAATTTCGGGACCTTCCAAGGTTCCTCCATTTCTGTGTTGATGGTTCGTAGGCGGTTGACGTTCACCATCGATCATCAGTTGAACCCATCGCAACAAACTTTTTGTGCTGCGCTAAATGCAACCGAGGACCGTGAGCTGATACGCAGCCGCCAGAACCATTATTGGTGGTGATTTTCAAAGAAATCACCGATTTTACTAAGGTGAGAGAAGAGGGCGGTATCTACGAATTATTTGAAAGACAAAGAAATTCGTGCAGATACCGCCCTCTCAAGCTCTATTTATCGGCGGATACCGAGGCGCTCGATGAGTGCACGGTAACGTTCGATGTCGGTGCTCTTGAGGTAACCGAGCATGTTGCGACGGCGACCAACAAGGATCATCAGACCGCGGCGGGTGTGGTGATCGTGCTTGTGGAACTTGAGGTGTTCAGTCAGGTCGGTGATACGACGAGTCAAAACTGCAATCTGCACCTCGGGTGAACCGGTGTCACCTTCGTGAGTTGCGTATTCCTTGATAATTTCCTGCTTTACTGCGGGATCCAGTGCCACTGAATAACTCCTAGAGTTAGTGCCGTGTCGGCCCGAATAACATTTTTGTTACCGGGAAGGTGAAAGAGAAGATTTCTCTTTCGACTGACGCATGACCACCACGGACTGCAGTCATACCTTGTCTATTCTAGCGCATGCGGATAAGTCCTGAAAAGGATAGCGGCACAAGAGGGGCAGTGATGCATTACGCACCACTGCCCCTCTTTTCGCTTATTTGCTACTTTTCTACCCTATTTATTCAGGGGCCGTGCGGCGGCACCGTTGGGGGCAGCGGCGTCGTCATGGGGCATAAATTTGTAGATAATCGCCAGCAGAACGCACCACGCCGCACCCACGAGCAGCGCAAGTCGGGTGTCCTCAAAGAAAGCGAACTGAACCACAATTGCCAACATGAACGCCAGGGCAATATAAGACGCCCAGGGCCAACCGGGAGTGGGGAAATCGCTCGTTGCGCCCTCCCGCGCCAACTGTCGTTTGAATGCAATGTGGGATACCAAAATCATTACCCACACCAAGATGGTGGCGAATGTAGCCAAAGAGGCAATCACAAGGAAAGCGTCTTCAAACAGGAAATTCACAACCACGCCGATGACCAGAACCAGACCCATGCACACCACCGTCATGAAGGGCGCTCCTCGACGGTCGGTCTTGGCAAAGGATTTGGGCGCCAGACGGCGCGTTGCCAAACCATAAAGCATACGTCCGGCGCCGTAGACATCTGCGTTGATGGCAGAAATAGCCGCGGTGAGCACCACAAAGTTCAGCACGTGAGCGGCTGCAGGAATGCCCAGAGAGCTGAAGATTTGAACGAAAGGCGAGGTCTCCCCGTCAATTGAGTTCCAGGGCATCAGCGTCATGATAACTGCTAACGCCAGCACGTAAAACAGCAAAATACGCACGGGGGTGGTGTTCACGGCTTTGGGGATCGAGACCTTGGGATTTTCTGCTTCGCCAGCGGCAATACCGATGGTTTCAATACCGCCAAAAGCAAACATCACCACGGTAAAGCAAGCGATAAAACCACCCAGACCGTTGGGGAAAAACCCGCCGTGATTCCACAGGTTAGAGATGGACGAGGGCTCCCCAGCATGAGCGTTGACGCCGAAGATCATCAGCAGAATACCGCCCACAATCATGGCAATAATTGCTGCAACCTTGATGAGGGTAAACCAAAATTCACTCTCGCCAAAGGCTTTCACCTGCACGAGATTGATGGAAAGAATAAGCAGTAGGACAATAGCAATCCATACCCAAGAGGGCGAGTGGGGAAACCAGAACTTCATATAAACGGAGAACGCGGTGACGTCAGCAACTGCCACCAACGCCATTTCGAAGGCATAGCTCCAACCGGTCACAAAACCAGCCCACCGCCCCAGGTACTGGGTTGCATATTCGGAGAAGGCACCGGCAACGGGGTGGGCCAGCGCCATCTCCCCCATAGCACGCATCACCATGAAAACGGCAGCGCCACCAATCACATATGCAAGCAAAACAGAAGGGCCAGCAAGAGAAATTGCACTTGCCGAGCCGTAAAAAAGTCCGGTGCCAATAGCTGACCCCAGGGCGATGAAGAGGATATGTCGCAGAGACAACCCACGGTGAAGCTGAGAAGATTGATTCTCAGCGAGCTGGTTGGACGCGCGGGACCCCTGCGTGTTGTTCATCGGGAGATACCTCGATTGTTGAGCTAAATGATAATGAGCAAAGTATGTGGTTCAAGAATACCCACTTATTTTTATACGTAGAAGCTAATTTATATAAATTCTTAAGTGGGTATTCATTTTTATCTCTTTCTAAGGTGCCCTGCACAGATAAGGGTGTTCCCACATCTTTGGAAACACCCTTATGTATAGCTGGGGGAAGGTTAGGAGCGCTCACGACCCAACGCTAGAGAACCCACAGCGGTTGCACCGGTGACCGCAAGAACAGCGGGCCACGGACCAATCTTTTTGTGCAAAGCATGGGAGTAGCCAAAGCTACCCAGGTAGAGAGCGGTCAAAGCTGCAGCTCGCGCAGTACCGGCATTTTTCTGCCACCCCTTAAATGCAGCTACGCCACCGGCGGCAAGAGCTACCCCGCCCAGCGGACGCACGCCCGTCGCCCGAGCAACTTTATAACCGCCCACCAAACCGGCAGCACTTGCGGCAGTAGGAATAAGAACGTTCATGATGAAACCTCCGTTGATTGGTGTTATTTCTTCTACTTTAATAACCCAATCTGAAGATTTGCCCACAAACTGCTAACTCGCCCCACAGTTTCTCACACCTGATAAGTCAAAACGTTTGGATGGCTTCCGGTGGGTAAGGGATAATAGAAAGAAACCCTCCGCAAGTTCGAAAGAAAGAGGAAAACTCATGGAAAAAATGAACGTAGAATCCTTCAATTTGGATCACACTAAAGTTTCCGCGCCCTATGTGCGCATTGCAGATCGCAAAGAACTGCCCGCAGGTGATGTCCTCATCAAATACGATGTGCGCTTTACCCAGCCCAACACCGATCACCTGGAGATGAAAGCAATCCACTCCATCGAACACCTCACCGCCGAACTCATGCGCAACCACACCGATAAGCTCATCGACTTTGGCCCTATGGGCTGCCAGACCGGTTTCTACGCGCTCACCCTCGGTCTAGAACCACAAGATTTCTTGCCCATCCTCGAAGCCAGCTTCAAAGACATTCTTCAGGCAACCGAGGTTCCCGCAGCCAACGAAGTACAGTGCGGCTGGGGTGCCAACCATTCGCTGAAGGACGCGCAAGAGGCAGTTAGTCAGTTCCTCGACCACCGCTCCGAGTGGGAAACGGTGATGGCATAGTGGCCCACCCCAGTTCCTCTCTCCCACAAGATTTTCAAGACGCCGCCATCGTCCAGGTGGCAATGGATGAAGAAGCAGCACCCTTCTTTGAACTCACCGAGCCCGCAGGCGATTCTTTCAGCTGCGGCATCGCGGAGTTCTTCCCGCGCGTCGTCCGCTCAAACCAGTACGAACAAAAGGTTCTGCTAGTGCGCTCGCGCATCGGGTTAGTCAATGCTGCCGCGGCTATCACTACCGCGCTGCGCCTTGCACCGTCGACGCCGCTAGTTGTCTCTGCTGGTACCGCCGGAGGATTACATACCTCCACTAATGTCGGTGACCTCGTCATCGGCACAGAATTTACCTACACCGACGCCGACGCCACCGCATTTGGCTACGCGCGAGGTCAGGTGCCAGGAATGCCCGAAAAGTTCGACGTAGCACCGTCTTTGGTTGATTCCCTGGGTGCGCTCCCCCAGAGCGAATTAGCACCGGTCGAGTTCACCGGCACCATTCATCGTGGTCCTATGCTCGCTGGTGGTTCCTTCGTGACCGCTCATAATGTGGCTGATACGCGGGTGGTTTTTCCCGATGCGATCTCCACCGATATGGAAACCACCGCCATCGCGCAGGTATGCCACAACGAAGATGTACCTTTCATTGCTGTCCGAGCAATTTCGGATCTCTGCGGCCCCACAGCGGATCAGGTGTTCCACCTAGAAGTTGATTTGGTAGCGCCGGTGTCCGCCCAGGCAGCTCTTGCTGTTATTGACCACGTTATTGCCGCAGGAGGGCACTAATGCAAAACCATAAAATGCGTGATGGAAAGACTATCCCGCCCATCGGTTTAGGTACCTATGGAATGGACGATACGTCCGCAGAACTTCTTGTATCTGAAGCGATTCGCCGAGGTTACCGCCTCATCGACACCGCCAAGAATTACGAGAATGAAAGCGGCGTGGGTAAGGGTGTACTTCGTTCAGGTGTAGATCGGGAAGAAATCTTTGTGATTTCTAAGATTCCAGGCCGCGACCACGGTTACGAAGAAGCTAAGGCATCGATTCGTAGTTCGCTTGAACGCATGGGTTTGGATTATCTGGACATGGTGCTCATTCACTGGCCTAATCCGTCCCAAGGTAAATTCGTTGATACCTGGCGCGGTTTGATGGCAGCGCGCGACGAAGGTTTGGTCAAGTCTATTGGTGTTTCCAATTTCTTGCCCGAACATATCGATCAACTGGTCGAAGAAACCGGTGAGTACCCGGCGGCCAACGAGATTGAGCTGAACCCCTATTATCAGCAAGAGTCGCTGCATCAGTACAACGATGACCACGCGATTCTTACTATTTCTTGGGCGCCTTTGGGTAATCACACCGATTTGCTGGGCCATAGCGTCATCGCCAAAATCGCAGAAGAAGTACAAAAGACTCCTGCCCAGGTTATTCTTCGGTGGCATGTGCAGAGCCAGCTTCTTCCCATCCCCCGCACCCTCAAAGAGGAAAGACTCGAAGAGAACTTTGCGGTCTTCAGCTGGGAATTGTCCGATCAGCAGATGAAAGAAATTAATCTGCTTCATACCGGTATCTCGGGGTTCAACTTTGACCCCGCGACTCACGAGGAAATGTAAGCGTTCCACCGAGTTTGTATCAGAAAGGACGGTTTGTACCACCAAAAGCGTGGTACAAACCGTCCTTTGCATTAACGTTCAGGGTTTACCTCGCCAAGATTTCATAATAGAGCGAATAACTTTGAGGGTCTGTCTTTTTCTCGCTTTTCTGAATGTAAGCACCCTAGAATCTCAGAGGAGTCCAACCTACAGGGAGGGCTTGGCTCACGCTGTGTCGGACTGGAGATTTTCTCTCTGATGGTTAAACCTCTATGTTTAATTTTCAGCCAGCTTTTCCTCGGTATCTAAAACATCCTGGGCTATTTGCTCAATCAAAGCTTCGGCACCGGTGTAAGCCACCGTCGGACGCAGATAATGCAAAAATTCTACGGTGACTTCTTGCCCGTAAAGATTAAAGTTTTCGATGGGTTCATCGGGGCGGTTAATGACGTGAGCCTCAACCTGGCGCTGGGTAATTCCTTCAAAAGTGGGATTAGTACCGATAGAAGTAGCAACCGGGTGGCGCTTACCGTGCTCATCAATGAGCCATCCCGCGTAGACGCCGTCGGCAGGGATAAATCCCCGGGACTGCTGCGAAAGATTAGCTGTGGGAAAACCCAGTTCTCGACCGCGGGCGGCGCCGTGGACAATTTCACCCACCATCCGATGCGGGCGTCCTAAAAGCTGACGCGCTTCCTCGACCTTTCCCTCAGCTAGTAGCTGCCGGATACGGGTAGAAGAAGTACGGTGCGTCTCGTCTGCCATTAGCTCGTCAATGGTCACAACCTCAAAACCAAAGGTTTGACCTAGTTGGCGCATGGTCTGAAGGTCACCGGCATTATTATGACCAAATCGGACATCTTCACCAATTACTACGTATCGAGCGTGCAGCGCATCAACAAACGTATTCTTCACAAATTCTTCGGGCGACTGCCGAGAAAATTCCAGGGTGTAATGCAACAGGATATAGGCATCAATCCCTAGTTCAGCCAGGTACTGCTGGCGTTCGGGCTGACCCATAATCTCATGCAGGGGCTCGTTCGGGCGATGAACCACCGCAGGGTGAGGGTCAAACGAAACCGCTGTGGGAGTGAGCCCCTGTTCGCGGGCAAGGTTTACCACGGTGCCCAGGACGGCTGCATGACCTGTATGAATGCCGTCAAAATTACCAATAGTAACCACAGACGGCCCGAAATCAGCCGGAATCGAGCTGATAGTGCGGTACAAATCCACGTCTTCCTCTTCCCTACTTGAACGGTTCCATATTACGCATCAAAACCTGCCGCTGCCGAATCGAGCAGAAGCAAACTTCATGCTATTTACTCACAGCGCGAGAGGTTGAAGCCTGACGAGTATGGAAGAGCCACCACAGGCCAATGATCGGGAGAACTAGCGGAACGTACCCGTAGCCGGCTCCGAAATGGGACCACACCGACGCAAGGGGGAAAAGATCGGGGCGCATATAAGAGAAGATGCCCACTCCCAGCACACCCAATAGTTCAATGCTCAAGGCACCCACTGCAATGTTCCAGGACACCGCGTCCTTCTTTGCCAAGAAGATTGTCGCTACTAGATAAATAATCGCAGAAACCAGTGAGAGCGAAATCGACAGCGGGGCTTGATCGAACTTACGCAAAATCTGGTAGAGCGCACGAGCACCTGCAGACAGGGAAAAAATCCAGTAAATAACGATCAGCAGGCGGCCGAATCCACTATTTTTGGCGGTGGGTGATTGGTTCATCATGTAATTCTTAGTCTCGTAACGGTAGGGGAAAATCAGGATTCCTAAATTTTAGTAGTAGTACCAGAGCATATTCATACGCTGAACCATCACAATAAGCACCGGCCCAACGATAGCCAGAACCAGAGTAGCCCAGCGCGTTCTCTCACTCATCGACCAGGTAAAAGCACCAGCAGGAATCACCATTGCGGTCAGCAAATACCCGTAATATTCTAGCCAGTCGCCGCTGGGTCCATCAGTCATAAACTGCATGATGATGGAGCCCACAAAATAGATGAATAGCCAGCCCTGCAGTACGATGGCGGAGCCCTGGGACCAGTCGTCCGGCGCTTTACCTCGTAAAAATTGAACCAGACAAATCAGAAAAGCAACGGTTCCCAGCAGACAGGTAATCCAGAACCAGATATCGTAACCGGCGATCATGCGGGGTTCTCCTCAAACGTATGGCTTGCTTCAAAAACCAGTAACGGTGCGGCAACGGGTTGTCCGCGGAAGGTCTTATTTTCTATAAGCCCGACGAGAGTCTGGTTGGGAGCATAAGCGGCTGTAATGCCATCTGTCGCTCCCCCGTTCGTCGCCCGCTGGTGTGCAGAAGTAGAGGGCTCAATGCGGCGTCCGAAAGAAATATCCGTGGCATCTTGAGCACTCAACTCCCTGACGCCAAACAGATGGGCTGCGGCGTCTTCTAAAGGAAACAACGGCAGAGGCTGTTCCTGTTCCCTCAGCTCTGCCAGAGCATCCAACGTATGAGCCTCGGCTACTTGGATTTCGCCAATGCGAGTACGGCGCAAGGAGGTCAAATGTCCGCCTACCCCCAAGGCATTCCCTAAATCTCGGGCAAGGGAGCGGATATAGGTGCCAGAAGAACAGGAAACCGTGATATTCAGGTCAATCACCTGAGCATCAACCGAAGCACCTTCAGCGTCCACCGTAGTAATTGAGGTCCGGTCAATAGAATGTACGGCGAACTCACTAATGGTCACCGGACGAGCGTCCAGTTGTACGTCTTGCCCCTCACGAACGCGAGAATAAGAACGAACGCCGTCCACTTTGATAGCGGAAACCGACGCAGGAACCTGCATGATATCGCCGGTGAGCTTTCCCACTTCCGCCTGTATCCGCGCATCATCGATAGATGCAATCGCTTTGGGTTCAGCGACCTCAAGAGTTTCGCCCTCGACGTCGTCGGTGACGGTTGAAATGCCCAAGCGGATAGTAGCGGTATACGTCTTTGACTCCTCCACAATCCACGTGAGTAACTTAGTAGCTTTCCCAATGCCCAAAATCAGCACTCCGGTCGCCATCGGATCAAGAGTGCCGGCGTGCCCCACTTTGCGCGTCTGGGCAAGCCTGCGCACACGCGAAACCACGTCATGGCTCGTCATGCCCGCAGGCTTATCAACGACAATCAGCCCGGACGGCCCCTGATGCTGTTTTTTAGTCACCTGGTTTATGCCTCTTCGGATTCTTCTTCATCAGGCTTCTTGTACGGATCGGCTTCACCCGCATAGGTAGCGCTCGAAGACGCCTCAGCGAGTTCCTCATCGCGAGAGCGCGCTTTACGCAGCAAGTCCTCAATATGCGACGCATTCACCGGAACTTCATCAGGCACAAAAGTCAGCGTAGGAGTCAAACGGGCAGTAATATTCTTACCTACCTCAGAGCGCAAAACACCCTTGGCAGATTCCAAAGCCGCCTGAGTAGAAGCCTGTTCTTCAGCGGTGCCATACACCGTGTAGTACACGGTAGCGTGCTGCAAGTCATTGGTTACTCGCGCATCGGTAATAGTTACAAAACCCAGACGTGGGTCTTTAATGCGGCGTTCCAATGCTTGGGCAACAATAACCTTGATACGATCCGCAAGGCGGGCTGCGCGTGCTGCATCTGCCATAATTTTGCTCCTTAACGATGAGATTTTATCTTCTAAAAGTTTATCGGGGTTCTGCACTATTTGCAGAAAAATGAGGCGGGGCGCCCAGCAACATAGCCGGGCACCCCGCCCTCTCACTCAACGAGTGTTAGATGATAGACGACGCATCTTAGACGCGGGGCTTCTCCTGAAGCTCCCAAGTCTCAATGATGTCGCCGTCCTTGATGTCGTTGAAGGAGCCGAGTCCAATACCACACTCGTAACCTTCGCGAACCTCAGTGGCGTCGTCCTTGAAGCGGCGCAAGGACTCGATGGTCAGGTTGTCCTGAACCACGTTGCCATCGCGTACCAGGCGTGCCTTGGAATTGCGCTTGATGATGCCTGACTTGACAATCGAACCTGCGATATTACCCCACTTGGAGGAGCGGAATACTTCGCGAATCTCCGCTGAGCCAAGCTCAACTTCTTCGTACTCAGGCTTGAGCATACCCTTGACGGCTGCTTCAATCTCTTCAAGTGCGCGGTAGATGACGGTGTAGAACTTCAGTTCTACGCCTTCACGGTCAGCAAGTTCGGTAACTCGCTCCGCCGGACGAACGTTGAAGCCGATGATGACCGCATTATCAACGGTTGCAAGGTTGACGTCGTTCTGGGTAATCGCACCCACACCACGGTGGATAACGCGAACCTGAACCTCGTCCCCGCCAGCATCAATCTTCATGATGGACTCTTCCAGAGCTTCAACAGCACCGGAAACGTCACCCTTGATGATGAGGTTGAGGGTATCCATGTTGCCCTCAGCCACAGCAGCGTCGAAGGATTCGAGGGTAACGCGCTTGCGGCGCTTAGCCAGCATAGCGTTACGATCGGCAGCCTCACGCTTTTCAGCGATTTGACGGGCGGTACGCTCTTCTTCGGTCGAGATAAAGGTATCGCCTGCACGAGGAACGGTAGAAAGACCCAGAACCTGCACGGGGCGTGAAGGACCAGCTTCTTGTACAGCGTTCCCGTTTTCATCGAACATCGCACGAACACGACCGTGTGCCACACCGGCCACGATAGCGTCACCAATATGCAAGGTACCGGACTGAACCAAGACGGTGGAAACCGCGCCGCGACCCTTATCCAAGTTAGCTTCAATGGCAACGCCACGAGCTTCCTTGTTGGGGTTAGCGGTGAGCTCTAGAGCACCGTCTGCGGTGAGGCAGATAGCTTCAAGAAGCTCGTCAATGTTCAGACCCTGGCGTGCAGAGACATCCACGAACATGGTGTCGCCACCGTATTCTTCAGGAATTAGACCGTATTCGGTGAGCTGACCACGAATCTTATCGGGGCTAGCGCCTTCCTTATCAATCTTGTTGACTGCGACAACAATCGGAACCTCAGCGGCCTTGGCGTGGTTCAGTGCTTCAACGGTCTGTGGCATAACGCCATCGTCCGCTGCAACAACCAGAACAGCGATGTCAGTGACCTTGGCACCGCGGGCACGCATAGCGGTAAACGCCTCGTGACCGGGAGTATCAATGAAGGTTAGAGCGCGCTCTTCGCCTTCTACCTCGGTACGGATTTGGTAAGCACCGATGTGCTGGGTAATACCGCCGGCTTCGCCTTCAATAACGTTGGTGTTACGGATAGCGTCCAGCAAACGAGTCTTACCGTGGTCAACGTGACCCATAACGGTTACAACAGGAGGACGAATCTCTAGGACATCGTCATCTTCTCCTTCAGCTTCAGCATCCAAGTTGATGTCGAAGGATTCGAAGAGTTCGCGCTCTTCGTCCTCAGGTGAAACAACCTGAACCTTGTAACCCAGTTCAGCACCGAGGAGCTCGAAAGTTTCCTCATCCAGTGACTGAGTCTGAGTTGCCATTTCGCCGAGGTGGAATAGCACGGTAATCAACGATGCGGGGTTTGCATTAATCTTCTCAGCAAAATCCATAATCGAAGCACCGCGACGCAAGCGAATAAGAGTTTCTCCGTCACCGCGAGGAACTACTACGCCACCTACTGTGGGTGCCTGGATCTGATCTTGATCCCTACGGTTCTGCTTCTTCTTCTTGCCTCGACGTCCGCCGCCGCGACCGAAAGCACCCTGGGCGTTACCGCGACCGCCGCCGGGGCCACCGCGACCAGGGCCACGGTTGAATCCGCCCCCGCCTCCGCGGCGAGGACCATTGCCACCGCCAGCGTTGCCACCGCGACCGGGTGCACCGGCTGCAGGAGCTGCCATCTTGGCAGGCATCATGTTAGGTGAAGGACGGTTTCCGCCGCCCCCTGCATTTGCAGGACGAGGTGCGTTGTTACCTGCGGGACGGGGTCCGCCCTGACCTGCGTTAGCAGGACGCTGGTTACGACCGCCACCTGCGGGACGAGGGCCACCGTTGCCACCTGCGGGACGAGGACCGCCCTGACCGCCACCTGCGGGACGAGGGCCGCCACCGCGCTGATTACGACCGGCAGGACGGGGTCCGCCCTGACCTCGTTCGCCGCGCTCATTACGCTTGCCCATACCCTGCTGGGATGAAAAAGGATTATTTCCGGGGCGAGGACCTGGTTTAGCGCCAGGCTTGGGTGCGCCAGAAGGCTTAGGTGCTGCTGCGCCTGGTTTAGGAGCTGCGGCGCCTGGCTTAGGTGCGGAAGGAGCAGAAGATTCGTTCCGGTTCATGCCCTGCTGCGTAGAGAAGGGGTTGTTACCGGGACGAGGTCCACTAGCTTTCTGAGCCGGCTTAGTTTCTGCCTGCTGGGTTGCAGGCTTCGCAGTTGGTTTGGCACCGGGCTTCGGTGCGTTGCCGGGCTTGGGCGCAGCGGCTCCGGGCTTTGCAACGCCGGGCTTGGGTGCGCCAGAAGGCTTAGGTGCGGAGCCCTTGGGCTCTGCTGCCTTTGCCTGGTTTTCTGCAGGCTTTTCCCCTGCAGCTTGAGGGAACGCTGAACGTAGTTTCTTTTCTACGGGCGGTTCCACGGTAGATGATGGACCTTTGACGAATTCGCCAAGTTCCTGAAGCTTACCGATAGCTTCTTTAGAAGTAATTCCCAACTCTTTTGCGAGTTGGTGAACGCGGGGCTTAGCCACATTTCTCCTGTCCTGGTTCGCACCAGGACGGCGCGAACCTTTAATACTTGAAGAGAGTAAACCGGCTTCGAGGATTGAAGCTAGCTACTTTTTTGCCTGTGTGAGAGCACAACAAAGTACTCATCGTGCGGCACTCATAGAGTTTCCATCAGTTTTCTGACTCGCTTTCGCATAAGAAGTCGTCAAACTAGTTGACTTACATATTGGTTCGCCTTGACCTGTTTGGCATGTGACCGCTCAGGCTAGAACCGGTTATACAGCACTATGCTGTCATCACCAGTTCCTGAGGCTGTACTCGGGAACGGAACGCCCTGTGAAAAGCTCCCTTGCGGTGAGCTTTGCTCAGACATTCGGAGTCGGGATGAATCCAAGCTCCACGCCCGGGTTTGTTCTTTTCATCATCAAACACTGCAAAAGGAAGAGGTTCCCCTGCGCGCTTTTCGCAGACGATGCGAACAAGTTGATGGGGTGAGTCTTTGACTCTGCATCCGATACACGTACGGAGGGAATCAAGCATGGTACCCTCCTTAGGCGTAACTGGACGAAGGGCGCACAAAAGCGCGAAACGTCCATCTCAGACTGAAAAGTCGAACTAGACTATGTTCCAGTTTAGCCCCGAAGGAGGGGTTGAGCGCAACTAAGTGAGTTAGTTCGCATTATCCTCGGAGGGTTCCGTCATCCGACCTGCCTCTTCCATTGCCTGGTTAAAGCGAGATTCAGAGAGAATATCGATGCGCCAACCGGTGAGTTTTGCTGCCAGACGAGCGTTCTGACCTTCTTTGCCAATAGCAAGAGACAGCTGATCGTCGGGAACCACAGCACGAGCAGAGTATGAACGCTGATCCGTGACCGTCACGCTCTTAACCTTTGAAGGAGAAAGAGCCGCAGCAATGAACTCAGTGGGGTCATCCGAGTAATCGACAATATCGATTTTCTCGTTGTTCAATTCGCTCATGACTGCGCGTACACGCGAACCCATTTCACCAATGCATGAGCCCTTAGGGTTGATGCCGGGTTTAGTTGCCATGACCGAAATCTTGGTACGATGACCCGCTTCACGAGCAATGGACATGATCTCTACCGAACCATCTTGGATTTCAGGTACTTCGTGTTCGAAAAGACGGCGAACCAAGTTGGGGTGGGTTCGGGAAAGTTGCACTGAAGGACCTTTAGGTCCGCGACGAGCCTCCAAAAGATAGGCACGCACGCGCGAACCGTGCGGGTAACGTTCACCGGGAACCTGCTCAGAAGACGGCAGAACAGCCTCCACCGTGCCTAAATCAACGTGAACCATACGGGGATTCGGACCCTGCTGAACCACACCGGTTACTAGTTGACCTTCGCGATCCTTGTATTCACCCAACAAATGTGAATCTTCTGCGTCGCGCAGGCGCTGGTAGATGACCTGACGAGCGGTCGATGCGGCGATACGCCCAAAGTTATTGGGGGTGTCGTCGAATTCGCCTATCTGCTCATCATCATCATCGAGCTCAGGAGCCCAAATAGTGACCGCGCCAGTCTTACGGTCAATCTCAGCACGTGATTCTCTAATCGCGCCGGGCTGTTTCTGGTACGCCAGCAACAGAGCGCTCTCAATCATCGGAATGAGTTCCTCAATTGAAATGTCTCGCTCTTTTTCCAGCAGTCGCAGGTTGCTCAGATCGATATCCATAGCCGGCCTTTCCGTGTAGAACAGGGCCGGGACACTTGCGGTGTCCCGGCTCCGTCGATGTGTTCAATTCACGCGAGCTTTCCCGCACAAAACATCTTGTCGATTAATACGTCTTGGAGTAAGTCTAGCGAACTTAGACCTAGTGGTTGAACTCAATCTCTACATTTGCGCTAGAAATTGAATCCCAAGGCAAGGTTTCTTGGTCTTTATAAGACTCCGGTTGCCCCTTTTTCGTCTGCTTTTTGCGGCGGATTTTGACGCCTTCCTCTAGGACTTCGTCTAAGCGAGCGAGGAAGGGCTCACCGTCGGTCAGTTCAATATTGAGCAGGCGGTTTAGGGATCGTTTCCAATGCCGACGCTCGGTCAGGGCGCGCGTAGCGCCAGGTGAAGAGACCTCTAACAGGTAGGGTTCTTCACCGTCATTAGCTTGATCGAGTACTGCTGAAATGCCCTGGGAAACTTCGGCAATGGTGTCGAGGGAGAGGAAGTCGGTGCGTTCTTCGGTGTAGTCAATCACGATTTCTAAGGTGCGGTTCTTGCCGGAACCTTTAGCGTTCAGCGACTCTAGTACGCATCCGAACTCTTCGATGACGGGAACAATTGCGGTGCGGATTTCTTCGGTGTTGATAAAGGGCTTGCGGGGTGTACTGGTTTGGATACCTGCCGCTGCGCGTTCAGCCGCGCGTCGTTCACGGGAATTCAGCTCTGTTTTCTTTGCCATGAATTACTTTCTCTAGGGAAGTAGTTGATAGTTGTATATTCTTCGTGCTTAACGGTAGCGAATGAGCTGCGGTTGTGCATTGTTTTTTCTCTGGAAGCGTGCTCGGGGGCTGCTACGAACCTGTGCGAAGATAGAGAGGGTTCTGTTGGTTGAGAAGAGGTGCATGATGAAAACATCGACGGGTATATCCATGCTTGCAGCGGTAGGGATCCTTGGTTTGGATACTTGGGGGTATAGCTCGGCTCAGCAGACTGAAAATGTGGAAACACAGCTTGCTCCCCAGGTTCGTATGGTGCAGACTCTGCAATCTATTCAAGACAACTCTGCGCAGGCATCCATCGATCAACTGATAGAGAAGCAATTGGAGCAGGTGCCTGAAAGCGCCCATGAACTGAGCTCCACTGAAACATCAGAAGTACCGGACTTTTCCCTCACGTCCGGAGTTGATGAGCTCTGGAATATCGCCGTCGATGATTCGACGGACGCCGCAGACCGCGCTCAAGCACTCACTTTCGCCCAGCAGCTCTGGCATGCGGGTAGTGCAGAGAAATTAGTTAAAGGCTCACCAGAGTTTGTCGAAACTGTGCATATCAGCTGTGATTCTCCGAATCATGCTGAATCTGCCCCGGACAGTGTGCAGGATACCTTGGCATCTGCCCATGCCTATCTTTATGCAGCACAAGTTATTGACGCCCGTTCCCCTGAGCCGGAGGACAACGTCGATGAAAAACGCATATCCGATGCGCTTGCTCAAGCCGAAAAGTGGGAGCAAAATCTTTCGGAGGCAACTTCTTGTAATTTTCAGGTCCCCGCCCAGCAACCTGCTTATGACTTCGATGAAGCGCACGCTGCAGATTCTTTGAAATCTCTTCAGAACAATGTAAAAACGAACGCTCAGGCGGTTTGGGCTGATTCCGCTGTGCCTACTGACTCGCCCATCTTCGGGGAGTCGGTGAAACTTTCGTTTGGAGAGTAGTTCCTAGAAGAAAAGTGCTCTGCCCCAAAGATCCCACGCCATTGTAAGAATCAATGCAGAAACTACCCCCATCATCATCACTCGAATGAACTTATTCCCCCGCGCTATGGCTGTTCGTGCACCCAGGTAGCCACCGCAAAGATTTGCCGATCCCAGCAGAAGTCCCAATGACCAAACCTGGTACCCGGCAAGCGCAAAGAAAATCAACGCTCCAAGGTTAGTCGCAAGATTGATAATTTTTGTTTGAGCAGTTGCCAGCAAAAAGTTGTATCCCAGAAGACTAATCAAGGCAATCATCAAAAATGAGCCGGTGCCCGGTCCGAGTAGCCCGTCGTAGAACCCAATCACCACGCCGATACCCAAAGCTGTGAGAATATGCCGAGCCCCCCCGTATGTTTGAGTTGCTGCAACTCCCCCAGATTCGGTTTGAAAACAGTAAACAGCAGAACCCCCACCAGTGCGCAGACAATAATGGGTTTGAAAAGGGTTGTAGGGATATGGGTTGCAACTATTGCCCCTCCCATACTCGCAAAAAATGCCACGACGGCGGTAGGTAGCGAAGTTTTGAGATCGTTGGAAGTCCGCCGGTAATAGGTGGTGGCGCTGGCAGCTGTTCCAAAAACTGAGCCCAGTTTATTGACCGCTAACGCCTGGTAGGGAGTGAGTCCAGGTACAAGCATCAGCGCCGGTAGCTGAACCAAACCTCCACCGCCAACTACCGCGTCGACCCAGCCAGCAGAGAAACCCGCGCACACCATTAAAATCAAGGTCATTGGATCCATTGATTCAAACATGAGGGGGCTCCTTCACTAGCCCACGAAGCAAAAGTTCTCCGCGCCCTCATTTTCAGTTCCCTTTTTTCAGGTCGCGGAGATACTTCTTTTATTTATTTACTTCTCGCACAATTTCTTCTGCAGCGGACTCGACGGCAATATCCCGAGCCTCGCCAGAACGGCGATCTTTCAGCTCTAGCTTGCCGTCCTTGAAACCACGCCCTACCACAACGATGGTAGGAACGCCCAGCAATTCGGCATCGCCAAACTTCACACCGGGAGATGCCTTGGGGCGATCATCGAACATTACGTCAAGACCGGCTGCAGATAATTCTTCCACTAGCTTTTCAGCGTATTCGGTAATGTCTGCGCCCTTGCCGGTAGCTACCACATGAACGTCTGCAGGGGCTAGATTTCGAGGCCAGATTAGGCCCTTATCGTCATGGTTTCCTTCAGCAATCGCTGCGAGCGCACGGGTAACACCCACACCGTAAGACCCCATGGTGACAGTCTGCAACTTGCCGTTTTGGTCTAGAACCTTGAGCCCCAGAGCTTCTGCATATTTGCGGCCCAGCTGGAAGATGTGCCCCATTTCGATGCCGCGGGCTGCAATGAGAGGTCCCGAACCGTCGGGAGCGGGATCACCTTCTCGAACTTCACAGGCCTCAATCACGCCGTCGGCCTCAAAATCGCGTTCGAAGACGAGGTTGTACACATGCTTCTCAGCTTCGTTAGCACCGGTAATCCATGTCGAACCGGAGACTACACGGGGGTCAACAAAGTATGGGATTTCGGTCTCTGATTCGGTGCCAAGCAGTTTTGCATCGAGAGAGAGACCGGGGCCAATATACCCCTTGACCAGCTGGGGGAATTTTTTGAAGTCTTCCTCGGTGGCTGCTTCTACCTCAACTTCGCCGCCAATACCGAGCAATACGCCCACGTTCACTTCGACGCGGCCCATGTCGACCGCGCGGTCGCCAGGCACGCCAATGGCAACAAGCTGGCGGGTGCCATCGGGGTGAATGACTGCGATAACAACGTTTTTCAGGGTATCTGCAGCGGTCCATTGCCCCTCTGATTTGGGGTGAAGCGCATTGGACTGTTCTACCAGAGTCTCGATGGTGGGTGAGTCTGGAGTTACCTCGATGGACGCCGCGGGGGTGTTACTGGCATCGATAGGTTCAGGCACTACGGTTGTGACTGCTTCAACGTTTGCCGCGTATCCACCTTCCGACCGCACAAAAGTATCTTCGCCGACAGGCGTGGGGTGCAAGAACTCTTCCGAGCGGGAGCCACCCATAGCACCAGATTGTGCCTTCACGATGGCGATTTCTAAGCCAAGACGCTCAAATATACGCTGGTAAGCCCCTCGGTGGGCGAAATACGCTTCTTCCAAACCGGCGTCGTCAATGTTGAAGGAGTAGGAATCCTTCATAATGAATTCACGACCGCGGAGCAGTCCGGCACGAGGACGCGCTTCGTCGCGGTACTTGGTCTGAATCTGGTAGAGATAGACCGGCAAATCTTTGTAGGAGCTATAAAGGTCCTTGACCAAAAGGGTGAACATCTCTTCATGGGTAGGAGCCAAAAGCATGTCAGTGCCGCGGCGATCCTGCAGGCGGAAAAGATTATCGCCGTACTCGGTCCAGCGGTTGGTCGCCTCATAGGGTTCACGGGGCAAAAGAGCAGGAAAATGAACTTCCTGTGCACCAATCGCGTTCATTTCTTCGCGCACTATGTTCTCAACTTTGTTGAGCACCTTAAGACCCAGCGGCAACCAGGTATAAATGCCGGGGGCAGCACGACGAATGTACCCGGCGCGAACCAGCAGTTTGTGGCTGGCGACCTCGGCATCTACCGGATCATCGCGCAGAGTGCGCAAAAAGAGTTGTGAAAGGCGAGTAGTTGCCACCTGAATCATCCGTTTCTCTTGGGGTTCTCCCCCAGCACGCAGGCTAGAGGCATTTTGTTTTATTCTACTGTCTCACGGCATGCACAACAGAAAAAGTAAAAAAGAGCGGTGCGCACCCTCTAGAAAGGATGCACACCGCTCTAAGACGCGACCATTAAGCTAAATCAGCACATCAGACGTCGAGAGATAATCCCCTACCAGTTGAAGAACGCCTGAGCTTCAGGATTTAACGTAATTTCTGCCTCATAGGTTGGATTGACGAGCTTACTATCTGGCATGAGCCATTTGATAGATCCATGCTCAAATTGCTGCGTTTGGTATTTGAGGCCGCCTTCTTCCACAATTTTTGCCTCAGCAACAGGCACGCCCAAAGCGCTCACCTTACTAGGCTCAAGATTCCAATCGCCTTGGTACCACTGCTGAGCTTGCGTCCAAGATCCACGACCCACTATGGATTCTTGATATCCCAGCCATTCCGAGCGATAGGCTTTAGCTCCTGTTACAGGAGTGTGATCTGCGTTAGCTTTGATGATGTACATGGCACGGGCATCTGTGACGAAAAGGGCACCGCCCTCTTCACCGGGTAGCCCTGGCATATCTGAGTAGGAAGCCTTGGACCAGTCGATGGAATTAATATCAAGCGGGGTATAAGGAACTTCGTGGTCAATCACGTAGTCCTCAACAGGCTGCCAGGTCTTTGTTCCATCTGCATTGACAACATACTGGGAGTGCTGCACGCTGACGGAGCGCTCGCCATAGGCTTGAAGTGCGAACTCATTGACTGCTGACTCACCGAAGATGCTGACATAGCCCATATCGCTGTCGCCGCCGTCAGGGGAAAATGAGATGATAAGCCCGCCATAATACGAAGGGTTCTTGATGTATTCGGTATAAACCGGTCCTTCAAGTATTCCGCTGTTTCCGATCTGCTGGTCGTAAAGGAAAACGCGTCCTTTATATCCTACAGCTACTGCGTAGTAACGACCGTCAGTGACGATAATGTCTTCAGCCGTAACGGTAGAGTCAAAGGATTTATGCACCATATCAAGAACTTTGGCTTTGGTTGCAGCTTCGTTGTCTGCTGCTGGCTTGGCATCAAAGCATGCCTTGGCTGTGCCTCGCGTTTGCAACCATTTCTTACCTTCGACTGAGTTCAAATCAATGGATGAACCCGCAGTCGCCTTGGTGCCACCGACGACGACGAGGTGGCGGGTCTTGCCGTCAAAAGTTGTTACCGATGGACCACAATAAGTGTTATTCCAGGCGTCACCTTCGAGGGCGCCAACCACACCGATACCGCCTGCTTTTTCATATGCCTGAGCACGATCGGCACCGGTAATAGCTTTGACGCCGGTGGATGAACCCCAGGTAATAACAGACTTTTCAAAAATCTGCTCGCAGCCTTTACCCTTAACGCATTTCTCCGGCGATAATGGCTGGCCGTATTTGGCAGGGTCTGTTTTCCAGAGTTTGGTGATACCAGCGTTGGGGTTCATGTAGACACTCGGAGTAGGGGCCGCCTGAGCCACACTGGGTAGTAGCGCGACGAGAGCAGTCGCAGAAAGAAGCGAGACGCCCCATTTGTTGGATGAAAATTTCATCATTTTTCCTCTTCGTTGAGTTTTAGGGGAAGTGCAACAGGAATCCTTCTTCCCATTGCACTTCTTATAGGAATAGCCCGAGAGCTTCCCGGATTATTAGCCAAGACGCGAGTCATAAATTTTTTGTGTTTCAGCGTCCAAAGTGACAACAGCATCCTTAGCCGCAGCATCCCCTACTGGCACTTCCCATTTAATGGAACCGTGTTCAAACTTCTGAATCTGGTAGGTAACGCCGTTTTCTACAACGGTTTTACCATCCTCAAGAGGAACACCTAGGAAAGCGTGAGGAGCGGTATCTCCTGAAGGGGTGGGGTTAGACCAGGCGGAGAAATCATTGTAGGTAAAGCGTCCGTCAAAGGGATAGAAGTAACCTAACCAATCAGAACGGTATGCGGCTGCCCCCGCTTTGGGAGTCCCATCTGCATTTGCTTTGATAATAATGGATGATGCTGGACCGTCTTGATAGAAGAGCGCTCCACCTGCCTCGTTGGGAAGACCCGGCAACTCGTAATAGTGTGCCTTGCTCCAGTCGACCTTGGCGGGATCGGTGGGAATCCAAACAGGTTCACGGTCGATATGCTCTGTGACTCTAGTCCCATCTGCATTCTCAACGGTGTAATACACGGACTGAGTCTTTTCTCCCCCAGCCCAGGCAGATTTACCATCGGCGGTAGTGAAAAGGGAGACTGCCCCGTTATAGAGGGGACCTCCACGTCCATCGCCGTATACTTCGGTCCCATCCCAAGTACCAAAATGGCTAGGGTTCTGCAGAAATTCGTCGTAGACGCGGTTGTCCATCACTCCAAACTCTCCTGATTGGGAGTCATAGATAAAGGCAAAGGCTTCACCTTTTTCTGCGTAGAGGTGATTACCGATTGGTACAAGATTTCCTGTGTAACCGTCTGCAGGAATATCAAGGCGTTGTCCAATGATCTTAGAGTAGGCTTTGGCACCCTCTAGGGAAATATGAATCGAGTGTTCTCCGGTAGCGGGGTTATACGTCACGGTGCCACCCTCAAACTGCTGGGTGTACGCTTTGTCCTGCCAGGCAGGCTGGGCAACAGGCATACCGAGAGCAGCTACTGGATCAAACGCAGTATTTTGGTACGCCCGCTCCCAGTTATTCCAATAGATATTGGTCTTGGCGAACAGGGGCACCTCATAAACAGTTGCACCAGCTTTTGGCTTCAAGTTGGCATCTGCTGCGACGACGTATGAGGTGGTGTCTGTGCGGAAGGTGAGGCGGCCGCCGTTCCACTCATGGCTTGCTTTGGACCAGTCAATATTTGTGGGGATTTGGTTATTTTCACCGGGAGCAGGAGGAGTAACTACCGAGGTAAAGCACTTCTTGGATGTAGCGCGATCCTTAATCCACTGTTTGCCTTCGACCGAGTTCAAATCGATAGAAGAACCAATAGTTGCTTTATCTCCACCCACGACGACGAGGTGGCGGGTTTTACCGTCAAAGGTAGTAACTGAAGGGCCACAGAAAGCGTTATTCCAGGCGTCGCCCTCTAGAGCACCAACCGTACCAATTCCGCCAGCCTTCTCAAACGCCTGAGCACGCTCTGCGCCGGTCAGCGCCTTGACACCGTTGCGGGAATTCCAGGTGATAACAGACTTTTCAAAAACCTGTTCACAACCTTTTCCTTTAACGCATTTCTCTGGTGAAACAGGATTACCGTACTTGGCAGGGTCAGTTTTCCAGAGCTTCGTAATACCAGCATTTGGGTTCATATAAATGGTTGAGGATTCGGCAGCTTGAGCTGCTCCGGGAGCCAAGCTGATCAAGAAAGTAGCCGAAAGAAGGGTAGCGCCCAGTGTGCGTTGTTTTTTACCCATGAGTAATCTCCTCTAAAAGTGCATCTATGTATGTAGGGATGTGCGAAAGACGCGGCTAAAGCAGGTAAAAATGCCTGTCAGCCGACTCTTAAAAGAATTACGGAAAATAAAGCTTTCACTCAGATATTACTCAGAGTTTTGAAAATTTGTCCCTACATCTGTGGGCTAAGGCGCAAAAATACCTGTGACTAGGGGAAATTATGCTAACCCCGTTTGACCCACAACTCGCATCCCCCCTCTGACAAGGGGATTTAAACATTTTTGATGTTTCCTTCAAATCAAAAGATAGATATTTAAACGACAGATTACTGAGTGAGTGTCATTTTTACTGCGCACAGCGAGTTAAAGACTAAAAAGTTTATTACGAACTCAAGACGCTGATCAGGCGAACTTTTCAGACTTAGAAGAGGATAGTGGCAAACGTGTTTTCTTCACTCATACCCAATGCTGCATAGAGTTTACGCGCCCGGGTATTGAAATCATTCACATACAAGCTGATGTGCGGAAAACGCGGCCTGATGAGCTGGAACGCCTGAGCAAGCAACGGCTCAGAGAGCCCAAACCCTCTGTAAGCAGGGTGTAGCCACACCCCTTGAATCTGGCAAACATCGGCATGCGCCAACCCCAAATCCGCCTTAAAAACCACCACGCCGTCGTCGTTCGTTGCCACCACAGACCGCCCGGTTCTAATGAATTCGTCGACTCTGCGGGCATAGCCCACAGGATCCCTAGACATAGGATCGTAGCCGACTTCTTCGGTAAACATAGCAACCGATGCCTTGAGCAAAGATTGGCGGTCTGAGGTCCTCGCCCAACGAGCGCCACCGGCAACGACCTGAGGTGCTTCTAAATCTGGACGGTATAACGACTGCACAGCCAGGCGTTCAAGCGAAACATCCAGAGGTAGATACAGAAGCGGTTGGTTCTCTCGGATCGACAATGCTTTGCCCATTTTAGGGGCAAGTAACTCCCAGAGGCCAAGGACGTCCTGTTGCGCTCCAAAAATGGAAGCTACTGTCCGAGACGAGCGAGCAATAACGGTTGCCACCTGAGCGCGGTAGGCATCAGGAATCACCAGAGGTACGCAGTTTGATCCCAGCCAAAACGCACCTACGAGGACGTGGGAAATCGGCGCTGCACTACGCAGTGGCTCTTCTCCATCGTCTTCTAGCTCTGAGGATGATGGACGAGCTTGGGAGATGGGGGAAAGAAATATATCGGCAATTTGTTTGATACGGGGGCTCAAACTAAGACCGCTCTGCCGCCGGTGCTGTTCAGGCTCTAACCCGGCGTTGGCTACGGGCGCCGTCGTCTCGTCGCTGGTCGGTTCAAAAATACCCATGAACCCGGCAGACGTTCGCAACGCCGGCATAGCTGACGACGCTGGCAACCCAAACAGATCAAGGTGCTCAGCTGCATAGAGAAAAGCTACCGGATCCGTGTTAATCATTGCTTCTAAATCAGCCCGATCCTCCATGGTGAGGGGGCGAATCAGCGCATCACGCGATGAACGCTGAAGAAATGAAAACACGTTTCCGGTGGCTTTCTCGTAGGAGGTTCATCGAAGAGAACCTACGGCTGGCTATTTGACGGTGACCTCGGGCGCGGCATCATCTGGCACGAATTCACCGCGTGCTTCCATCTCAGAAGCAATACGGTTTGCTTCTTCGATGAGGGTAGGAACGATTTCTGATTCGGGTACAGTCTTGATGACTTCACCCTTCACAAAAATCTGGCCCTTTCCATTACCGGAAGCAACACCCAAATCGGCTTCGCGAGCTTCGCCGGGTCCGTTGACGACACAACCCATGACGGCAACGCGCAGGGGAACCTTCATACCTTCGAGACCGGCTGAGACGCTTTCTGCAAGTTCCCATACATTCACCTGGGCGCGACCGCAGGAGGGGCAAGAAACAATATCGAGTTTACGGGGGCGCAGGTTCAGTGATTCAAGAATCTGAGAACCGACCTTTACCTCTTCAACAGGAGGAGCTGAGAGAGATACACGAATCGTATCGCCGATACCTTCAGAGAGCAGAGCGCCGAAAGCAGTTGCGGACTTAATAGTTCCCTGGAATGCAGGACCAGCTTCAGTCACGCCCAGGTGCAAGGGCCAGTCGCCCGCTGCTGCGAGCTGGCGGTAAGCCTCAACCATCACTACGGGGTCATTATGTTTCACTGAAATCTTGAAGTCGCGGAAGCCGTGCTCTTCAAACAATGAGGCTTCCCAAACTGCCGATTCCACCAGGGCTTCAGGGGTTGCCTTGCCGTATTTCTCCAGCAGGCGCGGGTCCAGAGAACCAGCGTTGACGCCGATCCGGATAGAAGTACCGTGCTCCTGCGCTGCCTGAGCAATCTCTTTAACTTGGTTATCAAATTTGCGGATATTACCAGGGTTCACACGAACCGCGCCGCAACCGGCTTCAATCGCCTGGAAAACGTACTTGGGCTGAAAATGAATGTCAGCAATCACGGGAATCTGTGACTGCTTGGCGATGATTGGAAGCGCCTCGGCGTCCTTATCGGTGGGGCATGCAACACGAACGATATCGCAACCTGCTGCAGTCAGCTCAGCGATTTGCTGTAGGGTCGAGCCGATATCGTGTGTCTTGGTCGTTGTCATCGACTGCACAGAAATAGGAGAATCTGAGCCTACGCCCACCGAACCGACGTTGAACTGGCGGGTTTTGCGGCGGGGTGCGAGTGTGGGCGCTGGTGCCGCTGGCATTCCTAGATTGACCGAAGCCAAGATAAATCCTCCAAAGTTTTTGCCTAGATACGTGAAAACCACGCATCACATCAACATCCTATTCTGCCACTTCATTCCCTCAGGAGCGATATAGGAGCAAAGTACATTTGCCCACGTTGTTCAGGGCGATCAGAGTGCGTTTGAATATGATGGAGACATGGCTTCTTCACTTTTGAAAATTCCCGCTGCCGGAGGCACACACGGCGTCGTTGTTTCAACCAACGTTGCCCGACCAATCCCCTGCCCTACCGGGGAAGATAAGATTTCGGGGATCAACAAACTGCCCCAGAAATTCATCTCGGTATTTGCTCCGGGGCCGAATTATGGTGACGGCTCAGGAGTAAAAGGTGATGCTATTGGAGACTGCAAACATCATGGAGGCGCCGATAAGGCAGTCTATGCTTTTGCTTTAGAAGAATTACAGTGGTGGTCTAAAGAAAACAACAGCACCTATAAGTCGGGCGCTTTCGGGGAGAACCTGACGACGGAGGGCGTCGATTGGAGCACCGCAGTCATTAATCAAAAGGTACGCGTTGGGTCAGCTCTGTTGCAGGTGAGCGTGCCTCGCCAGCCCTGTCGCACTTTTGCATCCTGGCTAGATCAAAAGGGTTGGGTCAAGACTTTTACCCAGCACGGTGATTCGGGTTGCTATTTTCGTGTGCTTGAACCCGGCGTTATTGCTCCCGGAGATGTCCTGGAATTTCTACCCGCGTCAGAGCATGGAATCACTATGGGTATGGCGTTTCGGGCGAAAATGGGCGATAAGGAGCTTGCGCGCCAGGTCTATGAAGCACAGTGCCTGCCATCGCACCACCATGAACAACTGGCTAAACTACTCCGTATTAACCGCCCCTAGACCTTAGAAAATACTGACTGGCTTGAAAACATCGGCAAGAATCAGGATGCCGGACATCGCCAAGAACGCCCCGGCAACTATCCAGGTCAGTGGTAGGAGCTTGACGGGGTCGAAAGCCCCCGGCGAAGACTTTCCTCTCAGCTTTGCCCATATTTTACGAATCCCCTCCCAGAGAGCACCCAGCACGTGGCCGCCGTCCAACGGTAGTAAGGGAATCAGGTTGAAGACAAAGAGCATCAGGTTCATCGAGCCGATAAGCGAAACCAACGAAGCAACCTTGGAGTGCAGATCGATTTTGTCCGTTGCCGCTACTTCACCGGCGATTCGCCCCACGCCCACTACAGAAACCGGTGAATCTGCTGCTCGCTCACCGTTGGTCAGTAATGTCTGCGCCACACCCCAAACGCGGACAGGAAGTTTAATGAGGGTAGAACCAATCTGCTGCAAATTCTGCCCCACGGTAGGTAGTACATCGCTCACAGTGCCGGGAGTCAGTTCACTCGTCGGACCAACTCCGATGAAACCAACCTCCACAGTTTGATAGGTGCCATCGGCATTCTTCTCATACTGGCCCGTTAGCTCATTGAGCACAGGGCGCGCGGTGAGCATCGGCTCAATAGTAAGTTCGGTGCGCGTGCCATCGCGCTGCACCGTAACAGGCACACTCTGATTAGCGTGGGAGCGAATAAGTTCGTTCAGCTGATCCCAGGAACTGACCTCAGTTCCTGCAAACGACAGAATCTTATCCCCTGGTTCGATACCCGCCTCAGCCGCAGGAGATTGAGGCGCATCGTTTCCGCAACCATCCGAGGCAGCGTTATCGACGTTCGTGGCTGAGACCTTTTGAACGCACTGAGAAACTGATGAAATCGTGGTGGTAGGTTGCTGCTGACCAAAGCCCAAAATTAATACAGCAAGGCAAAGTACACCGATGAGTAAATTCATGGTGGGCCCGCCCAGCATGATAATGATTTTCTTCCAGACAGGTAACTGATAGAAAAGTCGCCCCTTATCGGTGGCAAGAATCCGTTTGGCGTCCGCGCGTCGGGCTTCATCATATATATCTGCTAGCGGTCCAGGTTTTTTCTGGGGGTCGCGCGTCGCCCCCGGAGGATACATGCCCACCATAGCGATATACCCGCCCAGCGGTATAGCTTTGAGCCCGTACTCTGTCTCGCCTCTTTTCACCGAAAACAGCGTTTTACCGAACCCAATCATGTACTGAGGTACTCTCACACGGAAAATTTTCGCAGGAACTAAATGCCCGATTTCATGGAGGGCAATCGAAGCGGCAATAGCAATGACCATCACCACCACACCACTGATAAAGAGTGCAACTCCCACTAAATTCTCCTGAACCGTCATTCGTTGAACAATCGTGCCTCCGTGAAGCATACACACGGAGCTCCCCGTAGCGATTACTCACGGGATGCTAGCTATCCAATCACGAAAACCTGTGGATAACCCAAAAGGTCATTTTTACACTAAGAATAAGGTTCAATTTACATAAACTTCACAAATGAAAATATAGAGAATAGTTTGGAAATTCTATTGAAGAGTTATCCTGCATAACATTTCTCATAAGCCTGATATTCTGCGGTTTTTGACTCTACTTCTACTCAAAATGACTCTTAACATTCTTGGTGCGGGGCTGACCTTCACGCAGCAATTTTATAGAGTAAGAGTATTCGAACATTCAATATTTTATTGAATAAAAGCACCTCTATAGGAGCACAACAGATGACCGTAACAGTAGACCGTCCAGATACCATCCAGCCCGATCAGAACGATCCAAAAACTGAAGCTTGGGCTGGGTTTGTTGGTGGTCCCTGGCAGGAGCATGTAGATGTCCGCGATTTCATCATGCGCAACTACACTCCCTTTGAAGGTAACGCTGATTTCCTTGCAGGTCCCACCGACAAGACCCTGCGTGTATGGGACACTCTAGAGAAGAAGTACCTCTCAGTTGAACGCGAACGCCGCGTCTACGATGTTGATACCGAAACTCCCGCTGAGATTGACGCTTTCGGCGCTGGCTACATTAGCGAAGACGACGACGTCGTCGTTGGCTTGCAAACCGATGTTCCTCTCAAGCGCGCCATGATGCCTAACGGCGGCTGGCGCATGGTTGAAACTGCAATCCGTGAAGCCGGTAAAGAACCCAACGAAGATGTCAAAAAGATCTTCACCGAGTACCGCAAGACCCATAATGAGGCAGTGTTCGATATCTACACTCCTCGCATTCGTGCGGCTCGTTCCTCTCACATCATCACCGGTTTGCCCGATGCATACGGTCGCGGTCGCATTATCGGAGACTACCGCCGTGTAGCCCTCTATGGTGTCGACTTCCTGATTTCTGAAAAGGAAATTGACAAGGATCGCGTAGCCGATCAGGGTTTCTCCGAGCACTGGGCGCGCTACCGTGAAGAGCACTCAGAGCAGATTAAGGCTCTGAAACGCTTGAAGAAGATGGCTGCCAAGTACGGCTTTGATATTTCTGGTCCTGCAAAGACCGCCAAAGAAGCTGTGCAGTGGACTTACTTCGGTTACCTCGCCTCCGTGAAATCCCAGGACGGCGCAGCTATGTCTATTGGTCGCCTCTCGGGTTTCTTGGACGCCTACTTTGAGCGCGATCTCAAAGCCGGTCTGATTACCGAATCTGAGGCTCAGGAAATCATTGATGCGCTGGTTATCAAGCTGCGCATCACCCGCTTCCTGCGCACTATTGATTACGATCAAATCTTCTCCGGCGATCCCTACTGGGCAACCTGGTCAGACGGTGGGTTCAGCGACGATGGTCGCACTCTGGTCACCAAGACCTCCTTCCGCCTGTTGCAGACCTTGCGTAACCTTGGCCCTGCTCCCGAGCCCAACATCACCATTTTCTGGGACGAGCGGTTGCCCGAAGGTTACAAAGAATTCTGCTCATCAATTTCTATTGAGACCTCATCCATTCAGTACGAATCTGATCCGCAGATTCGTGACCAGTGGGGCGACGATGCCGCTATTGCCTGCTGTGTTTCTCCGATGAAGGTCGGCAAGCAGATGCAGTTCTTCGGTGCGCGCGTCAACGCTGCGAAGGCTTTGCTGTACGCCATCAACGGTGGCCGCGACGAAGTGAGCGGCAAGCAAATCGTTGAAGGTCATGATCCTATTTCCGGTGACGGCCCCCTCGATTTCGATGAGGTCTGGCAGAAATATGAAGAGATGCTCGACTGGGTAATCGGTACCTACGTTGAGGCTTTGAACATCATTCACTACAGCCACGACAAGTACGCCTACGAAGCTATTGAAATGGCTCTGCACGATTCAGATATTATTCGCGCCATGGGCTGCGGCATTGCAGGTCTCTCCATCGTTGCGGACTCCCTGGCAGCTATCAAGTACGCCAAGGTCACCCCGATTCGCGATGAGACCGGTCTGATTGTGGATTACAAAACTGAAGGTGACTTCCCCGCCTACGGTAACGACGACGATCGCGCAGACGATATTGCTGCGACCATCGTTCACACGGTCATGAGCAAGATCAAAGCGATCCCCATGTACCGCGATGCAATCCCGACCCAGTCCGTACTTACCATTACTTCCAACGTGGTTTATGGCAAGGCAACGGGTAACTTCCCCTCCGGTCACCGCGCAGGCACGCCCTTCTCCCCCGGTGCAAACCCCGAGAACGGCATGGACACCCACGGGATGGTTGCCTCAATGCTTTCCGTCGGCAAACTGGATTACCAGGACGCCCTCGATGGCATCTCGCTAACCAACACCATCACGCCTACCGCGCTGGGTCGCACCAAAGACGATCAGGTCAAGAACCTCGTCGGTATTCTCGACGCTGGATTCTTGCCCGAAGAAGACTAATCAACCCCGGTAGGACGCCGAACCGCGCGCGTCCTACCACCACCCTTTCAACACAATTCATCAAGGAGAACATCATGGCAGTAAAAACTTTTGAAGAGCGTCTTGCATCAATGAAGGCTAACCGCGAGGCAAAGCCTGCAGGCCAGAAGGGCCTGTACCACGCGAACATCAATGTTTTGAATCGTGAAACTCTAGAAGATGCAATGGAAAACCCCGAGAACTACCCCAACCTCACCGTTCGCGTTTCAGGCTACGCAGTAAACTTTGTGCGCCTGACCCGCGAGCAGCAGATGGACGTTCTCTCCCGTACTTTCCACGCAGGCGCATAGAACTTTCACATCTTTGGGATAGGACTTTATGTCTTCAACAACGGTTACATTAGAAACCGGGTCGACGCTGGGAGAGCAAGATTTTGCTCCCCCGGCGTCTCGCCATGCAGGGGCAGGAACCTGGGGTCTGGGAGAGCAAACAGAATTTGAACGTAGCCAGCAACTCGCTCTGATGCGCGCGGGCAAGCTGGGTTCTGTGCACTCCTGGGAACTGGTGACGGCGGTAGATGGCCCCGGAACACGTATGACGGTGTTCATGAACGGATGCCCCTTACGCTGCCTCTACTGCCACAACCCCGATACTTTCAATATGAAAGACGGGCAACCCATTGAAGCTTCCGAACTCATCAAGAAGCTCAAGAGGTATAAAAAGGTTTTCCGCTCTACCGGCGGCGGTCTGACTATCTCCGGTGGTGAAGTACTCATGCAACGCGCTTTTGCGTGGAACTTGCTCATGAGTGCTAAGTCGATGGGCATTCATACCTGTATCGATACCTCCGGTTTTTTGGGGGCTGCGGCAACAGATGACTTTTTAGAGTCTGTTGATTTGGTGTTGCTCGACGTCAAATCGGGAGATGAAAAAATCTACCGTGCCCTCACCGGCAGAGCGTTGCAACCTACCATCGATTTTGGTGATCGTCTCACCGCGCTCGGCAAAGAAATCTGGATTCGGTTCGTTGTGGTCCCCGGATACACCGACTCGGTAGAGAACGTGGAGAAGGTCGCCGATATCGTCAGCAGATGGCGCACCGCTGTTTCACGCGTAGAGGTTCTGCCCTTCCACCAGATGGGTACCGACAAGTGGAAGTCTTTGGGGTTGGATTACAAACTCGAAGATGTCTCCCCTCCTACCAAAGAGGAGACCGAACGAGTGCGTGAGCAATTCCGTGCGCGTGGTCTGACCGTTTTCTAAACTTCATCCAGTGGTTTCGCTGTTCTTCTCAGCAGTGATCCTGACAGGGGTCAGCAACTTAAAAGACCGTGGCCGCAGGAAAATTCCTGCGGCCACGGTCAACACGTTTTTGATACTCCTCTATTGTGCCAGGATTTCGTTCGCACGTATACGAGCCCAGCGCTCTGCATGCAAAACTGAGTCCAAAGTCAAATCTTTTTCTTCGGTTTTGGCCTCAGATTGGTCGTGTTCGTCCAATACTTTGCCCACAGATTCAATGATGTCGGTAAAACGTATCTTCCCAGCATGAAATGCTGCTACAGCTTCTTCATTCGCCGCGTTAAAGACGGCGGGGAAGGTGCCGCCTCGACGTCCGGCGTCTTTAATCATGTTCACCGCAGGAAAGGCCTCGTGATCGAGGGGCTCAAAAGTCCATTCGGAAGCTTTACTCCAGTCACACGGCTGCGCGACCCCGGATATACGGTGCGGCCAGGTAAGACCCAGCGCGATGGGCAACAGCATGGTGGGCGGGCTTGCCTGGGCGATGGTCGAGCCGTCTACAAATTGCACCATCGAATGCACTACGGACTGACGGTGAACGGTTACATCAATCCGGTCTAGGTCAACGCCAAAGAGATGGTGGGCTTCAAGAACTTCCAAAGCCTTATTGACCATAGACGCCGAATTGGTGGTGACGACTAGACCCATGTCCCAGGTGGGGTGAGCTAGAGCTTGTTCGGGGGTTACCTCGCGAAGTTGCTCGTATCCCATACCGCGGAAAGGGCCGCCAGAAGCAGTCAAAATGAGCCGGTCCACTTCAGCATCGTGCCCGCTAGCGAGCGCCTGGGCAAGAGCTGAGTGCTCGGAGTCGACAGGAATCATCGGCTGCTCTAGCGGCGATGCGTCTACCGCTGCTTTGACCAATGCCCCGCCTGCAATGAGGGATTCCTTATTTGCCAACGCCACCTGCGAGTGCGCTTCGAGCGCAGCGAGGGTGGGCTGCAGTCCGATTGAACCGGTGATGCCGTTGAGGACGACGTCGGCGCCTGCTTGTGCGGCGCGTGTTGCAGCGTCTTGTCCCCAGATGATTTCTGGGCGGTAGGAGGAATCTGCTTGAGATTGGATTGCTTCTCTGAGCTGAGCTGCGTGTTCTGCAGTTCCCGACGTTGCTATGAGCTCGGGGCGGAACGCTACAGCCTGCTGAGCTAGCAGGTCTAAGGAGGATGTTCCCGCAGCCAGAGCCTTGACTCTCAATGGGGCGCCGTCATCGGAGGAAGGAACCCCAGCTAGTGAGTTGAGGTGCTCTATTACTTCAAGGCCTTGTGTACCGATGGAGCCAGTAGATCCCAGCAGGGTTACCGTGCGCGAACCGGAGAGAAACTCTTTGAGCTGTTCGGTTAGTTCTTGGCGGGATGAATTCAGGCGCTGTGTTGATCCAAATCTCATACGTTTAGTTTCTCATAGAAGAACAGCGCCACCGCTCTTTCGGGAAAGCGGTGACGCTGTTCGTCAGGTTGAAACTACAACTAGTTAGCCCACGATGTCGAAACTTTGCAGGCGTTTCTTATCCTGCTTTGTCGATGAGTTTTGTAGGCTCAGCAGCTCGGAATAGATACCGCCTGATTGTGCTAGTTCTGTTGGTGAGCCGATCTCTTCGATCTTGCCGTTGCGCAAGGTGACGATTCGGTCAACTGCCGAGATAGTGGAGAGGCGGTGAGCAATGATGAGGGAGGTTCGCCCTACCATGAGCTCGTCGAGACCCTTTTGGACGGCGCGTTCTGCCTTGGTATCCAGTGCTGAGGTAGCTTCGTCCAGAATCAGGATGGGGGCGTCCTTGAGAATAGCTCGCGCTACGGCGATGCGTTGCTTCTGTCCTCCGGAGAGTTTCAAACCGCGCTCACCAATTACGGACTGGTAGCCATCTTTAAACCCGCGAATAAATTTATCTGCGTTAGCTTTGATGGCTGCTTGTTCTATTTCATCTTCGGTAGCGCCCGGACGTGCGTAGGCAATGTTCTCTGCGATAGTGCCAGAGAATAAGGAAGCGTCCTGGAACACCATGCCGATTTGCGAACGTAGCTTTTCAAGGTCGCCGCCAACGATGTCCATTCCGTCTACGGTTACTGAACCGGTACGAGGATCATAAAGACCTTCTAGCAAGGCCATCAGAGTTGATTTGCCGCCGCCTGATTCACTCACAAACGCAATCTTTTCTCCGCGTTTGATGGATAAATCGATATCATGCAGAACATCTTCCTCTCCCTCATAACCAAAGGTGACGTTATGGAAACGGATGATTTCTTCGCCAGGAGCCGCCTTGACCGGCTCTGGCTCCTGAGAGTGTTCACCTTCCGCAGTAATAGCCAGGGACCGCGGATCTGCCGGATGTTCCATCACCTTGAAGTAATCCTGCGAACCAGCGATGGCGCGCTGCGTAGCATCCACAATCCAACTCAGAGAAGTCACAGGAGCCACAGCCATGGTCATCAGCTGAATCAGCAAAACCATGTCGCCAATGGAGAAAAACCCCTGAATAGTGCGAACAAAAATAATCAGGTACAGCACAAAGAACATGATATTCAAGAAAGCCAGGCGATAAATATCCATCAGGTGCCAGTAGCGGGACTGCTTCTGGGTTGTACCAATGGTGCGGTGAAACAGCTTGCTAAACAGGCCAAGCTCGCGGCGTTCCTGACCAAATGACTTCACCACGCGAATCTGTCCAATGACCTCGTTGAACCTGCCCGACGCCGCGTCAATATCCTGGTTCTTTTCCGTTTCCCACACCTGCCACTTCACACTGGTGCGGCTGGTCAGCCATAGGTACACGGGGAAGATAATAATCAGCAGGACGGCAAGCGGCCAGTAATACCAGCCGCTGATGGCAAGCACAGCCACGGTGGTAATCAGCATGGAAGACATCGTATTGGAGAACATTTGGATGAACCGAGCAATCTCAGTAATAGTACGGTTCAAACGCGAAATGATGGTGCCGGTAAGTTCTTCATCGAAATATGAGAGAGGAAGCGAGAGCAACTTGTCGAAGTAACGCACCGACAAGCTGGTACGCATGCGTTGGCTCATCACATCACCCAAATAGCCGCCCACGTTGTTAAAAATAGTGTTGAGCAACTGAGAGGCAAGATAAGCCACGGCAAACCATACGATAACGCTCAGACCGCGTGACTGGTCTCCATTGTGATAAGCAACCACCGTATCGGTAGCCCCTTTGATTACGAAGGGGGCAATCAGCGCGCTCGCTGAGGTAAGGATGGCGCACAGCATAATGCCGACATAGAAGGGGGTGAGTTCTTTAGTGGCTCGAAGAATGCGGAGAATACTGCTCAAGTGATGTGCCCTCGTCAGTGAAAGTAGTGTGAATCGTTTGATTTGAGTCTAGTTGGATAAGTAAATGCAGAGACAAAAAATTCCCCCCACCTTAGAGGTGGGGGGAATCTCTCAGCTGAGAGGAAGCTTAGCGCTTGTTAGCAACCAACTTGCCCCAGATGAACAGGACGATCAAAGCACCGATGATGGAGGTGATGATAGTTCCAATGCTGATTTGATTGATGCCGTTGGACAGACCAGGGATGAAGTTACCAATCAAACCGCCGAGGAATGCACCAATGATACCGAGAACCATAGTCGTGAGAATACCGCCACCCTGCTTACCGGGCATGATGAGTTTTGCTAGCGCGCCAGCAATCAGACCGAGAATAATCCAGCTAAGAATACTCAAGATGTTCTTCCTTTCTGCAGAGACAAACATCGTTATTAGTTCGCCTACTTATTAATGTAACTGTATTAGCATACACATACTTTTCAGGAAAACATGCGTTATGCGGACAAATTAGTAAGTAATCTGAGTTACAGGGAAAGTCTTCATTTTCAACGTCGTCACGCATCGTTTTAACATTCTGGGATAACTGACATCTGATGAAGAAGCCCCTTTTCTCACAACCGCGAAAAGGGGCATCATCCAACAACGACTAGCGCAAATCGAGCATGAGAGAAATACACCTATCTAAGAAAGCGTCCACCTGAGTTTCTTCATAGCACATGTCCCCCGTTGCACTAGAAAACACAGCATTGCGAATAATAGCCGGAGAGAGTTCTTCTGCCGAACGAAAATGGTCGCGCAGCCGATTGCACAATGCGTCGACGTCCTTCACAAAATACCCTTTGGTGAGCTTATGAGATGGACGGCGGAAACGATGCCCTTCTGCTCGATTGAGACGCCCCATCACCAACTCTGCCGTTTCTTCAACGGCATGCTCCCATGCGATTCGTCCGTGTTTTTCGATAAACAGACGACGCTCAAATTCGGCAAATCGATCTTCCACTCGATCGAGCGCATGATCGACGTCGGAAGGCGAGTACCCACCTTGCTCAGCTTCAAATGACTGCCGGCGAATATCAGCGGAGCTTTGAACACGGCTATCTGGAATGCCCTTCCGTAGTAGCTCAAAGTCATCCGCTAACCCCGCGAAGTACGCATCAACTTCAGTGCGCGAATACCCCTGCTGGTGTTCATCCACCACAATAAATTCGCCGATACTTGAAGTCTGTCGGTGCTTCACTAGCCCTCCAAATGTATTAAAAATAAATGGGTGCGGTAGAGAACTACCGCACCCATCATGCCACGAAGACCGAACAATTCAATGAAGCGATTAGGCAATCAGGGCAAAAAGAGCGAACAACACATAGCCAATGGCGAGGCAAAAAACAATGGAATCCAAGCGATCCATTACCCCACCATGACCGGGCAAAATATTGGACATATCTTTAATTCCGATTTCGCGTTTCACCATAGATTCAGCAAGGTCTCCTGTGGTTGCCGTAATCACCAGAAATACTGCTAGCACTACGCCGAACCACCAGGGCTCATCAATGAACATCGAAGCAATGATGCCCACGATGATGGAACCCACCATGGAACCGGCGAATCCCTCCCAGGTTTTCTTGGGTGAAATCTTAGGAGCCATAGGATGCTTGCCCCACAGAACCCCTGCGATATAGCCCCAGGTGTCATTACCGATTGCCATAATCAGAATCATAAAAATCTTGCCCGAGCCACCTTCTTCTCGGAAAAGAAGCATAGCCAGTGCCAGCATGAAAGGAACCCATGCAATCGCAAAGATTGACCCCATGACCGACATAATCATGCCGTCTTTTGAACCAAAAAGACGGAAAGCAATCAGGCAAAGAATCGAGGCAACGACGGCGAAAATCAGCCACTGACCGCCCCCCACATAAGCAATGAAAGGTAGCACCAGAGCAATCACAACAGCCGGTACTAGAGGAATCCCCATGCCGCGCTTCTGATTAATGCCGTTCACGATTTCCCAGGTACCCACGCCTGCTGCCGCAGCAGCCAAGCTGACCAAGAGCCAGGGAATAAAGAATAGGCCAATAATTAACAGCGAGCCAAGCACAACACCGACCCCAATAGCAGCGGGCAGGTTACGCCCCGCCCGCGACTTCTTAGGTTCGGGTTTCGTTTCAGTGAGCTGGCTCATCGATTAAACCTCGAGAAGCTCAGCTTCCTTGCGCTTGTAGAGCTCGTCGATGGAATCAACGTGCTTCTTCGTCAACGCATCGAGTTCCTTTTCACCGCGTGAACCTTCGTCTTCGCCAATTTCGCCGTCCTTGACAGCCTTTTCGATGGCGGTCTTTGCAGTACGACGGATGTTACGAACGGATACACGTGCTTCTTCAGTCTTATTTCCGACGAGCTTGATGTAATCACGACGGCGCTCTTCGGTCATCTCTGGCATGACAACGCGGATAACGTTACCGTCATTGGCAGGGTTAGCGCCCAAGTCAGAGTTGCGCAGGGCGTCTTCAATATCCTTCAACGCAGACTTGTCATAAGGAGTAATCAAGATAGTGCGAGCCTCGGGAGTCTGGAAAGAAGCCAGCTGCTGCATAGGAGTAGGAGTGCCGTAGTACTCTACAGTGATGGATGCAAAGAGTGAGGGGTTAGCTCGCCCCGTGCGTACATTAGCGTATTCGTTCTGCAGCGCAACAATGGCTTTGTCCATCTTGGTGCCTGCATCAGCGAGAGTTTCTTCAATCACCTGTGATCTCCTTTAGTAGATGTAGCGCTCAAGACGCTAAACGTATAGCTCTTTCCAGTCTAGTGGATTTAGTGAATGTGTGCTGAATTGGAAAAATCCAGTTACTCCTAGAAATTATGGGAACCGTACGGTGGCTACTACATATTCTTGAGCAGGGTTCTCTTCCCACTCACCCACCAGTAGTAATTCTCCGGGGGCGGGCACATAGGTTGCGGCGTCCTGCAACTTTTCGGGAAAGTCCACTACAAAGTTTCTTCTGATGCCATCAATCTCTATGCTGCCGGTACACGTGTACAGGGTGGATGCATTTATTTGAACCGTATTGAGATTCCACTGCCCAAATCGATGATTGCCTTCGCCTCGTACATCAAGGACGTGAACCTCCCGTTGCGATGGCAGGGCACCCTGTTCTTGCCCCAGAACAGTATCGAGCAGTTCTCCTATTGCAACCCGGTCTTTGGTCATAGGGCTCACCCACCGGCACCCTAGCACGCCATGCTCCAGAGTCAAAAGAGTTGTATCATCTGAAATTTTACGAGCACGGTAGGTCAAGGGAATCTGATACAGCTCCCCCGCCGCAGCAAGGCATACTAAGCTCTCAATCCCCACTTCTCCCTCACGATCAAGAAGCCTCCAACTTGCGTAGAGATCGCCGGTACCTATCAACCGATTCACTATGTGCGTTTTGGTCGGGTTCAACTGTGTCTTATAAATCTTTGCAATTTTTCGCATAGTATTTTTTCCTTTCCTCAAAAACAAAAAGGGTCCCTCCGCTACAAATATTTTTTGCAGCAGCGAGGAACCCAGATTGAGAGCCATAACTTAGGCGGTGACGAGCGTGCCCATCTCTTCACCCAAAATGGCGCGGGTAACGTTACCATCGCCCTGCATACCAAAAACACGCATTGCCACGTTGTTGTCTTTGCACAGGGAGAACGCAGTCTGATCCATAACACGGATATTGCGCTGCAACGCCTCATCGTAGGTCAGGTGGTAAAGACGTTCCGCATCAGGATCCTTATTGGGATCCGCAGTGTAAATGCCGTCTACGCCATTCTTCGCTACCAGAACTTCATCTGCCTGAATTTCCAACGCACGCTGCGCTGCCACAGTATCAGTGGAGAAATAGGGTAGCCCTGCGCCTGCACCGAAAATAACCACGCGGTCTTTCTGCATATGGCGAATAGCGCGACGGGGGATGTAGGTCTCAGCAACCTGAGGCATAGTAATTGCCGACTGCACACGCGTGTCAATCCCCGCCTGCTCCAAGAAATCCTGCAGAGCCAACGAGTTCATCACGGTACCCAGCATTCCCATGTAGTCAGCACGTGAACGGTCCATACCAGCTTGGGACAGCTCAGCACCGCGGAAGAAGTTACCTCCACCAATCACAATAGAAGTCTCAACCTGGCCCACGGTTGCAGCAATCTGTTCTGCTACTCCGCGGATGACCTCAGTTGAAATACCGACTTGGCCACCGCCAAAAACCTCGCCCGAAAGCTTCAGGAGGACGCGACGTCGTCCTGTATCATCGCGATGGATAGCGGGGGTAGGTGCATCAGTCATCGAGAAACCTCTCATATCGGTATATTCGTATTATTTTGTGCCTCCAGGGCACCCTCTAGAACAGCATACGACAAAGGAGAGCACCGGAACCGGCACTCTCCTTTGTAATCGGCGAATCTGTGCACAAATCACACTGCACTTTCAGGCTAGTTCGAACTAACCTGAGGACTCACCTAAGGATTCAAAAAGAACTTATGCACCCACGCGGAAACGCTCGAAAGCGGTTGCGGTAGCACCGCTCTCTTCCAGAACCTTAGCTACAGACTTTGAGGAGTCCTTAGCGAAGTCCTGATCAAGAAGGGTGTTCTCCTTGTAGAAAGCCTTCAGCTTGCCTTCAACGATCTTAGGAATGATCTGCTCAGGCTTGCCCTCAGCTGCGGCGGTTTCCTCAGCAACACGCTTTTCAGCATCGACATCTGCTGCGGGAATAGCCTCAGAGTTCAGGTACTTGGGTGACATTGCAGCAATGTGAACTGCTACGTCGTGAGCAACGTCGTCCTTGCCTTCGCCGTCAACAGCGAGCAAAACGCCAACCTGCGCAGGAAGATCCTTGGAGGTCTTGTGCAGGTAAACAGCTACGGTCTCGCCCTCAACGCGTGCAACGCGACGAACAACAACCTTTTCGCCCAGCAGTGCGCCAGCGTCGGTGGTCAGTTCTTCAACGGTCTTACCGTTGATAGAAGCTGCATTGAGTTCTTCAACGGTGGAAGCGCCTGACGCAATAGCTGCTTCAAGAACGTTGTTACCGAATTCGATGAAGGGGTCAGACTTAGCAACGAAGTCAGTTTCTGAGTTAACCTCAACCATGTAGCCAACGCCGTTTTCAACGCGTGCTGCTACAAGACCCTCAGCTGCTGCACGGCCTTCACGCTTGGTGATGCCCTTGAGGCCCTTCACGCGAATGATTTCCTGTGCCTTCTGCTGGTCGCCGTTAGCCTCGTCAAGAGCCTTCTTAACGTCGAGCATGCCAGCACCGGTCTTTTCGCGCAGAGCCTTGATGTCTGCTGCGGTGTAGTTCGCCATAGTGAACTCCTTGATTGTTTTAGTTCAAAGTTCTTATCTGCCCAGTATTTTACGCCCGGGACAATGTGAAAAGAAGACGGCGCCCACCTAAGTGGGCGGGCACCGTCCTACACAGCATAATTATTCTGCTGAAGCTTCGGTTGAAGCAGCTTCTTCGGTCTGAGCTGATTTCTCAGTCTTAGCTGATTCGTGCTGTTCGAGGAGCTCGCGCTCCCATTCAGCCATAGGCTCTTCAGCGGAGCCCTTACCGGACTTCTTGTTGTTGCGCTCCAAGAGACCTTCTGCAACAGCATCTGCGATAACGCGGGTCAGCAGGTTGACCGAGCGGATAGCGTCGTCGTTACCGGGGATGGGGAATGAAACCTCATCGGGGTCACAGTTGGTGTCGAGGATAGCGACAACGGGGATGTTGAGCTTCTGAGCTTCGTCAACTGCAAGGTGTTCCTTCTTGGTGTCAACGATCCACACCAATGAAGGTGCCTTCTTCAGATCGCGGATACCGCCGAGGGTCTTCTCCAGCTTTTCGTGCTCGCGGCGAAGAAGCAGCAGTTCCTTCTTGGTGAACTGTGAGCCTGCTACGTCGTCAAAGTCAATCTGCTCAAGTTCCTTCATACGATCGATTCGCTTGGAAACGGTCTCGAAGTTAGTGAGCATACCACCGAGCCAGCGGTGGTTAACGTAAGGCATGTTAACGCGGGTAGCCTGTTCAGCAATAGCTTCCTGAGCCTGCTTCTTGGTACCAACGAAAAGTACGGTGCCACCGTGAGCAACGGTTGACTTTACAGCTTCGTATGCCTGGTCAATGAAAGCCAATGACTGCTGCAAGTCAATGATGTAGATACCATTGCGCTCGGTGAAAATGAAACGCTTCATCTTGGGGTTCCAGCGGCGGGTCTGGTGACCAAAGTGAACACCGGAATCAAGAAGCTGACGCATAGTTACGACGGGCATGTCGTCTCCTTTGTAGCCGTGCCGACCCCTTATTCAAGGCTAGCCGTACACGCGCATAGTAGTTATCGGTTACATGTTGAGCTTTAGCTCGTCCTGGAAATACTCAGATTCTCTGCTTATCAGCAGATCCTCTCAGGCCTTCACCGGCTGATGCCGGACCGAAAGTCCCTTCGCTTCTCTCTTCACTCACAAGCGAGTTCGATTAGCTTTGTATTTCGCGTTGTCAGATCAGATGGTTTCCCCTCTGATAAATACCGTATGTAATCGGTATTTTTTACTCTTCTCTGATCACAGAAATGATTTCGAGCACGGATAACCCGCACAGAGCAAACTGCAATGTTCAACTATACAGTATTTGTCCCGATTGTGGAGGTCACTGCGTCCGCTTAAACCGGGCTCGAAAAGTAGGTTACACGGCGTTAGATCACCGCTTCGTTCTTAACTTTGCGTACTGAAGCTTGTGGATAATCAAAAAATCGGTGTATTTAGGGCAAAGATATCCACAATTTTTGTAAAACGTATTTTGGGGTGAGATTTTCTGATGAGCTAAGAGACGACCGAACATATTTCTCAAGGACTTCAAATGCCCCGGTTATGTAACTCTTTCAGAGCAGTTCTTCATCTACGCACGGTACTCATCTGCTGGTTCGTCGTGCTGCTATTTACACATGCGCTTGCTCTATCTCCTGCGATTTCTAGCGAATATCCACGCTGGCAATGGCCTACCCATCAGGGTGCGCAAGTTCTGCGCAACTTTGACAAGCCTGCTCAAAAATGGAACTCCGGGCATCGCGGGGTGGATTTAGCGGCAGACGACGCAACGGTTCGCTCCCCCGCCGCGGGAAAAGTCGTGTTTGCCGGCAAAGTAGTAGACCGCACAGTGATAACGATTGAACATGAGGACGGACGTCGTTCAAGCTTCGAACCCGTCGCTCAACCGTTAAAAGTGGGCACAGCTGTAAAGGCGGGAGAGAAAATCGCCGAGATAGATCCGGCGATTTCTCACTGCTCCCAGCTATGTATCCATTGGGGCGTTCGAGAAGGCACCGGCAAATCCGCCGAATACCTCAACCCTTTGCTCTTTTTAGGGGTAGAAGATCCAAGCGTCCTGCTACCGATTGGTGAAGACTTTGCGGCGTAGCAAGCTGAGAGGGGCGATGTGACCGGCGTAGCTCGTTTTGACCAGATATACCTGGTCAAAACGAGCGTAGACGGTCAGTCACTTATCACCGCGGAGATGACTAGGGCAAGAAAAAAGTCGTCCCAGTCGGATTCATACCGACCGGAACGACTTATCACATGGTAGCTCCGAACGAGCTAACCTCTGTAGGGCCTGCGGGACTTGAACCCGCGACCAAGGGATTATGAGTCCCCTGCTCTAACCAGCTGAGCTAAAGCCCCCCGCTGTTTCTATAAACAACTCTTATAGATTACCTGAGATAATCAAAAATTCTAAAATTGTTTGCGCACCTTCGTGGAACTACCTTTAGTTTTTGTGCTGGCTCGCTACGAATTCATAGTACTTCTGGCTGGACGTATAAAGAGATTCGAACATGTCCCATGTCTTCTTCGCCGCGTGCTTTTTCACCATTTCGTGGCTATAAGCGCCCATCGCTTTCCGTTCAGCTTGAGGGAGTTCCAGAATAAAGCCTAGTTTCTCAGCAAGATCGGAAGAATTACCTGGTTCAAACAAAAAACCGTTTTTTCCCTCTTCTACCAAGTGAGGTAGCGCGAGCGCATTAGCGAGCACCAACGGGCGCGAAGCACTCATAGCCTCCAGCGTCACTAAAGATTGCAATTCAGCAGTACCTGGCTGACAGAATACATTTGCTCTCAGATAGCCTTCGCGTAGCTCTTCATCGCTGACGTATCCCAAGAATCGAACACGGTCTTCGACTCCGCATTCCTGCGCCTTCTTCTGCAGAGTTTCTAAGATTTCTCCAGTGCCCGCAATTTCTAACACCACGTGGTTGAGACGCGATGGTAACTGCGAAAACGCTTCAATCAGTACATCGATGTTTTTCTCAATCGCCAGGCGTCCAGCGAAGAATATCCGCATTTCTTCTGGATTTTTAGAAATGACTTCATCAGGATTTGGCTCGTAATCAGCCAATTCAATCCCATTGGAAATTGGAATAACTGGTTTCTTGAAATGTCCCGATTCTTTCATCGCTTTAGCCGCGATGGGAGTCGGGGTCGTTACGATCTGGGCACGCTCCAAAATACGGCGCATATCCCCCCAGCTGAAACGTGCAAAAGCATCATTGAACCACTGGGGAAAAGGTAGAAATGGGTCAAGATTCTCCGGCATAAAGTGGTTGGTTGCAATAATGCGAATACCCCGCCGTTTAGCCTGTAGCACCAGAACACGCCCCACAATATAGTGGCACTGAACGTGCACGACGTCGGGCTTTACGTCGTCGAGAATCTGACCTACTTCACGCCATATACCCCAGGGCGTACAAATACGGATGTAGGGGTGGGTAGGTGCGTGGTGAGATACTAGACGATGCTCTGTGATGCCGTCTACCAGTCGTTTCTCGCTCTTCGCCTCATCGGGGTTAGCAGCTACCACATGAACTTGATGCCCTCGATCCTTCATAGCTACCGCCAACCGATGTCCGAATTGAGCAGCACCGTTAATATCTGGTGGGTAAGTATCGGCGCCAATCATGATGGTCAGGGGGCCAGTGGTCATCTGTGTTTGCACCTATTCACGTCTTGAGGATTGAAAGCTCTTTTTCAATTGTGCCATGTTCAGATTGAAGCTTGCCACGAGGATGCTGTATTAAGGGGGAAAATATAGGCGTCTGGACGACGGCGCACACCTGTGCGGTTACAGAAAAACGCCCCGTACCTTTCGGTACGAGACGTTCATCTTTTACGTGCTCTTAGAGTCTTTAGCGCTTGATAAGTTTTCCGAGGAATACAAAGAACGCGCTGACAGATGCTGCAAGAGCTGCGAATGAACCCCAGCGGGCTTTGAGGGCTTCAGGGTCAGTTGCATTCTGGGTGAACTGACGACCGTGAGATGCGAACTTTACTTTTGCCTCGCCGGGAGCGTTCTGAACATTAGCCTTGGAGCCAGCAACCAGGTTGGTACCTTCGGACTTCACGCTGTTAACCTGTAGGTCTAGGTCATCGCGAAGAGTCTTGAGGTGTTCACGGCGCTGGTTGGTTCGCTGCTTGAGCTGGTCTTCGTTAGCGGCAGGAGCCTGCCCGCCTTCCTTCTCAGCTTCTTCCTTTTCAGCAGCCTTCTTGGCTTCCTTCTCTTCCTGCTTTGCCTTCGCCTTTTCTTCCTGTTCACGCTTCAAACGTGAGGAATTCATGGCGGAGCCATCTTTGAGAACACCCAAGTCGTAGAGAACACCGAAGATTGCGGATTCGGGCTTGAACGGAAGTTGCTTCTTAATCATGCCGATGCCGATGAGAACAAAAATTGCGGTGAGAATCAAGAACACTGCTGCGAGAACGAGTGCTGCGAGCCAGCCGGGCATAATCTCTGCCAGGCCTAGAATAGCTGCGCTCACCAATGCAATGAGCATGCAGAGAGCGAAGAAAAGACCAACAGCGGCAACCGCTGCGCCCTTACCTACGCCAATGCCTTTATCTTTGAGTTCAAATTTTGCAATCTGAATCTCGTCTTTAATCTGTTTGGGCGCTAGACGACCGATAACCTTAGTGGCATCGATAGAACGGCTTGCGCTTTCCTTGAGATTTGCAAAGGCTGTGCGTACACGGGGGCCTTTTGCTGCATCAGTGCGAACACCTTCAACGCGGACGCTTTCTGCGCGTGCGCTGTCGGGGTTGACTGTCACGATTTTCTCGGTCATACCCTACCTCTAAACTAAGTTTACTTTGGTTTTAGTGTATCAGCCCTTTAGTTTATACGGTGTAGCGCCTGGTCATTACCTGAAAATAGTTCGTTTCGACAAGTTTATTGTTTAAAATCAAAAACCCACCAGCAAGAACTGGTGGGTTTTTATAAATGCTCCCCCGACTGGACTCGAACCAGTAACCCTTCGATTAACAGTCGAATGCTCTGCCAATTGAGCTACGGAGGAATATTTTGTTAGGGCTTTTGTTCGCCGCAACGAGTAATAACTCTACACAGGTTTATAGAACCGTGCAAATTGAACGAGGGTGACCTCCCTCACTTGCACCAGATTAGTCCTGCCCCTCCATGATGCTACGCCGTCGAAGTTCTAATTCCAGGAGGGAGCGCTGGATATCTTGGAATTCTTCGGCGTCGGCTGTCGGGTCTAATCTTTGGAGATTCATCAACAGGTTGGATTTTTGGCGATTGATTTGCTGTTCAAAGAGCCTATTTAAGATGTCGTGCACATAGCGCGCCAGCTGTTCTTCGGTTCGCGCAGGAATCGGTGAGACTGTGAGTTCGGCAAGTAGAGCATGAACCGGTTCGGGGGCCTGCGAACGTACGCTGTTAACCCAGTGGGTGCCGGGGGCAGGAACAACCTCTGCAGCTGCACCAATAATGCCCTCAGCAATTCCCGAGTGCATGCGGTAGCGGTATTGAACCTTAGCAAGTTCTTGCCACTGGGCATTGGAAAGATAGTGCGGCACCTGGACAACCACTTCGAGAGCTTCCCGTTCCATCCGCGCTACGGGATCGCGCATGTCAGGTATCTCAAACGGGTTAGCTTCTTGCTCTGCACGAGCCTGCTCCGCCCGCTCGACGGCATCTTTCGCTTCCTGCTCTGCCTTAGCTTTATCCCGGTGGCTCTGCTGAGGGTTTTCCTGGGCATAGTTAACGGCGCGTAGAACTTCATCGGTTTCGATGCCCAGCCAGCCCGACACCTCGCGGATATAGGCAGGGCGAAGCGTACGATCCTTAATCCCAGCAAGGATAGGAGCCACCGCTCTCATACCGCGAATCCGCCCTTCGAGCGTGTTCATGTCGTAGTTTTTGAGGGTAGCTTTAAGGGCGAACTCAAAGAGCGGACGGCGAGAGGCAATCAGCGAACGCACGGCGCCGTCGCCACGGTTCAGGCGTAAATCGCAGGGATCCATGCCGTCTTTTGCAACGGCCACAAAGGTTTGAGCAACGAATTTCTGGTCGTCCTGAAAAGCCGAAAGGGCAGCTTTCTGCCCTGCGGCGTCGCCGTCAAAGGTAAAGATAATTTCGCCGCCGGTGCCGTCGTCGCTAATGAGTCTGCGGACTACCTTGATATGTCCGCTGCCAAAAGCGGTTCCACAAGTTGCTACAGCTGTATCAACACCTGCAAGGTGCGCAGCCATAACGTCGGTATACCCCTCGACCACCACGATTTGGCGTTTCTTAGCAATATTTCGTTTTGCGAGATCGAGGCCGTACAGCACCTGAGATTTCTTATAGAGCTGAGTCTCTGGGGTGTTGAGATATTTTGGGCCTTGGTCGTCCTCAAAAAGTTTGCGAGCGCCAAAGCCGATGGTCTCCCCTGCGATACCGCGAATGGGCCACATGAGGCGACCGCGGAAACGATCATAAAGCCCTCGATTGCCCCGGGAGAACATGCCGGTGGCCTCGAGCTCTTCCTCGGTGAAACCTTTAGCGCGCATGTATTTCAGGAGGTTATCCCAGCCGCGCGGGGCATAGCCCACGCCGAACTGCTGAGTTGAACGCGGATCAAATCCTCTCCCACCCAGAAATTTTTGGGCTTCTTGAGCGGCGGGGGTGTAAAGATTTTTTTGGAAGAATTCGGCGGCTACTTTATGAGCGTCTAACAGGCGCTGGCGGCGCCCCACTTCTTCCTTACTGATGCCGCTGCCCTGCTCGTAGTGGAGTTCGTAGCTAATGCGGGCGGCCAGCTTCTCTACTGTCTCCGTAAAGGAAGTATGATCCATTTGCATAACGAAAGAGATGACGTCACCAGATTCACCACAGCCAAAGCAGTGATAGGTACCCATCTGCGGGCGTACGTGAAAGGAGGGGCTCCGCTCATCATGAAAAGGGCATAACCCTTTGAACGAACCAATACCTGCAGATTTGAGGGTTACATAACCCTCAACTATTTCGCGGATATCGGTACGGGAACGAACCTCATCTATATCTTCACGTCGAATCAAACCAGCCACCTACACATGATAGCCAGCATTGCTTCTGCGCGTGAAGAGAGTCAGCTGAGGGCGTGGGGCTGATGTGACCTACAGTTCGTCGTCGTCCTCAAGCGGAGGTTTGGGATTCTTTCGCCCTAGCCCAAAATCAGCCGGGGATAACCCTATGCAGAGCACAATAGCGAAAGATGCCAGCCCCCACACCCATGACCCAATGAGTGAACCAATCATCAGCCCCACGCAGAGACTTGCGATGGAGACAATAATGATTTGTTTGACCGAATTTTTTGATCGCATGGGGTTCCTTTCTACCACAGTGGTTTATCGCCCAGAACCCAGTGGTTACCGGTAATACGGCGGTATAGCGCCACGGCAGAACGATCGGTGAGGGATGCCACCTGATCGACTACTAAACGCAGTTTAGCTGTGTCATCATTTTGACCCAATTCGCGCATATCCGCGCGAAAGACCGAATCCATATAGTCGGGGTTTTCCAGCAGAGCTTCTACCAGTACCCCCAGGATTTCTTGCTGATTTTCATAGTGAGGTTGAGCGTCGCGTACCGTCATAACGAAGGTGGTGGCGATGCCCTTCATCAGAGCAATTTCGTGTTCGGTTTCTTCAGGCACAATGAGTTGCGCGGAGTAGCGGGTGAGAGGTCTATCGACTCCGTACTGTTGCCGGGTGGCTTCCATCGACGTCGCAGCGAAACGACCAATCAGTTTTGAGGTGAGCGCTTTGAACGCTGCCATCGACGCCCGGGTACCGCTCATATAGGGAACCCACCGTTCCAAAGACTCCAGACGCATCAGGGCGGCATCTAATCTTTCATCCTCCACCGCGGGTAGATACCACTGCCTGGTTTTCTCAAACAGTCTCTGCCGGTTAGCAGTATCTTTGAGAACTTCTAGCTGAACGTGACCGCCAAAAACAGCATCTTCAACATCGTGGACCGAATAGGAAATATCATCCGCCAAATCCATGACCATAGCTTCCATGCATTTTTGCTGCGGTGCCACACCGGCTTCGCGAGCACCGCGTCTGAACCAGTCGAAAACGGGCATATCATCGGCATAGACCCCGAATTTACGGTTGGGCCTGCCGTCAGCTCTCTCGGGAGCGTCTTCAATACGCCACGGATATTTGCAGGTGGCATCGAGTGTGGCACGGGTGAGATTGAGCCCTGCCGAACCGCCATCGTGGCGAATCACTTTAGGTTCGAGTCGAGCCAACAGGCGCAAGGTCTGTGCATTACCTTCAAATCCCCCGGCCTCTCGCGCGAGATTATTCAGTGCGGTTTCTCCATTATGCCCAAAAGGCGGGTGACCCAAATCGTGGGACAGGCAGGCAGTATCGACGACGTCGGGGTCGCACCCCAGCATGCGCCCTACCTCGCGGCCGATTTGAGCAACCTCAAGCGAGTGAGTCAGTCGGGTGCGCACAAAATCATCCGTATCAGGGTCCATCACCTGCGTCTTCGCACCCAAGCGGCGTAATGCACTGGAATGAAGAACCCGCGCACGGTCGCGTTCAAAAGCCGAGCGATAAATATTGCGATGGTGTTCGGGAACCCATCTCGCGGCATCCTGATCCGAATAGCCGGGAGTATTGGCTACTTCTTCGCCCAGCACCATGCCGTCTTGAGGGTCAATGATTTTGCTCATGCTTTTATTCTACGGGGCATGACAATGGGCGCCTGCTTAGTCAGCAGGCGCCCTTGAAAGAGAAGTTTTAGCCGCCCGATACGTCTAGTTCCGCATCCACCAGACCGAGCCGCTCGGCATCACCCAGAATTCGCGAATCGAGCCATCCGTTGGGCAGATGGGGTTTCTTGGGATTACCTGCACGTCCTCGCGGGCCTTCAACCGCTTCCCCGGGGTAGCCGATTGAGTGATCGAGCTCGGAGAGATACTCACGAAAAGTTGCCAAATCGGGCACAGTTGCCATTTTCTGGCGCAGCTGGCCACCCACCGGGTAGCCGTGGAAGTACCACGCAACATGCTTGCGGATCTCGCGTAACCCCTTGAGCTCATCGCCAAAGGTTTCCACCAACAGTTCAGCATGGCGGTAAATCATGTCGGCTACTTCACTCACACCGGGCTTGAAGCGAGCTTCCGAGCCTTCAAATGCATTCTGCAAATCACCAAAGAGCCAGGGGCGACCTTGACAGCCTCGTCCGACGACTACTCCGTCGATGCCAGTCTGCTCGACCATGGCAATCGCGTCTTCGGCACTAAAAATATCACCGTTACCCAGCACGGGCACATCGGGAATAGCTTCGCGCAAATCGGCGATAGCGTCCCAATCAGCCTGACCCGAGTAGTGCTGTTCCATGGTTCGACCGTGCAAAGCGATGGCAGCTACACCTGCATCGCGGGCAATCTTTGCTGAATCCAAGAACGTTAGATGGTTATCGTCGATGCCTTTACGCATTTTGACGGTGACCGGAATATCATTGCGTGCTGCCTCTTTCACCGCATTCTGCACGATGGCGGTGAACAAATCGGTCTTCCAGGGAAGAGCCGATCCGCCACCTAACTTGGTGACTTTAGGTACAGGGCAACCAAAGTTGAGGTCGATATGGTCGGCGCGGTCTTCTTCTACCACCATGCGCACGGCTTTACCCACGTTGACGGCGTCTACACCGTAAATCTGAATGGAGCGAATCTTCTCGTCATCGTCGTGCTCAATGATACGCAGTGACTCAGGACGGCGCTCCACCAGCGAACGCGCGGTCACCATCTCTGTAACATACAGTCCGCCGCCGTATTCGCGGCAGAGACGGCGAAAAGCCTTATTGGTTACGCCAGCCATGGGCGCAAGAATAACAGGCGTTTCTACCGTATGCTTGCCCAGTCGCAACGGGGGTAACTGAAGTTTCTTCGTCTTAGTTTGAGGGGTTTCACTTGTTTGAGTCACCCTGCAATTCTTGCATAATCCGCACTGTCCGGCAGGTAGGGGTGGGTCACAGCAACAATTACGCCAAAAGTAAAGTTTCATTGACAAATCACATATGCCATGAAAAGATGTGAAATATCAAGAATTCTTGACACGTCACAAATAAATAGCCCTTGATGAGAACCAATGAAGAAAAACCCTTCAGAACTAGACAGTATTACAAACGCCCACCAACAGGTCTTAGATGCATCTGCTCAACTAGAGGAGGCGGTGAGACGAGCTCGCCAATCGGGCGTCACCTGGCAACAAATCGGCGATGCGATGGGGGTTTCCAAGCAAGCTGCCTCTCAAAGGTTTCAGCAGGCTTCTCTCAAACTTACGGACAAATCGCTGGATTCAATCACAAAAGAAATCGAGCAAATTACCGACTCATTTTTTACCGCGTTAGACCGTGAGGATATTTCAACACTGCATTCTTTGATGACTTATATGACAGCCCGGCAGCTTTCCCAACGAAAGATTCTCAGCATCTGGCATCAAACAAAGGAGGCATGCGGAGATTTTATAGAAATCAGCAATTCGCGGATTGAGCACAACGGGACAACTTTTGTATATACCTATCGGCTTCGCCACCAATGGGGCGAACCAGTAGGCCAGATACTTTTCAACATGCGCCAACAAATTACAGGATGGGTGATTTTCCTTGACGACTCAGCAGAACTCCCCTGGTAATACCCACAAATCCTCCGAGAAATACTGGACCATCGCCGTATGGGTTGTATACGGACTGGTGCTCTCACTCTTTTCAGAACACTGGCTCATAGGAGTAATAGGTGCCCTCTGTTTCGCAGTGGCCAGTTTTTTCGTACTTTATGATTTTCGCTCAGGTTCTCAACGAATCCAGTGGAAACCATGGCTAGTTACCTACGCAGGTTCCTTGGGAATTAGTATGGGAACTCTTTTATTTGATAGTGGTTCGCAGTGCATTATCTGGTCAATAGTCTTTTTAATCATGCTTCGAGCCCTTTATTCTGAAAGCGACAGCCAGAAGAACCGCAAAGCAAAGGACGTGATTTAACCGATGGACGATCTTCGCATTGAAAAGGTTCTGCGCGCAGCAGAATGTATACCTGCCGGCAAAATGGCTACCTATGGGGATCTTGGCAAAATTACTGGCGAATCACCGCGCGTCGTCGGAAACCTCATGGCAAAGTGGGGAACCAACGTACCCTGGTGGCGCGTCTGCAATGCCCAAGGCAAAATCGCCGGGCATTTCAACCAGGCTCTCCCCCACTGGCAAGAAGAAAATATAACCCGCAATGATAAACACACCGGGATTAAACTAGCGGCGCACCGCGCAGACTATGCTGAGCTGGTGCGCCATTGGGAAACAGCTACTCAAAACTTAGAGTAAAACCGCTTACGGGGTGGGACGACCGCCGGTTAGACCAAGGGTCTCACCGGATACATACGAAGCTTCATCCGACGCCAGGAACACGTAAGCGCCCGCAATCTCAACAGGCTGACCTGCGCGACCCACGGGAGTGTCCTGACCGAACTGAGTGAGCTTCTCCGTCGGCTGACCGTGGCTAGGCTGCAATGGAGTCCAGAATGGTCCGGGTGCAACAGCGTTCACACGTATGCCTTTAGGCGTCAAGTCCTGAGCTAGCCCCTTAGAGAAGTTGTTCATTGCAGCCTTGGTGAGCGCGTAGTCCAGCAAAGTCTCCGAAGGCTCATATGCCTGAATCGAAGAAGTGAAAATGATTGAAGAGCCAGGCTTCATATGCGTTACTGCAGCTTTGGTCACGCGGAATGAAGAGTAGATATTAGACTTCATGGTCTTGTCGAAGTCCTCGTCTGAGATTTCCTCAATCCCGTCATGCCAAATCTGACGGCTAGCGTTGTTGACCAAAATGTCCAAGCCACCAAAGGCTTTAACAGTTTCTTCAACGATTTTCTTGCACTGTTCCAAATCCATGAGATCGCCGGGAAGAGCGAGAGCTTTCTGACCAGCGTCCTCAATAGCTTTGATGACGCGATCGGCGTCAGGCTGCTCCTCAGGCAGGTAGGATATCGCCACATCTGCGCCTTCACGTGCATAAGCGATAGCAACCGCCGCGCCGAGACCAGAATCGCCACCGGTAATAAGCGCCTTACGACCCTTCAACCGACCGTTGCCTTTGTAGCTTTCTTCGCCGATATCTGCCAGAGGAGTCATCTCGATATCTAGACCGGGATTAGGCTGGCTCTGCTCGGGGGGAGAAATAACGGGAAATTTCTTGCGGGGATCAATGAGCTCTGACATGGGAGTATCCTCCGAACTTTAAAAGTTTATATTTGAAAAGTATTTCTTATACAAAGAGTCTCCCACTCGAATGAATGGGAGACTCTTTTAATGCTTAGCTAATAAGTTTGCCTGAGGCAATCAAAATTAGATGCGATCCTTGCGGTCACGAGCATCTACATCGTCGCCTTCAACGCGGATTTCTTCCTTGCGAACTTCACCCTGTACACGCTCGGTGTCGGTGTGAACGTCCTTTGAAACGTTGACGCGCTCGGTAGCAACGGTGTCTACGGTAACGTTGGGTCGCTCTTCGTAAGCGGTTACGGTTACGTCCTCTGCGCCTTCCTTGAAGTCGTAGCCAGCGTTGGTGCGTGCCTCTGCTGAGTTAGGATCAATCTTCTCGCGCTCTACATGGATTTCTTCGCGACGTACGGGAACCTCAACGGTCTCGGTGTCGGTGGTAACAACCTTGCGCAGACGAACACGACCGGTTTCGCGAGCAGTTGCGGTGTTGGAAACGTTTAGGCGCTCTTCGTGAGCTACAACGTCGCCGTCGCGGCCAGCATGAGCTTCGCGGCGATCCTGGTCTACACCAGCAGCTGCGTGACGGTCGGTGTGGTCTGCGTGACGGTCACCAGCAACACCTGCTGCGGTGCCTGCGCCTGCTACACCAGCGTGGTTTTCACGACGCTCATTGGTGATGCCTGAGTGACCATTGTAGTAGTCGTAGATGCGCTGTTCTTCTTCAGGTGAAAGTTCGCCGTCTTCAGCAATGTTCGGAGCGTCCTTGACGAATTCCTTGCTGAAAGGAACGGTGATGTCGTCACCGTTGTACTGTGCCTGGTTGACAGGAATGAAGGATTCGTTGGTGCCGAACAGACCGGTGTTTACGGTTACGAAAGTGGGCTCTGAAGTATCAGCGTCTACGTATACAACGCCGACCTTACCGATTTTCTCGCCGTCCTGTGAAAAGACGGTGGAACGCTTCAGGTTTTCAATAGTGTTTGCGTTAGTCATTGCTTCCTCTTTCTAACTTTGCTTTGATACGGATTTCCGAAGTTCATTCGTTTACAGAACTTCGGTCTGACGCATCGACCAGAAATATCATAAGCATGCTCATCATCGTTTTGCAACTCAAACTAAGCGTACTGATAGTAAGTTTCCTGATTTTACGATTTATTACAGGGCTCTCAGCCACCCAAAACCCTAGTTTTACAAGTTGAAACACCGGATAAATCGAGGTTAAATCCGCTCAACGAATAAATCGAGGTTAAATCCGCTCAACGAATAAATCGAGGTTAAATCCGCTCAACGAATAATTCGAAAAACTTAATCTACGACCACGAAGGAGTTCTCCACCACCGATGCAGCCCCCATCTTTATGAGCTGATCAATCAAGATGGACAAGTCTTCCATCGACTCGGTGACCTCCACAGTGACGGGATACTGGGCAGCCAGGGGTGAAAGCATCTGCAGGATTGCCTCTCGGGCCTGGGGATAGTCAAAGTCGTATCCCAGCAGAACTTCGGTAGCCGCATCGTCCTCTACCTCAAATCCCGGCATGTCGTGCTCTAGCGGACGGTAGCTGACGGCAAACGCTTTGATGTCACCTTTTTTCCCATTTGCTCGCGCCGAGAGAACATCATCTCGTAGAACTAATGCACCGAATGCCTCTGCCTCATCGGAGAGGAAAAGCCTGTTCACGCGGCCCAGCGACGTCTGCGCCGGAGGGTCCCACTGATGCGAACGCTGATAGAAATCCCAGACCTTTTGAGTGAGTTCTACAGAGCCGGTAGCTATATCTTCAATTGCTTGAGTCATTTCACCCTCCTCGTTCTGGTGGAGGGGTACACCGGGAACAGCCCCAGCCTCTATTCGAACGACGCGCGTGCGCTGAATCTTCTTGAAACCTTGGGCTAACGCAAATTCAACGGCATCGGATTCCACATCAACTTTTGAGCGAAGCGAGACTACTCCCGAAGGAGAGTCTTGCGCCAGCCTACGCAGGCGTTCTAACAGTTCGGTGCCAATCCCGCCCCGGCGATGGTCGGGCGCCACCTCAACATATGCCCATAGATGCTCAGCATGCAGGGACGTTTCATAGACAGTTGCAGCGGCAATCGCTACCCCTTTATGCTCAGCAACAAGGGTGCGGCGCCAGGGCGATTCGTCAGAATCCGGAGCGAAAGACGCACGGAAAGTCGCCGCTGAAGTGCTTTCGGCGTCGGGCCAAATTTGGAGTAGCTCGAGGTCGTCGCCCTCTTGCCAGGGGCGAAAAGTCAAATCATTTTTCATCGGGAGGGAAATCATTTCTTAGATGGGTCAAATTCCAATTTCACTCAACTTTAGCGCAGGCAAAACTAAAGCGGAAAGGCTCCATCTGCTGGCTGAGAAGAGGTGGTTCACCAAGTGTTCATATGCACGTCGGTGCAGTTTAAAGCAATCTTTTGCCAAGGTATCTGAGAGTTCCGTAGGGTAAGAATATGACTATTGCAGATATGTTCTTATCCAAGCCCACGCTCGCTGGTTCTCTAGTAGAGCTTCGCCCCTTTAACGATGAAGCAACTTCCGCGATGGTCGAGATCTTGAAAGATCCTGAGGTACTGGTTAAGACGGGATCAGTACACACCATGGAGCAAACAGAAGAAGAGCACAGCTTCTCAGAAGCTCAACACTGGTATGAAACACGAAACCAGCAGAAGAACCGTCTCGATTTAGCGATTTTTTGCAAAGACACCCAGCAGTATGTGGGTGAAGTAGTTTTTAACGAATACGACCCTCGCAACAAATCCGTCAATTACCGTATTGCAATTGGCGAGGGTGGCCGCGGTCGCGGTTTGGGAACCGAAGCCACCCGTCTCATGGTGGACTACGGTTTCGAGAAACTCGGTCTCAACCGTATTTCTTTGGAAGTCTACGATTTCAATAAGCGTGCGCGATACGTCTACTCCTCCTGTGGTTTTGTGACCGAGGGGCGACTGCGCGAAACACTCTATTACAACGGCACCTTTCATGATTCGATTATCAAATCAATTCTTCGCAAAGATTGGGAGAGCTTGAAAAATCCAGACATGATCAGTGCACCTACCCTCGCCACCGTCTCGATCTGATTTTTTCTGTCCCCCTGCTTCATTGTAAAAATGCCCCCATGCCGAGTTAGTTCTCAGCACGGGGGCATTTCTATAAAGACGGCTACTAGCCTACAAGTTTAGATGCGAGATAGCTCTTGACCTGATCTAGTGCAACGCGCTCCTGGTTCATGGTGTCGCGTTCACGAATCGTCACTGCCTGGTCTTCGAGAGTATCGAAGTCAACGGTGATGCAGAATGGAGTACCGATTTCGTCCTGACGGCGGTAGCGGCGTCCGATAGCTCCCGACGTATCGTAGTCAATATTCCAGTTCTTACGCAGTTCAGCCGCCAGCTTCTCTGCGGTCGGTGTCAGCTCTTCTTTCTTAGACAGAGGAAGAACTGCGGCCTTGACCGGTGCCAAGCGGGGATCAAGCTTGAGCACGGTGCGCTTATCAACGCCGCCCTTAGTGTTGGGGGCTTCGTCCTCAACATAGGAATCAACCAAGAACGCCATCATCGCGCGGGTCAGCCCGAAGGACGGTTCAATCACGTAAGGAACGTAGCGTTCACCGGTTCCCTGGTCGAAATATTCCAGCTTAGCGTTGGAATGCTCGTTGTGGACGCCGAGGTCGTAATTGGTGCGGTTAGCAACACCCATCAACTCGCCCCAGGCGTTGCCCTGGAAACCGAAGTTGTATTCGAGGTCGATAGTGCCATCGGAGTAATGCGCGCGTTCGTCCTCAGGTACATCAAACTTACGCATGTTGTCGGGGTTAATGCCCAGGTCAACAAACCAGTTCCAGCAATCCTCAACCCAGGTATCGAAGTGCTGCTGAGCGTCGTCGGGGTGAACGAAGTACTCGATCTCCATCTGCTCAAATTCGCGGGTGCGGAAAATGAAGTTACCGGGAGTGATTTCGTTACGGAACGCCTTACCAATCTGCCCAATACCAAAAGGAGGGCGCTTGCGAGCAGCAGTGACGACGTTGTTGAAGTTCACGAAAATACCCTGAGCGGTTTCAGGACGCAGGTAGTGCAGCCCCTCTTCATTATCAACAGGACCCAGGTAGGTTTTCATCAAACCGGAGAAGTTCTGAGGCTCAGTCCACTGACCCTTATTACCGCACTTGGGGCAGTTAATATCTGCCATACCATTTTCAGGAGCCTTGCCGTGCTTATCTTCAAAAGCCTCCAGCAAGTGATCCTGGCGAAGACGGGTGTGGCAGGAGAGGCACTCCACCAACGGATCGGTGAAAGTCGCTACGTGGCCGGATGCCTCCCACACTGCGCGGGGAAGAATAACCGATGAGTCAAGACCCACCATGTCCTCACGTCCGCGCACGAAAGTCTTCCACCATTCGTTACGAATGTTCTCTTTCAGTTCCACGCCGAGAGGGCCGTAGTCCCATGCTGAGCGGGTACCACCGTAAATCTCACCTGCCTGGAAAACAAACCCGCGGCGCTTAGCCAGGGTGATGACGTTATCAAGGGTGGATTTAGCTGCCATGCTTTACTCCTAGTACTCCGCCGCTGGATACGACGTGCAGGGGTTGGATAAATGTCTTGCGCGCTCTTGCGCTACTTCCAGCCTAACAGTTAGCTCACACCCGATAGAATGAGCGGCATGAATGAAATTGAAGAAGTATTGATTCGGGACGACATGATTCGCTTAGGCCAGTTCATCAAACTGGCAAATCTAGTCGAAGACGGCGCACAGGCACGCGAAGTCATTCAAAATGGTCTCGTGAAAGTTAACGGCGACATTGAAGAAGCACGCGGAAAGCAGCTACACGACGGCGACGTCGTCGAACTCAACGGATTCGCTGCACGGGTGACCGTAGAAAACTAAGATGTTCTACCCCAAAGTCCGCCAAGCACTCCTCTTGGCGGACTTCTAAAATATTAGAGAATATGTTTCTGCATAAAGCGGGCGATATCTCGTACTTCTTCAGGGTTAATAGAGTGGGGCAATCCCTGGTAGACGTGCAACTCCACCTGTGCGTTCTCTTTGAGCCAGTTCGTTGCAAAGTCCACACGTTCGGGGGAAATAACGGTATCGGCGTCTCCACGACCGTAGAAAACTGGCATGTTCTTCGCCTTAAACTCAGCATCCTTGAAATAGTCTTCACCGTCAGGAATCACGAACCCACTGCAACCAATGACTGCATGGACGAGGTCTGGACGACGGCGCGCCACCGACGTCGCCATTGCCATGCCCTGCGAGAACCCCATCAGGGTCACTGCCTCATAACCTGTAGTTTCCTGTTCTAGAAAATCAATCACGTAGTCGGTCGCAAGTTCCACCGCACGTTGATTCGATTCCAGCGTGTTCGTTAGCGGATACCACTGGTAGCCAAAAGCAGCGCCGGGGATGATTGCGGTGTCCCCTACCTCGGACAGCGGCGTACCCACAGGTTGAGGCGCACGCAGACCGGCGTAGGTCACTGACCCGCCGAGCATTTCACCAATCTGCAGGAGGTCACGCTCGTTGGAACCATACCCGTGAAGCATGAGAATCAGGTGAGTACCTTCGCGCTCTTCAGGACGGTTGGAGTATTCAATAACGAAATTCATGCTCGCCAGCTTACCTTAGAAGGTACGGCGTAAGACCCGTTCGATCTGATCGGTTTCAATCAGAAACCCGTCATGCCCCGACGGCGAAAGAATCGCCGTAGCTTCCCCCGGCTGAGGTAGCGAGGCTGCCATGACGATAGATTCCGAGGGATAAAAGAGACGATCCGAATCAACGTAGGCGATATTCCATTCACAAGTTGACGCTGCCAAAGCAGTGGTCAGGGAGCCCCGTCCGCGTGTGATGTCGTGGCTGATTAGCGCATTATTAATCGCCAAATAGCTATTGGCATCGAAGCGGTCCGCAAGTTTTTTCGCATGATAATCCAAATAGGATTCAACAGCGTAGCGTCCCCGCTCCCCTGCCTGACATTTTTGCAGTGGTCGCTCCCCACGCTGGGCCACTCGGCCAAATCTAAAATGGAGTTCAGGGGCTGAACGATAGGTGGTGTGCGCGATGCGCCGAGCAAGACCTAAGCCACCTTCAGGGGGTAATCCATCGTAATAGTCTCCGCCGGCAAAATTCGGGTCCAGGGAAATCGCGAGGTTTTGTGACTGTGCCCAAGCAATCTGATCGGCTGTAGCAGAGGGACCTGACGCAATGACGACACAGTGCTCTACCCTGTGCGGGTAAGTGAGTGCCCACTCCATAGCGCGAGCGCCGCCTAACGAACCGCCTACTACGGCGTAGAAAGTTTCTATCCCCAGGGCATCCGCCAGATGCGCTTCAGCATGGACAGTATCTCGAATTGTTACCAGAGGAAACCTCGATCCCCACGGCTTTCGCGATGAATCAATAGATTCAGGGGTAGGTGATGACGGCCCCGTAGAGCCGTAGCAACCGCCCAGAATATTGGGAGCTAGAACAAAGTATTTTTCAGTATCAATCACGCAACCGGGGCCCACGATCCCCTCCCACCAGCCCGCCGCTTGGGCGGGGCTGGTGGTATGGGAATCCTCGGTTATGTTCGCCCGGGAAACATGTGTATCGCCGGTGAGCGCGTGCAAAATGAGAACAGCATTATCGCGGTGTTCATTGAGCTCCCCCCAGGTTTCAAACGCCAGAGTGACCTGGGGAATGATCTCTAAGGATTCTAAGGTGAGGCTGCCAATTTCACACGTTTGAACTAGCCCGTTCTGCGGTGTTTTCACCTGCTGCGGTTGGGTGGGGGCAATCGTCAAGACGTTCTCTCCTTCGAAAACTCACGGCGCGCGATAACGCCGGTCAGCGCACACATACTTTTAGGCTACGGCGGAGAATCCCAATTCCAGGTCCGCCAAGATATCGTCAATATTTTCGATACCTACAGAGAGGCGCACGAAAGCGGGATTGATTCCCAATGCTTCGAGTTCTTCTACGCTGGACTGGGAATGAGTGGTCGATGCCGGGTGAACCGCCAGCGAACGCACGTCGCCTATATTCACCAACAGCGAGTGGAGTTGGAGCGCATCTACGAACTTCTGCGCTTTTGCTGAATCAGCATTCTTGAGAGTGAACCCGAGGACGGCGCCGGGGCCACGGGGAATGTACTTCTGCTTGAGCTCGTAGTAGGGCGATGATTCTAGCCCCGCCCACTGCACCGATTCCACGGCGTCGTGATTTTCGAGGAATTGCGCTACCTTAGTGGCGTTTTCTATATGGCGTTCGACGCGTAACGAAAGAGTTTCAAGCCCAATTGCTATGTTGAACGCGTTAAAAGGAGATATAGACTGCCCCAAATCGCGGAGCAACCCTACGCGCGCTTTGAGAATGTAAGAGAGATTGACGCCGAATGCGCCGTTCTTACCTAAATCGCGGGCGTAGACCAGCCCGTGGTAACCCTCATCTGGTGTGTTGAAGAGGGGGAATTTCTCGGGGTCTTTCCCAAAGTCGAAATTACCCGAATCTACGATGGCTCCTCCCACCGATGTTCCGTGTCCGCCAAGGTATTTGGTGGCGGAATGTACCACGATGTCTGCGCCAAATTTGAAAGGGTTTAAGAGGAAAGGGGTAGGGATGGTGTTATCGACAATAAGAGGTACGCCTGCCTCGTGGGCGACCTCTGCAATCGGCTCGATATCAAAGACATCGCCCCGAGGGTTAGGCAGCGTTTCGCCAAAGAACGCCTTGGTGTTGGGGCGCACCGCGTTCTTCCAGTCCTCGATATTGAGAGGATCAGCGACGAACGTAGTTTCGATACCTAAATTAGCCAGGGTGTATTTGAGCAGGTTAAAGGATCCGCCGTAAAGAGAAGGGGACGCGACGATATGGTCGCCTGCTCCTGCCACGTTCAAGATAGCGTTCGTCGTTGCCGCTTGACCCGAAGAAAGTAAAAGTGCTCCTACGCCACCTTCCAAAGCGGCGATTCGGTTTTCGACTGCCTCTTGAGTGGGGTTGTTAATGCGGGTATAGATGGGCCCCAGTTCTGCCAGGGCAAAGCGATTAGCCGCCTGCTCTGAATTCTTGAAGACGAACGAGGTGGATTGGTAAATCGGTAGGGCACGGGCGCCGGTTGCCGAATCAGGTTCTTGTCCTGCGTGAATTTGTTTCGTTTCGAATTTCCATCCTTCAGGCTGCGAAGGAGTGGGTATGGCGTTCTGTTCGTTAGTCATGCTTGCTCCAAATAGGTTGTAGACGTTGGAACCGCATGCCAAATCTTTAGGGTGTCTAGTGATCGCAACAAAGATTATTGATGGTAGGTATGTCCCCAAAGAAGATGGGGCATCGGTCCCGCGCTTGCACACCCCGCCGGTGAGGTGTACCCGGTCATCACCCAGGGCACCCCACCGCGAGAGGAGGGTTGCCGACCAGTAAGCTGGGGCTTAACACTGGTTCTCTTGACCTGCTTTCATGCTAGCCAAAGGAGGCTAGGGAGGGTCAAGGAGGGCAGAGTTTTATGTCGAACATTTCTGACCCTCAGAATTTCGGCGTCATATTTTGTCATAGAGTTAACATTCGCGGTGCCAAAAACATGTATTTGCTCAAAGCACGCCGATGCTCTAGAACCGAACTATTTGAATAGCGTCTAAAATGGGGATATAGCCATGAACACCCAACATGGGGTTGCATCACAACTAGAGGGGACTTCTTATGACTACTTTTTCTCCGTTGCCTGCGCCTCGTGCGCGTCAGCAGATGACTACCAGAGTCTTTCATGACGATACTTTTTACGATTCTTTTGAATGGTTGCGAGAGAAAGAGAAGTCAGAGGTTATCGATTACCTCACAGCGGAAAACGAATACTGCGAAAAGGTTACCGCCCAGCAACAACCATTGCGCCAAACCATTTTTGATGAAATCAAAGGTCGCACACTAGAGACCGATTTATCGGTGCCCACCCGTAAGGGCAACTGGTGGTATTTTTCACGCACGGTCGAGGGGCAACAGTACCCCCTGATGTGCCGCGTCCCAGCGGTTCGAGAAGGAAGCGTAGAGGAACGTTTCACCCCTCCGCTGGTTGAATCGAATCAGCAGTTAGAGGGAGAAGAAACTCTGCTCGATTGCAATGCTTTCGCAGCTGATTTACCTTTTTTCTCGCTTGGTTCCTTTGAGCCCTCGCTCGATGGTGAGCTCCTGACCTTCGGCGTCGATGACGCCGGCGACGAGCGCTACACGCAGTACTTCAAGAATCTGAACACCGGAGAAATCAGCTCGGATCGTCTCGAAGATATTTTTGCTGGTGCTTTTCTCACTGCCGATGCCACCTATCTCATCTATTCCTTGGTCGACGACTCGTGGCGCCCCTATGAAATTCGCGCACACAAAATCAACAGCTCGGATGAAGATATCGTGCTCTTCAAGGAACCCGATCAAGGGATGTGGCTCGAAGCTAATCTTTCAGAAGACCGAACTCATGTGGTGCTCACGTCGTTCTCTTCCGAATTCACTGAGGTTCGCTTGGTGCCCACAGACAATCTTCGTACCACACCGATGGTCGTGATTCCGCGGACAGAGCGTGTGCAATACAGCGTTGAACCCATCATCATAGCGGGGCAACAATATCTCATCATGGTGCACGATTTCGAGGCGATTAACTCAGAGATAGTGCTCTCTCCGATGCCCACCGGGCTAGGATTCTCAGACTTACGGCAGCAGTGGATTAAGGTAATGCCCCATCGTGACGACGTGCGTGTGGAGGGAGTCTCCTTTTCGTCGCGCCATCTAGTAGTAACTGCTCGCCAAGATACCACGGTCAAAGTTTTCCTGGCTTCTTTAGATGCTCTTGCGCAGCTGAAGGTAACGGATTCCCCCGCCGGTCTTACTTTCACTGAGCCCGCTGGTTTTACCGAAGAAATTTACACTACCGGGGTACTGAGCACTTCGGTCGATTCGCCCATCGTCCGCATTAATTACACCTCATGGGTAACTCCTACCCGTATCTTTGATTATTTTCCAGAACAAGAATCACTAATTCTACGCAGAGAGACGCCGCTTCTTGGGGGCTTTGACTCCGAGGATTACCTTGCCTATCGGATGTGGGCTCCTGCGCGCGATGGAAAGATGATTCCGCTGTCGGTGGTGCATCGGGCTGATCTCGATAAGTCCCGAGAAAATCCGGTGTTGCAGTACGGCTATGGCTCCTACGAAGTCTCGGTCGACCCCTATTTTTCGATTCCCCGCCTATCCCTGCTCGACCGCGGTGTCATCTTTGTTGTCGCCCATATTCGCGGTGGCGGTGAGCTGGGGCGGTCTTGGTATCAGGACGGCAAGAAACTTCAGAAGAAAAATACTTTTTTTGACTTTGTCGACGCCACCGAATTCTTAGGGCAACTGGACTGGGTAGACGCCCAGCGTATTGCCATCCACGGTGGATCCGCAGGGGGTCTTTTGATAGGTGCGACCCTTAACCTCGCTCCGGAAAAATACTGTGCGGCTATTGCCGATGTTCCTTTCGTCGATGCCTTGACCACCATTCTTGATCCCAATCTGCCTCTCTCTGCGCTGGAATGGGAAGAATGGGGTAACCCCATCGAAGACCCTGAAGTCTACTCCTACATGAAGTCGTACACTCCTTACGAGAATATCCGCCAGGCAACTTACCCGCCTATCGTTGCGGTGACCAGTCTTAATGACACTCGTGTGTTCTACGTTGAGCCAGCCAAATGGGTGGCAAAACTGCGAGAAACAATTTCACCCGATTCCCCTACACCATTACTCAAAATTGAGATGGACGGCGGTCACGGCGGCGGCTCAGGGCGGTACACGCAGTGGAAAGAAACCGCCTGGATTTACGCTTTTGCACTGACATACTTGCTCGACCAGGATGGTTGGAATGAGTCCAACTGAATACGCCCCCGCGTCTCACTCCGTTGCTCCCCGTTTCCCCCATGAAGTTCTCGAAAGTCTTCTGATGCAAGCTCCCTACCGAGATATGTGGGGGCAGTTCGTACAACGCCGTCGGGGAAAAGGCGTCAACATTCGTGCTGTGGCAACCTTCATGGCATACGAACTCTCCGATGCCGCCGGTCACGAGATAGCACCTGAGCAGTACAAGGATTCAATCCGCCGTGCGCTCAAAGGTGAAATGCTCACTGACCGCACAGCAATGCGATTTATCTCCGCATTTGGTTTTACAGCATCCGAAGCCGATGAACTCTGGCGCGCTATCGTGCATCACCGCTACCTCGATAAATCGATTGTTTCCCGTCATGCCAACCATGCCCGACGGCAAGATCCTAAGCGCGAATACGTCACCCTCTCGGAAACTCTCACTCTTACTATCAATAAAGATGGTCTCATTCGGCAATTTGATTTTGTTGAGGTGGTAATGGTCGAGCACGATAAATTGCAATATTTCAATCCGCTCTTTGAAGGCGCTGGTTTAGATATTGAAATTGTCGAAGGCGGAAAACTCAAAAAGATTACTACCGAGTATGAGGCGGGGGCAGAAAACGAAGAAAATGATATTTATAATCTCGTCATTGAAGCCCCTTACCCTCTCGCTAAAGGGGAGATTCACCGTCTACATGTACGGGCATACGTACAAGAACAGGTCGAAGACAACCCAGACTTCGTCAATCACTTTGGAATTGGTGCTTCAGAAAGACCAAAGTTCAATGTCACCACTTTGCTTATTTTCGACGAGGGACCCGCAGTAATTCGTCATTGTTTTTGGGATGACAATGCCTATGAAAATCCCGTCGTGGAGGAAATTCTTTCCCCCGGTCATACCCATTATTCAATGCATTATCCAGTGATTCATAAAGCTTACTGCGGATTCATATGGCCGATACGACGCCCCGACGGGAAATTCGGGGATATAAACATGCGAGGTAATGTTCTTGTCCCAGGATCGACCAAAGAGTAAAGCATGACAAAAAAGCGCGAAAAAATTGATCAACGAGTAAATTCTTTTCTCTCTCAGCTTCAGCCGCAAACCTCTTCTCCTGCCCATACCAATCAGGCAAGTCTGTTGCTACGGGATGCCCTCTTAGAACCTTCCACTCACAAAATATGGTCCCGCTATATTTCGGATAACATAGCCACAGATAAAAATGTGTTGAGTTATCGAGCTATTTCTCGTGCTATTTCAGCCTCTGAATGGTCCCGGTATGGAATCGAGTCTCCACCGAACCGGTACAAAGATCGCGTACGGCGGGCAATTCTTGGTGAACGACTCACTCTTGATACCCTCCGTCTTTTTACCGAAACGTTTCCTATCGATTCACATGTTGCGCAGAAAATATCTGATCTCATTGCGCTTAATGCAACTCAAGAAACACCTCCTGATGAAAAACGTATTCCTCGGTTTGATTTCACTACCACGCTCTACGATGTTTACGTTGATAAAAAATTTCGCAGCTATAAGATACGGTGCAATCTCGTCTTTCGGGCATTAGAAGATTCTTGTGATTATATCTGGGCTCCTGTTGGCACCGATGTTGAGAATATAGAAATTCATCACGGTGGCTCTCTCAAATGGCATGAAAAATTCAAGATGTTTTCATTTGAGTTAGATACTCCCCTCAATGCCTCAGAATGTGGGGAGTTACTGTACACCATCACTTTTGAGGATGCTCCTCAGGAAGAGGAGGACGCTATTTTGGCAATGCAATTCGGTAAACCACGTTCCAGCGTATTTTTTAGATTCTTTTTCGATTATCCCGCAGGAGCTCCGGAAAAGCTGATGGTTTCGAGAAAACCAACAGAGAAGAATTCTACTCTTCCCGAGATCCTCTCCGAGATCCCCGTGCATCAAGGACGCGCTTCAGCGTATTTTGACCGAGTTCGAAATGACCTGATTTTATTCTATTAAAAAGAAAAGAACCGCATCCTTAAACCGCGCTTAGTATCCGCCTGCGCCATAAGAGCGACATCTGCTCTCCTACACTTATATCGTTGCTGATAGATTTTGAGTGGCTAGCAGAATCTAGAACATAATGAAGCATTGATTGTCGGTTTCATTATCTTCAGCAACACCCCAGATACTTGTGCTTTTCTGGTGGCCAAGTATCAACGAGCGTTTGGGATTCCCCTACCAAACGCCTGAGGAGCCGGCATAGCGTGAGATTACTCCGCTGCCGGCTCTTCCCCACTTTAAAGCACATTTTTCGTGCTTATCTAAAAAGCGCCGGGTAGAAATATCTACCCGGCGCTTTCTTACGGTGCGTATCCTAGAAACTTATGAAAGCCTTATAGGAGCTAGCCTTCTACGCCTAGCTTCTCTAAGATGAGCTCGCGAACGCGACCAGCGTCTGCCTGCCCACGGGTTGCCTTCATCACCTGACCAACGATAGCGCCGGCTGCCTGCACCTTACCGCCGCGAATCTTATCTGCGACGTCGGGCATTGCAGCCAGAGCATCATCGATGGCGGCAGTAAGTGCGCCATCGTCAGAAACCACAGCGAGGTTGCGCTTTTCGACAATCTCAGCGGGGCTTCCCTCACCAGCAATGACGAATTCCAGCACCTGGCGGGCAATCTTGTCGTTGATTTTCTTCTGCTCAATCAACTGGTTGAGTTCAACCACTGTCTGGGCGGTAGCACCGGTTTCAGCCAAATCGACTTCGCGCACCTTGGCGATACGAGCGATTTCGCCCATCCACCATTTACGGGCGACCGCCGGGCTAGCACCTGCAGCCACGGTTTCCTCGATGGCATCCATAGCACCAGCATTGACGACGTCACGGAATTCCTCGTCCGAGTAACCCCAGTCAGCCTTCAAGCGGCGACGACGCTCGGCGGGCGGCTCGGGAAGTTCCGCGCGAAGACGCTCAATCCACTCAGAGTCCGTCACAACGGGAACTAGGTCAGGCTCTGGGAAGTAACGATAATCATCGGCATCAGATTTAGGACGGCCCGCAGTAGTCTCGCGAGTGTCCTCATGCCACATACGGGTTTCCTGAACAATCTTCTGACCAGAATCCAAAACAGCTGCATGGCGCTGAATCTCATAGCGCACGGCACGCTCTACCGAGCGCAACGAGTTAACATTTTTAGTTTCTGTTCGGGTACCGAATTCAGTAGTTCCCTTAGGCATGAGGGAAACATTGGCGTCGCAACGAACGTTACCGCGCTCCATCTTCGCATCAGAGATGCCCAGGTTCTTAACGATTTCACGGATGGCTGCCACATAAGCGCGCGCAAGTTCAGGAGCTCGCTCGCCCGCACCCACGATGGGGCGAGTCACAATTTCAATCAGGGGTACACCTGCGCGGTTGTAGTCCACCAAAGAGAACTCTGCACCTTGAATACGACCGGTTGAACCACCCATGTGGTTGAGCTTTCCCGCATCCTCTTCCATATGTGCTCGCTCAATATCAACGGTGAAAACGGTGCCGTCTTCAAGCTCAATATCAATCGAACCATTCTCAGCGATGGGCTCATCGAACTGAGAAGTCTGGAAGTTTTTGGGGGTATCGGGGTAGAAGTAGTTCTTACGAGCGAAGTGGGAAACTTCTGCGATGTCGCAGCCCAGCGCCAAACCCAGTTTGATAGCAGATTCGACAGCCTTACCGTTCACTACCGGCAGTACGCCCGGAAGACCGAGCGAGACAGGGGTGATGTTGGTGTTTGGGGTATCGCCGAATTCGTTGGGAGCGTCGTCGAACATCTTCGTTTTGGTGTTCAACTCAACGTGCACCTCGAAGCCAAGTACGGGGTCGTACTTCTCCATCGCTTCTTCAAAGCTCAAAATTTCTTCTGACATTACTTAGCTCCCCCAAAATCGAAGTCGCGAATCAAGGATTCGGTGTCGGGCATCTGTGCCCACAGCGGAGCACCCCACTTGTTATTCAGCAACGCCTCCAAGCCTGCTCCCACGCGGTAAAGACGTGCATCTTCATGGGCAGGAGCGGTGAACTGGATACCGACGGGCAAACCGTCTTCATCTGCAAGACCGGCAGGGATTGAAATTGATGGCACACCTGCCAGGTTGGTGGGTACGGTCGCGATATCACCTAGGTACATAGCCATCGGATCACCCTCGGTCTTCTCTCCCAGCTTGTAAGCGGTGGTGGGAGCGGTAGGCGAGACCAAAACATCGCATTTTTCAAAGGCAGCAGCATAATCGCGCTGAATCAGGGTGCGGACCTTCTGCGCAGAACCGTAGTAAGCATCGTAGTAACCAGCAGATAGTGCATAGGTACCCAAAATGATGCGACGCTTTGCTTCATCCCCAAAACCGGCGGCACGAGTAGCGCTCATCACGCGCTCAATGGTTACGGGACCTTCTTCAGGGAGCTTACGCAGACCGAAACGAACGCCATCGTACTTGGCGAGGTTAGAAGAAACCTCAGAAGACATAATCAGGTAGTAAGCTCCCAGTGCTTCCTTGACGGAAGGCAAGGAGACCTCAACGATTTCAGCGCCGGCTGATTTCAGCAGATCAATGGACTCATTGAAGCGAGCATTCACGCCTGCCTGGAAGCCATCGCCGTTCAGTTCCTTGATGATACCGACGCGCAGACCCTTGAGACCGCCTTCAGTAGCGCCTTCACGTGCCTGAGCTGCATAGGGCCCCACCGGTTCATTGAGTGAGGTGGAATCCTTCGGGTCATAGCCGCCTACAACTTCATGCAAAAGTGCAGCGTCAAGAACAGTGCGGGTACAAGGACCCACCTGGTCAAGCGAGGACGCCATCGCGATAACACCGTAGCGAGAGATAGAACCGTAGGTGGGCTTGACGCCGACCGAACCGGTCACAGCTGCAGGCTGGCGAATTGAGCCACCGGTATCGGTTCCCAATGCCAAAGGAGCCTGGAAAGCAGATACTGCGACGGCAGAACCGCCACCGGAACCACCTGGGATGCGGTCTAGTGCCCAGGGATTACGGGTAACACCGAACGCAGAGTGCTCTGTGGAAGAACCCATAGCGAATTCGTCGAGGTTGGTCTTACCCAAAATCGGCATACGAGCGGCACGAACCTTCTGGGTAACGGTGCCGTCATAGGGGCTCATCCAGCCTTCCAACATGCGTGAAGCCGCAGTGGTGGGCTGTCCCTTGGTCACAATCAAGTCTTTAATAGCAATCGGGACGCCGGCAAGTTCAGGGAGTTCTTCACCAGCGGCACGGGCGCGGTCTACCTCTTCTGCGACCTGCAGAGCCTGCTGAGCGCTGGTGTGCAAGAAGGCGTTCAATCCGTCTTTACCTGCAGAGCGGTCAGCACTATCCAGCGTTTGACCATCGGTAGCTTCAATACGATCCAGGTGGGCCTGGGTAATCTCAACGGAAGAAATCTCCGAGGATTTAAGCTTCTCTACCAGCTCAGCGGCTGATAGTTTAATCAATTCGTTCATCGCTCTCCCCCTTAGCTTTCTTCCAAAATGGCAGGAACCTTAAATTTGCCGTCAGCTTCATCGGGAGCACCCGAGAGAGCTTCTTCAGCGGTGAGAGTTTCTCCTACTACGTCTTCCCGGAAAACGTTCTTCAAAGGAATCGGGTGGGAGGTTGCGGGGATATCATCCGAAACCGCATTTGATACCGATGCTACAGATTCAACGATCACGCCTAGTTCTGAGGCAAGCGCCTCAAGTTCGGCGTCCGTCATTTCAATATGAGCCAGCTCCGCAAGGTGGGCTACCGTCTCACGGGTAATGTCAGACATGAATACTCCGTTAGTGGCGAAAAGTTTTCCTCATCTAGTCTAGCTCTCAGAGCCAAATTTGGCGCATTAGAGCAAGAAGCCGAAGAACGGCATGAGTTTTTAACAGAGAAGAACCCCGCAATAGCTGAGCCATAGCGGGGTTCTTCGAAACCATCACAAGGATGATGAGCTTTTGTTCATTGAAGAATTAGAGGTAGATAACCTGTCCAACTTCGATGAGGTCGGGGTTGGTGATGCCGTTAGCAGCTGCCAAGTCCCAGTAGGAGGTGTAACCGTGAGCCAAAGCGATTTCTGAAAGGGTATCGCCAGCCTGAACGGTGTAGGTGTTAGCTACAGGAGTTGCGGCAACAGGTGCCTGAGCGGCGGGCGCTACAGGAGCCTCAGTTGCGACGGGGGCAGCAGGTGCTTCAACAGCAACAGGTGCCTGAGCGACGGGAGCCTCAGTTACGACGGATGCAGCAGGTGCTTCAACAGCAACAGGAGCCTCAGTTGCAACGGGCGCAACGGGAGCTACAGCCTCAGCCTGAGGTGCCACAGTGGTTTCCTGAACAGGAGCTGCTGCAGGTGCAGCAGTGTTTGCGGTTTCACCGGAGCCGTAAAGACCAAGGTTTGCGGAGCAAGCAGGCCATGCGCCCCAGCCCTGACCGGCAAGTACGTTTTCAGCTACACGAATCTGCTCAGCTTTGGAAGCAGTGGTAGGTGAACCGGAGCCACCAAATGCAGCCCAGGTTGAAGGAGTGAACTGCAGACCACCGGAGAAGCCGTTGCCGGTGCTGATGCCCCAGTTACCACCGGACTCGCACTGTGCCAGTGCGTCCCAGGTTGACTCTGATGCAGCATTTGCGGGAGCAGCGAAAGATGCTACTGCTGCGCCACCAACTACGAGAGCTGCTGCTGAGCGGGTTACATTACGGCGAATTGAAGTCTTTTTCACGATGCTCCGAGAGGGCCACCTAACGCTCGTCCAGTCCCCTGGCTTCAATGCGTTGCCGTCTACCCTAGATGCTATTGGGTATCTGTTGAGGTTTTGCCCTGTAGACGGACTCAGGTGTGCGGCAAAACCCGGCATGTTCATCAGAGCGAAGTTTGCTCTGAATCATGTGCCCCGATCGCTCGGGGATTTCGTTCGTTGATAACGATACTGTAACGATTTCGATTCTGCCAACCACTTTTTAGGATAAATCACGAAATGGTAAAGAATTCAGCAGGTTTAGCGTTTTCCGGGTGTTTTCCCTGAATTTTTTATGTCACAGCCTTAACCCCACGCAAAATCCGCGCCATTCCAAGGTAAAAATTCATAAGCAGACTTCGTACTTTACCGGTTTTTTTGTTACCAAAACGCAATATTTGCATCCTCAGCGCCATAAAAAAATTTTAAAAAAACTTGTATAGACCACCCTGGAAGAGAGGCTTTTTAAGGGACATCGCCCAAAAATGCGACCCGCCTCTCATACGAAGACGCATCCTTTCTACTCCTTCTGAGCTCCTAAAAATTTTGCAACGTACAACACAACAGTCCAGCCGCCCTCTGTCGTCTTTCAAAGGACGGCTGGAACTGCTTTTTATCTGCTATAGCCCAGACTCATAACTATTGTTCGGGACCATTCTCTAGAAGCTCCTTAAAACCTGCCTCATCCAGAACCTTAACTCCCAGTTGTTGAGCCTTGTCCAGCTTGGAACCGGCAGAGACACCAGCTACGAGATAGCTGGTTTTTTTCGAGACGGAGCCCGATGCCTTACCTCCGCGTACTAAAATCGCTTCTTTTGCCGAATCACGGGTGAAATCCTCCAAAGTTCCCGTGACTACAATCGTCAGTCCCTCAAGATTTCTCTCGATACTTTCGTCCCGTTCGTCCTCCATTCGGACGCCCGATGCCGCCCAAGCATCCACAATTTCGCGATGCCAATCTACGCTAAACCATTCGATGACAGAGCGCGCAATAATCGCCCCGACGCCGTCGACGTTAGCCAGACGCTCCTCGCTAGCGGATCGAATCGCGCCCATAGAGCCAAATTCGGTTGCTAAAGCTCTCGCAGCAGTGGGGCCCACATGGCGCATAGAGAGAGCCACAAGAACCCGCCACAGCGGCTGACTCTTCGCTTTCTCTAACTGAACCAACAAATTTTCAGTATTCTTGGTCGGTTTAGAGGGGGTCTTAGCAGTGGGCTTGGTCCAAAAATAGGGAACGTTCTCCATTACCCCGGTGCCTTGACCCTTCACCTTTTTCTCCCGCTCAATCTTGACCTCTGCAAGATCCTCTGCGGTGAGATTGAAGAGCTCTGCCTCCGACGTAAGCGGTGGTGTTTGGGGCTCAGCAGGAGCGGTTAGAGCCTTAGCTGCCTCATACCCCAAAGCCTCAATATCAAAAGCTCCCCGTCCAGCGGCGTAAAAAATACGCTCACGGAGCTGCGAAGGGCAGGTTCTAGGATTGGTGCACCGGATATCGACGTCACCCTCTTTCCCCGGCGCCAGGGGCGCCCCGCAGCTGGGGCATTCGGTGGGCATCACAAACTCTCGCTCACTGCCGTCGCGCAACGCAACTACAGGCCCCACGATTTCAGGGATGATATCCCCCGCCTTTCGCAAAACCACAGTATCGCCGATGAGCACACCCTTAGCCTTCACCACATCCTGGTTGTGTAAGGTAGCCATTTCTACCGTTGAGCCCGCTACAACTACCGGCTCCATCACTCCAAAGGGTGTCACGCGCCCGGTACGACCGACATTTACCTGGATATCCAACAGCTTGGTATTGACTTCTTCCGGCGGGTACTTATAGGCAACAGCCCAGCGGGGAACACGCGAGGTATACCCCAGCTGGTTCTGCGTACGGAAATGGTTGACCTTTATGACGATGCCGTCAATCTCATGCACCAGTGAATGACGCTGTTCGCCATACTTCTCAATAAATTCTAGGATTTCATCCAGAGTGGTCAGCACCTTGCTGTAGGGGCTCACCGGCAGCCCCCACTCTTTCAACTGATCATAGGTCTGAGCCTGGGTCTGAATATCTAACCCGGTCTGAGCTCCAATACCGTGCACAAACATGGACAGCGGACGACGAGCGGTCACCGCCGCATCTTTTTGGCGCAGGGATCCCGCTGCAGCGTTGCGGGGGTTAGCAAAGGGTGCGCGTCCTTCTTCTACAATGCCCTCGTTGAGCTTCTTGAAATCGGCTGAGGAAATAAAAATTTCACCGCGGACTTCAACTTCTTCGGGCCAATCTTTGCCTGCCAGCTGGGTTGGGATGGATTTGATGGTGAGAACATTGTGGGTAACATCCTCACCGGTGGTGCCGTCTCCACGGGTTGCCGCGCGCACCAGTTTGCCCTTGCGGTAAAGCAGGTTAATAGCCAAACCGTCAATTTTTAGTTCGGTCAGCCACTGGGGTTTCTCCCCCGCAATACGGGTTGCATTCGCTTCAGTTTTTTCAAACCACGCTTTGAGCTCTTCAATGGAGAAAACATCTTCCAGGGAATACATGCGGCTCAGGTGAACCACCGGTGCGAATGCAGTGGAAACTTCACCGCCAACTTCTTGGGTGGGAGAATCGTTTGCAACAATCTCTGGGTGCAGAGCCTCAAGCTCCTCCAACTCCCGATACATGGCGTCGTATGCAGCGTCGGAAATGGTGGGGGCGTCGTCCACATAGTACTGCTGGCGGCTTGCTCGAACCTGCTCAATCAGTTGGGCGTAGTGTTCTTTCAGCTCCTCGGAGATACCTTGGGGAGCTGCTTCTGGGATATTTTGCTCATCAGTCACCCTCTCATTTTGCCTCATTGCAGTTACTCAAGACCATAAGAGGGGCTTTAAACACTCGATCCGGCACAGCTATCTTTTCGATGCTGCGCCGGGTTGAGAAGGGGTTACTTATTCGCCGTGCTCGCGCATGAGGCGGCGTTCGTCATTGAAGGACTCCTGCTCCACGGTGGCGGTGTGTTTAGCTTCAAAGTCTTCTGAGCGATCCACCAGCCGATTCTGCTGGGTCTGGGTCAGTTCTTTGAGCAGTTCGGCATTTTTCTGAGCTGTTTCTTCTGTGATGGCATCGGCAACCACCACGGTGATGTTGTCGCGACCACCTGCTCGCAGTGCCGCCATCTGAAGCACATCGGCGGCATCTTGCGGGTGCTGAACCGTAGCAAGAACGCGCGCCATGTACTGGTGGGAAAGCTCGCCGGAAAGACCGTCTGAGCACATCATTAATCGATCGCCCTCACGAGCGGGAATGACCCAAAAATCAGGTTCCCAATAGTTACCAGTACCCAGGGCACGAGTAATAACGTTGCGGCGCGGATGGGTGAGCGCCTCCAAAGCGGTAATCTGCCCCGTATCAACGAGGTACTGAACTTCTGAGTGGTCTACCGTAACCTGCTCCAGATGAAGCCCCTCTACTGAAGCGCCCGAGAGTGAAAGATTCGCATCTTCTGGCTCGTACTCATCGTTACGCACCAGGCGGTAGGTTCGGGAATCACCCACGTTGAAGATGAACCACATATCCTGATCCCCAATATTGGTCAGCCACGCGCCCGTCACCGTAGTACCGGCGCGCTGATTGAGAACATCCTTAATCTTCTCGTCTGCCTCACCAATAATCTCGCGTAGCTTCTCCAGCGTACGCATAATCTGACGGTTCAGGGCAGTCGTTCCTTGACGACGTCGCCGCAACAAACCGCGCGCCTCTGCTTCATCTGCGGCTTCCCCTTCAGCCTCTAGCTCAAGAGCATAGGCTGCAAGTTCTTCGTCACTCATTCCACCAGGGCGGGTAAAGAGAGGAGCGTAAGAGATCGTGCGAGCGCACAGGCGAGAGGCAACCTCGCCCGCTTCATGACCGCCCATGCCGTCTGCAACAACATGGAGGGTTCCGGCGATAGCAAACGAATCCTCGTTATTATCGCGGTGGGCGCCAACGTCTGTTGCGCTACCAGCCAGAGTAGTCAGGTGTGATGTGCTCATTCGAAATCTATCTCCAATTCGTTTCCTATACCGGGGGTCAACCCCACCGGCCGGATCTCTCCAAAACCGCGAATATCCTGAATATCTCGGGGAGTGAGGACAAATCGCTGATCGTCTGCGAGCGTATGTGCGGTGCTATCATCGGTCACGACATCTCCCGGGTTTGCTACTGCAACGAGCCGGGAGGCGAGGTTGACGGTGGGACCGTAGATATCGCCCAGCTTGGGGAGGATTCGCCCCCAGACAAAAGCTACGCGAGCTTCTGGCAGGTGCGGATCTTCTTTAATAAGTTTGGATAAAGCCAGCGAAATTCGCGCTGCGGCTTCAGGTGTTTCTGTTAAAAACATTACTTCATCGCCGATGGTCTTGATAATTCGACCACCGCCGACGGCGACTACCTCGGCGCATCTCTGTTCGAAAGTCTGCACTAAATCTGCCAGGGTTTGTTCGTTCATGCGGCGAGATAGCGTGGTGTACGAAACCAGATCGGCAAATCCTACGCCCCGTACTAAAGGGAGCAGGGTGGGGTCATCAATATCGTTCTGTTCAGAACGCAACGCCAAACGCAGCACTGCTGCAGAAAGCTGGCGGCGGTATCCATAAATCAGGATTTCTTCAAGGTCTTCGAGTAGCTCGGGGAGGAACTTCAGCAGTTCTTGGCGGGCTTTGGAATCCGTATAGCCCTTGTTGGTCATCATGTCTTCAACCAACGCTTCAATCTGCCACGCCACCATGCGGTCGGTGAGCTGACCAATCGAACGCGTAATGGAGATGACGCCCTCTTCAGTGAGCCCGTGCTCGCGGCTGAGCCCGGTAATAGTGCCCAAGGCGTCGGCATCGGACTCAGTGAAAAACAAATCTTTATCGGTGAGATTGGGAAAGCCCAAAGCACGCCAGATTTTTCGGGAGGTCAGCAGAGAAACGCCGCTTTGAGCGGACACGTCTCGACGGTTCAGATGCCTGTTGTCCCCCAGGAGAACTTTCTCCAGTGCTCGCATGGCTGCGCGGTCTTCAGGGGTGCGATACAGGTTGCTCTGTGCGCGGTTTTCCAGATATTGAAAGTGCTCTGAGGTCGGCTCCGCTGGTAGGTTCTCGGCTGAACCGGGTGCCGTTGATTCCACGTGAGCTGTCCTTCCATTGGTCGCTGCTTGATCAGCAGGCAAAATTCTCTGTGATTTACGATACTCCACAAAACGTTCGGAGGTAGACACGAAAAACCGTGATTCCTCAAGAAAATTTGAATCAATACATGCCTGACCAGCTCAAACGCTGCATCAGCCGATTCTGTGCTCCTCGAATTTCATGAGAAAAATCATGCCCTCGAGGAACTGACCGCAGTACGTGGACTTCCCCTTGAACATGCAGGTGAAGATGAGCGCCGTCCGCACCGCGCAGAGCAGCAGGGCGGACGTCAACGCCCTCAATAACTGCCAATGGTAAAGACACCTGCGAGGAGGTCCCAAACCCGCGTTGGATGACAACACGGGAATTCGTTAAGAAGAAACCCGTACTCCCCCAGCGCACCACTCGCCGCAAACACTTACACGAAAAGAAAGTCGCCAGGAAATATCCGGCCCATGCCAGCACAGAGGAATCAGCAGAAATAGTAGAGGCAAAGCTAAAAGCCAGGACTGCCCCCAGTCCTTCCCAGAGCGCCGGAAGTAACGCGCTGGCTTGCGAGCGCGTAGCAATCAAAACTTCTTCACCCGGGGCTAATGTTCCTCTAAGTTTCATCATCCACCAGAGTACGAGAGATTCCTGAAAAAATCTCAGGAGCGCCAATCGGTGCGTGGGCGGAGATGCACAACATCACCCACCGAATAAGAAGCTGTTTCCCCGCTGGAAAGTCGAACCATGATTTCACCGTCCTCCCCCAAATCTACTGCGGTGCCGTGAACCTGTTGATCGCCGGGGAGGTGAACAGTGACTTCTTTACCGAGAGTACTCATGCTCTGGTGTAGGCGTTCTCGAAGGGAAAGACCGTCGAGAAGTGGACGAGTGGGGTCTGCCTCTGCAGTGAAAAATGCGCGGGCAAACTGGGCGAAGGTTTCTGCTACGTTAGAAAGCACTTCTTCTAGGTTGACCGTGTGCCCTGTTTCTACCCGGAGAGAGGTGGCAGTTTCTACGGGAAGCTGTTCGGCTGTCATATTAAGGTTGAGCCCAATTCCCAAAATTACTGAATAGTGCCCACCCGGTTCACTCACGAGTTGAGAGAGAATACCGCAACACTTTTTTTCTCCGATAAGGATGTCGTTGGGCCATTTGATGCTGGGCTGAACCGAATAACGGCGCAAACTATCTGTTGTAGCCAGGGCAAGAAGTTGAGTGAGCCAGTGTAACTGGTGAGGTGGTACCCGATATGCAGGGTTAGCATGCGGACGAACCACAAAAGAAACAGCTAAGGCGCTGCCTGCTGGGGCAGTCCAGACTCTGTCTAAACGCCCCCGCCCTGATTGTTGGTCTGCCGTTGCTACCAGCGAGAGCTCCCCCCAGCCCCGAGCGGTCACTGCATCTGCTAGAGCTAGTTGCTGAGAGGCGTAGGCGTTGGTCGAACCCACCGCATCCAAGATAATGGTGCGGGAAAAGGACGGCAGAACGAGTTGAGAGGCATCAATCGTAGGGGCAGGTTCCAGCATGAAATATCTCCTCGTCCGCACAGAAACAGGTATGGGCTTCGGTCTTAGGTCTTACCTGAGATACATTAGAGCATAGATTGAATACCGTGATTCGGCTCGCATGAGATTCTGGATCATCAAATAGAGGAGTTTCCTTTGAGTTACTTTGCATGCACCTATGTGTACGGCCCAGCGGAAGAACAGGCAAAATTCCGCCCCGCGCATCGCGCTTATTTAGGCGAGCTAGTGGAGGCAGGCAAGCTAGCAGCTTCGGGCCCCTTCGTAAGCGAGGACGATCCGGGGGCTTTGCTGTTGTTCATAGGTCAAAGCACCGAAGAAGTTGAAGAATTAATTGCCCACGACCCTATGCATCAGGGCGGCGCCGTACTGTCTTATACCGTGCGCGAGTGGAACCCCGTGATGGGTAGCGTAGGACCTCAGAACTAAGTTCACCCGGCCATCCGAAATCACAGGCGGTGTGACTGACCGGTCACTCCAAATAGCTGGTGCTAATAGCCGATAAACGTGAAAAACCCCTCTGATTTCGGTGTTCTCTTTGACCGCCGGTGCCCCGAACGCACTATAGTTGTGGAGTTATACACGCTCGATTACAGCGCCTCCCGAGCCAATCTGCAAGGAATTGAAGTGTCCGAAATCAACAACAGTTCATCTGTCACAACCTCTGAAGAATTCGATGTCAGCACCACAGCGGGCAAAATTGCAGACTTTTATGCGCGCAGGGAGGCTACTTTAGCTCCTACCGGTCAGGCACCCATTGACCGTCAGCACGCACGCGGCAAACACACTGCCCGAGAGCGTATCGAGATGCTTCTCGATGAAGATTCCTTTGTAGAATTCGATGCGCTCGCCAAACACCGCACCAGCGCTTTCGGTATGGACAAGAAACGCCCGGTAGGCGACGGTCTGGTGTCTGGATATGGCACCATCGACGGACGCCTGGTTGCAGTATATTCCCAAGATTTCACCGTCTACGGCGGTTCACTTTCGCAGGTTAACGGCGAAAAGATTGTCAAAGTGCAAAAGTTCGCCCTGCAGAACGGCTGCCCCGTCATCGGCATTAACGACGGTGGTGGCGCTCGTATTCAAGAAGGCGTGGCGTCTTTGGCGATGTTTGCCGATATCTTCCGCATGAACGTGCGCGCGTCCGGCGTCGTTCCGCAGATTTCGGTCATTATGGGCCCTTGCGCAGGTGGCGCAGCATATTCACCGGCTCTAACCGACTACATCATCATGGTCGATAAGACCTCGCACATGTTTATTACCGGCCCAGACGTCATTAAGACCGTAACCGGTGAAGAAGTCGATATGGAAACCCTCGGTGGAGCCCATCAGCATAATGCGGTGACCGGCACTTCCGCCTACCTGGCAGAAGATGAAGAAGACGCGTTCGATTTCGTGCGCGAACTCATTGAGTTTTTGCCTTCGAATAATCTCAGTGAGTCGTTCCCGCTGGAGCATGACCAAGAGGGCGACATCAACGTGGATGACCTAGAGTTAGATCAGCTCATTCCTGATTCTGCTAATCAGCCCTACGACATGCGCACGGTCATCGAATCCGTTGTGGATGAGGGGCACTTCCTTGAATTGCAGGCGCTCTACGCGCCCAACGTGATGGTAGGTTACGCCCGCGTTGAAGGACGCACAGTCGGCATTGTAGCCAACCAGCCCATGCAGTTCGCAGGAACGCTTGATATTAATGCATCGGAAAAAGCCGCACGCTTTGTGCGCAACTGCGATGCGTTCAATATCCCCGTTCTGACTTTTGTAGATGTTCCCGGCTTTTTGCCCGGCACCGATCAGGAGTTTAACGGCATTATCCGCCGAGGTGCTAAGTTGCTCTACGCCTATGCTGAAGCAACCGTTCCGCTGGTCACCGTGATTACCCGCAAGGCGTACGGTGGCGCGTACATTGTGATGGGCTCCAAAAAATTGGGTGCAGATATCAACCTGGCGTGGCCTACCGCTCAAATTGGTGTGATGGGTGCCCAGGGTGCCGTCAACATTCTCTACCGCCGTGACCTCGCTGCGGGAGAGGAAGCTGGCGAGGACATCGAGGCTAAGCGCGCCGAACTGGTACAGAAATACGAAGAGGAGCTCTTGAACCCCTACCAGGCTGCAGAGCTGGGCTACATTGATGAGGTTATCGCCCCCAGTGAGACCCGTCTTCGCATTATTCAGTCGCTCAGAGCGCTGCGGGATAAGCGCGCTGCCAGCCCCGCCAAGAAGCACGGCAACATCCCCCTTTAAGCGACGCCTCGTCCTTTTCTTTTTTGAATCTTCTGTTGGAGTTTATCTGTGGCTAATTCAAGGTCTTTCCCCTACCTGCCGTTTGGCAATCGCGAGCGTACGAAAGCTGAAAAACTCAGTGGGGCGCCGCGGCACAAGGGTGAGCCCCAGCAGGGCATTTCAGATAAGAAGACTAGTGTTGATACTAGTGAAGTGGCTTTTTCGGGCATTGATGAAAGCCGCCCTTCTAACACTGCTCAGGACAACCAGCAGCCTTTTATTACCGTGCTCCAGGGGAATCCGACCGATGAAGAAATAGCGGCGCTCACCGCCGTTGTTTCTGCAATGGCTGCGCAGAATACTCACGATGAATATTCAGCATTAGCCCTGTGGCAACGCCAGCTCAACCGCGGTCAACGTCTGGGCGATCTGTTGCGTCCTGGCCCTGGCTCCTGGCGGCGCGCTCGTCCGATGTAGGGGCAAGCCCCTTTTGAATGAGGTGTGGTGCGAGTCATAGAATAATAGCTATGACAAAATTTTCAACTCTGCCTGCCATCTACCGTGAAGAACGAACCTCAACGGCTATTGATGCTATCGCCAACGAATTCTATGAAAAGCAATTAGAACTTGACCCTGAGTGGGCAACCCTTGCCGGACGAACCGGTAGGGAATCCGAATACGGTGATTATTCACCGGCGGGTCGCCTACAGCGCATCACTTTGATTCGCCAGACGCTGGAAAAATTGCGCCATGCAGCGCCGGTAGACGACGTCGATCGAGTGACTCTCGATGCCATGAACGAACGTCTGGGGCTTGAGGTAGAACTCTTTGAGGCGGGTCTGGGCGATTGGGAACTCAATAATATCGAGTCGCCCGTCCAAAATATTCGCGCGATATTTGATCAGATGAAGCGGGAGACTCCCCAGGATTGGAAGAATATCGCAGCACGCTTGCACAACGTCGATGGTGCAACAGCCGGTTTTATTCAGTCCCTTGATGCTGCACGAGAGAAGGGAAATATTTCCCCTCGCCGGCAGATTGATATTGTGCTCGAACAGATTTCTGCTTACACCACTGAGGGCGGGTTCTTTGATGAGGTAGCCGCTGAAGTTGCAGCAGCCGCTCCCGAACACGCGGATTTTGCCACAGAAGGCGCCACCCGTGCCAAAGCTGGCTATGAAGAACTCAGCACCTACTTGAAAGATACGTTGTACCCGCAAGCTGGTGAGCAAGACGCCGTGGGTGAAAAACGTTATTCGCTCTATTCTCGCCAGTTCCTAGGTTCGGTGGTTGACCTCGATGAAACATACCGCTGGGGCGTTGAAGAGCTCGACCGAATCATTGCCGAGCAGAAGGCGACGGCAGAGGAAATCAAGCCGGGTGCAACTATCGAAGAGGCGAAGAAAATTCTCGACGCTGACCCCGAACGTACATTGCACGGTACCGACGCCCTGCGCCAGTGGATGCAGACTCTCTCCGATAGCGCCGTTGAAGCCCTGGGCAGAAAGTACTTTGTGATTGAAGGAGCCATGCGCGAGCTGGAGTGCATGATTGCCCCTACCCAAGAAGGCGGCATCTACTACACCGCACCCTCCCCTGATTTTGAACGTCCCGGGCGTATGTGGTGGTCTGTTCCTGAGGGTGAAGATACCTTTGGTACCTGGCAGGAAACCTCCACCGTGTATCACGAAGGCGTGCCCGGGCATCATCTGCAATCGGCAGTCGCAGCCGCTATGGCTGAGACCATGAACCAGTGGCGTGCGAACGCAGTGTGGGTATCCGGTCATGGTGAAGGATGGGCGCTGTATGCCGAACGTCTGATGGAAGAACTCGGGTTCCTCTCCGATGCCGGCGACCGCATGGGCATGCTAGATGCTCAGCGCATGCGTGCGGCACGAGTCGTCTTTGATATTGGGCTGCACTGCGGCAAAGAAATTCCCTCCCGCTGGGTTGAAGAGCTGGGGCTTGAACCGGGGATTTGGGACGCCGATTCGGGCTTTGCTTTCTTGAAGGCAAACCTTGATCTTTCGCCGGGGCAGCTACGTTTTGAGTTCCTGCGCTACCTCGGCTGGCCCGGTCAAGCGCCGTCGTACAAGATCGGTCAGCGGATATGGGAGCAACTGCGCGATGAGGCTAGAGCTGCCGGCACCGCGGGGGAAGACGACCGTGATTTTCATACTCGCGCGCTGAAATTGGGTTCGATGGGATTGGATTCGCTCCGCAGGGCACTCTCCATGGATGCGCCAGGCGCAAACTAAGAATTTGCTGTGCCATCGAAAGAATCGATACCGAGATAGTTGCCTCCTTGTCCCCGCCCGGGTTTAGATAGGAGTATGCATTTCGGAATTATTTCAACAGGCCCCATCAGTGCGGAGTTTTCTCAAGCTATCAAGTTCACTGATGGGGCTGATATTTCCGCCGTTTTTAGTAGGAACGCTGAGTCCGCCCAGGCTTTTATTGACCAGCAGCAGTTGCAGGCAACCGCGTTCGATTCGGTGGAAGCGCTCTGCGCAAGCAACGACGTCGACGCCGTCTATATTGCATCCCCCAACTCATTGCATCTCTCGCATGCGCTGGTAGCTATCCAGGCGGGCAAGCACGTTGTGATTGAGAAGCCTGCGGTGTGGAATCCGGCTCAGTGGGATCAGGTCTGGGGAGCAGCCGAAAAGCATAAGGTTCTAGTTTTTGAGGCGGCTCGCCATATCTATGAACCTGCCCAGAAAATTGTTCGCGACTACCTGGTAGGCAAGAAACCTAAAACGGTTCGCCTGAATTTTTCGCAGTATTCTTCCCGTTGGGATGCCGTTGAAGCCGGTGAAGAGCCCAACATTTTCTCGCTGAAAACGGGCGGTGGCGCACTCGTTGACCTGGGTGTTTACCCTATCTACGACGCTATCTACTGGTTTGGTGAACCCGACGGCGTCCGCTACTTTCCAGCTCTAGCACCTACAGGGGTAGACGGCGCGGGAACTTTGGTGTTGGTCTACAAGGACTTCAACGTCATTATTACTATCGCTAAGAATGCTCATTCAGATGCGCCGTCGGAAATTCTGCTGGGTCGGGAAACTCTGCGACTTTCTTCCGTCCAGGGAATCGACCTGGTGACCGAATATACTGCCGGAGATGAGCAGGTCCTTTTTGATTCGAAGGCTACCCCAGGTTCCCGCCCGCTCTCGGAGCTGATGCGTTTTGAGGCAGAGTTTTTCTGCGACATGATTCAGGCACATCTTGAGGGAAACTTCGATGAGGCTCGAGTAAACCGCTACCGCTCGCTCACGTTGCTTTCCCGCTCTGTGAATGAGGTCTGCACGAATGCACGCTATACCGCGGGTATTTTCTTTGAGAACGAGACGTTGGAGATTTCTGGTTAATGTTCCACGAAGCAGTAAAGGACACTCATTTGAGTGTCCTTTACTGTTTTAAGGTGCCTGATGCCTTTTTACCTTATGAGGGATTCAGCTCAATCAGCTACGCAACTTTGCTTCCGATGAGCTTGGTTGAGTTTGCTGTCTCATCACCGAATGAATCGCCAGTTTCGGTAAACCCGTCATTGGTGCGGGGCGCGTTGTAGATGGATTCGTCCATGATGCCCTCTCGCTTAGCAACGATAGCAGCAACCAGAGCCTGCCCAGCTACGTTGAGCGCGGTGCGACCCATGTCGATAATCGGGTCAATCGCTAGGAGCAGACCGACGCCGTCCAGTGGCAAGCCCAAGGTGGAGAGGGTCAGGGTGAGCATGACGGTTGCACCGGTAGTTCCAGCGGTAGCCGCAGAGCCGAGAACGGACACCATCATAATGAGCAGGTAGTGCGTGAAGTTAAGGTCAACCCCGTAGAACTGCGCCACGAAAATAGCCGCCAGTGCCGGGTAGACCGAAGCGCAACCGTCCATTTTTGAGGTAGCTCCCAGCGGGATGACGAACGAGGCATAGGAGCGGGGCACACCGAGGTTCCGTTCGGTGATGGACTGGGTCAGCGGCATCGTACCCATAGACGAGCGTGACACAAAGCCCATTTGGATGGCGGGCCAAGCGCCGGTGAGGTACTGCTTGACCGATAGACCATTCACCTTGATGAGAATCGGGTAGACCACGAACATGACCAGCAGTAGCCCCACGTAGAGCGCCACCACGAATTTGGCGAGTGCGCCCATGGACGTCCAGCCGTAGGCGTAGACCGCGCGCCCAATCAAGCCGACGGTGCCCAGGGGCGCCAGGCGAATAATCCACCAAAGAATTTTCTGGACAATTTCCAGCACAGAATTCACCACGGTGAGGAAGGGCTGGGCGGCGGGGCCAACCTTGAGTGCAGCGACGCCTACGACGCCGGAGATGACCAGCATTTGCAGAACGTTGAAGGATGCCGAGCCGGTGAGCGCACCGGAGTCTGATTCGCTAATGTTTACGCCCAGTCCGAGGAAGTTCACGGGAATAAGGCCGGTGAGGAAGGCGAGCCAACTCCCCTGTTTGCCTTCGTAGCTAGGCGGAGTGGCTAGTCCGGTGTTTGCGCCGGGTTGTACGATGATGCCCAGCGCAATGCCGATAAGTACGGCGATAAATGCGGTGATCGCAAACCAAAGCAGGGTTTGTGTTGCGAGCCGAGCGGCGTTGGTGACTTTGGAGAGGTTGGCGATGGAGCTGACCACCGCGGTGAAGATGAGCGGAACGATGGCTGCTTTGAGGAGGGTGACGTAGCTGGAACCGATGGTGTCCAAGGTGGTCATGAGCCAGTTGGGGTTCTCTTGGGCGTCGCCGCCCATCCAGGTGGCAATGAGACCGAGGACGACGCCGACGACGAGCGCGGCAATGATTTGATTGCCGAAGGAGGTCATCCAAGCAGGAAAACGTGGAGTGTGAGTTCGGGGAGTAGACATGTCTACAAGGTACGCCTTGATGACTGCGGCACGGTAGCTTTCATGACAAAATATTACTTTACGAGTGAAAGTATTTTGGGGCACAAACAGAGGGGTGGGGTGCGGTAATGTTTTTTGCATCGAGCTTGAAGATGTCTAACCCTCTGCGGCCATGAGCAGTAACAACGAAACCTGTTACCCATTCAAAAACCAGCGCCCCCCTACCCAGTTATTAGTAGATAACCTACATTATGAAGCATAAATTATTCTGGTTATTGAAATCTAACACAGTTAATATTGAACTGCTCTTATCGCGTTGTATTCAGTAGGTTATAGCGATGAACGATGCCAGGATTACTCGCTCTATCAGGCTTATATATAAGGGTGAAACCCAACAACCCATCATCCATTAGGAAACAGCCGTGTCAGACAGGTCTTTTTACACTCAAATAAACCGCTTAGAAAAATAAAAGCGAGCATCATTGAGGCTTATTCAAAAGTCCTCCCAGCCGCATAAAACACCAGACCCCGCACCACCGAAAACACCTGCCGATACAAACTCAACGGCCGCCTAAACCCCGAATAAAGAACCCGCCAGGTCTTCACTTGAGCGATAACCCGCTCCACCACAGCCCGTAATCTATTGATAATGCGATTATTATCCTTGACACCCTGAGGCACTTTCACACCAGGCTTACGCCTGGTCGGGGTTGCTAACCCCAGGCCTATATAGCCCTTATCGGCCAGAGTCGAGGAATCCAGTAGCTGATCTAGCCCGTGAGCTCTGAAAGCATGAGCATCATGCCTTGCCCCGGGTAGCGGGTCAGTGATGACTAAGAGCCTGCCATCGAGGGTGCAGATGACTTGGTGGTTGAAACCGGTTCGTTTATGTTTGCCCGAAAAATTTGTTTTTCCTAGTGAACGCCAGTTCCAGGTGGGTACAAGAGTTCCATCGACAACCAAAGAACCTGGTACATCCAGGCTCATTTTCAAAGGCTGTTCTAGAGGTTTGAAGACCTTTGCAAGCGCCTTTTCGATAGTGTTGATGGTCCGTGAGATAGTAGGTTGCGAGACGGTGAAGATTTCAGCAAGTAGCTCTTCGGTGAGATTGTGTCGGTGGTAGAGCAGAGTGGTTTTGAGTGCCTGAGCTGGAGTGAGGGCTGGTGGTCTTCCTCCTGGTTTACCCCAGATGAGTTGGTTGGTCAGGGCTGTCAGTAGAGCGGCAAATTGCGTGGCGGTAAGGCCGGTTGTACGCTGGTGGTGCAACGGTTCTTCCTGGTGCGGTTTGAGAATATTTGTGGTTATTTATCCTCAAGGTTGCCGCTATGGTGGGGCCGTTGTTTAGTTGGTGGGGGTTGGGGTGTGTACCCCCTTATGAATAATCCTCAAAGGAGGAGTTAAAAAGTGAAGCCCTTAAAAAGCAAAGCCTTTATTTATGGTTTATTATTCACATTTATCATCGCAGTTATAAGTTTATTAGGCTCAAAGTTACCATTTTTAGATAAGATAGGTGCTTTAACAATTGCTATACTGATTGCGATTCTATATAGACATTTTAAGGGTTACCCTGAAGCATATCGTTCAGGAATCGCATTTTCGTCTAAACGTTTACTGAAATTAGCTATTATATTATATGGATTAAAGCTAAATATTTATGATGTAATTGGAAAAGGTAGCGATTTATTATTAATCGATATTGGAGTCATCCTTTTTAGTATCGGATTAATGTTATTACTAAATAAATATATTAAAGGAGATAAAAACCTCATCCTATTATTAGGTATTGGCACTGGGGTGTGTGGCGCGGCAGCTATTGCAGCAGTATCTCCAATATTAAAATCTAGAGAAAAAGATTCTGCGATTAGTATTGGTATTGTCGCACTTATTGGCACTATATTTTCGCTCGCATATACTGTAATATATTCTGTTTTTACAATATCTCCTGAAGTATTTGGGGTCTGGTCAGGTACAAGTTTACATGAAATTGCACATGTAATTCTTGCTTCGGGCTTCTCAGGTCAAGAGGCTTTGAGTATGGGACTGTTAGGAAAACTGGGACGTGTGTTTTTATTAATACCTCTGAGTATTATTTTAATCTTAATTATGAGAAAAAAATCGCATAGTGAGACTGAAAAAAACGTATTGATGTACCTTACTTTTTACTTGGTTTTGTCATAATGGCACTATTCCATACTTATGTATCCTTGCCACACATGGTTATGCAAATTATAGATAACATCACTACTATATGCTTATTAATGGCAATGGTTGCATTAGGGTTAAATGTTTCATTTAAAGACTTAAAAGATCGTGCTTTCAAACCATTAATAGTTGTCATTATTGTATCTATTTGTTTATCAACTGTGACATTTATTGTTGCTAAGTCCTTTTATGGTTAGAATATAAGTATAATAAAAAATTGATATAGAGAGGCTTATTCATAAGGGGTCCGAAGCCGCAAAAAAAATCAGCCTCCGCACCAGAAGAAAACACCCGCAAATAAACACCGAGCGGCCGACGGAAGCCCGTATGTAAAACCCGCCAAGTCTTCACCTGCGCAATCGTCCATTCAACCACCGAACGTAACCGATTGATCCTCCGATTATTCTCCTTCACCCTAGCCCTCATCCTTGCACCCGCTTTTCGTTTAGTCGGTGTGAGCAACCCCAGCCCGATGTACCCCTTATCTGCCAAAGTGGACTCACCCAAGAACCTCCCTAGCTGGTGAAAGCGAAAAGCATAAACATCATGCCTAGCCCCCGGCACCGGGTCGGTAATGGCTAGCAATCTCCCGTCTAAGGTACAGATGACTTGGTGATTGAAACCGGTTCTTCTGTGCTTACCTGAAAACAGTATTTGCCCTTGTGAAGACCAGTTCCAGATGGGAATTAACCTGCCGTCTACTACGAGTGAGCCAGGGACATTCTTGAGTGATTCAAGCTCGGGAACCTTCAACTCAGTCAGCTTCAATAAGGCACTTTCGATGCGGTTGATGATTCTAGAAACGGTGGCTTGCGAGAGATCAAAGATATCAGCTAAGAGGTCTTCGGTGATGTTGTGGCGTAGATAGATGAGGGTAATTTTCAGGGCTTGTGTCAGGCTGGTTTTGCGAGGTCTGGTGCCTGGTTGATTCCAGATAAGGTTCTTGTTCAGGGCTGTGGCGAGTGTGGCGAATTGTGCGCTAGTGAGCCCAGTTGTACGCTTGTTGTGCAACGGTTCTTCCGGTTTGGCTTGAGGTTATTTGTGATGATTTAACGCTCATTTTTGCCTTCGGTGGGACCGTTGTCTAGTTGGTGGCGGGTTCCTGGTTTTTACCCCTTATGAATAAGCCTCTTTATATAATGAATGAATAATAATTTAAATAGGTAGAGGAATTCCGCCCGTAATCATATAACTGGCCCCAATTCCTGCTGCAAAGAATTGACCATCGGAGAGAGGGTTTTCTTCAAAGCTTATTCAAGAGTGATGATGGTCCGAGAGATGGTCGGCGGGGAGGTGTTGAACAGTTCCGCAAGGAGCTCTTCGGTTATGTTATTCCGATGATAGAGCAGAGTCGCTTTCTGAGCTTGAGGCAGGGTGAGTGCTGTTGGGTTGCTGCCTGGCTTGCCCCAGGTGATGTGGTGGGTGAGGGCTGTGAGCAGCTTGGTAAATTGCTGGTGGATGAGGCCGGTTGTACGCTGGTGTGGCAATGGTCTTCTCTGGTTGGCTGAGTTTATTTAGTCGAAGATTTAACTCTCATTGTGCCACTGGTGGGGCCGATGTTTAGTTGGGGCCACCCTTTAGGAATAAGCCTCTGAGTTGGGAATTAATTAATTCTCACGTCTGCAAAGTTTCTCACCCTTACTTTTTCAGCAACTTCTAAAAACAGAGGGTCCTCAGGTGAGGCATTTATATAAAAGAGAGACTCATCTTTATTAGTCATATCCCCACCCCAAGAAACTATCCCTTCATAGTCTTTGAGTACTTCTTGAATTATCTTAATTTCATATGCAAAATAGGAGTCAATAGGCATAGAAGGTCGGATTTGAAGCGCAGTACCGGATGATAAATTAGAGTAAGGGGTTTGAATCGCCTCTTCGGTTTTAGCTTTCCATCCCGAAATTTCCCCGGGTTTAATATCTTTCACTCGGTAATGCATCTGACGCACCAAATCCGAAAGAATGATGTTCACATCCCCGATTCTCATCTCGCAACTGGAACTGATCCCTGAAATAACACATCTTTCAATGGATGAAACACCATCAGCTGGATTTTGCACGGGCCATCCATTGAGCGAAAATTCATAATTATCTTGATTTAACTGGCTCGCCTGAGCAGGGGGTTGAGAAGAAACAACTGGGCATATTGCAACAGTCAATGAACCCGCAATAAATTGTCTACGATCTAAATATTTAATAAACACTTGCAACACCTTTACAAATAAGAAAAATTGAGGGAGCTAGAAAAATTATATAAGCCAGTAGTTTTATGAATAAATTTCGATATATTTTATAAATTTTTCTATTGGCGATGTAAAAAACACTTACTGCCAAGAGGAGAGAGGGTAAGAAGAATACAAAAATATATAAAACAGGATTCTCTAACCTGTCGGACACATAGTAATTATTCAAAGGACCAATATATTCTATATAATACTGGACTAGTATAAAAGATGGAACAATGAGTAATAAGCTGGAAGCTATATTTCCTAATACCCAACCTAAAGAATATCTTATTTTCATTGCGAATTAGCCTCGGCAAAGAGTATTATAATTTTCCAGAACATCATAAACGCCTTTTACTTCTTTAGAGTACACTTCGGCCTTAGGTCCGACTCCGTTATAGCGTCCAATGAGCGCTTGAATATCCGCTGGCTTCATGGAGAGACTAGGTCTGGGAACACCAATATCGTTCGCATCCCAAAAATGCAAATATGCAGTACATTTAATATTAAAATCAATATCATCTTTTAATTTAAACCAAACAGTTCTTAAGTCTTTTACTGGATCGAACAAATTACCGTTTATTATTTTCTTAGATACACAATAATTCCACCCAGATATTGCTGAAGATGCAAAAATTTGTCCCCATCCGGTTGACGACTCACTTTTGGCACCCACGATGACTGCATCGTCAGCTGCGATATCAGTAGGATTCCACTTACGTGACTCCCAAAGAACCGGGGCTTGTATCAAGGCCTTTCTGATACCCAGCTCTCGAGCTAGATTTGTAATTAAAATATCCTTTGAGAGGATGCGGTTAAAGGCCATGGTGGTAGTCACTCCACCTAAAGTAGCCCAATCTCTGTCTGTCCAACCATCACCCCCAGTTTCAGGCACTCCAATGGATACTAGATATTTTTGTAAATCTTTTAGTAGCGCATCTTTATATAGTTTTTCGTTAAAGAAAACATCAAGTTTTGATGAAACAGAAGTTTGGTTATAGGTATTTTGCCCAATATCTCGACCTGAAGAGATATTCTTATCAATCTCAATCAAAGAGTCACCAGTTCCAACACTTACTGTATCAATCTGATCGAAAGCCCAGTTAGTGGGTAAAGGGTACCCTAAGTTACCGGAGAATCCACTTGACATATCACACACAAAGCTAGTCGAAGAGAGCCCTTCATCGAAAACTCGTTGGCAGACATTCCTGGCACCATATATGCCCACCTTGTAACCCGAACTTGAAAGAAGCGCATTATTGAGTGCTCGGAAATACGGAAGAACATTAGAGGTGACTTCACCGTCTAAAGCATCATAATCAACCGAGAAGTAGATTATCGTTCCATCTTTGAAACCAAACTTCTTAGCCCAGAAAGTTGCATCTTCAGCATCCTGAGCACCCTGAGCAGGGGTGAAATAGTCTACAGAGTTATTAAAGGTCTGATAGATGGGGAAACATCTCAAACCATTTGATGCAATCGTAGCGAGTTCCCCAGGTTGTATCTGCTTTTCTAAGAGATTCTTTGTAGAAGGATTATAGAGATAGCGCCCTACATATCTATACCCTGCCGCATATAAAGCTTTAGCTCTGGCATCAGTAATTTTAGTAACGCCATCACAAGCAGAACCTGCTCTGCTCTGATCTCCATAGGAAACAAGCAAAGAGCTCCATGTGGCAAAATCAGCCTTCCCTGTTGCTGGAAGCTTAGCGAATGTCTGGAACGCAGTAACAGCTGTTGAGACCTCTGCTGTAAAAGATCCAAACGCTACACTTCTTTTATTGAGAATCATCGCTGCTGTGAACAGCTGAGCCCAGATACCAGTGCTGCCCACTTGAAGTACGTGATTTTTCAGAGAACTCTGGGTACCAGGGCCAAAGACTCCATTCGCTACTCCATCAGCCATTCCAGCCTCATATTGAATGGCGAACAGCATGCATTGCGCTACGGTTCGGGAGTGATAGCCTTCTGCCGGAATGATTTGAAAATCTCTTCTTTTAACATATCGTCCATTCAACCACTGTTGAATTTGACGGATGGAAGGATTTCCTCCGGAGATTAAGACATAAGGGTCCATGTTAAGTAACCCTTTAAATACTTTAGGCTCTATTCCTGATCCTGGCAGAGCGCTGGAGACACCCATGTCCTTCTTTAATTGAGTCACTGAAGCTTGGACGGTGGGGTTATACGTCCCGTCGATTTTTCCTCCGTCGTAACCTTTGCAGTAAAGACCTGATTGGATAATTTTGAGGATATTTTCGGGGGTTTTTGTACTTGCATTGATAACGGGAAACTTTGTTTGCAAAGTAGAAAGGGTCGTTGGGCCGAAGCCGTCGGATAAATTTGTGATTCCTAGTTCGTGTTGTAGTGCTCTCGTGAGAGCGTACATGACGGTCCAGCTGGTGTTTCCGTTTTCTGGTACAGCTGCGATTCCGAGCGTAGCGCCCTTGTTATAGGTGGAATTGATGAATTGTTGTGCTTTTAGTACCATTAGGTCGCTCATTGAGCCTCCAGATTTTTAGATTGATTAGAGTTAACGATACGTGGTGTAGGTCGTATGCGAGCTGATCTGAGATGATTAGTAGTTTAAACTTGTCGCACGTTGTCTGGGGATCAAATATATTGTGCTGAATTCGTATAGAAACGTTTATCAAAAACGAACGATTTCGACACAGGCAGTACCGAAGGGCGCTGGTTTGCCACGCATCACCATCAAGCCGACGTTCGACCCTCGTTGCAACAGTTCAGCAGCTACTGTATAGTTCAGTGTATGCTGACTATTGCTTCGCGCTTGGACGTGATGAACCGATTGGGTCGAGCGATGGCCGATCCCACCCGATCCCGTATTCTCCTGACCCTGCTGGGCGGCCCGGCCTACCCGGCCGCTCTCGCCCGAGAGCTGGAACTGACGCGGTCAAATGTGTCGAACCACCTCACTTGCCTACGGGACTGCGGAATTGTGGTCGCCGACCCGGAGGGGCGAAAGACCCGATACGAGATCGTCGACGCCCATCTTGCCCAGGCGTTGAATTTACTGCTGGATACCACTCTGGCTGCCGACGAGAATGCTCCGTGCATTGACTCGGCATGTGACGTGCCCGGGTGCGCCACCGGAGAGGGGAACAGGTAAGTGGTAACTAGTCTCCTAGGGGCGGTTGGTCTGTTTATCGCCACCAATATCGACGACATCATCGTGCTCTCGCTGTTCTTCGCCCGTGGGGCCGGCCAAGCGGGGACCACACTTCGGATCCTGACCGGGCAGTACCTTGGTTTCGCGGGCATCCTCGCAGCCACGATTCTGGTCACCCTAGGGGCGGATGCCTTCCTGCCCACCGAGGCGATCCCCTACTTCGGGCTAATCCCCCTGGCCCTGGGACTGTGGGCGGCCTGGCAAGCCTGGCGGGGAGACGATGACGACGATGACGCGAAAGTCAGCGGAAAGAACGTAAGCGTCTTGACCGTCGCCGGGGTGACCTTTGCCAACGGTGGCGACAATATCGGCGTCTATGTCCCGGTTTTTCTCCACGTGAATACCGCCACCGTTATCATCTACTGCGTCGTCTTTCTGATCCTGGTGGCAGGCCTGGTCCTGTTGGCGAAGTTCGTGGCCACCCGTCCACCCATCGCGGAGGTTCTCGAACGCTGGGAGCATGTGTTGTTCCCGATCGTTTTGATCGGCCTGGGTATCTTCATCCTCGTCAGCGGCGGCGCCTTCGGCCTTTAATAAGCTCATCTCTTATGCTCCTAGGGCCTCTCTAGGTTTCCTCACCGGCATCAACTGAACCGTCTATGAAGTTGTGAAAGGCCGTTGCCGCAGGGACTCGACCACGCTAGGGAGACAGAAATTCTAAAACTGCCCTATTGGGGTGTACACGCTGCTACAGCTTGAGGAGCATCTGACCGGTCGAGTGTGTGGACGACAATGACATCGCCTTCACGGGCCTGATCCAGTGCCTTGTGCAGTCCGGGGCGGTTGGTGATGGATCCGGATTTCTTATCAACGTAAATGTATTTGCTGGCAATACCTTCCTGGCGCAGAGCGTCGATTTGTCGGTCAAGGTCCTGTTTCGCGGTCGACACCCGGGCGTAGCCAACCTTTTCGCCAGACACACCCTCGGGCTGTTCGGAAATATCTAGAGGCAGCGACACATCTGTTCGTTTATCCATAAACCCACCCTAGCGAACAGGCGTTTTTGTAGTTCACAATATGTTCGTTTGGGGTGTTGTCAGAGTCAAAAGTCGTTGGCACAGATTCCGAGAGTCATCCTGTCGCAATGCCCGGTTATGTGGACTTCGAGGGGTCCTTCTGCCGCGTAGGTAATACCCCAGTTTCTTTGCGCAGCGCCCGGTAGACGGTGGTGCGACTAACTCCCAGAATTTCGCCGATCTGAGCGACAGTCATGTCTTTTTGTTCGTAGAGTTTCCGTGCGGTGCGCAACTTATCCCCGGACAAGGAGGGCGGCCTGCCGCCGGTGCGGCCGCGAGCCCGGGCAGCCTCAAGCCCGGCGTTGATCCGCTCCCGGATCAGGTCACGCTCAAACTCTGCCAGTGAGGCGAAGATGTGGAAAATAAGTCGCCCGCCGGAGGAGGAAGTGTCGATGTTTTCCTGCAGCGACCGAAACTCCACTCCCCGCTCTTGGAGGCCGGCGAGTTGATCAATCAGATGCCTAATTGACCGGCCCAATCTATCCAGGCGCCAGACCACCAACGTGTCACCGGGGCGAAGTTGATCGAGCAACTTGTCGAGTTCAGGACGCGACTCCAACAATCCGGAGGCGGTGTCGGTGAAAATCCGGTAGCAGCCGGCCGCAGTGAGAGCGTCGTGTTGGAGTCGGGCGTCCTGGTCGCCGGTGGAGACCCGGGCGTAGCCGAAATCATGTCCCATACTCAAAAACGTATCAGAACCCGTGCGGAGGTCAGTGAATGGGCACATAGAATACGGCACTGTGTTGTGATACAAAAGTGTAACGCGCCCACCTTTACGTATGGGACTATTTCGGAAACCGGGTTTTTGTGTCAGAAACGAAGCTTAAACGGTCGTTTGTGACACATTGAGCGACGGTGCTCAAAAGTAGGCTCATGGAGCTAACTTTATGTGTCAAAAGTCTATTTCAATAATAGATTGATTCACAACCTATAAGACGCGGGCGGGTGAGGCTATGAGGAAAAGCCCGGCGGGACAACCCCCGGGCACATCTACTAGCCAGTGACCATCACGATGGTCGCCGAGAAGAGCGGAAAAGGCCGCCTGGGAGTCAAAGCGCGGCAGACACAACCAATCAATGCTGCCCTGCCGGCAGACCAGGGCGGCCGTGTGAGTATCGGACAATAATGCGTAGTCCTCCAAGGGTCTGGACACAGGAGCTTTCCCCTTTCCTCAGTGGTGCGACCAGAGGGAGAAGAAACATCCACCCCGGTGCACCCGCTGCGGTGACAACGACCCATCGCCCGCAGCAGGTGGCAATCGTCACGGTTATCCCTCTTTTTCAGATTCCAGTCCTCGGGATCAGAAAAAGACGGGCACCTGTCATAGGTCAGTGAGCATCTGCTGCATCTGAGCGATCTCGACCTCCTGGTCGTTGATAACTTGTTCGGCCAGGGTGATCGCATGGGGATTCTGGCCGTCAGCAACCTCGTCACGGGCCATGTCCACCGCACCTTCGTGGTGGGCGGTCATCTGCTCCAGGTAGAGGCGGGCAGCCTCGGTGCCCTGGGCTTCCTCAAGGGCTGTCATGTCCTCCTGGCTCATCATCCCGCTCATGCCACCCATCTCGCCGTGATCCATGCCACCCATCTCGCCGTGATCCATGCCCCCAGAGTCGGTGACCGGCTGCTGCCCCCAGGCCTCGAGCATGGCGTTCATCCGATCAATCTCCGGTCCCTGGGCGTCAATAACCCCCTGGGCAAACTCCACGACCTGGGCGGGGATACCCTCCTTGGCCAGGAGCATCTCACTCATCTCCACGGCCTGCTGGTGATGGGGGATCATCATCTGGGCAAACATGATGTCCGCGTCGTTGTGATCGGCGGAGATCTCCCCGTCCGCCTCAGTCGTCGCCGTGGTGGCCGAGGTCGTCTCAGGGGTAGTCGTCGCAGTGCTGGTGGCCGAGGTGGTGGCGTCGGTGTTGCCTGACTCGGTGGCCTCACCGCAGGCGGCCAGCGCCAGGGTGGAGGCCACGGCGAGAGTGGAAAGAACAAGGGTGCGCTTCATGGTGGAGCCTTTCAGGGTCATATGGGGGCAGTGGAGAGAAGTGGTGGATCAGTGGACGGCGGTGGATGCCGGAGTAGGCGTGGCGTGTTCCTCTTTCGACTCGGTCGGAGCCAGGTGAGCCGGGTCCAGATCAATGCGGCGTAACAGCTGGGCGTTCAGGGCCACCACGATGGTCGAGGCAGACATCAAGATCGCGCCCACGGCCGGGGACAGCACGAACCCGATCGAGGCAAGCATTCCGGCGGCCAACGGCACGGCGAGGATGTTGTAGCCAGAGGCCCAGATCAGGTTCTGGATCATCTTGCGGTAGCTGGCCTGGGACAGCTCAATCATCGACAGCACTGCCCGCGGGTCATCACTGGCTAGGACCACCCCGGCAGATTCCATGGCCACATCCGTGCCGGCACCGATGGCGATACCGACGTCCGCGCGGGTCAGAGCGGGGGCGTCATTGACACCGTCACCGACCATGGCCACGCTCAAACCCCGGTCCTGCAGCTGCGTGACCTTGGTGTCTTTGTCCTGGGGCAGGACCTCGGCGAAGACCTCATCAATGCCTAGGTCCTGACCGACGGCGTGGGCCACCTGCTGCGCGTCGCCGGTGATCATCGCGACCTTCACCCCGCGGTCCTGCAGGGCTTTCACGGCGGCGCGGGATTCGGGGCGGATCTTGTCCCCGACGGCCACCGCACCGATGATCTGACCGTCGCGGACAATATGGAGCACACCGGCCCCACGCTCGGTCCAGGCGCTGGTGGTGTCGGTGAGCTCGGCCGGGGTGGTGAGGTTGAACTCGCGCAGCATGTTCGGCCCGCCCACGAGGATCTCAGCGCCATCGACAGTGGCCCGGACCCCCCGGCCGGAGGCGGCGCTGAAACCAGTTGCACGGATTTGCCGACGGGAGGCCTCGGGATGGGCGGCCGCGGCCGCCACGATGGCGCGGGCCACGGGGTGCTCACTGTCGGCCTCCGCGGCGGCGGCCAGGGCCAGCAGCTCGCCCTCGGTGACGCCGACAGCTGCCGCGACACCGGTGACCGCGTGCGCACCCTCGGTCAGGGTGCCGGTTTTGTCGAAGAGCACCACGTCGATGGTGCGCATCCGCTCGAGCGCCATCCGGTCCTTGATGAGCACCCCGGATTTCGCGGCCCGCTCGCTGGAGATCGCAATGACCAGCGGAATCGCCAGGCCCAGGGCATGCGGGCAGGCGATGACCAGCACCGTGACCGTGCGCACCACGGCATCGTCCGGGCTGCCGATAATGGTCCACACCACCGCGGTGATCAGAGCGGAGATCAGCGCGAACCAGAACAACAACGCCGCCGCCCGATCCGCCAGGGCCTGGGCCCGGGAGGAGGACTCCTGGGCGTCAGCAACCATGCGTTGGATCCCAGCCAGGGCGGTGTCCCCGCCGGTAGCCTCCACCCGGATGCGGACGGTGTTGTCGGTGGCCACGGTACCGGCGACCACCTTGTCACCGGTGTCGCGGAAGACGGGACGGGATTCGCCGGTGATCATTGCCTCATCGAATTCGGCGGCTCCGTCGAGGATGATTCCGTCGGCCGGCACCCGGGCACCGGCCCTCACCAGCACGACGTCGTCGACGACCAGCTCGGAGATGGCCACGGTGCGGGTGGTCCCGTCGATGACTTTCTCGGCCTCATCCGGCAGCAGGGCAGCCAGCGCATCAAGCGCGGAGGACGCGGCCCCGAGAGCGGACATCTCCAGCCAGTGGCCCAGCAGCATGATGGTCACCAGCAGGGCCAGCTCCCACCAGAAGTCCAGCTCAAAACCGCCCAGCCCCAGAGTGGTGACCCAGGAGGCGACAAACGCCACGGTGATGGCCATGGCGATCAGGAGCATCATCCCGGGTTGGCGGGATTTCAGTTCTTTCCATCCGCCCTTGAGGAAAGGCGTTCCGCCGTAGACGAAGATAATCGTGCCCAGCACCGGGGGGATCCAGGTGGATCCGGGGAATGCCGGGAGGTGGTAGCCGAGCAGGTGGGCGACCATGGGGCTGAAAATAACGACGGGAATGGACAGAATCAGCGACCACCAGAAGCGGTCCCGAAACATTGCGGTGCTGTGTCCGGCGTGTTCGCCGTGACCATGAACGTGGTGGTCGTCGTCCAGGGCAGAGTGCGGGTGATCGTGGGGCATCGCCTGGCCGTGGGTGTCGGCATCTGCGTGGTGTTCGTGGCTGGCATGATCCGGGTGTTGGGTGTGGTCTGTTTCCGGAGCGGGGTGATCACCATGGTGATCACCGGAATGGTGGGGAGTGCTCATGACGTTCCTTTCGCTCAACCCGGTCGGGGTCGAGATGATGGGTAAAACTGATCAGGATAAGACGGTGTAGCCGGTCTCCTCGATAGCCCGGCGAACCATCTCCGGAGGTACGACACCGGTGACCGTGACGGTGGAAACACCACCAGCAGCGAGATCAACCTGGACGTCGTCGACCTGGGGAAGGGCCTGAAGGGCCTGGGTCACGCTTTTCGCGCAGTGCCCGCAGCTCAGGCCGGTGACCTGGTAGCTAGAGGAGGACCCTCCTGCTGACGAGTCGCTGGCGGCAGGGATGGAGGCGGTGTCGGCACGTGAGGCAGGTCCGCAACAGCTGCAGCCGTGGGAGGCCATCGGCAAGAGGCGGGGCGGGGAGGTGATCATGGGAAAGCTCCTACGGGTCGGTGGGATGCGGCGATGCTACTCTCTAGCATATACCCCAGGGGGGTATATTTGGAAGGGATGAAGGGCACGGCCCTCACGCGGGGCAGGGTGCGGTCACCGAGCAGCCTCCTCACTGTCGGGAGGGGACAGCGGGAGGCGGAGGGTAAACACCGCTCCGCGACCGGGTCCGGGGGAGGTGGCGGTGAGAGTGCCGCCGTGGGCCTCGATCAATGCCTTGGAGATGGTCAGACCGATCCCGGCCCCGCCGTTGTCCCGGCTGCGGGCGGCATCCCCCCGGTAGAAGCGTTCGAAGATGTGTCCAAGCTGGCCAGGTGGGATGCCCTCGCCGTCATCGGCAACGTGGATGAGCGCGGTGGACGCCCCCTGTCGGTGGACGCTGATCCGGACCTGCCCACCGGCCGGGGTGTGCCGTAGCGCGTTCGACAGGAGATTGCTCATCACCTGGCCGAAGCGTTGCCGGTCCACGAGCACCCGGGCGGTGTCCGTAATGGTCTCGACCTGTAAATCGACGCCTTTGTCAGCATAAGCTTCCCCCGCGGCAGCAGCGGCGGTATGGAGCAGATCCCCGAGCCCTTCCTCCGCCAGGTCCAAATCGATCCGGTGTTCCTGGGCCCGGGAGACATCGTCGATGTCTTCCATCAACCGGGTCAGGCGGGCGAGTTGATCAGCCATGATCGTGTGGATGGCATTATTCCAGTCCACAACCCCGTCCTGGAGACCATCGAGGTAGACCGTGAGCACCGATAAGGGGGTGCCCATTTCGTGGGCCAGATCAGAGAGCATCTGGCGGCGGACCTGTTCGATGTGTTCCAGCCGGTCGGCCATGGTGTTGAAGGCATGCGCCAGGGTGGTGACCTCGGGGCCTGCTTCTCCGGCGGGCACGCGGATACGGTAGTTGCCGGCCGTCAGGCTGGTAGCGGCGCGGGTGAGATCCTGCAGGGGGGTGCGCAGGCGACGCGATAACCACAGGCTGGCCAGCAGGGCGCTGATCAAGGCGGTAGGCAGGGCGACGGCCAGGGTGATCAGGTTGGCGTCCCGGTAGGCCTGCTCGGCATGGAACAGCTCCAGCGAGGGGTCCTCCTGGCCGGTCATCAACATATGATCATGGAACAGGGTCGGGCCCACCATCGTGGCCACGGCCGCGGCCACCAGCAGGCTAATCACCACGACCAACACCTGGGCGGCCAGGAAGCGGAAGGTCAGGCCGGGTCCGTGATTCATGGCTGCCCCACCCGGTAGCCCACGCCACGCACGGTGTCGATAAACCCCCGGCCCCGGGTGTCGGTGCCGAGCTTGCGACGCAAGTTGCCGATGTGGACATCGACGATGCGTTCATCACCGACCCAGGTGGTGTCCCAGACCTCGGTGACCAGGTCGTGGCGGGTCAGCACCTGGCCGGGGCGCAGAGCCAGGGCAAGCAGCAGCTCGAACTCCGTGCGGGTGAGCTCTACGGTCGTCTCCCCCACCCGCACCTGATGGGCGACGGGGTCAAGAATGAGGTCACCAACGATCAAGGGGGTGGTCACCTGCGGTGGGGTGGTGCTGGTGCGCGGGCGGCGCAGCACCGCATGCACCCGGGTCACCAGTTCCCGGATGCTAAAAGGTTTGGTGATGTAGTCATCCGCCCCCAGGGTCAAACCGCTGATCTTGTCGTCCTCGCTGCCACGCGCGGTGAGCATGAGGATGTAGCAGTCCGAGAAGGTGCGGATCCGTCGGCACACCTCCAGGCCGTCGAGTTCGGGTAGCCCCAGATCCAGCACCACAACATCGGGGGAAAAGTGACGGGCCTCGTCCAAGGCCTGGGTGCCGGTGTGCGCCTGGCGGGTATCGAAGCCGGCCCGGATGAGGTAGGAGGCCACCATCTGAGCCAGGGGTTGTTCATCATCGACGACCAGCACCCGCCCCGGGGGCGTGGCGGTGGTCGGTGTGTAGTCAGCCATAGACCCCAGTATCGCTCCGGCCAGGGGGGAATACCACCCTCGCTCAGTGCCCGGCGGGGAAATCTTCATCAAATCTTCAAACATCACCCTTCGACCGCCGTCACCCCTGTGCCCCACCCCGGGCCGGCGGCATCGCCTCCACTGGTCGGTTCAGCAGGCGCCACCAGGGATTTCACTGCCTGCACCGCATACCCGGGGCGGGTAGAAGGACATCGCCCACGGCTGTGGGGTGGTGACCCGGTGGTGACCCAGCCCACCGAATTCACCCCCTTTTCGCCCTGTCATAGTGCTGTGAGCAGGGTTTTTGGTTTCTAGTCCGTCAGGCACCCGTGTTAGATATAAGGTATGGCATCGACCTTGAGGCGGTGTCTTCTCACGGTCTTACCACGATCCAAGGAGATTGACGTGAAACGAGCAGCGATCGCAGCCGCCGCCCTTGCCCTCGCCCTCACGGGGTGTTCGGCCGCCGACCCGGAACCCACCGCCGACGGGACGGTGTCCCAGGATACATTCCTGACTACCCATGGCCTGGGCGCCATGGACGCGGTGGAGATCATTAATCACCTCGACCGGCAGAAGGTCACTGAGCGTCCCACAGATCTGATCGCCTCAGTGCGTGCCGATGAACTGCTGCCCTCGAGCGATGACCAGGAAGTCGTGGTCGATCTTCCCGACAATCAGACGTATGTCTCGATCGCACCCTATCTCACCTCCACCCACGACTGCTTCTACCACAGCCTCACGACCTGCCTGGGGGAACTCGACAATGAGGATATCCAGGTCACGATCACTGATGAGGCGACCGGTGAGGTGCTGGTGGACGAGGCGACAACCACCTTCGACAATGGGTTTATTGGCTTCTGGCTTCCTGATGATACCACCGGCCTGATTGAGGTCAGCTACCAGGGGCGTACCGGCACCACGGAGTTTTCCACCACCGACGACGGTGCCACCTGTGTCACAGACCTGCGCCTGACGTGATGGCTCAGCAGGGTCCTCACCTGCGCCTGTCTTCCGTATCACTGAAATCTTGCACCAAGAAAGGTTAAATCATGACAAACGCATCTTCCCGACGACAGTTTCTGCTCGGCGGGCTCGTCCTCGCCGGCACCGGGGCCCTGACCGCCTGCACCAGCAACCCTGGACCCGCTGCCTCGGCATCAGGTTCCTCCCTTCGCCCCACTCCCACCCCCACTGCGCTCGGTGAGCCGACGGTGCGCCGGACACTGACCGCCCGGCCCCTCTCCCTGGATATCGGCGGCATCGAAGCCAAGACGTGGGGGTACGTCTCTGACACCGGGGATGCGGCCATTGAGGCCACCGCCGGCGACGTCCTCCAGGTCGATATCACCAATGAACTGCCTGAGAGCACCTCTATCCACTGGCATGGCATCGCACTCCACAACGCAGCCGACGGTGTGCCCGGCATGACCCAGGACCCCATTGAACCTGGCGAGTCTTTCTCCTATGTTTTTGAAGTCCCCCACGGTGGCACCTACTTCTACCATTCCCACACCGGCCTGCAGCTTGATCGCGGCCTCCACGCCCCACTGATTATCCGTGACCCGCAAGACGCTGAGGACCAGGACGTCGAGTGGACCATCGTGCTCGACGACTGGGTCGATGGCATTCAGGGCACTCCCGACGATGAGCTCGACAAGCTCACCGGAATGGGTTCGGGCGACCATAACGGGGGGATGGAAATGGGCGACCATAACGGGGGGATGGAAATGGGAGACCACGGCACCCCGGACCGCGTACTGGGCGGGGATGCCGGCGATGTGATGTATCCGTACTACCTCATCAACGGACGTATCCCCCGTGCTCACCGGACCTTCGAGGCTCGCCCGGGCGACAAGGCCCGCCTGCGGTTTATCAACTCCGGCGGTGACACCATCTTCAAGGTGGCCCTCGGTGGTCACCGCATGACCGTCACCCACACCGACGGCTTCCCTGTCCAGCCCTGGGAGACCGAATCGATCTACCTGTCCATGGGCGAGCGTGTCGACGTCGAGGTCATCCTCGGCGACGGCGTCTTCCCGCTCACGGCTTTGGCGGTGGGTAAGGACGACCGCGCCTTCGCCGTCATCCGCACTGCCGGCGGCCAGGCCCCTCGCCCCGATGTCGACTTCCCCGAGCTGTCGTCCACCGGACTGCTTCTGTCCTCCCTGAAGCCAGCAGACCGTGCACTCCTGCCCGAGGGCACACCAGACCGAGAAGTCAGCATCGACCTGGGCGGGCAGATGATGCCGTATGAATGGAGCATTCTCACCGACGGCCAATCCTCCCCCGCGACCGTGCAGGAGGGCCAGCGCCTGCGGATGGTCATGCGCAACAGGACCATGATGCCCCATCCCATGCACATCCACGGCCACACGTGGGCGCTGCCCGGCAGCGGCGGGCTACGCAAGGACACCGTCCTTCTCCGCGGGGGTGAAACCATGATCGCCGACCTGATCGCTGAGAACCCCGGTGAGTGGGCATTTCACTGCCATAACGCCTATCACATGGAAACCGGGATGTTCAGCTCGCTTCGCTACAAGTAACCCCCACAGTAGGGTTGAGTGCCGAGGTGGGCAGAGTCGCTGCAGACCACCCACCGGGCAGCATGATGACCTTCCTCGGTGTTGTGGTCCTCCGGGACAACCAGAACACCGTCTTCTTCCCCACCGCCCGGCCGCGGTGTTCCTGAGGGAGGTCACCGCCGATGACATCCTTGATGTCGCCCTGCCGCTGGCCGAGGAGGCACCAGCATCATGACCGTTGATGTGATGGCGCAGTTGGCGATCGGCTAGCAGTTCGCCGACGCCGCGGCCACCGGGTCACTGATGATCGGCATCCTGGCTGCGGCAGCTGCAGGTCTGATCTCGTTCGCTTCCCCGTGCATCGGGTGCTGTTGCAAAGTTGGGCGGAGAGCAGTGAAGACTCAGTTTCTCATTCCCTGATCGCCGCTGCGTGTGGGCGTTCTCAGGCCGTCTCGAAGACCCGGTTGACGATCACCGCGTCCGGGTTCGGTTGCCCGTAGGCAAACATCGTGCCCTGACCTTTCCGCAATGAATCGCCTCCATCCCTTTCCACGTCCGATATGCAGATGTCCGGTTCTTAAACGCGCCTTTCGGCCCGAGGATCCGCTTCAGCCGACCATGGTCGCCTTCCAAGATATTGTTGAGGTATTTCACCTGCCGGTGTTCCACTGTTGGCGGGCAGATTCCCTCTGACTTCAACTCGGCGATTGCCTTGGCTAGGGAGGGTGCTTTATCGGTGTTGATCACTCTGGGATACCCGGCTGACGCATTGGACCTGAGGGCCTTGGCCAGGAAACGCTTCGCTGCGACCACGTTCCGCTTCGGAGAGAGGTAAAAGTCCAGGGTCTGGCCACCGGCGGTGCTCGCCCGATAGAGGTAGCACCACCTGCCGCCGACCCGGATATAGGTCTCATCCACCTGCCAGGAACTGGCCTGCCAGTCGGGTACCTGCCGGTACCACCGAGTGTGCTTGTCCAGCTCAGGGCCGTATTTCTGGACCCAGCGGTAGATCGTGGTGTGATTGACCGGCACGCCCCGCTCAGTCATCATTTTCTCTAGATCGCGGTAGCTCACCCCGTAGCGGCAGTATCACCGCACTGCCCACAGAGTGATGTCACGGGGGAAATGACGACCGGAGAAGATGCCCATGGCTGTGATTATTTCACGCCGGTCTTTCTACTGCCCCAACTTTGCAACAGCACCTACGAGTCCACCCCGGGCGCCACGGTCCGCGGCATCGCCGAGGATCTCGGCATCGTGCGCGGCACGCTGCGGCACTGGCTCGAGGTCTACGGGACCGGCAAGAAGACCGCCGCTGACGGGACATTGACCTCCAGCCCACTGCAGTCCAAGCCGTCGCCGACAAGCCCTACGGGTCCCGCCGGTGAGACGCCTGAGCAGAAGATCGCCCGGCTCGAGGCCCGGGTCAACGAGCTCGAGGTCGAGACGACGAAGCTGACCACCGAGCGGGAGATCCTCCAGCGGGCGGCCAAGTATTTCGCTGGGGAGACGGGCTGGTGAGTCGTTTCCAGTTCGTCGCCGGCAACTCCGCCACCTTCGAGGTGAAGCGACTGTGTGAGCTCGTCGAGATCGAGCGCTCGTCCTACTACGCCTGGCTCAAGGCTGCCCCGGCCCGAGAAGCCAGGGCAGCTGACGACGCGGCGCTGGCAGAGCGGATCAGGGCTGTCCATGCCGAGGACAACACCCAGGGTGCGCCACGGATCACCGCCGAGCTCAACGACAGCGCGCCTGCCGGTGAGCGGGTAAACCACAAGCGCGTCGCCAGGGTGATGCGGCTGCAAGGAATCCGGGGCTATGTGAAGAAGCGGCGGGTGCGGACCACGATCCCCGAACCGTCTGGCCAGAAGTACCCCGACTTGCTCAAGCGCGACTTCACCGCCCCGGCACCAGGGCTGCGCTACGTCGGCGACATCACCTATCTGCCGATCGCCGACGGCACGAACCTCTACCTGGCGACCGTGATCGACTGCTACAGCCGTCGGCTTGTCGGGTGGGCCATCGCTGACCACATGCGTACCGAGCTCGTCGAGGACGCGTTGAAGGCCGCCGCCGCAACCCGGGGCACCCTCAAGGGCAGCGTATTTCACAGCGACCACGGGTCGGTCTACTGCTCGAAGGACTACGCCAAGCTCTGTCGCAAGCTCGGCGTCACCCAGTCCATGGGCGCCGTCGGGTCCAGCGCGGACAACGCATTGGCCGAGTCGTTCAACGCCACCATGAAGCGCGAGGTTCTCCAAGACGCCGCCTGCTGGAGCAACGAACTGGTCTGCCGCCGGCAGGTCTTCAGGTGGCTCGTCCGCTACAACACCAAGCGACGCCATTCGTGGTGCCGCTACGTCCCGCCGGTCCTCTACGAGACCGGCAACACCGCTACGCTGCCGACGGCTGCGTAATCACACCCCGTGTCCAAGATCCGGGGGTAGGGCCCTTGCGCGGTGCCGTCTACTACACCGACGGTCAGCTCGAGGACGACGCCCGCCTCGTGATCGCGCTGGCCCGCACCGCCGCGGCGCACGGCGCGGACGTCCTCACCCGGTGCGCCGCGACCGACCTGCGTGAGGACCGACTCACCCTCACGGACGAGACGACGGGCGAGAGCGTCGAGGCTCGGGGCACGGTCGTCTCGGCGACCGGCGTGTGGGCCGGTGAACACGACCCGTCGTTGCGGATCTCGCCGAGCCGCGGATCCCACCTGGTCGTGCGGGCCGAGGCGCTCGGGTGTCCCAGCGCCGTGTTCACCGCGCCGGTGCCGGGTCACTTCGGCCGGTTCGTGTTCGCTCTGCCACAGAGCGACGGCCTCGTGCTCGTCGGCCTCACCGACGACGCCGCTCCCGGGGTCGACGGCATCGCTCCGCCGGTGCCGGAATCCGACGAGGACTTCCTCCTCGCCACGATCAACCGCGCGCTGGAGCGCCCCCTGACCAGGCAGGACGTGGTGGGCCGGTTCGCCGGGCTGCGGCCGTTGGTGCTGCCGACTCCGTCGGGCGGGTCGACGGGAGGGACGAAGAGGCGGATCGGGAGGCACGGGTTCGGGGAGAGGCGCGAGCACGGCGCGTCGGGGGATCTGTCGGAGGGCGCGGAGCGCCCACTCGTCGAGGCGGGCGCGACCGCCGACGTGTCCCGACGGCACCTGCTCATCGACGAACCTGGCCGGCCCCTGACGATCGCCGGGGGCAAGCTCACGACCTATCGCACGATGGCCGAGGACGCCGTGGACGCCGCCTGCCGTCGTCTCGGGACGGACCGGGAGTGCCGGACGAGGATGCTCCCGCTCGTGGGCGCGGCGCCGCGGGAGGTGCTGGCCCGTCTCGAGGAACCGACCCGTCTCGTGCGCCGTTACGGCACCGAGGCCGGTCGTGTCGCGGAGTTGGGCCGTCGGTACCCCCGGTTCGCGGGCCCCGTCGCCGAGGGCGTCGCCTACACCGTTGCGGAGATGCTCTTCGGCGTGCTGGCGGAGGGCGCCCTCACGGTGGAGGACCTCGTCGAACGCCGCACCCGCACCTCCTTCGTCGAGTCCGCCGTCCCCGCCGCCCGCGAGGTCGCCGCCCAGGTCCTGGAACTCGCGACCACCTGACCCCCGCCCCCCGGATGACGTCATGCGGGGTGAGGAAGGGGGCAGGGGGGCCATCGACACGGCTGAGCGCGTCGAGCGCGTGCTCGCCCTCGTGAGGTCCGAGGGCGCGGACGGCCCCAGAGCCACGGCGTTCCAAGTCGAGAGGCCCCCTCCCGGGTTGGGAGGGGGCCTCTCGTTCATCGCCGGTGCGGACGACCGGGCGAGCACCGGTCTCGATCCGCCGGCCTGGTCAGCTCTCCCAGCCTGCGTCGGCGATCCAGCGGAGGGCGGTGAGGGAGGGCATGAACATGTATTCGCCGCCGCGGAGGCGGTTGAACGTGGTCACGCCGTCGACGCGCTTGCGGACGGGGCGGTCGGGGATGGTGAACCGACCCGGTTCCTCGTGGAGTCCGACGACGGGGTCGCGTTCGGTACCGAGGTCGACGAAGTTGCCGCGGTTGATCCACTCCTGCTGGAGGAACTCGACCGTGTCGTAGGCGCGGGCGCTGATGAAGATGAAGAACAGGCCGCGCTCGTCGTCCTTGTCGTCGGCGGCGGTGAGGTCGGGGTCCCATTCGGGGCCGAACGTCGAGGAGCGGCGGATGATCCGGTGGATGTTCTCGTCCGTGAGGATCGTCAGCTCGCTGCCGCGCGGGTTCATGCGGCGCACGTGCGCCGAGTGGGGGCACATGAGGCCGCGGCGGTCGTCGGAGTAGTCGAAGTCGTCGTTGCGGGACTGATCCATGCCGAGGTCGACGTCGTCCTTCTCGGGGGAGAGGACGAGCGGCGCCCCCGACCGCCACCGGCCGACGAGCTTGGCGCCCAAGGCGTCGCGGGACTCCTGCGTGTCCTCCTCCGCGTGCTCGCGGAGGAAGTCGTTCCAGGCGCCGACACGGCTGTCGTACTTGCGGAGCACGACGAACGAGCCGTTACGACCCAGCACGTCCGGCGAGGGCATGGCGACGGGCGAACCCGTCTCGCTGTCCTCCCCGAGGATGAACTCGCCCGCCGCGATGGCCCGCTCCTGCCCCGGGAGGGCGTCGACGCCGGCGCCCGCGACGAGCGGCTGGCTGAGCGAGTCGTGGTAGCCGAACGGGTTGGCCGCATCCGGCGCCCCGAACGCGTGCGTGCCGAGCAGGGTGACCCCGTCGATCTCCTCCAGGTACCCCAGAGCCTTCTCCACGGCGTCCGCCCGGGACTCCTCCGAGTCGGCGTAGATCGTCACCGCGACGTGCAGGGAGTCGTCCTTGTAGAACTCCTCCCACGTCTCCGGGGCGTTCTCGCCCGTGTCCATGAGCTGGCCCGCGCGGGCCGCCATGCCCTGCCGGAACGGCAGCGGGAAACTCGCGAGGGACTCCTCCGGCAGGCCCATCGCCTTGAGGCCGGCGTGGCTGATCGCCACCCCCGTCCACGCGTGCATGTCCGCGGTCCAGTCCTGCGCCGAGGGGACGTACTCGACGAGCCGGCCCAGCAGGGCACGACCCCCCTCGGGGGTGTCGACCCGCAACCCCGCGTGGATCCCGACGTAGGGCTCGGGCCGCGACCGCAGGATGAGGGACTGGATGTCGTCGAGTTGCAGCGTGACGCTCTCCCGACGGAACCGCTTGCGCAGCTCCCTGAGGTGATCGAACGGCATCAGTAGTCCACCCCCTGCGGCGTCGCCACCGCGTCCGACAGCGCCGACAGGGCCTCCCGGGTCGTCGCGTCCATCGCGGTGTTCGCCGCCATCGCGTCGAAGAACGTGTCCAGGGCCTGCTCCATGCGCTGGTACCGGCGCACGTCCACGACCGTCACCTGCGGGTTCGCGACGAACCACGCGGCGGCGTCGATCTGGTGATTCGCGATGTAGTCCTTGACGTCGGGCGAGTCGATACCGGGCCAGCCCTCGACATTGGCGAACAACAGGTCCATGAGCTCGGGGATCTTCGTCGCGAAGTCGTCGATGTAGGTGTCCCAGTCGCCGTCGTAGGCCGTGGCGAACAGCACACGCGTGTCGTCGTCGAAGAACACGAACCGCATGTTGTGCAGCGTCGAGACGCGCTTGGCGCCGTCGAAGTCGCCGCCGGTGAGGCCGAAGATGCGGCGCAGCCGGTCGGCGCCGCCGGGCCTGAGGTCGGCGATGGCGGTCAGCTCGGACACGTTGCCGGAGCGGGCACCGGCCCGGCCAGCCGACATGTACGTGCCCTCGTGGAGCGGGTTCTTGTCGGTGAGCAGGGAGTTGATCGCGATCTGGGAGATCGTCGGCGCGTCGGCCGCGACCTCCTTGACCACGCGGCGGAACTCCTCCATGCGGCTCTCCTCCGAGAGGCGCGGGTCGATGCGGGTCTGTTCGGACGTCAGCTTCTCATTCATGGGGTCCTCCAAGGGGGTGGGGGGTCAGGCGGTGAGGTCGGCGAGGGAGTCCGGCTCCCGGCGGGCCACGGCGTTGAGGTCGTGCCGCTGCCGCGAGGACGACTCGTAGGCGAGCTTGCGCACGCGCATGATCGACCCGAGGGGCCGATGAGCCTCGACTCCGTTCCACGGGTTGAACGCGAGGTGGTCGTCACCGGCGACCCGACGGGCGGGCAGGCTGACATCCTGCGGGTCGAAGCGGACCGTCGCGACGGTCCGGAAGGGTGCCTCGTCCTCGTCCCAGAGCACGGCGGCGTCCTCGACGGGCATGGTCTCCAGGTCCGTGCACAGCTGCGCCCGCAGCTCGTACGTCGCACCCTTGGTCATGAAGTGGCGGACGACCGCGGTGCGCATCGCGTCGAAGTCGTCGCCGACGTCGACGCCGGTGAGCTCGGCGACCTCCCCGGTCGGCGCGAGGGACATCTTGGCGACGTGGTCGCCGTAACGGATCGCGGCCTGGGTGTAGAAGGTCTCACCGAGCATGTGGGAGTAGTCGTTCGCGAGGCCCTGGATGGTCGCGCCGGGGGTGCGACCGAGTTTCTCGGTGATCGAGGCGATGCCCCGGGCGGCGGCGGAGACCGCCTTCTGCGCGGCGGCCGGGTTGCTCGCGTTCTTCTCGAGGATGTCGAGCATGTCCTCGTACTTGGTCACGGTGCCGAACGCGAGCGTCGGGAAGTTCACCATGAGGAAGTCCTGGTTGGCGCCGCCGAGGTCGGGGGAGAGACGCTCGCCCTCCACGTCGATAATCTTGAGGGCGAACCCGCGGGGGGCGGGGATCTCGTCGGAGTGGATGTCGCCGGGTGCCGAGGACAGGCGCGCGACGACCTCGTGGGTGCCGGGGGTGGCGAAGATGCCCTGCGCGAGTTCGTGCGGCAGGTCGTCGTGCACGGTGAGCTGCCCGGTGAGGATCGCGTGGCTCTTGGCGTGCGCGTCGCGGTGGGCGTGGCGGTGACGGTCGGCGTTCTCGGCCTGGGTGGCGGCCATGCGCTCGACGATGCGCTGGGAGATCTCGGCCTCGTTCTCCACGGGCACTTCGACGTCATCGTGGTAGCGGATGGGGTTCATCGGTATGCCTCCTCGATATCGTGATAACAATATTGTACTGGACTCAATTTGGCTCTTCAACTTTGAGCGTGGTGCTGGGTGTTCACGCCGCGATCGGTCGGGGCGCATAGCCAATGATGCGGCATCTGTAGTTCCGATGGTTGCGGTACCCGCGCCCGACCCTCTTGATCGTCTTGGCGGTCAGGTTCGCCGCCTCGGTGCGAGCGTTCGTGACCCTGGTTCGGCAGAAGGTGAGCAGCTCACGACGCCAGGCCAGCAGGGTCCGGAACAGCGCGGCCGGCTCGGGCAGGTGGGTGGCTCGCACGGCGCTCTCAAGGCGGGCCCAGTGCCGCTGGAAGGAGGGCGTGTCGGTGGCGGTGAGGACCTGGCGGACGTGTTCCTTGATGCCCCACGCGACGGCCAGCTCGACGTCCTCGGCCAGGATCTGCTGCAGCTTGGTGCGCTGCCGGACGGTGAGCCGGTCACCGGCGCAGGTGAGCAGCTTGCGGTACTTCCACGGGGTGTCGGTCGCCCGTCCTCGGCGCTCGTGCAGCTCCCACACCCGGCGCCTCCTCACCTTGGTGACCATCTCGTTGGCCAGCCGCACCACGTGCCAGTGGTCCACGCTGACCTTCGCCCGCGGTAGTGCCTTGCGGACCGCGGCCCGGAACTCACTCGACATGTCCAGGGCGACGACCTGCACCCGCCGGCGCCACCACCGCGGCCGCGCCGCGAGCCAGGAGGTGACGACCTTGCCGCGGCGGCCGTCGACGACGTCCAGGATCGCGCCGTCGTCCAGGTCGGTGAACACGATGGACCGCGGCTCGGCCCGGCAGACGGATATCACCTGCTCGGTCAGCCGGGTCGTGACCCTCGCCCGCGCGGGCAGCTGCTCGGTCTCCTCGGTGAACGACCGCCGCGGGCACAACGACTCACGGCAGGCGTAGCGGCGCTTGCGCACGAGCACGTCGAGCCGCTCACCCCCGCACGGCACGTCCTTCACGCGCTGGGTAGGTCTTGCCTGGATCCGCGAGGACAGCACCCCGCAGGAGGGGCAGGCGCCCTCGCTCGTGGTCGTCTCGATCAGCACCTGCCGCGGTTGCTCAACGCCGACGCCAGGGGTGGCCGAGACGACTCGGTAACCGGACAGGTTGAACAGGATCGACGCCGCATCGACGTCGAACGTAGGCTTGTGCACGCTCGCGGTCCTCGCTCATGAGATGTCTAGACAACACCCATGCTGGCGTAGGGCCGCGAGCCCTACTTCAGGGCCCCACCACGCTCAAAGTTGAAGAGCCAAGAATGGCCAGGCGGACGCAGTTGGCGACTCGACAGCACCTACATCGTGATCGAACAGTCACCCGACATGCTGGTGAAACCACACAACCGGAAGCGCCCCGGGCTCAACCACCTGGCCTTCCACGCCGGCGACCACGACCGCGTCAATGCCCTCACCGCGGCAGCCGCCGACCACGGCTGGGCACTCATGTTCGCCAACAAACACCCCCACGCCGGCGGTCCACAGACCTACGCCGCCAACCTATCGAACACCGACGGCTACCAAGTCGAGCTCACCGCGAACAACCCGTAGAACTCGCCGATCCACAGGTCTTGACGAGGGACTGTCCGCCTAACGGTGTAAGTGGCGTTTTCATGGTCAGCGGTCTTCGGCGGCCGGCATGCGGTCGGCGAAGGTGATAGCAAAGGCGTTCAACGCTGGCTTCCAGCGCATGGTCCATCGTGTCTGTCCGGTGCCCTTGGGGTCCAGACTCCGAGTGACGAGGTACAGGGTCTTCATCGCGGCCTGCTCGTTGGGGAAGTGGCCCCGGGCGCGGATCGCCCGGCGGTAGCGGGCGTTGAGGGACTCGATCGCGTTGGTCGAGCAGATCACCTTGCGGATCTCGATGTCGTAGTCCAGGAACGGGATGAACTCCGCCCAGGCGTTCTCCCACAGCCGCACGATCGCCGGGTAGGGCTTGCCCCATTTCTCGGCGAACTCCTCGAACCGGTCCCTGGCCGCGGCCACGGTCGGGGCGGTGTAGATCGGGCGCACGTCGGGGCTTGACCTCGGTTCTTGGACACGCTGAATCCAGCACCTGCTGGGGAAGCGAGATGATCCAGGAATCATGGCCAGGAAGAACTACTCCGAGGAGTTCCGTCGTCAGGCCGTCGACTTGTACGAGTCGGTGCTGTTGCAAAGTTGGGCGGAGAGCAGTGAAGACTCAGTTTCTCATTCCCTGATCGCCGCTGCGTGTGGGCGTTCTCAGGCCGTCTCGAAGACCCGGTTGACGATCACCGCGTCCGGGTTCGGTTGCCCGTAGGCAAACATCGTGCCCTGACCTTTCCGCAATGAATCGCCTCCATCCCTTTCCACGTCCGATATGCAGATGTCCGGTTCTTAAACGCGCCTTTCGGCCCGAGGATCCGCTTCAGCCGACCATGGTCGCCTTCCAAGATATTGTTGAGGTATTTCACCTGCCGGTGTTCCACTGTTGGCGGGCAGATTCCCTCTGACTTCAACTCGGCGATTGCCTTGGCTAGGGAGGGTGCTTTATCGGTGTTGATCACTCTGGGATACCCGGCTGACGCATTGGACCTGAGGGCCTTGGCCAGGAAACGCTTCGCTGCGACCACGTTCCGCTTCGGAGAGAGGTTAAAGTCCAGGGTCTGGCCACCGGCGGTGCTCGCCCGATAGAGGTAGCACCACCTGCCGCCGACCCCTAAGAAAAAAGCACACAAGACGCCCCCCCGTTACCTTTTAAGGGCGCACACAAAGACACCAAAAACAGGTGAAACTAGAAGCGTAAGTAACCGGCCCGCCCCGGCATGGCTCAATGCCCCCAGCCAACACAAATAATGGTCAGGGGGGTGTCGCCACCGGGGCCGGGAACGGTCCACAAACCATCGCTAATAGAAGCACGATCCAAAGCCAATGTAACGTGGGTGCGAGATTCGTGAACCACCGGTTACTTCACACCATAACCCGCAAAACACAAAGGTGCGAAGAAATGACCGAAAACCTCACCATTTACCTCGGACTAGACGTCGGCAAAACCAACCACCACGCTACAGCGCTCACCAGCAATGGCAAAAAATCTGGGATAAACCCCTACCCCAATCAGAACCCAAAATCCGTGAACTACTGACTAAGCTCAGCACCCAAGGAACTGTTCTGCTAGTAGTGGACCAGCCTAAAACAATCGGTGCCCTGCCGATAGCTATCGCACAAAACATAGGTATCCAAGTCGCCTACCTGCCAGGGCTAACCATGCGAAGAGTAGCTGATTTGCACCCCGGTGAAGCAAAAACAGATGCTAAGGACGCCTTCATCATCGCTGAAACAGCCCGCACCATGCCCCACACCCTACATGGAATAACAGTTGCCGATGAAACCACCTCAGAACTCTCCATGCTCTGCGGTTTTGACGATGACCTAGCAGCACAAGCAACAGCAGTTTCAAACCGTCTGCGTGGCTTTCTCACTCAGATTCATCCACACCTTGAGCGAGTTTTAGGTCCTAGACTTTCGCACCAGGCGGTGCTTGGGTTGCTCAAGAAATACCCTGCTCCTGCAGAACTTCATTTTGCAGGGCGCACCAAGGTGCGTAACCTACTGAAAAAGAAAGCACCTCGGCTTGCACCGAAGCTTACGGAAGAAATCTTCCAAGCTCTTGATGAGCAAACAGTCATCGTTGCTGGAACAGCAAGTGCTTCTCAGATTATTTCTTTCTTAGCTGCCCAGCTTGAGCTGATTCTGGCACAGCGTAGTGAAGCAGAGCAGCAGATACTGGATTTGGTGGAAGCTCATCCTTTATCAGCAGTTATTCGTTCGATGCCTGGGGTGGGTGTGCGCACCAGTGCCAGGATTCTAACTGAGGTGGTGGGTAAGGATTTTAAGGATGCTTCTCATCTGGCGTCTTATGCTGGGATTGCGCCAGTGGATAGAAAATCGGGTACCTCGATTAAGGGTTCCCACGCCTCACGGCGTGGGAACAAAGCACTTAAGCGAGTGCTTTTCTTATCTGCTTTTGCTTCGTTGAAGGCTGATCAGGCTTCGCGTGCTTATTACGATCGCAAGTGTGCGGAGGGTAAGCGGAATAATCAGGCGGTGATGGCGTTGGCTCGTAAGCGGTTGAATGTTTTGTTTGCGATGTTGCGGGATGGGTGTTTTTATGAGTCTCGTGTGTCGGTGGGGGCTTGACGAAAACTATAGAAGCACCCCCCTGGTGTCGAAAACACACGGTTTGCCCACCGACACAGAAAAGAACCGTGCGCGGTGGGAAAACCGTGTGCTTTCGGCGCTCCGTACAGCTACTTCGTCAAAAGACGCCGCGTCTTAGTAAGCAATCTCGCGCAGCGTGCGAACCGCTACCGAAATCGTCGCTGAATCGGCACGTCGTGAACCTGCTGCGTAGAGATTAATGAACTCAGAAATCTCCTGGGTCAGACGGCGAATCGCCGGTGCCTGCAACGGAGTGACTTTCTCCCACTCCCGAACAAGCTTCATTGCCTGGGCAAAAGTCTCCGGCTGAGCTTTTCCGTTCTCCTCGGCAAATCCGATCAGCTTGCAGGTCAGCGCCGTCAGCGCCTCATACAAGTCCGATCGGAGTGACGCGCGGGCAATCGACTCCCAGCGCCCTACTCGGGGAAGCTCGGTAATGGCAATCATGGTGTTTGAAGCATTGAATCGCTCATACAACGCAAAGTAAAGCGGTGCTACACGTTCGGTGCTCCAGCCGGTTTGTTCGGCGATGGAGACGATGTCAACCAGAGCAATCTGCTCCCAAACCTCCGCCCACAAATCTGCAAGAGCGCCGTCGACTCCCCAGCGGTTCACTGCCCGCTGGTTATCCCGCACACGTTCGAGCAGCTTACCGCCCAAGAAAGATTCCAGGTGACCGCACAGCGATTGAACCTGCGAGAAACGGTTGATGAAAGACTCCATCACACCCTCAATTTCCCCGGACACCTCTGCGCGAGCGAGAGTTCCTTCCTGCACTACCTTGCGTACGGCGCGATCGGTGAAGCGCTGAATGCCATAGACCAAAGAACGCCAGACATCGGGGTCAGTGGTGGGGGCAAGTTCGCGCACCTGCTGCATGGCGTCCTTCAACCCAAAGATGGCGCTCACTGCCAAGAACGAACGCACCACGGTGGAAACGCTCGCACCGGTTTCTTCAACCACCCGGAACACAAAGACAATTCCAGCGGTATCAACGACTTCATTGGCTACCTTGGTGGCAATAATTTCTCGGCGCAGAGGGTGAGACCAGAAATGCTTCCCATATTTCTCCCGCACGGCAGAGGGGAAGTACTCCTGCAGAACCGGCTCTAGCCAGCGGTCCTGCCCAAAGTTTTCATCAATCAAAGTCTGGGTAAGCCACAGCTTCGAGTAAGCGGTGAGAACCGAAAGTTCGGGGCTGGTCAAGCGTTCCTTGTTATCCCGGCGTTCTGCCAGCTCGTCGTTGGTAGGCAGGAACTCAACGTCGCGGTCCAGTCCAGCATTGTTCGATAGGAACTTGATAAAACGGGTTGCCGCTGAATTGGTAGGACGAGTGCCCAAGCGTTCTGCTTGCAACAGAATGTTTTGGTCGATGTTCGAGCGCAACACCTGCTGCGCAACTTCCTCGACCTGTTCCTCAATCAAAGCCGCACGCTCGTCCTTGCTAATCTCTCCAGCGTCAACCAAACGATCTACCAGAATCTTCAAGTTCACTTCGTGGTCGGAGGTCTCCACACCCGCTGAGTTGTCGACGGCGTCAGTATTGAGCAACACCCCATGGCGAGCCGCTTCAATGCGAGCGCGCTGGGTCAACCCAAGGTTGCCGCCCTCCCCTACTACTTTGACGCGCAGTTCGGGGGCAGTGATACGCATGGAATCGTTGGTGGAATCGCGGACGTCGGCATCTGTTTCGCTGCTAGAGCGCACATAGGTGCCGGTTCCGCCGGTGTAAAGCAAATCCACCGGAGCGGCGATGATAGCGCGAATCAATTCTGCGGGGGTCAGTTCCGAGACTTCATCCTCAATGCCGAGCGCCTGCCGAATCTGCTCATTGATTTCGATGGTTTTATCGGAGCGGTTGAAGACGCCACCGCCCTCTGAGATGAGTTCCCGGTTGTAGTCGGTCCAGTAGGCGCGGGGCAGGTTGAAGAGGCGCTCGCGTTCGGCAAATGTGGTTTGAGCATCGGGGTTAGGGTCGATGAAAATGTGCCGTGAATCGAAGGCGGCGACCAGGCGAATATGGGGTGAGAGTAGGACGCCGTTGCCAAATACGTCGCCCGCCATACCACCGATTCCGACCATGGTGAAGTCTTCGGTTTGAATGTCTTTGCCGAACGAAGCAAAATGGCGTTTCACCGATTCCCACGCGCCCCGGGCGGTAATGCCCATGTCTTTGTGGTCGAATCCGACCGAGCCGCCGGAGGCAAAAGCGTCGCCCAACCAGAAACCGCGCTCTAGCGAAAGGGAGTTAGCGGTGTCGGAGAAAGTTGCGGTTCCCTTATCGGCTGCGACCACCAGGTAATGATCGGGGCCATCAAGAATCACCACGTTATCGGGGTGAACAATCTTTTCTTCGCCATTTTCGCTCACCAGGTTATCGGTAACATCCAACAGCGATCCGATGAACAGCTTGTAGGCGTCTACGCCCATCTGCGCATAGAGTTCCTTTTCGGCGTCGCGGTCGGGAAGTCCCTTGGGGAAGAAACCGCCCTTAGAACCGTTAGGAATAATGACGGCGTTCTTGGTGCGCTGGGCTTTGACCAGGCCGAGAATCTCGGTGCGGAAATCCAGCGGGCGATCGGACCAGCGCAAACCGCCGCGGGAGACCATTCCAAAGCGCAGGTGAGTACCTTCGACCTTTGGTGAGTAGACCCAGATTTCCCAGAGCGGGCGCGGCGCCGGCGCACAGGAAATCTCCTGCGGGCGAAGCTTGAACGCTACCGTCTCTTTATTTTGAAAGAGGTTGGTGCGCACGGTGGCTTGCATGACCTCAAGCAGATGGGAGAAGAACTGCTCGGTGGCGGCATCGGTGATTTCGCCCATCTGTTTCTCGATACGGTCTGCAAGTTCTTCCCGGTGGTCTAGACGCTCCTGCCGGTCCAAATCCAGTTCAGGGTCAAAGCTCGTATGGAAATACTCAATAAATGAGGCAGTAAGCTCTGGGTAATTCAGATAGTACCCAGCAATAGTTTTGGTGGTGGGTTTGACCCCCAGCTGCGCCAAGTAAGCCGCATAAGCACGCAAGACGACGACGGTGCGCCAGGAAACCTGCTGGGCGGTGATGAGCTGGTTCAGCTCGTCGTCCTCAGCTTCTTGAGTCAACACAGCATTGAGTGCGTCTTCTGCAAGTTCAAGTGCGCGGTCGTTCTGAGGGAAATCGGTGTGCTCTAGTTCTAATTCAAAGAGGGTGATGTCCTTCCCCTCAAAGGTGACGGCAAAAGCTGCCTGGTTCTTGACGGAAATACCCAGGTGCGCCAGCAGAGGAAGCACAACGGCAATGGATTGCGGTTGCGACAGGTACAAACGCAAAGTTCCCTGAGAAGGAGCTTTCACGATAGCCGGAGCGGATGAGGAACTGAGTTTCTCCAGCGCTGCAAAATCAGCGCTTCCCAATTCGGGTTCTTGAGATAGCGGTTTGAGGGAAAGGTTGGGTAAAGCGCTCATGGGATTCCTCCGATAGCTGGTTGGAAAGAGACGGTCGTTTCATCGTTTTCGTTTTCAATCTATCGAAGCCAGCGGCAACAATAAATACTGGAGAACCTGAAATTCCACATAATAGACCTCGCCCCATAAACTGAACATATGCTCACTGAAAATACTGTTCAACCCGAAACTCGTCTGATTCTCGCATCCAGCTCCCCCGCCCGGAAAAAACTTCTCGAAGATTCCGGTGTGGAATTCACGGTGATTGTCTCTGAAGTAGACGAAGAACAAGCCTTGCAGCAAGCACAAGAGCACGCCTATGCTTCCGGTCTAGGAGAGATTACCCCGGCGCAGACCGCCCTGTTGCTGGCAAAGGCTAAGGCACAGGCAGTAGCGCAATTACCAGAATCGGAAGGGGCACTGGTTTTGGGCTGTGATTCAGTGTTTGAAATGAACGGTCAAGCCTTTGGCAAACCCCACACTGCAGAAAAAGCACTAGAGCGCATCCGTCAAATGAGCGGCAATGAGGGCGTGCTACACACCGGTCACTGGTTGGTCGATAACCGCACGGGGAGCCGCGCCCCCGAAGCATCCAAGTTGCGCAGCGCCGTCGTGCGTTTTGAAGAGATGAGCGAGGCTGAAATGATCGCATACGTGGGCACCGAAGAGCCCCTATGGGTGGCGGGTTCATTCACCATCGACGGCTTTGGGGCGGCGTTCATCCGCGAAATCGAGGGAGAATTTCACACGGTCGTTGGCCTATCGGTGAACGCATTGCGCTCCATGCTGAAAGAAATGAATCTCTCCATCACAGAGTTTTGGAAGAAATCAGCGTAACTTTTAAACATATTCGTAGTGTTTTGACGGTAAAATCGACAAGCAGACGCACAAAGCATAACCGTGAGCGCTCCAGAGCCACAGAGTTTCAGCCCGATTCAGGGCAGTTTCCTCTCGACGTATCGCGGATCAAAGGAGTTTTTCATTGTCCACTACCCATGACCGCGATTTCGCTCATTTTGTTGCTCGTGAGGGCCGCCATACGGGCCCCGTTTCCAAGGTTTTAATTGCCAATCGCGGTGAGATTGCGGTACGAGTTATTCGTGCTGCGCGTGATGAAGGTATTAAGACAGTGGCAGTTTACGCCGAGCCTGATCGCGATGCGTTGCACGTGCGCCTGGCTGATGAAGCCTACTCTTTGGGTGGTTCCACTGCCTCTGATTCCTATCTGGTCATTGATAAGCTCCTGCAGGTTGCTGAGCGCGCTGGCGCTGATTCGGTGCATCCCGGTTACGGTTTCCTCTCAGAAAACTCCGAGTTCGCGCAGCGTGTGATTGACTCTGGTCTGACCTGGATTGGTCCTTCGCCTGAAGCTATTACTCGTTTGGGCGACAAGGTTGCTGCCCGCCATATTGCGGAGAAAGTCGGCGCTCCCCAGGTTCCCGGAACCCAGGATCCCGTGGAATCTGCCGCTGAAGTTGAAGCTTTTGCCGACGAATTTGGGCTGCCCATCGCCATTAAAGCTGCCTTCGGTGGCGGCGGACGCGGCATCAAGGTGGTTCGCCAGCGTGAAGATATCCCCGAGCTTTTTGATTCGGCAGTTCGCGAGGCAACCGCAGCATTTGGTCGCGGTGAATGCTTTATTGAGCGATTCTTGGACTCGCCCCGCCACGTTGAAACCCAGTGCTTGGCGGATGCCGCCGGTAACGTCGTCGTGGTATCTACCCGCGATTGCTCGTTGCAGCGCCGCAACCAGAAACTGGTTGAAGAGGCTCCTGCTCCCTTCCTTTCCGAGGCGCAACTTGAACGCCTCTACGAATCCTCCAAGGCGATTCTCAAAGAGGCAGGCTACCAGGGCGCTGGAACCTGTGAATTTTTGATAGGAACCGACGGCACCATTTCCTTCCTCGAAGTCAACACCCGCCTTCAGGTGGAGCATCCTGTCTCCGAAGAAATTTCTGGAATTGATTTGGTGCGCGAGCAATTCCGCGTGGCCCGTGGTGAGGAGCTCGGTTTTGATGATCCGGTTCTGCGCGGTCATTCTTTCGAATTCCGTATCAATGGTGAGGACGCCGGGCGTTCGTTTATGCCCTCCCCTGGTACCGTGGAAAAATTAGCTATCCCCACCGGACCCGGTGTGCGCTGGGATTCCGGTGTGATGGAAGGCGACGTCATCGGCGGTTCCTTCGACTCCATGCTGGCAAAGCTAATCGTAACCGGCTCCACCCGCCAGCAGGCGATTGAGCGCTCGCGCCGCGCCCTGGCAGAGCTGGTCATTGAAGGTATGCCCACGGTGGCGAACTTCCACCGCCAGGTCTTGACCGAGCCGGCTTTTGCCGCTGAAACTGCTGAAGATTTCACAGTCCACACCCGCTGGATTGAGACCGAATTCAACAACACCCTCAAGCCCTACGACGGCGGGTTCGGTAACGTTGATGCAGACGAAGATGACCGGCAAAAGGTAGTGGTTGAAGTCAACGGCAAGCGCATGGAAATTCTCATGCCCCAGCTTGGATCTGCGCCGTCTACCAAGGCTCCTGCTGCAGCGAAGAAGCGTAAAGAGCGTTCCGCCCGCGCCGTCTCGACTAATTCCAACGAGCTGACCTCGCCCATGCAGGGAACTATCGTCAAGGTCGCAGTCAAGGACGGCGCTAAGGTAGCTGAAGGTGATCTCATCGTAGTTCTTGAAGCCATGAAGATGGAGCAGCCCATCACCGCGCACAAGGCAGGCAAAGTTGCGGGTCTCAAACTGAAAACCGGGGAAACAGTTTCAGCCGGTTCGGTGATTGCAACTATCAAGTAAGCGTCTGAGCACAGCGTTTCAAAAGCGGAAATTCCTGAGCGGGAGTTTCCGCTTTTGCGCTCTCACCTGCCGGTTTATCCCTGATGAGTCTCAATATTTGAAAATACCCTGCACGGTTTCGCTCAGCGTACATACAGTTACCTGGCATACACATTTAGTTTGAGCAAGGGGTTTTTATGATGTCGCAACCGTCTTCGAACACTGCTGCCCAGACGTCCGTGCCGCGTTCACGCATCATCACGGCGTCATTGGTGGGCACCACCATCGAGTTCTATGACTTTTACATTTATGCCACCGCAGCTGTAGCTGTGTTCCCCGCCCTCTTCTTTATTGGAGCAAATGAGACGGCGAAGTTGCTGGCGTCGATGGCGACGTTCGGCGCGGCCTTTGTGGCTCGTCCGATTGGTTCGGTAGTTTTTGGGCATTTTGGCGACCGAATCGGTCGTAAAGCTACCCTGGTGGGTGCGCTGCTCACGATGGGTATTGCCACCTTCTTGATTGGATTACTTCCCACCTATCACCAGATTGCGCTGTGGGCCCCTGCCATGCTCACCATTTTGCGTTTCTGCCAGGGTCTAGGACTCGGCGGCGAATGGTCGGGCGCGGCACTGCTCGCTACCGAATACGCTGAAGAAGGCAAACGCGCCCGCGCAGCGATGTGGCCTCAGTTAGGCGCTCCATTCGGCTTTATCCTTGCCAACGGTTTTGTGCTGGTTCTGACGTCACTGTTGAATTTCAATTCAGCACGCGATGCGGGAAATCTCGATCACGACTTCTTGGTCTGGGGCTGGCGTATTCCTTTCTTAGCGTCCATCGTGATGGTGCTGGTTGGGCTGTACGTGCGCGTCAAGCTCGAAGAAACCCCGGTCTTCTCGCAAGCTGTGCAGAACAATGAGAAAGTGAAGACTCCGCTGGTAGAGGCGTTCAAGACCTCCTGGTGGCCCATGATTCAGGGAACGTTCATCATGGTTGCTTGCTATGTACTTTTCTATTTGATGACTGCTTGGATTCTCTCTTACGGCATCGGCAAGGTTGAAAGCGGCGGGTTGGGTATCCCCTATCACCAGTTCCTCATCATCCAACTTATCTCCATTCTGTTCTTTGCCGCCGGTGTGCCTGTCTCTGGCTGGTGGGCTGATAAGGCAGGACGCCGCCAGCAACAGTTAATTACCACAACACTGATGGTGCTATTCGGCCTGTCTTTCCGGTTCGTGATGGCACCTGAGGTAGTTGGAACCGGCGCCAACGCCAACATCACGCAAATCATTATCTTCATGTCGGTGGGCATGGCGCTGATGGGCCTAACCTTCGGTTCAATGTCGGCATACCTGCCCGAGCTTTTTCCAACCAATGTGCGTTACACCGGGTCGGGAATTTCCTATAACGTCGCTTCTATTCTGGGTGCAGCGCTCACCCCGTTTGTGGCTGTCTGGCTGAACGCCCATTGGGGTGTAGGAGCGGTCGGCGCGTATCTTGCGTTCGCTTCGGTTATTTCTATCGTCTTTATCTTGCTCACGCACGAAACACGGGACGTCGACATGTATGCAGCGAATCCCCGCGACTCCATCCGCCCATCCTAAAATTCATTCTCAGAGCACGCGAAAAGCGGGGCGAGATTTCTTTTCAGAATCCCCGCCCCGCTTTTATCTTAGAACCGCTAGATGTATCGCGTTCTAGTTCTGCGACTCAGCGTTGTGCAGATGACGAGCCGCCTCAGCAATCGAGCCGGACAGCGAAGGATAGACGTTGAAGGTCTCAGCAATATCATCCACATGCAGCTTGTTATCAATAGCGAGTGCAATGGAAAAGATAAGTTCGGACGCACGCGGACCCACAACCACACCGCCAATGACAGTTCCCGAATGCTTGCGGGCAAAAATTTTCACAAAACCATCTTTGACCGCCATCATCTTGGCGCGAGCGTTAGTGGTCAATGACATCATGACCATATCTGCTTGGTATTTGCCTGAGGCTATTTCTGCCTCGCTGACACCCACCGTTGCGATTTCAGGGGAGGTAAAGATGTTCGATGCCACCAAGTGAGTACGCAAAGGCTTCACCGAATCACCCATCATGTGCGCAATAGCCACACGCCCCTGCATACCTGCCACCGAAGCCAGCGGGTAGACTCCGGTACAGTCACCGGCAGCGTAGATGTTAGGAATGTTGGTACGCGAAACGCGGTCAACGGAAATATGACCTGATTCGGTCGTCTCCACTCCAGCCGCTTCCAAGCCCAGGTTCTCCGTATTGGGGATAGAACCCACGGCAATGAGCACGTGGGAGCCGGACACTTTTCGCCCGTCGCTCAACGTAACAATCACGCCTTCGCCGTCCTCGGTATATTCCGCCGATTCAGCACGCGAGCGCGGCATGACCTTCACTCCGCGGCGGTCAAAAACGTTCTCCAGAACCTTCGCGGCGTCTTCGTCCTCGCCAGGAAGCACCTGATCACGCGAAGAAATCAGCGTGACGTCTGAACCTAAGCCATTGTAGGCTGAGGCGAATTCGGCACCGGTCACACCTGAACCCACCACGATCAGTTTTTCGGGGACTTCTTCGAGGTTGTAGAGCTGAGTCCAGTTCAAGATGCGGTGGCCGTCTGGCTTAGCCGTAGCTAGCTCGCGAGGATGGGTACCCACCGCCAGCAAAATATAGGCAGTCTCTAGCTGGTACACCAGGCCTTCGGAGTCGGTCACCTCAACGGTGTGCTCATCTACGAGCTTTCCGCGACCTTTAATTACCTTGATGCCGCTACGCTCCAGCGTGCGCTTAATATCCGCAGACTGAGACTCTGCCAAGCGAAGCAAACGCTGGTTCACCTTGGTCATGTCCACATGAGGGGTCTGCAAAGAACCACGCTCGCCCAGGGTAATCCCCAAATCAGCCGCTTCAGAGATACGCGCCATCAAATCTGCTGATGCGATGAGGGTCTTTGAGGGAACGACGTCGGTCAAAACCGCCGAGCCGCCAAAACCTTTGTCTTCGATAATGGTGACGTCTGCACCGAGCGAGGAAGCTACCAGTGCAGCTTCGTATCCGCCGGGGCCTCCGCCGAGAATAATAATTTTGTGCGATGCATAATCTGTTTTAAGAGTCACATGTTCATTCTCTGCTAGATATGAAAATGGTTCAAATGAATACCGGGCAAAAAGTGCCTTTCTTTACCTCCCGCATCAGGTTTTTGGTAGGTTAGGCATGTGATGACACAGAAAAATTTGGACGCCGCTGGCCTCCCCACACACCATGAGGACTACCCCGCAAACGCTCTAGCGCAAGAAGCTGCAGCCTATATTGCTGAAGCAACGGGAGTTGACCACCACGATATTGCACTGACATTAGGCTCCGGCTGGGGTGAGGCTGCCTCTCTCATCGGTGAGACTACCCACGAGATCTCCGCGGACCTGGTTCCCGGTTTTCACAAATCTGCGGTTGCTGGGCATCCAGGCATTCTCTCCTCTATTCTGACTCCTTCGGGCAAACGCGCTCTGGTCATCGGCGCACGTACTCACTTTTATGAAGGTCGAGGCGTTGACGCCGTCGTCCACGGTGTTCGGACTGCCGCAGCAGCCGGCGTCAAAACCATGATTTTGACCAACGGATGTGGCGGACTTAACCCCGACTATGAACCGGGCATGCCAGTGCTCATTTCAGACCACATCAACGCCACAGCGACTTCTCCTTTGCAGGGTGCACATTTTGTGGATCTCACCGACTTGTACTCACCACGAATCCGCGAAATCGCACGCGGTGTTGATTCGTCGTTGCTCGAAGGCGTTTACTATCAGACCTCCGGCCCCCACTACGAAACTCCAGCAGAAATTCGCATGATGCGCACTCTCGGCGCTGATTTGGTGGGCATGTCCACTGCGCTTGAGGCGATTGCCGCACGTGCTGCCGGACTAGAAGTTTTCGGTATTTCTTTGGTGACCAACATGGCTGCTGGTATTCAACAGACCTCCCTCAATCACGAAGAAGTAATCCAGGCAGGTAAGGACGCCGGTCCACGTATCTCGCAACTGCTCGCATCCATCATCGAGCAACTTTAAGGTTGCTGGCTTCACCAGTTAGCTAATTTTTATTTACAGTCAAGGGGAAAAAATGACTACCGCTTCACAACTTTTAGAGCAGGCACAGCATTGGATGAGTATCGATCCTGATGAGCAAACTCGCACGCAGCTTCAGGACATCATTGACCGCGTTGCCGCAGGTGACGATGCCGCTCTGGCCGACCTCAGCGACCGTTTCTCGGGAACGCTACAGTTCGGTACTGCCGGACTTCGCGCAGAACTAGGCGCCGGTCCTATGCGCATGAACCGGGTTGTTGTTCGCCGTGCAGCAGCAGGACTAGCCTCCTACGCCAACGAGCGCGCAACCGCCGAGAACTGGGATAAAATCACCGCCGTCGTCGGCTACGATGCCCGCTACAACTCCGATATTTTTGCAGAAGAAACGGCGGCAATCTTTGAAGCCGCAGGGATTCATACCCAGCTCATGCCTTCTGCCCTCCCCACCCCTGTGCTGGCGTGGGCAACCCGCGAATACAAAGCGGAAATCGGTGTAATGGTCACTGCCTCCCACAACCCGCCGAACGACAATGGATACAAGGTGTACCTCGGCGGCAACGCGGTGGAAGAGCACGCTTCAGGCGCTCAAATCGTTCCGCCCTTCGACGGCGAGATTGCCGGGCACATCTCACGAATCAGCGATTCCACCATTACCCTCGCTAAATCCGGCTGGGACATTCTGCCCGAAACAGTGGCAGATGACTACACCTCCCGCATCGGTGAGCTCACCGAACAGACAGAACGCAACTTGAGCATCATCTACACCCCCATGCACGGCGTCGGCGGAAAAACCATGCTGGAAGTTCTGAACAACGCAGGTTTTGAGACGGTAGCACCCGTTGAAGAGCAGTTTGCGCCAGACCCCACGTTCCCCACGGTCTCCTTCCCCAACCCCGAAGAACCTGGCGCTCTCGATTTGGCATTTGCGCTCGCCCAAGAACGTGATGCAGATTTGATTATTGCCAATGACCCCGACGCCGACCGCGCCGCATTTGCTGTCTATGACCCGGCAGTGTCCACGTGGCGTCAGCTACGCGGCGATGAGATTGGCTCGCTCCTGGGCGTCGCTATGATTCAGCGCTTAGGCGATATTTCTGCGCTCGACCCCGCTCCGGTTTTCGCAAACTCTATCGTTTCCTCCCGCCAGCTCGGTGCTATCGCCCGTGCTGCTGGCATTACGCACTTTGAAACTCTCACCGGATTCAAGTGGATTGCCCGCATTCAGAACCTTGCCTACGGTTACGAAGAGGCAATTGGCTACAGTGTGGCGCCTGAAGCGGTGAAAGATAAAGACGGCATCTCAGCAGGTCTGATGGTTTCGCTCTTTGCCGAGCAACTCAAAAACGAAGGTTCATCCCTGATTGAGGTCCTGGATCAGATTTCTCGGGACTACGGTGTGTTTGCCACTGACCAGGTATCCATTCGTGTGGAGGACCTCTCGTTGATTGGCACTATGATGGGCTCGCTCCGCCTGAACGTCCCGGCAACCCTAGGCGGCTCTGCAGTCACCGAAACGGTTGATTTGACTGCAGGTAGTGAGAACTTGCCACCCACCGAAGGAATGCTCTTCCTCACCGAAGACAATTCGCGCGTCATTGTTCGCCCCTCCGGCACCGAGCCCAAACTCAAGTGCTACCTCGAAGTAATCCGCCCCGTTGCAGAAGGTGACGATCTGAAGCAGGTACGCAATCAAGCGCAAGAACAGCTGGGCAAAATCGCCGACGACATACGCGCAGCTCTTGGTCTATAAGACACATAAAGAATGAAAGAAGAAATCATGGCTGAACTCTCCCGTGAAGAACTCGCGGCAATGATTGACCACACCATCTTGGCACCGAATGCCTCTGAAGCTGACGTACGCCGTCTGTGCGGCGAGGCAAAAGAATTTGGCTTTGCTTCGGTGTGTGCAAACCCCGTGTGGGCTTCCGTTTTGGCAGATGAGCTACAGGGCTCGGCTGTACTGGCATGTGTCGTAGTGGGCTTCCCCTTCGGCGCATCCGCCACCGAGGTCAAAGCGTTTGAAGCAAAAACTGCAGTAGCCGCAGGTGTGCAAGAGGTCGATATGGTCATCAATATTGCCTCTGCAATTGCAGAAGATCGCGACGCCCTGGTTGCTGATATTTCAGCTGTCGCCCAGGCATGCCACGACGGCGCAGCAAAGCTGAAGGTCATTATTGAAACTTCTGAGTTGACCGACGCGCAGAAGGTTCTTGCATGTGAAGCGGCAGTTGAAGCAGGTGCCGACTTTGTGAAAACTTCCACCGGTTATTCTTCCTCCGGTGCTACCGCTGCCGATATTGCTCTGATGCGCAAGACTGTGGGGCCGGATATTGGTGTGAAAGCATCCGGCGGCGTCCGTACCCGCGAGCAAGCTCTGGAAATGATTGAAGCAGGAGCCAACCGTATTGGTGCTTCAAAGGGTATAGCGATTATTGGTGCAGGCGAAGCGTCCGAGGGCTCCTACTAGAAGGCCCGCTAAATTCTGGCAGAAGTAGAGGGGTGGGGAAATTTTATTAACACATCGTGCATAAGATTTCCCCACCGCCTATACTGGACAGTAAACACATACATTCCCCGTCTTTGAACGGGTACCTGATGGAGAGCATTGATGGCACATACCAATCAGCAAGATGCACAAGAACGTTCAAACGTGGAGTCTTTCGGCATGCAACGCGGCGCAGATAACCCTCGCGGTCCCCAGCACTCAGGCGAAGGTCGGCTCGGTGAAAACATCCTGCTGTTCGTCATTGCTATGGCTATTTTTGTCTTCGGCATTTTCACGTTAGGCTTCTACCCCGATGGCGGCTGGATGGTCTGGACTGGCTCCGTTGTTTTGATGATGGTCTCCTGGTTCGTTGGTTTCCATCTGCTGTCTTCTAAGACCAACACTCACACTGCCCAGAATGGCACTGATTTGAACCTGCTCTAATTCTTTAGATTCAGTCCATAAATAAAAGGTCCGCTTCTCTCATAGGTGAGAGAAGCGGACCTTTTGCTGTACCCTTCTAGCTTTCGAAGATCGCCTTGAGGAAATCGCTGGTCCACTCAACCATGGCTTCGTCTTGGAGGTCTTTGCCGCCAACTCGCGCTGTCTTAGGTCGGGGTACCAGAATCTGCCACTGTTCGGTACCGGGAACCTGCTTGTGCAAAGAACCGGGGTACATTCTCGTAAGTCTCATCTGTTTGGAGTCTGGAAGATCGTTGACGGGATAGAAACGAACCTTAGGCCCCATCGCAACGATTTCTTTGATACCAGCAGCGCGAGCGCGCAGACGCAGGGAAGCGATACGGAAAAGGTTTTCAGTAGCTTCTGGCACTTCACCGTATCGGTCCACCAACTCTTCGTGTACCTCGGCAAGTTCCTCTTCGGTGAGTGCCTGGGCAATTTGCCGGTAGGCAGCCAAACGCAGACGTTCGGAGGAAACGTATTCGTGCGGTAAGTGGGCATTGACCGGTAGATCTACCTTGATTTCTGCCGGTGCGGCGTCGTCGTTCTCCCCGCGGAAATTAGCCACCGCTTCACCGACCAAGCGTAGGTAGAGGTCAAACCCCACGCCGGCAATATGACCGGATTGTTCGCCGCCGAGCAGGTTGCCTGCGCCGCGAATTTCAAGGTCTTTCATGGCAAGCTGCATGCCTGCGCCCAGTTCATTGTGGGTTGCCACAGCTTTGAGACGTTCGAGGGCGACTTCACCGAGCATTTTGTCTGAGGGATAGAGGAAGTAGGCATAAGCGCGTTCGCGCCCACGCCCCACTCGACCGCGCAACTGGTGAAGCTGCGAGAGACCGTAGTTTTGTGCCTGATCCACAATCAAGGTGTTGGCGTTAGAAATATCCAAGCCAGTTTCAACGATGGTGGTACAGACCAAAACATCGAACTTTCGTTCCCAGAAATCAACGATAATCTGCTCTAGTCGGGATTCACTCATCTTGCCGTGTGCCACCGCAATTCGAGCTTCGGGAACCAGCTGCTGCAACTCCCCCGCTACTCGTTCAATCGATGAAACACGGTTATGCACGAAGAAAACCTGGCCCTCGCGCATGAGTTCACGGCGAATCGCTGCAGAAATCTGCTTGTCGGTTCGAGCCCCCACATAGGTAAGAACCGGGTGGCGTTCCTCTGGGGGTGTAGCCAAGGTAGAGGTTTCGCGAATGCCGGTCAGCGACATTTCCAGGGTACGAGGAATCGGGGTAGCGGACATCGCGAGAACATCCACGTTAGTTCGCATTTGCTTGAGTTTTTCCTTGTGTTCAACGCCGAACCGCTGCTCTTCGTCAATAATAACCAGACCCAGGTCTTTGAACTGGGTGCTCTGCGAGAGAATACGGTGGGTGCCGATTACCACGTCTACCGAGCCGTTCTTAATACCTTCGAGTGTTTCTTCAGATTCTTTCTTTGTTTGGAAACGAGAGAGAACGCGCACGCGAACGGGGAACCCCGAAAAACGCTCATTGAAAGTTTCATAATGCTGCTGCGCCAGCAAAGTAGTGGGCACAAGCACCGCAACCTGCTTGCCATCTTGCACCGCTTTGAAAGCAGCGCGCACAGCAATTTCTGTTTTGCCATACCCAACATCGCCCGAGATGAGGCGGTCCATGGGAACTTCCCGTTCCATGTCCGCTTTAACATCATTGATGGCTGAGAGTTGGTCAGGTGTTTCGTTGTAAGGGAAGGCTTCTTCGAGCTCGTGCTGCCAGGGCGTATCCTGCCCGAAGGAGTGCCCGCGCGAGGCTTGCCTCGCCGAATATAGCTTGATGAGGTCAGCGGCAATCTCTTTGACTGCCTTGCGAGCGCGGGATTTGGTTTTCGCCCAGTCTGAGCCACCCATTTTTGAGAGAGTAGGGGCGTCGCCACCCACGTAATTTGAGACCTGGTCTAGCTGGTCGGTGGGCACAAACAGGCGATCTTTTGCCCCGCCTCGTTTTGACGCCGCATACTCCAAGACCAGGTACTCTTTCATTGGTTTAGGCTGACCGGGTTTAATGGTCGCACCGGCGATGGGGCGCTGGACTAGCTCAACGAACTGACCGATACCGTGTTGTTCATGTACTACAAAGTCACCGGTCTTGAGTGACATCGGATCCACCGCATTTTTACGACGACGCACAGGTAGCTTGGTGCTACGAGCATCGCGCGAGGTGTAGGCAGAGGATCTCCCCAAAATATCTGCTTCGGTGAAGAACGCAATTTTGGCGCTCTCCAGCACGAAACCTTTACCTGCTGAGGCTGTAGTCAACTCGATGATGCCCGGCTCAGGTTCGTTTTCCAAGGAGTCGACGCGGGCGGCGGGGATTTCGGCGTCCTGGAAAACTGTTAGCAACCGGGTTAAAGAACCAGGGCCGTCGGTTACAGCGATAACCTGCCAATTTTCGCGAACTTTGTTCTTCACCTCATCGAGCAATTCGCTAACGTTACCTGCGAATGCATGAGGTACTCGCGCATCTATGGTGAGCGAATCAACCCCGTCATCAATAGCATCGTCTACCCCCAGCGCGGTCATACCCCACCAGCCGAGGTTGCGGTCCAATGCCGTCTTCCGCACGTCCGCCACCGACCGGAACGCACCGGCGGCGAATCCTGCGGCGTTTTGTCCGAGATCAATAGGCGCGTTGGAATCGTCGGCAGCAGATTCCCATGCGGCTAGCAAAAACTCTTCGTTGGTTGCTACCAGATCAGCTGCACGAGTGCGTACTTTCTCGGGTTCTAGAACGATAGGAAGTGAACCTGCGGGCAGAATTTCCAGGAGCGTGACCATGTGTTCAACCAGAAGCGGAGTCAGCGATTCCATGCCTTCGGTATAAATGCCGCCGGCAATTTTTTCGAGCATGGCGGCAGCCCCAGGAAAGTCTCCTTTGAGTCGTGCTGCCCGGGACATCACATCGGGAGTAATAAGAAGTTCACGGCAGGGTGGTGCTGTGATTGAGTCGGGTTGCTCGCCCTGGTTGAGCGTGCGTTGATCCGCGACGGAGAACCACCGGATGTTTTCAATTTCATCACCGAAAAATTCAATACGCACCGGGTGATCTGCCACAGGAGAAAAGACATCCAAAATACCACCGCGCACGGCAAATTCGCCGCGTTTTGACACCAAGTCTACCCGCGAATATGCGGCGTTTGAGAGGTCTTTGACCACGGAATCAAAGTCCCGCTCCTGCCCTACTTTGAGCGTGACAGGTTCCATCAGTTCGAGACCGGAAACCATCGGCTGAATCACGGCTCGCACCGGCGAAATGATAATACTGGGAGCCTTGCCACTGGCAAGACGGCGCAGCACCGTCAGCCGCTGACCTACCGTATCGGTGCGCGGTGAAAGACGTTCGTGAGGCAGGGTTTCCCAGGCAGGGAAAAGCGCAATTTCCTCCGCAGGTAAGAAAGATTCGAGGGCAGCGGCAGTATCTTCGGCTTCCCGCTCGGTCGCCACCACCGCTAATACGGTGGAGTTAGTTTCCCCCGCCCGGCGAACCTTCTCAGCAATCTCAGCCAAGAGAACAGGGCGGATGCCGTCCACGGCACCAATCATGAGCTCGCTTGCTCGGGCAGCCAGCGGTTGCGCAGCTGCCTGAGAAACTCGGTCAAAACCTGGTTCGTGGGATAGAAGAGCGGTAAGACCCCGCAGACTCATAAATTGCTTCTTTCTAGCGAAGTATGCCTCAAAATGCTTGTTTATTATCCCATAGCCCGCGGAACAGATACAGAAAAAACGGGAACTTCTCACCTCTAGCGAAAGTAGAGAAAGCAGCGGATTCAGGTTCCGACACAGACGTTTTGAAACTTCATTCTTTAGTTGTGCTATGTCCCTATTTCATCCGGCAAATTCACTCATTTGGGGCGAATCTAAATAGCATAACCGCCTATCAAACTATCTTTTCGCCCCAAAGTATAACGGCATCATGCTTTTGTCCCCCATGTTCTCCATACAGCCCACAAACGCCGTATTCCACTCAAACACGCGCTCGAAAACTGCAACAATAAGGACTTAGCGCGCAACTTCCTTCGGGGAAATCGGCTTCGCAACCGAGTTCGGGGAAATCGGCTTCGCAACCGAGTTCGGGGAAATCGGTTTCGCAACCGAGAAGGAAAGTTCAGCGCTCTTCGCACTTATTGATTTATATGGGGGAATAATGACACGCGCCTTTCCGCGAAAAGCGTTTTCTATCGCAGGCTCTTTTATGATGCTTGGTGCTATTAGTGCACCCATCTCACCTGCAGGCGCAGTAGATAATGCTGCTCAATCATCTACTACCCAGTTCACTGCAGACGGCAAATCAAGTGCCACCGCTGCGGCGTCCTGCTTTGAAATTAAGAAAAACGATCCTGATTCCAAGTCAGGCTCATACTGGCTCTACACCCCTCAGATGGCGGCACCTGCACAGTTCTACTGCGATCAGGAAACTGACGGCGGCGGCTGGGTCATGATTGGTCGCGGACGCCAGGGCTGGAGCACGCAGAACAACGGCATCGGCAACCCAGATTCACTGGCAAGCAACCCCGATGGCACTGATGCCTTCAAACCGGTACAGCTTCCTTCCAACACCGTTGACGCGCTTCTGAATGGCAAAGCTCCCAGCGAGCTGTCTGCCGATGGTCTGCGCATCAAGCGCGCTAACAGCATTGATGGTTCAAAGAACCAAGAAATTCGTTTGCACCGCGATAACATTCAAGACTGGTCCTGGGAATTTACCCAGCCTGCCCACTACAGCAACCTCGTCATCAATGGCGCTGACAACACTGCGTATAAGGCAACCGACCCTTTCGACGGTCGCATCGCGTTGAACTCCACTAACTCAAATTTCAACATCTTCTTTGCAGGTTCAGCCGCTAACCAGTGGAACAACGGTTTTCTCTACGGTCCCCGTGTAACCGGTTCACCAGCAGCGGATTCATATCTCTGGGCGCCGACCGAAGGCGGCGGTTATGCTGCTCCCTTCTCGCAAATGTTCGTTCGCCCCGAAATCACCCAGCAGGATCTCAACCTTAGCCAAATCGGCGATCAGGGCACCGAAGCAAGCACCCGTCGCGCTCTTCCTAATAGCTACTCGGAAAAGGTTAAGTGGCGTACTAGCGACGAAACCGCATCGGGAAACACCAGCGAATTGCACACCTATGTTCAGGCTATCGAACAGGTTGGAAACACCGTTTTCACCGCCGGTGACTTCAAGTACGTTGAAAACGCTGATACCGGTGAAAAAGTTCAACAGTCCTACATCGCAGGTTACGACGTCAACACTGGCGAGCTAGTTCGCACATTTATGCCCACCTTCAACGGGCAGATTAAAGCTCTAGCTGCACTGCCCGGTGGAAAGCTGGTTGTGGGTGGCGAATTCACCCAGGTTAATGGTGAAGCTCATAACGGTATCGTCGTACTTGATCCTGCCACCGGTGCAATCGACCCTTCCTACAAGTGGAACCTGGAAAGCCGCAATGCTAACACCGACGTTAGCATTCGCTCTTTCGACGTACAGGGAAACTACCTTTACATCGGCGGCAAGTTCACCCATGTCAAGGGCAGCACCTCCGATACCTACGCCTACTCTAAGAATGCAGCACGTTTCACGCTCAACAACAAGAGCGTGGATTGGAACTGGCGCCCTAACTTCAACGGTTCGTTGACCGGCATTTCCGCTAACGAAGCTGGAACCGACGTCTACGCTTCAGGCTACTTCTCAACTGTGAACGGTGCGCCCGCATTCCGCCTAGCTGACCTCAACACCACTGATGGTAAGCTTGCGCGCGATTGGCAGTGGAAGTCTTCTCACGAGTCCACTAACCCCAGTGCCGGCTTCCAGCTCGATGTTAAAGCTGGTCAGGACACCGTTTGGGTAGGTGGCTCGGAGCATATTATTCACTCGTACAACCAAAATGATTTGCAGCGCGTGAGCTCTTCTATTACCCGCCAGGGTGGAGATTTCCAGGACATCTTGGTCAACAAGGGTACCGTCTACGGTTCATGCCACTGTGGAGACGCCATTTACCAGGGTGCAGATACCTGGGATTCACCGTTCGCTCAGGCAACCGATGTGCACCAGATTCGCCTCACCGCAGCTTTTGATGAGGAGACCGGTGAAGTTCTCTCTGACTTCAACCCGCAAATTTCTGGTAAGAGGGGTCACGGCATCTGGGAACAGTTTGTTGATTCCACCGGCACTCTTTGGGTAGGTGGAGATATCAACTCTTCATTGGGTCAGAAGGGCACGCAGAAAACTGTAGGATTTGCTCGATTTGCTCCTCGCGACATCGTAGCTCCTCCCACTCCCACCAATCTTCAGGTAAAGACCACCAACGGCAAGGATCGCTTGACTTGGTCTGGCGTTAACGACGCCGGTACTGTTTACCAGGTTTTGAAGAATGATCGCGTGATTGCTACCGTTCGTTCCACTCAGTTTGAGTTGGAACACGAAGACGGTGCACGCTACTTTGTCCGTGCAATGGATGCAGCTGGAAACTACTCCGCTTCAACCCCTGTCGCTACTGCAGCAAAGAGCGAACCGACTGCTCAGCCTACTCCGTCCACTACCGCAAGCCCCTCGGCACAGCCTTCTCAGAGCCCCACGGCGTCTCCCACCACTGCGCCTACGGCTACTGCGAAGCCCTCGCCGACTCCTACAACCGCACCTACAACCGCTAAACCCACCGTTGCCCCTACTCAGCAGCCTACGGCTCAGCCGGTAGTTACCGACCCTAAGCCTGTCGTCAAGCCTGAGATTATCGATGGTAACGAAACCGGGCAGAATCACACTGATCCCGCGTCACACACCAGCGTAGGTCAGAAGTAATTTAAGACCTGAGAGCATTGTGCGGAACGTGCCGATACCCTTTCGCTAGTTTTACTTCAGTGAGGTAAATGAGCCGCTCGTTGAAAAATCATTCATGATTTTTCAACGAGCGGCTCATAGCTTTTAAAGCAGAATCTGCCCGCGCATCTGTCATATAGAGCTGACAACTAAATCAATAGTGTTCTACAAAAAGCGCGGAAGCTGTTGATCAGCTCTAGTTGCCGTTCATGTCTTAAGCATTATTTACCGCTCAGTAACCTAAAATGACATTGTCTGTTGCTCCGTACAACCGTCGGCTCAAACATACACTTTCAATCTCTCGCATTTTCCCCATGAGGCTTTATGAAAATTTCACTACGTCAAAAAATGACGGCAGCTGCCCTAATCGCCTTGAGCGGCATCTCATTAGTAGCTCTTCCAGCACAAGCTCAGCCGGCTACGTCTCCCAAAGCGGATGGTTTGAGCAGCGCCACCGCTGCGGCGTCCTGCTATGAAATCAAGCAAAATGATCCCGCCTCAAAATCTGGATCTTACTGGCTTTATACGCCCCAGATGAGCGCTCCTGCCCAGTTTTACTGTGATCAGGAAACCAATGGTGGAGGCTGGGTTATGATCGGCCGCGGTCGTGAAGGGTGGACCGATACCTACGAGGGCAAGGGCAATGAAGCAGATATCGCGGCTAACCCCGATGGTACTGATGCCTTTTCACCCGTTCAGCTTAAATCCACTACCGTGGATGCCCTCCTGAATGGGCAAGCACCCAGCGCCCTAGACGACGGTGTTCGCTTTTACCGTGCCACCGATAAAGCGGGAACAAAATGGCAAAATTCTTACGCTCACCGTGACCAGATTCAGAATTGGTCGTGGGCGCTTTCTTCATGGGCTAACTGGTCCAATATCTCTTTCGATAACGGCCCTACTTCTCCCTGGAGCAAAACCTACCCTGGGACTATGGATCGTATTGCTCAGTACAGCTCTACGGTCAACACCATTCTTTTTGCTGGCAAAGCAGCTCAGAACTGGAATCTCGGTTTCGCGTTTGGTCCTAGTGTTTACGGTGAGAATAACGCAACCTCTTACATTTGGGGAGCTACTCCCACAGCTGGCAATGCTATTCCTTTCACGCAAGTCTTTCTGCGCCCTAAACTTACTCAGTCCGATCTGAAGTTTGCGGATATTGCAGATTCAGGTACTCCGGCAAATACCCAGCGTGCCCTGCCCAACAGTTATTCAGATAAGATGCGATGGCGTACTTCCAATGAAACTGGAACTGGCGTAGTGGGTGAGCACAACACCCTGGTACAAGCTTTCGGACAGGTCGGAAATACTGTGTTCGTTGGTGGCGACTTTAAGAATCTGGTGAGCGCTGACGGCGAAGTAGTGAATCAGCAATTCTTAGCTGGTTTTGATGTTAATACCGGTGAGTTGGTACGCGGTTTTACCCCTATCTTTAACGGGCAGATTAAAAACGTCATTGGTTTGCCCAACGGTAAGTTGGCAGTGGGCGGCGAATTTACCGAGGTCAACGGTAAGCCAGCAGCTGGGTTAGTGCTGCTTGATCCGGCAACAGGTGTCACTGACACCTCGTGGAACATCGGATTAGAAAACCGAAATACTGGCGGAGTCGTAGCAGTAAATACTCTTGATGTTCAAGGCAACTACCTCTATGTAGGTGGAACCTTTACGCATGCCCGCGGCAATACGTCATCAGTTGCTGCATATTCTAAGAACGCAACCCGGTTCCGCTTGGATAACGGCGGGGTGGACTGGAAGTGGCGTCCTTTGTTCAATGGAACGGTCAACGGTATTAATGCTTCGGCAGATGGCAAGCAAGTCTTTGCAGCCGGATATTTTTCTACGGTGGGCACGGAGTCAGCGTTTCGCCTCGCCTCGCTGAACACAGTGGATGCCAAGCTGACAGCGCAGTGGAACTGGAAGCCTAGCTTCGACGAGGCGCGTACACCAGAATGGAGCTATCAATTTGATGTTCAGGATGTCGGAGGATCAGTCTGGACCGGCGGAACAGAGCACCTGATTTCCCAATACACAAAAGATAATTTCACTCGTCTTTCTAGCTCCATCACCAAAGACGGCGGAGACTTCCAGGATTTGAGCTACCACAACGGAGTTGTTTTCGCAGGATGCCACTGCGGCGATGGTATGTACCAGGACGCAGACTCCTGGAAGAACGCCTGGAATCAAGCAACCAACGTGCAACAGATTCGTTTGATGGGTGCTTGGGATGCGGAAACAGGTAAATACCTCCCCCAGTTCAACCCGCAACTCAAAGGCTTTCATGGCAACGGCGTCTGGGAATCTTTCACTGATTCAAACGGTGTGTTGTGGGCAGGTGGCGATATCGCCACTTCACTCGGTGCTTATGGGGTGCAGAATACTGTAGGTTTTGCCCGATTTGCTCCTCGGGATTCAGCAGCTCCTATGGTTCCTACAAATCTTCAAGTTTCCGTTGATAACGCAACAGATAAATTGAGCTGGACAAAGAGTGCTGAAAGCGGTGTTGTCTACCAAATTATTCGAGATAACCGTGTGGTGGGCTCGACCTCTGAATCAACTTTCTCTCTGAATCATCAGGACGGCGCACGCTACTTTGTCCGTGCAATGGATAGTGCGGGGAACATCTCAGCTTCTACGCCAGTGGTTCTCTCTCCCGTTACACCGTCAACCCCAGCAACTCCTACTCCCGAGATAATTTCTCAAAAAGTCGTCTCTACCGGAGACCAGTGGCAGTACAAACTCGGTCTAGCTGCTTTAGATTCTTCGTGGAAGGACGTCGCGACGACTGAAACTGGGTGGAGTTCAGGTGTTTCGACGCTGGGCTGGGGTAGTTCTAACTTGGCTACCGTCATCGATCGCGGTGATAAATCACCTATAAGTGTCTATTTCCGTAAAGAAATTTCTGTGAATTCTTTGGAGGAAGTCAAGAAGTTTCAGATTAGTACCGTAGCCGACGATGGAGTGGTGGTTTACCTTAACGGGAAGGAAGTGGGGCGTAAGAATATCTCCGCTCAGCAACCTACTTTTACCACATATGCAAACACAGCGCCGTCGCAATCAAGTGCAACTGCCGCTCCTCTTGTAATCGACGTTTCGCCTAATCAACTGGTAGAAGGCTCCAACGTAATTGCGGTTGAAACACACGCGAATTGGCGCAACAGTCCCATTTCATTTGACACTCAAATAGCACTTGATAGAGAAGTGCGTAACCCACAATAGGGACAGCTTATTATCCCCAGGCAAGGGGCTGGTGCGGATACTCTTCGCCAGCCCCTCCACCCAAAATGCTGAATTTTGTAGTCCACATCTCCCACCACAACACATATATGGGTACAAATTGGTGAATGATTATCTGAGCCAACAAATCTAAAATTAGAACAGCTGATTATTTTCCCGGGAAATAATATTTGAGGAAAAAATCGCATCGCTCGCAAGCATAAAAATATTTTGATCTGAAAGACGCTCTCTTCTCATCAAGAGGGCTGAATCGCCACATCACTTTAGAGGCACATATGTACTTAACTCAATATCGCACGCAGAAAAAGCTGGTAGCCCCCGCTGTGCTGTCGGCATCCTTAGTAGCAACGCTCCTTTTAAGCGGCTGCTCCGACAATTCCACTGATTCGGCTCCTGCGGAATCTTCCTCCTCCGCGGCATCGTCGTCAGCATCCACCTCAAGTTCTACATCCTCACCCAGCGCCTCACAGAAGGCATCTCCTTCGGCAAATGCTGCCACCTCCAAAGCAGTGGAGACTAAAGAAAAAGCAGCGGAGAACAAAGAATCAGACTCTGCGGATGCTCCTTCAGAAAACTATGCCGGTGCTGAGGCTCTCTCTTCGGCAAAATCTACTGACCTCTCGAACGAGCAAGTCACTAAGACTCAAGACCTTTATTCTTCTTACGAAAAAGTACTCACTGCTGTAGGAACTGTAGAAGTTAAATCGGACAAGGAAAGCGACTCAGCGAGTAGCTCCAAGGAAGATAACACCAATACCCCGAACCTTGCTCTGGATGATAAAACAGTCTCCGACATTGAAAAGGTCTCCACCGGTAGCGCTAGCGATGAATTTTCTGCTAACGCCCTGGAATTTGGAACCAATGACTGGAAGCAGGAGGGGACCTCTAAAATCGTAGGTGAGCCCAAAGTTGCTGATTCCAAGTACAACGGTGCTCCCGCGAAGGTTCTTGAAGTTTGCATCGATTCATCCGATGTAAAGGTCAAAGACAGCGCTGGCAACACGCTGACCGACCCCAATACCCCCAAAAAATCACTCAACATCTTCACTCTTGTTGAAGATAACGGCAACTGGAAAATTGCCTCCCACGATTTTCCCAATAACCCGGATTGCTAAAGAATTATGAAAAAAATATCACTCGCACGCTCGGTAGCAGCCTCTGCAGCAGCATTCGCCTTGGGCGCTTCGCTGTTGCCGCTGACCGTAGCGCAGGCAGCACCCACCGTCGATGGTTCTTCCAGCGACAAAGCGGCAGCATCCTGCTATGAAATCAAGAAAAATGACCCTTCTTCAAAATCGGGCTCTTATTGGCTGTACACCCCTGCCATGGAAGCTCCTGAGCAGTTTTACTGCGACCAGGAAACTGACGGCGGCGGCTGGGTTCTGATTGGACGTGGCCGTGAGGGATGGAGTGAAGAATACGCCGGCAAGGGCAAGGCCGCTGACTTAGCATCTAACCCCGATGGCACCGATGCGTTCAAGCCTGTTCAGCTCCCCTCGGAGACAGTCAACGGCTTGCTTGATGGCAAGTCCCCCTCTGATCTCCAAGATGGCGTTCGTTTCAAGCGCGCTGCCAACTCTGATGGCTCTGCTTGGCAGGAAGTACGTGCGCACCGTGATCGCACTACCCGTTGGTCTTGGGCTCTTCAGGGCTATGCAAGCTGGTCCAATATCTCATTCGATAACCCCTCCGGGTACGATGCAGACGCTAATTATGCTTCCAGCATCGGTCGTGTAGGTAACTGGAATAACCGCATGAACGCTATGTCGTTCACTTCGACCGCAGACTTCAACTGGAACCTAGGTTTCAGCTACGGTGCTTACATGACCGGCACTAATTCTGCCAGCTCCTACTTGTGGACTCCTACCGGTCGCTCAGCTATGCCTTTCACCCAGGTTTATGTGCGCCCCACCTTGACCCAGGATGACGCAGGCTTCCAGGATATTCCTGATGCGGGTTGGGGTGCCGAGAAGCAAACCCAGCTTCCCAATAACTACTCCTCCACCATGAAGTGGCGCACTTCTAACGAATCCGGCACCGGTGCGACCTCCGAAATGAACACCCGTGTTCAGGCTATCTCTCAGGTGGGTAACACAGTCTTCACCGGCGGCGACTTCAAAAATGTTGTCAGTCGTAGCGGTGAAGTAGTTGAGCAGGCTTACCTCGCTGGGTTCGATGTTGATACCCAGGAATTGGTGCGCGGCTTCACCCCTACGTTCAACGGTCAGATTAAAGCTGTTGAGGGACTTTCTAACGGCAAACTTGCTGTAGGTGGCGAGTTCAACGAGGTCAATGGTGAGCCAGCGGCAGGATTTGTTGTACTTGATCCAGCAACCGGTCAAATCGATCATACTTTTGACTGGAAAGTTGAAAACAGACTGACCAGCGGTACTTCCGTCGTAAAAACCATTCAGGAAAAGAACGGTTACCTCTACATCGGTGGTTCCTTCACCCATGTCAAGGGTGCAACTTCGACAAACTTTGCTTACGCACGTAATGCATCACGTTTTGATATGAAGTCTGGTTCAGTGGACTGGAATTGGCGCCCCAACTTCAACGGTTCAGTCAACGGTATCTCTGCTGCGGACGACGGTAGCGCGGTCTACGCTGCAGGCTACTTCACCACCAACGGCACTGACTCTCAGTACAAGCTCGCTGCTTTGGACCCCACCACGGGTAAAAAGCAGAAGGACTGGAACTGGAAGCTTTCCTACACTAACCCTCTCACAGAAGGTAAGCAGGGTTTCCAGTTTGATGTTCAGACCGCTGGGGACACCGTATTTGCCGGTGGCGCTGAGCACCTTCTCGCTCAGTACCGCACTTCAGATATGAGCCGTCTCTCTTCATCCATCACTAAATCCGGTGGCGATTTCCAGGACATCTCCAAGAACGGCGACGTTATTTATGGAGCTTGCCACTGTGGTGACTGGGTCTATGAAGGCGGAGAAACCCACGACGGTCCGTGGAATGAGAACAAGAACATCGATATGATTCGCCTCATTGGCGCATTTGATGCGAAGACCGGTCAGGTTTTGCCTAAGTTCAACCCCAACATCGCCGGTGAAAAGGGTCATGGAATTTGGGAAAGCTTTACTGATTCCAAGGGTAACCTGTGGGTTGGCGGCGACATCACCAAGACCATGAGTGCTTCCGGCGTCCAAAATACCGTTGGTTTCGCTCGCTACGCCCCTGCAGACGTTACTCCCGCTGCAGCTCCTTCTAACCTTGCGGTTACTACCGTGGATGGCATAGATAAGTTGACGTGGAAGAGCAATACCTCTGCGGGTACTACTTACCAGGTTCTTCGCAACAACCGCGTCATTGCAACTGTGCCCAAGGGTCAAACCACTTTCGAAATTAAGAATACTGGTGATTCACGGTACTTCGTGCGCTCGGTTGATGATTCCGGTAACTACTCGGAAACTACTCCGGTTGCAGTAGCGACCGCAGCCGCAACTCCGACTGCTGAACCTACTACTCCAGCGCCTACTACCCCGGTACCTACAACAGAGCCTACTGTTGAGCCCACTACCCCGGCACCTACCACTCCCGCGCCCACTACTCCGGCTCCGGTAGTAGAGGACAAGGTGGCAGTTGCCTACGGTGATAACTGGAACTATCAGGTAAGCCCCTGGTTCATCAGCAATACATGGAAGAATTACGACACCACAGTACGTTCCTGGGGTAATGCCGCAACTCCAATGGGTTGGAATGTTCCAAGTCTGAAGACTCAGCTGAATAACACTCCATGGCGCCAGCCTTCCTCCATTTACCTTCGTAAAGAAATCACCATCAATAACCCGGCTGATTACCAGAACCTGGTTCTAAATTACCGTTCAGACGATGGCACTGTTCTCTACGTGAATGGTCAAGAAGTCAAGCGCGACAACATGGCGACTGGAACGATTACTCCTTTCTCACTTGCACGTAGCTCCAAAACCAACAATCAGGGAATCAATTCTCCTCTTGAAGTTAGCATTCCAGCTTCTTCATTGAAGCAGGGTAAGAACGTTATTGCTGTTTCAGTTCATGGCTACCGCCAGTCCAATGCTGGAGTGAGCTTTGATATGCAGGCAACTTTAAAGAAGTAAGGCTATAGCTTCATCAATATTTTATTGGTGAAATGCCAGGCGAAAACAGCGGGTCCAAAAGTTCTGACAAACTTTTGGACCCGCTGTTCTATAGTGATTTCTCTTTTCATCTGAGCACCCAATATAGGGTCGGAAGGTCAGAATAATTCTTCAGGATTCGCCACTTATTTGATGGTGATTACGTACCTAAGTGATGTAGACCGCTCAAAACAGCGCTTCGCTAGGCACATAATGCCCCACAAACTCGATTAAATGGAGTTGCTACCGGCTTTCTAACGTGCACATCGGTAGTATTTTGCATAACAATGGGTAATTTACGCCCATACATACTCGCTAACAATAAATACGACCGTATATAAAGGTTATTTCCTTTATCAACGGATCAACATGATGGGTCAAATACACTTGAGTTCGCACCTTAGATCTTCATCTCAGCCAACAGGATTTCGAGATACTCTTGCAGCTTTGGGAGCTGCACAGAAACCAGGGCATGGCGTTCCCGCCTATACCCGCTGGGTAAACCGTCGTTTTGCCCGTTACTTTGCAGCGGCAGCGGTCAAATTTGGAGTTACCCCCAACGGCGTCACCGCCATCAGCTCTGCCCTCTCACTCGTGGGCATCTTAGCGTTGATTTTTCTCGAACCTTCATTCTGGACAGCCCTGTTAGTCGCAGTTTTCTTTGCGTTGGGTTATGCCATGGACTCTGCCGACGGCCAGGTAGCCCGAGTCACCGGAGCATCATCTCCTGCAGGCGAATGGCTCGATCACGTGGTGGATTCCATCCGTACCCCTGCCCAGCATTTGGCAATCCTCGTCGGTTTCATCCGCTTCCAGGATCACTGGCCTGTACACGGCTGGGCTCTGTGGTGGCTTCCTATGGCTTTTGCTGTACTCACCGTTGGCCACTTCATGAGCCAGATTCTCGCGGAGCAGTTGCGCACCAAGCGCAAAACAGCTGCCCCTCCAGCCGGTGGAACCATGCGCTCCTTCATCAACCTACATATGGATGCCGGCACTTTCTGCTGGATCTTCATTTTCTGGGGATGGGGTTGGGGCTTCATCGTGGTCTACGGACTTCTATTCCTGGCTAACTTCGCAACTACAGCGCTCTCAATGCGCCGTAAATTTATTTCACTCTCGCAGCCCGCCCAGGAGGCATAAACATGACTACATCTCAGGTTTCAGCAGTTATTGCAACTATTGGTTCGCGCCCTGAGCTCTTGCGCACCGCCGTCCGCTCCATCTTTGAGCAGGACTACGCAGGTCCCATCGAGGTCATTGTTGTTTTTGACCATGTGGAAATCGATTCGCTCTCCGATTTAGAGATTCCTTCGAACCGCACTTTGAAGACCGTTCTGAACAACGGTCCGCAAGGTCTTGCAGGTGGTCGCAATACTGGTATCTCCACCGCAACCGGTGAATTCATCGGTTTCTGCGACGACGACGATTACTGGTACCCCACCAAAATTCGCAAGCAAATCGAGCTATGGGAAAAGACCCCTGAAGCTTCAGCCATTTCTTCCGGTATTACCGTGCGCTCAGGTGGGCAAGATATTGAACGCCTTGCACCCGCTACCGCAACTTTTGATGACTTCTTGATTTCCCGCATTACCGAGATTCACCCTTCAGCAATGCTTTACCGTCGTGAAGATCTGCTGACTTCTGGCAAAATTGGCCCCGTAGATGAAGATCTTCCGGCGGCTTACGGTGAAGACTACGACTTGTTGTTGCGCGCCACCCGGTTCGGTCCGGTAGCTTCCGTTCCCGAGGCACTCATTTTGGTACTGTGGGATCGCCCCTCCTTCTTTGCCGGTAAATGGCAGTCAATGATTGACGGTCTAACCTACATGTTGCGCAAGTTTCCTGAATTCGAACGTCACCCCAAGGGCGTTGCTCGCATCGCGGGTCAGATTGCGTTTGCGTATGCGGCTTTGGGCAATCGCGAAATGGCTAAGGCGTACGCTAAATCTACCCTCCGTCGCAACCCTGCGCAGTTGCGCGGATGGGCAGCCTATGTTGTTTCCACCGGCGTTATCAAGCCACAGACCCTTCTCGATCTGGTCAACAAAACCGGTCGCGGTCTTTAAGGCGTCTAATGCTTTCCACCCTCTTTATGCCTCAACAGGGCGAACGCTTTGCAAGAAGCTCTGTTGATTCAGCGTATTCAAAGATTCCAGCGTTACCTGCCTGGCCTCTTTATACTCTTCTGTATGGTTTTCCTCTGATCTGGGCTCTTGGCTTGGGTCAGTTTGCCCCTACTATTCTCGCCATCATCATGGTCTTCTATATGGTGGTGCGCAGAAACATCTTGGTCTACAAGACACAGTGGATTTGGTTTGCCCTTATTTTTTGGTGCGTGGTGTGTACAGTATCCCTTCACGGGGGTAGCGATATTTTGGCGTGGGGACTTCGTTGGGTAAATATTCTCAACGTAGGTATCTACGGCGTGTATTTCTTCAATGCACGTACATCTATCACCAATCAAGGGCTGATGGGCGGTCTTGTCACGGTCTGGTACACCGTGGTGATTTTGGGCTATTTGGCTTTGCTCTTCCCAGAGTTCCGCCTCACTACCCCTATGAGCTTTTTGCTTCCTGGCGGGTTGAAACAGAACGAATTGGTTCGTGACTACGTCATGCCACCGCTGGCTGAAATCCAGTTACCTTGGGGCGCTCCTGAGCCATATATTCGCCCGTCGGCACCGTTTCCTTACGCTAATAGCTGGGGTCTGGCGTTCACTTTCTTGACGCCGGTCGTGATTGCCACCTTGATGGCAGCCGATAAGCTTCGCACCAAAATTATTTTGGGTATCTCCATTATTTTGGGCTTGGTGCCTGCCATCGCTACCAGTAACCGTGGAATGTTCATTGGCTTGGGCATCGCCGTGGTGTATGTAGTGCTTCGCTATGTACTCAGCGGTAACTTGAAAGTCGCTTTCTACTCGGTGGTCGCTGCAGCGCTTGCTGTCGCAGGTCTGTTTGCTTCAGGTGCTATTGCCAAGATTCTTGGCCGCCAGGAATATTCAGATTCTACCGGCGGTCGTGCTTCGCTGTATCAGGCAACGTGGGACGCCGTCATGCAGTCGCCTGTGGTCGGCTACGGCACGTCTCGAATGAATGTATCCATTGGTATTTCTATGGGCACTCAGGGTTACCTGTGGGCTCTGATGTTCTGCTTTGGGTTAGTGGGGCTTGCATTGTTTGTCATCTTCATGCTTTCCTCCATCATCTCCACCTGGGATGTGCAGTCTGCAGCTGGGCTATGGATTCATTCGGTACCTGTCACTGCGATCTGCGTCTTTATCTTCTACAGCTTTGACATTATGCAGATGGCAGCCATGATGCTGTGTCTGACCATGATTATGAGATCTCAAGTTAATGGGGAGGGGATTTAATGCCCTCACTTGCTAAGAGCGGTGCATTTTCATCCCTCTTCGTAGTCTATGGAGCAATCGCGGCGTTCGTCGCTACCTTAGTAGTGACGCACGGGCTAGGCGAAGCTGGCGCGGGTCTATTTTTCCAGGTGATGGCGCTTTTCACGATTGGCACGTCGCTTTCGGTTTTTGGCTCGGACACGGGTTTGGTTCGTACGGTTTCTGCCCAGCGGGCGGTGGGTCGTTACTCGGCAATACCGCGTTTGATTCGTTTTGCGACTATTCCTTCGCTGTGCATTGCTATCGGGCTCACTGTAGTGGCACTCATTTATACTTTGCCGGCACTGACTCCGTCACTAGATCATGACTACCGGGTGGCAGTAAATGTCTCCGCACCGTTCTTGATTGCCGCTGCCGCCATGACAATTTGTTTTGGCGTGCTTCGCGGTCTCAACCGAGTGGTTACTTTTACCGCTCTCCAGAATGTTCTGCTACCCACTCTGCGCATTCTGGCAGTGTTGCTGGTAGTAAGCATGGCTGGCTCAATGTTGTCTTTGGCACTGGCATGGGCAATTCCTGTGGTGGTTGTTGGATTGATCGCCCTGGTCTTGGTTCGCAAATACATGCCGCGCGCTGAAGACGATGTCGCAGAAGGTAGCGTTCCTGCAGAGACCGCCAAAACCTTTTGGGGGTTTAGCGCCGCACGCGGTGTTTCTGCAGTGGTTGAATCCATCCTCGAATGGATCGACGTACTTTTTGTGGCAGCATATGGCGGCGTTGTCGCTTCGGGTATCTACGGCGCCGTCAACCGTATGGTGCGCATGGGCGTGATGGTAGAACACACCGGTCGAATTGTGACCGGTCCCTCTATCAGCGCGGCTATCGCCACCAACGAATTGGATAAAGCCCGTCGTATCTTTCTAGGAAACACCAGAGCCCTCATCGCAATTGGATGGCCCTTCTACATCACGTTGGCGTTCTTCGGACCTGTTCTCATGACCGTTTTTGGTCAGGGATTCGACCGGGGCGCAGGAATTCTCTGGGTGATCTGCCCTGCCATGATGATTATGATGGCAGCCGGCGGTGTCCAGTCAGTTCTACTGATGAGCGGTAAGTCGCGGTGGCAGCTCTATAACAAGCTGTCCTCGCTGGCTGTTTCGTTCATCCTAAATTTCCTCTTGGTACCTACCTATGGGATTTGGGGAGCAGTAACGGCATGGGCCGCAGCTATTCTGGTGGATACCGCTTTGGCTTCCTATGAAGTTCTGAAATTAGTAGGTATTAGCGCAAAACCCACCGAAATGTTCCCCATCATGCTTGCAGGCGTGGGGGTACCTCTTTTGGGCGCGCTAGGAGTGACTTGGTTCATGGGGATGGGCTGGGTTCAACTCTTTGTCTACGCGGCCATCGTGATTCCGATCTACGGCATCCTGCTCTACGTCTTTAGACACGCGATGGGCGTCGAGATGATTTTCAAATCTCGAAAAAAGAAAAAAAGAATTGGTAAACACTTTGCATCGAAAGAGAGCAACTAAACATGGCTAAAGTAGCAGCACGCAGAGCGAGTGGGGATTCGCAGCGTTCAAATCAGGCGGTAGGGGCAGTTTCGCTCTCCGACCAGCTCAAGAAGATGCTTCGTCATCCTTTGATTATTCTGACCGCCGTCATTATTGGCGCTATCTTAGGCGCCCTGGCTTCGGTTGCAGCAACTCCCAAATATCAAGCAACCGCTACCGTTTTGGCGACCCCCGTCTCGCCAGACCCCAATGCATTGGCAAGCAACCAGCTCACTCTGAAGATTGATACAGAAGCAGGCGTTGCCGCTTCTCGTGAAGTAGCTGAAGAAGCTGCTAAGGAAATCGACGTCAACGACCAAGGGCTCGTCTCACGTTTGGTACACAACGTTGAGGTAGCACCTCACTCCGGTACCGAAGTCATGGATATTACTGCAACTGCAGATAATCCCGAAGACGCAGCACTTTACGCTAACTCCATCGCGAAGTCCTACCTGAAGGTACGCACCGAAGCAGCACAGGAGCGCGTAGACGCCGCTGCTAAGGAAGCTAAGAAAGAACTGGATAATCTTCCTAAGGATTCTTCAGAGCAGGTCAAGGCAACTCTGACTGAAAAGCTTGCTCAGATTCAGCTGACTAACACTGAAGCTGGCCGTGTTATCAGCGAAGCTAAGGCTCCTCAGGCATCCCAGAACCTGGGCATGCTCAAGACTGCTTTGGTGGGTGCTTGCCTCGGTCTTCTCATTGGAGCTGTTTTGGCATGGATTGCAGACTCTCGTGCCCGCAAACTGGCTCATGCTGATCGTGCCGAAGAGGTTGTTCGGGGTCCTGTGTCTCACATTCGTCGCGGTTCCGAGGTTGAGGATACTCGCCGGGCACTGATGGCGTTGGGCGCTCCTGTCGGACATGTTTCTTCAGAAGATCACCGCGGAGTCATCGTCTACTCGCCGACCCCTCAGCTGGCAGAGCAGTATGCTTCGGTCGTGGGTGAATCTATTTCTCAGGAAAACGTTCATTTCACCGACTCCATCTCAACGGCGCTTTCCAATGAGCCGACATTCCAGGCAGTAGCTGATCAGCCAACCGTCGTTGTCGCTTCTCATGAAGCAGGGTTCTCTGAGGTTCTCTCAGCGGCTGAAAATCTAGGGGCAGCTCTTATCGTGGTGGATTCTTCCACCGATTCTGCACAACTTCGTGAATTTGCCCAGCTCGCAGCACGCACTTCACACGCCGATATCGAATACGTCTATCTGGCATCCTAAGCAACACATCTTTGGGGGATAACAACACAATGAAAGCACTCTATGTAGCGAGCGCGGGCGGTCACCTTGCCCAGCTCATCGCTATTGATAAGTTCTGGAAACAACACGATCGCACCTGGGCAACTTTTGAGCTACCTGAGGTAAAAGCGGCGTTGGACGGCGAGAAGATTGATTGGGTTTATTTCCCCACTACTCGCAACATTCCAAATGCCGTGCGCAATGTGGGAGTCGCTTGGCGTACTCTGCGCAGGGAGAAGCCCGACGTCGTCATCACGTCTGGTGCTGCTGTCGCAGTTTCTTTCTTCGCAGTGGCAAAGATTCTAGGCATTCGCACTGTCTTTATCGAAGCTTACGATCGCATCACGATGCCGACAATGAGCGGACGCTTATGCTACCCCATGAGCGACCTTTTTGTTGTTCAATGGGAAGAGCAACAGAAGGCATTCCCCGAGTCGGTTAATATCGGCGCGATTATGTAGCTCCCTCGCTCTTTGCTTACTCACTCCATCTCTTAGAAAGTAGATTAATCGCATGGCAACACGCAGCGATCCCCAGAAACCTGTGGAAGAGGACGTGCCTCATTACGATCTTGTGGTTTCCATTGGAACTGACTATCACAAATTTGATCGATTGGTAGGTTGGGTAGAGTCTTACCTGACTCAGCATCCTGAGGTAACTTGCCTCTTTCAGCATGGTTTTACGGAAGGCCCCCGTAATTCCACCGACAACGTAGACCGCATGCCTCGTAAAGATCTGCTTAAGATCTACGAGAATGCTACCGCCGTACTGGTGCAGGGCGGCCCCGGTTCAATTTTGGACGCGCGCGAAGTCGGAGTTATTCCAATTTCTGTTCCTCGCCAGGCTGAGCTTGAGGAAGTGGTAGATAACCACCAGGTTGAGTTCTCCAAGGTGATGCAGTCTTATGGTGAGACAGTTATTGCTCAGGATGCCAAGGACCTGCACCAGAAGCTAGATGATGCTTTGGCGAACCCAGAGAAATATCGTGGTTCCCGTCGTCGTCCTGGTGCTGACGAAGCATCGGCTCGGCTTTCCGAGGTTTTTGAAACTTTTGCCCCCTCCCCCGGCCACGACGTACGCAAGTTTGCTCGTCGTTGGAAGCAAGTAGTTTTGGGAATCGTCGGAGAGAAGTTTTCTCGTTAGTCTGAGATAGTTTTGGCGGCATAACCTATTCCGCCAGGTTCTAGAGGGCTTGATGATTTCTACAGGGCGCTCAATGCGATAGCTTATAGCTCATATCGTGTTGGGCGCCTTGTGCGTATTCCGTATAAGATATTAGAAGATAGAGCACCGATGGGTGCTTTCATTTCATAGAGAGGTACGTGTTATGGCTGTTAATGAAACAACCACTGTAAACGCAACTGTTGATCAGGTTGCACAGGCTTTTGCATCTGAGGATTTCGCACGTTTTGTGTGCGATAAGTTGAAGATTGGTTTTGAAGGTTTCTCAGTTGACGGCGATCCTTCGGGTGCTTTTACCGCGACCTCAACCCGTGCGGTGAGTGCAGATCGTGTTCCTGATATGGCAAAGAAGTTTGTCTCTAAAGGTCTGAAGATGACTCAGGTTGATTCTGTTTCTGCGCCCGCTGCAGATGGTGCGCGCACCGTAGAATCAGAAATCAACGTTACGGGCATGCCTGTGACCGCTAAGGCTTCACAGCAGTTGGTTCCTCAGGGCGAGCAGACCGTTATTAATGTTTCCGGTGAAGTTTCCTGTGGTATTCCTTTGGTGGGCAAGAAGATTGCTGCTGCCGCTGAGCCTTACGTGGGTAAAGTAATGACTAAACTCGGTGGTTACATCGAAGAGTGGCTTCAGCAGAAGTAATTTCCGGTTTTAAACCTATAAATCTTAAAGCTCAAGGGCGGTTCCTGAAAATTCAGGAACCGCCCTTGAGCTTTAGCTATTAGATTTTATGCTGCGTTGGGGGTGAGCGCTGCAAGAGCTGCGCGCAGCTTAGTAGAAGAAGTGTGTGCGGTGTAGGGGAAGTACACGACGTTCACGCCTACCGCAGCAAAGCGGTCTTCGAGATCTTTACCCTTTGGAGTGCCTTTCCAGTCATCACCCTTGAAGAAGGTGTTGAATTTGACTGATTCCCAGGTCTCTAGCTTATCCTTGACGGTCTCCGCGCGTACTTCGTCCACGAAGTCGATGTGGGAGACAATTTCCATGCGTTCTGCCAGAGGCACAATAGGCTTGCGACCCTTGGTCAGTTCTAGCATTTCGTCTGAAACCACGCCTGCGATGAGGTAGTCGCAGTTCTTTTTTGCTTCACGGAGGATATTAAGGTGTCCTACGTGGAAAAGATCAAAAGCGCCTGCTGCGTAACCGATATTCATAAATTCCCTTAGTCAAAAAACGAGTGTGCGAATAATATTACGCCACATAGGAGCTGACATACCGAAACCTCTTGCGCCTAGTTTGGTGGACAGTATACCCCCTTTCGTGAGCGGATGGGGTCAAAATATGATGCCGTTCATGCTGGTGGGTCACATATTATCTTGGCACGCATCCTGACGGCAGTTGCATCTCCTGCTGCAACCGCCGTCATCTATACAGGCTGAAAAAGTTTACTTCGCTACAGTGGCTTCTTTGGTGGCTTCTTCAGCCGCAACCCACGAAAGCATTGCACATTTGACGCGTGCTACGAATTTCGAGACACCTGCGAAAGCAGCGGCGTCGCCAAAGTACTCTTCATCGGGTTGAATCTGCCCGCGCGAGCGCAACATTTCGCGGAATTTGTCCACCATCTCCTGGAATTCTCCCAAGCTCATTCCTGGAGCCATATCGGATAGAACTGAGGCAGATGCCATCGAGATGGAACAGCCGTCCCCTTCCCACGATACTTTTTCAATGGTCTGGCGGTCATCCGAGAGCTCAACGCGGAGGTTAATCTCATCGCCGCAGGTGGGGTTGTACTGGTGGTTATCGGCGCTGGCATGCGTGCCGGGATCTACGAACCCTTCACCGGTGCGCTGCTTGGAATGGTCAAGAATAATCTCTTGATATAGGGACTCGAGTCCGCTCATCGTTACTCCTAGAAAAGCTTGATATTAGTCGTTGATGCCAAAGTAGGGGCGCACTGTGGCGAGGGATTGCAAGAACCGGTCGACGTCGTCGGTGGTGTTGTAGATGTAACCCGACGCGCGGGTTGAGGCGTTAATCCCCATCGCCCGGTGAAGCGGCTGTGCGCAGTGGTGTCCTACTCGAACGGCGATACCTTCGGTATCAAGAATCTGTCCGACGTCGTGTGGGTGCACGCCGTCGACGTGTACTGCAGCAACTCCGGCTCGCTCCATACCGACGGCCGGCCCCAGCAGGCGCACACCGCTTATTTCACTGACGCCTTGAGCCAGACGTTTGCCCAGTTCTGCTTCCCAGGCGTGAACGTTTTCCATGCCGAGGTGGCCCAGGTATCGTACCGCCTCAGCAAGTGCAACCACCTGAGATACCTTCTGGGTACCTGCTTCAAAGCGGGTGGGAGGCGCCATGAATTCAGCTTCTGTCATGGTGACTTTGGTGATCATAGAACCACCGGTCAAGAAAGGTGGCATATCTTTGAGGAGCTCGCTCTTACCGTATAGAACGCCGATACCGGTTGGCGCGAGCATCTTGTGACCTGAAAAGGCAGCAAAATCTACATCTAGTTCGCGGAAGTTGACCGGCATGTGAGGTACCGACTGGCACGCGTCGAGCACAATAAATGCGCCTGCTTGGCGACCTAATTTCACCAGATAATCGACGTCTGTAATCGATCCCAGCACATTAGACACATGGGTAAAAGCTAGGACTTTGGTGCGTGCGGTGATGACCTTTTCGGCTTCCTCATAGTTGAGGGTTCCGTCTTCAAGCACTGGAATCCAGCGCAAGGTAGCACCGGTTTTCTTGGCAAGCTGCTGCCAAGGAATGAGATTCGCGTGGTGTTCCTGTTCGGTCACAACGATTTCGTCACCCTCTTGGAGCGCAAATTTTTGGGCAGCTTCTCCCCCGAGCCCTTCAGAAGCATTCGCAAAAGAATAGGTCACCAGGTTCAGCGCTTCAGTAGCATTTGCCGTCCACACAATGTCGTTTTCACGGGCGCCAACGAACTCGGCAACTACACGACGGGCCTCTTCGAAGAGGTCAGTCGATTCCACAGCCAGGGTGTGTGCCCCGCGGTGAACCGCTGAGTTAGCACCCGTGTAGAAGTTCCGTTCGGCATCCAAAACCTGAACCGGGTTCTGGCTGGTAGCACCGGAATCGAGGTAGGTGAGCGGGTGACCATTCACTTCCAGAGAAAGAATGGGGAAGTCTTGACGAAGCTTCATCACGGTTTCATTGTTCAGAGGGGTACTCTCTGGCAAAGCGTATTTAGTGCTCACGTGCTCTTCCTTTTATTGACGATTATCTACGCGTGTTCATGCTCTCTTGGCATAACGACATATTTTTATAGCTTATTCCCCGCGCGCAAAATTGTGTAGTAAGGGCAAGCTCAGTTGAGAACACCTACCCCCCTAGCGGCACGGCGTCTGGCAAAAAATTTATGATGCCGAGTGAAATTTCTGTTGGGCTGCTACCAGACCATCGGAAATCAGCAATTGGACGGCGTCTGCGGCATTACCCACTAAGAAAGGAAGCTCTTTTGCTTCCGTAGAGGAAAAGGGCTTCAGCACAAAATCTGAGACCTGCATCCGCCCGGGTGGACGCCCGATTCCAGCACGGACTCGGTAATAATCTTTTGTGCCCAGCGCCTTAGACATATCGCGCAGTCCATTATGACCGCCCTCTCCCCCACCGATTTTCAGCTTGATTGTGTCAAAAGGGATGTCCAGCTCGTCATGTACCGCAATAATTTTCTCTGGATTAATGCCATAGAACTGTGCAAGCCCCGCCACCGGCCCACCTGAGGTATTCATATAAGTGAGCGGCTTTGCCAAAATAACTTTGGGCCCGCCCATGCCCAGGCGTCCCTCTAACACCATTGCTCGGGCTTTATGCCGCTTGAAAGAGCCGCCCACCTCAGTTGCTAACTCATCGATAACCATCTGCCCAATATTATGGCGAGTCTTTTCGTATTCAGCGCCCGGGTTCCCCAAGCCCACAATCAACCATGCGTCGCTCATCTTTTCTCTTTCCCTAGAGCTTTCAGTTATATCAGCTAGTTTACGTTTTAGATTTTCCAGCAAAGAATTCTCCTCACAAGAATGGCCCGCACCTGCTCTGCAGGGTACGGGCCATCTCTCACACCAATGGTGTTCTAGCTTGAAGCTAAAACATTAGTCCTGGGAGTTGTCTGAATCGTGTGCTTCGCCAGCCTGATCTGATTCTTCAGATGCCTCGACGACGTCGCCCTCAGGAGCTTCAGGTTCGATGGGGTTGCCATCTTCGTCCAGCTCAATGGGGTTACCTTCAGCGTCGGTTTCGCCTTCTTCACCGGGCTCAGGAACGTCAAGTTCCTGGGGCTCGGATACGTTAACAACGAGCAGTTCTTCGTCTGCAACGAGGGTAACGCCAGAGGGAAGCTTGATGTCGCCGGCAAGAACGTGCTCACCGATGTTGCGGCCTTCGATGTCAACAACGATTTCTTCGGGAACCTTGAGTGCGTCAACCTCAACCAGCAGTACGGTTTCTTCCTGGTTAGCGATAGCTTCTTCAGCAACTTCACCCTGAACGGTCAAAGGTACTTCAACCTCAACGCGTTCGCCGCGCTTCACGAGGATGAGGTCCATGTGCTGGATTTCAGGACGAATGGAGTGGCGCTGAATGTCCTTGATCATAACGAGGGTGGAATCACCTTCGATGTCCAGGTCAAGAATAGCGTTCGCGTTACGTGCTGCAAGGGTGGTTGCGTGACCGGGCAGTACAACGTGCTTGGGCTCTTCACCGTGGCCGTAGATTACTGCGGGGATGTCGCCAGCCATGCGGATGCGACGTGCGTAGCCCTTGCCAAAGTCTTCGCGCAGGGTTGCTGCGAGTTTGGTGGTATCTGCCATGAGATACTCCTTTCACTGGATATTTATTGCGCCAAGCAGTGCACTGACGCCAGAAAATAAATTCCAGTTCAGCCACCGTCGGTCTCGGACCTACCGGAGTTTCCTCACGATATTCCACCGCCTTGGCTGTTGTTCTACTGTGTGAACAACTCTCCTATTATGACGGGTTCACACCGAAAATAGCAAGATAACCCAAGCAACCTTCGGCGAGTTCTACTTCACAATCTTCTAGTGTTCCCGAAGATACGTTTCCAATGCCTCTTCGTGAGAGCGCGGGGTGAAACCTGCTACCGCGATCTTCTCCAAACTCAATGCAGAGTTGGTGGGGCGGGGAGCAAATGTTTCTACGTTGGCAAAATACTCTGCGGTAGAGGTAGGAGAGACTCGCCCGCCGTCATGCCCTGAAAGTTCAAAGACCTGAGTTGCAAGATCTGCCCACGAGATAACGGGACCAGAGTTGGTGACGTTATAGATGCCGTACTCCGCCCCGGAATCTAGCAAGTGAAGTGCGGCAGTAGCTAGCTCTTGCGTGAAAGTGGGGCGCCCAAACTGATCGTTGACGACCGCCGGATTGATTCCACGCTCCGCCAACGATTGCATGGTTCGCACAAAATTCTTCCCATCACCAATCACCCAGGAGGTACGCACTACAAAATGCCGCGGCGCACCCTGAGCAGCAAATTCACCGGCAGTTTTAGATTGGCCATAAACGCCCAAAGGAGAGACCGGATCTGTCTCAGCATATTTTTGTCCCACCGGTAGCGTTCCATCAAAGACGTAGTCGGTGGAAAAATGCACCAGTGGAATTCCAGCGTCGCGAGCAACCTGTGCAAGCGCAGAAACTCCCGTGGCATTGGCAGCCCACGCCGCGCGTCGTCCTTCAGGGGTTTCTGCATCGTCAACGGCGGTGAAAGCCGCAGCATTGATGATGCCGCGCATTGAACGCCATCGATACCGGTCAACCCACGCCGAAGGATTAGCCAGGTCAATTTCAGCTCTACCTGCAGCGATGAAAGGAATATTCTGCTCGGTCAACTGACGCTGCAATTCTTTTCCGAGTTGCCCACCGGCACCGACGATGAGAAGTGGCGCGGGCTGAACGGGTTGGATATCTGCTAACCGCGGATGATTCTTGTCTTTTTCTGATAATTCCGCTTGTTCTAGCGGAATCGGCCACGAAATATTCACCGTTTCATCCGCAAGGTTAAGGAAGGAATACTCCCCCTGAGCGTCTGCCGACCAATGGTCGTTCACCAGGTAGGTATAGGCAGTGTTGTCTTCTAAGGTTTGAAAGGAATTCCCGACGCCACGAGGAACGAACACCGCCGTATCAGGACCCAGCTCAACGGTAACGGTTTTACCCAAAGAATCCCCAGCGCGGAGATCCACCCAAGCACCAAAAATCTTGCCCGTGGCAACTGAAACAAATTTATCCCAGGGCTCAGCGTGAATACCGCGAGTTGTTCCACGAGCCGCATTGAAAGAAATATTATTCTGCACCGGTCCAAAATCGGGAAGACCTAGCGCAACGAGTTTCTCCCGTTGCCAGTTCTCTTTGAACCAGCCCCGGTTATCGCCGTGGACCGGCAAATCGATAATGAGCAGACCTGGGATATCGGTGGTGTGTACCGCTAACTCTTTAGTCATGTTTTACTGGCCTACCTTGGAATATTTAGCTTCAACCTCAGCTTTGAGAGGTTCCCACCAGTCTCGGTTCTCGGCGTACCATTCGATCGTGTTTTCCAACCCCGACTCAAAATTGGTAAATCGTGGCTCCCACCCCAGCTCTTCTCTCAGCCGAGAGCCATCGATGGCGTACCGCAAATCATGCCCGGGGCGGTCAACTACATGGTCAAAAGCGTCTTCGGGCTGACCCATCAGGCGCAAGATAGTGCGCAATACCGTGATGTTATTTTCTTCGCCGTTGGCACCAATGAGATAGGTCTCCCCCAGCTTGCCTTTTTCCAAGATAGTCAGCACCGCAGAGGAGTGATCCGAGGCGTGGATCCAGTCACGAACGTTCAACCCTTCTCCATACAACTTGGGCCTAATACCCGAAAGAATATTGGTGATTTGGCGGGGAATAAATTTTTCGATGTGCTGGAAAGGCCCGTAGTTATTCGAGCAGTTAGAGATAGTTGCCTCGATGCCGAACGAGCGCATCCACGCGCGCACGAGAAGATCTGACCCCGCCTTAGTAGATGAATAGGGCGACGACGGATTGTAGGGAGTTTTTTCCGTGAATTTGGCGGGGTCATCCAGTTCTAAATCACCAAACACCTCGTCGGTGGAGATGTGATGGTAGCGAGTCTTATACTCACGTACGGCTTCTAACAGGGTAAAAGTTCCGATGAGATTGGTATGGATGAACGGCGTGGGATCGTTCAGAGAGTTATCGTTGTGGGATTCTGCGGCGTAGTGGACAACGGCATCGGCTTCGTCCACCAAGGGGTCTACAGTATTTCGGTCTGCGATGTCCCCCTTAACTAATTCAAATCGCGAAGGGTCCAGCCCCTCCAAAGACTTCTCGTTAGCTGCGTACGTCATCTTATCGAGCACCGTCACAGAATGGTCTGTGTTCTCTAGAAGGTGGTGAACAAAGTTTGAACCGATGAAGCCGGCTCCGCCGGTCACTAAGATTTTTCCCATGCTTTATATGGTACGGGAGATAATATTTATTGACTCACTTATGAATTGAAATGTTTTATTGATTCTCGTGACACAATATGAATCATGAAGGGAATTATTCTAGCTGGTGGCACAGGCAGTCGTCTCCACCCCATTACTTTAGGTATTTCTAAACAGTTGACTCCTGTTTACGACAAGCCCATGATTTACTACCCGCTCTCCACCCTGATGCTTGCGGGAATCCAAGACATCCTGATTATTACCACCCCCGAAGATCAAGACCAGTTTCACCGCTTGCTCGGTGACGGCTCTCCATTTGGCGTGAACTTTTCCTATAAAGTTCAGCCTTCTCCGGACGGACTTGCACAAGCTTTCATTCTGGGCAGAGAGCACATTGGCAACGAACCTGTAGCTCTCGTCCTCGGCGACAATATTTTCTATGGCCCTGGGCTGGGAACCCAGTTACGCAAGTACAACAAGATTGATGGCGCAACTGTTTTTGGTTATCGCGTGGCAGATCCTCGCGCCTACGGCGTCGTCGAATTCGATAGTAATTTTAAAGCTATTTCAATTGAAGAAAAGCCCGAAATTCCTAAAAGTGATTTTGCCATTCCCGGTCTTTATTTTTATGACAACGACGTCGTAGAAATCGCCTCAAATATTGCACCTTCACCACGCGGCGAATTAGAAATTACCGACGTGAATCGGGTTTATTTAGAGAAAAATAAATTGCAGGTTGAGGTACTTCCCCGCGGCACCGCGTGGCTTGATACCGGAACTTTTGATTCACTTGCCGATGCCACCAACTTCATTAGAACGGTGCAAGCCCGGCAAGGGTTATCCATCGGATGCCCTGAAGAAATTGCATGGCGTATGGGCTATATAGATGACAAGCGCCTGGAGGAACTTGCATCTCCTTTGGTCAAAAGTGGCTACGGTCGCTACCTACTCGGTCTCCTCAAGAAATAAGTTACGTTTCCCAAGGTTCTTCAAAGTTCTCTTTCGCTGGGAGAAACATTGAGGAACTTATGAAAAATCAGCATCTGCTATGAAAGGCATTACTTTTCTTTTGAACAAATGCCTGTCCCCTACTTAGGGAACAAAACTGGTGCTAAGATTGCCCTAAAATCAGTCCGCACATCGCTTGCTTCCACCCTCAAAAGGTTCTTTTATGACAGTTCTAGATTTCGTGCGCATGGTACGAGTCAATGCCAAATATTTGCTTATTGGCACGCTCGTAGGTGCTCTCCTCGGGTTCGGCTATTCCCTCTTACAGCCTAAGGTCTACGCGTCGTCGGCTACCGGATACGTCACCGTCGGTGAATCAACCGGAATTGGCGATGTCATTTCAGGTTCCAGCGCCGCTAAAGATAAGGCAAGCTCCTATCTGGCTTTGGTTAGCTCCGGCCCTGTTGCCGATGAAATCGTCAAGCAGAACCCCAATATTGGGATGAGTGCTGAAGAAATCAAGGGTCATTTGACGGCATCGCTTGAAGGCGATTCAGCCCTCATGAAAGTTCAGGCGACAGCTTCTAGCCCCGAAGCCGCACAGACTCTAGCAAACACCTCGCTTTCGGCTACCGCCAAGGTAGTGAATGACCTCGAAGGTTCTACCACCGTGCGCGTGGTCCCTCTCGACGACGCTACGTTGCCTGGCGCTCCTTCAAGCCCCAACACTAAACTCAATGTGCTTGCCGGTGCTCTCGCAGGTCTAGTACTTGTCTTCGCAGCGATCTTCTTACGGAAAGCAATCGACGTCAGGGTTCGTACTCGCGACGACGTCGCCAAAGCCACCAAAACTGGTGTTCTGGGTACTCTCCCCGAGACCGAACAGCTCTCTGAGAAGAACCTTTTGACGAACCAGGACGATCACACGTCGCAAGAGGCAATTCGTCAGCTTCGCACGAACCTTCGTTTTGTGAACGTGGATAACCCACCTAAGTCTGTTTTGGTTACCTCTTCAGAACCGGGTGAAGGTAAGTCCACCGTTTCGACCTCCTTGGCTCGTTCACTCGCTGAGTCCGGCCAACCGACCATCTTGATTGACGCCGACCTTCGCCGTCCTACTATCGGCAAGAAGTTCAATATTGATGCAAAGATTGGTCTGACCCAGGTACTAGCAGGGCAAGTTGAACTTGCTGAGGCAGTGCGCCAGTACGAAGATAGCCAGCTCTTCCTTTTGCCTGCTGGGCGTATTCCGCCTAACCCTTCAGAGTTGCTGGGTTCGGACAAAATGCGCCAGCTAGTGAAAGAACTCTCCAGCGAGTTCATGGTCATTGTAGACGTTCCGCCGCTCCTGCCCGTTACCGATGCTTCGTTGCTTTCCTCCGCAGTTGACGGAGTTATCTTGGTGGCTACAGTGGGCAAGACCCGCAAGGAACACCTTGAAGAAGCTGCCAACATGCTCAATAAGGTGGGTGCGGCCCTCATCGGCGTTGTCATCAACCGTACTCCGCTGAAGGGCCTAGGAAACTCCTACTACGGCTTTGGCTATGCAGGATATTACGGCGGCTACTCGTCTTACTATGGCGAGGACGCTTCGAAGAGTTCCAAGAAAAAACGCGGTAGCAAAAGAGCTACACGCAACAAATAATATGTGAAGATAGTGCGGAGCAAGAGGGAATGCTCCGCACTATTTTCTTACACACAGCTATGAATACTGCCTCACTTTTAGAGAAACATATATGGGGAACAATGCCAGAAAAATTGCCTGATGAAGTCTCCGTACCATTGCCAGCCCGGATTCGTTTATCGCATGCTTATTTTCAGAATTTGGCGAATGCAAACGACATCGACTTGCTTCATGTCAAGGGATATGCCTTTGGTACGGAGGTGTATGCACCCAACCGCAATAGCACCGATGTAGATTTACTGGTGCGACCTGCGCATGTGGCGCGATTTTTATACTTGCTGAAAAAAGATGGCTGGCGCTCGTTGACGACGTTTGAAAGCGGCTCGATTTTCGAGCACGCTGCGACTCTTTATCACCCCTCCTGGGGACTCACAGACGTCCATAGATACTTTCCCGGAATCAATTTCTATGACCAGGCGGGTGCATTTGAGAAGCTGTGGGAAAAGCGTCGTCTCAAGCAAATTGCGCACTTTGACTGCTACGTTCCGCAACTCGTTGACTGCCGAAATATTGTTGTAGTGCATGGCGCGCGTTCTACTGGACATGGACTACATAGCGATGTGCTGCATTTGCAGAGAACTTTGACTGACGCGCAGTGGCAGGAAATGCGCGAACGAATTCGAGAGTTTAATTCTGAGATTGCTTTTGATGCTGCCCTTGGCGATATTGAAAAGCACCGCGGAAATAGACAGTACCTGTTCTGGAAATCCGCGGCAGAGCCAACGCCCCTTCCGCTGCAGTGGTTAGGGCGTCTACAGCGCGCTGAAGGGTTGAAGCAAAAGCTGCATGTGCTTACGAATATCGCTGAAATCAATGATGACCATTTGGCGATGACTTTGGGCCATGAACCTACCCATCAAGAAAAACGACATCTCTTTTTCGAACGTTTTGAGAGGATTCTCCGGTGGAAAAACAAATAGACCCCCTCTACTTGCGGGCGGAACACACCGCGTTCGTATACGAGACTGATCTCGATGACAGCCAAGAAGGCTCAGACAAGCTCTATCTTGCTAATCTGCTGACCTCTGAGCTTCTGGTACTTGAAGGGTCTGGGCCAGTAATCTGGGATCTTCTGGATGAACCTAAAACAGCGAATACGCTGATGACACAAGTGGCAGAGACATTTGAGGTTTCTGTAGAAACGGTAGAGGGCCCTGTACTGAGTTTTCTCAGCAGTTTAGAAAATCAAGGTTTCGTGCAGCACTAAACGGCATTGTCTCTCCCCTCCTAGAGATCTCCCATTTTCTCTTGGAGTTTCTTCTTAAACCAGTGTTCAGAAAATCTATCCGAATAGTCGTGAATAGCTACGCAATCCCATTCACGACTATCAAACTGAACCAGTCCCGCTCGCACATGGTCGACGTCAGGCGATTGAATAAAGATGCCGTTGATATCTTCGCGGATAGTATCTAAATACCCGCCAGCTTGTAAGGCGATAGTAGGTTTGCCAAAGGAGCCCGCTTCCAATGGGGTAAGCCCAAAGTCCTCGTACGATACCGCTAAAAGAGCCCGGCAGTTTTGGTAAGCGTAACGTAGCTGGGCATCAGAAATGTTACTGGCAAACTGAACGTTCTCAGGCGCCATCTCGTGGAGTTCCTCAGCCATAGGACCGTCGCCTACTACCAGCAATTTTTGGTTGAGCCCGGCAAACGCTTGGACAGCCACGTCAACGTTCTTATAAGGCAAAAGCCGGGAGACCACCAAGAAATAATCCCCGTCCTTCATGAATTCTTCCAGTTCAGGGAGGGGTTCTATGCCTTTTTCGCTGGGAATAGAAAAGGGTGGGAAAATAACTTCGGATTCCTTACCACCGTAAACAGCTTCTATACGTTGCTGAATGGTCGTTGAGTTAGCCGCATATGGGCCAGCATGACGCGCAGCGCGTTGGTCCCAGAGAAGCAGAGCTGGCCGTAGGAAACGCAGAACAAAGCTCATGACTTTTCCCGTGTGATCTCCTAAATACTGATCAGTAAGGTAGACCCAGCGTGCTGGTGAATGACAGTAAATGAAGGATTTCTCCGCAAAATTGAACCCGTGCGCCCAACCCGTTGACGATACAAGTGTTTTACGAGCAGGTACTTTCAAAAGGGAAGATGCTAATGGCAAAAGAGGTAGCGCTGCCCGATGGTTTTTACGAAAGAATTTGATGCGGTTCAGGGGCGATACGACGATCTTAGCGTTCTTGAACTCGGGATAGGTTTTCTCGGGGTCGTAGAGGGTCGTATATATGGTCGCTTCAGGGAAAGCACGGTGCATAGCAAGTACTACCCGCTCCGCTCCCCCACGCTGGGTGAGGTAGTCGTGAGCAATCGCAATTTCTTCAGTTGCTGCGGGGGGCGCCAAAAGGTTTTGAAAGAAAATAAAGGGGGATGGCATGGGGATTAGAAAACTTTCCGTGCTCGTGAGGGATATCTGATACCGGCATAAGCAGATGCTTCTACGAGTAGCGAAATAAGCTTTTCGGAGATTTTGTGCGGAAGGTTGTCCGCAATCTTATCGATGGTATTTCCGGCGATTTCAATATTTTTTTCGGTAGCAAGTTTTGCAACACTCTTGACGGCGGTCCCCCAAATCCCTGCTGGGTCTAGGTTCTTCAGTACGTCGGTGCCGTGTTTTTCCACGAAGAGGGAACGAGCTGCGCCCGAGTGTAAGGCACGGGTAGCACGTGAGGCAGTTGTAGTCGCCGCGATATGGTGTTTCGTAGCGAGCTCAGGATCAATCAGAACCTTCACTCCAGTTTTGTGCATTAGATAGCCAAAATCGACATCTTCCCAACCATATAACCTGTATCGCTCATCATAACCACCGATCTTATTAAATATCTCTCTTGTTAGTGAAACATTGCCTGCCCAAAACATCCAAGAGTCCTGATCAGTACTTTGGTAAGCATCCTCGCGAAATTTTTTGTCTCTATAACGACCGTAAGCTCTTGCGTAAGGAGTCTCCGGATAGTTATTGAGATACAACCCAATAACTCCCACCTCGGAATTACATTTCTGATGATGAGAGATATGCTTCTCAATGTAATCGGGGCTGGGTTCGAGATCGTCGTCGCAACGAATCAGCACATGAGCATCTGCTGCCTGATGACCGGCGTTGAGGGCTTTGGAACGCCCCTGGTTCTCTTCAAAAACGATCGCTTCAATATTGAGAACGCCGCGCTCTTTGTACTGTTGCACTACCTGGGCAGAGCCGTCAATATCACCATCGCACACCACAATGACCTGAAAGTCTTTTTCTGTCTGCTGCTCCAGCGCATCAAGCGGAAAATGTAGCTTGGCGGCTCCCCCCCGTGTGGGAATAATGACGGCAGCTTTATACAGAGTCATCATGTCTACTTTCGTTGGTCATCAATTGAACAAGCTTTTTGGTTATTCTTAGAGAATTTCTAAGAGTAATTCACGAAGATGGGCCTTACCAGCCTCAGGCGAAAACTCTTCTTGCCAGCGCCAATAACTGGAGTTAATGATTTTCTCTGTCTCTGCAGGATCATTTTCGAGTTGATCAGTGACTTCTAAAATTTTCTCCGCAAGACTATGAACATTGTTTCTTTCAAATATCCAGGGATAATCCTTCCCCACAACTTCTGGCAAAGCACCGGCGTCAGATACGAGTAATGGTTTACGACCACTCATGGCTTCAGCGGCTACTAGTCCAAATACTTCATCCCAGACCGAAGGAACAACAATTATGTCAACAATTTCATAAAATTTGGCAGGATTTGTTTTTCCAATCTGACTGCAATCTGCCCCTAAACTTGTGAGGGCTTTAGACACCACATTTCTTTCAGCGGCGTCAATAAAATCTGATTCACCTGCCACAATAAGTTGAAAGTGAAAGTTCGATTCCCTATTCAAATGATAAATAGCATTTGCCAAGATATCCGTACCTTTTATAACTGAAGGGCGTCCAATAAATCCTATTTTCACAGGAGACGATACTTTTGATTTGCCAAGTTGCCCAGTAATTTCATCTACCCAATTATGAAAACTTCGTGTTTTTTTTACTACCTGAGATCCGAAATCGCTAGGTATAAGGGTTACCAATGCGTTTCTTTGGGCTGGTTTAACTAACCAACGAGACATACCTTGAGGCACTTGATGCAGATGCACAATTCGGTTCTGATGTCCTGCAGTAGCAAATGCGGGAACTAAACCATTGCACCACAAAAGTCCTTTACGCGAACGCTGATCCCAGATTCGAAGGTGGGCCATGTATTGCTTGCGCGTAGTGGCGGGAAGACAAACTACATCAAACCCTTCATCTGCTGCAGCTTCCACCACTTCTGAGGGAGAAGCAGGACCTACAATAGTGACCTCGTGTCCTAAAGAACGCAGCGCTCTGGCGATATTGAAAAGCATAACTTCGCCCCCGCCGATATCACCATTGTTTGTAGCAATATTTATTTCCTTTGGCATGGCTTAAATATTTACTCCCTGAGTATGCGTGGAAGGAGCAATCCTAAATTCATGACCGATCGTATTTGTCTTGGGACGACTACAGTAAAGTAATGCCAACCCCATGACAAGACCCCAGGGCATAGTAAGAAATACCTCGCCCAGACGCCATCCACAAATCATGAGCAAGACGGTGGCGCCTTCTGCATACATCGACCGAGTTGATCGTGTCTGCTTCATCAAGAACGCAGCATAAATAGTCGCCCCAACTATGAGAAGCAGATAAATCCAACCGCCTTCAATTATCAGAGTCCAAAAAGAATTGTGAAAGAAAAAGGTTCTATCCTCTACCTCCACAAAAGCCTGTCCGAGTCCTAGACCATGCCACGGTGCAGCATCGATTTTAAGCTGAGAAGCGTGGTCAATACGGCTTCTCAGTAAATCGGTACCAGTACGATCAGCGAAAGCTCCTGCCTGTGCAAAATTGGTTTCAAGAAAATCAACCAGTCGCACCATGAAAATTGCTAATAACGCCTTAAAAACAATGTTTAATCGTCTCGCTGTAAAAATCCATACAAGAGCCAGCCCAAATCCTGCAATAGATGTACGCGATCCTGTGAGCCATAAAATCCCCGTAAATATTATTACCGTCAGAATCTTGTGCCAACGCTTGGACAAAACTGCTAACAGCAAAAGCCCTAACGTTGCATAATATAGTCCCGAGACATTCTTATCAGCTAGCCATCCCGTTAAGAAACCAGGGTAATAGTCAGGAGCTATACCTAGATAATATGCTGGAACATTGATTAAAGAGCTGAGTGTCATTCCAAATATGAGTGATTTAAAATCGATTCGTCCATCGGCAATAAAAACTGCTACAAAGAAAACACCTAGGATACGAATTATGCGACGTAATATTTCTCCATTTGTCGATATTCCTAGAACAGCAGAATCAAAGGTAACCCATAGAAGCCCAAAAATCACAAGGAAAACAAAAAGAGCTATCTTAGGAACATCATTCTTAGGTCTTCTTAAGAAGCCAATGCCCGCAAGCAAAGTTCCTGCAAGAGTGGCCAAAGGCAAACCAGCTACAGAGTAGGTGAAGATTATCATTGTCATTCCCAGGAGGAAATCTACAATCACAATCTTGCCTGTAGAGTCAGCCAGGTCATGCAGTTCAGTAGAAGCACGCTCTTTCCAGGTGCGGTGCTGTTTCTCTTGTTGCGTCATCGCCGTCATTTTTGCTTCTCCTTGCGATAACTTTCAGCTATCTTGATCGCCATCTCCGTTGAACTGAGCCACTCAAATGATTTATGTCCAGGCTCATTCAGCTGTTGTTTAATTCTTTCTACTACAGCTTGTCGCAAATTCTCATGCCCTATTTCTGCAAGCGAGGGCACTAATTCGCTCTCCTCAAGAATTTCTGCGTTTCCACCGACGTCGGTTGCTACTATCTTCAGTCCGAGTGCCTTCGCATCCAACAGTGTGTACGAAAGGTTCTCCCAGACAGATAGTTGAACCAGTACATCCGCTCTGCTCATAGCCTCGGATGCATCTACAAAACCTGGAAAACGCACTGCATCCGAGATTCCTAGCCGCGCAGCTAACGCCTCCAGCCGAGCCAGTTCGGACCCCTCACCCGCTATTTCTAGGGTTGCTCCCCCCAATTCTTTGCGGAGTTCAGCAAACGCCTCAATCAAGACTTCTAACCCTTTCTCGGGTGCAAGACGAGCCAGCGAGAGAATATGAGGATTTTTCGACGTAACCCTACTTATATTCATTGCGGTCTGAGGAGCATCAACGCCATTGAAAATAACTTCAACATTGCGAGCGCCCCATTTGCGTTTCATTTGATCCTCGGTTGATTGGGATACCGCAATGGCATGATTGGTGAGCATCAAGCGCGCTCGATGAATGAGTTCCCTTCCGCGCGCTTTCAGGGGGCTGGAATGATAGACAGCATCATTTCCTGCAATGCCGTGTTCAGTGGTAAAGAGAGCCGGAACGAATGTCTCTCGCTGCACGATACGCCGTAAACGTCTGCTGACTACCACTGCGCATGCAACGATATCGGCATAGGCAAGGTGAGAGTGGACGACGGCGGGACGCAGTTGCTCTATCTGTTGGTTGAGTATATTGAACGACTTGATAAAGCCTGCAGAAGTGCCAAATTCACCGCGAATAGCACTGTTCCCCAGCTCATCAAGTGTATTCGCTAGAGCACCGTCGGCCACAAGAACTTTAAGTTCATAACCGGGTAGCCCGGTGCGAGCAACATCCGTTGCGTGCCGGGCTACACCGCCAAATTCAGGAACCGGGATTGCCCACAGGGCTACCGGTAGTGAATTTTCTACAGCCACTTTTCCAACCGATCAAGCGCGGTAAAGAAACCTTCACCGTTATTGATGTGACCCTGCCAAATTTCAGGGATAAATGATGAAGTGGGGCTCAATTCGCGCAGTTGCTTACCCAGTGCAGCCCAGTCGACGTCACCTTCGCCAACCTGCACGCCTTCGCCATCCACACCAACGCCGTCGACCAGGTGAAGGTGGATGGTACGAGGTGCCAACAAATCAACGGCTTCAGAAAGGGGCATCTTCAGGGAGTTTGCGGCAAGCATGGTGTGGGAGATATCCAGGCACAAATCCACATCGTACTTCTCGGCAAATTCTGCTGTATCCCGCGGGTCGAGGAAGAGGTTGTGGAACTGTTGACCGCCCATCAGCCAGGGGTAAGGAGGCAGGGTCTGTGCGGCGATTCGAACACCTTGTGTGTTCAAGCGGGAGAGCGCTTCCCCAATACGGTCGTATTTTTCGGCACGTGCAGCGGGCGCAATATGTCCGTCTTTGGTGAAGCCCCCCATGGTCACCACCATGACCGGGTCATCGTCGAGAGTGAAGTACTTCTTCAAATCCCGGGTGATATCGATGGTGCGCTGAACCTCAGCAATTGAACGTTCCCAAATCTCTTTGTCGGCTGATGCCAAATCAACCAAGAAATCCCCAGCGAAAAGGTCTGGCAGATGGGTGGTGAAACTCATCGGCAGCTTCTCGTTAAAGACCTCATCAATATCAATCTCAAGGTCCTTGTAGGAGAAGTGGAATTCTAGGAAGTCCGGATTAGCCTCTTCAATCAGCGGCTTATAGTCATGGTAGCGAACAGGCAAGCCCCAGGGGCGGTCAAAGGTGAAGTCGCGGCGGGTGACCAAGTCATCTTTCAAATCACCTTCGTAGAAGAACGAACCGGCTTCTACTTCACGTGCCATGGTGCGTCCCACCAACTGTGAAAGGTAGTTGGGTTGCAAGCCGCGACCGGGCGACTTAACCTCAACGTCGGCTTCAGTCACGACGTCGCCCTTCGCGATAGTGCGGGTAGCCACCAACGATTTAGCCAGGTTCACGCGGTTCATCAACTCACCGGTTGAAACTTCGCGCGGTGCAGAAGTACCAATGGCTTCTTCGATATCGCGAATTTGCGTGACCATCGCTTTGAACTCATCGGGAAGAAGCGAAACTGTGTGGTCGTTACCTTCCAGAGTCTTGTCTGTGGTGAAGTGTTTTTCAATGATTTTTGCCCCGCGTGCCACCGCAGCGAGGGGAACATGAAAACCGCGTTCATGGCCTGAATAGCCAACAAGGCATTGGCCGATTTCTGCCAAGCGGTCCATGTATGCCAGGTTGACGTCCTTAAACGGCGCGGGGTACGTGGACTGGCACTGGAGCAAAGCGTAAGAAGCGCCCTGATTTTGCAAGAGTTTGACCGACTCGCGGATTTCTTCTTCGCGGCTCATGCCGGTAGAGACCATCATAGGTAGTCCGCGCGAAGCGACGTCGCGAAGTAGCTCGTGGTTGGTGAGGTCAGCAGAGGCAATTTTCATGCCGGCAATGCCGTAGTCAACAAGAGCCTGAACTGATGGAGCGTCCCACGACGTGCACATGATATCCATGTTGTGCTGTTTGACGTGGTCAAACACTTCATACATCTGATCCACCGAGAAGCTGAAGCGGGAGAGCAAGTCGAGAGTATATTGAACGCCTAAATCTTCACCGGCTGACTTTGAGCCCTTCTGGCGGTAGAGGGCTTCCATGTCACGCAACTGGAATTTCACGGCGTCGGCGCCAGAAGCAACTGCTAGATCAACCAAACGCTTGGCGAAGTCGACGTCGCCCTGGTGGTTGTTGCCAATTTCAGCAATGATGAAGGACGGCTTGTCCTCCGCAATTTCGTGCTTACCAATGCGCAGAACGTTCTGCTCATTCATGGCAATGGCAACGAGGTGGCCCCACTCGTCGATGAGAGGAAGATGGGAGATACCCTGCGCAAACTCACCGTTGAGAACAGCGGCATCGGTATCAATCGGGTAGCTACGCACGTTCTTGTTCGCCACCTGAATAGCTGAGGTTTCCAAAGATTCTGCCGGATTTGCGATGAGCCAGCGGCGGAAGTCACCATCGGAAAGCGAACCCTGCAACATGCCCGATTCGTTCACTAAGAAAATTATGCGCTGCTGATTAGCGGAAATTTTCTGAAGAGCTGTAAGAACGGGGTCTTCTGAGAAAACGACGAAGGGGGTGGTATTGCGTTCAATAATCATGGGGGTTAGTTCACGTTTTTCTGGATTTGTTCTAGCTGATGTTCTGCAAGGGAAAAGTCGATGGGGGCATCGATGTCTACACCCTCAATATCTTCGAGCATGAAAAGTTCGATTTTTCCGGCAAGGCGGTTGTGGAATTTTTCGTAGATTTCAGTCTTGGTGATGTACATGGATCCGTTTTCACGGTAACGGAAAGTTTCACGGGTGAGTTCTTGACGGCGGGGGCGTGCCATCACTTCGTATTGTGCTGTAGGCGGCTCAGTGGCAGCCCAGATAAAGGGGCCGATAGGGATAACACCGACCATCGAGTCGGAATCTGAGGCAGCAAACTGTCGCACCGCGCGTGCGAGAGTTCCTGGTAACCGAACAGGGCTCGTTGCCTGCAAAAGCATAACGGCATCAGGCCGACGGCCCTCGTGACTCATGAATTCAATCGCGTGTTCGATAACCGGTTCAGTGGCAGTAGTATCTTCGGCAAGCTCAGCAGGGCGCATAAAGGGTACTTCTGCACCGTATTCGCGGGCAATATCCGCCAACTCTTTATCGTCCGTTGAGACAACGACGTCCAGCTCAATTTCTGGTGCCAGCGCGGTCTTTGCGTCCAACGCCTGTTCAATCGTCCAAGCAACGAGCGGCTTGCCGGCAATCGGCTTGAGATTTTTGCGGGGAATTCCCTTAGAACCTCCGCGAACCGGTATAACGCAAAGAATGCGCATTAATTCTCCAATGTGTCTGCGATGATGCGAGCTATTTTTTGTGCTGGCTCGGTTTCAGGCGCTAGCGGCGGAGCTGTGGGTTCGCTCCCCCACTGACTCAGTCCATAGCGATTCCAGAATTCGAGTAACCATTCAGGAGGATTGGGGTGGTACACCCAAGCCGGGATTCCCCGAATCGCGGCTTCTAATACTCCGGTGGAAAATACTGAAACAACTGGATTATTGAGTTCGTTGAGGGGCGTTTTTGATGAATCGATAGTAACCCCCCGTTTAGCCCACAGCTTGTGGGTCATAGTAGAGAGTTTATCTTTCTCAGAGGGGTGAGGTCGATAGATTGCTCCGTGATTTTGGCAGAATTTATAGGATGCTCGCGCAAAAGAAGCCCGAGAGAGCTCAGCACCATGCATTTGCCCTAGAAAAATAGGAGTTTCAGTAATTTCAGAGGCATTCACAGGAGGCTTTTGAAGCGCCTCATAGAAGATCTGAGCTCCTACAACTTCAGCCTGAATATCTGACCGTCCTGAAATCCAAAACTCGGCGTCTGCTGGGCTAAATGCAAACAAACGACTGTTTGCTGGTAGAGGAGGGGCAAAGGGGGTATTGAGACCATGCTGGATAACGTTAAAAGTCCATCCCCGTCGCTGTCCTAGAGCATAAGCCCATGAGCCCACCGGAAGATAGTGCCCCGCAGCAATCACCTGCTTGACTTCCTCCAGGGAAACAGGCATAGATTCTGAGTCAGAGATTTCCTCGACTATTTGATAACCCCTGGTTTCTAAGAATGCTCGGTGCTCCCCTAACGTAACTACAGCAACAGGAACGCCCAGCTCTTCAAGATGTTTTGCAGGCTCCAGCAATGCCGCAATTTGGGTAGGAGAGGTTGCTTCCAGAGCGACCAAGATTTTCGGAGCATCCGAACCGCGCCGCAGTAACACAAATTGCCGGGGTCTGTCTTCAGTTTTTCTCCGCAGCCGATGAGCTAAATAACGAGCAAGGTTCTGCTTCTCCGCCCATTTTTGCCAAGCAGTCAAATCCTCAGAAAATTTTAGACCCATAGCCTATCCATCTTTTGTGCGCGATGAAAGAATGTGTGTTCAGCGAGACTTCGCTTCCTACCAGCTTCTCGAATCGATTCGCTCCACTGAGGATCCGAAATAACCCGTTGGCACAGCTCAACCAGCTCATCATTCGATTGGTATAAAAGTACTTCTTTACCAACGTCGTAGAACTCCTCGACGTCAGGGCGATCAATGAGTTGCAACCCATTCATTCCGGGCACTTCAAAAGTGCGCATAGCAAGCCCCGCTTGGAGGCCGTGGATATTAATGGCTCCTGCAGCACCTGCCTGAATCTGATATGCCTCTTTCAAAGGAACATCTCGTTCAGCAGGCAGATTGGGGCGGTTCCACTCCCACATTCGCAGCCGGTCATAGGGATGGTGAGACCAACCTCGTCCGTAAACCCGAACTGGAATGCCCGCGTCTTGAAGGTGCAGCATCATCTCAACACGGTTTTCATAACGCGAACCCACAAAGACTATTTCTTGAGTACGATGCGAGGGTGGATCAGCAAGCTTGGGGTCATATCCATTGGGCGCGAAATAAGCATTTATTCCTGCATTGGAGAATTCTTCAGCTTCAGAACGCGCGTAGCTGAGGACAACTGGGAGTTGTTTTAGAAAATCAATGGAGTAGCGGTGTCTCTTGAGATCATCGTAGAGCCATAGCATATAGGGAATGTTGAGGCGCTTAACCCGTTCCCAGAAGCCATCACCGAGGGTATCTGCTTTGATGACAATCAGCTTGTCAGGCCTTACTTCGTTCAGCTTTGCAATTGCTACAGCAGTTGCATGTTTTTCAGCAGCTTTCTGTCCGTCAAACCCGATTTTGGAGGGAAGCTCGTACTGTACCTTATTACGGATTTTTGCCGATGCGCCGTCGAAAGCGTCATATCGGTGGATTACAGTCTCATATCCCAGTTCTTTAAAGCCATCAGCAATTGAATAGCAATATCCATGGAAAGCCGGGCTAATAATGAGGAGTTTTTCTTGCTTAGCCATGAACCATTTTCTTTCCATCACGGATGATTTTAAGTTCATCTGCAAAAGTTTTAAGAGGGTGAACTTCTTTATTTTTCAATGACCGCGCGGCATTAAAACCAAAATTAAGTAAGCTGACGGCGGTTAGCGTGGGGGCAAGGATACGGTGTTTATTCCATTTTGCTTCATACATAAAATGGGAGGTGGTGAGCCATTGTCGGCGCTTCGTACTTTCAGAGGAACCGCCACCCTCGTGCGTGACCATAACATCACCTAAGAAAATCGCAGGATACCCTTTGTCACGAAGCCGCATTTGCAAATCAACTTCTTCACTATTCATGAAGAAACGCTCGTCAAACCCTCCTACTTCCTGAAAGATTCGGGTGGGCAGCATAAGGCATGCGCCCATCAACCAATCAACGGTCAGGGTCTTTCCACCGACAGCTCGGACGTCGTGCCCTGCTAATCGATGCCACCAGTTAGTATCGCGGAATCGAGCGACGGGAGTAAACCAATTCCATGCGTGTATGAAAGTGCTGGGGAATTTTCTTGCTACCCATTGCGCTTCCCCTTCATGACCCACAACTTGAGGTGAAAAAATAGCAGGTTTTGCTTGTTTCTCCACGGCGTTCAGCATTTCTTCTACAAAGGTGGAAGTAAGTTCAAGATCACTGTTAAGAATCATGAGCCATTCACCAGTAGCTTGTTCTGCCCCAGTATTTACATTCGTACCGAAGCCACCGTTGGTAGTCCGGTGTATGACTTTAACTCCTCCGACCTGCGGAAACGGTTCGGGCGAATTATCGTCCGAGACAATAATTTCAATCTCTCCATCAAAGGTTTGCTGTTGCAGTTTCTCGATGAGTTTCATAGTGGGGGCAGACTCCCCATAATGCGGTATTACTGCTGACACCGCAGGTTTTGAGCTCATAGTTCCCCTCGATTTTCCCGAACACTATGCCACATATTAGCCCACAGAACGTTCTTCAGCCTCATAAGGAAAGTCATACACCGCAACTATTCTTAGATAGGAGCTATACATCCACACTCAGCAACCCAATATTTGGTAGGTAGATAATGCCGCAAAGCGAATCTCAAGAAAACGAAAGAATCAGTTCGCTGGTTGAAGCAAACAAATTAATATCCCGTGCACAGAAGAAAATAGAACACTTCGTCAGACAACCGTATGGATATGCCATTCGCTTCATTCGGAGGGGCCCAGAGACTGTTCTTATTGTGCCACCCATTGCTAGAGGAGGAAACTGGCTATATGAATGGATGAAAGCATACTCCCAGCAAAATTCGACTGGAGAAAAAGTACAAATTACATTTCGAGTGGGGATGGAACCTTGGATTAATGAGTTTCCCCTATTGCAACAGCTCACGATAAAAGATGAAGATATTCGTTTTAGGAGCCTGCGCCAGATCGGGGTTAATCCAAGAATTAATGAAAATTTTACCCCTCTGCAAATATCTCGTTTCATCTCCGAAGTCTTGCTTACTTCCCCTCTTTTTTCGGAGCATCGCAAGCATGCTTTAGATGTTGTTACCCCCACTAGCTTGGTCATTAACGTTAGGAGAGGAGATTATTATTCTAACCCTCATATTAAATATCAATTCGGTATTGATACAGTGAGATACATTCGCAAAGCATTAGAGCAACTTCTTAACGATTTTCAACCGACACAAATCATTTTGGTTTCAGATGACTTAGATTGGTGCACTGAACATCTTGATTTTCTTACGAACATAGCCCCCACACGTTTTGAAAAAATCGGAAAGACTATGTTCGATGATCTAGCAGTACTATCTGTAGCATCTAACCTTATTCTTACCAATACAACTTTTGGCTATTGGGGCGCTTATATTGCCAGCAAGGAGCACAATGCACGAGTTCTAGCTCCAAATGTCCATGAAAGATCTACCCAACATGAGAGAGTTCCCCCGCAACACCTCAAAGGATGGATTTCGATAGAACCGGATGCCGGTTCATGGCTCGATTGATACTAAGATGAAGGAATCAGACTTTTCTGGTTCCCTCATCTTTTGGATTTTTATTTTGACAGATCCCCTAGCTCCACCAAATGAGCAAACTCCGGATTTTGCCGCTGCACTTCAGCAAATGTTCCTTGAGCCGCTATCTCTCCCTCAGATAGATAAATCAGTTGATCAACACTTTTCACGGTGGAGAGACGATGGGCAACAATAACCACTGTTATTTCTTTGGAAAGCTTATTGATAGTTTGAGTAATCTTATGCTCGGTTTCATTGTCTAAAGCAGAAGTAGCCTCATCCAAGAAGAGCACTGAGGGATTGCGGTAAAGTGCACGCGCAATGCCAAGCCGTTGTCTTTGCCCCCCGGAAAGACGGGTTCCGTGTTCCCCGATAGGAGTGTCTACTCCATGATCGAGACCCTCAATAACATCGGCAAGTTCTGCAATCTGTAAGCATTCCAGCACTCGCCCTCTATCAATCTCCGCGGGCTTCAGTCCAAAAGCTACTGCCTCGAGCAATGTCCCATTACCCAAGAACACGTCCTGAGGCACATAACCAATTTTTGCGTGCCATTCATTCAAATTCTCATTAATAGGTTGCCCGTTTTGGGTTATTTGTCCCGAACTTGGGGTGGTCAGCCCTAGCATCAGATCTACCAATGTGGTCTTACCTGAGCCAGACCCACCTACCAGAGCTAAAGAACTACCTGCTGGAATAATAAGCGATAAGTTTTTGAGAACTTTATGATCGCCATCAGGATATGAGAAATCTACATTTTCAACTTTTACAGTAGTAGGAATATACCTTTCATTAATCTGAGCGAACACACCAATATCAGGCTCATTTTCAATGAGATTAAAGGAAGATAGCTGGTTATTCGCCCATTGAATTTCATCTATAACAATATTGACGGCAGCATGTCCGGAGCGAAGGGTACCTAAAGAACCAACAACCCTTACATAGCTGGGTAAAATTCGAATGCATGCGCCTGCAAATACCAAGAGGTAAGAAGCCGATTGGATACCACCCGTCATTGTCATAAACGCCATAATGAGCATGATGCCTACGATGAATATGATTTCTAAGAGGTATTTTGGAACATCAATTAGAAATCGTTTTGCACGCGCTGCTTCTGCTTCCATCAGACGAGCATGCTGGTAATCATAAACCTGACGGTCTGAGAGCCCTAAGAGTTTAATCTCGCGGAAACCATTGATTGCCTCAAGAGTCTTGAAATTAATTTGGATGGCTGCGTCAATTCCTTCAGCCCCCGCTTTACGGTTACGCTCACTCATTAACTTTTGCAAGATAAACGATGTAGCTCCAAAATACACGAAAGCAATCAACGCAGGAATTGGCATTACGACTAAAAGGAAAACCATCAAAAAGATTATGCTGAAGACTTCACCTAAAACAGAAAGCCAGCCACCCACATATTGACCGTAGGCTTGCGAAACGGCTTGTCCTACAGCTCTAATAATTTCTGATGCAGACCGCTTTTTATGTGAAAGATAATCTTCGCTCATATAGCTTTGTAAAACTGCTGTAGCAGTCGCAGCTTCCTGACGTGCGAGGAACCCGCTACTCCACCACTTGATGGTGAGAGAAAGTATGCCTTTGAGGATAAAAGAAACCACGAGGATAATCGAGGCAATTATTATAAAGGTCTCCCGATTCGGGTTGCCCAAGAAGTCCGCAATAACCCCAAGATAGCCAGTGCTGTAGTCCGCTCCCATTGCGAGCTGGATAATAGGCAGAATCACTGCAACACCTAGCATATCGAGCAGAGACACGAGAAAAAGCAATACTACGTTAAGTACAAGTAGAGCAAACTTCTTTCCGGGAAAGAGCCACCGCAACTTATCTAGACTGTCCTTCATCATTCCTCATGTATCCGTGCACTGCAATTTTAGATGGGCCTTCTTTACCTGACAGACAGCTGTCCCCTAAATGGCTACACCCCTAAGGCTTCAATATAACAGTTTCTTTCTGCGAGGAAGCCCCGAACCAAGCGGTTTTCTTTTTTGGCATCAAACACATTTACTCGAACAGATTTCCTTCCATATATTTATGGTGGGAAGACTTCTATGATTCTGGAAATCCACTATCGCTAGGTAGGATGAAGGGAATCAACTGAAAAGAGAAGGGCTGAGAAAGATATGGGTAGATTCAACATCGCATCTATTCGAGGCGTTAAAGCTCCGTCGAAATCCCCGTCAGTTCCATGGTCGAGCTCTCAACCCTCCCATAAGATCCTTTACGTATGCACTGGAAATATCGCCAGATCCGCTTCCGCTGAGGTCATTTCGACCCACAAGGCTCATGGTTCAGGGTGGACGTTCGAAAGCGCGGGAATTGGTGCGGTCGTAGGTGGTCCTGTAGCTCCATTTATTGATGAGGAGCTCTCTGCGCGGCGCCTTAATTTTGCGCCCCATAGAGGGCGGCAGATTACTTCATCAATGGTTAAAGAGGCTGACCTCATTTTAGTGATGGAACTTCATCATCTTGACTGGATTGTTCGGGAGTGGCCTCAGTATCGCTCCAAAGTACATTTACTCAAGCAAATGGCTCGCTTACGCGCGCAAGCAGGAAGGCGAAGCGACCCCATCTCATATATGAATCTCACTGAAGATCGCCCAACTAAAGCAGATAATATTGCTGATCCTTTCCGAAAAGGGAAGAAAGCGGCAAAAATAGCAGTTCAAGAAGTTGAAGAAGCACTAGAGATAATTATTCCATGGCTGGGTAACGTAGCGGGTGTAAACAACTCTTAATCAGGAAGAGTTCACAGACCTCTACCGAGCTGAGAAAGCGGCTTTTTCCCCAGGACTTGGTATTGAATATATCCTTCTAGAAGTCCAATATTTGTAAAAAATCTTTCCTGCCAAGCACGGCTTAGTTTCTGTTCTTTTATGACTTGTTTGAGTCCAGCAGCCAAAGTAAAAAGTACCATAATGAAAGGAAGCTTCCCTTTCGTTATCGGGTTTGCTTTCCAATTACCCATAGTGGTCAACAACAGCGCAGAACTCTTCGCCCGTTTTCTCATGACCTGCCCTGAACGAATCTGTTTTTCTGGCATTCGATAGGCGATCGTCGCAGGCGGAAAAGAACCAGCTGGATATCCTGCTAAATAAGCGCGATACCCAAATTCATTATCCTCAGCACCAGGTTCATAGGTAGGATCAAAACCACCTAGCTCCCTAAATAGACTACGTCTAATTCCTAGACTGCCCCCGGCGAGAACTGGCCATTCAGGGTTAAAGGTTTCTTCCCGCGGCGGTTCATATTCAAAATATTCAAGGTAGCTTAAAGCTCTTTCGAGGCTGGTAAAAGCACTATACGGAACTGGTGGATAGCCACCACAAAATATAGTTTTCTCTTCAAGCGCCTGTTGAGAATGAGCAATATAATGTTCGCCAATTGCATCATCTGCATCTAAGAAAAGTAATTGCTCTCCTCGTGCTTTATTAGAACCCACATTTCTAGCGTAAGAAGCTCCAGCCAATTCGTTTGCTTCCAAAACTTTAATGTCGATTTTTTCGCTCCATTGTAGAGCAGTCTCAACTGTGTTATCTGTGCATCTATTGCACACCACTATAACTTCGAAAGGCAGGCACTCTGTTTGCCGGTAGATAGATTCAAGTTGTAAATCTATAGTAGCTGCGGCGTTGTGCGCGGGAATAATAATGGAAGTGTGAATCATTCGGGATCTACCTACTTTGAACGGGGGACATGTTAAAAAATACTACCCATCAATTCATGAAATTGATGGGTAGCATTGTTAAGAAAACTAGCTAGTTTGACCGACCGTTGAACAGGCTGGTCACTGAACCGTCCTCGAAGACTTCCTTGATAGCCAACGCAATCAATGGAGCGATGGACAGAACAGTGAGGTTCTCGAAGCGCTTTTCTTCAGATACAGGCAGTGTGTTGGTAACAACTACCTCACGAGCGCCTGAGTTTGAAAGACGTTCAACAGCGGGATCAGAGAATACAGGGTGGGTTGCAGCAATGATAACGTCTTTAGCGCCGTTGTCTTTGAGCACCTGAACCGCACCAGAAATGGTTCCGCCGGTATCGATCATGTCGTCGATCAGAACAGCAGTGCGTCCCTTGATGTCACCAACAACTGCCTTGGAAACAGCCTTGTTGGGTACGTTGATATCACGGGTCTTATGGACGAATGCTAGCGGCGCGCCTCCCAGAAGTTCAGCCCACTGCTCAGCCACGCGTACGCGTCCGGTATCAGGGGAGACAACGGTGACGTTCTTGACGTCTTCAACCACGCTACGAACGTGCTCAGCGAGAAGTGGAATCGCCATCAGATGGTCAACGGGTCCATCAAAGAAACCCTGAATCTGCGCGGTGTGAAGATCCACGCTCATCAAGCGATCCGCGCCAGCAGTCTTGTACAAATCTGAAATCAAACGAGCAGAGATAGGCTCGCGTCCCTTATGCTTCTTATCCTGACGAGCATAGGGGTAGAACGGGGAAACAACCGTAATGGAACGAGCTGATGCGCGCTTGAGCGAATCAATCATAATGAGCTGTTCCATCACCCACTCGTTAATGGGCGCAGGGTGAGCCTGTACTACGAACGCGTCTTTACCGCGTACCGAGTCTTCGAAACGAACGTAGGTTTCGCCGTTTGCAAAGTCGTAAGCAGAAGTAGGTAGAACTTCGCAGCCTAGTTCCTGTGCGATTTGTTCGGCTAGTTCGGGATGCGCACGTCCTGAAACAAGCACCATCTTCTTTTCGCCGGGATTAGTAATCTCCGTCATGATTTACTTTTCGCTTTCCTCGGATGAGTTTTTAGCTTCAGCGCCTGCGGCTGAAGCAGCTTCCGCCGCTTCTGTGCCCGCGCGGTTTTCTAGTACCCAGCCATCGATATTGCGCTGGGGAGCTACGTTGATGGCGAGTGCACCGGCAGGTACGTCCTTACGGATTACAGTACCAGCACCGGAGTACGCGCCGTCTCCAATATTGACAGGTGCAACATACATGTTGTCGGAACCCATGCGCACGTTATTTCCTACAGTGGAGCGGTGCTTGTTCACGCCGTCGTAGTTGACGAAGACGGATGCCGCACCGATGTTGGAGTTCTCGCCGATGGTGACATCTCCTGCGTAGGAAAGGTGAGGAAGTTTAGAACCCTTGCCGATTTCAGTGTTCTTCGTTTCCACGAAGGTACCAATCTTGCCTGATTCGCGAAGAATCGTACCGGGGCGCAGGTAAGCGAAGGGGCCAACGGTCGCACCAGCTTCAATGAGGGCGTCTGAACCATGGGTGCGAGAAATGGTAGCGTTCTCGCCAATTTCCACGTTCTTCAAAGTGGAATCAGGACCAATAACTGAACCTGTTCCCACAGAGGTAGTGCCCTGCAACTGAGTGCCGGGAAGAATAGTGACGTCGTTGGCAATGGTCACGGTGGAGTCAATCCAAGTGGTCTGCGGGTCCACGATAGTTACGCCGTTACGCATGTGCATTTCGGTAAGACGGTCATTGAGCTTACGACCGAGCTGTGCCAGCTGTACGCGATCGTTAGCGCCTTCAACTTCCCAGCGATCTTCGATAGCAAGAGCGGACGTGCGGTGACCATTTTCACGGGCAATAGAAAGAACATCGGTAATGTACTTTTCACCCTGCGCGTTATCGGTGGTGACCTCGGTGAGAGAATCGCGTAGAACACCTGCATCAAAAGCGTAAATGCCCGAGTTAATTTCGGTAATTTTCAGCTGTTGGTCAGTTGCATCCTTTGCTTCCACAATGGCAGTAACCTCACCGGACGCCGAACGCACAATACGACCGTAAGAGCCAGGGTTCTGAATGTGAGTTGTCAGAACGGTGACTGCGTTGCGGTTCTCTTCGTGCTCAGCAATGAGTTCGCGGAGGGTTTCCGCACGAAGCAAGGGAACATCGCCGTAGGTCACGATGACGGTGCCTTCGACGCGCGCGGATTCATCCAGCCCCAACAAACCTACTTCAACAGCTCGCCCGGTACCGGGGACGTCATCCTGATCGACGATGGTGACGTCCGAGTCGAAGTCAAGAATATGAGCAGCAACTTTGTCGCGTTGAAATCGAACAACCGCTGCAAGACGCTCGGGATTAAGCTCACGGGCGGCGGCAATAGCGTGCTCAACCATAGAACGACCACCAATGCCATGCATAACTTTGGGGGTGTCTGATTTCATGCGAGTTCCAGCCCCTGCGGCTAGAACAATAACTGCTGATGGGGCATTCTGATCTGCGGTAGTCACAGTCTTAGAACTCCTAAGAGGTGGGAAACTGTCTACTGCTTGAGATGTAGACGATGCTCCGCCACTAGGACTCGAACCTAGAATAACGGCTCCAAAGGCCGCTGTGTTGCCTATTACACCATGGCGGAATGTCTAGTTAACGTGCGAACAACGCGAAGTATCCAGACAGTTTTCTATAGTAGCAAAACTCCCCCACTTATTGAAAATGCGGTGTCACCGAGTCTATCTATACCTAGTACTGTATAGATGTGGCACATTTACTAGGCGGCGAATCGCTCCATCTCGAATTTCCTACCCGAACGATTTTTGAAGGCATCACAGTTGGTGTCAATGAAGGTGACCGTATCGGTATCGTCGGTCGCAATGGCGACGGCAAATCGACGTTACTTTCCCTTCTCGCTGGCAGAATTACCCCTGATTCTGGCAAGGTAACCGTTCGCTCCGGTACTCGAATTGGCTTTCTCGATCAGTCGGATATCCTCGATGATTCACTCAGCGTGGGCGAAACAATCGTAGGAGATACTCCTGAATACGAATGGGCATCCGACTCCAAAGTACGCGATGTTATTAGCGGGCTAGTCTCTGATCTCGATTGGGACGCATCCGTTTCATCTCTCTCAGGTGGGCAACGACGTCGTGTAGCACTCGCTTCCCTGCTAGCTGGCGACTGGGATGCTCTGTTCCTCGACGAGCCCACCAACCACCTCGACGTTGAAGCAATTACATGGCTTGCCCGTCATCTCAAAAACCGCTGGAGTAAAAATGCCGGCGGCCTACTGGTTGTTACCCACGACCGTTGGTTCCTTGACGAAGTCTGCACCGATACGTGGGAAGTTCACGATGGAATTGTTGAGCCCTTCGAAGGCGGATACGCCGCGTACATTCTCCAGCGAGTTGAACGCGACCGCCAGGCAGCAGCAGTTGAAGCTAAACGCCAGAACCTCATGCGCAAGGAACTTGCCTGGCTACGACGTGGCGCCCCTGCTCGCACCTCCAAGCCAAAGTTCCGTATCGATGCGGCGAATGAACTCATCGCAGACGTACCACCCGTCAGAAACTCGATAGAACTCTCGCAGATGGCTGTTACCCGATTGGGTAAGGACGTCGTGGATATCGAAAACGTAGATGTTTCTTATGAGGATTCCACTCAGCCCAGCGGGCACCGAGATGTTCTCAAAAAAGTCACTTGGCGTATTGCGCCTGGTGAACGAACAGGAATTTTGGGTGTCAACGGTGCTGGCAAATCTACGCTGCTCGGATTAGTAACCGGCGCTGTCGAACCTTCATCTGGCAGAGTAAAGCGCGGCAAGACGGTAAATATCGCCACACTTACCCAGCAACTGGATGAGTTGAAAGATGTAGAGAATGACAGGGTCTCAGATGTAATTGGGCGAAAGAAAACCTCTTACGTTACCGGCGGCAAAGAGCTAACTCCCGGCCAGCTCTTAGAGCGTTTAGGGTTTACCAGCGCGCAACTCTCGACTCCGGTTAAAGATTTATCCGGTGGTCAGAAACGTCGCCTGCAGCTCCTTTTGATTCTGCTGGATGAACCTAACGTATTGATTCTCGACGAACCATCTAACGACCTCGATACAGATATGCTTGCCGCGATGGAGGATTTGCTGGATACCTGGCCCGGCACTCTACTGGTGGTTTCGCACGACCGTTATCTGATGGAACGTGTGACAGATCAGCAGTACGCCATTATTGATGGGACTTTCCGCCATCTTCCTGGAGGCGTGGACGAGTATCTTCAGCTATCCGCAGCTGGACAGGGCGGCAAATCAGCTGGCGCAGTTTCGGGCACCTCTCCCCTGGGTAAACAACAAGACGCAGGCAGTGAGTCTGCGGCGCCCAAGGCAAGCGGGGCAGAAGTTCGTGCCGCTCAAAAAGAAATCAACCAGATTGATCGTAAATTGGAGAAGCTTACTCGATCCAAGGAATCAGTGCATGAAAAGATGGCCAACCACAATCAGAGCGATTACGAGGGCTTAGCTAAATTTAGTGCTGAGATTGCAGATATTGATGCAGAAATAGATGAGCTAGAAATGCGCTGGATGGAGCTTTCAGAGATTATCTGATGTAAATTTGAAATCAATCACTTTGAGAGGATTACTGCTTTGCTCCCCCAGGTATCCGTTATCATTCCTGCCTATAACTGCACTTCGTCATTAGGGTTGCAACTTCGTTCATTAGTGCGTCAAGAGTCATTAATAGATTTTGAAATTATTATTTGCGACAACAATTCATCAGATAACCTAGAAGAATGGCTTGCAGAATGGAGAAATGACTATTCTTTTATTCGATACATAGATGCTTCTCAGGTTCCTGGAGCTGCCTATGCCCGCAACATGGGTGCTCGCCATGCCAAAGCTCACAAGTTAGCGTTCTGCGATGGGGATGACGTAGTCAGCAAAAATTGGGTTCTAGCCGCCAGTGAGGCTTTAGAACATTCACCTGTTGTTACCGGATCGATTCACACGGTTTTTGAAGAAGAATTCACCCAGCTCACAACGATTCAAGAATGCGATCATCTTATCCAAAAAGAAATAAAGGACCTCAGCAATACTGACCTAGTACCTGTCAAAAAAGGATCCATCGCTCCGGTGTTACTTGGTGGAAATTTTGCCATCACCAAAGAACAATATATGGCACTCGGTGGCTTCGATGTGAGTTTCTCCAAAGGGTCAGAGGATAATGAGTTCTCCTACCGGATAATGAAAGCGGGAATTAAACTTCAATACTGCCCTGCCATGGGTCTTCTGTACCGTATTCGCAAGCCTGGATTCAGCCTTCTCAAAAGGTCATACCAAACGGGAAGAACATTCGCAGACCTTTGTGCAAAACACAATGCCTGGGATGAAGCAGTGAGGCTTATTCAAAAGTCCTCCCAGCCGCATAAAACACCAGGCCCCGCACCACCGAAAACACCTGCCGATACAAACTCAACGGCCGCCTAAACCCCGAATAAAGAACCCGCCAGGTCTTCACTTGAGCGATAACCCGCTCCACCACAGCCCGTAATCTATTGATAATGCGATTATTATCCTTGACACCCTGAGGCACTTTCACACCAGGCTTACGCCTGGTCGGGGTTGCTAGCCCCAGGCCTATATAGCCCTTATCGGCCAGAGTCGAGGAATCCAGTAGCTGATCTAGCCCGTGAGCTCTGAAAGCATGAGCATCATGCCTTGCCCCGGGTAGCGGGTCAGTGATGACTAGGAGCCTGCCATCGAGGGTGCAGATGACTTGGTGGTTGAAACCGGTTCGTTTATGTTTGCCCGAAAAATTTGTTTTTCCTAGTGAACGCCAGTTCCAGGTGGGTACAAGAGTTCCATCGACAACCAAAGAACCTGGTACATCCAGGCTCATTTTCAAAGGCTGTTCTAGAGGTTTGAAGACCTTTGCAAGCGCCTTTTCGATAGTGTTGATGGTCCGTGAGATAGTAGGTTGCGAGACGGTGAAGATTTCAGCAAGTAGCTCTTCGGTGAGATTGTGTCGGTGGTAGAGCAGAGTGGTTTTGAGTGCCTGAGCTGGAGTGAGGGCTGGTGGTCTTCCTCCTGGTTTACCCCAGATGAGTTGGTTGGTCAGGGCTGTCAGTAGAGCGGCAAATTGCGTGGCGGTAAGGCCGGTTGTACGCTGGTGGTGCAACGGTTCTTCCTGGTGCGGTTTGAGAATATTTGTGGTTATTTATCCTCAAGGTTGCCGCTATGGTGGGGCCGTTGTCTAGTTGGTGGGTGTGAGGTGTGTGCATACTTTTGAATAAGAGGCTTATTCAAAAGTCCTCCCAGCCGCATAAAACACCAACCCCCGAACCACCGCAAACACCCGCCCATACACGCTCAGCGGCCGCCGGAAACCTGTATGCAAAACCCGCCACGTCTTGACCTGCGCGATAACCCGCTCCACCACCGATCGGCGTGAATTAATGAACCTGTTCACCACCTTCACATCTGCAGGCATCCTGCGGGCTTTGCTGCGTCTTACTGGGGTGGCCAGCCCCAACCCGATGTAACCCTTATCAGCCAAAGTGCTCTCATCAAGATATCTTTCCAAGCCATGATGCTTGAAGGCATAGGCATCATGCCTAGCGCCAGGGACCGGGTCAGTGATGGCCAGTAGTTTCCCGCCCAGGGTGCAAATCACTTGATGGTTGAAACCGGCTCGTTTATGCTTACCAGAAAAGTTTGTTTTTCCTAGTGAACGCCAGTTCCAGGTGGGAATTAGGGTGCCGTCGATAACCAGTGAACCAGGGATTTTCAGGCTGTTTTCTATAGACTGTTCTAGCGGCCTGAGGGCTTTCTCAAGTGCTTTTTCAACGGTGTTGAGGGTCCGTGAGATGGTGGGCTGGGAGGTGTTGAAGATTTCTGCGAGGAGTTCTTCGGTGAGGTTGTGTCGGTGGTAGAAAAGGGTGACTTTAAGACCCTGGGCCAGGGTTAGTGCTGGTGGTCTTCCGCCTGGTTTTGCCCAGGTGATATGAGAGGTGAGGGCTGTCAGTAGCGTGGTGAATTGCTGAGGTGTGAGCCCTGTTGTACGCTGGTGGAGCAACGGTTCTTCCGGTATGGCTTGAGGTTATTTGTAGTGATTTAATCCTCTTATTTTTGCCGCTGGTGGGGCCGTTGTCTAGTTGGTGGGGTGTGGGTGTGTTCCTACTTTTGAATAAGCCTCAGTGCCTTATCATGGATTTAGTTATTTTTCCGCACCTAAGTCTTTCGTGAAAGCATTGCTGATTTCTTTTCTGTCTAACCCTGAGCAAAGACTAACCCAATGGGCAACATTTTTTACAGTCATTGGCCTCACCGTGGGAAGGCTCAAATCACAAGTTGACAAGAATAGAACTTAATACCCGCCAGACTCAGGCTTGTAGAAAGGAATAAAATAATTGGCTGCTACTTGGGGCACAAAAGCTCGACAACAAATAACCCAGTTGCTTAACCATTGTGAGTTAGTTCCAGGTGCCATACGAGCGGAAATATTGAGACGCTTAGGGCATAAGAATATTGGGAATGCCTTCATTAATCCTGGTTCTACTTTCCCAGGGTTTGGCACCGCTATTGGAGATGGAACTTTCATCAATCGAGAAGTTTTTTTCGATGACTCTGAACTTATTATTATAGGGAAGAACGTTGGAATCGGCCCACGTACATGTTTTCTCACCGGATCCCACCATATAGGTCCAGCAACCCACCGTATAGAAGGTGGAGGTAATCATCAGCCTATAGTCGTGGAAGATGGCTGCTGGCTAGGAGGAAATGTCACGGTCCTTCCCGGTGTAACTATTGGACGCGGTTGCGTAATAGCTGCAGGAGCTGTAGTCACCAAAAGTTGTGAACCTAACGGTCTTTATGCCGGTGTTCCCGCCCGCCGCATCCGTGATTTAGACGAATAAATGTAAACATAGATCACCCACCTACAAAGAAGATTCTCATGGATATCTCCCCTGATGTTAGCGTTATTATTCCCGCCAAAAATACAGAGAAATGGATAGGTGAGCAACTTGAATCACTTTCTCGACAAAAGAATGCTCCGTATTTTGAAGTAATCATTGTAGATAATGGAAGCACTGATAAAACTCGGCAAATAGCACACGATTTTAGAGGTTCATTTGGTTCCCCCCCGCGTGATTGAAGCTTCAGAAATTGCAAGCGCATCTTTTGCTCGCAATAAAGGTGCCGAATCTGCCCGGGGCAGATTACTTCTTTTCTGTGACTCTGATGATTATGTTTCAGAGCAGTGGGTTCAGTCTTTGACCGCGGCGTTCGAGGCGTCTCGCCCCTCTCTAGTTTCTGGAGCGCTCCATCATGAGAAATTTAATGACCAAGATGTTCTAGAGGCATATGAGATTCCGCCTGACCCTTCATTAGATGCGAATGATATATTTTCCACCGACGTATCTAGTTTCGCCGGTTATTTACCTACGGTGCCTGGTGGAAATTTTGCTATAGGTAAATCAGACTACCTTCGACTAGGTGGAATGAATCCTGATTTTCCCGGAGGATCCGAAGAAACTGACTTTTCCTGGCGAGCAGTAGAAGCTGGGCTAAAAGTAGTCAAGGCACCCAATGCTGTAGTTCATTACAGGCTCAAGCATGATTTTAGAAGCCTCTTTAGACAACAAAGAATTCAACAATACGCACGAATTTACCTCTGGACTCTCTATGGTAGTAAAGGTATGAACGGCCCTAGCTTAAAGTGGTCCATGGAACAGATTATAAAGCAACAAAAAACCTACTATTAATACCATTTAACCGTAGACTCCGACTCAAATATGCACGAGTAGTCGGAGGAAATATTGGTGCCATGCAAGGTAACCTTAAATACTCTATATTACCAAACATAAATCTCCCCCTACCCCAAAAGGACTCATGATGTTTTCAGCCATTATACCCACCATGCAAGGCTCATCGTACTTAAAGCCCCTATTGAAAATCTACGAAAATCATAATTTAATAGATGAAATATTAATTATTAATAATTCTAATCGTAAATTAGAGATCAGTGAAAAATTTTCTAAATTGCGAGAAATTTATCACGGTGAAAATATATACGTAAACCCCGCTTGGAATATAGGGGCGGAGCATGCAATCGCAGAATATCTTCTCATTTCGAATGACGACATTATCATTGAACCTGAATTGATTGATAATATTGCCAATTCACTTAAATTAAATCCAACTATCGGCCTCTTGGGTGCTGCTAGAGAGACAGTATATGAACCCGAGCATCACTCATGCAGAGATTATTCTATATATAAAGTACATGAAGTCCCTGCTGGCTATGGAGTACTATTCGCCCTTAAAAGAGAGAACTATAAACATATTCCTGCCAATATGAAAATTTATGCTGGGGAGTATTGGATTTTTTGGAATCAAGATAACTATAATTAGGCATTCAAAAGTAGTAAATTAAAAACTGTTATGCATACAACTTCAGGTAAATCAGAATTCTCTATAATCAAGAATGAGGATGTTCGAAATTACGAAAGAGCCATGAGAGATGTCTTGGGAACTAAAAATTGGCACAGAAAAGCTAGTTTAATATCAAGAATCCATAAATTTTTTTAATCATTCAAAGAGACTTATTAAAAATAGATAAAAATATAAAAATTTCGTAAATATCTCTTTCAAGGTTATTTGAAATAATTTCTAAATTAGAAAATAAACTCACAAACCTAAATCTCCAATCAAAATTTTCTAACGTATTGATAATTTGTTGTTGAGCATAGTGATTGTCGATAGTTTTTAATTTTTCAGCAATCTTATACAAACCTTCTGCTACATCGTCATAAGGGACTTCTAAAGCTGCCTCCGGCCAAAGGTATTTTTCAGATACCTTGGTCTGAGGTATCTGTCCTGCTACCATGCACCCCCATCCTAGAGCGTCAATCCAGCGTCCAGTCAGATACTCTTTTGTGGGGTGGGTATAGCGCGTCGGACTAATTTTGTTTGTAAAGGCCAAAACTACCTTTGAATCTTTGAGCGCGCGTTCTAAATGTTGAGCAGATTCAGCAGGGGAGTTACCGAATGGCGGGCGTCCTTGAAAGGATAGTCCAAGCTTTTTTGCCTGATCACCTGTTGCAGCATCATCTTCCCAATCACGTGGCTGTCTCCCCACGCGGAGCAAATCATTAGTCTTATGAATATCTAGCCGCTGACCTATATTAGACCAAATATCTGCACCCCAAGTAAGTGCAGAAACTGATGCCACTCCCGCTTTTTGCCACTCGTCTATATCTCCCGGATCAGTCACGAAAATATGATTGTAAATACCTGTAGTAGCAATTCGTGGAATACGTTCCGCCCAAAAACTATCAATAACCCAGCCATAAATTTCTGAATACAACCGAGAAAATATACCTACCTGGGAAATAGCATAGAGCTGACCGGGGTCGTAGGCAATAACGAGTACTTTTTTCTTTCCCTTTTTAAGACGAGGAAATGCTCCTATAATCTTTGCAGGTTTCTGTAAAGATTTATGAACGTCCACATATATTGGTTCACTGTCAAGATATGAACATAGTAACTGCGCCATTTTTCTTATGGGTTCCCACCCAGCATCGCTAGGTACTGCAACTATGACATCAAGTTCTGCCATCTCATCATCTTTTCTTTTTTGGGGGGAGGGGAAATTTTAAGAGTCTTTAGAAAGAAATCCGTGATGGCGCTTCTACCGCCACCGCGAAACGGCCCTTCCGTTTGAGCGCCGCCTCTAACTGGTGAGCGGACTCTGCCGAATCCATCAGGAAGGCAATAGTAGGGCCAGAACCTGAAACGAAAGAACTAATGATTCCTTCATGCTGAATCGCCAATGTCTTCTTCAATTCAGGAGCCAGCGCACACGCAGGAGCCGCCAAATCATTCTCGATATACCTGGCGATTTCACAGATCCTAGCAATCGGCGCGGACTGGGCTCGTAGCGCCTCCAACAGAGCCTCGGGCACCTCCAACCCGTTGGTCGACGGATAGTCGCCCACCGCGCGTCCACGGTCTAGCTCTGCAAAAACGTGCGGAGTAGATAACCCGAAAGAAGCAGGAACCATCACCAGATGCAAAGGCTGTATTGCCTCAGATAGTTCAACGGGGGTTAGCTGATCGCCCACCCCTAAACCTACCGAGATTCCTCCCTGTAAGGCGAAGGGAACGTCGGCACCCAATGGAGCCGCTAGCTCAAGCAAATGTTCTCCTGAGAGCTCTGTAGCGACGACGCCGGTACGCACCAAATATTCGTTGACAGCAGCCATAGCCGCCGCGGCATCCGCCGAGCCGCCTCCCATACCACCAGCTACAGGAACAGCCTTTTCGATATGAAGATGAAGGGACACATCCTCAACAGATAGCCCCTGGGCATCTATCACAGCTAATGCTCCACGGTAGGCAAGGTTCTTTTCATCTAACGGAACCGAGGCAATATCAAACGCTCCGCTGGCTGCCATCTCAGCCAGAGGCGATTCCACTGCAATAGATATGCTCTGTGAAATCCCCTGGGAGATTCCCTCAGATACCGTCACTTTTTCTAGTAAAGAGACCGACGAGTACAAGCTAGCTACCGGGTGATAGCCGTTCTCTTGCACATCTCCTACGGCAAAGAAGAGGTTGATCTTTCCCGGTGCCGTTTTGCTCACCTGAACGGACATTATGCGTGCTTTCCTTGGGCAGCGATACTGCGTACGTCGAGTTGGTCGCCAATATTAAGCTCAGCGGCGGATTCCGCGATTTTCACGAAAGCGTGAATATCGAGTTTTTCGCCACGCAGTGAGGAATCAATACCCGCGTGATCGAGCACTTCACCTGCCAACGCAGATGAACCAGCCCATGTTGCGAGTGCAGCTCGCAGAGTCTTGCGTCGCTGGGCAAATGCCGCATCGACGATGGCGAAGATGAGCTCGCGCGGGACATACGAAAGGGGTTGTGTGCGGCGTTGAAAAGCTACTAGCCCTGACTTGATTTTGGGTGCTGGCCAGAAGACGTTTGTGCCAATCACGCCGGCTTTTTGAACCTCACAGAACCAGTTGGCTTTCACGGAGGGAACGCCGTAGATTTTTGAGCCCGGTTGAGCTGAAAGGCGGTCTGCAACTTCGTCCTGAACCATCACCAGGGCGTGCTGAATGGAGTCGAACTGCGCAAAGAGGTGGATAAGCACGGGGACTGCCACGTTATAGGGCAGGTTGGCGACTAAGGCGGTTGGGGTCTTGGGCAGTTCTGTTACTTTCATGGCGTCGTTGAGTACGACATCGATGCGTGCTTCAGAGCCCGGGCGGAACTTTGCAATAGTGTGCGGTAGTTGAGCTGCCAAGGGCGGGTCAATCTCCACTGCCACCATGTCTTGGGCAGCGTCCAAAATCCCCAGAGTGAGCGAGCCGAGCCCCGGTCCTACTTCTAGAACCGTTTCGTCCGGCTTAATGTTCGCCGCAGCAACAATTCGGCGGATGGTATTAGGGTCAATCACGAAATTTTGGCCCAAAGTCTTGGTGGGGCGGATGCCGAGCATGTCGGCTAGTTCTCGTATTTCCTGGGGACCAAGGAGTTGCTGTTCAATCACGGCTCAAGTTTACCTAATATTGTGAACCTTATAAGGCGAAGTACCCATTTATAAGGTAGGTTTGTTATGCTCCCAGCCTGCTGGGGGTACTGTCTTATCGCCAATTGCTAGCGCACCGTGTACTGAGGAAAATATGTCTGAAATTTCTCCCCGCTCTCTCAGATCTTCCTTTTTCGCTCGATTAATGAGCTCTCCTGCCGTGATAGCGAGCGGTGCGTTTGTGGCAATTATTAGCCTGTTCCCTTTCGTATTCACCGACACCACGCACCTGCGCCCAGTTTTTGATTTGGCAGTCTACCGCGGGGCAATTGTCCACTGGTTAGAAACCGGTGACATTTACAGTTGGACTCTTCCGCCTGAGCATTATTACGGTTTCACCTACCCGCCGTTTGCGATTTTTCTCTTTCTGCCGATGGCGTTGTTCGATAGCTCCCGCACGCTCAATGTGGTGTTCTTAGGGGTCAATTCGCTGGCGCTGGTAGCAACGCTCGTGATGGTTTTTCGCTCGTTCCGCTTTCCACGCAATCTCTCGCTGGGGCTTTCTCTCTGGCTTTTCCCCCTCACGCTGTTGACCTTCCCCGTTCAGGGAAATATGTGGATGGGGCAAATCAACCTCATCATTTTGTTCTTGATTTTGGTTGATGCGCTCTTACTCACCGGCACTCGCTTTTCGGGTATTCTCAGCGCAATTGCCGCGTCTATCAAAATGACACCGGCGCTTTTTATTCTCTTCTTTATAGCCCGCAAGGACTGGCGCGCCGTCGCCCGTTTTATTCTCACTGGCGTGGTGGGCATCGTCATCAGCTTCATCTTCGCCCCGCAGGTGAGCTGGGAATTTTTTACCCGCCGCATCTTCGAGAGCAACCGGGTAGGTTCCATCGTTGAACCACTCAGTTTCAACATCCTCGGTGAAACATCGCGTCTCTTCTTTGAACCGGTAAATAGCATCTTGTTCGCGGTACTGGCAATAGCGCTACTGTGGGTAGGATTCCACTCCACTCGCCTGCTAATTCAGCAGAATGAGCGTTTACTGGCCGCTTGCACCGTAGGGTTCTTAATGCTGATGGTCTCCCCCATCTCCTGGAACCACCACTGGGTGTGGGCAATACCCGCTATTCTCGGGTGCGCCCTCTACGGCTGGCACAAAGAAGACAGCGCTTATATGTTCCTCGCAGTTTCAGGCACCGTCCTCTTTTGCCAACGCTTCCAATCATGGTTCTCAGGCCACGGCTGGGACATCGGTTACTGGCCGCTGTGGACCGTAGCCCTACATATCCTGCCAGCTCTATGGACGACGGCGTTCATCACCCTGCCCTGGTTCCGCCAGCGCCGGGCGCGACGTCGTACTGCTGTACCTCAGAATCAGCTTTCCCAGAGCCCGTAAACGTTCTGAGAATTCTGTGCAATAGTCCTGCACAATTCTTCGAGGTCCATGCCCCGGTGCTCTGCCATGAACCGCACCGTGTAGTTGGTCATGTAGGAGGCATTGGGGCGTCCTCGGAACGGGTGCGGGGTCAAAAACGGGGCGTCTGTTTCCGCCAGAATAAGCTCGGGTCGTGCAAGACGTAGCGATTCCTGAATGCCTTTGGAGTTCTTGAAAGTAACTGTTCCAGAAAAACTCATGAACCAGCCCTGCTCATTGCAGATACGCGCTAGCTCGGCGTCGCCAGAGTAGCAGTGGAAGACCGTTTTCTCCGGTGCGCCTTCTTCGAGCAGAATGCGAACTACATCCTCATGCGCATCGCGGTCATGAATCTGTAACGCCTTTCCGTACTTCTTTGCCAGGCGAATATGCGCACGGAATGATTCTTGCTGTGCGCCAATACCGTCTTCGCCCGTTCGGAAATAATCCAAGCCTGTTTCGCCAATGGCGCGTACCCGCTCATCCTGCGCGAGCTCCTCGATAGTAGCCAGCGCCGAATCTAACGTGTCTGCTTCCGCAAGCTGAGGAGCCTCATTAGGGTGCAAGGCAACAGCGGCAAGTACACGGTGATCTGCATGGGCTGCTGCCACAGCATACAGAGAAGAAGGTATATCGCAGCCCACCTGAACAATGTGCCCGATGCCTAAGACCTCCCCGGTATCGAGCGCATCACGCGCTGAAATAGCGACGTCACCGTCTAACAGATCCATATGCGTATGGTTATCAACAATGGGATACGGCAGAGGCTCGGGCGCCGGGGGGAAAACCAGGTTGCGGGAGCGCCCATTATCGCCAGTTGTCGAACGACGCCGAGTGCCCTCCCCCGATTCTTCGCCTGCCACGCTGTAACGCTCTGCCTCATAGGCAGGAGGAACCTCACCAGGAATGACGCCTGCGGGAGCAGAGAAAATAGACCTCTGTAGCTGTTCATCGGAGGGAACTTGCGCGCCCCACCGCTGCGCCAGCTCCAAGAAATGGTCGGTGGACATAGCACCTTGATCGTTGCACATGTTGTTCTCCTATTCGTCTCAGCCTCAGTATTGAAGGGAAATTCAAAAAGCGTATAGATGCCCAGCAAGCACAGCAAGGGTGAACTAACCTTCTCGCATGGCTCGCTAGTCCTCGCAGACGCGACTCATGCCAGTCCCAGCCAGTTCACCTTACTGCTGTGCGCTGGGCTTTCCCCGGTGAATAAAACCCTTATTCTTCGCGTGCCGCCAGCGTTGCCTCGTAGAGTTCGCGCTTGGATACTCCGAACCTCTCGGCAATCTCACCGGCTGCTTGTTTAAGCCGCATTCCGCCGTCCACCAGCTCTTGAACCTGCTCTGTCAGGTTTTCTGCAGACTCTGCCTCTGGTGCGGGGGCTCCTGCTACGACCAGAGCGATCTCGCCGCGAACTTGTGTATTTTGTGCCCACTGCCTCAACTCTGCCAAGGTTCCACGGATTACTTCTTCATGTAATTTTGTGAGCTCCCGGCAAACTACCGCGCGGCGGTCTTCGCCAAAGTACTGTGCGAAATCCCCCAGCGTGGCCGCGGTACGATGCGGAGATTCGTAGAAAACCATGGTTCTCTCTTCGGTCTCCAGCGATTTGAGGCGGCGAGTACGGTCTGAGCCTTTTCGCGCTAGGAACCCCTCAAACGTAAATCTGCCCGAGGGCAAGCCAGATACCGCGAGAGCAGAAAGAACCGCAGACGGTCCCGGAGCAACGGTTACCGGTAATTCAGCCTCTGCTACCGCCTGCGCTGCTGCGTAACCGGGGTCAGAAACAGTAGGCATACCAGCATCAGACATGAGCAAAACCATCTGCCCAGCCTCTACCGCCTCAACAATCTGGGCGGAACGGGCGCTCTCGTTGTGGTCATGGTTAGTGATGACGCGCCCACGCGTGTGCACACCCAGCCCCGATGCAAGACGGCGAAGGGTGCGAGTATCCTCTACCGCAATAACATCTGCGGTTGCTAAATATTGCTTCAACCGGTCAGTGGCATCGCCCAAGTTCCCAATAGGAGTACCTCCCAAAATCAGTACGCCACCTTCATGGCGAGAGTGACCCACCGGCGCAGGCTCAAAATCCTCTATCGGTTCTTCTGGTGCTTCTTGTTCTTCGTGCACGGTATCTCCTAAATCCAAGCGTCAAACCACATGCGCAAACGCCACTGGTCATAAGGAATTGTTTGGGCGGTCCAAATGGGCCAAAAGTGAATAGAAACCAGCAAGACGGCGACCACAAACAAACCGACGACCAGCAGTCCCAGCTGCTTGCGGCGTCGCGAATCGCCCCGGCGTCCCAGCGCCAATCCCAACAAACCTGCCAACATCAAAATGAGATAGGGTTCAAAAGAAAGCGCATAGAAATAAAACATGGTGCGCGTGGGGTAAGCGAACCAGGGGAAATATCCCACGGCAAAGACCACGAAAAGGGTCCCAAAGCGCCAATCCCGTCGGACCAGCCAGACACCCAACGCAAAAACTGCCACGATAATAAAGGACCACCACAGCAGCGGATTACCAATGTTTAGTACCGCTTCAGAGCACTTAGATACCGTACAACCGTGAGTACCCAGCGTAGGTGATTCGTAGTAATAAGATGTGGGCCGCCCCAGAATCAACCACTCAGGAGCAGAAGACTGATAGGTATGGGGCGTGCTCAAACCATTGTGAAATTCAAACGCCGAGCGGTGGTATTCCCATAAAGAACGCAGTGTCGGCGGTAACCATTGCACACCTTCAGAAGGGTGATTCGCCGCCCACTGGCGGTTATACGCAAAATCAGAGCGGAACCAGCCGGTCCAGGTAGCAAGGTATGTCGCGCTACCGACCACGATGAGGTAGAAGAAAGCGGGGACGCCATCGAGCACGACGCCGGGTACAAACCAGTTTTTTACCCCGGTCATACGGCGGGCGTTGAGATCCCAAAAAACTGTAATGAGGCCAAAGATTGCGATGAAGAAAAGAGCGTTCCATTTGGTGCCCACCGCGAGACCAGCGCAGATACCAGCCAGCAGTCGCCACCATCGGAAGCCCAGCCAAGGACCATACTTCATGAACGCGTCTTGGGGCAAACCCCCGTGCAGAGCAGCATGTTCAGAAATTCGCGCTGCTAGACGTCGTCGAGCCTGTTGCCTATCCAAAAGTAGGCAGACAAACGTGGCGAGGATCCAGAACATCAAGAATATATCGAGCAGGGCGAATCGGGACTGCACCAGGTGTAAGCCATCTACCGCTATGAGTAGTCCCGCCAGAGAAGCCACGGTCACTGAACGGAACAGAATCCAGCCCGCCAGCATGATGAGCGCCACCGAAAGCGTGCCGGTCAAGGCAGCGGCAAAGCGCCACCCCAGGGGGTTGTTATCGCCAAAGAGCATCATCCCCAGCGCAATCATCCATTTACCAACCGGTGGATGAACGACGTACTCGCCCGTTTCCTGTATGCCGGTGGGATGCCCCGCTACGAACGATTGGTTAGCGTCCTCGGCCCAGTTGCGTTCATACCCAAAATGCAGCATCGAGAAAGCATCTTTGGCGTAGTAGGTCTCGTCGAAAACTATGGCGTTAGGGTTCGAAAGATTCCAAAAACGCAGGGCTCCCGCCAAGAGGAGAACCAAAAGTGGGACTACCAACCCCAGCCGGGGAAAGGGCACGCTGGTAACAGCTAAACGCGCGCGCAAGGCGGCATCGGTGAATGCCTCCGGCAACGTCATCACCGCGCGGTGTGCTCCCCCGCCTGCGGTGGGCAAAGCCTGGGTTTCGGTTTCAGTTCGTCTCATCATCACCTGAGCAATTCTACAAGCCTGCGGACGGAACACAGGCGGCTTACCCCTACGCTTCGCTGTGGATTCGCTGATGAGCAGTGTGCTTTAGACGCCCTCAGTCAGACGACGGCGAAGTTCCAATCGTTCTTCGGCGCGTCGTTTTGCCAGCTCACGGCGATATTTAGTCGGCCAGGTCAGGGCTAGCAGTAGAAGCGAAATCAACAAAGTAATAGCCGCTACCGCAATTGCTGCATCCACCCAGAACTGTGGAGGATACAGGCGAATCAGCGTATCTGACATGCGGAACTGCCAGTTACCCTGTGGGAACAGCACATGGTGGAAGGTTTCAAAGAGGGTTTCCCAGCCCAGGGCGCCTAGAACACCAAGTGCAATCATCAGCACGAGAGCGATGAGTGCTCCAGCAAAGAGTGATTTTCGGATAACGCCCGGAGCGCGGTTGCGTAGTGAACGTGATGCCAACAGAGCCAAAACAACCAGAAGTAGTGTGCCTAAGGTCGCCCACCATAGCACCATCTTGACGTCGCTCATATGCCCTACCTCGCTGGAGAGGAACAGGTTATGCCCGCCCGCTGTTTTGAGATTGGCTAGATAACTCTCAGGTGCTAGGTTCCGCACATAGTCCATGCCGTAGGAGCCGTAAGTCATACGCTCGTCGGGGGAAAACCCATAGCTGTCCTCAGGAAATCCTGGGCGATGGTACGTCAACCAGAGGAAGGGAGCAGACGCCACACCTCGGATAGCTAGCATGAGAGTCACAAACGGAATAGTGAGTGCGATAAGCGTTGCCCGCAGTTTCAAGGCTTTCGGGCGATCTTTGACGGCAATTTCCCGCACTTCCGCTCGTCGCTGAGCTTCTTCCTCTTTCTCCGCAATAGTAGAAAACCGCACCGACTGATCGACCGGAGCAGCGGAAGAAACGGAAGTAGCTTCTGAGCCGGTAGTCTTCTCTTCAACTTTCTCGCCAGAGAACGCTACCGGTTTGAACGGCTCCACCGAGTCAACCGGGGAATCATGCCCACCGAAAACAGAATCTGCCGTCCCTGATACCGCCGCAGAATCTACCTTGTAGGTTCTCTCCGCGCGTCGAGCATTTAGCAGCTCGTCGGCAGAAGCGGTTGACGCCGCAGGCTTCTTCGAAGAAATAGCAGGAGACAGTTTGCTCCATTCGTTGCCCTCAGATGCGGAAACTGAGCCTTTAGTCGATCGTAATGCCACCTAAATCTCCTCACCGCGCCTGCGGCAGTCGTCTTCCACTTTTTTACCAGTTGCCCTTCCAGGACGAATCCTGGTAGTGCTCGAAAGGAATGTTCCAATCCCCATAGCCGTCATCGGGGTCTGCTTGCGGGTAGTCGGTGTTGACCGTTTCTACAATGTCGCCGGGGTTGAAGAGGTCAAAGAAATATTTAGCGTCTTCCGGCATCATGCCAATGCACCCGTGGGACACATTTGCTACACCCACGTAAGGGTAGGCACTGGGTAGAGCCTGGTGCACGAATACACCTGACTCGGTCAGACGCGACACATTAGTAGCCCAGAACGGCTCGTAGTAGTGGGGATCCCCTTCTTTGAGTTTCAAAGAAGTGGGGTTAAAGAAGTATTTATCAGCCTGTTCCAATACCACAAGCTGACCAACGACCGAGGGCCATTCGGGATTACCCAGTGTCACCAAGTTTTCGTGAACAAGTTTGTCATTGACATACAGCTTGGCTGTCTTGGTTTTGTTATCCACGAACGCGTAGTGCTTATCTGAGGTCGAGAAATTACGGGTGACATTTCCATTGCCAATCATGCCGTTGCCAAGATCCAGCCCCAAGATATTCGCCTGAATCTTTATAGCTGAGTTCGCTGCCCAGTAGTTTTCCGGGCGATAGCGTGCCATATAGTCCGAGTACCAGCGCATTTTGCCGCGCTGGTCCCCGCCACCGGTTACCTTGATAGCTTTTTCAATTTCCGCCTTATTCACCACAGGCTCAGAGAAATTGAACTCGATGATTTGCCCGACGCCGTAGGTGGCGCCTTCAACAACATTGATGGATACATCGGCTTCGTTAGCTGCCGAGACAGTAGAAAAGGTTGATTCGCCCGAGCCTTCAGCACCCTGAGAATCTTTTGCTTTCCAGCTCACAGTATAGAGCGAGTCAAAGGCGAGAGGTTCCGAGTTGGTCCACTCGTTTCCTGCTTTATTGAGCGTGCCGGGCGCATCTACCGGTGCTCCCTGGGCGTCAACGGTGGTCAGTTTTACCTCGGTCAAGGTGGAATCTTCGGTAGTGACTTTGATGGGAGTCACCGGATTAATTTCTACTTCTTCAGCGGTAGGAACAACCGTTACCACACCAGAAAATTTAGGAGCCTGAGTAGGGGTGGGGCTAGAGGCTGCCGATGCCGAATCGCTCGCAGTACTCGAAGTTTGCTTCTGGTCTGCGCCACAAGCGCTCAAGCTGAGGGCGCCAACGCCGATGAGGGAGGCAGTCAAGAACGGACGGCGGCTCATCTGCTGAGAAACAAAGAGGGAATCTTCAGACTGGTTTTTCTTCTGGGATGGATTCGGCGACTGGTGCATGAATTGACCTAACCTTTTATAACTAAATAAGAGTGATTACCTGGAGGGGAAATACGAAAAGATTCCTCGCACCTCGCGGGGGGGAATCTTTGCATACAGGTGTTAGAGGGAGGAAGACTCAGAGCCGAGACCGTGATCTCGAACTACTTCCCACCCCTGAGGGGCGGTGAGACGATCGGCATGGAATTCGCACAAATCGTAGGCATGGGGTTCACGATGTTCGGAGAGTGCACCAATAATCGCCTTAGACTCGCTGTAGGCGTAGTACAGGGTGAAGACCGCTTCTCGTGAGCATGTCTGGCGTGAACAGGAACGAGCCTGAGCCATGTCAAAAAATCCTTTACTTTAGACTGCCTGCTTGCGCAGACGACGACGCTCGCGTTCTGAGAGACCACCCCAGATACCAAAACGTTCATCATTTTCCATAGCGTACTCTAAGCATGCTTCGCGCACTGGGCACTGACTGCACACGCGTTTTGCATCCCGCGTGGAGCCGCCTTTTTCAGGAAAGAAAGCTTCAGGGTCGGTCTGGGCGCAAAGGGCGTCTGCCTGCCATGCTAGCTCACCTTCTTCGCCGTCTGTACTGTATAGACCAGCAGCTTGCTCCCAGAGAGAAAGTGCTTCTGGGTCAGATGAGAACAAGTCAATGTTCTTTTGGTGTATTGCCTGTTGTTGAGGCTTTTGAGGCGAATCTGCCGCAGCGAGAAACGCGTTTGCCTGTTCTTCGAGGTATTGAGCCGAGTGCATAGTATTTTGCTGGGCTTTATAACTCAAGCTTTCGGTATTTTCACCATTTGCTTGGGGGGAGTACAAGCCCATTTTTCGTCCCTTCCGTATCCCTATTTTGGAGGTTTGAACGTTGTTATCCAACGCAGGCGCATAACACCCTCAGAAATATCGGCATCCCTTTCCGCGGAGAGAGGGCAAACTGCGAAATTTGCTCAACCTCATGCATGCCATAGAACATGCAAGTCAATCCACGAAAAAGAGACACCGAAATTACTCTGCATATAATTACACGCGTGTAACGTGCGTTTCGTCAAGCTGAGGGAAAAAATTTCCTCAAAATACGGGTAATAAACTCAAAAGTTTGAACATATTTGTGGTATTGATTCCAAATACTTGCAGAAACTTCATCCATATGCCGTTGAACAACAAAAAGTGGGGAAATTGTTGATATTTCGGCGGCTGTCCGGAAAATTCTTGCAGTATTACATGGGGTGTTTTGTGGGTAAAATAGGGGCTCATGAGCGCAAACACTTCTTCTTTCAAAAATCTTGAACAACTTTTTGTCACGGTGCGAAATTTTCAAACTCCCGCTTTGCTTTGGTACTCAGCTGCCAGCGAGCGCATCGAGCTTTCCGGCAGGGTGTTGGATAATTGGGTGAGCAAAAGTGCAAATTTTTTGGTGGATGAGTGCGATCTTGAATCAGGATCCCCCATTGATGTTCCCATGGGCGTTCATTGGCGGTCTTTAGTAATCGCCTTAGCGGCACTGCGTGTAGGCGCGACCATCTCTTTCGAGGTAGATTCTGCCGACGTTCTTTTTTCCTTTGATTCTGCGGTGGTAGAAGCTTCAGATGCCGAGTATCCCGTGATTGTTGATAGGGGTTCTCTAGCTCCTCGGTTTATGGGCGAGGTACCTGCAGGGGCTCTTGATTTTTGTGCTGAGGTGAGAGCTTTTGGCGACGTCTATTCGGGGTTCGAGACGCCCGTGCCCAGCCGCGTTGCTATGGGCGGGCTGTCTTATAGTGCGTTGCTGGAGGCAGTTTCCACTCAGATTATTGCTCTTGGTGAGGAGTTGGGTTCGGCTTCTGCCGTTCAGTTTACTGCGCCTGCGGTTTTGACTGCTGACTACCTGATTCAGGTTCTAGCGGCTGTGGCGATGGGGCGCGGTGTCGTGATCTTGGATCCGACGATTCAGTGGGAGCAAGCGAAGGTTGAGCAGATTCTTGCCCAGGAACGGGCGGTACCACTGGTCTCCTAAGGAATGAGAGATACTATCCTTCCGCAGTGAATTCGTTTCAAGGTAAAAACCCAGCAAGCGCAGCGCAAAGATGAAGTGGCTGGGTCTGGCATGAATCGCATTAGTGAGCGTTAGCGAACCCATGCGAGAAGGTTAGTTCACCGTTGCCGCGCTTGCTGGGTGGCGAATAGAGCCCTGTAAAAGAACTTTAACGCTTTTTCATGTCGGGGGTAATCACCGGGAGTTTGCCGGTCATGGCATCGGTGGCTTCGTCTAAGAAACGCGCGATGGATTCTTCACGGGTGCTCTCTTCCTTGCCCTTGTCTTTTCCAAAGACCCAGAAGCGGTACATGAAGTAGCGAACGATGGTTCCTAGGACGGTACCGATGATGGTACCTGAGATAAAGGATGCGGTAGCGGATGTAAGGCCCAGGGCGTAGTAGCTGACCAGCACGCAGGCTAATTCCACGCCGATACCGATGGCGTTGACGATGGCGAATTCCGCCGCTTCACGCCATTTGTTCTCGGTACGCTTTTCGCGGAAGGTCCAGAGGCGGTTCATCACCCAGGAGAAGATGGTGGCGATGATACCAGCGATGACTTTTGCTTTACCGTGGGAATCTGCCATGACCGAGTGCATGAGCGTCCATGTAACGGTTGCGTTGACGATGAATGCCAAACCGCCGACTGTAGCGAACTTGAGAACCTCTTTGATGAAGAGATGCCAGACATATGTGAAGCGTTCGCGAAGATTAGACACTCAAACCCCTGTGGTGATTCTGTTGAAGACAATTCCCCTATTTTAGTGGCACGCTTGGCATTTTAGCCCCTTATCGACAGGGCATGAGGGATTTTTTTCAAGATGTAAAGTCTGCTATGTCATTCTTCGAGGGAAATCTTGAGCATTTTTTCTTTCAAGGTGAAGAACACGGTAGCCTAAAGGGGTGATTTACCCTGTGACTGGACCAAAAATTGGCGTTGTTGGCGGCGGGCAGCTTGCTCGCATGATGGCTCCTGCAGCTCATGAGCTCGGCTTTGATTTAGAAATTCTTGCTGAGTCTGAGGATGTGTGCGCGGTACAGGTTGTGCCGCACGCTCCTGTGGGCGACTATAAAGATTTTGATGTTCTCTTGAACTTTGCACGCGATAAAGATGTGCTGACGTTCGATCATGAGCACGTCCCTACTGATTTCTTACAGAGACTGATTGACGAAGGGGTCAATGTTCAGCCCCGCCCAGGTGCGCTGGTGCATGCTCAGGATAAATTGGAGATGCGCAGGGCTGTTGAACGCTTGGGTCTGCCTAACCCTCGGTGGGCAGAGGTGAAAACCCTCGATGAACTGCTGTCCTTTGGCGATGAAATTGGTTGGCCGGTCGTCCTCAAAACTCCGCGTGGCGGTTATGACGGCAAGGGCGTTTTGGTGCTCGATGACGCCGATCAGGCGCGCGGTGCCGACGTCGCCCGTTGGTTCGAGCAGCTCCCCGAACGCACTGATTTCTCCTCTTTGCTGGCGGAGGAAAAAGTTCCCTTTACTCGTGAGCTGTCAGCTTTGGTGGCGCGCCGAGATTCTGATGAGGTCAAAGCCTGGCCTGTTGCCGAATCAATTCAGGTGAATTCGGTGTGCGATGAGGTTATCGCCCCTGCGCCCGGTATTTCAGCAGAAACTGCCCAGGCGGCGTCGCAGGCAGCGATTACCCTCGCTACTGAGCTAGGCGTGACCGGTGTGATGGCGGCTGAACTTTTTGAGGTTCCCGGCAGCGCGCAAGGATTCTTAGTGAATGAGCTTGCTATGCGCCCGCATAACTCTGGGCACTGGACTCAGGACGGCTCCGTTACCAGTCAGTTTGAGCAGCATCTTCGTGCAGTTCTCAATCTTCCCTTGGGTGCTACTGAGGTCAAGGGTGAAGTTGCCATCATGAAAAACTTCTTGGGCGGAAGCAATGAAGATATTTTCGGCATGTACCCTGCTGCTCTCGAAGAAGATCCCCGTGCCAAGATTCATTTTTATGGCAAGGGCGTGCGTGCCGGGCGCAAGATTGGTCACGTCAATATTGGCGGGAAATCCGATCAGGTCGAGGAACTACGTCAGGCAGCAACCCGCGTCACCAATATACTCTCCCACGGAACCGCAGAACTTTAGACCCTAAAAAATAGCTGACGGTCGCTGCTAGGTAGCGACATCATCCACAGAAAGGGGAGCCTCATGAGCTCACCATACACCGCAGATGCACCTCTCGTTGGCATCGTTATGGGCTCAGATTCCGATTGGCCCACGATGGAAGCTGCCGCAGAAGTTCTCGAAGAATTCGGCATTCCCTACGAAGCCGATGTGGTCTCCGCGCACCGTATGCCTGAAGACATGATTTCTTACGGTAAGCAAGCAGCCGAACGCGGCATCCGCGTTATTATCGCTGGCGCCGGCGGAGCGGCTCACCTGCCCGGTATGCTGGCATCTGTCACTCCTCTGCCCGTCATCGGTGTGCCAGTACGCCTAAAGAACCTTGAGGGCATGGATTCTTTGCTATCTATTGTGCAGATGCCAGCCGGTGTGCCCGTAGCGACCGTTTCTATCAACGGCGCCCGCAACGCAGGACTGCTGGCTTTGCGCATCCTAGGTTCAGGAACCGACGATTTCGCCGAGCAGGTTCGTTCAGATCTCATGAATTTCGCCTCAGATCTTCGCCAGTCCGCTATGGACAAGGGCGCATCCTTGCGTACTAAGGTCTCCGAACGCTCGGATGAGGATGAGCAAAGCGAGCGTCGTGCAGCAGTGAAGCAGAGTGATTTGCTCGCTGGTGCAGACGATATTAAACCCTACGCTCCTTAGCATTAACATTCCCACACGTGAAAATTTGCACCTCGTATGAAGCTAGGATTTTCCGGGGTGTTCACAGAATATTTTTGTAGGCTGGTCGAGAAGACATGCTGTTATCTTCTCGACCACCGCAGTTTAACCAGCAGGAGTTACCGTGCACAGCGAAGACTTTAACGACGTGCGTCCAGCACCTCGGAAGGGATCTGCTCAGCAAGAGTCAGCTCGTGGGACCCGGCAAAGGCAGTCTCGTCAACCGGTTATTTCAGCAACCAGAGTGCGGGGGCAAAAACTAGGGCAGGAGTCTTTCTCAGACCCCATTAATTACCCTGAATTTTCTTCAGACAGCACCAAGGTTAAACGTGCCTGGCTGTTCATGGCTCTCACCTTTTTTATCCCCGGAGCTGTGCAGCTGATTACCGATAGAAAGACACTGGGACGACGCGCTCTCACCGTGACTTTAACGGTGTGGGCTGTGGTTCTGCTGGCGATCGTTTTGGCAGTAGTTCGACGCACCTGGTTATTTTCGCTATTTACCCATAACTTCACCCTGGTCGCGCTGGTCATTGCGCTCGTGGTCTTGGGACTGGGTTGGCTCTATCTTTTTCTCGATACCTTGCGCGTCATCAAGGTTCGGCAGCTTCCTCAGAGGGCTAAAGTTCCAGTGATTCTCGGTTTGGCTGCCATGATGTTGGTGGTCGGCGGCGGGATTGGCTACACGGCATACGTTGCTAATACGGGCCGTGGCGCGCTCAATAAAATCTTTGCTGGTGGTACCGATCTCAAAGAAGAAAACGGGCGTTACAACATTCTGCTCATGGGTGGCGACGCCGGTGCCGACCGCGTGGGTCGCCGTCCAGACTCAATGACGGTGGTATCCATTGACGCCGATACCGGTCAAGCGGTCACTATTTCGGTTCCACGTAACACTCAGAATGCGCCGTTTTCTCCTAACTCGCCACTCTGGCAGGTCTACCCCGAAGGCTTCAATTGCGGAGACGAGTGTATTATCAATGCGCTCTACACCGATGTGATGCAGAATCATCAGGACCTCTATCCCGATTCCAATGATCCCGGGGCTGAGGCGACTATGGACGCCGTCTCGGGTGTGTTGGGCATTGAGGTCAACAATTACATGCTGATTGATATGGACGGTTTCGCCCAGCTCATTGATGCTCTAGGAGGCATCACTATTGATGTGGGTGGTCGTGTTCCCATCGGTGGCGGTACTGATTTGATGACCGGTCAAAAGAACCCCATCGACGGTTATATCGAGCCTGGAGTGCAGAAGCTCGATGGCTTCCATGCTCTGTGGTACGCGCGCTCCCGCGAAGGCGCCACCGACTACGAGCGTGAGGCGCGGCAACGCTGTGTTCAGGCAGCTATGCTTAAGCAGATGAATCCCACCAACGTCCTCTCCAAGTTCGGTGATATTGCCGCCTCTGGTGAGCAAATTGTCGAAACTAATATTCCCGAAAATTCGTTGAGCGGTCTTGCTGATATAGGTTTGAAGTCCAAGGACTTCCCGCTGATTCAGTACGCTGCAGGTCCGCCTTACTACAGTGATACGTTCCCCACCTACCCCGATTTTGATCAGCTCCATGCCGATGTGCAGAAGGTACTGCAGGACTCTAAGGACGGCATCCAGCCCTCTGGCGTAGCAGAAAATGCTGGGTTCTTTGGAGGAGATACATCAGCTCAGGGGGCTCCGCTGACGTCAACAGTGGAGATTCAGACCGTAGCCGAGCTCTCGGAAAACGGTACTTGTTCGGTTCCCTAAACCCCAGGTGAACCCGGTAAGCTGGGTTGCATGAGTAATATTCTGCAGTCAGAAGTATGGGCTAAATTTCAGGAGTCAAACGGCCACCGGGTCTTCCGCGGTGAAGGTGACGGATGGCGCTATATCGCTACCTTAGAGGGCGGTAAGACCGGGCGTTATCTGTATGCCCCGTACGGACCTGAAGCAAACAGCGCTGCAGCGTTTGATGAGGCAATTGCTGATTTGAAGCGCGTGGCTGCAGAGAATAAATGCTGGTTTATTCGAGTGGAACCTACGGACTCCTCCATCTGGGGTGAAGGCTCTGGCGAGGAGTTCTTGAAGAATCGCGGGTTCAAACTGTCGCCTCGTCAGATTCAACCCGGTCACACTCAGGTGATTGATTTGGAGCAGTCTGAAGAAGAGATTCTCAAGGCAATGCGCCCCACCAACCGCAACCTGCACCGCAATATCCACAAAAAGGGTGTGACGTTCGAGGTTTCCCATAACCCCGAGGACATCGACATCCTCACCAAGTATTTAGAGCAGACCGCTCAGCGCAACGATTTTAACCGCCAGCAGGACGACTATCTCAAGCAAGTAGCGCGCGTCCTGATGCCTGAAGACGCCGCGCGGCTCATCATTATTCGCAGCGAAAATGGTGAAGCTATCGGCTCCACGTTTGTCTACGATTCGGATGATACACGCACCTACGCTCACGCGAGCTACTCGTTTGAGCACCGCAAGCTCAGCGCTAATAACCCGCTGGTCACCACCATGATTTTTGATGCCAAGAAGAAGGGTCTGAAATATGTAGACCTCTTTGGCATCGCCCCTAACGATGATCCCGACCACGAGTGGGCAGGCTTCACCAAATTCAAGAAATCATTTGGCGGACGCTCAGTGGCTTATCCTGGCACCTGGGATTTGCCGGTTTCGACTAACGGCTATCGCGCTTACGAGGGAATTCGTGCCGCTCGTGAAAGCCTGGGCAAGGCACAGAAGACCGCACGCCAGCAGGTTATCCCCCAGGCTAAAAAGCTGGCGGGTAAGGCGAAAAATACCGCGGCATCCGTGGTAAGCACGGCTAAGGCTCGCCTGAAGAAATAGGTAAAAACGCTCTTTAGAGAGAAAGGCTCCACATGCAGGTGGAGCCTTTCTCTATGCCTAAATTTCTCTATGCCCACATATTGGGTTTAGAAATCGTATTCATCGGTCATACGAACTTCAGACTTACGGTTGAGGAGCTTATCCCAGCGGCTCAAATCGTGCTGAGCTTCGACCGTACGGACGGTACCTGACTGCGCACGCATAACGATTGAATGGGTAGTAATGGTCTTACGTCCGTATCGAACGCCGCGTAGCAACTTGCCATCGGTGATACCGGTTGCTGCAAAGAAGCAGTTATCCGAGGTCACCAAATCATCGGTGGTAAGCACGCGGTCGAGGTCGTGACCAGCGTCCAATGCCTTCTGTTTCTCGGCGTCATCGGTAGGAGCCAGGCGACCCTGAATAATTCCACCTGTTGCTTTGATAGCGCAGGCAGCGACAATACCCTCAGGAGTTCCGCCGGTTCCCATCATCAAATCGACGCCGGTACCGTGGCGAACAGCGGCAATCGCGCCGGCGACATCGCCGTCCAATATCATGCGAGTACGCGCACCGGTTTCGCGGATTTCTTCAATGAGCTTGGCGTGACGCGGGCGATCGAGTACGCACACGGTGAGCTGATTGACCGGCTTGCCCAAAGCTTTAGCGGTCAAGTGCAGGTTCTGTTTAACCGGCAAACGCAAGTCCACCAAATCAGCAGCGTCGGGACCAACTACAAGTTTTTCCATGTAGAACACTGCAGAAGGATCAAACATGGTTCCGCCGTCTGCCACAGCAAGAACTGATAAAGCGTTATCCATACCCAAAGCTGTGAGACGAGTGCCATCAATAGGATCTACCGCAACGTCAAACGCTGGACCGGTTCCATCGCCCACATATTCACCGTTGAATAGCATGGGAGCTTCATCTTTTTCACCTTCGCCGATAACGACCTGCCCATTAAAACGCACAGTAGAAAGACGGTAGCGCATCGCATCTACTGCTGCGCCGTCTGCTTTGTTTTTATCTCCTGCACCCACCCATGGTGCTGATGCGATAGCTGCTGCCTCTGTTGCTCGCACCAATTCCAACGCCAAGTTTCGATCTGAGTAAATTTCCTGCTGGCCAGTCAGATTTTCTGACATATAATCCTCACCCTCGAGTATTCTGTCCATCGCTTATGCGGCGATTACTGAGCATCGTTGCTCTATGCTACTTCTCCACCATAGTTGGCTTAAGTCTCTGTCGCCTCTCTATAAGCTATTTTTAAGTAGATTTAGCGTTAATTTTGCACAAGCTCCCGCGCATTTAGATTTTTTGCTCGCTCTCAGGGACAATAAACGAGTGAGTATTAACCCTGAGGAACTTCCCAACCATCCCACAGAGTCTGCCTCCGCAGCCTCGTCTGCTTCTGCCCCTCAGTCGGCAGAACCGGAGGTAAAGCCGCAGATTACCGAAAAGCAAGCGGCTCGAATCAATGCCCCAGCACGCAACATGATTATTTCCATGCTGGTGATGATTGCTCTGTTGGTGCCTTTCCTTTTGCTGGCGCCCCAGCTCACCAACTCACAGAATCATTACGACCCCAACGTCGATCTACACGGCACCGCCTATAACGCATCTCAGGAGGCAAAGTACCCGGTTGCCGCGCCAGAGCCTGAGGGGTGGACCTACAACTTTGCCCGCTGGACCACAGCACAGGCGGATAAAATCGATGTGTGGAGCACCGGAATGGTGACACCCAGTCAAAAATACATCGAACTGATGCAGGCTAAAGGAACTAACCCCACGTGGATCGCTAACAAGGTAGAAAACGCAGCGATTTCAGGCGAGAAAGAAATCAACGGCACCACCTGGGAAATCCGCACGCTTGAAGATCCCAAAGAAGATAAAACAACTACCTCTTATATTGCTGAGGTCAACGGCACTACCGTAATTCTCACAGGCGAAGCGGAACCAGCCGAATTTGAGCAGCTAGCAAGCGCCGTCGTCGACTATTCCAGAAACCCCACCATGACGACGGAGCCCACCGCCTCTTCTGGTATTAAGTAAATCATCAGTAGACTGACATAACGTATTAGTTGGTACAGAAATTAGTGGAGGAATCATGTCCCCAAAGCTCACCCCTGCTCAGGCTCTGAAAGATCTGCTGGCGGGCAACCAACGCTTTGTGAGCGGAGAAGTAAAACACCCTAACCAGGACGCCCAGCGTCGTGCTGATTTGGCATCGGGTCAGAACCCCTTTGCTACTTTGTTTGGTTGCGGTGATTCCCGTCTCGCGGCAGAAGTAATTTTTGACCAGGGTCTTGGCGACATGTTCGTGGTACGCACCGCAGGGCACGTGGTCGAATCAGCAGTATTAGGCTCTATCGAATACGCAGTGGTAGAGCTGGGCACGCCGCTGGTCGTCGTGCTCGGACATGACTCCTGTGGCGCCGTCACTGCTGCTAAAGATTCGCTGGAAAAGGGCGAACTACCCGGCGGTTACATTCGCAATCTGGTGGAACCCATTTTGCCGTCTGTGATTGCGCCGCATCTGCCAGAAGACGCCTCAGTCAATGACATGGTTCGCGAACATACCAGGCAGACCTCCGCCCGTATTTTGGAGCAGTCCCACCTGATTGCCCAGGCAGTCAAAGATAACCGCACCGCCGTTTTAGGCATGTTCTATCATCTGGCAGAGGGTGAAGTTGAGATTGTCTTCGCCTCGGAAAACCTGGCAGATCAGGTCTAAATTCTGAGAAATTTGATGGGTATTCATAGAGTATCCAAGCTGTCGACCGACGCAGCATCGGCAAGCAATCCCTCTTGCCTGCTTCGCTAGCGCTCAGAAAGACAATTCACGCCAGACCCAGCCAGCTTGCCTCCTGCTGCGTCGGTCTCCAGCGCTACCTTGTGCATCAGCATCTTCGCTCCTCATATTTCGCAAAGTTGCAGCTTTTTCTACCCTCGACCATGTAGGACGAGCCCAAACAGACTAAGGTTAGAACTATGGCAGAAAACACTGAATACCGCATTGAACATGACACCATGGGTGAAGTTCGAGTTCCCAAAGACGCCCTCTACAGCGCACAGACTCAGCGCGCAGTGGAGAACTTCCCTCTCTCCGGTCAGACCCTCGAATCAGCGCATATCAAGGCGCTCGCCCTGATCAAGAAAGCTGCAGCAACCGCTAACGAAGAACTGAACGTGCTCGACGCTGAGCGCGCACAAGCAATTCGTGATGCCGCTGATTTGGTAGCGTCCGGTGAGTACGATGAACACTTCCCCATCGACGTCTTCCAGACCGGTTCGGGAACCTCCTCAAATATGAACACCAACGAGGTCCTCGCCAACCTGGCGAATAAAGCACTAGAAGGCAAGGACGTCTCGGTTCACCCTAACGACCACGTCAACGCTTCGCAGTCCTCTAACGACGTTTTCCCCACCTCAGTACACGTGGCAGCAACATCGGCGCTCATCAATGACTTGAAACCCGCCTTGGAATACCTCGCTGAGTCTTTGGAACGTAAAGCTGAGGAGTTCAAGGACGTCGTCAAGTCGGGTCGTACCCACCTCATGGACGCAACCCCTGTAACTCTGGGTCAGGAGTTCTCCGGTTACGCAGCTCAGGTTCGCTATGGCATCGAGCGTATTGAGGCGTCTTTGCCCCGTGTAGCTGAAGTTCCCCTGGGCGGAACTGCTGTGGGCACCGGCATCAATACCCCCGATGGTTTCTCTGCTCGCGTGATTGAACTTCTCGCTGAAGAAACCGGTCTGCCCCTGACCGAAGCACGCAACCATTTTGAGGCTCAGGCAAACCGTGACGGTCTGATTGAAGCATCGGGTCAGTTGCGCAACATCGCCTACTCCTTCATGAAAATTAACAACGACCTTCGCTGGATGGGTTCTGGTCCAAACACTGGCCTGGGTGAGCTGCACATTCCTGATTTGCAACCTGGCTCATCTATCATGCCCGGCAAGGTCAACCCAGTGATTTGTGAGGCATCCATCATGGTTGCTGCGCAGGTCATCGGTAACGACACCACTATTGCGCTTTCCTCCACCAACGGTGCGTTTGAGCTCAACGTGGGTATTCCCGTCATGGCAGCTAACCTCCTGCAGTCAATTCGCTTGCTCACCAACACCTCCCGCGTGATGGCAGACAAGATGATTGACGGTTTGGAAGCTAACGTAGAGCGTGCCCGTTTCTTGGCTGAAGCTTCGCCGTCCACCGTAACTCCCATGAATAAACTCATCGGTTACGAAGCCGCAGCAAAGATTGCTAAGTACTCGGTAGCGCATAAGGTCACTGTTCGTGAAGCTGTGATTGCGCTTGGTTATGTTGAGCGTGGTGAAGTCACCGAAGCTCAGCTCGATGAGGCGCTGGACGTCACCAAGATGCTCGGTAACTACTAAGCCTTCCATGACATTCAGGAGGTAAATCCCCGCCCTTGCTCTCAAGAGCGGGGATTTCTTTATATGACACAAAACTCTGTGATACCAACGATAAGCACCAGCGTTTCGAATCACAGTAGGCTTACTATAGGAATATTTCAGCAATCTAATCTGCTAAAGATAGAAGAAAGACAACGAAAGGGACACTTCAGTGAAACTTGCAGAACAAATAATCCAGCAGCTCATTGATGCCGGCGTCAAGCGTATTTACGGCGTCGTGGGTGATTCACTTAACCCAATTGTGGACGCCGTCCGCGAATCCGGCGGTTCCGCAAAGGGCGGTATCGACTGGGTACACGTTCGCCACGAAGAAGTTGCAGCTTTCGCAGCGAGCGCGGAAGCTCAGGTCACCGGTGAATTGGCAGTATGTGCTGGTTCCTGCGGTCCTGGCAATATGCACCTGATTAACGGGCTCTACGACGCACATCGTTCGCAAGCTCCTGTTCTGGCTATCGCCTCGCATATTCCTTCTGCTCAGATTGGCACCAGCTACTTCCAGGAGACCCACCCCGATCGCCTGTTCGCTGAGTGTTCCTCGTATTCAGAGATGGCGATTAATCCCGCACAGACCCTGCGCATCATGAATTCGGCTATGCGCCACGCCATCGGAAACCGCGGCGTCGCCGTCGTTTCGATTCCCGGTGATATCGCTGCAGAAGAGGCAGTGGAGAACGTTCCCGAGTGGGGAGATTTGCGCCGCGGCGCCATCGTTCCTGATCAGCAGACCATCCAGGAAATTGCCGATCGCATTAACAAGGCGGACAAGGTAGCTATCTTCGCTGGTGCCGGTGTGGAGGGTGCTCACAGCGAGTTGGTTGCCCTGGCAGATAAGGCTGCGGCTCCTGTGGGTCACTCCATGCGCGGCAAAATGTTTGTTCAGTACGACAACCCCTTCGACGTCGGCATGACCGGTCTGCTCGGTTACGGTGAAGCTGCAGAGGGCATGAAGGAAGCCGATCTGATGATTCTCATCGGCACCGACTTCCCCTACGATCAGTTCCTCCCCGATACCGACACCATCCAGATTGACCGCAACGCCGCCGTCATGGGCCGCCGCACCAACGTGGGTTTGATGGTCGAAGGGGACGCCGGGGCCACCTTGCGCGCCATCCTGCCGCTGGTCAAGTACAAGAAGAACCGTAAGTTCCTCAAGAGCCTGCTCAAGAAGAACGAAGCCATCATGACCAAGGTCGTAGGAGCTTACGCTGAGAAGCCTTCCCGCAAGGGTCCTATTCACCCCGAATACGCTATGGCTATTTTGGACGAAGTTGCATCTGAAGACGCCATCTTCACTGCAGATACTGGCATGTGCAATGTGTGGACCGCTCGCTATGTCACCCCTAATGGCAAGCGTCTTTTGCTCGGTTCGTTCCTCCACGGATCGATGGCGAATGCGATGCCCATGGCAATTGGTGCCCAGGTTTCCCAGCCCAACCGCCAGGTAATTTCAGTATCGGGCGACGGTGGACTCTCCATGCTGCTGGGCGATTTGCTCACTGCTAAGATGTACAACCTGCCCCTCACCGTGGTTGCGTTCAATAACTCAACTCTGGGTATGGTCAAACTCGAGCAGCTGGTGCAGGGCTTTGAAGATTATGGTGTGGATGTTCCTGCAACTAACTACGCGGACATCGCAGAAGCTATGGGCTTCCAGGCAATTCGAGTAACCCGCGCTAAGGATCTGAAGGCAGCCTACGAGAAGGCTCTTGCCCACAATGGTCCTTCGTTGGTCGAGGTTATTACCGACCCCAACGCTCTATCAATGCCTCCTGAGGTTGAAGCTAGCCAGATTGTTGGATTCGCGACGTCGCTGTCGAAAATTGCGCTGAACCGTGGCGCTGGTGAAGCTGTGGCTATGGCACGGTCGAACCTGCGCAACGCGCGTGCTTGGCGTCAGTTCTAACCTTCTAAAAATCGATTGACCGCCGTAGCGTGTTTTGACCATGAATACCTGGTCAAAACACGCTACGGCGGTCAAAACTTTTAACCTACAGCCCGAATGCTCCCCCGCTGACCAAAATCGCAATACCTAGCACAATCAGCACCAGCGGAAAGAGAAAACGCTCCCCTTTTTCAAGCAGTTCATCGATGCCTGGGCGGGTCGCTACAAATTTGGCGAGATAGACAAGTGCCACGGTCATCAGCAGGAAGAGTAACGAATACACCAGCACGCCCTGATAGCCCACGCTTAAAAAGACAGGCACATAGACGCCGATGTTGTCTCCACCGTTTGCAAAAGTTACGGTTGCCACGGTTGCTATAGAGACGCCTCGGGAGCTATCAAGCTCATCGTCGTCCTCGCCACGAAATGCATCCCAAGCCGCTTTGAGCCCGAGAACCAGCGGGATTAAACCAAAATATGGGATAGCTTGTGGGGGCAAGAAAGTGTTCGCACCCCAGGCAGTCAGAATAGCCACGGCAAGGATACCCACGAACCCCGCCATCTGACCGAGCATAATGCGCGCGGTCGTTCTAGACTTTCCGGCTCCTCGGGCAAAAAAGAGCGAAAGGATAATGACGTCGTCGATGTTCGTGACGACAAATAACCCCATGGCTTGAATTATGTGAGTGAGCACTAGAAACCCCTTCTAAAATTGCTCTACAACTGATGTGTATTTTCTAGACCGATTCAAATCCGAAACGCGCGCCGTTGCGCCAATCTAGCGCAGCGTCGATGCGGTCAATCATGCGTTCCCCGCACAGATCGTTAATTTCCTCGCGGGTTGCCCAGTGAACCTCTGATGATTCTTCATCGTTGACTTTCGCTTCACCCGCAACATATCTGCAAAAGAAAGTATGGTCTAAGAACTGACATTTGTCCCCATTAGAAAATTGCTGGGGTGGATCTGCTTTGAGCTGGGCAAATGCCACTACCTCGATGCTTACATTGGCTTCTTCTTGGGCTTCGCGGACGACGGTGAGCGCAGGGTTCACCCCCGGGTCCACGATGCCGGTAATCGGCGTCCAGCGCCCGTTATCTGACCGTTTAACCAGCAGAATTTTGCCGTCTGATTCGCGTTGAATGACTGCGGTAGCTCCAGAGAGCCACAGCATCTCATGACCAATTTTTGCTCTTAAGCTGGTAATAAATTCTGGTGTTGGCATAAAGGACTCCTCCAGTTTAGGCGGGTATAAAAAGGGCGAAGGTGGCGCCGATGAGCATGAAAGGGCCAAACGGGATATGGGTTTTTGCACGTGCTTTGCGGGTCACCACCAGCGCAACGCTCACCAAACCTCCCAGTACAAAAGCAATGAGAGTTGCCCAAATACTATTGAGAGGAGCAACAAAACCGCATATCAAACCGATAATGCCGGCAAGTTTAACGTCGCCTAGACCCAGTGCGTTGCGGGAAGCTTTGCGTAGAATCCAGTAAGACCCCATCAGAAAGACAGCACTATAGGTGCTCTGGCGGGCGTGCCAAAAATCATCGCTCAGTATGAAAATCAGAAAAATCGGTATGCCCACCCAGAGATACAGTGGAAGAACGATTCGATCCGGTAAGCGGTGCTCGCGGATATCAATGACACTTAAGCGCACTCCCTGCAACAGAAAAACAACCAGCGCGAACACCAGCAAAGCGCCTTGAACGCCGGCTACTACATGCCCTGCACTAGCCTGCGCAAAATAATGGTTTAGGTAAACCTGCATGAAAAAGTATCAGCTTATGAGCCGTAGCGGCGCTGGCGGTTGGAGAAATCTCTGAGAGCCCGCAAGAAATCGACGCGACGGAAATCAGGCCACAGAGCTTCGCAGAAGTAAAACTCAGAATAGGCGGATTGCCATGTCAGAAAGCCAGAGAGCCGTTGCTCACCCGAGGTGCGAATCAATAAATCAGGGTCAGGCATACCCTTGGTGTAAAGGTGGCGGCTAATATCTTCGATATCAAGACCAGCGGCCACCTCTTGCATCGAACGCCCCGCGGCCGCCTCTTCTTTGAGGAGTTCACGAACGGCGTCCACAATCTCCTGCCGCCCGCCGTACCCCACGGCGATATTCACTTGAAGGTCAGAGATTTCCTCGGTTTGCTCCCCAGCTGCGTCAAATGCTTGGCACAGCGACGCCGGCAAAGAGGTCAGTTGCCCCACCGGCCGAATTTTGCCTACTTTACTCTCAGCGAGGTAGCCCACCAGGTTCTCGATGACGTCCAGCAAATCTGCCAGTTCGGCAGGGCTCCGCTTGAGGTTTTCAGTAGAAAGCATGTAGAGAGTCACCATCGGAATGCCCAATTCCCTGCACCATGACAGAAAATCGACCACGTTCTTAGCACCCGCCTCATGCCCGTGTTTGGTGCTCTCCCCCAGTTGCGCTGCCCAGCGGCGGTTGCCGTCCATCAGCACACCAATATGTTGGGGAAGTTTGTCTGCAGGAATTGCACCAGCCAGTGAGCGCTCGTACACGTTATACAGTGGCTGAGATAGCTTCACGGATCTGGCTCCTTAGGCATCAATGGACGTATTGCGGTACCAACACACGGTTGGCAACACTTTTTATCGTACCGCAGTCTCTCCGCGGTCGCGGTGATGCGCGGAGGCAGTAGAGTCTTTCCCGCAATAGAGGGATAATAGGTGCAACGATTGGTCAAAGAGATGTGAGGTTCTGATGTCAACTGTTGCGTCTTCAAAGAATAAGAAATCTCGCAGGAAAGTTCCTGCACCCATCGTCATTAACGGTGTTGAGTTGAAACCGCTGATGCGCGGATGGCTACACGCGGGGTTCGCCCCGTTCGTTTTTGTGGCGGGCATCGTCCTGATTGCGCTCTCCGGCGGCGGGCGTTTGGGGCTGGGGTGCGCGATTTTTGCACTAACCGGCGTCATGCTTTTTGGTTTTTCTGGAATGTATCACCGCGCTTATTGGCCCGAGCGTCTGCGCTTGTTCTTCAAACGGCTCGACCATGCAAACATTGCCCTCGTTATAGCTGGCACCTACACGCCTCTTGCTATGGCTCTTCTGAGCGATGCACAGCAAACCACGTTGCTCTGGATTATTTGGGCGTGCGCGCTGTCGGTGGTGCTGTTTAGGGTTCTATGGACGCATGCGCCGCGCTGGCTCTATACCCCAATTTATGTGGTGATGGGGTTGATGGCGGTGTTCTACCTCGGCGACTTCTGGCAGGTATCTCCCCCGGCGACCGTCCTAGTAGCGGTAGGTGGAGCCGTCTATATCTTGGGCGCGGTGTTTTACGCTCTCAAACGCCCCCACCTGTCCCCGCGTTATTTCGGCTTTCACGAACTATTTCATGTGTGCACCATTATCGGTTTCACGCTGCACTATATAGCAGTTGTCTTCGCGATTTCTTCCTGAATCCCTGGGCGCAGGCATAGTATTGGGGCGGCTCATAAGGAAAAGAAACAACTCCAGACCGGTGCAATAGTTATAAGCAATCTCCTCATCCAGCGCAAAGAAAAGGGGCTTCCCATCGGGAGCCCCTTATGTTTACAAATGGAAATTTTCTCGTGTCTCAGATTTCAACGCCAGATTCTTCAGATCATCAGCGGTGGTGACCGAGACCGACCCCTCTTGCTCTTGGAGGGCGCGAGCGCGCTCTTCTGCCTCACGCGCCATCGCGTACTCGTTGCGGTAGCGTAGACGGCGCGCACGTCGAGTCATATCCAACATCAGCAAAATAATCCCGATACCCAGAATCAACGTGATAATAAATCCCATGATTCCAGGGGAACCGGTGGGCGAGCCGTCCTGGTTATACTGCTGTTGCGTGGCATCGGCTGCAACAATTACTGTGCTAGCTAGAAGAGGGTGAATCACGTTTCTTGTATCCCATCAGTGACGGCGCGGGCGCTACAGCACCCTTATTCAGCCTTATTTTACGCGTTTATTCAGATTATTTGGAGTCTGACCGCTAGTTCGAGAAATCGATACCATCGGCGAAGTCAAATTCTGGTAGTTCTGTTTTGACGCGCGAATCAATGAGTACGTAATCTTCCCAGGGCCAGATGTCGCGCTGCTGTTCGGGGCTGACGGCGAAGAAAAGATCTCCGGGAGCTACCTGCGAAGCGTGGGCGAGCAGGGCTTGGTCGCGCCGGGTGAAGTACTCGACAGCTGGAATTTTCGTGGTGGTTTGGTGGCGGGAAACCGGCGGAATCTTCCCCTCTTCAGCCTCCTGGCGCATCGCAATCCACTGGGCATAGGGGCTGTCTAGTCCCTGCTCCAGCAGAAATTCATGGAAAGCAAGAATACGCTGAGGGTTAAAGGCAAGGTCATAGTAAAGCTTGGCAGGCGCCCAAGGCTTGCCCTCGTTGGGGTATGCAGAAGCGTCACCTGCTTTTTCATATGCTTCTACCGCAACTTTATGACTCATAATGTGGTCGGGGTGGGGGTAGCCGCCGTTTTCGTCGTAGCTGAGAATAACGTGGGGCTTGAAATCCCGGACAAGACGAATCAGTGGCGCTGCGGCGTTTTCCAGCGACAGCGTGGCAAAGCTACCCCAGGGCAGCGGGGGTAGCGGGGGTAGCGGATCACCCTCAGGTAGTCCTGAATCTACAAACCCAACCCAGCGGTGTTCGATGCCCAAAACTTTGGCAGCTTCTGCCATTTCCTGCCGACGCAAGCCCGGCAGGTCACGGAAAGCTGCGGGGTTCTCTTTTACCGCTTCGTTGAGAACGTCGCCGCGTTCGCCACCGGTCATGGTTGCAACCATGACGCGCGCGCCACGCTCAGCGTAGGCGGCCATAGTGGCAGCGCCTTTGGAGGATTCGTCGTCGGGGTGCGCGTGTACAGCAAGAATACGCAAGCCCGAGTAATCGTCCGCCAGGGGCTTGAGCTCCGAGAGCAACGATGTATTCGGTTCTTCTGCAGTATTCAATGAATTATTTGTAACGCTCACCAGGGAAACTCCATGATTTCTTCGATATGGTAGAAAAAGGTATGTGGGCGCATCTGTAAAAGCGCCATAGTTAGTCTAGCTAATAGACCTGAAAATATACCGATGGATATTACCCAGTGTGAATGGAGAATGAGCATGTCTAGCTCCTTGGACTCCCGCTATGGAACAGCGAATCGGCGTCAAAAGCTACCGCGCTCATTCTGGATTTCACTGGCTGTGATTGTCTCTGTGATTGGTATTGCATTTGTGGGTTGGGTTCAACTGCATCAGGCGTCATCCAGCCCAGATTTTAGGGACATCAGCCACAATCTCAAGAGCGACGACGAAGTCACGCTGACCTTCGAGGTGGTCAAAGACCCCGAATCTACGGCAATCTGCGCGCTGAAAGCACTGAATGAAGCCAGCGCGCCGGTGGGATGGACCGAAGTCACTATCGGCCCCAATTCGCCGGAGATGGGTGACTCTACCGTCCGCCAGCAAACCTCAACGGTGCGAGTTCTTTCCACTGCCACTACGGTCACGGTCGACCGCTGCTGGAACGCCGGCTAACGACGCTGCCTCCCCCAGCTCGTCATATATCGCTTGAGACTAATACCACTGCGAATATTAGCCAAACACACTAAGTGCACGTAGAATAGGGCACATTCGAACGGGGCTGGTTGCCAGCCCCTCTTATTATGTAACTACAGATTCCCGTCTGTATGGAAGGAGAACATCATGGCTGAAGAAACTGAAGGCGCTTGGATGACCCAGGATGCATACGATCGTCTCCAGGAGGAGCTCGACCGTATCTCTGGTCCCTACCGCCAGGAAATCATTGAGCGTATCGCAACTGCCCGCGATGAGGGCGACCTCAAAGAAAATGGTGGCTACCATGCTGCCCGCGAAGAGCAGTCCAAGAACGAGGGTCGCATCGCGCAGCTCAAGCACCTGCTAGAGACTGCACAGGTAGGCGAGCCTTTGAAAGACGACGGCGTTGTCGAGCCCGGCATGGTCGTTGAAGCCGAAATTGCTGGCAAGACGATGAAGTTCCTCTTGGGCTCCCGCGAAGTAGCGGAAACTCTGGTGGGCGATGAAGACCTGCAGGTTTTCTCTGAGAAGTCACCGATGGGTTCTGCAATCAACGGGCATAAGGTAGGCGACAAGGTCTCCTACGAAGCTCCCAATGGTAAGACCATGGAAGTTCTTATTAAGACCGCTAAGCCTTTCTCTGCATAAGGCGTAGAAAACCCTCAAAGCGCGCTGAACGAATAAAGCCCGGCTGAGTTTTCACTCAGCCGGGCTTTACTAATCCCTCAGAATTTTTTAATACACCACGATAGGTTGGTAGCCTGCATCGGTTAATGCTGAGAGAACTTCTTCGCAGTGCTCATTTCCTTTGGTTTCCATGTCAATGGTGATAGAGACATCACCCATGGATAGCGCACCGCCCACGCGGGTATGGTCAACGCCGGTGACGTTGGCATCCAGCGAGGAGATGATGGAGGAAATAGTGGTCAACTCACCGGGGCGATCTTGTAGCATCATTTTGATGGTGAGATAGCGCCCGGCAGCTGAAAGACCGCGCTGGATGACTTTGAGCATCAGCATCGGGTCAATATTTCCGCCCGAGAGCAGGCAGACGGTTGTGCCTAGATTCCCGTATTTTTTCTCGATTTCACGATCCATGACCGCTGCCACCGGCACTGATCCGGCTGGTTCGACCACCAGTTTGTTGCGCTCCATCAAGAAAATCAATGCACGCGCAATATCGTCTTCAGAGACCGTATGGACATCGTCTACGAGCTCTTTAATGATGTCAAAGGGCATCTGCCCCGGTCGACCAACGGCAATGCCGTCTGCGATAGTGGAGACTTTTTTCAGCGGTACTAAAGCGTCGGCAGCCAGCGACGGCGGGTACGCGGCGGCATGTTCTGCCTGCACGCCGATGATTCGGATTTTTCGCCCCAGCTTTTCTTCGAGCGCCCGAACCGTGACCGAAATTCCTGCCAGAAGCCCTCCACCGCCGACTCCAACAATGATGGTTTCGACGTCGGGAACCTGTTCAAGAATTTCCAGACCGATCGTTCCCTGACCAGCGATAATATCCGCGTTATCAAAGGGATGTACGAAGACGGCGCCGGTTTCTTCGGCATACCTCTTTGCTTCGGCGAGCGCCTCATCGACCGTAGCGCCGTGCAGAATAACCTCAGCGCCACGGGACTTCGTAGCTGCGATCTTGGGCAGAGCCGCGCCCAATGGCATGTAAATGCGTGCCTTAATACCAAGTTGTTCAGCAGCTAGAGCAACCCCTTGTGCGTGGTTACCAGCCGAGGCGGCAACTACGCCGTAAGCTTTTTGCTCGGCGGAGAGCTTAGCCATACGAACGTAGGCTCCACGCACCTTGAAGGAACCTGACCGTTGCAGATTCTCACATTTGAGGTAAACCTCGGAGCCCAACGCGTTTGTGAGGGCCCTCGAGTGTTCCACCGGCGTCAGCTCAATCACCGATTCAAGAAGTTCGGCAGCCTGTTGAACGTCATCGAGAGTTACCGGTAATTCAAGTGCAGAATACGCCACGGTGGGTTCCTTCATCTGGTGGATACATATCTTCAACGTGAACTAAGCATAGTACCCAGTCACCCTGCAGAAGGGATTAGATTCCAATGGATGAAACGTCTTTATCGTGGCCGTCTTTTCTCAAAGCTTCTAGACGTTCTCTGACCATCTGGGCAATGTCTTTCTTCTTCTGGCGTTCAATTTCGTGTTCAAAGAGGAAAGGTTCGGAGCGAATCGAAGAGTCATCTTCCCATTCCCGATGAGCGAGGTAGCGAATCACGGTGTTGATGACAGCCAAGATAGGTACGGCGAACAGAGCACCGGCAATACCAAAGAGCAAGGATCCACCAGCTACACCCAAGAACACAGCAAGCGGGTGAAGCGAAACAGCTTTACCCATGACCAGCGGCTGAAGGATGTGCCCCTCAATCTGCTGAACGATAATCACCATCAGCAGCATGAGCAAAGCATTCACCAGACCGTTTGCTACCAGGGCAAGCAATACTGCTACCACACCGGTCACAACAGCACCCACCATAGGAATAAATGAGCCGATAAAGACTAAGACGGCAACGGGTAGTGCAAAAGGAACGCCCAAGAAGAATGCAGAAAGTCCGATACCTACGGCGTCGATAAAAGCAACCAGAACCTGCATGTGTACGTAGCTCACAAGCGACTTCCACCCACGGCGTCCTGCACCATTGAGGGGACGGCGAGCTGCTTTGGGGAATAGACCGACGAGGAAGAGCCAGATCCGCTCGCCCTCCATCAAGAAGAAGATCAGGGCAAAGAGGCAGATAATCAAGCCGGTACCGAAATCAGCAGCGGTAGATCCTACTGAAGCCACACCCGATAGAACGGTAGAAGAATTCTCTTTCAACCAGTTCGCAAACTGCGAGATATAGCTGTCTATCTGTTCTGCACCAAAGTTAAACGGTAGGTTCTGCAAGGACGCCATGAGCTGGTTATATCCTTCTACCACCTGAGTAGACAGAGAGGAAAAACCGCTGGTCAGTTGCTGTCCGACCAAGGTCAGCAGAAGAATGACACCGATAATCAGCCCGAGCTCGGCGATAGCGGTGGCAAGACCTGCACGGATTTTATGGCGTCGCAAAAAATACACGACGGGAACAATGAGAGCAGCTAGCAAAACCGCTACTGCCAAAGATATTACAATCAGGCTCACCTTAGAGAGAGCAGTAAAAATGGCATAACCGGCAATTCCCACGACAATCAGACGCCAAGCCCATTCTGCTGCGGTGGATAGCGCAAAAGGAATGTAGGCGCCGGCTGTACGAGCGCTACTTCCACCTCGTATATCCCGACTATCAAGCTCTAGATTTTCATTCATATTCATATTCATTTCATCGATGGAGAGGGCAGATATGCTGAATCAATTTACTCAATAAAGAAGCCCCCTTATTTATCTATAGTAGGGGATGGAATATCTCTGCAACATGAGAAAAACGCGCACATCATTATGATGTGCGCGTCTTCTCTAGAGCTTTAAGGACTCTTAGGATTAGTCATCAGCTAATGAGCGGGCGTAATAGATTACGCGCAGAATTTCGATGTAGAGCCAGACCAAAGTGACGACCAGTCCGAATGCTAGGCGCCATGATTCGCGCTCTGGAGCACCGTATTGGACAGCTTCGTTTACGTTGGTGAAGTCCAGGACCAGCGAGTAAGCACCCATCAGGATAGCTAACAGACCAACAATAAGACCCAGTGGAATTCCAAAGAGCTCGAAATCGCGCATATTAGTTTGGAAGAAAATTGCAGAGCCCAAGTTAATCATGCAGAACACGAAGTATGCAATCATCGCGCCCAAGAACACCTTGGTGACCTTGGATGATGCGCGTACCTTACCCGAGCGGAAAAGCGCCAGCATGGTAGCAAAAACGATGAGGGTACCTAGAACAGCTTGCCCCACAATGCCGGGGTATACGGACTCGAAGAAGACCGAAATACCGCCCAGCGCCATACCTTCGAGAAGGGAGTAACCCATCACCAAAGCGGGCGAAACCTTTTTCTTAAAGGAGTTCACCAGACCAAGAATGAGACCACCGAAAACACCTACAAACATCAAAATGGGCATAAACCAACCCAGGGCAGCGCCCACTATGACCAAGCCGAGGTTCAAACCGGTCTTGACGATGACGTCGTTAATCGTCAACCGATTGGTGTCAGCAGGTCCTGCCGAAGGAGCTCGATACATCGAGTTCAAATCCTCAGCAGTGGGCTGAGCATATTGACCCTGAGCATACTGGTTCTGACCGTACTGGGGTTGTGCGTAGCCGGTACCGTAGCCGTGAGGTTGTGCAGAATAATTTTGTCCAGCAGTAGCGCTATCGGCACCGAAGCGACCAAAGCGCGAATCTTGCTTCTGCGAATTAGTCATGGATTGAATAAGGGGATTGCCAGCCAAGGCTCTCAGTACTCCTCTATAGTTTCAGTGATTTTATGAAATGTTATCCCAAATGTACCTACAAATCGAGAGGGTTTACCTGCTGGTGAACAATTCCCAGCCAGTGTTCACTTTCAATAATTACTGCTGGGCGCTCTCTAATTGGTCGAGCTTGACCTCGATATATTTCAGTACCGCGCCGTCCTCGTTCGTGCCAATAACGGTGTCGGCAACAGCCTTTACATGGGGGGCAGCGTTTTCTACGGCGATCCCCTCCCCTACATACTGCAACATCTCAAGGTCATTGGAATTATCGCCAAAGGCAATCATTTCTTCGGGTTTAATGCCCAGCTCCTGCCCCACCCATTTGAGAGCAGAACCCTTATTCACGCCACGTGAGACCAAATCTATCGCGCCGAAACCGCTGGCTACAGGAACAACGCTAGAGGGCAACAGATCCACCAGTTGCTTCAAGATGTTCTCAATATCCCGCCGGTGAGTTTGCAACGCGAACTTAACCACCGATGCATCTCCCATCTCATCCAAGCTCTCAATCACCTGAGTGCCAGGATAGAAACGATTGATAAAGCTGATGTAGTCCAATTCTCGGGGTACTTCGGCACCTAAGAACTCCATGTGTTCACGCACAATGCGGGTGATGGGTTCTGCGCGGTCACGAATCAGAAAAGCTCCCTCATGGGCGGAAATGATAAAACCGAGATCGGGAAACTGATCCAAAACTTTAACCACAGCAGCAACTGTCTCGGGGGAAAAAGCAGAAATGAGGATATCTCTATCTTCTCGCGCTATGTAGCCTCCGTTTTCAGCCACATAGAGGATGTTCCTGCCCAAAAAGTCTTGCATGTACTGCAATAGCTTGGGAAACTGGTTACCGCTAGCCACCACGAACTTAACGTCGAGTTTTTCCATGCGCGTTAGTAACCGGCCAAAATATTCATGGTCGAATGTCTTCTCGGCATCGGTGAGTAGCGTTCCGTCCATATCGGTGGCAATAAGTTTGAGCGTCAAGGTTTCTCCCAACCTGAGTAGTGTCTGAGCTTACATCCAAACCTACCTTGAAAGCTCATCAATATGCACGGTTTAAACAGATATCAACTTGCTTTCAACACATTTATGGATTTCAATATCTCTTTTGAGGGCTCAGTAAGGCTAGGCTGAGTAATATCACACGCATATATAGAGGATTTCTCATGAGTTATGAGCCGAGCGCATCATCTCCAGCACCAACTTCGGACAGGCTTTTCTTCAAGTACATTATGGAGAATGGCCCTAGTTCTCGTGCAAAAATAGCAGCTGAGCACAATCTTTCCCGCCCCACTGCCTCTGAGGCTGCTTCGCGTCTGTTGGAGCGCGGCTACATCAAGGCGTTGGCAAAGGATGCCGGAGCCTCTGGCAAGCGCGGTAGAGTACCAGGACTCTACGACCTTTCAGAGTCCTTGGGATGTCTCCTCACCGTTATTGCCGAGATTGATCGCTTGAGTGCCGCTCTCTACAATCTTCGCGGTGAGCAACTTTCCGAAGCATCAGTATCTACCTACTGGGAAAGTAGTGAGGTCATCCAGCATGCTTTGGAAACCCTGATTGATGAGCTGGTCAAAGACATTTCCCTTCCGGTACTTGCCGCGACTGTGGCAGTGGTCTCCCCTGTCAATCCCAATACCCAGCAGTTGGGGAATATCCCCGACATGGGGCACCACGATCAACCTCTAGATTTCTATAGTTACCTCACCGAACGTTTCAATTGCCCTGTTATGGTTGACGACCGCATCAACTGGGTTTTACTGAATGAAACTCGTGAAGGTATTGCCCAACACGTCCCCGTAGTGCTGGGTATTCATCTGAACGAAGGAATCTCTGCAGCTCTTGCCATCAACGGTCGCCTCTATCGAGGAGTATCGGGGCGCAACGGCCTCATCCACTTAGTTACTGCAGAAAACAAGAGTTTGCGGCAGCGCCTGCAACATCTCGGAGTGGTCGATGAGCACAGCTTTATCCGAGACGACGGCGGCTACCTCAATTTCGAGAAAACCGCTGAACTCATTGTGGCTGATCCGGAATCCGAAAGTTCCCAGCTCTACCTCATGAGCCTTGCAGAGAGCATCGTCAACGCAGCAATTATTACAGACCCCTCGGCGCTTCTATTGACCGGCCCCGCCGTCGAAAATAAGGCGTTCTTGAGCCTGCTCACCGAGCTCATCAGCAAAAAATACCCCTGGCACGATCTCAACATCATTGTCAGTGAGGACGGTGCGCGCGCTATCCGTGATGGTGTTCGTGAAGGCTCTCATCTGCTCGCGATGGTACGTTTGGGGCTTGCTAATCCCCATGAACTGGGATTGCTTTATCCCCATCGACCCATCAACTTTGGAATCAGCGCTCCAGCAAATGAGTACAAGTAGAGACTAATCTCTCTCCTCATACCTGTTTCATATGCAAAAGCGCACCGGCTCATGAGAGCCGGTGCGCTTTTTATCTCTGCCTCTGCTGCAGGCTGAAATCATGGTGCTCCCACTGGGACTCGAACCCAGAACACAAGGATTTTAAGTCCTCTGCCTCTGCCAATTGGGCTATGGGAGCTGAGCTGTGCCTACCGCCAAAACGGTAGGCACAGAAAACTATCTAGTTATTTATACCAGAAAATTCGGAATACGTTATATTCCGCCGTAAGAAGGCGTCTCGATTAGAGACGTGCCTTTGACTTTTCAGGAGCGGTACCGGTAGCAGTTTGGAATGCGCGGCGGGGTGAACGCTGGTGACGAATCGAAGTGGTGTCGCGACCGAAGATCTGGTTCATAGCCCAGCCAGCAACCACGCGAGCGGTACGCTCGGTGGTGGGGATAGCCATGCCGTGGTAACCGCGGTGCATCAACCATGCAAGAGGACCGCTGATGCTCTTGCCCTTGATGTTTGCAACGCCCTTCCAGGAGCCCAGGCCTGCTACTGCACCCATGTTCTCGTGGTAGTAGTCGGTCAAGGACTCGCCGCGGCGAGCTGCCAAGAGGTTTTCAGCAAGCTTAACTGCCTGACGTGAGGCGTGCTGCGCGTTAGGTACGCAGAAGCCGCCAACGCCGCCACCGGAGAGGTCAGGAACAGCAGCGTTATCGCCAGCAGCCCATGCGCCTTCGATAACACCATTATCGCCGGTAACACGCAAATCTGCGCCTACGCGAACGCGACCGCGCTCGTCGATGGGGAAATCAGTGTCTTTGAGCATGGGTGAAGCGGCAACGCCTGCAGTCCAAATCAAAGTATCGGTGTCGAGTTCACCGGCAGGGGACTTATCACCCATGTTGATGAGCGCCAAGTGGCCATCAGTTGCGTCTGCAAGAGAGGTATTCAACAGAACCTCGATGCCGCGGGCACGAAGTTCAGCAACAACCTTCTCTGCACGGTCAGCAGGAACCTCAGGCATAATGCGAGGAGCAGCTTCAACCAATACAAAACGCAAATCTGAAACGCGCAGACGATCGTTACGCTTAACAGCTTCACGGGCCATATCTTCGAGTTCAGCAATGGTTTCAATCCCTGCGAAACCGCCACCGACAATAACGAAGGTCAACGCACGACGGCGAGCGTCTTCGTTCTCTTCCAAAGAAGCAACTTCGATACGCTCAAGAACCCAGTTGCGTACAGCAACAGCTTCTTCAACGCTCTTCATGCCAATAGCTACTTCAGCAAGACCGGGGATGGGGAACGCGCGGGTTACAGCGCCTGCGCCCAAAACAATCTCGTCATAGGTAATGTCAAAAGCTTCGCCAGCGTCGATAGGCTCAACGGTAGCGGTCTTGGTAGCGTGGTTAATCTTGGTGATACGTCCACCAACGATTTCGGTGTCGCGCAGGTGCTGGCGCAAAGGAACGGTAGCGTTGCGTCCTTCTATGGAACCTGCTGCAACTTCGGGAAGGAAGGGCTGGTAGGTCATGTAGGGGTTAGGCTCAACGATGGTAACAACGCCGCCGGTTTCTTTCACAGCTTTCTGAATCTTCTGTGCCACGGTGAAGCCCACGTAACCGCCGCCTACGATAAGTACGCGAGGACGATCCTGAGCCAATTTGGTGAATGCCATATTATGCTTCTTCCTTGTCTTCTAGGTGGTGCTTTAGACAGCACATACCATAGTCTGCGCCGAAAATATTTACTTTAAAAATAACACCTTTTAGATAGTGGTGTACTCGGGCAGATGAGTACATTTGCTCATAGGCTATCTTGCCATCTTAAAGCAACAAATAACATTTGCACCGCGGAAGAGCGGCACAGATTTAGCTGAAAGATAACCTTACTTCACAACATATTCTTACTTTATGCTTCGTGGCTCGCGATTTTTGCCGCCCTTGAGCCACTGAACCGTTCCTGCAGTGATAATAACTACCCAGAAAGCAAAGCCTCCGAGCACAATAAACGGGAGAATCCCCGAGTCTTCAGCCGGGCGTGAGGGGGTAGGGGCAGCAACGTCGTGCACCTGCTCGCCTTTTTGGTGGACAGGTGTTGGCGTGGCAGAGGCATCGGCAACTTCCTGGTTTTCCGTTTTGCGATGTACAGCAATCCATTCTTTAACAGAACCCAGAGGATTCTGCGATGCATTGTCGGAAACGTCCTCCCCTAGCGCCTTAGAGGGGTTGATAATTCCAAATCCATAGATGGGGTCACGCCCGGGTTCGCCCCCGTCATCGGCAGATTCAATAATGCGCTGAATAATTTGATGGGAAGTCAGGTTCGGGTACTTAGCTTTAATAAGAGCTGCTAACCCGGTCACGAGAGGGGCTGCTCCCGATGTACCAGACCACACCGCGTAGTTATCTCCGGGTATTGCCCCCATCAAGTTTTCACTGGGCGCAGCAACTGCAATGGAAATACCTTGCGAGGAGGAAGACCACGAATCTTTCCTCCGCGCGTCCACACCTCCGACGGTGAGCACACCGGGGATAGTGGCAGGGGCACCCACCTGGGTCACGCCCGAACCCCGGTTGCCCGAAGAAGCTACGATGAGCACTCCTTTTTCTTCAGCATAAGCGAATGCCTCGTCCCATGACTGCGGCCAGGAGGTGTTATTAGACCCCACCGAGAGGTTAATAATATTGGCATGATGATCGACCGCATATTTCACTGCCTGAGGAATCTGCTCGTCAATCGACTTGTGGTTCTCCCCCACCGTTCCAATTTCAAGCGAAATAGGCATGATTTTAGCGTCGGGCGCCACGCCCAACATCCCTGCCGGCTTCCCGGGCCAGGAGGAATCCCCAACAGTTATGCCGTCGTCGTGCCCGTGCCCTGCAATCATTGAGGCCACCAGCGTCCCGTGCTCCGGTTCTACACCTAGACCTTCGCCGCCGTCGTCGTCACCTTTATCGGAGGCGTCCCACCCTTTTACCACGTTGTTTTTCAAATCTTGATGGGTGGCGTCTACCCCTGTATCAATGACCGCTACCGTGACACCTTCACCGGTGCTTTCTTTCCACGCGTCATCGAAACCATAGTCAGTCAGCCAGTATTCGCGTGCACGAATCGAATCTCCCGGCGGAGTGTCAATAGCTGGAATCGAAGGCAGGTAAGAAGGCGGCGCTGAAGGAGTAGGTACAGCAAGCACTGCACTTGTACCTGACAGACTGAGCGCGCAGGTGAGCCCCGCCGTAGCTAAAAGGGCAGGTAACGTTCGGTGGCTTCGGGGAAATGAATCAAACATGGGGGGACGCGTCGAGAGATTAGCGGGTTGAATCTATTTGAGAGAGCACCAGGCCATCTAAAATATCGAATTCGCTGGCGATGGCACCGTCAATTTTTCCCCCGCTGAGCTGCGAGAGGCGTTCAACGATACGTGCCCAGATAAGCGCACCGGTGCCGATAACGTCGATGCGGCCCTCATGCATAAACCCCAGAGCCGCGCGTTGTTCCCTATCCATGGAGTAGAGCGAACGCGCTGCTTTTTCAATTTCTTTAACCGGCAGGTAGGTGGCGTTGATTGCCTGTGAATCATAAGTATCAAGATTGAGGGCATGGGCGGTCACTGTGGTGGCGGTTCCCGCCACGCCAATTAGCCGCTCAGCCGAATAGAAGTCAATTGTCTCTGCGGCTTCATCAATTGCACGATCGACATCGAGGAGAATTTGCTCCCGCTGTTCCACCGTCAGAGGCGAGGACGCCGCATAACGTTCGGTAAGCCGCACGCATCCGATGTTCAGCGAACGCGCCGCTACAATCCCCTGTTGGTTTCCCAATACAAATTCGGTAGAACCGCCACCCAAATCGACCACAACGGTGCGCTGATCCGAGTTATTAACCGCCGACGCCGCACCGGCAAACGAAAGAGCTGCCTCTTCTTCTCCGGCAATGACTTCGGGGCGTACTCCCAGTATTTCTTCAATACCCTCGATAAAAATTTGCCGATTCTGGGCGTCGCGAGTGGCGCTAGTTGCGCCAAAGCGCAGGCTCTGCACATCATACCGAGCCAGTATTTCCGCGTATTCACGAGCAACAGCAAAAGTACGTTGGAGCGCAGCCTCTGCGAATTTTCCGGTGGCATCCACGCCTTCGCCCAGCCGAACAATCTTCATGATTCGTTCTAAATCGACGAGCTGAGGGCCGTTTTCAGTCTGCTCCACCTCGGCAATGAGTAATCGAATGGAGTTAGTTCCGCAGTCAATGGCACCGATACGCACCGTAGTACCTCTTTCGTTGTCAGCCGGTAGTTTTTAGCCCTCAAATGATTCGCGCCAGGCGGGATCACAAGCGCATTGCTCGGGTGTCCAATACTCAGCAATCAAATCAAGGGTTTCATCGCCAAAAGGATTGATGCCGCGACCCACAGAAAGGGTGTGCCCTAATACGGCGTGCAAGCACTTCACGCGGGTGGGCATGCCACCGGCTGAAATACCGTCAATCTCAGGGACTTCTTCGGTTCCAGTCTGGAGGCGAATACGCTCACGCTCGGCAATGTAATTTTCGTGCGCCGCCTGATACTGCTGGGCGATTTCTGGATCCTCTGCAATGCGATCAGTCATCTCATACATCTTGCCCTCTGCCTCAAAGCGGCTAGCTGCCGCTGTAATGACGGGGTGAGCAAGGTAAAACACGGTAGGAAAAGGCGAGCCATTGGAAAGGCGCGGTGCAGTTGCCGCCACCAGCGGATTTCCGCAAACGCAACGGGCGGGGATTTCTGCGACGTCGCGTACCTGCCGACCTAATTCTTGCGATAGCACGTGAATATCAAGCGCGCTGGGAGCCAGAGTTTCTGCAGTCACTCCAAACCCACCGGGAGAACCGGTATCCGAGGTAGAGAGGGCTGCCGCAGACGAATTTTTCTGCGAAGTACTAGTGTGTTCGGTGCTCATCATTTCCTTGAAATGTATTCAGCACCTTCCAGTGCTGAGAAATGGGATAAATCGTTAGAAAGTAAAGATTACTACGGGGTAGATGCTGAAGTCGTAGCCGCGGGTGTTGAGGTACTGGTAATTGAGTCAGCAGAGGCGCTCGCAGAGGCAGCAGGCTGATCTGGTGCAGTGGTGGTGCTCGACGACGGATCGACCGTCGTATTCTCGCTCTTCTCGCCGTCTAATGCAGCAGACTGGAACGAATTCCACAGCCCATTAGCCCAGGAGTCCTCGGGCGCAGTTTGTGCTTGAGCCGAGGTGTCGTCTGCAAGACTGGATGTAAAGTCGGTGCCCACCACCAGGTAGGGAGTCTCTCCCTCGCTGACGTAGTAGAGGCGGCTTTTCGCCTGTTGTTTGACGTAATTGTCATCTTTCCACCAGCTCAGCTGAGTCTTCAAATCAGAATTCTCTGCTTGGAGTTGGGAAATATGGTCTTTGACCTGATTAATCTCAGCCTGTTGCCGGAAAAACGTAGAAACCGAGGCGTAAGTGGTCAAAATAATGACGAAGAGAACAACCATCGCGATGAGAAAGCGCCCTGAAAAGGCATGAGCTGCAACAGGAGTGCCGCCTGTGGTATCGACGGGCTTACTTCCGGTACCAAAAAAACTCGCTAACGAGCGTCCGCGTCGTTTCTTCTTCTGAGCCACCGTGGTTGTACCCCTTACTCCGCTTTGATAAGGCACCTCTTGTGAAAAACTAGGTGCTTCTTGAAATTCTACCCGTTAGAACTGAACCTGCGCTGGATACAGCAGTGCCCTCGACTGTATCAAGCCGAGGGCACATCTGTTATCTCACGAGATGATCGTGAAAGTTTCGCTTACTTGAAGCGGGGGAATGCAGACTTACCTGCGTAAGTTGCGGCATCGCCCAGTTCCTCTTCAATACGAAGAAGCTGGTTGTACTTAGCAACGCGCTCGGAGCGGGCAGGAGCACCGGTCTTGATCTGACCTGCGTTGGTTGCAACAGCAAGGTCAGCAATGGTGACGTCCTCGGTCTCACCTGAACGGTGGGAAACCATGCAACGGTAATCGTGGCGCTGAGCCATTTCCATAGCGTCGAGGGTCTCGGTCAGTGAACCAATCTGGTTTACCTTCACAAGGAGAGCGTTAGCTGCGCCCATTTCGATGCCCTTTGCAAGACGCTCGGGGTTGGTAACGAAGAAGTCGTCGCCAACAATCTGGACCTTGTCACCGATGGAATCGGTGAGGGTCTTGTATCCGTCCCAATCGTTCTCATCCAGGGGATCCTCAATGGAAACGAGGGGGTACTTAGCTACCAAATCAGCGTAGTACTTAGACATTTCGTCTGCGGTCTTCTTCTGACCTTCGAACTCGTATGCGCCGTCCTTGAAAAATTCTGAGGATGCGACGTCGAGAGCCAAAGCAATCTGCTCACCGGGCTTGTAGCCAGCCTTCTCGATTGCTTCAACGATGAGGTCAAGAGCTGCGGCGTTGGATTCGAGGTTAGGAGCGAAGCCGCCTTCGTCGCCCAAACCGGTTGCTAGACCGCGGTCGTGAAGAACTGACTTGAGGTTGTGGTAAACCTCAACGCCTGCGCGAAGAGCCTCAGAGTAGGTGTCGAAACCGATAGGAGCAATCATGAACTCCTGGATGTCAACGTTGGAATCAGCGTGTGAGCCACCGTTGAGGATGTTCATCATAGGTACAGGAAGTACGTGTGCGTTGGGACCACCGAGGTAACGGTACAGGGGCAGTGCAGATGCTTCGGCTGCTGCCTTTGCGGTTGCCAGGGAAACACCGAGGATAGCGTTTGCGCCGAGCTTGCCCTTGTTGTTGGTGCCGTCGAGCTTAATCATGGTGCTGTCAACCAGGCGCTGATCGATAGCGTCGATGCCGATAATTTCTTCAGCAATCTCTTCAATCACAGACTGAACTGCGCCTTCGACGCTCTTGCCCTGGTAAACTTTCTTGTCGCCATCGCGGCGCTCTACGGCTTCCCATTCACCGGTGGATGCGCCGGAGGGTACAGCTGCGATTCCCAAAGAACCGTCATCCAGAAGAACCTCTACCTCAACAGTGGGGTTGCCTCGTGAATCAAGAATCTGACGTGCATGTACTGAGATAATTTCAGACATAATAAACGCTCCTTAGAAGCTTACAAAGATTGGCTATTGGTTAACCCGTAGCAAGTGTTGTCAAAAACCACGAGAGCCTCTTCCACTTCTTATTTTAGCAAAAAACCCACATAAGCACACAGGTTCGCAGTGATTCCATCCGACTAAATCGGGATTTTCTTTCCTTCAATTCAGCTTTTTCCCACGCATACCCACACACCCCGCCTTATTCCGAAGCAGAAAGACCGTCTTCAGCTTGAGCGATTACCCCTCGCGTATAGGCTCGCAACGCGCGTTCAGGGTCAAGCCCCTGAGCGCGTGCTCGTTGCACAGCAACAAACAAAAACGCTCCCAGCTCTTCTTCATTGCTTACTTCATCCAGCATCGGCGCTTGCTTGGATTCCTGCAGTTCCACCCCACCTTTGTCTGCTTTTGAGAGAGTTTTCTCTGCCAAAGATAGAGCGGGCAAATGAGGCGGAATACCGTCGAACACCGACGTTCTCTCCGGTTTTTCCAGCTTTTTGAGCTCGTCCCAGCGAGCCACGACGTCGTCGATGTCAGAAGATTCGCCCGCAAAGACGTGCGGGTGGCGTCTCTCCATCTTTTCGTTGAGTCCACGAATCACATCGACCACGGTGAACCGCTCATCCCCCGGCGTTTCCTGCGCAATGCGGGCATGAAAAACTACCTGTAGGAGCACGTCGCCCAGTTCTTCTTTAAGCAGATTTCGATTTACGCCCTGAGGAGCCTCAATTGCTTCGATCACTTCATACGCTTCTTCGATGAGGTAACGCACCAAAGATTCATGGGTCTGTTCCGCATCCCAGGGGCAGCCACCGGCTGAGCGCAATCGGTCCATCACCGCCACCAAACGGGCAAACTCCTGAGCGGCCTGCTGAGTAACTTTTTCGTGGTTTTCCATCAATTCTTTCCCCGGTAGACGTACGGCACATTAATTTTTACTCACTCAGTATTGTGCTTTTAACTCTGACCCTGTGATTGCGCCTGGATGAGTTTCAGATAGGGACCTTGCACCGAACGCGTCAGCATCTGCTTCTCGTCCATCGAAATAAAAGCACCCTCGATTGCGTTCATGGTCAGCTCAAAAAATTCATTGGCTCCGTATCCAAAATTTTGCGCCAGTTCAGTGAATTCGCGGGTCATGCTGGTGCCACTCATCAGGCGGTTATCGGGTCCCACTGCCACCGAGAAACCAGCATCTCGCAAGAGAGTTATCGGATGTTCCTTGATAGTTCGAGCGAACTCGCTCTGACTTACTTTGCCTTCATGCACAGCATAAGCGGCGTCGGTATGCAGATTGGAGCAGGGGCAGACTTCCAAAGTAATACGGCGGTCTTTCACCCAGCTAGCAACCTGCCCCAGCTGCAAAATGGGATCAGTGGGATTCATGCCCGGCATTAGTTCCCCGGTCGGATCGACGTCGGCAACCGTGGTGTAAGAGAAATCTTCGGTAATACGGACGCCGTGACCTAAACGCAGAGCACGACCCTGCAAGAGCGCCGAACGAATAGATTCAATTCCCGCTGCCTCACCAGCATGCAAGGTGACGGGCATGAAATTTTCTGCGACATAATCCAAAGCGCTCTGATGATATGCGCAGTCAAAACCGTCTTCAGGGCCAGCAAGATCAAAACCTACCACCCCAATCCGGCGATGGCGCACGGCTGCTTGCGCTACCTCTAGCGAGCGGTCATTTTGCCGCATAGCGCAAACTAGTTGGTTGACCAAGACGCGGCCACCGTGTTCGGCAACGAATTCCATGCCTTCCATCAGACCGTCTGCAACGGCTTCAATTGCTTCGTCCAGGTTCATGCCGCCTTCGGTATGAAGTTCCGGTGCCCACCGTACCTCGCCGTACACAACGCCGTCACCCGCCAATGTTAAAACATGCTCTTTAGCTACACGACGCAGATGCTCAGGTCGTTGAGTCAGAGCCACGGTGTGGGAGAACGTCTCTAAATAGCGATCCAGCGAGCGCGAATCAGATGCCTCTTCAAACCAAGTTTGGAGGGCAGCGGGATCGGTTGCAGGCAGTTCGTATCCAATTTCCTGCGCGATTTCAATCATGGTCTGGGTCTGCAGTCCCCCATCTAGATGATCGTGCAAACACACTTTAGGGAGGGTCTGAATCCAGCTGAAATCTGCCGAGGGTGAGGTGCTCATATCGTCCTGTTAATCGTTCCGGTTAACCAAAAATGGTCGGGCTATCCTTTCAAGGATAGCCCGACCATTCTTATCTATGTTTTAGAGAGTCCACGACGCCAAAGCGCGGTTCATGTGATCAGGGATGTTTGCCCCGGTGCGGGGGAACATCCGTAGTTCCTCTACATACTGCTGAGCGGGTAGTTCGTCAGAGTATTTAGCGAAAGCGCCTTCATTCTGGTAATCGAACTTTACCTGCGGCGGAATGCCGGGGGTGAGGCGGATATTCATAGCCAGCGGCGACCCAAAACCTTCCTTGTAGGAATCAGCTTTGAGTTGCAGAACGTTGAGCTCGTCTTCGGGAATCAGGTCAAAGGTTCGTTTCTGATCCCAGAAACCGCCCTGGCGGACGTGGGTTAATGCATCGTAGTACGAGCCCAGAGTTCGAATACGAATCAGCACGGTAGAGACATCGCGAGCTGAACCGTTCTCTCCGAAGAGAGCTTTTTGAACGCCAGCAAGTCGGTTGACTACCTCTGCTTCGGTCAACACCAGGTTGCCTTCGGCAAGATTGGTGGTGGACGGCTTGGAGAAAGTACCACCGGTTGCTGAGAAGGACGGCGCTACGTCCACTCCGCTGGCAGCCTCAGGGACCTCAGCAGCAACAGTCTGTGAGGATGACGAAGCGGCAGGAGTGTGTGGCTGCATAACTGTGAATCGACCTGCTGCAGAAGTTGCGACTGTTTTCTCATCAGCGCCAGCAGTGTTCTTATCCTGGTGAGTGCGAGGGGCTTGATTCGTCTGCTCAGATGCAGTCTCTTCTTCCCACTCATCATCCACGTAGTCGGGCATAGTGGCAGTAGCCAAAGAAATATCGGGGGCTGAGGTCACAGCAGGTGCCTCAGAGGAGCTTCGCTGGTCATTGCGGGTTTGCTCTGATCCCTGAATGTCCTTCTCTGCATGTGATGCGCTGTGCGTATCAAGTTCAGTTGATTCAATGCGGGCGTTCTGGGAGGAATGGTCCTCCAGCTCATCGATAACATCGCGACTTTGAACGAAACGGGTCTCCTCGAGTTCCTCAGAGATTGCTTCCTCTTCAGCAGGGCTCAAGGAATTCAACGCACCGGCGTTCTCCTCAGGCTCACCATCGCTGACGAACGGGTTATCTTCATCCGCGACATCCTCGGTGGTGCCCGCAGATGCATCCGAAGAATCAGCCGTAGATGTGTGTTCGTCGTTCTCCACATCGTTTTTCTCGGTGCCGAAAGCTACAGCCTTGAAACTTTCCTGTGCTGCAGGAGGCTCCTCTTCAGTAGTAATTCGCTGAGAAACGCGGCTCAAACGATCCTGTGCAGAAAAAGCAGACTTCTCTTCTTCTTTATCTGCTACAGCAAAACGAGAATGATCCTGTGCCGGTTCGGTCTCGTCCTGCTCGTCGAAAGGAGACACAACGCCTGCAGGAACCGTGTACTGCAAGTTATGGCTAGTGCCCATCTCGGTGTTCAAGAAGGACGCCTGCACGTTTGAGTCCTCAGAACCGTCCAGCACAATCAGAGCACGGTTAAAGGGGCCGCGAGCGCCTTTTTCTTCATCTACATACAGCTGAGCAATCCCATCGAACCACTCATTGCCTGGAACAACCACAGTTTCTTCAAGTTCCTGGCCGTTCTCATGCAGAGTCAGGTTCATGTCATTACCATTTTGCTTCAAATCCAAAGTCAGCTCACCACTGCCTTTTTTGCGCATCATTTGAGCGACGGCGTAGAGACCAGAACCCTTCTCCAAAGTATGGGAGGGGGCTGATACCTTTGAAGCGGTCTGCGCAGTGGGGGCTGCATCTGCGGAACCAACGGGCTGGTCGGAACGATCCGATACCAGCGGTTCTTGTGGTTCCTCTCGTTTACGACGGCTAAAAAGTCCCATAGTTTTTCACTTCCTGTGAGTTGAGAACAATCGATAACTTCAAGCTTATAAGGCAAGACTACTTTTCTGGTGCACCGACCTTACCCAGAATCAGAGGCTGAGGCACAAATTCGCCGCCAATTGACCAGGCGCCGTCCAACGCTTCCACCGCGCGTTCGAAACGTTCCGGGGTGTCTGTCATCAACGTCAGCAAGGACTGGCCCTTTTCGACGGGATCTCCGGGTTTAACGTGCAACTTGATTCCTGCTGCCGCTTGAACCGTATCTTCCTTGCGTTCTCGGCCAGCACCTAGACGCCAAGATGCTACGCCCACAGCCAGCGCATCTAACTCGGTGAGGGTGCCTGACTCTTCAGCAACCACGGTATGAGTTTCTTTCGGCTGCGGCAGAGCTGCATCGGGATCCCCACCCTGATCGGTAATCATACGGCGCCACACGTCCATTGCCCGACCGTCCTTCAAGGCTTCAGCAGGATCCTCTTCCACACCCGACGCCGCCAGCATTTCACGGGCAAGCTCTGCGGTTAGCTCCACGACGTCGGCGGGGCCGCCTCCGGCAAGAACCTCCACAGATTCCTCCACCTCAATGGCATTACCTACTGCCAAACCCAACGGCGTATTCATGTTGGTCAAAAGAGCCGAAGTTCTTACCCCGGCATCCATACCCAGAGCAACCATCGTTTCCGCAAGCTCCCGCGCACGTTCACTATCCTTCATAAACGCGCCAGAGCCCACCTTCACATCCAACACCAACGAACCGGTTCCTTCAGCAATTTTCTTGGACATGATAGAACTTGCAATCAGCGGAATCGCCTCAACGGTTGAGGTAACGTCGCGCAAGGCATAGAGCTTCTTATCCGCAGGAGCCAACCCCGATCCTGCCGCGCAGATGACAGCCCCGGTACTTCCCAAAATCTCCATCGTGCGCTCATTCGATAGATTCGCCTGCCACCCGGGAATTGATTCCAGCTTGTCGAGGGTTCCACCGGTATGACCCAGCCCCCGGCCGCTCAACTGGGGAACCGCTACCCCATAGACCGCCACCAGGGGTGCCAACGGGAGCGTAATCTTATCGCCCACTCCCCCGGTGGAATGTTTATCACTGGTCGCAATTTTCTTTCCCGGGCCGACCAGGGAGGAGAAGTCTAGGCGCTCGCCAGATCGAATCATCGCCTCAGTCCACCGAGAGATTTCTGCCCGGTTCATCCCGTTGAGAAAGATTGCCATGGCAAGGGCACTCATTTGTTCATCAGCAACGACGCCGCGTGTATAGGCATCGATAACCCAGTCAATTTGTTGGTTGCTGAGAACTTCGTGATCTCTCTTAGCTCGAATAACCTCTACAGCGCTGAAGGGCTCATGATTACTCATATGTAATCTCCTCTATCTGTACGTTCGCCGGATCCATCGAGTGCCCGACCATTTCTTTTAGAGTACGGAAGATTGAGGAGCAGTGCCAGAACGCAGGTTGAGGTTTATCCAGAAGGTTTCAAGCCGCTCAGCAAGTACAAGATCGGTGAAAAACTCCTAAGCTAATTTCTCTGGACCAAAAGCATCCGGAAGCATCTGCTCAATCGTGCGGATGCCGCTCACACTCTGAATGAGCATTCCTGGCGCCGCATGCTCGAAGAGTAGCTGCCGACACCGACCGCAGGGCATCAGCGCCTGACCATCGCCGTCAACACACGCAAATGCAACCAGTTTGCCTCCGCCCGTCCTAAATAAATCAGAAACGAGCGAGCACTCTGCGCAGAGGGTAATGCCTAACGAAGCGTTCTCGATATTGCAGCCGCTCACGATTCGCCCGTCCTGCGTCAGTGCTGCTGCGCCCACTGCATAGTTCGAATAGGGAGAGTAGGAGTTTTTCATAGCTGCAGTAGCTACGGCGGTGAGCTCATCCCAGTCAATTTTTGGAGTATCTGCCATTGGTTTTCTCTCTTTCGGGTTGAGGACTGAGAGTAAAAAGCCGCGCTTTCGAAGAGTTCCGAAAGCGCGGCATTATTTTCATCAAGGTATTAGCCCTTGACGTAGGGCTGACCGGACGCCGCAGGACCGCGTGAGCGACCGACGACGCCGGCAACTGCCAAGATAGTGACGACGTACGGAAGCATTGCCAAGAACTCTGCCGGAATCGCTGTGCCCAGGATAGACAGGATGAACTGCATTTGGAGCGAGAATCCGAAGAGGATTGAAGCAAATAGAGCCCCCATGGGCTTCCAGCGACCAAAAATCAAAGCCGCCAAAGCAATGTAGCCTTGGCCCGCCGTCATATCGGCGTTGAAGGAGCTCACCGAAACGAGCGTGAAGAACGCGCCGCCCATACCGGCAACCGCGCCTGCCCACAAAACGTTGGTGAAGCGCAAACGGTTGACGTTGACGCCAAGGGTATCTGCTGCCTTGGGATGCTCGCCTACCGCGCGAGTGCGCAAGCCCCATTTGCTCTTGTTCAAAGCAAACCAAATGAGAGCAACCACAATGTACATGAGATACACAAGCACCGACTGGTTGAACAGAACCGGGCCCACCACGGGAATCTGAGAGAGTACAGGAATCTCAAACGATGGCAGTTTAGGAGCCGAGTTGAGGTTCTGGGCATCGGGCTGGAGCACGCGAGTAAAGAGGAATCCGGTCAGACCGGATACCAAGACATTCACCACAACACCCACGATGGTCTGGTCCACAATGTATTTGATGGAGAACAGTGCCAGCAAGAAAGAAACGAGAACGCCACCGAGCATTGCAGCCAGCAGACCTGCCCAGGGGTTATGGGTGATTGAACCTACCAGTACAGCGGAGAAAGCGCCAAAGAGTAGCTGACCTTCAATAGCGATGTTGACGATACCTGAACGCTCACACAGCAAACCGCCCATTGACCCAAAAATCATAGGAATCGATAGCGCTAGACCGCCAGAGAGCAGGTTGACCAGCGAAACTTCAGAGCTCTTAGCGGAGCCAATCGCCCAGACCAAGATGAAGAGGATAAAGAATACCCAGAAGACGGCGGTGAGGCCCTTACCGAGTTTCTTGCCCGAGTTCATCTGTACCGCTGAAAGCGCTGCGATAGCCAGCAGAACGAGGATAGCAATCCAGCCGAAAGCGGTCGCAGAGAAGGTGAGGTTGGGAATATTCGCCCAGGTGATGCCGTCTGAAAGGCGGAATGTCACGTCGTTGTGGGGAGCTTTGAAAGCTACCAGCAAGAGTGCAACTAGAGCGAGTACACCAAAAATAATGGTGTTTTTCCAGTTTTTCACTACAACGGTTTCTTCCACAGGCACAGTATCAATAGTTGCTGCACTCATTTACTTTGCCTCCGCTACGGCTTTTGAAGAAGCCTTCTTTTTCTTGGGCTTGGACGGATCGGGAAGTCTAAAGATAGACCGGACCAGCGGCGGGGCTGCAATGAAGAGAACAATCAGAGCCTGCACGACGAGCACGAGATCGATTGGAGTTCCTGTTTCTACCTGCATGGAGACACCGCCGGCGCGGAATGCGCCGTAGAGCAAAGCTGCGAAGAAAGTACCCCACGGGGTCGAACGCCCTAGCAGCGCCACGGTAATGGCGTCGAATCCGAAGGATGCCGCGACGCCGGTGGTCAGCACACGCTCGGTGCCTGCCACCTGCGCGCTACCGGCAAGACCAGCCAGTGCACCGGCAATAACCATCACCAAAATGTAACCCGATGCTACCGAGATACCGGCAGTTCTAGCCGCGTGGGGGTTAGCACCGACCGCGCGAAGGCGGAAACCAATGGTGGAGCGATTCATCAACCAGGACACAAAGATAACTGCCAGCACTGCAATGACGAAGCTCCAGTTGAGCCGGAAGCTGTGTCCGAAGAGCTTGGGGAAGATAGCGTAATCTTCGAAGCTCGGTGAAATAGGGTTGGTGTTACCGGGGCGCTGCAAAAGCGGGGTCTTGAGTAAGTAGAGCAGAAGATTGACCGCAATGTAGTTGAGCATAATCGAAAGGATAACCTCGTGAGCTCCGGTTTTTGCTTTCAGCAAGCCCACCAGACCGCCCCAGAGACCGCCACCGAGGATACCGCCGAGAACGATTAGCGGAAGCATAATGAAGAGGGGGAGCTGCCAGGTAATCGCAACGTAAGTTGAAACGATAGCGCCCAAAATAATCTGACCCTGCGCACCGATGTTGAACAAGCCGGTACGGAAAGCAATTGCAACCGCCAGGCCAGCCAAAATCAGCGGAGTCGCCACGGTAAGAGTTTCCATGAAAGGGTAAATCGCTTTAGTAAACGATTTTGCTTCATAATTGAAAATGGAACCGCGGAACATCGCTAGGTAAGCTTCGGACGCTGCTTTCCACGCTGCAGAGAGAGTGTCCATGGGGCGAGCAAAGAAGTAACCTGCGGCTTTTTGGGTAGCAGGGTCAGTAATTGCAATGAGCAAACCGCCCACTACCAACGCGGCAACCATTGCACCAATGGATAGACCAATACCGCCACCGGCAATCCGAGTAAATAGCGAAGGCTTTTCGTGCTCCTGCATCTGCGGATTGGGGGTAGAAGGAGTTGGCTGGCTCTCAGTTCCTAAGGTGGTAGCGCTCTGCGCTACCGATGCCGCAGAATCGAGGGGAACAGATGAATTTGCTGTACTCATGGGGTATCTCCTTCTGCCCAGGGAAGTACGGACTGATCAGCGGTGTGTTCTGCTTTATCTGCTCGAACAGAACCTGTTGTCTCTGGTGTGGTTGTTTCTAAGTCCGCGTCAGTTGCCGGTACAGATTCACGGGCTTCTTCGTAGGTTGCCCCAGCCATCATCTGCCCCAAAACGTTACGGGGAGTGTCGTTGGGAACAATACCCATCAACTCACCGTGGAAAAAGACTGCGATACGGTCTGCTAGCGCGTAAACCTCATCGAGTTCGGTGGAGACGATAATAACGGGAATACCCTTATCTCGTTCCGCCACAATGCGTTTGTGTATAAATTCGATAGAGCCGACGTCGACGCCGCGGGTAGGCTGCGAGGCAACAAAAAGTTGCAAATCGCGGGTAAGTTCACGAGCGACCACAATCTTCTGCTGGTTGCCGCCGGAGAGGGTTGATGCCGCGTCATATTTATTTCCCACGCGGATGTCGTACTCTTGAACCGCGTGGTCAGCGTTTTGAGCGATGGCAGAGCGGTTGAGAGTTCCTGCTGAGGAGAATTCTTTGCGATCGAAAAGATCGAGAATGAGGTTTTCTGCGATAGAGAAGGACCCGACCAGCCCGTCGGTGCTACGGTCTTCGGGGACAAATCCCACGCCAGCGCGAAGAACTTGACGGGTGTTAAGCCCCAGCAGTTCGGTGGAATTAATCTTCATCGAGCCGGTAGCTTTGGGGTGCATACCGATAATGGTTTCGGTCAGCTCTGTCTGTCCGTTGCCCTGCACGCCTGCTATCGCAAGGATTTCGCCACCCCGGACGGTGAAATTAACGTCTTTCAGCAGCGGTACGCCCTGGTCTGATACCAGATTAAGGTTTGAAACCGAGAAAGCTTGGTCGGTGAGGTGTGGCTGGTCTTTATCAACGACCAACTGGACGTTTTTGCCCACCATCAGTGCGGCGAGCTCGTTCGTTGATGCGCTGGGATCAGCATTTCCCACTACTTTGCCGCGGCGAATAACGGTAATTTCATCTGAAATTTCACGCACTTCTCGCAACTTATGCGAAATGAACACCAAAGATTTACCGTCTTGGCGTAGCTGACGCATGATTCCCAGCAACTGATCTGTTTCAGCGGGGGTCAGTACAGCCGTGGGCTCGTCCAAAATCAAGACCTCGGCGTCGCGCACGAGCGCCTTGATAATCTCCACTCGCTGCTGGACGCCGACGGGGAGATCTTCAACGATTGCATCAGGGTCTACTGCGAAACCGTAGCGGTCAGAAATTTCCCGAATTTTCTTGCGAGTTGCTTCAAGGTTGAGACGACCTCCGCTGGTCTCCTCAGCGCCCAGAGCAATATTTTCAGCCACAGTGAATACGGGAACGAGCATAAAGTGCTGGTGCACCATACCGATTCCAGCAACCATCGCATCAGAGGGGCCCTTAAAGTTTACGGGCTGATCATTAATAAAAATCTGGCCTTCAGTGGGCTCGTAGAGACCATAGATGACGTTCATCAGGGTTGATTTACCCGCACCGTTTTCACCCAAGAGGGTATGGACAGTTCCAGGTTCAACCACTAAATCAATGCGGTCATTCGCGGTAAAATCGCCAAAACGTTTGGTGACCTGTCGCAATTCGAGTTTCATCGACGCGCTTTCTTGTTCAGCAGGAAGAGGTGTTTAGCATGAGCGTATCAAAGCGGCCCGACCGCGCAAAAGGTTGCCGGTCGAGCCGCTTTGATAAGGAACTCACACTTTATTTGGTGGGGGTGCCGTCGGTCTTTACGGTGATTTCACCAGAGACAATCTTTTCCTTGATGGTATCGAGCTCGGACTTGGTTTCGGAGGAAACCTTATCCTCGAAGTTGTGGAAAGGAGCTAGACCAACGCCGTCGTTCTGGAGGGTGCCGATGTACTTCTCGTTGGTGAATTTGCCGTCAATGTCGTCCTTGATGGTGGATTCAACAGCTTCCTTCATCTTCTTCTGAACAGAGGTAAGGATGATGTCCTGGTAGTTAGGGTTGGTCTCATAGCCATCGGAGTCAACCCAAATAACAGATGCAGGTGCATCTGAGTGAGACTTGTTGTACTCGGTTACAGCTTCGAGAGTACCGGCGCCCACAGGACCAGCAACGGGCATAATGACGTCTGCACCCTGATCAAGGAAGTTCTGGGTCAGAGTCTTACCCTTGGTCTGGTCGGTGAAGTCACCGGTAAAGGAATCGGTACCAAGAACCTTGACGTCCTTGTTCTTTTCCTTGTTGTAGTAATCAACGCCCTGCTTGAAACCCTGGGTGAAGATGGTAACGGTAGGCATCTCAGCGCCACCGTAGGTTGCTACTTTGCCGGTCTTGGACTGAGCTGCTGCCAAGTAACCTGCCTGGAAAGCTGCCTGAGCTGTATCGTAAACGATGGGGCGAACGTTGTCCGCTTCGATAGAACCATCATCGACGATAGCGAAGTGAATGTCGGGGTTATCCTGAGCGGCCTGCTTGGTAGTATCAGCCAGAGCGAAGCCAACGCTGATGATGGAGTTGCAGCTCTGCTGAACGAGTGAAGTCATATTGGGGTTGAAGTCAGCTGCAGATTCAGACTGCGACTCAGCCACCTTAATACCGTAATCTTCTTCAGCGGCTTTAACACCCTTGTAGGAGTTCTCGTTGAAGGACTTATCGTCAAAGCCACCCTCATCAGAGATAATGCATGCCTTGTAGTCCGAAGCTTCTTTGTTAGAGGAAGAAGATTCTTCAGGTGCGGCACCGCAACCTGCCAAGAGAAGTGCTGAAATACCGAGAACGGTACCTGTTGCTGCAAAACGTGAGCGAGTAGCCATGTGAGAGCTATCCCTTCGTGTGTGTGATACAGAGGTGCAGAGTAGCTGATGCCGGCAGTATGTGCTCTACCCGCTCAGTTGCATTCTGTGTTTCGAGATACACGTTAATAGTAATGGGTGAATCGCCTCTGTACAGCCACTATTCATCTTTTTAATACCGATTAGTAATATGGCCTCACGTTTTATCGTTGATTTTTTCTATCCGTAGTAGCTCGATGAACGAAACTGCTCTGCAGAGAGCTTGGCAATTTCCCAGCGAACCGCCCGTAACGCAGTCGATGCCATGACCTGCACACCGCACTTGATTGCGCGCTCGTCGGGGTTATAGTCATCGCGGTGTAGGTCGTAGGTCGGACCGCCAGGGGTACGAGTGCCCAAGCGGATCATCGATCCAGGTACTTCTTGCAACATCCAAGCGAAGTCTTCTCCGCCCATCGACTGCTCTACCAGCACCACAGAGTCCTCCCCCAGTTCAGCGCGTGAGGCAGTCTCTACCATGGTGGTTTCATCTTCTGTATTAACTACAGGAGGGACGCCGCGAATATGCTCGACCTCCGCCTTCACGCCATAGGGCGCGGCAACCTGTTCGATGACGTCGTCGAGGATTTCTCCTGCGCGGTACCAAGCATCGGCGTCGAGGCAGCGCATGGTCCCTGCCATAAAGCCTTCTGAAGGAATTGCGTTGGGAGCCACACCCGCTTCAATCTGTCCCCAGGCAACCAATACGCCCGAACGTACATCCATGCGACGCGAGAGAACCGCAGGCACATTGATTGCTATCTGGCTCATGGCGTAGATGAGGTCTTCGGTCAGGTGCGGGCGGGAAGTGTGCCCACCGTGGCCACTGAGTCTAATTTTGATGGTGTCTGATGCCGAGGTAATGGCACCGATGCGCGTACCGATCTTTCCTACGTCCACCTTCGGCTCGCAGTGAAGAGCGAATGCGCGGGGAATATTCTTGAGCACGCCTTGCTCAATCACTTGAACTGCTCCGCCGGGTAACTGCTCTTCTGCGGGTTGAAAAATGACGCGCACGGTGCGACCCAGCGGAGCTTCCTCATTGAGCTGGTGCAAAGCAATCGCAACTCCCAACATGACGGTCTGGTGAATATCGTGCCCACATGCATGCATGACGCCGGGGTTCTGCGAGGTGAACTCTAACCCTGTGGTTTCGAGGATAGGTAGCGCATCTATATCCGCGCGCAGAGCGACCGCATAAGGGCCGCCCCCAATGTCCACGAAACAACCGGTGCCCTCAAACCGTTGTGGTTTCATTCCCGCTGTCTCAAGTTGCGCAACAATGCGTTCAGTCGTATTGAACTCCATGAAAGACAGCTCAGGGCTCTGGTGCACGGCACGGCGGAACTCGATGAGTTGGGGAAGAATCTCTTGCACACGAGAGTCGAATGCCGAACCAGATACGTCAAGAAGTGTTACTGCAGATGTTGGAGCCATTCAAATACCATAGCGCGAAAGCTTTTCATTCGCTGGCTTGGGAAGATCTGTTAACTTCCGCAAAGTTTATGACAGATTGTTACGCGTAGCTTTTCTGGATGCCGCGGCGCGATTGGTCAACCCTCCGGCCGGCATGGCGTTGGAAAGCACTCCCCCTTAAAACCCAGGAGCCCGCCACTCATCAAAGAGTAGCGGGCACCTGTGAGAAGCCTATGCGTTAGAAGGAGCGAGCTAAAATAGCCTGCTTCACTTCAGCAATTGCTTTGGTGATCTCAATACCACGAGGGCAAGCCTCGGTGCAGTTGAAAGTGGTACGGCAACGCCATACACCCTCTTTGTCGTTGAGGATTTCCAAACGCATATCGCCGGCGTCATCACGAGAATCGAAGATGAAACGGTGGGCGTTCACAATCGCTGCAGGACCAAAGTACTGACCGTCGGTCCAGAACACGGGGCACGATGAAGTACACGCTGCACACAAGATGCACTTGGTGGTGTCATCGAAACGCGCGCGGTCAGCCTGCGACTGGTATCGTTCGCGCTCAGGTTCGTGGCTGTCATTGACCAAGAAGGGCATGACCTCGCGATATGCCTGGAAGAAAGGCTCCATATCAACGATAAGGTCTTTCTCACAGGGCAAACCCTTGATGGGTTCCACAGTGATGGGTTTGGACAAGTCAAGATCCTTCAACAAGGTCTTGCACGCCAGACGGTTACGACCGTTGATACGCATGGCATCCGAACCACAAATACCGTGAGCGCACGAGCGGCGGAAAGACAGTGAACCGTCGATTTCCCACTTCACCTTGTGCAACACGTCAAGTACGCGGTCGGTGCCGAACATCTGAACTTTGAATTCGTCCCAGTGAGCTTCTTCAGAGATTTCTGGGTTGTAGCGACGAATTTGAACGGTGACATCGTAGGACTTGATACCGTTCTCACCCTCGCCGTTCTCCGACGCAATCGAAACCTTTGACTCAGGCTCGCGTGCCTCAAAATCGCTCTTGGGAGCTGTGTTTGCTGCTGTTGATGCCATTTTAGTACTTACGCTCCATCGGTTCGTAGCGAGTAAAGATTACGGGCTTAGTGTCAAAACGCAGACCTGCAATACCCTCAAGCTCGGCTTCTTCGTCCAAGTAAACCATCGAGTGCTTCATGAAGTTCTCGTCGTCACGGTCAGGGAAGTCCTCACGGAAGTGACCACCGCGAGATTCCTGGCGGTGCAGAGCAGCAACCGACATCACCTTAGCCAGCTCAAGCAAGAAGCCAAGTTCAACTGCTTCCAGGAGGTCAAGGTTAAAACGCTTGCCCTTGTCCTGAATGGAGATGTTCTTGTAACGCTCTTCAAGACGGGTAATGGTGTTGATGGCGTTGTGGATGGTCTCAGCGGTACGGAAGACCTGCATGTCGGCGTCCATGACGTCCTGCAGTTCCTTGCGGATTTCGCCTACCTTTTCAGTGCCATTGCCATCGCGCAGCATGGAGAGCAAAGCCAGGGTCTTATCTGCGGCGTCTTCGGGGACGGGCAAGTACTCAGCGGTGTTTGCATATTCCGCTGCCTTGATACCGGCGCGCTTACCGAACACGTTGATGTCGAGCAGGGAGTTGGTGCCCAAACGGTTTGAACCGTGGACTGACACACACGCTACTTCACCAGCGGCATAGAGACCGGGGATGGTCTCTTCGGAGTTAGCGAAAACCTCGGCGTCAATGTTAGTGGGGATACCACCCATTGCGTAGTGAGCCGTTGGGAATACCGGAACGGGCTCGGTGTAGGGCTCAACACCCAGATAAGTACGAGCGAACTCGGTAATATCGGGTAGCTTTGCGTCGATATGAGCAGGTTCCAAGTGGGTAAGGTCCAACAGAACGTAGTCTTTGTTGGGTCCGCAACCGCGACCTTCGCGAACTTCGTTAGCCATCGAACGAGCCACGATGTCACGAGGAGCGAGGTCTTTAATGGTAGGAGCGTAACGCTCCATGAAGCGCTCACCCTCGGAGTTGCGGAGAATACCGCCCTCACCACGGGCTGCTTCAGAAACCAGAATGCCCAAACCGGCAAGACCGGTCGGGTGGAACTGAACGAATTCCATGTCTTCCAGTGGGATGCCGTTGCGTAGCGCAATCGCCATGCCGTCACCGGTGAGGGTGTGAGCATTCGAAGTGGTCTTGAAAATCTTGCCACAGCCACCGGATGCAAAGACAACAGACTTTGCCTGGAAAACGTGAACGTCGCCAGTTGCCAGATCGTACGTTACGACGCCAGCAGGACGGCGGTTTCCATTTTCGTCGTCGACCATGACCAGATCCAGTACGTAGTACTCGTTGAAGAATTCAACGTTGTGCTTGACGCAGTTCTGGTAAAGAGTCTGAAGAATCATGTGTCCGGTACGGTCCGCTGCATAGCATGCGCGACGAACCGGCGACTTACCGTGGTCGCGGGTGTGACCACCGAAGCGACGCTGGTCGATACGACCCTCAGGGGTGCGGTTGAAGGGAAGACCCATTTTTTCCAGATCCAGCACAGCGTCGATAGCTTCTTTAGCCATGACCTCTGCGGCGTCCTGATCTACCAGGTAGTCGCCACCCTTGATGGTGTCAAAGGTATGCCATTCCCAGTTGTCTTCTTCAACGTTTGCCAGTGCAGCACACATGCCGCCCTGTGCCGCGCCGGTGTGTGAACGGGTGGGGTAAAGCTTGGTGAGAACCGCAGTGCGGGCACGCTGACCAGATTCGATAGCTGCGCGCATGCCTGCGCCACCAGCGCCAACAATCACTACATCGTACTTATGTACCTGCATTGAATAATGCTCTTTTCTAAATCTTTTTCGACTCGCGGATTACGGTGCGGGGCAGAACGAAGGAAGAAGTTCTGCGGGGCTACCGGTGGGGCAGGGGCTGAAGGTGAAGATAACCAAAGTGCCCACCAGCAGAACGAATGCTGCTGCCAAGAAAAGGATCAGCTTGAGCCAGAAGCGAGTGCTGTCTTTTTCTGCATAATCCATGATGATGGTGCGGATACCGTTGGTTCCGTGCAGCATAGCAAGCCACAGCAGAACTGCATCCCATACCTGCCAGAAGGGGTTAGCCCATTTGCCACCGACGAATCCGAAGTCGATGCGGTGTACGCCCTCGCCCATCATGAGGTTCACGAAGAGGTGACCGAAAATGAGGACGACGAGAATAACGCCAGAGACGCGCATAAACAACCATGCCAGCATCTCAAAGTTGTTTCGCTTTGAGTTGGAACGGTTGTACTTGATGCCGTTAACCACATTGTCATTACTGCGCGGTGCGGAAATACGGGTTTTAAGAGGAGTAGCCATGGAACGATTAACCTCCGAATGTGTTCATGAGGTGGCGGATGAGGAAAGGAATCATGACGACTGCCCACAGAATAAGAACGCCCCAGAGCATTCCTTTCTGGTTTTTTGCACCGTTCTTCCAAAAGTCAATCAGAATGATACGGATGCCGTTGAATGCGTGATACACGATGGCAGCTACGAGCACTGCCTCGCCGAGCCCCATCACGGGGTTCTTGTAAATGCTCATGATGGCGTTGTAAGCCTCTGGGGACACACGAACCATTGCGGTATCTAGGACGTGCACCAAAAGGAAAAAGAAAATCGCAATACCGGTAATGCGATGGGCTACCCAAGACCACATGCCTTCACGGCCGCGATATAGGGTGCCTTTGGAGTTGCCAGGCACTGAATAACCTCCTGAGAGTTGCCTATGGGGCCCACATACGCCTATGTATGGGGATGCATGTGATTCCCTAAACAGCAAGAAAGGACTGTTCTACTACTGTCAAAGATTACCAGGTCAGATTGACCTTTACTGACACCCTGTACACTATAAATTCCTCTAAAATTCAGGAAATTAAGCCATTAAATTGTTCGCGAATTGTATTTTTACTCGTAATAGCGGGGATTAGTCGGCGATGAGTGAGCTAGCCCATGAGTGTAATGAGTGTATTAAAAGCTGTTTTTTCAGGTTTATGACGTAAAGCTCTGTATTCTATTACATGATGAGAACTCCACTAGAACGATTTTACCCGCTGATCCCAGCCGGAGGCGTTGGATCCCGCCTTTGGCCCATGTCGCGCGCAAAAGCCCCCAAATTCTTGCTTGACCTCACCGGAAGTGGCGATTCCCTCATTCGCCAGACCTATGACCGTCTAGTGGATTTGGCTTCCGATACCGTGATGGTTGTGACCGGCGAATCGCACGCGAACGCAGTCACCCAGCAGATTAGTGAACTGCGCGGTTCCGACATCGTTTTAGAACCCTCCCCCAAGGATTCCGCTGCCGCTATTGGTCTTGCCTGTGCAATCCTTTACAAGAGGGATCCAGAGGCGATTATTGGCTCTTTTGCAGCCGATCACGTGATTGATCCTGTCGCTGAATTTCAAAAAGTTGTTCGCGAGGCAGTGGAAACAGCTGCTACCGGAAAAATCGTAACCATTGGTATCACGCCCTCCGCACCATCGACCGCATTTGGTTACATCCGCGCCCGGACGTCGCTCAAAATTGAGGGCGCGCCGTCTGCCCTTGCTGTTGATTCGTTTGTCGAAAAGCCTGACGCCGCAACTGCTACAAAGTATGTCAAGTCGGGCGAGTACACCTGGAATGCAGGTATGTTTGTAGCTCCTGCGCAGCTCATGCTTGTTCACTTAGAGAAGAATCAGCCTGAATTATTTGCAGGTATTTCACGCATTTCCGAAGCGTGGGATACCCCCCAGCGAGAAGATGTCATGAACGCCGTTTGGCCTACTCTACCCAAGATTGCCATTGATTATGCCGTCGCAGAACCTGCCGCTGCTGCAGGCGACGTCGCCATGGTTCCCGGATCCTTTAGCTGGGATGATGTGGGAGATTTCGACGCAGTCACGCGCCTGAGCCAAGAAAAGAGCGGGGAGACACTGACCATTCTTGGCGATAATCAGAATATTCTAACCCAAACTTCTACCGGCATTATTTCTTCGGATACCCAACGGTGTATTTCGGTCATTGGCATGGAAAACGTGGTGGTAATTGATACCGAGGACGCTCTCTTGGTCACCAACCGCAAAGATGCCCAGAAAGTAAAAGATACGGTCGCCGAGCTAAAATCTCGCGACCTCACTGAGCTTCTTTAGAATACTTTCGATTTCAACCCGCCACTGGCCATGTGGCGGGTTTTTTATTGCCTCATAATGCAAATGATTCTCATTTAAGTTATATTTTTTCCATGCGAAAAATACACACCACTCCAGCCCTATCCACAGTGCTTCTCTTTTCTGCTCTGACATTATCCGCGTGCGGTGGGGGAAAAGCTTCGCACACCGAGATGAATTCTGCAGAAAGCACCCCCTCCTCGACCACCTCAGCACCCACCATCAAAGAAGGCTCAACTCAGTCATCGCGCATCGCCCTCAGCTATGACGGCGGCATCATGATAGTCGACGGAAGAGAGATGGAGCTTATTAAATCTCTCCCCCAGGAAGGCTTCCTACGCCTGAATCCATCGGGAGATAACCGCCATATCACTGTGGCCGATGGCTCTAGCTACAAGATTCTGGACGCAGGTTCATGGGAGCAACCCCACGGCGATCATTCCCATCTCTACACCGCTGAGCCCACCCTCAGCTCGCTCGAATTTGCAGCAGACCATACCGGGCACGTCATCACTCACCATCAGAAAACCGCCATGTTTGTCGATGGAACCGGCACCTTCGAGGTCTACAATCCTGCAGAACTCACCGGAGAAAATCAGCGCACCGCAGAGCAGCTGAAAACCAGCAAGGTCACTCTCCCCCAGCCCCATCACGGATTTGCGATTCCTCTTGGAGACGACCACTACTTGGTAGCACAGGGTTCGGAGGAAAAACGCACGGGTGCGGCAGTGGTCGATCAACACGGTAAAAAACTTGCTGAAAATAACCAGTGCCCCGGAGTTCACGGTGAGGCAGTAGCTCAAGACGAGACGAACCAAAGTGCAACTGCCCGACGGCGTCAGCTACACCTTTAGGTCCCTCGCGCGTGGTCCTCAGGGCGAAGCATTGCTTCTAACCACCGACGGCAAACTACGCTATTTCGACCAACACACAGGAAAAGAGCTAGGTTCGGTTGACCTCATGGGACCTTGGGAAGAATCTGAAACCTGGCAGGATCCCCGCCCAGCCATCTGGGTTACTGGAGAAACTGCCTACATCACAGACCCCTCCACCAAGAAATTGATGGCGGTTTCCCTCAAGAATCTGCATAAGGGTCAAGCTGAAAAATTTGCAGAACTAGAACTTCCCGAAACCCCTAACGAAATCAGCGGTGTTAGCGGAAAAACTATGAAATAGAAATAGTGGCAACGTTCTCCCACGAATGACCATCAAAATAATAGATTCCTATTTCTTGCACCTCAAACGAGCGTAATTCCTCGGGCAGATCAGCAAAATCTTCCAATGAAGCCTGGAGCAAATCTGTTGGACATTGGTGCGCGATGGTCAAATGGGGAACAAACTCAAAAGGTGAGGCGCTCTGTCCGAGATGGTCGATACACAGGGTGCGCAAACTATGAATGCTGGCATCACCATGTTGCACAGGTAAATAGCTCACGGGAGTCTGAGGCGCAAAAGTTTCAGGCTCCCCCAGTCCAATAGGGAAAGGTACAAATGAGCGCACCTCGCGCATAAAAGTATCCGAAAGGTGAAGCCCATCCTTCACCGGAGCAATGTGCACCGTGATATGGCTGGGATAACGGGGTTCTGATGCCGCGTGTTTAACTTGCCACCCCAAAATTCGCTCGCTCAGAGCAGGAGGAACCGCAGCGACAACGCTGAGGTAATGTTCTCCCTGCTCTAGAGTGGGCGAGTTCGTCATCTTTCATTCCCTCAATAACGGATGGCTACTACAGGCTAGCCTGCGGCATGAAACCAATATTTTTGTATACGTTCTCGACAGTCACAGCAGCTACTTCACGCGCCTTCAAAGCGCCCACCGCCAGCAGACGGTCAAGCTCTGCAGGGTCATCGAGCAATTCCAACGCACGAGCGCGAATTGGTTCCATCGTCTCGGAAACCAGTTCAGCAAGGTCAACCTTCAGATGCCCGTACATTTTACCCTGGTATTCTTCAACAATTTCATTCACCGGGCGCTGAGATACCGCCGAATAAATAGAGAGCAAGTTAGAGACTCCGGGCTTTGCATCACGGTCAAAAGCGATCTCGCTGCCGTCGTCGGTCACCGCTGATTTAATCTTCTTAGCTGTCTTTTTGGGCTCATCTAGTAACCAAATGATGCCCTTCTCGTTCTGTGCCGATTTTGACATCTTTGAGGTAGGGTTCTGCAAATCGTAAATCTTTGCAGTCTCCTTCAAAATTAGGGGCTCAGGCACGATGAAAGTATCACCATAGCGGGAGTTAAATCGCTGAGCGAGGTTACGGGTGAGCTCCAAGTGCTGGCGCTGGTCCTCACCGACAGGAACGACGTCCGCCTGGTATAGCAAGATGTCAGCAGCCATCAGTACGGGGTAGGTAAACAAACCTACACTGGCATTTTCTGAACCCTGCTTAGCTGATTTGTCTTTGAACTGAGTCATACGCGACGCCTCGCCAAAACCCGTCAGACAGTTCAAAACCCAGGCTAACTGAGCATGCTCTGGAACATGCGACTGCACAAAAAGCGGAGTCTTCTCAGGGTTAATACCGCTTGCAATGTACTGAGCTGCTGTCTTACGAGTACGCTCATGCAACAGCGCTGGATCCTGCGGCACGGTAATAGCATGCATATCGGGTATGAAATACAGGCACTCAAAGTCCTGCTGCATGCCTACCCAGTTATTGAGCGCACCAATATAGTTACCCAAATGCATAGAATCTGCCGAAGGCTGAGCACCTGAAAAAGCACGGGGCGCACCATGAGCGGCATTGGGGATAACTGAACGGTCAAACGAATCAGACTTTGCTTCAGCCGACATTATGAATCTCCCTTAGCGTCTTTGATCATGCTCATACCATTACTAGCAGTTGTATCAATAGTATCCAGTGCGCGCTCAATCATTGCTTCAGATTCTGAAGCGTTCGCTGCTAACTGTTCTTTGATAACGTTCGACTGCACCAATACGATTTTAAAGCTGTGGGCAAGTTTGTCGTCCAGCAGCGCATTTTCTTCATTTCGACGAATGACGCTCGCCTCATCAAAACTCTTCTGCGAGGCATTCGCCTGTTTCATGACGCCCCAGGCGAGGTAGGCAGCCACGCCGAGCCATGCCAAGAGAATACCGGCAATGATCCATCCCAGAACAGACTCCTCATTCTTCGCCTGAATAATCGCGAAGATAAAAAGAATCAGCAAGACAGCGCCGCCAATGCAGGCACCGAGAATTGCTTTGAAGCGGTTCTGCTCAGTAGTAGAAGTGGAAGAATGTGAAGTACCGGAGGATTGCATAAACTCTATTATGCCAAATAGATTAAAGCTCACTGACATCCAGTTAGGATGTAAGGTATGACCAGCGTAAATCCCCCTAAATCCGCTGAAAGCTCATCTGTCTCCCGTTCATTTTCAGGAGCCCGCCTACCCGAAGGTTCTTCCCCCAAGTACCATCGTCTAGCTAGCTTTCTCAGTACTTCCTTTGTCAAAGATGCTCCCGCGCATACCCCCCTACCCACCGAACGCGAACTCCAAGAGTATTTTGGAGTAAGCCGCGATACCGTGCGTCGAGCTATTTCATCACTTCAGCGCCAGGGTCTGGTGTACAACGTGCAGGGCTCAGGATCTTATGTGGCAGAGGAAAATCGCCGCATCAAAGAACCCCATTTGGTCTCCTACACAGACGATATGGTGGCGCGCGGCTTTACTCCCTCCACCATCACCATGGGTTTCAAACACCTAGAAGCCAACGATTCCCTAGCCAATCTTCTAGGTGTTACCGCCGGAACGCCCATCATCGAAGCCGTTCGGCTACGTCGTGCCAACGGGGACCCCATGTGCTTTGAAAAAGCGAGATTTCTCAGCGAAGTCTTTAAAAACTCCACTCCAGAATTGAATGTGCCCTTAGAACGGCAACTCGCACAGAATGGCTACCGCATAGAACGGGTTAAAGAAAAGGTTTCTGCGGTGAGCCTGGACTATGAAGAGTCAGCAGCACTGTCCGTCCCCCTTCATACTGCCGGTCTACGCATCGACCGCATCGGCTATACGAACCGGGGCAAACCCATCGAAAGCACTGTGGCAGTCTACCGCGCCGACCGCTACGACTTCGAATTTGATCTCTACCGCTAGAGAACAAATATTCCCGCCGCTGAGTTACTCAGCGGCGGGAATATTTTGCCTTCGATTACTGCTCAGCAGCCATACGTTCAGCGGTTTCTACCACGTTCACCAGCAACATCGCACGAGTCATCGGACCCACACCGCCGGGGTTAGGTGAGTACCAGCTCGACTTTTCGATCGCTTCAGGGCTGATATCGCCGGTCAGCTTCTTCTTTCCGGTCTCGGGGTCTTCAATACGGGACACTCCGACATCCAGCAGAATTGCGCCGTCTTTAACCTGATCTGCCTTGACGTTGTGGGGCTGGCCTACTGCAGCCACAATGATGTCGGCATCGCGCAGAGCGCCATCGACATCTTCGGTGCCGGTGTGAACAAGAGTTGGAGTAGCGTTGACACCCTTACGGGTCAGCAAAAGTCCCAGCGGACGACCCACGGTAATACCGCGACCCAGTACTGCAACCTTTTTGCCCTTCCATGAAAGACCGTGACGCTCTACCAGTTCAATCACACCGTTGGGGGTGCAGGGAAGCGGCGAATCCAGTTCGTCACCCACATTAAGGACCAGACGACCCAAGTTAGTGGGATGCAAACCATCAGCATCCTTATCAGGATCAATCTTTTCCAAAATACGGTTAGTATCAATGTGCTTGGGCAACGGAAGCTGAACAATGTACCCGGTGCACTCGGGGTTGTTATTCAAATCTTCAATTTCTTTTTCAAGTTCTTCCTGAGTAATGTCCTCGGGAAGATCCTTACGAATCGAAGCAATCCCGATTTCAGCACAGTCGCGGTGCTTACCACCAACATACGAATGTGATGCGGGATCGTCCCCCACCAAGACCGTACCCAGACCAGCCGTAACACCCTTTGCCTTCAACGCTTCAACGCGCTCGGCAAGTTCTTTCTTAATCTCTGCTGCTGTAGCTTTACCGTCTAGAATCTGCGGCATATTTACCACTCCTCAATTCCGTTGTACAAGGGAAACTTCTCACACAGAGCAGTCACACGTTCATGCTGAGCTGCAACATCTGCGCCTGGTTTCAGGGTCTCTGCGATAATATCTGCCACCTCGGTGAAAGCTTCCGCGTCGAAGCCACGGGTAGCAAGTGCTGGGGTGCCGATACGCAAACCGGAGGTAACCATCGGCGGGCGGGGGTCGTTCGGCACTGCGTTACGGTTCACAGTGATGCCCGCTTTGTGCAATAGATCTTCTGCTTGTTTGCCATCCAACTCAGAATCCACCAAGTCAACCAGCAAGAGGTGGACGTCGGTGCCGCCGGTCAGCACCTTTATGCCCGCCTCTGCGACGTCGGACTGAGAAAGACGCTCGGCGATAATGTGAGCACCTTCCAGCGTACGCTTTTGGCGATCCTTAAAATCTGCAGATGCAGCAATTTTGAAAGCGGTAGCTTTAGCAGCAATCACATGCATGAGCGGTCCGCCCTGCTGTCCGGGGAAGACTGCCGAATCAATCTTTTTCTTCAGCTCTTCTTTGCAGAGGATAAAGCCCGAACGGGGCCCACCAATCGTTTTATGAACGGTGGAGGATACGACGTCGGCGAAAGGAACCGGGTTCGGGTGTAGCCCTGTTGCCACTAGCCCTGCGAAATGAGCCATATCGACCCAGAGGTAAGCCCCCACTTCATCGGCAACCGCACGGAACGCTTCAAAATCAAGTTGACGAGTATAGGCAGACCAGCCAGCGATAATCACCTTAGGCTTATTCGCCACCGCAAGTTCACGCACCTGCTCCATGTCAACGCGACCGGTTTCTTCGTTGACCTCGTAGGCAACAACGTTGTACAGCTTGCCGGACACGTTCAGACGCATACCGTGGGTTAGATGCCCGCCGTGAGCCAAGGAAAGACCCATAATGGTGTCCCCAGGGGTCAACAGCGCATGCATGACGGCATTATTTGCCTGCGCACCCGAGTGAGGCTGAACATTCGCATGGTCAGCTCCGAAGAGCGACTTGGCACGTTCAATTGCTAGGGATTCTACGACGTCAACATATTCGCAGCCGCCGTAGTAACGACGTCCGGGGTAGCCCTCGGCGTACTTGTTGGTCAAAACCGAGCCCTGGGCTTCGAGTACTGCACGCGGCACAAAGTTCTCAGAGGCAATCATTTCCAGAGTGTTCTGCTGACGCTTCTGCTCAGAATGAATTGCTTCAGCAACCTCGGGATCAATCTCTGCCAGAGGCACATCAAGAATCTGTTGGGAATCGCTCACGCGGACTCCTTTCAAGTTTCGGTCTTCTTCTCTAACGGAGAAGGACCTCATAGAAAACGGTGATGAGGTCAAAAAGACCATCCACTCTAGTTTATGTGAACCAAACCGCATTGCCACCCGGTTTATGGATATTAAGCAAGCTTGTTTATGGATTATCCATCAGGGCTTTACCTTGCCACCCGGCAAAAACGAGTAGAGAGAGTTTTTCTACGCCTGGGTCAAAATTGCTTCGGCAAAATCTCGATATGAATCATGGGAAAAATGAGAGAGAGTTTGCGATTGCAAAACATACCCACAAAAAACGCTCAGCACGGCTGCGCCAATGACCTCTAGCCATTCTTCGAGCTCTTCTTCATCAAATTCGAGAGCTGCTTGTGCCCACCCACGATATCTTTCTTTCGCAGCGTTCTTCAACGCTTCAAGTTGAATATCGGCAACTTTTCGTACGACCTCATAGGTAGCGGCTTCACCCCATGTTGATTGCAACAACCGGCATGTTGCAGGGTTGACTCGCAGCGTCTCTAACCAGTTCAGCACATACGCCCAAGGCTCCATTTTTTCAGGCTGACCTGCACCGACGCCGCCTAGGCGTGGGGTATTTTCTTGCAGAAATATCTCAAGATCTATCGTTGCCGCCGCTACCGTAATCTCTTCTTTTCCAGAAAAGTGATTATAGATTGCACCGGCAGACATACCTGTCCGCTGGATAATCTCACTCATGGATGTGCGTTGAAAACCTTTATCAAGAAAGGCCAAACGTGCAGATTCCACGATATTTTCTCTAATCTGCATTCGGTGTTCTTCGCTAATTCGAGGCATATTTCTAACTTACCTAAATCGAACAGTCATTCAGGACACGCTCATCACTTATGGCTACATCGTGTTCAATGCAACATCCTTGCCAATACGCCTAGTCACAGAAATAACTCTCTGTCTTTCCCTCTACCGTCAAGCTCATATTTACCGCCAATAGATTTTTTCGTCCGCCGCCCAGCCTCTTGTCAAAATCATTCTTGATAAACTAAGGCGTTACTTTCGATGGGGGAACATGGGGAGTAACACAATGACAATCTCAATTCAGAGAGTCTCTCTCGGAAATGCGCGAAAGGGCACATCATGGGGAATGCTCAATCGCGTCGTGAAGCGCGAGAAGCCCGGCGGAAGAAGAACGTCCGTAAGTGGGTAGCACTCAGCGGCGCAGGCATCGTCTTACTCAGCGGTGGAATACTTACTTATAACTTAGGCAGCAATAACCAGACTCAGGATCCGCAAGCGATCCCCTCTAACTGCGCCACCACTCAACGCGTGAGCGTAGAGACCACCAAAGCTATGGCGGAAATTCTTAAAAACATTCCGGTCTCTGACGAAGACTGCATCACTCTAGCTATCAGTAGCGACTCAGCGACGACCGAAACCGCCCAGCACATTATTAGCGGCAAGTCTGCCCCTAATCTATGGATTCCAGATTCTTCAACCCGAGCAGAGCTAGCTCTTGCGGGCAAGGCTCAAGTAATCACCAAAGCAGACTCTTTGGCCAGCACTCCAGCAGTTATCGTAACGACCGGAAACAATCGCGTGGAGAGCTGGAATGATGCTCTACACGATTCTTCCAGCATAAAAATGAGCGAGCCTAAAGACGATTCCGGTGCTTTTATGGCGTTACTCAACGCCACAGCCGAAACAAGTCATAACGCAATTTCGCAAGAAGATTTTAGCGCCAACATTGGACTACGTGCCCAAACTATCGGTGTAGACGATCCGGAGCGCAACCCCTCTGATTTACTCTCCTCGGTGAGCGATCACAGCATTGATTCTGCCATTGTGACTGAGTCTGATTTTGCTCAATACCGCAAAGATCATGCAGATTCTAAAGTGAAGGCCTACGTTCCCAGTGGAAAAACAGGCATGCTAGATTTCCCGATGTACCAGCCAACCACCGGCGCAGACACCAACCGAACTGTTGGTTTAGCCGCCGATAAAATCGAGAATTACATCAATTCTGACGAGGGTAAAAAAGCTCTTGAAGAACAGGGGCTACGTTCTGACCCCGGTCACGAACTTGCCGAAAATACGGTAGGCGTGGTTGATTCTCTCAGCACCGACAACCCCAAGATTCTTGCCAACATGTGGACCTCCTACCTACGCCAGTCCGCTCCGCTCAACGCGTTGGTGGCAGTGGACGCCTCCGGCTCAATGAGCACCAAAGTAGGAGACAGCGGACGCACCCGCATGGATATTGTTAAAGAATCCGTAGTTTCCGGTTCCCAGCTCTTTCCACCCCGTGACTCCATTGGTTTGTGGAGTTTCGCGCTGGATATCGCCAAGGATAACCAGGGCAAATCGCTGGATTACAATCCGCTCGTCCCCATCCGCAATCTCGGCGAAGATGTCGATGGAAAGAACCAGCGAGAAATCTTGCGTACCGCCGGCGAGAAAATTCAGCCCTACCCCGATTCTCATACCGGGCTCAACGACACCACTTTGGCAGCATTCGAAGAGGTCAAATCTCAGTTTGACCCAGACGCCGCTAACGTCGTTGTTATTATGACCGATGGTGAAAACTCAGATAAGGACTCCATTTCCACCGAGGATCTTATTCGAACCATCAATGAACAGCAGGATAAAGAGAACCCGATTTATATGCTCTTCATTGGTGTATCCGATGATGCAAACATGGAATCGCTGCGGCATTTAGCACAGGAAACTAAGGGTGAAGCCTTTACGGCAAACTCAGCTGAGGACATTCAGAAGATTTTCCAGGAAGCACTTTCCGTAGCAGATGAGCCCACCGGCCCCACCGCTACAGCGGCAGCAGCCTATTCAGCTCCTGCCCAGTAAATCTGAATAACCAGTACACCAAAAATTTTGCCCCGAATGATAATTCATTCGGGGCAAAACTGTGAGGAGACCTCGGTTTGTTTAGTGGAAGAAGTGGCGGGCGCCAGTGGTGTACATGGTGATACCGGCTTCTTGGGCTGCCTTAATGACTTCCTCGTCGCGAATAGAACCACCGGGCTGGACGACGGCGCGCACACCGGCGTCGAGCAAAACCTGCAGCCCATCAGCGAAGGGGAAGAAAGCATCTGATGCCGCTACCGCTTCCCGTGCGCGTTCGGCGTCCCCAGCCAGTGAATTAGCGCGCTCGACCGAAAGCTTGCAAGAGTCAACACGGTTGACCTGTCCCATGCCGATGCCTACTGCAGCGCCGCCATTTGCCAGTAAAATGGCGTTTGACTTGGCAGAACGCAGAGCTTTCCACGCGAAAGCGAGGTCTGCGAGGGTTTTTTCGTCGGCAGCATTACCCGCTACGAGCTCCCAGTTCTCGGGTTGATCGCCCTCTGCCTGAAGGCGATCAGCTTCTTGGAAGAGTACGCCGCCTGAAACTGCGCGATATTCCAAGGAGCCGCGGGAGAATCCCTCGGGCAGAACGAGTATGCGCAGATTCTTTTTAGTCTGCAAAATCTCCAACGCTTCAGGCGAGTAGGAGGGAGCAATAATGACTTCGGTGAAAATATCTTTCACGGTACGAGCCATACCTTCAGATACTTCAGTATTGGTTGCTATTACGCCACCGTAGGCTGAAAGCGGGTCGCAAGCGTGTGCTTTGGCGTGTGCGTCTGCCACAGGATCGGTAGCTCCGGGAGTGGCTACAGCAATACCACAAGGGTTGTTGTGCTTGATGATAGCAACGGCGGTTTCCTCGAAATCGTAAGCAGCACGAAGCGCAGCATCGCCGTCGACAAAGTTGTTGTAGCTCATTGCCTTACCGCCGAGCTGTTCTGCCTGGGCAATGCCGGGAGCAGCGGCGGGATCGACGTACAGCGCGGCTTTCTGATGCGGGTTTTCCCCATAACGCAGAGTTTCGGAACGTTCGAAAGAAAGCCCGGCAAAGGGAGGCCAGAAGTTGGCGTCTTCGTCCTGTTCAAACTGCTGGGCAGTCCAGGTGGCAACAGCGGTGTCATAGGCTGCGGTATGAGCGAACGCCGCAGAGGCTAGACGACGGCGCTCGGCCAGGGTGAATCCACCCTCGGATGCTGCACGTACAACGTCGTCATAACGTGTCGGGTCTACTACCACTGCCACAGCATCATGGTTTTTAGCGGCGGCACGAACCATCGAAGGCCCGCCAATATCAATCTTTTCTACAATCGCGTCCTGATCAGCACCCGATGCGACGGTTTCCACGAAGGGGTAAAGATTAACAACCACCAGGTCAAAGGGCTCAATATCCATCTGCTGGAGCGTATCAATATGATCCTGTTTGCGGCGATCAGCCAAAATTCCCGCGTGGACGCGCGGGTGCAGAGTTTTGACTCGACCCTCTAAACATTCGGGAAAATCCGTAATGTCGGAAACTTCGGTGACAGGAACACCTGCTGCTGAAATGGTGGAGGCGGTAGAGCCGGTAGAAATAATAGCAACCCCGGCCTGGTGGAGACCGCGGGCAAGATCTTCAAGACCTGTTTTATCGAAAACAGAGATAAGGGCGCGTTTGAGAGGTACGCGATCGAGCTCGATGAGACTCACAGATGACTCCAATTTCTTGATCCTCGCTCTCAGAGGTGGTTCTGAGAACATCTGGATGGTTAGGTATTGGGTCGATGTAAGCCCCGACCCTTGGCTTCAGTTCTTGAATCATCAAGAACCTAAATCTTTGGATCGGCCTGGCTACCGATGTTGCGGTTTCTCTTTCGGCAGGCGAGGGGAAGATTCGGCGGCAAGTTCAGAGATAGTCTGAACGAGCAGTTTTCTTTCTTCGACTTTGATGCGCTCGTGCAGGGTTTCTTCGGTGTCTTCGGGCAAAACCGGCACTGCCGCCTGCGCCAAGATAGAACCGGTATCGACGCCAGAATCAACAAAATGCACGGTCAGCCCGGTGATTTTCACGCCGTGGTCGAGAGCGTCTCTAACGCCGTGTGCGCCGGGGAACGAGGGCAATAAAGCCGGGTGGGTATTGATGATTCTGTTCTCAAATTGCTGGACGAAATCGGCGTCCACAATCCGCATGAATCCCGCAAAAATAACAAAATCTGGGGAGAACGAGGCAACCGTTTTTTCCAGGTGTCTATTCCACTCTGCGCGAGTTTCAAAATCTGCAGGCTCTACTAAAAAGGTCTCAATGCCTGCCCGTTCGGCACGTTCGATGCCCACACAGGGTTTATCGGCACCGACGGCGGCAACTTCAACCTCAAGCTGGCCGGCTGCTACGGCGTCCAGAATCGACTGCAGGTTAGTACCGGAACCTGAAACCATCACCACAATGCGCATATCAGAGAGTTTACCGTACAGTTGCAGCCGTTATCATGCGAAGAGGGAATGAGCCCAGGGTGATTATCTGCTAACTTTTCCCGATAGTTCCTGTTACGGTTCGCGGGGTATTCTTATCCCTATGTCTGAAAACGTAAATACTTTAGAAGAAATGCCTGCGCCTCAGCGAGAAGCCCGGAAGAAACTGCTGATTATTCAGCGTCTCATGCTTGCCGCTGGTGTGCTTTCTTTCGTTTTCATGATGTACACCGGCTGGTGGCTTGTTGCCGCGCTGGTGGCTGAATTGCTTGCCCTCGGTTTGGGTATCCGCTCGTTGTTTCTGATGCCGCGTGCACGTAGCGGTGGCTTCGAATACACCGTGCTCCTCCTCTTTTTGCTGGGAATCGCATATCTCACCTTTGGCACCGTGGTTCAGCTCGTTTTCGTGGAACAGACCAACGCTTACGCCGAGTGTATCCAGAATGCACTGACACTCAGCCGCCAGGGACAGTGCAACCAACAGCTTCAGGACAACCTGCTCGGGGCTCTGCTCGGCGGCGAGTAATTCTAAGAGTCGTTTTCTTCCCGCGTTTTTCGCTGTTTTTTGAGGGATTTAGGACGGCGAATCACCGCGCCGCGAGCCAGCTTAGGTTGCTCTGGCGCCGCCTTTGATTCTTCAGCGCGAACGCTCCCCTGGTTTAGATTTTCTGAAGTCTCAGATTGCTGTGCAGGTTCTAGTGCGGCGGGTTCTACTGCTGAATCTTTCTCGGCGGAAACTTCTCCTTCTTCGGCGGAGTCTGCAGAAACATTTGCCTCAGTGGACGTTAACTCTGCTGCATCTTGCTGCTGGGCTGAGTCTGCTGGGGATTCTTCGGCTTCGTCGAGAACAAAAACGTCCTCAGATTCAGTCTCTGTAGCCACTGAATCTGCCGCTTTCGAGCCCTTAGAACCGGAGCGCGCTGCCTTTTTCTCGGCCTTTTGCGCAGCTTTAGCCTTCTTCTGTTCTTTTTTCAGACGGCGCTTATTCTCGCGCGATTCGCCAGCAAATCGATCCAGTTCTTTACTGTTATCCGGTTCAATCATCGGTGCCAGTATCGACCCCAACAGTACGCCTACAGCTATCCACAGCGCCGTCAGTAATCCAAAGAACCAGGGGGTAGGACCCACATGAGTGAATCTGCCTAGACCCAAAGAACCGTGAGCGAACCAGCCCACCGCCGCCGTCATGATGCCTGTAGGGACAGCGATAAATACAGCCAGGCATAACGTAGAAAGGAGAGCTGATAACCAGCGGAAACGAATCTTCAGCGAAACCCACTCATCAAAATGATTTTCACCGGCGCGGAAGAACCACCATCCAGCAAGAGCACCCGCAAGAATCGGAACCAGCACCGCCAGATAAGAGAAAGGGTCAATGGGCTGCGGAATTGCCCCCAGCACAGGAAGAGCGGGCATAGCCCCCACTGAAGTCTGCGAAAGGTTGGCAATGGTACCCTCGCCAAACGAGAACCCTGCGCCGGTACTCCACGCCATCGCCCAAATAATCAGGTTAGGAACAATGCCGAGTTGAAGCAGAGTCACAGCGGTGTCCCCCACTGCCCCAGCACTGAGAAGCTGGTAAACCGCAAGAATATCGTTCCAGTTATACAGAACGGTGAGCGCAAAAAGTAGCGCGCCCCCGGCAATAAAAGCCAGCAAAGCAACCAAGGACGAACGCAAAACCGCCCACACGTAAGATCCAGCCCACCTGGAATACTGACTAAATTTACCAACCCACTCAGCCGCATTCACACCAATCATGCGAGCCAAAGAGCGCGATTCAAACCAGGCACCGCAAATCGTTCCCAGCAAAACCACCCAGAGCGGAACGAGAAAAGCCAGTAAAGGATGGGTGGTCACTGTAGCAGTCGAGGAAAACAGGCTTAACGCCAACGAAATCGCCAGATAGGTGAGACTGCCCGATACCAGGGGAACCCAAAATTGGCCTTCATAGGATGCCTGCGCCAACCGTCGTCCAGACCGAAAGCACAATGCCAACGGCACAAGAGTCAGACCCAACGGAATAAGGCTGAACGTGCCAGATACCGCCGCGAAAGAACCGTGTTGGGGAATATTCAAATCCAGTGGAACACCATGAATCAGCAACCAAATCTGGCTGGAAAGTTGTGAGACACCCAGCAAAGAGGAGTCATTAAACCCGCCGGCAAACCACACTGCCACCAATAAAATGAGCACGGTCGCGAACGAAAGTACAGCAGTCATTAACAGTTCGATAGCCCCCTGCATCCAAAGAGGCATAGGGAGCGAACGTTTCGGCGGGGTTTTGGAAGTGGTGTTCATCGTCCTTTATCTTTTCACGAACTGCACCCTCAGGTGTAGCTGGCAGTCGCTTTGAGCACGATTTGAATCCACATTTTTCGAAAATAGCCAGCAAGCTCTCAGGTTCTCATCCCTAAACTAGAGAGATGAGTAGTTTTTCATCTATGCCTTATGTTCTCATCACCGGCGCGTCCTCTGGGATTGGCGCAGCTTTTGCCCGTGAATACGCCACACGGGGATACTCTTTAGTGCTGAGTGGACGGAGGGTCGAGAAACTTGAAGAACTCGCTCACGAGTTGAGGACCTCCGATATAGATATAGAGATTCTCCCGGCAGATTTGCTGAAGGGCGACGACGTCCAGCGCCTCATCGCGCGTCTTCAACAGGAGACGAACCCCGTAGAAATTCTGGTCAACAACGCTGGTTTTGGTCTAGGCAAAGACTTTCTTTCAGCAAGCGTTCAGAGTCATCTCAACCAAGTGGAGGTCTTGGCAAAAGTTCCGCTGGCACTGATGCACACGGCGTTGGGCCCCATGGTTGATAGGGGGCGGGGGCGAATCATCAACGTCGCGTCTATTGCTGCCTTTACTCCCGGTGGAACCTACTCTGCAGCTAAACGGTTTTTGGTGTCTATCAGTGAATCAGCGAATTTGCAGTATGCTGCCCGCGGGGTAAGTGTCACCGCCGTCTGCCCCGGACTAACGCGGTCAGAATTTCACCATGTTATGGAGGTTTCTGAGCCTCAGGTGCCAGGGATATTCTGGCTGAGCGCCGAGCAGGTTGCTCGCACCGCCATTACAGCGAATATTCAAGGCAAAGCGGTAGTAGTGCCGTCGGCGCCCTACAAGATTATGCGATGGAGTAATGCCCTACTTCCCCAGAAAATCATTGGAAAAGCGCTTGAGCGAACCCGCAATTACTAGGGTTATTCTTCAGTAAAAGGATTAGTCGCCTGAACACCCCACCGTTGATACACCTCTGCTTTGGAAGAGGCAATCTCCAGCTGGTGCACTTGAGCCGTTGCACAGATGAGCCCCTCTAAAGCCGCGGTGGGGAGCGGCACGGTTCTCTCAGAACCTACCGCGTGGAATCCCCGCTCAGCCTGGCGACCAGCCCATTCCAACGAAACCTTTTCATCGATTTCTAAAACGTGCTCCCCAAAACGATCTACCAGTTCGCTGAGCCAGCGTTCTGTTTCCGCATAGGGGTAAAGTCCTTTAAGCTCGCCCAAGCTTAACACCGAAATGTAGAGAACTTTATAGGAGTTACGCCGCAGAAAAGCTACCACCTTCGGGTCAGGAGTCGCTTTGCGGATTTCCGCCAGCACATCCGAGTCAAGAAGGAGTCCGGAAAACTGGCTCATGCGACCTGAAGTACGCCATATTCAGTGGCAGGAACCCCTGATGGATTTGGGGTCAGCAAAAAGTTGAGAAATTCCGAACGCTCATTAGAGATGCGGGTGTAATCCTGGATAGAAACTGCGGAGTAGCCTCCACGAGCAGTCACCGCAACGGTGCTGAGGTTCTTCTGAATAGTTTCGTGGGGTCGAGCGGTGGTAGTCATAGCCACACTGCGCTTTCGCGCATTCCTTTCGAAGTGCTCTTGTCTGTACCAGCCTGCGTTGGTAGCAAACGCGCTAACAACGCGAATACAGACCGCTTCGTCATCCGAGCCACCCGTGAACATGGGGTTGGCGTTCAACTAAAGTCGGAGCTTGTCAGTTGAAACTCTTGAAGCTGTTTAAAACCATAACCCACCGTTTCTGAAAATAAAATACCGTCCCAGAAAAAAATTGATTTACCCGGGAAGGAAGCCATCCCCTAAAATGTGAAAAGGGTAAAAATTGAGGGCGAAAAAACTTTCGTTCTCAATCATTCACCTCCTCTGCACCTCCAAAGACCCATGTCTTTGATAAATCCCCCCCCAATGAGGTATTGCCCGCCAAGGAAGCCCTACATGTTATCCAATAACGCAATAAAGTTTCTCTCCCGACGTCTCATAGCGCTCTCTGCCACCGCAACGCTTGCCTTGGCAGGATGCTCTCCCGTCGCCACCAACCAGAACGCTCCGGATGAAACCAAAAGCCTCACCGAAGTCCTAGAAGAAAATCCCGATGCCGTATTACCCACTCAAAATGACATCAGGGTACAAAAAACTATCCCCTACCTCATGGCCTCCCCCACAACCGAGCACTTTAACGCAAAACAGTGGCAAAAAACCTCAACCCGCATCCCAGCAACTCAAAAACAGCTGATGTCGGATAACCCGCTTCTTGCCGAACAGGTCAACCAAAAATGCGTAGCCTACGAGCAGCTGGGGCTGGGATTATTTAGCACCCCCGGTGGAAAATTTACTATCCAAAAAGGCGAACGCCGTCGCATTGCTCTGGGACAGAATGGGATAGACCAGCTTTCAGGGTATATTTCAGTATTTTCTGTAGCAGATGCCACAGCTGCCCAGCAGCTCATCTCCACGTTAGAAAAGAACTCCGTCGATTGCACAGAAGCCCTGACCCAGCTCTATCCCGGTAGCGAAGATGCTTTTGAGATACATCGAAATCCCACTCCCAGCGGAGCTCCCAGCAACCCTGATTTGACGAGTTTGAGCGGCCAATACTCTGGAGATGCCTTTGGTTTACGAGTCACCAGGGTAGACAACTTTCTCGTAAGCACTTGGTTTAGAACAACCGGACATCATGATGATTCCAACGTGATGGAAACTACCGATTTCATTCACCGCATCGCCGTAGATAAAGCGGAAAAACACTCTTCGGCTTCCCGCAGTGGACGCTCGCAGACAGCAACTTCTGAACAATCATAGGTAGCACTTCACCACGAAGAATTGTTCTCGGCTAATCTGGTTAAGTTAACCGTTTGGCCCTTATACGGAAGAGACTATGAGCGATTCGACTGCTTTTCCCGCTATCCCCGTCACGGCTGCTGAGATTATTCGTCAGGTAGGGCACGGGGCATATTCACGCGGGCAGAAGTACATGCGGGCGGGCAACGTAGCACGGTATAACTACGATGACGACGCGCGGATACTCACCGGTGTGGTGACAGGCAACGATGTCACCCCTTATTCCACCAACATCACATTTCCTGCAGTCAAAACTCCCGGTTCACTAGCATTTTCTGCACGATGCACGTGCCCAGTACGCACTGATTGCAAACACGCGGTAGCGCTCATGCTCACCGCCATTGACCGGGCAGATAAGGCGCGTAAGGCGTTGACATCGTTGTCCCCCACCTGGCGTTCCACCCCTACGCACGATGGCGACGGCGCTCCGCAGGTTCCTGAAGACTTCAAGAAACGGTTAGAAGAATTCGGGGTCTACGCGGCGTCTCAACTAGAGAACCGCGCTGAAGATTCTGCAGAAAATTTAGAAGATTTGGCGCTCCTCAACGAGGAGAAACTCTCAAAGGTTCCCGCGTGGAGGCGGTCGCTATCGCATACGTTGGCAGCTCGCCCCGAATTTGGTAGCGATCACGCGCGCAGAGCATCGGCGGCTCTGGATCTTTCCTTTCACGTAGGAACAAAATTTGCGCTAGGTAATAAGTCCAAAATCCCGCAGGTAAGTATCCAGGCAAGACCACTCATGATGGGTGCTCGCGGCAAATGGATTAAAGGCGGTTTGAGCTGGGAGAACTTCCAACGGGACCTTTCGCGGAGTATGAGTAGTCATACTCTCTACCCCGAACATGAACGCTGGTTTGCCGAATTCTATTCAGTGGTTCGCCCCTGGCAGTCGGCATATACTTCCCACCGCGATTGGGTGTCTTTGACTGCAGTCAATTCCTCGCTCCTGTGGCGGGTACTCGAAAAAGCCCGAGCCATCGGTCTGCCTATTTTGCTGGACGGTGAAGAAATAAATTTCTCTCTGGCTGATGCGACGTCGGTGGAGCTACTGGTGGAACCTCTTGCGGAGGCGGGTAAAACCGATGACACCGGTTTGAGTCTCAACCCCGTTCTGCGCTGGGGCAGATATTCCATTCCTGCTGAGCACTGCCACAAGTTGGGCGAACCCCGCATGGGTTTTGTGGCGTTAGGGGGTCGAGCACAGGCACGCTACGTGCAATCTGCCGAATCCGCCAAGTGGAGTATCACCCGTAAGCCAGCCTTAGATCTGGTGGAAGAATCTCTCGAAGAAACGACGCCGGCAGAGGGCTCCCCCGCCCGACCCGAGTGGATGAATGAGGCAACCAATATCGTCTTTATCCCCCTCGCCGATCCGCTCGATCCGGTAGCCGAATCATTGGCGACCTCTGGCGCCATCGAAGTTCCCGCCCGGGATAAAGAGAGCTTCTTTGCGGAGTATTACCCTGTTCTCTCTCGCACGGTTCACCTGCATACGGTCAATCACAGCGTTGAGCTTCCCCCTGTTCGCTCGCCCCAGCTTGTATTGACGGTAAATTTTGAGGAAGAAAACTCACATACTGCTCGAACCGCTTGGCATTGGGAGTATCCCACCCATCCGTTAGCCACCGAAGATACTGACGAAGACGCGATAGAGATTCTTCCTGCCCTGGGTTACCCAGGCGAAGACCATCAAGATATCCGCGATACCAAGTTTGAATACCGCGTACTCAAAGAGGTCAAGGTCATCCGCCCGGCAGTGCCTTTTACCCGCAATACCTATGAGGGGTGGGCAACCCGGACCCTACTTGAAGACTCGCTGCCCCGATACCGTGAGATTGACGGCGTGCGCATTGACTTTGAGGGCACCGTGCCTGAATTCAAAGAACTCGGTGAACAACCAGAAATCACAGTTTCAGTAGAGTCGACGGGCGATAGGGATTGGTTTGGCCTGGGAATCACCATCAAAATGGGTGAATGGTACGTCCCCTTCGCCAAAGTTTTCGAGGCTCTCAACGCCGGAAAAACTCACCTCTTGCTAGGCGACGGCAGCTACTTTGCGTTAGATCGCCCCGAGTTCATGAAATTACAAGAACTCTTGCGTGAAGCCAGTTCCCTGCGCGATAAAGAAGCTCCCCTCCAGATTTCCCGCCATCAGGTAGGAATGTGGGAGGAGCTCGAAGAACTTGCGGCAGAAACTGAAACGGTCGATGCGTGGGATAGGCAAGTTGGCGCCCTGCTGAATGTCACTAACGGTCCAGCCCCCGAGCTACCTGTAGGGCTACATGCCGAGCTACGCCCCTACCAGGTCGAGGGTTTCCAGTGGCTTAACTTCCTCTGGGAGCATGAGCTCGGAGGCATACTTGCCGACGACATGGGTTTGGGCAAAACCGTACAGACCATCGCCCTCTTTGCCCGCGCCAAAGAACTATGGACGCACCACCAAGACCGCGAGCCAACCGAACGTTTCGCCCCGTTCTTGGTAGTTGCCCCGACGTCGGTAGTACCCAACTGGGAGCGCGAAATCAAAAAATTTGCCCCAGAACTTTCCGTAGCAACCATCTGTGAGTCTCAGAACAAATCCAAGAAACCGTTGGCTCGCACCTGGATGGATGCAGACGTAGTAGTCACCTCCTACGCACTGTTCCGCATTGATGAAGAAGCCTACGTAGACGCTGGTTTCCAGCAACCCTGGAACGGCCTTATTCTTGATGAGGCGCAGTTCGTCAAGAACCCCAAAACAAAAGCTCACCGCATTGCCCGGGACATTCCCGCCCGCTTCAAATTGGCGGTCACCGGCACCCCCATGGAAAACAACCTCATGGAGCTGTGGTCCATGTTCTCCATCGTTGCGCCTGGGCTCTTCCCCAGCGCCCGCAGGTTCAAGGACTACTATGCCTCCCCCATCGAAGGCGGCGAAGACAAGAAAGCACTGCCCCGCCTGCGCCAACGCATTCGCCCACTGATGAAGCGCCGCACCAAAGATTTGGTCGCCGCAGATTTGCCTGAGAAGAACGACGTGCGCGTGGACGTACCATTAGCCCCGGCGCACCGCCGCGCCTACGACACCGCGCTTCAGCGCGAGCGCAAGAAAGTTCTAGGACTGCTGGAGGACATGGACAAGAATCGTTTTACGGTCTTCCAGTCACTCACCACCATGCGCCGCATGGCATTAGACGCCAGCCTCATCGACCAAGAGCAATACGGCAGCGTGGCGTCGTCCAAGCTGGACTACCTGGAAGAGAACCTGCCGGAAATCGTCGCCGACGGTCACCGCGCGCTCATCTTCTCGCAATTCACAACCTACCTCAAAAAAGTTGCCGAACGCCTGGACTCGCTAGGGATTACCTATCTCTACCTGGATGGCTCAACCCGCGATCGTGCGCGAGTGCTCGAAGCCTTTGAACTAGGGAACGCGCCCATCTTTCTGATTTCGCTGAAAGCTGGCGGCTTCGGCTTGAATCTGACCTCCGCTGACTACTGCTTCATTATGGATCCCTGGTGGAACCCCGCAGCAGAACAACAGGCGGTAGACCGCGTACACCGCATAGGTCAAACCCGCAATGTGATGGTCTACCGCCTGGTATCAGCCGGAACAATTGAAGAAAAAGTCATGGATCTCAAGGATTCCAAAGCGGCGCTTTTCGACGCCGTCGTGGACGAGGGTCAGTTCTTCTCGCCCTCCCTCACCGCCGAGCAGGTGCGCGATTTGCTCACCAGCTCAGAGGAGTAGGGGATTTATGAGTTCCTTACTTCCGTTTGGCACAGCATCGGCAAGCAATCCCTCTCACATGGCTCGCGAGCGCTCGCAGATGCGATTCACGCCAGACCCAGCCAGCTTGCCTCACGCTGTGCCAAACAGAAGTTCAGGAAACTAATGAGTAAATCAGGACGTTAGTGAGCTGCCTTCTTCTTACGCGGAATCAGATGCATAATACCGACCACGATGAAGCCCACGATAGCGCCGAAAATCATTGCAACAACGGTTTCAGCAATCCAGCCAACGGTGGCGCCAATCCAGCTGTGGGACAGTGAATGGCCCCACTCAGCCGCATGATGGGCAACAGAGTAAGGGAAGTGCCAGCCGAGCGCATCCAAACCGACGAGCAGGATGTGTCCACCGACCCAGAGCATCGCGAAAGTACCCACGATGGAAATGAAGGACATTACCTTGGGCATAGCTCGAACTAAGCCCTCACCAAATTTCTGAGCGCCCGCTGACTTGCGGCGAGCGAGGGCGAGTCCGATATCGTCCATCTTCACCAGCAGACCCACTACGCCGTACACCAGCAAGGTAATGAGGATGGCCACCACAACGAGCGCGGCGGCACGCATCCAAAAAGTACCGTCGGTGGCAATCGAGTTCATGGAAATAACCATGATTTCAGCAGAAAGAATGAAGTCCGTACGAATAGCACCGGAAACAATCTGCTTTTCTGCTTCTGGACCACGAGCAGCCGAGGGCGTCTCAGTTTCCTCATGTGCCGGGGAGAATAACTCAAAAACTTTTTCTGCTCCCTCAAAAGCGAGGTACAGACCACCCAGCATCAACAACGGGGTGAGCGCAGCCGGAAGCAACCAACTCAGCAAAAGAATAACGGGAAGAATAAAAAGTAGCTTATTGCGCAGTGAGCCCATCGCAATTTTCTTGATAATAGGCAGTTCTCGCTTAGGCGAAATCCCATCCACATACTGGGGAACTACTGCAGTATCGTCAATGACCACACCCGAAGCCTTGACGCTCGCGCGCCCCGCTGCGGCTGCGACGTCGTCCACGCTGGCGGCGGTTAACTTCACCAGTGCCGCGACGTCGTCCAAAAGGGCTGCCAAACCACCGGCCATGAAATGCTCTCCTTGAATTGCCCCTGTGGGCTGGGTTGAGGGTTAATCAGTGTTAATCAGTGTTAATAAGCATACTGCACAAGGCTGTAGAGCTTGGGGACTGCGAGTTGAAGGGCACTCTGTACAGGTCGCTCCGATGAAAAGGTCACTAAATCAGTCAAAATGCACTGAAATAAGTACACTTTCGCTGATTTAGTGACCTTCAGAGCACACACTATTCAGATTTTGGCGGGACGATCGTGATGGACGCGGTCGCCGGATGGTCGGGATTGTGCTGGATTTCGGGAAGAGCGTTGGTTTCGGGGTCCGGTTCGAAGACATAGCGCCAGAGGGCAGGAACCGCTAGCGTGAAACCGCCAATAGCTAGAATGCAAACAGCACCGCCTAGCATTGCCGCCACCGCCGATCCCACGAGTTGGGCGACGCCACCGACCATTGCGGTGCCGAGGTTGGGGCCACCGGTCACGGTCACAATGAACATCCCATTCATGCGACCCAGCATGCTGTCCGGCGCTGCCGTTTGAATAATGGTGGAGCGGAAAACCGACCCCAAAGCATCACACCAACCAGCGAATGCCAGGCCCGCAGCGCCCAGTAAAATTGCCCAGAGATTCTCCGCCAGCGACGTCGAGGGGTTACGCCCGTCCAACCAAAAGGCTACAGCGCCAAAAGCGAAGAACCCGGCACCCCAGCCTACGTATGAAAGGGTGAGAAAACGCCCCTGACGGCGTACGTTCTTGAGCCAACCGGAGAAAGTCACGCCTAGGAAAGCTCCTACTGCACCTGCGGAAAGCAAGACGCCAGATGCGGCATCACCGCCACCAAATGCCACTACAACAAGGGCTGGAATAAGGGGTTTTGCTTGCGCGAAAATCATGCCGATGAGGTCCACCACGAACGTCATGCCGACCACGGGAACCTGACGTACGAACGAGAAGCCTTCGACGACCGAACGGATACCACGGGAGGCCCCTTCAGCTTTCTTCTCCGGCACCATGGGAGGTAACTCGTAGAGGGCCCACAGCCCTACCATCATGGCGAAAACGTTAATAGAGTACGTCCATGGATAACCCACCGTTGCCACCAGCGCACCGCCAAGCATGGGGCCAACGCTCATGCCCAAGGTTCCCACCGTCATATTTAAAGCGTTAGCAGCCGGTAGCAGACGGCGCCGAACTAGCCGTGGAATAATCGCACCGCGCGCTGCCTGGTTGATGGGTTGAAGCAGCGATTCCAAGGCAACCAAGCCATAGAGTAACCAAATATTATGAAGCCCCATCCACGCGTGAACGGCAATTGCCACAGTAACCAGCCACATGCTGATAGATGCCAGGAGAGCAACCTTGCGACGGTCGTAGGTATCAGCAATGACGCCGCCGTATAGACCACCCAAAATGAGTGGTCCAACCGCCACCAATCCCGTCAGACCCACCGCGCCTGGCGAACCTGTGATGGAGAAAATCTCCAGGGCAATCGCAATCGCAGTGATCTGAAACCCCATGGTAGAAAACACCGACCCCATCCAGATACGGCGGTAATCTCGGCTTTCTTTAAGCGGGGTGGTGTCCATGAACAGTGAGGGCATGAACACCAGTGTAATCAGGACGTAGAAGCAGGTGGGTCACCTTTTCCGCGAAAATGCGCTGAAATAAGTACACTCTCGCTGATTTACTGACCCTTCAGCAGAGAGAATAGAAGAAACACCGATGAGAGGAACACTATGAACATTCCCGAGAACCAACCCCTGAAAACTTTTTCCGATGGCAAGACCATTCCCCAGATGGGCTTCGGCGTCTGCGGTATTGCCCCGGATGCCACCGAACGTGCCGTGCTCACAGCGTTTGAAACCGGCTACCGCCACGTCGATACTGCCACCATCTATAAGAACGAAAAAGAAGTTGGTTCAGCGCTGAAAAATTCGGGGCTTACCCGCGAAGATGTCTTTGTGACCGGCAAGCTGTGGAACACCGATCAGGGTTTTGAAACTGCTCTGGAAGCCTGCGAAAAATCGTTGGAATTACTAGATACCGATTATCTTGACCTCTATCTGATTCACTGGGCCCAGCCTGCCCTGGGAAAGTACCGACAGTCATGGGACGCGCTTATTGAGTTGCGCGAGCGCGGACTGGTCAAATCTATTGGCGTTTCGAATTTCACGACCGAACAGATTGATTCGTTGAAACCGAGCAGGGTTACTCCCGTGGTGCATCAGATTGAGCTACACCCCTATCTCAATCAGCAGATTCAGCGCGCCGATAACGCCGACCGTGGAATCTTGACCGAGGCATGGTCGCCGCTCGGGCAGGGCAAGGATATTAACGACGACGCCGTCGCCGCTATCGCCGCCGAGCACGGCATTACTAATGCGCAGGTTATTCTTGCCTGGCATTTGGCGATTGACAATATTGTGATTCCTAAGTCGGTCACTGCCGAGCGTATTCGCGCTAATTTTGAGGCTCCGCAGGTGCATTTGACCGTTGATAATCTAATGGCTTTGGGTTCGCGTCCCCAGGGTGAGCGATTGGGCGGAGATCCCGCTGAAGGCGATTTGGGTGCGCCCGAGTATTCAGACCGCGACTCTTTTCGTTCAGCTAAATAAGTAGAGAGCTGCAGCGCCGCTGAGTAAGCTAAAACTGCATACTCTCTGGAAAGGAAAAATATGACTGCCTCACCGCTGAAAAAATTCAATGATGGTAACGAGATTCCCCAGCTGGGCTACGGCGTCTGGCAGGTTGAGAACGAAGTTGCAGAGAAGGTCGTGGAGCAGGCATTAGATGCCGGTTTCCGCCACGTTGATACCGCTCAGATTTATGGAAATGAAGAGGGCGTTGGCGCGGCTCTTGCTCATTCTTCGGTGAGCGAAGACGACGTTTTCGTGACCACCAAGGTGTGGAATGACCAGCAGGAGTTCGAGAAGGCACAGGCCTCTTTTGAGGTGTCGATGAAGAAGCTTGGTCTCTCCAAGCCGCTGGATTTGCTTCTCATTCACTGGGCGAAGCCGGTTCAGGATACCTACCTTGAGGCGTGGAAAGCACTCATTAATTTGCAGAAACAGGGCAAGGTGCGCAGCATTGGCGTTTCGAACTTCCCCGAGGAGCAGTTGCGCGAAATCATTGCCGAAACCGGCGTAACCCCTGCCATCCACCAGATTGAATTACACCCCTACTTCAATCAGCACGCTTTGCGCGAGGTTCATAAAGAATTGGGGATTTTGACCGAGGCGTGGTCACCGCTGGGTCAGGGGGGCGACATTTTGAACGACCCCGTGGTCGTGGAGATTGCTCAGGCGCACGAGGCAACCCCTGCTCAGGTTGTCATTGCCTGGCATCTGGCACTGGGTAACGTGGTGATTCCTAAGTCGGTTACCCCAGAGCGCATCAAGGAAAACTTCGCGGCACTTGATATCAAGCTCACCGACGACGAGGTAGAGAAGATTTCTGCTCTGACTAAGAACGACGGTCGTATTGGCCCCGATCCCAAGGACTGCGACTTCTAAGCGGTACACGACTGCAGAATAAACCGGGTGAGGTGTTTCTACCTCGCCCGGTTTCTTGATTTTTGGCTGGGTGCTCCGTCCATATTTTTATGAATTGTTGCCAAATCGCAACCAAATATTGAGGTTTCTAGGGTTGAATTTTCAGCTTATTTGTACTCAACGGTGCTATTTTTGGGTTAGATGATACAACCTGCCTCCGGTGGAGGAGCGTCTGAAGAAATCGAGTAACCATGGTCAGCAATATCAATAAACTCCTTGCCAGCGAAAAAATTCGCTTTCTGATGGTGGGAGGTTTCTGCTTTATTCTGACCATGACTATTAATTACGGTCTGAAATATACGATTATGACCGAGAAGCCCACCACTGCCCTGCTCATAGCCACAGCCATTGCCTCTGTGGTCTCCTATATTCTCTCTGCGCGTTGGACGTGGAAGGACGCCGGCGGCGATCCCCGCCCCAAGGAGATGGTTGGTTTCACGCTGGTGACCCTCGGCGGGATCGCTTTAAACGCTGCGCCACAGTGGGTATCTCGTTACGTTTTCCATTTGGAAACGCCCTATATTTCCCTGCTTGCCCAAGAAACCTGCGACTTCTTGGCTGGTCCCATCCTGGGTACTCTCATTGCCATGATCTTTCGTTACTGGGCTCTTGATCGGTTTGTGTTCCACGGTAAGCAGGCGCGCCAGGACGCACAGCTGAGCGAAATCATTCCAATTACTCGCCCGATTCCCCGCCAAAAACTGCAAGCACCAGCGGGGAATTCAATTGACAAAGCGGCATAGGCGTTACCGGCGGCGATGCGCCACGCCGCTACCTTTTCGAGCTCCACCAGGCTTTGATGCGTTCGTCCGTGCAGAAGAATGATTCCCCCGCACGTGCTTTGGCTTCGCGGGTTTTTCTTCAAGGAGCAGAGACAGCGCTATGCGGCCACGCTGGGCGTTAACCTCAGTCACCCGCACTTTCACGACGTCGCCAGAGCGCACAATCTTGTGCGGATCATCCACGTAGCCGGTACTCATCTGCGAGATGTGCACCAGTCCATCCTGGTGTACTCCGATATCCACGAAGGCGCCAAAGGCAGCCACATTTGAAACCGTTCCTTCAAGAATCATACCGACGGCGACGTCGTCAATCGTCTCGACGCCGGGGGTGAATTCGGCGGTCTGGAAGTCCGGCCGGGGATCACGCCCGGGTCGTTCGAGTTCGGCAAAAATATCGCGTACCGTGGGCAGCCCAAAACGTTCGCTCACATAATCTTCAGGCTTCAACTGAGCCAGTTTCTCAGCGGAAACCGAGCTGCCTTGCATCCCTCCGGCGTCATGTACGATAGCGCGAGCGAGATCGTAGGCTTCGGGGTGAACGCCTGAGGCGTCGAGGGGCTCGGAGCCATCTGCAATGCGAATAAACCCGGCAGCCTGTTCGAATGCTTTAGGGCCAAGACGGGGAACTTTCAAGAGATCCTGGCGGGTGGAAAAAGCACCATTTTCCTCACGGAACTTCACGATTGCCTCACTGGTGGTGGCGTTGATACCCGCTACATGTGAGAGCAGGGCGGGAGAGGCAGAATTGACCCACACGCCTACCGCATTCACACAATCTTCCACGGTGGCATCCAGAGATTTGGCAAGGATGTTTCCCGGTATATCGTGCTGATACTGACCCACTCCAATAGACTGCGGGTCGATTTTTACCAGCTCAGCCAAGGGGTCTTGTAAACGGCGGGCGATAGATACCGCCCCGCGTAAAGAGACATCCATGTCGGGTAGTTCTTCGGTGGCTAGTGCAGATGCCGAATACACGGATGCACCGGCTTCAGACACCGTTACTTTCTGTACACCGTCATTCCCCTGTTGCGCCAGCCGTTTGAGGAGATCACCCGCCAAGCGGTCTGTATCGCGCGAAGCGGTGCCGTTTCCAATGGAGAGCAGTTCTACCTTAAACTCACGCACCATCGTTTCTAGCTGGTCCAGCGCCTCATCCCAGCGGTTTTGGGGGGCATGCGGATAGATGACAGCCGTATCTAGTACCGCGCCGGTAGGAGAGACCACCGCAATTTTGACGCCGGTGCGAAGCCCCGGATCCAGACCCAGCACGGTGCGGTTGCCCGCCGGTGCAGCCAGCAATAAATCACGCAGATTGGAGGCGAAAACTGCCGCCGCGTCCTTTTCTGCGCGCTCGGTGAGTTGGGTACGCAGGTCGGCAGCAAGGCGGGGCAAAACTTTTTGCCGCCATGCCGAGCGAACGGTAGCGGCAAGCCAGCCCAAAACGCGTTCGTCATCTGAGACCGTATTCAGAATCTGCACGGGAATGCCCAGGGCAAATGCCACCGCCGATTCGAAGGACGCGCGGGCGGTCTCATATCCTTCGGTGAGGTTTTGATGGCGGGCTAAAGCTTCACCCTTGAGCCCGGTTTTAGGGCCGGGAACCTCTGCCACATCTACGGTGACTTTGACTTCCCCGGACTTTTCAGCCCGCATGAGGGCCATCAACCGGTGCGAAGGAATCTTACGGATTCTCTCGGAAAAATCATAGTAATCGGAAAATTTGCTGGTCTCTTGTGCCAGCACAGTGCGGTGGCTCGGCACCACCTTTGAGGTAATTACTCCGGTGTTCCAGAGTTTTTCTCGCAGCTCGTCCATGAGTTCGTGGTCGTAGACGGCGTATTCATGCAAGATAGCGCGGGCACCAGCGAGGGCAGTTTCAGTATCGGGTACTGCTGTGTCGTCCGGTGCGCCCTTTTCTGCAGGGTGAATGTAAGCGGCAGCGATATCGTGCAAATCTGCCAGCGGAACTTCTAACAAATCGTCCACTAGAGGCTCTAATCCAGCTTCCAACGCTATCTGCGCTTTGGTTCGCCGCGCCACTTTGTAGGGAGCGTAGAGCGATTCCAATTCATTCTTGGTGGACGCCGCCAATACTGATGCCTTCAGCGAGGGTTCGAGCACACCCCGCTCGGTGAGCAACTGTAAGATACTTGAACGCCGGTCTTCAAGCTCTCGCAAGTACCCCAGGCGATCTTGGAGCAAGCGAAGCTGGACGTCACTCAGCCCACCGGTTTTTTCCTTGCGGTAGCGAGCGATGAAGGGCACCGTAGCACCAGAATCGAGCAGCTCAATTACTGCGCGAACGCTGGAGAGTTCCACTCCCAGTTCGCCGGTGAGCGCGCTCTCAATTTGATGCAAAACGGTGCTGGCTGATGTCATACCTCTAGTTTCTCATTAGAGGGGATTCCCCGCTAATCGAAGGGGAAGGCTTATTCAAGTAATAGAACTACTTATGATTGAAGCCCTCAACTGAGCGGACTACATTTGAAAAGATACATTATTTTCAATCGGAGTCATTTCGTGATTGCATGTAGTGTTCTTTAACTGACTTTAGAAAGTAGCTACCTACCGTGAATGAATCGGATTCATACGAGAAGTTTGTTGAAAACTACTCAGATCTCCTGGACCAGCTGGTTCGGGCGGGGTGGACTCCCGGCGAAGCATACAGTCGTTTTACTACCCTCTTTCCCGAGGTAAACCCTGACTTTGTGCATAAAGCTATTAATTCCGGTCGCTGGACTTTCATAGGTCGCAAGGAGAATCTACTCAATAATGTGATGATGGCAGCGGCTCTCTGGTATGCCGTAGCAGTCACCCACGATCTTGATCCTGAACCTGAGTACACCGCGGTTCACCTTGACCCTGTAATTGTTCAGGATTTATCCCGTCTCTTTACTACTGCAGGGGTAGATGCTCAAAAGATCGCTTCTATCATGAGCCGCTGTGGCGCCACGTTGAAGCACCTGGCAGAAAACCCCTATATTCGCTTAGACGAGGTTACCTACGACGATTTCCTCGAAGACTTACCCGCCGAGGTTCAGGGAATCTCAGATGATGTCTTTCTCTGGCCCCCGCAACGCTCGATCATCGAAGATCGTCTGGGTGAGGGAAATTTTTCTCAGGCACTTTTGCGGGTTGGAATTTGCCCTCCTGACTTGGAAGAACTCGGCATGAGCGTTTCTGCTTCAGCAGTCAGCGATCGTGCTTTTCGCAACGCCTTAGGGGAGTTCCTTAGTTACTGCATTCGCTATGACCGTAACCCCACTGTTCTGCTGTACGGTAGCTGGGCTGTGGCTCGCAATCAGATAGGCAGAGCACCCCTGGTCGGTGCAGTGCGCGCCAAATACGGTTCCTGGCATCGGGCGCTGAAACTTGGACGTCGCATGGTCAACGATGCTCTGCAGATGAGCCATGCTAAGGCTGTGCCCGCGCGTCCGGTGGAGTCCTATACCTCTTCAGAGTCCGCTCCGCTCCGCATTGAAGATTTGAAGGCGCAGGGTATCGGGGTGGTGCAACAAGCACCGCATAACCCCCATGAGGTAGAACGTCAGGCATGGAAGTCTCTCACCAACGTTCTCTTCGCCAGATTAAGAGAACTTCCCTGGAACCAGACTCTACGAGTTTATTACCTCACCCCGGGGTCAATTGCCGCAGGTGATTACACCCCCTACGTCAGCATTTTGCGCTCCCCCGGCGGGTACCTGTGCGAGATTACAGATTCTAACGATTTCTCAATGCGCAAAGAGGAATACAACATTGAGTATTTGCGAGAGCAAGGTTGGGGTGAGCCGAGCGAAGGAACTCTCACCTGGTCCCAGAATTTCTTTGACTCCTCTGCTGCTGCCGAGCACATTATTCGCGCCATGCGAGAGGGTCTGCACTGTGAACGCCCCGATTATTTCCAGTCTGATGACCCCACTAATTCCTCTCGTACTCATGTAGTGGATCCTACGACCGGGTCTGTTCCGATGGTTCCTGCCCAGTTCATCGAGGATTCGACTACTCGAATCAGCGTACAATCTGAGCTGAACGACTAAGTGGCACGCAGAAGACTTAGATCAAAGAAGCTCCCCCTCAAAGTTCGTTTTTACCTCAGCCTGATTTTCCTAGCAATCCTTGTGGTTGCGGGCATTTTTTGGTGGGGTAAGAACGGCTGGGACTGGGACGCCGCCGTCGATGCCTTGCGCCCCGCTGGTACGCCCGTCAGCACAGGTTTTGCTCATAGCGGGATATCAACCTACTCCACAGCGTCAGATGTCTTAGGCACCTTAGAAGTTCGCCAGCCCGGTGAGGTAACGGGATATTCGCGGGAGATGTTTGGCAAAGCATGGTCAGATGTGGATGGTAACGGCTGCGATCAGCGCAACGATGTGCTCACCCGCGATCTGCAGAATCTCAAGCGCAACGAGAACTGCAAGGTCGTTTCAGGCACTTTAGTTGATCCTTACACCGGCTCCTCGGTAGATTTCACGCGCGGTGAGCAGACCAGCCAGTTGGTTCCCATCGACCACGTAGTAGCACTATCAAATGCCTGGCAAACAGGCGCCACTTTGCTGAGTGAGTCTCAGCGAGCGCAGTTGGGCAATGATCCGCTGAACCTTCAAGCAACCACCAGCGCAGCAAATAGGGAGAAGTCCGATGCCGACGCCGCACATTGGCTTCCTCAACGTGGCTACCAGTGTGAGTACGTGGGGCGTCAGGTGTCCGTCAAAGCAGCTTACGGTCTCTGGGTCACGCCTACCGAGAAGCAGGCAATGGAGCGGGTTCTCAAAACCTGTCCTGAGCAACCCGCTTACCGTTCAAACGTCAAAAAATAAGATCATCGAACATGGACGCCGTCTTGCGCTTTAGAAGCGCAAGACGGCGTCCTGATTCGTATATCTCACCTTGGCGGATAAGAGCCTAACAACTTATAGTGTTTTGTCTTTTTCGCGAGGAGGAACAATATCTAGTGCCTGGGTGCGTTCAAGCTTAGCCTTCTCTTGCAAACGTGCGGAGTTGGGGTTGCGGCGAACGATTGCCCAGCCAATAGCCAAAATGATGAACCATCCGGGCATTGTAAACAGTGCAATCCGGGTATCTTGGAACAGAGCCAACACAATAATCATGGCGATGAAGAATGCCAGGGTTACATAAGCTGCTCCCACACCACCGGGCATCTTGTAGCTGGAAGCTGCGTGACGCTCAGGGAACTGTTTGCGGTAGGAAATGTAGGAAATGAGAATCATTGCCCAGTTGAAGATTGCCAGAATAGCGGCCACAGTGGTCACCAAGGTAAATGCACCAATCACTGAGTCACCCGAGTAAAGCAGAATGATGGATGAGAGAAGCAATACGGAGGTGAGGAATAGTGCGTTACGAGGTACACCGTTCTTACTAAGGAGAGCAAACACTTTGGGGGCGGAGCCTTCTTCTGCAAGACCGTAGACCATACGAGAGGTGGAGAAGATACCGGAGTTAGCCGAGGACGCTGCAGAGGTGAGAACCACGAAGTTCACTACCGATGCCGCGGCACCAAAGCCAGCCAAGCTGAACATGGAGACGAAGGGGCTATTCTCAGGAACAATCTTGGTCCAGGGAGTCACCATGAGAATTACTGCCAGAGTCAGGACGTAGAAGAGAATAATACGAACGGGGACGGCATTAATTGCCTTAGGCAAAGTGGTGTAAGGATCTTTGGTTTCTGCAGAAGTTGTACCTACAAGTTCAGAACCCAGGAAGGCGAACAGCGCAATCTGGAAAGCACCGAGAAAGCCCATAGCGCCCTTGGGGAACCATCCGCCGTGTTCCCAGAGGTTGGATACGCGTGCGGTGTCGCCGTTTTCGGGAGTGAAAGCGGTGGCAACCATGATGCCACCGACAATAATGAGTGCAAGAATTGCAACAATCTTAATAATGGCGAACCAGAACTCGATTTCACCGAAGTTCTTTACCGAAGGTAGGTTCAGCGCGAGAAGCAAACCGATAATAACTAGCGCTGGTAGGAAGAGGGGAACATCTTCCCACCAGAATTTCACGTAGCCAGTAATTGCAATAACGTCCGCTACTGCAGTAACAACCCACATAAACCAGTAGGACCATCCGACAAAGAACCCGGCACCGGGACCAAGAATGTCGGATGCGAAGTCTGAGAAAGACTTATAAGACAAATTAGATAGGAGAAGCTCACCCATAGCGCGCAGAACCATAAAGATCGCCGCGCCGATAATGATGTAAACGAAAAGAATGGATGAACCGGTTAGGCTAATAGTTTTGCCTGAGCCCATGAACAGACCGGTACCGATTGCACCACCGATTGCAATGAGCTGGATATGGCGGTTACTGAGACCTCTTTGTAGCGAGCCGTCTGATTCAACTTCAGCGACGTCGTTCTGTGCGTGACTGGGCACGTTACCTCCAGAATGTATGTAAACCGTCTAGTTACGCATGGGGAAAACGGGAGTTTCTTCCGGTTGCAGATTGCGTAACACAGTGGTCCTAGTTACATCACAGATTAGACGAATTTCCCAGACGTTGCCAACCTCAAAGACTCAAAAAGGTGTATTTCTCATGATGTGGCACAACTTAAAGATTCCTCATTTTGCGCCCCAATCAACACCATAAGATGGCATACACTGTAAGTACGCTTATAAAATTTTGAAATTAGGAGTAATAATGTCTTTTCTTTCAAACGTTGCACTTCGCTCTACTACCGGTGCCTTCATTTTGAATTCAGGCCTGGGCAAGCTCAATGCTGACGAAGAAACCTATAAGTGGTTGCAGGATATGGGTTCTAAAGCTGTACCTAGCTTGTCCACCCTCTCCCCCACTACTTTCGGGAAGGGTCTCGCTTACTCCGAAATTGCGCTGGGCAGCGCGCTACTTTGCCCCGTAGTTACTGCCAAAATTGCAGGTCTTGGTCTTACCGCATTTTCCGCGGGATTGCTCACCATGTACCTCAACGATGACAGCCTCACCCTCGACGACGGCGTCCGCCCCTCCCAAGAAGGCGTGAGCTACGCCAAGGATATTGCTTTCCTCGGCTCCGGTCTTGCATTGGCTCTCTCGCGCAAAAAGAAGTAAAACGCACCTCGCCCCACGGTTCGCACCAGAGTGTTTTGCCTTACCCTTGCAATATTTTTCACGAATGTAGGTGCTCTTGAATTATTTTCCGTGTAAAGTCTTTTCTTGAAAACAAACCTTATTCTGAAAGGAAAATGACATGTCATTTCTCTCCAATCTTGCATTGCGCTCCACCACTGGCGCCCTCATCCTGAACTCCGGCATCGGCAAGCTCGGCATGGACGAAGGCACCTACGGCTACCTCCAGCAGATGGCTAAGGTAGGCGTTCCCCAGGTTGAGAAGCTTTCCGCTAACACCTTCGGCAAGTCACTTGCTTACGGCGAAACCGCTTTGGGTGCAGCACTCCTTCTTCCCGTTATTCCCGCAAAGCTCGCTGGCTTGGGTCTGACCGTATTCTCCGCTGGCATGCTCACTATGTACTTCGGTGACGAAAACATGACCATGGAAGACGGCATCCGCCCCTCCCAGGAAGGCACTGCGCTGGCTAAGGACTTCGTTCTTCTCGGCGCTGGCTTGGCTCTGCTTCTTTCCAAGAAGAAGAAGTAATAACTTTTTGTTGACTGAATGCTCTGTTGCTCTTTGAGCGGCAGAGCATTTTTTGTGCTTTAAACTAGAGAGGTTGTTCCCGGGTGGTGCTTTGAGTTTCCGCAGGTACCCGGCATATTAAAGGAGAATCCCTTATGGAAACCAATAAGCAAAAGGCAGATTTTGCGGCTCAAGAAGAGTTGCGCGAGCAGGGTATTGAGCCTACCGAGCAAGAAACTCCCGAAAAGTTTCACCGGCAGCCACTCTCGTTTGTCCGTCGTGGCGATCGACTCACCGGACGCCGCTTGAAGGCGTGGGAAGATTTCTCCCCTACCCATGTGTTGGATTTGCCGCGCCTTTTGACCGACACATCGGTGGCACCCGAGGCTGAGTTCGATGCCGAAAAAATTTATGGTCGCACCGCTCCCCTGACCGTGGAGGTTGGCTCCGGCTTAGGTGAGGCGATTGTTCATCGCGCGGCGCAGCAGCCTGAGCGTAACTTTTTGGCGGTTGAGGTTTACACTCCCGGCATTGCAGATTTGTTGCGCAAAATGGCGGCAGAGGGTGTGGAGAACGTACGGGTGGCACAGGCAAATGCACCAGAGCTTTTGGACAACATGTTTGATGAAGACTCTATTGATGAGCTGTGGGTTTTCTTCCCGGACCCCTGGCATAAGACTCGCCACCATAAACGCCGCCTGATTTCACCGGAATTCGCCGATAAGGTAGCTCGCGTCTTGAAGCCCGGTGCTACCTGGCGTTTAGCAACCGACTGGGAAGAATACGCGATTGTAATGCGAGACGTTTTGGATGCTCACCCCGATTTCGAAAACCTGCACTCTGGTGAGGGCGCTACCGAGCAGGATCCTGCTGGCGGCTGGGCTCCCCGATGGGACGGTCGCGTGCTGACATCGTTTGAGCGCAAAGCCGGCGAAGCTGGACGGCGGGCCCACGACCTGACGTATCGACGTCGCTAATTTAACGAGCAAGGGTCACTAAATCCGTAGAAGGGCACTTATTTCAGTGCCCTTCTACGGATTTAGTGACCCAGAGGAGTTCACGCTTTAAGGCAGACGGCGTCGTCGAGCTACAGCAGGACTACTTCGACAAGTCGAACCACTCGCCGCCGGCATTACCGTAGTCATTGTTTACATATTCAGGATGAGAGTTCACGACCGTACTATTGCCGACATAAATAGAGTTACCGCGACTAATCTGCGGCTGGTTACCAGAAATAGGATGCACGCGAAAGACTTTAGGATAAGCCCAGGCAGTACCTAGGATCACCTGAACGGCAACAAACAATAAAACTGCATCAGAAAATATCATGGGGGAACAATCTGCTGGAAAAATGGGGGATGTCGATTGGGGGGAAATCAACACCTATTTAGTTTACACGTAAAGTAAATATTTTCAATTATTTCCAGTAGATTTCCATCACAGCGAGAATTTATTTGCCTCCGCGATTAGGGCGATATAGAACTACTGCCTGCGAACGAGGCTTACCCGCCGGGCGCTTACCGCGCGCCAAATGCACTACCTCACCGCGCGACCCCGCAGCGAAGACCCGCGAGGATTCCGCCAACTTAGCATGTGCGACGTCCAGCTCCTGCGCCATCTCCTGCATACGAGCATGCATCTCATCCAACTGATTCTGCAAGCCCATAATGCGCTTAATACCCTCTAAAGAAACGCCTGCCTGCGAAAGATCCTGTATTTCCTGCAGCTTCTCGACGTCCCGTTGCGAGTAACGACGGGCGCGCCCCGGAGCACGCGACGGCTCAACCAGACCCATGCGATCATACTGGCGTAAAGTCTGGGGGTGCATACCCGCAAGCTCAGCAGCAATCGAAATAACGTAAACCGGTCGGTCTGATCCTAAAGCCATCTGTTACTGCGCCGCCTTCCTCATCAAATCGCTGCGAACATCCCCTTGAGGAGCCAGCTTCAAGAACTCAGCAAATGCAGTTTTCGCCTCATCCGTGAGATTCTGAGGTAGCTCAACTTCAGGGATAACAATCAAGTTGCCGGTGCCCTTTGCTGTCTTAAACCCGCGGGCTTTGGCGCGCATCTTTTGGCCTGCTGGAGCACCTGCCTGCAAACGTAATTTCACGCTCTTACCGTCGGGAGTAGGTACTTCGAGTACGGCGCCCTCCACGGCTTCCTGCAAGGAAACAGGAACATGAACCACTACGTCGTTGCCATCGCGCTCAAAAACAGGGTGCGAATCAACAAATACGTGAAGTATCAAATCTCCAGCACCGCCGGGACCTTGTTGCCCTTTGCCCCGCAGTTTCAGCTTCTGACCATCTTTGACCCCCGAGGGAATACGAATCTTAGTCGTTGCTCCCGACGGCAAGGTCACTGATCGTTCGGTACCGTTGAAGGAATCCTTGAATGAGATACGAGCATTTGCCTCAACGTCGGCACCCTTGCGAGGAGCCTGCTGGAAGCCGCCGCCAAAGTTGGAGCCACCACCAAAGCCGCCGAGCCCTCCGGCGCCACCACCGAACATTCCACCGAGCAAATCCTCAATGTTAATGTTTTGACCACCGCCGGACTGGCTAAAGTGAACGTTTTGCCCGCCGGGGAACCCTCCCCCGAAGCCACCGGGGAATCCGCCACCCTGGGCGCCAGCAAAACCAGCGGCACCGTACTTGCGGATCTGGTCGTATTCCTCGCGATCCTTCTTATCAGACAGGACGTCGTAAGCCTCAGCTACTTCTTTGAACTTCCGCTCTGCCTCGGCATCTCCAGGGTGTTGGTCGGGGTGATACTTGCGCGCTAGCTTGCGGTAAGCCTTTTTGATGTCTGCATCGGAGGCGTCTTCAGCTACCCCCAGCACCTTATAAAAATCTTGATTAAGCCAGTTTTCACTTGCCATCGAACGCCTCCTTATCTCAGCGTAGGTAAATCTCTTTTAAGTCTTCTCAAAAAATATTATTGCTTTTCATAGAATGGGCGGGCTCGAGAACTTCGAGCCCGCCCCAATCTAGCTTGATGGGCTATCTCAGCCCGATTTTATTCAGCAGTAGCAACAGCTACCTGAGCCGAACGCACCACGCGGTCTTTGACCTTGTAGCCGTTCCGCAGAACCATCGACACATGATCGGGTTCAACCTCAGAAGTAGGCTGCTGAAGAACCGCCTCGTGAATCTTCGGATCGAAAGCCTCGCCGACTTCACCGAAACGCTCCATGCCGTGCTTGCCCAAAGTTTCTTCAAGCTTGCGGGCAATGGCGGCAAAGGGACCGTCTTCCAAATCGCCGTGCTGACGAGCGGCATCAATATCATCGATGACTGGAAGGAGCGCGCTCACAAAATCTGCCATCACAAATTCGCGAAGCTGCTCTTTTTCCTTAGCACTGCGATTCTTGAAGTTAGTGAACTCCGCCTGCAAACGTCGAAGATCCTCAAGTCGCTCAGCTGCCAGCTTTTCGTTTTCGTCGACCGAATCCTCCACCGAGGCTTCTTCGGGTGCCGTAGCAGATTCTTCCTCTACTACGGCGTCCTCAGATACACCTTCGGCTTCTGGGTGGCCTTCAGCGGAGGGCGCCTCGAAAGCGTCTTCCAAAGGGTCATTGCCCTGCTGCTCGTTGGTGTTTTCAGCCATGATTAGTTCTTCTTCTCGTCTTCGTCGTCGATTACTTCTGCATCCACTACGTCGTCGTCATCAGCCTGTGCAGAGGAGTCGCCGTTAGCGGCCTCTGCCTGAGCGGAAGCGTAGATAGCCTCGCCCAGTTTAGTCTGGGACTGCTGTAGCTTCTCAAAAGCGGACTTTACTGCGTCGTCGTCGTCACCTTCAAGAGCTGCCTTGACTGCGTCGACGTCGCCCTGAACCTCGGTCTTGACATCCTCGGGAAGCTTGTCGCCATTTTCCTTGATGAGCTTCTCGATGGAGTAAGCGGAAGTCTCAGCCTGGTTGCGGGTCTCAGCAGCTTCACGGCGCGCCTTGTCCTGCTCAGCGTGAGCTTCGGCATCCTTGACCATGCGATCGATGTCATCTTTGGACAGCGAGGTGCCGCCGGTGATAGTCATCGACTGCTCGGTGCCGGTGCCCTTGTCCTTAGCGGATACGTGGACGATACCGTTAGCATCGATATCAAAGGTAACCTCAACCTGAGGAACACCGCGAGGAGCAGGCGCAATACCGGTCAGCTCGAAGGTACCGAGGTTCTTGTTATCGCGAGTGAATTCACGCTCACCCTGGAATACCTGAATCGATACTGAAGGCTGGTTATCCTCAGCGGTAGTGAAGGTTTCACTGCGCTTGGTGGGGATAGCGGTGTTGCGGTCAATCAGCTTGGTCATGACGCCGCCCTTAGTCTCAATGCCGAGAGAAAGCGGGGTAACGTCAATCAGCAGAACATCCTTGCGGTCGCCCTTCAGAACGCCAGCCTGAACAGCTGCACCCATTGCAACAACTTCATCGGGGTTGACGCCCTTGTTGGGTTCGCGGCCACCGGTGAGCTCCTTGACAACCTCAGCCACAGCAGGCATACGGGTTGAACCACCAACGAGAATGACGTGTGCAATCTCGGAGATGGATACTCCGGCTTCCTTGATGACGTCGTTGAAAGGCTTCTTGGTGCGTTCCAACAAGTCTGCAGTCATGTCCTGGAACTTAGCACGGGTCAGCTTCTCGTCCAAGTGAATGGGACCCTCAGGAGTTACCGAGAGGTACTGCAGTGAAATGTTAGTGGAGGTAGCTGAAGAAAGTTCCTTCTTAGCCTGCTCTGCTGCTTCACGCAGACGCTGAAGAGCAATCTTGTCCTTGGAAAGATCTGCGCCGGTCTTGGACTTGACCTGCTCAAGCAGCCAGTCAACGATGCGCTGATCCCAGTCGTCACCACCGAGGCGGTTGTCGCCTGAAGTTGCGCGAACCTGAATGGTGGAGAAGCCGTCTTCGTCCTTACCAACTTCAAGGAGCGAGACGTCGAAAGTACCGCCACCGAGGTCGAATACGAGGATGAGTTCGTCTTCCTTGCCCTTATCCAGGCCGTATGCAAGAGCTGCGGCGGTGGGCTCGTTGACGATACGCAGAACGTTCAGACCCGCGATTTCGCCAGCTTCTTTGGTTGCCTGACGCTCAGCGTCGTTGAAGTATGCAGGAACGGTGATAACCGCATCGGTCACCTTGTCATTCAGGTATGACTCGGCGTCGCCCTTCAGCTTCATCAAAATACGAGCTGAGATTTCCTGGGGGGTGTACTTCTTGCCGTCAATGTCGGTGGTCCAATCAGTGCCCATATGGCGCTTGACGGATGCGATGGTGCGGTCAACGTTAGTGACTGCCTGACGCTTTGCGACGTCACCTACCAAAACTTCGCCGTCTTTGCTGAATGCAACGACGGAGGGGGTGGTGCGAGCGCCTTCTGAGTTTGCAATAACCTCAGGTTCGCCACCTTCAAGTACTGAAACGACCGAGTTGGTGGTACCGAGGTCAATACCTACTGCACGTGCCATGTGTTTTCTCCTTAGTGAGTTCGTATATTTAAATCTTTTGCAAAACCGGCGAGTCTCTAAAGTTGAGTGCTCGTTTCGCTTTTGCCTTGATACAAGTCTCTCATGTTTGGGGAAAATGTCAATAGAGTTGAGTCAGATAAGCTCAACTTTTATTCGTTAAATCATAGCAAGGTAGTATTTTTCGGTCTCAAAACCCTGATTTTGAGCGGTTTTTAGGCAGAAATTAAGAGAATTTCACCCTCAGAGAACATAACCAAAATTGAGTTAATATCGCTCAACTTATTGAAAAGCCACCAAAAGATTGGCCCGCTTTCGCTCCTCTGTGCAGATGCAAAAAGTCCCGTGATCTTTGTGTGGAGATCACGGGACTTTAAGTCGTTCTTCGAACCATCGAAGCAATCTGAAGAGCCTATACCGGGTGCTGCCCCGGCTTCTGCTCCAGGTAAAACCGCTGAACAGATTCGGCTCACAGTAAAATGTGTGTACCGCAAAGACTATACACAGGTTTATCAAGAAATCCTAAGGTATTTTGGTGCAATAGCCACTTGAGTAGGTATTTATTCAAGCCCCTTACGCATTGATTGAAAGAGAGTCTAACGATGTACAAAATTATGACAGTCTGCACCGGCAATATTTGCCGGTCTCCCACCGGGGAATTTCTTCTCAAAGATGCCGCTAAGAAGGCAGGGCTCGACGTCGAAGTCACCTCTTCTGGCATCTCCGATGAAGAACACGGTAACCCAATTGACCGCCGTGCAGCGAAAGTTCTCAATGAGCTCAACATCAATACTTCCGCTCATCGTGCCCAGCAGTTCACCGTGTCCCAGCTCGATGCCCAAGACCTGATTTTGGCGATGGATTTGAACCACTATCGTGCACTCATGCGAATGGCGAGCACCGATGAGCAACGCAAAAAAATCCATCTTATGCGCGAGTTCGACCCTGAAGTTGCAGACCAAGAACACGATTCTTTGGGAATCTACGACCCCTGGTACGGCGGTCAGGAAGACTTCTATACAACTTTTGACATGATTAAAAACGCCGTTCCCGGTGTAATTGACCATGTCAAAAAGGAGATTGAAGACTAAAGGAACAAGGCGGCCCCACAAAAGTACATTCTTCCGGCAAAAGTACAAGCTCGAACGTGTATTTTTGCTGAAATTGTGTACTTTTCTCGTTATTTTCAGGAAGCTGTCATGCGCATTTCATCACCCCAAATCATCGCCGAAGATGATGCAGTCAATCTTTTGCGCGATCACATTTGCGAACGCGCACGTCAGACCAACAAATTGCTCGTCGTGGGTATCGATGGACGCTCGGGCGCCGGCAAAACAACCCTCGCTGCAAATCTTGCGCATTTATTAGGTGCTGACTTTCCGGCTGTCACGCTTTTTCACCTAGAAGATATGTATCAGGGGTGGGAGGGGCTTGCACCTGCTATTGCCGACTGGTCTTCATTAGTTAATCAACTGCGCGAATCTGACTGTGGCACCTGGACTGGATGGGACTGGGAAACGTCAACACCCCTGCCCCGCCAAAAGTTATGTAAAAAGCAAGAACCAGTCGAGCCCGCCATCTTGATTGGCGAGGGCGTGGGTGCTTTCTGCGCCGACATCGATATCACATGCTGGGTCGAACGCCCCGACCACGAACGAAAAGCCGCAGCCCTGGTGCGCGATGGGGAAACCTACCGCCCCTTCTGGGATATATGGGCGCAACAGGAGCAAGAGCTCTTTAAAACCCAGGAACACCACTACTCAACCGCTGATTTCATCATCCGCCAACAGAGTTAGAATAGTGACCATGACAACAGTTGTAATGCTCACCGAAGACCACCCCAACGGTGTTCTGGTAGATGCGTCTAAGCCTCTCATCAACATTGAAGACCAGGGATTGACGCGCGGCGACGGCGTCTTCGAAACCATGCTTGCCGCCAATCGCACAGTACGCAAGCTCGATATGCACCTGAGTCGGCTCACTAATTCTGCCCGCATGTTGGATTTACCGGCCCCCAATCAGAATGCGCTAACCCAGGCGATTGAGCTGGGGCTCAAAGAAGCTGCAGAGGGCCCACAAACGGTGCTGGGCTCCGAAGAACACGTTGTCAAAATTATTATTTCCCGCGGTACTGCCGAGGAAGGTGCTCACAGCTGGATTACTGTAGCTCCAGCGCCGCAATCTACCCTCGAGCAGCGCACAAACGGCGTCAAAGCGCTTACTCTGCCACGCGGGCATGACCCGGCAGAGGAAGGTAGCTACCCCTGGCTTCTCACCGGTGCCAAAACGCTCTCCTACGCGCTCAATATGGCGGTTTTACGCTACGCCAAAAAGCAGGGTGCGGACGACGTCATCTTTGTAACCGATGACCGCCGCATCCTCGAAGGAGCCACCAGCTCGGTTATTGTGGCGCGGGTAAACAACGGGGTTAAGACTCTGCTCACCCCCGAACCTAACCACGGGATTCTGCCCGGCACTACTCAGGGGGCAATTTTCAAGGCAGCGCAGAAAAACGGCTGGGCGCTAGGATTCGGGCCGCTCTATCCCCAGGATTTGTATGAGGCAGACGGCGTATGGCTGACATCCTCTGTTCGTCTACTTGCACCGGTGACCCACCTCAACGGCAATCCCCTACGGCACAACGAGGAGTTCACCGCCGAGCTCTTGGACTACCTCGCCCAGGGGTAGCTTTTCAGGTTCGGTTACTGCCACATCCACAGCAGGGTACCGGCAGTGGCCGATAGACCTATGCCTGCCGCACAAATAGCGAGCGCCCCCACGAAAAACCACAAGTCAGCTCGGCTATAGGTAGGCACTCGCGCCCATGTTCGTTTGCCGGATCCGAATCCGCGCGCCTCCATTGTGGTCGCTAACCGGGTTCCTCTGCGAATTGCCTGAACTAGGAGCGCGAAAGTTTGCCCTACCAGTGTTTTGAGCCGTTGCCACAGGCTATCTTGAGAGCCCAGACCGCGAGCGCGTCGGGCTTGCCCCAGTACGTTCCATTCGCTCATCATGAGACCCACGAGTCGCAAGGAGGCGAGCGCTGCCAGCACAAATCGCGCGGGCAATTTTGCGGTCTGTGCTAGGGAATCGGCGATGTCGGTGGGGTCGGTGGTGGTAATCAGCATGAGGCCGGGAAGCGCTAGAGCTAGCCCGCGCAGGGCAAGGGTTACACCCACCGTTAAAGAATCTGTCGTAATCCAGAGAACGCCCCAGTGAATCAGAGTTTCTCCGGTTTTTTCGACGAGCAATGAGGTAGACCAGCCCGAGAGTAGCGCGGCAAACAGGATGGGCCAGAAGGTGCCCAGCAGTTTGAGGGGGTTCAGCCCTAACAATCTGAGGGCGACCAGTTCAAGCAAGAAAATCGAGCCAACGCTCACCCAGTCTTTAACGAGTAGTAGCCCGATAGTCATCAAAAGGGTTGCCAGAAGTTTGACGCCGGCGTTGAGCTGTCCCAGCCGCCCGGTACGGGCTGGAGCTGGTGCGAATAAGTCCGTGGACGAGAGTAAAGGTGCGCTCACAGTGCCCTCCTTGATGCGGCGTCCGTCGAAACTCGATGTGTTGAGTCAAGAACGAACGTTCGTCCACCTACAGCTCGCACAAAATCAAGATCGTGGGTCACTGAAATGACCGCCACCGATTCATCGAGCAACTCGCGAATTAGAAGAACTAGCTCTTTCCAAGTATTAGCGTCTTGGCCAAACGTAGGTTCATCAAGAACCAGGACGCGTGGAGCACTAGCCAACGCCGTGGCAACCGAGAGCCGACGTTTTTCACCGCCAGACAATGTGAAAGGGTTTGCGCTCTCCACATGTTTAAGCCGCAGCCGCTCTAGCAATTCTTCGACGCGCACGTGTAACTGCGTTTCATCCACAGGTTGTCTACGAGAACGGGCAATATGACGGGGTCCAAACTCTAGTTCTTCCCGTACGGTGGATCGGATGAACTGCTGTTCGGGTTCCTGAAATACCAGCCCAATACGGGAGGCGAGATCCGCCGGTTTCCATGAGGCTATATCGCTTCTCAGGGCTGGGTCTTTCATATCTACGCCCTGGCTCAGTTCAGGACTTGCTGTCAGTTCACCCGCCACCGGCAGGAGCAACCCGGCAAGGGTGAGTGCAAAAGTTGATTTACCGGAGCCGTTAGGCCCCAAGATTCCCAGGTGTTCACCAGCTCGCACCTGAACGCTGAGATTCTGGGCAACCGGTTGCAAGCCAAGATGAGGTGAGCGACCAGCTAGCAAATCTGCGCGCCGATTTTTGATGATGCGGCGGGAAGGGTTCTGCCGGGTCACGGCAATTTTCTCCGCCGTAATCAATACATCACCGGCTACCGCTTCCCGTGCTGGAAACTCAGGTGAGTAATCCGGAACCCAGACGCCGGCGGCAATCAGCTCAGCCCGTGCGTCCTGCAATACCTGCAGGGGTGTTCCATCGTGAGTTATACCGTTGCGGTTCACCACAATGACCCGGTCCACATACTCCGCCCAGATTTCTACCCGGTGCTCAATCACAACGAGCGTGGCACCGGTCAGACGCTGAGCCCGCAGCACGGCATCGCGAACCTCTTTTACACCTTCAGGGTCAAGGTTGGCGGTAGGCTCGTCCAACAAAATTGCCCCGGCGTGCATCGCCAAAATTCCCGCTAGCCCCAGGCGTTGCTTCTGCCCGCCTGAAAGCGCTGAGGTGGAATGATCCAGCGCCAGGTGGTCTAATCCCACCGCAGCTAACGATTCATCGACTCTGCGCCAGATTTCTTGGTGAGGCACCTGCAGGTTCTCCGGCCCGAACGCGACGTCGTCGCCCACTCTCGCTAAAACTACCGACGATTCGGGATCCTGTTGCATCAGACCGCTCACTCCACGGGCATCCTCAGGTGTATACCCGTTGAGGGTGAGGGTGCCCAGCTGAGACTCACCGTCTTCGTCATGCAACAACCCGCCGATCGCGTGTAGCAGGGTAGTCTTTCCCGCGCCTGAAGGACCCAGCAAGAGTACTTTTTCTCCCGGTTCAATACGCAGGTTAATCTCTGAGATGACTGGTTGGGCATGTGCAGGATAGTGCCAGCCAAAATTTTCAGCGACAATCGACGCACCGGAAGAAGTATCAGAGCGAAAAGACGGAACCGGAGAAGTCTGCACGATATCCCCTAGCGGATTTCGCTTCGAGTGCGCTGAACCCTACCCGATGCCAAGGAAGAAAGTACCCCGGTCTTAGCCAGTGCCTTGGTGATAATCCACGAGAGCAAGCCAGCAAAAACCATGCCAGAAATCATCGAACACGCCACATAAATCACAGCGTTAGTGCCGGTTACTTCCGACGCGTAGTAAATGAGGATTTCGGAGAATCCCATGGCGAAACCTGAAACCGCTGCCGCCAGCAACGCGCTTGAAAGATTCCATACGCGGTAGAGCAGAACTGCAAAAACAATCTCCGCGCCAATTCCTTGGATTAGCCCTGAGAGAGCAACCATCCACGAATATTCCGTGCCCATCAGCCCAGAAATGATAGCGGCAAGTAGCTCAGTATAAAGAGCCGCGCCGGGCTTACGAATAATAAACCCGCCCAGTACACCGGCGAGTAACCAACCACCACCGGCAAGAGGTGCGAACTGCGGCGCCAGCGCCAGTACCGCCGTCAGCGCCGGGTAAATCGCATTCGACCAGACCCAAAAAATAAGACCGCAGGCAACTGCCAGAACAGACGCCACTACGATGTCGTTCACGCGCCAGCGCAATGAATAATTCCGTGCCATTAAGATTCCTTCCACGATATGAGGAAGGGGAGCCGCATACTGCGGACTTGAGACTCGACATCCCTACGCCGGTACTAACCGGATCAGGTTCGAGGGTCTGCTTTCGCACTCTCAGCACCCTTGAAGGCGCTCCCCTGTCGTTCAATACGCGCTTTCGCGTATTCAGCTCATCAGCCTTATTCAGTATAGGTGTTTTGGCGCCACCTCAAAACTCTGCCCAGAGCCGAAGACTTACGCCTGCGCGACATTTTTCCATGTTGCCAGTAGAATTGCTAAGGATACTCATCAATCGCGACATGAAAGGCAAGCTCATGAATCCAATTCAGCTCGCTGGCACCGTTGCCTCACTCGGTGGTGTGGCACTGTCCAACAAAATTCTTTCGGCAACCTGGAAAAAGGTCACCGGAAACAATCCTCCAGACAAGAACCCCGATGACGACGAGCGCTGGCGCGACATCATCCTCTGGGCAATGATTACCGGTACAGTCGGCACCATCATTAAGGTCGCTGTGAGCCGTCAAGCTTCAAAATATGAAGCAAAGAAGTCTGAAGACTCACTAGGACAGCGCGAAGTCTAAGCAAATTCTTTGCTGACATGCGCAAACACAGTGTGCTTTCTTCCTCTTTGGAAGAAAGCACACTTTTTTATGCTCGGGCTGATGGTCTTACCGCATCTGAAATCGACGTAAACAATTCTTCTCAGCCCGGCGCACGTTCACAAAAATGCCAGAATCTCGCTACTGTTAGACCCATGACACCACGCTTTTCAGCTCAAACTGAGCACGCCGATACTGCCCCCTCTGCGGCTCCCCCGCTGGCAAGTAGTGACGCAGCACCCCGATCGACGATTGCAGCATGGGCGCTGTGGGACGCCGGTGGAGCAGCCTTCAACGCGGTCATGACCACGTTCGTCTTCGGCGTCTATCTCACCTCCAAGAATTTTGGGGATCCAGAGCATGCTTCGTCGGTGATGTCTATGGGTCTTACCCTTGCTGGCCTGCTTATTGCGTTGACCGCCCCCATTACTGGCCAACGTTCTGATACCTCGGGCAAACGTACCTTCTGGCTCGGTTTCAACATGTTTGCCGTATCCATACTCATGGCGCTCTGCTTCTTTGTAGCGCCCTCGGAATCGTATCTGTACTTGGGCGTAGCTCTGATTGCCCTCGGCAACATTATGAACGAATTTGCCACGGTGAATTACAACGCCATCCTGCCCCAGATTTCTACGCCTCACACGGTCGGGCGCATCAGCGGAATCGGCTGGGCATCGGGTTATTTTGGTGGCATTGTGGCATTAGCAATTGTGCTGGTGTTCTTTATCGGTTTGGGTTCAAACACCGGTTTACTCGGTATCCCTTCTAACGATGCTCTCAACATCCGCGCGGTCGCTGTGTTCTGCGCCGTTTGGACAACAGCTCTTTCTATACCGCTGTTGGTGAGTATGCGCCGTCGGGACCGTTTGAATCCGCCGCTAGCGCAGGCAAGCACCGAGCGTATGAGTTTCAAAGACTCCTACAAAGAACTGTTCTCCACCATTCGCCGGCTTTTCAAACAAGCACCGCAGACCCTCTATTTCCTCTTCGCCTCGGCAATATTCCGCGATGGTCTCACAGGAGTCTTCACCTACGGTGGCATTTTGGCGGCGGGTACCTTCGGCTTTACCACCACTCAGGTCGTTATCTTTGCAATCGCCGGTAACGTGGTGGCAGGCATCGGCGCTCTCATTGGCGGCAAGCTCGACGACGTCATCGGACCCAAAATGGTCATTATTATCTCACTGGCTGGGGTACTCTGCGCCGCCACCCCTTTGCTGTTCAGCCAGGAACGAATCATGTTCTGGATTTGTGGGTTGCTCCTCTGCTCATTTGTTGGTCCTGCGCAGTCTGCATCTCGAACCTATCTCTCACGGTTAACTCCACGCGGGCAGGAAGGCGAAATCTTCGGCCTCTACTCCACTACTGGACGCGCGGCGTCGTTCCTCGCTCCCGCACTATTCGCGCTGTTTATGAACCTCTTAGGCGCACAAATCTGGGGAATCGTAGGAATTATGGTGGTGATTGCCCTGGGTCTAGGTATGGTTCTGCCGCTGACGGCAGCACCTCAACGTACAGTCTTGAAAAACAGCGAGGCTACTAGCTAGCGGATAATCCTGCTGACCCGAAGTTCTTCGATAACCCGATCAAATTCATGTTGCGGAATGGAACCGTAGATTTCTTGCAGGTTGGTACGCAGCTGATCGGGTGTCAGCGGGTTTTTGAGCTCAATCCAGATATCAGCGGCAAAAGGGGAAATCTCGATGAGACGATCCTCCACGGTCAAAAGCATGCGCTCATCTACCAGATAACCCGCGCTGCCAGCCATCCGGCTGAGACGCTCATTGTCCGTTGAGATTTCTACTGAATCTGCCTGCTCGCTTTGAATATCGACGTTCTCTACAGGGAGCTGCAACTGACCGCTCATCAAAGATTGCAATAGAGGAAGAGTCTCAGCAATTTCCGTATAAACCAGTTCGATCGCGCCGCCACAATGCTGAATCAGCTCAATCAACCGGTCAATCCCGTTCTCGGTACGTACAAGCCCTGAGGTTTGCTGCACGATTTCTAGCAACGCGTCGGCAAGAGCGACCCGTTGCAGGCGCGGCTCTACTGGCTCGTTCTGGCGGTTCAACAAAATCACGTGGTGCAGTTTAAAGGTGAAATCGCTAGGGTTAGCCGTAGAAATACCCAGGCTCTGCGGGTCAATCTGCTGTTTTGCTTCATGTCCCTCGGTAATCACCGACAGAGGTTTGGGGTAGGGCCGAAGATGAAAATCGTGCTGAACAATCGCCGTCTCGTCGGAGAGATAGGTGAAGTGCTGCCCTAAAAATTTAGAAGCGGTTGTTTTGCCGCGCCCTGAGGGACCCACCATAATCATCGCTGATTTATTCTGAGGATCGCCCAATGCAGCAGCGTGAAAAAGATTGAGCGAACCAGCGAGCTGCTTCAGCATGCACAGCGTAACTTCAACAGTCAGACGCTCGTGCCCCACCTCCTCGTCAGAGACCACCAGCAAGTGAGCCATACCAGGAAAATCGGCTTGAAGATGCCGCTCATTCCGCTCAGTAATGACGATGCAGGTCTGGGGGTACTCACTCACATACTTCTGGACCGTGCCTGAGATGATGCGAGGCTGCAATGCTCCCCACTCTGCGAGCGCATCATTGAAGAACCTTTGAGAAATGGACTCTTCAAAGACTAGATAAATATCCACGCCAGCAGGGCTAACTTGAAATCCTCGCATGGGGGGCTCCTTGAGGTGGGTGAGGAATGTGAGGGGTTAGGTGTTATCGGTGCTGGAAATCTCTTCCAGCGGGATTTCCGTGCGGTGAAAATTGAGGTAGCTTCGCGACGCCGTCGGCCCGCGTTGGCCCTGATAGCGGTTTCCGTAGGCGCCGCTGCCGTAGGGGTGCTCGGTTTCAGAGGTGAGACGGAAGAAGCACAGCTGCCCCACTTTGGAACCTGGCCAGAGCATAATGGGCAGGGTTGCCATGTTGGAAAGTTCGAGGGTCACATGACCGGAAAAACCTGGGTCAATAAAGCCGGCGGTCGAGTGCGTGAGCAACCCCAAACGTCCCAGCGATGATTTACCTTCTAGGCGGGCGGCTATATCCGCAGGAAGAGTGACTTTTTCGTAGGTTGCGCCCAGTACAAATTCGCCGGGATGAAGGATGAATGGCTCATTGGGGTCAACTTCTACCAGGTGGGTGAGCTCCGACTGATCTTTGGAAGGATCAATATGAGCGTATTTGTGGTTATCGAAAAGACGGAAAAAACGGTCTATGCGCACGTCAACCGATGCTGGCTGAATCATGGACTCGTCGAATGGTTCTAGGACGATCCGTCCGTCATTGAGTTCTTTGCGAATATCGCGATCTGAAATAAGCACCCTCTAAAACTATCGTATGACTTGCGTGTTCTGTCGGATTTAAAGGCTCTGACGGTTTGTACCAGATAGCGCACACTGTACTGGATACGTTCCTGGTACCTCGTGCGGAATCTGATACAAACCCCGGCGGACGGCGTCGAGATCGCCACCGACACCGCCCACCGCCTACCGCAGTTAGATATCTTGTGCGCGAAAAGATACACTGTAAGGGATGCTTTGTTCAGCAAAGCACCTGCGGCTGTAGCTCAATGGTAGAGCGCACGCTTCCCAAGCCTGATACGCGGGTTCGATTCCCGTCAGCCGCTCTCTTTTCTCTCTGTGGATTTCCCCTCACCTGCCCTTATTCTCATGGGCGAACCATTATTCTTTAAAGCAGAACAATCCATTCCCCCCTCAAAGGCATTCATGACTCCCCTTGTCCTGTGCACTCTCACCATCATCATCACGCTCGTTGCAAGCGGCATCGCCAAGGCGAAAGACCGCGCGAGCACTGCCGCCGCCATCGTTAACCTCAAGTTGGACCGCTGGCTACCCCTTAAATTTGTATCGCGCGTTCTACCCTGGGGTGAGATTGCGCTGGCACTTTGGCTCCTTCTTGTACCGGGTTGGCCCACTATTTTAGGCGGAATCGCTGCCGTCATTCTTTTTGCCGCTTACTGGATTGTGATTGCCCGCGCGGTTGCCACCGGCAACACAGCCAGCTGCAACTGCTTTGGAGGTGCCTCCGAAGCTCCGGTTTCTCGGTTCACGCTCATCCGTAATACTGCGCTGCTGGGCGCAGCAATTGGTGCACTGGTTGCGGCGGTGCAGACCCGCACCTCTGCGCTCGTCATTCTGCTTCATCTCGACGGCGCCGGCTGGCTTTGGATTCTAGGTGCCGTATTTGCTGCTGCTGCGCTGTGGGCAATGTATCGCTCTGAGCTACTCGCAACCCCCGCTGTAGAAGCCGCTCACGAGGTAGCTCCTCAGATGATGCAACCCGCTCCCGTCGAGGGCGAGGCGATTGAGGACGACGAGTATATTCGCCTCCCCATCCCTTATGGCACGTTGGAAACCAACCTGGGTACTCGCTCTTTACGCGAGCTAGCCGAACAGCGTGCGCGAGTTCTTTTCTTCCTCTCCCCCGGCTGCGGCCCCTGCCTTGAGATCATCCCGAAGATTGCAGATTGGCAGAAGCGCCTCCCCATGCTGAGCCTGCACCCGGTAGTTTCTTCTAAGGAGCAAATCGCGCAACTTCACATGCCCGAGGAGATTGAGGTGTGGGTTGACCCCGGCTTCAATACTCAAATCGCATTTGGTCGTGGAACTCCTATGGTGATTGCGCTGGGCATTGATGGACTGTTAGCTGGCGGCCCGGTCTTTGGTAGCCACTTGGTTACAGACTTTATGGACGATTTGCTCTATGAGTTCGACGCCGCCTAAGCCGCTAAACTGGTGGGATAACGGTTCGTTGAAAGGAACATATCGTGCGAGAAAAGTCGCTGTGGCAGATTCAAACTGAACGTAATCCGCAACATTCTGATTGGTACATCCAGCGTTTTAAGACAATGCAGGAGGCAGGGCAGGACATCTATGGCGAGGCTCGTCTGATTGATGCAATGGTGCCCCGCAACGCGAAAATCCTGGATGCGGGCTCAGGTCCGGGACGTTTAGGCACCTACCTCCAGCGCGCCGGACACCAGGTGACCGGCGTCGATATTGACCCCAAACTCATTGCTGAAGCTACCCGCATGTGCCCCGAAGCTACCTGGATTACGTCTGATTTGACGGATCTTTTGCAGGCACTAGATGTCCCTGAAGTTGCTGAGCTGGGTGAGAGCGGTTTTGACGCGATTGTTTGCGCTGGCAACGTCATGACCTTCTTAGCAGAATCCACCCGCTTACCCGTTCTGAAGAATTTTCGGGCAGTACTCAAAGCCGACGGACGCGCGGTCGTAGGCTTCGGCGGCGGGCGCGGTTACGACTTTGAGCAGTTTTTTGCCGATGTATCTGCTGCAGGGCTGCAGATTGAGCAAACTTTCTCTACCTGGGATCTGCGCCCGTTTGCAACTGATTCGAACTTTCTAGTGGCAGTGTTGACCCGCTAGGTTCTAACTCCAAAGGATATTGAACTGGCGCAGGGTTTCTTCCGGAAGCAGTGCCCCGGCGGCGAGTACTATCAAGACAATCAACGAGACGATGGAAACGGCAGCGGACTTCCACCCGGGATGTAGCTCGTTGAAAGTCACCAGCCCGGGGTGCTGCTTGTTCATTTGCACTACGTTGATTCGCGGGTAAACCACGGTTTGATCGGAGATATCGGCTGCGATGCGTCGCATCGTTTTGCCGTCCCAAATTCGACCGTCGAGGCGGAATACTTTTTTGCCCGCCGAGTTGAGCGCCCACATCGCAGGAATTCCCTTGTGGCGCAGCGATTTAGCGCCGCCGTCTGGAAGGTTCATAGATTTTTTGGACGCGAGCCGCTCGGCAAACACCGTTTGGCTGATGTTGGCAAGGGGAACGACATTCCATCCTATGGTTCTGCCCCGCAGCAGGTGGGTGGAGGTGCGCACCACGATGTTCGGTTTCAGAACAGAGTAAATCGCAAACGCCGCAGCAATCACCACCACAATCAAAATTATGGTGTAGGGCAGAGCAAACCGGCGCCTGGTCAGCAAAAAGATAATTGCCAGTATGACGAGCGCCGGTGGGATCGATGCAAAAATCCTACGGTGGTAGCTGTGGATGCGGGGGTGGTATGTCCCCTGAGCTTCCCCATATTTTTCAGGGACCTGATAAACGTGTTCTGCCATATGTTTATCTTAGGGGGCACGATGCACCTGTCGTTACGATATAAGCCGCGTGTTCTATGTGGGCTAAATTGGTAGCATGCGTTTTTCTTCTCGAGTGGACCGGATACTCGCTACCTGGGCGGTTGCCATATTGTGTGCAGTAATCATTGCGCTGGTGGCACTGGCACTAATCAACAGAACCGTCTACAACCCGGCGGGGCAAGTAAGCCAATATTTTGCTGCAGTTCGAGAGGGAAATGGCGAGCGTGCGTTGGGGATTCTCGGTGCTACCGTGCCGGAATCTAACGGAGCGATGCTCGACGGCGATGCGTTGCGGGCGTCGATGGCGCAGCTGAAAGATCTAGAAGTTGCTCAGACTCAGTACAGTGACGATGGCTCCCACGCGGTAGTGACAGTTTCTTATACCCTCGATGGGCAGCCTCAAACCACCGATTTTCAGTTGAGTAAGGTGGGCTCGCACTGGGGTGTTTTTGACCAGTGGCATATCGATACCAAAGAACTCCCCGTGGTCAACGTTGCGTCGTCGGGTGATTCAGCTGCTACTCTCAATAACCAGAAGGTCGCTATTGACCAGGGCAAGAGGGCTTTCGCCGTCACTTATCCGGGCGAGTTTACTGCCACCTATGAGTCAGCGCTCTATTCAGCTAAGCCGCAGACCGCGCAGGTGGTTTCAGCAGATCAGAAGCCGCAAACGCTCAGTATCGAGTTGGTGCCCAGCGAGACGGCTCAGAATTCTATTGTCTACAGCATTAAATCCCAGCTCGATCAGTGCGCTATCCAAAGCAGTCTGTACCCGGCGGGATGCCCCTTTGAATACGATTTCACCGGCAGAGTCCAGGGCGATGTTAAGTGGTCTATCGAGAAATACCCCGAACCCCAAGCCAAGCTGTCTCCTGAGGGAAAGTGGGTTCTGCCCGATTCGCAGGGAACCGCAAAAGTATCTTTCACCCAGCTTGATTTATTGACTGGTAAAACATCACAGGTCAATGACACGGTGAATTTCATCTACTCAGGCACGCTAGAAACTACAGATACCGATGTCACTGTGCATCCGGTTTCTCATTAGTTTTAGAGAGAGTATCCCCCTCTAAGCTACAGCGATAAAGCCAAAGCGGCGGTAGAACTTCTTACACTCGTTCCACCGCCGCTTTGTTACCGGGGTACACCTCAGCAGTGACGTTTAGCTATTCACACCGCGCAAATCGAGGGTGAGCTCGGTTTCATCGCTGGCATTTCCTGTTACTTTGACGGGAATACCCCAGTCTTGCTGGTAGAGATGGCAGGCAGCGTGGTCGGGGATTTCCCCGCCAGGCTCGCCATCGCAGGCTGCAGCGCGAGCGGTAATGTGCAAAACCGCCTCGGTAATTTCGGGGTTGAGCTTAAGCGAGCGGGTGAGCCCCTGACTGGTTCCTGCACCTTCCACGATGAATTCTTCAGGAGTGGAGGAGACCTTCAGCTGAGTAGGATCACCCCAGCGGTAATCAAGTTTCTGCCCGCTGGGTGCAGTAAATCGGGACACCAGCTCCAAGGTTTCCCCGGCTAGCTGAGTAGCGGGACGTGCCGTCTGTGATGCACCCTCGTTCACCTTTTGAGCCTTCTCTGGCAGGTTAACTCGTACCAGCTGGTGGGCGTTAGCTTCAACGACGACGAGTCGGGTTCCGCCGTCCTCGGTCGGCTCACACAAGACATCTGAGGGCTCATCAAAACCTCGGGCAAGGGTGGTAAGTTCTCCTGTTGCCGGGTCAAAACGGCGAATGGCGCCATTGTAAGTATCGGCTACAGCAACCGACTGATCCGGCAGAACCGTAACTCCTAGGCAGTGCTGCATGCGCGCCTGTTCGGCGTCGCCATCGACGAATCCAAAGTCAAAAAGACCTCGCCCCACGGCGGTAGATACTTGCACGGTATCGCCTTCAAAGCTGATAGAACGCAGGGCAGAAGTTTCAGAGTCCGCAACCCATAGAGTACCGTCGGCTGCTTCTGCAAGACCAGAGGACTGCGCGAACCATGACGCATCGGCGGCGCCGTCTTTGAGCCCCTCAGCACCGGTACCGGCAAAGACCTTAACCTGACCGCTGACCGGCTCAAAGCTAAAGATCTGGTGGGTTCCTGCCATCGCGATAATGAATTTTTCGGCGCGGGAAGACCACAGAATGTCCCAGGGGGAAGACAGCGCAACGGTCAGCGGATCGGCGCCGTCCACAATTTCGTTGGGATCCGCATTGCGAACGTTTTGCCCATCAATCAGTCGCTGCACTCCGCTACCTGCCAGCGTGGTGACGGTACCGCTTGCCAGGTGCAGCCCGCGCAAACGGTGGTTGACAGAGTCAGCTACGACGACGTCGTAACCCAGTTTCTCGCGCAATTCGGCAGGTACTAAAGCAAGCCCCTGAGGTTCGTTAAAGCGAGCGGCAGTAGCGCCGCCGTCCGCCCAGCCCTTTTCGGGACCGCCAAAGGTTGCCAGAGCGGTCTCGAAATCATCCTTGACCTGTACCAGACGATGGCGTGCGGTATCGGTCACCAAGAAAGAACGCTCGCCGTCGGCAAATTCTGCGGGGAGTTCCACCGCTTTACCGGGAAACGCGAAAGTACCCTCTGGCTTGGGGCGGGGAACGTAGGGGCCGTCGCCGCGGTGCAAAGTACCCTTCTGCTCGTGCTCTTCGGCAAGTTCACGTACCAGAGAAATCAGACCTTGAACATGTCCCTCCCCCGAAAGGTGCGCCACAATGTACCCTTCAGGGTCAATGACCACCAAGGTAGGCCACGCGCGCGCCGTATACGCCTGCCAGGTGGTCAGTTCGGGGTCATCCAAAATCGGGTGCTGAATATCGTAGCGATCAACCGCAGCAGCAAGTGCCTTGGGATCTGCCTCATGTTCAAACTTCGGAGAGTGAACGCCCACGGTCACCAAAATATCGGAGAATTCTTCTTCCAGCGGGCGCAACTCATCCAACACGTGCAGGCAGTTGATGCAGCATAAAGTCCAGAAATCAAGCACCACAATTTTGCCGCGCAGGGCTTCTAAGTCTAGATTTTTCCCACCGGTGTTGAGCCAGCCTCGGCCCACCAGTTCTGAGGCGCGAACGCGCGGCGAACGAATTGATTCAGTCATCTGTAGCTCCTAGAAAATGATGAGAAGAGGATAGTGGTCTCTATTGGTTAGAGTACAACCCGGTTGGGTCTGCCCCAAGTTACCTTTCGAAGAGCGAAATATGAAGTTTTTCTACCTTCACCCCAGCGCAGTTCTCCGCGGCTCCCCTCGGCATTTAGCCGCGACATGAACGTGTCTTACGTATTTGCGTTGTAAAGTTACTGTGACTCATTTTGATCGCCACTATTTTTTAGCGCTGAAAGGTCGATCATGGCAGAACACACAACACCGGTAGCTCAGGCTGAGCGGCAACTTTCGCGTTCGCTCAAACCGCGTCATCTTTCGATGATCGCCCTCGGCGGTGCCATCGGGGCGGGCCTCCTTGTGGCGTCCTCCACCGCGATTGTGACGGCAGGCCCGGCGGTTATTCTCTCCTACGCCATTGCAGGACTAGTGCTGACTTTGGTGATGCGTATGCTGGGCGAAATGGCATCTGCTTCTCCAGAAACAGGCTCATTTGAGGCATACGCCAACCGTTTTATCGGTCGATGGGCTGGATTTAGCGTCGGGTGGCTCTACTGGTGGTTCTGGGCAGTAACCGTAGCGATTGAGGCAACGGCGGCTGCAACTATTGTGCATCAGTGGTCCCCTGCCATTCCTCAGTGGGCAGCTGCAGGCGTTCTTGTTTTGCTCATGATGGTGCTGAACCTTGTCACCGTTCGTACCTATGGTGAAGCAGAGTTTTGGTTCTCCTCCATCAAGATTGGCGCTATTCTGGCGGTAATTCTCACCGGTGTACTCGCTTTGCTGGGCATTATTCCTAACACCCCTGCAACAGTTTCCAATTTGACGGCGGGGGGCGGATTCTTCGCCAACGGTATCGGCGCGGTGTTCACCGCCGTCCTTGCTGTTATCTTCTCCATGTTTGGGGCCGAGATTGTGACGGTAGCCGCCGGAGAATCTGAGCACCCGCAGGCGGCAGTCACTAAGGCAGTCAACGCCGTCGTTTTCCGTATTCTGTTCTTCTTTATCGGCGCGGTTGGAATCACTATCATGGTGGTTCCTTGGACCTCGATTACCTCCGGGCACTCTCCATTCGTCACGCTTTTTGAAGTGCTGGGCATCCCCTACGCGGGCGTCATCATGAACGTCGTGGTCTTCACCGCGCTCGTTTCCTGCTTGAACGCGGCGCTGTATAGCTCATCCCGCATGCTCTTTGCGATGGGTCGAAACGGCAATGCGCCCGCCTTTTTTGGCAGGGTATCTGGCGTCAAGAGCCCGTGGAGCGCCGTCATCTTTTCGTCGCTGATTGGGTTGGCATCGGTACTACTCAATTACTTCATGCCAGAAGCCGTTTTCGCGCTGTTGGTCAATTCCACCGGCGCCATCGGAATTTTTGTGTGGCTCATCATAGCCGTCTCGCAATTGCGCTCCCGCAAGGTTTTGGCTGCACAGGGAATCAATGTGTTGAAACAACCCGGCGTTTTGAAGATGTGGCTTTTCCCTTACCTGAACTGGGCAATGATTCTCGCTCTCGGCGCGCTTCTAATCTTCATGGCGGTGACCGAAAGCCACCGGGTTGAGGTGCTTATTTCGACGACGGTCGCGGCGGTCGTCGTGGTGCTCGGTGTGTTGAATGCACGACGGCAGGCGAAGGGTTAGCCTCCCAGAAGCTTTCGTACACCCAAAACGTTGAATACTCATCCAATATTCTCAGCATTCAACGTTTTGGGTGTACTTGAAACCTAATTTCCTGCCCCTCGCCCTCTACTTTCTCCGTTCATCCCGTTCGTTGAGGTCAAGGAACATGTCGTTGTAGGCGTTGAGCTCGGCGTCGCCATCGCGTTCTTCCTTGCGGTCAAAACGGCGCTGAACCTTCTTATCGTTCTGTGCCCAGAGCACGCCGACCATGACCGCAATAATCATGGTTGGAATTTCGCCGATGCCCCACATCAGGGATCCGCCCAGCTTCTGGTCATCGATGGCGGAAAGTCCCCAGGGGCGGCCGAGATTACCGAACCAGGACGCTGCCAGTAGGGTGTCCATACTCATCATGGCGATGCCTACGAAGGCGTGATAACCCAGGGTTGCAATAAGCATAATGAGCCGGAAGGGGTAGCCGGGACGGTTAGGAATGGGGTCGATACCAATCAGAACCAGCGAGAAGATGTAACCGGTGATGAGGAAGTGCAGAATCATGAACTCATGGCCCACATGGTACTTGAGCACGAAGTTCAGCATGGGGGTGAAATATACAATCACAATCGAACCCGCGAAGTTCACCGCGGCGAAGATGGGGTTAGTAATAACCTTTGACCACCCTGAATGTACCAGTCGCAGAATCCACTCGCGGGGGCCGCGGGTGCCGTCCTGCCTAGGTTCGAGCGCCATCAAAAGCAGGGTGACGGGCGCACCTAACACCAAGAAAATGGGCACGATCATAGTCAACGACATATGCTCCACCATGTGCGCTGAGAACAATACGCGACCGTAGACCGCGAGCGCGCCCGAAGTCACGTAGTTGAGCAAGAAGAGACCTACGAACCATGAGAGCAGCCGTACTACCGACCACTGACCACCTGCTCGTTTCACTTTTACGAAAGCCCAGAGGTAAGCAAAAGCTAGGAAGAGAATAACCGCTACCCAGAACCAGTCAAAACGCCACTGGGTAAACCATTCGGCGCGATGCGGCTCAGGGGGCATGTCGTACCAGGTGATAATGCGTACCGGTGAGGCATCTTCAGAGAGTGTTTCAGGTACCGGCGGTGGGGTGCGCGAGAGCGATACCGCTAGCCCGCTGGTAGCACCCATTAGTACGATTTCCACGAGAATTGCCGTCCATAGACCGCGAATGAGCCCGACTTCGCCGCGTTGCATTCCCGGGATGAGGCTCATGCGGTGCAGCGCGCCGATTGCGCCGAGGACGAGAGTCAGCATCAACTTGGCGATGACCAGTTGTCCATAGGTTGTCGTGAAAATTTCATCCCAGCTATTCATACGCACTGATGCGTTGACGACGCCCGAAAGAGTCACCAGCACAAAACCGCCGAGTGCCAGAACCGAATAGCGGCGCAGGACAACTACCGCCATTGGCGCACGACGCTCGGTAGCTGATTCGCTGCCGCGCGCAGATTCGGTGAGGGTACCGCTGCCGGCGTCTTGGGCCGAAACCTGGCGGGAGATATAGACCAGCGCGATGAGACCACCACACCAGAGCGCTACGCCTAGGAGGTGCAGTCCAAGAGAGTTGACCGCTCCCATGTGGTCGTCTCCGCCTGAGGAATGCCCACCCAACGCCATGGAGACCAGCGCAATCATGGAAAGCGCCAGGGTGAGGAAGAGACCCATCAGCGAGCGAACACCAAAAATGAGGGTCGCCACAACTGCCGCCACGATGACCGTGGTTGCTTGTTGTTTTCCGGAGTCAATCGTGGTGATGTAACTGGTAAGTTCCGATGTGTATGCGCTGGTGAGGCTTACCGGTCGCCCAGAAATATCGGCGTAGGCAAGAATAAGCACGCAGAGCGCCAGAATGGTCCAGGCAACTGCCATAGCGGCGCCGAAATTCAGTAAAGAAACAAACGGTGGATATTCGTCACGTTCCAAGTTCTTCTGCCGTTGTTCTGCACTGTATTTGTGCGCCATGTTGATGCGATTTTTTCGCCAGGTGGAATCGCTAAAACGAGGAACAATTCCGATTGCAAAAAGAAGGGAGCCCATCACCGAAATCATGGTGAAGTTGTGCAGAGTTTCGGCTACGGGCAGGCTCCATCGCACGAACCTTCCGGCGTCGGCCAGGTCGGTTGCTGCGTTGATGCCGAGCAGTGCCAAGGTAACCAGCAGGAAGGTGAGGGCGGCAAAAGGAAATACCCATACCCACTGACGGCTCAGACCGCGCTTGTTCTCAGGCACGGTTTCACCGGCAGACGCCGCGCGGCTGCGCCCCGACGATGCCGAAGTGGTGGAGGGTGTTGGTTTCATAGCCATAATATTCCTGATGCGTTATATACGCTGTTGTGGGGTTTTCGAACGAGTCTAGGCGAAAAGCTTCTCGCCAATGAACCCTCCGGGTTGGCATCCGCCGGGTATCGCAAAAACTGCCGACCCAATGGGCACCGTCCAGGTATTGAGCATATCGAGTTCGGCTAGACGCCGCTGGATGGGCACAAATTGTTTAACGGGGTCTGCCTGATAGGAGGCGAAGATTAGCCCAGAATTAGAGACTCCCCCGCTGGTTTGCCCGTGCTCGGAGAATCCTGACGCATCGCTGACGGGCATGTCGTAATTATATCCCCGCCGCAAAATGTGCTCTTCGGGTTTTTGAGCGGAGGCTCGACGGATATGCGCATAGGGGGCGATAACGTTGAATCCCAGCTCGTTTGTTGCCGAGAGGTCTGCCACGTCGTGCTCGTTAGTTCCCGTCAGCGGCGCGCCGTTGCTGAGTTTGCGCCCTACTGCGTCTTCACGCGCCGGGCGGTCTGCCTGATCCCAGGTATCTAAGTTCATGTGGATGCGGCGGATAATTACCGACGTCCCGCCATCTTCCCAGGGGGTGAGAGAATCGGCTTCTCCCCACACATACTCATTCATGGTACCCGCCTCGGTGGTGGGGTTGACGGTGCCGTCTAGCTGCCCAAAAAGATTACGCATGGTTTGTCCGGGTTTCTCTGAACCATATGCTCGGCGGAAACCCTCTTGCACCCAGCGAACCCGCCCAAAAGAACGCACGTCCTTGAGAAGCATTCGCTGAGCGTGAGCGAGGGTGAGGCGATCGTCCGCGCAGAATTGCAGGAGCAAATCGCCGTCATTCCACTGCTGCTGAAGTTGGTCAATTTTTTCAAATGCCGGCAGCGGTTGTAGCCAGGAGGGCTTCTTCACGCCAGCAATTTCAAAGATTCTTTCGCCAAATCCTAGAGTTACGGTCAGAGAGGCAGCAACCTGGGCAAGTTCAGGTTCTTGGTCCACCACAGGTGTTTTACCTTCGGTGAGGTGCGCGGCGTCATCGGTGAGAATTCTGAGCAACCGCTCCAGACCATCTTTATCTATGCCGTTGTTGAGATCAACAGCAACGAAAGAGGCATAGGTTGGTGCCGGGGTTTCAATCCCCGCCTGGCGCGATCCAAAAAAAGGTACGCGCTGACCTATCAGCGGTGGCTGGGCTTCATCTTTCGGTTGGGATTTCTGCGCGGATTGAAGGGCCGTTTGAGTACCCAAAGTAGCGGCTACTCCCACCCCCAAACCTACGGTACCGGCGACGACGGCGCGTCGACTAGCGCCTGCCAGCGGGGTTGACGATGCGCTGGCTTGGGCTGAGTGTTGCTCAGCCTTGGCGGTTTCAGAAAATGAATTTTCAGTACCCTGAAGCGGTTGTTCAGAATGACTCATAATGCGCTCACGTTCTCACGTTCAAAGGCGATTAGGGAGAATCAAAATGCTGCTAGGAGCAGGTGGGCATGGCTGATGCAGATTCGGAGGAACCGTGCATCGAGTGGCCCATGTTCATCTGAGAATCCATGCTTGCGGAGGAAGAGGCTTGTTCACCGGGCGCATATTCTTCTTTAGCACCAGAATAGTCGCGTGCTTGCCCCTCGAACTCATAAGATTTCCCTTGGTCATCTTTGAGGGTTATTTTTACCGTGTGACCTGCAGGGATAGAGCATTTCATGTCCATGAGCATGATGTGATTTCCACCGGGTTCTAGCTTGAAAGTCTCCCCCGGTTCGATGGTCATCGAATCAACCTGTTTCATGGTGGTGGTACCGGTCTTCGGATCGATTTCGGTGGTGTGTAGCTGAGTCATATCGCTCACCGAAGATTCGGCGCTGACCAGCTTGATTGCTTTGTCGCTGTGATTGGTAACATCGCCAAATGCCGCCGTCATCTCCCCCTGCCCCGCTTTGACCCAGGTTTGGGTAAATTCGAGGTCAGATTTTTCGTTTGATGCGGAGACAGAAACAGAAGCCGAAGCAGAGGAGTTGTCCGCCGCGTTATCGCTTGATGCGCAGCCTGACAGCGCAAGACTTCCCAGAGCAAGCAGGGAGAGGGCAGGGGCAATAATTTTGTTGTTCATGTTCAACATGGTGTGATTTTTCCTTACAGTTCAAAGGGCAGCGCACTATGGCGTCTGCGAAGTATGAAAGCGTAGGTACGCCAGAAAGAGCTTTCATAAGAAAGCCGAAGAAGCGGGAAATTACCGCTGAGGGCGGCGGGTTTTGGCAATAATGGCAACAATTGCGCCAAATGCTACTAGACCTGCGAGCACAAAGAGTCCAAGCTTGACCACACCGTTAGAGTCAGTCGTCTGTTCAGTAGCCTCAGAAGTACTTTCTGCAGACTGCGAAGCTGCAACGCTCGAAGATTCCTGAGCACCCTCCCCTACGGTCAACTCATAGGAGCCCTGGATGGGGTGGCCGTCCGAGGAGACCACGCGCCAGGTCACGGTGTAGGTATCATCGTTAGTCCCATGACCTGCGATTTTCTGAACCACGGTTTTGCCCTTAACGGCGGGTGCACCGTTGGTTACCTCTTTACCTTCAGAGTCGGTTACCCGAACCTGAGTAGCACCCTCGACCTGGGTGAGTTCGCCGCTATAGGTAAGTTCAATGTCCTGAGGGGCTTCCTGCAGTGAGGAATTCTGTTCAGGAGTAGAGGAGACTAGCTCGTCGTGTGCTTGAGCGGGACCCATGAGCCCCAGTCCCAGAATAGCTAGAGAAGATGCCGCCGCTACTCGCAGCGAGGTTGAAAGAGAAGATGAGCGGGTGAAACTGGTGAATACTTTTTTCATGATGAGTCCTTAAACAAGATAGTTAGTGCAGGGTTGAGAAAGAAGCAATAACTATCGGAGGACCGCGCACCACTCTGACATCAGAGAGTACCTGTTGAATCTGCGAAATAGCCGACGGGCGCTGCGCCATTAGCTTCGGTAACCGGGGAATCATCGGCAGAGCAGGCAGAACAAACCATGCTCGCAGCTCACGTCTAAAGGCATGCTCAATCTTTTCGCTGAGCTGTTCACCTCGGCGAAGCATCAGAAAAGTAATAAGAGCGGCGCCCAAATGCAAGGCAACCATTTGCCACGATAGATCGTGGTGCTGCGCCATCGCAGGGTGACCCAACGCAGCTCCTGCCGGCAACCCGTGGTGGGTGTGAGCCGCGGAAACCTGAGCCACGCTACCGGTGCTCATATAGAGAAAGTGCAGCAAACCCTGGGAAAGAACTACCGAAGCCGCCATGCCCAGTCGAGGTAGACGGCGCCCAGCAAGTGCCACACAAACGAGCGCTGAAAGCGCCGTGCAGAGTAACCAGAGCAGAGGATGCGGGAGATTCCCCCCGGCAAGACCGTGCGACGCCGCGCCCAAAATATTAGCGCCAGCGGCAACAATCCAACCACGAATCAGGCGGTCTGAACGCGATAGAGCCGGTTCTCTCGGCCCCTTGAGAATAGTTGAGACTGGGGCGGTGCGCCCAAGCGTTGAACTACGCATAGTGCACCCTCTCCTCTCAACAACGTAACCTGTGGGTTTAATACCGGCAGATTATTAAAGTTTAGCGGACTCCCCGGCATTCTTCGCTACCGCGGCCCCGTGCCTTCGCTACGCTCCAGCACCCCACCGCTGTTATGAGAATACAAAAAAAGGGAGCCACCTGAGGTGACTCCCTTTTCTCAGTCGAGCTGAGAAAGTCTGTTACAAGAAAATTACTTCTTGTTGGAGACTGCTGCCTTCAGCTTGGAACCAGCGGTCAGCTTAACGCCGTGACCAGCCGGAATCTGAATGGTTTCGCCAGTCTGAGGATTGCGACCGGTGCGTGCTGCACGATCGGTGCGCTCGATTGCCATCCAACCGGGGATGGTGATCTTCTCGCCCTTAGAAACTGAAGATTCGAAAACCTGGAACAGTGCGTCAAGAACGCCGTTCACTGCTGCCTGGCTGGTGCCAGCCTTTTCTGCAACCTCTGCGACGAGTTCGCTACGGTTCTTAGCCATTAGATGCCCCTCCTGAGACTTTATGTTTATCTAGGCAACTAGCCTATTTGATAAGGCTAATCGTTCTAGCCAAACCTTACCAGCTTGACTTGGTAATGCCGGGCAATTCGCCGCGGTGTGCCATCTGACGGAAACGAACACGTGAGATACCAAATTTCTGGAAGGTACCACGGGGGCGGCCGTCAATCTGGTCACGGTTACGAACGCGAACAGGTGAAGCGTTACGAGGAAGCTTCTGCAAGCCGAGGCGTGCTGCCTCGCGCTCTTCAGGAGAAGCGTTTTCGTCGACTAGGGTCTTCTTCAGCGCAAGGCGCTTTTCTGCGTAGCGTGCAACGATTTCTTTGCGCTGCTCGTTACGAGCGATCTTTGACTTCTTAGCCATGACTTATCGCTCCTCTCGGAATTCTACGTGCTTACGAACAACGGGATCATACTTCTTCAGAGTCATACGATCGGGGTTGTTACGGCGGTTCTTACGAGTTACATAGGTGTAACCGGTACCCGCAGTGGACTTGAGCTTGATGATAGGACGTACGTCCTTGGTCTTTGAAGCCATGATTAAATCTTCTCCCCGCGTGCGATGATGCTTGCAACTACAGCGTCAATGCCACGTGCATCAATAACTTTGATGCCCTTTGCAGAAACGTTAAGGGTTACAGAGCGGCGCAGTGAGGGAACCCAGTAGCGCTTCTTCTGAATGTTCGGGTCGAATCGACGCTTGTTGCGGCGATGCGAGTGGGAAATGCTGTGTCCAAAGCCGGGAACAGCTCCGGTCACCTGGCAGACTGCTGCCATAGTTTTCTCCTCCATTTGTTGACGAAATGACGGTGCGCGGTGGGTGCACACTTGTTTTTTCACAAGCGGCTTGCGTCCCGTCACCAAGGTAGAGCACCGGGTTATTCTCCGGGCTAGAGTGTTTGAGACTCAGCTTGGGTGAGAAGACAAGCCAAATCCCTGCCCGCGGGATAACGGTGAATAATTCAAGGTGTCGAGAGGTGTTGCCACCAATGCGACAGCCTTAAATACTAGGTAAATACAGGCTTTCTTGCAACCTAAGCGCCGGTTTAATACCGCTCATATCACAGGGAACTCTCTCGAAGTTCAGTGATACCGCAGAGAACCGGTCTTGGGCGCAGAAACGCAAAACCAGAGCCAAGCATATCAGAGATATGGCGTTTTTCCTTGATTTTTCAGGGTTTAAGTGACCTTTAACCCTTAACTTTTTCTTTGCGGTTTAAGCGTGCCCGCAAAGGATTTTTCCCCTAAATTACATCGGTGCAATTTATGGTGTGACTTTAACGGCTTAATCCTTAAAACTTCAGGACGCCCCTGTCATATCCCCGAATTCCGCAGGCAGTCATTCTATTGCTCTACTTCAAAACGGGTCAGTTCGGGGTACTTCGGTGAGATACCGTCGCCCGAGCTCGTTCCGCGAATGCGGCGTCCAACCCAGGGCACCACAAATTCGCGCGCCCATCGTGCATCATCGCGCACTTTTTGCATACGAGTCGGACGGGCGTTGAGAATATCTAATGGCATGGTGAGTGCATCGGGTTCAAGCGAGACTGACTGGTCGCTCAAAACGTCTAAGACCTTTCGAGCCATTTTGATATGGCCACGAGTATTAAGATGCAGCCGGTCCGGCGCAAAGTAGACGGGATGAGCGAATTCCCGCATACGCCAAAAATCAACGATGTGCACCCCATTCTCGTCCGCAACTTCGCGGAGAAGTTCATTGTAAAGGGCAGTTTTAGGGCGGGTGGATTTGAAGGCGTTGAAATCTCGTACGTCCATACCGGTGAACGTGAATACTTCAATCCCCTCAGCGCGAAGGGCTGCGAAGGCCTTTCCCTTGCGCTCCAAAAGCTGATCAAGTTTAGTGCTGGGGCGCAAAATATCATTGCCTCCGCCATAAAAGCTGACCAGGTTAGGTTTGAGATCAACCGCAGCTTGAACTTGCTCGTCTATGATCTGATCCAAGAGCCGTCCACGAATCGCAAGATTGGCATAGAGCGCCTCAGAATCTGCCAACATGAACTGTTCCGCCACACGGTCCGCCCAACCACGCACCCCGTTAGGGCGGTCGGCGTCGATATCGCCTACCCCTTCGGTAAACGAATCGCCGATAGCTACATAGCGGATGGAGAACTCATTATTTAAGATAGACATACTTCAACTTTCTCAACGAGGTTTATTCCATCTTTTCATAAAGAGGGGTGAGCAAAAGCGCGGGGTCCAGTATGCGCTCCCTCACCTGCGGTTGTGAGCGAGTTGGCTCAGCTCTCCGCTCGTCCCCGTTTCCAGTACCCCATGAACGAGATATTGCCCTTATCTAGCCCCGCATCGTTAACGCAGATGCGTCGCAGCGTCTTAATAACCGCCGACTCTCCGGCGATAAACACGTAATAATCACTGTCTTCATCCGCTAATCCCCACACGATTTCTTCGTCCGTCACTTGTTCGATGACTCGGTACTGGATGTTGAGTTTAACGTCGAGGATTTCACGCAACATGCGGTAGAGTTCTTCGCCTCTGACCGATGACGCACCGTTGCACCCGCGGGGAAGCCAGCGCACAGTGACATGTGGGAATGCGGTTGCGGCATCGGCAATATCAGCTATTTCCGGCGTCATAATATCGCCCTCGCCAGGCACTTCCAACAAGATATCTGCCCGCGTATTGCGGTCCAAAGTGCGCACGATAGAAAGTGCCGCAGGTACAGCAGTTTCGTCCGCAAGCACCAAGATTTTCGACGCTTTACCCGGGTTCCAAGAGCTCCATAGGTTATTGCCGCGCATAGGAGCGAGGAAAGAGATAGAGTCCCCCACCTGCGCCTGGTTAGCCCAGGTAGCACCGGGGCCCATCTCTCCAGCAGAATCGGCATGAAGCACAAAGTCGATATCGATTTCAGGTACGATGTCGGAGGGGTATTCACGGTCTAATACCGAGAGGTCGGCATCTGCAGCCGGTCTGAACTGAGTAGCCGGCGGGGATATCGCATCAGCAGGTATAAGCCGGGAATTACGCACAGTATAGGTTCGCATCCAACCGCGTTCATCCGTAGGCTGAGCAAACCACTGTGCGCGCCAGTTATCTTCGAGCACAATGTCGGTGGGCTGGGAGCTACCTGCCGGCGGTATGAACAGCTTGATGTAAGCGTCAACCACGTCCCCGGTGCCTTCGGAAATTTCTTCTGCTGCGTGATGTAGTGAAGGTCCGGCCAGAGAGATGCGCACGTAATGCTCGGTGAGCTGTCGTACCCCTGTCACGACCACGGGGAACAATCCAAACTGATGAATCACCGATTGTCTGTGCGTACGTAGCTTATTCATTAGAGTTGTCCTCTCGATCGGCTTCACTCATTGCTTGGCCGGCGTTTGCTTTTGAGAACCCTCCGCGGGCAACACGGGCGTGAGGAACCACTACGGGGGCGCCGCTCTTTTCCGGATCGTGCACCGAAGCTTTCAAACCGAACACGCGATGTAGGTTTTCACTGGTCATAACGGATTCTGCCTTGCCAGCACATGCGATTTCGCCGTCTTTCATGGCAATCAGGTGGTGGGCGACTCGTGCAGCCAGGTTAAGCTCGTGAAGCACGAGAACCATAGTAGTTCCCCGCTCCTCATTGAGGTCGGACAGCAAGTCCAGCAGGTCTACTTGATGGGCAAGGTCCAGATAGGTAGTGGGCTCATCGAGGAGCAAAATATCGGTCTGTTGGGCAAGTGCCATGGCAATCCATACGCGCTGGCGTTGACCACCGGATAATTCGCTGACTGAACGTTCTGCTAAACCCATGGTGTTGGTGGCTTCAAGTGCCCAGGCGACCGCTTCGTCGTCTTCAGCGGTATTGCGTTTGAAAACTCCCTGATAGGGGTATCGGCCGCGAGAAACCAGGTCCGCCACGGTGATGCCGTCAGGGGCAATGGGGCTCTGCGGGAGTAGTCCAACCATCCGAGCAAATTCTTTACCGGGGAATGTGTGAATGTTCTTTCCATCGAGGGTAATTTCGCCAGAAGAAGGCTTGAGCAAACGAGAAATACCGCGCAATAGTGTAGATTTTCCACACCCGTTGGGGCCGATAATTGCGGTAATTTTTCCCGCGGGAATGGCAAGGGAGAGGTCTTTGACAATCGTTCGAGTGCCGTAGCCGAGGTCGACATGTTCGATGCGCAGTTCGCGGTAAGTGCAGGCGGTCATGAGCGACCTTCTTTCTGAGATTGGACCAGTAACCAGATGAGGATGGGAGCGCCAAATGCGCCGGTCAAGACGCCGACGGGCATCGCGCCACTTGGAACGAAGTTGGCGGCTATGAAGTCCGCAAAGACTACAATGATTGCGCCCACGAGTGCCGACGCAGTCAGCGAATGCCGTCCGCCAATCAGCCGGCGCGCAATGGGTCCCGATACAAAAGCGACGAACGCAATAGGGCCGCTGGCGGCAGTTGCAACAGCTGCCAGTAAAACACCCAGCACGATATAGAGCCATCGAGTAATCGTCACGTTCAGTCCCAGGCTTTGAGCGAGTTCTTCACCCACAGCTAGGGCGTGAAGCTGCCGTTGGAAAAGCATCACAGCAGGGAAAATCAGGCACAGCGCAATGAGCAGAATCAGAATGCGTTCCCAGTTCGCTACTGACAGCGAACCGGTCATCCAGACCATCGCAGACTGGGCGGAATTGATGTCAATCCGAGTCAGCAGATAGTTCACCACCGCATTGCCCAAAGCAGCGACTCCTATGCCCATGAGGATAAAGCGGTTGCCCACTCCCCCGTGCCCTGCGGCAAGCACCATAATAAGAATGGCAAGTGCAAGAGAAAAGGCCACGGCAAGAAAAGAGATTTCAAAACCAGTTGACCCCCAGAATACGATGCCTAATACCGCTCCCAGCGAGGCACCGGAGCTGATGCCGATAATATCTGGTGAAGCCAGCGGGTTACGGAGCAACAACTGAAAAATAGCCCCGGCACACCCAAAAGCAAGGCCGGTCAACGTTCCCAAAACCGCCCGGGGCAGCTTATCGGAGAGCACAATATAACGAGCTCCACGAGCACCTTCAATAGAGCCGCCCTGCAAGATGGTAATAAAATCGGGAAAAGTCACCGTGTACGTTCCCAGGAGCACACGAACGAGAAAGACCGCTACCAATGTCACCGCTAAGCCGACAATGATGAGGCGGGGGCGACGTCGTCCGTCCGCGCGTAGTTTCGCTACGCGGTCAACAGGTGTCAGCTCAGTTGCAACTTGCGACATTAAAGTTCCACCGCCTTCTTGGTTCGTACCAGGTAGATGAAGACCGGCACACCAATGACAACCATGGTGACCCCCACCTGTATTTCTTCAGGGGGCATAATAACCCTGCCAACGGTGTCTGCAACGATGAGAAGTGCTGCACCAAAGAGTGCGGACAGCGGAATGATAGCGCGATAGTCGGGCCCGACGAGCGCGCGCAAAGCATGCGGCGCCATCAGTCCAAGGAATGCAATGGGGCCGCACATTGAGGTGGCAGTTCCGCTTAGAAGCGTAATGCCGATAAAGATGATGAAGCGTTTGAGCATCACGTTTTCACCGAGTGCTGTGGCCATGTCATCGCCGAGTGCAAAGTTATTGATGGAGCGGGCTCCCAGCCCAATAATTAGTGCCCCTGCAATCAGCAGAAAGACACCGGGGAAGAACTCCTCCATTGAGCTACCGGCGACAGAACCCAGCTGCCATTTGCGCAAAGAATCCAAAGCGTTGCTGAAGTTAAGAATCAGCGCCGAGGTAAGGGAGCCTAAACCTGCGGAAATAGCGGCGCCCATGAGCGCTAACTTGACGGGGGTAGCGCCGTCGCGCCCTACACTCGCCAAACCGTAAACCAGCGCCGAAGTAATGCCTGCCCCGATAAAGGCGAGCCCCGCCATCCCGGTTGAAGAGTTGATTCCCAGTAGAGAAATTCCCACCACGACGGCAAATGCGGCACCGGCGTTGACACCGAGAATACCTGGATCGCCGAGGGGGTTTCGGGTGACACCCTGCATGCCTGCACCGGCAAGCGCCAGCGCCGCCCCGATGGTTCCAGCCCACAGCGTGCGCACGCTGCGCTGATCAAGAACAGCCTCGGTCATGGCGGGCAAGTCTGCGTGAGTAAAGTAATTCCACACTGTATTCACACCAACATCGCGTGTTCCCCAGAAGATAGAGGAAACCACTGCGAGCGCCAGAAGAACCACCAGAGCTGCAGTCACCGCTAGGGTTCTTTGCCGCTGTGTATGTGGTTTTTCTCGGGCAGTGTGTGCCAGCGAGGGGGACATAAAAATCCTTGATGAATAAACGCCCAAAGCTGCCCGGGGCAATCGCCGCGGGCAACCGTGGAGGGGTGCGAAAAGTTAGGATGCTTTCTTGGTGTTCTCAACAGCCTTGGACATGTTCTCGAGGATTGGAGTTTCCTCGACAGCCCAGACGAGCGAGAGCGGTGAAGCTGCGGAAAGCGCCAAACCAGCAGTCTTGTCAGCTTCGAAGACGACGGCGTCGTGCTTCATCGCTGGCATCTGCGCAAAGAGGTCGTTGGACTTGACCTTTTCGATGTCGCCCTCTGCATTGACCCATGCCCATACGGCGTCGGCTTCGACGGAGTCGATAACTTCAGCGGAAATATCGAGGAAAAAGGCCTTGGAATCCTTTTCTTTGTCCTTCATGTAGGATGCCTGTTCCATGCCAATCATGGAGAAGAAGCGGGGGCGGGTGTCCTGGGAGGTGTATGCGCCGAAGGTGTTCTTTTCGGTGTCAAAAGCGCCCGAGAGGAAGGTTGCACCCTGCAGGTTCTCGTATTCGGCGCCCTTTTCTTTGAGCTTCGCTTCGGTGTCTTCGATGAGCTTCTTTGCCTCATCTTCTTTCTTCAGCATTTTGCCCGCCATTTCAACGGTTTGCTGCCATGAAGCTGCCCAGGAACCTACACCCTCAGGTGCGGGAACAACGGGGGCGATGCCCTTGAGCTTGTCGTAGATTTCCTGGCTCATGTCGCCGTAGGGGCAGAAGATCGCGTCGGGTTCAAGCTTTGCGAGTTCTTCGTAATTGGGGCCGTCGGTCTCGTCATAGCGAACGGGCTGTTTGCCACCGAGTTCTTCGAGTTTTTTGTCGAACCAGGGGGTGGACTGGTTCTCGTTACCACCCCATGCGACGACGGGCGTACCTGCAGGTACTACGCCTAGAGCTAGTACGGCGTCGGGGTTCTGCCAGTTCTGTACGATGGCGATTTTCTGGGGTACGGCATCAAATTTAGTCTCACCGAAAGCGTGTTTGATGGTGTAGGGCTCGGTTGAGGCGGAAGCGCTGGAATCGGATGCATCTTTGGATCCGGTTGAGCAGCCTGCGAGGAGTCCGGCTGCAGCGGTGGCTGCAGCGGCTTTGAGGAAAGCTCCGCGTGAAAGTGAAACCATGAGACAGTTCTCCAAAATCTAGTGGGGACCGCCCCACTGCCTGTTTAAGTTAGGTGTGCCTAAGCACCTCCCTAGAATATGCGAATTTTGGGGGCTCTACCAACTTAGTGCCGGTATTTGGAAAGATTTTTATGCGTTTATTATTTCTGTCTGGCAAGAGTAGGCAGGTTGAGGTGCGCACCCGGCTGACGAGCACAACGCAGACGACAAAGCGCCCCGAAAGATTCGTTCTTTCGAGGCGCTTATTTGAAAGTTTGTGAGAGCTTTTTAGTTTTCGAGACCACGCGAAGCTACACGTTCGCGGTATGCCTTGTGGCGGTTGTAGTCGTAGGTGGCCTTCATAGCGGTGATGGATCCCCCCACAAGAAGGACGGACGTAATGAAATAGTAGCCCTTCACCATCAGCGGTTCTTTCAAGGTCCACAATCCGATAATCATCATGGTGATAGCGATGGCGAGCTGCAGCCAAGCAAACACGAGAAAGCCGTAAGCGCCGCTGTTTTCTTCATTGGGGTTCATGTTTTACCTCTTCAGGTGTTAATACGAGTGTATTGCCGGTTTCCTAGGCGGAGAACGACGGGGGACGTTTCATATATTACAAGTGGACGCCGCGCGGGCTGAATATGCGGAGCTTTGTTACGTCAAGCAGCGGGGATTGAATATATAACACCGATTTTTGGGTAGAAAAAAGAGCCCCCTACCGGATTCGAACCGGTGACCCCCTGTTTACAAGACAGGTGCTCTGGCCAGCTGAGCTAAGGAGGCGAAGCGAAAAACGCAACTCGTCCATACTACCGCATAGCGTGCTAGTTTCGCATTGTCGGCGCGCTCACACCTCGTTAGAGATTCAGCGAGCGATGCTTCACCCGCGCCAGGAACTCAGCATCGTGCGTCGCCACCACAACAGCGCCGCCAGCTGCGCAGTATGCGTTCAGCAATCGAACCACTTGGCTCACGCCAGACTCGTCCAAACGCGCCGTCGGCTCGTCCACAAGCAATACGGCAGGACGCGCGGCAATAGCCGTCGCCAAAGCTAGTAGGTGCTGTTCAACAGGCGAAAGGTCCTGAGGATGCTCCTCTTCTTTTCCTGCAAGCCCCACTGCACCTAATAATTCAGACCGTAGCGCCTGCGAACTTTGCCCCGCCGGCCCTAAAGAAATCTCCGCTGCTACCGAGCTGGCGAGAAAATGGTGGGCTGGATACTGGGCAGCAAGACAGACGAGTCCTACTCGCTGGGCAGCATCTGCCCCCGCAAGAGACCTACCGGCAACCAAAAACTCCCCGCCCACCGAAGGTATGAGTCCAGCGAGCGTGCGCAAAAGAGTGCTCTTACCTGCACCATTAGCGCCCTGAATAGCCAGAATTTGCCCGCGATGAAGCTCAATATCGAGCCCAGAAAATATCGGTTGCGGAGCGTCACGCTTACCCCAGATTCTCCGCCTATCGTGCGGCTGAGGATGCACGGCTAACTGTTTCACGTGCAACGCTGGAAGATTTGCCGCTTCGTTCGAGCGCATCTCTTCCACTAAAAGTTCAAAAATTCGGTCTCTCGAATCCTCAACTCGCGCCGCCGTCATCTGAACAGCATCCGCAGAAGCCAGCTTCACCTGATGAGTCGCCAGGTTCAGCTCAGCTTCGGACGGCCTGACCGACGTCCACACCACACTCCCCTCGTACTCTTTCAACAGAGCAAGCACTCGGATTCGCGCGGAGTCGTCCAAGCCGGTGAAAGGCTCATCCATCACCCATACCGCAGGTTGCATTGCCGCAGAACATGCAAGCACCGCCAGCTGCGACTGCCCACCAGAAAGTTGCAGGGGATTGCGTTCTAACACATGTGAAATTCCCAGCGACTCGGCGGCGCTCTCAACCCGAACGGTCATTTCATCCCGCGTTGCCACCATCGTTTCTAGCCCCAGAGCAATCTCTTCGGCAACGGTTGAACACAGCGCACTCAGTTGCGCCTGAGCATTCGCCCCTTGGACGAGAGCACCCCACCGATGCGCAAAACGCTCGGCAAGCCCTGATTTCCCGCTATTTCGACCCCCATAAATCAGAATGCGCGCCGATTGAAATTCCGGCTCGTTCAGATCTGCCGTCATCAGGGCCCGAGCGTCAATAGTCTGCTTCAAAGAACACCTCCATAAGCAAGCAAAACCAACCCAATAGCCAGAGCGGGCAATATCCAACGCGCAACCTTCTGCCCACGCGAATCGGCGTAGGTTCGTAGAAAAGTACGATGCCCGGGCATCTCTACGCGACGTTGCGCCAACGATTTTCCACGGTCTTCATGCTCTAACAGAACCAGAGTAAAAACGGTCGTCGCGGTTTTCACCGCAAGCCGCACGTTACCCCCGAGCGTTCTGCGCTCAAGACCCCGAGCCCGCTCGCTTTCCCTCGTAATAGCTACATACCGTTGCAGTTGAGAAAGCGCGTTCAAGGACGCCACAATCAAGTAAATGAGCCTCGGCGGGAGACGCCACTTCCCCAGCGCCGTGCGCAACCCAGCCGCAGTGGTGGTCAGCGATATCAGCGCACATCCGGTTCCAAAGCAAAGAACCTGCAAAGCCAGCAAAACACCAAAATGTAGACCCTCCAACGTCACCGCAAAGTTCAATCCGGCAAATGGCTGCCATTGAGCGAGAACCCGCATCCCGTTGAAGCTAACAGCTTGAATGAGAAAGGACATCCCGGCAACCGGCGCCAGCGCTAACAGGAGAAGTAGCAGACGGCGTCCCTGCCCTGCTCCCAACAAAAGCCCACAACCCGTCAACCACAGAATAATACGAGCGCAAATCGACAGTGGAGCCAACGCCACCACGATGAAACTCAATCCGATAACAACCCAGGTTTGCGGATGAAGACCACCCCAGAGCCCATTCCCGTTTTCGAGTAACTTCATCGAGTTTTGAGTTGGTTTTTCACCCGCTGAGGTATAGTCTTGGCAACCGCCCACACCAGTAAGAAGGCAATTGCCTTATCCAGCGGGTCAGAAAGCAAGGATTGCAGGGTAGCCGCGCCCAACAAAGACTGTCCGGTTGCCTGTAAAACGGCGACGAGCGATCCAGTACCTACACCTTGCCCGCCACCAAAAACGAATGCAGCTACCGGCGCACCTAAGAAACCTGCCACAATACCTGTGCCAAATCCTGCCAGCAGGGCGGTCCACCAGCGCTCCAACAAACGATGTTGCCCGGCAATACCTGCCAATACACCGATGACGGCAGCTCCTGCGGCAAAAGGAATAGTCGTGGGGTTGATGGTCAGGCCCCAGGCAAGATTAGTGACGACGCCGGTCAGCACCCCTGCTGCTGGACCAGCCAGGTAACCCACCAAGATAGTAGCGATGGAGTCAAGATAAAGTGGGATTCCCGAGAATCCAACAATCTGACCTAGCACGATGTTAAAGGCAACGGCAAAAGGTATCAGTGCTACTGCTGAGAGTGGAATTCGTTGGAGGTTTCCTAGGAGTAGCAAAATCGCGCCCACGGCGTATCCGCTAACCAGGGGCAGGGAAACCGTCATATCCTCAGCACCACCGCCCGCACTCAGGACGGTAAAGAGGTAAGTCCCCGCAATGACGAGTGCCCCCAGCACGTTCAATAAAGTGTGCGTCCCTCGAGTATGTTGAGTTTGTTCATGATTACCGAGACTCTCACCCATTGGTGAAAGCCTCTGCCCAGACGTCGCGTTTCTTTCTGCCATGCTTTTCTCCTCGGTTATAGGGCGAATGCTTTTCGGACCGTGTCGATATAGTGTTGAAAAAATTCTTCGGTATCCGCAGATGTCAGTACTCTTGCGTTGTGTTCGCGGTTCCACCGTCTGCGCCAGTCGGCGACCGTCTGCCCGCGGGTGAGCCGGCCATCCAATTCCACGTCAATAGTTGTGGCAGTCGACTCCCCCAACATCAAAACTTCTGATTCGCCCTTAGTTCGGAGCGAATCGTTCACTGCCAGAGCCGTTACAAATGGATCATGAACGTGGGCGATAAATCCCAGTCCATCGCTCTCGTGAAACTCCATATAGAACTGCAACGCGTTGTCCAAAGCTTTGAGGACGGGAGCCTCCCCCGCACACAGTCGCGCTCTTAGCTCAGGGGTCATCTCGTTCTTCTCGGTTTGATCAAGCGGGCACAGAACCGGGTAACATTTCAGTCCTGGTTGAGAAAACGTTTCAAATACTTTATATGCCGCTTCTGGGTCAGTATGGATGTTCCACTCAGTGGTGGGCATAGTATTGCCCGTGTGGTTCAAGGCGCCACCCATGATGTACAGGCTTCGCAGTTTAGAAGGCAACTCCGGGTCTAGGTCGAGCGCTAACGCCAGGTTGGTGCAAGGCCCAAGAACGACGGCGTCCAGCTCCCCAGGGTAGGTGTTGGCCATATCCACCCAGAGTTGTGCCCCCTCCCCCATACCCCGGTTGGTGGGTTCTGCCTGTAGGGGTAGCTGAGCGTACCCTGTGCCAAAGAGACCGTGAGTTTCTTCTGTAGTAGTAAGACGTTGCCCCAGAGGGTCTTTCGCGCCCAAGGCCCAAGGCACTTCTGGAACGCCGGCGAGGTGCAAGACACCCCGTAAGTTCCGAGCTACTGTTTCGGTAGACACGTTCCCGCCCGAGGCGACTGCTCCCACAATATCTACGCGGGGATGAGCTGCGGCGTAGACGAGCGCCATCAAATCATCGATGCCTGGGTCGCAATCGATAAAGAGCTGGACGTTCCTATTCATGCTTCTCCTTCACACGAAAAAGGGACAGCTACCCCACGAGTTACCGCGGTAAGTAGCTGTCCCTACAAAACCTCTAATAGTTTAGCGGTTATCTACAGATTATGCTTTTCCTTTTTCGGAGATGATCTTGTTAATCCAACCGGTAAAGTCCTTGCTGGTGTACTGCTGTCCGTCTGCGTAAACAGTCGGGGTGCCGGACACTCCGTTCTTAGATGACTCGGGGGTCACAACGCTCACTAGCGGACGCCAGGTATTGTTGTCCATGTCTTCTTTGATGTCAGCGCCGTATTTAGAAGCAATATCGATGATTTCGTCATTCTTCAGAACGTTGCCCTGGTGGGTGAACATTTCGCGCTGCCAGTTCAGGTAATCATCGGTGGACACCTGGTTAGCAACGGAGTAAGCAGCGTTAGCTGCGCGAGCTGAGTATTCACCGGGGTGAGCTGCATCGAGGAATGTGAGGTTACGGACCTCAAGCTTGATTTTGCCTTCGTCAATAAGCTTTTGGATTTCTTCACCGTATTCCTGTTCAAACTGAGCACAGTGGATGCAGTTGAAGTCCTGGAAGACGGTCAGAGTTACGGGACCGCTTTCTTTACGAGCTTTTTCGGGATCGGGAAGACCAAGCGGGACGGGCGATGCAGTAGACTCACCCGATGGGGTAGCTGATGCAGATGCTGAATAGAGTGAGTTGAAATCACGGCTGGGCTCAGATGAGGCATCTTTAACGATTCCGCCTTTATCCATCACGATGCCGCCATACTGATTGGCGCTGGCAGGTACGGGACCTGATTCGGCAATCTCTTTGGACTTTGAATTGACCATAACGATTGCGACGATCGCAACGATCGCTACCACCAGTAGAGCTACAGTTGCTTTAATCCAGCCTGATCCAGATTTGGACGTCGATTTCGCCTGCTTTGAGGCTACCTGACGGGCGCGCTCACGGGCGTCGTCAGCGGATGAGACGTTTCTGTCTTTCGCCACCGGGTTCTCACTTTCTTCTGATTACTGTCTTCTTCAGAATACTGGAGTATTCAAGGAGTAACCACCTTAGAACATACTTTCTCAGTAAACTATTAGAAAGCCTTCAGTGTATCTGTTTATTAAACGAAAAAAGGCCTCGGAGCTATGCTCCAAGGCCTTCTAAAAGTAATGCGGCGATAACCTACTCTCCCACACCGTCCCCAGTGCAGTACCATCGGCTCAACAGGTCTTAGCTTCCGGGTTCGGGATGGAACCGGGCGTTTCCCCTGCGATATAATCACCGCAAATCTATGAAATTAACATGTGCCTATCTTCTTCGTTGAAGAAGAGTGTTTTGTTATTTCAAAACCATACAGTGGACGCAAACACAACCAAACCAAGAAAAAAATATGTAAGCCTTCGGTCTATTAGTACCAGTCAACTCCACAAGTCTCCAGTCCTTGCTTCCATACCCGGCCTATCAACCCCATCATCTATAGGGAACCTCACACAACACAAAGTTGCCAGGAAATCTCATCTCAAAACAGGCTTCCCGCTTAGATGCCTTCAGCGGTTATCCCTCCCGAACGTAGCCAATCAGCCATGCACCTGGCGGTACAACTGACATACCAGAGGTTCGTCCGTCCCGGTCCTCTCGTACTAAGGACAGCCTTTCTCAAATTTCCAACGCACGCAGCGGATAGGGACCGAACTGTCTCACGACGTTCTGAACCCAGCTCGCGTACCGCTTTAATGGGCGAACAGCCCAACCCTTGGGACCAACTCCAGCCCCAGGATGCGACGAGCCGACATCGAGGTGCCAAACCATGCCGTCGATATGAACTCTTGGGCAAGATCAGCCTGTTATCCCCGAGGTACCTTTTATCCGTTGAGCGACGGCCATTCCACAATGTACCGCCGGATCACTAGTCCCGACTTTCGTCCCTGCTCGACCTGCCAGTCTCACAGTCAAGCTCCCTTGTGCACTTACACTCAACACCTGATTGCCAACCAGGCTGAGGGAACCTTTGGGCGCCTCCGTTACTCTTTAGGAGGCAACCGCCCCAGTTAAACTACCCATCAGGCACTGTCCCTGAACCAGATCATGGCCCGAAGTTAGACATCCAATATGACCAGAGTGGTATTTCAACAACGACTCCACACAAACTAGCGTCCATGCTTCACAGTCTCCCACCTATCCTACACAAGCCACACCGAACATCAATACCAAACTATAGTAAAGGTCACGGGGTCTTTCCGTCCTGCTGCGCGAAACGAGCATCTTTACTCGTACTGCAATTTCGCCGAGTTCATGGTTGAGACAGTAGGGAAGTCGTTACTCCATTCGTGCAGGTCGGAACTTACCCGACAAGGAATTTCGCTACCTTAGGATGGTTATAGTTACCACCGCCGTTTACTGGGGCTTAAATTCTCAGCTTCGCCCAAAGAGCTAACCAATCCTCTTAACCTTCCAGCACCGGGCAGGAGTCAGTCCATATACATCGTCTTACGACTTCGCATGGACCTGTGTTTTTGATAAACAGTCGCTTCCCCCTGGTCTCTGCGACCCATACACGCTCGGGGCAGCAAGTGCCCTCCACGCTCAAGGTCCCCCTTCTCCCGAAGTTACGGGGGCATTTTGCCGAGTTCCTTAACCATGATTCTCTCGATCGCCTTAGTATTCTCTACCTGATCACCTGTGTCGGTTTAGGGTACGGGCAACTAGAACCTCACGTCGATGCTTTTCTCGGCAGCATAGGATCACCAAATCCCCCACAAACGGGGTCCCATCACGTCTCAGGCAAACACCAGCGCATTTAACAACCGGATACCCTACACGCTTAGACCACGACAACCATCGCGTGGCTCGGCTACCTTCCTGCGTCACACCTGTTAATACGTTTACCTCCACTCATCGGGTCCTGCAACCCACAACAAGCTCCCCCACAAAGTGAGGGTTACAAGTCGCTTCGCACAGTTAGCATCAAAATATCAGTATGGACGGTTCTTCGTCGGTACGGGAATATCAACCCGTTATCCATCGACTACGCCTGTCGGCCTCGCCTTAGGCCCCGACTAACCCAGGGCAGATTAGCTTGACCCTGGAACCCTTGATCATCCGGCGCACGGGTTTCTCACCCGTGATTCGCTACTCATGCCTGCATTCTCACTCGCATACCCTCCACCACTAGTTCACACCGCAGCTTCACCGGATACACGACGCTCCCCTACCCAACATGTCTAAAACACATTGCCATAATTTCGGTGGTGTACTTGAGCCCCGCTACATTATCGGCGCAGAATCACTTGACCAGTGAGCTATTACGCACTCTTTCAAGGATGGCTGCTTCTAAGCCAACCTCCTGGTTGTCTCAGCAACTCCACATCCTTTCCCACTTAGTACACGCTTAGGGACCTTAATTGATGGTCTGGGCTGTTTCCCTCTCGACAATGAAGCTTATCCCCCACTGTCTCACTGCCGCGCTCTCACTTATTGGCATTCGGAGTTTGGCTGACGTCAGTAACCAATACGGCCCATCGGCCAACCAGTAGCTCTACCTCCAACAAGAAACACACGACGCTGCACCTAAATGCATTTCGGGGAGAACCAGCTATCACAGAGTTTGATTGGCCTTTCACCCCTATCCACAGCTCATCCCCTCCATTTTCAACTGAAGTGGGTTCGGTCCTCCACGACGTCTTACCGTCGCTTCAACCTGGCCATGGATAGATCACTCCGCTTCGGGTCTAGATCCTGCCACTCAAACGCCCTATTCAGACTCGCTTTCGCTACGGCTTCCCCACACGGGTTAACCTCGCGACAGAACACTAACTCGCAGGCTCATTCTTCAAAAGGCACGCTGTCACCCCACAAGGCTCCAACGGCTTGTAAGCACACGGTTTCAGGTACTATTTCACTCCCCTCCCGGGGTACTTTTCACCATTCCCTCACGGTACTGATTCACTATCGGTCATCAAGAAGTATTTAGACTTACCAGGTGGTCCTGGCAGATTCACACGAAATTCCACGAGTTCCGTGCTACTCGGGTGATCAACAATCGGCGTGCCACATTTCGGTTACGGGACTCTCACCCTCTCCGGCCATCCATCCCAAGATGTTCACCTACACAACACAACATCGACTCAGCAGGCGATTGAACCTACCACGCTGACTCCCACAACCCCCATGATGCAACCCTCAACCGGTATCACACACCACAGGTTTAGTCTCATCCGCTTTCGCTCGCCACTACTCACAGAATCATTATTTATTTTCTCTTCCAGCGGGTACTGAGATGTTTCACTTCCCCGCGTTCCCCCCAACCAGCCTATACATTCAACTGGTGGTAACACACCTCACAGCATGCTGGGTTCCCCCATTCGGAAATCCTCGAATCAACGTCCTGTTATCGACTCCCCGAGGCTTATCGCAGATTCACACGTCCTTCATCGGCTCTTGATGCCAAGGCATCCACCGTGTGCCCTTAATAACTTACAAAACACACAAATAATCAAAGATCATTCAAAAATATCTAAGTTTGACAAAATCAAAGAAACACACAACAAACCCACAAAGAGTCCATTGAGCAGTTTCCAGAAGATGCTCGCGTCCACTATACAGTTCTCAAACAACAACCCACCCACACCATCAAGAACAACCACAACAGTCGAACCATCCAATGCGCCAGGCAAAAACAAGACAACAAACAACAGCTTGCAGCCTCAAAACCCAACAATGCGCCTCATCCAACAACCAAAACCAATATTCCACCCATGAGCAAACCACCCACATAACACTCGTATGCGAAAGCGGCCAACCAAAAAGTTGAGCTCCTTAGAAAGGAGGTGATCCAGCCGCACCTTCCGGTACGGCTACCTTGTTACGACTTAGTCCCAATCGCCAATCCCACCTTCGACGACTCCCTCCCAAAAGGGTTAGGCCATCGGCTTCGGGTGTTACCAACTTTCGTGACTTGACGGGCGGTGTGTACAAGGCCCGGGAACGTATTCACCGCAGCGTTGCTGATCTGCGATTACTAGCGACTCCGACTTCATGGGGTCGAGTTGCAGACCCCAATCCGAACTGAGACCGGCTTTTTGGGATTAGCTCAACCTCACAGTATCGCAACCCTTTGTACCGGCCATTGTAGCATGCGTGAAGCCCAAGACATAAGGGGCATGATGATTTGACGTCATCCCCACCTTCCTCCGAGTTGACCCCGGCAGTCTCCTATGAGTCCCCACCATAACGTGCTGGCAACATAGAACGAGGGTTGCGCTCGTTGCGGGACTTAACCCAACATCTCACGACACGAGCTGACGACAACCATGCACCACCTGTATACCAGCCCCGAAGGGAAACCCCATCTCTGAGGCGGTCCAGTATATGTCAAGCCTTGGTAAGGTTCTTCGCGTTGCATCGAATTAATCCGCATGCTCCGCCGCTTGTGCGGGCCCCCGTCAATTCCTTTGAGTTTTAGCCTTGCGGCCGTACTCCCCAGGCGGGGCACTTAATGCGTTAGCTACGGCGCGGAAAACGTGGAATGTCCCCCACACCTAGTGCCCAACGTTTACGGCATGGACTACCAGGGTATCTAATCCTGTTCGCTCCCCATGCTTTCGCTTCTCAGCGTCAGTTACAGCCCAGAGACCTGCCTTCGCCATCGGTGTTCCTCCTGATATCTGCGCATTTCACCGCTACACCAGGAATTCCAGTCTCCCCTACTGCACTCTAGTCTGCCCGTACCCACTGCAATACCGGGGTTAAGCCCCGGTCTTTCACAGCAGACGCAACAAACCGCCTACAAGCTCTTTACGCCCAATAATTCCGGACAACGCTCGCGCCCTACGTATTACCGCGGCTGCTGGCACGTAGTTAGCCGGCGCTTCTTCTGCAGGTACCGTCACTTTCGCTTCTTCCCTGCTGAAAGAGGTTTACAACCCGAAGGCCGTCATCCCTCACGCGGCGTCGCTGCATCAGGCTTGCGCCCATTGTGCAATATTCCCCACTGCTGCCTCCCGTAGGAGTCTGGGCCGTGTCTCAGTCCCAGTGTGGCCGGTCACCCTCTCAGGCCGGCTACCCGTCGTCGCCTTGGTGAGCCATTACCCCACCAACAAGCTGATAGGCCGTGAGCCCATCTAAAACCAGTACAAACCCTTTCCACAAAAAACCATGCGGTTCCTTGTCATATCCGGTATTAGACCCAGTTTCCCAGGCTTATCCCAGAGTCAAAGGCAGGTTACTCACGTATTACTCACCCGTTCGCCACTAATCCAACCAGTGCAAGCACCAGTCTTCATCGTTCGACTTGCATGTGTTAAGCACGCCGCCAGCGTTCGTCCTGAGCCAGGATCAAACTCTCCGTTAGAAAACAAAAAAGCTTGAATAACCTGATCTCAAAATAAAAACGAAACAATGATTCAAACGCCACACGGGGTACGGTGACTCATCACTGCTTCAAGCTGTCATTCTGATAACCAAAAGGTATTCAAAAATACATATAAATATTTGGTATCAGTTTCAGTCAATAAGCCTCCCCAATATTTATGAGAAAAGGAGGCCATTTATTGAACAAAGCACACTATTGAGTTCTCAAACAACAAACCACACGAACCAATCACACCACTTACATCGTGGCGACTGCAGAACGTCAGTCAACATCTTGTTTACATTTTTCGTTACCCTCATCGGGGCAACTCGTCTAGCTTACCAGGTGTCCAGCGACCATGCAACACGAACAACCGTGAAACACACCACATAACAAAGCGATGAAGTTTATCTTTTCTTCATCTCTTCAACACCCTATGTAATTTCGACGTTCGCTTCGGTTCGAAGTTTTTCGCTTCGTACCCTTGCGACTCCCATAACTATACGCACCCCCAGATAGCCTTGCAACTCGAAAAGTAGTGTGCTAGCTAACTTACAATCGTGTGATTATCGATTTCACCGCTAAATATCAAGGTTTTTAGAGCCAAAAAGATTTTCAAAAAGATTTCAAATTATCTTCAAATGTGCGTTTTCCACTCTTGCAACTCCCTAAATTCACCCAGAAAGACGTCATAAATGCGTCACAAACCACATTTAATGGAGATTTCCCTGAAGTTTAACCAGCTGGCCAACAATCGATAACTACCTTAGAATCATGACCCTCTACTATCGCTGGCTTACCTCCGAGATTAAAGCTTCCTTACCCACATGGGTTGCTATGCGGGGTATAAGTTCTGACCAGATAAGAGATTTAGATACGCGAGCTCTCGCCGTCTTCCACGACGAAGAACTAGTAGCAATAGCTGAATAGTATACGTCTAAAGCTCACGCTAGTGAGTACTGGCTGTATATCGAAGTCGCTCCAAAACGCCGTCGTCAAGGGCTAGGTTTCGAAGTATTTAGACTCGTTAGTCAATTGCGACATCGAGATATTCCTTTTACCTACAGGAACTACCTTCATACCAGCTCTCTTGCTTTCGCTCACAAACTAGGGGCATACACCCGACAAGTTGTTCGTCCAGATAGGGCTAGGCTTATCCATCGAGAAGAACTCACCCTCACGTTTCCAGCATTGGCTTTGCACTGCGAACAACAAGACATCTTTCAACGTGCCTACGTGGATATGTATGAATGGACCCATGAGCTATGGGCTCCTGTATCAGGTGAGCACCAACTCACTCTGCAACGTGAGGCATTAGAAGATATAGATAAAGAAGCTACCAGTATTGTCTATAGCTCCAGCGGTTCCATTGAAGGTTTCGTCGCCACTTACATAGTTGACGGTAAACCATTGCTCATGGGCGAAACAGCCTCCCGCAACACTCCCCATGGAGAACAAATCATTCAAAGCTGCCTTCGCAGAACACTTGACATTCTCGCACACCGTGGGATTGAGGAAGTCCAAATGGATGGGCATATCTCTGATCCTCATTGGCTACCCAATTGGATTAGATTAGCTCCCGACGGAGAATGGTTCACATTGGTCACTATTCCGCCATCCACTGAAATTTCTTCGATTAACGAATTACCTTAGCGATACATAAAGGCGGGGAGTATCTATTGATACTCCCCGCCTTTACATCTACTCAGTCTAGTTACTTACCCTGAGCACGACGCCGAGAAACCTCATACAGTGAAATACTGACCGCAGTTGCCGCATTCAACGACTCCATGGCAGAGCTAATCGGAATCGAAACAATCTGATCGCAGTTCTCAGTCACCAATCGAGACAAGCCCTTACCCTCAGAACCAACCACAATCATCAGCGGCTCCGATGCAAGTTCAAGGTTAGGAAGCTCGATGTCCCCACCGCCGTCCAAACCAACAACGAACACACCAGAATCTTTAGCCTGCTGAACCACACGAGTGAGGTTAGTTGCCATCGCTACCGGAATACGAGCAGCCGCGCCTGCAGAAGTCTTCCACGCCGAAGCAGTAACAGCAGCAGAACGACGCTCTGGAATGACGACGCCGTCGCCATTGAACGCTGACACGCTACGAATAATCGCACCCAGGTTACGAGGATCGGTAATGCCATCCAAAGCCACAAAAAGCGGAGGAGTCGAAAGCTGACCTTCATGGAATTTCTCCATAGTAGTCAGAATCAAATCAGTAGCATCGGGATACTTATACGGAGGAATCTGCAGAGCCACGCCCTGGTGCACAGACCCCTCAGTCAGCCTATCCAACTCACCACGAGAAATCTCCAACAAGGGCAAATCTTCTTGATTCGCAATCTTAATGATTTCTTTAACTCGCTCATCAGCCTCAATATGGCTCATGACGAAAAGATGCTTAGCAGGAATTTCAGTCTTCAAAGCCTCCAGCACAGCATTACGTCCGGTCACCAATTCCTCGCTGGTACGCTTACCGCCCAAACGTTGCTGAGGGCGCGAATGCTGACCCGCCTGGCGGCGCTCAGCAGCACGCTTCATCTTATAAGCCTTGTGATAAGGACGATCCTCAGCCTTGGGAGTCGGACCCTTGCCCTCAAGCGAACGACGGTTCTTACCGCCGGTGCCCTTAGTGGGACCCTTCTTTGCGTTTGTTGCGCCGGGACGGCGACCTGCTTTAGCCATGAAAACCTCTTTTGTTGCTCAGCCCTCAGGTGTGGCAGAACTATATAGAAAATTAAAGTTTGTGAATCTTCAATAGCGTAGTCGAATAAAACACCAACTACACCAAAATGTGCGCTAGCTGATAGACCAGGACGAGCCTTCTACTCCGTCCTTAATAGTAATTCCAGCCTCTGCGAGCGCGTCGCGTATCTGATCTGCTGCTGCCCAATCCTTCCGGGCACGAGCGTCGGTTCGTTGCGCCAGCATCGTTTGAATCAGCGAGTCCAAAGCCGCATGTTCAGCATCGGATGAGGCGCTGCTTCCTGCAAAACTCATCAGTTGAGTCAACCCCAGTACCTTTGCCATAGCGAAGACTTGGGAGGCGATACCAGTTGCATCAGCGCCCTGAGCTCGTTCAGCGTTACCTTCACGTACCTTCTCGTGAAGCACCGCGAGCGCGCGGGGAATATTGAGATCATCGTCCATCGCTGCCGCGAACTCTCCAGGAACCTCGGCGTGCTGGTTAATACCTTCAAGATTCTGCGCAATAAAGGCTTCGATACGCTCCACCGCAACCTTAGCTTCTTCTAAAGAAGTAGGGCGGTAGTCCAGCACCGACCGGTAATGTGCCTGCCCCAGGTAATAACGAACTACCAAAGGACGCGCGGTCTGCAACATATCTGCAGGCGATACAGTGTTGCCTATGGATTTTGACATCTTTTCGCCCTCGAAAGTTACTAGCCCATTATGAAGCCAGAAATTCGCGAAGTTATCGCCGGCAGCCGTAGACTGAGCCAATTCATTTTCGTGATGGGGGAAGCGCAAATCTAATCCGCCACCGTGAATATCAAAACGAGCGCCCAAGTATTTACCTGCCATTGCCGAGCATTCCAGATGCCAGCCCGGCCGTCCCCGACCCCACGGCGAATCCCATGCGGCGGTTTCCGGTTCGCCTACTTTATAGCCCTTCCATAGCGCGAAATCACGAGGGTCTCGCTTACCGCGAGGATCCGCATCTTCGGCGTCTTTCAGCTCATCTAACTTCTGATGGGTCAGAGCACCATACTGAGGCCACGACTTAACGTCGAAATAGACATCTCCGGAATCATCTAAAGCGGGGTAAGCATGACCCTCATCAATCAACCGCTGAATAAGGGCATGCATCTCGGGGATATGCCCCGTTGCGCGTGGTTCATATGTAGGAGGTGTGATACCCAGCGATTCATACGCCTGAGCGAAAACCTTTTCAAAACGATAGGCAAGCGCCCACCACTCTTCGCCGGGAAACTCTCCCTCAAACCCTTCTTCGAAAGAGCGGTTTGAGTTAGCCAAAATTTTGTCGTCAATATCCGTGACATTACGAACGGTCGTTACTTTCAGCCCGCGGTAGGTCAACCAACGCGAAAGCTGGTCAAAGACCAGAGCCGAACGAACATGTCCGATATGAGGAGCCCCCTGCACAGTGGCGCCACAATAGTAGAGGCTAGCCTCCCCGGAGCGAACGGGCTCAAAATCTCGAATGGTTGCTGTCGCTGTATCGTAAAAACGCATAGTCACAGGCACCAGTTTAGCGGTAACAGCAAGAGCGGGCGTAGTACACCGTAAAAATCCAGGTTTCACAGGACAAGGAAACCGATACGCTTACCTATATAGTTTTCGCTTTCATCATGGGTGCGACGGCAAAAACGCTCCTAGTGGTGATGAATTTTAGGTGCCTATCATGACTTCCACACACAATACTGCGCTGCGCATCGGCAGAACACGCCGCATCGTTCTTCGCGACGGCAGAATCGCCGAATGGCATGAATTTGGGGAGAATGAAAATCCCCAGACAGTAGCTCTTTATTGCCACGGGACACCGGGATCAGGCCGGGAAGCGCAAATTTTTGATCGGGTTGCTCGCGAAAAAAAGATTCTACTTATTGCTCCTGACCGACCGGGGTGCGGGGGAAGCACCTTGAAGCCCCATCGCACCGTGCAAGATTGGGCCGCTGATGCCGCAGAAATCCTGAATGCCCTTCAAATTACCCAGTGCCTAGTATTGGGATATTCAGGAGGGACACCGTACGCGCTAGCCTGTGCAACGGCATTTCCACAGAAAGTTTCTGCCCTGGGGCTTATCGCCCCCTACACCCCTGAAGAAGGTGTGTTTGCGCTCGTCGAAGAACGATCCATCCCTGTAATGATGAGACTTCAATACCTTCTCCACAACAACCTGCTACTTCCGTTTAGCCGCCGTCTCTTACATATACGCACTAAACGAGCAAGCGCAATCGAAAGTTTCATTCATTCGCATTCCCATGCATTTGAGCATAGTTTTCGCGGCGCCATCCAAGATTACACAGCTATCTACGGTGAGTGGGGCATACCCCCTGAGCAGGCAAGAAAGTATTTCTCTACCGTGGTATGGGTGGGCGAACGAGATCAAGTCATCAGCAAAGAAGGGGCTTACTCCCAAGGGCAAGAGCTAAACGCCGCCGTTCGTTCTTTCCCCGGACGCGGTCATGCTTCACTTTTCACGCAGCATGCCGAAGAAATACTGACAGAAATCAAACACGTTGCGTACCCCGGCATCCTTAAGAATTCTTTGGATAGACCAGCGCCGTAGCCAATGCTGCTACGCCCTCAGATCTACCGGTTAACCCCAGTTTGTCAGTAGTAGTTGCGGTCACGGTAACGGGAGCACCTGCAGCTTCTGTGAGCGCCTGATTCGCTTCATCACGACGCGGCGCGAACTTAGGCCGATTGCCAATCAGCTGTATAGCCACGTTTCCAATCTCGAAACCAGCCTCTCGCACAATCGCCGCCGCTTCACTCAGAATGAGCACCCCTGAGGCACCCTTCATATCCGGACGATCGACTCCAAAGTTAGAACCAAGATCACCGGTACCGGAGGCTGAAAAGAGCGCGTCCGCTGCAGCGTGCGCCACGACGTCGCCGTCCGAATGACCGCTTAGTCCTAACTCTCCCGGCCAATGCAAACCGGCGACCCACAGCTCAGTACCTTCTTCGCCAAAAGCATGAACATCAATACCAATGCCGGTACGGGGAATAATCATGAGTTCTCCTTTTCATACAGGGCGCGGGCAAGTGCCAAGTCTAAACGAGTAGTAATTTTGAAAGAGTCCTCGGAACCGGCAACGCACAATACGGGGATGCCCATAGTCTCTGCGAGCATCGCATCATCTGTAATACTCTCTGCCAAACCCTGTTGCGATGCCTTCGCATACGCAGCTAAAAGGGTAGAAAGATCAAACCCCTGGGGAGTCTGTACAGCGCGTAACTGAGAACGGGCGGGGGTTCCGGAAACGTACTCATCCGAATCGACCGACTTCACCGTATCTACGACGGGGACCACGGGAATCACTGCTTTTTCGCCAGATTCGAGGGCCTGCGCTACAGCGTGAAAAGCTTCAACCGGCGTAAAGCAACGAGCGCAGTCATGAACCAAAACAGCATCAGGATCAGAATCGCTCATCCCCCCTTGCGCAGGAGCCCGATTAATCGCGTTAAGCGCAGCCACCACTGATTCAGCACGGGTAGCACCGCCTGTGACAGCCAAAGCACCAAATTCCTCAGCAATAGCCGTCAACGCAGTATCGCCAGCGGGAACCGTCACGATAAGACGTGATGCCAATCCCGTGGCCTTCACACCTTCCAGTGCCCACCGCAACAGTTCCTTACCTGCAACGGGTACCTGTGCCTTGGGCAAACCGTAACCCAATCGGCTTCCAGAGCCTGCAGCAACAACAACGACGGCGAAGACCCGTTGCCCGGAAGCAACAGAATCATTCGCCGTCGTCAAAAAAGTATTGGTCTCCATCACAGCAGAAGCTTACCTGAAATATGATGAAGCAGAAGAAACTCTATAGCCTAAACTGCCTCAAGAATCTTATCGAGCTCGCCCTCGGCAGTCGCCTCATCGATGTCCTTCGCCAAAGCAACCTCGGAGGAAAGAATCTGACGAGCCTTAGCCAGCATGCGCTTTTCACCTGCAGATAGACCACGGTCATTTTCACGACGCCACAGGTCACGAACTACTTCAGCGACCTTCAAAACATCACCAGAAGCCAATTTTTCAACGTTCGCCTTGTAACGACGTGACCAGTTAGCGGCTTCTTCAGTATCGGTTGCCTGCAAAACGTCGATGACTTCCTGCAGACCGCGTTCGTCAACGACATCACGCATACCCACCATGTCAACATTTTCAGCAGGTACCTCAATCACCAAATCGCCCTGCGCGACTTTGAGTTTTAGGTACATTTTTTCTTCGCCACGAATTTTGCGCATCTTGACCTCTTCGATCGTTGCAGCACCGTGGTGAGGATATACGACTGTTTCGCCAACCTCAAAAAGCATATGGATAAACCCCTTTCAGCCTACCTATTCTATCACGAGGCACAGTAGGGGCATCCTTACGTAACAGTTAAGCCTTTCTTGCACCCTTTTGCAACTCGAAAGCCACGCGATACAGACGTTCTGTCTATAAGCCGTTAGAATGTACACGAAAGACTCTGTATTTAATCTCTATCTGGAGAACACACACATTCACTGGGATAGAAGAGTTCATGACCATCAAGGAGTTCATGCCGTGAAGTTTGCAACTTCCACCCTCAAGCGCGCTGGCGCGGGCGCTGCCCTAGCAGTCGCTTTGCTTTCAGCAACCGGCTGTGGCTATATCCATCGCCAGCCCACCACCATTCACTACGCCGCTTCCGATGGCGTCAACGCAGATGTAGCAGACATTGACCTTCGCAACATCATGGTTATCGCCGAAAATGAAAAGTCAGACGGTCGTGTGCTGGGCTCCATCATCAACAACGGCAAGAACGACGTCACCGTTGATTTCAACTTCGAATCCGGTGCGAAATCAGTAACCGTCAAGCCTGGCGAAACCGTCCGTTTGGAAGACGATGCCCACAAGCTCATCGTCTCCCCCTCTGGCGCTAACCCCGGTTTGATCTTAGAAAACATCAAGGTAACTGCCGGATCCGATAACACCACGATGAACATCCCTGTCCTCGACGACACCCTCGAAGAATACGCACCTTACCTGCCTAACGCGGCGTCTGCTGAATCCTCTGCAGCATCGACCTCCGCTCCTAACGGCAACGAGTCCGCTCCCGTGGAGACTACTCCTGCTCAGTAACACATAGGCTTCATCCAGATGGAGGCCAAAGCGAGGGCCCTTACCCGGTAGGTAAGGGCCCTCGCTTTATTCGATGTTCACGATTCTTTAGGGCTCGAACTTATAACCCAGACCGCGAACAGTCACCACATAACGAGGCACCGAAGGATCAGGTTCAATCTTGGACCGCAAACGCTTGATATGAACGTCCAAAGTTTTCGTATCCCCCACGTAATCTGAGCCCCACACCCGGTCAATAAGCTGTGAACGAGTCAGTACTCGACCGGCGTTGCGCAGGAGCATTTCTAGCAGCTCAAATTCTTTGAGCGGCATCGCCACATTCTCACCAGAAACAGTGACCACATGGCGCTCAATGTCCATACGCACCGGGCCCGATTCCACCGCATTCGTAGAAACTTCTTCGCCTTCATGCTGACGCCGTAACACCGCGCGCACGCGTGCAATTAATTCGCGCGAAGAATAAGGCTTAGTCACATAATCATCGGCGCCAAGCTCAAGACCCAAGACCTTATCAATCTCAGAATCCTTAGCGGTCAGCATGATAATCGGAACTGCCGAAATCGCACGCAACTGCTTGCACACTTCCATGCCAGACTGTCCAGGAAGCATCACATCCAGCAACACCAAATCAGCACCGTTATGTTCAAACTCAGTGACGGCGTCGACACCGTTATCTACAACCTGAACTTCAAAACCTTCGCGGCCTAGCAAAAACGCAAGCGGCTCGCTCAATGCTTCTTCGTCTTCAACAACCAAAATTCTGGTCACTAGTTTGCGTCCTTCTTCTTCAGCGCCGAAACGGAACCTCCGCCAGGCGTCGTGAGCTTCTTAGCGCTCACCGTCTGAGTACCCTCAATATCAGGTCCCAGCAAATCTTGTTCGCTCTGCTCATCCACAGCGGGCAGAGTCATGGTGAAAGTAGAACCTTCACCGGGGATAGACCACAGCGTAATTTCTCCACCGTGTTGGCCCATCACATGCTTCACAATGGACAAACCTAAGCCCGTGCCACCAGTCTGACGCGAACGCGCCGGATCAACCCGGTAGAAACGCTCAAAAATACGATCCTGCTCATCCTCGGGGATGCCAGGGCCCTGGTCCTTAACAGATATCTTAATCTGTCCGTTTTTCTCGGTGATACCGATTCCGACTTTTGTTTTCTCTGGCGAATAACGGATAGCGTTCTCCACCAGGTTACGCAACGCCGTACCCAAAAGCTCGGGATCTCCGTGGATAGGACGGCGCGCCCGTCCACCCACCAACAGCTGGATGTCTTTACCCTCCGCCATAATCCGGTTATAATCCACCGCGCTGGCCACTAGGTTATTCACGTCGACTAGCTTGGACTGCCGCACGACGTCGGTAGATTGCAAACGAGAAAGCTCAATGACGTCCTGCACCAGCGCAGCTAAACGCTTAGATTCTTTCTGCAAACGGGTAGAGAAATACTTTACGGACTCTTCATCGTCTGCAGAAGACTCAATTGCCTCCGCCATCAAACCGATTGCGCCCACAGGAGTCTTTAACTCGTGAGATACGTTCGCCACGAAGTCATTACGAACCTCCTGCACACGCGCAATTTCAGTACGGTCATCGGCAAGAACCAGAATGTATTCGTCCCCCACCGGCGCGATTCGCAAATCAATCACCAGCTGGGTCTTATTGACCGTACCGCGCGTAATTTTTATTTCCCGCTCCACAATGATGCCACGGCTTCGCACCCGGTGAATCATTTCCACCAGCTCTTGCGAAACAATCGTGTGGCCCTTCACCAGACCCAGCGCATACGCGCCCGGAGAAGCCTGAACCACACCGTCAACCGCATCAACAATCACATAGGCACGACCAATAACGGCCAGCACCTCCGCTGCACCGTCACTAATACTTGGCTCTTCAACATCGGCCCACTGAGCACGATCACGATCACTCTTGTTGACCGCCCACATACTCAACACACCGACGAACAGGCCCACCAAAACCGAAAATAAAATAATGAGGAATGAATCCACGCCTTCTACCTTATCGACAAAAACTTCCCCCCAGACCCCACGAGAGTGCAAGTTCCCGTCGGATTCAACTAACGTTTACTTAGAGCACCCGATTTATTTACTCATTTTTGGGAAGCTATAAAGACGTGTGGGCACCCGCGCCGTATTTCGGGACCCCGCCCGCCCACGACCAACTACTCAACCCGAGAGGACAGCGCACGTGCGTAAAGTCTTTCAAGCAGAACTTCACCAGGTTGGCGAAGAACTCATCCAAATTGCAACCCTGGTCAAACAAGCACTCGTAGGCGCATCGGAATCCTTCCTCAACGCAGACATTGACAAAGCTGAAGAAGTAATCTCAAACGATGCCCGCATCGACTTTCTACAGACCCAGCTCGACGAACGCGCCATCGACATCCTGGCTCTGCAGGGCCCCGTAGCCTCCGATTTGCGCCACATCGTAGCGGCATTGCGCATGAGCTCGTCACTAGAGCGCATGGGTGACCTTGCACGCCACATCGCCCAGATTGCTCGTATGCGCTTCCCCGAGAAAGCTCTGACCGCATCTATCTCCCCCATCTTCGAACAGATGGTAGAGCTCGATTTGAAGATTATCGACGCCGTCATCAAGCTCCTTGATTCCAAGGATCTCACCTACTCCGAAGAAATCTCAGCTCACAAGGCTCGCATCAACGAGCTACACCGCGAAGTCTTCAAAACCCTGAACGCTGAAGACTGGAACTACTCGGCACAGGTCACCGTGGACGTGACCCTCGCCAGCCGCTACCTAGAGCGCTTTGGCGATCACGGGGTTTCTGTAGCTCGCAAGGAAGCCTACCTAGTCACCGGCGACTGGAGCTAAAACCACTACTGCTGGCACATTCCAGCAGTATTACTCAATTACGGCATAGCAAAGGGCTCGTTCCACCGAAGTGGAACGAGCCCTTTGGCATAACCTAGAACTTCAAAGAATTACTTCTTACCCTGGTTAGCAACTGCTGCAATCGCAATCTTTGCTGCCTCAGGATCCAAGTATTCGCCACCTGCGGTTACAGGCTTGAAGTTTTCGTCCAGCTCGTAGTAAAGCGGGATACCGGTAGGAATGTTCAGACCCGAGATTTCGTCGTCCGAAATACCATCGAGATTCTTTACTAGCGCACGCAAAGAGTTACCGTGAGCAGCAATCAAAACGGTCTTGCCAGCTTCCAAATCAGGCTTCACGTCTGATTCCCAGTAGGGAAGCATACGCTCTAGAACGTCTTTGAGGCACTCGGTACGAGGAGCGTTCTTAACATCGGCATAACGAGGATCGTGAGCCTGAGAGAAATCGTCGTCATCATCAATTGCCGGTGGGGGTACATCGTAAGAACGACGCCACTGCATGAACTGCTCTTCACCGTACTGCTCACGAATCTGGCTCTTATCTTTGCCCTGGAGCGCACCGTAGTGACGCTCGTTCAAACGCCAGGAGCGCTTGACAGGAATCCAGAGGCGATCTGCGGAATCAAGCGCAAGGTTTGCGGTGTTGATAGCGCGGCGCTGAAGAGAGGTGTGAACGACGTCGGGAAGAATCTCGCGATCCTTCAACATCTGACCACCGCGAGATGCTTCTTCCATACCTTTAGCGGTCAGGGGAACATCTACCCAACCGGTGAAAAGGTTCTTTTCATTCCATTCTGACTGTCCGTGACGGAGCAATACCAATTTGTATGTCATAACCTCATTCTTTCACTTTTGCCACATAATCAAAAGCATTCCCACATAAATAGATATGGGAGTTACCGCCGACGACGCACCGCAACCGCCGGGCGCACGTCCGCAAGGAACACCCCAGCAGCAGTGGCGGCTATCAGCTGGATGAGCCAGCTAGAGCCAGCCCCCAAAAAAGTTGTGTAAAGACTAAATACCGAGAAAAATGCGCAAGCTGCAGTGACCGCCACCCAGAAAGTTTTGGTGCGCTTGCCAGCACTCTCATAAGCGTAATTCGTTGCCTGAAGCGCCACAATTAGTGCCCACACGGACATTACTGCAATGACCAGAGCAAAAACGGTGCCGATGAGAGTATCGACCAGGGAAACTAAAATAATTGGACTCACAAGACAAGCCTATCGAATCTGGGTGGATCAGACGATGCTGGCAAGAGCTTGGTTAAGATCGTTATAGAGATTATCAACATTTTCGATGCCAACAGAAAGACGGAGTAACGATTCGGGAATTGAATCTGGTTCAGACAGATGGCGACGACGGCGTTCTATCAGCGATTCGACTCCGCCCAAGGAGGTTGCGGGAGTCCAGATTTTCAATTTTTCTACTACGGCGTCTGTTTCCTGCGCATTCGCTTCGAGGACTACACATAGAATTGCTCCAAACCCATTCATCTGTGAGGTAGCTACCGCATGGAAGGGATCGTTGGGGAGTCCGGGATAACGGACCTCTCTCACCCGAGGATGCTTCGTCAGTCGCTCTGCGAGCACCTGGGCATTCGCCATTGAACGTTCTACCCGAAGAGCCAAGGTGCGGACACCTCTTAGGGCTAAAAATGCTTCGAAGGGTCCAGCGATTGACCCGTTGAGGGTACGGTGCTCCAGCATCATCGCGCGCAGTTCGGGATGGTTCGTGATAGCCAACCCCAGCACTACATCCGAGTGTCCTGCAATAAATTTTGTGGCTGAGTGCACCACAATATCCGCGCCTAAAGTCAGCGGTTTCTGGACTAAGGGAGTGGAAAAGGTATTATCTACGGCGGTTACAATCCCCAGTTTCTTTGCTTCGGGAAGAAGCACCTTTAAATCAGCAACCTCCAGCATGGGATTGGTGGGGCTCTCTAACCACATGAGAACTTTCGGCGCACGGTAATCCACATTTTCGGCTGTCACACCACGCGCCGAAGCCGCAGCTTTCATGGTCTCTATCGTTTGCTCAGTATTTTCAAGATCATAACGAATTACTTCACAGATACCTCGTCGCTGAAGCTTAAGCGCCAAAGAAATTGATGCCATATAGGTATGACGAGGAAGTAGAATGACAGATCCCACAGGAACCAAATCTTCAACCGCCGCTACAGCCGCCATGCCCGAAGCAAACATCAAACCGGGAAGCTCCGCGTCTTCTAATGAAGCGATAACTTCTTCTAAATCTTCCCACGAAGGATTATGAAAGCGCGCATAAACCTTGTCGTTCAGGGTATCCACGGTCTTTCCGCCACGAAAGGTAGAAGTCATATAGATGGGAGTATTCACAGGAGCATCATGTTGATGTGCCGGCCTGCCTTGGGAAACTACTAGAGTCTCTGGGTGAAGCTTTTGTTCAGTCATAGTCTCCAGCCTATGCGGATTATGTAGTCAGAGAAAGTAGCACTTCATTTTTCGTCTTCCTTGCTACCCTTAGAGAGTGACTGACTCACTCAAATACATCCCAGATCCCACATCGAATACTCCTATTGTGAGCAGTTCTGACTGCGTCGGTGAAGGTCTCTTTATCGTGTTTGAAGGCGGTGACGGTGCCGGAAAATCCACCCAAGTTGCCCGTTTGGAACAGGCACTTACCGAGGAAGGGTACGACGTCATTTCCACTCGCGAACCGGGAGGCACCGATATCGGGGAGAAACTACGCGGACTCGTGCTAGAACACGGGCAAGGCATCATTGACGCGCGCACCGAAGCGCTCATCTATGCTGCCTCCAGATCAGCTCATGCCGAACAAAAGATTCGCCCCGCACTCGCAGCTGGGAAAATTGTTCTTTGCGACCGCTATATAGATTCCTCGGCGGCATACCAAGGAGCAGGGCGCAACTTGGGAACAGAAAACATCACCCAGCTGAGCCTTTGGGCAACACAAAACCTTCTGCCAGACCTGACCGTTTTTATTGATGTCCCTCTAGACGCAGGGCGCCAACGCACCGATAGTCGCGGTGCGGCTGACCGTTTGGAATCCGAACCCGATGAATTTCACACGCTGGTTCATCAGACCTTTGGAGAACTAGCCAGCTCGGGCGGAGAAAACTACGCCATTGTGGATGGCACAGGAAGCATCGACGAGGTCCACGGGCAGATTCTGCGGGCAGTTCAACGCGTGTTGAAAGAGCGTGTGGCATGAGCGTATGGAATAACCTCGTAGGTCAGCCCGACGTCGTGCAGCAGCTCCAACAAGCTGCCGCCGCCGAGCGCACTACCCACGCGTGGCTTTTGAGCGGTCCTCCCGGTTCAGGTCGCTCCACCGCCGCTCTTGCTTTTGCCGCAGCGCTCCTGTGTGAAGAGCCCAATCCCGAGCATCGTGGATGCGGGCAGTGCAAATCATGCCAAACTGTACTCAGTGGTTCCCATGCTGACCTCACCCATTTCTCCACCGAGAATCTCAGTATCAAGATTGAAGAAGCACGCGAACTGGTAGTCAAAGCTCAGGACCGCCCAGCGGTAGGCAGATGGCGCGTAATGATTGTCGAAGACGCAGACCGCATGCCAGAACGAACGTCCAACGTGTTGCTCAAAGCTATTGAAGAGCCGCCGCCGCATACTATCTGGCTACTCTGCGCCCCCTCACCGGTTGACGTTCTGGTAACCATCCGCTCCCGTTGCCGCCCGGTCAAGCTGCGCGTACCCCATCTTTCTGATGTAGTGCAGTTGCTTGTCTCCGAAGGAATTCCCGAGGATTTAGCGTTCCATTGTGCTTCTTTAGCTCAGGGACATATCGGCATTGCCCGTCGCCTGGCAACTATCCCAGAGGCACGAGCGCGCCGTGAAGCTGTGGTACGTATGCCTATTTCTCTGCGCTCTCTACCGTCAGCCATGAAAGCGGCTGAAGACCTCGTACAGATAGCCGAAGAAGAAGCCAACGCCGATGCCGAAGCTCGCAACGAGGTTGAAAAGAATCAGTTGATGACCGCACTGGGAATCCAAGAAGGCGAAAAAATCAACCCCTCCATGCGTTCTCAGCTACGCCAGCTAGAAGAAGATCAGAAGCGACGTGCCCGTCGTATCAAAACGGATACGCTAGACCGTTTTCTGATTGATATTCAGACCGTATTCCGAGATATTCTCACGCTTCAGCTTGGCACAGGATCCCCACTGATTAACACCCATCTGGCCCAAGACCTTCAGCAGTATGCAGCACAGACCACGGGGGTAAAAACGCTAGAGCGGTTAGATGCGGTGACGCTGACCCGGCGTCGAATTTCAACGAACGCCAGCGCAAAGCTAGTCTTTGAAGCCATGATGGCGGGATTCGTACACGAGCGCTAACCCTGTGACATGTTCAATTGCGGCTTCTTGGGGGTACATTGCGCCCCTGGCGACAAAATAGAAAGTATGCTTGCTGAGATACTGTTTTCTTAGCATCAAGGTAGACCATGACTCACACACCTCAAAGTGCTGAATCCATGCAGGATTCTGCAGTTCAGCACAAATCAGGGTGGCCTTTTGGCCTCTTCTTTCTCCTCGGCGTAGCGGCGCTCGTCGTTTCTTTTGCCGGACTAAAAACCATGGCCTCGGTAATTGGCCCTACGTTCTTGGCTCTGTCACTCGTTATTGCCGTCCGCCCCATTCGCGAATGGCTCGTCAAGAAACGCGTTCCCACATTCCTTGCGGCAATGATTACGTTGCTTGTTCTTATTGGTCTGCTGGTAGCGCTGATTGGATCGCTGACTTACTCAGTCTTCGCTCTCGTTGAAATCTTGCCTCAGTACTCGCAGAAGTTCCAGAGCCTCTACGATGAGAGCCTGGGCTGGATAACCTCCACTTTTGGGGTTTCGCAGAATCAGATTTCTGACCAGTCCATGAGCTTCTTGGAACCCTCTAAGATCATGAACTGGCTAACCACTTTCCTCAACGGCTTGAGCGCAACCGGTTCCGGTTTCTTCCTTCTCGTGATGGTGATGGCCTTCCTCGTGGTCGACTCCGCCATCATTTCAGGGCGCGGAGCATACCTACGCAACCACCGCCCCCATCTGGCATCAGCTCTGGCTGATTTCCAGCACCGCACCAATCGCTACTGGGTTGTGAACACCGTTTTTGGTCTGATTGTTGCTGTCATTAACGTGGTGGCGCTGATGATTCTCGGAGTTCCTCTGGCAATCGTATGGGGCATCTTCTCCTTCGTCACCAACTACATTCCCAACATCGGGTTTGTTCTGGGAATGATTCCCCCGGCGCTGGTTGCGTTGCTGGACGGCGACGTCACCACCATGATTTGGGTTATCGTCCTGTTCTCGGTTATCAACTTCACCATGCAGCAGATTGTTCAGCCAAAGATTACTGGCGACGCCGTTGGTCTTAACACCACCGTCACCTTCCTTTCGCTGATTATCTGGTCCATGATTATTGGTCCGCTCGGCGCGATCCTGGCTGTTCCGCTCACGCTGTTCTTCAAGGCGATTGTGCTGGATTCCGATCCGCGCACTCACTGGATTAGCGTTTTCTTCACCACCAACTTTGCCAAGGTCAACCCTGCAGAAGTAAAAACCATTTCTTCCAAGGAGTTTGAGCGAGCTAAAAAAGAAGAAAAAATGGCTGAAAAAGAACAGGAAGTAGAAACTTCTAAGTAAGTTATCTTTACTCTCTCGCTTGAAGCGAGAAATACAAGACGGGCGCACCTGCGGTGGGTGCGCCCGTCCTCTGTATATCTAGGCTTAACGCAGGCGAATCCTAGCAGAGTAGCACAAGTTGAATTACCCCGTTTGACGTGGGGTTTCTTCAGGTTACAAGCTCTCTTGAAGGTGGTGAAGCGAAGTCTTACCTTAGAAAACATGATTGTTACTGGACTTCTCGTGGGCGCCATCTTTGGGTTTATCCTTCAAAGAGGCCGTTTTTGCGTCACCGGGGCTTTTCGAGACGTTTTCGTTTCCAAGAGCACCTGGTGGCTAGGCGCATTCATTACAGCTATTGCCGTCCAAGCAGTAGGTATTGCGCTTCTTAATTCTTTAGGGGTTATCGACTTATCGGTAGCGGTAAGCCCTTTCGCTCCTTTCGGCACAATCGCGGGCGGCTTTATCTTTGGATTTGGCGCCGTACTCGCCGGGGGATGTGCCACAGGCACTTACTACCGCGCGGCGGAAGGTCTCATCGGCTCGTGGTTCGCGCTTATTTTCTACGCACTTTTTGCTTCTATTTTTAAATTTGGTCCCTTCGCAGAAACTACCCGGTTTGTTCGCGGTTGGGGTATTACAGAGCATGCGACGATCACCGATTCGTTGGGCGTTTCACCGTGGGTATTAGTTACGCTATTAGTTGCTGCGGTAGGTGTATGGGCATACAAAAATCTCACTAAGCCTAAGTTGCCTATGGCGCAACTACCTCCAGAAAAAAGCGGGCTTGCGCACCTTCTTTTTGAAAAGCGATGGAACCCCTACTTCACCGCGATACTCATCGGCTTGGTAGCAATTCTTGCTTTCCCCCTCAGCTGGGCAACCGGTCGAGAAGGCGGCCTGGGAATAACTACCCCAAGTGCCAAATTGACAACTTTTCTCACCACCGGTGACTTCACAATGATTGATTGGGGCGTCATGCTCATTATGGGTATCATGGTGGGTTCTTTTATTGCTGCCAAGGGTAGTGGAGAATTCAAGCTCCGTGTCCCCGACGCTAAGACAATAGTGCGCGCTATCTTCGGTGGAATGCTCATGGGTTGGGGTGCTGCGTGGGCTGGTGGTTGCACCATCGGTAACGGACTGGTAGAAACTGCGATGTTTTCCTGGCAAGGCTGGGTGAGCCTCATTGCGATGATTCTCGGAACCGGCGCTGCTGCCAAGATTTTCATTATGCCGCGTAAGAAAAAGACACCGGTTGCTTCGACGAAAAACGCTCCAGAACCTCAGCTCACCCATTAAAAGTTTATGAAAGGAACGAACAATATGGCACAACGTGTATTAGAAACTGATGGGCTTGTCTGCCCTTTCCCTGTTCAAGAAGCTAAGGAAGCGATGGAGACTCTCAGCTCCGGCGATGAATTAATCATTAACTTCGACTGCACTCAGGGAACTGAATCCATCCCCCGCTGGGCCGCTGAAAATGGTTATGGAACTAAAGATTTCGTCAAACGCGGTCCTGCAGAATGGTCCATTACCGTCGTCAAGAGCTAACTCACTCATCTTCAGGCAAGGACGGGCGCACCCGCGGTGGGTGCGCCCGTCCTTGTTTTTATCTTGAGCTAACTACACGTAGGTGGCTACGTATGCCTCGCCTAATCCTCTGATGGTTGTAGCAGTGTCGCTACCAGAATGTAACAGCGACTCAGTCGGATACACGGTGAAACTCTGTTGCTCCGACTCAACTGTTAGCTCCCCTGCTACAGAAAGCAAAGTGGAGGTTCCCTCAAACGTGAAATCCACAGCTTGCGAGGCGGGAACTCGAATACGGGTCAGTAAAAGACGCTCATCCCACAAAGAAAATTTGCCCACCGCCGCGTCATCAGGGTTTGCACGAACCACCTCAGGGGCGCACTGGTCATCGCGTAAGACCTCGATTAGCTCTTGAGTATCAATATGTTTAGGAGTCAGCCCCGCGCGCAACACATTATCTGAGGGGTTCATAATTTCAATGGCTGTACCTGAAACATAGGCATGAACCTGACCATCTGGAGTAAACGCAGAATCACCCGGTTCTAGATAAAGCAGATTCATCACTACAGCCACCAGCAACCCTCGATCACCCGGGCACTTTTCCTCAATATGCTCCACGAGTTCGGCAGCGCGCTCCAGAGTGCAAGGACCACCGGTGTGAGTCTTAGCCCAGGTGCGAACACCGTCTAACGTTTCTTCAAGAGCGACCGCGGCGTCGCCCTCGCTGAGGCGAATAATCTTTGCCAAAAGCTCTTTTCCTGAATTTACAGGAAGTAAATCCGCGAGCCAGCTCAGACCAAAAGCCGTGGCAATTTCTTGAACTTCATGGTCTGGGCGAACTCCCGTCAAAATTTTCATGGGAGTTAGAGCAATAACGGTTTCCGGCTTTGAATGGCGGTCTTTGTAATTACGAGAGGAATCATCGAGGGCAATTCCTTCTTGATTTTCGCGGTCAAATCCAGATTCTGCTTGGGCGTCAGTGGGGTGAACCTGGATAGACAGGGGGGCGTCAATGGCAAGAATCTTAAAGAGGAAAGGGAAGTTCTCAACTCCCTGGGGCAAAATGCGGTCTGGAGTGTTTTCGACCACTCTGTCAAGACCCATTTTGTGCCCATCAATATCGATTTCTGAAGGAGCGGAAGGGTGCGCACCCACCCAAACCTCAGCTTCTGGCTGGTCGCTGGGTGCAGACAGTCCACGCATATGAGCCAGGGTTTCATGTGATCCCCAGGCGTAGTGTTGCGTTTTGTTAACCAACCGAAATAGTTCGCCCATGCTCTTATCCAACCATATTCGTCAAGAGGTACCCCCTATTTAGGGGACTACCTGCGGTGTTCCTCACCATATAAAAGTAATATCTCTGAGTACACATCGCAAAAAAGCCCTCGCCACGTAGAATAAACCTGTGAATACTATTGATTTAACCGCATCTTTTAAGGCGTACGACGTTCGTGGCATCGTCGGTGAAACCATCACCGAGGATACCGTTCGTGCAACCGCAGCAGCATTCGTTGATGTTCTGGAACTCGCAGGTCAGAACATTCTGGTGGGTAGCGATATGCGCCCATCCGGCTCCGATTTCGTTAATGCTTTCGCCGAAGGAGCTACCGCTCGTGGCGCAAACATCATCAAAATAGGCCTCATCTCAACCGATGAGCTTTACTTTGCCTGCGGCGTGGAGAATGCAGCGGGCGTAACTTTCACCGCCTCGCACAACCCCGCCGAATACAACGGCATGAAGATGGCTAAGGCTGGCGCCGTCCCGATTTCTTCGGAAACCGGTCTGTTCGACGTCCGCGACTTGGCACAGCAATACCTGAACGCCGGAGAAATCCCCCAGTCCGAAACCCAGGGAACTGTTTCAGAAAAAGACATTCTCAAAGATTACGCAGAGTACCTACGCAACCTCGTTGATCTTTCCAACATCCGCCCTCTAAAGGTTGTTGTTGACGCCGGTAACGGCATGGGCGGCATGACCACCCCCGCAGTCCTAGGCGATTCAATTCTTCCCGGTCTACCTTTGGATATCGTTCCTCTGTACTTCGAGTTGGACGGTTCCTTCCCTAATCACCCCGCTAACCCTCTAGAGCCTGCTAACCTCGTGGATTTGCAGAAAGCTGTTGTGGAGCATGGTGCAGATATCGGTCTAGCTTTCGACGGCGACGCCGATCGTTGCTTCGTCATCGACGAAAAGGGTCAGCCCGTTTCACCTTCTGCTATCACCGCTATCGTGGCAGAACGCGAAATCAAGCGTGCCCAGTCAGAAGGCGAAGCTGAGCCCGTTATTATTTACAACCTCATCACCTCTAAGGCTGTTCCTGAACTCGTGGAGAAGCTCGGTGGCCGTTCGGTAAAGACCCGCGTGGGTCACTCCTTCATCAAGGCTGTCATGGCTTCTGAAGGCGGCATCTTCGGTGGCGAGCATTCAGCTCACTACTACTTCAAGGACTTCTTCAACGCGGATACCGGCATGCTTGCCGCAATGCACGTGCTAGCAGTTCTAGGTAACTCCGAAAAACAGCTTTCCGAAATCGGTGCTGAGTACCAGCCCTACTTCTCCCCCGGTGAGATTAACTCTGAGGTGGAAGATAAGGACGCAGCTATTGCACGGGTTCGCGAAGCTCTCGGCGATTCTGTTGAGGTTTCCGAGATGGATGGCACTACCTTTGAGCACAAGACTGAGGGCTGGTGGGTAAACCTTCGCCCCTCCAACACCGAACCCTTCTTGCGGATGAACCTTGAAGCCCCTGATCAGGCAGCCATGGAACGTGTACGCGATGAGATTCTAGCTCTGGTTCGTGCCTAATCACTTTCGTGTTTAGTCGCTAGGACGTAAGCACTTCGAGGGCGCTCTCTGTTTCTGACAGGGAGCGCCCTTTAGCGTATGCGGAAGTAGTCTTCTAACTCAGCAGCAGATTGATGAGCGCTACAGTACCGATTACCAGGATGACTGCCCGAAGAAGATTTGCGGGCAGACGTCGTCCAACCTTTGCCCCTACGAGGCCGCCCACCGCCGCTCCTGCGGCGATGGTAAGCACAACGAACCAGTTGATGATATCGCCCGCCCAGGTGACAAAAATTAGCGTCGACAGAATATTGACGAACGCAACGAGCAAGTTTTTCACGGCATTGAGAGATTGCAGAGAGACGGTGAGGAGCGCGCCCAGGAAACCAATCATCAGTACGCCCTGGGCGGCACCGAAGTAGCCTCCGTAGATGCCCAGCAGATAGACGATGACGATGATCGCCAGCCGTTTTTTGTCCCGGGGCAGCGCCGGTTCAGGGGTGGTGCCAAGAATTTCTTGAGCGTTAGTATCATGTGAGCGAGCGGCAGCTACTCGTTGCTGAATTCTGGGCCCCGCAACCACCATGATGAGGCCTAAACCAATGAGCACTGGTACGACGAAGGCGAAGGCTGATTCGGGCAGAATCAACAACAGAGAAGCACCGGTAATACCGCCCAGAATAGAGCTGGGTAGGAGCATTCTGATAAGACCCGAATTCTGCCGAATTTCCCTGCGGTAACCGTATGCACCGGAGATATTTCCCGCAACCAAACCCACCGAGCTTGAAATGTTAGCGGTGAGCGGCGGATACCCCAGTAGGAGCAGAAGGGGGAATGAAATAAGGGTTCCAGAGCCAACGATGGCGTTAATAAAACCAGCGCTCAGCCCAGCACCCAAAATGATGAAAAAACTAAGCACCAACGTTGAATCAGGAAGCATAATTTGATGCTAGCGCAGAGCCGGCAGCTGTGGGGCTACTTGGCAATTTTCAGCATTTTAGGAATGTAATAAACGATGGGCGCAAGGATGAAAAGCACTAACAACGCCATCCACGGACCTGATGTTTCTGGATGCGATGTTGAATAGGTGACAAAAACGAGCATGAGCCCTACTCCGATAGAGGTCCACAGCAGCATATTGCGGGAGCAAGTATAGAGAGCTTGCCATCCTTCAGCGGTTGAAGGAGTTTTCGGCACATTATGGATTCGAGGGAATCGCGCTATCACCAGGCAGAAAAGAGTCACCATGCACAGCATGATAGGTGCGAGAAGGAATTGATTTTTATCGCCCCAGTCGTCAGGTTCTCCGTTGGGACCGAAATGAACCGGAACTATTTGAGGCAACCCAACATAAGTCACCACAGCGTAAATAACTCCAGCTACCAGAACAAATGCCGAAATACCCTCCAGAATCCGAGAAGATTTCGCCGGGGAAGCAGGAACGGGGCGTTCGGTTCTGCCTGGGAGTTGTGGGGAATTCTCCATTGAAGTTCACCTATCGTCGCAGTGGTTTTTTTAACTATATAAACTAGGGGGTAAGCAACCATTTTCTGACGTGGTGTTTTACTATCAACTCATTTTTCACGAACGTATTTCAGGACGAGGTATATCTATGGGTTTACTGTGGTGGACAGTAGTGTTACTAGCCGTTCTTTGTTTGGCGGGCATTGCCCTCTATCAGGCGCTGAAATTTATAGCCTCCCGAGATGCGCAGAATCTAGATGCTCTCCCCCACCGCACCGTCGTCGGACCGGCAGGTTCTCTCAAGCTCGCCGTTGCAGAGACCACTGACTCGTTGAGTAAAGGGCTGTCAGGACATCAAAAACTCAAAAACGTTCACGGTCTTCTTCTAGTTCTCCCACGGAAAGCTACCTCACTGACTCTTTTAGGTGTACAATTTCCGCTCGACGTCGTATGGCTAGATGCCCAGAACCGAGTGCTCAAGGTCGCCTACGATGTCAAGCCCGGGTTTGGAACTCTCCGCCTACCTTCACCGGCGCGTACCGCCGCCGTCATTGAAGTACCAGCGCTCAAACTGCGTAAGCTGGGCGCCATTGAGCCAGGAACCACTCTTTCCTGGAAATAGGATTTATTTTTTACACCCAAAGTGCCACTCCCCTGATAAGGAAGCGGCACTTTAGATATGAAGAATAACCGTTACTTGTTTTCAGCTCGTGCAGTATCGCGAAGCATCCACTGGTCAGGACCAAAAATCTCGTACTGAATCTGGACACCAGGAACACCTGCATCCACCAGAGCCGAGCGGGTGTCCTTCATGAAGCCAAGAGGTCCGCAGAGATAAACCGAGGCATCGGAGGGAACATCAAGCTTGGAAACATCCACGCGACCTTCAAAATCGCCCGAACCATCGCCCAAGAAGCTAATGAGTTTGCCGTTAGCCAGCTTGCCTACGAGCTCTTCCATTTCTTCGCGCAACGGCCACGCGTCCTTACTGGAAGAGGAATGAACGACTACAACTTCACGCTGGGAGTTTTGGTCCACCAGTTCGGAGAGGAAAGCGAGCATAGGGGTTACACCGATACCTGCCGAGAAGAGGTAGAGCGGCCCCGAGCCGTCGTCGCCAAATCCACCCAGGGTGATATCACCGTAGGGGTTTGAGATATCAACGACGTCACCCTCCTGCAGAGCGAAGTGGCGCTTAGTCATCTCACCGTTGGGGTCGAGCTTGATAGCTACGCGGCGCTGGTTCTTCTCCGAGGGTAGCAACGTGTACTGGCGAGGCTGCAGGAGACCATCTTCTGCCTGAGTAAACAGTGAGATGTACTGACCGGCTTTTGCCTCGGTCATCGCGGTGTCATCTGCAGGTTCAAAAGTAAGATCTACTACCTGATCCCCGGTTTCCTTGCGGGATACAAGTTTGAAGGGCGCGCGCATGACGTCGTTAGCCTGCTGTGCGTAAAGACCCTTCTCAATCTTGATAAGAGCGTTTGCCATCAACCAGTAAACTTCGCTCCACGCCTCGGCAACTTCAGGGGTGCAGGCGTCGCCCAGATCCGCTGCAATAGCTTCAAACAGGTACTTGTAGACGGTGGGGTACTCATCTTCGAGCAGTCCCAGGGAGGTGTGTTTGTGTGCCACGCGGGAGAGCACTTCGTCGGGGTACTTATCGGGATTGTTCAAAATATAAGTAGCAAAAATGACGATTGAGTTAGAGAGCGCCTGGGGCTGAGTGCCTTCGAGCTGCGATGAACGTGAAAACATGCCGTCCATCAGGTCAGGACGAGCGGCGAACATACGCTTGTAGAACTCCGGGGTGATGTGAGGCATCCGCTCGGCAACGACGGGCGCGGTGGCTTCAATGATGGGTCGTGACTTTTCTGAAAGCACGGTGTCTCTCCTTTGGAACAAAATGTTGATTAACCATTTCCAAAACTAGCATATTCAATGCAAGATAAGGAATAAAAAAGATGAGCTGCTTCATAAACAGCTCATCTTCATCTATGATGCCTGAGTTAACTTCTTCGTCTGGCTCAGCGGCCCCAAGCCCAGCTCAACAAAAACCGGACCCATCTGCCTCTGTGTGGGCAGGCTGGAAATCGTGATGGGATCTAGAACCTCAAAGAATGCCTCCCGAGCCCTGGAAAGATAGCCCCGCAAGCGGCAGGAAGAATTCAGCGGACAATCACCATGTTCACTCTCGCACTCCACCATGGGAATATCCCCCTCGGTCTGGCGCAGAATATGACCAACCGTCACATTCTTGCCAGCCTCAGACAAGACGACGCCGCCGGCACGCCCGCGAGTTGCCACAACCCATCCATGATTTGCCAAGAACGCAACGGATTTAGCCACATGGTTATAGGGCGTGCCCACTCCCTGAGCAATAGTCTGGGTAGAAAGCTTCTTGTCCTCGGCACCAGCCAAAAGAATCATGATCCGTAATGAAACGTCGGAAAAAGCAGTTAGACGCAATGCCCCTCCTTCATGATTTTTTGGCATGATCTGAAATTTAGTTTACTCCTCTGAACAAACCACAGTGCGCACTAGTGCGAAATGAGTTCAGAACCATATTCACAGTGCATCCGCTTGTGACTAGCGACTATACACACTTATATGTACAAACACCTCGACAAAGTTATGTTCACCGCAAAATATCGTCAAAAGGATGATTTCGAAACTCTTTACTTGTGGGTAACATTGTAAATAGTTTGTGCCCACAAGCATTGCTAAAGCATCTTTTTCAGGGGGAACTTGAAGAATAAAATTGGTGCTCGTCAAATGCTGATCGGGTTAGTACTAAAGTCCATGACGATCAATAACACCAGATAAGGATTCACTCATGTCACAGCTTGACACCTCAATCCAGGAACTTCTTTCCATCGAAGGCGCAAACGGCGCAGCACTCGTGGACATCTCTTCGGGCATGGCTCTAGCTTCCGGCGGCAACCCCGGGTTCGATCTCACCGTTGCAGCAGCAGGTAACTCCAACGTTGTCCGCGCAAAGCTCAAGACCATGAACGATCTCGGTCTAGAGGGCAACATCGAAGACATCATGATTACCCTCAACTCCCAGTACCACCTCATTAACGTACTCAACGCTTCTGAGACCGCTGGTCTGTTCGTTTATCTGGTGCTTGATCGTAACACCGCGAACCTAGCGCTCGCTCGCCACAAGCTCAACACCATCGCAAACCGTATCTCCCTCTAAGCCCCACAAGCTAGACGCAGAGAAGCGAAGCCCCACAGAGGCAACTTATAAACCAATGGCCGGTGATTTCTAGGGAATCACCGGCCATTGGTTTTTATTTACCTTATGTGAAGGAGTCTATTCAGTAGCAAGAGCTCGAGCAAGCACAGCAGTAAGGTGAACTGGCTGGGGCTGGCATGAATCACCGCGTGAGCGCTAGCGAACTTCGTGAGAAGGTTAGTACACCGTTGCTGTGCTTGCTCGAGTTCAGCGTCTTCGAAATAACCTGTTAGATAATAGAATCGCCGATTGCAGCTTCCATCAGCGTGTCTTCGGTAGCGTCTCGGTGCTCTTGGATTGCTACGATTTCGCCGTCCTTCATGACAGCGATACGGTTGCACAGTCCCATGAGCTCTGACATGTCCGAGCCAATCAAAAGAATAGAAACGCCCTCAGCGGTAAGGTCCTTGAGCATCTTGTAGATTTCTACCTTTGCGCTGACGTCGATGCCGCGGGTGGGGTGGTTGAGAATCAAAATGTCGCAGTCCGAGCTGATCCACCGTGCCAGCGCCACTTTCTGCTGGTCACCGCCGGAGAGCTTTCCGACTTCACCCTGAATGTTGGTGGTCTTGATGTGTAGCTTGCGGATTTGCTCTGCTACCTCGCGAAGGGCAGAGACTTCGTGCAAGAAACCTGCACCTTCATCTTTGGTGATTCCCGCAGAATCCATGAGGGTCTTTGCGATGGACCGTTCGTTTGCGAGACCCAGTTCGTCGTCGTTGTCTGAGAGATACCCGATGCCGTAGCTGACGGCGTCCTCGGGGCTGGAAATCGTGACGTCTTCACCGTTGATGCGAAGGGCTCCGAATTCAGCGGTCTCATCTACGCCAACCAGCGCCGAGGCGATTTCGTTAATTCCCGAACGACGCAAACCGGTTAGTCCTAGAACTTCACCGCGAGCGAGAGTGAAATTAACATTCTTCAAGAAACCCTGGGCGCCATTGAGGTTCTCGATAGTGAGACGGGGGGTCTCTTCCACAAAGTCAGAAGGCTGCTGATGCATTGAGACTTCGCGGCGGAACATTTTAAAAGCGATGTCTTCAGCGCTCATGTGACCGGGTACGATTTCATGGGAGATGATGCCATCTTCCAAAATGACCGCGCGATCTGCCAGGGAACGAATTTCATCCAAGCGGTGGGTGATATAGATGACCGAACGTCCCTCAGAGACCAAACGGCGGGTCATCTCATGGAACTGGAAAATCTCATAGTCATTGAAAGTCGCCGCAACTTCATCCATCAATACCAGCTGGGTTTCTTCAGCTACTAAACGCACAACCTCGATGAGAGCCTGTTCTGCACGCACCAAATCGCCCATCAGGGAGGAAGGGCTAATTTTCAAGCCCGCTTCGCTCAGAAGCTCGGCGGCACGCTCGTTCTGCTCCTGCTCGCTCTTCTGCGCATGAAAGGTCGAGCGGAAGATGGTCTGCGCTACCGTCAGCGTAGGATCTACCGAGAATTTCTGGCGAATCGAGCCGACTCCGCAAGCTAGAGCCTCATCGGGGTTCGACGGCGCATACGGCTCCCCTGCCAGCATCATCGTCCCAGAATCCGCGGTGTCCCATCCACCGAGAATCGAAAGCAGCGTGGATTTACCCGCACCATTTTCCCCGAGCAGACCCAATACTTCACCGCGCACCACTGTAAGGTCTACGCCTTTAAGCGCTCGCAGATGTTCGTGTTTTTTAGTCACGCCCTTAACACTGAGCAAGTTATCCACTGCTGATTGTCCCTTCAGATGGAGAGTGATATGTGAAATGACCGCAGAGGTCATTTCTAGCGAACGAAAACTAGTTTCGGTATCAAATATTACTGTTGTTTAAAGCCAAAGATTGATTATAGAGCTTAGATAATCTAAAAAATTGAACCGACGATATATTGAGAGCAATATATCGCCGGTTCAGTACTAATGTGTCCGTCTAATGGTTAGGAATTGCTACGAGCTTCTTCAATACGCTGTGCCAGTGCATCACGCTGTTCGTGAATGCGTTGAGGCAGGTCATCACCGAATTTCTCCAGCCATTCATCGATGCCGATAAGCTCAGCTTCGATCTCATCAACATTGACAGCTAGCGCAGCGTCTAGCTCGTTGTCCTCAATTTTGAGACCGGTCAAGTCAAGGTCCTCACGGGTGGGCACGGTACCCATGAGGGTGTGCTCGCCGCCTGCGGTACCTTCAAGACGATCGAAAACCCATTTCACCACGCGGGAGTTCTCACCGAAGCCAGGCCACGCGAAACCACCCTCGGGGGTACGGCGGAACCAGTTGACGTAGTACACCTTAGGCATGTTCTCTTCGCCGTGCTTCTCGCCCAGGTCAAGCCAGTGGCGGAAGTAGTCAGAAGCGTTGTAGCCGATGAAAGGAAGCATTGCCATGGGGTCGCGGCGAACCACGCCCACAGCACCCTTAGCTGCAGCAGTAGTTTCAGAAGACAACGTTACGCCGCGGAAAACGCCTTCGCTCCACGACTCAGCTTCAGACACCAAAGGAATAGTGGTCTTACGACGTCCACCGAAGATGATTGCCGACAGAGGCACACCTTCAGGCTCGTAGAACTCTTCTGCGAGCATGTCTACCTGGTTGAGCGGGGTGCAAAAACGTGAGTTAGGGTGTGCCGCAGGACGGCCCGATTCAGGGGTCCAGTCGTTGCCCTGCCAGTCGATAAGGTGGTCGGGTACCTCATCGGTCTTACCTTCCCACCACACCGAATTGTCATCAGTCAAAGCAACGTTGGTGAAGATATTGTTGCCTTTGGCGATTGCGCGCATAGCGTTGGGGTTAGTGGACCAGCCGGTACCCGGAGCTACACCGAACATACCTGCTTCGGGGTTGACGACGCGAGGGGTGCCGTTTTCATCGAAGTTGATCCAGGAAATGTCATCGCCCACCATCTCGGTCTTCCATCCCTCAAGAGTGGGATCCATGAGTGCGAAGTTGGTCTTACCGCAGGCAGAGGGGAAAGCGGCGGAGATGAATTTAGTTTTGTTCTCAGGGTTAGTGACCTTGAGGATAAGCATGTGCTCTGCCATCCAGCCTTGGTCGTGTCCCATCGCCGATGCAATACGCAGGGCGTAGCATTTCTTGCCCAGCAGTGCGTTTCCGCCGTAACCCGAACCAAAGGACCAGATTGCACGCTCCTCGGGGAAGTGAACAATGTACTTCTCGGGGTTGCAGGGCCAGGGCACATCCTGCTGCCCTTCTTCTAAGGGAGCGCCGATAGAGTGCAGAGCCTTGACGTAGAAAGCGTTGGTATCAGACATCTTCTTCAAGACATCAGAACCGATAGTTGCCATGATGCGCATGGAGCATACTACATATGCAGAGTCAGTGATTTCTACGCCGAAACGAGGAGTAGAGGCATCGAGAGAGCCCATGACAAAAGGAATCACGTACATGGTACGACCGTGCATGCAACCGCGGTACAGATCCTTCATCAGCGACTTCATCTCGGCAGGATCGCGCCAGTTATTAGTGGGGCCAGCTGCCTCTTCGGTCTCGGAGCAGATGAAAGTGCGCTCTTCAACACGGGCGACGTCATCGGGGTCAGAAAAAGCGACGTAAGAGTTTGGGAACTCATGATCAGAAAGACGGCGGAAAGTACCAGCTTCCACGAGTTCACCGGCTAGGCGGTCATATTCTTCTTCCGTGCCATCAACCCACACAATGGATTCAGGTTCGGTAAGCTCAGCGACTTCTCGTACCCAATCCACCAGCTCAGTGTATTGAGTTGGTGCCTGAGCAAGCTGGTCTTGAACCTGCTGGTTCAGGCCGGAAGAAACAGTACCGTTTGAAAGGTCAGCCATCTGACGATTCCCCTTAAAGTTTTACGCACCGCGACACCGCGTTGTGCCGAAGATTTGAATCTTCACAAACTTTGCCTCTCGTTCTTTAAGAAGCAAATGCGTCATCTCTACTGAGAATGAAGGACAACGCAACGTTTTGAAGACCATCACCTCTTTGTGATTAGAACACCAAAGTAACAGTAAAGAGTGGGTTTAAACCATCAATTACGCACAAATGTCAGAATATAGCTCAACCTCTTGCGTTTTTTCGATAAATAGTTGATGAACTTCCGCTAGTTTTCGGGGCTTCTTCTTCCAGCGGGTAACGTGTAACGAGTGTCACCCCTTTTCGATTTGGCAAGGTTCTCTAGCGCGTGTAGAGTATTACCTGTTGCTGAAACGGGGTAGCCCGGAAAACAGAACATGCGCCTGTAGCTCAACGGATAGAGCATCTGACTACGGATCAGAAGGTTGGGGGTTCGAATCCCTTCGGGCGCACTAAATAGCCCGCTTCTTCGGAAGCGGGTTTTTTGTTTTTCCACGCCATTTCTAGGTGCGGAGTGAGTGAGGGATTGCCCACGAGAGCAAGATTTATGCTCTCCATACTGGGCATAATAGGGTAAAACTTCACCACGCTCTAGAATAATAATGAGCGAAAAATTACAAGGAGTACATTCTCATGAGCATCAACATCAATGTAGTTAACGAGAGCGGCGAGACTCGCGGAGCAACCTGGGAAGAAGATCAGACGCTCCTTGACGCCCTGCTAGCAAACCAGTTCCCCGTTCTAGCTACCTGCGGAGGCAACGCCTCCTGCGCTACCTGCCACGCGTACATCGATCCTGAACATTTCGAAGCATCAGGAGAACGCACCGAAGCTGAAGAAGATTTGCTAGATATGGTCGACGACGTCGCCAACGAATACTCCCGCCTTTCGTGCCAGACCGAATACGCCGAAGGTCTTGATGGCGCAACGGTGACCCTCAAACCTGGGATGTAATATGAGCCCCCTCAAATCCCCTCGGCATTCTCTCCTCCTCGTAGCGAGCATCAGCATTTTAGCGCTCTCCGCTTGTGGCGGTGGGGAAAGTACGCCTGAAACCCCGACCGAGGCACCCACTGCCGCAGTATCAGCTTCATCTACCGCATCTGTTACTGCATCGGAATCGCCCAAACCCAGCGCAACGCGCACCTCACCCGCTGCGACCCCCAGTCCGGTAGCAACTCCGACCGTTCATGAGCCAACCGTCACCGAACCTAAGGTCACAGAGGAAACGGCGCCTCCTCGGGGTAGCGTCACCACGGTGACCCAAGAGCCACAAACCCCGGCTCCAGCGCCGGCTACCGAATCCAGCGCCGCGGCTACACCTAACGAAACAGCGAATGCAGATGCTCAGCAGAGCGCAGCATGCGACTACGAGCACATCCGTATTGCCGCAGAGGTAGCCCCCGGCGGCGGGGCTGCAGGCTCTCGATATATGAACCTCACCTTCACCAACTCCGGTTCTACACCGTGCTCGTTGAGCGGTTACCCCAGTGTCAATTACGTGGACGCGCAGGGCAACCAGATAGGCGCAGCCGCTAAACAGGCCGCAGAGTGGACCAGCTCGGGAGCCGTTATCGGCGCGGGCGAATCTGCGACCGCAACGCTTCGTGAAACTCGTGCGGGGCTTTACGACGCGGCATCCTGCCAGCCCACTCAGGCAGCCGGTTACCGCGTGAGTATTCCAGGTACGTCGTCTTCGCTGGTGCTGAACTTCCCCGCTGAGGCATGCTCCACATCGGGAACAGGTCAGCTATCCGTCGGGCAAATTGGTGCGCAGGCAAAGTAAGCCCGACACCGTGAGATTCTAAGAACCATAAAAAATAAGGCAGGTTTCGCTCTATTCAAGAGCAAAACCTGCCTTATTTTTTATTCACCAGTGATTAGAGAATCTCTGCTGCTTCATCAAAGGAGAAGCGGGGGCTACGGTCATATTCTGGGAGGACGCCGTACCCCAGATTAACCGCCAAAAAAGCCTTGCGCTCGCCATCGGGGAAGAACTCCTGGGTGATACCCTCAAAATCAGCGCCAGTCATAGGACCCGCAGCCAAACCTAGCGCACGCGTAGCGATGATGAAGTAACCTGCAGCAATAGATGAGGACAACAAACCGGACGAGTGGCGAACACCCTCATTGTCACGGAACATTTCCCGCATACCAGCAGCGCGAGGATTGAACTCGGGGAATCTTTCGGACCAGTTGGTGTCAAAGCTCAGCACAGCAGTCACCGGTGCTTTTTCGGCCTTTTCCCGGTTGCTTTCCACCAGGTGAGGGATGAGACGGGCGCGTGACCCGGTAAAGCATATGTAAGTTGACTTGGTTTGTCACTCCCACCTGGCATAATGAACAAATGACCTCTGCCGGCACTTTTCATAACTCGCTTCAGTATTTCTCTGCACCCACCCGCGAGTGGTTTACCGGGGCGTTCACCGCCCCTACCGCCGCGCAGGACGGCGCATGGCACGCGATTTCCGCTGGCAAACACGCGCTCGTAGTTGCACCTACCGGCTCGGGTAAAACTCTGGCGGCTTTTCTCTGGGCACTTGACCGGCTTCATATTCAAGAAAGTGCCCCGAACCAAAAAACCGGTACCAAGGTTCTCTACATTTCTCCGCTCAAAGCCTTGGGGGTGGATGTCGAACGCAACCTGCGCTCCCCTCTGATTGGCATCGCTCAAACCGCAAAGCGGATGGGCGCCGATGTACCGAATGTGACCGTTGGGGTGCGTTCGGGCGATACACCGCCTAAGGAGCGCCGTCAGCTCATCTCCAATCCCCCAGATATTCTCATCACCACCCCCGAATCTCTCTACCTGATGCTAACCTCGAAAGCGCGCTCTACGCTGGCGGCGGTTCATACGGTGATTATTGATGAGGTTCATGCTGTTGCCGGAACCAAAAGAGGAGCACACCTGGCGGTTTCGCTAGAGCGCCTGGATCAGATACTCGACCAGCCCGTGCAACGCATCGGTCTTTCCGCAACGGTAGAGCCGGTCGAAACCGTCGCGCGCTTTCTCGGCGGCGTCGCCCCGGTTGATATTGTGCAACCGCCCTCGGAGAAAAAATGGGAACTAACCGTTTCTGTTCCTGTGCCCGACATGACCACGCTGGGCGGCCCCAACACCTATGGCGAGGGCGAACAGTCAGACCCTAGCCGGGAGGAAAACGGCGAACCAGTAGCTGGGGTGGGTTCAGCGGTGGGCGGCGCCTACGTCGACAAGCTGGCAGATCGCGCCCGGGTGCGCGTCAATGCATTTGAAACCGGCACCGAATTCCACGACGACGGCATGGTCAACAGCGATTCGCTACTGGAACGGGACGGTACCGCCCCGGACCAGCACTCCATACCTGCTGTAGACATCGATCATCTGACGCGCGGGCTTACTCTTGCCGACGCTATCGGGATTTTTCCGCAGGAAAACGCCCCTGCCCCACAGGTAGAAATCACCCGCACTGAGATTGAAGAATTCGACCCGGCAGAGCTCTCCCCCGCTGAGATAGCGCAAGAAGCAACGCCGGATACCAGTGGCTACCAGGCGTCTATCTGGCCGCACGTTGAAGAGAGAATTGTTGATTTGGTGGAGAAGTACCGCTCCACCATTGTGTTTGCCAACTCTCGCGGTTTGGCGGAGAAACTGACCGCGCGTCTCAACGAAATTCACGCTGATCGTGAGGAAGCACGAGCGGCTATGGAAGGCTCCTCCGAAGATTCGGAAAACGCCTCTGCCTCCCCGCGAGTGACGTCCCCGCCGCAGAATATTTCCGAAGCTCTCAGCCAGGCGCTGGCGGCAAACGGTGGCGCTCGAATCGAACGTGAAGACGCCAAAATCAAGCGCCCACCAGCGCAAATCATGGCGCAATCCGCCACTGCCCACGGCGTCCCGCCGCTCCTCGCGCGAGCGCACCACGGATCGGTCTCTAAAGACCAGCGATCGGTGATTGAAGAAGCGCTCAAATCAGGTGAACTTCGCTGTGTGGTTGCCACCAGCTCCCTTGAGTTGGGCATCGATATGGGTGCGGTAGATCTGGTAATTCAGGTGGAATCCCCCGGTTCAGTCGCCTCTGGTTTGCAAAGAGTAGGACGCGCGGGCCACCAGGTAGGAGAAATTTCCAGAGGCTACCTCTATCCCAAGCACCGCGGTGATTTGCTCAATGCAACGGTGACCGTTCAACGAATGCTCGCGGGCAATATTGAGCCGCTCTCTATTCCGCAAAATCCGCTGGATATTCTTGCCCAGCAAACCGTGGCTGCCTGCGCGCTTGGACCTATCGATGTGGAGTCCTGGTTTGAGGCGCTTCGCCATACCGCCCCCTTCGCCACCCTGCCGCGCAGTGCTTTTGAGGCAACCTTAGATTTGCTCTCGGGTAAGTACCCCTCCGATGAATTTGCTGAGTTGCGCCCGCGCGTCATTTGGGATCGCGATGCTGGAACGCTCGAAGGCCGTCCCGGTGCGCAGCGGGTGGCGGTAACCTCCGGCGGTACGATACCTGACCGCGGGCTGTTTCCCGTTTACATTGTGGGTTCAGAAGACTCCAAAGCCCCTAAACGCGTGGGTGAACTCGATGAAGAGATGGTGTACGAGTCCCGGGCGGGCGACGTCATCGCTCTGGGTGCTACCTCCTGGCGTATTGAAGATATTAGCCACGACCGCGTGAGCGTTACCCCCGCCCCTGGTGTGCCTGGCAAGCTACCTTTCTGGCATGGGGAGGGGCCGGGACGTCCGGTCGAACTCGGCCGCGCGCTGGGCCAGTTCACCCGTGAGCTCGCCACAGAGATTCAGAATGAGCCTGCTGCCGCTCGTCAGCGTGTAGAAGCTATCGGTCTTGACACGTGGGCTGCCGATAACGTGCAGGCCTACGTTCGCGAACAATCCGAAGCAACCGGGGCGGTGCCTTCTGACCAGCAGTTCATCGTAGAAAGATTCCGCGATGAAATTGGGGACTGGCGAGTCGTTCTACACTCCCCCTACGGCATGCCCGTGCACGCACCCTGGGCGCTGGCCGTCGGTCAACGAGCCGAAGATATGTTCGGCGTCAATGCCTCAGCAATGGCGGCTGACGACGGCATCGTGCTCCGCATTCCTTCCATCGAGGCGGAACCACCCGGGGCATCCCTGTTCTTCTTCGACACCGATGAACTCGAAAACATCGTCACCGAACGAGTAGGTTCCTCCGCCCTGTTCGCCAGCCGGTTCCGCGAAAATGCAGCGCGCGCCTTGCTTCTGCCCCGCCGCGACCCAGGGCGGCGAACCCCGCTCTGGCAGCAACGCCAGCGATCTGCCCAACTTCTGGACGTCGCCCGCAAATTCTCCAACTTTCCCATCATTTTAGAAACCGTGCGCGAGTGCTTGCAGGATGTCTATGATCTGCCTGTCCTAATGGACATCCACCGCAAAATAGACTCCCGCGCCATCCGCGTGAACGAGATTGAAACAGAATCCCCCTCGCCTTTTGCGCGCACGTTACTCTTTGGGTACGTTGCACAGTTCCTCTACGAGGGCGATTCGCCCCTTGCAGAACGACGCGCGGCAGCGCTCACCCTTGACCCGGCGCTACTTTCCGAATTGTTAGGGCGCGATGAACTGCGTGAATTGCTCGACGCCAACGTCATTCGCCAAACCGAAGCCCGCCTGCAGCACAGCGTGGCAGGCTACCGCTACCAAGGAATTGAAGGCGCCGCTGACCTGCTACGTTTGCTCGGCCCGCTCAACGCCCATCAGCTAGCAGCCCGGCTGAGGGTCAACCGCTCTAGCGAGGAAACTGAAGAAGAACCCCTCACCTCAGAGCAGGCTGAAGCGTTTGCCCGCGAACTAGTTTCAGCCAACCGCGCTCTTGCCTTCACCCTTCATGGCACCGAACATTTTGCCGCCATTGAGGACGCCGCCCGCCTGCGCGACGGTCTAGGTGTGCCCCTCCCCATGGGGGTTCCTCTCGCTTTCCTCGAACCGGTCCCCCACCCCCTACACGATTTGGTGGGTCGCTACGCCCGCACCCACGCCCCCTTTACCACCGCCCAAGCCGCGGCGGCGCTGGGGCTGGGTACCGCCGTCGTCGAAACCACTCTGCGCGCCATGGCAACGGAACGCAGGATCATTTCCGGCGAATTTTTACCCGAAGAAATCCGCGCAGAACTAGCCCTTGCCCGCACCGGAACGGTCGAAGCAGCAGGCACCGAATGGGTCGACGCCGGTGTTCTACGCACCCTCCGATCCCGCTCGTTGGCAGCCCTACGCGCCGACGTCGAACCGGTTGCCCAACACATCTATGGGCGTTTTTTGCCCCCTTGGCAGCACGTACAGTCGTGGGAAATCACCGAAGAAACCTTTGCGCCCGGCACTTTTGGTGCCCCGGTTGGGGGCAAAAAAGTCTCGGCGAAAGCCTATGAAGACTCCATGCTCAGCGGATACGACGGGCTACTCACCGCGATTGACCAGCTGGCCGGAGTACGCATACCGGCATCCGCCCTGGAGCCCCTGGTTCTGCGCTCGCGGGTGAAAGACTACTCGCCCTCACTATTGGACCGCGCCTTATCCAGTGGCGATGTGCTGTGGGCAGGCGACGGCGAACTCGCAGGCGATGGCTGGATTACCCTCCACCTCACCGAAGCCGCTTCACTGACCCTCCCCTCCGATGGCGAACGCCAGGATAGGCTCTCCGAACTTTCCCCGCTAGATCGAGCGGTGTATGAGGTGCTCGGCGGTGGCGGTCTATTCTTCCAGCAGGTTCGCGAGGCACTTTCCCGCTACGCCGCAGAAGCTTTGCAGGCAGTAGAACCGAGTGCGAACCCCACCGAGTCAGGCGCAGGACACCCTGAGAATATGCCCTTTACGAGCTCCGAGGTCTCTGCGTCCCTCTGGAACCTCGCCTGGGCAGGACTGGTTACCAACGACACCTTCGCACCGGTACGCGCGCATCTCGCCGGCGGGCACTCGGCGCACAAACTTAAAAAGCCAGCACCAGCGCCGCGTGCTGCAGTACGCCGCGGTGCCGCGCGTCTTTCCGGCTCCCGCTTTGGTACCAACACCGGAATGAGCAGAAGGGGGCGGATGGGGTTGCTTTCTACCCCCGCCGATATGGTGTCTCCTACGGATTCAGGGCGATGGTCCCGGGTATGGACCGAAGAGCTGGACCCCACGATTGCCGCCCATGCCCGCGCCGAATTACTCCTGGACCGTTACGGCGTGCTAACGCGCGGCGCCGTGGCAGCAGAGGACACCCCCGGCGGATTCTCAGCGGTATATCGCGTGCTCTCTCTAGCAGAAGAAAAAGGAGTGGCGAGGCGAGGTTACTTTGTGGAAGAGCTAGGGGCAGCACAGTTCTCGACGGCGAACACGGTAGACCGCTTGCGCGCCTATGACCGGGAGGTAGAGAATCAGGGCGGCTCCACTCAAACAACCCGAACGGTCGTTCTACTTGCGGCGACCGATCCCGCCAATCCCTACGGCTCAACGCTCCCCTGGCCTGCGCCGTCGTTACTGGGTCAAATCGAGCAAGAATTTACCAAACATAAACCGGGCAGAAAAGCCGGCGCGGTGGTGGTCTTGATTGACGGGCGGTTAGGAATCTACCTCGAACGAGGCGGGCGAACCGTTCTACTCTTTAGCTCCGATGTGACCGACGTACGAGCGGCAGCCCCCTTGCTTGGTGAGCTGGTGCGGCGCGGAGCAGCAGAGAAAATCATGATCGAAAAAGTCAACGGACTGGGAATCTTAGAAAACCTGGCACCTTTAGTTTCCACCCAAGAACAGGCTGTTGAACCCCCGATGCACCCCATAACAGCACTGCGTCGAGGTCTAGAAGAAGCCGGGTTCTACGCTACCCCCAAGGGTTTGCGTATGCGACAGGAAATATAAAAGTGGCTCCTGCCGGTGCAGGAGCCACTTCATGGGGGATTTACGCTCTACAAATTGGGGGAATACTGTATAGACATAATGGATGACACAACGATGTTACCAGTCGGTAACTGATAAGCCAACCTATCTTCTGTCACATTATTTATAGAATGAAGCTTACTCAAAAGCTGCTCTAGGAGAACCCATGCCTGAAGGCGATACCGTATGGCGCCAAGCGCGTAACTTACACCGCGCTCTTACAGGCAGAACGGTGCACCACACCAGCTTCAGATTTCCCGATTCCGCCGAAATAGATTTAGCGGGAGAAACCATTCACGGCGCTTTTGCCCGGGGCAAGCACCTCTTCATCCGCATCGGCTCAATGAGCGTTCACTCCCATCTCAAGATGGAAGGTATCTGGCATGTCTACGGCACCGACGGCACCGGCAAACCCGCACGGTGGAAAAGACGGACGACGGAGGCACGCGCCGTCATCAAAGCGAACGCGCGGCTAGATTCTTCAGGAGTAATAAGAGATGGCTCCTCACCGGTAGAGGCAGTCGGCTTTAACCTAGGAATGCTCGATGTGGTGCCCACCGAGCACGAAGAACGATTTGTTTCCCACCTGGGTCCGGATATTCTTGGCGCCGACTGGAATCTTGCACAGGCGGTAGAAAACATTCGCAAACGCCCCGAACGTATGATCGGCCCAGCCCTCCTCGACCAGAAAAACCTCGCTGGAATCGGAACTATCTACCGCGCTGAAACGCTCTTTCTTGCTGGCGTAGACCCCCGCAGCACCGTCGCCGCCGTGCCGGATTTGCCGCGCGTCGTCGAAATCGCTTCTCTCCTCCTCAACGCAAACCGCGCACGCCCCCTCCGGGTGACGCGCACCGTTGCTGAACCCCTATGGGTCTACGGTCGCAGGCGGCAAAACTGCTACCGTTGCACCTCACCGATTGTGCGCGAAGAACTGAGCGACCAAGGCACCGGCGGCGAACGCTTCGGAATCACACCGCACCGGCTGGCCCAAGAGAACGATATTGCGCGCCTCTCCTACCGCTGCCCCACCTGCCAAGTACTCTTTAGGGAGTAGTTGGGCACGCTACCATAGCCCTATGGCCCGCCGTAGAAAAACACCCATCAGCAAACCCCTGCCCCAGGTAGAGGGGATAGATCCCGTGCATCTCATCATGCCGGAGCAGTACCCCAGCGAATACGCGGCCACCGATAAAACCTCGCCCACTCTGGCGGACTACCTCACCGCCAGGTTCTTCCCCCAAGACCCCCACTACGTACCTGCTCGCTTAGAACGCGGGGAAATCGTCGATGACTCCGGGACCCCCTATGCGCCGCACTCCCCGTTTATCGGAGGAAGCTCAGTGTGGTACCACCGCGAACTATCTCCAGAACCAGATGTACCCTCTGACCTGCCCGTCCTCTTCGAAGACGAATGGATTTTGGCAGTTGATAAACCACATTTTCTTGCCACCACGCCCCGGGGTATGTTCGTCAAAAATACCGCCTTGGCAAATCTTCGGGTAGCACACGATCTGCCCGAGCTCTCCCCTGTGCACCGTCTTGACCGCGCAACGGCAGGAGTGCTTGTCTTCGCTAAAGTGCCCCCAGCCCGGGCGCCGCTCCAGATGCTGTTCGAACGCCGCAAGGTACGCAAAACCTACGAAGCGGTAACCCTGCCGATAGCGAACCTAAGCGAAGGAGACCAGCTGACGGTACGCTCGCGCATCGACAAAGAACACGGCCACATTCAAGTAGAACAAACTAACGTGCAGATTCTACCCGGTGAGCACCCGCCCCTAGCCCCTGAAACCCATGCGCAAAAACGGAAGCGCAGACAGTCCGGCCAAGCTTTCGACGGACTCAATGCAGAATCCCGCATCACGTGCCTGAGCATCTACGACCTCGATTCGGCGACCGTAGACATCACCGGACTAAACAACAGCGCCCGCCGATTAACCCACCTTCAACTCGAACCGCACAGTGGAAAAACCCACCAATTACGGGCACATCTGCTGGCAGCAGGTTCCCCTATTTTAGGCGACACCATCTACCCAGAATTACAGGAGCACGGCAACGATAATCCCGCTCTTCCCCTGCAACTTCTAGCGCGAACACTGGAATTTATCCACCCTTTAACCGGCGAAGACGTGATGTTGCGTAGCCAACGCACCCTCGCCCTCGCCCCGCCCCCAGGACCCGGCGTGCGATAGGCTAGAAACGAGTCCACACCAACATCAGAGGATAAAAATTGAGCACCGAACCTACTCGCCGCTCCCTGCACCAAGCGCCTACCGCCGCAGAAATTTCCCAGCTCCACCAAGAACACGCACGGGAAGTCAGCGACCGAGCTGAAACCGCCGGGCGGTCCATCCTCAGAATGTTCGGCAAAAAAGCTTTTGGTGTACCCGGAACCCTGCTCGGCGCAGTACAGATTCCCGAAACCCGCACCAGATTCACCCGGCTGGGTGAATGGCATTTCTGGTGGCAGGCACACCTGCTCGATTGCGCCATCGACGCCTCCCTACGCGCCCATCGCGAAATGGATTCAGCCACCGCAACCACCTGGTTTGAAACCGCCCAGGCAATCCTCCGCGGAATTCATACCCGCAACCTCGGTTCCTGGACTAACTCCTACTTTGACGACATGGCATGGCTGGCACTGGCGTCAGGCAGACTCAACGCCCTTGCCGAGATCCTCAACGGGCGCGGGCTTATTCAGGCACAAGACGCCGGGCGCGACCTATTCGTAGCACTCTCCAAAGGCGCCACCACAGACCTCGGTGGCGGTATGTTCTGGTCTACCCAAAAAGACTTCAAAAATACACCCGCCACAGCACCCGCAGCCCTTGCCTTCGCCCGCGGCGCGCAGGTGGGTCGCGCGTCTGCCCTCCTCAACTGGCTCGACACCAAGCTGTGGGACGCCGAGCGCAAGGTTTACCTCGACGGCATCAAAATTCGCCAAGATTCTGAAGAACTAGAATCGGCCCTCTACTCCTACAACCAGGGCCCGGTTCTCTCAGCCTTGCTGGAAGTTGCAGAAGCAGGCGGAGAACTTAACTTTGAAGTAAATCAGCGGATCTCGGACATCCTCGACGGTATCGAGCAGCACTTCACTGCAACCTTTGAAGTTTCCGCCGTCGAAAGGGTCAAGGTTCTCTCCACACATGGCGATGGCGACGGCGGACTCTTCAGCGGTATCCTCGCTCGGTACCTGGCGCAGGTAGCGCTGAGCGAGCAGGTCGCTGAAGAAGTGCGCTCGCGTGCCGGCGCTTTGGTCGTTCAAAGTGCCGATATTCTCTGGGAAGGGCGACGCGAGTTCGACCCCGATTTGCCCCTCAACGAGTACGGCATTGATGTTCGAGAAGTACGCGGTGAACCGACCGTTCTTTTCAGCACCGATATTGTGCGTCATGCCTCTGAGACTTTGGGGGTAGGTACTCCCGTTCAGCTCTCGAGCCAGCTCCAGGGGTGGATGCTTCTCGAATCCGCCGCGCGAGTACTGGCGGCGAGCGCTTAGTTTTTGGTTTCTCGGTTCTAGCTTCGAACGCGCAGTCGTTCTCTCAGCTCATAAGAAACCTCGTTCAACCCCGTGACTCTCACGCTCTTGCCTAAGGTCGCATATTTGGCGGCAATAGAATCGAGGGCAGATACGCTCGATGCGTCCCATATATGCGAATTGCTCAAGTCGATCTCCACCGCGCTGGGGTCTTCGGCGTAGGAGAATTGGAAATATAGATCGTTCGAGGAGCCAAAAAATAGCGGTCCGTTTACGCGGTAGAGGGCGTAAACGCCGTCCTGTTCCGTTTCGGCAACGATCTTTCGGTCTACCGTGACGACGTGCGTAATTCGACGTGCAAAAAGCACCAACGCGCAAAGTACACCTACGCCCACGCCCAGCGCGAGGTTGTGGGAAAATACCGTAACCAGAACGGTCATAGCCATGACGGCAAGTTCAGACCGGGGCATCGTGCGAAGGGTAGAGGGCTTGATCGAATGCCAATCAAAAGTGCTCCAGGACACCAGAATCATTACCGCTACCAGTGCCGCCATAGGAATCTGCCCCACCAGGTTCCCCATAGCAACCGATAGAACTAGCACGAACACTCCCGCACTAAAGGTAGAGATTCGAGTGCGAGCATGGCCGGTTTTCACGTTGATCATAGTCTGACCAATCATGGCGCAACCGCCCATTCCGCCAAAGCAAGCGGTCACGATATTGGCAAGGCCCTGCCCCCAGGATTCACGAGTTTTGCTGGAGTGGGTATCGGTGAGGTCATCTACGAGTTTGGCTGTCATCAGCGATTCCACCAACCCGACGAACGCAACGGCGAGCGCGAACGGGAAGATCGTTTTTAGAGTGTCCAGTGTCAGGGGTACACCAAGTGCAGTCAACTGCGGTAATGAATCGGGAAGGGCGCCAAAATCACCGACCGTGGGCACGCGGATACCCGCCAGCATGGTGAAGGCCGTGAGTAAGACGATGGCGACGAGCGGCGCGGGAATCATCGGGTGAATTTTAGGCAGACCAAAAACCAGCAGTAACCCTACGATGGCAAGCGGGTAGACCAGCCACGGCACACCGATGAGCTGCGGAAGCTGGGAAGAAAAAATGAGTATGGCTAGTGCGTTCACAAAACCCACCATGACCTGACGGGGGATGAAACGCATCAGCTTAGCCACCCCGATCCCTGCTAGAACAATCTGCAAAATACCGGCAAGAAGCACCGCCGTAATCAGGTAAGGCAGTCCGTGACTTGCCATGAGAGGTGCGATGACGAGCGCCGTCGAACCCGCGGCACCCGATACCATGGCAGGACGCCCGCCGGTGATTGAGATGGTCACCGCCATGGTGAATGAGGCAAAAAGACCGACGCGCGGATCAACTCCCGCCACCACGGCAAAGGCAAGTGCTTCGGGAATCAGTGCAAGCGCCGTCACCAAACCTGCGAGTACTTCCACGGTGAGAAGTTTGGGACTTCTCAGCGTACGTACCACCGATTGACGTTGCTGGGGTGAAAGAGGCGACGCAGATACCGAGGTGCTCATGAAATCCTTGAAAAGCAGATAGGGGTGAACACTTTTCAGGGTAGCAGTTGGGTTGAATGCACCCGAATTGCTCACAAGCACAGCGAAGAACGGTGTGTGGTGGGCAGATGGTGTGTTCTCGGCAGAACGGCCTTTCCCCAGGCTGGACATTGTAGAATGGGCAGGTGCTCAATACAGAATTTTCTGACCCCACTTTTTCCTTTGAACTTGGCAACAGGCTAGCGGATACCGCCGATATCCCCGCTGCTCGAACCGACGCTAATGGCGGCGAGTTCCGTGGCCGCACCGGCGTCATTCATACCCCGCACGGGGATATCCAGACCCCCGCTTTCACCCCCGTTGGCACCAAGGCAACGGTGAAGGCTGTTCTACCCGAGGCCATGAAAGAGTTGGGCTCGCAAGCACTGCTCGCTAACGCCTACCACCTGTACCTGCAGCCTGGACCCGAGGTTCTCGACGCCGCTGGTGGTCTAGGCAAGTTTATGAACTGGGATGGCCCAACGTTCACCGACTCCGGCGGATTCCAGGTCATGAGCTTGGGCTCAGGATTCAAAAAGGTCATCGACATGGGCACAGTTGCAAACGCTGTGGGCGCCGATGGTCGACCAATTGGTGACGACGACGTCGCGACCGGCAAAGAACGCATGGCGCATGTGGACGACGACGGCGTGTTCTTCAAGTCCCACATCAACGGCGATATGCACCGCTTCACCCCTGAGGTTTCGATGCAGGTGCAGCATCAAATTGGTGCCGACGTCATGTTCGCCTTTGACGAGCTCACCACCCTTTACAACTCCCGCCCTTACCAGGAAGAAGCGTTAGAGCGTACCCGCTTGTGGGCGCTGCGTTGCATAGCTGAGCACCAGCGTCTAACCAAGGAACGCATAGGCAAACCCTATCAGGCGTTATTCGGCGTCATTCAGGGTGCGCAGTATGAAGATCTTCGCCGTAAAGCATGCCGCGATTTAGGGTCGATGCCCTTTGATGGTTTTGGCTTGGGCGGTGCGCTGGAGAAAGAAAACCTGGGCACCATTGTGCGCTGGTGCAACGAAGAACTCCCCGAGAATAAGCCCCGCCACTTGCTGGGGATTTCAGAACCCGATGACATTTTCGTGGGCATCGAAAACGGTGTTGATACCTTTGACTGTGTCTCGCCCACGCGCGTTGCCCGTAACGCCGCCGTCTATACGCCCGAGGGTCGTGTGAACCTCACCAATGCGCGTTTCAAGACCGACTTCACGCCGATCTTTGATGGCTGCGACTGCTACACCTGCGCCCACTACACGCGCGCCTACATCCATCACCTGTTCAAGGCGGACGAGCGGCTTTCGGCAACTTTGGCGTCAATTCACAATGAGCGATTTATTGTAAAGATGGTGGACGACGCCCGCCTAGCGATCGACTCCGGCGACTACTTTGAGTTCCGCGACGAGTTCGTGGGCAAGTACTATTCGAAGAAGGTTGCCCAGCTCAAAGCCCAGGAAGAGGCTGCGGCACGCCGAGCGCAGAAAGAGGCCCAGCGCATCGCGGCGGCAGAAGCGCGCCGGGCAGCAAATCTCAAAGCTAAAGCTGAGGCGGAGGCACGACGCGCGGCGGTGGCAGAAGCGGCGCTTTTAGCTGAGGCGGGAGAATCCACAATAGAGACCCACAACTAATAAGAAATATTACGCCCAGCACACCCAACTCATGCAGGCTGTTTCTTTTGTCTAGTTTAAAAGAGACAGGTTCGTATTCGCATTGAAGGTAGATAAGAAGACCTATGGCAAAGCTCAGTGTTAAGGCAATCGAAACCCGTGTCGATTTGCTCGTTCAGAGAGAACGAGAAGAAAGCGAAAATCATCACGATTTCATCTTCGATCTCCTCCTAGCGTACGGGAAACCCAAGAGCACTGTTTCCCGTCTTAAGAATGGGGTTCTGAATGTCGCCCTTGAACCTGCTACCGAGGTAGCTCTCAAAAATGTTGTTTATTTTAGGGAGCTTTTAGAGTCTGAAGACGCTCTAGAAGAAATTGAACGGTTGCGAGAAGCTGCACATGTTGTGCGGTATTCTCCCCGGTTTATTATCGTTAGTGATTACTCTGAGCTCTTGGCAAGAGATACTAAAACTGGTGAAACGCTTGCCATTGATTTTCTAGATTTTGCAAAGCATTTTGCGTTTTTCTTGCCTTGGGCTGGCATGGAAAAAACCCAGTATATTTCTGAGGCTCATGCGGATGTTAAGGCTGCAGAGCGCATGGGAAAGCTCTTTGACGAATTACTGAGAGCAAATCCCTATGTGGTTGAAAATGATTTCAATCGGCATACCCTCAATATTTTTTTCACGCGCCTACTCTTCTGTTTCTTCGCTGAAGACACCAATATTTTCAAAGAGAATCAGTTTACGAATGCTGTTGGGTCTTTCACTCAAAAGGATGGTTCTGATACTCAAGAATTCTTGACTGCTCTCTTTGAGGCTCTAGATACTCCTGATGCTGAAGATAAAGAAGCGCCGTTCAAAGATTTCCCTTATGTAAACGGTCGTCTTTTTGCTAAGCAGGATGCGCTGGTTGTTCCGCAGTTTACTGCAAAGGCTCGCCAGCATTTGGTGGAGTTAGGCACCTTGCAGTGGCAGGAGATTAATCCGGATATTTTCGGTTCGATGTTCCAGGCTATTGTGACCCCGGGTAAACGCTCTGATTTGGGGCAGCACTATACCTCGGTACCGAATATTCTCAAGACGATTGAACCGCTCTTTCTTGATGAGTTACGCGAAGAATTCGATGCGGCATTCGACAATGTCAAGAAATTAGAGGCTCTGTTAAAGCGTATTTCTGCCATCAAGATTTTTGACCCTGCCTGTGGGTCTGGCAATTTCTTGGTGATTGCTTATAAGGAGTTACGCCGCCTCGAACACGCTATTTTGGAGAGGCTAGCGGATATCGGCGGTAATAAACACAGCTCTCTTTTTGCTGACTCCCGCATATCGATTGAAAATTTCTTTGGAATCGAAATTGATGACTTCGCAGCCGAGGTAGCTGTCCTGTCCCTCTGGATTGCTAAGCATCAGATGAATATGGAATTCACGGATAAGTTCAAGGTAGAAATCCCTCTGATCCCCCTACGGGAAACCGGGCAGATTAAGGAGGGCAATGCTGCGCGCATAGATTGGAACGAGGTCTGCCCTAACGACGGAAAAGAAGAGATTTACCTGATTGGTAATCCGCCTTATCTAGGAAGCCGAAATCAGGGCAAAGAGCAAAAGACTGACCTTAAATTATCAACTTCCAATTTCAAAAGTCTCGACTATGTATGCATTTGGTTTATTAAAGGTAGCGAATATATAAATAAAACTGTTGCACAGTTATCTTTTGTAGCAACAAATTCAATTACACAAGGAGAGCAAGTAAGCCTTTTATGGAAACCGATTCTAAGTAAAAATATCGAGATCGGTTATGCTTACTCCTCTTTTAAATGGAGTAATTCGGCTAAAAAGAATGCGGGTGTTATCTGCGTTGTCATCAATCTTAGAAATAAGGGAAACAAGAAAAAATATATTTTTTCAGAAAATCTTGTTACTGAAGTCAAGAATATTACACCTTACGTTACAGAGAGCCAGAATGTTTGGATTAGCAGAAGATCACATTCCATAAGCCCCCAACTTCCGCAGATGGGATACGGTTCAATGCCTAATGATGGAAGCAATCTTATTCTCACAACCACCGAAAAAGAGGAACTATTATCCTGTCATCCTTATTTAGATAAAATTATCAAAAAATTTTATGGAGCCGATCAGTATATTAACGGGAAAGAAAGATACTGTCTTTGGATTGAGGACGAGAATCTAAATTTTGCTCATGAAATAAAACCTATTTCCCAAAGACTTGAAAAAGTTCGCCAAGTTCGTATCAATAGTACAGAAAAATCTACTCAAGCAATGGCGATTTTCCCTCATAAGTTCTACTTCAGCGCATATAAACCCACCGACTCAATTATTGTTCCTCGCGTTTCATCTGAGCGTAGAGAATACATTCCGATAGGGTATCTCGGTGCAGACACTGTTATATCCGATGCCGCCTTTGCGGTCTACGATGCCGAACCCTGGCTCTTTGCTTTGCTGACATCTAGGCTCCATATGGCTTGGGTACGGTCTGTGGGTGGCAAGCTCAAGACCGATTACAGATACTCCAACACCCTCGTCTACAACAACTTCCCAGTACCACATCTCACCCCACAGATGAAAACCAAACTCACTGAGGTTGCCCTGCGGGTACTCGACGTCCGCGAATACCACTGCGAAAACACTCTGGCAGAACTCTACGATCCAGATAAGATGCCAGCGGACCTCCGCGAAGCCCATACAGCAGTGGATAAATTAGTTGATTCCCTCTACTCCAAAACAGGTTTTGAAAACGATGAAGATAGGCTCGCCAAGCTCTTCGACCTCTACCAGAAACAAGTTGCCGAGGAAGAAGCTAAAGCCCCCAAGAAATCCACTCGCCGAAAGAAAACCACATGAACGCCTTTAATGACAGCTCCCTCAACACCGTCAACGTTACCTATGCCCAAGCAGGAACTTCAGTCGACACCGATGAGCTAGGCATGCGCGAAATGCAACGCCGAGTCTATGCGCAACGCAACGCGCCCTACCTGCTGGTGAAAGCTCCACCGGCATCCGGCAAATCCCGTGCCCTCATGTTCGTTGCGCTCGATAAGCTCTACAACCAAGACCGCACAAAAATTATTGTGGCAGTACCCGAACGCTCTATTGGTGCCTCCTTCAATGCCACAAAACTAAGCCGCTACGGTTTCTTTGCCGACTGGGAAATAAAACCCCAGAACAACCTCTGCATACCGGGTTCCTCGGTAAGCATGGTAGAAAAATTCACCACTTTTCTGAAGAATAACGACCCGGTTTTAGTCTGCACCCACGCCACCCTACGCTTCGCCTTCGAAAAACTCGCTCCCGAAGACTTCAACGGCACAGTTCTAGCTATTGATGAATTCCACCATGTCTCAGCCAACCTCGATGCAAACCGCCTAGGCAAGTTACTTAAAGACATCATGGCAAAATCCGATGCCCATATTGTAGCTATGACCGGCTCATACTTCCGAGGAGACTCCATTCCAGTTCTCTCCCCCGAAGATGAAGCCAAATTCACCCCGGTTACTTTCAACTACTACGACCAGCTCAACGGCTACCGTTACCTGAAAGAACTCGGAATCGGTCACCACTTCTATCAAGGGCGCTACACCGATGCAATCAGTGAAGTACTAGACCTAGATCAGAAAACCATCATCCATATACCCAGCGTCAATTCCGGCGAATCAACCAAGGATAAAATCGAAGAAGTTGGCTTTATTCTCGACGCCATAGGAACAGTTGAAGAAACTGAAGCTGATACCGGGATTATTCTGATACGCCGCCGCGATAACGGAGAAGTTCTACGGGTTGCAGATTTAGTTGATGATACCGATCAAAAAGCCCGGTCTAATACTCTTCATTACCTTTCTGCTACTGCATCCAAGAAAAAAGATGCGGTAGACATCATCATCGCCCTCGGCATGGCAAAAGAAGGCTTCGATTGGCCCTTCGCCGAGCACGCCCTCACCGTGGGATACCGCGCGTCGCTGACCGAAATTATCCAAATCATCGGTAGAGTCACCCGCGATAGCGAAGGTAAAGAACACGCACAGTTCACTAACCTCATTGCTGAGCCAGATGCCGCTCAAAGCGAAGTTACTATTTCTGTGAACAACATGCTCAAAGCCATTACCGCGTCCCTTCTCATGGAACAGGTCCTCGCGCAAAACTTCGAGTTCAAAGCTAAAAAAGGCACCGACGATCCGCCAAAACCAGGCACCGTAAAAATCACCGGTTTCAAAGAACCTTCAACAGCTAGGGTCAAGCAGATTGTAGAAAACGATCTCAATGACCTCAAAGCAACTATTCTGCAAGATGATACTTTCGCCCGCGCAGCTGCAGGCAGCGTGGACCCTGAAACCACCAACAAGGTTCTCATACCCAAGATTATTCGCGAGCGCTTTCCCGACCTCAATGAAGTAGAGGTTGAAGAAGTTCGCCAACATGTAGTCGCTGATTCTGTCATCAAAAACGGGGAAGTCCGCGAGGTTGGGGACAAACGCTTCATCAAAATGGCTGATAGGTTCGTCAACATTGAAGAACTCCACATCAATTTGATTGATACCATCAACCCCTTCCAGCGGGCTTTTGAGGTTCTCTCTAAATCCGTTACGCCGAATGTTCTCCGACTCATTCAAGACACCATTGCGGCTACCCGGATTGAGATTACACTCGAAGAAGCCCTTTCGCTTTACCGCAAAATTCAAAACTGGGTCAAGGTGCATAACGGACACCACCCCGACCGCAGATCAGAAGATCCGATTGAACGCCGCTACGCCGAAGCTCTATTGGTGCTCCAGAAAGCTAAACAAGAACGGGTACGACAACAACAACGAGAGGCAGGAAACCAAAATGACTGAAAAGCTCTCATACGAAGAAGAACTTGACCTGCTCATCCTCGAAGATGAAGACGGTCTGCTGAACCTTCCTGAAAAGCCAAAGCCAATTACCTCAACTGATCGTTTAGAACGTGCGTTTCTTGAAATCGTAGAATTCAGACGAGAACACGGGTGTTTGCCGAGTTCAGAAACCCTGAATATTTCTGAACGTAAACTTGGTGCGCGCCTTGAGGGATTCCTCTCCCAAGACCATAAAGCTGAGGCAGTGCGCCATCTGGATGAAGAGTTTGGTCTGCTTACTTTGCCAGATGCGCCGGAAAGCCTCGACGATTTGCTTGCATCAGATGATTTTGACTTACTCGATACAGACAACGATATTTTCGATATCAGCACCCTGCCTGATACTGAGTATAAAGAAGACGATTTTGAGGTAGCACAACGGAAAAAAGCAAAAGACTTTGCCGTCTTCGAGCCGCTCTTCAAAACAAAACATAAAGAACTTGAAGATGGGTCTATGAAACTTGTTCCCTTTAGCGGAGTCTCCACCATCCGAGAAGGCCGTTTTTTCGTGCTCGGGGGGCTGATGGCCTTTGTAGCAGAAGTAGGGAAAACCGAATACATTGAAGGTACTCGCAGAGTTCCTAAAGAAAGACTCCGCGTTATTTTCGAAAACGGAACAGAATCTTCTATGTACCGTCAGTCACTTGCCGGGCGATTGGGCGAACACAATGGATTTACAGTAGCTCGGTCTGAAACAAGCATTACAGAAATTGAAGACGCCGATATCGAGTCAGGTCATATCTATGTACTGAAATCGCTCAGCGCTAATCCTGATATTGCTTCGCTCCAGCATCTTCACAAGATTGGTTTCTCCACAAAACCTGTTATAGAACGAATTTCCAGAGCAGACACTGATCCTACCTATCTCATGGCTCCCGTAGAGGTGCAGGCAGATTACAGGGTCTACAATGTAAAAGCTTCAAGGTTAGAACATCTGATTCACAAGCTCTTTACAGAAGTACGTTTAGATATCTCTCAAGTTGATTCAAACGGAAAACAATATGATCCTTCCGAATGGTTTATTGTTCCGCTAGAGGTTATCGATCAGGCAATTGAGATGATTATTAGTGAAGATATTGTCGATTTCATTTACTCACCGTCTCAAGAAAAACTCATCTGGTCGCGACCATCTTCTAAGCGCCCAAATACACAGAAAGTTATTTGATAGCTTTGTTTCGCTTTAAACAATTCGAAAGGTTGCCTCATGGCTGATTTTCCCCTCGATAAGGTGTCGAAAAAAGAACTCCTGACCGTCAAGCACGATTTTCTGGCGGGGACCGATGAGTTGCTCGCCGCGTTTACCGCCGCTGACATCTTCAAACAGTGGTACGCCCCGGCTGGTTGGACTATCCAGGACGAACACTTCATTTTCGAACCCAAAATTGGCGGGCGAATCCAGTTGCTGATGAAGCACGAATCCGGCCCGAACGTTTTTGCCCCTGTGTACCTACGATTTGAGTCCATCACCGATACGCTCCTGGAATTTACCGAAGCCATCGCCGGTCCCGACGGTCAACCCACCGAGCAGGAAATCGGCTGGCGGCTACGGATGGTGCCCGGGACAGTCGTCACCGACGACGGCGTGGGGCAGGGAACCACTCTGGTTCTAGAGCTGGGACCGCTACCAGCATCGGTTCATGAACAGGCAGCTAGCACTTGGCATGAATCGTTTGCTTCCCTAGAAAAAGTTTTGAAACCTCACAACTAGAGACTCGCTACAGACGAAAGGCCCAGCAATGGCTGAAGCACCTCCCTTCAAGATTGAAGAAGTCCCCGCAGAATTAGTGTTCGAAATCGAACACACTTTCAAGGCATCCGCCGAGCAGCTTTTTCGCGCTTTCACCGGAAAAGACTTGCTCGTTCAGTGGTTCGGTCCCGAAGGATGGAGTGTTCCCGCCGAATCCGCTGAGGTTGATCCCCGCGTCGGCGGCGTCTGGAAATTCACCATGGTCAACGACGACGACCCGTCCATGACCAGCCCCTCCAACGCCGTGTTTGCAACCCTGGAGCCCAACAAGCTCATCGAAGGCATCGAAACCATGCCGGCTGCCGACGGCGAGGAGCCCGGCTACCTCTATATGCGCATCGAATTCAAAGAAGAGGGCGATAAGACTCACCTGAAGATTACCCAGGGCCCGCTCCCCACCGAGTATCACGAACCCGGTGCGCAGGGGTGGACGTCGTCCTTCAACAAGTTGCAGGCTCTAGTTTCTGAAATCTAAGAACCTCGCAGACTTGAATCGGATATAGAAAAAGCGGACCGTATGACATACGGTCCGCTTCCCTCTATCTGCTCCACACTCAAAAGAGCTAGTTACATCGAAGTCTTAGTGCAGTCCTACCTGCGCCGATGGTCCCGGGCAAATCGGATTAGAGGAATCGCCACGGTATCTTTGCCCAGGTGCTCTGGGCTAGGTGAAACGATGGCACCCACCATACCGATAATCGCACCGAGGATAGTTTCGAACATGCGGGTTGTGAGCAGTTCATAGCTGGTGAATGGCGACGCCAGGTGCACCATAAACAGCGCCAGCGGTGTAATAAAAATTGCCGCCAGCCCGTAGTTACGCATCACAAAAATCTCTGTGACGAACTGTGCAATCACAATGAGCACGGCAATATGCCAAGCATCAGGATGCATCGAAATAAAAAACGCGGTGACCAGCACGCCCAAGATAGTGCCGATCATGCGGTGCACACCGCGCAGAATTCTTTTGGACATTGACGGCGCAGCCAGCACCGCAGCCGCAGCAACCATCGCCCAGTAGGCATGGGAAAGCCCCAGCAAGTTACCCGCCAAACCTGCAACCAGGGTGGTAATAAAGTTAGTCAGGGTCTGCGTTGCTACATTTTTATGTTTGAGAGAGGGGCGAATAATAGTGGGCACGCCCCTGCCTTCTCCCCAGAGCTGGCCCAAAATAACACCGAGTAAAAGCGAGAAACCGGCGGAGGCTGCGGTAAGAGACAAGTCGCGCACCGCCATCCCCGAATAGGGAATCGAAGCAATACCCGCCGAAGCAAAGATATAAAACAGCGGCCCCGAAGGTTTAAGGTTGAGTATCATCGCGATGTAGGCGCACACCGCCGCAAAAAACGAGGTAACAGCTACCAGCTGCCACCCTGCCACATGATGAGCAGAGAGAAACAGGCCAACTCCCACACACACCACCATCAGAACGCCCGATGAGGTCTGCTGAATGACGCGCGGTAGTAGCGGCTGGTTTCTCCCGTAGAGCGCCGTAAACGCACCGAACGCAGTGAATATGGTAAGTTTCGGCTCCCCCATGAGCAGCAAAACCAGTAGCGGAATACCAACGCTGAGTGCAATACGCACGGCAGGCAGAGTGTCTCGGTGCCTTACCTGGGGTGGCAGTTGGAATAGTTCGCGGGCGTACTGGTTTTTTGGCACGTCGTTAGTGTTCTCCTCTTGTCTAGTTGATGAAGGATTCAAGCTCGGTTCGCTGCGCCTTATTCAGGCGGGTCAAGGTACCTGTGGTGGCGTTAAAAAATGCAAGCACTGTAGAGGCGCTGACGCACAAAGTACTGGTGTGGGGGTCAAAAACCCGGTAAGAAATAGTGAAGGAAGCAGCAGTTACCTCAGTGATAGCCACGTCTACTTTTACCTTAAGACCCCGGTAAGGCAAAGGCGAGTGGTATTTTGCGTGATGTTCGGCAATCAGCGCCTGGACGCCGTCGGGAAAGGTCTCAAAGAGATGGACGCGCGGCCGAGGAGATTCCGCAACAGGCTCCCCTGACGACGGCGGCATTCCAAAAACAGCCACCCGCGCTTCTTCTAAAATCTGAAACATGGTGACGTTGTTGACGTGCCCATAGGCGTCCATATCGCCCCAGCGGAGCGGAATTTCTACTTCGAATACGTTCTCAGCCATGGTTTCGAGTGTACTCGGGTTATTGAGTACCAGGGGCAAACAAATACGACCACGAAAATGCACTGTTGACCAGTTTTTGCTGGTCAGATGTGCACTTTCGTGGTCGCTTGTGAAGGAAAATTTACTCGGCTACCTGTGAGCTTGCTGCGCGTGCCTCAGCGAAGGCGTCGTCGTCCGGTGTTTGTACCTTGCGAATCACGGCAAAATAAACCATGGTCAGAATCAAGAAATAGACGATTCCTACCGTTGCGGGAGTGCTATTTCCCTGAGCTGCAAAGAGAGCTGCCCAGATAGCGAAAAGGAGCAGGATGCCGACGGCGGCAGTACCGCGCCCACCCCACACCCGAAAGGCCGAAGAGTTGCCCTCCACTCGTTTGAACGCCATATATGCCAGCAGAATCAGAACCCACACGGTCAAAGCGGAAACCATGGTCAGGGTCATCATGGTTCCAAAAGCAGAACCGGGTTTGAAGACCGCGAGAACGATCGCCAGAATGACGCCGAGGGTCGAAACCCACATGGCGCGGGCGGGGATACCGTGGGCGGTAACCTGCGCCAGAGATGAAGGAGCCATCTTGTCTGATGCCAGAGAGTGCATCAGGCGGGTACCCGCATAAAGGTTAGCGTTAGCGGCTGAAAGCGCAGCAACCAGAACCACCAGGTTAGTAATAGTTGCGATAGCGGGAATACCCAATTCGGAGAAGACCATCACGAAAGGAGAGGTTTCTACTGTACCCTCTAGCTGAGCGGCTTGGCTCCAGGGAATCACAGAAACCACCACGAACATTGCCAGCACGTAGAAAGTAGCCAGACGCCACATCATTGCCTTAGCGGAGGTTCGCACCGAACGGGCTGGATCTTTCGCTTCTGCTGCAGAAATCGAAATCATCTCGATGCCGCCAAAGGAGAACATCACGACTGCAAGTGAGAGCCACACTGAAGAGAAACCGTGGGGCATGAAGCCGCCGTCGTTGGTCAGGTTCGAAACGCCTGTTGCCGTATGTCCCGGTAGCCCGAAGAACACCATGCACAGACCCACGAGAATAAACGCGGTCAGCGCAATCACCTTAATGGACGAGAGGAAAAATTCCATAGTGCCGAAGTACTTTACGCTCCGCACATTCAGCAGAATAATCACCACGCCAAAAATCACGATGCCCACCCACAGCGGCAGTTGAGGCCACCAGAATTTCAGATAAGAACCTACTGCTACCAGCTCGATGCCGGTAATAATCATGGTGCAGGTCCAGTACGCCCAACGCGTGAGAAAGCCGGCGAAAGGCCCCAAGTACTTAGCAGCGATGGATCCGAAACCGCCGCGCACCGGAGTGTGCACTGCCATTTCGCCCGTCGCGCCACCGATGATGGCGGCAAGAATCGAGCCGATGGCGTAGGACAGGATGACGGCGGGGCCAGCAATTGCGATAGCGCCCCCAGAACCTAGAAAAAGACCGGTGCCCAGAGCGGAGCCGAGCACGATCATCGTCATCTGCCCGTGGGTCAAAGAACGCTGAAGACCGCGGGGCTCATCCTGTGGGGAGTGTGTGAGTTGAGAGGGCATTAAATCCTGCTTCACATTGTTTGAGTTAAACGCGCCAGCGGCGGATTCGAAGCTTTCACTCCGTATCCCGCCGCTGCCTAGCGAAATCTAACTTGAGTCTATCGCAGCTACCTGCGAGAGATTCTGCGGTTATTTCTTCTGAACGGTAGGAATTTGGGCAGTCATGGTCTTGGCTTCTGCAAAAGCATCATCGTTAGTGGCAATCTGCTTATTCACACCGGCAAAATAAATCACGGTAATCAGCAAGAAGAACCCGAGACCCACGGCAACGGAGGCGAGCATATCACCGATGAAGAACATTGCAACAAAGGTGGCAATCACGCCGATGAGACCGACGGTTGCAGTAGCAGCGCCACCCCAGACCGTAAAGGGTGATTTATTCCCTTCGACCTTCTTGAACTTTAGGTAGGAGATAAGGATCATCGCCCATACCACCAGCACACAGACGGTCACCAGTGCCATCATGTAGGTGAAGATTCCTCCTACACCCGAAATTGCCAGCACCACAGCGACGATTGCGCCGAGCGTCGAAAGGGCCAACGCTTGGGCAGGTACTCCGCGGCCATTGGTGCGTGCGAAGACGCGCGGTGCCATACGTTCTGAACCCAGCGAGTGAAGCTGGCGGGTTGCCGCGTAGAGCGCTGCGTTTGCGCCGGATAGTGCGGCTACCAGCACCACAAAGTTAGTGATTCCTGCGATGTATGGAATGTGCATCTGGGAAAAAACCATCACGAACGGTGAGGTTTCAATCTCATCCTTGAGGGTCGAAGCATCCCGCCACGGAATGAGCGCTACCACAACGAACAACGAGAGTACGTAGAAGAAAGCCAGGCGCCACATCATTGCTTTAGCAGCAGAGCGTACCGAGCGTACGGGATCTTTCGCTTCTGCAGCAGAGACTGAAATCAGCTCAATCCCTCCGAATGAGAACATCACAATCGCCAAAGCCAACCAGATGGAAGAGAGCCCGTTAGGCATAAAACCGCCGTCGGCATGCAGGTTAGTGAGCCCCGGGGGCGGAGTGTTCGGCAGTCCGAAGAACACCAGAATCAAACCGAAGATAATAAATACAACGACGGCGATGACCTTGATGGAAGAGAGGAAGAATTCCAAAGTTCCAAAGGAGTTCACGCTGGCGAAGTTCAATCCAACAATCAAAACTGCTGACGCAACAACCCAAATCCACAGGGGAATTTCTGGCCACCAGTAGGTCATGTACTGACCCACTGCAACGAGTTCAGCGCCGGCGAGGGGAACAGTGGTTGCCCAGTAGGCCCAGCGGGTGAGATATCCGGCGTAGGGGCTAATAAATTTACCGGCGATGGTGCCAAAGCCGCCGCGAACGGGGTAACGCACTGCCATTTCGCCGGCGCACGCGCCGATGATAGCTGCAATGAGCGAACCGATAGCGTAAGAGACGACGACGGCTGGTCCGGCAATGGCGATAGCGCCACCAGAGCCAAGAAACAGACCGGTACCGACGGCAAGCCCGAGGGCGATCATGGTCATTTGACCGTGTGAGAGGGAACGAGCAAGGTTTCCGTTTTGCTCTTCCGGTGCAGGTATGCTCACGGTTTCTTCTTTCTACAGACAAGTTCAAATGTTGTTAACGTATGTTACGCATCACATTTCTTGCCGACTAGAGACAGACGGGTTTTACTAAAGCGCAAGTGCTTATTATGCACTGAATGCCAATCTCCCCGCACTTTCGGGCAATACTACGCGACTTGTCCCGCGCATTTCACCTGAGTCTCACGGAGTAGACCGTTTTAGAGAGATGAACCGGCGAGCTCACGTGGATAGGTGGGTTCATGGCGTTTAAACCAGCCGATGACAGGCACGGTAATAGGCATGAGGAGGAACTCAACCAGGCACTTATAGATATAACCCACCAGAACATAGTTGAGGTAGTCGCTAAATTGTGTAATTCCAAGAATAGGAGCTGCGATGGTGCAGAAAATAATGGTGTCTGCCAGCTCCCCCACCATGGTTGAACCCACCAGGCGCCCCACCAAGAATCGTCCGGCAAAGCGCTTCTTCATAGCTACCATCACCCACGAGTTCAGTAACTGACCCACCACGAACCCCAGCAGAGAACCGCCCACGATGAGGGGCACTGGGCCGAGCACTGTCTCTAGCGCCGTCTGATTTTCATAGAAATCGGCTCCGGGAAGCTTAATAACAATCCAGAAAACCAGGCTGGCAAAAATCGCTGCGCCAAAACTGAAGAATATGGTTTTGCGGGAACGTGAAAAGCCGTAGATTTCAGCAATAACGTCGCCTATCACATACGCCACCGGGAAGAGGAAGAAACCACCGTCGGTCAAAATCGGCCCAAAGGCCACAGCTTTGGTCGCGCCGATGTTCGAGAGAATCAAAATGATGGCGGAGGTAGCTAGCAGGAGGTCAAAATACGTTCGCGAAGGACGCGCGTAAGTAGGAGCGGGCGTAGAAACAGGCGCAGAGCTGTTCTGAGAGTCAGACACAGTTCACCTTTCGCAGTAGGTCAACAAGAGAAAGCTCGTCTGCCACCCGAGCCGTTTTAGCATACCTGAGAGAAAGGGCTCGTCAAAGGCGGTGAGAGTCTATTCGGAGTAAATAATGGAGGTCGGTCCGTGCACTCCGGAAAGAAAGCTCTCACCCCTATCGCTTCAGCCCGGCACAGCGTCGGCAAGCGGTCCCTCTTGCCTGCTTCGAAAGAGGCTGGCACTGTTTCATTCATTTACCTCTTATGTGCTCGCGAGCTCGCACTCGGCAAACTCATCTCAGAAAGGCAATTCACGCCAGACCCGGCCAGCTTGCCTCCCGCTGCGCCGGGCTGAAGGCAACAACCCAGCGAGATAGCACCTTTTATTGATTGATCTGCCGCAACGCATCGAAGGGAGCCTTCGACTGCACGCGCTGCTCAATACCTGCGGTCACGAATTCTTTAGCTTTCTTCGCAGCTTCCAGCGGTGCAGCGCCCTTGGCCAGTTCAGCAGCAATAGCCGCAGCGAGAGAACAACCGGCGCCAGCGACTACAGCGCCTTCGCCCACCTTAGGGGTTTCAAGAATTTCGAGGATTTCGCCGTCGTAGAAGACATCAATCGCGTTATCGCCATCGAGACGAATCGAACCCTTAGCAAGAACAGCGGCACCTGACTTTTCGTGAATGAGTTTGGCAGCTTGCACCAGGTCATCCACGTTTTCAATCTTTTCCATGCCGGAGAGGGAAAGGGACTCAAAGTGGTTGGGAGTGATGAAGGTTGCCAGCGGCAGGATGTGCTCTTTGAGAGCATTATCGGTATCCAGCGCAGCGCCGGGCTCCTGGCCCTTGCAAATCAGGACGGGATCAAGCACTAGGTTCTTCGGCTTGTTCTCCTTCAGGAACTTCGCCACGGTCTCAATGGTTTCGGGGGTGCCGAGCATACCAATCTTGACTGCGTCGAGGTCGTAGGCGGCGTGGGCAGCTTCGAGCTGATCGTGGATGGTCTGCGCAGGAACCGGCATAAAGCGGTGTCCCCAGTCGTTCTTGGGGTCGAAAGATACGATGCAGGTTAGAGCCAGCGATCCAAAAACACCCAGTGCCTGGAATGTTTTAAGGTCTGCTTGCGCGCCGGCGCCACCGGTAGCTTCGTTGCCTGCAATGGTCAGTACAAAAGGAGGATTAGTCATAGTGTTCATTAAACTCCTCTGGTACTGATTTACTCAATATCCCCGTCATCAAAGCCGCAACCTGAGAACTCACTGACACTTTGAGAGAAAACGTCACCAATTACTGACACCGTGAGATAAAGTGTCATTATGCCTAGAATTTCAGCTGCCTCCAACGCCGCCCAGCGCGAAAACACCAAACGAGCTATTCTCGATTCCTTTGGGCGTTTGCTCTACACGCACGGCTTGCCCGGTCTGACCATGACCGACGTCGCGCGTAATGCTGAAATTGGCCGCACCGCGGTCTACAACTACTTCGCAGATATGGGCGAACTACTAGTCGCCTACGCCATGGATGAGACCGACAAGTTCCTCAAGGACCTCGAAGAAGGGCTAGAAGGAATCACTAACCCCATCGACAAGCTGGCGGTTTACATTCGGCTAGAAATCGAACGTCTTTCGGTTCACCATATGCCGCCGGGGCCAGCTATGCGCTCGGTGCTCTCCCCCGAATCGTTTGCGCGCCTCGGTAAGCATGTCAGTGAACTGCAGCGGGTTCTCTCTCAGATTTTGAGTGAAGCAATGACACAGGGGTATATTCCTACCGCCGACATCGCCAGCATGGCAAAGCTCGTACACGGCTCTCTTGCAGCCTCAGCAGATCGCACCGATGAAGCGCCCGACGCCGCCGCGCGTCAGCAACACATCGATTCCACCATTCGCTTTATTCAGATGGGTCTGGGGGCACAATTCGACGCCGACGGCAACCCCTCCCGCCTCGACGGACGCCGCGAACAGTTTTTGAGCGCCGTTTCCTAATCTAAATCCTGGAACGTCAGCTAAATCTCTGCGCCAATGAACTGAGATTAGCTGGCCAAAAGTCCGGGATGAAGTTTATCCAAGTCCAGTACTCTAGCGTACATAATTGCGCGGCGATGCAGGGCTGTGCGAAGAGCACGGTGAACGCCGTCCTCCAGGTAGAGCTTGCCGCCGAACCGCACCACATGCGGAAAAAGATCGCCGTAAAAGGTGGAATCTTCATCCAGCAGTGTTTCTAAATTCAGATTTTTCTGCGTGGTAATGAGCTGGTCTAAACGCACCTGCTCGGGCGCTATCTTGCCCCATGCCTGCAAAGACAGTGCATGGTCGGGGTAGGGGCGGGAATCACCAACAGCCTTGAAAATCATGGGTTTATCTTACTACCCCATCTACTGACCAGGTTTCCCCCGCCCCTCTTCTACGCCGTAAAGCCCTTAGGCAAGAACTCCCACCGGTTTAGGTGAGTAGGAGGGGAAGATTTGGGCGATTCGAGCGTCGTCGATACCCAGCCCCTTCTTCATAACTTCAGCCGCCACCGAGCGGTAGTCGGTGCTAATCATGTTGTCCTTATCCTGGCTGTTCTTCAACCCTGCCCAGGTGCCGCCGGCAATTTTGCCGGTTGCTTTACCTGAGAGGATGAAGGAGAAGTTACCCGCGCCGTGGTCGGTGCCCTGTGAAGCATTTTCTACAGTTGTACGGCCGAACTCAGAAACGGTCATGACAACAACCTTTTGCATACGTACTGAGCCCATGTCTTTGTAGAAAGCTCCCAGTGAGTCGCCCAGTTCTTTCGCCAGCACGTTCACACGATCTTTCTGACCGCGGTGGGTATCCCAATCGCCTTGATCCACGGTAACCACCTGCACGCCTTTGTTCGCTTTGAGAATCTGGGCGACGTCCTTCATACTCGGACCCAAACCGGTCTTGGGGTAGACCGCACCGTTCTGGGGCTGGTAACCCGACTTGGCTAGCTTCTGCACCTCACCCATCGCCCTCAAGGTCTGCTGAGCAGTAGTACCCAGGGCACCGCCCACAGACTTAGCGATACGCTGTGCGGTGGCGTTGATGGTGTCCTTATCGTTCATCACCGTTGCCGGCTTAAACTCAGCAAAGCTGTTAATCGCCAGAATGTCCTTATCAGCACCATAGAACGCACCGGCTACTCGTGATGCGTGGGAAAACGCACGGAACTGCGACTGGTTATCGGTGGTGGTGTCCAGCAAACGGGCTAGCCAACCGGTCTTGTACTGCACCGGTGCCGAGCGATCAACCTGGGTGTAGTTGGTGAAGTGTGAGCGCGTGTTGTTATCGATACCCACTGAGTGAACGATTGAAAGGTCACCCGCAACCCATGCTTCTCGCAAGCCCTTCATTTCAGGTGCCAGCATGAACGTATTGTTGAGCACCTGAGCGCCACTCATGGAAGGGGTTTTGCGGGTGGTTTTACGGTTTGCGGTGTAGTACTTGTCGTTATAGGGGGTCACCAGCGAAAGCCCATCGGCGCCACCGCGCAGGTAAATGACAACCAGCACGGTACCATCGCCCAGCGGTGTGTCTGCGTAGGCGTAGCGGGGATGGATTGATTCACTGAGCATCAGCGAGCTTAAAGAGAGGACGCCAACACCCGCTCCGCTGAGCAGGGTACGGCGCGTAAAGCCGCGGCGTCCTTCTTTTTTCTGCATACGTTCCAGCGCGATTTGGTTCGCCCTGGTCATTGAACTAACGGTCTCACCGGTTTCGGTATCTACCAGAAAGTTCCGGCTGTCATCGCCGGAGTGGTGGTGAACCTGGTGGAGCGAATCGTCTTTAAGAAAGAGGGTGTTCAGGGGTTGCATAACAAATCCTTAGAGTACGGTGCGTACTGCAGTTATCGGTAACTGCTTCATCGAGAAGTAAGACAAGAGGCGGGCCAGTTGCTACTAGGCAACTAGAAGGTGAGGGGTGAGAAGTACCGCTTCTACCAGTCGGTAGACTTCACCTTCGTTCGCAATAACTTCGTTGCCTGCGTTACGAGTTTCAGCCGCCTGGACGCTATTGCGCGTGATGGCATAGACGGCTATAGAATTCACGATTTCGGTGTTGTTCGCCGCGTACCCGGTGAGGTATTCGAAGGTCTTCCGCGCCGCATCTTGAGCGGTGGTCTTGCCCAGGGTGATACCGATTTTGTCTGACCAAACGATGGTGTTGGCCCAGCGTCTCATGGAGGAGAGGTCGGATGCACCGTCCCACTTCGAAATGTAATCGGTGTAGCGTCCAAATTGGGTGAGCATTCCGTAGTTCACTGAGTTAATCCACGAATCCGCATCCAGGGAGTATCCGTTGGTTGCTGGTGCATCAAAGGGAAGCCCGCAGTTGTATTTCAAGGTCATGAACATCTTGTACAAGACCTTGTCGATGGCAGAGGTATCCGAAAGATTATGGGTGCCTTTGAGTTCCAGCTTTCCTGATGCCATCAGCGAACACAGTACTTCCCAGGGGCGGCGGATGGTTTTACCGCCGGAGTGAAGGAACTCAGAAGACGTAAACAGCTCACGCAGGACAGGGCGGATAGCGGTATCGTTGGCAACGTAGGTGGTCGCCAACCGCTGCGCAAGTGCCTCATAGTTCTGATCTTGGCCTACGAAGAACTGGATGAGACGGCGGGCGATGCGCAACCCGGTATAGCGGTCATGTGCCAGGTAATCGGTCAGTTCCCGAATAGTGCGGTACATGTCTGCGGCCGTTGAACCACCGTTGCGGAAAGTCTTTCCGACAACCTTGATAGGACCAAAAATATGTAGGTCGGGTCGTGCCTCTTTGAACTCATAATTGGTGTTACCGCCCAAGCCAGTGAGCAACTTTGCCACGTTAATGACGTCGGTTTGGGTGTATCCCTTTTCAGGACCCCAGCTGTGCAGTTCCATGAGCTCACGACCCATATTCTCGTTGAGCGCATACCGGTTGTTGGTGTTGTTATCCAAGAACAGCGCCATGGTCTGTGAGCAAGTCATGTTGTAGAGAAGGTCTGAATATTTGCCCAGAGCACCCTCGAACAAGATGCCTACGTAGTCGTGGTATCCATTAGGAGCCTTTTCGATGGTGACAGCCAACATGTCTGCCCAGAACTGCGCCATCTTGCCTTCGAGATGCTTGTTGGAACGCCAGAGGCGGTGCAGGGCAGACTGCAACACGTAAACGCTGACGTCGTAGGGGTGGTTTTTAGCACCGCGCTGATAGGTATCCCAGAAGTTTTTATCGCGGGTTTTACCACCGGCGGGTTTGATAAAAGTAGAGGGGAAGAGTGCTTTACGTTCAGTTTCATAGCGAGTGCTCTCGCTGATGCGCTCGGGGTAAAGTTGCTGTTCGACCCAGGCGGAGGGCCCAATTTTTTCGATGTACTGAGCTAGCTCGCGACTAGGTGCAGTTGCGAGCTTACGCGCATAAAACCAGCCGGTTGAGCTGGTCAAAGTTGTTCCGGTCAAATACGGGGAGACGAAGTCCATGGTGTTCTTCGGCCTTTGCACTAGGGAATGATTGGCCTCTAAGGGATGCGATATGTGAGGTGCTTTGAGTACCTCAAGTAACGAGAGAAATGATGATTCACTTCGAGGGGATAACCCGATATACCCAAAGCGCTTGAAACGATACCGCATTTGGCTTTGACTAGGGCGCTTATCCCATTAATGGGGACTAATGTCCCTATCTGGGGGACTATCGGCTAGGAGAGATACTCTCAGGTCCTTTTGTCTTCTTCCCTCATACGTCCCCCTAACTGATTGGAGCTCTCTAGAAGGACGGCAAAGGTTACCTTTCCGCTAAGTTTTGAGAGCTCAGTGCACATCACTCTCATCCCAACCTGCAAAAAATCCCTCTAGACGAATGGGCTCTTCGTATTCTTGCCACCGGGCCGTTACCTCCGCTGGGATAGCACCTTCACCACTTTGATAATGAGTTGTAGCCAACGCCCGGAAACGTGCACTGGTTACCTGTGCCACCGTGCGTCCATTGTGGTTTTTGAGGACGACGTTCCCACCGAGTCCCTCGGTATCTCGAACCAGCACAAAGCCTTGCGTATCTTCTGCTTCAGGATGCACCGGCGCACTCAACCGCATCTGAAAACGGGCGCGTTCCATTAGCTTCATATCGTCTGAGCCCTTTATTTTCACTCTGGGGTCGGCAGCAAAAAGTCCTGCTTCTTCACCCTCGCCAGGCAATACCACGTGGGTATCCGACTGCGCCAGCCAACCGATTATCACGGCATCGGCAACTCCCGCCGGCCAGGTGGAGTAATCGGCAGGGAAAAGAACCACGGTATCGGGAACCTCAAAAAATGCCTGGGACGGGCGCGCCAGCGGATGCGTAACCCGCCGCGCTAATGCGCGCGTCTCCACATTCTTTTGCGCATACGCCTGCTCTTTATCTTCGTGGCGAGCGCCCCAATCGTTCTCTGGGTGGTCGGCAATGGCTGAAGGTTGATGAATAAATTGGGCGCCGGCGTTCCAACACCGCCAGGCAAATTCCCAGTCCTCTCCCCCGTAACCCACGATGGTGGCATCGAAACCACCAACACGTTCAAAGAAGGCTCGGGAGCAGGTCAGTACGGCTGAGATGATGAACCGCCAGGAGGAATCATCGGCATCGAGTAAGTCATCGGTGGCTTGCCATGCTTCATGGAGCCATCGAGGTTCTTGCCCATCGGAATGCAGGCGGGTACCGACCACCACCGCCAGCGGGTCTTTTTTCACGGGGGCAACGGCGCTGCTCACATAATCGGGGCGAGGCACGGTATCCCCATCAATAAAGGCGAGGATTTCTCCGCTGGCTGCAGCGGCTCCCAGGTTGCGGGCGGCTGCCGCTCGAAAGCCCCGATTTTCCTGGCGGACGATTCGAACGGGAGTCTCTATCCTTTCGGGGATAAGGGGCGGCTGCGTCGAACCGTCATCAGCTACGATGCATTCGAGACGACCGGAGTAGGTTTGCGCATCCAGGGCTTCGAGGAGCCGGTTGAACCCTTCTTGGTTCTCAAAGTAGGGCACCACGACCGAAACGCTGGGCAAGCTGTGCGTTGTTTTAGCCAAGAGAACCCTCCCATTCTGCCCGAAAGGCAGCGGCGACGTCGCGCCACGTCCAGTCGGTGGGTGGTTCAGTGGCGAGCGCGAAATCAGCGGGGAGATGCTCTACCGCTTGCCTCCACCGGTCATCAGCCACCAACACAATGAAGTCACCCCAACGGTCTGCCAGTTCCCGGCTATAGGCGGTGTCTGCCACCAGCACGCGCGGTCCTAAACTAATCCACTTCATCAGTGACCCCGAAGCAGAGAAATGCCGGTGGGCGCAGACGGGAATTTCGGTGGCGAGCATATGCCGCTCCAGTTCTTCCTCAGGCAAAAAACCGGTGACGCTAAATTTCACGCCTGCACGATGGGCGGCGTCGTTGAGTTCGTCAACGAGATCGTCGTGACCTGCAGAAACCCCACCCAAAGCGCGGACGCACGCGCCGGTACCTGCCAGAGACTCAATGAGCTCGCGGTGCCCTTTGCCGGGGTAGAGAAAACCCATGACTGCTAGCTGTGGATAATCTCTTTCTGCACCGGATGCCCCTGCAGAACCTTTGAGGCGCTGCTGTAGTTTTTGTACCTGTTCTGCATTGATTTTTTCGCGCTCAGACTGGCTCAGTACCGGTTGAGGTAGTGGTAACGGGATGACAACCGGGCGCACATCGCTACCCTGCTCAGCAAAGAATCCTGCCTCATGCTGGGAGTTGACCGTCACGACGTCGGCAAGTTCGCCCAGTCGGAGATAGGCTCCAGCTCGCTCTTGAAAACGTTCCGCACCTTCCTGGGGCTGGGGAATATCGTGAAAGGAGATGCTAAGCGGCGCTCCTCCGGCAACCCTTTCCACTCGTTCAACGGCTGCCTGAGGATTTTCGCCCCAGAGATGGTCGGTGAAGCAAAGGTGCACGCCAGAGGAAAAATCTAGAGATAACGCTTCCTCCAGTTCCGCCGCCGTTTCAAAGCGAAGCGGGGTAACTCCCATCTCATCGCTGAGGCGGAGAGCGTACTCCACGACTCCGTGTTTTTCGGGACCTACCACGAGATGCTGTGGCTCTTTCATGCCCTCTTGCCTTTCGGCGCAGCAGAGACGGCCGGTTCCGAAGAGTCCCCAGGATTATCCGGCACCTCAAAACCCAAGAGAGTCAAGAGTTCCCCGTGGCGATTCAGAGCAGCCTGCACCACCTCGGGGTGCTCTTCATAGAATTTCAATTGAGCTTCCCGAATTTCCTCAGCATCTATCACCTCGCCATTTTCAGTCCATTCGCCCCGGCGCACTTTCGCGCCCAGCGCCTGCGCCGCCTGCTCATCAATCGGAGATTGTAAGTGCCCCAAGAGTTCCTCGTCCGGTAGCTGCACCTTATGAGCCTCAGCCAGCTGAGGGTCAATCGCCCGCAGTACCCGATGGGCAAGCGCGGCAAGCGTTTCATTAGAAGGATGATTGAGCGTATGCCACACGGGAATATCGAGCAGAGTATCGGAGATAGACACACAACCGTGAGCGCGCTCGCGGCTTGCAAGTTGCTCCACCGTTTGGTTCAGGGCACCGCCGAAGTCAGGGGTGCCAGGACGTGATAGCTGCGCGTGCTCAGCGATGAGGCGCAGGTCGTGGTAGGGCACCACCGGCGGGTTCAAGGCGGGATTCTGCGGCGAACGCACAATGGCGATATAGGGGTTCAGCGCATTGAAACGTAGAACAGGGAACTTCACGACTCTCCCATGAGAAGGGAGGTATTGGGCAAGCTGGTCGGTACCGCAGGGCAAATCGCGGTAGTTATCGCGCACCGGCTGACTGATGAGCACATCCGTATCGGCCAAGAGATGGCGCACAAAAGGTAGGTCTGCTTCGTCCCACTCGTGAATAGGTGGAATACGGAAAGAGCGCACAGCACCGGTAGTTGCCAGCAGAATACGCAGAGATTCAGCCTGGCAATTACCCACCACAGCGACGCGCGGCGCGGAGATTGCGGCGTCGTGACTGGTTTCTAGATTGTCGGCAATTTCGCGGAGCTTATAGAACTCCCCAAAGTGATAGTCGCGAGGCGTGGGCGATTCACGGCGAAGTTCAAGGGCTAGTTCAGATGAATTGAGGTGTTTCACGGCGGCCTTATCTTATGGGTGCGCGGGGCTGAGAACTGCGTTCGTAAGAAGTAGAAAATTAGCCCACATATATTTCATCATCATACTTCCTAAAATAGCGTAAAGTGGTATATACAACATTTGAGACGAGTGAATTCTTGCTCGGCGTGAGTGAAAGGAATTCGCGCTCTTGGCTCTTCTATCTATACCTTCTGAGCACCCCTACGTGCGCTCGATTTACCCCCGCGCGATAGCTCACGACGTCCCCGTTCTCGACGATCCGATTCTCGATCCTGCAGAACCGGCACGCTGGTGGCCCCACCCAGCTTTTGAACGTCAGTGGTGGGAGAACAATACCGCCGATACGCCTCGCCATCTCAAAGATTCGATTACAGCGGTACACGTTCATTTTGGTTTTGAGCACCTCAGCGTGGAGCAAACCCAAGATTTCATCGATACGCTCAGAGACCAGCGCATTCCACTGATTCTTACCGTGCACGATATTGATAACCCGCATTTGGCAGACCAGAGCGATTACCACCGCCAGCTTGCTATTTTGCTAGGCGACGCCGCTCGGATTTTCACGCTCACCGAGTTAGCTAAAAACCGCCTGGTCACAGAATTTTCAGTGCGTGCCGCGCGCATCAGGGTAGCTCCCCACCCGCGCGTCGTACCTTCAAGTGAACTACCTGCACCCGCCGCTGGTGAGGGCGTGGGCGTATTTCTCAAATCAGTGCGCAGCAACGTAATTCACGACTTTACTTTCTACCGGGATATTGCCGCCGAATGTGCCAAACGCAGTCAATCTTTCCGGGTTTTTATTCACCGGGACCAAGCGGAATCAGAACTTTTCCGCCAGCTAGAGAGCTACCCCGGCATCGAGTTGATTGCCCACGATGAGATGAGCGATTCCCAACTATATGCAGCAGTTGCCGGATGCGCCGCCGTCATTCTGCCCTACCGCGGCGGTACCCACTCAGGGTGGCTGGAGATGTGTCGCGATCTCGACGTGCCAGTAGCCGTACCCGATTGCGGATGCTTTGCCGGACAAGCGGATTCTGCCGACGCGGTACGGGTTTTCCCCACCGGCGACGGGCACCAGGCGGGAATCGCTGCAGCAGAACTAGCCCAGACCGGTCACATACCTTTTTCCGGCGACCGCGACGCCCAGCAAAAAGAGATAGTAGCTTTGCACCGGCACATCTACGAAGCACTACTAGGGCCCTCTCTAAACATTGCGCTGATTGGCCCCGCCCGCTTCCCTATCAAGGAACCCTACGCCGGCGGACTAGAAGCATTCTGCGCCCTCATCGTAGAAGCGTTCCGCTCCTACGGCCACCGCGTAGATTTCTACGCCGCCCAAGGATCGGAGGGCAACTGTCCAGCCGTCGAATTTCCCGGGGTGAACTGGGAAGGACACGAAGATGACCAAACCGATCACACCTACCCACCGGGTGAAAGAGAAAAAGAAGACGCCGTTTTTAAGCAGCTACGCGAACATCTAGAAGCGGATCTTGCGGCAGGGCGAATCGACGTCATTCACAACAACAGCCTGCACCCCGAATTCTTTGGCACCGCCGTCGCGCCCTCGATGGTCACGACCTTGCACACTCCCATGCTGGACGATTTACAAGAAAGTATTGACGAGGGAGTCCAGACCGAATGGGGCGCGGGGCTCTTTGCTGCGGTCAGCGCTGTTACCGCATCTACATGGAATTTGCCCACCCCCGCGTGCATTATTCCCAACGGAATCGACGACCGCCTGTGGAAACTCGGCCCCGGCGGTGAGCGCGCCATCTGGTTTGGGCGCATCACACCCGAAAAAGGACCGCACTTCGCCATCGACGCCGCGCGCCAGCTCGGTCTGCCGCTCACCCTGGTGGGCAGATTGGGCACACCGCGCTACTTCGAAGAAGAAATTAGGCCCCGTCTAGGCGAAGATATTGAGCTGCTCGGTAGCACCAGCCAAAGCCACCTCAACGAGCTAGTAGGAGCCAGCGCCGTCTCCTTCGTTACACCCCAATGGGACGAACCGTTCGGCATGGTCGTCATCGAATCCATGGCATGCGGCACCCCAGCCGTCTCCTTTGCCCGCGGCGGAATCCCCGCCATTTTGAGCCCCTTCCCCCAGCTTTTAGTAGAACCCCAAGACGGCGCAGACGGGCTCGCCCGCGCCGCCCGCCAGGCACTCACCATGAACCGACAGGAACTCTCCGACTGGGCCCGCTCAGAATTCAACAACCGCAGACTGGTCGAAAGATACACCGCGCTTTTCGCGCAGGTGATTGGGATAGCAACAGAAGAAGACGCAGCATGAAACCTGTGATTGGCATGTACGCCCATCACCAGGGCGCCGGACATCTCCAACGGTGTAGGGCAATCGCGTCTGCTCTCGATGCTGAAGTCACCATTCTGTCATCCCTTACCGATGCCGACGTCGTGTTGCCACTAGATGTTGACGATCCCTCCCCCGCCCAGGACGCCGAAGCTGGCGGAACTCTCCACTGGGTGCCCCTGCATGTGGCGGGTTTGCGCTCGCGCATGGCAATGATTGCTGGCTGGATTGAGAAGCATCAGCCCGACGTCTTTTTTGTAGATGTGTCGGTAGAGGTTGCTCTGCTGGTACGCCTGATGGGCGTGCCGGTGGTAACCATAGCCATGCCCGGCAACCGCGACGACTTCCCCCACCAGTTACAGTACCGCCAAGCGGCTGCGCTGATTGCCGTCCAGCCACCGGGTTTAGAGACTCCCCCGCATCTGAAGGAGTTTGCCCATAAGTTACATGCTGTCGGTGGGATTTCCCGCTTTGAGAATCAGCGGTCTAGCGAGCCCGCCGTCTTTGAGGGGGCGGAACGAACCGCCGCCGTGATGCAGGGGCAGGGCGGCACAGAATGGACAAGCGAGTATTGGGAGGAAGTCCAGCGCGCCTGTTCTGACTGGAATTTTATTTTTCTTGGCGGCGATTACCGTGTGGAAAATCCGCTCCCTTACCTACAAGGCGCCAATGTGGTGATCAGCGCGGCAGGGCAAAATTCGGTAGCAGATATTGCGTTAGCCAATGTCAACGCGATATTTCTGCCGCAGCCCCGCCCTTTCGATGAGCAGTATGCCACCAGCAAGCTATTGGAAGAATTGGGGATTGCCCAGGTTTTTGTTGACCTCCCCGCACCAGATTGCTGGCCAAAAATTTTAGAGAATGCCACGGCGACCGAGCCTCGGTGGGAACGGTGGCAGATGAACGGAGCAGCTCAGCGTGCTGCTGCCGTCCTCGAAGAGGTAGCCCGCAGTGTAGCCCCGGCGCAGGAGAATTCATGACGACCGTAGTAACCCTTGCTGATTTCAACCGCCGGGAACGTGTAGTTGCCCAGCATGAATACTTGCTGCAGACCGCGCACGATGCGGGCGAAGAACCGCCCCGCCACGGTGTAGTTATTCTGGGACCGGAGAGGTTCGCGGTAGACGGCGTAGAGATTATTGCGCACCTTTCCGACCGCCAGCCCCACTTGGCAGCGGCACGCAACCTCGCCGGAGACTGGGCTACTGGCAGTGAATCGGGGCGGAGCAGGGCGAACGAAACTATCATCTTTCTCGACGCAGACTGTGTGCCGGGCTCTGATTTACTCCGCCGCTACCGACAGGCTCTAGAGCAGGAGCCGAGCGCGGTGGTCACCGGCCCCGTTACTTACTTGCAGGAGACTGATTCTCAGCTGGAACAGATTCGCGCCGGGGCACAGAGCCCCTCGTGGCTGGATCAGCTGCGCCAGCCACATCCCGCGCGGCCTGAGATAGAAGGGACGCAGCTGCGTAAAGCAACGGAGCAAGAGTACGACGTGTTTTGGTCGCTGACCTTCGCGCTCACTAGTGCAACGTGGCGGCGCATCCGCCGCTCGTGGGGTGGATTCGATGAGGATTTCCACGGCTACGGTGGGGAAGATACCGATTTTGGCTGGCAGATGCGTGAGCACGGTGTGCCCCTGTTTTGGGTAGGAGGTGCCGATGCGTTTCATGTGTGGCACCCGGTTTCATCGCCGCCTTGGGAGCATCTGAACGACATCGTGGAGAACGCCAACCGCTTTTATGCCAAGTGGGGCAAATGGCCCATGAAGGATTGGCTAGATGCTTTTGAGCGCGACGGCGCCGTACAGCTCATGCCGACCGTAGGCAAATACGCGGTGGTGAAATAGAGCTGTTATGAGTATTCTGCCTTACCAAGGTTGATTTATATGGTTTTGTTTACCTTTCCAGAAGGTTGGACCTTTGTTCGTCTGCCTCGATAATTTTTTCTAGGGTATTTCACAGCAGAAATTATGAGATGTTATACGCTCCATCCTTTTTCAAGAAGGATGAGCAAAGAATCCGCCGATTCTAGATTCTTGCTGGCCCATGCCAGCCCCAGAACAGCGTGATAGAGAGACATACCCGTCACGTCTTCGCGCACGTCTCCCTCTTCTTGGGCACGCTTAATAAGGTGATCCATATTTGTAATAATTGCTGAACAATGGACTCCAAGTGGGGAAGAGTAATTGTTTTCGCTCGCCTCTAAAAGGGGCTGCGTGAGACTTTCATAGGATCGCATCCAACCCCACAAAATAGATATCCAGATACGGAGGGCTTCCCGGGCGGTTGAAGTCTGTGCCAGCAATTCTTCAACCGCTGGGAGATCCGTATGACGAGTGTTAATAATCTCTGCGATAAGCAATTCTCGAGTAGGAAAGTGGCGGTAGAGAGTACCAGCTCCAACGCGAGCAGCTTTTGCTACCGCATCCATGGAGAATTGTGCTCCCACATCATCCATGAGTTCTGAGGCTACCTCTACGATTTTCTGACGGTTTCTCACAGCGTCTGCACGCATAATACAGGCCTCCTCTATTACTTTTTAGATTGTCAATTGATATCCGGAGAGTGTATCCATATATTAACAAAAGTAAACGGAAACCATCTCCACCTGAAAGAAAATCGCATGTCAGATGAAAAAAGATGATTATCGGTATGGCAAATTTTTCCGCCGCTGGATCTCAAGCCCTTGCCTGGCGAGATTCCGAGTCTCATTCGAGTAGCTACCCTGATTTTGAGGGATACGCACACTCCGCCCAATTAACCGAGAAAGGAAAATTCCATTTTCTCTTCCTGGGCAACTTCCCCGGCATGTTGCCGGATAATAATGCGGAACCACCTTCGATGACTCCTGATCCGGTGGTGACTATTGCCGCCATGGCAGCAAAGACCTCACATATCGGCTTTGCAGCAACAATTGCCAGCGAATGGCACGAACCCTTTAACGTTGCTCGGCAATTCAAAGCCCTCGATTCTTACACAGCAGGTCGCACGGCGCTCAATGCCGTAACTGGTTCAAATCCGCAAGCAGCGGCATTGGGTTGATCAAAGATATTCCTACTGTTGCCGCTTTGGTTGAACGCCTCTTTGAGGATACGACGCTCTAAACCCATGAGGGTATGCGCGGGGTGAATTTACTCCCAGAATATAAGCACCAATGTTCTTCACCCGTGAAGAACATTGGTGCTTATTCTTGTAACAGATTTATAGTATGAGCCTAAAAACACTCCCTACTATAAATAGAATTTGAGCAAAAGGAATCCTTTAGTCGTCTGTAACAGTTACGGTAACAGGGATGTTATTGCGGGTAGCGTTGGAGTAGGGGCAAACCTGATGAGCTGCATCAGCTAGTTCTTGAGCTTCCGATGCGTCCATTTCCGGAATCACCACTTCAAGCTCTACCGCAAGACCAAACCCCTCCCCCTGCTTGCCAATAGAAACTTTTGCACCTACAGAAGATCCTTCGATATTTTTCTTCTGGGTGCGAGCTATCATTTGCAAAGCAGAGTGGAAGCATGCGGCGTAACCAGCTGCGAACAGTTGCTCAGGGTTGTTTCCCTTACCACTCCCTCCCATTTCTTTGGGGACAGCGAGATTTGCTTCGAAGGTTCCATCACTCGTACGAACGTATCCATTTCGACCTTCACCAGTAGCTAGTGCTTCGGTGGTGTAGAGAGTTTCCATGATTTTTCTCCTTATCCTAAACAATAAATCTTATATAGATTGTACACAATTTAATAGCGCAATATATAGTTAAGATTATGGCTTCACAAACTTCTCTTGCTCTAGATAATCAGTTATGTTTTTCGCTGTACCGCGCGCAACGTCTAGTCACCCGCACCTACCATCAGCTGCTTCAAGAACTTCATCTCACCTACCCCCAGTATCTGGTTATGCTGGCGCTCTGGGAAGAAGGAGGCGAACTGGGAATGAAGGAACTGGCAACCCGACTTGAACTTGATTCTGGAACCTTAACCCCTCTCATTAAGAGACTCATCGCCTTGAATCTTCTACAAAAAGAACGGTCTGCAGAGGATGAAAGAAGGACGATTCTTCGCTTAACTGAAGCTGGACACTCTTTGCACCATAGGGCTGAACAGGTACCCGAACAATTGCACGCCCTATGTACAGGTGAAGGGGTTAACCTGCCCGTCTTAAAAAGCGAGTTGGATTCTTTGGCGCGTAGACTAAGCTCATAAAAATACTCCATAGCTTCCGAGGAAAGAGTACAGGAGCCCATCTACAGGGGAGGGAAGGTAATCTAATTCCTATGCCCCACATTCAAAGTTCTGACCGTCAGAGGCCAGCAGGGACTTCTGGACCTGCTCGCGATGTAGCCCTCAATAGGCGTATTCTTGACGCGGTACTCGACCTCTTGGAAAAACAAGGTTACAGCGCCTTTAGCATGAATCAAGTGGCAGCTCATGCGGGAGTGGCTAAATCAACTATTTACCGGCGATGGGTGTCTAAAGAAGACCTTGTAGCTGATGCTCTTGAAGGGATCATACTCCCGAAAGCGTCCGAAGAAGAAGTCAGACCAACAAATCTGCGGGATGACTTGGTGGTTTCATTAATTCACAGTTCTGGTTGCCTGCAACGTACCGATCATCGTTTTGTTCGATTGTTTTCTGGTGTTAATTCTGCTGCCCCAGAGGTGGGCAAGGCTATTACGGGAAGATATATTGCCCATCAGTATGAGGCTTTGAAAAATTGCTTACTTTTAGCCTGCGGCAGAGGTGAACTATCTGCAGCGAAGACGGCTGATTTGTTATCCCCAGATGATCTTAAACTTGCGGCTATCGTTTCTCTTTTAATCGCTCAAGATGATGTATTGGGGAAAACTCTCGATGAAAAAGGAATTGCTCAACTCGTGGATGGGGTGTGCCTGCCGCTAATGACGCAAGGGTAACTGAGAGTAGAAGGTTAAGCCCTGGACTTATAGACAAAAAATACTTGCATTCCTAACCCGATACCGATAGTCTCTAGTTTCAATAAGAATACTTCACAGCAGTACCTCATAACTGAGAAAATACAAAAAATCCTGGTAACAGGGGCAACCGGCATGCAAGGAGGCGCTGTAGCCCGAGCACTATTAGCTCACGGGCTTGAAGTAACCGCGTTCGTTCGCAACAGCGAATCTGGTCCCGCCCAAGAACTTAAAGCACTAGGCGCGAAACTTGCTATGGGAACCATGGATGATATGCAGTCCCTCGAAGCTGCCACCGCTGGACAAGATGTAGTATTCTCTATGCAACCATCGGGCACTGCCCCTGGTGCAGAAAGTGAACAGGCACATAACATCGCCAGCGCCGCCCACAAGAACGGTGTGAAACAGATTATTCATACCTTTGTATCTGCAACAGGTTGGCGGGAGATGCCCTGACTTATCAAGAAATCGCTGAGATTATTACTGAAATTACGGGCAAGAAGATTGAAGCAGTACAGGCTAGCTTAAAAGAAGTCGAGGAAAGTATCGGTGAGCCTTTCGGCGCAGCATCGGCCGAAGGGTACCGCTGGAACGACATGGTTAACTACCCTGCCACCCCTGCACATTTAGCCAAATTTGGCCTGAGCACTGCCAGCTTCCGCCAATGGACGCTAAGGCAGGACTGGTCAACACTGGTTGACTAAGTGTTGGTGAAGAACAAATACCCTTCATAAAGAGCAAAGCGCCTTACGAAAGTAAGACGCTTTGCTCTTTTGTCAGCTACCCCTGGAAGCACAGGAACCCGTTTTAAACTTAAACAAAAAACCGCTTTCCCTATTTGATAAGAAAAAACGGTTTTTCACTGGCGGAGGATGGGGGATTTGAACCCCCGAGGGCGTGAACCCAACACGCGTTCCAGGCGTGCGCCATAGGCCGCTAGGCGAATCCTCCAGGCTGTTTGCTTAGTTATAAAAATAACTTCACGAAAGCGAACAGATACGAGCTTACCCTATCTTTTGGCGTCCTGGCAATTCGTCCGTGAGTGAGGGAATACAGGGTTCGTCACACTTATGCTCCTTTTCCAGCTGCTTTTCAGTATGAATCCTTAAAATGGTGAATGACCTCAGATATAAGAGGTATAGATAATTTTCTCCTCAAGAAAGAAGAACTCACCGTGAGTAATCAAGAACTAACCAAGAATCCCACTGCCGACCCCGCAGAGGACAACGCATTCTTCCCCTCCCCCTATTCTTTGAGCCAGTACACCGCCAGCAAAACCGACTTTGATGAGGTTCTGCGCTCCAATGGGGAAGGCAGGGGGAAGAAAGTTCTCGTTATTGCGACCGAAGAGCGGTACATGCTAATGCAGAACGACACTATGTTCTCCACTGGCAACCACCCGGTAGAAACCCTGCTTCCCCTACATCACGTGCACGAAGCCGGTTTCGAAATTGAGATTGCCACGTTGACCGGTGCACCCGCAAAGTTCGAGTGGTGGGCGTTCCCCAGCGAGGACGCCGCCGTCGTCCCTACCTGGGAAGCTTTGAAAGAGCAGTTCAAGGCACCAGCACGTCTGTCGGATATTGCTGCGAACCTTAACGGTTCAAGTGATTATGCAGCGGTCTTCATTCCCGGCGGTCACGGCGCCATGCTGACCATCCCCGAATCTGCTGACGTCCAGAAAGTTTTGGACTGGGCTATGGAAGAAGACAAGCTCATCGTGTCTCTGTGCCACGGCCCGGCAGCCTTCCTTGCCGGTTCTATCAACCGCGAAAAATCACCGTTCGCTGGTTTCAAGGTGTGCGCCTTCCCCGATTCACTAGATGCCGGAGCGAACATCGAAATCGGCTACCTGCCCGGCAAAATGCCCTGGGCTTTGGGCGAGGCCATGAAGGCTGCTGGTATCGAAATCGTAAATGATGACATGACAGGTGCCGTCCACCGCGACCGCAACGTACTCACCGGCGATAGCCCACTGGCGTCCAATGAGCTGGGTAAGCAGATGGTGCAGGCATTGCTGGACTAGCCCCATGAACAGGTAGCGGACAGCCATTTGTCAGAAAACTGTCTCTCCTGTAAACTCTTATATGCCCCTTACGTGGCATCATCTTGGAAAACTCCCCCAGGGCCGGAAGGCAGCAAGGGTATCTGAGCTCTGATGGGTGCGTAAGGGGTCTTTTTGTATCTTCTCGCCCTGTGTGAAAAATGCTTATCTTGTCAGTGGTAATCAGTAAACTGAACTCAGATTCTTTATCCGCCACACGAACGTATAGGGTTGAGCTGTGAGTACCGCACTTTATCGCCGTTACCGTCCGGAAACGTTTGCCGAGGTCATCGGCCAAGAACACGTCACCGAACCTCTCATGACCGCGCTTCAAAACAATCGTGTGAACCACGCGTATCTGTTTTCTGGTCCTCGCGGGTGTGGAAAGACAACCTCCGCCCGAATCCTCGCACGTTGCCTTAACTGCGCCGAGGGTCCCACTCCTACACCCTGCGGCGTCTGCGATTCATGCGTTGAGCTGGCTCGGGACGGCAGTGGGTCGCTGGACGTGATTGAGATGGACGCCGCTTCCCACGGCGGTGTGGATCATGCTCGTGATTTGCGCGAGCGCGCAACATTCGCCCCGGTCCGTGACCGCTACAAAATTTTCATCATTGATGAGGCACACATGGTCACCCGTGAGGGTTTCAACGCGTTGCTGAAAATTGTGGAAGAACCACCGGAGCATATTAAGTTTATTTTTGCGACGACCGAGCCCAACAAGGTGTTGGGAACCATCCGTTCGCGTACCCACCATTATCCCTTCCGCCTTGTTCCGCCGGAAACCCTGCATGACTATCTGGCGAAACTCTGCGAAGAAGAGGGAGTCAAGGTTGAGGACGGCGTGCTGCAGCTCGTAGTGCGCGCCGGTGGCGGTTCGGTGCGTGACTCGCTGTCGACTCTCGACCAACTCATGGCTGGCTCAGGTGAAGAGGGTATTACTTACGATCTTGCCGTTGCGCTGTTAGGGTTCACTCACGCTGAGCTTCTAGATGAAGTAGTCATCGCGTTCGCAACCGGTAACGCTGCCGATGTATTCACAGCCGTTGACCGCGTGATTCAAACAGGGCAGGATCCCCGCCGTTTCGTCGAGGACTTGCTGGAGCGATTCCGCGATTTAATTATTGTTCAGGCTGTTCCTGAAGCTGCTGAGTCCATTTTGCACGGCATGAGCGCCGATCAGATTGGGCGTTTGCGGTCTCAGGCCTCCGCATTTGGTGCAGCAGAGCTTTCGCGCGCTGCGGATGTAACTAATGCTGGATTGAATGAGATGTCCGGTGCGACGTCGCCGCAGCTCCACCTGGAGCTATTGTGCGCTCGAATTCTTTTACCCGCCTCAGATAAAACAGTGGGCGGAGTGGGTGCGCGTCTAGATCGTCTAGAACGACGCGTGGCGAACGGAGATATCCCGGCACCTACTCAAGCGCCTGCACAGGCACCCGTTCAGGTGGCCTCTGCACCGGTTGCACCCCAGCAGCAAGCCCCGTCGAACGTGGCTTCTCCTCAGGCACAGGCACAGGGCAACTCTGCGTCGTCCCCTGCCCCTGCACCCGAACAAATGAAAACCGCGCCTCTGGCCAATCTACGCAAAAAGCAGGAAGCCTCAGCACCTGCGCCGGTATCTGCATCGACTCCCCAAAACCGAGCGCCCCAGAATACTGTGGCAGCGGCTCGCAACGCCTGGTCTGAGATTGTTGACCATGTGCAGTCCCCTGCCGCACGCGAGGGATTCAGCAAGTGCGAGCCCTCAAAATTTGAAAACGGGGCACTGTATATCCGCGCTAATATCCAGACGTTGCGCCAGGTCAAAGACTTCATTCCGCAGCTCAAGACTGCTCTACGGGAGGTCATTCAGCTCGACGCCGACGTCCACGCTGAAGTAGCCAAATCAGGCGCCCCTGCACCAAGACAGCAAAATAACACTCCCCCGCTGCAACGTCCGTCCAGCGCCGGCGGCAACAGCAACAGCAATGGTTCTAGCAATAGTTGGGGCAATCGAAACCAACCACAAAATCCCGCTCCTTCGCAGGGGCAGCCTCAGAATTCTCAGCCAGAAATAGCTGAGGGACCACGCGGCGGGGAGGAAGCGTGGCGCGCCCACGGGCAGCCTCGCTCTACCGAGGCGCCTCAGTGGAGCACCGAAGATTGGAACAATCCAGTTACCGATTGGGCAGTTGCTTCAATTCCTTCTGAACAGCCCTCGGAAGAGGAAAATCACTCTCAGCCCCGCCGTTCTGAGATGAACACGGCGAATTCGATGAGCGCGAATACGCAGCCGCATCCGGGTAACGAATCCGGGCCACAGTTGCGCGTCATCGACGGCGAAGGCAACGAGAATGCCAACCGCTCAAGAGTGAACCATCCGTCGTCGGGCATGTGGCAGCGCCCCGATATTGCTGCTGCTCCCACTCCTGACGACGTAGATGAAGGCGTGGCAGCACCCGTCGACACCACCGATGCTGCTAGCTCTGAACAATCAGCTGCTGATCCCGTCACCCAGGGAGAAGAAACTGCTGAGGAATCGGGAGAATCGTCTCCGCTGGCGGCTACCCCGGATGAGTCGCAGGGAGAGGACAACGCTCGTTACACGGAGGAGCCTGATACTCGACCTGCAAACACCGGAATTGCCGACGGCACCGCAGAGGCAGCCCCAGCAGAAGATTCAATGATTCCTGACCCTCCTCAGGCAGATCAGAACGAACCAAATTCTGAAACTTCTGCCGCTGGCACCAAGGCAAATGCGCAGTCCGGCGCATCAGCCGGCGCGGAGGATGAGAATTCAGACCCAAAAGAACTAACTGAGCGCACCAGCTCACGGCAGATTGCCGATGAATACGGCAATTATGAGGGAGGACATTTTGATGATGCCCCCGCAGAAGAACCTGAATACGTTGCCGGGGTGGGTTATGTAAAGAATGAGGCACCCTCGGGGGTCTTGCCCCCTCTGGCTCCCCAAGCTGGGCAACGGCAAGCTGATTCCGCTCCTCCTGCCCGAAAAGTAGAGGAGAGTCCTCAGCCCAGTGCTGAGTCCACGCCAACCCAAAAGACCGGCGGGTTCCGCGAGCGCTTCGCCGCCCAATTAGCTGAGGGGCATCGCGCCAGTGAGAACGCTTCAGCTCCTTCGGTTGCTCGGGGCTCTCAGGAACCAGAGGACTTCTCCATTTCCGAGGAAGACGAAGCGCTGGAAACTTCAGTCTTGATTGGTCAGCGAGCGGTAGAAAAAGTACTTGGTGGTGTGGTGATTGAAGAACGCCCCCACGGTGCCTAACCCGTTAGTGTGCTTGATAAACCTGTGTGATTAGGAGAAACGAATGTACGATGCTGCAGTACAAAACCTCATTGATGAGCTAGGGCGCTTGCCCGGGGTGGGGCCGAAATCTGCGCAGCGTATCGCTTTCTACATTCTGAATGCAGATAGCTCGGAGATGGAGAAACTTACCTCAGCTATCAGCACGGTCAAACGCACGGTGAGCTTCTGCGAGGTGTGCGGTAACGTTTCGGAGACTAAGCTCTGCTCGATTTGCCGCGACGAGCGTCGGGATCCTTCGGCTATTTGTGTGGTGGAGGAATCTAAGGACGTCGTAGCGGTGGAGCGCACCCGCTCATTTTCCGGTCGCTACCATGTGCTGGGTGGGGCGATTAATCCTTTAGCTGGTTTTGGTCCTGAGCAGTTGCGCATCCGCGAGCTGGTGGCGCGACTCTCTGATGAGCGTATCCAAGAAATTATTTTGGCGATGGACCCGAACCTCGAAGGTGAGGCTACTGCCACTTATCTTTCGCGGCTACTGGTGCCTTTGGGTATTCGAGTCTCACGCCTTGCCTCCGGTCTGCCGGTCGGTGGCGATTTGGAATACGCCGACGAAATCACCCTCGGACGTGCGCTGGAAGGTCGTCGTATTATCTCCGAGGGCAACCGCACGGTAGAGAATCACGCCGTAGAAAAGTTTGAAGAAGCGGTGGAGGAAGAAGCGAAAGAACGCGCAACCGCCGCAGCAGAGCAAGCGGCGGTACAAGAACCCATCAAACGCTGGTCTGGATCAATGTTTGATGACCTCGAAGACACAGAGACCACCCCCGGTCCCGACGTCGTCGCGCCTACTAAGTTGGTGCTCGAAAGTGAAACCGAACAGGGCAACTTGGTAGAGCAGGGCACGCTAAATGAGCCTTTACTGGAACAAGAGCTTGAAAAGCAGAGCGCAGAGAATCCGCAGTCTCATGAGCAAACTGGGGAACCAAAAATTCCCGGCGACCTCTCGGCTGAAGAGTCTGAGGCAGAGAAAACGTACTCCGCTGAGCATCGGGAGGTAGCGCCGTCGGATGCCGATGCCAAGCGCCGCGCGTCCTACGAAGAAAAACTTGAGGAGCTCAAGAAGACGCCTCTACGTACACCTAAGCCGAACGTTCCGCCTATTCCAGGAGCAACGTACGTTAACCCCTGGGGTTAGAACGAGCCAGACCCTACTATGTGACGAGGAGAATCATGAAACACCATCTGTTATCCGAAGCACCCATCCACGGCATTTCACCGCTAGCGGCAGTGGAGCGCGGTCTACGTAAGACTTTCCGGTACTCGGGGCGTGCATCAAAAAGTGAGTATTGGTGGGCCGCAACTGCCTATTTTGTTGCGACTGTTCCGTTTGTCGTGCGCGATGTTTATGCCCAGCGTCGTAAGCAGGTAGCCGAAAAAGCTCGCCAGGAGAATGCAGCCGATGAGGAGCTTGCAGAAATCTTTGGCGCTGAAGAAATGCAGCTAGATTACGCGGCCGTGGATTCGTCTACAGGTTATAAGCCCTCGCCGCTGACTTGGGTTGTGGGAGGTCTTTTCACCATTCCGCTGGTGAGCCTGAAGGTTCGTCGTCTGCACGATTCCAGCATCAGCGGCAAGTGGCTACCGCTCATTGATTTTTTCCCCGCGAGCGCCTACTTCTACTCGCGTAATTCACGAGTTGCAGGCGCCCGCTTCGATAAAAGCCGCTAGTGCTCACCGTTATGAGGGTTGTTTACTCTACCACTGGTCGGGGAAAGTCATTGCGATGGCAATGAGCTGGCGCAGTACGTTGAGGTCGATGTCTTCGAGCTTGTTCACGTAAACACAGCCCATACCTTCGGTGTATTTGCCCAACTGCGGCAGCAGTTCTTTGCCTTCGGGGAGGTCTTTGAGCCCGTACAGCGAGATTTTTGCTTTGCGCGGGGAGAATGCCGTCTTGGGCCAGATGCCTTTGGTGCGTTTATTCGCCGGGGACATGTAGTTGAACTGGCTGAAGCCCACCATCGAGGGGCCCCACATCACGGCCTTCTCGCCGGAGGCTTCGGTGAAAATTTTGAGTAGCTCATGGCCTTCGCGCACACGACGCGCGGTCGCGGCGGTGTCCAGAAATTCTTCAACGGGTTGGTCAGTGGGCAGAGTTTTTTTGGGTAAGTTTTTCACTCATGCCGCCAGTCTAAACGATGGTGCGCTTTCACAAGATGGGCCCCGTCTTACCTACCAAATAATCGGGGAGCCAGTGATTCTCCCAGGCAGGTGCTTCGGGGTGCAGGATGGTTCCCTCCCGCGATTCCAGCTCAGTCGTTAGCCAATAATCCCCTTGAGCGTTCCGTTCAAGGTAACCGTACTCGACCATTTCACGGCGCAGATAGGCAAAGTCGCCCCATAAAGCGCCCAAAATCTGATTCACTTCTTTTTCACGATAAATACGACCGGGCACAAAGAAATTCACCAAGAAAAGCAAAACGTGAGCACGAGGTTTCCGTTTCGACGGCCACGCAGAGAACTTTTCACCCGTGAAAAATCGAGAGACCACCAACCGATGCTCGGCGAGTGCCTCCTCGCGTTGAGCCAGAATTTCCGCCGCTCGTTCTTCCAAGAGAGCGGCGCGCGCGGACGTAAAGTTTTGCCCTGTCTCTTCCATACGGGCACGAACGAGAGCTTTAAAGTTGGGGCGGGAAGTCACGTTGCATCGACTTTCTGTATCCCTAGCCTACGATTCCAGTCGGAAAACGATCATATATACCCGAGAAGTCAGTTCCCTTCGCGCCAAGTTACCGGGTGCTAGGGTGCCGGTAGTTGCGCTGGGCGGTGGGTGCGCCATCGTCGTCTATATTAACCGCAGTGTGGACGCCGCCGCAAGAGCTCGACGCGTGGGCAGGCAGCCGCACGACGCCGCCGGGTCACTAAATTCGCAAAAGTGCACTTATTTGAATGCACTTTCGCTGATTTAGTGACCCGAACCCAGTTATCACAGCCCTAACCCCTCTAACCGCAACTTCAGCTGCCGAGAATTTCTCGTAATATCGCCCCAATCCGCACGAATCACGGTCCACCCCAGTTTCTCCAACTCCCGCTGACGGGCGCGCTCGTTGCGAATTACGTCCCCGGGGTTTCCCAAGTCACCGCTGTATTTATGTTGCCCATCTACCTCCAAAATTAGCTTCTTTTTCCGCCACAGAAAGTCCACGCGGTAGGTATTCCCACCGGCAAAGACAAATTCCCCCTGTTGCTCCGGCAGCTCCATTCCCCACTCATGCAAGAGGTTCCACGTGAGACTTTCTAATGGCGATTCGCACAATAAAGACAACCTGGAAGCAACTTTCACCGCTCGTTCTTGGTGAACACGTCGAGGTTGCAGAAGTACCTCGGCTATCTCATCCGGCGTACATTTACGCTGGTGCAAAAAGTAATTTGCTATAGCAAGCACGCCACCGCTCGACGTCGTCTCTACGCAATCGCTCACGGTGTGCGCCGCGGCGGTCGTCATGAATCCATCAATCGGAGTTGCACTGTCGCATTGTTCAAAACGATTTCTATGTAATCGCAGGCCCGGGCGCGACCGCCCCGATAGCCCCGGTGTAGACACATGCAGTACCGACGGCGTCAGTAATAGTGGTGCACCGTGCCAAAGGGCTGCGGATTCATGGCTCAAAATGGGGCGACGCAGCTGCTTGGCTCGCACGACAAGACGAGCTTTAGGCTGGTCAAAGCGAGTGAGCTGACGGTCGAAACTGCTCAGCATGTAAATACCGTGAGCCATTTTCAGAAGCTCGCCATCGCGCATACCATTTTGGATCTGCTGGAAAGTGAATCCCCGATCGATGAGCTCGGAAAGGGTGAGGATGTTGTTCATAAAATCTTGATTCATTCTTATAGTTTGATGATATTTAATAGCGTTTAGTGGTTTCTTATAAATCTGTGGATAACTTCTTCGCTTCCGCCGGGTCACTAAATCCGTAAAAATGCACTTATTTGAATGCACTTTCGCTGATTTAGTGACCCGAACCCAGGAACGCACCCGTTACATCGCCCCCTCAACAATCCGTAATACGCGTAGCATTTCCACTAAGTGACACACAAATCGCCCCCGGCTACCCGGTTCACGTACTATGAATCCAGCCGGCAATACCGGCACACCTCGATTTTTACTGGAGTTTTCGATGAGCCTGATTGTCCAAAAGTTCGGCGGGTCTTCCGTTTCTGATGCAGACGGCATCAAGCGGGTGGCTCGTCGCGTAGCGGACACATATAGGGCGGGCAACCAGGTTGTTGTAGTGGTCTCTGCAATGGGCGATACCACCGATGACCTGCTCGATCTCGCTGCTGAAGTCAGTTCCAACCCGGGTGCCTCCCGCGAATTGGACATGTTGTTGACCGCTGGTGAGCGCATCTCGATGGCGGCTCTTGCTATGGCAGTCAACGATTTAGGGGTGCAAGCAAAGTCTTTCACTGGCTCCCAAGCAGGCATGATTACCGACGGCATCCACGGTTCAGCGCGTTTGGTTGAAGTGAATCCCGATCGCATTCAGAGAGCGATTGATGAAGGTGATATCGCCGTCATCGCGGGCTTCCAAGGCATGAACCGGCAGACCGGGGACATCACTACCTTGGGTCGCGGCGGTTCTGATACCACCGCCGTCGCGCTTGCTGCCGCCTTGGGTGCGGACGTCTGCGAGATTTATTCGGACGTCGACGGCGTCTTCAGTGCCGACCCGCGCGTGGTCTCTTCAGCCAAGAAACTTGATGTGATTACCAGTGAAGAGATGCTGGAAATGGCTGCCAACGGTTCGAAGATTTTGCATCTGCGTAGCGTGGAGTATGCGCGCCGGTTCAATTTGAAACTTCATGTGCGTTCTTCGTTCTCGCAGCTTGAAGGCACTATCGTTATTCCTGATACCCCCGATGATTTTGTGCCCAATAACTTGAAGGAGATCCCTTTGGAACAACCACTTATTTCTGGTGTGGCTCATGACCGGAGCCAGGCGAAGGTTACTTTGATTGGTGTTCAGGACGTTCCGGGTTCTGCCGCTAAGGTTTTTGGTCTGCTCAATGAGGCGGATATTAACCTGGACATGATTGTTCAGAACGTTTCTACTGACCGCCCGGATGTAACCGATATTACGTTCACTCTTCCGCAGGATCAGGGTGATAAGGCGGTTGCTACGTTGTCATTGGCTAAGGACGATATTGATTTCGCTGAGATTCAGTACACCGATGAGGTGGGTAAGCTTTCCCTCGTTGGCGCCGGCATGAAGGCTAATCCCGGTGTTTCGTTCAAATTCTTTGAGGCTCTCTCTAGCGCGGGAATCAACATTCAGATGATTTCTACCTCGGAAATTCGTATTTCGGTTATCACCGAGTTGGAGAAGCTGGACGACGCCGTGCGCGCCGTTCACACCGCTTTCGATTTGGATACCGAAGGTGAGGCAACCGTTTACGGCGGTACCGGCCGATAAAAAGTTTTCGTTCCCTCCTAGAGCGATGATAGAAAGTGCGCGATTTCTCACGGGGAATCGCGCACTTTTGCGTTCGGGGTGTCCGTAGGATGGTTGGCATGCATGTTTTTCAGGACTCTTTGGCAGCTCCCCTGCGCCCGCTGGAGCGTGAGCAGTGGGAGCCGACGGCGCGTACCCACGAGCGGCGTGCCGGTCGGTTTGCAGATCCTTTTCTGGATAGGCGCAATCGCGGTCAAAAGCATCCTGTAGAGGACTTCCTGTTCACTTATTACACGCTGAAGCCGGGTCAGTTTAAGAAATGGCATCCGGGGGTGGGAGTGATTCTTTTAGACGCCCCCGAGTATGCTGCGCAGAAGTTTTACCGCCCCGCCACTGCCGCTGAACTTGAAGCAGCAGGGGTGGACGCCGCCCGCGCGTCGTCGTTAGAGAAGAGCGGGGAAGCAATGTTGGTAGATGTCGAAGCTTTCTTGGAAAAACGTGGCTCTGCCGTGGAGTTCACCCGTGAAATCCTCGGCAATACTGCCGCGAAGCCGGGGTTCTTTGGGTGCTTTGGCATGCACGAATGGGCGATGGCGTATAAGTCTGAGGAGAACAATATCCGCCACGAGTACCTGCAGTTGCGATTGGGTTCTGAAGGTACGAACCAGGTGGTAGAAAATAACCGAATTCGTTGTTCGCACTTTGATGCTTTCCGCTTTTTTATGCCCCAGGCAATCGATAAGAACGAGCTTCAGCCCACCCGCGAGCAGCAGCGTTTTATGGAGCAGCCCGCTTGTTTACACGCGAATATGGACGTTTATAAATGGGCGTATAAGCTTCTGCCGCTGGTTGATTCTGAGTTGCTCATGGACTGTTTTGAGCTTGCCTGGGAGATTCGCGAACTCGATATGAAGGCAGCTCCTTACGAGTTGCGCGATTGGGGTTATGAACCGATTGAGGTGGAAACCCCTGCAGGCAAAGCAGAGTACGTGAAAATTCAGCGTGGTTTTTCCGAGCGGTCGGTTCAGTTGCGCCGTCGCTTAGTGAAGGTGCTCGACGATGCCCGGACGGCGTCGGGGACTGAGCAGGTTCGCGCCTAGTAGACGTGTACGCGCGTCTTTCGGTCCTTGCGTTCCCTGCGTTTTTTGAGAACCCAGAAGATAGCCAAGACGACCAGCACAAGGAATCCCACCACTAGCACCGGTAAGAAGATAGCGGCAACAACTAGCAGGATGGACGCGCCGTCTTCTGCGGTTGAAACTACAGGTGCAGCGAGACCTGCTGAAGCGGTGTTCAGAATAGGTCTCGCTCCCATTTTGAGCAGGTGAATCACTAGCGCAATCACAATACCTAGAACGATTGAAATCCATGCGCCGGAGTGGGCGTAGGCGGCAGGGTCCGTGACTGTATCGACTCCCCCAACGTTCACGCCGGCAATCTGAGAAACAGCGGTGGAGCCAAAAACGATTCCGCCCGAGGTGGGGCGCACGATGCTCTGAATCATGTCGTTGAATGAATCAATGGCTGGAATTTTATCTGCGACTATTTCAAGCAAAAGCAAGACGCCGAGAATAGCCAAGACCCAGCCGTTAGAAAGCCACGCGTACCCCGGCCCCAGGTCAACCACCGAGGTAAACCGATCGAGCAAACCAACTGCCAGCAAGGGCACATACGCATTCAAACCGGCGGAGGCCGCCAACCCAGTTCCCGTGAGAAAATCCATGCCTTCATCATAGGTGGGTGCGTGGCAAACTCGATAGAGTGGGTATCAACACGCCCTAAAATCAACCAGGAGTAAAGATGTCTGAGCAAGATTCCATGCCTCTCGCAGAAGTTGCCGAGTACCTGGGAGTTTCTGACTACACGGTGCAGTCTTGGGCTGAGGACGGCGGATTAGAGCGCGCCGAAGGCAACCCTTTCTGGTTTACCCGCGAATCAGTTGAGGCTTTGAAGAAAGACCTGATGGGCCGCAAATTGCAGTCCTTTGATTTGCTCAATAAGTTCAGCGAGCACCCCGGTGCTGACGGGCAGGATTAAGCAACATGTCGGGGTGTGTCTGCCTCGGTGAGACCTGTCTAGGTGTGCACTATCAACGTGAGCTAGGATAAGTAACGGCTCACATGTAGTTTCTGCACACCAAGGAGTGCCTGCCAAATGGCCCGTATCGTAGTTGATGTAATGCTCAAGCCCGAAATTCTTGACCCTCAGGGCAAGGCAATCGCAAATGAGCTTCCCAGAATCGGTTTGAATGAGTTCACCGATGTTCGCCAGGGTAAGCGCTTTGAGCTCACCGTAGAGGGCGAAGTAACCGAAGAGTTGCTGGCGCAGGCTCGCAAAGCGGCTGAAGAGTTGCTCTCTAACCCTGTGATTGAAGACGTCGTTAACGTTTCAGCGTTGGAGGACTAATCCATGGCAGAATCACTCTCCGCTACTGAAGTTCCCTTGGTGGGTGACTTCTCTCAGACTCCCTCCAACGATTCCCTCAAAGACGTTCGTGTGGGCGTTATTACATTCCCCGGCACCCTGGATGATCGCGACGCTTCTCGTGCGGTCCGCGCAGCCGGTGGCACCGCCGTCGAGCTTTGGCACGACGACGCCGACTTGAAGAACGTTGACGCAGTCATTATCCCCGGTGGTTTCTCCTACGGTGATTACCTGCGCGCCGGTGCTATCGCCGCTAAAGCTGCTGTGATGAGCAAGGTCATCGATGCCGCTCAGTCTGACAACGCCTTGCCCGTGCTGGGCATCTGCAACGGGTTCCAGATTCTGACCGAATCCCACTTGTTGCCCGGTTCCATGATTAAGAACGATCACCGCAAGTTCATTTGCCGCGATCAGATTCTGCGCATTGACAACAATGAGACTCCCTGGACTTCCGAGTTCGAAAAGGGCCAGGAAATCGTAGTACCGCTCAAGAACCAGGACGGCCAGTACGTTGCCGAGCAAAAAGTTCTGGACGCTCTTGAAGCTGAAAACCGCGTCGTCTTCCGCTATGTGGGTTTCAACCCCAACGGGTCACGGAATGACATCGCGGGCATCACCAATGCGCGCGGTAACGTCGTCGGTCTCATGCCCCACCCCGAGCACGCTATCGAAGCTGGCTTTGGCCCCTCGTCCTCTGGCTTTGGCGATGTTGATTTGCGCGGTGGCGCAGACGGTCTAGGTATTTTCACCTCGGCTCTTCACAACATCATCAACGTAAAGTAACAGCCGCTTTTGGCGATTAAAAGGATTGACTAAACACATGAGTGAAAAGCAGTTCAACCTGGATACCGTTGAGCACGCAGCGGCTACACCAGACACCGAACTTCCCTGGGCTGAACTCGGCCTCAAAGAAAATGAGTTCAACGACGTCGTAGAACTGCTAGGACGCCGCCCCACCGCAGCCGAACTGGCTATGTACTCGGTGATGTGGTCTGAGCACTGCTCCTACAAGTCTTCGAAAATTCATCTCAAGCAGTTTGGCCAGAAGGTCACTGACGAGATGAAGAAAGACCTGATGGTGGGCATGGGCGAGAACGCCGGTGTAACCAACATTGGTAATGGCTGGGCTGTTACCTTTAAGATTGAATCGCACAACCACCCCTCCTACGTTGAGCCTTATCAGGGTGCAGCAACAGGCGTGGGCGGTATTGTTCGTGACATTATTTCGATGGGTGCACGCCCGGTAGCTGTGATGGATCCGCTGCGTTTTGGCGCTATCGATCACCCTGATACCGCGCGTGTGGTTCCCGGGGTTGTCTCCGGCGTGGGCGGCTACGGCAACTCGCTGGGTCTGCCTAACATTGGTGGTGAAGTTGAATTCGACGAATGCTACCAGGCAAATCCGCTAGTCAACGCACTGGCTGTTGGCATTATGCGCCACGAAGACATTCGCTTGGCGAATGCTTCAGGTGTGGGCAACAAGGTGATTTTGTTCGGTGCTCGCACTGGCGGCGACGGCATTGGCGGCGCCTCGGTTCTGGCGTCTGAGTCATTCGATGACACCAAGCCCTCTAAGCGCCCTGCTGTTCAGGTGGGCGACCCCTTCGCCGAGAAGGTCCTCATTGAGTGCTGCCTCGAACTCTTCAAGGGTTCAGTGGTTGAGGGCATCCAGGATTTGGGTGCAGCGGGTATTTCCTGCGCGACCTCCGAGTTGGCATCCAACGGTGAAGGCGGCATGCATGTTGACCTCACCAAGGTACTGCTACGCGACCCCACCCTGACTCCCGGCGAGATTCTGATGTCAGAGTCCCAGGAGCGCATGATGGCGGTTGTTACCCCTGAGAAACTCGCTACCTTCGAAGAAATCATGAAGAAGTGGGATGTCGAATACTCCGTTCTGGGTGAAGTAACCGACACCGGCCGCCTCATTATTGAGTGGGACGGCGAGGTCATCGTTGATGTTGACCCCAAGACTGTAGCTCACGACGGCCCCACCTACGAGCGCCCCTACTCTCGCCCCGAGTGGCAGGACGACGTCCAGGCTAACCACTTCACCGGTTCTGACGCCGACGACGCGCGACCCGAGGGCGCTGAGCTTGCCAAGGCGATTTGCGACTTCATGGCGTCCCCGAATCTCTGCGATAAGTCCTGGGTGACCAACCAGTACGACCGCTACGTTCAGGGCAACACCGCGTTGTCTCAGCCCGATGATTCCGGCGTGATTCGCGTGGATGAAGAAACCGGTGCCGGAGTGGCATTGGCTACTGATGCGTCTCCTCGATACACCTACCTGGATCCCTACGAGGGCGCCCGCGCGTCCTTGGCTGAGGCATACCGCAACGTTTCTACCGTGGGCGCACGCCCCGTAGCTGTTTCTGACTGCCTGAACTTCGGTTCCCCCGAAGATCCCGATGTCATGTGGCAGTTCGTTGAGGCTGTTCGCGGTATCGCAGACGGTTGTATGGAACTGGGCGTTCCCGTCACCGGCGGTAACGTTTCGCTCTACAACCAGACCGGTGGCAAGGCAATCAACCCCACCCCGGTTGTGGCAATGATGGGCGTGATGGACGACGTCACCCGCCGCACCCCCTCAGGTTGGCAGAAGACCCACGACGGCCAGGCAATCTACCTGCTCGGCACCACCGCCGACGAATTGGACGGCTCCGAATGGGCACGGTTCAAGGGTCACCTGGGCGGTTTACCTCCTAAGGTTGATCTGGCAGTTGAGAAGGAACTGGGCGACATTTTGGTCAATCTGTCTCGCGACGGCATGATCGATTCAGCTCACGACGTTTCCTCCGGTGGCCTCATCGCTGCTCTTTCTGAGGCATGCTTGCGCTTCAACGTGGGCGCTCGCATTGGCTTGGGCGAGGTTGCGGAGCGCGACGGCGTCGACACCTTCACCCTGCTCTTCTCAGAGTCGATGGGTCGTGTGGTCGTTTCTGTTCCTCGCTCCGAAGAGGTTCGTTTCAAGGATATGTGCACCGCCCGCAACTTCCCCTTCGCCCGCATCGGTGTTGTGGACGCGGAGTCCGGCGAGTTGGCTATTCAGGGCGAGACCACCGTGAAGCTCGACGAGTTACGCGCCGCTTGGTCTGCCACTATGCCGGATCGTTTCGGCGAGGTAGCGCAGGGTTAGTTGCTCAGAACTAACTGCTAGTCAAAGTGGCGTTCTGAGGTGCATTTTTACACCTCAGAACGCCACTTTGACTGTGTTTTAGGTTTTAGCTTTCAGGCACAGCGTGCCCGCAGAACCTCCGCCGTCATTTAGCGGTACTGGTTGAAAGCAAGCCACTGCTTGCGCTCACGCATCTTACGGAAGAACTCGTTGGAGGGGCGGAGGAACATGTAGACTATCGCGCCGATGCACAGCAGTCCGCTGATGGTCGAAAGGGCGGCAACTCCCATCGGGTAACCGAGTAGACCTGCCATGGGGATAGCAAGGATATTGAAGATGCCGAATGCCATCAGAATGGTCAACACAATGCGCGCCCAGTTAGCGCCGCGCAACATGAAAATGGTGAACATGATGGTTAGTCCAGACTGAATGACAATCCAAATAACAGCAAGCCAGATGCCCCATTGCATGAACCCTTGCAGATCAGATTCAGTCAGTCCGCTACCTTCAAGATCGATAGAATTTATACCTGTCTGTTGCATCAAATCTTCAGGATTCATGAGCTGCATAATGAGCCCAATAATCCCCAGCAGAATCGTGCCGTAGATAAAGTAGCTAGCAATCTTCAAGGTCTTAGGAGTGGCAGGCTTCTCGGGCTCTGCACCGTTGCTGTACCCCATTGCTCCTGCGTAGGACGGCGGCTGGTTAGGCACCGGGTAGCCGTTAGAGTTCTGGGTTCCGTTAGGCTGCCCGTAATTACCCTGCTGGTAATTTCCCTGCTGCCCGTAGTTGCCGGCGTATGAGGACTGTGCGCCGGGGTTCTGAAATCCGGGGTTCTGTGCACCTGAGTTGTGCGGTGCTGAGGTATGGGATCCTGCGTTGTTACCGTTTAGGTTGCCGTAGTTATTGTTATCAGAGCTGGGGATTTGCCCGTAATCGTTCTGGTCGCTCATGTCACTCCTTAGGACGTTCGATGCGTGGTTCTTTGGCCCTCGCGATTTTATGGGGACAAGTTTAATCCTATCGAAGTTCCCTTCGACTTAGCCCTCGAAAATTCCACGTGACCGATCTTTACGCACGGTTTCTGCAGCAAAGATGCGACCGCTCATCGAGATGTAAACGCCCGGTTCCAAAAGGTTGAGGGCGGCGACGGCGGCACCGACGTTGAAGTCGGCGTCCGAGGTTCGCATGATAGCTGGCTGGATGGACCCGCAGAGAACTACAACCTTTTCGCCCAGGTCCGCATTTTGTAGCAGGTAGCGGGCAGTCTCTGGCATGGTGTCTGTGCCGTGGGTAATGAGCACCCGGTCGCCGTCGACTTTATTCAGGGCTTCGGTGAGGACGGCGCGGTCGGCGTCGGTCATGTCTAAGGAGTCGAGTTTGAGGATGGACTGTACGTCGAATTCAACGTCGGTGATAACTCGCGAGAGAATCTCCCGAATCCAGGGCTCACCAATCACCATTTCGGAGTCGAGGTTGTACTCTTTGTCGATGGTTCCACCGGTAGCGAGCACGGTGATGTGGGTGGCGTTGCGGATGGTCATGGTCGTCCTTTATGCAGAGGGTTGGCGGGAAAAGTTTCAGAGTTATCGTACAGCTGCATGGTCGATCCCCCTAGTCGGTAAGTTTTTGCGCCAGAAGGCTTCCCGCTTTTTCGATGCGGGCGCTAATTTTCTGGGCGCGTTTGTCTGAGCCGTTGAGTTCTTCGGTGGTGGCGAAGAGCCGGGAGGGTACGACGTCGGCGTCGAGGTATCCGAACAGCGGTAGTAGAGCGTGGTCCAGTACCAGTGAGTGACGCCCTGTTCCTCCTACTGCGGCGAGAAGTACCGGGGTGCCTACAATGTCGCCGTCTTCGGTGATATCCCAAAAGAGTTTGAAGAGCCCCGAATAGCTGGCTTTGAAGACGGGTGTGATGGCAATCAGCGCATCTGCCGAGCGGACTGCTTCGAGGAGGGCTGCGAGTTCGTCGCCGGCAAAGCCGTCGGAGAGATAGTCTGCGATGTCGTAGGTGAAATTCCCCAGGTGAAAGGTTTGGTGGGTGATTTCGATTCCGGATTGTTGGGCGGCGGTGAGGGTGCAGTCGCGCAGGCGCTCCCCCATCATTGCCGAGGTGGAGTGGCGGGATCCGCCGCCGGTGAGTACCACTAGTTTTTTCGCCATGGTTCAACTCTAACCGGTGGGGCTTTCTTGCACCTCAACGAGTGGGAGGACTAGAGAATGAGCATCATCCAGGGAAGTCCGACTACTGCCCACACCAGTAGATTCACTACCGAGGCGATGAAGCCCACGCGGAACCATTCGCCGGTGGTCACGTATCCCGAACCGTAGATAACCCCTGCGGGGCCCGATGCGTAGTGGGTCAAACCGCCAATGAGGTTGCCGGCAAAACCGAGGATGAGCGCGGCGAGCATAGCGGGGGCGCCTGCGGCTACTGCGGTACCCAAGAAGACCGAGTACATTGCCACAATTTGCGCGGTGTTGGATGCGAAGAAGTAGTGAACGTAGAAGTAGACCAGCACCAGAATCAGCAGGGCGATAGGCCAGGAGAACCCGCCTACTGCTTTCGCTGCGCTGTCACCAATCCAGCCGATAACGCCCAGGTCGTTAAGATGTGTTGCCATGCCCACCAGCACCGAGAAGAAAATCAGGGTTGACCACGCGCCAGCGTTGGCTGCCATATCTTTCCAGGTGAGCACCTTGAACACCAACAAGACGGCGATGCCCAAGAACGCCGCCGAGGTTGCGTCCACCCCAATAGTTGACCCAAGCACCCAGAGCGCCAGCAACAGAATGAAGGTTGCTAACATGACCCATTCACCCCGGCTCATGGGGCCCATTTCTTTAAGCTGAGCGCTGGCTTGGGCAGGAGCGTCGGGCGTTTTTTTGAGGGTGGGTGGGTAGATTTTGCTCATTGCCCAGGGCATCACGATGAGCGCGGCAAGACCGGGTACGAGCGCGGCAAGTGCCCATCCGCCCCAGGTGATATTCGCGCCGTTTTCAGCGGCAAACTTTACGGCGAGGGGGTTGCCCGCCATTGCGGTCACGAACATGGCTGAGGTGATGGTATTGACCTGCACCGACGTCAAGGAAAGATACGATCCGAGCCGTTTGCGCGATTCATCGCTGGTGGGTTCTGACCCATTCACCGTTGCCAAGGATTTGATGATGGGGTAAACCACGCCACCTGCGCGGGCGGTGTTGGACGGCGTTGCCGGTGCCAGAATGAGGTCGGTTATCGCCATACCGTAGGAAAGCCCAAGCGAGGATTTACCCAGGATGCGCACGAACATCAGAGCAATGCGCTTACCCAGGCCGGTGAGAAGAAACCCGTCTGCAATAAAGAACGCGGCAACAATCAGCCAAATCGTGGAGTTACCAAACCCCTGGAGCGCTTCTTCCTTGGCAGTCATCGTGCCGGTAATCATGGCGATTGCAAGCCCGATAATTGCTACCGATGCTGTGGGGAGTGGCTGCAGAATCAGACCGAGGATCGTCCCTACAAAGATAGCCGCCATGTGCATACCGCGTGGGTCCACGCCTTCCGGCGGCGGGATGAAGTAGAGGGCTAGAGTCACGATGACGATGGCGGCAATTTTACCTGCCATTGCGGATCGTGGGTGGTGGCGGGGCGTGAGATCCTTTGCGGGGATCATCAGGCGGGGGCTCATTGCTGGCTTCTCTCGCTACAGAGTGAGGGCGGACGAGCAGAGCTGCGTCCTTCTTTTCACCTCCTATTATTCCACCGTGACGAGGTACTCCCCCAGCGCATTAGCCGTTCTTTTTCTCTCGGGCGCGTGGTGGCGCAGAAAGCCAATGGTTTATGAAACAACATGACGTTTAGGTCAGTTTCACTTTTTACCCTGCCCTGCATTGAGGTGTGCAAAAGGGTCAACTTTTCGAGGAAAAGTTGACCCTTTTGGGCACCTCAACGATAGAGAGAGGAGTTGTTACTTAGTCCAACCGCGCTTGAGCCAGGTGTTGGGTGCCTGGTTGACGTCGCCAAAGAGGGCTGCGCCGAAGTTCGCCAGCTCGTTCTTTGCCATGAAAATTTCGGGACCGTTGAAAAGAGTACCCATCATGGCGAATTCTTCCATGTGCTTCTTTTCAATCTCGTTGCACTTCTTGTTGCGCTCTTTGTCGTCCTGAATCTTTCCGGCTTCTTCGATGAGCTTGTCGATCTCTTTGGAACCCTGACCCTTGTTATTTGCTGAGTGGTAGTACTGCTTCGCCACAGTGGTAGCGTCGGGGCCAACGGTGTAACCGGAGAAGGTGAGGTCGAAGTCCTTGTTGCCGACGACGGTGCCAAAGTTTGCATCGGGCTGATTGTCGATGGCGCATTCGATTCCTGCGGTCTTCATCTGCTGCACTAAGGTCTGGGCAAGGGCTGAATCCACGGGATCATCACCGAAGGTGGTGACGGTGAACTTGGCGTTCTTGCCGTCCTTCTTGTAGAAATCGCCATCCTTCTTGTATCCAGCTTCTTCAAGAATCTTGCCGGCGTCCCAGTCCTTGGTTGCTTCAGCAAAGTTATCTTGGTAGTACTCGGAGAACGGCATGAGCATCATGGAACCGGGCATTTGCTCGGTCCAGTTGAGGCCGTTGAACTTTACCTTTGCCATGGCGTCGCGGTCTACCGCGGCAAAGATAGCCTTACGCATTTCAAGGGGTAGGCGGAAGGAGCTCATGTTCAGACCACCGGCAAACAGACGCTGACCTCGGCGGATTTCTGCGCCCTGGGTTCCTTCAACATCCTTGTAGGCGGTGAGGGTGCGAGCTTCAACGGCGTCCAACTCGCCATTCTTGAAGGACGCACGCTGAGCGGAGGTCTCCATCTGACGGTAGGTGACGTGCTCTAGGAGGGGCTTTTCGCCCCACCACTTGTCGTTGGGAACCATGGCGAGAACTTTTTCGGAGGAGTTCCAGCTATCTACTTTGAAGGGGCCAGCCTGCCATTCGGGGTGCAGCTTATCGACGAATCCGTTATTGAAGGTCTCTTTGTTGTTGACCTCGGGGTGGAAGACGCCAAAGCCGTAACCGAAGACGTCGGAAATCGGGTAGTAAGGCTCTTTCATGGTCACCTTGGCGGTAAAAGCGTCGCCGTCTTCTTCGATGGATTCGATGAGCGAGTGGGGACCGGAGTCGACCAGGTTGAATCCGTTATCGAGACCCTTACCCAAGATCTCGGCAGTTGCTTGAAGAGCTTTAATGTCGATGGGGGTGCCGTCGTTGAACTTCGCTTTGGAGTTCAGTTTGATGCGTAGAGTTTGGACGCCGCCGCTGACTTCTTCCTGGAAGGATTCGCAGAAGTTGGGGTTGGGTGAGGCTTTACCTTCGAAATCGGTCTGCCATAGACCGGATACGTTGATGGGTGAGACGGCAGAGAGAGCTAGCGCGTTGTCGTGGGTATTGCCGTTTTGGTTAGCGACGTTGAAGTCGGGACCCAAGGATTTCAGAGCAAAGCGGAATTCGCCACCTTCTTTGAGGTCTGCTCGTTCCTTGGGGTTGACCGAGATGAGCTTGGCGATGTCTTCGCCCACTCCCAGGGCTGATGCCGATGCGGCGCTAGAGGTGTTGCCGCTGTTTCCGCCACCGCAGGCGGCAAGTAGACCGACGGAGCCGATAGCGGTTCCCGCAAGAAGGGTACGACGGTTGAAGATGAAATTTTTCATAGAGGTGTCTTTCGAATGGCTAGAGCAATGTGTGTGGATATTGTTCAACCGATCCTTACATTTGTGGTGTAAGTCTCAATAATGTTGAACTTTATCTAACACTAAAATTATGCTCCGTGCAACACTAGGAGAATATTTGAGAAAACCCTCCGTCCCCTCGCTAAATCCACCGTCAGCTCGACGTCGTCACCCTCTAAAAAGACCCACCGCCCACAAACACCTTCACACCAGGCATAAAAAAGTGCCTCAAAGGCAAAATTCAGAAACCCTAGGGTGTATAAATTTAGCCTTTGAGGCACCTTAATTCAGTGAATTACTCTTTAATCCAACCGATGTTTGACCACATATGAGGATTCAAGCGAGGCGAGCCGAAGAGTGCAGCACCCCAGTTCGCAAGAGTCTTCTTCACGACGAAGATATCAGGACCATTGAAGATGGTACCCATCATCGCGAATTCCTTCATGTGCTTGAACTCAATTTCATTAGCCTTCTTATTGCGCTCGGTGGCATCCTGAATCCTGCCCATTTCTGCGATGAGCTTATCGATTTCATCAGAACCCTCACCGTCGTTATTGTCCTTTAGATAGTACTGGCTAGTAGCCAAAGTACCATCAGAGCCAACGGTGAAACCCGAGAAAGTCATATCGAACTGCTTGTTGCCCATGATATCTGCGAAGTTAGCATCAGGCTGGTTATCGATGGTGCACTCAATGCCCGCAGATTTCATCTGCTGAACCAACGTCTGAGCCATAGCACCGGATACCGGATCATCACCGAAAGTGGTTACAGCAAATTTTGCATTCTTGCCATCCTTCTTGTAGAAGTCACCGTCCTTCTTGTAGCCAGCCTCTTCCAGAACCTTACCGGCTTCTACACCTTCAGTAGCCTTCGAGAAGTTGTCCTGATAGTACTCCGAGAATGGCATCAAGAGCATAGATCCTGGGAGTTCCTCTGACCAATTCAGACCTTGGAAACGAATATCAGCAAGTGCCTTCCGATCAACTGCCGCAAAGATTGCCTTGCGCATTTCAACAGGCAAACGGAAAGAGCTCATATTCAGACCGCCGGCAAACAGGCGCTGTCCGCGACGAACTTCTGAATCTGCAGTGCCCTCAACGTCCTTGTAAGCGGTGAGGGTGCTTGCCCCCACCGAATCAATCTCACCATTCTTGAATGCTGCACGAGCAGCAGAAGCTTCCATCTGACGGAAAGTAATGCGCTCAAGAAGAGGCTTCTCGCCCCACCACTTGTCATTGGGTACTACAACTGCACGCTTCTCGGATGAATTCCATTCCTCAAGCTTGAAAGGACCGGCATGCCATTCATTGTGGATTTTGTCGACGAAGCCGTTATTGAAAACTTCTTTGTCGTTCATTGCAGGATGGAAAACACCGGAACCAAAAACATCTTCAATGGGGTAATAAGTCTGGGACATGGTGACCTTTACAGTAAAGGCGTCACCGTCTTCTTCAACCGATTCAATGTAGGCGTGAGGACCCGGATCAACCAGGTTGAAACCTTTATCTAACCCCTTGCCAAGAATTTCGGCAGTTGCCTGAAGTGCCTTCACATCGATGGGAGTACCGTCGTTGAACTTTGCCTTAGGGTTCAGCTTGATGTTAAGAATCTGCTTGCCACCCGAGACTTCTTCTTGGAAGGACTCGCAGAAATCAGGGTTAGTAGAAATCTTTCCTTCATAATCGCTCATCCATAGACCCAAAACAGTAACGGGTGAAAGCGAAGAAACGAACACTGCTGCAGAAGAGCTATTTCCGTTTTGAGAAGCAGTGTTAAAGTCGGGGCCTAGGTCAGCCATAGGAAGGGTAAGATCGCCGCCTTCTTTCAGCTCAGTGCGCTCTTTAGGATTAATAGAGATGAGCTTTGCGATATCTTCGCCGACTCCCAGTGCGGAAGCTGACTCGGCATTAGTAGTGTTACCACCCTTGCCACCTCCACATGCTGCGAGTAGTCCGGTAACTCCGAGTGCTGAAGTGCCGAGCAAAAGCGAACGGCGGTTAACGATAAAGGATTTAGGCATAAGATCCCCCTTATGTAATGCACAGTGTGCGTGTGGGTAGCTTTGCCACAATTTTCCGAAAAAAACAGTGAAACAAAGCTGATAATGCGCGTGCCTTCCTCTAATCTGAAAGGCTCGTGGTTGAGATACATCTAACACTATTTGTGATATATATCGCAACTTTTTGATAGCAATAATACGAAATATAAATAGGGGCATTTACCTCTACAGGTGCCCGCATGCGCCGCCGTATGAGCGGCGTGGTACCAGGCTGACGAGGAGTCACCTCAGATAACCCCTCGTCAGACCGCCTTTTCGGAGCTAGGCCCGAATCGAACCTTCACCCGCAGCACTTGAATCTGCCACGGTCGAATCTGCAGCCAACGCAGAATCACCCCAGGGGGTTTCATCCTGCGATACGCCAACAACCGCCTCAGGGTTAGTCGCAGAAACGATAGCGACCTCCTCGTTGGGGAAGTAGCAGGCATACTCGTGATCCAGGTTGCCTTCGCGGCTCATCGCCGGGTGCTCGCTGGTGCACACCTTCTGCTTCTCCTCAGGTAGCAACTTGAAGATGGGGCAACGCGTGCTGAACGGGCAACCATCGGGCGCGTTCAACGGCGTCGGCAAATCACCCTCCAGAATAATCCGCTCACGAGATGCTTCCACCTCCGGATCAGGAACCGGAATAGCCGAAAGCAACGCGCGGGTATAGGGGTGAATCGGGTTGTCGAACACCTGATCCACATGCCCAATTTCCACTACGCGGCCCAGGTACATCACTGCAACACGGTCAGAGGCATGGCGAACCACAGCCAGGTCGTGCGCCACCATGAGGTAGCTCAAGCCTAGGTCTGCACGGAGCTTCTCCAACAGGTTAATAACGCCTGCCTGAACCGAAACGTCGAGTGCTGAAACCGGCTCATCCAACGCCACCAGCTTGGGGTTAACCGCGAGCGCACGAGCAATACCGATACGCTGACGCTGACCACCAGAGAACTGATTGGGGAAGCGGTTCACATGGTCCGGCTGCAGACCCACCGTGCGCATCAGTTCGATAACGCGTTTCTGAATGTCCTTCTTCTTCCAACCCTGGTTTTCCAGGGGTTCAGCAAGAACTTCGTAGACGGTAAAACGGGGGTCAAGCGCACCGGTGGGGTCCTGGAACACCATCTGCTGGTTCTTGCGCATCTTCAGAAGCTCAGAGCCTTTCAGCCCATCATGGACCGAAGAACCGTTCACTAGGATGTCGCCGTCGGTTTCTTTGTTGAACTCCATGATTTCTAGCAGCGTGGTGGTTTTACCACAGCCAGATTCACCCACGATGGAGAAGCACTCACCCTCGCGAATATCGAAGGAGACGCCGTTGACCGCCTTGACGGTACCTACACGACGCTTCACCAAAGCGCCCTTGAGCAAGGGGAAATGTTTCTTAAGGTTCTTGACCTCAAGCACAGTGGGGCGCTCTTCACGAGGAATCGAATCATACTTAGATTCAGGAACCTCAGGTACGGGGTAAAGATCTTCGGGGCGAGCGTCCACAAGCTGTTCCGCAATATCTGCAGCAGCGTAGTGACCTTCGCCAGCGCCCTCAATCAAGCGCAATGCAGGCTCTTCAGCCACGTCCTTGCAGCACTGACCGCCAGACTTAGCGATAGGGCAACGAGGGCGGAACGAGCACCCGTGCACCTCGTTCAAGAGGTTGGGCGGCGTACCGTCGATAGGGACCAGCGAAACCTTATCCGCACGGTCAACACGCGGAACCGCGCCCAGCAGACCGATGGTGTAGGGGTGCGCGGGGCGGGTGTAGATATCCTCAGCCCGTGCAATTTCCACAGGCTTACCGGCATACATGACCATGATGTCATCAGCCATACCAGCCACAACGCCGAGGTCGTGGGTAATCATAATGATGCCCGCGCCGGTTTCTTCCTGCGCCTTTTCCATGACCTCAAGAACCTGAGCCTGAATGGTTACATCCAGAGCGGTGGTAGGTTCGTCCGCAATAAGAACTGCGGGGTCATTAGCGATAGCCATAGCAATCATCACGCGCTGGCGCATACCACCAGAGAATTCATGAGGGAAGGACTTCAGACGGTTCGCAGGGTCCGGGATACCCACCAAACGCATCAGCTCTACCGAACGATCCTTAATCGCCTGCTTGCTCATGCCCTTATTGTGAACCTTCAGCACCTCACCAATCTGATCACCAATGGTGTACACCGGGGTCAGAGAGCTCAGCGGATCCTGGAAAATCATCGCGATATCTTTACCGCGGTGCTCACACATCTCTTTATCCGACAGGCCAAGCAGTTCCTTGCCCTTGTACTGGATAGAACCGGTGATATCCGCGGTGGTAGGGTGAAGCCCCATAATCGCCATCGAAGCTACCGACTTACCGGAGCCCGATTCACCCACGATGCCGAGCGTCTTACCGGCGTGCAAATCAAAGTTGATACCGCGAACCGCATGCACCACGCCGTTTTCAGTGTTGAATGAAACGTTAAGGTCTTTGACCGAAAGAACGGGATTAGCGCTCATTATTTTGCCTTCTCCTTCTTGTCTTTCTTAGCCTTACCCACCGACAGTGAGGTGGGATCGAATGCGTCGCGCAAACCGTCGTTCATCAAAGACAGCGGGCCAACGAGTAAGAAAAACAGAATCATGGGAATCCAGAACATCCAGGGCAGAGTATTAATCTGGCTCGATGCCTGAGCAATCAGTGAACCAAGCGAGTAGTTGGGGTACTTCACGCCAATACCCACGAAGGTGTATGCAACCTCAGAAAGAATCGCCAAGGTAATACCGCGGGTGAAGTTCAAAACCAGCAGGGAGCCGATGTTTGGAACCAGGTGACGCCAAACGATTTTGAAAGGCGAAACACCCATGTAGCGGGCGGCTTTCACATAATCGCGCTGAATGAGTGACATCGCCATCGAACGAATCACACGGGCGTCATACATCCACGAGAAGATCAGCAAAACGATGGTGAGGATAACCCAGCCGGGAAGAACTTCGCGGATTTTCTGGCCGCCAGCACCGTTAATCACAATTGCAATCACCAGAAGCTGAGGTGCCATCATGAGAGTTTCGAGGAAGAAGAGCATGACGTTATCGAGCTTGCCCCCGAAATACGCCATGATGCAGCCATAGACGGCGGAGATGATAACGCTCAAACCACCGACAATGAGACCAATTGCCATCGAGGTGCGCACACCTTCAACAGCCTGGGCATACAAGTCGGTTCCAGCGCTGGTAGTACCAAACCAGTGGGCTGCGCTGGGACCGGTTGCCATGTAGAAGGGGTCAATGGTGTTGGTATCCCACTGCGCCAACAAGCCGCCAAAGAGACCAAAAAGACCTACGAGAATGAACACAATCAGACCAAACGCCGCCGCCTTGTTACGGAAGAACCGGCGGGTAATGATCGTGGACTTATTGATGACTTTGAAGTCAGGAGTGTCATCCACCTTCAACTCGGGAACATCTTGCGACTCGCGAGGAAGATTATCTGTTGGAGGAACTGCAGCAGTCATTAATTCATCCTCACTCGGGGGTCAACAATGGTAGTTGCAATGTCAGCCAAAATCGCTGATACGGCGAAGAGCACCGAACCGTAGGCAAGAGTTGCAGTTGCCGCATTGACGTCCTGCGCACCAATCGCCTGAAGCGACCACAATCCGATTCCGGGCCAGGCGAAGATTGCCTCAGCGAAGAAACCGCCGGTGAAAATTGCGGGAACGGTAAAAGCGATGGACTGCGCCACGGGAATGAAGGAAACGCGCAGTGCGTGGCGAGTAATCGCCTGGTTGCGGGTTAGACCTTTCGCGCGAGCAGTACGGACGAAGTCAGCATTCACGCTATCGAGTAGGTACTGGCGCTGAGCAATCTGGTAACCGCCCCAGGACATGATAGTGATACAGAAAGTAGGTACCAGGTAGTGAGCCGCCATATCGACGATGGTCGGCCAGCCAGGTTCAACACCCGGCGACGAAATGCCTGTCACGAAGAAAATACGGTCCCCTGCCGCCTGGTTAATAGCAACCGCTCCCAGCTGCACCAAGAAGTAAGCAATAGGTGCGGGGATGATGTAAACCAGGTAGGAGTAACCGGTAATGATACGGTCAGATGCCTTGTACTGGCGAGCCGCGGAAAACACACCCAGAGCCACACCGATAATCAGCGACAAAATAATAGCTGCGGCAAAAAGGCGGGTAGAGACCCAAACACGCTGGCCAAATTCACTGTTGATGTACGCGCCGTTGGGCGAACGTCCCCAATCAAAGTGGAAAAGAATGTCCTTGAGCCACTGCACGTAGCGTTCCCAGGCGCTCATCTGTGGGTCAAGTTTCAGTGAGGCAAAGTTTGCCTGAATCTGTTCCGGTGTAGGACGCGGAATTTTCTCCTGCTCAAGGAGAGCAGGGTTCATGGTCTGGACGGCGAGGAAGTAACCGGCGCTGGTGACCAAAAAGATCATGACCACGTAGGTCAGGGCGCGTTTGAGGATGTACTTAAACATGTACTTTCTCCTTCAAGCGCGAAGTATTCGTGTACTTTTGCATGTGTGTGATTACCTTTTCAGGTTCAGCCGAGCCACTGCTGTGACTCATGACACTTCGAAACTGGTTGGTCAAATCTTATAACCAATATGTAAGACATACCAAACCGGTTTTATCCCGTGAACACCGCGCAGTCATTCTTCTTCATGTCTAAAATTTCTGCTACATATTTCCTCGTCAGCTTGAAAATAAGCACAAAAATGGCTCTGTGCCGAGTACGGACAGAGCCATTATTGAATTACCGGGGGGTAAAAATGTTCTACTAATTCATCTTGTTACGGTACTCGCCGTGCCCTCCTGCAAAATCTTTCCGTAGCGCTTCAAGATTCTGAGCAATCAGAGATTCAGGGTCCACCGGTCGGCCACCGGCAGCATGAGGGGTAATCACCAGATTTTTCGTGCCCCATAAAGGATGATCGGCAGGCAAGGGCTCCTGCGAAACGACGTCGAGCGCCGCCCCAGCGAGGTTTCCACCGTTGAGAGCTTCCATCAAATCTGGCTCGTTCACGGTGCTCCCGCGCCCCACATTAATCACGAACGCGCGCGCAGGGAGCTGCTTCAACACCTCGGCGTTGAGCACCTGCTCCGTTTTATCGCTCGTCGGAAGAATCATCACCAAAACATCGGTTTCTGGCAAATACTCCCCCATCTGATCTTCGGTAATAACAGGGAAGCCATTTCGGTTGCCCTCGCTACGCGCCACACCGGTTACATGGGAACCAAATGCTTTGAACAGGCGGGCGGTTTCCTTACCAATAGAACCAAAACCCCAAATCAACACATTGGCATCGAGCAAAGTGGTCACCTTGCCCTCAGGATGAAGCTCCTGCGCACCACCCAACTCAGAAGCCCAATGAGAACGATCCTGTTCCTCTGCCAGGACCGGCAAGAAACGAATGAAATTCAAAGTCAACGCAAGAGCATGCTCAGCCACGGTCAGTGAATGAAGACCGCTACCAGAAGCAATAATCGCCTCTTCCCGGAACCCCGCAGCACGTGCCTGATCCGGCCCAGCCAACAATGCCTGCACCAACTTCACCTGATCAAGATGCGCGGCGGCATCTTTCAGCTGCTCATTAGTATTAGCCCAGGCAATCAGGACGTCGGCGTCATAGTGCTCTGGAGCCAGATTCTCCTGTGGGTCATAAGAAACGAGCTGGTCCTCATCCGTCAGCCCTAACTTAGATTCATCCAATGTGATGCTGGTGGGGGTCAAAATCTTCACGGCAGTCTCCTTGGAATATTGATAATCGTAAATTTCTATACCTACTGACTATCTTATGAAGACCCCGCACAGAGTGTAAGCCCCCCATCTCTCATAAGGTATGAAAACTTAGTCCTCGCGTAGCAAATCCCTAAACAAATCCACGCTCTCACGCACCACCTGGTCGCGGGCTTCACCCTCGGGCAAACCCTGCGAAAAATCCATATATCGCAAAATTGCAGAAGCAATGGTTACAGACGCGCGCGCTTTACCCCAGTACTCCTGGTTAACTTCGGCGCCTTCCTCCAAGAATCTAAACGGCCCCCGACGATTATTCGCAGCGAAATCCTGCCAATCAATCGTGCGCAGAAAATCCTCCACCACACGTTCGCACTTGAGCAAATACACCTTAAAACGGGTGCGGAACTCGGGGTACTTCTTGCCCAGCTCTCGATAACGTCGGTGTTCAGTGGCAGGGATTGACTCCACCACCACACCCAAAAGCAGGTGCACTACTCGGTCAAACACATAACTTTGCTGCCGGGCCTGATCCGCCTGAATCATCGCAGGCGTAATTTGCGGTTCCCGCAGGCCTAACACGGCGTCTTCTTTAGTCGCAAAATAGTTGAAAAAGGTACGCGAAGAAATACCCGCACGCTCAGCAATTTCATCGGTAGTTGTTTGCTTCAGACCGTTTTTCTTTACCAGCGCGACGGCAGCCTCATGGATAGCTTTCCACGTCCGCTCCCGGCGTCGCTCTCGAAGCGTAGGTTCACAATTTTGCACCCCTCTACTTTATGCAGTTCTGCAAAATTGCACAACTGCAACTACATACTGGGTCATAAATCACCCTCCGCTTCACCTGCAGACCTCTCAAATAAGCATCTCAGCAAGTCAGCTATGATAAAGAGGTGAACTTCATGAGTAACATGGTGGATTTAGCCAACCTCCCCACTTGGCTGGGTATTACGCTACTGGTCATCGACATTGCCGTGCGTATCATCGCCCTATGCTGGCTCCCCTACAACCGCAAACCCGTGGTCGCCCTCGGCTGGCTCATGGCAATCTTCCTGGTGCCCTACATCGGGTTCATCGCCTTTCTCTTTTTCGGTTCCTCCCACCTGCCCCGGCACCGCCGCGCCCGCCAGAGAGTCATGAACGAAATGATTCGCGAGCGCCTCGACAACGGCGACGGCGACGAGGTCAACCCCGTGCTAGGCACGCACGTCGCGCTACCCGAAAAAGCAAAAGTGGCAGCCCGGCTCAACTACCGGCTGGGTGCGCTCCCCATGGTAGGTGGTAACGAATTTCAGCTCCACACCGATAACCATGAAGCTATGCTGCACATGGCGGAGGAAATTGATAAAGCCACCGACTACGTTCACTTCGAGTTCTACATCACCGCCTACTCTGGTGCTTCGATTCCGCTTTGGGACGCACTCTTTCGCGCCCAGGAACGCGGCGTCAATGTTCGCGTGCTGATTGATCAGATTGGTTCGCGCAAATACCCCTCGTACAAGAGATTGCGCCGCATGTTGAACAAATCAGATATTCAGTGGCACCTGATGCTTCCCATCAATGTTTTTAAGGGCAAGTGGCAACGCCCCGACTTGCGTAACCACCGCAAAATCCTGGTCATTGATGGGCGTATCGCTTATTCCGGTTCACAAAATGCGATTGATGCTTGTTACGACCTCAAGAAGAACGAAAAGAGGGGCCTGCTGTGGAAGGATCTCACGTATTCCGCTAAGGGCCCTATTGTGGATGAGCTCAACGCGGTGTTCATGTCCGACTGGTATTCGGAAACTAAAGAACTACCTCTGGGCGAAATCAACTCGGATATTCAGACTATTAACGACGGTCAGCTAGCTCAGATTGTGCCCTCTGGCCCCGGTTTTGAAACCGAAAATAACCTGCGGCTCATCAACTACCTCATTAATAATGCTGAGGAACGCATCGTCATTTGTTCCCCTTACTTCGTACCCGAGTCAACATTGTTGCAGGCGCTTACCAGTGCCGCGCTCTCGCGAATCGACGTCGAACTTATTGTCTGCGAAAAGGGCGACCAGTTCCTGCCCAATATGGCGCAACGATCCTACTACGAAGAACTGCTCAAAGCTGGCGTGAAGATTCGCCAGTACCCCGGCCCCACCGTGTTGCACTCAAAGTACATGATTATTGACGACTGCTACACCTTCATCGGTTCTTCAAATATGGATCCGCGTTCGTTCGCGTTGAACCTGGAAGTTTCCACGTTCATTGTGAATAAGAAAATGGTGCGCGAACTAGACGACGTTTCGGATACCTATATTTCCCGGTGCAAGACGTTGCGCTATGACGAATGGGTCAACCGCCCCAACCGTGTGAAGATTTTAGAGAACATTTGCCGGTTGTCGTCATCGCTGCTGTAAGACGTCTGGGGTGGGGCGGGGCGGCTCGACCGGGTGATTCTTAACTGATCGCAAGAGTGGCGTTATGAGGTGTAAAACTGCGCCCCAGAACGCTATTTTGACTAGCACTTAATTTTGTAGCCTGTTTCACTTCGCCTCTTGACGGTAGGCTGGAACGATACGAAAAGTTTCGACTCGACGAGACGCCCCGCAAACTGAACTCAGCAAACGAGGTACCCATGTCCGATCCGTTTCCCACCACCCATTCCCCGGCGACCGTCGCTCTCATTCTCGCCGGCGGGAAAGGTAGCAGACTATCTCCGCTGACGGACGCGCGGTCCAAACCCTCGGTGCCTTTTGGCGGGGGTTACCAAATCATTGACGTGGTGCTCTCCAACTTGGCTCATTCACGAATTCGCGACGTATGGATAGCTGAACAGTATCGCCCGTTTACCCTCAATAAGCATCTCGCCGGTGGCCGACCCTGGGATTTAGACGGCACCCGCCACGGCTTGCAAATTCTTCCGCCTGTCGAAGGCCGCGCAGCGGATGGTTTCGCAGAAGGAAACGGGCACGCGCTCTACCAACAAGTTCCGCTCCTCCAATCATTTAGGGCAGATACCGTGGTGGTTCTCAGCGCAGACCATCTCTACCAGATGGACTTCCGGCTTGCCCTGGAACAGCACGAACGGCTGGGTTCAGACCTCACTATTATCACCACTGAAACGGATGAAGATCCATCACGTTTCGGCGTCGTGCAAACAGGAAAGAATCAGAAGGTTACCGGCTACGATTACAAACCCGAGAATCCTCAGGGCAATCTGGTTGCCACTGAAATCTTTATCTTCAAGGTAGAGGCGCTCAGCAAAGCAGTGGACCATCTGGTAAAAGAACTCGACGGATATGAAGACCACGATGAGCCTAAGGGCGCCTCTCTAGGGGATTACGGCGAGACGATTCTGCCCTACTTTGTGGAAAACAAGAAAGTACACGAGTTCCGTCATACCGGCTACTGGCGAGATATCGGGACCATTGATGCCTACTACAAAGCACATATGGAATTGCTGGAGGGCAAGGGCTTAAATCTAGACGACCCCGGCTGGGCAGTTATTACCCACCATGAGCCCCTTGCGCCGGCTCGCTCTTACCAGGATTCCCATGTGAGCCATTCAATGATTGCCCACGGCTGCCATATTCACGGAGATGTCAGCGGGAGCATCATCGGTCCCGGAGTGACCATTGAGGCGGACGCGAAAGTTTCTCGCTCTATTCTGCTCGGTGACCTCACAGTGCCCGCCGGCGCCGTCCTCGAATCCGTGATTGCAGATGTATTTGCAGAGATTCCCGTTGGCCAAACGGGCAAAACAAAGCCTGGCCCGGGAAATATCACCGTTTTGGTGCCCTCTCAACGCGGGGCAGACGTCAACGGACAAGACCAGACACTCGGTGAATAAGTGGGAGAAACATTAGACGCCAGAAATTTTTCCAGCGCCCGCCCTTCAAGTTTTATACCTGAACATTTACCGGTTTTTGTGTACGGAACTTTGCGTGTGGGAGGTTCCAACCATTTTTTGCTAGCTGGCAAAGATGAGCGGCAGGAACCGGCCACCCTGGAAGGCGCCGTGCTCGTCGATAACGGTCGATTCCCCTATTTACTTGATTCGCCAGAAGTCCTCGGTACCTTGGACGACGTCGGGGCGGTGCGTGGCGCGCTCGTTCATGTTGATGGCACAGATTGGGAACGGGTTTCTGCCGTTTTGGACGAGTTAGAAGGTTGCTCGACTGAACACCCCGTAGATAATCGAAACCTTTACAACCGCCTTCAGCGCGAAGTCACTACTGCCTCAGGCAAGCGCGAACTGGCATGGGTATATATCCCGCCGGTCGCGCGTCAAGCTGAATTAGCAGAACTATATCCGATGATCAAATCGGGAGATTGGATGGACCGTGCCTGAAAACATTAGCCTTGAGTCTCTCGAAGAGGGTCACTACGGATCCCCCGGTCCGTTGCGCGACAAACTAGTTGCGGCAATCCTAAGCGGGGAGAAAACCGGCACCTCGTCCCTGGTTCAGCAATATGAAATGGACGGTGATCCTTTACCAGCGGTAGGAGACCGAGAAGCGATTCTTGATTCCGACGGCAACCGAGTCTGCGCTACCGAGAATACGGAAGTCACCGTCGTCCCCTTTGGAGATATCACCCTTCAACAAGCGCTGGATGAAGGCGAAGGATTCGAGAGTATTTCCGATTGGCAGACGGCGCACCGCCAGTTCTGGGAATCGGAACAGTTCCGCGCATCAATGGGCGAAGACTACCGGGGCATCACCGCTGACACCCCCGTAGTCTACGTACGCTTCAAAGTCATCGCCCGAGCCTAAGACTCGCTCCCCCGCTGTACCGGGCTCGCTTGAACAGTTGCTCTTTAGAATTAGCCCTTGTGTGTGATCGATACGTTCTTGCCCATCAGACACCAAGCGATATGATGAGTGCGCCCGTTTAGATTTATGCGCCAAGGAGTGAGCCGTTGCAAGATTGGGATCCCAGCCTACTGTTTCGGATTGTCGACGTCGCGGCAGTTGTTGCCAACGGGCTCTTGGGCGGTGCAGTTGCCCGCGCTTTTCGCTTTGATGTTGTCGGTTTTATTCTTTTAGCCGCGCTCTCTGGCATGGGTGGCGGTTTGATTCGCGATACTCTGCTGGGTATTGGGTTTCCCGTTGCTCTCACCGATTCTGCGTATTGGGCAGGTGTGATTATTGCTTCTGCGCTGGCTTATTTCTTGGATTTGGGGTCACAGTGGGCATCGCGCGTTCTGGTGATTGTGGACTTTCTAGGAATGGGATGCTGGGTAGCCACCGGAACCATCAAGGCGTTGGGCGCTGGTTTAGAGTGGATTCCTGCTATTGCCTTGGGCGTGACGACGGCGGTGGGCGGCGGCGTCCTGCGCGATATTATGGTGAACCGTATTCCTTCTATCTTGGGCGGTAACTCGCTGTATGCCACGGTCGCTTTGGTGGGGGCTACGGAAACCGCTCTTTTGACCGAGGTTTTCCGCCGCCCTAACGTAGCAATGGCGGTTTCGATTGTTTCGTGCTTGGCAATTGGTTTGATTTCTCGTCGTAAGAATTGGAAACTCCCCGCACCCGTTAATTTGAAGGTGCCGCGACCGCAGCTCAAGTTCATTTCTCGTCGGACCGCTGTGGTGTTTGATGAGAATGAGGGATGGACGCCCGGCCAGCCTCTGACGGAGAATTTGCAGATTCTTACACCGGAGGAAATCCGAAAGTATCGCAAACGAGACAGGTTTAAAAATATTTCTAAATTTAGAAAGCGCTAGCCACACGTCAAATATGTATAAAAATACCCTCGAAGTATCATTTACGATACTTCGAGGGTATTTTATTTCTTGATCGGGTTCGCAATCTAATCAAGAGGACTGAATCCCCCAGTGGAGGTTCACTTTGCTAATAATGGCAGAACTAATGCGTTCGCGTATCTTCAACTGTACCAGCGTTATGAGCCTATTTTTCGCTTAATTTAGCCGGAGGAAAGCACTCCGAGATGATGAAAAAGTGCCTCCCCCTCCTGACATGCCCCGACGGCTAAAACCCGTTGCCGAAAACCTCTTTTGTGTTTCCAGCCACTATAATTGCAATAAACAACAAGGGGAATGAGTCTAAAACTCATTCCCCTTGTCAGAGCATTTTATTCATTTTTTAGTAAATATATGCACTCTTAGATTTTATAGGTCACCACGTTGCTCAACGCCAAACCACCACCGACGTCGTTACCGTGGTAGCGACCGAAGTGTACGTGAGGCCCACGGTAAGTAGCATCAGCCACAGGCTGTGAGCGAGTTCCGCCTGCTTCAAAAGTGATAGTGCCGGGGCGAACAATCAACTTGCAAGTAATATTCTGGTCTGCCACGATTTTCGTCTTGGGGACCACGGTTGCCAAAGGCGTGAGCGTAGCACTACCGGCATCGACGCGCAGCAACTGCACAAGGTCACCCTGGCGGTAAACACCCTTCTCATCAACCACAGAAGCGTGCGGGCGCACTGCCAAAATGTAGCCACCGCCGTTGGGGTTGGTGGTATCAAACTTTCCACCAATACCAAACGGCGAGTCATCAGCGCGACCAAATGCCATATATCCGTACTGCCAGTCAGTGTTAGGCAGACGACCTTCCCACTTCATGTCAAAGTACATCACCCAGTTGCCACCGGAGGTTTCCACGCGGTGAGAAATGGGGCCCAAGAGCATAGACTCGTCGTAAATCTCGCGATGGATCAGCGAGTTATTTTCCCACACGGGCATGTTACTGACGTCCTGCTGACCTGCCGGGAGCATACCGTCCAAACGGCGCGCCTGATCCAAGAACAAATCGGGGCTAGTTCCGCCACCTGAAAGCCAGTAGGGGTTAGGGGACATAAAGCCGCGCACGCCGAGAGTGGCGAAATAATCTCGTACAGACCGGCGGTGCACTTCCCAGACAATAACGGGCTTACCCAGTGCAACAATGCTGGTGATCTTCCAGTCGCTCATGGAAGTTGCAGCGCGACCGGTAACAGTCTCAAAGAAAGGCACACCCGCGAGATCCACATAGGGTGACTTCACCAAAGTGGTGATGTTCGCAAGCGAATCCCCAGCATCAAAGTAGCACCAGGTGCGGAAGCCCGCATTTTTGGCGATTTTTACAAAGCCAGATTCGGGGTCAAACCCACCTGCACCGTTGCGGTACATCTTGATAACAACCTGATTCTTCAGGCCGCGAGCCTCCAGCACCTGGAGAAGCTGCGCCTGAGCGCCGGCGTCTTTTACCTCGACGAAAAGTATTGCATTCGCGCCCACCGAGTTGAAAGCTCCGCCAGCGGGGGTTGCGGCAATAACGTCCAGCGCTTCTGCCAGAGTATTGATATTGCGCAGAGGCGTACCCGAACCAAGGAAGGGGCGCATATCCACCATTGCCTGTTTCAAATCAGCAAGGTAGGACGACGATACATACCCTTCAGACAGGGTGGTTGTGCGGCGCAGTGCGTTATCGTGCATGCACACGAGCTCGCCATCTAGCGTGGTGCGTACAGAAATCTCGACGGCGCGCGCGCCACGAATAATCGCCTGCTGGTAAGCGTAAGCGGTGTGCTCGGGATTTACGTCACCGGCACCACGGTGTGCAATAACGAATTGGAGCTGAGCAAGAAATTGGTCAACCAATGTTGCAGAAACGGGCTCAGCAGCCTGCGCTGTTGTTGTTCCACCGGCAAGCGACGCTGCACCCAGTACAGCTCTCCTGCACCGGTAAGTTGCAGAGCATTTCGGCGGTTTAAAACACCAAATGCGTTCTGGTGTTGAGAAATAGACATAAATCCCCTAGATCAGTTCTAAATAATTTTTTTACGTCCTATGTTTCCCCCGTAGGGCATTGGGATTACACACTAGTCATTTCTCAGGGTTATACAACTACGGGTACTTTTGTCGGTTTACTCCAAAGTGATGCAATTTTTCCCCACAAGGGGAAATACTATTTATTCTTTCGTTTTTGGGGGACAAACCGTGATACACATCTATGCTCAAGCTCACTTTTCGACACTCCAGAAAGACCTGAGAATTTGTTCTATCTCCGCATGTCAAACTCTTATTTCACCGCCGAAATAACCTTCTCCATGAGAAAGTGTTTGATTCGCAAAGTTTTCCTATCCACAAGCAGAGCCCGGGAATCGTGAGAAAAATTTTCTAAAAAATTTTTTGGTCCCCATCATGACCCAACAAATGATATTCGGAATGTCGAATAAAATAGGGGTGGCTTACATTTTCAACGCCACAGCAACCCCTTACCCAAGTCAGCCACAATTTTTTTTAAAAAATATTTTCTCCGTAAAGTGCCTTGAGGGGTCAAATTCCACGACACCTCCCCCACAGACTGATGCATAAATACGCCAGAATCCCCTGTCTCCGCCTATCGGATGAGGGCACTCATACTTATAGGTCATAGTGGCTGTCGAATTACTTCCTGTATAGTTCTAGAAGTCAGCCCGCAAGGGTGAGACACCCAGCAATGGGATCGAACGGTGAAAGCCGAGAGAACAGACTAGCCAAAGGTTCGCACCCAAGAGGCAACAGCAGATTGAATGCTGAGACAGTCTTTATGTACAGCGATTTTTTGGGGAAAGAATCGCGCTCTTGTAGCTCACGCGTTCGAATGCCAGCGCAGTTAGTATCTTGGGGAAGATAAAACTAGCTGCTCTGAAGTATGCAAGGCTCGCATCTTTCGGGGGAGAGATGCGAGCCTTTTACTTTAACTTTGCCTTTTCTCCCCGAGACTAAGCTTTTCTCCCATAGACTAAGAATGTGCATATCTAAGATGTAGCGAACTTATAGAGATATCTTCATCACTTACCAGCAGTATTATTTGATAAGACGGCATTCCAAAAGGTAAATTAAATTCAAATTTAAAAATATGGGATTGCTGGTTGCCCTACCCTAAAATTACTTTACGGTCGTCTGCAGACTTATCTACGCTCGGCATCTAATCCTGTGTACACGAGTAAAACTGGCAGCATGTTGGAAAGTAGCCGCCGGAGCTAATTATGAGGGAATTCAGATGATTATCGACGAAGTCAAAAAGCTCTACGCCAAGACTCCCGCCAAATTGCCCGCCTACCGCCGTATTCAGTTGATGATTACTTCGCAGCTTGAATCCGGAGATCTCAAGGCGGGCGATCCCATCCCTTCAGAAAATGATTTCGTCAACGCTCTGGGGATTTCCCGCATGACCGTCAACCGGGCCATGCGCGAGCTCAGCAACGAAGGTCTGCTCAAACGCACCCGCGGTATTGGCACGTTCGTCGCGGAAGAAAAATTTCCCGGTGACTTCATGAGCGTTCACAATATCGCCGATGAGATTAAAGAACGCGGTCATTCCCATTCTCAAAAGCTCCTCAAACTAGAGAAAATTAATAAGGAAGATGACCATGAGTTCTGGGATTCAGGGCAGATTCCGCCGGAAATGGGAGAGACCGCTTTCCATTCGGTGATTGTGCATTTCGATGACGGCGTACCTTTTCAAATTGAAGAACGCTTTGTCAACGACCGCATCGCACCTCGTTACCTGGAACAAAATTTCGAGAACCTCCCCCCCGCTTCCTACCTCAACTCCCTCATATCAGTCACTCATGGCATTCACAAGATTGATGCTATTCTTCCTAACAAGGATCAGCACGAGATACTAGAAATTGAATCGACTGAGCCCTGTCTTCGTATTGAACGTTTTTCTTATTCTGAAGAAGAACTTGTCTCCGCTGCGTGCCTGTTACACCCCGGATTTCGCATTGTGTTGGAGGGCGAGTTCGGAAAGTAGCCATGCCAGCTCCCGAGCTCATTGCAGAACGCTTTACGTTACGCCCTTTGCGCGAAGCTGATATTCCAGAACTCACTTCCGCCTGCCAAGATTCCGAAATTTTACGCTGGTGCATGGGTGTTCCCCTGAATTATTCCGAAGAGACCGCAAGAAACTACATCGAATTCAGTCACGACGCTGCCGATAATGGCAATGAGCTCATCTGGGGAATCGATCTTTCGGGTACTTTTGCTGGTATCGTCAGCCTCTACAACCTGACTGACACCTCAGCGGAGATAGGTTTTTGGCTTGCGCCTGTACTACGGGGTCAGGGTTTGCTCACCGATGCCGCGCGCGTCGTCTTAGGTTTTGCTTTTGACCCGCTGGGTATGGGGCTCGACGAAGTGACCTGGACAGCGATTGCCGGCAACGCCGCTTCCGAGCGGGTTGCTATCAAGCTTGGGTTTAGTGACATCCGGTGTGAAGAAAAGGGCACTCAGGGTCGCCCCACCGAAAACGGCACAGACACCCGTTTGGACGCCCGCACGGCGACCATGACGCGCAAACAGTTCTCGCATATCGGTTTAGATTAGGATATTCCCAGCTCTTTCACAGTGGTTTTAGGTAAAGTTCCAGGTATTTAGCTCTTTTGGCTATACAACTTGAACCATCAATTCGAACCCATATTTATCTGCGCTGTTATTTTATCTACACTGCAGCAGCCATGCGGGAAAGGAAACAATGTTCGATTCGATTATCAACTGGATTATCCACCTCATGGAGATTCTAGGAGCCCCCGGCGTGGGTGTAGCAGTTTTCTTGGAGAACGTGTTTCCGCCAATCCCTTCCGAGGTTGTTCTTCCGCTTGCAGGTTTTACGGCATCCCAAGGCAATATGAATCTCATCGCGGCGTTCCTGTGGGCTACAGCAGGATCAGTAGTCGGAGCGTACCTTCTTTACTGGTTAGGCGCAGTCATTGGTGCTAACCGTCTCCGCCGCATTGCGGATTGGATGTGGCTAGTGGAGGTAGAGGACGTTGATAAGTCCCTGCACTGGTTCGATAAATACGGCAAACTTTCCATTCTTTTTGGTCGTCTCATTCCCGGTGTGCGCTCCCTGATTTCAATTCCTGCGGGCATTGACCGCATGAACGTCCTGTCCTTCGGGCTCTTTACTTTGTTGGGTTCTGCCGTATGGAACGCGCTCCTCATCTACCTGGGCTTTATTCTGGGTGAGAATTGGAGCCAGGTCGCCGATGTGATCGGACAGTTCTCCACCGTTATCAAAATCGTTATTGCCGCCCTAATCATTTGGGTAATTATTAAGCTAATCCGTCGCCAAAAGAAGCGCCAGAAATAAAGCCACTCTCAGCGCTAAGTTAGGTAGACTAAGTTTTATCTAACGTTTCAGCTTGTGCTGACTTTTTGAATTGATAAAACATGACTACATTTTCTCGCCGTCACCTCTTTCTAGGGTCTGCAGCAACCTCTCTGGCGCTTGCGCTCTCTGCTTGTTCTTCAGATTCTCACCTCCAAGAAAGTGCCCAGAACCTTGCTTCTGCGCTGACTAATCTGGACATTTCAGGAATCCAGTTTGCCAACCGGGATGCTGCCCAGGCACAGAAGTCGCTGGAACATGCGTCTTACAATATGACCGGGGCAGAACCCACCGTGTCCGTGGCTGAAGTCAATCAAGGGGGCGACTCTCCCAGAGCCAAGCTCCACTGGGCATGGAAGATTCCCGGTTCTCCTCAGCCCTGGGAATACGATTCCTCGGTTACCTTTACCGCTGAAGGCGAGAATATGACCCCGCAGTGGTCGCCCACCGTCATCCACCCCGATGTGGAGGAATCCGCAGGGTTGCTTCTCGAATCAAAATCCGCCTCCCGAGGTGAGATTCTAGGGCAGGACGACGCCGCGATTGTCACCTCTCGTCCCGTGGTGCAGGTAGGCATCGACAAGACTAAAGTCTCTGGAAATGAAGCACAACAGAAATCTGCACGAGCCCTGGCGGAACTCGTAGATATTGATGCAGATGCTTTTGCGAAACAGGTAAAAAATGCTGGCGAAAGCCAGTTTGTTGAGGCTATCGTATTACGCCAAGAGGCTTTCAATAAGATTAATCAAAGCGACATCGAGAAAATTGAGGGGTTTTTCAGCACAGAAAGTACCCGCTCGCTGGCACCCAGCGCCGATTTTGCCCCGGATATTCTGGGCACGGTGAGCCCTGCGACATCCGACGACATCGAAAAATCTGAAGGAAAGCTTGTTTCAGGGCAGATGATCGGTCACGGCGGTCTGTCCGAACGGTTTGATGAGCATTTGCGAGGCACCGATGGCTACTCAATCTACAGCGTTCAAATCAAAGATGATGGTTCTGTAGATCCAGAACAATTCATTAATCGAGATAACCCTCTCCACCAGGTGGATGTCTCTAACGGCAAGAACCTCAACATTACCCTCGATTCTGCAGCGCAATCTCAAGCGGTAAAGATTCTTGAAGATCAAGATTCCCCCAGCGCTATTGTGGCTATGAGGGTATCCACCGGTGAAATCCTGGTTGCTGCCAACGGTAAGGCTTCTGAGGGGTTCTCTACCGCTCTAATGTCCCAGTACGCTCCCGGATCTACCTTCAAGATTCCTACCTCACTCAGCCTGCTTCGCAAGGGCATGAAGACCGACTCCATTGTCAACTGTTCGGAATCGGTTACCGTAGACGGTCAAACCTTCAAGAACGCTTCCACCTACCCCGCAGATGCTCTGGGCGAGCAAACTCTGGCTGTAGCGGTGGCGCAGTCGAGCAATACCGCTTTTATCAACGAACGCGATAAGGTGACGCAGGCAGATTTGCACGACGCCGCCGCTGCTTTAGGCATCGGTATAGAAGCTGACCTCGGCGTACCGGCATTCTTTGGCACGGTGCCCACCGATGCCAGCGAAGTAGAGCACGCCGCATCCATGATTGGTCAGGGAAAAATCTTGGTTTCACCGATTGCCATGGCAATCGTGGCAGCCAGCGCGTATAAAGGCGAAGTGGTCAAACCTGTTCTGGTGAAAGAGCAGCAGTTAGGCGAAACAAAAGTTTCTAACACCTCACTCACCCAAGACGAATCTAAACAACTCAAAACCCTGATGCGCGGCGTCGTTGCCGAAGGCGGACTACAAAACCTCAAAGAACTCACTCCCGATACCGCCGTGGGTAAAACGGGAACTGCCGAATACGGCAACGACAACCCGCCTAAAACCCACTCCTGGGTCATGGCAGTTCACGAAGATATTGCTGTGGCTCTTGTGGTGGAGGATGGCAATTTGGGTTCTATCACCGGCGCTCCCCTAGCCCTGGAGATGTTCCAGGAATTCAAGAACTAGGCACTAAAGCTTATTCATATAGTAGAGAGGACGCTCGGAACAGCATGAGGCAAGCTGGCTGGGTCTGGCGTGAATCGCTTCAATGAGCGCTAGCGAATCCAAGCGAGAGGGTTTGCTTGCCGATGGCTGTTCCGAGCGTCCGGCTCCATTACTTTATGAATAAGCGATACTACTCGCTAGCTACTGAAGCTGCGGCGTCCGTCGAGATGCCGCCCTCTTTTTCGAGGATTTTCTCCGCACGGTCAATACGAACCTGAGGAATAGGCATGGTTGAAGTATCCAGATTTTCGTTTTCCAACTGAGTTTCAACCAATTCGGCTGCTTCTTCTTCGGTTTCAACCGCAGGCATAGAACCCAGCAAGTTACGGCCAGCGGTCTCCTTGAGGAAGAACATGCCTACCAAACCAACCGCGCAGGCAATCATAATGTAGTAAGCACCTGCGTACTCTGTATTCCACCAAGATTCCAGAACGGTAACAACCGAACCTGTCGTCGATCCTAGAAGAGCCACAGCGATGTTGAACATAACGCCCATTGCAGTGTAACGACTAGCGGTGGGGAACAACGAGGGCAAAGTGGAGGGCTGAATCGCAGCCTGGAACATGAGCAAAATACCCATGAGCATCAAACCCAGGAAGGTTGCGACTGCGGTTCCACGCATCATGAGCCAGAAAGACGGCACGGCCAGAAGAATACCTAAAATAGCACCGGTAATCATCACAGGCTTACGTCCAGTCTTATCTGAAATCCAACCAAAAACTGGAAGAGCAAACGCAACGATGAGCAAAACGGGAATGAGCAAAGCGTTACCGTGAAGAGTGTCGTAACCCAGCGAATCAGTGAGGTAAGTGGGCATGAAGGTGGTCAGTGCATAACCAATCACCTGAGCGCACATCACTAGAGCTGAACCAATAAGAAGCTGAGGCCAAAAACCCTTGAAGATGCTCTTGAAAGAGTCCCATACGGAACGACCTTCGTCATTATTATCGCTATCCATTTCAGCTTCAAAAGCTGCTGACTCGTTGATGTGCGAGCGCATGTACATACCGATAAGGCCAAGAGGCAGCGCAACCCAGAAACAGATACGCCAGCCGAACGCGAGCATCTGTTCGGGAGTAAGCATGAGTTCAATAACGGTAGCTAACGCTGCCGCAGTAGCGAAACCAATGTAGGAACCCATATCCAAGAAGGATGCCCAAAAGCCGCGCTTACGGTCTGGAGCGTACTCGGCGATAAAGGTTGCAGCACCAGCATATTCGCCGCCGGTAGAGAAGCCCTGCACGAATTTCAGCAGAATAAGCGTTATGGGCGCTGCCATGCCCCAGGTGCTATAACCGGGAATGCAGCCAATCAAGAAGGTGCCAAAAGACATCATGATGATAGTGAAAGCTAGGATTTTCTTTCGCCCTAGCTTATCGCCGAGGGGGCCAAGAACAAGGCCGCCGATGGGGCGCACGATGAAAGTTGCAGCAAGCGCGCCGAAGAAAGCGAGCTTGGCCCAGGGATCGCCAAAGGGAAAGAAAACTGCGGTGATAGAGGCAGAGAGATAGGCATACACACCGACGTCAAACCATTCCATGAAATTTCCCAGAATGGTTGCTCGGAGAGCCTTTTTCATCTCTTGCGAGTCGACAACATGAATGTCGTCCTCTTTCAACAGAGGAAAGTTGTTGTGGATTTGCTCAACAGTAGCCATAAGTAAACTTTCTTTTTGCGTGACTTACAAACGATAACGCAGACAACTGGTAGAAACTCAGTGTTTATAGGGGTTGAGTGTAGTTTTAGTGAGCCATATCAAGGACTTAAAAGATGTATATCACTTAAAATTTGGATAGTTTCCCAGATTGCTCCTCCGCTTCTCTGCACTCTTACCCAGGGTCTACTGCTAAAAGATGCGTTAAAAACAAAAGACGCCACCTTGCGGTGGCGCCTTGAACCTGACCTAAGAGGCACTACTTACGACATCAAAGATGTTGAGGAACTGCCGGATGCGCGGCTGATCAGAAGCGAAGAAATCGCCGGCTGGACCGTCAAAAGCCACTCTTCCCTCATCCAAGAAAATAATCTTGTTGGCGACTTTCTGAGCAAACGCCATATTATGAGTCACCACGACCAGCGACCGGTTCTCCCGCGCCAAATCAATGAGCACTCGGATAACCTCTGCCTCAAGCTCTGGATCCAACGCAGAAGTCGGCTCGTCAAACAACAGATAATCGGGGCTCACTGCCAATGCCCGTGCGATAGCTACGCGTTGTTGCTGACCACCGGAGAGCAAATCAGGGTAAGAATCAATGCGGTGCTCCAAACCCACCTTCACCAGCAAGTCCCGTGCAAGTTGCTGGGACTCGCTCTTTGACAGCTTCCCGTTCAAGGTAGGCGCCAACGCCACGTTCTGCAATGCAGTGTAGTTGGGAAACAGATTGAACTGCTGAAACACCATTGCCGAATGCTGACGCATGGTACGCACCTGAGCATCTGACAGCTTCCCGCCGAACTGCAAACGGTCGCCCTCAATCGTCAGAGTACCCTGCTCGGGAGTTTCTAACAGATTGAGACAACGCAACAGAGTAGATTTGCCCGAGCCTGACGGACCCAAGATGACCGTCGTCTCGCCGTCGTTCAACTGAAGATTAATATCCTTCAGAATGTGCTGGTTGCCGAAGCTTTTGGAAAGGCCTTCAACGCTAAGCATGAACACTCCTCATGTATCGGTTGCTTCGTTTTTCCAGGTAGCTCTGAAGAATCGAAAGCACAGTGAAAATCACCAGGTAGACGGCGGCAACCTCTGCATACATCGCCAAAGGCTCGAAAGTTCGGGCAGCAATCTGCTTGCCCGCCTGGAAGAGGTCAATGAGCGAAATAGTGGAAACCAACGAGGTGCCTTTGACCAAGTCAATCAAATCATTACCCAAAGGAGGTAGCGCAATACGCACTGCCTGAGGTATCACCACGTGGCGCAACGTCTGCAACTTGGTGAAGTTCAAAGTCTGTGCAGCCTCAAACTGCCCTCGAGGAATCGAGGCAACCGCAGCACGGAAAGTCTCAGCCACGTATGCACCGGTGTTGAGCGAGAGCGCAACAATCGCCGCCGTCCAACCATCGAGAGTGATTCCTAGCTTAGGCAACCCGTAAAAAATCAAGAACAACTGCACCAGCAGCGGCGTTCCACGGAACAGCCACACATAGATATTCGAAACCCATTGAAGAGGTTTGAACCTACTCGAACGCAACCCCTGCGCCACAATGCCAATCACAATCGAAAGAATAAAAGCAATGATTGAGAGTGGAATAGTGATTTTCAGAGTTGCCATCAGAAGTTGCGGCAACGACTCAGCCCACAGGCTAAGATAACGATCCATCTTTTCGAAAAACCTATCTAGCTTTATGCCTTAGGAGTGAGGTCAAAGCCAACATACTTGGTGTAGATAGCCTTCAAATCACCGTTATCTATATGCTTCTTCAACGAATCATCAATGGCCTGCTTCAGCGATTCTGCGCCCTTAGGCATCAAGATAGCAGCCTCAGATGCCTCACCCAGTTCACCTTCGAGAAGGCGAATCTTAGCGTCGGGGTGCTCCTGTTTGTAAGCCTGGAAGGTCACAGCGTCGTTACCGCAGCAATCTACACGGCCCGAGAGAACCTGCTCGATTGCCTCATCAAAACCCGTAACGGTCACGATGGTTGCACCGTTCTCTTCCAGCAGGGTACGGAAGTTCGAGGTTTCAGAAGCAGCGGCAGTCTTACCGTTGATATCAGATACCTTCTTTAGATCGGACGAATCCAGTACGCCCACCTTGCCTTCAGAAGCTACATAAGTTATCGAGAAATCGTACTTCTGCTTGCGCTCATCCGTGGGCGCCACGTTGTTAATGACGATGTCGTAGCGATCAGCATCCACACCGGCAATCAGCGAATCCCACTGAGTTTCAATATATTCTGCTTCTACGCCCAGGTCCTTAGCAATGAAATCGCCAATTTCCTTCTCCATGCCCACGAGCTTGCCCGAGTCGTCATGGAAACCCCACGGCTTGAAGGTGCCCTCCATGCCGATGCGAATCTTGCCGGCGTCTTTAATTTTCTGCAGCTTATCAGCGTTGTCCTGGGATGAAGAGGACGACGACGAGCACGCAGCGAGGAAACCTGCCAAGCTAACAGCGCCGGTGAGCGCGATAGCGGATCGACGGGTGATAGAGGTGTTATTCATGGTGATGTCTTTCTTCCAAAAAGTAGCTAGGTCTATATCTTACGGTTAGGCGGCGTCTAGAGCGGTCGTGATGTCTTTTTCCAAGTCAGCAATATCTTCGATACCTACGGCAACACGGATAAGACCCTTTTCAACAGCAAATTCTTCCAGGTGCTCTGGAGTATAAGCGCCCTGAGTCATGGTGGCAGGCAGGCAAATCAGGGATTCGATGCCGCCCAGGCTCACGGCAAACCCGAAAACCTTGAGCGAGTCCAAGAATGCTTTGATGTTTTTGCCTTCTTTGAGTGTGAAGGAGAAGAGTGCGCCAATACCTTTTGCCTGGCGTGCCTGAATTTCGGCGTCGCTCTCATTGTAAGAGCCAGCGAAAAGTACCTTTTCTACGGAAGGGTGGTTCTGCACTACTTCAATGATGCGTCGAGCATTTTCTTGCTGGCGATCCATACGCAAAGCGAGAGTCTTGATGTCTTGTAGCAAGCGGTAGGAATCAATTGGTGAGAGCACTCCACCGGAGATAAGCTGCGCCTTCCATAACTGCTCTGCCAGCTCAGGGTTATTGGTGGATGCCACACCGCCCAGAAGATCCCCGTGGCCCGCCAGGTACTTCGTAGCGGACTGAACCGTAATATCTGCACCGAGTTCTAGAGGGCGCTGCAGGTAGGGAGTGAGAAAAGTATTATCTACAACGACGATGGCACCGTTCCGGTGGGCAATTTCGGAAATCTTAGCAATATCCGAGACCTTCAACGTGGGGTTAGCCGGGGTTTCCAAGAAGACCATGGTGGTCTTTTCGTCAAAGTCATCATCAGAAAGAGTAGAAAAATCTCCGATAAACTTTGCGCTTGCCCCACGCTTGGGCAGTTCGATGGTGGCGAAACGGTAATTACCACCGTAATTGGGCATGCCCAAAAGGATGTTCTCCCCTGCCTGGACAAGACCCATAGCTGCTTGGGTGGCAGCCATACCTGTGGCATAGACAAATGAGTGCTCTGCGCCCTCAATGTTCGCTAGGGTCTTCTCCACCTGAGTACGAGTGGGGTTACCTCCACGCTGGTATTCGAATTCTCCCTCGGTGCCGTCGGTCGGCTGGGTGAAAGTCGAGGCAAGGTAGATGGGAGGAACAATAGCGTTCTTCTCTACGTCTTCAATAGAGTGAATTGCAGTGGTGGTAAATCCTGACACTGATGTTTGCTCGCTTTCGAGTGGAGAAAATATCTTTAGAAAACGAGACTATACCCTGCTTTCTGTTTTGGACCCTCTTTTAATTGCTGATAGCGGTACGAGCGAGATTTCAGTAATGAAACGTCATAAACCTCTCTAAAAATACATTACATGTAAAGCAATTAAAGATATTTCCGCCACAGTGAAACTACTTTCTGACGGGGCGACGTCCCCCGCAGATGCAAAAATGGTAAACCAACCTTAGCGAGACACTAGAAAGTACACCGTTGCGGCAAAAATGCAACCTTAAACATGTATTTTTACCGCAACGGTGTACTTTTGTTGGAACCGCTTCACGGCGCCTCAATTTCGCTCCTACAAGATCTAGAGCAAACAAAAAGGGCGCCACCGGTTGGTGACGCCCTCGCCCGCTATACGGGAAGAAATCTATTTAGCCGTTGTATACGCTAGGTGAGATGAAGATGGGGGCTGAGCCAGTAGGCAGGTTCACGGAGAATACCGAGGTGCCCATGCCGTTCCAGCCGCCGTGTACTGCCTGGCCGTTACCGATATACAGTGCAACGTGCGAGGAGCCGAAACCGTTGGACTGGTAGTAAATGATGTCGCCAGGCTGTGCCTGAGACTGGCTCACGATGGTGCCGAGGCTCTGGTAATCTGCGGGCCAGCCGTGGAAGTTTACTCCAATAGCTGCCAATGAGTTAGATACCAATGCGGTGCAGTCAGTCTGAGCGTTTACAGATGCAGCCTGCTTTGCAGCGGCAACAACAGCATTACGCTTGGCGCTGTTGGTTGCAACGCTCAAAGTAGGAGCGCTGTTCTGCTGAGACTTGTGAGCTGCAGGCTTGGACTGGGTAGCAGCTTTGGCAACGGGTGCTACAGGCACTGCAGTGTTTGCTGAGGGTGTTGCAGATGCCGAAGTGCTAGGAGCAGCGGGTGCTGCCTGCTCGGTTGCTACCGACGTAGCAGTCTCAGCTGACTGAGGTGTAGCAGATGCGCTGCTTGCAGGTGCAGGAGCTGATTTTTCAGCCTGAGGAGCCTGAGTAGACTCAACGGTTGCTCCTGCAGTTGAAAGCTTCTGAGCTTCTGCCTTTTCTGCTTTCTGAGCAGTTTCGGCGGCAGCCTTTTCAGCAGCTTGGCGGTCAGCTTCAGCCTTTTCGGCTGCGGCAATTTTTGCTTCTGCTGCATGCTGTTCTGCGGCTGCTTTCTTCGCAGCAGCTTCTGCCTTGAGATCAACAGAAGGAACAACCACCTTGGGCGCACCCAGGGTTGAGATGAGAGAATTCTGAGACAGTTCGAATGCTGCAAGAGTTGCTTCACTCTGAGGAGCGACGGTAGGAGCGCTCTCTGATGAGTTTGCGGTTGCTACGGTTGCTGAGGTCAGGACGACGCCGGAGATAAGTACACCTGCTACGCCAACTGAGAATGAACGCACTTTGAGCCTTTCGAAATGTGTATGAAACAAGCCAGGTTACCCCGGCGATGCTCACCAGTAATTTGGAGAGTTGCTGATGGCACGCTGGTTAGCTTATAACGATTTGGTAACAAAATATATAGATTCGTTATAAACAGACAGCGCAAAACAGCCCACAAATACACTTTCGAAAGGTATCCAGTTATACCCACTTGCCGTTACGCACTTCACTTTTGAAAGAAGGTGGCTGACATTTACCCTAATAATCCCAGGGAAATATTTAAGAAAGTTTACTTATTTTATTTTGGGTTTCATCAGCTGTCGTTATACCCCCATTTCGTCAAAAATTTTTGGGACCGGGCAAAATATCTCATGTCATAAAGTGAGTTACTGTCGCAAAGCCGCGTGTTCAATCTTCACGCACCGATTCATGACTACATTCAGTCCGGCGTCCTGAGCCAAGTAAGCGGCGTCCTCATTCCACAAGCCTAACTGAATCCAGACTGTGCGAGCGCCCACCTCTATAGCTTCTTGCACAACCCCAGGGAGGTCTTCAGAGCGGCGAAAAATATCTACCATGTCTGGCGCCTGAGGTAGGTCAGCCAGCGAGGCATAGACCGTTTGCCCCAGAACCTCTTTACCTTCTGCAGCAAGCAGGGGATTAACAAAGTAAAGGGTGTAGGAAGAAGACTCTTGTAGATAGGACGCGACCCCATAGGACGGGCGAGCGGGTTTGTCGCTCATGCCCACAATGGCGATAGTGCGGGTAGTGCGCAAAATGTCCTGACGCTGTAGGACGGTGGGCGCCACCCAGGTACATTCTTCAGTCACGAAAAGTTCCTACTCCCTAAATATCTAGAGACTTATTCATAAGGTAGTCGCAGATATCCGCCCGCCCAGCACAGCGTGAGGCAGGCTGGCCGGGTCTGGCGTGAATCGCCCCTCTGAGCGCTAGCGAAGCGGACGAGAGGGATCGCTTGCCGAAGCTGTGTTGGGCGGAAGGTACAACTCGTACCTGATGAATAAACCTCCTACTTCCACAGTCTGTTTCTTGTATGAATCACTGAGGGGCGAATCTGCGACCACTCTGGGCAGGGTAAACGTACCGCTTTAGGACAACCTGCCAGCGCAGTGATAATAGATTCGCAACGACGGTTGAATTCCATCACGTTACATTTTTCGACCACTTGGCCCGGGAAATGGCGGTGCATCTTAGACACAGAATCAGAGGATTCTTGGAGACCGTGTCCGGTGTGCCCTGGCACGTGTTTAACGATGACGCGTCGTTCACGAATAGCCTCGGTCAGCTCGGTCATTTCTTCTACAACTTGGAGGTTCTGCGCACCTTCTTCTACCCAGTGTTCAAATGACCAGCGGTTATGCGCCAAACGGAGCACGAACGTCAAAGCACCTAAAGAATCGGTATGGATGATGAGCCGCCGTCCGCCGTGGTAGAAAATGTGGAATGCCGCCAGCATGGCAGAGAGTTCGCCGGTCATAATGTTGGTGGCGTCGTAGTGGGCGTGAAAGTAGAAGCCGTCTTCGCTCACACCGCCAATGCCCATGCGCCCGCCGCGAGCAAACTTTTTATTGTTCGTCGAGCGGTAAGAGCAATCGGTGAATACTCGGTATTCGGTGAGCTTCTCTACCGGGCGCAAAGCCACCTCGGCTTCCATGCGCTGATGGGCTAGTCGGGATGCTTCTTCAATATAGTGCGGAAGAAGATCACCGGCGGGAGTTCCCACTAGTTTCACATGTTGCTCCCCAAGGGAATGTGACTCATAAGGGTTTAATACCTTATCGATGGAGCGGTACTCCATGATGTCTTTCAATGAACCAAACTGGCGGAACAATAATTTGAGATCGTGCCTATCCGCAGCCACGGTAATCAAATTCTGCTTATATTCCTGAGGAATAAGTTCCCAGGCCCGCAAGATTGCACGCCCCAGCATCGCTACGTGAACGTCATCGCACGATTCTAAAAGAGAATGCGCACAGGACTCCGTAATCGGCTGAGTCTCAATCACTTCACGATCGCCGTTTTCACGGGATATGAAAATCATGGCTGACAGTCCGGCGTAACACTTACCTTTTGCTTTCACCGACTCCATCATGACTGCAACCACTGCCACACCGATATCTACGAAACCGGCAGGATAGCTTGACGTGTAGTCGGGAGCCTCCCACGTGAGAGTAGTGCGTTTAATTTGTGCTGGTGTAATACTCATTGTTCTTCCACCTCCTTTTCTCTGTGTAATTGTTTATCCTTAAAAACTATTGAAACTATCTTCAGCTCTTCGAACTGATAGCGCGCGAAGATATTCACGCAAGTGCGGAATGGCGAAAGTGACCTTGCCGTAGGATGCAGAACGAATAATCTGCGACTCCAACAGTCGATTGCGGTACACCCCCGCGTACTGCGGGTTTTTGCCCAAACGAGCGGAAATATCGCTCATTTTAGAGGGGCTCTCATCCTGCGCCATTGCCTCCAAGAAGGCTCGATCCCCTGCTGAGAGTTTAGACAACAGCGGTTCGAGGACGGACGCGCCCAGCTTCTCTTGGGCAGAAGCGATACCGCTGACGACTTCAGCTTCTGAGAGTTCCCCTTGCGCCTGCTGACGTAACGCTTCCGCTACCAGGTACACCATGTAGGGGTGCCCCTTAGTAGCAAGACATGCGCGAGAGAGCAAAGATTCGCTGAGCGAATCATGGCGGATAGCCGGGCATGATTCTAGAGCTTGCCGCAAGACGCTTTCCGTTTGCTCGCGCGTCAAAGCACACACGTCAAAGCGCAGGGGCGAGCCAAGGGGCAACATAACCGACGATTCCAGTATCTCTCGCATCTCCGCCGTCCTACCGGCCATCAGAAGTTGTACCGGTAAGCCCTTTTTCTGGGCGTGTACCAGTGCCTCCACAAGATTTTCTAGGCGAGGTAGGCAAGAGCGGTCTACTGCATCCAAGGTCAAGAGTAACCCCGTGCCCTTTAAGCGCAGAACCTCCGCGAGAGATTCCACCTGTGCTGCGAGGGACTCCTTCCCGAAGGATTCCTGTCCCTGCCCTTGATCCGTCAGCGATTCGTGCAACGCAGGAAAATAAGTGCCCCGCATGCGATCGCTGAGACCTTTCAACGGAATATCTGAAACAACACGCCACCCAGCATTGCGGGCAACACTTTCACACGCTTTCAGCAAAGTGGTCTTTCCAATACCTGCTGAACCAGAAATAACCGTGAAGTTGCTGGAGTTAGTTTCGTGGAGAAGCGACGTAAACGCGGCAAGCTGGGATTCCCTGCCCACCAAGCTGGCGGCGAGAGAACCCTGCTCCTGTTGAGTTTGTTGCGCGTTCGTCATCGCTCTCCTTAAAAAACCTTTATATCTTTTATATCTTTTATATCTTGGGGGTTCAAGGTTAGACGACATTCTTCCCCTCTCAGAGGATTACCACCTGCCCCACAAACACGCCACTGCCCACCCTTTGATACATCTCTCGCCCTTTGATATATTTCTCGCTCTGCTAAACCCTCCAGTGATAGCGTGAACTCGATATATTTTCTAACCATCAAGGAGCACCGTGATAGGCGTATTTGCGCGAGCAACCGTCAAGCCTGGGCACAGTGGGCCGTTCGAAGAACTCTCTCGAAAACTCCACCAAAAATCCCTCTCTGAAGACGGCGTCATCAGCTACAACTTTGGCCCTATGAAGGGTGAAGGCTCGGAGAACGAATTCGCATTCTTAGAACGCTGGGAATCCATCGAAGCACTCGAAGCACACATGGAAACCGAGCATTATAAAGAGGCCGACGAAACCTGCCAGGAACATCTGGCAGAACCTATGCAAATCAGCATTTTTGAGATTTAGGAGTCACTCATGATCGGCGTTATTGCTAAAGCCTCCGTCAACTCTGAAGCCGTTGAAGCGTTCGAAAAATCCGCGCAGCAACTAGTCGACACAACCCGCGCGCAGGATGCCGGGTGCCTTAGCTACGACTTCGGCGCCATCGTCGAAGAAGGGAGCGAAGGCGAGTACGCCTTTTTAGAGCGCTGGGAAAGTCAAGAAGCACTCGATGCACACTCCAACTCAGTTCATTTCAAAGAAGCAATGAGTGAGTGGGAGAAGTACCTCTCTGAGCCTCTTGAGGTACGCACCTACGAATTCTAGGTAGAGCTTATCGGTTCGACGACGAGCCACCGACGTTGAAAACACACAGTCTTCCCGCTGACACAGCTTTTTAACTGTGGTTGTGGGAAGACCGTGTGTTTTTAGTTTCTATGCTGGGCTATCGGGCTACTTATGAATGAGTCTCGACGCGCGGATTGTTCTTCCGCAGCTTCCACCAGGTGAAGTAGTACAGCGCGCCAAGAGCTATATAGATAACCGCTTTGGCAAGATTCCAACCGTTAAAGTTGCTGAGGAGGGAGTTCAACAAGCTGCCCGTCAAAAGCAACCCAATGAAGACCGCGGCCGGAACTAAGAATCCCGCTAAGAAATATAGAGCCAGGATAAACGCCGCCGTGGGACGTCCAGTCATCTGCCACCAAGGTCGCGGTGCAGGAGTTTCACCCTCCGCGCGGAATATGCGTGTGAGACCGTAGATACAAACCGCAACCACGGTTACATAAATAAATTCGGAGATATCTTCTGCCCCATCAGGGAACAGAGTAGAGAGAAGCATATTCAGGATGAGTCCCCCGATAAACCACCCCGCCAGAATGACTCCGCATTTCGCATAAGGATCGTAGATTCGCATGGTTCTCCTCTAGATATTCCCCGGACTCAGACCATAAGTTACTTCTATTTAGTCAGTTGCAAGACGCGCGTAGACTGCCATATCGCGCAGTTCTCCCCGCAGGTTTTCGCCTGCTCGTGCGACACCCTCAAAAGTGCATCCGGCCGATTCAGCAACATGGCGCGATGCCGGGTTAGCCACAGCAGCTTTGACCTCAACTCGATGGACACCCTGATCAAAGGCGTATTGCATTGCCAGCTTCAAAGCGCGCGTCTGCAGTCCTTTACCGCGAGCCCACGGGGAAGTGTTATACCCCACCGACACCGCAGGGATATCCTCGTCAATCAGGCGAAGCTCAATAGAACCGCAATAGCGACCGTCGAACTCCTCACCCGTTATTGCCCAGCGCGTGAGGTCTTCTGGCTTTTGGGCGTAGCTTTCTGCCATGTCGCGAGTGTACTCCAGCGGGACCTGCGTGAACTGGCGCATGCGGGAGTCGGTAGAGCTGGCAAAAATATCGTCTACATCCTCAGCGCGAAAAGGGCGCAGAGTGACAACGCCGTCGGTCAGCTCGGCAACGGGCAGCGGCCAGAAAAGTTCTTCAGCCATAAGGGTTCTCCTAGCGATACTCTTCGGGTAGCACTCGCACGCCGCCTTTGTCCGCCGAAGATGCCATCATCGCGTACGCCTTCAGCGCTTTCGAGACTTCACGTTCCCGGGGCTTAGTGGGCTTCCACGGCAGCGGACCCTTGGCTTCACGGCGGGACTGCAACTCTTCATCGGATACATTGACGCGCAGGATTCGATGGGTTACATCGATCTCGATTTCGTCACCGGTCTGTACCAGCCCAATGGCACCGCCAGATGCCGCCTCGGGGGAAATGTGCCCAATCGAGATACCCGAGGTTCCGCCCGAAAAACGCCCATCGGTAATCAGTGCGCAGGTTTTACCAAGACCCAGACCTTTTAGGTACGAAGTGGGGTAGAGCATCTCCTGCATGCCCGGCCCCCCCTTGGGACCTTCGTACTGGATGACGACGACGTCGCCCTCTTTCACATTCTTCGACAGAATCTCGAACACGGCTTCATCTTGAGATTCCACCACAAATGCCTTGCCCTTGAAGTGGAACAGCTCAGGGTCGATGCCAGCAGATTTGATGATTGCTCCATCTTCAGCAATGTTTCCACGCAAAACCGCCAGACCGCCATCGGCAGTGTAGGCGTGCTTAACAGAGCGGATGCAACCGTTTTCGGCGTCCTTCTCTAATGACTCGTATTTATTGGCGGTAGAGAACGCCTGGGTGGTACGTACCCCGCCGGGTGCTGCTAAGAAGAGTTCTTGCGCTTCTGCACTGGGATTTTCTGAACGAATGTCCCAGGTATTCAACCATTCTTCGAGCGAATTTGAGTGCACTGAATGGACGTTCTTATTCAGCAAACCGGCACGGTCCAACTCACCAAGCAGCGCAGGGATACCGCCTGCGCGGTGGACGTGCTCAATGTGGTATTTGGTGGAGTTGGGAGCGACCTTAGCAAGGCAAGGAACGCGACGGGAAACAGCATCAATATCTTCCAGCGTGAAGTCGCACTCTGCTTCGTTAGCAATTGCCAGAATATGCAAAACGGTATTGGTGGAACCACCCATGGCAACGTCTAAAGCCATTGCGTTTTCGAAGGCTTCTTTAGTGGCGATGGATCGGGGCAACACCGAATCGTCGTCATTCTTGTAATAGCGGTTTGCCAGCTCAACAATGGTACGACCAGCATTTTCGAAGAGGGCTTTACGAGCAATCTGAGTTGCCAGCGTGGTTCCGTTACCCGGCAGAGCTAAACCAATGGCTTCATTGAGGCAGTTCATGGAATTAGCGGTAAACATGCCAGAGCAGGATCCACAGGTGGGGCAAGCATTCTTCTCAATTTGAGCTAGCTGGGCATCAGAGACCGATTCATCCACAGCCATTGCCATAGCATCCACCAGATCTAGGCGATGCTCAACGACACCCTCAATACCTTCACCAGATTCCATAGGTCCGCCGGATACGAAGATAGTAGGAATGTTCAACCGCATAGCCGCCAGCAACATACCGGGGGTAATTTTGTCGCAGTTAGAGATACACACCAGAGCATCAGCCCGGTGAGCGTTGACCATATACTCCACTGAATCTGCAATGAGGTCACGAGAAGGCAAGGAATAGAGCATTCCATCATGCCCCATTGCGATGCCATCATCGACCGCAATCGTATTGAATTCCTTAGCTACACCGCCGGCGTCTGCAATCGCCTGACTCACCAGCTGACCCATATCTTTCAAGTGGACATGGCCGGGCACAAATTGAGTGAACGAGTTAGCCACAGCGATAATCGGCTTACCAAAATCGTCGTCCCCCATACCTGTGGCCCGCCACAGCGCACGAGCTCCTGCCATATTTCGACCGTGAGTAGATGTGCGTGAACGCAGTTCAGGCATGAGTTCCTCCTAGTAGGCGACTTTTCAAGTCAGTTTACGCTTTTGCAACGAGCGTCCCCATATTCAGGTGAGCGGTTCCACGATATGAACAGATTTTCACACTGTCTCACCCTTTTTCTAATTCCTAGAATGTAAATAGACGACGCTCGGGCAGTGCCCGAGTGTCGTCTATTTAGTCTCTAAAGAATCAGAAAAGATTTACTTTTCAGTGTGATTCTGACGGACGCTGCCGCCCTTATTGTCCTTATAGGCAGCAGTTGCAGGACGGTCAGCAATGATGGGGCTAATACCTGTGTAACCCTGGCGTTCAGCCGCAATAGCAAGAACGTTCTTACGCACGACGAACCATCCAATCACCAGCAAAGGAATCACGATAATGAGTGAGCCCAAAGTAAAAGTACCTACGGGGTAATCGAAACCAATCAGCACCAATACGCCTGCAAGGAACACTAGAACAATCCAGTCTGTAAAAGGTGCACCAGGCATTCGGTAAGCAGGTCGGGTGTAAACGCCCTGTTTGCTGAGCGAAACAAACTTCATGTGCGAAAGCACAATAGTTGCCCAGCTAGAAATGATACCCAGCGAAGCAATGTTCAACACGATTTCAAAAGCTTCCTTGGGAACAAAGTAGTTTAGAACGACCCCGAGAAAAGCTACACAAGCAGTCAGCAGAATACCCCCGTAAGGAACACCATTGGTGGACACGCGCTGAGCGAATCGAGGAGCCGAGCCAGCTACGGACATGGAATGCAGGATACGACCAGTGGAGTACAAGCCGGCGTTCAAAGAAGACAGCGCAGCGGTAATAACAACCAGTTCCATGATGGGAGCTGCATAGTCCACCCCAATATGAGAGAAGAAGGTCACGAAAGGTGACTCATCAGCAGAGTAAGCAGTGTAAGGCAACAGAAGGGTCAACAGAAGAACCGAACCAACATAGAAGATAGCGACACGGAAAATTACCGTGTTAATCGCCTTAGGAATTACCTTACGAGCATCCTGGGTTTCGCCGGCAGTAGTGCCGACCAATTCAATAGCTGCGTAGGCAAAGACAACACCCTGCATAATAACAAGAGCTGGAACAATACCGTTGGGGAAGAAACCACCATTATTGGCAATGAGATGGAAGCCGGTTTCTGATCCTGTAGGAGTACCAAAAATAACGAAGTAACAACCCACCAGCAAGAAGATAACCAGTGCGGTGACCTTCACCAAAGCGAACCAGAATTCAAGTTCACCGAACACCTTCACCGAAATCAAGTTCAGGGACACCACCAGGAAAATCACGATAAACGCAATCAGCCACTGGGGAATACCCGCAATAAATTCGCTGTACTGACCAAACCACTTCACGTAAATCGCGATAGCAGTGGAGTCAACAATCGACGTCATTGCCCAGTTAATCCAGTAAAACCAACCCGAAACGTAAGCTGCTTTTTCACCGTAGAACTCACGGGCATACGAGACGAAAGAGCCAGAGGATGGACGGTGGACGACCAGCTCACCCATCGCACGAAGTATGAGGTAGGCGATGATGCCACACAGCAAGTAATCCAAGGCAAGGGCTGGACCTGCTTTTTCAAGACGCCCGCCAGCGCCCAAGAATAAACCAGTACCTATAGAACCGCCAATAGCAATCATCTGAATCTGGCGAGAGCCTAGACCCTTGTGAAATCCGGTTTGTTCTTCTTGAAAAACGCTCGGATCATGCGTGCCTTTAGGCACGTGATTAGTTTTCTCAACCACTCGGAGCCCCCCTGTGTAAGAAAATATGAGAATCATGGATAAAACAGAAAAGAACCAAAGATATTCTCCCGTCAGGAGACGAGCATCTTGAGGTATGGGCGACCGAGGCACATTTCAAACCATCAAGCGCCTTGGACTGATTCACCATGCTCAACGAAGTTGTACGAGGGGAAACGTTACATCAGTTTTTGTTACGCAACCGTTCTATTTTTCGCTGTCACTGAATAATTTTTTTGTGATGTTGGGAAGAACAAATCTGCCGGGCGGCATCATATTTACGTTCCTTCACATGTTCAAATATTTCTTCTTAAGCAATATTTCTACTTCGTATCGACTCAAATTGTCATAGTGCTGAAACACAGAAATATGCGGTGAAAAACCTGGAATAGCTTGGAAGAACATAGGTCGAAGCGGTTTGCTGGAGAGAAGCCTTTAACCCAATGTATTTACTTCAAGGAGATTCCATGGCAGAAAACACTACCTGTATTCAGACCACTCACGTGGGCTCACTCCCCCGCAGCGAACGCCTGCAGAAAGCCAATCGCCAACGGCAAGAAGGAACACTTGCCGAGATTGATTTTCAGAAAATTCTGGCGGAAGAAGTGCAGAACGTTGTGACCCAGCAGGTAGAGGTCGGCATCGACATCGTCAACGACGGTGAGTACGGGCACGCGATGGCCCAAGCCGTTGATTACGGTGCATGGTGGCACTATTCGTTTGCCCGCACAGGAGGACTCGAACTCATTGAAGAAGGTAATCCGGTCAATGAAGTTTTCCGTTCCACCCCCGGCAATCTGAAATACACCACTTTTGGCGATCGTCGGGACTGGACTAAATTCCACGATTTTTATGCCACTGAATTAGATCTCGGAAACGACCCAGATCGGTCGTTCCCTGTAGCAACCTCAGCGATTTCTTATGTTGGGCAGGATGCCGTTGCCTCCGACACCGCCAACCTCAATACAGCCATTCAGGCAGTGGGTGCGCAGGAGGGATTCGTGGCAGCGCTTTCTCCCGGGTCCGCCGCACGCGTAGGAAATAAGCACTACGCCAGCGACAAAGAATTTATCTTCGCTTGGGCGGATGTCTTGAAAGAAGAATACAAGGCGATTATCGACGCCGGTCTAACCGTTCAAATTGATGACCCCTCCATCGCCGAAGGCTGGGACCAGATCAATCCCGAGCCGTCCGTCAGCGACTACCTGAACTTTATTCAGACCTCCGTGGACGCCCTTAACTATGCGCTGGAAGATTTGCCCCAGGACAAAATCCGCTTCCACCTGTGCTGGGGTTCGTGGCACGGCCCCCACACCACAGATCTCGAATTCAAGCACCTGGCAAAGACCCTGCTATCTATCAACGCTTCGGCATATTCGTTTGAGGCGGCCAACGCCCGCCATGCCCACGAGTGGAAAGAATGGGAAAAGATTGAACTCCCTGCCGGCAAAGTTATCCTACCCGGCGTGGTTTCGCACTCCACCAACGTCGTCGAGCACCCCGAACTCGTTGCCCAGCGCATTGAGCAGTTCGCCTCGGTAGTGGGTAAAGAAAATGTGATTGCTTCTACCGACTGCGGTTTGGGTGGGCGTATTCACCCTGATATTGCCTGGGCAAAGCTACGCTCACTCGGTGAGGGCGCTAAAATCGCGTCCGAGCGTCTGTTCTAATTTAAAAATCCCAGTTAAGGGGACAGATTAAAGCGCCTGACTCAGCTTCTTGCGACGTCAGGCGCTTTTCTTCGTTGTATAAAGAATCATCTCCCGTAGAAAACCTGTCCGTACACCCTTATGATTAACCTGTACGGGCATGTCTACTTTTCATTGACGGCCTACAACAACACAAGGAACACAGTGGGCAAATACGAACGCGTCTATCAAGACCTCTCCTCCAAAATCGACGATGGCACCTACCCCGTAGGTTCGCTCCTTCCCAGCGAAAAACAACTCACCGAAAACTACTCCGTTTCGCGTGAAACCGCTCGTAAGGCGCTAGCGCTCCTGACTGACCGCGGATACATTCAAAAAATTATGGGTAAAGGCTCCGTGGTAATCAGCCACTCCCAGTACGCTCTGCCCGTCTCCTCTTTGGTGAGCTACAAAGAGTTTGCTCATGCAGTAGGCGCATCAACCCGTAGCGAACTCATTGATTTTTCGGAAACTTTGCTTCCCTTAGCCTCTTTCAAATCCTTAGCGAAGGATCTTCAGTCCGAAGAAACCATCGCGGTTACCCGTTTGCGTTTCTTCGACAACGAACCAGCAATTATTGACCGGGACTACATTCTCAAATCAGTAGTTCCGTCTATTCCGCAAGAAGCCGCCGAGACCTCACTCTTCGAATACTTCGAAAACACCCTCGGGCTTTCCATTGCTTACTCTTCTAAGCAAATCAAAGTAGAACCAGCTCAGGAAAGCGACCGCAAGCTCATGCATCTTGCCAAAGGTGAATACGTTGCAGTCACCACCTCGGTGACCAGCTTGGAAGACACCACAGCCTTCCTCTTCACCGAATCCCGCCACCGCGCAGATAAATTTATCTACCAAGATTTCGCACGACGCCGCTAGGCGCCGCGCAGCTCACCGGATTCGCACGGTGAGACGAGTTGCAGACCTCTCCGGCCTGTAACTTCTCCTTTTAAAAGTAAAAACTCAACAACCCTACAAAGGATCTTTATGACTTTCCGTGACCAGGTAATTTACCAGGTCTACCCCAAATCGTTCTACGACTCCAACGGAGACGGGCTGGGGGATCTTCGAGGCATCATCGAAAAGATTCCTTACATCGCTTCCCTCGGCGTAGACATGGTTTGGTTCAACCCCTTCTTTGCCTCCCCCCAGCGCGATAACGGCTACGATGTATCCGACTATTACGCCATCAACCCAGATTTGGGCACGATGGAAGACACTGAAGAGTTGATTTCGACCCTCAAAGATCACGGTATCGGAGTCATGTTCGATATGGTCTTCAACCACATCTCCACCGAACACGAGTGGTTCCAGCGGGCACTCGCCGGTGAAGAAAAGTACCAGGACTATTTCTACATCCGCGAACCTAAGCCAGACGGCTCTTTCCCCACCAACTGGGAATCCAAATTCGGTGGCGAAGCCTGGGCACCCTTTGGTGACACCGGCAAATACTTCCTCTGCCTCTACGACAAAACACAGGCAGATTTGAACTGGCACAATGCCGACCTGCGCCAAGAACTCTACAAAGTAGCGAACTTCTGGCTGGAAAAAGGCGTGCGCGGTCTGCGCTTTGACGTACTGAACGTCATCGGCAAAAGCGAATTCCTCGAAGACGCCGCACCCGGCATGATCGACAAGCTGCTCTACACCGACACCCCGCGCGTCCACCCCTGGATTCACGAAATGAACCGGGCAACCTTCGGTAACTACGACGGCGTGCTCACCGTCGGTGAAATGTCTGCCACCACCATCGAAAACTCCATCCGCTATTCGAACCCCGAGAGCGAAGAGTTGGATATGGTTTTCAACTTTCACCACCTCAAAGTGGATTACCAAGACGGTCACAAGTGGACCAAGGCACCTTTCGACTTCCATGTACTAAAGAGCCTGCTCAATGACTGGGCAGTAGGTATGCAAGCAGGAAATGGTTGGAACGCGCTGTTCTGGAACAACCATGACCAGCCACGTGCCATCAATCGTTTTGCCGATCCCGTGAACTTTCACGTCGAATCGGCAACCATGCTGGCAACCGTCATTCACCTGTTGCGCGGTACGCCCTACATTTACCAGGGCGAAGAAATTGGAATGGTCGACCCCCAATATATAGACATTGAGGAATATGTCGACGTCGAGGCGCGCAACGCCTACGTCTCCCTCATCGCCGACGGCAAAACCGAGACTGAAGCATTCGACATCGTCAAATCCAAAGCCCGAGATAACTCACGCACACCCATGCAGTGGGATTCCAGCGCAAACGCAGGCTTTACTACCGGCGAACCCTGGCTACGCCCCACTACTTTCGAAACCATCAACGTAGAGCACGAACAAAAAGAAGGAAAAATCCTTCCCTACTACAAAAAGCTGATTCAGCTCCGCAAAGAAAATCTGCTCATCTCCGAAGGCGAGTACGAGCCGTATGCGCTGGAACACGACGCTGTTTTTGCTTACACTCGAAAGTATCAAGACGAGCAATTGCTCGTGCTCAACAACTTCTACGGGGACGAAGCAAGTATCGAGATCCCCAACGAGTTCCTCAACGGGTACATTCTCATCGGAAACTATCCAGCCCATCAGCTCAGGGAAGATTACACGCTCAGACCGTACGAATCCCTAGCCATCAAGATCTAACCCATATAGGCAAAATGCCACCGCAACGGGTTTTAAACGAACCGGTATTGCCCTAAGAAAAACAGAAATGAGGCACAGTCATGGCTAAGACTGTATCCGTCCTCGCCCCCATGACGGGCGAGGTTATTCCCATGAACGAGATTCCCGATCCGGTATTCGCCGGCGGAAAACTCGGCAAGGGATTCGGTGTTAACCCCACCGATAACACCGTGGTCTCCCCCGTATCGGGCAAGGTCACCATGGTGGCGAGCACTAAGCACGCCGTCGGCATCAAGTCCGAAAGCGGCCTGGAATTTCTGCTCCACCTCGGTGTAGACACCGTTGAGCTCGACGGCGCTCCTCTCGAGATGCTTCTCGAAAAGGGTCAGACCGTTGAAGCAGGCCAGCGCATTGCCAGCATGAACCTCGACGAGGTTCGTGCGGCAGGTAAGGGCATTACCGCGATTCTTGCTATCACCAATACCCCGAAGTTTGTGGAGGACATTGACGTCCACACCGGTTCGGCATCTGCAGGCGACGCTGCCGCAGAAGTAACGTTGAAGGTCAAGGACGCTCCCGCAGCTCAGAACACCGCCAATGGTGCAGACGCTACCGGCGCAGCAGCAACCGGTGCAGCGGCAGGATCAGTAGCAGCAGGTGCAGCAACACGCTCTGAGACCGGTGCACACGCCACCGAACCTATCGAACCCGGCGCCGCTGGCGGCACCGCCGACCCCGCAGTAGCAGAGCGCCCCGCAAACCTCACCGGTTACGATGCCCTCGCTTGGGACATCCTCAACAACATCGGTGGCAAGGAAAACGTCAAAAGTGTTATCCACTGCATCACCCGCGTACGTTTCTACCTCAAAGACAACGACAAGGCGAACGACGAGGCTGTCTCAAACCTCGACGGCGTCATCGACGTAGCTCGCGCAGGCGGCCAGTACCAGGTAGTCATCGGCCCCGCCGTTGAAGACGTATACGACGCCGTCGTCAAGCAGATTGGCGCAGGCAAGGCTGGCGGAGAAACCGAGTCTGCAACAGAACCGGCTGAACGCCCCTCGGGTGTGGGCGGATGGTTCAAGTGGGGCTTCTCCTCGCTTATCGGTGTAATCACCGGTTCCATGATGCCCGTGATCGGTCTTTTGGCTGCATCCGGTGTGCTCAAGGGTCTTTTGACGATTCTGACTCACTACGAACTCGTGAACCCAGAATCCCAAACCTTCACCATCATCAACGCCATGGGCGACGCCGTCTTCTACTTCCTACCCATCTTCGTGGGCTTCACCGCCGCGCGTCGTCTGGGAGCAGACCCGATTATCGTCTCCATCATCGGTGGCGTGTTGGCTTACCCCACTATTGCCGAGCTGGCGAAGGGCGAAGCGACAGGCTCGCTGCTGGGTATCTCTACCAACGCAGAATTCTTCGGAATTCCTTTCCCCATGGCGTCCTACACCTACTCCATCTTCCCGATGATCGTAGCGGCCTGGTTGTGCTCAAAGATTGAACCGGTTCTCAAGAAGTGGATCCCCGCCGTTCTACGTATGATCTTTGTTCCGCTCATTGAAGTTTTCGTGGTTTCCACCCTGATTCTTGTGGTTCTTGGACCCATCATCATGTGGATTTCCAACGGAATCGCAGGCGGCATTCAGTGGGTTTACGACCTCTCCCCTGCAATTTCCGGTCTCGTGATCGGTGCTTTCTACCAGTGCCTGGTCATCTTCGGTCTGCACTGGGCAGTTATCCCAATTGTTGCTAACGACATCGCATCGCAGGGCCACTCCTACCTGAACGCCATCATCTCAGCAACCATGGTTGCTCAGGGTGCAGGCGCTCTGGCAGTATTCGCCAAGACCCGTAACGAGCAGATGAAGGGCCTCTCCGGTTCCGCTGCCATCGCTGGTTTCTGCGGCATTACCGAACCCGCCATGTACGGCATCAACCTCAAGTACGGTCGCGTTTTCGCGATGGCTTCTGTAGGTGCGGCTGTAGGCGGTTTCATTACCGGCCTGATGCACGTGAACATGTGGGGCTTCACCGGTTCACTCATTGGCTTCTTCAGCTTCGTGAACCCCGATGGTGGTTTCGATCAGTCCTGGACTGGTTTCTGGATTGCATCTATCGCTACTGTGATAGTTTCCTTCACCCTGGTTTACTTCTTCGGATTCAAGGACGCTGATCTAGACAAGCAGCGCACCGTTGAGAAGAAACGCCTGGGCAACCGCGAGCCTGTGGCGTAAGGTTTCCGGCCGGCGCCAAATAAATACACAGTTTCAGCAAAAATACATGCTCACGCTTGTACTTTTACTGGAGCTGTGTATTTTTTGGCTCTTTTTCCTGCCGAATTTTCTCCGCGACGTCGCGAATCTGATACATCGTACGGTATGGGTTACGCCAGACGTCGTTCCAATCCACCCGAAAGATACGGTACCCAGATTTGAGCAATTCCCGCTCTCTCAAACGCTCCCCTACGATGATTGCTTCGCGAGGTCCAAACACTTCGTATTTGATATCGCCATCGAATTCGATAATGAGATTCAACTCTTCAACGAAAAAGTCCGTGCGGTACCTGTGCTGATTATGGGTGAACCAATGCTGTTCCTGGTAAGAGAGCTTTAATTGATTCAGAATCAATCGTGTTAACGATTCACCAGCGGATTCCGCACACGCACTCATCGCACGGGCAACTGCATGGACTCTTTCACGGTGAACTCCACGATAGTTAAGCATTGCTTCTCGCAGTATTTCCTGCGGTATTTTGTGTACCCGCAATGCTGAATCAGCTAAAACTACGCCCTCTTCAAAAGAGAGCTGAGTACAGCAATCTATAACGGTAGTCAGCAACGAAGTGAGCTGAGAATTAGATCCATAAAGATTATTCGCTAAAGAGGTGTGTTCTGTGAGAAAAGGATGCTTCACGACATCTTTGCTCGAACCGCGTGAATCCGTTGGACAATAAGTATGGATTTTAGTTGGAACTGTAATGAGAGCCAACGAGTGAAAAACTGCCGCCGACTGATGAGAGAAAACAGGGTTCTTAGCAGTGCGTGAATATGCAATCAGGTGAGCGGCGTATTTTCCCCACGGTGGAAGACTCTGATATTTTTGGGCGTTTATATACAGACCGCGGCGGATATTAAAAAGCTCGCCGTCTCTACGCATCCGGGTTATTTTACTACGCGTGAGGTTGTGCCAACAGTGAAGGTCTTCAATAGTGTTAATCATGGAATGAATCTCAAATAAATCTGCCATACCCATAGTGTGAAGGATGGAAAAATTCTCCGGATTCATCACCATTGAATGTCTGTGGATAACTAGGATGTTTTTCCTTAATCCACAGACGCTGGTACCTGATGATGCTCAATGAAAGAGCTTTCTTCAAAATCTGAGGGTCTGAAGCAAAGCCCCCCCATAGAAAAATACACAGTTTCAGTAAAAATACATGCTCGCGCTTGTACTAATGCTGAAACTGTGTATTTTTTGAAGAACCTTACCAGCGAAGCCTCCTACGTAAGCTTCTGGTCCACCCAATCCTTGGCCGCGGTCGTCGGGTTAGCCTTTTCTTCCCCGGACACCCTGTCATTCAAAGCAATGAGATCTTCGGTTTTGAGCAGGGCAGACACCTCATTGAGCACATCCGCAGCAGCCACCGAAACCTGCTTGGCATTCACCACGGGAACAACCTGCTGAGCCAAGAAGTTATTCTTCGGATCCTCCAGCACCACAAAGTTATTCTTCACAATCGCAGGATCGGTAGAGAAAAGATCTGCCGTCTGCACCTGATCGTCGATGAGCGCCTGCACGGTCAGCGGGCCACCGCCGTCGTTAATCGGCGAGAATTTAGCCGGCTCAAAACCGTAATTCTTTTTCAGCCCCGGCAAACCGTAGGAACGCTCGGCGAACTCAGGAGGGCCGCCAAGAGTAATCTCAGAGCTATGCGCGGCGAGGTCTGCAATAGACTTCAGCCCAAACTTCTGCGCAACCTCAGAGGTAACAACCAGTGAGTCCTTATTCTCCGCAGGAGAAGGATCAAGCACCGAAAGCTGATCGGAAAGAGCGGAAGGAAGAGCTTTCATAATCTCTTCGGGAGTCTGCGCCTTGGTCTGCGCATCAAAGTAGAGCAGCAAGTTACCGCTGTAATCAGGCACAACCCCCACTGTACCTTCCTGCAGCGCCCCAATATACGCCTCACGTGCGCCAATGGCGGGGCGGGTTTCTGCCGTCAACCCTCGTTTGTTCAATGCCGCCGCATAAATTTCCGCAATAATCTGAGACTCCGTAAAGTCTGCCGAACCAATGATCACAGTATCGCCGGTTGAGCCAGAACCAAACGCTGTCTCCCCTGAGAGCCCACACGCCGAAAGCGCAAGGGTTCCAGCACCAATACCTGCCAACCCCAAGAGGTGGCGACGATTTATATTCACAGTCATGGGTTTTCCTATCGGGTTCCAGGAGAAGTCAGGGCGCGCTGAATGAGCGCAAGAAGAGCATCGACGACGAGCGCCAGCACAGCTACTAGCACCACGGCGGCAACCATGCGGGGGTAGTCACGCACAGCAAGACCATCAATGAGATAGCGGCCAAGACCGCCGAGGTTGATATAAGCCATGATGGTGACCGTAGCGATAACCTGCAGCGTAGCGTTACGAAGACCGCCAAAAATCAGAGGTGCGGCGAGAGGCAGTTCCACGCGAGTGAGAATTTGCCACTCGGTCATACCCTGGGCACGAGCAGCGTCCACGGTAATAGGATCAACCGCAGCGATACCCGAGTAAACACCCGCCAGGAGCGGAGAAATAGCGAGAATCACCAGTGCGATGACCGGCGCGGTAAGCCCCAATCCCATCCAGAGGGCAAAGAGGGTGAGCAAACCCAGGGTGGGCAGAGCACGCAGCGCGCCGGTCACGCCGACCACAATGTTCTCGCCCTTTCCGGTATGCCCTACCCAGAGCCCAATGGGGATAGCAATCAAAGCGGCAAAGAAAAGAATCAGACCGGAGTAACCCAGGTGTTCTAACAAGCGCTGGAAGATACCGCCGGAGTCAGTCCACGCGCCGTCGGCAGTGAACCATGCCCATGTTTTGTCAAAGATGTTCATGCGGTCCTCCAGCGGGTGAGGAAAGAGCCCAGTAGAGCAAGAAGTCGGTCAAGCACCAGCGCCAGCAGCACTGTTGCCACGATGCCGGTGATAATTTCTGCAGGGAGGTCGCGGCGAAGGCCATCGGTAAACAGGGTACCTAGCGACTGGATACCAATCACAGCACCTACCGAGACCATCGAGATGTTAGACACCAGTGCCACTCGCAAACCCGCAATCATGACGGGGACGGCGAGCGGTAGCTCCACTGCCCAGAAGCGGCGGGTGGTGCGGTACCCCATGGCGGTTGCCGCCTCAAGAGTCACCGGAGAAACCGAGTCAAAAGCATCTACCGCCGAGCGCACCATCATAGCGATGACGTAGAGAGTCAGCGCCACGTAGACGTTGAGTAACGAGGTAATCGAGGTACCCAGCACCAACGGCATGAGCACAAAGAGCGCTAGCGAAGGGATGGTGTAGAGCAGCGCCGCCGAGTTAATAACCAGACCACGGCGTAGCTTGCCTGCGCTGGTGGTGCGCTCGGTGGAACGACCGTCTCTACGGCGTCCCATAGCAAAACGGGCAATGGGAACCGCAATAATAGTGCCAATAATGACCGGGATGATTGACTGCAACAGGTGTAGCGCAGTCAACTCCCCCACATGTTGAAGATTAGATTGGAGCCAATTCACGCCGAGACTCCGTAACGGTTGAGGCGCTCTCGTTCGGTGGCTTCGAGAACGTCATCAGATTTCAACAACCCCAGAACCTGTCCTTGTTCATTGACAACCACGCCCCAGCCCGAGGGTGAAGAGAGAACCGAATCGAGGGCATCACGTAAGGTTCCGCCCGCTACGAAGAGCGAACCTCCGGGGATGACGCGGTCGTCAATGCGCCAACCCGCCGGGCGTCCGTCTTCAACGTTGAGTTGCCACTGCTGCCAGGGGGTTTGTTGGGCGTCCAGAGGGTGAATAGGAACGTCTGCGCCAGATGCAAAGGTCAGACGACGCATACCGCGGTCCCGCCCGACGAACGACGCCACGAAATCATCGGCAGGTTCACGCAGAATTTCTTCGGGTGTTCCGAACTGGGCGATACGGCCGCCACGAGCAAAAACAGCAACGTAATCCCCCAGCAGGATTGCTTCGTCCATATCGTGAGTCACGAAGATGATGGTGCGACCCAGCGTACTCTGCAAACGCAACAGCTCTTTCTGAAGATCGGCTCGCACCACGGGGTCAACGGCGGAGAAAGGCTCGTCCATGAGCAGAATCGACGACTCAGATGCCAGCGCACGCGCTACACCCACACGCTGCGCCTGACCGCCCGAAAGCTGAGAGGGGTAACGCTTAGCGAACGACTCATCAAGACCGACGGTATTCAGCAATTCCAACGCCTGGGATTTCGCCTGACGTGCAGAAACACCATTCAGGCGGGGAACCGTGGAGATGTTATCAACGATCGTGCGGTGCGGCATCAAACCCGCCTGCTGCAAAACATAACCCATAGAACGGCGAAGCTCATGGGCAGGACGCGCCGTGTTGTCTTCACCATTGACCAAAATAGTGCCACTGGTGTACTCGACCATGCGGTTAATCATGCGCAAAGAAGTAGTTTTACCGCAGCCCGATGGACCCACGAAAACAGTAATTTTTCCCTCAGGAATACTCAAATTTAGGTTATCCACGACGGTATTATCACCGTACGTTTTGAAAACCGATTTAAACTCAATCGCGTTGTTGAGAACTGACACGGGGATCCTAACGTTCTGTTCAGTATTGCACTAAGAGTAAAGGGTGAATCTGAGAAGTAAAAGAAAGACGACTTATAAAGAAACAAACTTCATATGAAGTACATTCCCGAACGAGTTGATTGTCCCAGCTCAATCGCCTGGTCAACCGCCTGGGCAACTTTTCCGCTTCTGACCAGCTAGGTTACCGTTTCTAAATCTCCGACGAGCGCGCGGTCTTCTTCGAGTAGCGGTATCGCGCGTCGAACCTTGGCATACACTTTGGCAGAGCCAGCGCCTAGGTGCAGCCCCTCCATAATCTTGTAGAGCAGAAAGATTCCCTGTGCAGACATCAGCAGAAGGATAGCCAGTAGCGAGTCCAGACGCCGCCGACCCCCAATTCGCTTCCTGCTGAGAAACCCCGCAGGAGGCGGCCAATGTACTGCCACGTAGCGGCAGTGATCCCGCACCAGATGGTCTTGCCCTCTTTGAAAAGTTCATAGAATTTGTTTTCGTTCGCCCAAACTTCCACTGTGTTGTTGACGGCAGACATCACCATGGGCGCTACCGGGTGAGTGTCCAAGACGGCAACGGGGCGGCCCGTCTGCAGAATCAAAGTCTGGTCTTCGCAAATAGTCTTGAGTGCATCCACAACCTGGTGGAAAGCGTCCCAGTCTTTCACTGCCTTGCCGATAGAGGCATAGATGACGAAGCCAAAGTGGCGTTCTGGGGTGCATTTTTACACCTCAGAACGCCACTTTTACCGTGCCTTAGAGCTCTACTTCACGGCGTCCTTGATGGTATTAACCACTCCGCGCGCCGCGGTGATTCCGGCGTTGATGTAGAACATTTCATCATCTACCTGAATTGCCTTCTTATCAGCAACGGGCGCCAGGGTTTCCCACAGTGCCTCACCTGTGAGAGTGGAGGCGTCACCGCCCTGCACGCCATAGAAAAGCCAGTCGCCGTTTGCCTGGTCCAGCTGTTCGGAGCTGATATCCTGCGAGGTCTTAGCGAACTGCTGGGTTTCGGGGCGAGCCAACCCAGCGTCTTCACAGATTGATCCCACGAAAGAGGAAATACCCCAGATACGAATGCGATCTGCGCTCTGGCGCAAGAAGGAGAAAGTAGTGGAATCTTCCACAGAATCCCCCAGCTCCTGAGCAGCTTTCTGATAGTCACCCATCGCCTGCTGAGCGCGGTCGGTATCGCCAATGGCAGCGGCTACTAGCTGAAAATCCTGCTTCCAGTTCACACCGGTTCCCTCGGTTACCACAATCGGGGCGATAGCAGAGAGGGACTCATAAATGGACTCATCATCTTGGGTGTTGTTGAGCAAAATGAGATCAGGTTGAAGATTTGCAATGGCCTCTGTATCGGGAGCGGTGCGCTTGCCTACGGTTTTGATGGCGTCCAGTTCTTTAACCTGATTGGAGTAGGCGTCACGAAGGTATTGGGGCACGACGTCGGCGTCTTTTGCTGTAGTTGCCGCCACAGGTACAACGCCAAGAGCCAGGACGTCATCTAGCTGACCAGTTGCGATAACCACAATTTTCTCTGGTTTTTTATCCAGCTTTGCTTCGCCCCGGAAGTGCTTGACGGTGCGGGGGAATTCTCCCGACGCCGCAGTGGTGCCCATGCCATCTGGAAGGGCAGAGGGGGCGGGAGCTGCCGGGGTATTCTCCGCGGTGGAAGAAGAATTGTTAGAGGAGGCAGAATCGGTGGAGGAACCGCACGCTGTCAAAGCTAGGGAGGCAACTCCACCTAGGAACGCTCCGCCTAGAGTGCGGCGGGACATTGAAGCTGAGGAAATCTTTTCGAACGAATACATAAACATAGGTTAGCCTAGCCTAAGTATATAATTGTAGTTCGGTTTCATTTTTCTCAATTTTTCTTACCAGTGTGGAGGCAGTCCCATTCAACCATGAGTTCTTCACTTTCTGCCCCTCGCACCCGAATTATTCTCACGTTTCTTTTAGGAATAGCCTGCCTACTCCTTCTCACCGTAGTTTCTCTGGCAGTAGGCTCTCGCATGATGAGTTTGCCCCATGCCTGGCAAGGGTTTTGGGCGCACAATCATTCCTCGGACTCATTAGTTGTGTGGAAATTACGACTCCCACGTACACTCGCCGCCCTTCTCGTGGGCATGGCACTGGCAACAGCGGGCGTATTAATGCAGGCCCTCACCCGCAATCCACTGGCAGAACCAGGGCTCTTAGGCATCAACAGCGGGGCGTCACTGGCAGTAGTAACGGGAATCACCACGCTGGGAACCGCCGCTCCCCTTCACCAAATGTGGTTAGCATTAGCCGGTGCGATGGTGGCAACAACCATAGTTTTCCTCCTGGGCATACCACGCTCCTCCACACGGTTTAACCACATATCTCAGTTACTCCTTGCCGGCGTAGCCTTAAACGCGTGCTTGAGCGCGTTGACCGGCATTATCACTATGTTCAACTCCCAGGCGTTCGATTCTTACAGATTTTGGGTAGTAGGGGCATTCGAGGGTCGCCCTCTTGAAGTATCGCTAACCGCCCTGCCGTTCATGGGGGTAGGCATTCTGCTGGCGTTACTAGTTATCCGTCCGTTGGAAGCGCTGGCTTTAGGTGACGACGCCGCCACCGCACTAGGAGCGCCGGTGACCTTAGTTCGAGTAGGTACGCTGGCAGCTATCGCTCTTCTATGCGGGTCGGCAACCGCAGTAGCTGGACCTATATCCTTTATTGGCCTAATGATCCCTCATTTTTTGCGACTTTTAGTAGGAATTCGCCTCTCAGCAATTTTGCCGCTTTCACTGGTTTTTGGACCGCTACTTATGCTGACCGCCGATATCATCGGCCGAGTAATTGCCATTCCTTCGGAAATTGAAGCGGGGATTGTGACCGCATTTATTGGAGCGCCTTTGCTGCTCACTTTGATTATGCGGTTCAATTCCGCCCCTGCACGCCCAAGAAGAAAAGCTCAAAACATCACGCAGACTGGTGGAGAAATCGTATGAGCACGCAATCAGCACTCCTCCCCCGTATGCATCGACGCCGCGCAGTGACCGCCATAGTAATCGGGTTGCTCATCGCCATGCTCGCGCTGACCATCACCGTAGGAACTTTCGAGATTTCGCCACAGGGCGTCTGGCAAGTTCTTACCGGCGGCGGAAATGAAATGGACCGCTACATTGTACTCAACCAACGGCTACCTCGAGTGGTGGCAGCTCTGGCGGTGGGAGCCTCCCTCGGTCTAGCAGGGTCTATATTCCAATCGGTCTCCCGAAACCCTCTTGGTTCACCCGATATCATCGGCTTCACCACCGGTTCAGCCACCGGGGCGCTGGTGGTTTTACTCTTGCACTCCCATGTCAGCGATGCCGCCCCAGGGGCAAACTCTGTACTGGGGGTAGGGGCAGGAGCAATCATGGGAGGATTTTTCACCGCCGCTTTAGTGCTTCTTTTTGCAGGAAAATCAGGTCAAAAATCTATGGGTCAATCACTGATTCTGATTGGTATCGCAATGGGTGCCATGCTCTCAGCTATCAACGATTTCCTGTTGACGCGAGCCGACCTTGATCAAGCAGAATCTGCAAAAACATGGCTGTTTGGCTCTCTTAACGCAATGACGTGGAATGCTTCGCACGCCGCGCTCCTTGGGGTTATTATCGCGATTCCGCTGGTTCTGAGCTTCTCACGCGTAGTACGAGTGCTAGAACTGGGAGATGATTTAGCGGCAGGTTTGGGGCTACCCGTGCGTGCCGCCACCTATTGGCTCATAGGCGGCGCCGTCGTCCTTACGTCCCTCTCTATCGTGATTGCTGGGCCGATTGGGTTTTTGGCATTAATGGCACCTCAATTAGCCCATCGACTCTGGAAAACTCCCGGTGCGGCTCTGTGGCAGTCTGCGCTCATGGGCGCACTTATGTTAGTTATTGCAGATTTCATAGCCGCACGTGCGCTAGCTCCCTTCCAAATTCCCGTAGGGCTCGTCACGGGCGCAATAGGCGGGCTCTACATGCTTTGGTTTATAGTGCGCAACCGCTAACAGTGCCTGTTCGCTCATCAAAAAACACCTAGACATTCTGCGTTACTAAGTGGTCTGATAGTTCCATGAGCACATATGCATTAACAAACGCAAGCACTGGAAAAGTAGAAGAAGAATTTGACTCCATTAAAAGCGAGCAGATTCCAGAAATCATTGAAAACGCCCATGCGGCGTACCTCAAGTGGAGTTCAGCCAGCATGGCAGAGCGCGCCGAGGTTCTTCATAAGTTCGCCGATATTGTCGATCAGAACACCGATGAACTAGCGGACATCATCGGTCGCGAGATGGGTAAGCCCCTCAAGCAGGGCAAGGCAGAGGTCACCAAGGTTGCCAAGACCGCCCGCTGGTTCGCAGATAACGCGCCCGAATTCCTCGAAGACACCGTGCTCCCCGCAGAAGGTGCTGAGAAGACCTACGTTAAGCACGATCCGCTGGGTGTGCTCTTCGGCATCATGCCTTGGAACTTCCCCTACAACCAAATCGCCCGTTTTGCACTGCCTAACCTGATGGTGGGTAACGCTATTTTGATGAAGCAGGCGGCAATTTGTCCCGTCTCATCCCAGCGATTCCAGACCATGCTCGAAGAAGCTGGTCTACCCGTTGGCGCTTACCAGAACCTCTACCTCGATACCTCAGACGCCGAGAAAATCATTGAAGACTTCCGCGTCAAGGGTGTTTCGCTCACTGGTTCTGAAGCAGCCGGTGCATCTGTTGCCGGTCACGCTGCAAAGAACCTCAAGCGTTCGGTGCTCGAACTCGGTGGCAATGACCCCTTCGTAGTTTTGGACACCTCAGATGTGAAAGCTCTTGCCAAGAAGGCTGTTACCTACCGCATCGCTAACGCCGGTCAGGTCTGCACATCCCCCAAGCGCATGATTGTGCTAGAGGATCTCTACGACGATTTCGTTGCCGGCGCCAAGGAAGCACTGGAAAACGTGAAGGTTGGTCCTTACGACGGCGAAGATACCGACATGGGTCCGCTCTCTTCAGAGGGTGCTCGCGACGAAGCCGTGGAGCGTGTCGCTCAGGCAGTCAAGGACGGCGCAACCCTGCATTTCGGCGGCGAGAAGCTCGACCGCGACGGCTGGTTCATGTCACCCGCGCTGCTCACCGACGTAGATCTCAACTCAGACATGGGTTGCAACGAACTCTTCGGACCCGTCGTCATGGTTTTCAAGGCGAAGGACGAAGAGGACGCGCTGCGTATCGCTAACCACAGCGAATACGGCCTGATGTCTTCGGTATGGTCTGAGGACTTAGAGAAGGCTCAGAAGTTCGGTGCGCGCATCAACGCCGGCATGGTGCTGATTAACGCTCACATGGAGTCCGACCCCGCATTCCCCTTCGGCGGTATCAACAAGTCCGGTTACGGCCGCGAAAACGCCCAGTGGGCTTTGCGCGAGTTCACCAACGAACGTATGGTGCGTGTGCACGAGCAGGAGCTATAAGGCTTTAGCGACTGCTAGTCGCGAGTTTCCGCGCTAATTTTTCCTCCGCCGTCCTGGGCTATAGCCCAGGACGGCGGATTTTTTGTGGGTGGGGTGGATCCAGCCTAAAGTAACGGAGGCTCTTAGCTGGTGTAGAAACCAGTATCCTTGGTCAGGTTCCCCTTAGCTGTAGGTACGGTGAGAACATAGCGCCCCAGGCGGTTAAAGGTATCTAAATCAGCCTGGGTGTTATTTGAATCGAAGGGCATACAGTCGGAGAAGAAGCTCATAGCAGCACCTGCTGTTTTAGTTAGCTTCAGGCTGACCCCTCCTTTTCCATCAGAAACCATGTACTTTCGGGCGTCCGCTAGAGAGAGGGTCGTTTTGTATTCGTACATTTTTACTCCAGCCCAGGCTCCGCCAAACGGTGTAGCTACTGCCCCCGTAGATGTTGGAACCGTCCAGAGCCCCGAATCATTCGCGCCGCGGTACCAGGTACGAATATCGTTCGTGGTATCGAGATTTTCTGGGCGCCAGAAGGTGAGAGTAACGGGGCCGGTCAACTGAGCAGCGGTGAGGTTGGTGATGTCAATCTTTGAGTCACGAACGCAGCTACCAGCGTCGCTGTAGACCGCGTCATCTGTGGCATAAAACTGAAAGCGGTTGCGCCAGGGCCAGGCGCTGGTGGTAGCTCCACAGGCGCCGGTGGCGGAGGTCATTTCGGGTACGGAGCAGGTAGAGGTGTAGTTAGTGGTAGCGCCGCGACCGCTAAACCAAATAACGGAGGAAAGAACCGGGATTGGGCTAGCTGCGTAGGCTGGAATAGCTGCGGAGGCAACCACAGCGGGTGCCGCCCATGCGGCACCTTTCACTAAAGTACGGCGAGTTGTTTTCACTATATTCCCTATATGTTGGAGGTGCGCTGTTTGCTCAGAAACATTCAGCGCGGGGGGGCTTCTAGATTGTCATTATCCGAGCGCATGATGGCTAATCACTTCTCGAATTTATTACGATACTGAACTAGTTGTGAAAGAAATATAGCCAAAAGTACAAAACAATTCGCCGGATTTAGATAAGTGGTTCATGCAATCTGAATACAGCTCCGCCGTCCTGAGTGAGAACCCAGGACGGCGGAGTTTTGTGCGGAGAACTAAGCGAATCTAGGACGCCGCTACCGAGGAAACAGCTACGTCACGCTCTGCGTTGTGCAAATACTCCAGGTTGATTTCCTGCTCGCCGTCAAAGAGTGAGACGCGGGTGGGAGCAATGCGTATCTGATCACCCACTTCGATAGCCCGCATCTCGGCGAGGCGCTCTAAGCGTACGGCGATCCGGCTCCCACGAGCCTTAATAGTGGAATTATCGAGTAGCTCCACATACGCGAAAGCTTCTGCGCCGAGCTGCTCAATGTGCGCGACGTCCACCTTCAGCCCTTCTACGGCGCCGTCAGCGCCGGGGAAAGAAATCTTCCAGTCTTCGGGCCGCACACCCACAATCACGCCGTGTTCTACCCGACTAGCAACCCGTTCAGGAACAGGAACCTGGCACAAGTCACCCAGGTGAACCTCAGAACCATTCACGGTAGCGCCCTCAAACAGGGTCATTGCAGGAGAGCCAATAAATCCTGCCACAAAGGTATTTCCCGGGTAGCGGTAAAGGTGCATGGGCTCATCAACCTGCTGCAACACGCCGTCCTTGAGTACCGCCACACGATCACCCATAGTCATTGCTTCTGTCTGATCGTGAGTCACATACACAGTGGTCACGCCCAGCTCCCGCTGAAGAGAAGCAATTTGCGCACGGGTTGAAACACGCAGGCGAGCGTCAAGGTTAGACAGCGGTTCATCCATGAGAAAGACCTTGGGCTTGCGCACAATAGCCCGACCCATGGACACGCGCTGACGCTGACCGCCGGACATATTCGCCGGTTTCTTATCCAGCAGGTCAGTGAGTTCAAGCATTTCAGCGGCCTGCTCCACCCGCTCATTAACTTCCGCCTTACCCATCCCGGCGTTTTCCAAAGCGAAAGCCATGTTTTGACGCGCGGTCATGTTCGGGTAGAGCGCGTAGGACTGAAAGACCATCGCCACGTCGCGCTGGGAGGGGCGCAACTCAGTGACGTCCTGCCCGTCAATTATGACGGTTCCCTCATTGACCGGTTCCAATCCAGCAATCATGCGCAAGCACGTAGATTTGCCAGAACCAGAGGGGCCAACCAGCGTGATGAATTCGCCATCACGCACGTCAATATTGACACGGTTCACTGCCGGGCGCTTGCCGGCATCATAAATACGTGAAATGTGCTGGAGTGAAACTTCAACCATGGTTATCTATTCTTCTCTTCTTGAAATGGTTCAGGACGCGCGGGTTTAAAGATTGGGCTTGATATCGCGGTCGATAACCTTCTGCAAATCCTCTTGGAGAGCTTTGAAGGTTTCTTCAACGTCCTGACCAGCCACAATCTTGTCGAGGGCGCCACCAATCTTCTGCCCACCACCGTTGACGAACACGCGGGCGTAATCCTGCGACTTCGTGTTTTCTTCCAACTGCTTGATGGCGGTGGTCGCGTTCGGATTCTCTTTCATGTACTTCTTCTGCTCAGGGTTGTCGGCAGCATCCGTGCGGACGGGCATATAACCGGTTTCCTGGGTGAAGGTAATGGTGTTCTCAGTATTGGTTATGAAGTCGATGAACTTCACCGCTACCTTCTTGCGCTCATCGGAAATACCGGCAGGAATCGCTAGACCAGCACCACCGGTAGTGGTTCCAGGCTTAGGGCCAGGCAAGTAGCTGGTTACGAAATCGCCCTTAGCGCTCTCTTTCAAACCACCCAAAGAACCGGTGGATTCCAACAGACCTGCAGTGTTACCGATGCCGAATTCATTCGCCGAATCCTTGACAACCTTCACGAACCCCTCGTCCACAATCTTCTGCAAGAACTTGCCGGCCTCAATGGTCTTAGGATCGGTGAACTTGAGATCCCACTCATCGGAGTAAGCGCCACCGAAAGTCCAGAAAGCACCTTCGAAGTACCAATCTAAGTAGTTCGAACCATCTGCCACAGCCAATGCAGGCTTGCCGGTAGCTTCCTTCAACTTCGGTCCCCACTCGTTAAGAAATTCATCCCAGGTTTCAGGGCCGCGATCAGTAGGCAAACCTGCCTTCTTAAGATCCTCAACGTACCAATACATCAGCGGAGTCGAACGGGAATAAGGCACACCATAGTGCTTATCTTCGTACTTGTAGTCCTCCAACAAAGTCTTCACATAGGTGGAAGTATCGATGTTGTTGTCCTTCCACAGGTCATCCAACGGAGTGGTTGCCTCAGTGAACGCGAAGTTGAACCAAGTGACGTCCGACGCCACGATGACGTCGGGAAGGTCGCCGCCTGAGAGCGCCGCATTGAACTTCTGACCGAGCTCTTCATAGTTCGCACCGCCATCAATCAGCTGCGCAGGGGTGTCAGGATTATCCTTGTTCCACTTATCGATCAGCTTCTGCTCAATATCGCGAGAAGAACCGGGATGGTTCGACCAGAACTGTAGCGTGCCATTGCCCTTATCCTCTGACGAGGACGAGCTACCGGTGCCAGCACACGCCGATAATGCAGCAGTAGAAATAGTGAGACCGGCAAGCGAGAGGATGCAGCGACGGGAAATATTCATGAGGTTTTCTCCTTAGTTGTTGAAAGTTGTATTGATGAAGTTGTGACTATGGCTGGCAGCGGGAACACTAATATTCGCTCCAGCTCAGGATGCCTTGCGGACTTTGCCAATGAACACTCCAGCTCGAACAATGCTCCGCTTCGCTCCGCATAACTCGCGAGTCGTGTTCATCGGCTTCGTCCGCGCGTCACCCGGTATAGCTCGGGGCGAGGAGGCTACTGACGTTTGCGACTTGCGAGTTTTGCGAGCGCCAGCGAGCAATGTCTGAGCTGAAGCAAATGTCAGAGCCACCGAGACTCCTGAGCTAAACGGGTACTGGAGTGTTTATCGGCAAAGTCCGGAAAAATGGCTGGCGCTGCCCCATTCGGTTGCCTCTTATGTGCTCGCGCGCTCGCACCCGGCCATTCGCCTCGATTTTTCTTTCCTCGCTCGCTCGGAAAAATGGCTGGCGCTGCCCCATTCGGTTGCCTCTTATGTGCTCGCGCGCTCGCACCCGGCAACCTCATCCCTTCACCGCTCCGGCAGTCAGGCCCTTAATCATGGACTTCTGCAAAAAACAGGAACACAATCACCATGGGAATCGACGCCAGCACCGTACCCGCCATGACGGGGCCCCAGTTGGTGAGTCCTTCGACGTCCTGCAACTGGGTTAGTCCAATCTGAAGAGGTGCCGCGCGTCCGGTGTCGTTGACGAGGAAGGGCCAAAGGTACTGGTTCCACTCGGCGACGGCGGTAATCATAACGAACGCCATCAGGGTTGGCCAGCTCATGGGTAGCACTACCTTGAAGAGGGTACGGAAGAATCCTGCGCCGTCCATGGTGGCGGCTTCGAGGATTTCTTTGGGCAGGGAACGGAAGTGGTTGCGCATGAGGAAAGTACCGAATGCGGTGCCGGCGAGTGGGACGATGATGCCGGTGAAGGTATCTCGCCAGCCGAGCTGCGCAGTGAGTGCGTAATTGGAGATGATGGTGATTTCGTTGGGAACCATCAGCGTGCCAATCACGAGGAAGAACAGGATGCCGGAGCCGGGGAACTTGATGAACGCGAAGGCGTAGGCAGAGAGCACCCCGAATGCTACTTTGACGACTACCAGCACCAAGGTGATGATGATCGAGTTAATCATGTAGCGGGAAAAGTTGAGGTTGTTCCACACGTAGGAATAGTTTTCCGGTGCCCAGGGGCTGGGAATCCAGCTGATGGGGTTGGAGTAGATGTCGCCGTGCGTCTTAAAACTTGTAATTACAACGAAGTAGAGGGGCACTGCAATCACTAGACCGGCAAGCACGATACCGATGTAACCCCAGATTTTTGATTTCTGAGATTCGCCGGGAATCATGCCTTTGCGCTTTTTCACCTCGGCGGTTTGCGCTGAGGATACGGGGCGGACGTCGTCCCCCACATTCTGCGGCACCGCAGGGATTTGGTAGTCGAATGCCATTTACTGCTCCTTATCCTGCATACGAACTTGCACGACGGTGATAACGAGGACGGCGAGGAACATGATTGTTGCTACCGCAGCACCGTAGCCTGCGCGGGAGTTGACGAAGGTTTCTTGGTAGACCTGGTACACCATGGTGGTGGTGGAGGTTTCGAGGGGTCCGCCGCCGGTCATGACGTTGATGATGTCGAAGACCTGGAAGGAGTTCAGCAGCACCGTAATGGAGAGGAAAAACGTGGTCGGACGTAGTTGCGGCAGGGTTACGCGGAAGAATTTGCGGGCACGCGGAGTGCGGTCAATTTCGGCGGCTTCGTCTAAGTCTTTGCGCAGACCTTGCAACGCTGCCAGATAAATCACGAAGGTGTACCCGAGGTTTTTCCACACGTAAGTAGCGGTAATCATGAATAGCGCCCAGTGGGGATCGGTGTAGAACTGCGGTGATTCAATGCCGATTCGCCCTAGGAGGTCTTGAATCAGGCCGTAACCGGGGTCAAAAACGAATTGAAAAGCTACGCCGATTGCTGCACCTGAGATGACGTAGGGAGCGAAGACGAGCGAGCGCACCAGATTGCGCCCTTTGAGGTTGCGGTCAAGCAACAGGGCAAGACCTAGCCCTAGCACCATGGAACCAGCAACTGCTACGAAGGTGAAAATGATCGTTTGCCATACGATTGCCCAGCTGGTGGGGTCTGTTGCCCATTCGATGTAGTTATCGAATCCGATAAATTTCGCGGCTCGTGTGGAAGAGATATTCCAGTTGTAGAAAGAGAGGCGAATGTTGTCGATGAGCGGGCGGTAGGTAAAGACGATAAGCAGGATGATATTGGGTATCACCAAGATTGCTGCCAGGAACAGGCGCTTGAGGCTCTTTTTCGCTTTACGCTGTGGTGGTTCTCGAAGGGGCTGAGAGTTTTCGAGCCCTGGAATAGTTGGTGCAGTCACAACATTCAAGAATGAAGTGTGAATGTGAACAGCGAGTGATGACGATATTGCAAGGGGGTGGAATGAGAGAAAATTTATTTACCCTTATCAGTGAACGAAAATCAAACGGACACTGAACGGCGGTCTAGTAATTTACCGAGCGTTCGGTAAATTAATTTCTCGTTCAATCTATTTATTTCTCCACCTCTCGTATAGGATTCTTCTCAAAGCAAATGTGAGCTGTATTACATTCACACCGTTGAGTTTCACCTGGGAGACCCCATGACATCCTCCGTCGCTGCAGCGCCACCCCACAAAATGTCCACCGAAGAACGAAAAGTTCTCACAGGAACCCTCGTGGGCACCACCATCGAATGGTACGACTTTTTTATCTACGCCCAAGCAGCAGGTCTCATCCTCGCCACCCATTACTTCAACCCGGCAGGCAACGAATCTGCAGCTCTCGCTCAGATTGTGGCTTGGGCTTCCCTCGGAATTAGCTTCATCTTCCGCCCCCTCGGCGCAATAGTGGCCGGGCATATTGGCGACCGCTACGGACGTCGCATCACGCTGGTTCTCACACTCATTGCTATGGGAGTAGCAACAGTGGGCGTGGGACTAGTACCCACCTACCAAAGCATCGGAATCGCCGCGCCCATCCTGGTAGTAGCCCTTCGAATTCTCCAAGGATTCTCCGCCGGAGGCGAATGGGGCGGAGCCGCCCTCATGTCTGTCGAACACGCCCCCATCGGTAAACGAGGTCTTTTCGGCGCCTTTCCACAAATTGGCGTACCCCTTGGCATGATTTTGGCAACCGCCGTCGTCCTGCTCATCAACCTTACAATTGGACCAGAAGCTTACCTGGCGTACGGCTGGCGCATTCCTTTCTTGCTATCTATTGTGCTGATTGGTGTGGGTTTTTATATTCGACGCTCGGTGGATGAATCTCCCGTATTTCTTGAAATGCAGGAACTAAAGTCTGAAGAATCCGCTCCACTCAAAGAACTCTTTCGGACGAACACCAAAGAAGTTATACTTGCCGCACTCATCTTTATCGCTAATAACGCCGCAGGCTACCTCGTGATTGCCTTCTTCGCAGCCTACGGCGTGAAGGCGCTGGGCATGAGCCGCAATGAAACACTAACGGCATCGCTCATTGGCGGGTTCGGCTGGTTCGTCTTTACCCTCCTCGGCGGTTGGATGTCAGATAAATTCGGCAGAGTACGCACTTTTCAACTGGGTTATATCGCGATGATTATTTGGGCTGTTCCCATGTGGTTCATGATTGATACGGGAAATATCGTTCTCTTCACCCTGGCAATCTTTATCCTCACAATGACGTTGGGGCCCTCATACGGTCCCCAGTCAGCGCTTTACGCTGAGATGTTCCCCGCTCGCGTGCGTTTTTCAGGAATCTCGATTGGTTACGCCATTGGGTCGATTTTTGGCGGCGCATTTGCCCCCATGATCGCCGAGATGCTTCTGACCGAGACAGGAAAATCCTGGTCAATCGGTGCATATATCGCCATCGCCGCCGTTATCTCACTGGTAGCTGTCAGCATGGTTCCTCGATCGATTCAGGACATCAATCTTCACCCCGAGAAGGCACGCTAGCAACTCCCTGCCCCCACAAAGTACACCGTTTCCGCAAAAGTACAACCTAGAGCATGTATTTTTGCGGAGACGGTGTACTTTTCTTACCCTCACCCCAAGATATTGACTCACATCACATTTATTTGAGATTATTTATTGAACGACCATTCAGTAAATCAGCGTAGTCACTCGGCGAAAGCATGTGAGCTGCATTCCAACAAAGGAGTTTGGATGAGTACCCCTGAAGCATTCCTCATCGGCGGATCACGCACCCCCGTTGGGCGGTACGGCGGAGCTCTCTCCTCGGTACGACCCGACGATCTTGCAGCGCTCTGCATCAAAGACGTCATCGAGAAAAGCGGACTCGACCCCGCGGTAGTAGACGAAGTCATTCTGGGCAATGCTAACGGTGCCGGTGAAGAAAACCGCAACGTAGCCCGTATGGCGTGGTTACTCAATGACTACCCCGACACCGTTCCCGGCATCACGGTCAACCGCCTGTGCGCTTCAGGTATGTCCGCTATTACCCTGGCAGCACAAATGGTTAAATCCGACGCAGCAGATATCGTGATTGCAGGCGGCGTGGAATCCATGTCACGCGCCCCCTGGGTGACCGAAAAACCCACCAAAGCATTCGCCAAGCCCGGGGAAACTTTTGACACCTCTATCGGCTGGCGCTTTGTAAACCCCGAATTTAAAAAGCGCGACAAGTTCACCTACTCCATGCCTGAAACCGCTGAGGAAGTAGCAAAGCTAGACGGCATCACCCGTGAAGACGCCGACGCCTTCGCCGTCCGCTCACACGAACTAGCATTGGCGGCTATCGAGGCAGGCAGGTTCAAAGATGAAATCGTGCCGGTCACCATTCGAGACCGCAAGGGTAACGAGACCGTGGTGGACACCGATGAAGGCCCCCGACCCGGAACTACCACAGAAGTTCTCGCTAAGCTGCGCCCCGTCGTCGGCGGAGGTTCGGTAGTAACGGCGGGTAATTCGTCGTCGCTCAATGACGGCGCCTCGGCAATCATTGTCGCTTCAGACGCTGCAGTGAAGAAATACGGACTAAAAGCCCGTGCACGATTTGTGGATGGCGCTTCCGCCGGTCTTGCCCCTGAGATTATGGGCTTAGGCCCGGTTCCTGCAACCGAGAAAGTGCTAGAACGCTCCGGCTGGTCAATAGATGACATTGGCGCGGTAGAACTCAACGAAGCCTTTGCCACCCAGTCGCTGGCGTCCATGCGGCGTTTGGGAATTAACCCGGACATCGTGAACCGCGACGGCGGCGCGATTGCTTTGGGTCACCCGCTCGGTTCGTCGGGCTCCCGCCTCTTGATTACCCTCCTTGGTCGCATGGAACGCGAAAACGTAGATAAAGGTCTAGCTACCATGTGCGTTGGTGTGGGTCAGGGCGCGGCAACCCTGGTGGAGCTTGTCTAATGCTCACCACCGACCACTTTCAAGCCTTAACCGTAGACGAGCGCGAAGACCGACTGCTGGTGCGCATGAACCGGCCCGAGGTGCGCAACGCCATCGACGCCGCCATGGTGAGTGAACTACACGAGGTATGCCACTATCTAGAACGCACTCCTAAAATCATGATTTTGACCGGGTGCGAGACTAATGGGCGCGGTATTTTTGCCTCCGGCGCCAATATAGCCCAGTTGCGTGAACGTCGTCGAGAAGATGCCCTCCTCGGCGTCAATTCGCAGATTTTTGACCGCATCCATAAGTTGCCCATGCCGGTGATTGCGGCGATTGACGGGTATGCCCTCGGCGGAGGCGCCGAACTTGCCTACGCCGCAGATTTTCGGCTGGGAACCCCTTATATCAAGATGGGTCAGCCCGAAACCGGGTTAGGTATTATTGCCGCAGCCGGCGCACTGTGGAGGCTTAAAGAGCTGGTGGGTGAACCCGTAGCGCTGGAAATTCTCATGGCGGGGCGCATTCTCAACGCCGAGGAAGCGTTGGAACTCAGACTCGTCACCGAAATTCACGATCCGGCAGAGCTACTTGACGCCGCCCACGCATTAGCAGACCGCGTTGGCAAACAGGATCCGCTCGCCGTGCGCATTACCAAGCGCGTGTTCTCGGCACCGCCGTCGGCACATCCTCATATTGACGAGCTTGCCCAGGCAATTCTGTTTGAATCAGAAGCTAAGTTCGATCGCATGCAAGCATTTCTTGACCGCAAAAAGAAGTAGGTAAAACTTATGACTGAAAAGACGGCTCTTCCCTCCACAGTAGGTGTACTGGGCGGCGGACGCATGGGCGCAGGTATAGCCCATGCCTTCCTCATTTCGGGGTCGCAAGTGACCGTGGTGGAACGCGATGCCCAGTCGGCTCAAGCTGCCCGCGAGCGCGTGGAATCTGATTTAGCAAAGTCCCTAGAACGCGGAAAGATTGATGGAAATCTGGACGTATGGGTAGAACACCTGAAGGTGACTACTAGCTACTCCGATTTTGCGGGGTGCGAGTTAGTGGTTGAGGCAGTTCCTGAGATATGGGATGTAAAGGTTGAGGCACTCACCGCAGTAGAAGCTGAACTCGGCGAGGAAGCCTGGTTAGCTTCAAATACGTCCTCGCTTTCTATTGACGGGCTGGCAGAGGAACTTCAGCGGCCCGAGCGCTTCTTGGGGCTGCACTTTTTCAACCCGGTTCCGGCGTCCAAACTGGTGGAAGTCGTTCAATCGAAGCATACGGGCGAGGAGCTTCGTGCCCTAGCACCACAGTGGGTTGAGGGTCTCGGCAAGACGCCGGTAGTGGTCAATGATGCCCCGGGCTTCGCGTCGTCCCGCTTAGGTGTGGCAATTGCCCTTGAGGCTATTCGCATGGTGGAGGAAGGTGTAGCTTCGCCTCAGGATATTGATAACGCGATGGTGCTGGGCTACAAGTTCCCTATCGGCCCTCTGGCTCTGACCGACGTTGTGGGGCTGGATGTGCGTCTGGGAATTGCTGAATATTTGGAGTCCCAACTAGGCGAGCGATTCGCTCCTCCCCAGCTGATGCGCGAGATGGTAGAGCGCGGTGAGCTCGGCAGAAAGTCGGGCAAGGGTTTCTACGACTACAGCTAAGGTTTCAGCAGGGTATACGAAAAGGGCGGTTGGATTGAATCATTTCGTTCCAATCGCCCTTTCCCGTTTCTCAGTTAACGAGTTATCAACTTAATATTTTGAAGATTTTAGAGCAGATCAGCCTCTTTAAGGAGCTTAAGAATCTCGGTATTTTTAAGTTTCTTATCTATCAGTAAATTACTTAGTGCTCCTCCTGGAAGCTTTGTTCGCTCACCGTCAGCAAGGCTATGGGCTGCATCTAGTAAGACTCGAACATCGTAGGTTGAGTTATACACTTCGGGGATTCCTCGTTCTATCCCCAGGAGGGCATATACAGACTCCATAGCAGTTCGCACCGAATACTCGGTAGTGAAGATACAGTCTCGAGTAGCAGATTGCGCGAACTGACCGATAAAGGCGAAATTCTGGGAACCTTCCGGAACTACAGCTGGACGGTCTGTGTGCTTACGCGGCATAAAGAACGAAGTGACATACGGCATCATAACTGGGACGCACTTAGCTCCCGTAGCGGCCAGCTCCTCAATTTCATCAGTAGGAACACCGAGGTGATAGAGCCATTCCTGGACTATTTCCTCCCCGGTGCATTCCTGCAAAGATTTCTTAACATAGTCTCCGGGTACATCGCTAAATAGACCATAGACCCATACAACCACCTGATCCTTAGGCTGTTTTTTGAAATGTGGTTGACGGTTGACTGTCCAGGACATTAACCAGCTTGAATCTTGTGCAGTGACGATTCCACCCGTTACTACACGGCCACTCAGAGGGTTACGGTGAGAAATCTGCTCAATATAACGCGGGATACGCTCATCCAATGTGGTAACGGTAGCAGACTCCCATTTAGTTTCCTCAATATTGGAGCAAAAAACTTCTGGTTTACCGAAAGCCGGATCCTTCTTCGCAATTTTTTTCCACAAGTCCCAGGCTGGAGCAGGACCTTCATTGAGTTGTGCCGCAGTATGATGATCGCCCTCATCAGAATTATCCACGAGGGAACCGATAGTTATGAAGAGCAAATCATTGTCGGTAAGGGGAATATTTTCTTCTTTCCCCTCCCGAATTACATGGATAGCCGTGGCGCGCTTAATCCCTTGGGGTCGATTATCCTCAAAATCTATATCTGTAACTTCAGAATCATAGGAAAATTGAACGCCGTGATCTTGCAACCATTTGACGAGAGGTAGAGTCAGCGATTCATACTGGTTATACTTGGTAAACTTAAGGGCAGAGAAATCCGGTAAGCCATCAATGTGGTGAACAAATCGATGCAGATATAGCTTCATCTCAAGAGCAGAGTGCCATTCTTCAAAGGCGAACATCGTGCGCCAATACATCCAGAAATTGCTCTTTAGAAATTCATCAGAAAAAACTTCATTGATTCGTACATCTTGAAGCGAATCGGCGTCTCGGAAGAAAAGGCTCATCAATTCTTTCTGCGCCTTTTTGCTGAGGGTAAATTTGCCGTTAGTTGGCCATTCCTTACCCTGTTGGTAAGTAGCGCGGCACAAGGAGTAGTTAGGGTCGTCTTTATTGAGCCAGTAAAACTCATCAAGCACGCTAGCATCTTCGATTTCAAGCGAAGGTACGGATCGAAAGAGATCCCATAGAGTTTCAAAATGATTTTCCATTTCGCGACCGCCGCGTATTACGAACCCTTTGTCAGGTTCTTCAATTCCGTCTAGAGCACCGCCCGCAATCATGGACTTTTCGTAGATGGTGATTTTGGAGCCATCCATATGCCCATCTCTTATAAGGAACCCCGCAACAGCTAAACCTGCTAATCCGCCACCCACAATATGAGCGGTTTTATGGTCGATGTCCTTAGGCTTCCGCGACCTTGCGAAAGCTTCGTAGTTCCCTGCAGTATACTGCACGGTAATCATCTTCTTTCAATCTACTCTTATTTGATTATGAGCTTGATTACTTTAATGATAGTACCCCTTGGAAGCGCAAGAGACAGTAATAGTTGCATATTACGGTTTATGAAAATCGTAAGAAATCTCCACTCTTAGCAACTAAAGTTATTTGATGAAGTTAGTAATTCTCATGGTGCACAGACGCGCGCCGTCGTCATTGTGGGTAATAACTACTTCGTGGGTAGTGAGGGAACGCCCTAGGTGGATTGCCGAGGATGTCGCCGTCACACTTCCATCTTTCGAAGATTTATGATGCGTGGCGTTTACATCTACACCCACGGCAAGCTTCCCCATCGAAGAAGCATGGATGACCGCGCCCCAAGAACCTACCGCCTCCCCCAGCGCCAGCATTGCCCCACCATGAAGCAGCCCCAGCGACTGGCGGTTTCCTGCAACCGGCATGGTTGCCACTACACGTGTAGCAGATTCTTCCAGTACTTTTACGCCTAATTTTTCATCTAGCTCACCCAGTGTAATTTTCCAGAGTTCGCGCTGGGTAGATGATTCTTGTGCTTCGTTCATGAAAACCCTTCAGAGGAATAAGTGACGTGCGTTATAGTAAGAATAATAACTGAACGAACGGTCGGAAAGTTTGTTTTGTTCAATCTTCGGAAGGATACTCATGACTAGCCCCGCGCTCATTCCTAGCTTCATCAAAGGCAACTGGTGGACGCCGTCCAACCCGCAGAAGCTCTCAGAAATCCAAGATACCTCAACCGAAGAAGTCATCTTCACCGCCAGTACCGAGGGAATCGATACTGCGGGAGCAATCGAGTACGCGCGCACCGTCGGGCAGAAGAATCTGGGTGAGCTCACCATTCACGAGCGCGCTTTGAAGCTCAAAGAGTTGGCTATTTACCTCAACGAACATAAGCAAGAACTCTACGATATTTCGTTCGCCAGCGGTTCCACCCAGCGCGATCACTATATCGATATTGATGGTGGCATCGGCACCCTCTTCACCTTTTCCTCCAAAGGACGGCGCGAGCTCCCCAACTCGAACGTGATTATTGACGGCGCAACCGAGCCGCTTTCAAAGGACGGCAGCTTTGCCGGTGAGCACATTTACACCCGACTGCCCGGAGTCGCAGTAGAGATTAATGCCTTTAATTTTCCAGTTTGGGGCATGCTGGAAAAGTTTGCACCGGCGTTTATTGCGGGCATGCCTTCGATTGTGAAACCAGCAACGGCAACCGGTTACGTGACCGAGGCATGTGTACGCCTCATGCTAGAATCAGGCGTTTTACCCGAAGGCTCCATTCAGCTCATTTCCGGCTCTGCCCGCGACCTCCTGGATTACCTGGATTACCGAGACCATGTGGCGTTCACAGGCTCCGCTAGCACCGCACAAACCCTGCGCGCCCATCCCAATGTACAAACCAAAGGTGTACGTTTTACCGCAGAAACCGACTCTCTCAACGCAGCAATTCTTGGTCCCGATGCTGAAGTTGGCACACCTGAATTTAATGCTTTCGTCAAGTCTGTATTTGTGGAGATTACCGCCAAGGCAGGCCAAAAATGTACTGCAATTCGCCGCGTCATTGTGCCGGCGGGTCGCCGTGACGACGTCATCAAGGCGCTGACAGAAACAATCTCCAGCAAGGTGAAGATAGGGGACCCTCGGACAGAGGGAAGCACCACTGGTGCTTTGGCATCTTCGGAACAAAAGGGCGAAGTGTCCTCCTCAGTTGAAAAACTCACCGCTGCCGGAGGCACTATCGCTTTCCAGAGCGAAGCTCCCAGCGAAGGCGCCTTTTACCCCGTCACAATTTTGACCTTTGATGACCCCCGCAATGAGGCCGTCCATTCGATTGAAGCATTCGGGCCAGTAACCTCGGTCATTGAATACAGCGACTTTGGAGAGGCTATTGAACTGGCGAACCTCGGCGAAGGCTCACTAGTAGCTACCGTGTGCACTAACGACCGCGAAATTGCCCAGCAGGCAGTTTTAGGTATCGCTGCTCATCACGGTCGCGTTCTGGTCTTGAATAGGGAAGACGCAAAAACTTCCACCGGACACGGCTCCCCGGTTCCGCATCTAGTGCACGGTGGCCCCGGACGCGCAGGCGGCGGCGAAGAACTTGGCGGTGTGCGCGCTGTCAAGCACTATATGCAACGCACTGCCATTCAAGGTTCCCCCAATATGCTTACCGCCATTACCGGCGTGTGGCATCAAGGAGCTGATGCGCGCACCGTAACGCGCGAATCGGTAGATACCGGCGAAGACGTCCACCCCTTCCGGAAGTCACTGGCTGAGCTAAAGATTGGTGACCAGTTCGTCTCTCCCCTGCGTAAAGTAACCTTAGAGGACATCACCGCTTTCGCAGATTCCACAGGAGATCAGTTCTACGCCCATACCGATGAAGAGGCCGCCGCCGCCAACCCATTCTTCCCCCGTCGGGTTGCCCACGGTTACCTGCTGGTCTCTTGGGCTGCAGGTCTGTTTGTGGATGCCGCCCCTGGGCCAGTACTTGCAAACTATGGATTAGAGAATCTGCGATTCATCACTCCGGTAACCTACGACGATTCGATTCGAGTCACCCTCACCGCAAAGAAGATTACCCCGCGCGTAACCGATGAATACGGTGAAGTCGCTTGGGACGCCGTACTACATAACCAGAACGACGAAATTGTGGCGACGTACGACGTTCTGACTCTAGTAGAAAAGAAGTAAGCGGCTGCCTCACCCCAAGTTTGTATCAGATTTCGCGCTCTATGCCACGAGGCACCCAGTAAAGAACGCAAAGTTTGATACAAACTGGCCGGGGGGGTATTTCGTGACGATAGGCTACATTGAAAGTGCATTTTTCCAGGAGTTGCCATGGTTCACTATAACGAGTTTGACCAGCCTATTGGCGATGAGGTTTCCGGATGGACGCCGCGCCCACGCCCCGAACGAGTTACGCTCAACGGGCGTTTTTGCACTATTAAACCGCTCTCTACCGAAAAACACGGAGCTGATCTCATCGAAACGCTTTTGCAGCGTTCTGAGAACAGTATCTGGACATACATGGCCGCCGGCCCTTTTGAGACCATAGAAGACTTTATAGATTTTCTTTGCGTTCAAGAAAGTTCAGCAGATCCTCTGCATTTCACGATTATTGACCACGAACTAGGCAAAGCAGTCGGCACTTTCTCGCTCATGCATATGACTCCTGAGCATGGCACTATTGAAGTAGGTTGGGTCATATATTCACAGCTTCTCAAACGCACTGCAACCGCCACCGAAGCGCAGTATCTCCTCATGAAATACGCCCTGGAAGATTTGGGGTATCGCCGTTATGAATGGAAGTGCGATGCTCTCAATGAGCCTTCCCGACGTGCTGCACGTCGCCTGGGCTTCCGGTTTGAAGGAATTTTCCGCAACGCTCTCATCTACAAAAATCGCTCCCGTGATACCGCCTGGTTCGCTCTCACCGACGAGGATTGGCCGCATCAAAAGCAAGCTTTCGAGAAATGGCTGCGCCCAGAGAATTTTGATCAGCGGGGGCAGCAAAAAGAAGCTCTAGAGCGACCTAACGAGCTGTAGTTGAAGTAGCCGTCGAATCGGCCATACCATCAAAAGCCATTTGAACAACGGCATCGGCGAGCTTTTCAACGTTCTCCCCGCGTTCTGGGCGATACCAGGTTGCGAGTGAGTTAATCATGCCGAAAATCAGTCGAGCGATAGTTCTGTCTGAAATATCTTGACGGATTTCTTTTGCCTCCTGCGCCGTTTTGACCAGCGCGGATAACCTGTTGGTAAGCTCCCGACGTCGTTCTAACGCCTCGGTTTCTACCTGCGAGTTACCCCTGAGCCGCAAGAGGAGGGTTACATTATCAAACTGTTCTACCAGCGCATAGACAGTCTGGCGAGTCACGAATTCCACCGCTTCAGCAGGGTTAGAATCCTCTAGGGATTCAGCGGCATCAAAGACTTCTTCAAGGGACACCAGCGCCCGGTTAAGGGCATATTCCAGAATTTCCTCTTTGGACTTTACGTGATGATAGATTGCCGATTTAGTAATTCCGAGGGCATCTGCCAGCACCCCCATTGAAGTGGCTTCATACCCATATTCATTAAAAGCACGAACGCAGATACTGAGAAGTTCTTCTCTCTCGTAGCCCGGTCTGCCACGCTTAGTAGAGGCGGTATGTGATTGATTAGCCATGAGATCCTCAGAAAATGGTTCGCAATAAAATGAGCTGAGATACCCTGTCGTTGGGGCATCTCAGCTCATTTTATGCTGTCTGCGCATGCAGAAGCTGGTTTATCACAACGTGAGACTCAACGCGATGTCTTAACTCTCGGTATTCTTGGGGCGGTTATCGTAAATACGGCGAATCTTGCCCATAGAACGTGGCAGAACATCAGGGTCAAGTACCTCAATACGGCAGGAAGAGCCAATCTTAGTTTTAATGTCGTGTTGCAAACGCTTAGCTGCATCCTCAGCCTGTTCGAGAGTGACGTCCTCTCGACGTTCGATGCGAACGGTCATTTCATCCATACGATGGGGGCGGGTAATCTCCAGGGCAAAGTGCGGAGAGAGTTCGGGGTGACGAAGTGCAAGTTCTTCCACCTGGGTGGGGAAGAGATTGACGCCTCGCAAGATAATCATGTCATCGCTTCGACCGGTAATTTTACCCATGCGGCGGTGCCCTGGACGCGCGGTACCCGGTAGAAGACGGGTGAGGTCATGCGTGCGGTAGCGAATAATGGGTAGTGCCTCTTTGGTAAGCGCCGTGAAGACAAGTTCACCGGGGTGGCCTAAAGGCATAATCGAATCGTCAAAGGGGTCAATGATTTCGGGGCGGAAGTGGTCTTCCCAAATATGCGAGCCATCCTGCGATTCAAACGATTCGCCTGCCACACCGGGACCCATTACTTCGGACAGTCCGTAAATATCACAGGCTTTGAGGGTGCCAAACGTCTGTTCAATTTCGTGGCGCATTTCAGCCGTCCACGGTTCTGCACCCAGAATTGCGGTGCGCAGCGAGGTCTCTTTGGGATCCACGCCCAGCTTGCGGAACCCATCTGCAATGGTGAGCAGGTAAGTGGGAGTAGAGAGAATTGCCTGAGGTTCAAAATCTTTAATCATCTGAACCTGCTTTTCGGTTTGCCCGCCGGACATCGGAATGACGGCGCAACCGAGACGTTCAGCGCCGTAGTGCGCGCCCAGTCCGCCGGTAAAGAGACCGTAACCGTAGGCGTTGTGCACCTTATCACCGGGCTTAATGCCGGAGAAGCGGAAGCAACGAGCCACCAAGGTTGCCCAGGTCTGCAAATCGTTTTCTGTATAAGTCACCACGGTGGGTTGACCGGTGGTACCAGAAGAGGCGTGGATTCGGCGTATCTCGCTCATCGGTACTGCATCCGCTTTGAAAGGGTACGCCTTACGGAGAAATTCTTTATCGGTATAAGGGAAAACCTTCAGGTCGTCGAGCTCTTTGAAGTCACCAGGATGTACCCCCGCCTCATCGTAGAGCTCTTTATAGGCAGGTACATTTTCATAGGCGTAATGGAGGGTCCAGCGCAGTCGCTCGAACTGGAGCGATTCGATTTGATCACGGCTCATCAGCTCTTCTGGGTCCGGCTGGGAGCGGTCTGCGGCGACAGGAGCCACGCTGTAGGGATTTTTTACACTGCAAGAAGTACTACTCTGTACTGTCATTTTTCTTCCTTTGGTTAGTGCAAATGTTTATTTACTGGGCAGTTGGACGGGCGATGGTGCGGGAGCGACCGCGAAATTCTGCGATAGTGCGCCCGTCCTCGCCAGTGACTTTGATGTCGTAGAGACCGCTACGGCCATACTGTTCACGAACCTCTGCGGTGGCTGTTAGTTTTTCGCCTGCTTGCCCCGAGGAGACAAAGTTGATGTCTACACCCGATGCCACGGTGATGGTTTCAGGGTCACCTTCTGGCTTATTGCAGGCGAGCGCGAAGGCAGTATCGGCAAAGGCAAAAATCATGCCACCGTGGGCTATTCCGAAGCCGTTGAGCATTTCTTCACGCAGTCTCATGGTGATGATTGCGTACCCGTATTCCGCATGAAGAATTTTGATTCCCATCCATTCGGTGGCGGGGTCGTTTTTAAGAATGACGTGAGCTAATGTCATAATTCCCCTCACGATTTACTGACCGAATGTTCGGTCAAACTATGCAGTCACAGCCACTTTGCCACAAATTTTGTGAACTGCGCAACATCTTGACTGAAATTTAGGTACAATCTTATACTGAACGAACGGTCAGTAAATCATGCATCGGTTTCTCATCCCTACCGGCTTCACGCAAGGAAATTCTCATGAACGCACCTCAAGCAGACCATCTGAAAGCAGTATCAGATGCCGCGCTCGGCGAGGACGAGCAGGCAGCCCAAAACTACTTTGACCAGCTCATTAGCGAAGACTCCCGCGTGGAGCCTCGCGACTGGATGCCCGAAGGCTACCGCAAGACCCTCACCCGCCAGGTGTCTCAGCACGCTCACTCTGAAATTATCGGCATGCAACCCGAGGCCAACTGGATTACTCGTGCCCCTTCTCTCAAGCGCAAAGCAATCCTCATGGCAAAGGTTCAAGACGAAGCAGGTCACGGCCTCTACCTCTACTCCGCCGCCGAAACCCTCGGCACCCCCCGCGACGTCCTCAACCAGCAGTTGCTCGATGGCAAGGCAAAATACTCCTCCATCTTCAACTACCCAGCACGCACCTGGGCAGACATTGGTGCCATCGGCTGGCTGGTCGACGGCGCAGCTATCTGCAACCAGGTTCCGCTATGCCGCGCATCCTATGGTCCCTATGGTCGGGCTATGGTTCGTATTTGTAAAGAAGAATCATTCCACCAGCGCCAGGGTTGGGAAATTCTCTATGAGCTCTCCCACGGAACACCCGAGCAGAAGCAGATGGCACAAGACGCCGTCAACCGCTTCTACGGTCCCGCGCTACAGATGTTTGGTCCGCCCGATGAAGACTCCCCCAACTCCAAGCAGTCGATGGCGTGGAACATCAAACGGTTCTCCAACGACGAGTTGCGCCAGCGTTTCGTTGACATGATGGTTCCCCAGGCAGAAGCACTCGGGCTCACCCTGCCTGATCCTGATTTGAAGTGGAACGAAGAACGCGGCCACTACGACTACGGCAAACTCGACTGGAACGAATTCAAGTCCGTCATTTCCGGTCACGGCCCCTGCAACGTCCAGCGTATGCAACGCCGTCGCGCCGCCCACTCCGAAGGTGCCTGGGTTCGCGAAGCCGCCGCAGAATACGCCCGCAAGATGGAAGCCCACAACGCAGAACTCATTGGAGCATAAACATGTCTGACACCACCCAAAACACCCGCGAATGGCCCCTCTGGGAAGTTTTCGTACGCTCATCCCGCGGGCTCTCCCATGTACACGCTGGATCACTTCATGCGCCCGATGCCACCATGGCTCTGCGCAACGCACGCGACCTCTACACCCGCCGCAACGAAGGAACCAGCGTGTGGGTAGTGCCCTCCGATGCCATCCTCTCTTCTGACCCCGACCATAAAGGCGGGTTTTTCGAATCGGCGCAGGGCAAGAGCTTTCGCCACGCAACCTACTACACCAAGAGTGAAGGGGTGAAGCACCTATGAGTTTTGCATCCAACGACTCCGCCACCAAGCAGAGCGCCGGCATCGCCATTACCGCCGAAGAAATCGCCGAACAAGGCATCACAGCGAGCGAAGACGTAGCCCGCTACGCCCTCTACCTCGGCGACGATGCCCTCATGCTCGGCCAACGACTCTCCCACTGGATTTCCCGTGCGCCCGAGCTAGAAGAAGATATCGCGTTGGGCAACATCGCCCTCGATTTGGTCGGACACGCACGATTCTTCCTCACCTACGCAGGAACCGCCTGGGGCAAAACCGAGGACGACCTCGCCTACTTCCGCGACGAAGAAGAATTCCGCTCCTGCCGCCTCGTCGAACAGGAAAACGGTGACTTCGGGCAAACCATCGCCCGTCAACTCATCTTCTCCTACTACCAGCACGAACTCTACTCAAAGCTCGTGGAATCGCAGGACGAAACCCTGGCAGCCATCGCCGCCAAAGCGCTCAAAGAAGTCCAATACCACCAGGACCACGCCGCCCAGTGGCTACTGCGCTTAGGCATCGGCACCGAAGAATCCCACCGCCGCATCCAAGAAGGGCTCTACTACATGTGGCCCTACATCGACGACCTCTTTCACGACGACGACGTCACCGCCGCTCTACCCGGCATCGCCGTCCAACCCTCCAGCTTGCGCGAAAACTTCGACCGCCGCATCGCTGAGATTATCTCCGAAGCAACCCTCGAACTACCCCAGGTAGATCAAGCCTGGGGAGGGGACCGCTCCGGCGAATTCTCCGAAGCCCGCGGGCATATTCTCGCGGAAATGCAGGTTCTGGCGCGGCAGTTCCCCGGAGCCACCTGGTAAAAACACCTTTTCTCATAATCAGCCCTTACAGGCCAAGGAGGTGACCCATGAAATTCGGGTTCGATGACATGCAGCGCGAAATGCTCAAAGACATGCCTGAGCAGAAGTTTCAGCGTCTCAGCGCTGAAGAACTCGCCGAGCAGGCTCCGCCTGCCCCCAAGGGTTCTGATATTGCCATGTGGCAGGTCGCCTCCACGGTCTGTGATCCGGAAATTCCCGTATTGACCGTAGCTGACCTAGGGGTTCTTCGAACGGTAGAAAATGTGAACGGCACCCCCGTCGTCACGATTACACCCACCTATTCGGGATGCCCTGCAATGGAAACTATTACTGCTGACCTGCGCACAGCGTTTGTAGAGGCAGGCTACCCCGAGCCGCGCGTCGATCTGGTGCTCACCCCGGCGTGGAGCACCGACTGGATGAGCGAGATTGGCAAACAGAAACTGGACGAATACGGCATCGCCCCGCCCACCGGCAAAGCAGCCGCCGGCCCGGTAAGCGTGGGGTTAGCCGTCAAATGCCCTCACTGCCACTCTCTCAAGACTCAAGAGATGACCCGGTTCGGTTCCACCTCCTGTAAAGCTCTGTACCAGTGCAAAAACTGCAAAGAACCCTTTGACTACTTCAAAGTTCATTAGATTTTTAGACACAGACCCACGAGATTCAAGGTTTAATCATGACTGAAGCAACAACAAACCGCCGTCGCGCGACCTTCAACACCTTGAAGGTCAAACAGGTTCGCAAACTCACCGCCGATTCGGTAGAGGTAGTCTTTGAGGTCCCCACTGATCTCGTGGATGACTACAACTACGTGCCGGGACAGTACGTTGCCCTCCGCGCAACTATCGATGGGCAAGAAGTTCGCCGCTCTTACTCCATCTGTTCTGAACCTATCCCCGGTGAAGTTCATGTCGCTATCAAAAAAGACTTCGGCGGCCTGTTCTCTACCTGGGCGAATACAGAGCTTAAAGAGGGTGACGAAGTTGACGTCATGAACCCCCAGGGTGCTTTCGTTTCCAAAAAGAACATCACCTCCATGAACAACCCGGACGAGGTAGCAAAGGACGCTGTCGCTGAAGGCAACCTTAACCTGGTGGCCTTCGCCGCCGGCTCGGGCATTACCCCCATCATGTCGATTGCACGGTCAGTTTTGCGCCAGTCTACCGATTCCACTTTCGATTTGGTCTATGCCAACAAGTCGGCCATGGACGTCATGTTTGCCGAAGAAATTGGCGACCTCAAAGACAAGTACCCGCAGCGCTTTGCCGTCCACCATGTGCTCTCTCGTGAACAGCGTGTTTCCCCGCTCATGAGCGGTCGTATTGACGAAGAAAAACTCAACGAGCTCTTGGATCGCGTAATTCGAACCGAAGCCACCGATGAGTGGTTCCTGTGTGGCCCCTTCGAGCTGGTTCAGCTGTGCCGCGACACCCTCAAGGAACGCGGTGTCGCTGAAGACGACGTCCGCTTCGAACTCTTTACCACCGGTAAGCCTGAACGCCCTGCTGGTCAGCAAGGGCGCGCAATCGAGGTTGATCCCAGTGGGAACAATTTCGTTATCTCCTTCAACCTAGACGGCACCTCATCCCGGGTTGAGTCCCCCGCCTCTGCCTATGAGACGCTCCTCAACGCGGCTCTGCGTGTACGCTCAGATGTCCCCTTTGCCTGCGCCGGTGGAGTGTGCGGAACCTGCCGTGCCAAGGTGATTGAGGGCGATACCGAAATGGATGAAAACTATGCACTAGAGAAGGAAGAAGTCGACGCCGGCTACGTGCTGACCTGCCAGACCCGCCCGTGCTCTGAAAACGTCAAGATCGATTTTGACGCCTAGTCTGTTAGAGAGAACCTCATGATTGAACTATCTATTAATCAGGGCGTAGCTGAGATCGTTTTGAACGCCCCTCAGAAGATGAATGCTCTCAACGAAGAAGCTCTTGCTGAGTTATCGGCCGCTTACGATGAGGCGGCTCAGGCGGGAGTGCGCGCACTTATTATTCGTGGAGAGGGTCGTGGTTTCTGTGCCGGTCGAGATATCGCTGGTCTGACGCCTTCCACTGATGATGCTTACGCCTACCTTGCAGAAAAAGTTACCCCACTGTTGAAGAAGATGGCAGCTTTCCCTGCTCCTACTTTTGCAGCGGTGCAGGGGCCTTGCTTGGGCGTGGGGCTGGGCTTGGCCATTGCAACTGACGTAGTTTATGTTGCCGAAAATGCAAAGATTGGCTCGCCTTTTGCGAACCTTGGGGCAACCCTCGACTCGGGTGGTCACTCGCTGTTTGTAGAGCGGCTGGGCACGCATCGCACGCTCGATTTGATTTACACTGCCGACCTCATCAGCGGTGAAGAGGCGGTGCGGGCGGGGCTTTTCTCGCGGTCTGTGCCCGCCGACGAGTTGCTAGACTTCACGCGCGCGACGGCGTCCCGCGTGGCGTCCGGGGCAACGGGCGCGTTTAGGGCATCCAAGGAGCTCGTGCAGAGGATTCGCGACGAGCGTTTAGGCTTGTGGGAGTCCGTTGAGTTGGAGAATAAGGCACAGGGGGCGCTATGCTCTTCGGAGGATTACGCCGAAGGATTTGCCGCGTTCACGGAGAAGCGTAAGCCCGAGTTCAAGGGGCGGTAGCAGAAGTTACTCGTCCTCGAATTGTGGTCAAACTAAAACAACCCAGCGTAGTTGCTGGGTTGATTTAGTTTATTTAGATTCGCAAAGAATCATTAGCAGCGGTTGACGCCACCTGATGCTGAAGAATCACAAAGATATTTACTGGGCTGGTACATAGTCAGGGTCTTGCTGATCCCATTCACGGTATAAGTAATGTAAGCAGTTCGATCCACATAGATGGTGCGTTCTGTATTTGCTGACTGCAGAACGTTAGCGTAAGAAACATAGAACTGAGGTGTATTCAGAGTAGGCAAATCTAGGCAGCCGGTAGTTGCATTTTTAGTGAGCTGCGCGGTGGCAAGCTTAGGATCGCCGATGAACTGGAACTGCCAAGCTTTTGCAGTAACAGTTGATCCATTAAGTTTAGCGAAACTGTGATTTACCCAGTTAGAAGTAACGGCAGCTTTTGACGTGCCTGAGGTAAACGTTGAGCTAGCAGGACGAGCAGCAAGGCTGCTAAGCGGAGTAGTAGTACCTTTGTAAGAGCAACCCGTTATCGTGCTGTAGCTTGTAGTACAGGTTCCCGCAGTTTTAGTAGAAGCATGTGAATTACCAGGATCATAAACACCTGGTCCATGACTACCGGATGAACCATCGGGGTTAGTGATTCCATCATCACGACTCTGAATCCAGTACTCAAAGCGAATATCGGTGATTACAGCCCCTACCGGCAATTGGCTAGCTGATATTTGAGCGCTGATACTCAAGCTTTGAGTAGTGGTGGCGGTAGTTTTGGGGTTTGTGGGTACAACTCCCCAATCGTAGTTCATGTATCCGCCACCTGCGATAGTGGGGTTACATTGAGAAGCTGCGTAAGCAGGAATAGCTGAAGATGCGATAACAACGGGGGTAGCCCACGCAGCGCCTTTAACAAGGCGACGTCGTGAAATCTGTGACATGAAATTTTCCCTAATTTGCGAACGGGGGTGGTATTGGGTTATACCGTTTTCCACTCTAGGTAAGGGAATTACCTCTTACAATGTGCAAAAGAATCCATATATGTCGCTTTTGGGATAAGAAATATTTATCTGTCGTCTTTCAAATGTGAAATATCCAACTCTTGTTTAAAATTCTAGAGTTCAGTCGCGCTCATTTCTTTATTGAGCTTGCCCCCGAATCAGACGGCCTCGCGGTGCAACCGCTACAGGTACTCGCTCACACCTATACTGAACGCATGAAACCTGCACCCGCCCCCGTCCCGTCAACCTTTTCTTCCGCAACCCGCCTCGCCGTCGTTGGTGACAGCATCGCCTACGGTCGCTCCGACCCCTCAGGCGGTTGGGCTCAATATCTTGCCGCCGCGCACATTAGTCGCGACGAACTCAACAACCGCTTCTACAACCTCGCTATACCCGGCAAAACCTTGGCTGGTCTGCATAAATACACCCCGGCGGAGGTCGCCACGCGCAAAGTAGACACCGTCATCATCAGCGCGGGAATCAATGACCTCGCAGGCGTCGATGGCAGCACACCCGTCACTGCCAAAGAACTCCTAGAGCACCTCAAGAATCTCAGCAAGCTACTGGAAGCCGACGTACGCCGTGTCATCGTCCTTACTCCCCTCTGGCTCGACCACATCGCTGCCCGCCAACAGATGGGCTTCAACGTGGTCCCCGCCCAGGTGAAAAAGTACCGCAATCTCCTCGTGACCTGGGCAGACGAAACCCAGCACACAGTTATTGACCTCTATCCGGTTCTAGAAAACAGACCGGAGAGATTGGTCGATGGAGTCCACCCCGACCCTGAAGGTCACCGCCTTCTCTGGGAAAGTATGATTGCCGCCAACGACTAACTAGCCAGCTGATCCCTTAACCTGGAGGTAACCTAGAAGGAAAGAGATCATCAAGCGAAGGAGACGAGCATGCCGGCGAGTATTGCCATTGTGGGAGTTGGGCCGCGCGGAGTTTCGGTCATCGACCGAATCGGTGCGTTGGTATCTGAACAGTTCAGAGCCGAGCAACAGCTTAACCTTCACTTGATTGACGATTCTCAGCTAGGCGCTGGTCGTATCTGGAACACGTCCCAGACTAGAACCTTATGCATGAACACACTGGCAGGAGCTGTAACGCTCTTTACCGAACCGAATTCTACGGTGACGGCGCCGGTGCGGCCAGGCCCTACCATGTTTGAGTGGATTCAGCTCACCCTAGGCAATGAAATCGAAGAACAACCCACTCGTCGTGAAAAAACTGCCCTGTTCAAGAAGCATCCCCAAGAACCGCTCCCTGATTTTGAAGAAGAGATGCGCGCTACCGTGCTGCATTCGAACCCCTCACGCGCACTCTACGGCGAGTACATTAACTGGTGCTACCGTGTGGCGCTGGCGGAGCTTCCAGAGAACGTCGTGGTGACCGAGCATCGCGCAAAAGCGGTGGGGGTGACGGCGTCCTCCGACGATGCTTTCGACATCATCGAGCTCTCCGACGGCACCATCTGCCGTGCCGATTCAACCATTATTGCTAGTGGCTGGACTATTCCCGCGCTCAACCCCCAGGAGCAGGAGTTCGCAGCGGCGGAAGCAGTATGGGTTCGCCCCAATTCCCCTGCCGAACAGGATTTTTCGGTGCTCCCCGCAGGCGAGGACGTGCTGGTGCGCGGTTTGGGCATGAGCTTCTACGACCTCATGGCGCTGGTAACGATTGACCGCGGTGGCCGTTTCGTGGAGGATCCCACCACCCGTGCAGGTATGCGGTATGAGGCGTCGGGGCAAGAACCGCATCTTCTTGTATCATCAGGGCGCGGCTATCCCTTCCTACCCAAGTCAGATTACGGTTCACTACCACCGAAGCCAGTAAATCACCGGCTCATGGCAACCATCGAGAAGCTCAAAGATGCAGAACGTATCGATTTCGGCATCGAGGTTCGCCCCGCTATCATCAAGGACGCCTACGAGGCTTACTACTGCAAACTTGCCAAGCTTCAGCCCGAAGCCATTACCGCGTCCATCGAAGAAATCCTGGACATCATCAAAAAAGCTACCCCCGAATCCATTGCCGAAGACATGGCAGATGTTGTGCCCAACCCCGAAAACCGCTTCAATATTGAGCGATGGCGCCAGCCGCTAGCCGGGGTGGAAGGAAGCATCGAGGAAGTAACCGAGCATATCGCCCAGTATCTTGAACAGGATATTGAGGACGCCGCAGCAGGGCACGATAGCGCCTTCAAAGCGGGCATGTGGTCGGTGTCCTCTGCTCGTACGCCCGCTTCAATCTTGGGTTCGATGGGGCGTTACACCTGGGAGTCGCGGCAAACCGACTACAAGAATTTTGACGGATTAGGGCAGATGGTCGGTTCGGGGCCGCCGCTGTTCCGTTGTCGCCAGCTTTTGGCGGTGATTGATGCGGGCATTGTTCAGTTCATTGGCCAGCGCCCCAAGGTCCGGGTTGACGGAGATGAATTTGTTGCGATGTCGCCCTCCACTCAGCAGGAAATTCGCGCTAAGTATCTTGCCGATGCTTTTTTGCATTACCCCGACATTCGCCACGTGGCGGAGCCTATCTATGCTTCGCTCTCTCAGCGGGTGCGACCGTTCTGCGAGATAGATGAAGAGGGCCGCAAGATTGAAACTGCCTCCCCGGAGGTACACCCGGTAACTCGCGCCGTTATTAACCCGGACGGTTCGCAGGACCCTCGCGTGCACGTCATCGGCATACCGACCTTCGCGCAGATGGCTGATACGACTATTTCCCCTCTGCCTGGAACGGATGCGCTAATGCTCCAGGAAACTGATAAAGCGGCGGTTCACGCGGTCCAGGTGGCGTTTGGCTCCTAAGGTAAATCTTTAGGCTTTTGAGCCGGCGCCGTCGTAGTACGAAGCACCGAAGGTACGTACTGCCGTGTAGTAGGTCTGTGCTACCCCGCGGCAGGTGCTACGCATCAGCCCTGCCGAATATGCCCGCTCGCATTCGCGTAAAAGCGATGCCCAAAAGACGTTGTCGCAGTCTAAACGATTGGTGGTACTACCGACGGAATAGCAGATGTCATGGGTATCGCAGGTGGGCTTGAAATTCGCCTTGCCCCAGGAATCTGGCGACATAGTGCAACCGTTCGTTTCTACGGCAGCGGCGAACGTGAGCGGGCTTGCGGTGCGCAATGTGGGGCGGTCAAACGGATCCTTGCCGTTGAGAATTTTCACCATCTGGTCGACGTCCTGTTCAGAGGAAATCTGGTCCAGCATCTTGATTTCTTGGGGAGTAAATTTCTTTGAGAGGGTCTTATAGTCGGTGGAGCTAATTTTGGCTGAGTGAGCCGGGTGGGGTTTCGCCTGCGAAAAACTTTCTGCGCGAGTATGGAGATAATCCAACCCAGCAGACCGCCGATGATGAGCAACCCACCGCCGAATACCATCCATATCGGACCAAAGTTCACTCCGATGGGCTCGAAAAACGTCACGTCGAGCCATATCCACAGAAATCCACCGAGAATCAGCACGATTCCGCAGGCCACAGACCCCAATGATAATTTGTGTTTACGCAGGTGTTCCATGGCCTTCACCCTAACCGTTATCTATGCTTACCGTCGTTGCGCGAAAGTTCCAGGAGCTGCCGCAGAATAACGGCGCTAGCCGACGGGTCCTCCGTGTAGTCTCGTAAGGCATTGTCGCCGTGAACTGACTTGTGCAACCGTTCCATCCGCTGATCGAGCTGGTCTGCAACAACTGCCGCGTTGAACAGTTCTTCGGTCAGATGCTCGGGAACCTCGCGGTCGTACTTATAAAAGATTTTATGTTCCAACGCCGCCCAAAAATCCATGGCGATAGTACGAATCTGCAGTTCTACCGGGATTTTCTTAGCGCCGGTAGAGAGAAAAATGGGGATTCGCACAATCACGTGCAGGCTCTTATACCCATTCTTTTTGGGGTGTTTGATGTAGTCCTTGACTTCAACCACTTCAATGTCGTCCTGAGAAGTCAGCGCGCTCATCACACGGTAGCAGTCACCAATGAAACTGCAGGTAATGCGCACTCCAGCGACGTCATAGATATTGTTCGCCACCGATTCTGAACTCATTTTCACGCCCTTACGTACCAGCTTTTGTGCTAGTGATTCAGGGGTTTTTACGCGGGACGAAACGTGCTCAATCGGGTTGTAGCGGTAAAGGTGAGTGAATTCCTGGCGCAGAATTTCCACCTTGGTGAGCACCTCGTTAATAGCAAACTGGTACTCCATGAGCATACGAGAAAAGTCCTGCCCAAATTCACGCATGGTAGCGATGGCGGGCAGAATGGTTTTCTCGAAGTCCTCCGCTGAGTGGCTCTGCGGTTCCACGATTTATGCCTTGTACCAAGTGTCAAAAATTGTGACGGGCGTGGTGCGTTTGTGCCGACTGCGCAGAAATTTTCCTTCGAGATTTTCGGCGGCTTCGGCAGGGATTTCTTTCCCTTCGAGGTAGTCGTCAATCTGATCGTAGGTAAGACCCAGCTCGTCTTCGTCCGTGCGCAGAGGCTTACCGTCAAGTAGGTCGGCAGTGGGTACCTTCTTCCATAGGCGCTCCTCGGCACCTAGAACCTTCAGCAGTTCGCGATTTTGTCGTTTATTCAACCCGTAGAGGGGCAAAACGTCGGCGCCGCCATCGCCAAATTTGGTAAAGAATCCGGTGACCGATTCTGCGGCGTGGTCGGTTCCAATCACCAGTAAGTTCTTCTCCCCCGCCAGCGCGTATTGAGCAATCATGCGAGCGCGCGCCTTCACGTTGCCCTTGTTGAAGTCTGCGATGGGGCGCCCTACGGCGTCTTGGAATGCCGATTCGAAACCGTCTACGGCTGGTGCAACGTTATAGGTTACCGTCTGATCAGGTTGGATGAAGCGTAGCGCAGCTTGGGCGTCGTCCTCGTCTTTTTGCACCTGATAGGGCAGTCGGACGGCGATGAATTCAGCGGTGATGCCTTCGTCGGCAAGCTGTTCGACGGCGAGCTGGCACAGGCGGCCAGCGAGGGTGGAATCGAGTCCGCCAGAGATGCCCAGAACAAAGCCGTTAGTGTGCGTAATTTTGAGGTAGTCGCAGAGAAATTGCACGCGTTTGCGTACTTCTTCTGCGGGGTCAATGGTGGGGTGTACGCCCAGTTCGTCAATGATTTTTACCTGTAATTCACGCATGTGTTTATTCTACTCCGGCGTGGGCAAACCCCGATGAAGAAAATCGTGGGAGCTTGCTGGGAGCTAGAGGCGCGCCAGTAAATCTTTGACTAATCGGTCGATATCGTCGCGTAGCAGATCCATGCGTTCTTCGCCCTCAATACCGCGCGTGGAGGGCTCGTCGGGGTTCCAGCGTTCTACTTTGGCGGCGTTCTCTGGCGAGAGAGTACCCAGGTCTGCTCCACCGACGACGACGATGCGGTCGGCTTCTGCGAGTAGTTCGGGCGACATGGGTTTTGAGTAACCGCTACTCATATCGGCACCAATTTTTGCCAGCGATGCGGCGGCTTCAGCATTCACAGATTTGCCTTCTTCAGCTTTCACTCCAGCGGAGGTAGAGCGGATTGCCCCCGCAGAACGCAAGTCCATGAGCGCCGCAGCCATCTGGGACTTTCCGCGATTGCTGTTACATACAAAGAGAATGGTGGGCTGATTAGTCATCGTTCTATCTTTCAAAAGTAGGTGCGTTGTTAAAAAGTTTAGGTCCCAACCAGCGCAGAACATAGACCAAAGCAATCAGTACAGGAACCTCAATAAGTGGCCCAATAGTACCTGCCAATGCTTGCCCCGAATGCGCACCAAATGTACCGATGCATACCGCTATGGCAAGTTCAAAATTATTACCGGCGGCGGTAAACGCCACGGTGGTTGATTGGGCGTATCCCATATGGAGTGCTCGGCTCGTAAGAAGCCCCAGGAAGAACATCAACACGAAATAAGCTAGAAGTGGTAGTGCCACGCGTGCCACTGCCGAGGGTTGTTCCACTATTCGCGCTCCTTGAAGGGCAAAGAGCAACACAATGGTGTATAGCAAGCCGATAAGAGCGAGTGGGGAAATTTTTGGTAGGTATTTTTGCTCGTACCAGGTACGCGATTTGAAGTGTTCACCCAGCACCCGGGATAGGAAGCCTAGGAGCAAGGGTATGCCCAAGAAGACCAGTACGGAACTAACAATTGCCCAGAAAGAGAACTCAGCGGACGTCGTGGGTAAGCCCAGCCAGCTAGGAAGTATTTGCAAATAAAACCAGCCGAGTACTCCGAACATGATTACTTGAAACAAAGAATTAATGGCAACCAAGGTGGCGGCGGCATCGCGGTCCCCGCAGGCTAAATCGTTCCAAATCAGCACCATGGCGATACAGCGAGCAAGGCCCACAATGATTAAACCGGTACGAAATTCAGGAAGATCTGGGACAAAGATCCATGCCAGCGCGAACATGAGCGCCGGTCCCAAAATCCAATTCAGTACCACAGAAACAATCATGAGGCGTTGATCGGCAAGTAGCTGGGCGCTCTTGTCATAGCGAACTTTTGCCAGGGGCGGATACATCATCACGAGTAAACCGATGGCAATGGGTACAGATACTTGGCCGACTTTCCATGCTTCCAACGCGTTACTCAGACCGGGAACAAGGTTGCTCAGCAACAATCCTGCCGCCATCGCTAGAAGAATCCAGAGAGCCAGCCAGCGGTCCAAAAAACTCAGACGCGAAGACGGCGGGGTTGCAGGCGGGTTCTCAACGGGTGTACGTAGGGGGTTTGGCACAAGCTTCCTTAATATATCGAAGATTATCAATATATAAAGAGTATTTCGAATTTGAGGCATCTGTCAAGGTATCGTAGATGCATGGATTTGAATCTGCCTCTTGCCGAAGTTTCTGTCACTTCAGATTGTTGCTCCCTAGCCACCGAAGTGCTCTCTACTCACGATGCTCTGCGCTACGCCGAAATTTTTAAGCTCCTAGGCGACGCCGGCCGCCTCCGTATCCTCTCACTCATCGCCCGCGAAGGATGCGCACCTATCACCACTACCGATCTAGTGAGCGAACTTGACCTTTCGCAGCCCACTATCAGCCATCACCTTAAAAAGCTGACCGAAGCGGGACTGCTCACCCGCCAACAATCCGGTCGCAAAGCGTACTACACGATAGTTCCCAATCTTTTTGCCCAGCTACGCACCGTATTAGAGCTTGGATAGCCCTCCTCCGGCAGGGGGATATTTTATGTAATTTCAAAAGTTTTAATGAAGTCGCAGCGGCGTCCTCTATACAGTAGAAGAAACACTCACCCGCTGAATCAAGGACGGCAATGTCTCAATATCCCGATACCCCCAACAACGACTTCAACAACCAAAACCCCCAGCAGCCATCTGGCTACCCCCAACAGCAGCCGCACCAGCAGTACGGTCAGCAATACGGCAACCAGCAGGGTTTTCAACAAGGCTTCCAACAACCTCATGATTTTGATGCCTACGGCAACCCCATTGCCCCCGATGCCAAAACGATGTCATTGCTTTCCCACCTGTCATCGCTCATTCTGAACATCGTCACCGCCAGCACGCTGAGCTTTCTTGGACCCCTCGTCTTCTGGTTCATTTTCAAAGACAAACCCGGTCATAAGTTCACCGCAGCGAACTCAGCACGCGCATTCAACTTCAATTTCACTCTCTGGCTGGCGAACCTCGTCGGATGGGCAATCCTGATTTTCACGCTGACTCTAGGCGCTCCCATTTCCCTGTTGATTTGGGGCGCAACGACCGTCCTCATGTTTATTTTCCACATCATCGGCGCGGTGCGTGCCAATCGTGGCGAGGTTTACGACTACCCCATGCAGATTAGAATCCTCAAAGACTAAAACAAGTTCAAAAAGTTTGGTCAATTTTTAGGCGTTTTGGGCTTCAAAACGATTCAAAATTGACCAAAGTTCAGAACTCTCGCATGAAAAACCCGCGGCCCCGAAGATGATTCGGGGCCGCGGGTTTCTTGCCAGTGAAATATTTAGCTCAACTTAGTGCTGAACATTCTTGTCATAACGATAGATGAACGCAGCCATCGCATCGCGGTGAATAGGAGAAACCGGACGGAACGTGCCGTCCTCCCAACCGTTGGTCACACCGACCGACGCCAGCCAAGAAACTTCTTTATAGAACTGGCTGTTGACGGGGACGTCGGAGAATCGTGCCTTACTCGGAGCGGTGTACTCTGGTGAGCCAGCCATGCGGTAGAAGAACGCCGCCATAGCATCACGGTTCACGTCATCTTGCGGACGGAACGTGCCATCGGCAAAGCCGGTAGTGATTCCTTGTTCCTTCATCCACGCGATTTCTTTGTAGAACGGGTGGGTGGTAGGAACATCCTTGAAAGGAGAGACAGCCGGCGCGGTGTAAGCAGGTGAACCAGCTAGGCGGTAGAAGAACGCCGCCATGGCTCCACGCTGAACATTCTCCTGGGGGCGGAACGTACCATCGGGGTATCCGGTAGTAATTCCCTTGGTAGCCAACCAGGCGATTTCGTTGTAGAACGGGTAGTCCGCAGGTACATCGGTGAAGCGCGGGTTGGTAACCGGCTTGGTGGGCTGCGAAGGAGTAGCTGCCGCTAGTTCAGCAACCTGAGCCCTGCCGCCGTCTTCGCCCTTCTTGATTCCAGCAAGGTCGCCGGTGCCGTTGTGCATATGCAGGAACAGCGCAGCAGCGTCCTTGGAGGAGTCACGGTGAATCTTGAGCTTGGTTGCCGCTGAATCCTTATACAGGACGTCGGTGGCAGGCTCAGCGCCGTCAAACCAGACAGCGGGCTTGAGGGGGTTGTACTTAATCCAGTCGGTGGAGTCGGTTGCGCCGTCCACGTACCAAGAGTAAGTGTCTACCTTGTAGCTGACCTTATCCGCGTTATCAGCGGTGATACCCAAGTCAGCAAGCAACACCGGCAGCACCATGGTGTTGGAGTCCATGAGGTTGGTATCGATATCTCCCAGCGCACCATTGATGGGTTGCATAGATAGCACGGTAGGTTCACCGTTGACGAATCCACGCAGAACCGCCAAAGGCATATCGAAGCCCTTCACACGGTCTACGGTGAGGAAAAAGTCGGGGCGCTGGTTGGCGTCGACGTCAATAGAAACCTCGGTGGCATAAGCCCAGCTCAACACATCCCAGTTAGCCCAGGTGGAGATGCCGAAGCCGAGCATGGCATCAGAAGTATCTTTCCCTGCGGCAGCAAGTATCGGTGCGTCAGAGCTTGCACCAACATACTGCAAGTCAATTTGCTGCAGTGAAGGGATGGGTAGCGAGGTGCTCTTCATGCGATCACTCTTAGCACCCAGTTCAAAAGCACCGAGCATACCGGTATAACCGCCCTGGTTGAGTTCGGTTCCGCTGAGAGTTACCGGCGCGGTAGTACCGTTCTTTGCCAGTTCAGCGGCATCAACCTTGGCGCTCATATCGGAAACAGGCTTAGGCGCAATCTGCACAGGAACTCGCAGTTCGGTTTTAGCCTCAGTCAGCTTGATGCGTCCAGATTCCTGAGCGATAAACTGGCGCGCCTGATTCAGCTGTATAAGCTCCAGGGCGGGGTCTGCAGTCTTTTGAAGGGCCGAAGGGTCAACGGTGGCGGTAACGGTAAATTCAGTCTTCTTACCGACTCCCACAGAAACCGTGGGGTCAACGGTAATGCTCACACCGGGCATCATGACCGACGAATCGTAGGAAAGATTATAGGTGTGCGCCGCTGAATCGAAGTTATCCACGGTGAACTTGCGCTTGAGCACGAGCTGAGGATCGCCAGGCTTTGCTTCTACAACGCCGAAGGAGTCAGAAACCTCATTGGGGTTATCGGTGTTGTACACCAAAACATTGGTATTAACAGCAGCCTGTGCATCGATGCGGCCGGTGCCCACACGGTCCACAGCATAGGTTGCACCATCTGCAGTTTTAACGTCGTGGGTTGCGGTATTCATAATCGCTGCCTTGATATTGGCAGGTGAGTAGTTCTGATGCGCCTGCAAAACCAGAGCGGCAACGCCAGCTACGTGAGGGGTAGACATAGAGGTACCGGTCATTACGGTTCCTCCGTTGCCCTTGCCTACACCAGCGGACATGATGTTCGTGCCGGGGGCAGCGACGTCGGGCTTAACAAAGCCGTTGGAGCCGTGCTGACCGCGAGCGGATGACGAATTGAGGGTATCCAAAGCGTTAGTGGGCTTGGAGACTGATTCAATCCATTCGTTCTTCAAGGTAATGTCGAAAGTTCCACCGTTTTCGGTCGCTTTGCGAACCTTGGCGGAGTCTTCGGCGTTGAGGCGAGTACCGGGGATGGTCTCATTACCGGCAATGCCGCCGTCTTCCATCATCACGTTAGAGGTAAGGACGACGCCCTTGCCGCCCGCTGCTTCAATGTTGTCGAAACGCTTTTTGGAACCGCAGGGGAAGGATCCGGGGCCGTCATACCAGTCAATCAGAACCCATTTGCCGCCGAAATCAGTGCCAGTGGGGAATGCTTCACAGGCGTACTTGTTTTCTTCAGGAGCCGCCACCACAGTACCCGAAAGCTGTTTGTCTGATGCTGCCGCGTAGTTGAAGTCGCGGGAATAATCACCGGTGACCCTACCCTTGATGGATTCGGGAGCGGTAATCTCTGCCTGGTCAACAAAGTAGTTTGAGCCAATCGAGTTAGCCACGGTTAGAGCCGAGACAGTATTCGCCGGGTTACCCAGGTTGGAGTAAGTATCTCCCACACCGCCGTAGCCGTTGGCGTTACCTGCAGCGATAACCGAGAGAATGCCCTGACGGTTCAGCGCGTTGACAATGTCATTTTCAGGGTCATCAATCGGTCCGAAATCAGAACCCAGCGAAAGGTTCACGATGTTCGCGCGGTCTGAAAAATCGCCGTCGCCATTAGGATCCAGCGTGCGGTCTAGTGCTTCGCCGGTCACGTTGGTGGTGCCTTCGCAGCCGAAGACGCGCATGCTGATGAGCTCTGCTTGCGGTGCCGAACCGGGGCCGATCTTCATTTTCTTGACGTCTTCAGCAGAGAGCTTGGTGTAATCGCCACGGAATGTTTTTCCGTTTTCGTCCACACCAAAACCTGCAGCAGAACCAGCCACGTGCGTACCGTGACCACCTTCGCGACAATCAAGGGGGTTAGAGTCAGGCTGAGGAATCTCGCTTCCGAACTCGCCGCCTGCGTCATAATTATCGCCAGCGAAATCGTAGCCACCTACAAATTTAGCGGGGTCATAAAGGCCTGATTCCTTGGAAGGAATATCAGTAGAAGACTTGGCTTTCTCGTAACCTTCTTGAGTGCCGGGACCACCAAAATCAGCGTGCGTGTAATCCAAGCCAGAATCCACCACAGCGATGCGAACGCCCTTGCCAGTTTTACCCGCATTGGTCCAGCTGGCAAGAGCAGCGGTATCAACATCGGTAGCAGCGTTAAAGCGTTCTTTAGGTACGATCCGCGAAATTTTGACGACGTCCGAGCGCTTCGCCAGATTACGCAATGCCTCGGCGTCGGCAGTCAGTGCCACACCGCGCAATGCATTATGGGCAGTGTAAAGAACCCGCCCGTTGGTCTCCGAAGCAACTGAAGCAGCCTTACCCTCAACATCTGCCTGAACAGCTTTAACCGCAGCCACAGACTTAACCGGATCCTGCTGCCCAGTGCGCACGCCCGATGGCTGAGTCGCCTCAAAGGCACCGGGGCCCTTGAACTGGACGAACGCAGAAACAGTGCCTTCTGCATTGCGCATTGACGCTGTCAGCGTTTTATCGCGATGCGCCGACGAGCCCTGATACATATCAGGGTCAGTCGCAGCATACACAGGTGCGCCCAGCGAAAAAGCTAGCGCAATACCGAGCGAGCCAGCCAAAACAGCCTTGCCCGCCCGGTGCGAAAAATAATGAAATTTTGTCATAAAGGGTTCCTTGTACAGTGTGAAAACCGTGGAGTGTGTAACCACAGAACCTTCCACAAATGCGAGTGCTCTAACGATTTCTGGGGGAGAAATCAGAATAAGGATTTGCTTCCAAAGGAGGAGTTAGCTTTGTGTCGCCAGAACGCTCCAGCTCAAACATTGCTCGCTTCGCTTGGCAAAACTTGCAAGTCGTGTTCGACGGCACACGCTATACCCCAGCCCTGGGATAATCCCCAAGTTCGGCATTCACAACCCATCAAAAATGTATCTGACTAGTGTAAATACCGACTTTCATGCCACATACTACGTTTTACTGGGGCAATGCGTGAAACTATTACACCCCACAATCCCCAAAAATGTGTCTTGAGACACAACTAATTTCTAATATTTCCGCTTATTATCCTTGCCGACGCCGCGCCGGGCAGGAGCGCACAAAGGCAATCAGTCAAACGAGCCATTCGAGAACCAACAAGGTTTGGCGCCGTCCAGTATTTTGAATAGCACTGTGCCACACCTAACCAGACAAGGTATTCTTGAACTTGGTGTTTTTTGCCTAAATTAGCCAAAACCCACCGCACCTCCGTGAAATCCGGCGGGTGTACGCGCTCATAAGGAGTAAATTTTCATGCCAGCGATTGTGATTGTCGGAGCCCAGTGGGGCGACGAAGGAAAAGGAAAAGCAACTGACCTCCTCGGCGGTCGAGTTGACTACGTCGTCAAACCTAACGGTGGCAACAACGCCGGTCACACCGTCGTCGTCAACGGTCAGAAGTTCGAGCTCAAGCTACTTCCCGCTGGCATCCTCTCCCCTAACGCGGTGCCCGTTATTGGCAACGGCGTGGTAGTGAACCCCGAGGCCCTCTTTGAAGAAATTGACGGCTTGGAAGCGCGCGGGGCGGATACCTCAAAACTTAAAATTTCAGCAAATGCTCACCTGGTGGCCCCTTACCACCAGACCATGGATAAGGTCACCGAACGCTTTCTCGGCAAGCGCGCCATCGGCACTACCGGGCGCGGCATCGGCCCCACTTACCAGGACAAGGTAGCGCGTCTGGGTATTCGTGTTCAGGACATTCTGGATGAGTCCATCCTGCGCCAAAAAGTCGAAGGTTCATTGCGCCAAAAGAACGAACTTTTGGTGAAGGTCTACAACCGCCGCCACGTTGAAGTAGAAGAAATCGTTGAATACTTCATGGGCTTCGCCGAGCGTCTCAAGCCCATGATTGTTGAATCAACCCAGCTTCTCAACAACGCGCTGGACGAGGGTAAAACCTTGTTGATGGAGGGTGGTCAGGCGACCTTCCTCGACGTCGACCACGGCACTTACCCCTTCGTGACGTCGTCGAACCCGACGGCAGGTGGCGCATCCGTTGGTTCGGGTGTTGGTCCGACCCGTATTTCGCGTGTAATCGGTATTCAGAAGGCATACACCACCCGCGTGGGTGCTGGCCCCTTCCCTACTGAGCTCTTTGACGAGATGGGCGATTTTCTGCAGAAGACAGGTGGCGAGTTCGGTGTGAATACCGGGCGTCCGCGCCGTTGCGGTTGGTACGACGCCGTGCTGGCGCGCCAGGCTGTACGCATCAACGGTTTTACCGACTTGTTCATTACCAAGCTAGACGTTCTCACCGGACTGGAGAAGATTCCCGTGTGCGTTGCTTACGATGTGGACGGGGTACGTCAGGACGAAATGCCCATGACTCAGACCGAGTTCCACCACGCCAAGCCTATCTTTGAGTACTTTGACGGGTGGACCGAGGACATCACCGAGGCAAAGTCGCTGGATGATTTGCCTCAGAACGCGCGTCTCTACGTGGAGAAGCTCGAGGAGCTGTCCGGTTGCCGTATTTCAGCAATCGGTGTGGGCCCCGGTCGTGAGCAGACCATCGTGGTACGCGACCTGATCGAAGACTAGACGCGGCATCCCGGCGTCCCGGCGTCCCGGACAAAAATGTGCCTCAAAGGCAAAATTTATACACCCTAGGGTTCATAAATTTTGCTTTGAGGCACAAAACTTTTAAGGACAGAAAGATGACGGCGCCACCGGCGAATAGCTACTTGTTGGTGCGGAAGGTAACAAGCAGGCTCATCGCCGGACCGATAATCGGTACTAACAGTGAAATAATCAGCAGGAAGATTTTGTGTTCGGGAGCGAGCCATTTGTCGAACCCCACCCGAAAAATTACCGCAAGCAAAAGGACCACATGGATAATTCCGACCACAGTGATGAAGAGTTCCCAGCCCGTAGGTAGTAGAGGATTCATAGTTTCAGTCTAGCCAAAACTATGGGCTGGGTCCGCCCCCTTACCCCTTCCTTCGGATAGGTCAGGTAAAATCACCCGAAGAGCTCATCATGTCACTACTTTGGGGGGAATTTTCACTTGCCACGCATCCTCGTTCTCGCAGATTTAGGCAGAGAAAATTACCATGTAGGCGACGAAGCCATGGGCATCACCGCAGCCACCCAGCTCGTCGACCGCGGTTTTGAGGTCCATATAGGAACCACGAACCTAAAACACTCTGAACACAATATTGGGGTGGCTCACGGCTATATCCACACCCTAGAATTTCCCAGCTCCCCTGCCGAACGAGAACAATATCTAGAAGAAGTCCGCCAACACCTACTAGGACAACCAGCCCGCCCTGAAATAGAAGAATTCACCCAGGCGATGACTGAAATAGATGGCATTCTCATTGCTGGCGGCGGAAACATGAATTCAACCTACGGGTGGTTACTTTACGAGCGAGCCGCCTATGGGCTCATTGCTCAAACCTTCGAGATCCCCCTCGTTATCTCTGGGCAATCGCTTGGCCCTGTGCTCACAGATAAAGACTCCGAGATTCTTCAGGAGTTACTTTCGGCATCCCGCCTGGTAGGCGTAAGAGAAATTAGCTCCTACCAGTGGACTCAAGACCATAATGTTCCTGCTCATCACATGATTGATGACGCCACTTTCTACGTCTCCGAACACAGGCAGCTACCCGGAGAAACAGTCCCGGACCTCCCCGATCAATATATTTGCGCTACCTTCGTGGGGTTAGATAACGAGCAGATTCAACACTTGGCGAAGGCACTCGATGAAGCCTACAAGGTTCATCATCTTCATACGGTTTTTGTTCCCCACAAGGGCACCCCTGGCAGGAAAGATGAAGACTACCTCGTCCATGCGGCTATCGCCCGCCAGATGAATTCAAAACCAATCGTGCTCCCCATCCTCCATGCTGATGCGGCTGTTTCGATTCACCGCAACGCTTATGTTGCGATAGCTAACAGATACCACCCCGGCGTATTTTCTCTCTCATCAGGCGTCCCATTTATAGGGCTGATTCCAGATGCCTTTACCGATATGCGCCTGAGAGGAATGATGTCCCACTACGGGGCGGAAAACTACACAATCCCTCTCGATTCTGCTGATGCTACCGTCTATTCCTCTGCGCTGGCCGAAATAATTCGCTGGCACGACGACATTTCTTCGACCCTTTTTCAGCGAACCTCTCAGCTGCGTTCTTTCTCTGAAGCATGGTGGAACGCCGTAGAACAAGCCCTGACAGGTTCTGCCGACCTACAAAACAAGCTGCCAGTCCTCGCGCCAGCTGTTTCTCTGACGCCGCAGAGCTGGACCCCCGTTGCTGCGGAACAGCGGAATCGCATCTACCGCCGTTCTTTAGAAATTGCACAAGGCTACGCCGACCAAGACCGCGAGCAGTCATGGGAAAGGGACTATCAGAACCGCCGCGACAGGATGGAGCCCATCAGCGATGAAATCCGCCGGGCGGTCAAACAGAACCTCACCGATGCTCCCTTGGCGAGCGTCGTCATACCTACCCTCAACGCCGCCGACGTCATAGGGCACCAGCTAGAATGCCTGAGCCGTCAGGTAAATGCCCCCGCTTTTGAAGTCATCATCAGCGATAACGGAAGTACCGATGCGCTGGGTGCGGTAGTTGATGGATTCAGGGACCGGCTCAATGTGCGTATAGTAGATTCCTCAGAAATTCAGAATGTCTCCTACGCCCGCAACGTAGGTATCGAGGACGCGCAAACCGACTTTATTCTTATTTGCGATGCCGACGATTTCGTCTGTGAAGATTGGGTTCGCTCGCTCTACACCACACTCAAAAATCACCCGAATTCTTACGTGCTGGGTCAATACCTCAATGTTGCAGATACCGGGGACTTATCCCTAGAAAACCGGGAAATCTACCAGCTCTTTACCCAGCCCAAATGGCAAAATCTCTTTATCCAGGAACCCAATCCTCACGAAAAAATTGAGGTTCATTTCTTTGTGGGTGGAGCATCTTTCGGTGCCAGAAAACATGATCTTCTTGCGCTGGGAGGATTCGATTCATCCTATAAACGTGGCAGCGACGACTGGGACTTTTGGGCACGAGCCCGCAAAGCGGGTATGCAACAGGTTGAATCCTACGGTGCCGCCGTCCTTTATCGAATTTCGCAGTCTCCCCGCAAGCAATTCCGCAGACATTATTTCTACGCTCTCAACGATGTACTCGTGACAGTGCGCTACCCCGAACAGGTGCAAAGGGATATTTCCCTGCTCAAACAGGGGTTTGTGTTAGCGAAAACGCCTTATCGGCTCTTCAAATACAAGGACGCGCAGAGTCGCCTCAAGACTTTTTCTGAAGGAGGGTACGCACTAGGGGCGGTGGCTGGTTTCTTGAAATACAAGCTCCTCCGCCAAGTTCCTGCGCCCCTTCTGATGAAGCGCAGTTCTTAACCACGCTGTACCAGGGATAAAAACAATTACTGAAGAAGTAATTTTATTTTTCTCTGCGCTGTGCCAAGCGCTGTAGTTTGGTGCTGATGGTACGGGCGCGCCCCCGCACGCTTAGCGCCCGTTCAACTCGTTCTAAGCGCGCAGCTTGTTCGCGTTGGGTGGCTTCGATTCGTTCTAACCGGTTCAGCACGTCGTGGAGCAACTCGTGGCTGTGGTGAACCGCTTCCTGGACCTCATTCGCCAAGTGCGCGTTGTAAAGATAAGGGCCCAGATGCCCGCCTTGGGCGAAGTGCTCCCGAACCGCGTCGCTTCGTACTCGCGCGTCAAAGAATTTGTGTTCTTGCGCCGCCGCGTACACGCTATTGGAGTCGGTTCCAGTAGCGTTCAAACGCTTGGACCAGTGGGCAAGGTTCTCGTGAAGAAACAGAACCTTATGTTTGGAAGCAACGCGCACGTTGAACTCCCAGTCACCGACCACCGGTAGGGTTTCGTTGTAGTAGCCGATTTCATCGAGCAGACGGCGGCGGTAAAGAATGCCAATCGGTACTGCGCGGTTAATGCGGAAGAAATCAACCACGTTCATGCCCTGTAGGTTTTCCCAGAAGGGGCGTGATTCTACGAATTCGAAGCCCGATTCGGTAATTTTTTCGAAGTATTCGTCGGTGCGCACAACCACCATGACGTCGTCGTTCTCTTCCAGCGCCGCCACAGTTTTTTCGAGGAAGGTGGGTTCCCAGAGGTCGTCGTCGTCATGGATTGCGATGAATTCCGATGCGCAGGCGCGAATGCCAACATTGGAAGCGGCTTCCATTCCTCGACTGACCTCGTGGTGGATAACCTGAACGTTTGAAAGCGCAGAAGCATCAATCAGACGGTCGACGGTGGCAGCGTCGCCGCCGTCATTGACCACAACGGTCTTCACCTGCGGGTAGGTTTGCGCCGCAATATTCGCCAGTGCACGTTCGAGAAAGCGAGGACGATCCTTGGTGCGTACGATGATTGCTACGGAATTCTGCATTCTCTTCTTCCCGGGGGTCGGTTGAGATTTCTTTAAAACTCTATCGTTAAAGAGGGAGGGCTACCTGGGCGAGTGGCGGCGGAATTCGCGAGCATCGCGAGCGCCCATCACAGCAACAGAGACCGCCATTAGTCCCGCCCAGATCCACCATGCGCCGGGGAAACCACCGGCTTGCGCTAGCGCGCCTAACGCTAGCCCGCCCAAGCCAGTGCCCAAATCGAAGTTCGCGTTCCATGCCACAGAAGCGCGGGCGTTATGCGCCGGGCCGGCGTCGTTGAGCGCGCGGACCATCGTCACCGACTGCAAAAAGCCGTAGCCCGCACCGACCAATAGCGCGCCAAGCAGAAGCAGTATGGATCGTGCGTTACCCTCGGCGCCAGCGGCGGAAAACCCAATGAGGACGGCGCCCACCGCAGAAAGAGCCAGAACCGGGGTCATGAGCACTCGGGTACCGAAACGATCCGATAGCGAACCGCCCCAAAAGCGTGTGGGTGCGGCAGTAATCGTCAGAACAAGGAGGGCAATCGAAGCGACGAGCGCGGTGGGGGCAATATCTATAGCGAACGTCATGAACGCCCCGCCCGCTGCGGTAATCAGGGTCAGAGTGAGCAGAGCAGGCCAGATAATACGCAAAACTGAACCGGCACCTGCCCCCTGCTGGGATGCAGAGGCGGGGGCTTGCGCCGTCCGAGCGTTCACCAATTTACCCAGATACCAGGCGAAGGGCGCGCCCAAAACCGCAATCAAACCCAGGCACAACACCGGGCGAAACCCCAGTACCTCAATGAGCCAAGGAGCAAGAGGAGTAAGAATCATCTGCGGAACGGCAGCAGCTAGACCATAAAGCCCAACTGCCTGCCCGCGTCGTTCGGCAGGGATTAAAAGAGACAGTGCCATCGAGCCGCACACCGTCACGATACCGAAGCCCACGCCGCGCAAAGCCGAGCTGACTAGTGCTAACGGAAGGTCAGGGGAAATCGCTTGAAGCGGCGAACCCAACCCCATGAAAAGCGTGCCAGCCACCAGAGTCTTTTGCCAACCAAACCGAGCAAGAGCCGGGCGAACCGCGAAAAGTTGCGTAGCAACAGTTACCGCCATCAGCGCCGCCGTCACCGACCCCGCGCCCATCGCTCCGGCACCACCGGAAGCTACCCATGCAGGGGACGCCGGCAACAGCAACGAAAGGCTCGAAATAACCGCCGCGAAGGTAGCGATAATAGAGATCATGCCCGGCATCTGAATAACTTTTTGCTGCACACGCTCTCCTTACGAAACCTTCATAGACACCGGCGCGGCACCGCCCCCATAAATTCTGCGGAATGTGCGCACATCACCGCACCAGATTACCAGTCGCCCATAGCACGCGGGTTAATATTAACCTCATGCCGATTCTTGTAAACACGCTCAACTATCATGACGGTTCCTCCACTGAATCAAAAACTTTGGACGAAACGTATGCCGCTCTCAAAGAGCGCGACGACGTTAACGCATTTGTAGGTATTAGCGACCCTACAAATGACGATATGCACGCTCTCACTTCCCATTTCGGCATGAATGAGTTAGCAGTAGAAGATTCCACCGAAGGTCACCAGCGGGCTAAACTTGACCGCTACGGTCATACTTATTTCCTGGTGCTAAGACCTGCAGTGTATTTAGACAAAGAGGAAGAAATTCACTTTGGCGAGATTCACCTTTTCATGGGTGAAAATTTCATGGTGGCTATCGTGAAAGATTATCTGCGTAAAGAGTCAAATGTTAAAGCGTTATTGGAAGATATTGCCTCCAAGATAGAGAATCTTAAGACTCCGTGGGATATGGTTCACGCCGCTCTTGATTCGGTAGTAGACCGTTATTTCCCTGTAGTTGAAGGGCTGGAGAATGATAGTGACGAGATTGAGGACGCCCTTTTCTCTCCTATGCCCACCGATACCGCCGGCGTCTCCCAGCGTATTTACGCGCTACTCAACGAGATTGCCGATTTTAAGCGCGCTTGTAAACCGCTGCTTGGGATGCTCGATACTCTCATGGAGCGGATTCGCGCGACGGCTGATACTGATAACCCTGAAGATAAGCAAGAAGCTATTCATGATGTGCGTCAGTTCCGAGATGTTAAGGACCACGCGATTCAAATTAATGATCGTATTGATGACTTACGGAGCACTTTGCAGAACGCTCTTGAAGTGAACAGCATTCTGGTGGCCGAGCAGCAAAATGACGACATGAAACGCATTTCAGCGTGGGCTGCGATTTTGGTAGCACCGACGATTATCGGATCCATCTACGGCATGAATTTCGAAAATATGCCTGAACTACAATGGCCGTGGGGGTATCCCGCTTCGCTTTTGTTGATGGTGGCGGTGTCTACAATCCTCTACCTAGTATTTAAAAGAAAAAACTGGATGTAGCGAAGCGTGTGAGAGACGCGGCTTGCCGAAGATACGGCATCGACCGACTAACCTCTAGTACCCCAGCTTCGCGTTTTTCAGGACAGGCACTGCTTGCTCGGCCTTTTCGATGATATCGAGATCCAAACGAACCACTTTGAGGTCTTCGCCTTCGCCTAGTTCAATGAGGGGTTGCCCGAAAGGATCTGCCACCACGCTAAGGCCAACTCCGGTGGGTGCTTCCGTTTCGACGTCGGGGCCACCGACTACGGGGTTTGCTTGGTCGACGCCGACGACGAAGCAGTTGGAATCCAGTGCACGAGCGCGGGTGAGAACCTGCCACTGTTGTTTTTTGGTGGGTCCGGCTGCCCAGGAGGTGGGCACGACGATAACTTGTGCACCGGCGCGGGAGAGTTCTGCGAAGAGTTTGGGGAATCGGATGTCGTAGCAGATGGCAACGCCAACCGTTACGTTTCCTACTTTGAAGGTGCAGAGTTCTTCGTCGGCTTCGACGGTGTCTGATTCAGAGTAGCCAAAGGCATCGTAGAGGTGCATTTTGGCGTAGGAGTCGCGCGTGCCGTCGGGGCTGTAGATTCCAGCGACGTTGCGAACCCTCTCCCCCGCTGGTTCGAATTCGCCTACCACGATGGTGATGCCATGCTCTTGGGCGAGATTTGCCAGGCTTTTTTGCCAGTGGTCAGAGTGCTCGGACGCGGCGCTGAAGATGTCGGTGCCGAATGCGGACATGGTCGCCTCAGGAAATACCACCAGGTCAGTCTGCTTCTGAGCGCTCTCGCGCACGAAGTCGGTGACTTTCTGCAGGTTGGCGGCGACGTCTTCACCGCTACCGATTTGAGCGAGTGCGATTTTCATGGGGTCCTCCTCGGTTGCTTAGTTAGAAATCTACAGGATGCCGGCGGGGGATGTGCCTGAAGCGCTCAAATTTAGTACACAAAAAGCGTTGAATGCTCATCTTGTTCGGTGAGCATTCAACGGTTTGAGTGTACTTTTGGGTCAGCTTGCCGGGCAGCCACGCGGCGATATACTGTGCCGGACGTCCTTCTTCTCTAAAACAATCCGTTTGCACTAGATAGCGCACGAGGTACCAGAACATTTCCCAGTACGGTGCGCGCTATCTGGTACAAACCTGTCTAATCAGCGCAGAAGTACCGTCAGTTCCTATTCAACCCAAACTTTCGGGAGAGCAGTGCTTGTTTGTAGTGGCTTTCAGCCCGGTCAACTTCTACCTGCGGTGTCTGCGGGCCGAAGACTCTAAGCAAGCTGAACTGATAACGCTGTGCATATTCGGAATCAGACAATTTCAATTCGCGCATGGCAACGTTGCCCCCATGACCGTCACCAGCGTATGCGCGCCATCTCCCCAGAATCCGCTCGTTACCGTCCGCTTTGCCAACATATTGCTGACCGTTGATGGTATCGATAATAAGATATATGCCCTGGACTGCGCCTAGGGCAGCACGCCATTTCACATAGATAGGGTCTTCCGAAACTACTTTTTGGAGTTCTGAATAATTCAGCAATAAGTTGTCATAGCCTGGAAATTCTTTGACTCCTCGAGGAGCTATTTCTAACACCTTGAGCTTGTCGGCATACTTACCCATTTTGGACCAGTTAACAAAATCTTTAGTCCATTCAATGAGCAAACGTTGCCGTAAACCAGCAAACACACTGGACTGGTGAAGATCAAAATATCGATGGCTTTCAGTGCGTTCCTCAAGTATTTCACCATGATTCTCATAAACGGTATAAAGTCTGCACTGCCCACCGGTTTCAGCGAGAAACACGAACCAATAACGAGGCGGATTTTGCGGAAATTTCTTGGACGCAACAGCCTGGCTCCGCGTGTATTGGAAGAGCGTTTCTTCTGTGACATATTCAGGGGAAGGAAATTCAGGGGACCCAAAGGTGTGCCTAATAAAAATGATGTCATCTGGAGCTATATCGGTCAGATTGAGGAGAGATTTTAGGGTGAGTTGGGGGTCAAGCAATTTTTCCAGCATAGCTGTCAGTATAAAACCTCACGCCCCCTCCCAGGCACACAAAAAGCGTTGAATGCTCATCTTGTTCGGTGAGCATTCAACGGTTTGAGTGTACTTTTAGGTCAGCTTGCCGGGCAGCCACGCGGCGACATACTGTGCCGGACGCCCTTCTTCTCTAAAACAATCCGTTTGTACCATTGAGGCTTATTCATAAGGGGTCCGAAGCCGCAAAGAAAATCAGCGCCCGCACCAGAAGAAAACACCCGCAAATAAACACCGAGCGGCCGACGGAAGCCCGTATGTAAAACCCGCCAGGTCTTCACCTGCGCAATCGTCCATTCAACCACCGAACGTAACCGATTGATCCTCCGATTATTCTCCTTCACCCTAGCCCTCATCCTTGCACCCGCTTTTCGTTTAGTCAGTGTGAGCAACCCCAGCCCGATGTACCCCTTATCTGCCAAAGTGGACTCACCCAAGAACCTCCCTAGCTGGTGAAAGCGAAAAGCATAAACATCATGCCTAGCCCCCGGCACCGGGTCGGTAATGGCTAGCAATCTCCCGTCTAAGGTACAGATGACTTGGTGATTGAAACCGGTTCTTCTGTGCTTACCTGAAAACAGTATTTGCCCTTGTGAAGACCAGTTCCAGATGGGAATTAACGTGCCGTCTATTACGAGTGAGCCAGGGACATTCTTGAGTGATTCAAGCTCGGGAACCTTCAACTCAGTCAGCTTCAATAAGGCACTTTCGATGCGGTTGATGATTCTAGAAACGGTGGCTTGCGAGAGATCAAAGATATCAGCTAAGAGGTCTTCGGTGATGTTGTGGCGTAGATAGATGAGGGTAATTTTCAGGGCTTGTGTCAGGCTGGTTTTGCGAGGTCTGGTGCCTGGTTGATTCCAGATAAGGTTCTTGTTCAGGGCTGTGGCGAGTGTGGCGAATTGTGCGCTAGTGAGCCCGGTTGTACGCTTGTTGTGCAACGGTTCTTCCGGTTTGGCTTGAGGTTATTTGTGATGATTTAACGCTCATTTTTGCCTTCGGTGGGACCGTTGTCTAGTTGGTGGCGGGTTCCTGGTTTTTACCCCTTATGAATAAGCCTCAAAGGTGTCTCAAGTGGCGAACCTGAAAGATATTGCTCACCCAATCTCGCGATTTCTCGTTGACAGCTAGATATTGAATCCACTAACTTTTCTGACTCAGCAAAACTTGGCGCAGTAAATATGAACTCAAAGCTCTTAGACTTTTGTAGCTCACTACTCAGTGCATCAAAGGCAAATATTGAAAAAGTAGCTGCCGCAATACGCACTTTCGAATCGGTGGTTACAGAGTCTGAAAAAACATCAGCCAGTGATGCCGAAATATTGTCATATATAGCCATGATTCCAAGCCCTCATCCCAAATAAAATCTCAGACCAGACTAACATCAGGATGAGGTTCAATAGATCCACCTGACTGCTCTAGGCAAGGAAATGGATTATTTATTACACCAACCAAACTTCGGGTTTTGTGCAATAATTTGAGGTACTTTATTCTTCTCCCGAAGGTGGTTCGTCATGCCTACTTCGCTTCCCTATTCCGAGGGTGCGCACATCGTTCAGCCTAACCAAGCTGCGGAATACTTAGCCCTGATGGGTATCGATATTGCAGATATCCACGAAAGCCTGGCTGCTGGCGAGACTGCTTCTGCCAACACGCGCACAAGTGCGCCCGTCACTGCAGCAGGTTCACGTCGCTGGTTCGACACCACAGAAGTACTCCGAGACCATCTCCGCACCAAACACAACTGGAACCTTACAGACCCGCAAAATAGGCCTCTAGCCTCTCACCCTATTAAGAAGTACACCCTAGGAATTATCGGTGGTAATGAAGATACTGGAAACCCTGATGTTCTAGCGAAACCACGTGCTAACCGCGCAAAAGGAAAAGCCACAGAACAAGCGGTCAACAGCGGTGACCCTGTTCTCTTCGTTCTTAATGCTCCAGAAGACCAGAAAGCTACTTCTGTAACTAATACCCCGCCCGAAGGAGACTGGTTCCTGCTCTACTACCGTGCAGAAAATGAACTACGTTGCGAGGTTTCCCTTCCTTACCCAAACTTCAAAGATGGACAATTTGGCGACTGGCAAGTACGCGTCCTCCTTCAACCCATACCCTTTGACACCGCAATCGAAAACATTAGAGACATCGGCGGCGGAGAAATCGACTTCAAAATTGCCTAACCTACTCAACCCAGACCGCATCTCCCTCGCCCGCAAACGGCGAGGTCACACCCGCGCGTCCCTCTCACGTGAATTGGGCGTTTCAAGTCGTACCGCCGAAAAGTACGAAATAGACGGTGCCCCGCTCAGCTGCGCCCCGAAACTTGCTGCAATTCTAGACTTTCCGGCGCCCTTCTTCGGGCTTCCGGGCGCTCCAGAAATCGAAACTGACACCGTCAACTTTCGTGCAGGTAGAAATACCACCCGCAAAAATAGAGATGCAGCAGAAGCCGCAGGTGCGTTCGGCGTTGAAATCGCACACTGGGTTGGAGAGCGATTCATTCTGCCCCGACTCAACCTTCCTGCCTTCACCCATGAAACCCCGCACATGGCAGCTCAACTACTGCGCGACCACTGGGGTCTCGGCGTCAAACCCCTACCTAATCTCGTACAACTTAGCGAATCAAAAGGCATCCATGTCTTTGGTCTACCCTCATTGGCGATGTCGGTAGATGCCTTCTCTTTCTTCCATAAGGCTCAGCCCTTTATTTTCTTAGCGCGCCATAAAACACCTGAGCGTGCTCGCTTTGACCTCGCCCACGAACTAGGGCACCTCGTCATGCACAAACACTCCTGCGCCGAATCAGCCGCACAGCAAGAACAAGAGGCGAACCAATTCGCCTCTGCCTTCTTACTTCCTGATTCAATGCTCGCTGAGTACATGCCCCATAACGCTAAAGTTAACGACATTCTCTACGCCAAAGATGCCTTCAAAGTTTCAGCCATGGCGCTCACCTACACCCTCCATAAAAACGGCAGGATGACCGACTGGATATACCGCACCACTTGCGCAGAACTCGCCAAACGTGGCTTTCAAAAGGGTGAGCCGGGTGGAATGTCTACCTACGAAATGTCCAAAGTTTATCCGCAGGTATATGCCTCAGATAAGAGCGGACCGGTAACGGTAGAACGTGTCGCGCGAGAGCTCTCACTCCCAGAAGATGATGTAAACGTTCTAACCTTCGGCACTAAGCTCAGAGTTATTGAGGGCGGTTCTACCAACAGTCGAAATGAAGCGAAAACCGTCTCAATCAGAAAGCATCTTAGCGCAGTGAAATAAAAGTAACTCAAGTTACAGTCGGTCAAGAAAAAGAAGTAGCATCAAGGGAAACCACTCACCCCAGGAGCCACCTTGGAACTACTTCTACTCGCTCTCGTTGTCCTGCTTACCCTCACATTGGTCGGGCTCGTCTTCTTCTATATGCAATGGAAGAAGGCGAGCGCTAGCACACCCCAACAATTCGAATCATTAGCGCAGAACCTTGCGCTTCTTGAAGGCCGCTTGCATGGCTCAAACAGCGCGCTCTTGCAACAAGTCAAAAATACGCCCAGCATAGAGAAACTTCGCGAAGCAGAAAACCAGCTTGCTGAGCGCATCGCCGCCCACCAAGAACTTGAAGCGAAAGTTCTCGAGCAAACTCAGCAAATCAAAAAGCTAGAAAGCCTTGATGACCGGGCTGAAGTTCAACGGCTCACCAAGGAACTAGCCAGCTTCAACCGGCAACTCTCTACCGAGCAATACACTCGCAAGACCATCCTCGATTCCTGCAAAGAAGCAGGACTCCACGGCGTCCTCCTCACCAACCTCACCTTCACCACCAGCGACGGCGTACGCCGTCAAATCGATCACCTCATCATCACGCAAAACACCGTGCTCGTGATTGAAAACAAGTATTGGTCAGGCAATATCTGGCACCTCAAAGTCCCGCACAAAGGTTCATCACCGCAAGAAGCGCTCATCCACCACCGAGCCACACCAGAGGGCCCCAAGACCAACATCTATTTTGAAGAACACACCGATTCCTACGCCGTCTCCCCTGGTAAACAAGCACGCATACAGGCAGTGCATCTCAGAAACTACCTCAATACACAGTCCCCACTGCACAGCAAACTCTTTATAGAAACTTTGGTGCTGTTCTCGCACGCCAACTCTTACTATTGGCAGAGCAATCTACGCGCCCTATCCCAGCAGACCACTTACTTTAGTCTGCATAACTCCGCTCAGGGCAACAGTCTCAAGGATTTTCTTCTCTCCATGAACTCCGCGAAGAAGCACAAGGTAGTAAACATCGAAGAGCTTCACCGCGCACTTCAACCGATGGCTTTAGTAAACGACAGATTTTAGCTTTTCTCCGTTACTTTTCATAACCAATCGATCGCAACCAATCGCTAACAGATTCATCCATCAAATTGATAGTCCGAATGCTGGAGAGAAAAGCACGTGAAATAGGTGTCAGCGCAGAGGAAAGCTTAGGCATCTGAATCGCGATAGATTCAATCTCTGCGACCCCTTCGAGTTTTTGGAGAGTATCCCGAATTGAGGCAATATCGTGAATAAGAGAATCTGGAACATCTTCACCTGAAGCTTCACTCAGCAAATGAACACCGCGATTGAGTTTACTAATGAGTTCAGACCACTTTTTAGAAGCCTCCTGAGATTTTTCCTCTGTTTTCTTGGCTAATGGAGCAAGCTCTTTAGCCATCTCTTTCAATAGCTTCTGTGTCTGAAATGGGTTTGATAACGCTTGCTCATTGAGCTTTCCACCGCTCTCTTGAAAGCCCAATCCTAACTGAGTAAAGGCACTCATAAAACTTTCAAGGGATGACTCAACCTGTGGGTAGGTTTCCTCAATCTCTGCTAAATAATCGAAGGCGCCCTTAGCTACTTCCTCTTCTTCAGTTGAAGTCGATTCGCTAATTTCAATTCCCTGTTGCTCCCTCTCTTCAATCATCTCGTTGATATATCCAGCAAGCTCTTCAACCTTCTGGCGGTAGCCACTTGCGCTCCGGTCGAGTGTTCTTATCTCAGAAACATCTTGATACAACGTTTGCTTCACGCGTTCAACAATCAAGCTATTGCCGGTATTTCGCTTAAAAGCAGGAGGAGTAATCCACACCAGTGGAAGCATAAGTTGCTTCTCTGCGCCGGCGCGCTCAGCAGCGTCCAAAAACTTCTGAAACTCATCCACGCAAGCCTTACTATTCAAATAGCGAGGAGTAATAAAGGGCATGAAAAAGGTAGAACGTTGAATTTCAGCGTCTAGACGATTCCATAAATGTTCTCCCCAACGCGCCTTATCAGTGTCAAGGAACAAATCAACTGAACGCCCAAACAAGCTCTCAAGTGCCTCGGCAATATCTCTACCAAACTGGCGCATATCTCCGCCAACCACGGAATCAGCATCCTGATGGGTATAGCTCATAAAAATCTGAGTATCGGACATATCTTCCCCTAACATTTCGATCTCATCTTGAGCTTCTTCACCATCAGCTATCTGCGGAGGGATTTGAAGAGCGAAATCCCCCTCCCAGGAATCTCTTGACCCCAAATATTCAATAGGTATCGCCCAAATATCTTCGCTCACTCTCATAACTTCAGGATTATGCGACACCAAGAAACCCCTGTGAAAATCGTCAGGATATAGCTCCTTAAAAGCCCGGATTCCCTTCAAATGATCCGCCTTAAACCGGGTGGAAGATTTTACCTCAATAGCAACCAATCTGCCTTGACGATCTCTAAGTACTAAATCAACTTCAGCAGGCTTCTGTTTGATTGATTGACGCCAATGGAAAATATCCACCTCCAGTTCAGACCAACCGGCATGCGCCCTCATCTGTTGAACAACATGTGCTTCAGTGAGCCTGCCCCGAATATCAGAATCATCTAATCTTTTATCGCTCTGACTGGTAATGACATGAGTGGATAATGCTAAATCTGCTGGAAAAAATTTCGCTGAGCTCCGAAGAGTACGTTTGGAGGGGCGGTGAAAGTTTGGAACCTCGTACACCAAGAACCTTTTTTCTAACGCATTGATATAGCTGTCTACAGTTCTACGATCAATAGATAGATCTCTTCCAGCTTCAGACATATTTAACTCCGATGCTGGATGGCGCAGAATGTAAGCCAACAATTCATAAGCTCTTTGCTGGTCAAAAATTTCACCCGGTTTTACACGCTCTGTCAAAATACTCCGAATACCTTGCTCAATAGCAGAGCGTAAGAGCCCCGGGCTTTTTGTGGTCTCAGAAACTCTGTACTGTGGCATACCGCCGCGAGTAAAAATCTCGTTTTGACTAGGAAAAGCTAGAGATCTCTTAGTATCAGAAGGTTCTGCTCTGAACATCTCATCAATTATTGACCAAGGAGCAAGAAGTTGCTCGCCGGCAAATATTTCAGCCTCGGATAAAGGCTCCAGAGTAATTCTGAACGCCCGGCGTGCTAGCGGATCAGAGCCTCCAAAGTTTGTCTGGGTTTGCCCGATACTCGATGAACCTGTAAGAAGAACTCTGATTTGGTCACTGTTTTCATCCAAGATTGTTTTAAGAGCTAGCGGAAGGTCAGGGACGAGCTGAGCCTCATCTATGGCGCAAGGCCAGGTTCGACCGCGCAACCAAGCTACCGGGTCGTTTTCAACTGTTTTCCTTAGTTCTACATCCGTCATAGAGTAAACCGCTGTTAGCAATCCATCTCTGCGTAGTTTCTGCACGAGACTGGTTTTACCCACTGCCCTGGCACCCTCAACGATGAGCACAGGAGTAACAGCTAAATGTTCACGGATAGTGGGTTCTATAAAACGAGGATACAAGATCATATATAAAATTGTACATTGGATGAACAAACGAATGTACATCCAATGTACAAGTTTATATTTTTGGTCAGCCTCAGACCAGCAAGGTGCAAATATTCTACATACAGTGCGTAAAATTTCATGCACTGTACGTAGGATATTTGCACTTTTGCGCCAGACCATAGGCTTCACCTCATACACTGAAAGAGAAACTTCTGCACCTTCTCCCCAGGAGCCTCCCATGCCCCGCGCTCACCTCGAACGTCCTTTCCAGCAAGAAATCTGCGAGTACCTTGCAGCAAACGGATGGGAACACTCCCCCAACGATTCCGAATACGATGCCGAACGGGCACTTTTCCCGGCTGATCTCCTCAAATGGTTGCAGATAAGCGATCCGCAAAACTACGAGCGCATCGTCAAACCTGGCTTGAGCGCTGATGAAACAGCCAAAGCCAAAGAACGTATTCTCGATTCACTCGTGCGCACACTTGCTACTCCTGAACTGCAAGGAGGCGGCACTCTTAACGTACTGCGCAAGGGTTTCAGAGTGCTTGGTGCGCGTCGCCCCTTTAAAGTACTTCAGCTACCCCCACAAGATAACCGCAACCCTGAGCTCTCGGACCTCTTCGAAAAGAACATCCTACGGGTAGTTGAAGAAGTCCATGCCTATCCTACTCAGCCCCAAAAAGCTCGGGTTGATCTAGTCTTTTTCTGCAACGGCATACCGGTAACAACCACCGAGCTCAAAAGCGAATATGCCCAAACGTTGCAGCAAGCCATTAAACAGTACAAGCAAGACCGTGACCCCAAGCTATCCCCGCTCTTGCAGGAACACCGCGGTGCTCTCGTCCATTTCGCACTTGCCCAAGACGAAATTTTCATGACCACCCGCCTTGATGGGAAAGCCACCACCTTCCTCCCCTTCAATCGCGGCAAAGACAACGGTGCAGGTAATCCAATCAATCCTGAGGGCATCTCTACTTCTTACTTCTGGGAAGAAATTCTGCAACGTAATACCTGGATTACTATCCTCAGTAAATTCATCTACACCAACCACGAGAAGAAAGTAGATCCGTTCACCGGCAGGATTACTCATCACTCGCAAACACGATTTCCCAGATACCACCAGTGGCGAGCAGTCACCAAACTCGTTGACGCTGCTCGGATCGAGGGACCAGGACACAAATACCTTATCCAGCACTCCGCCGGATCAGGTAAAACAGATTCCATCGCTTGGACAGCCCACCGGCTCGCCAATCTGCATAATGAAGACGGTGAAAAAGTCTTTGACTCCGTCATTGTTATTGCAGACCGACAGGTTCTCGATAGGCAACTTCAGGACGCCGTAGACCAGCTCGTGACTGCAACCGGAACCTTTCAACCCATTACCCGCGGAGGCGAGGGATCTAAGGCAAAACAGCTCAAAGAAGCTCTCGAATCCGGTGTGCAAATCATCGGTGTTACGTTACAAACCTTCCCCTATGCGCTAGAAGAAATGCAGAAGAGCGGCAGCCAGCTAGCCGGAAAACATTTTGCAATCATCGCCGATGAAGCGCACTCCTCCCAGGCAGGTAAAGCCACCGACTCCGTAAAATCATTGCTCTACCAGGGCGCTGAAATAGACCTTGATCTCGAAGGCAACGAATCTGATGCCGACCAAGAAGCGCTCACCCGCATGGCAGAACGGTTAGATTCCGCTCACCGCATCTCCTTCTTCGCTTTTACCGCAACACCTAAAGAAAAAACCCTACAGATTTTCGGACGCCGACCCGCACCCGAACTGCCACCAGTGCCTTTCGACCTCTACCCCATGAAACAGGCAATCGAAGAGGGCTTCATCCTCGACGTCTTAAAGAACTACACCAGCTATGAAATGGCTGCTCGCATTGCTCAACGTGCAGAAGAAGACAACGCCAACGAAGAAATCGATATTCAAAAAGGCACTAAAACTCTCATCAATTTCGTAGAGCTCCACCCCACGAACCTCTCCTCTAAAGTAGCGATTATTCTTGACCACTACACCGGCACCGTCAAAAATGAGCTGGGTGGCAAAGCTAAAGCTATGGTGGTTACTAACTCGCGCGCAGCAGCCGTACGCTACCAACGTGCTTTTGAAAAAGCGATTCGTGAACGAGGATTGCCGCTACACACACTGGTTGCTTTTTCCGGTGAGCTCCCTGACCCAGATGTAGAAACTCTTCCCGGTGGCGAAACACCCACTGTTACTGAGAGCTCCATGAACCCGCAACTTCACGGACGAGACCTCGCAGAAGTTTTCGCCCAGGAAGACCAGCATATTCTGATTGTGGCAAACAAGTACCAAACTGGTTTTGATCAGCCACTGCTCGTGGCCATGTATGTTGATAAAAAGCTCTCTGGCATCACAGCGGTTCAAACTCTTTCTCGCCTCAATCGCCGCGCCGCTGGCAAAGACAACACCTACGTTTTAGACTTCGTCAATGATCCTCAGAAGATTCTGCAGAGCTTCAGCGAATACTATACCGAGGCAGAAATTCGCCAAGAATCTGACCTTGAGCTCATTTCCAAGCAAGTTTCAAAACTGGATACTGAAGGCATCTACACCGTCGAGGATGTAAAGCAATTCTGGGAAAAATGGTCAGCATCAAATGTACGCCAGGCGAATTTCGATTCCCTGCTCCGACAACCCGCAGAACGTTTCGCCATTCGATGGAGCAACGCTCGCGAAGACGGCAACAAAGCAGAATTAGATAACCTCACCGACTTCCGCTTCACACTCACGCAGTACGTAAAAACATATGCTTTTTTCGCCCAAATCTTTGATTTTAATGACCCATACTACGAGGAACTAGCCGCTTTCGCTGACCTTCTCAGCAGAAGATTACGCAAGTTCACACTCGATGAGCCGAACCCTGAACAAGTAGATGTGGACGACGTCGTCCTCACTCACTTCCGCCTAGAAAAGATTCGAGAAGAAGACCTCAGGCTCTCCGAGGGAGAAGCTAGCGGACTCACGGGAATTACCGAAGCTGGCATGGCACAGGTGCGAGAACGGGAGCGCAAAAAGAAATCTGTAGTCATCGAAAAGATTAACGAGTACTTTCAGGGGCTCGATTTAGGCGACGAATTTAAGGTGGGATTCGTGTCCACCATGGTTGCCGAAATCGCGAAGGACTCCCGGTTGCAGTCCACGGCCAGATCTAACACCAAGGTTGATTTCCAATACTCCCCCGGCGTGCGCACAGCTATTGAAGATAAGCTTTGGGAGTACGAAGAGGGCACCGATGAAGTAGTGAAATACGCCCGCAACTTACCTGTTCAAGATTTACTCAAGCTCTTCTTAGAGCTAGGACTCTATGAGCGGCTGATAGAAGGGGATACAAGCTCCGAAGATACGGCAAGCTTACGAATCGTCTAGCTGAATTCGGCGGCTGATAACTCTCTGCCCTTATGTACACAAAAAGCGTTGAATGCTCATCTTGTTCGGTGAGCATTCAACGGTTTGAGTGTACTTTTGGGTCAGCTTGCCGCCGTCCTACAGTGCAGGCTGCATTTCGGCAGGCTCTGCCGCCTTGCCCGCTGCTTGGAACCAGACCATGAACAGCATGGTCAAACCATTGAAGAGCACTGAAATCAGCATGGCGGTCATCATCTGATCGCCGCGATCCAGCAGAGCTTCGCCGCCGATGAGCAACAAAGCCTGGTCGCGGAAGACGAAGACCAGCACGCCGAAGACCAGCGAGATACCGGTAATCATCAGTGCTGCCGTGCGGATGGAATCACTGATTCGTTCCTGGTTACGAGCGCCCACCGAGTAGGCAAACAGCGACATGCCGCCGAGGGTAACACCCATCGAAATCATTTCGGGAAGCATCACAATGCAACGCATCTGGTGTACGGAATATCCACTGCTCCGGAACCTATGACACGCACCCTCTGTGGATTACTGCATCTAGTGCTACTTATCCACATATAGCGACTCTCTCCTGCCCACAGATGTAAGCAATAGACGAGAATAAAAAGGATGCGAACTATAGAAGACTTAGGAAAGCTCCTTCTCACAAAAGACTGCCTTATACGTCAAGGCTATACAGATTACGGACTCCGCACGGCCATCCGGCAAGGGCATATTACTCGTCTACGACAAGGAGTATATATAGGAACGCAAAATTTACAGCAGATCTCCGCCTGGGAACGTTATCCTCTCCAGATCCTTGCGCAATTCAAGAGTGCTCCGTCCACTGTTTTCTCGCATCAATCAGCAGCAGTTTTGCACGGCCTCGCCCTCATCAGAGTGAACCAGCAGAAAATACACCTTTACTGCAAGCCAAGTTCACGTGGGTATTCACCGGAGACTACTCGCCACGCTCTATTGCAAGAAAGCACTCCTTACGCAGTGACTCCCGTGGGCGCAATAACAACCGATATCCCCACGCTTCTCTTGGACTGCGCACGAACTTTACCCTTTGAGGAAGCAGTAGTTATAGCCGATTCGGCTCTTTATGCTCAAAAGATTTCTCTTGCTGAACTCTATATTTTGCTTCGTTCCTTTCAAGGCAGAGGAGCAGCCAAAGCATACAAGGTGGCAGAAAATCTCAGCTACTTATCTGAATCTCCCGGTGAGACTCTCACGCGTATGCGTCTTTCAGAATTGGGCATACGATTTCGCCAGCAAGAACCCGTGGTGCTAGGCAGCAAAACCTATCGAGGCGATTTCTACTTGATTGATTTTGATTGTTTTGTGGAATTTGATGGAAACATGAAATATAGCGATTTTGGCTCACCTGAAGTAGCTATAGCGAGCGAACACGCTCGAGAAAGACAGTTTCTCAATTCAGGAGCAAGGATTTTTCGTACCGATTGGAGCGAGGTCTTTTCTCATCCTGAACGGTTTGAGAACAGGTTGAAGGTCTTCCTCCGAAAGATTTCTGAGCCCAACGTACATAAAAAGCGGTGAATGCTCACCTTTTTCAATGAACATTCACCGCTTTGGCTGTACTTTTCCTTTAGTCAGCTAGCTCTTAAACCACAGGGTTGCCGAGCCAGGCACGTTCTCGCCGTCGAACTCGGCTGAGCCCAGCACGAACCGTGCGCCTCGCACAGCTTCGGGGAGGACGACGGCGTCCTGCCCAAAGTTGGTCACGCACACCCAGCCGTTGGGGCGGATAAAGGCCAGTAATGAATCCGAACCGGTCTCGAGCCATTCCAACTTCTCTTCGCTTTGAAGTTCACGCCGAGCCTTCAGTGCAGCGCGGTAAAGATTCAAAGTAGATGAAGAATCTGCTTCTTCTACCTCGACCGAGTAATCAGCAAACCACGTTGGCTGAGGCAAGTGCGCTCCTGCTGGACCAAACCCCAAAGATTCTCCGGTGCGTGTCCAGGGCAGGGGCACGCGGCAACCGTCGCGACCCACATTGACTCCCGGCGAACGGAAGAACGTGGGGTCTTGGCGGTCAGCATCAGGGATCTGACCAGCCTCGTGCAAGCCGAGTTCCTCACCCTGGTAGAGATACGCCGAACCGGGCAGCGCCAGCTCAAACAAGGTTGCCGCACGGGCGCGGCTCTCCCCCAGCTCACGATTAAGCTGGTCGTCGGGGGCACCGGCAAGAAGCCAAGCGCGGGCAATCTCTTCATTGGTCTTCTCGGTCGAAAGCGGCAAGCCATAACGAGTAGCATGGCGAACGACGTCGTGATTAGAAAGCACCCAGGTACTCGACGAACCTGACTTCGCCGAAAGTTCCAGATTCTGCGCAACAATCTTCTTGAACTCTCCGGCCTCAAAACGAGCGGTGAGCAAATCAAAGTTGAAGGCCTGCCCTAGACCATCGGGGCTGGCATAGGCGGGAACCCTCTCGCTTTCTACCCATGCTTCGGCGACGGCGGTGCGCGGCGGGTTGTATTCATTGAAGACCTCACGCCATTCGCGGTAAATCTTCTTGGTTTCATCGCGATCCCAAATAGGGTGATTGCCGTCTGATTTGGGAATAGTCTGGAGCTGAGCCTCAGTGGGGAGGTCTTCATTCTTCTCTGCTAAATCTTTGGTGAGCGCGTGTGCAACGTCGATACGGAACCCGTCCACCCCACGATCGGACCAGAAACGCAGAGTCTTCTTGAAGTCCTCGTGAACCTCGGGGTTCTTCCAGTTCAAATCAGGCTGCTCGGGTGCAAAGAGGTGCAGGTACCACTGACCATCTTCAACCTGCTCCCATGCCGGACCGCCGAAAATTGCCACCCAGTCAGAAGGGGGTAGCTCGCCGTTTTCGCCGCTACCTTCGCGGAAGATATAACGGTCTCGCTCTGCTGAACCGCGGCCAGCCTTCAGCGCCGCCTGGAACCATTCGTGCTGGTCAGAGGTATGATTGGGAACGATATCAACCACAATTTTAATGCCAGCTTCTTTCAGTGCCACCGCCATCTCATCAAAATCTGCCAGGGTGCCGATTTTGGGGTCAACATCGCGGTAGTTCGCGACGTCGTACCCGCCATCTGCTAGTTCCGAGGGATAGAACGGGGAAAGCCAGACGGCGTCAACCCCCAGCTCTTTCAGGTAAGGAACGCGGGAGGTGATGCCCTTCAAATCACCGATGGTGTTGCCGTCTTGATCGGCAAAAGAGCGGGGATAAATTTGGTAGACAACCGCCTGCCGCCACCAATCGGGGTCAATTCCCACAGGGCCCGCAAAATTTTCGCCGTTGAAATTCTCAGCCATGATTCTCCAATCAATAGGTTTTCTTTAACGCTATCGAAGTGGTGTGGGTAACTGAAGCTTTCTGAAATCGGTGAGTTTTCCAAAAATTGAAAATAAATTCCACCTATAATTTTTCTGTGGTGAATCTTTCTCCCTACGCGCAGAGGGCGCGCCGGTTCCTTCTCTCAGACACAGCGTTAAGAATCTCAGCATTCCTTGTGGGAATCATTATTTGTCTATCTGACTATGTGGATGGGTTATTCGATCATCAGGACACGCAAAGCATCTTTTTTCTGTCGCTTGCTTACGCACCTCTGGTTGCGGTTGCCCTTAATACTTATACAGGGGTGGGCGTCTGGTTTCTCGTGTGGTTTATCGTGGGAATGAATCCTACTGGTGAATCTATGAATCAGGTAAGTCTGGTGTTGCCAGCGACTCTCAGCAGCGGACTCATCGTCTACTTTTTACCGTGGCGTCAAGCCCTGTGGTACTCCATGATGACTTTACTCATGCTAGCTTTCACTCCCTTTTTGATTCCGCCGTTTGATTCGGCGGTTCATCTAGTAGCTACCATCGGGGTGTTGCTTGCTCTGATTAGCGGACTACTCATTAATTGGTTCAAACAGACCACCCTTCAAACCCGGTCGGAGCTTCTGCTAAGCCAGGCATATCAGGAGCAGGTTCGCCAAGAAGAACGCATCAAACTTGCCCACGAGCTGCACGATATCGTGGCACACGAAATCACGCTGATTGCTATGCAGGCGCAACGCGCCAGGTATCTTAAAACCCCCGAACAAACGGAGATGATTTTAGAGAGTATTGACAAGTCTGCTCAACAGACGCTGCAAGATTTACGCAGCGTCGTCTCTTTGTTAAAAAATCACGGCGCGGCAGTTGAAGAACCGCTTCTTCACTCCGAGGATCTTTTAGAGATCGGTGATCTTTCGGGTGAAACCACCGATGCTGAATCTTTAACGAACGATTTACACCGAATTGCTAAAGCACTGAGAGAACTCGGGTTTTCCGTGGACCTAGATATATCCGGGGACATCCGGGAGATCCCTCGCGCCATACGCCAAGCCTTACGCCGAACCGCCCGAGAGATGGCAACCAATGTGTTTAAACACGGCGACCCTCGGGTGCTGGTCAGAATATATCTGCGGATAAATAATCAAGGATTTAGTCTCAAAACAATCAACGGAATCAGTCACGAGAAATCGACCATAGGGTCTACTCAAACCGGTTTAGAGGCGATGAAAACAAGGTGCAATTCATTAGGCGGAAAATTAGAGATCGCAGAGGATAATAAGTTGTGGATTATCGAGGCAATTTATCCTTTGCACCGGTAAATTTTCAAGGTATGCCAGTTGCCTTGAATATAAAATGGCGAGCTCGAAAACGGTGCATTAAATCTAACAGGGGAAAGAACAATCAATGATAAAAGTCCTGATAGCAGATGATGAAGCCATCATGCGTGAAATTATTAACGATTATCTCGCCCATGAAAAGAATATTTCGGTAGTGGGAGAAGCCCGCGATGGGCAATCTGCTATCGTACAGGCGCGCGGTCTACGCCCCGATGTCGTCCTGATGGATATGCAGATGCCGGGAATTGACGGTGTGGAAGCTACTTCGATTATCCATCAGGAGTTACCCGACGTGCGCATCCTGGGGTTATCAACCTTCGCAACTGACCGGTATGTGGTGAACCTACTTCACGCGGGAGCATCCGGATATCTGGTAAAAAGTTCCTCCCCCGAAGAAATCGTTTCTGCCCTTCATACAGTGGTGGACGGCGGTTCGGTACTCTCTGCAGAAGTCACCCGCCATGTGGTTCACACACTCAAAGAAAATGGACCGGCATCCCCACAAAATGTTTCCCCCTACAAAGATCTTTTAACAGACAAAGAACTCGAGGTTATTAAATTACTCGCGCAAGGTCTCAACAATAAAGAAATGGCGGAGCAACTTTTTATTACGGAATCCACCGTAAAAGCGCGCTTTGTAAAGATTATGGAGAAAATGCAGGTGCGGGATCGTGTGCAAATTCTAATCAAAGCAATTGAGCACCATATCGTGGATGTAGGAAATTTCTAGGTTTTTCTCCCTGAAATTTATCCACCCAGAAATAGAAAAGAAGACCCGCACGCTTTGATTACCTCAGCTAGGGCTAGTATCAACGCCCATAGAGGTTTTATGCGTTGATAAGCTCACCAGGGAAAGCGGCTGAAATAATCGCCGATTAAGGGGCAGTGTGCAAGTATAGGGGTCCCTGCTTCACGGTGTCCTTGAATCGGTTGAAATTCTGGATGATATGCGGGTCTTCTTCGCTATTTATTTATCAGGTGAAGGGGAAACAGCCGTCATTTCATGAGAAGTTATCCCTGCTCGACCTCATGCATCATCGATCAGTGAATTATCATCTGGCTAGAATGAAATTCTGGCTTGAAAACTCTCCTTCATCTCTCACTCTAAAAGAGAGAAAGCGATTTCTTTTTATACTTTTGTATAGATTGTTGGGCTCTGTTTGACCAACCCAGCAGGAAAAATCGCGTAGACCAAGCAGGCAGTGGTGGTTCCTAACGTGAGCCCGGCAAGTACGTCGCTGCCCCAGTGCACTCCCACGTAAAGGCGTGAACAGGCAACCGCGAGCATTAATAGCCCAAGAAGTATGCCTAAGATCCAACGAGCACGCCGGTTCAATACCACATAGCATGCCAGAAAAATGGAGACGCACAGTGCGGCAATTCCGGTCGAGTGGCCGGAGGGGAAAGAGAACGTGGTTTCGTGAACGAGACGGTCTACCAGCGGTGGGCGTTGGCGGTCGAGAATATTTTTGACCAGAACCATAGCGCCCGAAGAGAGCAACATCGTCAGCCCGATAGTCACCAAGGGCAGCCAGGAGCGCCGCCACAAACCAATAATCACAATGGCAACGACTGCGTAGGCCCAGTCTGGCAAGGTGTTGAATCCGGAGGTGAAAATTTCTATCGGTTTATTCGCCCAGCTCTCTCGTTCGGTGACAAAGAGGTTCCAGATGAAGCTATCCACGGCGTTTTGGGGGTTGCGAACATTGACCAAAAGCAAGCCGAGAAACAGAAGGAGACCGCCTACGGTAGCGCCGAGTAACCGCACCCGATGGTACTGGGTGATCAACGCAAGACGTGCCTGTGCGTCGTCCATCGTCTGCACATATTCGCGGGTGGAGGTTCGCGCCTCATGAGTATCTTTTCGTGGGGAGAGTGAGCTCACCAAATGACCTTTCTACTAGACCATTTTTTTCGCCGCGAAAAACTGAAGAACCACAGGAACCAACGAGACTGCAATGATTCCAAGAACGATGAGGTCCACATGGTCACGGATAAAGCTGATTTCACCCAGGAAGTGGCCGGCGATAGGTAATAGCGTACCCCAGGCAAGAGCGCCTATAAGATTCCAGCGTATAAAGGTGGCGCGAGGCATCTCGTTGATGCCTGCAAGCACAGGCACCACGGTGCGAATCAGCGGCGTCGTCCTCAATCACTAAAACTTTCATGCCGACACCGCTAGAGGGTAAAGAACCCTTCAATCGCGCGCGTCATGAATGCCATATCGTGCACGTGGCACATTTCGCGTGCCGAATGCATGGAGAGCAACCCGATTCCGACGTCGACGGTACGCATTCCCAGTCGGGTTGCCGTAATGGGGCCGATAGTCGAACCGCAGGGAACATTATTGTTAGACACGAATTCCTGATAAGGCACATCCGCCTTCGAGCACGCCAGCGCAAAAATTCCCGCCCCTACCGAATCCGTGGCGTACCTCTGGTTAGCGTTGATTTTCAGGAGCGGACCATGCCCTGGCTGAGGGTGGTTTGCTGGGTCGTGGTGCCCCACATAGTTAGGGTGAACCAGATGCCCGGCGTCTGCTGAAAGGCATACAGAATTGCTAATAGAGCGGCGGTATTCCTCAGTGTTCTCACCACGCGCGGCAGAAATGCGCACCAGAATGTCTTCAAGAAACGGTCCTGCCGCACCCGACCGGGAGGCAGATCCGATTTCCTCGTGGTCAAACGCTGCGAGCATCACGGTCTCTTGGGCTCGGCGGTTATGTTCCCCGCCGGCGTAGCGTTCAAGCGCCGTCAAACCGGCATGAACCGATGACAGATTATCGAGACGTCCTGAAGCAAAAAATTCATTGGCTCCCCCAAAGACGCGCGGCGCCTGGGTATCTGCAAACAGCAGGTCATACCCCACGATGTGTGCGGAGTTAATTCGTTCTGCCTCTCCCCGCTCATTCTGGGCGTATTGGGCTACGAAACCCAGCACATCATTTTCAATATCTGCGGTGGACCAAACGGGGTAAAGATTGCCCTGTTTATCCAGTTTCAGCCCCTCGTTGGCGCTCCGATCGAGGTGAATTGCTAGCTGAGGCAACCGTGCGATGGGCCCGGTGGACACCAGAAAATCTTTGAGTTCAGACCCACGACGAACGGTGAGCCGACCTGCCAAGCACAGTTCGCGATCCAGCCAAGAGTTCAGCAGAGGGCCACCGTAAATTTCAATGCCCACTTGATTCCACCCGGCGGTGCTCACCGAAGAATGAGGTTTGACCTTCAACGACGGCGAATCAGTATGCGCCCCCAGGATGCGGTAACCAGAGGCTTTCTCCCCCGCACCGCCTGCCCAAGCGATGACCGCGCCATCGCGCACTACAAAATGCTGCCCCGCGGCGACGTCGCTCCCCCATGCCTCCCGCTCGTTGAGCTGGCTGAACCCAGCTTGCTCTAGACGACGAGCCACCTCCTGCGCAGCGTGAAAACTGGTGGGGGAAGCCGCCACAAAGGCACCGAGATCTTCAATATTTTTCTGAGCGTCAAAGGTCATAAACCCAGTGTATCTAACTCGCGAAAAGAGCAGGAAGAAGTGCACAAGCAGCTAGGTAACCTCCTCTGTGACGTAAAAGAAGCTCCCCATTCCTGCTGGGAAAAAATTAACCCCATAACTGTTATACCCAGCCATGAGCGGAAAATGCTCATTCTTACTCGTATACCCAGCCAAACAGGTGACACTCTATAGGCTGTTATTCCAGAGTTAGGCGCGGGCAATAACGCACGGTGCAATCGTTCCCATTTATAGACTTAACCCACCCCCCACATTCACCACTTAGTAAATATTTTGAGGAAAAATCACTCATGGCTCTCATCTTTAATATGCCACCGAACTGGCCCCAGAAACCACGCGGATGGAAGCCTGAGCCTGGCTGGCAGCCCGACCCTGAGTGGGGCCCCGCTCCCGAGAAATGGCAGTTTTGGCGGGAGGAAAGCAATCTTCCGGCAGAGAACTCTGAACCCGCAGCTACAGCAGATTCTCACCCTGAAACTGCGGCAGAGGTCCACGACGACGTAACCCCCGCTGCCGCTCAAGAAGAAAAAGTGGCACCGTTAGCAGACCGCGAAGAAGAAGTAGCTCCTGCTGCCGCCGCTTCTGCTGCGCCCGCTACCTCTGCGGCTGCGGCATCTGCAGAACCTACCGAACCCGCGAAAGCTTCAGTTGCCGCAGAGGGCGAAAAGCCCCGCCGTCGTACCGGATTGTTGCTAGGCACCGGCGCGGCTCTACTGGCACTTCTCGCTGGAGGAATCCTCCTCGGTCATCACGAAGAAGAAACCACCAATGCTTCCCAGGATTCGACGTCCGCTGCGGCGTCGTCGACCTTAGAAACCAGCAGCGCTACCGCGCTTCAGTCAACCGTGGCAGCTTCAAGCTCACCTTCTGCATCCGTAGTACCCGGCACTCCCAAAGAGCTCAAGGGCGAGTACAACGGCTACAGCGGTAAGGGTCTGGAAGTTTTCGACATGATCATCCCCGGCGGTGCAGGCGCCTACTACACTTACACGTTCAAGGGCAATGACGAAAACAGCAAATTCTCCCTCCAAGGGATGGATCTAATGGACAAGCCCAACGAATACTCCCGTACTTACCAGGGCAAGAACCTGAAGGGCGCTGGTCTCTTCGACGTCGTGCCTGGTGGCACCCGAACCTTCAAAATCAAGGCAGATGGCGACGGCGAGTGGAACATCAAGCTCTTCCCGCTATCGAGCACCCCCACCTATGAAAAGGGTGAAACCGCTAGCGGCGATTCCCCAGGCGCCTTCTTCTATGAGGGTGATTCCAGCAAACTTGACGTGCGTTTCGTGCCTGATGAGGGATCGAAAAAGAGCTCCTTCTCCTTGCAGAGCGGAGTAGATGATGACCCGCTCGTCAAGCCTGCGTTAGAGACTAAAAAACCCACCGTTGAGACCATCAAAGTGAAGGGTGGAAAGACCCTCTTCTTAGTCTCTGCCACCGATGGCAAATGGAGCGTGACCTTTAAGTAAGAGACTTCTCTGCGCAATCGATGCTGCCCACCGTACATAGATACGGTGGGCAACATTGTTTAACGAATCGCTTGAGCCTTTTCTTCAGCAGACATGTGCACCCACCGCTGAGGGGAAATCACTACAGGGAATGTGCCTCGCCGTGTGATACCTACCTTGCGGGCGGCGTACATAATCACTGCAACCAGAACCAGTTCAATGCTCGTTGCCCACAGAAAATCCATAAATGTTGATCCTTCTTGTGCATAAGGGTCAACGAGTCCCATCACACCCATAAACATCAGGTAAACGTTGTTCACCACGTGCATAGCAATCGAGGCTTCTAACCCGCCGGTGTACCAGACCATGAATCCAGCCGCCACACCCATGACCAGGATAGAAAGCTGACCCCACATATCGTAGGCATGGCCGAGCATGAACAACGGGGCGGGCAGAATGATTGCCCATGCGGGATGTTTGAGCCACCGCCCGAGCGTCTGCATCAGGTAACCGCGAAAGACCAGTTCCTCGGCATAACACTGTAGCGGAACCAGCAGGAAGACCAGAACCATCAGCCAGATCAACGTGGTAGCGGGAATCCTGGCTTCAACGGCAAATGATCCTCCGGTGATCAGTTCAAACACCACCGGCAACAGCACAAAGAGAACAATCGAAATCCCCATGCAGAGAAAGAGCCAGCTCCACCGCATTCGCCCGACAACCGAGTGAATAAGACCCCAGGGCTTGGGCCTGCAAATCAGTCGGGCAAGCCACAACGCAGGAAACATGAGAGCGACTGTGCCGAACATCAGGAAGAAGAAAGCAGGCGAAGAGAGGGACTTAGTCTGTAAGCCTTCCAACGTAAAATCAGCTTCCGTTGCCCCAGAATTCATAGCCCACACAGCAAAAATCAAACCAGCAACCACGTTAAAAATCGCATAAATAAAGCCGCCAGTTAGACCTTCTAGCAGCGGCGACCACCAGCGGGTTCGCGCATCCGCATGAGAGAGTCTGTGGTACTCAAGTTCTGTAAGTTCACGCGGTGGCTGAAATTCCCCGCCGAGAACAGGCGGCGCAGGCGGCATGATGCGCGGAGGTTCAGCAGGATGCTGCCCCTGGGTAAAGGAGGCGTTTTGCTGCTGCCAAGGAATGGGGGTGCGGTTCGGTTCGGTCATGTATTAAGCCTAGTGATTATGGGTGCCAAGTGCATCATTCCAGAGGACGAAAGGCTGGGCGCATCGTCCAGCTGTACGTGAAGGAGTGGTCGCCCCGGCGCTGGGTTTAAGAGAAAAATCCCGCCTCAGTGTGCGTGAAAATTAGCTCTTTCACGCACGCTGAAGCGGGATAATCTATAAAAATCCCAGACTTATTTGCCCAATGCCTCTGCAAGCTGGATGCCCTGAGCTACGCCGGCAAGGGTCGAAGCAATACGGATTGCCTCATTGACCTGTTCCTTTGAAAGACCTTCTTCGCGGACGGTGTGCTCGTGTGCGGCTACGCAGTGAGAGCAACCGTTCACAGCGGACACTGCCAGTGAGAAGAACTCGAAGTCTACCTTCTCGATTCCCCCCGACTTGCCGATGATCTGCATGCGTAGGTTTGCACGCTGATCGTCGTATGCGCCGTCGAGGAAACCACGGGTGCGGTAGAGAACGTTGTTCATTCCCATGATGGTCGCTGCTCCGAGCGCGGCGTTGTAAGCCTCGTCGGAGAGGTGCTGCTTAGCTTCTTCAGCAATTTCAACGACAACCGAGTCAACCTTGGTAGCTGCTGCGGATGCGAGAATCGCACCCCAGAGCTGCTGTTCGGACAGCGAGTTGACGCGGGTCAGCGAAGAAAGGTTCAGGTTCATGTCCTTCGCGTAGGAGGGCAACGCTGAACGGAGGTTTTCAATGCTCATTACTTGTCACCACCCATTTCCTTGAAAGCGTCGATGGTTGCTGCGCCCTTCTTCCAGTTGCATGCGCAGAGTTCATCTGACTGCAGTGCGTCGAGCTGGCGCAGAATTTCATCGGTGTTACGCCCTACGGAGTCAGCGGTGATGGATACCGACTGGATGACGTTATTGGGGTCAATGATGAAGGTTGCGCGGTCTGCTACGCCATCGGCATTCTTGATGCCGAGTGCGGTCACGAGTTCACGGTTGAGGTCTGATGCCATCACGATGGGCAAATCCTGCAGTTCTTCGTGTGAACGACGCCATGCGTAGTGGGTGTATTCGTTATCAACCGATGCACCGATAACCTGGCAGTCACGTGCTTCGAACTCGTCAGCAAGTTTGCCGAATGCTGCGATTTCGGTGGGGCATACGAAGGTGAAGTCCTTGGGCCAGAAGAAGACGACGCGCCACTGATCTTCATCGCGATCCTTAGAGGATACGGTGGTGAAGTAGTCTTCGGGCTGCTGTGCGTCCACCTTGGAGAGATCGCCGGGGATAACACCGGTCAGTTCGTACTCGGGGAATTCGTCGCCAATAGTCAAAACGGGCATGTTTATCACGCTTTCTGTGGTGCGGATTCCGCGGGGAGCGCGGAATGATCGTTGAGTGCTTTCCCGGTCTGGGTTAGCTTCGCTTATCAGCTTATTATGAATTTATCATAATAGCAACACTTCGTGGATAGTAAATTTTACTTCGCAGTACCCAGCCTCTTTTGTATTACCCCTGCCTAAGCAGGGGTTCAGTCAGTGCAAACTTGCTAGTTTTCTCTCGCCCTTCGCGGTTTACTAGTTCCATGAAACAACAGCACCTTGCCACCGCAGGAAATCCTCCGCGCGTCCCCGGCCCCTCTCCCGCAGAACGTAAAGCCGATTTATTGGCCTCCGTTTCCCACGAGGCACGTTCCACCTTCAACCTCCACAACCACGAACCTCACAACAACAGCGCCTACCAAGAAAAACTCAACCGCCTCCGAGCGGCAGTGCTGGGAGCCAACGACGGCATTGTGTCTGTAGCAGCTACCGTAGTCGGTGTGGCAGGTGCGACATCATCCACTACAGCTATTGGCGTAGCGGCAGCAGCCGCAGTCGTCGGTGGTGCTATCTCAATGGCGCTGGGAGAATATGTATCCGTCTCTTCACAAGTAGATAGCCAGGAAGCGCTCATCGAAAAGGAAAAGACGGAACTCGCCCAAGAACCCGAAGCGGAACTCGATGAGCTCACGGCAATTTTGATGCAACGCGGGCTCTCGGAACGCACCGCCCGCTCAGCAGCAATCGAGCTCACCCACGAAGATGCCCTCCATGCCCACCTAGATTTTGAGTTGGGAATCGACGCCGAAGATATCCCCTCACCGTGGACTGCTGCGCTTGCTTCTGCGGGAGCTTTCTTTATCGGCTCCATGCTCCCCACCCTGTTGATTCTGCTCTGCCCGGTGGCTTGGCGAGTACCTGCAACTTTCATCGGCGTACTTATTGCACTAGCGATTACCGGCACGTTGGGCGCCAAATGGGGCGGTTCGCCCAAGTACGGGCGCGCAGCGCTTCGCGTCGTCATCGGCGGGGCACTGGCACTGGCGACAACCTACGGAATCGGTCTATTGTTAGGGGTCTCGGTAGCCTAAACAGACTCGGTGCGTCACAAGGGTTTGCACACTATGACGCACCATTTCTGTTCAATAACACAGAGTCTCGACGGCGACGTCGTCGCCCGCCGCAGGAGTCGCAGCAATCTCCCGGCGGTGCTGCAGACCAACCACAATCCACAGCATCACCGTGATGAACATAGCGATAACCGGAATCGCTGAAATCACCAGGGGACCTTGCGCGATGTAGTCCAGATTGTCATTGGAACCGTGCAAGCGCGAACCAATCCACATGGGCCCGGCATACAAACCGATAACTCCAACCCACGCGCAGATCTGCGCGGCAATACGCATCCCGGTGGATGCGCGGGAGAAAAAGGCGGGGAAAGCGTCCAGCCACAGAGCTGCCACCAGCAGAGGCAGCCAGGTGTTGTGGTGGGACCAGCTGATAGGGCTCATGGAAACCATCAGGAAGGCGTTCAGTGCTACCTGTGAAAGCACCATCTTGTGCTTTTCGAGAATAGGAATAAGAAGCGCGATGCCCACCAGTAGCACGAGAATCAACCCGTAGTGCATCAGCTTCAGTCCCGCACCGGTAAGCCCTAAGTGCATGAGCCAGCCCTGAATTGAGATGTTATCGAGGTAGTTAATATTGCCGACGCGCGAGGGGTCAGAAACCGCCGACGTCCAAAATTCCACTGCCTCAGAAGGCAAAAAGAGGAAGCCGATGCCCACGGTTGCCAAGAATGAAAGACCGAGAGTGATAACGCCCTTGATATCCTTGCGCATCAACAAAATGAGACCAAACGCCAACGGGGTGAGCTTAATACCGCCGGCAATACCGATGAAGAAGCCGCGGGGAAGACGAGTTGCCGGGCGCAAAAAGTCCCAGAGCACCAGCAACATAATGAGCGGGTTAATCTGGACCAGGTTCAAGCCGCGGAGCCAGGGACCGGACCACAGAATCACTGCCATGAGCAACACGATGGTACCGGTTCGCCCCAAATAGCGCTGCAGCGGAAGCACGCGGCCGCGCTTGTTGGCGTAGTTAAGAATAATGACCGAGAGCCAGAATGCCACCGCGTAGGCAAGGAGCATCATCAGCACCACGCCCAGCCACTTAGGAATGAAGGCAATCGGCACAAAGAGTAACGCCGCAAACGGTGGGTAAGTAAAGGGAAGGGAGAAGTTCGGGCCCAAACGAAGCAGGTCGATAACGTAGAGATCTTTGTCAAAGCCCTCGTTATTGAACACGGTCATCGCGCCATAACGGTACACCGAGAAGTCCAGCGCGCCCACGGTCAACGCATAGTTCATCGTGTACCCGATAACAAAGGCAAGTACAGCGAAGGCGGCAACAATCGCCCATTTTTTAGGCTGCATTAATCCGGCGGATATCGAAGGGGTGGGCGAGGTGCTCATGTGTGCTCCGGAGGTGGTAGGGGTGGTTCTAGTTAGCGCGGTGGGACGACGTTGAATCCGACTCCCCCTGCGGCGTCTTGGCAGTTGCCACCAAGTTAGTACCGCGGTTTTTACGCTTCTGACGTGCGGAGACTTTACGTTCCTTCTTGGGCTTTTTGGGGAGCGAAGCGATGATGAGCGCCAGCTCTAGAACAAGCAGGAAGAAAGAGGCGTAATACACGTAAATGGAGGGGTAGAAATACCACAGTGAGCCCACTACACCGACGATGGTGACAATCAAGCTGATGGCCGCCAGCCCCAAAATCATAAAGTGCGGCCCCTGAAATCGCTCAGAAGTTGAGGGGTTGCGCCATGACAGATAAACGATCATGAGCAGGAAGAGGATGGGGAAGAAGACCTGACCAGAAATCACCAGGGCGTTCCCGGTGTATTGGAACATTCCGAGGGCCTGGGTAATCATCGAGGCAACGAGCAACAAGGATGCGGGCAAAGATTTCACGACAGTAAGTCTACCTTCTACCCGCAAGTCGTCCCGTGAGATTTGCTATGGGGTCTGGCATCCAGCGCCTGGGTTAGTTGGCTAGGCAGTCACAAAATAGGTGATGGCGGCTAGGGCAAACACGGTTCCGGCGGCGAGCGCGCATCCGAGTTCCACCACAATACCAATGCCCATCGATTTGAGTGCCTGCAAGGTGGCTGGCACTGCTTGGCTGAAGTTGCGGCGTCGGTTAGCTTCGCTGAGGTAGAGACCTGCGGCAAAGCCTATGAACAAACCCACCACGGGAATGACGAACATGCCCACTACCGCGCCCACTGCACCCCAGAGAGTGGACGAGTTGGGGATTCTTTCGCGTTTGAGGGTTCTGCCGGTGAGGAGTAGCTGCGCCGTCATGCCAAGAACAAGGAGGACGCCGCCGAGTCCCAACGCCCACCAGCCTTCGGGGGCGCGCACGGTAAAAGCCCACAGCACAATGCCGCCGAGCGCAAGAATGGATCCAGGCAGAATAGGGTAGATGATGCCTACGCATCCGATACCGATTGCTAGCGCCGAGATAATGGTAATGATTACGTCTAATGCCATGGGTTCACTTTATCCGAGGAAGCCCAGATTCACCGGGTTCGACGTCGAAAGCACACGATACTCCCACAAGCACAGCGAAGAAGCGTGTGTTGTGGGCAGTTGCTGTGTTTTCGGCACAAACTATAATTGCATTATCCATGCAAATTTTATGATGCCCAAAGGATCCCATGCCTTCCCAGAAGCTCCCCCTCAGCACATCTGCGAACTCGCCCTCACCGGAGCAAATTGCCCGCCGGGCGTCGGGGCGCGCAACCTGGCATCGGAAAGCATCCAAGCCAGTGAGCATATGGATGATTCTGCTGTTCATCCTTATCTTTGTGCACCGTTGGATACCTAATTCCACCTGGCTGATGGTCCACATGGTTACCCTGGGGCTCATCACAAATTCCATTTTGATATGGAGCCAGCACTTCACCGAAGCATTGCTCAAACTAAAGCTCCCCGACGAAGCGCGCAAGACGCAGGTGGGGCGTATTTACGGGCTCAACGCCTCCATGATTGTGCTAATGGTGGGTATCGTTGGCGGGATTTATCCGCTGACTCTGCTGGGGTCCACCGGCGTGGGGTTAATGGTCGCCTGGCATGGGCTGAACCTTCTGCTTCAGTTACGCGGTGCGCTGCCCGCGCGTTTTGATTCGACGGTTCGCTTCTATATCGCAGCCGCTTGGCTTTTGCCGGTGGGAGCTACTTTCGGCGCACTCCTTGCCCGCAACTCCATGACTACTGACCTTTACAACCGCCTGCTGCTGGGGCACGAGACAGTCAATGTTCTGGGCTTCGTAGGGCTTACTGTGGTGGGCACGCTCATGACGCTCTGGCCCACTATGCTCCGCACCAAAATGCACCCCGTAGCGGTTCAACTCTCCAAAATCGGTTTGTGGGGCATGGTCGCAGGAGTCACGGTCACGACGCTCGCTGCTCTCTTCAATCTGCGCTCCCTCGCAGGTGCGGGGCTGGTTATTTATGCTCTCGCCCTGCTGGTCATCGCGGTATTAATGGTCAAAACCTGCGCCGCCAAAAAACCGCTCGATTACCCCACGCTCTCGGTAGCAGCAGGGTTCGCCTGGCTCATCGTGGGCACGGTGTGGACCGCGGTCATGGTCTTCAGCACCGATTTCGCCCAGCTTCATCTGCGTACCGTCACCCCCGTCTTTGTCGCCGGTTTCCTGTTGCAAGTTCTCCTCGGCGCCATGAGCTATCTGCTGCCGGTACGCATGGGAGGTGGACCCGCCGCCGTCCGCGCGTCAAACAGGGAATTCAACCGGTTCTCCTTCGGGCGCGTAGCTATTATCAACATCTGCCTCACCTTCTTCGTTTTGCCCGCGGAACTCACCGGGTCGATGGTACGCGCGCTGGTTTCCATTGTGGGCGCCATGACTCTTGCCGCCTTCATACCGCTGATGCTCCGTGGCGTGAAAAAATCTGTAGCAGCCCGTAAGGAAATGATTGCCGCACGCGCCCGTGGAGAAGCCCCTGCGCCCAGAACTCCTGTTGAGGTTGCTCCCCAGCAACCCAATGCCCGCAGGGAACTACTCATCGGTGGCGGCGCAGCTCTTGCCGCGGTGGCGACTGGGGTAGCGATTGCGCCGTCATCGTCCAAGCTACTGCGCTGGGGTGGAACAAATACTTCCCGCGGCACCGGAGAAGTCACCCGCATCCAAGTTCAAGCAACCTCCGACATGCGATTTGTGCCCAACTCCGTTGAAGTACCGGTAGGCAACGAGTTGGTGATTGAGGTCAAGAATATGGACGGCACCAACATCCACGACCTTTATATAGACGCTAACGGTGGCGCAGAAACCGGACGCATTAACCCCGGTGAAACCCGCACTCTCCATGCCGGGGTAATTACCGGCGATGCCGAGGGCTGGTGCACGATTATCGGCCACCGCGCGATGGGAATGACGTTCTCTGTAGTGGCATCGGGAGCAACGGAAGACGCTACCGGGCATGAAGGCATGCCCGGCACGGGGGCAGATTCAACCGTGATGAAGTCTAGCGAAATCGACTTCTCTGCGCCCCTGAGCAAGGACTTTAAAGTGCGCGACGCTACCCTCGCCCCCGTCGAATCCGCAGAGATTCAGGACGGCGCACGGGTACACCGCATCACCTTCGACGTTTCCGAAACCGAACAAGAGATTGCCCCCGGAATCACCATCAATTCGTGGACCTTCACCGACTCCTATATGGGTCCGGTCTTACACGGTAAGCTCGGCGATATTTTTGAAATTACACTCAAAAACAACGCCACTATGGGTCACTCGGTGGACTTCCACGCAGGAATGGTCTCCCCTAACGAGAACATGCGCACCATCGCTCCCGGCGAAGAACTGGTGTACCGCTTTGAAGCTACAGGCTCGGGGATCTGGCTTTACCACTGCTCCACTATGCCCATGAGCACACACATTGCCGCAGGAATGTTTGGGGCGGTCATCATTGATCCCGTCTCATTGAGCACCGTGGACCGCGAGTTTGTGGTGGTTCAAAACGAAACTTACCTTACTGATACCGGCAAGAGCACCGCCGACGGAAACAAGATCGTGGACGTTGCCCCCGACGCCGTAGCCGACGGCGTCCCTACCCTCACTATGTGGAACGGCCATGCCACCCAGTATGTGGCAGAACCTCTCCAAGCTCGTGTGGGCGAGAAGGTGCGCATGTGGGTTCTTGCCGCTGGTCCTTCTCAGGGGTGCAGTTTCCATGTGGTGGGCAGCCAATTCCACACGGTCTACAAGGAAGGCGCCTACCTATTACGCGATGCACAGGACGCCTTCGGCAACGACGGCGGACACGCCCAATCCCTCGACCTCGCCTCTGCCCAGGGTGGGTTCGTGGAAATGGAGTTTCGCGAAGTCGGAACCTATAGCTTTGTGAACCACTCCTTTGCCGAGATGGAACGTGGCGCGCGGGGGCTCATCGAGGTGAGGTAACCTCCGGTGCCGTTGCGGCATCGTCGTCCATCAAAAACACACGTTTTACCCAAGAACACAGCGAACAACCATGTATTGTGAGCAAACCGTGTGTTCTCGGCGGGGCTAGCGTGTGTACGTTACTCTAGTAGACGATGACACAACGACACCCCGAACCCGAGTCTGACGCTTCGCAGAGCACTCAGACCTCCACATCTCAGGTAGCCTCAACCGTTGCACAAGGCTCCCGCCGCAACCCCGCCCTACGCATTGGGGCAGGTATTCTTGCCCACTGGCAGGTACTCGCCTCGGGGCTCTTGCTGGGCGCCGGCGTCATCGGACTGCACGAAACCTACGAGGACTACTGTGGGCGAACCGACCTCACCTACGCCCCCAACGAAGTACGCGACGCCATCGAGCTGGCCTCCGAAGAATCTGGCTTTAGAACCGGCATCATAGCCTCGCAGGTTGAAACCGAATCAGACTGGCGCACCGGGGCGTCCTCCCACGCAGGCGCGAAAGGTCTCGCCCAGTTCACCGACGAAACCTGGGCGATGTACGGTCAGGGTGATCCCACCGACCCCTCAGCTTCCATTGCCGCGCAGGGTCGCTACCTCGGTTATCTCAAGGAGCGCCTCGCTCCCTTTGCACATAACGACGACGAACTCTTACGGGTTGTCCTCGCAGGCTACAACGCCGGTCCCGCCGCAGTCGAAGAGTATAAGGGAATCCCACCCTTTGGGGAAACTCAGGCGTACGTCACCAAAATTACCGAACTGGCAGATACAAAATACAAGGTAACCTGCGATCCCGACCCGCAATTCTCCAAGGAAAAGCTCCACACCATCCGTTAGGGCAACTACTCCATCTCAACCGGGCCCGCTCCCAGGACTTCTTCTGATCCGTCATCTCCTGGCGCACCCGGTCAGTAATCTCTTCTGAAATCTCATTCTCAACGGCAATAGAGTCCAGATTCTTGGCGATATTGCGCATAGAATCAATCATTGCGCCGCGAATTTCTTTCTCTTGCAAGAGGGACTCCTCACCCCAGTTAACGTTGGGGTTAGCCTGCTGCCATCGCACGGCTAGAGGGAGCAAGGCACCCTGAACTACCAGGGAAAGAATCACGATTCCGCTAGTCACAAAGATCACGACGTCGCGGGAGGGGAAGGCTTCGCCGTCCGCCAGGAAAGCAGGGATGGAGAGCGCCACCGCCAGGGAGATACCTCCACGGAAACCGGCAAGGCTGGAGACCAGACGGTCGCGGAAAGTTGTTCGGTGGGCCCGTTGGGAGGGACGGCGATCCAGCATACGAATGCTATAAATACTCAGTTCCATGAAGATGCAACGCGCCAGGAGCATGACCAGATAGAGCACGACCGTTGCTTGCAGAGCATGGGTGAGGGTGTCGGAACTAAGGTTTTTGGCAATCTCTGGCAGAACGTAACCCATCAAGAAGAAGAGCAAGGAGTTGAGGATATAGGTGGCCACCCCCCAGAAGGGGCGTGCCACAAATCGTGAACCTGTGCTTTGAAATTTTGGTCCAACTTGCGTCATGTAGAGCCCGCAGACCACTACCGCCAGTACACCGGATGCCTCCACCATTTCTGCCAAGAAAAAGATCAGGAAAGGGGTGAGAAGGCGGAAGAGATTTCCAATCATGGGGTTTTCAATCGGCGCCCCGAGGCGGGCAATGAGCCAGCCACCTGCAAAGCCGATAGCTGCTCCCCCGCCGAATGAAATCAAGAAGGTCACTAGCGCGTGAGAAAGACTTCAATATAGGGAAAGGGTAAGCACCTTGGCGCAAAGCACTCCGAGGTATCTAAAAATTGAATGACCGCCAGAGTTGGTGTGTGACCGTTATCTGACGGTCACACACCAACTCTGGCGGTCATTTGCACTCAGAGATTTACTGAAAGACTGCTACTACCTGCGAGTACCCGACAACCGGATACACCGAATTCTTGGTAGTTTTTACTTCAATGCTCTCCGTAGCAGCAAGAAGTTCTTCTACCAGGATGCGCAATTCTAGACGCGCCAAGGGGGCACCGGGACACACATGAATACCAGCCCCGTAGACCAGATTGTTGTCCTGATTCCGGCCTGGGTGATATTCCGTGGCCTTCTCGAAAGCATCTTCGTCCCGGTTAGCTGAGGTCCAGTTAATGGTTACTCGAGAACCTGCCGGGATAGTACGCCCACCTACCTCAACGTCCTGGGTAGTGAGACGGCGGTTCGTCACCAGGGGGTCCTCTAAACGCATGATTTCTTCTACCGCTGCAGGAGTTTCTGAGGGGTTCTCACGTAAACGTTGTGCCTCCTGAGGGTTCTTGCCCAGGAAATTGACGATAATCCCAGCACAGGCTGAAACGGTAGAGAGCTCACCGACTGTCCAGTTCCTGATGAGAGAGACTAGTTCTTCATCGGTCATGGTGCGCTGATCTTCACCGGGGCTTATGGCGCTGAGGTCAATAAGGTCGTGGAGTAGTTCGGTGGTGATGTCCTTGGGTGCCTGCGCGCCAGCTTCTTTTCTCAGGCGGAGGAGGTCTTGGATGTAGCCATCGAATTCTAGGGCGACTTTTTCGATTTCTTGGCGGTCTCGCCTGAGGGTAGCAGCACGATTTTTCTCCATCCACTCGATGAGTGGCTGTTCTAGACATGCCGGCCAGCCCATGAAGGCATTCTGAATACGTACGGCATACAGTTTGGCGAATTCTGACATGATATCGATGTCTTCGCCACGGGGTAGAGCTTCTACCAGGCTTTTAACCTCTGTGCGGATTTTGGGTTCGAATTCTTGCATCCGCTCGGGTGTGAAGTAGCGGTCGTTGATGGCTCTGAAGGGTGTGTGTTCAGGTTGGTCCATGCCGTTGGGTACGGCGATGTGACGGGTAGAAACACGGTTGGAGAAAATCTCTGGGTGGGCAAGCGCGAATTTGACGTCTTCGTTTTTGAAGAGGGAATAGCCCATGAACTCGTCGTGGGCTACGGGGCATTTTGCTCGCATAGCGTCGTAGGAAGCAATTTGGTCTTTTTGGACGTCGTCGGCCCGGGATTCCCAGTCGTAGGGTTGGGTGTTTGCACTTGTCATGACCGTTCCTTCGCTAAATTCGCATTATAAATACTTATTTTACTTTTGACTTTATCATCCATGCGCTGACAAGCGGATATTTATCGCGTTCCCTTGGTTACACTCGGCTCTACACACAAAAAGACCGCCAGCGTTAGTGCCTGACCGTTATCTGACGGTCACACACGAACTCTGGCGGTCTTTGACGTTCAGGCTGTTATATTCAGGGCTCTCTACTTCTGAGGCTCTTTCTCCAAATCAACATACTCATGAGCGAAATCGGTGATAATCCCGTCCACACCCCAGTTCAACAACTCATTAGCACGACCCCGAGTATTCACGGTCCAGGCGTTAATCTCATAGCCTGCATCCTTAAGAGCTTTGACGTTCTCCCTCGTAAGAGCCGCATGATCTGGGTGAACAACCTCTGCCCCCATCAGCTCCAGGGTGGAACGCCAGTTAGTCGCCAGCATCTCAGGAGTCATCAGCGCAGCTACCCGATACTGGGGCGCATGACGCTTAAACTCAGCCAAGGCCAGATGATCGAAAGAGCTGATAATAACTTCTCGATCCTCATCTAGCTTGCCGAGCTCTGCAATGACGGCGTCGATAAGCTCCAACGTTTTCTCAGCGCCTTGCCCATTGAGCTTGAGCTCGATGTTCCCGTTGAGCTCCTTGCGGTTCATCAGCTCCACCAGCTGAGCCAGGGTAGGCAACTTCTGCCCGCGGTACTCACTCCCGAACCAGGCTCCCGCATCGATTCCCTCTAAGTCCTCTGCGGTGAGGTCATAGATGGAACCGGTTCTGTTGGTAGTGCGATCCAGGTGGGTGTCATGAATGACGACGGGCGTGCTATCGCCCAGAATATCCACGTCTGTTTCGAACCATTTCACCTTGTTTTCTGCACAAGCACCGATGGCAACCAGAGTGTTCTCTGGTGCGACGGAAGAAAGTCCTCGGTGGGCAAAGATGGTGCGAGGCATGGAATCTCCTTTGAAACTGAATACGTTTACACCGGCATAGACATAAAGCATGAGTGGTTCGAAAGAAATAACCCAAAAATCAGGGTGAATGACGCATGAACTTTGGGGCTTTCTCTGGGTATTGCCAGATGAATTGAGCCATCTTCTGAGCATTTAGCCTCTTTGACGTGGAAGAATAACTTTCACTATCAATTACTTGAAGGGGAAAGCAATGTCTGAAAAAGTTGCTCTTGTCACCGGCGCTTCGTCGGGAATCGGTGAAGTCACCGCCCACAAATTACAGGAACTGGGTTACACCGTCTACGGAGCGGCGCGTCGTGTGGACCGCATGAAAAAGCTCGAAGAAGCCAGAATGCGCACCCTAGCGTTGGACGTGACCGATGATGCTTCTGTTACCGCCGCGGTGGAGCAGATTATTGCAGAAACAGGTCGCATCGACGTCCTGGTAAACAACGCCGGCTACGGTTCTTACGGCTCTATCGAGGACACTCCCTTGGACGAGGCGCGCCGCCAGTTTGAAGTCAATATTTTCGGTGCGATGAGCCTGACTCAGAAAGTGCTCCCCCACATGCGAGCGCAACGCTCAGGAACTATCGTCAATATTTCGTCGATGGGTGGCAAGATGTACACCCCGCTGGGCGGCTGGTACCACGGTACAAAATTTGCGTTGGAGGCCCTCAGCGATTCGTTGCGTATAGAGGTTGAACCTTTCGGCATTGACGTGGTGATTATTGAACCCGGTGGAATCGCAACCGAATGGGGTGGCATCGCGGCAGATAACGTGGAGAAGGTTTCAGGATCCGGAGCTTACGCGGCACAGGCTAAGGCTGTGGCGAAGAGCCTTCGCGGCGGCGTCACTGCGCGGTGAGTTTGGTGTCGTGTGAGGGCGCCCGCCGAAAAAGTACACACTTCCCGCAAAAGTACATGCTTGAACATGTATTTTTGCGGGAAGTGTGTACTTTTTTCTTAGACCCGTTTGACCCTCACGCAACGTCAGTTTCTACAGTGGGCGGTGTTAGGAGGAGCTATGAAACCGTTTAACCATGATTCGCTCAGCGTGGGTGAAGTCGCCCAACTGATGGGAGTGAGCGTTCGCACACTTCATCATTTTGAAGATAAGGGGCTGATAGTCCCTGCACGCACCTCCACGGGATACCGTTTGTATTCGGCTAACGATATTGACCGCCTGCACCAGATTTTGGTGTACCGAAGCCTTGATTTTTCTCTCGCTGAGATTGGCAACATGATCGACGACGGCGCCACCGCACAGCACCTTGAACGGCAGAAAGAGCTCCTCGCCGCAAAAATCCGCAACCTGCAATCTGTTTTGCATGCGGTAGAAACTCTGATGGAGGTCAACATGAACAACCCATCTCCCGCCGACAAAGCTCGTGCGGCACACGCCCAATACGCTGAAGAAACCGAACGCCGATACGGCCACACCGATGCTTACCGGCAGTCTGCACAGCGAACGGCGAAATTCACCAGCGACGATTGGGCTCAGGCAACCGCCGAAGGTGAGGCACTGGAAGCCGACTGTGCTCAGGCTTTGCGCGATGGCGTCGCCCCCGGTTCAGATTTCGCAAATGCGCTAGCAGAGCGTCATTTGGAAAGCATCAACCGCTACTTTGACTGTTCATACTCTCAGCAAGTGCTCATTGCCAAGAGTTACCTTGCAGATCCGCGTTTTACTCAGCATTACGACGAACGTGAGACTGGTCTGGCTCAGTGGATTCACGACGCGATAGCCGCCAACGCTGCCGCCCACGGGGCAGATATAGAAAATCCTGAGTGGGGTTAGAAACGTAGCTGGCTCTGTCAGCGAATACTTTCTTTATCTTGACCTAACTCGTAAGAGTAAGAACCACCAAGATGAAGTTAAGGCAAATAATCAGGAAGACAGCGGACCAAGAAAAAATACGCAAGAATAGACTGTCTCGATAAGCCCCCATCAGGGTCTTATCGGATGTCAGCCTAACTAGCGGTATCAGGGCAAACGGAATGCCAAAGCTCAGTAGCATCTGGGAAATTACAAGCGCCTGAGTTGGGTTTATGCCCCAAGCCAGAACAACCAATGCTGGCAATAAAGTGATAAGTCTGCGGTAGAGAAGTGGGATTCTACGGCGAATGAGACCGTGCATGATTTCTGAGCCGGCGTAGGAACCAACCGAGGTTGATGCAAGACCAGATGCTAGTAGACCAAGAGCAAAAATCACACCAACAGTAGAACCGTAAGCAGACTCAATAGCTCCATGGGCGCCAGCGATATCGTCGGTGCCGTCCACACCGCGTAAGGCTGAAGCTGCAAGCAAGAGCAACCCAATATTTACGGTGCCAGCGACTGTGAGTGCTAAGACGACGTCGAGGCGAGTACCGCGAATAAGTCGGGGCAAGCTCGTGGTTCGTTCTGCCAGGGATCCATGCCGGTGGTTGACCAAAGATGAATGAAGATAGATCGCGTGCGGCATCACCGTAGCACCTAACATACTGGCAGCTACCAGTACCGATTCTGCTCCCTCAAACCGGGGAATAAGGCCGCTGGCAACCTGATTTATCGGTGGAGGATTGAGTATCAAGCCGGTCAAAAAACCCGCTGTGATAATAAGAAGCAACCCAATAATTACAAATTCAAAATGGGTTTGTGACCGCTTAGATTGGAACGATAGAAGCCCAACTGAAATAGCTCCTGTAATACATCCGCCCCATAGTAGGGGCAGATCAAAAAGAAGCTGTAATGCGATGGCTCCACCAATGATTTCTGCAAGATCAGTAGCCAGGGCCACCAGTTCCGCCTGCGCCCAGTAGAGTAGCCGGGCTGGACGAGATAGTCTGGCTCCCATGAGCTCGGGCAAAGACTTGCCAGTTACTAAACCAAGTTTTGCCGATTGGTACTGAATTGCTACCGCCATGAGATTAGCTACTACCAGAACCCATACGAGCAGGAATCCATAGCGTGCTCCCGCTGTAATATTGGCCGCCACATTACCCGGATCCACATAGGCAATAGCAGCGATGAAAGCAGGACCAAGGAGGGTAATGATTGACTTCGGGACTGTTCCAGAATTCCCTTCCGCTTTATGTTTTCTCATTGGCCCCCCTCTATTACGCCGTCATCGTCCTTTATAGGTCAATAAATACTCTATCTACCCCATCTGAAAACACACGGACTGCCCCGCATCCCAGCGAAGAAGCAAGGGATGCGGGGCAGGCAGTGTGTTTTTCTATACCACGGGCGAAAAGGATGCCTTATAGCACCTCAGCCAAACGCTTCACGCCCTCTTCAAGCACGGTAGGCTCCACCGACGAGAATGCAATCCGCAGCTGGTTCGCGCCGGGGTTTTTACCGTCCACAGTTTCGAAAAACGCCGACCCGGGCACGAACACCACACCGTTTTCGATGGCGGGCGCAAGAGCGTCAGCAGCATCGGCGTACTTGCCACCTTCAGGCAGCGTAAGCCAGGTGAAGAAACCGCCCGACGGCGTCGTCCAGGTGGTGCCTTCTGGCATGTACTTTTCGCAGGCGGCGAGCACGGCCTCGCACCGTTCTTTATAGAGCGCAGCGGTACGGCGGGTGTGAGGTTCCCACATTCCCTCTGCCATGAATCCCAGCACCAAACGCTGCGACAGTACCGAGGGGCAGATGGTCACAGCTTCGCCAGCAATCTGCAGGAACTTTCGCACTCGTTCGGGAGCTACCATCCAACCCACGCGCACGCCCGGGGAGAAAACCTTAGAGAAGCTCCCCAGGTAAAGCACATTTTCAGGGTCATAGGAGTGCAGGGAACGGTGGCGCAGGCCGTCGAATGAGAGCTGGCCGTAGGGGTTATCTTCCACAATCAGGACGTCCAGCTCGCGGCAGATGCGGGTCAGTTCCTCGCGGCGGTCGTCGGAAAGGGTCACACCGGTAGGGTTCTGGAAGTTGGGGATGGTGTAGAGGAACTTGACCTCTTTACCCTCAGATTGAATAGCTTTGATAGCTTCGCGGACGGCGGCGGGGTCGAGCCCATCGCCGTCTAATGCAACCTGGCGTACGTCGGCTTCATATCCCTCAAAAGTGCCTAGCGCACCGGTGTAGGTGGGGCCTTCGGCGAGAATGACGTCGCCGGGGTTCACAAACAATTTGGTGGCGAGATCCAGACCCATCTGGGAGCCAGCGGTCATTTGAATCTCTTCAAGGGCAGGTGAAGATCCTTCAGATTTCATGAATTCGCAGACCAGCTCGGCGAGTTCTTCCAGGCCAGCGCCGGAGCCGTACTGTAGAACTTCCAGCCCTTCCTTTTCAATAATGCGGGCGGACATCGCCCCCAGCTCGTCGAGGGGCAACAAGTCTAAATCGGGATTGCCGCCAGCAAGAGAAATGATACCCGGGCGCATTGCCACTTCAAAGACGTCACGGACGGCAGAGGGGCGAAAACCCCCTGCGCGGTTAGCGAAGTGCTTCATAATGCGCGCTTCTGCCGGGTTGGCGTCGTCCAAAAGTTCTTGAATTTTTACCACAGAGATTTCCTTCCGGTGGTTGATAAAGACTTATTTGCCGTAGGTGATGTCGGCTTCGCCGTACGCCGGTGAAGCGGTACCTGAATTGACGCCGGCGGCGTGCAGGGAGACGAGTTCGTAGACTACATGGGCGGCGGCAATGCCGGTGAGTTCTGCGTGATCGTAGGCGGGGGAAACTTCCACGAGTTCCGAGCCCACAAGGTTGAGACCGCGCAGTCCGCGCAGGATTTCCAGCAGTTCGCGGGAGGTGATACCACCAGCTTCGGGGGTGCCGGTGCCGGGAGCGTGAGCGGGGTCGAGCACGTCGATGTCGATAGAAATATAGAGCGGGCGGTCGCCAATACGTGCGCGAAGTAGCTCTACAACCTTCTTCACGCCCAGGTAGTAAACGTCGGCAGAAGATATGATGCCGAAGCCGAAGCGGCGATCGTCGTCGAGGTCCTCGGTGCCGTAGAGCGACGCGCGAGTACCCACATGGGAGAGCGCGCCGGTGTCCAGTAGGTCTTCTTCAAAGGCGCGGCGGAAGGGCGTTCCGTGGGTGTATTCGGCGCCGAAGTAGGTATCCCAGGTATCTAGGTGGGCGTCGAAGTGCAGCAGGGCAATCTTGCCGTGTTTCTTTGCCATATTGCGCAGGTTAGCTAGGGCGATAGTGTGGTCGCCGCCGATGGTCACCAGCTTGGCGCCATCCCTAGTGAGTTCGTGTGCACCGGCTTCCATCTCAGCGAGTCCAGCTTCAATATTGAAGGGATTACCGATGATATCGCCCGCATCTGCCACCTGCGCTTCCTTGAAGGGAGAGATATTAGCGGCAGGGTTGAAGGGGCGCAGCAAGCGGGATGCCTCACGCACGTGGTTGGCGCCAAAACGAGCACCGGGGCGGTAAGAAACGCCAGAGTCCCAGGGCATACCTGCAATCACAATGTCTGCTTTTTCTACCTCGTCCAAACGCGGCAGACGAGCGAAGGTGCCGTTACCTGCCCAGCGGGGAACCTCAGCGGCGTTGACGGGGCCAACTCGTTCGACGCCGTCGGCACCGGTTGCGATAACGCGGTTGGGGTAAGCGGAGAACGACGGTTTAGCGTTCTCTGCGGCAGACTTTTGGTGTGTGCTCATGGGGTCCTCCAGGAATCTGAGGTCAGTGCAGACGGCGATGCCTACATTGTGGAATGTGTCGTATCCCACTATGCAACAATTTCTGGGTATTTGGGAATTTTGTGTAGCAGTATTTTTTGCGCCAGGTACTAGAAAAGCGAACGAGGTACCGCACTAAGACGGTACCTCGTTCACTTTCCTGGTATCTCACCACCAGCCCTATATGTATTTTCGCGCCACTTTCAACGCCTGACGGGCGTAGTCCGCTCCAAAGAGCACGGCGTGGAGGAGCAAGAGGTGAAGTTGATGGAGTTCCACGCGGTCTTCCCATCCCTTATCAAGGGGGCTTACCTGCTGATAACCCTGAATAATGTCATCCAAATGAGGAGCGCCAAAGAGAGCGAGCGCCGCCAAATCGTCTTCAGGATGACCGCCATAGGGGGTTGGGTCAATGAGCACCGCTTCGCTCTCGGTCCACAAAACGTTCCCTGCCCACAGATCCCCGTGAACACGGGCGGGGGTTGCCCCCTCCCCGTAAGAGCCATCGAAGTTTCCCTCGCGCAGCAAAGCGCACAGTTCCCCAAATACCCCTCGCTCATGGGCACCATAATCTTCAACTTTGCGCACTAGAGGGGCGATGCGTTCTTGCGCCCACATTGAGCCCCAGTTGCTGTGGTGATTCAGAGGGAGCTCTAGCTGATTACCAGCAGGACCCTGTAAGCCAGAACCTTCCCACCCGGCAGGGCCTGCGCCGTATGCTTCGGCCCCTGCCTGATGGGTTCGGGCGAGGCGAGCGCCAAAGTCACAGGCAATACTGCGATCAGGAGAGCTTTCGGAAATACGTTCAATAACCAGCCGTTCACCCTCTGCAGAAACGACCTCAGCCACACGCGCCCCGCCGTCGTCCTGCGCTTGCCCTAACCAGCGAAGGCCAGCTGCTTCCCAATCGACAGCGCGTTCAGTTCCGTGTTTACTAAAAATTTCCACAACGAGCTCCTCATCTGGGATTACTGGTAGGTGACAACCCAGGGTTTCGGGTTCAGGTTATAGGTCTGCTCGGGGGAGAGAGTGGGGGTGTCTTCATCGTAGAAGTTCTTCCACGAGGGGTAGATTTCTGGAGATAGCCCCTGCAAGAGAGCGTTATAGGTATCTTTTTTCAGGTCGGGTGTGCCGTGTCCATCTGCGTGGATGGTCAGCGCGAGTTCAGGGTGGGAGGTATCAATCAGCTCGCGGTTAGTAATCATGGTTTGGGTGAACTGATGGAGAACCACTAATTTTTGCGGAAGTTTTTCTTGTTTCACCACGTCAGCTACTACTTCTAAGGCTTCGTTGACTTCGGCGGCGTCCACGCTACCGATTTGTTGCAGGTGCATTTGCCCCGGCGCTAGCCGCCATTCGGGGTCAAGCCCAATACCTACATTGGGGCGTTTGAGGAGCTCCTCATACTGTTTCACCTGGTGGGGAAAGGTATCGTGCCCCGGCTGTAAATCAAGAATGACGTACACCCCGTTTTTCTCTGCTTCCTCGATGAGAGGTAGGAGCTTCTTCACGGATAGTTCCCGGGAATAATCGCCATCCTCCCCAGCTTCGCTGCTGGCAACCGTAGCGATGATTTCAAACGCGGGTTGGACGGGTTCTTTGCTAAACGGTTGGTACTGCTCGGCAAGAGTTTTTGCTTGCTTTACTGCCTCTTGGGGTGAGTATTCGCCCAGCACACCCAGAGATGCATTTTCCGGTGACCCATAGAGCGCAACAAACCGTCGGTCAGGGAAGATTTCGGTTCCACCGCCGAAGAGTTCAGCGGGTTTTTGGTTGGTTTCGTCCGAGATGCTGGACGACGACGCCGCGGGTGATTCTTTTGAAGCTGAAGACTCGGTGGCTGCGGACGATGAGGCGTTCGAATCCTGAGTGTTCTCAGAGTTTGCCCCGCAGCCGGAGAAAATCATGGCAGTGGCAAGAGCCAGAGCGGTGAGGGGGAGGGCGCGGTGTGTTTGGGGAAAAGTCACAGGGGTTCCTTGGTGTTGAGGCGTGGGACTCTTCCAACTTATCAAATAATTAAGTACGGCTTGGTTTCGTTACTTTTAGGATCGAAGAATAATCATTTTGCACTTTCTGCAGTTAGTATGAACCCCCACCCTGCATCTTTATACGTGAGCTGGATAACATTTCAGAGAGAACAATCCTTAGATTACGCGGAACTTACTTATAAACTGTCATAGTCCCACCTGGGACAAACAGTTTCAGGGCGAACCACCCTGCCTGAGCTTCCCACCCCTCATGCGCATCCGCGCTATCAAGGAGACCCCTGTGGAAACTACTGAATCGCGCCGCAACGCAGGCTACGCCATTCTTGCAACCCTGAAAAACTACGGCATCGACACCATCTTCGGCATCCCAGGAACTCACAACCTAGAGTTCTACCGCCATCTGCCCGAGCTCAACATCAAACCGGTCACCACTCGCCACGAACAGGGCGCCTCCTACGGTGCCGACGGCTGGTCACAGGTGCGCGGGCTCCCCGGCGTCGTTATCACCACCTCCGGGCCCGGCCTTTTGAACTCTCTTTCGGGTGCTGCAACCGCCTACGCTGAATCGCGCCCGATGATTATCCTCTCCCCCGGCCGCCCCGTCGGCCAGGAATACCGCGACATCGGCGCCCTTCACGAAACCAAGAATCCCACCGGTGCGGTGAATTCAATCGTTGAATTTTCCCGCCGCGTGAACTCCGCCGAAGAAGCCGTTGATATCATCCACACCGCCTTCCGCTCCTTCGCGCACGCTCGCCCCCGCCCCATTCACATCGAGGTACCCCTCGACGTCCTCGAACGTGAAACCGACATCGACGACGCACTGTTGCAGGCTCGCCCCATCGGCAAGCCCCAACCCGCACCGCTAGAGGACGTCAAAGAAGCCGCAAAGCTACTGGCCGCGTCCAAGCACCCCGTTATCGTTGCTGGCGGCGGCTCGATTCCCGCCGCAGCAGACCTCCTCACGTTGGCAGAACTTCTCAAAGCGCCCGTCATTACCTCCATCAACGGCAAGGGCGCCATCCCCGAAAAGCACCGCCTCTCCCTCGGCGCGGACCTGCGCCTCTCCTCTGCCCACGAGTTCTGCCGCTCCTCAGACGCCATGCTCATTATCGGCTCAAAAATCGGTGAAGCCGAGCTGTGGGACGGCGACATCCGCCCCGCCGGGCCCGTCATCCGTATTGATATTGAGCGCTCGCAGATGCTCACCAACATCACCCCAGATATCGAACTTCCCGGCAATTCCAAGGCTGTTGTTCCTCAGCTTTTGAAGGCATTAGAAGAGGAGGGCGTGACCGAAGAAAGCCGCGAAGTTCGCGACCTTCAGAGTGTTTTTGACGCGCTCGATGACGAAGGCCGCGAGCTGGCTCTCGAGCTTGCCGCGCTCAACGAAAAAATTATGGACATCTTGCCGGAGAACACTATTATTTCCGGTGACTCCTCACAGGTTACCTACATGGGAACCACTACGTTCTACCGCGCGCCCCGCCCCAATTCCCTGCTGTACATGGCAACGTACGCAACTCTCGGTTACGGCCTTCCCGCGGCAGTGGGCGCTAAGATTGCCGCCCCCGATCGTCCTGTGGTCTGCCTTTTGGGCGACGGCGCGCTGATGTTCGCTATCCAAGAGCTCATGACCGCGGTGGAACAAAATCTTGACCTACCCATTATCTGTGTGGATAACGGCGGCTACGGCGAAATTCGCCAAAATGAGCGCGATCGCGGCATTGCGCCCATCGCCGTCAACCTCGTTCAGCCCAACTGGGTGCAACTGGCAGAAGGCTTCGGCGCTACAGGTATTGAAGCAACCATGGAGACACTGGCAGAGAGCGTGACTAAAGCTCTCGAAACGAGAGGACCTAGTGTTATTCATCTGAAGATTGGTGAAAAACTTAAATAGTCGCTACACGCTAGCAAGCTAGATTTCTCCCCAGAGCTCCCTGAGGAACACCAGGATTTCACAATCTCTTACGCTGATCTGGGGCTCAAAATGAAGAAGAAGACCCTCACCACGCAGTCACTGAGAGTCTCATTCCTCTAGAGCCTCCCCCGATAACGGGCTCTTTTGATAAAACCGTGCCGCACCATGGTGTTCATGATGCGGCACGGTTTTATCTTGCGTGAAAAAGCTTATACAGCTTTACGGCGCGAGGTCACTACTGCAGCGGTACCCAGACCAAGCAGGGTCATGCCGCCAGCGAAGATACCCATCGCACTAAAGCCTGTGTTCGCCAAGGTAGTCTCGGTCGAACCATAGTAAGCGTTAGCAGGGTCGCTGGACGCCAAGGAGTCCGCAGAACGGGAATCATCCGAGGGGTAGATACCGTTGGTGCTAGAGGTGTTCTCAGAACCGCCCTGGTTAACTACGGTCTGCTCAGAGCCATTCTGAGTGTTCTCGTAGTCAGGAGTGAGTTCGCATCCGACGCCGTCGCCGTCGCGATCCAGCTTGGGCTCGTAGCCAACTTCGTTTTGGTGGATTTCACGGCCCAGCTTGGCGTGAACATCGGCGCAGTTCTCATAGACAGAGGTGGACGCCGCAGCGGCGCGAGGGGCAACTGCCTGGCTTGCAGGAGCTTCAGCGGCCACAGCGGAAGTTGCTACTGCGTCAGTAGGTGCAGGAGCCTGTGCCGCTACCGGTGCAGGTGCTTCTGCAGTCTCAGCTGGGGCAGTAGGTGCATCTGCAGCCGCAGCAGAAGTTACTGTAACCTCTGCAGGAGCGGGAGTTGCCGTCTCTACAGGTGCAGCGGTCTCGGAGGCTACAGGAGCCGGGGTTTCCGATGCAACAGGTGCGGGAGCTTCCGGTGCGGTAGGAGCAGGGGCCGCCGTCTCTACCGGTGCGGGGGTCTCCGTTACAGCTGGTGTAGGTTCTTCTGCTGCAACCACGGTGATTTCCAAGGTCACAGAACGTGTACCTTCGGTAACGACTCCCTGGGAGACCTCTGCGGAAGTGAAGGTAACGGTCGCAGTGCCAGGAGCTTTCGCCTCAATAGCACCTTGCGGGGTCACGGTCAGAATCGAAGGATCCGAAACGGTCCAGGCACCCAGCACGCGAGCATTGGGGTATGCCTTGATAGCCGCTCCTACAGAATTTTCAGCAATTTTTACCGTATCTTTTGTGCCAACGGTTAGCTCAGTCTTGGCTGATTCCAGAATGATTTCTAGGTTCTGAATTTCGGCGGACTCCACCGTAGCAAGACCGGTTGAAGTACCGTCCGCGGCGATAGTGGGGTTTTCGGCAGTTTCAATCAAGACGCCGTCGGCAAGGTTAACCGCGCTGTTAGCAACTACCGCTGCGGTAGCGGAGACTACCTGCTGGTTAGCGTCATCCGCTGCAAGAGCAGGGGCAAGAGTGCCTGTTGCAAGGAGGGCGATAGTTGCCGATGCAACGGAGGCAACCTTAAGGCCAGAGCGATTGCCGATTTTTACCTGAGACATGGGGGTTCTCCTGAGGGTAATAAGAAGTGTAAGTGAGTACTACTAAGCACCTAAGGGCACTTGTCTAAAAATACTAGATGCTTCTGGCATTTGTGGGTTACTTTGGGGTAACTTTTATGTTTTTCCACAAATACTTCTTCAGGATTTGAAAAAAGCCTGGTTGATGTGCGATTTTACACCTTGCGAAGATTGCAACAAACCGACACACACGCTTTTATTAACCCATATATTTCCAAGCACGAATGTAATCAACTTCCATGGTGCCGTCCAGCTTGTTACCTGCAGTGACAGGACCCCAATACTGGGTGCCGCCTTCAAAGTTGAGGCGCATGTGCATCTTAGTTCCGGGCTTTTTAGCAGCCAGCAAGCGAGGATCATTAGCAGGCACGTGGCAAAGTACATGCTTATTATCAAAAGTCACCACGATACCCTGGTCCGGTGTTACTTCTACCGCCCAGGTGTGCCATTCATTCTGCAAGTCACGGGGTTCCCGAGGAAGCCAGCCCATGCCGTAGACCGAACGGTTATCAGCTTTATTGCCACCGGTCTGGTCGAAGTGCACAGAGGTTTCGGTGCGCTGAGTAATATCAAAATTATTAGCTTTGCCCTGGTAGTTGACGCCGTAATACTCGTTGAGATCAATTTCCAACGAGGGAAGGGTGGCGTTGGGGTTGTACTCACCGTTATCGTCCGGACGGAACCAGAGGCATGCGTGGTTGCCGTGAGCATTAGGGCCCGAAGGCATTTTCATGCGAGTTTCCACACGGAAGTATTCGGCGGAGAACTTGCCGCGGCTGTCCAAGTATCCGCCCTTGAAGTCGCGGCGCTTGCCGTCAACCATCACGGGCTTTTGGAGCTTTTCAAGGTGGAATACTGCGCGCCCGTCTTTTACATTGACGCATTTTGCGGAGTTGACGGTGGGGGTATTCCCGGGGGCATTACCCCAGGTGCCGGGTACACCTGCAAGGAAAGGTTCACTATCTCGGATATTCCATTTGGTGGTATCTACTGCGTTACCATCAAAATTTTCATCAAAGGCAAGCTTCCACCGATTAATGCGTGGGCCTACCGCCTCAACAGCAGCGGCAGGGGTGGCAGCTGCTAGACCTGCTCCTGCAAGAGCGGTAAGTGATGAAGTAAGAAAGTTTCGACGATTGAAAGCCATAGGGGGGTTGCTCCAAATTGGGTGATGTTTATACGGGGGAAATGTGGTTCTGATTCTGAGAAAAGTTGGGGGTATTTTTCTCGCTAAATGAGATTACGACAGTTTGGGGGACAAATGCCAAGTATAGACAACTCTTTTCTTGTCTAATTCCTCAATTAGTGAAGAAAAATGTTTATCTGACTAGGGAAAACACTTGTATATATGAGCCGGAGCACATGATTCTTTGAGGTTATTTTTTCCAGATTTAAACAACACATACCCTTCATTTGTGGCTTATTAGGCATTATTTCCACTTATTTATGCATATTTTGAAAGAAACGGTTGACTTAGAAATACAAAATACGCAAAACGATGAAAATAATTGCCTATACAACCACCCTGCAATACCTTGATTTCGCGGGGGTTTTCACTCAAAAGCAAGTAAAAAGTTGTATATACTTACATTCAATAAGTGTTCCAAATCTCGTTTTCAGCCTTCTGTGATGGGACGCCTCAAAACCCTCTTACGCCTGCAATTCCGACCTACTGTCGTCTTCCCATCCGCACCTTCCACCCCTCTTTTCCCACATAATCACTGCCTATCTACTTGATATATTTCAAGTTTTTATCTCTTTCGTTCGGAAGCACCCACCCCGGATATTTTTCATGTCGTATAACCAACGGCGCCCTCATTTACTACCAATACCCCAGGTCAACCCATTTTTAGAACGCACAGAACACCTCCTCAAACAGTCTTTTAAGGCAATAAAAAGCTCCCGGAACGAATCATTTTCGTCCCGGGAGCTCCCTTACAGCACAAGAAATAACTAAAACACGTTACTTATCGACCTTAAAAATTGCGCCCGTCATCACGCCATCCTCTACCTGTTCCAATGACTTACCGCGCGTCTCCGGCAGCATTTTCCACATAAAGAACACCGCAGCAGCATTCACGAGGGCAAACGCGAAGAAGGTGAAGCTCAGTCCCCACACTTCCATCACCGAGGGGAAGAACAAGCTCAATACCGCGTTACACAGCCATTTCACAAAGACCGAAGCGCCCATACCGAAAGCACGCATCCCCACGGGGAAAATCTCCGAGAGCAGCACCCAAGTAGCAATATTCAAGAAAGTCTGAATAGAACCAACCAGCAAAACAATGAGTACGAGCAAAACATAAGGACGCGCGGCATTACCCTCAGGAAACAGCACAGACGCCCCAGAAATCAGCAAGTGAAACAGCATAGTGAGCGAATAACCGGTAATTACCACGGTGCGGCGATTAATACGCTCCATAAAGCGCAATGCAACTAACGCCCCTACGACGCCGATAACTCCGGGAGCGATATTCGCAATCAGCGCCGCCTGCTCACCGAATCCGGCGTCGGTCAGGATGCTGTGCCCGTAATACATCACCGAATCGATACCGGTAAGCTGCTGGAACAAGCCCAGTCCCACGCCCACCATTAAGATGCGCAGGAGCCAGCGGTTTGCAAAAATGTCGCGAGCAGACATTTGCCTTCGCTCGGAGTGCTGCTCCAAGCTAATCTGGATATCCTCAAATTCTGCCTGCGCACGCTCATTGGAACGGATACTACGCAGTACCTCGTGGGCTTTTTCGTATTTCCCCTTGGACGCTAGCCAGCGAGGGGATTCAGGAACCCGCAACATGCCAATAAGAAGGAAGAACGCAGGAATCGCTGCCACGCCCAGCATGACCCGCCAGATGCCGGGAACATGACCCCAAACGTTACCGATAATGGCGTTCACGATGAATGCCGCCAGCTGACCGACCACAATCATTACTTCGTTGCGCCCAGAATATGTACCGCGGATTTCAAAAGGTGACATTTCCGCCAGGTAAACCGGTACCACAGTGGATGCACCGCCCACGGCGAAGCCCAGAACAAACCGGCCGATGAGTAAGATGGCGAGACCCGGTGCAAAACTGCATAACGCTACGCCCAGGATGAAGAGGAAAGACAGAATAAACACTGCCTTACGGCGTCCGACGGAGTCAGATACCTTTCCCATGACAATCGCACCAATTGCCGCGCCCACTAGCAGAGAAGAAGTAACCATGCCCTCCCCCAGAGCATCCAACCCAAGTTCCTGACTCAGGGGGGAAAGCGCGCCGTTAATTACGCCCGTGTCATACCCAAAGAGCAAACCGCCCAAAGTTACAACCGTGGCAACAAACCCTAGATGACGGCGGTGGGGACCATCCGTTAGCGCAGGTAATTTATGCTCGTTGGGAGTCGAAGCCGAAGTAGTCACTTCACCCTCACTTTCATACCCACAATAAAAACCGACCCTATACCGCCGCGGGCGGTCTAGGTCGGCGTATATATTGTGAAGATTTAATAATTAAGTAGTCTTAACTGCACATTAGCATGAGCCCCGGTTTTCGGGATTCGACTTGCAACATTCCTTGTGGGTTCGCGGCAAACTATTGTCTATCGCCGGTTTGTCCTTCATTCATTTATTGAAGTTACAACTAAAGAACAACATTCTTACCAGCACAAGGACCCCCATGAATCACGCTGAGCTCACTTCCCGTATCTCACCTTCTATTTCTCGCCGTCAAGCAGTAAGGAAAAGTAAAGGTACTCGTTCAGCATTCGGTGGGTTACTCGGGCGGTAACCTTTCTTCGAAGACGTCCTCGTTCACCCCCGAGCACCCTGCCGATACTCCTCGGGCGCAGTATGACTTCACGCGTCTAATGCACTTTGATAATCAGAGCCAGCGGGTGCTATCCCGTAGCTACTCCCCTTATTTGAAGAAGCACACGACTGATCACTCGGCTTTTCCTAAGCCCTACCAGGAGTTCGTGCTTTCTTACGCGGAGCTGGGGCTGAAGATGAAAAAGAAGACGCTGAAGACCACACATTTCTCGGCGCGGTTTGCCTAAGGCCTGTAGGCAGATGACCAGCGCAGCAACGGTGAACTAACCTTACTGCTGCGCTGGTCACCTGCTTATACAGCTTCAGTTGAACCTCTTAGAACAGCGCGATCTTCTCGGGGGCGGGGAAGATTTCGTCAAGCCGAGCCATATCAGCTTCACTCAGTTGCAACGATGCCGCTTGGGCGTTAGCGCGCACCTGATCAATGGTAGTTGCCCCAGCAATGACCGAAACTACGGGGTTTTGTTGCGCTAGCCAGCTAAAGGCAACCTGTACTTCGGTGAATCCGCGATCTGCACAGAAGTCTGAAAATTCTTTCAGCTGGGTCCAATTGGTGCTTTCGAGCAATCCCGGTTTGGAATGGGAGAGGCGGGAGCCGGCGGGAGCTTTGCCCTCTGCGTACTTGCCGGTAAGTAGTCCGTTAGCCAGTGGGAAATAGGGAAGGACGCCGAGACCAAATTGGCGGGCGGCAGGCATCACTTCGAGTTCCGCACGTCGATCCAGCAGATTGTAATGGTTTTCTGCCGCGATAAAACGGTGAGTTCCCAGTTCCCGAGCTACGTATTCTGCTTGGGCAATTTGCCAGCCGGCATGGTTGGAGTTACCGATGTAGCGAATTTTTCCCTGCTCTATCAGAGTATTCAACGCAGAGAGAGTCTCTTCAACAGGGGTTTTGTGGTCTGGGGTGTGATAAAAGTACAGGTCAATGTGGTCGGTACCTAGACGTCGCAGTGAGGCTTCCACCGCGCGCATAATGTAGCGGCGGGATCCGCGCACCCCGTAATCCGCGCCGTTGGCCCCGTGCATGTCCATGCCAAATTTAGACACAATCACCACGTTGTCGCGAGCAGAAGAGCCCAGGGTCTTCAGCGCTTTGCCGAACATGGCTTCAGACAGGCCGGGTTCTTTGCCGTAGATATCGGCGACGTCGAACAGCGTAATTCCTGCGTCAACCGCAGCGGCGACGACGGCGTCGGTGCCCTGTTGCTCTTCGGTGATGGTTCCCGCACGCCCTAGGTTGTTGCAACCCAGTCCCACCGTGGAGACGGTCAATCCCGAATTACCTACTTGACGATATTCCATTGATTCACTCATATCTTCAGCCTAGTGGGAACTCAGTCTTGAGGCGAGAGCGGGCTTAAAGGTGGTGAGTGAGGCAGTCCCCCCAGTCCCCCTCCCCACAGAATAAAACTCAAGCATCTACAGGCGTCCCCCAACCAGCCGAAAATACATCACATGTGCAAAATTATGTAAGCGCATGTACCTACAAAAAAGTTTTGAGAATCACCCAATTGCGAGAGTAAATTATGGGGAGTCGGTTACCCGTAACTGCTCTTTATCGTTTTTTGAGAACCACTATTGCATTCCCTAGATAACAACAAATCCCTGCGGGAAATATTGTTTCCCTATAGCAATTTCCCATATTCCATATCTGGCCTGCTGAAATACTTCTCTCTTTAGAACCCTAGCTAAAGAGAGTTGCAGAAAATCAGCAGTGCATCCTGGCTCCCTCAAACGATGAAGCGTATTTTCAAATAGCCCAGCTAGATGGAAATTTTACCCAGAGTCCTGACTGCTGGAAAAAGTAAAAGGTAACCGACACCTATCACCGTCAGAGATGATTTATGTATTTTTATTCCTCAATGCATATTTCACACCCCAAGAATGGACTCACACCATGAAAATCAATAAAGGTTTGGCAAGCACGGTTTCCGCTGTAGCGCTATTGAGCGCAGGTATGGGCGGCGCAAATGCGACCGAGGCTTCCCCCTATATTATTGGCGGCAACGAGGCAACCAGCCCCTGGATTGTTCAGCTCTCCTTCAATTCTTACGATCAGCCAGGTACCTTCGGCTGCACCGGCGAACAGCTCAACGATCAATGGATTCTAACCGCCCGCCACTGCGTTGACGGTTCCTACAACATGCGCGTATACCAGAGCAACGACCAGGTAAACCCCGGTGAGCCCATTGAAGCAGACCGCCTTTACAGCGCGCCTGAAGGGGACATCGCGCTAGTCCATCTCTCTGAAAAAGCACCCCTTTCCTCCTACGGCAAGATTGATTTCAACTACGAACCCGCAGTAGGCCAGCAGGGTGATATCTACGGTTACGGCCAGGGTGCAAACAGCTCTTACACTGACACTCTGCGCTCAGCACGCGTTTCGGTTATCGGTGATTCCTATGACGCATACAACGGCGCGGCAGTTCACCTGCGCGGCGTAAACGGCGCATCCAACCACGGCGACTCGGGTGGACCCTTCATCCGCAACGGCAAGATTGTAGCTGTTTGCTCAACTGGTGACCGAGCTAACCCCGGTGCAGATATCAACGCCCAGTCCAACTACGCGTTGCTTTCCCAGTCGGCAAGCTGGATTGAGTCCACCACCGGCATCGACTTCGGTCCCTCAGCACCTACCGCTCCCGTTGTAGATACTCCGGAAGAGCCTGAGCCCACCACTCCTGCTACTCCTGAGCCCACTACCCCGGCCAATCCCGCAAAACCCGTGGCTCCTGTAGCTCCTGTGGCTCCTACAACTCCCGAACCCACCACTCCTGTAACTCCGGTTATCGATGATTACGTTCCCGGTGATGATTACATCCCCGCAGACGATTACACCCCCGGCGTTGACTCCTACGACCCCTGGTCATGGTCCGACTCCTGGTCTGATTCTTGGTCAACCTCGACCTCATCAACCACCGGTGCTCGCTGGAACATCTCTGCGACTAAGACTGCAGACGGTGGAACTCACTGGGTATCTAACTACCACTGGACTCGCTAAGTTCTAACCTCTTGAGCCCCTTATAACGACGCCGCCCCTCCCGAATGGAGGGGCGGCGTCGTCATATTAAAGAGAAAGCTAGATGCACAGCGCGGACTGTACCCGCCACGTGCCTTCAAAACTAATGTTTGGCGGTGGCTCGTCGCGGAATCAGTACAGCAATCACAATCGCGCTGAGAGCAATACACGCTGCCACGGTGAACGCCAGACGTACGCCAGCCGCCTGAGCCTCGACGCCGGAACCACCGTGCGTGGCAATACCGATACCCATCAGAGCCACGAAAATCGCCGTAGCGGCAGCGGCAGAAACCTGCTGAACAGTAGTCATGGCTGAAGAGCCGTAGGAGTACAAATGCTTAGGTAAAGAGCCAAGACCCAACCCCATCATGGGCGTATTCATGAACGGGATAACCGCGCTGAGAATCAGATAGACCAGCACCACGAACAGGGGTGAAGTGTTCTCATCAAAGAGCGTCAACAGCCAAATTGAACCGGCAAAGAGCGTGGCGCCGGGAATCACCAGCACACGGGGTGAGAACTTGTCTGAAAGATTACCCACGATAGGGCTCATGAGTGCCGAAAGAATACCACCGGGCAGAAGCATCAAACCCGTTGCCAGCGAGTCAAGACCGAGCACGTTCACCGTGTACATCGGCAGCAGAACCGAGCTGCCCAGCAGAACACCCATGGCTACCGAGCTCATCAGAACGGTCAGCACGAAGGGAAAAGACTTAAATACGCGAAGATCCATAAAGGGACTGCTGGTCTTCTGAAGCTGTAACTGACGCATCACAAAGACCACCAGGATTGCCGCAGAAATAGCAATCAAAATCCAGGGGTTCAAGGAGATACCGCCGCCGTGAGCAGAGGAACCGCCCAAGGAGCTCAGTCCCAGAACCAACCCGCCAAAACCAAGCGTAGAAAGAATCATCGAAAGAACATCAAGGCGCTGGTTTTCCCCGCCCTCAGGCAGAGTGTTGGGAGCTAGCTTCAAGCCCACAAAGAGCGCAATCAAACCGATAGGGAGCACCGACAAGAATAGCCAGTGCCAGGTTCCAATCCCCAGAATCAGACCGGACACCGTGGGCCCCAGCGCAGGAGCAGCCGAGATGACCATGCCGATCAGACCCATCGCGCGTCCAATTCGAGACGGCGGAACTAAGCGCATCATGGTAGTCATCAGCAAAGGCATGATGATGCCGGTGCCCATCGCCTGCAAAATACGACCCAGCAACAGGAAACCGAAAGTGGGTGCAAGCCCCGCCGCGAGCGAGCCAATGGAGAATACAGCCATCGCGCCCACGAAGACGTTGCGGATGCTAAAACGGGAGATGATAAAACCCGATGCCGGAGTGACCACGGCCATCGTCAGCATAAAGCCGGTGGAGGACCACTGGGTGGTTGACGCCGCCACATGCAAATCTTCCATGAGCACCGGCAGAGCCACACCCAGCAAGGTCTCGTTCAGAATGAGAATGAAGGCAGCAATGACCATCACCATGAGAAGCAGAAAATCTGCTCGCTCTAACTTATCTGCGCGGGGGGCAGATACAGAGTTTTTAAGATTATTTTCCACCGGACTCACGATAGGAACCGGGGCTGTGACTGCGGGGAGCGGATGCTCAACCTCGGGAAGATTACTTGAAGAAGCTGAATGAGTTTCGTGCACCCCAAAACCCTACCGGCGCACGACCCCGCGGGGCTAGAGTTCTTTGGCTAGGGAATGCTCACATGCGCAGAAGGGTGTTGATGAGATACAGAGAGCCGCTGGCTCACAGAGCAGGTTCTCCCTGCGTCATGCGAGTTCCAGCGGCCCTCAAAGTAATTTTTCGGCGTCTAATTTTTCGGCCTCAGCCAGCATTAGCTGAATTCTAGGCGCGAGCCGCCTTCACCGCGAAAAAGAGTTCCTCTTTATTCATGGTAGATCGGCCAGCGATTCCACGCTCGACTGCCTCAGCGTACAGCTCACGCTTAGTGGTGCTCTCTAGCGTGAACGACGCCGTAGAACCGGGAACTTCAAACGCTTGAGTCTGGGCCTCTTCAAGGTTCTGATGTTCTTCTTGCTCAGAAAGCTCCTCGATAAGTTGCTCCGCTTCTTCACTGAGTTCTTCCTCTGAATACGCAGAATCCTGCAGATCCTCCACCTCACGCAACGTGTCTATCGCAGGTTCAGGTTCAGTATCGGCATCTGCCGACGCATAGAGGTTTTCATCGGGAAGGTCCTCTTCGATAAAATCATCGATTTCAGACTTCTTGCTGGAACCACCGTTAAGCTCAGGATCACCCAAGAGGTAATCCTCAACGGGCATCGAAGAATCCTCGTCCTTCACTGTCTGAGATTTTTCGTTCTTGCCCTTTTTAGGAGCCTTAGAGGATTCCTTAGACTTCTTCTTCTTTGAGTCTGCTTTCTTCTCAGACTTCTTGTCAGACTTCTTAGAATCTGACTTCTTATCTTTTTTCTTGTCGGATTTTTTGGAATCTGATTTCTTATCGGATTTCTTGTCAGCTTTCTTATCCGACTTTTTAGAGTCTGACTTCTTATCGGCCTTTTTATCAGATTTCTTCGAATCTGACTTCTTGCTTTCTTTCGTGGAAGGGGCGTCGTCGTCCTTCTTACGCTTCCACTTGCCGTCCGCCTTTTCATACTTCTTCTCTAGTGAAGCGTAAGCGGTGCGGTAGGCACGCTCTTCGTCGCCGTTGTATTCCTTGATAGCGGCGTCGTAGGTCTTGGTAAAAGTGCGTTGCGCTTTAGCGCTAGAACGCTTGAGGGTCTTGGGAAGTTCAGACTGTTTTGCTTCGCCTGATTTTTTGGTCTTAGCCATAAGTTCAGCTCCTTGAATAGAAGGAAAAATTGCTGTGCCGTACACCACCACTTTAGCGTGTCCACCCCTAGAGTTCTGCCCCGAAGTACCAGTTATATACACCGAGTACTCGTTTGACGCGGTACTTCGTCCACCCATCTGGTATCTCATACGAGCTACTCCTTCAAACGAGTACCTTGCCGCTGTCGGGTTCCACCAGAACCCGGGTTGCACCGCGCAGAGCGAAATCTGGCATTTTAATAGCCCTACAGAAGCACTCCACCTAAACTGGGTGTCATGAGTAACAAGCCTTCTGGAATTAACACTGAATTTATGGATACGTCCGTTGCTCCTGGCGACGACTTCTTCCGATACAACAACGGCATCTGGCTCGATACCCATGAGATTCCTGCCGATCGCCCTAAAGACGGCGGCATGTATACGTTGCGGGACGAGGCAGAGAAGAACGTCCGTGAGATCATCGAAAAGATTGCCACTGATAAGCCCGGTAGTCGCATCGGCGCGCTTTTCAACTCCTTCATGGATACCGAAAAGATTAATAAGGACGGCGTAGAGCCCCTCCTTGCTGAGGTTCGCCCCATCATAGAGGCAACCGGCAAGACTGAGCTGCTCGACGTCATAGCTGAAGCTGACCGTGCGGGCATCGGTTCCCCCTTCGGTTGGTACACCAGCATTGATGCCAAGAATCCCGAAAAGTACGTGGTGTATCTGGCGCAAGCTGGACTGGGACTGCCCGATGAAAGCTACTATCGCGAAGAAAAGTACGCCGAAATTCGAAGCGCCTACGTTGATTTCATTCAGCGCATGTTTGAGCTGACCGGACTGGCTGAGCCCTTCGGAATGACCGCTGAAACCGCCGCTCACACCATCATGAAGTTTGAGACCGATTTAGCACAGCATCACTGGGATAAGGTCACTTTGCGCGATGCCAACAAGCGCTACAATCCCGTTGCCGCCGCTGATCTTAATACCGAGTTCCCCGGCTTTGACTACACTCGCTGGATTGAAAGTCTGGGTTCGTCGGTGCAGAAATTTGGCACCGTCATCGTCGGTCAGCCTTCCTACTTTGAAGCTGTTTCTAAGATTTGGGAGACCGAGCCTATCGAGGCGTGGAAGCTCTACCTGGTCTGGAAAAACATCAGTGCGCGCGCAGCTTACCTCAACGACGAAATCGTGAACGCTAACTTCGATTTCTACGGCAAAACCCTCTCCGGCACCGAAGAGTTGCGGGATCGCTGGAAGCGCGGAGTCGGCGTCATCGAAGGTAACTTGGGCGAAGAACTCGGCAAGGAATACGTAGCAGTTCATTTCCCGCCCGAGCACAAAGCGAAAATGCTGAAGCTAGTAGACAATCTGCTTGAAGCATACCGTCAGTCGATTTCCACTCTCGACTGGATGACCGATGAAACCCGCGAGCGCGCTCTAGAGAAATTAGAGAAGTTCGTGACCAAGATTGGTTACCCCGATGAGTGGCGCGACTACTCGGCTCTGGAGCTAGTGGAGGGGGACTTGCTGGAGAACCTGCGCCGCTCCTCCCTCTTTGAGCACAACTTCCAGCTTGACCGTATTGGTCAGCCGGTAGATAAGCACGAGTGGCTGATGAGTCCGCAGACCGTCAATGCTTACTACATGCCGCCGGCGAATGAGATTGTGTTCCCTGCAGCGATTTTGCAGCCTCCGTACTTTGATCCCGACGCCGACGACGCGACAAATTACGGCGGTATTGGCGCGGTCATTGGTCACGAAATTGGTCACGGTTTTGATGACCAGGGTTCGAAATATGACGGCACAGGCGCGCTCAACAACTGGTGGACTGATAAGGACCGCGAGGAATTTTCCAAGCGAACTTCTGCGCTAGTGGATCAGTACAACCAGTACACCCCTACCGGTCTTGACCCTGAGAATTTCAAGGTGAACGGTGAGCTCACCCTGGGTGAGAATATTGGCGATTTGGGTGGTCTTTCGATTGCCTTGCGTGCGTATGAGATTGCTCTGTCACAGCAGGGGATTGACTCACTGGCAGATGCCCCGATCGTGGACGGTTTCACCGGCATCCAGCGTCTATTCATTGCCTGGGCCCAGGGGTGGCGCACCAAGTCCCGCCCGCAGAATGCCCAGATGATGCTCTCGGTGGATCCGCACTCCCCCGATGAATTCCGTGTCAATGGGGTAGTACGCAACATTGATGAGTTCTACGATGCATTTGGGGTCACTGAAGACAATCAGCTCTATCTTTCCCCGGAAGAACGGGTAAAAATCTGGCTGTAACACTCAATAACTAAGTGAGTTAGATGGGGGCAGGAGGAAACTCTTGCCCCCATTCCCGTTGGGCAATATCCCCATATCAGAGGGGCGTTTTTGCAACAAAAGAATGATTTTTCTGAGCCTCTAGTGGACTACTCTCAATGAGTCACACGCACTTTTCCTTAGAGGTTTCCCTTCTAAAGAAAGATTACTCATGCAAAAGTTTTCGTTTGGTCAGAAAGTAGCCACCCTCAGCGCTCTCTCCTTAGCAACCATTGCAGGTTTCACTCCTGCCCAGGCGTACCCCGCCAACTGGTGGTCGTACAGCCCGTCGTCGAGCTCGTCGTCCTACCAGCCTGCAGCTTCTAGCTTCACGCCTGCTGCTTCAAATTCCCGTGCAGCAGATCCGTCTTCTTCCACTGCTGATTCTGATGGCGACGGCATTCCCAACAGTTGGGAGACTAACGGCTACGATTACGACGGCGACGGCCAGGTAGATTTGGATTTCCCCGCATGGGGCGCGAATCCCAATAAAAAAGACCTCTTTGTTGAGATGGATTACATGCCCGACCTGCTCGCTTCTCAGTCGGAACTAGATACCATTGTGCGCACTTTTGCCAACTACCCTGTGAATAGCCCTGATGGTAGCCGCGGCATTAACCTTCACCTCGACGCCGGTGACGCTTACGCCAAGTACGACCTCGGCGGCGGCAACGAGATTGATTATCAGGCTCTCCGCAATGAGCAGACCGTCGGCCAGCTACGCCAGGAGAATTCCGATCCGGCTCGTAACGGTATTTTCCACTACATGGTGTTTGGTGACTACTACACCGATGCTCCTGGCTCATCGGGCATCGCTCAGATTGATGGCCTCAACTTCGCAGTTACCTTGGGTCCTCAGTACTGGGGTAATAACGTTTCCAGCAATACCTACGTGGGTACCTTCATCCACGAGCTGGGTCACAACCTGGGCTTGTACCACGGTGGCGATGACGACGTGAACTTCAAGCCCAACTACTTCAGCATCATGAACTACCGCTATCAGATTCAGGGCGTTCCCCGCACCGATGGTTCTAAGTACTTCGGTTACTCCACCCAGCAGTACGACACTCTCAATGAGCATGCGATTCATGAGGAGAACGGCTTGGGCTCAAACAGCCACGGCTTCCTCTACGACTATGATTCTCGTGCGGTTGCCGATGCGCCCATCGACTTCAATGACAACGGAACGATTGACAACGGCGCTGTACAAACCGACGTCAACAACGACGGCGAACTTGGCCGTTTGACCGCGCAGAACGACCTGGCAGCGATTCGCTTCCAGGCTCGCGCTCACCAGGGTTACCGCTACTCTGTGGAGCGCCCCGAGGTAACCAAGAACGAGCTCACTGCCGATATGGCTCGTGAGCACGGTTTGCTGGACTAGCACCCGGCGTGGAGGCTTACTCCGTAAGGTAAGAGCGAGGTAAGCACAGCATCTATGATTCTCTACCCGGTTCAGGCTGGAACCTCTTACCACACATAACGGTTACCGCTGTCTGGCAGAAACGGGTATAAGAACCGACTGACCGGTTGAGCTCGTTTTGACCACGTATACCTGGTCAAAACGAGCTACGCCGGTCATTCAGTTTCCGCTTTGCGTACCATGAAGTAGGTCAGCGCGGAGGCAACGGTCATAATCCCCACTGAAATCGCAGCTGTCCACACCACGCCCGCATCAAAAGCGTGCTGGGCAGAGAGCAGGAGCTGGGAGCCGACGTCGCCGCCGACTTCCTGCGCCGTATGCACCGCGCCGCCCAGCGTTTCGTGGGCGGAGTTCGCCTGTGCTTCAGTGAGCTGGGAGGGAACCTGAACGTTCATACGGTAGACCGCCGTGAGGATACCGCCCAATACGGCGGTGCCCAGGACCGCACCAACTTCATAGGATGTTTCAGAAATTGCCGATGCCGCTCCCGCCTTCTCCGGGGGAACGGAGGCAAGAATCAAGTCGTTGGAGATGGTCTCTCCCGCGCCCACGCCGATACCAAGCAGAATAAAGGCAATCATCAGCCCAGCGTTCGTCGATGCGTTGTCGGTGAGCGCAACCACCAGATATCCCAGAGCATTGACCAAGAGAGAACCTGCAACAATGACTGCCGGGTGAATACGGGGCACAAAGCGCACCACTCCCAAACCAGCAACGATAGTCAGAAGAAGCCCGGGCAAAAGGAAGATTCCGGCGTCCATGGGGCTGAGACCGCTGACCATTTGCAAGTGCTGGGACACGAAAAAGATGAAACCCGTCATCGAAAGAACACTCAGCAGGTTCGCAAGAATCGCGCCGGTAAAGACCTTGTTGGTAAAGAGGCGAACGTCCAGCATGGGAACGGTGCGGCGAATCTGCCGGCGTACAAAGAGCCAGCCGCATACAACGCCGAGAATCAGCATGAGCGGGCCGACGGCGTCCACACCTGCTGCGGCAAAATGTTTAATCGCAAAAACCACGGGAATCATGGCGGCCATGACCAACACGATGGAGATGCCATCTACCGGGCCGGGGTGAGGGTCTTTAGATTCAGGCAGGACCAGGGGTGCGCAAATCAGAAAGGGAATGAGTACGGGGATAGCCATCAAAAAGACCGAACCCCACTCAAAATGCTCCAGCAGAAACCCGCCGACAATCGGACCTAACGCAGCTCCCGCTGAGAACATAGATGCCCAGATGGCAATAGCGGTACGGCGCTCATTGGGGTTTTCAAAGATGTTGCGGATGAGCGACAGAGTTGAGGGCATGAGCATCGCCCCAAAGAAACCCAGAGTGGCACGGGCGGCAATCAGCCAGCCAGCCGACGGCGAGAAAGCCGCAAATCCCGAGACGAGCGCGAAACCCGTGCAACCAATAATGAGCAGTTTCTTACGCCCTATTCGATCGCCCATGCTACCCATAGGAACGAGCAAACCTGCCAGTACCAGTGAGTAACTGTCAATAATCCACAGTTGCTGGGTTCCGGTAGGCTCCAGTGCCCGCGCTATCGAGGGGATAGCAAAGGAAAGCACGGTGTTATCTACCGAGACTAAAAGCACCGGAAGCATCAGCACCACCAGCGCAGCCCAGCGCTGGCGTGGTGAGGTCTGAGGCTGGTTTTCTGCCGGGTTAATGATCTGGATAGGAGCTGTTTTCACGGATTATGCTTTGACTTTCATTTTTACAGAGGAATGTCCCGCAAAAGATGAAAGCGGGATGCCATTCCACTGTATCAACGACATCTTTTTCAGCATATCTTGAGATGAGGAATATAATTCATCAAATCTTCCGGTTACTTGGTAAGGTCTGCCCTTATTTGGCGTTGAAGTTTCTCTCGATTTCTTCAGGGGTCTGAATCGGCACCATATCGGTGAGTGGTAGCTGGTTTCGCTGCAACTTCTTTTTAGTGATTTGCCAAAGAACTGCTAGCACTACAAACCAGAGCGGGGTAAGCAGAAGGGCGATTCGGGTGTTTTCTCCTGCAGCGAGGGCGTAGACGATGAAAGCGAAGAATGCCAACACGATCCACGGCGTCACGCGCGGGAAAGGCAGTTTGAACTGTGAAACTTTATGCTTTTCGGGTGATTTCTTGAAGTAGATGATGTAGCTGACCACGATGCTTCCCCAGGTGAACAAGATACAGGTGGAGCAAATCGAGGAAATCACGGTGAAGGCTGTGAGCAGGGTGTCGCCAGCGAGGAGCAGGGGTATAGAGAGGAACGTAAAGACGGCGGTGAAGAAGACCGCATTACGAGGTACTAGGCGAGGACTTCTATGGGTGAGCCAGCGGGGTGCGTGTCGGTCGAGACCCAGGGAATAGACCATACGGCTCGCTGAATACAGGCCTGAGTTGGCGCTGGATGCAGCGGAGAGGAGCACCACGAGGTTTACGACGAACGCGGCGCCAGTAAACCCTGCCATACCGAACATGGAGGTGAAAGGGCTGGTTTCGGGGTCGATATCTACCCAGGGGGTCACCATCATGATCACGCTGAGCGCACCCACATAGAAAACCAGGATACGCAGAATAATCGAGTTGATAGCCGAGGGCAGGTTCTTATGGGGGTTCTCGGTTTCAGCGGCGGTGGTACCGACCAATTCGATACCGATGAAGGCAAAAATACCCATCTGGAAGCCCAGGATGAAGCCGCTCAGTCCGGTGGGGAAGAATCCGCCGTAGTTCCAGAGATTGGAGACTTGAGCGTGGTTACCGCTGGGTGACTCATAACCGGTAAAAATCAGAATAAGTCCGACCACAATCAGCGCGAGAATAGCCACGATTTTGATGATTGCAAACCAGAATTCGGTCTCGCCGAAGGCTTTGACGGGCTGCAGGTTCAAAATAAGTAGGGCGAGCGCAGTGATGGCCGAGGGTAGCCAGATGGGGACGTCGGGGTTGAAGTACTGCACGTAAGCGGTGATTGCCACGAGGTCTGCAATACAGGCGATAACCCAGGAGAACCAGTAGTTCCAGGAGACAAAGAAGCCTGCCCAGGGACCGATATTGTCTTTGGCAATATCACCAAAGGTCTTGTAGTTGAGGTTGGAGAGGAGCAGCTCCCCCAGTGCGCGCATGACAAAGAACAGTACGAAGCCGATAATCATGTAGACGAAGATGACGGAGGGGCCCACCAGATTGATAAGTTTTCCCGAGCCGAAAAAGAGCCCGGTTCCGATAGCTCCGCCGATGGCAATCAGCTGAAGATGTCGATTGGACAGACCGCGTTCTAGAGCGGGGCCATCCGGCGTGTGGGGTGAGTCAGGGGCGTTCACAGAGGTCTCCGGCAATCTTCAAAAATGGATATATATAACTAAGTATAAATAACTATACACATTCCATCAGCCTTCTTCCTATTTCAGCACCCCACCTGAGCAGTCCCTAGGTGCCGCAGAAGCTGGTGAAGAATCGTGAATTATCAGGTGCGGTCTCTAAATCCTCTAGTCCATCCCGCCGCGTCATGGGCTGTCGTAGCGCATCTAACAACCTCTCCACGGGCTCACTATTCCCCTTCTCCACCTCCCGCAGAGCCGCATCAACCCTCATATTCCGCGGAATATAAAGGGGATTAGCACCTTCCATCAGACTCCGAGAAACTGCCTCAGCAGTACCCGTGACCCCGCGAAATTCCATTAACTCGCTCAGCCAATCCATCAGTTCCTCTGCTGAGTCCTCCCCACTCAACAAGGAAATCTGCTCAGGCGTATGCGTAAGGGTGTAGAAAAATTCAGTGAAATCTAAAGAATGCTTTTCCAGCAGCGTGAGCGTTTGACCGATAAAAGTTTTCAACTGCTCCCGATGGGCAGTAGAAATATTCTCAACCGAAACACCCAGTTTTGCCGCAAAAATTTGCACCCAACGCTCCTGAAAGCGTTCGTCGAAAGCGGCCAGCACGGCAGTGGCGTCATCGACGGCGTCGTTGGGGTTCTCTGCCATTAAATCGAGAAGACTCTCGGCAAAGCGCGCCAGGTTCCACTGTGTAATGCCCGGCTGATTGCCGAACGCGTAGCGGCCCTGCCGGTCAATCGAGCTAAAGACGGCATTCATACGGAATTCGTCAACGAAAGCGCAAGGACCGAAGTCGATGGACTCGCCAGAAACCAAGACGTTATCGGTATTGAGCACACCATGAATGAAACCCAATCCCATCCACTGCGCCACCAAATCTGCCTGCTTTTCAGCGACCGCCTGAAGGAGCGTCAGAGCAGAGGAGCTTTCTTCCAAAGCATGTTCCTGCGTTTTCAGGTGCGGAAAATGACGCTCCAGCGCATAGTCAACCAGCCGTTTGCGCTGGTCAATGGGCATATTCATCTGTGCGTACTGAAAAGTCCCTACCCTAATATGGCTCGATGCCACCCGCACCACAATTGCCGCTGGCTCAGGTAGCGGACTACGCCGGCGGACCGTCTCACCTGTTTCAATGACCGCCAGTGCTCGCGAAGTAGGCACGTTCATTGCGGCAAAAAATTCCCCAATGATAACCTCGCGCCAGACCGCTGACAGCGGTGCTTTACCATCTGAACCGGGGCGGGAGAAAGGAGTTCGCCCGCTTCCCTTCAGGTGCAAATCGACCCGGTGAGAAAGAATATCGGGCGTATGCGCATCCGCCACCGGCAACTCGCCAATCAGGTGGGCGCGCCCGTCGCCCAATACCGGCGAAAGGTGGCCAAACTGGAAACCCGAGTAGGCAAGCGCATAAGAAGAACCAGCATCCTCGCCAGGTTCCGCTTCTTTTTGCCCAGTAAGCCATTTCAGGCCCTCGGCGCTTGCCAGCCATTCGGCGTCAAGTCCGAGGTCTTGAGCCAGTGGTTCGTTCACCCAGCTCACGCGCGATTGTGCAGGAATATCAGGGTGGGCTTGGACGGCGAGGTCGGGAAAGGTTCCGGCGTAGGTCTGTTCTAGTTGCATGCGAAAATACGGTGCAAGTTTGCTAGGGAGAGCGCAATGTTTTTGCGGTTGGCACGGAAGCTACCGAGCAGGTGGTAAATCTTGTACACGGGAATCCCTGCTATCACAGAACCGCGAGCGTCGAAGGTTTCGCGAACGGTTACGGTGCCATCATGGTTATCAGTAATATCCCAAGACCAGGTGTGCTTGCCGGGGTGCACCCAAGTCACACCGGAGTTTTTCTCGGCGCGGGTAACTTTCATGGGCAAGGTGTAGGGGATTCCCAGAACCATGTTTTGGCTGAAGGTATCGCCCTCAGCAAATTCGCCGTCGCTGCCTTTGTTGAGCCCGCGAATGGTAGTGCCACCGTCCAGCTCGGCATGGCGGGCAGGGTTGGCAACGAGCGCGTAAACATCAGAGGCCGAGGCGCGAAGGGTTGTTTCTGCGGCGATGACGTTCGGGTCAAGGTCAATAAATTTGATAAGAGGCTGATTCATATATTCGAGTCTATACGGGTTGTGTTGACCTGCGCTGAGATTCGTGCCCACAATAGAGGAACGATATAAGGTCAAAAGATAAGGATAATCCCGTGATTTTTATTGTTGTTAAATACCAGGTTAAGCCTAGTGAAACCGAGAATTTCTTGGATGCCACGCGGGCGTTCACCGAAGCTACTCGCGCAGAGCCTGGCAATAAGTGGTTTGAGTGGTCACGCTCGGTTGAGGATCCCAACGAGTTTGTTTTGGTAGAGGCTTTTGCCGACGACGCTGGTGAGGCGCACGTCAATTCTGAGCACTTCGCCAAGGGGCTGGAGGCGATGCGTCCCTTGCTGGCTGAGACTCCCAAGATTATTTCGCGTCAGATTGATGGCGATGACTGGGATGAGATGGGCGAGTTGAAGATTAATTAGGCGCGAAGCGTCTCAATATTCTTCAACTCGCCCGCAGGGATGAGGGAACAGATTCCGAGCGTGCGAGGAAATAAATCTGTTTCCGAATCGGCGAAGCCGGGGTTAAAGATCAATTAGGCGCGAAGCGCAATCCTTAAAACACAGTCAAAGTGGCGTTCTGAGGTACATTTTTACACCCCAGAACGCCACTTTGCCTGTGCCTTACCCAGCAGCCCGACGACGCCGTCCGGCATCGCATCAAAAAAACTGGCTAGTTTTGCCCCGCATTTACGCCCCGTGCTCCCCCGCATTGCCCACACAGTGAAATTCACCTTTATTCATTACAATGGTTCCTGTAATCATCTGTTCGGCTTTATCGGAGAGTAAATTTTATGACTGGTCCTGACAATCTTTCTCAGAGCCCCACGGTTAACCGCGATGAACACGATGATTCTGAGAACGGTTCGGTAACTCTAGCTGTTTCTACTGTAATTTTGGCGCTCCGCAAAAAGGAGGGCGAATCACAGAGTTCTTTGTGGCTACCGCTGGTGCGCCGTCTGCGTGAGCCCTATAAGGGGCAGTGGGCTCTACCTGGTGGTCCTCTTCCGAGCGATCTTTCGCTGGAGCAGGCTGCAGGTTCTACCCTGAAACGCGCCACCGGTCTGGTTCCCGGATATTTAGAGCAGCTTTATGCGTTTGGTGACGTCCTGCGTACCCCCGACCATCATGTGAAGCGCGACGGCGGTCCACTCACTGTGCCCGCTGCAGATGAGGCTCCTGCGAACCGCACGGTTTCGGTGGTGTATTGGGCATCGATTCCTGCAACCGAAGTAAGCCGTACTCGCGTTCACGAAAATATCCGCTGGTTCCCGCTCGACGAGTTGCCCGTGCTGGCTTTCGACCACAACGAAATCATTGAATACGCTAAATACCGCCTGCAGAACAAGGTGGAGTATTCACGTATCGCCCACTCTTTCTTAGGTGAAGAATTTACGTTGGCGCAATTGCGCGAGGTGTATGAGGCTATCCTTGAACGCCCTCTTGACCCAGCGAATTTCCGCCGTCAAATTGCTGCATCTAAGTCAATTATTGATACGGGTAGGCGTGTTGAAGGCACCCGCCACCGCCCGCCGCGTCTTTACCGCTACGATCATTCTCAAGCGTTCTCTGATCAGGGTCCGCTGGGTATGTATCGGGCAGCTGAACATGCCAAGGCTGAGGGTTCTAAAACCCAATAGTATTTCCCTTTCACTTCCCCCGAAGGATTCTTCATGAAGGTTTCCCCTCTTCTCGTTGCGCTAGGTGTTTCGGCCGTTGCGCTGACCGGTTGTTCGTCTGGGCAGGAGTCGTCGGCCCCTGTTTCCTCTCAGGCAAAGAGCCACTATCAGGACGGACAGAAAGCAACCGTAAAGTCGGTTGATACCGGTAATACAGTTACCGTTGAGATTGACGGCAAGTCCGAGCAGGTGCGTCTCTTGAACGTAGTCGCGCCGTCGGAGAATAATAACGTTCTTTCGGGGTCTTGCATGGTGCAAGAATCTAAGGATTTTTTGGCGTCTAAGCTTCCTGTCGGACAGGAAGTTACGCTGAATTTTGACGACGCTCAGGTGGGTACCTCTGGCTTCCTCGATGCCGCGGTACTGGTAGGCGAAGATCTCGTCAATGCTGAGGTAACTGGCGCTGGTATGGCAGCGACTACTTTCGCTACGCAGAAGGATGAGTTCTATCCGAAGGTGTCTGAGGCGCAGCAGCAAGCGGCGAAAGATGGCAAGGGGATTTACTCCACTGATACGGAGTGCACCGTTCCTCATGCGTTGAAGGATGCCATCGATCAGGTGAAATCCGCTGGAGATAAGTCTAATGAGGACGAGCGCAAGGTGGTCTACCAAAAAGCCTCTGCCCTGTATAATTCGCTCGATGAATCAGAGTCCGCTCCTGCCAGTTATCTCGGCTCGATTGTGACTCTAGATGCTGTACAGAAGCAGATGGAAGATTTGCGTACCGCTCTAGGTGACAATTACTACGATGAGACAGGGCTTTCTCAGGCGGAGAAGCAATCCGCATCAGCTAGCGCAACGGCGCGCCCTGGCAGCAAGTAGTCTGCCGATAGGTACATAACAAGACGGCACGAGTTACAACCCCACGCTGTATATAATCGCGTGGTATTGTATATCTATTCTTGTTATTCCGCCCAAGGAGTTTGCGTTGGCAACTATCGCGCAACGGCTACTGAGCCGTAAATCCATCAGTGAAGATATTGGCATCGACGATGCTCACGGCAAACCCGGCTTAGTACGTAATATCGGCTTGCCCCAGCTAGTCTCCTTGGGCGTAGGCGCAACTATCGGTACCGGTATTTTCTTTATTCTTTCCGAGACCGTTCCCATGGCAGGGCCTGCCACCATTGTCTCGTTCATTATTGCCGGGGTTGTGGCTGGTTTGACTGCTCTATGTTACGCAGAAATGGCAGGAGCGGTGCCGGTTGCGGGATCATCCTATTCCTATGCGTATGCAACCATGGGCGAAGGTGTAGCTGTTCTGATTGGTGCCTGCCTCCTACTGGAGTACGGTGTTTCCGCCGCGGCAGTTGCCGTTGGCTGGTCCCAGTACATCAATGAACTGTGCAGTAATCTCTTCGGATTTGTTCTGCCCGAGGCGCTCTCGTATGCGCCTGAAGAAGGCGGCATTATCAACTTACCCGCCGTCGTCTTGGTGCTGGGTTGTGGGCTTTTGCTCTCTCGCGGTGCGCGCGAATCGACCACCGCAAACGCCATTATGGTAGGTATCAAGCTTGTAGTGTTGCTTCTGTTTATTGCGATTGGTATTCAGGGCTGGAACTCTGACCATTTTGCTGGTTTCTGGGACGCCGGTGCACAGGGAATTCTGGGTGCGGCAGGCGTTGTGTTCTTTACCTTTGTCGGTTTGGATGCCGTCTCCACCGCAGGTGCTGAAGCTAAGAATCCACGCCGCAACATGCCGCTGGCGATTATTCTCTCGCTGATTATTGTGACTACTTTCTACGTGGCAGTAGCTATTGTGGCTATCGCCGCGCAACCCACTGAGGCGTTTGAGGGTCAAGAAGCTGGTTTAGCACAGATCATGACCGATATTACCGGTTCAACGATTTTCTCGACGGTACTCTCAGCAGGCGCTGTTATCTCCATTATTTCGGTTACTTTGGTAGTAATTTACGGTCAGACCCGAATCCTCTACTCCATGTCTAATGACGGTCTGATTCCACCCGTCTTCCAGAAAGTCAATCCTCAATCAAACACGCCGGTCATCAATACGTGGATTGTATCCGTGGTGGTAGCTGTTCTTGCGGGTGTTATTCCCATCAACTTCCTGGCTGAGATGACTTCCATCGGCACCCTGCTCGCCTTCTTGGTTGTTTCTATTGGCGTGATGATTCTGCGCCGCACTCACCCGAACCTGCCTCGCTCTTTCAAGGTGCCCCTCTACCCCGTCATTCCAATCCTTTCAGTTTTGGGCTGTGTAGTGATTATTAGCCGTCTGCAGATAGTGACTCTGGTTGTCTGCGCCATCTGGATTGCCGTCGCCTTTGTCTACTACGCCTTCTACGGCTTCAAGCACTCTAAGCTCGGTCAATTGATTGACCAGGGTGTGGATACTACCTCGAATACAGTCGTCTAAGTTTTCAAGGATTCATCATGCAGATAGCTCCCTTTGGGGTTGAGTTGTGGCTCAACGAATTTGAAGATTCCGCTCGGTTGAATCTCGCTGAAACTTCTATTTCGGCGCTGTCACTGCGGGAGTTTTTTGAACTCACCGGTTTGGGAGATTCTGCTTTGGACGAGCTTCTAGACGCGCGGTTGAGTTACGGGGCGATTCCCGGTAGCGAGCGCATCCGCACGGCAATTTCGGGGCTGTACGAAAATGTAACCCCCGACCTGGTGACGTTAGCACATGGCACTATTGGCGCTAATCATCTGGCACATTTAGTGCTGACCGACGCCGGGGATCACGTGATTTCATTCAGCCCTTCGTACGATCAGCATGCAGCGATTGCCGAGTCCATTGGCGCTGAGGTAACGGTTCTACCGCTGCTTCCAGAGAACGGTTACTTGCCGAATCTGCAGGAGTTGCGGGAGGCCGTCCGCCCCTCCACCAAGCTCATCTGCCTCACTAGCCCCAACAACCCCACCGGCACACTGATGGACGCCGCCATGATGGCGGAGGTCGTAGGTATTGCCCGCTCGGTAGACGCTTACATTCTCTGCGATGAGGTCTATCGCGGGGTAGAAGCCCCCGGTGTGGAGCCTGTCCCCTCTGTGGCAGATTTGTATGAAAAGGGCATCGCTACCAGCGGACTTTCTAAAGCCTTTTCGCTACCCGGCCTGCGCGTAGGTTGGGCTGTGATCCCCAAAAATTTGAAAGCACAGTTTGCCGATCAACGCGACTACTCAATTATTTCGGTAGGCGTTTTGGATGATTTACTGGGCGCGCTAGCTATCGAACATCACGAAGTGCTCTTAGAACGCTCTCGCAGCATCCTCAACCGCAACCGCGCCGTCGTCGAGCAGTGGTTAGAGAACGAACCGCGAGCAAGCTGGGTGAAACCCGACGCCGGGTCAGCGGCTTTGTTGAAGATTGAGGCGCCGGTGGACGACCGTACGTTTGCTATCGGACTGTTGGAACAAACCGGGGTGCTGTTAACTCCCGGTTCTGCCTTTGGAGTACCCGAACACTACCGCCTGGGGTACACCTGCTCGGAAGAAACTCTACGCGAGGGGCTGGCGGAAATTAGTGGTTACCTGGATCAGCTCGGCTAACGAACCAGTACCCGCTGACCGGCGTAGTGTGTTTTGACCAGATACTCGTGGTCAAAACACGCTACGCCGGTCAGAACTCATAAGACTCAACAAAAAATCCCCGCCCCTCTTAATCAATGAGAGGGGCGGGGATTCTTGCTATGCGCTCAGGCTTATGCCTCAGAAATAATCAGACCCTTGGTCTGTGAGGTTGCGCGTGCAAAGCGTTCCTGAACATCTGCCCAGTTGACGATGTTCCAGAATGCCTTGACGTAATCGCCCTTAACGTTCTGGTAGTCCAGGTAGAAAGCGTGCTCCCACATATCCAGCTGCAGAACGGGAATCAGACCAACAGAGATGTTGCCCTGCTGATCGTAAAGCTGCTCGATAACGAGGCGCTTACCCACGGTGTCCCATGCGAGGATTGCCCAGCCGGAACCCTGGATGGTGGTTGCTACGTTGGTGAAGTGCTCACGGAAGCCATCGAATGAACCGAAGAATTCGTCGATTGCTGCTGCGAGTTCACCGGTAGGCTTGTCGCCGCCCTCAGGTGAAAGGTTGGTCCAGAAAACCGAGTGGTTGGTGTGGCCACCGAGGTTAAATGCAAGGTCCTTGGAGAGCTTGCCGATGTTTGCGAAGTCGCCCTTTTCACGAGCTTCTTCCATCTTCTCGATAGCGGTGTTAGCGCCTGCAACGTAGGTTGCGTGGTGCTTGTCGTGGTGCAGTTCCATGATGCGAGCCGAAATGTGGGGCTCTAGAGCTGCGTAATCGTAAGGAAGATCAGGAAGTACGTACTTCTCAGCCATGAGGAGTTACCTTTCTATAGCGGAAAACTTTCATTACTAAGTTTACGCATCATCGTGAGAGTTGTCGCCTTTTCGTAACAAACTTTCACGCACCGCTAAGATGCGGGCAACCTCCTCATAAACTTCTCCCAGTTCTCTCCGACGTCTACCCTGCCTCTTCTGATGTGAGGTAGTTTCTTAGTTTTTCTCGACGCCGGTTGGCAAGAATTTGCGCGAGGGCGGGGAGGATTAGAACCAGTAGGGCGGTTTCCACCACCAGAGTTCCAGAAAATACAAAGATTTGGGCGCCGGGGTCTAAGACCTGATGGAAGAGGTGCATCGTGCCTTTGGAAAAGAGGTGAAGCGGAATAACGAAGAAGGAGATGAAAGTGCCTAAGAACCAGCTGGGCACAAACACAAGAATTGCCCAGCGCAGTTGCATGAACCAACGTTTGAGGTTTTCCCAGCGTCAGCGCGCCGTGCGGAGCCGGTAGGGCGAGATACCATCTTCCACCAAGGGTTTTTCTACCCCTTAAGTGGATTAAGTGCAGAAAGTTATCCACAGGCGGTGGATAACTCTGTGGGAAAATCGAACACTTTGAATTTAAGGCAAACAAGACGTCTCAAAAGAGCGACTTTTCCGGGATTTTTTCTTCAAAGTATTAGTTGGGACACCAAATATATGTTCGATAATGACACATGTGTAAGTTTTCCACGCTGTGCATAACTTCTGTGGATAAGCCTGAAAATATCCTCAGAACCGCTTATTCTCGCGGTTTTTCAATTGGCTTCCCCACAGATAGTTTTCGTTTTCCCCACTTTAAGTGGATATTGTTCACAGAGTTATCCACAGGTGTGGATAATAAACACCGTACGCGCTTCGGCACCCCTGCGCACGTTTTCCGATTCCCCTCATCGGGGTGAAAAATTTCCCTAGAAACCGGGATTTTAGGTTTTTCCACCGTACCCTGTCCTTAAAAACCTTAACCCTGCTTCCGAGATAATCACACCTGTGTAAGTTTTCCACGCTGTGTATAACTTCTGTGGATAACAAAAATCGCCCGCATCCTGAGGATACGGGCGATTGAAAAAGGGGATTTATGCGCGTACAGCTTTTCTGCGACCAAATAGTGCGTCTACCGCGTATGCGCCAGACCCAGTCAGAGCTAACGCAAGAGCACAAGCACCGAGCAACAATACGAATTCAAAGCCGCCATTCGCCGCAAAAAACCAGCAGATCCATGTACGAGAGCAATCGCACCCACCATATTCAGCGCAAAGAGGATGCCGACGATGCAGGTAGCAACCCCAATAATCAGCAGGACGCCGCCAATAAGTTCGAGCCACATGATGGCCGGTGCCATGAGCTCGGGAGCGGGCACGCCCATCTGAGTGAATGTCTCAGTGGTTCCCGCAAGAGTTCACTCATTGAGTTTTTGCCAGCCGTGCATGAAAAAAGTTACGCCTAGAACAACGCGCAAGATAAGAAGTCCGAGGGATATTGAGGAGTTATTTCATTGAGTCATATCTTCATCTCATCAACAAACTAATTTACGTGTCAACTAATTTTAAGGTGCACTATACCACCTCACGCAAAACGCCCTTGGTGAAAGAATCTCCACCAAGGGCGCTCTGACCAGTAAAAACGGGTTAGTCGATGATAGTTGAGTTACTCAGATTGATGACCTCAGAAGGCTTTGCACCCAGCACCGATTCGCCAATTCGTGCAAGCTGTTTAATCTGACGCAAACCCAGGTGAGAGAAAATCTGCTTGCGCACTTCCTGCACATGCCCAGGCGCAGCTTCTGCCACCTTTTTCAGCCCCTCTTCTTTGAGGTGGCAGATAGATACCCGGCGATCCTTGGAATACACAGAACGTTCCACGAAGCCGTCCTTTTCCAAACGGCTCACCACCCGCGAAAGGCGGGGAAGAAGAGTGCTGGTCTGGCGAGCCAGCTCGGTCATGGTCAATGCGTGTTTAGGAGATTCAGAAAGCATGGCGAGAACCATATATTCAACAAAACTTAAGTCAGAATCGCGCTGAAGCTGATTTTCTAACTGACCAGGCAAGCTGAAGAACACGCTCGTCAGAAAGAGCCAACCCTCACGCTCTTCCTCACTCAACCAGGGAAAATCTTCATGTTCCTGTGTTGGGTTCTCTGCGCTCATGGTCGCTCCGTTTCAATTTTTGTTGATACGTAAATAGTTTTTGCCCCTTTAATCTTAGAACTATCACGGTGGGATAAGGAACTTTTGTGAGCAAAATATAAGCGATGATAGGCGATTTTTAGGAATATGGTAGTCTGTTTCACTGGTGTGCAGGGAAGTCTGGTCTGCCTACTCCGTTTTCTACAGTGCGGCTTCAAAACTATGATTCCACTAGTCAGAGCTGAGTAGCCGTTCTTTCTTCAACCCTGGAGCGCTATGTCAAACGCTATTTTGTCCCGTGGTTCGCACCGTGAGACCACCCGCATCACCGAAATTCTCCGCAAAGAGTCCGTTGGTGGATTCATTTTATTAGGGGCAACAGTTGTCGCCCTTATCCTGGCGAACTCGCCGTTGCAGAGCTTCTACTTCGGACTTCGCGATACCTACCTAGGGCAAGACATCGGCGATTTTCACCTCAAACTCTCGCTTGGTCATTGGGCAGCCGACGGTCTATTGGCAGTCTTCTTCTTTCTCGCCGGTTTAGAACTGAAAAAAGAGTTTGTGGTGGGAGACCTTCGCAACCCCGGTAAAGCTCTGGTACCCGTTCTGGCGGCAGCAGGTGGAGTGGCAGTTCCAGCCGTGTTATATGCACTCATCAACCTGAATTCCAGTAGCGAAGCCCTGGGTGGCTGGGCGATTCCTGCAGCCACCGACATCGCGTTTGCCGTTGCAGTTTTGGCAGTCATCGGCACGCATCTCCCCGCCGCCCTGCGCACCTTCCTGCTCACCCTGGCAGTGGTCGATGATCTCATAGCCATCGTGATTATTGCCCTCTTTTATTCTTCTGACCTCAAGATTCATTACCTACTCTGGGCACTCATTCCCCTGGTGGTCTACGCCCTGATCGCCCGCCTAGGTGAGCGCCATTTCCACCTCAACCCCGCGTCGTCCTGGTTTATTCTGCTCCCCCTGGGCGGTGTGGTTTGGGCGCTGTTCCTCAACTCGGGAATTCACGCCACCATCGCCGGAGTGGTACTGGCATTTCTGATTCCGGTGCGTCCTAACCGCCATACAGAACAGGCGGGCGCTCATGCAGGTTTAGCGGAGGTGATGGAACATCGGGTTCGCCCCATTTCTGCAGGGTTCTGTGTTCCAGTTTTCGCGTTCTTCTCTGCGGGAGTGGCTATAGGTGGTTGGAACGGCTTCACCGAAGCACTCAGCCAGCCCATTGCCGTTGGAATCATGGTAGCGCTAGTCTGCGGCAAGGTCATCGGAATTACAGGCGCAACCTGGCTCATTACCCGCCTGGGCAAAGTAAACCTTGACCCCGACCTCAAATGGATTGACGTGCTCGGTCTTGCCTCTCTGGGAGGAATCGGATTCACCGTGTCACTCCTCATCGCAGAGCTATCTTTCGGCATCGGCTCCAGCTATAACGATTACGCCAAAATCGCGATTCTCACTGCCTCCGTACTCGCGGCAATCCTCGGCTCGCTTATTCTCAGCTCCCGCAATCGCCACTTCAAAAAGATTGAAGAGAAAGAAAAAATCGATCAGAACGATGACGGCGTACCCGACGTCTTTACAGACGACGGCGCAAAATCTCACTAACGCAATACCTCCCGAGGTGCGGGGAAAGATGTCCACCATCCGATATTCTCCCGCACCTCAAATCCTTCCCCTTGCTGAATTCAGTACAGTAGACGTTAGATAAACCTGAAATACCCGGCAGCGATTTTCCAATCGAACCAACTCAGCAGAAGGGTGTACGCACGCATATGTCTAGCTCCCCAGCTTCTCCTCAGCCCACAAACAGCACGCTATCGCGCGGAAGTTACGCTGAATCAACCCGTATCTCAGAGATATTGCGTAAAGAGTCGCTGGGCGGTTTTGTTCTGCTGGGCGCGACTATTCTGGCAATCGTCTTCTCCAATACTCCTGCCCGAGACCTATATTTTGGAGTGCGCGATTTTGAGCTAGGTTTCAACGTACCCTTCTTCCACCACCTCATGATGACCGTGAGTCAGTGGGCGGCAGATGGTTTGCTCGTAGTTTTCTTCTTCCTCACCGGTCTGGAACTAAAAAAAGAATTCGTGATTGGCGACCTCAGGGACCCCGGGCGCGCCATCGTTCCTATCGCCGCAGCGTTTGGCGGCGCGGCTCTTCCTGCAATCATCTACTTTGCAATCAATGCTTCCCAACCTGAGGCTGTTCACGGGTGGGCAATTCCTGCAGCTACCGATATTGCCTTCGCCGTAGCTGTTATTACTGCCGTCGGATCCTATATCCCCGCCGCTCTACGGACGTTCTTGCTGACCTTGGCAGTGGTAGATGACCTTATCGCGATTTTCATCATCGCAATTTTCTACACCAACAGCTTCAAGCCCTGGTACCTGATTGCGGCCATCATTCCAATTTTGCTTTACATCTGGTTCGCCTATAAAAAGGAAAAGCTCTTCCACGAAAAGCCCTGGACGGCGTGGGCGATTCTCCTCCCCCTCGGCCTCATCACCTGGGCGCTCTTCCTCGAATCCGGTATTCACGCGACCATCTCGGGCGTCGTCCTAGGCTTCTGTGTTCCGGTGAAATACACCGAGCAAGCACGCAAGGCAGACGCCTGGGCGGGGCTGGCGGAAGTTCTTGAGCACCGTCTGCGCCCGCTTTCCACGCTCATTTGTGTACCAATTTTTGCGTTCTTCTCAGCCGGTGTTTACATCGGTGGATGGAACGGGCTCAGCACCGCGCTGACCGACTCTGTTGCATTAGGCATTATGTTTGGCCTGGTATTCGGCAAAACTATTGGTATTACGCTTACCACGTGGCTAGTTACCCGCTTGCGCAACGCAAACTTGGACCCCGACATCAAGTGGGTCGACGTCATCAGTATGGCAGTGACCGCCGGTATCGGATTTACCGTTTCGCTGCTGGTTGCCGAACTGTCCTTTGAAACCGGTTCCCACCATACGGAGAACGCCAAGGTCGGCATTCTCGTGGGATCCGTGACGGCGGCAGTAGTGGGTGGCTTCCTGCTTTCCCTGCGCAATAAGCATTACAAGAATGTGGAGTTGCGCGAGAGCTTAGATGAGAATGCCGACGGCGTTCCCGACGTCTTCTCCGACGATTCAGGACGTCGGTAAACCCATAAATCCCGACCAAGTGACCGTCTGAGCTCGTTTTGACCACATGTACATGGTCAAAACACGCTCAGGCGGTCATTCGTTTCTCCCTAGACATGCAAGAACGGGAGAAGAGCAAAGCGAGTAGCGGGAAACAGAATCACGTCCAGAAGGAACGCCCCTCCCAACGCCACGCACAGCACCGGCAACACATACCGTAGCGCCGCCCCGAACCGCTCGCGCACGAAAGCCAGCGCCTTAGAGAAGAGCGCTTCTTTCCCTGCAATCAGTGCAATCACAAAGAATGTGAGCGGGAACTGGGAAAGAAGAGACCACAGCACAAGCCCCACGCATTGAGCCCATAAAGGCTGTGACGCCGACGCCGCCACGAAAGCGGCAAACGGTACGTCGGTGGTCACCACCAGAATGAAAATTAGCGCGAAAACAACCAGTCCTGAGGCGCTACGGTTTTTAGCAGGTTTCTCAGTTTCGCTGTTCGTTCCACGGCGCAATTGATACAGACGAAAGAGTCCGTAGCCCAGCAACCCCAGTCCGATAATTAACTTGCCCAGTAGCGTCCACACGCCGGCGTTAAGAATGGCGTGAAAAATCTGGTGCCAGGGCAATCGGGCAATAAAATCCCCAAAAACTAGACTCAGAAAAAGTCCCCACGTGGTAACGCCCAGCAGAATAAGCAAACTGAAACCAAGCACCGTGCGTCGTCCCGAACGATTCCCGTTTTTAGCGAGAAAGTAAAGCGCCACGAACAGTGGAGCGGGGTCAAAGCCCGCTAACCCTAGGGGAAAAACGAGCGAGAAGTAGCGCGCTAAATCCATGCTTAGCGCACCGCAGGTTTAACGAACGGGAAGCTCAGCACGCCGCGAATCTGGGTTCCGGTCATCAGCATGACCAGACGATCCACACCGATTCCCAAACCACCTGTGGGAGGTAATCCGGTTTCTAGTGCGTAGAGGAAGTCCTCATCAATTTCCATTGCCTCGGGGTCGCCCGCTGCGGCCTTGAGGGATTGTTCGGTGAGGCGACGTCGCTGTTCCAACGCATCCGCCATTTCTGAGTAAGCGGTACCCAGCTCCATACCGTTAATGACTAAGTCCCACCGCTCAGCGAGTCCCTCCTCCGACCGATGCGGGCCAGCGAGCGGGGAGGTTTCCACGGGGAAATCCTTGTAGAAAGTGGGGAAGATGGTATTCGCTTCTACCAGTTCGCCGTAGAGTTCTTCGATGATGGCGCCAGCTCCCATGTCGTCCCGAACATAGATTTCGTTTTCGCGTGCTAGCTTCAACAGCACCTCAAAATCGGTATCGAGGGAGATTTCCCTTCCAACCGCCTCGCTGAGAGCACCGCACACGGTTTTCACCGGCCACGAACCCGAGACGTCGGTAAGAACGCGCTCATCAGCGCCCTTCTCCCCCAGTGGCAACGATTCGGTGCCGAAGACCGAGCGGGCAGCGTTTTTGATGAGCGATTCGGTAATTTCGCGCATCCCGTTGTAATCGGAGAACGGTTTATACGCCTCCAACACGGTGAATTCGGGGTTGTGGGTGGCGTCGGCGCCCTCGTTGCGGAAGTCTCGCCCCAACTCGTAGACCGCGCCCATGTCGCCTACAACCAGGCGCTTGAGATATAGCTCGGGGGCTATACGTAGGTAAAGTTCGGCACCGTAGGCATTGATGAAGGTCTTGAAGGGGCGTGCGGAAGCCCCACCGTGGATTGAGTTCAAGATAGGGGTTTCAACCTCGGTAAAGGCTTCTCCGTCCAGAGTCGCACGAATCGAGGTAATGATTGACGTGCGCATCTTCAAGAACTCCCGTTGTTGCGGGTTCACAATGAGGTCTGTGGAACGACGGCGCAAGCGCGCTTCAGGGTCTTTGAAGTTTTCGAAGGGGATGGCGTGCAAGGACTTCGCGCCCATAAACCAGCTAGATGCCAAGAGGGAGGCGGTTCCGTTTTTAGAACGTCCCAACGCCCCTTCGAAGACCAGGATGTCGCCCGTATCCGCGTTGTGGCGTAGCAAGTCAAGATCGGCACCGGAGGCTTCAAATCGTTCTCTCTCACACACCACCTGCACGGTGGTAGCGCCGTCGATGAGCTCCACAAAAACGACCGAACCGAAGGAGCGGATAGCGCGAGCGCGTCCAGCCACCGATAGCCGTTCTCTTGTAGATGCACCACTTACTGCAGCGTTCTCAAACGTGGCTATCTTTTCTGCCAACTGCGCGGGGGTGAGCTGAGTAGAAATGCCTAGTGGGTAGGGGTTCATCCCCGCCTCGCGGAGCTGTTTCATGTGGCGGATGCGGTGCTTGCTTTGATCGGTGAAGCGGTGTTCTACCGGTGCCGGCGCCACCGTATGCCGTTCGACTTCGAGCGCTTGTTTGAGCTGTTCGTCGGTGAGGCTACCGCCGGTGGATGTTTTGCGGCTGAGCCATTCGGGCAGGAATCCTTCTGCAATTCCCGAAGCAATCGCTACCGAAGGCAGGGTCACAATCGACTCGGCAGCGAGGTATCGAGGTTGCCAGAAGGGATCAAATTTCTGGTTGAAGCGGTAAAGGCGTTCAAGTTGGAGGTAGCGGTCGAGAAATCCAAGGGTGGAGGACGCCGCGCGCGTCCAGGGGCTTGCACCAAAGTGGTCGGCCTCTACGAAAGTTTTGCGGAACATGGCGAAGTTGAGAGAGACTTCTTTGATTCCTACTTCGCTAGCTTGTTCCATGAGCTGTGCGACCATGAATTCGACGACTCCGTTGGGGGCTTGCGGCGAACGTCGCATGATATCCAGCGAGATGCCGCGGCGTCCCCAGGGCACAAAGGAGAGGATACCGACGATCGTCCCCTGAGGGTCATGAGCTGTCACCAGGGTGCTTCTGCCATCGGCAGGGTCGCCCAAACGGTTCAGCGCCATCGAGAATCCGCGTTCGGTTTCACCGTGGCGCCAGGAGTCAATGTCTGCGATAATTTCTTGCATTTTTTCCGCAGAGAGGTTGCGGTGCTGCTGGATTCGCACGCTGTAGCCTTCTGCTTCGAGACGGCGAGCTGCCTGGCGGACGTCGGTCAGCGAGGTGTTGTTGAGGGAGAAACGATCGGGGTAAAGGATTGCTTCATCGCCCATATAGGTAATGGATAGCCCTGCGGCAGCATAGGCTTTGGCGCCTTCTTCGCTCACACTCATGGCGCCCAGGTTCCAGCCGTAGGTGCGGGCATACTGGGTGAAGTTGGCGATAGCTGATGCCCAGGACGACGGCGCACCCACCGGGTCACCCGATGCAAGGCACACCGAGCGGATGAGTCGGTAGGTTACCGCTGCTTTGCGGTCATCGGAGAAAACGATGAGCTTGTCGCGGCGGGTTGCGAAGTAAGAAAGCGAGTCATTAGCGCCGTAGGCGTGTACCAGCTCGCGCAGTTCCAGCTCGGTTTCGGGCGTCCATACGTTTTTCTCCGGCGGATTGCGCAGAACCATCAAAATAAAGAGAAGAACGCACGCGGCGTAGCTGAGTTCCATCATCTCTTGAAAAATTTTGCTGAGAAAGTACTGTTCCGGGTGGTGACCCGGGAGGTGTAGCCCTATCCCGGAAAGCAAATAGTCAAGAGCGTTTTGCCAAGCGTCTCCGGATCCGTGGCTTGCCTGAATGTTCCCAAAGACTCCAGCGAGAAGTATGGTAACACCCAAGCCAATGAGCGTTACTACGATAGCGCCTGACCAGTTTCTTCGCCCTAGCCGAGCAGGGAAGGCGTGGCGGGCGTGGAACAGGAAGAAGATGGAGACAACACCCACCACGATAGAGAGAATATCGAGGATGGGGTTGTAAGAATGAAGTAACGTTTTGAGTGTATTTTCGGAGGAAAACACCTTGGCTACTAAAGGTATACTCGCCAAGACTCCTAAGATTTCGAAAGTTACTACGGCGTTCAGTGCAGCTCTGCGACGTTTCACCAGGTTTACGGTAATAAGAGCCATTACAATCACCGAGACCAAAGACCGGCTGACCGGCACGTTGAGGTAGGTAAACGTGAGCTCCCACCAGGTAGACGAACGTCCTCGGTGAAGCGGGGAGAGAATCCAAGACATCAGAGTCAGAGCAGTTCCAAAAGAATAAATGCCGATGACCCAGCGGGCTATTATTTCGTCACTCTCTTTGAAGCGACTCCATCGTGATGAAGCATATGATGTGGAGCGTTTAGCGTGCATAGTTTCTCTCTATAATTTCCCAGTGAGTTCAGCAATACTTCCCGACGATGAGAGTGTCTGCTGATACTTTGGTTGCGCTTTGGGGGCAAGCTAGTACCTGTATAAATAAAATACCCTTATTTGCTAAATAAAACACTTGGTGAAAGTGAGCCGCACGTGCAACCTACAGATTCTCTGTTCATCTGGCTGGTGGTTGCTGTCACCGCCCTGGTTCTCATTGGCACCATTGTGGGCGTTCCGCGGTTGTGGAAGAGGGGCTGGACTAAGTACGTGGTGCAGGGTGTCTCGGTTATCTTGACGGCCCTGCTGTTGTTGCTTACCGCCGTCGTCATCCTTAACAAAGAGAACAGCTGGTATCCCTCCTGGGGTTCCCTAACCGGCAATCCGGCGGATGAGACGGTTGTCCAGAAAGAATTTGGTGCCAGCCCCGAGAGCAAGGCAACCGCGCATACTCATTCCGCAGTGTTGCATCAGCCCAGCGAACTTCAGGCAGATATTCACAACAATCCTGTGCTTGGCGCGCACATCCCCGCCGATACTTCGCAGGGGGCTTACATCCCTTTCACCCTCGATGGGCAGGTTAGCGGCGAAACCTACAACGTGTTGGTGTGGCTTCCGGCATCCTATTTCCAGGATAAGAACCGTTTTTTCCCGGTCATTATGGCATTCCCCGGCTACCCGGGTAGCCCGCAAACCTACGTGAGCGATCTGCAGATGGGCCAGCGAATCAACGACGCCGTTGCGGCAGGAGATATGCAGGACGCCGTGGTGGTTATTCCCGACGTCATGCCCGGCACTACGGATACCGAGTGCGTTGACGGCACTCAGGGCGGCAAAAATTCCCCTGCCCACCGCACAGAAACCTTTATTGCTCAGGATTTAGTGGGGTGGATTCAGCAGAATCTGCGCACTATTGATGAGCCAGGGGCTTGGGCAACCAGCGGGTATTCGGCAGGTGGGTGGTGCTCTTCTATGATTGCGGTGCGCCACCCTGATATTTTTGGTGCTTCGCTTAACCAGTCGGGCTATTTCGCCCCGATTTACTCCAATGGTCAGCAGCGGAATGACCAAAACGATTCCCGCTATTTATTAGCGGAACGGGTCAAAGAGGATAAGCCGAATGTGAATATCTACTTCTTCGCCAGCGACGACGACCCGCTAGCAATGGAGGATTTGCCGGGATTCGTCGCGGCAGTTACCCCGCCGACTTCGGTGGTAGTGGAAACTATTAGGACCGGCGGACATCGTGCTGATGTGTGGAAGATTGGAATTGATTTAGGTTTGAAACATTTGGGTCAAGATCTCAAATATTTCGCTCCCCTGACATAAAGGATTATTTTCTTCCAAAACTATTCACCCATAAGTAGAACGGTTTTATAGCCTGCTGATTAGTCTATATTTTTTAGACTCTAAAGAATCACTCTCTTTTTCGGCGCCATCCGACCACTAACCGGTTTTCTTCACTTTGTTTTACATGATACTTACTCTAGTATTTGTGATATAGAGAACACTCTTTCTACCCACCGTTTTTAGAGAAATTTAGGAATCCCTTATGAAAATCACACCCGCCCCCGCTTTCTCGCCGTGCCCGCTTAGGATATAGCTTTCTTAATTGCTCAAAAAAATACACAGTTCCGGTAAAAATACATGCTAAAGAATGTATTTTTACCGGAACTGTGTATTTTTTAGTTCTCGTTTAGCCTTTATGCAATACGCGAGTAACGGTAAATAAATGCCGCCATTGCTGCTCGACTAATCGCGTCTTCTGCTCGGAAAGTGCCGTCGGACCAACCAGTAGTAATCTGACTTGATGCCAACCAGCTAATTTCCTTATAGAACGGGTGAGAGGTCGGGACATCCTTAAAGGCAGAGCTTGCCGTTGGAGCGTAAGAAGGTGAACCTGCTAAGCGATAGAGGAAAGCGCCCATAGCGGCACGGCTGATGTTCTCATCGGGACGGAAAGTACCATCAGCCCAGCCGGTGGTGATACCGGTTGCCGCTAGCCAGCTAATTTCCTTATAGAACGGGTGCGAGGTGGGAACGTCCTTGAATCGAGACTTTGCCGGAGGAGTATATGCAGGTGAACCCGACAGACGGTAGAGGAAGGCAGCCATTGCCGCACGGCTATTGCTCTCGTCAGGTCGGTAAGTGCGATCAGCCCAGCCAGTAGAGATGCCGGCATTAGCTAACCACGTGATTTCCTTATAGAACGGGTGAGAGGTAGGGACGTCGCGGAAAGTCATGGTGGCGGTAGCAGGCGCGCCCTTGGGTTTATAGGTGGGCACTGTGACAAAGTTCCGAAGGTCGCTCAAAGTTCCGTTGAAAACATTGGAGTCGCCACTAAAGGGGCCGTCATCTGTGTATTGCCAGATGTCATAGTTAGTCCAGCCGCTGGGCATCGCACCGGGGGTAGAACTGTAGCTTGCTAGGTGTAGGGGTAGGTAGTTGAAGAGGGTGGAATTGCCCGTGCAGGTATTCCACCAGTTCGCGGTGGAGTACACAGCTGGGTAACGCCCCGTAATACGGCGGTATTCATCAACGAAAGATTGAATCCATGCACGCATTTGAGCTGGCGAGAGGTCGTAGCACATATCGCCCAGCTGAGAATAAGGGTTGTACTCAATATCGAGCAGCCCGGGCAAGGTACGCCCGTCAGCACTCCAACCGCCGCCGTTAGCGATAAAGTAGCGCGCCTGCTCTGCGCCGGTGGATTCGAGAGTAGGAATAGCAAAGTGGTAGCCACCGCGCATCATTCCGGCTTCTGTGGAACCTACATACTGGTTAGAGAAGGACGGCGAGGCATAGCTATCACCTTCGGTCGCTTTAATATAGGCGAATCGTGCACCTTTAGAGTACTCGCCATCCCAGTCGACGATAGGTTGCCAGCCGGAGACGTCCATACCCAACACGCCAGAGCCGGTGGGGCTGATGGCTACTGCGGCGGCGCCGGAGGTCACTTTTTCCTTTGAGTGCTCGGTGGCGTCGGACAGTGCAGAGTCAAACTCATGAGCGCTCACTGCAACATCCTTTCCGTCCTGGGCAGCTTTAACCTCTTGCTGCGCCTCTTTGAGAGAAGCCTCAGAAAGATTAGCAGTTTGAGACATTTTTTTGAGACCTTGACCCATCGTAGCGCCCGGGTTGCCATCGCCGGTGACGGGCGGAGCCGCCTCGAGCTGGGCAGGTTTCAGGACGTCGGATTCAGGGAGTGCTTCTTGCACCTGGCTAGTTTCTGAACCATTAGTCAGTGTGGATAAGTCTTGGGTTGTCGCTGGAGCAGCCTGCGCGGGAATGTTGGTAGCAAGCAGGGCGAACGCTACAGAGAGAGCTGTTGAACGGATAGCTATGCGGGGGATATTGAACATAAATCTTTTCACAGTATGGGGAAGGGGAATGGGGAGTTTTGAGGAAGAAACCATGGGGTTAATCGCGCAAATTACTTGCCGACGAAATGATTGTCGGTTCTTCCGCCTACAAATATAACCATGTTTGAGGGCAAAAATTAAGAGGTTTTTCGGTTTTAAAGCGAGAAAGAATAATGACTTTTCACTCATTTACTCATATCAAAAGGTCTTTCCTTTTTGGGTTCCGCGGATTCTCAGGAATTTTTGTGAGCCGTTCATTTCAGATTCACTCTCACCGGCTACTCTGTGAAGTGGAATAAAACACACATTTCATCCTAAGGATTCAACCGTGACTTCTCGCTTGAACCGCGCCGGTGCTGCTGGCGCACTTTCCCTGGCCCTCGTCGTCATCCCCCTCACCTGCTTGCCCGCACAGGCAGCAGACGGAACGCGTGAGCTACAACTGCTGAATATCAATGACTTTCACGGTCGCATCAGCATGGATATTGGGCTCGGGTTAGCTAACACCGTTCAGCAGCAGCGCGCCGAAAACTCCAATTCAGTGTTGCTTTCGGCAGGCGACAACGTCTCCGCTTCGCTCTACGTCTCTAGCGTGCAGGACGACGAACCCACCATCTCCTACCTCAACGCTCTGGGCTTGAAGGCGAGCGCCGCGGGAAACCATGAGTTTGACAGAGGTCTGGCTGATTTGCAGAACCGTATTTCTCAGTCTGCAGATTTTCCCATTTTGGGCGCTAACGTTACCGATAAAGCAACCGGCAAACCAGCTCTAGAACCTTTTACGATTGTGACCAGCCCTGACGGCACAAAAATCGGCGTCATTGGAACCGTAACCACCGAAACTCCGCAACTCACCGACCCTTCAGCGCTTGCCAGCGTGAACTTCGGGGACACCGTAGCAGCAACTAACAAGTATGCAGACCAGCTCTCTGATGGTAACGAGGCTAACGGCGAAGCGGACGTCATTGTGGCGGAATACCACCAGGGTGTAGATGTTTCCAATCTGAATGATCCGATTGTTGCCAACACTTCGCCGAAGGTAGATGCGATCTTCACCGGTCACACTCACCAGGAATACGTGATGGACGCGCCGGTTCCCGGTAAGGCAGGTAAAACTCGTCCCGTTATTCAGACCGGCAATTATGGCGATAACCTGGGTGATGTCACCCTCTCCCTTGATTCTCAGAACAACGTTGTGGGTTATACCAGTACTCTACATAAGCGCGCGGTATCCCCTACTCCGGAGGAAATTGCTGCCGATCCGGTACTGACCCAGACGAACAAAATCCTTACCGATGCTAACGCTTACGCTGCTGAGAAGGGCAACGAAAAGGTTGCCACTCTAAAAGATAAAATCACTACCGGTTGGGATCCCGCTAAAGCCGCTAACCGCGGTGGTTTTGACCAGCGCGACCGCGAATCTACGATGGGTCACTTGGTAGCGGATATGTACCTGGCGGCGGCGAATTCGACCGGCCGCACCCCCGCCGATATCGGCATTGTGAACCCCGGCGGTTTGCGCGATGAATTCCCCAACGGCCTGCGTACTTCACTCTCTACTGCTGTAGGAGATTTGAAGGTTGCCGACGCCGTCGCGGTGACTCCCTTTGCCAATAACTTGTGGACGACCGAGCTCACCGGCGCTCAGCTCAAGCAGGTTCTCGAGGAACAGTGGCAGCAGGATGCCGCCGGCAACATGGCGGCGCGCCCCTACTTGCAGCTTGGTTTGTCTAAGAACGTTACATACACCTATTCAGGTACTGCAGATGCTGCTGGCTACGCTCAGCGTGGCAATCATATTCAGCAGATTTTTGTGGATGGTAAGGAAGTTCAGGATTCTGATACTTTCACCGTTGCCGTTCCTTCTTTCTTGCTTGGTGGTGGCGATAATTTCACCACACTGTCCAAGGGCATCAATGCTAAAGACACCGCGCTGGTTGATTCCGACGCTTTTGTGAATTACTTGCGCGAGCAGGGCACTGTTTCGGCTCGTTATGAGAAGCAGGGCGTACGCGTGGAGAACGTTGCGAAATCCTACGACCTGGCAGGAAAACTTACTTTCGACGTCTCTAATCTTGCGACTCAGAGCTACGGTGTGCCTGCGCTTTCCTCGCTTGATGTAGCTGTGGACGGCGTAAAAATCGGCACTGTACCGGTACAGGACGGCGCCGCTAAGATAGATCTCTCGTTAGCTGGACACAAATTTTCTGCAGGTCAGCACGAAGTTACCCTCACCGACCCCACCGGCGTAGTGGGTACCCAGGTGCGTACTACCGTTGAGCTGGCAGGTACTTCTGCTTCTGAATTTAGCGACGTCACCCCCGATTACCAGTTCTATAATGAGATCACGTGGCTAGCTAACACGGGGATTACTACCGGCTGGGAAGATGGTACGTTCCGCCCCCACGAACAAACCGAGCGTGCCGCTATGGCAGCGTTCTTCTACCGCGCAGCGGGTTCACCGGAATATACTGCTCCGGCAACCTCTAAGTTCACCGATGTAAAACCGGGCGATCCTTTCTATAAAGAGATTTCCTGGCTCGCCGATCAGGGCATCACCACCGGTTGGGACGACGGCACGTTCCGCCCGCACGAGAAGATTCAGCGTGGAGCTATGGCAGCGTTCTTCTACCGTTTTGCAGGCAAGCCCTACTATGTTGCTCCCAGCCATTCGCAGTTCAGCGACCTCACCCCGCAGAGCCCTTTCTATAAGGAGATTAGCTGGATGTACACACGAGGCATTGCAACCGGTTGGGACGACGGCACGTTCCGCCCGGCAGATCCCATTAACCGCGACGCTACCGCTGCATTCTTCTACCGCTATTCCCAGCATGTAGGTACCAACTTTGGCGCAAAAGTAAAGTAAGTAGCCTAAAACTCGCTGGTTGCGCCGTCCGTGAGCCGCCGGATTCGCCCTTATGTAGGGGGAGAGTCCGGCGGTTTATTTTATGTTTTGCTTACTCGTAAGGGTACTGAGTGATACTGTGAAGTAAAATATCCCGATAGGAAAGACCTCATGACCCAGTATTCTCACTTATCAACCGTCAATTTTCCGTTAGAGACAGTGCTTCAGTGGCATCGCCGCCCCGGCGCCCTCACCCGCTTGACGCCTCACTGGGCAGGGTCTGTAGAAAAAGAAGCACAGTCACTAGAACCAGGAAACACCTCGGTGGTGCAAGCAGCAGTACCAGGTACCCGTGGACTTCTCACTCAAAAATGGGTGAGCGAACAGACCGCTCTTTCAGAAGATTCCTTTGCCGATCGCATGGTTTCCGGGCCGTTGAAATCATGGGAACACACCCACGATTTTCTCACCACCTCGAACCAAACCATTATTCGGGACACCGTAGATTTTGAAGCACTCCCCCATGCGCAGAACACCCCGGTCTCTCCCGCGCTCAAGACTCTGCCCCGATCGGTAGCTCACCGTGCGACGTCGTTGCTCGGCACCGCGCTCAAGAAGACTGAGCCTTTGGCGCAACGGCGAATCACAAACTTTGTGGAAGCTATGTTCAACGAGCGCAATCGCAGGCTTGAAGCCGATCTTCTCTTCCACGACCGCTATGACTCTGAACCGCAAACCGTGGTGATTTCCGGTGCATCTGGCATGGTGGGCACGCAGGTACGCGCACTTCTCACCGGCGGCGGACACACTGTGCGGACGCTTGTGCGCCAGGAACCTTCTTCGCCCAACGAGTTTGCTTGGGATCCAGACCAGGGCACCATCGATCTCGCGGCGTTCGACGGCGCAGACGCCGTCATTCACCTCGGCGGAGCATCCATTAACACGCGCTTCACCGAAAAGAACAAAAAGAAAATTCTCGAATCCCGTCAAAAATCCACCACTTTACTAGCGGAAACATTGGCAAAGCTGGCTCCGACCGGTGGACCGCGTGCCTTTATCTGTGCTTCAGCTATTGGCTACTACGGCTCATCGCGTGCAGGAGAATTGCTGCGTGAAGAGTCTGCGGCTGGCGACGATTTCCTTGCCGAAGTATGTCAGGTATGGGAAGCCGCCTGCGAGCCAGCGCGTGCCTCCGGAATCCGCGTGGTGAACGTGCGCACCGGCGTCGTCCAAAGTGCCCTGGGTGGAGCCCTGCGGCTACAGCTCCCCCTCTTCCTCACCGGGACAGGCGGTGCCGTAGGTAAGGGCGAAAATATGCAAAGCTGGGTGTCGCTCGATGACATTGCGGGCATCTATGTACACGCCGTGCTCACGGACAGTCTCGAAGGTCCGGTCAACGCCGTCGCCCCCACCCCCGTTACCGCTAAAAAGTTGGCAAAGACCGTGGGGCAAGCGGTACATCGCCCGGTTGTTCTGCCCATTCCTCGCCTGGGGCCTCAACTTCTGCTCAAAAAACAGGGTGCCGACGAACTAGCTCTCGCAGACCAAAACGTGAGCTGTTCCAAGCTCGAACAAAGCGGTTACACGTTCTTCGAAACAGACTTGCTCACCGCTTTACGGCACGAGTTGGGCTAAACCGCTAGGGTAGATGGCATGACTCATGTTGCCGCTACCAACCTGCCGCCGGAGATGCTGAGCTGGGCTATCCTTATCGCCGTTTTTGCATCTTTGGCACTGGCACTTTTCTGCGTTTTTACGATTCACCGCAATCCTTACTTCAATGAGCTGCAGAAAATTGGGTGGCTACTGCTGGCGCTCGGACTACCTATTTTTGGCCCCATAGCGTGGTTTTCGCGAGCGCACCATGAGAAAAAGGTGCGTTCCAATCCGGAGAAGTACGGAGTGCAGGAGAGTCCTTCGGTATCTGATTATGCGGCTAAGCTCGTGCCCGTTCACGGCGATAAATCCTCGGACTCTTTTAGCACATACACCGCTAGTTCGGGTGCCTCCCAGAGTGGTTCTGTATCTGCCGGGGTTGCATCTCTTACAGGGTCGCAGACGCGCGGAAAGACCACCCGTTTTGCCCCCAGTAGCGACTTCGCGCAGCAGACAGAGACGGCGGATTCGGCATCCAACCCTCACCTTTCTGAGGGCGAGGACGGCGGACCGCGCGTCCTGCGGTTTTAGTTGCTCAAACCGTTTGTACCAGCTAACTCACCACGTACCAGCTAAATGACCAGTACGGTGCTATCTAACTGGTACAAACCCGCCGCTCCCCCGCCTCTACACACAAAAAGAAGCAGCCACCGGACACTCTCATGAGTCCGGTGGCTGCTTCAGTCAGTGATTACCGCTTAGCGGTTGCGACGACGTCGCAGCACCGAGAACAGCACCCCACCACTTGCAAGAGCGGCAGCTGAAATGCCTGCTGCGGGCAACCATTTCTTAAGAGGTGACTGGTCTACCGGCAGATCGCGACGGCGGTTGGTTGAATCTGCAAGCAGGGCTTCAGCGGTGGGCTGGGTAGTCCGGGTGAATCCTGCAGGAGTTTCGGTTTCTTCAATAGCGGCGGTGTGGCGCGGCTGAGCGTGCTTCACGGGCTCTCCTGATTCATTGGCTTCTGTTGCGCGAATTTCGCCGTGTTTTCCCACGCGCTGGTTCGCTGTGTCTACAGTAGCTTCATCAGTGGAGAGTGCACCAGAGTGAGCCTCTGATTCGTTGTTTGTTACGGAATCTTTGGCTTTATCTGCGTCGGTTGCTGCTGCAATCACCTGCACGGGAAGGGCCCCGGTGGAGGCGTCTTTTACCTGGCTATGGAGAACTGCGCCTTCGCGGTCTAGGTCGCGCTGTTTATCAGCGTTCTCGGCTGCGGCTTCATCTGCGGCGTCGGCGCTTTCTTGAAGACCGGAGACGTTACGCAGCGGCGGAACCTTGAAGAACAGGGTTAGAACGAATGCCGCAAGGATTACACCCAAGCCCACGCGGTAGACAGCGAGAGTTGACTCGTTGAAGCCTTCCATGAAGGGGCGAGTCAGGCGAGCATCTGCACCGTTGAGGTAGGAAGTGTCTGAGGTTGAAGCTGAGGCATCAGAATTGGTGTCTTCTGAGTCAACTTTGTTAGCGACTTCTTCTGCCATCTTGGGTGCGAGTTGGTCTACCCAGTAGCCGCGCTCGGCGTCGTCAGACCAGTCCACTGCGAGCTTGCCGTCGATTACGCTGGCGTGCGCCTGTTCTGCCGCAGAGTTCAAAGCCTGGGCGCGAACCTCAGCAGGGGTGCCTGCCGGAATCTTCGAGTTGATCTGTTCGGTAGCGCCGTCGAGCTGCGTCTGAATATTGGATTTCACGGGGTTCACGATGTTGTTCCACATCTGATCCATGACGCCCTGGTTTGCAGGTGCGGTTGCCACGGTGGGGTTGAGTGCGGCGTCGAGACCGTTACGCAGGTCCCCTTCATTGCTCATGGCGTGGGTGATGTTGGTGGGCATGACCGAGAACAGAATGGAGAGCAGAATCGCGGTACCCATGGTGCCGCCAATCTGGCGGAAGAAGGTAGCGGCCGAGGTTGCTACGCCCATGTAGGACGGCGCGACGGCGTTCTGTGCTGCCAGGGTAAGGGACTGCATGAGCTGACCGAGGCCCAGTCCGATGATGAACATGCCGATCATCAAGAACCAGAGGGGGCGGTCAATGGTCATGAAGGTCAGGTAGAAGTAGCCACATGCCACCAGGAAAGTACCGGTAATCGGGAAGATGCGGTAGGAGCCGGTCTTTGAAACCAAGATACCGGAGACGATCGAGGAGAGCATGATGCCCGCCATCATGGGCAGAGTTGCAAAGCCTGATTCGGTGGGAGTCAGGCCAAGAACAATCTGCAAGAACAGCGGAATGGTCATCATGGCACCGAACATGCCAAAACCTACGAGGGTGCCCAAAATGGTTGCCATCGAGAACGGCTTGGAGCGGAAGAGACGCAGCGGAATAATCGCGTCGTTGCCCATGCGGGATTCAGTGAGGATGAAGGCAAGCAAGCCCACAGCAGAGACGACGTAGCAGGTAATCGAGGTTGCCGAAGCCCAGCCCCATTCGCGGCCCTGTTCAGCTACGAGGAGCAAGGGTACCAGTGCCACAACGACGAAGGTCGCACCCCACCAGTCTACGCGAGGCTTTGCTTTTGCTTCGCCAAAGGAGGGTAGGCGGAGGAATTTCCACACCATAGCGAGGGCTACGAGGCCAATGGGAACATTCACGAGGAATACCCAGCGCCAGCCAGTGATCCAGAAGATGCTGTCTGCGCCTGCAAAGAGTCCGCCAACCAGTGGGCCAATGACCGATGAGATACCGAAGATAGCTAAGAAGTAGCCCTGATATTTAGCGCGTTCGCGAGGTGCGAGCATGTCACCCATGATTGCCATGGGCAAGGACATCAGCGCGCCTGCACCGATTCCCTGGAAAGCACGGAATGCTGCGAGCATTGCCATAGAAGTAGAGAAAGTGGAGAGCAAAGAACCCAGGATGAATACGATGATGCCGAAGATGTAGAGCGGGCGTCGTCCGTACATGTCGGAGAGCTTGCCGTAGATGGGGGTGGTGATGGTGGAGGTGATCATGTAGGCGGTGGTAACCCATGCCTGCTGTTCAAGTCCGTGGAGGTCGTCGCCAATAGTTCGGATTGCGGTGGAGACGATTGTTTGATCAAGCGATGATAGGAACATGCCGGCCATAAGGCCGATGATGACGAGCATGATCTGACGGTGCGTCATGACCGGACTCTTAGACGCTTCCGCAGAACGAACTTCTGTTGTTGCTGTTGACAAGTAAAAACCTTCTGGTGAATGGATCCTTGTTGGATTCGAACCGATGAGAGTAAGGCGGTTGCTTAGATTTTCTCGGTAGCTATCAGATGCGATAGCACGTGGGAATAGGTAAGCGAACGAAACTATATTACTTACAGTTCTGCAAAAATTGCACTTCTGCAAACTTATTTTTGCTAAATGTGATGAACGAGCTATGACAAGCCCCTTCACCGACTCCCGCCCGGCGTCATGGTCCGTAAATAATGGTGACAACGCCTGCCCCGGGAGGTAAATTTTTAAATATGCAGATGAATAAAGAACTAGAGAAAAAATTCCAAGATCAAATCACCCTCGAATTCGCCGCGTCCATGGTTTACCGCCAGCTCGCTATCGAAGCTGACGAGCAGGATCTACCGGGCATGAGCGAATGGTTGCGCCGTCAGGCTGATGAGGAAATTGTTCACGCGAACAAGTTCATTCAGCACCTTTCCGACCGCGGTAACCACTCCAATATTGGCGCTATCCCCGCCCACACTATTAAGCAGGGCCTTTCCGCCGCCGAGATTTTTGAGGCAGCGCTGGCGCACGAGCAGAAAGTTTCGGCGTCCATTCGCGATCTTTACCGCGAGGCAGACCAGGCTAGCGACTTCGACTCCCGCCCTCTTTTGAACTGGTTTATTAATGAACAGATTGAAGAGGAAGCTACTGTTTCGGAGATTCTTGCGCAGATTAAGATGGTGGGCGACGACGGCTCGGGGCTGTTGCGCCTGGACGATTCGCTGGGCAAGCGCCCCAATGAAGGTACCGAGGCATAAAAGCTTGCGCGGACGAGATATGCCCCGGAGCTCAAATTTTCTTGAGAGCTTCGGGGCTTTCTTCCATTGAATGAGTAAGTTATCGAGCGGAACCGCTCACAATACCCTATGCAGGTTTTCTTTTATTTAGTACGCTCTGTTCAGTATTTCCCCCGAGGCTACTCTCAAACAGGAGCTTTAGTTTTCCCTAGGATTTTTTGTGAATATTTCTCGACGTCAAACTCTTACTGGCGCAGCGTGGTCTGTTCCCGTTGTTATCGCCTCTGCCGCTGTTCCCGCTTATGCAGCTTCCGGTATTTTCGCCGTCAACTTTGATGGAGGCGGGGGAGCTAATGGATGGCAGAACTCGGTTTACCTGAACTTTGGAACGAGCAACGGCTCCACTCAGACCCTCACCAAGCCAGTGACTCTCACCATCAACGTCATAGGCCTCAATACCAATACGACGACCCAGCGTAGCTTCATCATTGGTAGCTCAAACGGAACCCTCGGTACCAGGACTTACACCGCAGCTACCCGCACCACTACTTTTACATGGACGATTCCTGCAGGCACGTCCATTCCGCCCCTCGCAACCGGCGGTAACGCATTGCCTGATATTTTGTTCAGTTTTGGAGACGGTCTAGCTGGCGTTAACCGTATTACCAACAAAATTGTGGTAACTGCTGTGAATGGCGCGTCCCTTTCTCAGACTTTGCCAGTAGATTCCAGCGTCCTTAAGGACAAGAACAAAGGGGCAATTTCACCCGACGGTATCTACTAAACGAATCCACCGCCCTGTACACCTCGGTACGAAGTCCTAGCTTAGCTGCTACCACCGGTTACTTCACGGCAAAAATTACTCCTGACGTTGTAGAGAAATAACGCTTTCTCCAGTTCATAAAGATAAAGGTGGGAGAGGAGCTACGGCTCAACTCTCCCACCTTTGTTGCAGGGGAAATGCAATGATCGCTTCTGTTTCACGCCGCGTGCACCGGGGGAATAGGGGGTACTTTCAAAAGCGCGGGTTTTCAACTGTCAAAAAGAAGCTTCTTGTTAATAGTAAAGAGCGCCCTGTCTCTCTTATGGCGCAGCCCTAGGGGGTATTCGCCATAAAACGCTGCCCCGCTCACAACACCCCATGTCAAGTACTAGAAAGGTGAGCGAGATACCGTTTTAAAACGGTATCTCGCTCACCCATCTGGTACCTCGACCCCCAAATTTTTGAAACAAAAAAGCCCCGATCCTTTCGAATCGGGGCTTTACGCGGTGGGTCGTTTGCATGGTTAAAACTAGCCCGGTATAGCAAGGATCCTGCCTCCCTATTTGAGGGATTCGGTAAAGCTTTCCCGAAGCAAAAAGCAGATTTTCCCGAACCCCTAACCAGCTGAACCCGGCGAGACTTCTCCCGTCGAAGTATCAACACTGACAACCAACCGATCCCGCACCATAGCGCCTTCTGCCTTAAAAGCATCCTCCAACATCTGCGCCGTCAAATTCTCCCCCGAGACTCCTTTATGAAAGCTGAACTCAATCAACTTCCCATCAGGCATCTCAAGGTCATAATAATAAGATGCTGGCACATCAGAACGTAAAGAATTAATTGCGCTAACCAGCTGAGCAGGATCATTTACCGTCTCCTGAGTCAAAATTAACTCAAGACTAATTGAGTCTTCATAACCATTTGACCAGTACTGCATCTTAGAGAAAAATGACTCATCCAAGTGAGAACTAACCTGACTATTGAGTTCACTCTCACGCTCTGCCCGCATAATTCTATTCTCAGCTTCAGAATTGGAGTACCCACCCCAGGCAACAAAAGAGAAGACAGGGATAATGCTGATCACCACAAGAATACCGAGGATGACAGCAATCACAGTTTTAATGGTTTTACTCATCACGAACTACACTCTGCCTCTTAATAAAAAATGGATAGAGATTCTGAGGGGACAAAAACCATACTCATGTGTTGATGAGTAATTCCCCGAAGTTCGTTCTCGCGCTTTTCTAACCGATTCGCTTCAAAGAGTACGTACACTACCGCAAGAGCTTCCAACACGAGAATGACTGAAAAAATAAGGATAAGGATATTAAGAATCCGATGACCAAGGGTCTTTGATTCTCGCCTAGGGGAAATTTTCATAGAATTTATCTTCTTGCTACGCACTGGGGGATCTAGCTTTATGACGGCCTAAAAATGGGGCGTGTGATTCTCTACTGAAGGTGTTCAGTCATTGACAACACCCGTTGCTATACAAAGCCCCCGCAGAGACCGCATACACAAATCAACCTAACTCATTATCTTCTATGCTTTCTCCCCCGGGAAAACCTGAGCCGAAGACTCATCACCCTTAAAACCAGAAAAACATTCAGTATCAGCTTCTACCGACTCACCACCGACACCAGCGGTATAAACCACCACAGTGCCGTGCTCTAAATCGGTGGCAATCTGAAACATACCCTTACTCTCACCTACGTTGCGCACCTTCAAACCACGAGATTCCCAAGCCTGTCGAACTTTATTAATTTGATGTTGATAGTTCTCAGTGCCAAGATTCTGATCATAGGCTGTAGCTTTCAGCTCAAGATTTCCCTTTCCTTCCCCGCAGGGAAAAACAGTCACATCCGCCCACGATGCTTCTCGATAGGGAAAAGGCTTCGTATTATTCATCCATAGAAACTTCGCCTCATTCCCATTAGCACTAGCAGCAACAGCTACCGCAGAGTACATCTCCTTGAAAATCTCGTTAACATCAGGCTCAACAGCCCCATTCTTCTGAGTCACAGAACCGCATCCTGTCACCACAAGCACCGCAATGACGACAGCCACGCAAACAATCAGAAAACGGTGGAACCCCGAAGAGAAAGCCTTTCCCCGAAGCCCCAGGAAAACGAATGACTATGAAGCTGATGCAGACGACGGGGCAGGAATCTCAGCAGAACACGGCGAAGAAATATCAATATAATCCACTCCGCCCTCACTCACCGAATACAAAACCGTCACCCCTGCAGGAGTCGAAGCGCCAATCGTAATCCCCGGAGCATCCTTGGTCCCCGGAGCAACGTTCTTCACTTCCCACCCTAAAGACTCCCATCTTGCGCGAATCTTCTCAGACTGAGGCTCCCACTCATCAGCAGAGTACTTCTTATTTCCTTCTACCGGGGCAGAATACTTATATTCAAAACCATCTTTAGCATTGCCACCACAAACCGCGGAAAATATATCTATATTATTATCAAGTTCGGAAGCCTCATAAGGCCGTCCACCTTGATACTTGAAATAGTGTGGACCCACTCCCGTAGCTTTGACTGTCTCTTGAACCGCAGTGCGAAAATCATCCTGCACAGCTTCAACCTTTACACCCGAATCCGACATAGAACTCCCCTTATCCTCACTACTATCCATAGAACAACCAGAAACACCCAACAACGCTAAAACACAAACAAAACTTGCCACCAGCTGACGCATCAAACTACCTACTCTCAAAATTCTCAGGCCTACTACCCACAACACTATCCTCAGCCAACCCCTGCTCAGCCATCATCTCCCGCACCTTCGACTCAGAAAGATCACCAGATACAGAGTCCTCACCCGCAAACGGCCCCCACGACCACTGGTCAACTGGCTCCACAAAACGCTGAGCATTCTCGCCCCTGCCCATAGAAGCTTGAGAAATCATTTCCAAACTCGTCGTACCAGGAGTGTAATACCCCTGCTGAGGACCAGGTATTCTCGGAAAATCAGATAAACCATCCACCTTATCCATAAACCCAGAACCGTTACTTTCAGTCAGCCCATGATGATCCACATCCTCCCAATACTTACCATCAAGGCTGTAACCACCATGAGTTTGCAAGGCCGTAGCATCGGTAATTTTATCCGGAGTATCACGCTTCAAGTCATAATTAATACTTCCCGTCCCTTTAAAACCAAGGGGAGCAGTCCAATCTTTACCTGTCGCTGCATAGTAAATATTTTGTTTACCATCACTACCGCGTTCAACCGCCAGCCCCGTGGAATTCGCCTGGTCGATATTGGACTGTTTCACACCAGCAGAACCAACCGCCACATAATCATCGACCTTACTCTGCATCCGGGTCAGAGAATCAGTCGCTGTCGTCGTCCCGTAAGAGTGAGCAATGATGGAATAGTACGCATCGTTTAGATGCTGCGCATCCGGCGCTTTCGTCGCCAAGAAGCCGTCACTAAACCCAGCCAAGGACACCCCTCCGCGTTCGGCTAGATCAGGGCGGCGCACCGAAGAGGAATAAGGAGCATTCAGGTCTCCTCCGTTATAGGGCTTATATTCCGGCTCGGACAGAAGATTCTTAGCTTGCTCTCCCACCGTCGGAGGAGCATCATAGCCAGCACGAACAATCACAGCTTGGGGAGTGCCACCGAGGTAAGTTTTACGTCGATTGTATATATTTTGCCCCTGTCCCATTTGCGCTGGCATAGAACCATAAGCGCTATTATCCATGCCATGAATTACCGAGGTAGTATTCTGCGACGCATCTAAATCTCCGATTGAGATGGAAGCCATCACATTATTATCAGCATTGCTGTCCCGGTATTTCGGAAGAGTTCGAACCAGATCAAGCTGTATCAGCTGACGAACATCTGTAATACCGACATCATTATTAAGCGAAGACTTTACATTCTCTAGAGCAGTTCTTGTATCCGCATCCATGCTCTCTCCAGCAACAACCCATTTATTACCCGAGAGCAAATCATCCAACAAACCCCGCAACGCCTGATCACGCTCACCATACGAAACACCATCAAGGTTTCCCACAAAACCAGGAGCAGCAGCTATCAAAGCCTTCTTCTGCTCATCGCTGAGCTTTTCACCAGCAAACCCGCTCTTACCATCACCAGATGGGTTACCCCACCAGTCCTTCACCATAAAAGTATTCTCAACACTCGTGCCCTCAGGGAATAAGGGAACCAGTGCCAAATCCGGACGAGAAGCAAAAAAGACACTCAACTGCTCCGGAGAAAGATCAGAAAGCTCAGATAATAGCTCAGGAAGTTTCTCCGGATCGCTCAGCACCTTTTCATAAGCGGCACTCACCTTCTTCCCCTTATCGCCTAAGCCTCCCAACTCATCACTCACAGCGCTGACAGAAGGAGCAAAACTACCCCCAGCCCCGAACAGCGTATTCACCGACCAAGTACCAGCCCGCTGAAGACTATATGCCTCGACCGCTGCCGAGGACTCCCGTGCATACTCCTCACGAATACCATCCACCGTCCGCTGAGCCGCGTCAATCACTAGTTGAGCAGCAGCCATCTCTTCTACCAAGTGCCGCTTTTTCGCATCAGCAGAAGCATCTTTCTTCTTCGCAGCAGAGGCAACTGCTCCTAAAGTACTGATCTGTGCAGAACTATCGGCGCGGCTGGCATGAGCATCCTGAGCTGAACGTAACGCAGCATCAGCACGCTCTTGCATATCAGCTAGCTTGCCTTTCCACGAGTTCAATGTCTCTCTGGCAGCGGTGAAAGCATCAGAAAAATGAGATAGAGCTGTTTGCCCTTCGGAAGCCACTTTTTCCATCCGCTGAACACGGTGAGAAACTCCATTAGTAGCTGTAATTTTAGACAGTTGGTTCGCTAAGTTTTGAACATCTTGTGCTCGGCTCTCCCAGTGAGAGATAACAGGAGTCCACGCATCCGGGGCCCCAGGGCAGGGGTCGCCGCCAGTTAAAGGTGTCCAGTCAGAAGGGCGATTACTCATGATGTATCACTTTCAAATCTTGTCAATACTATGGGGGGAAGAGAGGTAATGCTGACGTTATAGCTAGTAGATAACGGATGGAGGATTAAGATTTTTGAGCTTGGGCCGCGACAGCGCCTAGTGTTCCTACTGGGCCTGGGTTGCTGGTGCCGTCTGCTTCTTTAAAAGTGTCATAGGTAATTTGTGCGCCTTCTTGCGCGTTGGAAAGTGAGGTTGAAGCATCCACTAGAAGTTTTTCTTCCTCAGCCTTCACGGTCTCCGCGTGATGTGCTGCTACCGGGTCCTCGCTAGCGCTTGAGGGAGCTAATGATCCAGCAAGCTGTTCCATGCTACGGTGACTTGTTTTGAAGGTATCTATCAGTTGTTGTAGTAAGTCGTAACTGAAATCTAGGTCTGGCATTTCAATCGTTTCCTCTCATGCCTTACATATTCTGTGCACTATCGTTACCAACAAATTGCTCTAATGCCACATCTGTCTAACCGGACACCCCGCTACCCTTGGTCCAACTCACCCACACACCGACCCCACACATAATGCAACAACAGATTCAAGGACAAACTATCCTCAGCCTCTACTTCCCACACCGAGCCCGAACCACTCCCCTCAGAAGAACCTTTCAACCTCCACAACCAACCCTCACGGAAAAAAATATGAACCCCACCCGGCAAAGCACTACAATTCACCCGCCACCCACGAGCAGACTCATCAAAAACCCCCGCACTCAAAACCTCAGCTGAAAAACTCGCATCCCTCACCTCAGGCACGCCCACCGCTGGAAGAGACACCCACGACAAGACATGTTGCAACGCATTCTCATGCGTCGTCCGCGAAAAAATAAACTCACCCGTAGCACACCCAGCATCATCAATGACCGCCGCGCGCACAATACTCTCTTCTTCACCCAGGGAAACTCGCAGTACATTCTCCTGCTCAGCATGCAACTGGCACACCGACAACTCACTCGCAGGGCTCCTCACCAGACCTAAGATACGTGTGCCTCCACTAGTGAGTTTCCCGCGCTCATCAAGAATCCCTACCTGCTGTAAATCTGCTCTGACAGACTCAGGCAACGACACCCACGCCTCACCAGCGGCCCCTGCCTGCCCCAACAACTCCCACACCAAATCCGGCAACAGAAGAGTTTGTTCAAAATCATTGTTCGCTAAAATCATCAGAATCAATCCTCATAGAAAGGGAAGTGGTACAGCCTAGTAGCAGGAGAAAACGTTTGAATAATATGAGTACTCAACGAAAACCCGGTATCCGCTAAAGCCAAAGGAACCGTTACCGTCACCGCAGTAGCAACCTCACCCACCAGGGTAAAAAGCTGAAAACACGCCAACACAGCCTTGTTCTGCACCCTCGAATGCACCACCAAGGAAACTTCTTCGGTTTCCGTGAAATACTCACGCTCACCTAAGAGCACGAAGTTTTGCTTTGCGAACCTCTGCCGCAGGGACTCCACTTGGGTGGCAGTATAAGCCTGTAAATCCTGCAGCTCTTCCGGCGGAGCCTCCACCGTGACCACCACGTTTACTCCCGCCAGATACTCCTCTGTTGCCTGAGCAACCACAGCAACAGACTCATTAGCCCCTACATCCACTACCCAGTGCTCAGGAACTGTAAGTTTTACCCCGCTCGTGGGTTCCACATACGTCCTCATCTGCATAACCATCCCTTTCTCCACATCACTACAGAACTCTCGCCACGTCACCGAGGGTTACTGGCCAGAAAAATACTCCCCCTGGCCATGCTCAGGCACCACAGAACCCTCCACCGGCCCCTGTTCCCCGGCGAAATTCTTCCGCACCAAAGACCCAGCCGTCACCGGCAACCACCGCTTCGATTCCAAAGCCTTCACTAACCTGGCAGGCTTAGCCTTCAGGCGCGTCCACCAACCCTGATCCGAGACAAACACAAACGACTGACCCGAAACAGAATCAGGCTCACCCACAGTAATCTGCAACTGCCCCGAATCCAGGCGCTGCAGTTTCACATCAGCAGAAGAAACATTGGCAAAAGAAACCACCCAACTATGCCGACGCACATAATCCTCACCCGCAACCTGCACAAAACTGAGCCGATGCAAATCCACAAACAACTCCACCGTGCGCGTACGAGTCTGCTCCAGATTCGGCTCGGCCGGGAAATACATAGACTTCCGGTAAGAGAGGTCTTCGGCACAGAGGTATTTTTCAGGGATCTCCCCGGTGAACGTAAAAGGCCCAGTAATCGTTCCGCGCAGAGTGTACCGGTGGGTGTGATTGGAGGGGATCTGATCCTGATACATCTGGAAACTGGTCTGCGTGTTGGTGAAGGCGGTGAGTTCGGTGACGAAGGGCTGGTTGGTTTTTCGGATGTTGGTGATGGGCTCTATTGGTGGGGCTGAGCGGGTGTGGAGTCTGTAGAGTCGGGCGGCGTGAATGTGGTGGTGTTTTTTGTGGCGGGTCCAGGCGTAGAGGGTGTGGTGGGTTTCGCGCCACCAACGTGGGCGCGGACCGATGAAAGGAGCAGGCGAGAAGAAAGTACCGGTCCACGTGAGTAAAAACCAGCATCCCGCGCCAAATCCTAGAAGAGCAACAACCCATGAATATGGTTGGAGATAAGCATTTTGGTTCATCATCCAAGAAAAAATAATACAGAGAAATAAAAGACCCATCCCGCCGAGGGCAAATAAATAAAGATCCATCCAAAAAGGGTCTTTGGTAAGGGCGTAAGTGCGGTTCTTTCCTCCCCCAAGTATTGCCCACCCACCAAGTCCGATAATCGTCATGAGCAATAACCATAAGATTCCTGAAGGTAGTTCGAAAGACACCATTTAATTGAATACTCCTTTTACGGTATTAAAAATTCCACCTGCTGCATCAGCCAATATGTCATCTGCTCCGAGAGCTTTGGCTCCTTCTTCACCAGCCCAGCCACCAACAATGCCACCAGCAATACCACCGACCACACCGCCAACAGCCGTACCCAAACCAGGAACCACTGAACCCAACACAGCCCCCGTAGCAGCACCAGCAGCAGCACCACCAACTATCCCAGAACCCGTAGTAGCAAAACTAGCTCCGGCAGCGCGTGCCCGCTTTTCCCCCTCTGACGAGGAGGCATGCTTATCCTCATCGTAATATTCGGAATAGTTTGATACACCACTAATGACATTTCCGACATACGGAACCTTCTTCGCCACTTTTCCAACCATCGGCAAATGCTTCGCAAAAGCCCCCACCGCACCATCGGCACTCTCCGAGAGAACCTTGGCATTAGAGGCAATCACATTCTTCGACTCACCCAACCGGTCAAAACTCTTACTCACCGCATCAATAGGCAAAGAATACTTGGGGAACATCCCCCGAACAGAAGACGCCATCCCCGCAGCCAACTCATCAGTATTACCTACTAGCGACTTCGTCCAATCATCCAAGTGCTCAACATTGCCATCCAGAACGTTCTTAAAGACACCTTCAAGATCCATCTTTTGAAGCTTGGACCCAATAAATCCAGAGGTCAGCTTCAGCTTCTCCTTCAAAGGGTTCGGGAAATACACATCTCCCTCAAAACCCGTCAACTTCGCAAACATCTTCGAGGAACCCGCACCAGAACCAGGCCCCAGCCCCAGCCGGAAGGACGAAAGAGCTTTCTCCACCCCACCAATATGAGCAAACAATAAATCGTTATAGAAGAAAGAAGACTTGATACTCCCATCATCTTCAAAAGGAAGCATCGAACGCGTAAACTCCAGAACCGACCCCAACTCAGGGTGAGCCTGTTCAACCTGCCCAATACAAGCAGCGAACCTCCTACCCAAGGAACTATGAGAAGTCGTCTGCGCGGTGACCGAAGAAAACTCAGGCGCCACATACGAGCCTTGGAAAGATTTCTCCAACTGATCATGACTGACCTTGAGCTGCTCAAAATCAAACCGAGCTGCCTTCAGATCAGATTCGGCATCAGCAATATCTTCCCGTAGTGACTTCTCTTTCCCACCGCCCTTTTTATCGTCCTTACTCAGACCCTCAAGTGTCCTACGGTGAGAATCAATACTTTGCTGAGCATCTCCTGCTTTTCGCGCAAGCTTCGCCGCTGAATCCTGAAGCTGTTGAAGCTGATCAGCCCACCCCTTACACAGCTGCTCTAAAGATCCAGCAGTTTCTTTTGCCTTGCCAAAAGCCGACTCCATCTCCCCCAGGGCAGAATCAAAATTTCTAGCAGCCACACCGAGGGCATCTGTGTCTGGTTTCTTGATAGGGTCAAAAGCTTTCGAAACATCACCCCAATACGTGGAGAGAGTTTGGAAAGCTTGCGGGTCCCCTTTAAATTGTTCACCGCCGAGGGCTCCCCAGTTTTCTCCGCTCATTTATTTGCCTCCTGCCTGATCGGCCTCTTTCATGTTGGTTTGTACCGTGGTGATGGCTTCTTTAAGGGTGCTGACTTCTTGGTGGGTGGTTTCTACACGGGTTGACCAGGTGCTGTTTTCTCCGGTGATAGTAGCGGTGGCCTCGCCGTAGTCACCGCTAGGTGTCCCGCCGAGGGATTCCAGGGCTCGTAAGGCGTCTTGGGCGCTGGTGTTCCAGGAGTTGAAGTCTTCAGAGGAAAGTTTGAGGGAGGTCATGAAAATTCATTCCTTTATTTCTAAAAAGTCTCGGTAAAGCTAAGGGGTAGAACATTGGAGGGGTAAAGATAAGTAATCCTTCTAGGGATTTGGATCGCTGTGTTGCATGGTGACATCCACGGAGTATGAGCCGCCTGAAACATCACGCAGCACCACCTGTGCCTCACCCAACACCTCACCCGCAACAGAAGAAACCGAACACGAGAGCCCCTGCCCCTCCCTCAACACCACAAACCCACCACCACAATCAACCTTCGGCCTCTCACCCAGCTGCCCCTCCAAAGCATCAGCAACCACACCAGCCACCGAACCCCGACTATCCGACAACGGCTCATCCGCCACCGACGGAGAAAGCTTCACATCCAACGACGGCACGCCCTGATCAGAAACACTCTTCACCACCGCCACAGCAGAACGCGGCTCATCCTCCCCCACAAACCTCACCTGACACGCCGTGCTAGCACCCACCTGCCGCGGCAAAGAATCACCACAAACCACCGAAGGAGCAACCTTCAACTCACTCTTCAATGTCTGCTCCACCTGCGCTTTCACATCTGAAGCACTCACCGGCGGTGTCTCCGACTCCCAACCAGGAACCAACACCACATCCACCGCATACCCATCATCAGAAAGAGAAGAAATACTCACCTGCGCAGAACGAGCAGACTCCTCCTGCCCCACAACCACCTCACAGGTAGCTGAAGCACCCACCTCAACCTTCACCTCCGCTGCGCCGCAATCCATCTGAGAATCCTCACCAGTCTGAGCTTTCACCGCTGAAACACCAGCAGACTCCAACTCAGAAGCACTCACTATCTCAGTATCTGCACCGCAACCAGATATACCCAGCGCCGTAGCACCGGTTAAACCCAGCACCGTATACAACTTAGAAAAACGCATCAGAAAACCTCTCCACCAGACGCCACCTGCACCGACGTCACCTGGCCATCACCAACATTCACCAAAGCACGCCCCACCGGACGCACCTGGCCCAAAATCTCCTGATTCAAGGCCAACCCAAAAGGCTTACCACTAAAAATAGAGGCCGGATCCAACAGGGCACCATGACGACGCTTGACCAACTCATTCATCCACGACAAAGCACCCACCCGATCCAACTCATCCAAACCATCAGCAGCAATCACCCGTAAACCGTTGTTGTTCAAGGCAGCACCAATTTTCTTGAACTCATCAGTGACGGGGTAATCCGTGATCGCCGAAGCATCATCAACCACCAGCAAAATGTTTTCCATCGCCAGCACCTCACGCACCACCTCAGCAGTAATATCAGCACCAGCATACGAGGCAACCACAGACGGATGAGCAGCAAGCTCACGCAACGGCGAACGCAACGGAGTCATCAACACCACCGGCACCCCCGCATCCAAGCACGACCGCGTCAAAGCCACCAAAGCAGTAGACTTACCCGACCGGGTAGAACCACCCACAATAAAAGTCGGGATATCCATCAAATCCACCGACACCGGCCCCACATCCTGACCCCCGATACCCAACACAGGTCTCCAGGGCACCAGCGCACTTGCACCCCCTGCGGCAGAAAGAACCTGGGGATAAGAAACCTTCACCGGCAAATCCTTGAAAACAGCCGGGACATGCACCAAATCCACCCCGCCTTGCGATTGGGTAGCCTTCTGCCCGATAACACCCAGTGCACGCACCTGAGCCTGTGAGGATAAATCAGCATCCAACACAGCAAACTGAGTCTCACGCGAGGTAGCAGACTCAAAAGCACGCCCCGACCCGATCTTCTCCGGCAACTCACGCGGGGACAGACCAGCCATCGCATAATCCGTCCGATCAGCCAAACGCAACAAGTACTTATGCTCCACCAGGCTATTAGTGCGCGAAGACAACAAAGAACGATCACCGGCAATAATAAGGTGAATACCGGCTGAGGCGCCCTCGCGCAGCAACCCCAGCACCGCCTGCCCCACACTGCTTTGGCAGTTATCTCCGATACCGTTGAGGAACCCCTCCCACTGGTCAAAAAGGATGACAATATGAGGGATCTTTTGGTCAGCAGGCACATTACGGCGTTATTCAGGATGGGGGGATACTAACCGTGCAACCTCAGAAGCGTCCGCTACGTCGTCGTGAGCGTACTGCTGGTTTTACCCGTGGTGATGATCCTCCAGATAAGGCAAAGGGAGGGAAGGTTTCGTAGACCTCAGGTCCTTAGTTGGGCATGCCTAAAATGAGTTTTTTGATGCTTTTCGCAGTGGCGGGAAGCATTTTTTATTGCCTCGATCTAGAGAGAACCGGTTTTTAATGAGTTTTGGGTGGTTTTTAGATACAGAAAAGCCCGATTCAGCTGTTTTGCTGAATCGGGCTTTCTTGGTGGTGTTTCTATACAAACGTTTTTTCTGTACGATACAAACGACCCGCGGTGGGTCGTTTGCATGGTTAAAACTAGCCCGGTATAGCAAGGATCCTGCCTCCCTATTTGAGGGATTCGGTAAAGCTTTCCCGAAGCAAAAAGCAAATTTTCCCGAAACTGGGAACAACGCAACAAAGGAACAAAACCCAGTGCATATCGAGGATAATTTCAATCCTCATGACGATAAGATCCTTAGCCGCCCCTAGTTTCCCAGTAATCACGAGCCGCGACTGGACAACATTGCCCTCTGTCTAAAGGGACGAGAAAAATATGATTGACTTCTTATATAAATAGCTTTAAAGTTCATATTGGTAGCAAGTTCTGAGCAACTGAAGCGCCTTTCCGAGAGCCCGTCTATGCACGGGCTCTTGTGCTATCTTCAGATTATGCTTCTTGCTTATATCGACGAATTTGGACATATCGGTCCCTACATCTCCTCCCGCCATGAGAAGTTTAAAGACCATCCGGTCTTTGGTTACTCCGGATTTATAATTCCTGCTCATAACGTGAGGCCGCTGGGAGCTTTTTTTGAATCCGTCAAAAGCAATTTGCTTGCATATGAGATTGAACAGTCAGGCAAACATCCCAAGCGATGGGAGAAAAAAGGCGCCTCACTTTTAACTACCAGAAACATGGAAAAATACGGGGATGAGATTCGTCCTGCCATGAAGCGTCTTTTTAGAAAACTTTATCGGCTGCATGGAAGAGTCGTCTTTGTAGGTCAGATTAAACCTGTTGGGTCTAAAGCTGAAACAGGCGAAAGTACAACGGATAGAAGCAATCACGTGCTCCGCCAAATTATCAAGGAGATAGCTGGCTACGCAGACAGTCTGGATGAAGATGTTTTAATTTTTCTCGATTCGGTGGATACGAAAACGCGCGAAGAATCACTATCGGTATGTGCAAGTTTTATTTATGCTTCTTCATCAACAAACTCAGTCAAACGAGTGTTGGAGGCACCTATGCAACTAGAAAGCCACCTCTATGGAACAACGCAGTTTGCTGATTGGATTTGCGCTCTCCTAGGCCGGTCATCTCATTTCCATCTTGTACCTGACTCAGAATTCAGCTGGGCCCCAAAATTATTGGATGAGATGCTGGCATGCGCCCATAAAGATAAAGCCACTACTCAATATTCCCGTATTCAGCCATATCAAAGCAATAAGCGAAAAATGAAATCAATTGGCATTCTTTCCTTACGTTCGCAGAAAAAGTATGTAGATTCTCAACCTAAGAAACAAGTCGATAAGAGAATGACTCAAAAGTTAGGTTTGGAACACCCAAAGTTGGCGGATTTTTATGAAACTTTAAAGAAAAGCTCTCCTGAAAACTGATATTTGCTGAGCCTAGTCTTCGATACTCCAGCGGATAAGCCCAAATCGATATCTCTGACAACATCATTCTCAGACGCTCTAACGACAACACCCGTTGCTATACAAAGCCCACGCAGGCATCGCCAACACGAACCAACCCACTACCAACGCCACCGCACCATACAGCACGGTCAAAACAACCGCGGCAGCCTTACTACCCGAAGCAGCATAAAGCGGATACAACAAAGCCAAACCCAACCCCAGCAGAGCACTAAAAATCAGTAACCCGCACAAGGGCAGAAGATTCTGATCAGTACCCAACCACACCAACAGCCCTAGCGCTATGCTCGAGGCAAGAAAAAGTACCAGCGACCACAGGATAATCGAAGCAGAGTCCCTATCTTCGCTTAGCTTCGAAGGCTCCTGGCTAGAATACTCATCCACCATCGTTATGCCTTCTCGCCCGGGAAAACCTGAGCCGAAGACTCATCACCCTTAAAACCAGAAAAACATTCAGTATCAGCTTCTACCGACTCACCACCGACACCAGCGGTATAAACCACCACAGTGCCGTGCTCTAAATCGGTGGCAATCTGAAACATACCCTTACTCTCACCTACGTTGCGCACCTTCAAACCACGAGATTCCCAAGCCTGTCGAACTTTATTAATTTGATGTTGATAGTTCTCAGTGCCAAGATTCTGATCATAGGCTGTAGCTTTCAGCTCAAGATTTCCCTTTCCTTCCCCGCAGGGAAAAACAGTCACATCCGCCCACGATGCTTCTCGATAGGGAAAAGGCTTCGTATTATTCATCCATAGAAACTTCGCCTCATTCCCATTAGCACTAGCAGCAACAGCTACCGCAGAGTACATCTCCTTGAAAATCTCATTAGCACCAGGTTCAATAGCCTTATTCTTCTGAGTTACAGAACCGCATCCTGTAAGCATGAGCACCGCAATGACGACAGCCACGCAAACATTCAGAAAACGGCGGAACCCCGAAGAGAAAAACATCAAGAAAATCTTTCCCCGAAAACCCAGAAAAACGAATGACTATGAGGCTGAAGCAGAGGACGACGGGGCCGGGATATCAGCAGAACACGGCGAATACACCCGAATATAGTCCACTCCGCCCTCACTCACCGAATACAAAACCGTCACCCCTGCAGGAGTCGAAGCACCAATCGTAATCCCCGGAGCATCCTTGGTCCCCGGAGCAACGTTCTTCACTTCCCACCCCAAAGACTCCCACTTAGCCCGAATCTTCTCAGACTGAGACTCCCACTCATCAGCAGAGTACTTCTTATTTCCTTCTACCGGGGCGGAATACTTATATTCAAAGCCATCTTTAGCGTTACCACCACAGACACCAGAAAATGCTGCAATATCATCGTCAAGCTCTGATGCGTAATACACCTGCCCGCTCTGATATTTGAACTCTTCCTCAGTTAACCCTGTGGCGTTAACTGTTTCTTGAACCGCCGTGCGAAAATCATCCTGCACAGCATCAACCTCCGCACCAGAATCCGACACCGAACTAACCGCACCATCCTCGAACTGCACAGAACACCCAGAACACACCATCGTGCCCAGGACTAGCCACCCAATTACTGATTTGCGCACAACAAGACCCGTCATATAAGTGCAATTTAAGATGCAGAAGGAGAAGGCTCAGGACTCGGTAAATTGCACTCCGTATCGGCTAATATCATCAGTCCCGTCTTCCCAGCATAAAACTGAACCAAAACACCTTTACTAGTCTGATAAGCAATCTTCTTCGACTGCCCATCTGCACCGACCTCATACGGATTCAACCCCCGTGATTCCCAGTGCGTCCACATGTCATTACTAATCTTGAGATATTCTTTGGTGGAATAAGTGCGTTCGTATTTCAAGACTACTGATTTCCTATAGAGCATCTGATTGTCCGCAGAGTCTCCACAATAAGAACCAGCGATAGGAACATAGTTCTTAAAATCTTCAACCTCAAACTGCTGTCCCCCAGTGTAAAACCACTTGTTTGCAGGAACACCTGAGGCCTCCACCGTAGCCAATACCGCCTGCTCAAAATCCTTATTTACATCCGCCAACGCATCAACCCTAGACGAAGAAGAACCAGATTCCGTTTCCTTTTCACTATGCACCGCACAACCTCCCAAAAACAGAGAACTCACCAACACCACACCAATAATTACCCGCTGACTCTTCCACACTTTATTATTCATGGATACCTTCTCCAACATTCACCAAATCAGAAAACTCCATACCTTGTTCATGCGCATACCTACGCACCTGCTCAGCAGAAAGCCTCCCGTCCCGATTAGCATCCAGATAAGGGTAAGAACCACTCTCAGGATCCCACTCATTACCTACCACCATCGGGCTAATCAATTTCTTACCAACCACAGCATAATCACCTAACGAGATACGGGAACCGTAATACAAACTACTCGTACCAGGACTCAAAATTCCATCCGCATCCCCATCATTGAGCTTCACAAACCGATAATCGGCAACTCCCTCTTTGCCATTCCTTTCAAACAGTCCATGCTCATCCGCATCTTCAAGATAATTACCAGAAGCATCGAAACCACCATTAGAACTAAAGGACTGGGCGCCTGCCGCTTGCAAAACCTCTGGAGTAGGTCGTGCACCAAGAAATGCTCCAGATTTTGCAACAACACTTTGATTAGGGCTAACAGCGGTATAGAAAATATTCGGTTTCTCGTTAGTCTTTTCTACTTGCCACTGCCCCCTGTAGGCTTTCTCGATTGCAGTCAAACTTAGGCCGGCTGAGTCATAAAGAACGACGTTATCTACTTTTGTCTGGGACTGGTATAAAGCTTCTGCGGATAACGTCGTGCCATAAGAATGAGCTTGAAGAGACACAAAAGCATCGTTATAAGCATCTGTGGAGCCCGCACCATAGGAAGGTATATCTTTATTAGATGATTTAGTAACATTCAAACCATCATAAAAGCTTGAAAGATTATGGGCGCCATCCCTTGCTTTATCCATCATTGCTACAGACCCTTCACCCAAAGTCAGTGTTTTCTCTGTTGCTTCAAGTGTGGGCGATTCGTAACCTATCCATGCAATAACTGTGTGCTTTCCTCCACCTGGAATATCTTGTTCTTTATACACGGCAGAAGCTGTTTCGACTAACGAACCGATGCTACCGTCCACGTTATTATCCATTCCCGGAACAATCATCGTCGTCTTGGACGCAATATCTACGTCCCCTACCGAAACAGCAGCCATCACATCGTTATAGGTTGATCTATCATCTACAAGAGTATTAGAAATATCTACAGTTAAAATAAATTTGGGTTCTTCTTTTGCTTTGAGGCTTATTCATAAGGGGTCCGAAGCCGCAAAGAAAATCAGCGCCCGCACCAGAAGAAAACACCCGCAAATAAACACCGAGCGGCCGACGGAAGCCCGTATGTAAAACCCGCCAGGTCTTCACCTGCGCAATCGTCCATTCAACCACCGAACGTAACCGATTGATCCTCCGATTATTCTCCTTCACCCTAGCCCTCATCCTTGCACCCGCTTTTCGTTTAGTCAGTGTGAGCAACCCCAGCCCGATGTACCCCTTATCTGCCAAAGTGGACTCACCCAAGAACCTCCCTAGCTGGTGAAAGCGAAAAGCATAAACATCATGCCTAGCCCCCGGCACCGGGTCGGTAATGGCTAGCAATCTCCCGTCTAAGGTACAGATGACTTGGTGATTGAAACCGGTTCTTCTGTGCTTACCTGAAAACAGTATTTGCCCTTGTGAAGACCAGTTCCAGATGGGAATTAACGTGCCGTCTATTACGAGTGAGCCAGGGACATTCTTGAGTGATTCAAGCTCGGGAACCTTCAACTCAGTCAGCTTCAATAAGGCACTTTCGATGCGGTTGATGATTCTAGAAACGGTGGCTTGCGAGAGATCAAAGATATCAGCTAAGAGGTCTTCGGTGATGTTGTGGCGTAGATAGATGAGGGTAATTTTCAGGGCTTGTGTCAGGCTGGTTTTGCGAGGTCTGGTGCCTGGTTGATTCCAGATAAGGTTCTTGTTCAGGGCTGTGGCGAGTGTGGCGAATTGTGCGCTAGTGAGCCCGGTTGTACGCTTGTTGTGCAACGGTTCTTCCGGTTTGGCTTGAGGTTATTTGTGATGATTTAACGCTCATTTTTGCCTTCGGTGGGACCGTTGTCTAGTTGGTGGCGGGTTCCTGGTTTTTACCCCTTATGAATAAGCCTCAAAGACACAACGAAAACTTACGCATAAGATCTCAACAGAAAACACAGTCCTACTTCTGCCCCTCATATCGGCCTAGTAATCTGGTTCATTACTAGACTTCGGAGGCGCATAATCCCGATCAATCACCGGCACAATCTTCACCGAGCACGGCGAATCAGACGTAATAAACTCCCCATACTTACCCGCAGAATACGTAACCTTCCCACCAGTCTTCGTCTGCGCAGCAATACTACGACTATTCTCAGAAGGACGAATATTCTGAGGCTTCAACCCCAGCGACTCCCAATACTCCCACACAGCATCCACCTTAGCCCCATACTCATCAGCAGAATACTTCACACTATTCTCCACCGTAAGACGGTAATTACCTTCATCCTCACCTTCATCAGTTTTACCGCAATACCCAGGGGTTATCGCATCAAATTCTTCAAAAGAGAAATCAGAGTCATCAGCGAACCGGAAAGATTTCGGATCAGTACCAGCAGCCTCAAGAGTGCCCTTAGTAACCTTCCGATAATCCCGCTCCATCTCACTACCAGTAACCGCAGAACTACTCGAAGACTCAGCAGCCGAACCCTGACCAAAATCCCCGCAGCCCGTAACCGTTGCCATCATCAATACCCCCGAAACAATAGATCCCATCACAACAAAACTCTTCCGAGTACTCATACTCATCCTTCCCTTTCACCCAGGTTTATCAAGTCAGCCTCAGAAGTATTTTGTGAAGCTTTAACTTTCTCCATCACATCAGCAGGAACTTTCCCATCCACTAAATCATCAGCGGTCACACGCTTCATCACAGGTTCACCCCTGAAATTCTGCTCAAAATACCACGGCTCATAGAACTTCTTAGCTAAGTCATCCGAATACCCCATCGCCGCGCGATTACCGTAGAGCGAAGTAACCGTATCCGCATAAGCAAAACCTTCATCCCCCGCCTCACCAACCAGACTATGAGTATCAACATCCTCAAAGAACTGACCATCTGCGCTAATACCTTCTGTTGATTGAAAACGCTGGGCATCTTTCATAAATTCTGGAGTGAAGCGAAATTCCTGAGCAATCACTCGCCGCGCGTAGTCAGGCAGTATTGCCGAGGCAATCCAGCCCGGAGCGTATCCTCCTGGCGCAGTCCAGTCTTCCATCGAATCCGTGTAAAAGATTTTCTGCCGTCCCTGCTCATCGCGATCCACCTGCCAGCCATCTCCTACATTAGAGTCAGCCACCGAGCTTTCACTCACACCAGCAGAAGCATAAAGAACAACATTATCCACAGTAGTTTCAGAAAGCTTCATAGCCTCACCGGTTGTGGTAGTTCCATAGGAGTGAGCAATTATTGATATAAAGGGGTCGCTGTATTGTTCAGGATCAACACATGTCTGGTTCGTTGGAGCTACATCAGATTTAGTGGCGTTAAGACCATCGACATAATCTGCCAATTTCTGACCGCCTTCACGGGCTAGATTGACATCTGTAACCAATTTATCCGGATATTGGGCTTGAACCCATACCTCTGGAGGTGTCTCATAGCCAATCCAGAGGTTGACCGCAATGTTTTGGTCTTCATCCCCATGGTCCTTTAAAGCGAATCTTTGTTCGTTATAGGTATTCAATCCCGCTGTAACTAAATCTTCCATGCTGGAGACATTATTGGCCATACCGGGAACAACAATAGAGACCTTATCCGCATCATCTAAAGATCCCAGCGAAAGCGAAGCCAGAACATTGTTATAGCTATATTTATCTTCATTTTCTTTTTTTAGGTTTGATAAATCTAGGCTAGTTATATAACGATGCGGTTCTTTTGGTCTAGCAATTGAAGACTTGAATAAATCATCTAAGATTTTTTGTGTTTCAGCATTTAAACTCGAATCAGCCATAGTTCTCTTCAGCAACCAACGATTTGCCTTATCTCGTGCACCATACGAAATACCGTTGAGATTCCCAATCATCCCAGGAGCAGCGTCAATCAAAGCGCTACGGTACTCCTTATCAAGAGCCGCCCACCAGTCCTTGACAACTACAGCATTTTCAACTGCCTCCTCAGACACCAAAAGAGGATACTTTGCAGCATCTGGATTACCAGCAAAATACTCCCTTAATTCATCCGCTTCTAAATCGGTCAGAGCTTCTAGATATCTCTCTAAATCTTCAGGGCTCTGAGAAGCTTTAGATTCCAGCATTTTCAGATATTGGGCTTCTTCAATACCTAAAGAATCGACAACGTTAACTGATTTACTAAACGGATTCCCTCGTGGAGTGTTTTTATAAATACCCTCCACCGATGCCAACTCATACCCACCAACAGCAGAAGCCGACTCCCGGGCATACTCACCCCGAATATCATCCACTACCTTCTGCGCAGCCTCAATATCAGCCTGCGCATCAGCAATCTCATCCTCAAGACCACCACCGCCAAAGAGCCCATGAAGCTTCACCGCAATAATCGGATCAGGTGACTTATCCTTAGCCGCCTCAGCCCTAAGCCCGTCCGCCTTGATTTGAGCATCATCCTGGGCAGTCTTCGCAGCCTTCGCCTTACGCAAAGCCTCATCAGCACGAGACTGCATATCCTCCAACTTACGCTGCCAGGAACGGGCAGCATCAGAGGCTTTCTCAAACTCATACGAAATCAGAGAGGCCATACCCGCACCATCCGAGAACGTGCCCTCTAACCGGCCAAAGGTCTTACCCTCAGCATCAATAGAAGTATGCTGATACAGCTTCTCCCGATACCCATCAATATCTCTGCTCCGTTGAGCCCAAAACTCCACGATGGCATCCCAGGCAGAAGGATCACCAGGACACGGATCCCCACCAGTGAGCGGGCTCCAGTCAGAAGGTCGAGTACTCATATCCTTTATTTCCCTTCTCCTGCACCATCGGCAGCCTTGAACGCATCATAAGCATCCTGGGCGCCATCTTTGGCATGGGTAAATGAGGTCACCGCATCAGAAAGCAGTTTCTTCTCTTGATCTTTGACCGTTGAGGCATGATGCTCTGCCACAGGATCCTCACTGCTGCAGGTAGGGCAGGTAGAACCTGCCAGAGTCTCAAAACCGGAACGAGTGTTTTCAAAAGTGTCGATGAGCTCTTGAAGGAGCCCATAATCAAACCGTAAATCAGCCATAGTCTTCTTACCCTGCCCTAGCCTTTTCAAAATCTGAGATGACAGCATCTACTTACAGAAAAGAGGCTACAAGCCAACTTTTCACTCCACTAGAGGAAAAAGTAAGAACCTCAAAAAGATTTCTAGAAATTCAAAAATCGCGGGCTGCAAGACCGTCTAAACGTGTCCGTGTCCCCAAGTACTTACTGCTTGTCGGGATCCAAATCCGCCGTACACGTCGATGAAACGTTAATAGCCTCCTTAGACGACGATACAACATAGCCCATCGTCAACCCCGAATCAGTATCCACCGCAATCTGAATCATGCCGTTCACGGCAGCAACATCACGCACTTCGAGCCCCTGGTCGGCCCATACCTGACGCATATGCTCACTTTTAGCTTTCACTTCCTCAGCCGTATGGGAAGTCATATACTCAAGATCGCTTCTGAGTACCCACTTATTTTTTCCATTGCCAATGTAATCGCATGCTTCAAGGGGAGCATACGAACCATCAGATACAGCTTGATAATCAATTGACTTATTCTTCGTATATGTAAATAAATCTGGGTCAATCCCTGACCCATCGATAGTCAGTTTCAGCAAAGAATTAAACTCACTCTGCAACTCTGCACGCTTTTCTTCAGCAGATGCACAACCTGAAAGCACCATCAACAACACCACACCTAACACCATTACAAACTTTTTCATCACAAACCAACCTCTCACCGAGAATCCTTCGAATACCGATAAACATCCTCCGGCCTCAACTCCTGCTCCGCCATAACCTTGGCACGCAACGAAGCATCAGCAGCCAGTTGTTCATCGCTATAAGGCAAAGCATAACCATTCATATAAGCACCAGGAATATAAGGACGCTCATCACGTATCAACTCCGGCAGCGTTCCACCCTTGGATCTAGTGGTCGCCAAAGCCACCATCGTCAAAGAACTCGTATTCTCCGCAAAATACCCCGCCTCACCAAAATTACCGGCCAAAGCTCCATGAGCATGAGTAGGCACATACACTTTGCCCTCCCCATCCACACCACCCTCAGCAGAAAACTCTTTCGCAAAAGACAACTGATCCGGGGTCTTCCGGCCTGACGGCACAGAACCAGTAGGGGCAGTCATATCACGTTGAGCGTGAGTGAAATACAGATTCTCTTGCCCATCAGAACCTTTATCAATAGGGAATTTACCGGCATTCCCGGCAGCTATAGCCTCGGGAGTCAAGCCTGCTGATCCCACCAGAGCCACACTATTGACTGACGTCTTCAACTGAGGCAGAGCCTCACCCACCATAGTCGTCCCATAAGAATGCCCAATAACATCTACATCCGGTACGTTAAAGAAATCTCGCCGTTGATCCTCAGAAGCATTCCTCACAGCGTCAACTGAAATCGATTCACCAGAAGTAGAAGAGAGCGTGCGGGTCACGTTAAACCCATCTACAGCACGCGCGAAATCTCTTGCTCCTTGCTGGGCCAAGTCTGGTTGAAGAACACTTTGGGAAGGTTGGGTGGTGATGGAATAAGGGGAACCTTGATCCGCACGATGGGCCCGCGACGCATCTAGATTTATAGTTTTTGTTAGATCTGGAGCGTCGTACCCGAGCCAAGCCACCACGGCAAAATCATTTTTAGATCTGTCCGCTACATGTGCTTGTTGGTTCCGAATATTCTTTGCGACCTGAACCTGAGTCGTTGCACCAGCCGCCAAATCATTACCCATACCCGGACCGACAAAACTAGTATTCTTCGCTGTATCCAAATCCCCCACTGACACAGCAGCACGAACATCATTTGTGTCAATCCCATCCTCCTTTTTCAGAGGCGAAATATCTAAAGTAATAATGAATTTATCTTCACCTTGAGATGCACTGCTTAGCTGCTCAAGAGCTTGTTGAGTCCCTGGGGTTAAGGACTCATCCCCTTTCAAATCTTCCAGCAAAGCCCGGTTAGCCTCATCCCGCACACCGTAGGGCACACCATTCAAATTACCCACCACACCAGAAGCATTCTGCACCAAAGCCTGCTGCTGATCAGCACCCAACTCGCCCCACCACTTAGTAGCCATGGTCGTATCCAGCACTGTATCGCCTGTACCTGCCAACGGATACCGCGCCAACTCCGGATGCTCACCAAAAAAACTCCACCAAAGAACCCGCATCAGTACCAGCCAAAAGCTCCAAATACGCCTCATACTCACCCGGCCCATCACCAGCATGAGCAGCAGCATCCACCAGCTCCCGTGCCCTCGACTCCGACAAATTCCCCAGCAGCGTATCCTTCACATCCGCCACCGACACACCAAAACCACCAGCAGAGGACTTCCCATCCACCGACCACAACCCCGACACACTCAACACATACGCCCCCACCACAGCAGAAGACTTCCGCTCATACTCACCCCGCAGATCATCCACCACCTGTTGCGCCGCATCAATTGTTGCCTGAGCAGCAGCCATCTCCTGCATCAACAAAGCCTTCTTCGCCCGTCCCTGCTCATCCTGCTTCTTCTGCCCAGCAGCAAATGCGCCCAACGCACCCATCTGAGCCGAAGAATCCTCCACCGTCGCATGAGCATCCTGCGCCTTAGCCAAAGCTTCATCAGCACGAGTCTGCATCTCGCCCAGATCCTTCTGCCAACCCCGCAAAAGCTCCTGAACCTCATCAAAAGTGCGCGCCATAGACTCCAACGCAGCCTTGCCCTCAGCGGCAACTTGCTCCACCCGACGAACACGATTCGACTCAGCATCATTACTGACAATCGAAGCCAACTTCGCCGCTTGACCTTGAGCATCTGAGGCACGATCACCCCAATGCTGGATCACCGCGCTATACGCCTCAGGATCACCAGGGCACGGATCCCCACCGGTCAACGGGCTCCAATCAGAAGGTCGAGTACTCATGTCCTTTATTTCCCTTCCCCAGCGCCATCGGTAGCTTTAAAATCATCAAACACAGCCTGCGAACCTTCTTGAGCATTCCCCAACGCAGTCACCATCGCGCTCATCAACTGGTCTTCTTGGCCTTTGACTGCATCGGCGTGATGATGCGCCACCGGATCATCACTACCGATAGATCCCACGGTGGAAGAACCATAGCCTTCAAAAACACCTTTGACATCTTTGAACGTGTCAATCAGGTTTTGTAGTAACTCATAACTAAATCTCAGATCAGCCATTGTGAGCTCTTTTCCTTACTTGTTTTCTTCTACACCAGACTGTTCTAACGCGGCATCCACCCACCGGGGCACCCCCGCTAACCCTGGTCCAACTCACCCACACACCGACCCCACACATAATGCAACAACAGATTCAAGGACAAACTATCCTCAGCCTCTACTTCCCACACCGAGCCCGAACCACTCCCCTCAGAAGAACCTTTCAACCTCCACAACCAACCCTCACGGAAAAAAATATGAACCCCACCCGGCAAAGCACTACAATTCACCCGCCACCCACGAGCAGACTCATCAAAAACCCCCGCACTCAAAACCTCAGCTGAAAAACTCGCATCCCTCACCTCAGGCACGCCCACCGCTGGAAGAGACACCCACGACAAGACATGTTGCAACGCATTCTCATGCGTCGTCCGCGAAAAAATAAACTCACCCGTAGCACACCCAGCATCATCAATGACCGCCGCGCGCACAATACTCTCTTCTTCACCCAGGGAAACTCGCAGTACATTCTCCTGCTCAGCATGCAACTGGCACACCGACAACTCACTCGCAGGGCTCCTCACCAGACCTAAGATACGTGTGCCTCCACTAGTGAGTTTCCCGCGCTCATCAAGAATCCCTACCTGCTGTAAATCTGCTCTGACAGACTCAGGCAACGACACCCACGCCTCACCAGCGGCCCCTGCCTGCCCCAACAACTCCCACACCAAATCCGGCAACAGAAGAGTTTGTTCAAAATCATTGTTCGCTAAAATCATCAGAATCAATCCTCATAGAAAGGGAAGTGGTACAGCCTAGTAGCAGGAGAAAACGTTTGAATAATATGAGTACTCAACGAAAACCCGGTATCCGCTAAAGCCAAAGGAACCGTTACCGTCACCGCAGTAGCAACCTCACCCACCAGGGTAAAAAGCTGAAAACACGCCAACACAGCCTTGTTCTGCACCCTCGAATGCACCACCAAGGAAACTTCTTCGGTTTCCGTGAAATACTCACGCTCACCTAAGAGCACGAAGTTTTGCTTTGCGAACCTCTGCCGCAGGGACTCCACTTGGGTGGCAGTATAAGCCTGTAAATCCTGCAGCTCTTCCGGCGGAGCCTCCACCGTGACCACCACGTTTACTCCCGCCAGATACTCCTCTGTTGCCTGAGCAACCACAGCAACAGACTCATTAGCCCCTACATCCACTACCCAGTGCTCAGGAACTGTAAGTTTTACCCCGCTCGTGGGTTCCACATACGTCCTCATCTGCATAACCATCCCTTTCTCCACATCACTACAGAACTCTCGCCACGTCACCGAGGGTTACTGGCCAGAAAAATACTCCCCCTGGCCATGCTCAGGCACCACAGAACCCTCCACCGGCCCCTGTTCCCCGGCGAAATTCTTCCGCACCAAAGACCCAGCCGTCACCGGCAACCACCGCTTCGATTCCAAAGCCTTCACTAACCTGGCAGGCTTAGCCTTCAGGCGCGTCCACCAACCCTGATCCGAGACAAACACAAACGACTGACCCGAAACAGAATCAGGCTCACCCACAGTAATCTGCAACTGCCCCGAATCCAGGCGCTGCAGTTTCACATCAGCAGAAGAAACATTGGCAAAAGAAACCACCCAACTATGCCGACGCACATAATCCTCACCCGCAACCTGCACAAAACTGAGCCGATGCAAATCCACAAACAACTCCACCGTGCGCGTACGAGTCTGCTCCAGATTCGGCTCGGCCGGGAAATACATAGACTTCCGGTAAGAGAGGTCTTCGGCACAGAGGTATTTTTCAGGGATCTCCCCGGTGAACGTAAAAGGCCCAGTAATCGTTCCGCGCAGAGTGTACCGGTGGGTGTGATTGGAGGGGATCTGATCCTGATACATCTGGAAACTGGTCTGCGTGTTGGTGAAGGCGGTGAGTTCGGTGACGAAGGGCTGGTTGGTTTTTCGGATGTTGGTGATGGGCTCTATTGGTGGGGCTGAGCGGGTGTGGAGTCTGTAGAGTCGGGCGGCGTGAATGTGGTGGTGTTTTTTGTGGCGGGTCCAGGCGTAGAGGGTGTGGTGGGTTTCGCGCCACCAACGTGGGCGGGGGCCAATCCAGGGGGCTGGGGAGAAGAAGATGATGACCCAGTTGATGATAAGCCATGCGGCAGCCGCAATCGCCGGTAGGCTCACGAGTAAGGCAAGCAGATTTTGATCTCCTAGGTACTTCATCAACAGAGAACCAATAAATGTACCCAAGAAGAATAGACCAGTACATCCTAGATGAAAGAGATAAAAGTCCATCCAGTAGGGGTCTTTCGTCAGTGCGTAGGTGCGGTTTTTACCGGCACCTAGGAGCGCCCAGCCTCCGAGGCTGATAATGATAAGGACCATCCAGCCAAGATATGCTGGAGTAATTTCAAAGGTTCCCACGATGTATTTATCCTTTTATTCCGTTGTAAACGTTCCCAAAGACGTCAGCCATCCCGTCATCAAAATTCAATTTTTTGGCTCCTTCTTCGCCTGCCCAGCCGCCAATAATGCCACCAGCAATACCACCGACCACACCGCCAACAGCCGTACCCAAACCAGGAACCACTGAACCCAACACAGCCCCCGTAGCAGCACCAGCAGCAGCACCACCGGCTACTCCCGCACCAGTAGTAGCAAAACTAGCTCCAGCAGCACGAGCACGCTTTTCCCCCTCTGACGAGGAAGCGTGCTTATCCTCATCGTAATATTCGGAATAGTTTGATACACCGCTAATGGCATTACCAATCACCGGGATCCTCTTACTGAGTTTCCCGACCATCGGCAGGTGCTTCGCAAAAGCCCCCACCGCACCATCGGCACTCTCCGAAAGAACCTTGGCATTAGTAGCAATCACGTTCTTCGACTCACCCAACCGGTCAAAACTCTTGCTCACCGCATCAATAGGCAAAGAATACTTCGGGAACATCCCCCGCACAGAAGATGCCATCCCCGCAGCTAACTCATCAGTACTACCCACTAACGACTTCGTCGCCTCATCAAGATTGCGCATATTGCCATCCAGAGCGTTCTTGAAGGCCCCCTCCAAATCCATCGTGTGAAGTTTGGATCCAATAAAACCAGAGGTCAGCTTCAGCTTCTCCTTCAAAGGGTTCGGGAAATACACATCTCCCTCAAAACCCGTCAACTTCGCAAACATCTTCGAGGAACCCGCACCAGAACCAGGCCCCAAACCCAACCGGAACGACGAAAGAGCTTTCTCCACCCCACCAATATGAGCAAACAATAAATCGTTATAGAAGAAAGAAGACTTGATACTCCCATCATCTTCAAAAGGAAGCATCGAACGCGTAAACTCCAGAACCGACCCCAACTCAGGGTGCCCCTGCTCAATCTGCCCAATACAAGCAGCGAACCTCCTCCCCAAGGAACTATGAGAAGTCGTCTGCGCGGTGACCGAAGAAAACTCAGGCGCCACATACGAGCCTTGGAAAGATTTCTCCAACTGATCATGACTGACCTTGAGCTGCTCAAAATCAAACCGAGCTGCCCTCAAATCAGATTCGCCATCGGCAAGACCCTCCCGCAGAGATTTTTCTTGACCAGCAGACTTATCACCTTTTTTATCGTCCTTACTCAGACCCTCAAGTGTCCTACGGTGAGAATCAATACTCTGTTGAGCATCTCCAGCTTTTCGCGCAAGCTTCCCCGCTGAATCCTGAAACTGCTGAAGCTGATCAGCCCACCCCTTACACAGCTTCTCCAAAGCTTCTGCAGCCTCTTTAGCTTTGCTAAAAGCCGACTCCATCTCCCCCAGGGCAGAATCGAAATTTCTCGCTGAGACTCCCAGGGCATCTGTTTCTGGTTTCTTGATAGGGTCAAAAGCTTTCGAGACATCACCCCAATACGTGGACAGAGTTTGGAAAGCTTGCGGATCCCCTTTAAATTGTTCACCGCCGAGAGCTCCCCAGTTTTCTCCGCTCATTTATTTACCTCCTGCCTGATCAGCATCTTTCATGTTAGTTTGCACCGTGGTGATGGCTTCTTTGAGGGTGCTGACTTCTTGGTGGGTGGTTTCTACACGGGTTGACCAGGTACTGTTTTCCCCGGTGATAGTACCGGTGGCCTCACCGTAGTCACCGCTGGGTGCCCCGCCGAGGGATTCCAGGGCTCGTAAGGCGTCCTGGGCGCTGGTTTTCCAGGAGTTGAAGTCTTCAGAGGAAAGTTTGAGGGAGGTCATCAGAGGTAGTCTCGTTTTCTCCTCAGGGTGAGCTGAGGTGCGCAGTGAATAGAAAAAGGGAAATAGTGAGGCGAGGGGAGTAGCGCTATGATCCGGCTGCGTCGGCTGTTTTAAACCCGTCAAAAACAGCTTGCGCTGAGAGACCCATCTGAGAAAAATTGGTCACTGCAGAACCGAGTAGCCTATCTAGTTCCCCTAGCGCTGCTTGGTGAGCATCATTTAACGCATCAGAGGTGTTCTCAGCATGAGTTACTGGGGAAGAATGAGCTTGTTCAAAAGAAGTACGACCAGTGTTGAACGTGTCGATAGCGTTTTGGATCTGGTCGTAGTGAATTTCAAGGGACATAGTCTAGTTGCCCTTCGAAGATGCCGCGGAGGGCGTTGTGTTCGGTGGGCTCGAGAAACGCTCCTCAAAATCACCAAGATATTTGGGGGAAAGATTATCGAACTCAGCAGCACACAAAGACTTCATCTGCAGATTTAATAAAACCCGCCCGTCACTAGTCATCACAGCGTAAGTAATCGTTGTACCTAGCGGAGTCGTCACAAAAATCCGTCGCTCGCCCGCGCCTTCAGCTCCCTGCCGAATATCGGTCCACCCTTGAGACCTCCAAAAATCAGCTACTTTCTCCACCTCCGCATCTAGATCAACCCCAGGTTCTTCCACAACTTTTGTCGAAACATGAAGAGTCGCATAGGCAGAGTAGCCTTCTTCCCCTGCAGTACACATCTGCCCCGGTAGGTCATACCGCATATCCGTACTAGCAGAATCCACAGCGGATGTTTCAGCATCATCATAGTAAAACGCTTCATTACCAGCAGCTTTAATCGTGCCATTACGAGCAGTCATCCATTCATCCACCACATCCTGCACCGGCGCCTTAATATAACGCTCAGAGTCTTCCATCTTCTTCTCCTCAACGACCCCAGAACAACCCGAGGCCAACAACACCACCGGGATCAGAGCCACCAAAACTTTTCGATAATTCGACATCTTCATTACTTTTTCCCCCATATAAAATCTAAGGATGGCTGAGGGGGCGAGGGATTAAATACAATTTCATCGGGATTTATCTTCTGAGTCTGACCCGTAGTAATTAAAATCCCGCTACGATAAGAATTCGAGCTCTGAGTGTTATACCCCACCCCATCTTGCGGAAAATCGATATGCCCCTCAGCAGCAGCAAAACGGCCATCCTTCGAAGCCTCAGAGGAAATCTCAAAACTATTCTTCAACGCCCGAGGATCAAACCGTCCGCTACCTGTTTCACCCCAACGAGCAGTATTATCCGCATTCGCCAAAGTTGAATACATTTGCGGACGGCCCTGAGTGTCCTTAGCCAGATACTCCAAGTCAGCTGCATCCGGATTCTCAAAATACTCATAACCCCACCCAGCACCAGCGACGTTATAGTAAGCCTCCACCGGAGAACCTACCTTCTGAATAGTCTGCCCCGCCGTGGTCGAACCATAAGAATGGTTCCACATATAAATCTTCCGATTCTTATCCTCAAACGAAAGATTATTACCCAGAACGTTCAGCGCATCAATAGAGTTAGCGTTCCTCTCTGCTGCTCTATTAGCATCCCCCATGCCAAGTACATCTGCCCCCTGGGGTGTCACGTAGTTAAGGTTAATAATTACCGCATGGTTCATAACATTTTTATCTAGACGGTAAATATCATTTTGATCGTTATAAATCTGCTGAGCCATGCCGTCCATATCCGCACCATCAGGATTCAAATTATCGTACGGATGGCTCTTCATCCCAGGATTGGTAATAGTAACTGCCTCAGCTCCATCTAAATCCCCCAAAGCAATACTGGTCAACACATCATCCGTGGCAACCATGTCATTAGGAAGAACATTGCCCATCCCCGCATCATAAGTTGAGATATCCATATTCGTCAGATCAAGATTAATCAAAGAACGAGGAACACCTTTTTCTTCTTTCGCCAACACAGACCGGATACGCTCCAACGCCGCCTTCGCATACTCCGACGTCAACTCAGGATGACCCACATAAAAATCCAACAACACCCGATTAGCCCGATCCCGATCGGCATACCGCACACCCTCCAAATTCCCCACAAAACCAGGCAACTGAGCAATGAGCACCTCACGCTGCTCCGAGGACAGACCAAACTCCTGAGCCCCATCCGCATTCCACCAATCCCGCACTACCTGAGCATTACCCACACCATCATTTGAGACAGGCACCGGAAGATGCGCCACATCAGGATACTGACCCGCAAAATCAGCAAGCTCAGCAGGAGAGAGCAAAGCCAACTTCTGCAAGTACACCTTCAAAGCTTCAGGATCATCAGCAGCCTTCTGCGAAAGCAGCAACAACTCCTCACTCGACACCGGAGGATTCCCCTGCATAGCTTCGGCCGAACCATCAAACAAAGAACCACCCGAAGCGCTCCTCAAGGCAAAAGAAACATGACTATGATTCGCACGCACCCAAGAAGCAAGATCCCCGCCAGAGACCAAAACATACTCGCCTCTAAGAGCATCAGCCGCTACCCGGTACTCACTAGCAAGATCACGCACCATCTGCCGCTGCTGCTCTAAAACCTGCTGAGCATCCCCCAACTGACCCCTAAACCCATCAATGCTTTTCTGAGCATCCGCACGCTCTGCCCCCTTCTTCATCAGCTCTAAATCAGCAGAAAGACCAGCCACTTTCGCAGAAAACTCCGTGACCTGCTCTTGCGCCTGGGTAGCAAGACGATGAGCCTCTTTCGCCCTGGATTGAACATCGATAAGTTTCCTTGCCCACTCCTGTGCGACCTAACCCATCCGCATCAGCTCAGCTTGAACCTTAGACGTATATTCCGAGCCCATACCCAAGGACTCGTTCAAGTAACGAACCTTGTAACCCTCACCTACGAGCTGACCGGTAGCATGAAAAGAGGCTAGGGCAGCATCGAGAGCTTGAGCTTTGTCCTGCCACATAGAGTGGATGGTTCCCCAGGCGAAAGGGTTTCCAGGGGCAGGGTCTCCTGTGTCGAAAAGTGACCAATCGCTAGGATAATCGCCTACCGATAGGGCTGATGGCGTTGATTGGCTGTAGGAGCCTAGAGTTGATTTCACCATGATCTTTTTCCCTATTTATCTTGTTCCACGCTGCTACCAGCGGGTTGTTCTAATGCGACGTCCACCGCATACGAACCACCCACAACATCACGCAACACAACCTGTGCCTCCCCCAACACCTCACCCGAAACAGAAGAAACCGAACACGACAACGCCTGCCCCTCCCTCAACACCACAAACCCACCGCCACAATCAACCTTCGGCCTCTCACCCAGCTGATCCTCCAGGGCAGAAGCAACCACACCAGCCACCGACCCCCGACTATCCGACAACGGCTCATCCGCCACCGACGGAGAAAGCTTCACATCTAACGACGGCACGCCCTGATCAGAAACACTCTTCACCACCGCCACAGCAGAACGAGGCTCATCCTCCCCCACAAACTTCACCTGGCACGCCGTGCTAGCACCCACCTGCCGAGGCAAAGAATCACCACAAACCACCGACGGATCAGCATGAGTGACAGACTTCAACTCATTACTGACCATGGTCTGTACCTCCTCACCCGAAACAGCAGGAACCTGCGATTCAAGAGCAGGATCCAACACCACATCCACCGCATACCCATCCTCCGACACTGAAGCAACCCGCACCTGCGCAGAACGAGCAGATTCCTCCTCGCCCACAACCACCTCACAAGTAGCTGAAGCACCCACCTCAACCTTCACCTCCGCTGCGCCGCAATCCATCTGAGAATCCTCACCAGTCTGAGCTTTCACCGCTGAAACACCAGCAGACTCCAACTCAGAAGCACTCACTATCTCAGTACCTGCACCGCAACCAGATATACCCAGCGCCGTAGCACCGGTTAAACCCAGCACCATATACAACTTAGAAAAACGCATCAGAAAACCTCTCCACCAGACGCCACCTGAACCAACGTCACCCGGCCATCACCAACATTCACCAAAGCACGCCCCACCGGACGCACCTGGCCCAAAATCTCCTGATTCAAGGCCAACCCAAAAGGCTTACCACTAAAAATAGAGGCCGGATCCAACAGGGCACCATGACGACGCTTGACCAACTCATTCATCCACGACAAAGCACCCACCCGATCCAACTCATCCAAACCATCAGCAGCAATCACCCGTAAACCGTTGTTGTTCAAGGCAGCACCAATTTTCTTGAACTCATCAGTGACGGGGTAATCCGTGATCGCCGAAGCATCATCAACCACCAGCAAAATGTTTTCCATCGCCAGCACCTCACGCACCACCTCAGCAGTAATATCAGCACCAGCATACGAGGCAACCACAGACGGATGAGCAGCAAGCTCACGCAACGGCGAACGCAACGGAGTCATCAACACCACCGGCACCCCCGCATCCAAGCACGACCGCGTCAAAGCCACCAAAGCAGTAGACTTACCCGACCGGGTAGAACCACCCACGATAAAAGTCGGGATATCCATCAAATCCACCGAAACCGGCCCCACATCCTGGCCCCCGATACCCAGCACAGGGCGCCAGGGCACCAGCGCACGTGCACCACCAGCGGCAGAAAGAACCTGAGGATAGGAAACCTTCACCGGTAGATCCTTGAAAACAGCCGGGACATGCACCAACTCAACCGTCCCCTGCGCCTGGATTGCAGACTCACCGATAACGCCCAAAGCCCGCACCTGAGCCTGCGACGACACATCAGCATCCAACACAGCAAACTGAGTCTCACGAGAGGTAGCAGACTCAAAAGCACGCCCCGACCCGATCTTCTCCGGCAACTCACGCGGGGACAGACCAGCCATCGCATAATCCGTCCGATCCGCCAGACGCAGCAAGTATTTATGCTCCACCAGGCTATTAGTGCGCGAAGACAACAAAGAACGATCACCGGCAATAATGAGGTGAATACCTGCCGAAGCACCCTCACGCAGCAACCCCAGCACCGCCTGCCCCACACTGCTTTGGCAGTTATCGCCAATACCGTTGAGGAACCCCTCCCACTGGTCAAAAAGAATGACAATATGAGGGATCTTTTGGTCAGCAGGCACATTACGACGCTGCTCAGAGACTGAAGCAAAACCCGCCGCCGATAGTTGGGCGCGACGCGAAGCCACCTCAGACTCCATTTGAGAAATAAAACGAGTCAGCAACGCACCCTGAGTACGCGAAATCACCGTATTACAATGCGGTAACTGAAGCAGACCCTGCAACCCACCATTACCAAAATCCACCCCGTACAGGTGCACATCATTAGCAGAAACAAAACTCGCGATAGAACCGGCAATAGTACGCAACGCCTGCGTCCGACCAGTACGAGGAGAACCCACGATAAAGAGGTGGGAAAGCTCCTCAAAGTCCAAGCAAGCAGGCCGCTGGTCTTGATCTGCTGGGAAATCCTGAAGCCCAAAGGGAATCCGCGGAAGATCCTCAGCAGATGAGACAGGTAGCTTCGCTGTGACCTGATCCAAGGTGACGATGTCTGCCACCGGATCCAGCCACGGACTGGGCTGGGGCTCAATACCCAGCTGGGTAGCAGCAGCCTCCATAGCGCCTACAAGAACCTGCAAATCCGTCACAGCAGAATCAGCGCCCTTAACCTGGGCACGCTTGGGGAGCGGGTACCCTACTGCCTCCCAGGCAACAACATCCACCACCGGATCCGCCACGACCTCCGTCACAGAAGAAGGACGAGCACCACCAATACGAGAAGACTGAAACGGCAACAAAGGACTCGAACCAGACTTCACATACGCCCGCCCTGGTGTAGAAGTAGAAATCTCCGCCGCATCAGAGGTACCGATCACGTCTTTACTTTCTACAGAATCCGCCATACGCAGCGCAATACGAAGGTTAGTGTTCGCCAAAATATCAGCAGTAATAGCACCCTGAGGCCGCTGAGTCGCCATCACCAAATGAATACCCAGCGAACGACCACGCTGAGCGATATTGACAATACCCGCCACGAACTCCGGCAACTCAGCCTTGAGCGCGGCGAACTCATCAATGACCAACATCAGACGCGGCATCTTATCACCGGTCTCACCGCGCTCACGGGCGGAGGTGAAATCTTCGATATCTTTCGCCCCAACTGTAGCCAGTAGGTGCTCACGACGACGTAGCTCAGCAGCCAAAGAATCCATTGCACGCTGGACGAGATGAGCGTCAAGGTCGGTCACGATACCAACCGTGTGCGGCAGATTCAGAAAATCCTTAAAAGCCGCTCCGCCCTTATAGTCAATGAGTACAAAGTTCAGCTCATCAGGACGGTTACCCAGGGCCAGCGAAGCAATGAGAGTCTGCAACAGCTCAGATTTACCTGAACCAGTTGTGCCTGCAATCAGCGCGTGTGGACCGTCCTTGCGGATATCAATCTCAAAAGCCCCATCAAAAGATTCACCAATGACCGCTGAAGTAGAACGCGGGCTTTGCGCCCACCGCTGGGCCACTAAGTCCGCCTCGGGGTCTTCCATCATCACTGTTGAGAGGAAACGGGCGCTAGTGGGGATAGCAGAATCTGATTCATCACTGGCATCACGGATAGGGGCGACAGCGCGGGCAACCCATTCAAACCAATTCCAGGCTGGTAGGTCGGCAGTGACTTTCTCCAAAGAATCTTCCCGGTCTCGTTTGAGAGTCCATAGACCATGATGTGTAGAAATAATCGCCCGAGACTCTTCTGGCAAGAACCGCTCTTCACTGTCAATACATACCGCGTAGATACCCACGCCAGGGCCTTCGGCCAGAACGCGAGAAGCGCCAGGCCACTGACGCAACTTACGCGCCCCGTCAAAGACCACCACGATGGCGCGGAAAATCTCAGTGTCCTTAGACTGCGCCATCTCCTGCCGTTGTTCAATCATCTGAACTAGCTCGTTTAGGCGTTGCCCGACCGTACGCGTGTCATTCCCAATAGCGGCAACCGCGCCTTTGGTACTGGCAACATGGGGAAGCCATCGCGCCCACTCCCACTCTTTCTGCGAAGTAGCATCAGTTAAAATGACAAGGCCCATATCACGCGGGCTTTGCGTGATAGCCAGTTGAGCTACCATCCATCCCGCGCTGCGATGTACTACATCTGACTCCCCACATAGACCTACGACTCCGAACTGCTGCAAGGAAACCGTAACCGGCACGTCCTTGGCATGTACCTGCTGCGTACGACGGTGGTCCACTTCTTCAGGACGGTACAGGCTCACATCTGATTCGACTTCAGCTACGCCAATACGGATGGTGAGGTGGTCAGGGTCAGTACGACGTCGCTCCCATAACCGCGGACTCGGCATCGTAGCAATCAAACCCGCGGTAGCAGGGTCGGGGCTAGAAAGGCGCCGCTCGTTTGCGAAATCCACCACTGCCTGGTGCAGATCTTCCTCAACTTGTGCCCGAACCTTACGGTATTTGGCCTTCTTTTCCCGGTAGGTGACTTTGCCACTTTTGCGATTACTGAAGTAGTTCGCCATCATCATCACCGGCGACATCAGCCCGAAAATCAAGAAATAGGGGCGTTTCATAACAATCGCCAGCACTACCGCAAGAAGCAGGGGCACCAGCATACCAATCAGTGGCAGAGCCCCTTTAGAACTCATCTCTGGTTCAGTCGGGTATTTGAAATCTGTCTCTCGTGGTTTAGGCATCAGACGCGGTGGGCGGTTGAAGTCAAGCAACCCACCTTTTTCTGAAGCAGAGACAGATGCCTGCGTAAGGCTCTGGGTGATAATTTCAAAGACGTACTCGCCAATACGCAGGCAATGCCCCTGCTCCCATACCACCGAGTCGGTCACCGCCTGACCTTCCATAAACACCGCAGGTGTTTCGGTGGTATTCTCCACACGGCAAGAACCGTCTTCTTGCACGGTCAGAAGAGCAGCAACCCCAGGAATCTGAGGATCTTCCAAGACAACGGTGCAATAAGCATCGGAGCCCACAGTAAATTTTCCAGGGGCAAGGGACCATATTGTTCCTGCTCCAGCACCAGAAACTAGACTCAGCAGAGTTTCAGAATGGTCTGCATTGTGTTCTGTTGGCACCGTTTCATCGCTGCGTGAAGTAGCAGAAATAATGGAGCCCTCCACTATTCCCAGCTCGCCCCAGGTGCGCTGGCTTTCACCAGGCAACGACGAAGTAGCACCTGTTGCACGGGATATCGCAGAAACTACTGACTGCACTGGAGTAGCTTCGTCGGCATCAATAACAAGATGGGAGACTTTTTGCGGTGTTTCTTCCACCGATAAACGAGTCTGCATTACCTAGCTCTCGCCGTCTTGATTCTTTGCAGTTCGGGAAATAAACATACCTGTCAGGGTTCCAATGATGAGGGCTACTACCAGGAGCAAAAGGATGGGCCACCACGGCAGAGACTTATTAAGATTCACTACCGCAGAAGCATTATTGGCAGCATCTGTTGCCCCCGGCAAGGAAGAACCGTTAGTGGGATCAAAACGCCCCTCAGCGTTCTTAGAACCCTGAGCATTCAAGACGCTGGATTTGAGCTGCTGGTTGGGTTCTTTCTGCACTCGAGGATCTTCAGCCTTGATAGAGCTCGCTTGGATCCAGGTAGGGTTCTGATCCAAGGCGGATTCAGTAGCCTCAGGTTTCTTCTCCTGCTTGATGAGAGGAACAGTTTTGACCACCGGTGTATTAGAGCGTTCTAAAACTGCCGGTTCGCTACTGTTCTCTGGTGCTGGCTCTGCTGTTTCCACAGGTTTCGCTGCTGAAGCGGAGGCGGTAGGAGATGGCTGAGCAGGTTCACTCGTTTCTGCAGGGGTATCAGCAGTAGGTTGCGCGCTTGCCGTAGGCACTGGCTGATCAGATACAGGGGAGGAAGTGGGCTCAGGTACTGGTGCAGAGGTAGTCTCTACCGGTGAAGGCTGAGGGGTGACCGGATCAGTAGGCGTACTGGTGGTAGGTGGCGTGAGCACAGGTGCAGTCACCGTAAAAACCTTTTGCGCCAGCAGGCGACCCCTAAATTCGGCCGGAACGTTAGAATCGTTCGGTACTACTGCTTGCAAAGTGTAGCTACCAGCTTCTAAGGAAGCGGTATCGGTCAAAGCAACAGCGTCAAAAGAGCTCCACAAGTTATCTCCAGATGGGCCAGATAGTTCAATGGGCTCATCCGTGATTACTTTTCCATCCTGCACCAGTTGAAGAGTAACCGGATAATTAGCGTAAGAGGGAGCGAACTTTGTACCAGAAATACTGACTGTTTGGTTATCACCGGCAACAATGGAATCTACCGAAGTGCTCAATTCAGCAGCTGATTCACCCAAGATCCCCAAAGTATCTGCAACAGAAATTTTATTCTTCGCATCTTCAGCCGTAATTTTGACCGAAGCACTGCTCATATAGGGGCTGGTGATGACGTAGGCTTTGAAAGCTCCAGTCGCATCTGTTTGCACCGTGAGTGTATCTTGTGCTCCAGATAAATCATCGGTGCTGGGCGTGCCGTTATCTACCCAGGGTGTGAAAGTAACACCAGGAATTTTCTGCCCGGTTTCATTCAGCGCGCTGATAGTCACGGTGGAATTTGGCTCGTACCCACCACCAGCGATAGGCATGACATAACCGGCGGCAGTGACCGGGTACTGTGCAAGAATTTGCGGGTTGTAGTCCTTATCCACGTCGGCAATGTAAACAGTATGAGAGGTATCAATCACCGGCTGACCGTTGTTTTGCACCGGCTTATTCTGCTCATCAAGGAAAGCGATGTGAAGGGCGTATTTACCGTTTTTCTGGTTCTGGGGGATCTCGCATTTGAACGTAACTGAAGGTGTTTGACCATCTACCGTACAAGGTAGAGCATCTTCCTTGGCTCCGTTAGGAGAAATAAGACTCACGGCGATGTGTTGCTTTTCAGGGATACCGGAAATTTCCCCCTGATATGTTTGCCCGGGGCGGGCCGCAGTAGCAGCTACCAGTTGCACAGGCGATACTGCAGTAGGGCTTGGAGTGGGAGAGTTTCTCGGTACTACGGGAGCACTTGTCTTGTTCTGCTGAGGGGTGGAGGATGAGACAGTCGGTGTAGCGCTGGGCGAGGCCGGAGTGGTAGAGGACGATGGTGAGGCAGCGGCTGCCGAGCTAGCAGGTGCCTTTGATGCTTTCTCTAAGGTAGAGGTCGGTGTTGGTGAGCTTGGAACAGCAGCGGGGCTCGGCGTTGGAGCTTCGCTTGCTGTAGTTGAACTTGTAGCGGTAGTAGCTGCTGCATTTGCCGGTGTTGGGCTGGGCTGAGCAGTTTCGGATGCTGAAGCGTTTGGGCTAGCAGAAGTACTTGCGGAGGGGGAAGCACTAGTGGAGGGAGCCGCCATAGCTGACGGTGCGCCCACAGCCAGTAAGAGAGCAAGGGAGGCGGTGCCGGTGTTAATAACGAAGCGGGGGCGTGAGTGTGATGTCATGGTGTCCTCTAAGAATATTTTCGGTGCGGGGTGATTATTTAGCGTATTTTTCGATGCTGTTGGAGTGCGTTTTGACGATGGCCATATCCTGGTTTGCTAGTAGAGGGCTGACCCCGGAGATAGAACTTACTTGTGAAGAAGTGACATACACATTCCCTAAGGTGCTCTCTCCCAAAGCGCCCTCCCCGATTACTGAGATAGGTTTTGTCTCTTGAGCTAGGAGGTCAACGGTTGCTTTGCCTGATTCGACGTCGAAAAGATATCCAGCGTACATCGCTGTAGTCCCGTCAGGGCCCCAGGTGAGTTCGGGGTACGCGCTGATTCGCTCTCGTGTGGTTTCGATGTAAGAAAGTAGGTTACCGGTGTCTGCGGCATAGAAAGCAATGACTACTGGGGTGGAATCAGCAGTACTGTCAGGATAAGGAGACCACAGCGCAACCGTTCGTTGGTCCCCTGTAGAGACAATCCCTGCAAAAGGTAGGGAATCCTTGGGCGAGCTCAATGGATAAGCTGAGATTTCTTGCCCATCTTTACCAGTGAGTTTGATGTCTCCAGCAGAGGTGTAGCTGAGTAGATTCTCTCCGCTGACTGACCCGGGGATAAACCCTGCTGGCACGGTCATTTCTTGAAAACCTTTTTCTGTGAAACGCCATGCCTTGTATTGGTCTTTCGCTTTATCCTTGGAAGCGAAAAGCAGTTCAGATCCTGCCGCATAAGGTTGCGCTCCGGCGGGAATCTTGTCGCTAAAAGGCTCTTTTTTACCGGTGGAGTTTTTCCACCCATAGGCGGTATCGCCAATAGACCAATAGATTCCCGGTTGCCCACCATAAGTAGTTTGAGCTGAAACTTCTACAGATTCTTTGAGAGGAACTTTCGTCATCTCTTTACCGGTCTCTGTAGAGAGGATGCTCAGCGTGCGGTTATCGAAGCTAAAGACGTTTTGCGAAGTGGAAAATACTTTTGCTTGAGGACTCACTGAGTATTTCCATTCAGCCTCGGTCGAGTATCCAGGAAATCCCTGTCCGTTGTAACCACTGATCGGTAGCTTCTGGGACAGCGATGAGGCGAGGACTTCGTGTTCATCGTGCGGAGTGGGCATCTGTGGGTTCAGAGCATGAGCGGCAAAGACCACCGCGGCAATAGTGCCTACGGCGGTGAGAAGGGTCAGCAGTCCCTGCCCCGCAGCTTTCCAGTGCCCTGCTCGGCGGCGCTTTTTAGCTACTTCTTGGTGGTTCGATTCTGTCATGCGCGCAGCGGTCAACGGTTTTACCGTGGGTGGTTCTTGGTAAGCGGCAGACCAGGCTGGGGCAACAGGGGGATATATGGCAGAAGGACCCGGAGAAGGAGCCGCCCACTCTTCGGGATAGGCAGGATAGAACTTTTTCTCTACGTTCAGTGGGTCTTTACCTGAACGGATATCAAGCACGCGGGTGTTGCCTGAACGGTGAGGCCAGGATTCTGATTCCGGTTGTTTCCGGTTCTTGAGTAGCATTCGCAAGGGGGCGATGCCTAATCCGAGTAAACCTATGAAGAAAGAGAACCCTCGGGCGTAAGCATCGGAGAAATCGCCTGGTTTCAATGATTCGGCTCGTAGTGTGCGGATGCCAAGTAAGCGTTTGCCGACTGTTTGGCCGGTGGAAGCGTTTTGCGCTGCAAGAATCAGAGTATAGGCAAGAGTAATCAACCCCACGGCGGAAAGAGTCAACCAACCTACTAATGGCAGGGGTTTGAAAAGATGCGCCTGAATAAACCATAGAGATACCCCTGCTGGTATGAGAATAATCAGCAGGTCAATCAAATATGCCGCGCATCTTTTGAATGAGGAGGCAGGCGCAAGCTGCGTATGGTTCATGAGGGGTGTGGATGCCTTCGGAAGGTGCGTGAGTGAAGAGGTGAGCGAGTGGTGAGGATGAATCAGTTGGTGAAGATGCGGGTATTTTGCATCTTCACCAACTGTTTTAAACCTTGCGAGATTTAAAGGACTGAGCGCAGAGGAAGTTTATGCGCCGTCAGCTGCCTTGAAACGCTCGATAGTGTTCTTAAGGTCCTGCTGGAAAGCCTGCAGCGAAGGGATGAGCTGCTGTGCTTTGGTGTTGAAGTCCTGGTAGTTGGTGCCGAAAGCGCCACTGGATACCTCGGTGGAGAATCCGCCGTCAGGGGAGGTGAGGTTGTTGATGCGGTTCAGCAGGTTGGAGAGGGAGGTTTCGAAGTCGGATGCTGCGGTTTGCAGGTTGGTTGCTTCGGTTTCCATGGCTGCGTAGTCAATTTTGATAGGCATGTGTGTTGCTCTTTCTATAAGGTGCAAGTTTTCTCGTTGAGATCGCCGTTAGCGACGATCTCAACAAGGTGGTTACCGTTCGTACGCGTCTTAGGGGACGGGCACAGAGTTACCCTAACAATTTGAGCAAGTGTATTGACTGATTAACAGGAATATTTCTGTTCTATTTCTAACCTTTCAAGGAACTTTTCCACAAAAATAAATGCTTCTTGAAAGAGGGAAAATTGTTTAGACTAGTCAGCGCAAAATAGAACCGTCTTGAAGAGCGAGTATGAAAATTTTGAGCTTGGGAACTCTAAAAAATAAGACAAATTGTTACGCGTAAATATTAATATGTCCAAGCTCTTTGAATACGAGATCCTCGGAAGGTTCGTCTGACTGCATCGCTAATTACTACACGTTGCACAAGTTGCAGAGGGCGCTTGCTAAGGCAAGAGCTATGGATTATTTCCGGACAAATCGGGAAACTATCCCATGCTCCCTTAACAAGGTAGTTTCAGTGCTCCGCTTCGCCCAGTTTTGATCTGCCGCCGCTCCATTTAATAGGTTGAAAATCTATTTCTTGAGGCGATCTCTCTAGAATTTCCGATGGAGGATAACCTAGGGCGGTTGAAATATCAGCAAGACGCTCGACGGTAAGGCTGATGCGTCCCCATTCGGCTCGCACAATAGTATTTCTGCTGAGACCCGTTTTTTCTGCTAGTGCCTCTTGAGATAAGTGTTTCTCAAGGCGTAATTCTCTAATGTTTGCGCCTATGGTCCGTCGAATGGCTTCCCAGTGCGTCGGTTCGTTTTTCTTCGCCTTCATTGGGTTAAGTAGGCGCGATGTTACACTATTTGCACATACCTAAATAGGTACATGCTAAAGCTATTCACCCATCCCTGAGGAAATCTATGAATATCACCCACGGCCTTCTCGCAGGTTCCATCTTGGGAGTTCTCACCTCCGCCAAAGACTACAAACAAACCGAACAATTAGAGCAATGGGCGCAGCACCTCGGCGCAAAAGATCGAGATCTCATTCTCAATCACGAACCACTACCACCCATCCCCGAGCCAGCAAATCCAGGCGTGTTTATTTTCAAAAAATCTTTTCTCTGGCTTTACGCCGGATTAGCAACCTGGCTTATCCCCACCATTTTGCTAAGTTTCATAGGAGCAACAGTCGGAGCAGAAGGCTTTGGTGCGATACTGATAGCTTTTATTGGAGCTTTCATGGCCTTCTCTTTTTTCTTCTTTGGTCCAGTAGGAATAATTGTGGGTTGCATACTTTTCTGGCGCGAGAAACGAAGGAAGGATCAAGCGCTAGTGCAACACAGCATCAAACAGGGCTACCGTCAGATTTGGGAAGCAAGAGAAGATGCTCGCACCCAACTTGCAACGGGTCGTAAACCAATTCAGTACCTTGAGGCGATTGGGTTAAATCCTCAGCATATTTAAATATCAATAAATTTAGAACCATAAGGATCCATGCTTGTTCAAGCATGGATCCTTCTATCTATTGGTGTCATATACATGCAATCCTCGTAAACCGATAGTTTTTTCAATGTACGCCAAATCTGAAAGATGGAAGAACCTCTCCCCTCTAAGGTATTGATCGAATACTTTTGCCTGGACTCGTTTTTGCCCCCTGGCAAGTTCCATCTGACTCATTCCCTTACTGTGCAAAATCATTCTTAACTCAACGATGTACTGGTGTTGCCATTCCGCGGTTTCCCATATTGAAGAATCGGGTACACGTTTGTCTGTTACTGGAATCAGATTTGCGTCTATAAATTTGCCAAATTGAGTTGGGACTTCCAGGACATCGCGGGGTTGAAATTGTCTTGGCACGGCAGATTTTTCCTGACTTCTTATATGCAGTCAACCCGTACTTACAGTGAGACTGCATTGTAGACTGCATTCTTGACTTCTCAAAAAGAGAATACATGTTCAGCATGCATTCTGCATTTTGAACATGTAGTCAAAATTATGAAACGTCTGTTGGAAATGTTCTGATGAACCCATGGACACTTATCTGCTACCGCACACGAGGAATTCTTTAAGACAAATCTCTCGGCCCCAACCAGAGCCTCCGATTGAACCCGCGCTCAGTCTTAGCGATCGTCAACGCATCCGGCCACGTCTCGCCTTTGAGAATGGCTCTAATAGTCATGTGATCGACACCAGTCAGCGCTGCCACCTCTCGCAAGGACATATCGCTGGTAGCTTCTGTCAGATTCAGAACGTAAATGCGAACGATCTCCACAGCGGTATTATCGGTGGGCATGTTCGGCCAGGAGCTGGTGAGCTCTTTAGGTTTGAGTCTTGGTTTTCTTCCCACCCTGCAAAGTTTAGTTGGATAAGTGACATTTGGTTGAATTTATACCACTGCCCTCACTATGCTGTAAGTAATTACTTACAGCAACTTTTGGATAGCACTTTGAAAACTGACGAACAACAAGCCATCACCGCGTACACCCCCGCCCGGATACCCCCACAGCAATGGGTAAATATCAGAGAAATGACTATCGAAGCAGTCACACGCTACCGGGCACACCACTCCAACTATAAAATTCGTGACCTCATGAATACCGCCTCATCCCTCATATACTGGGCCACGGAAATAGCTTGCCTCCCCTCAGACCTTCCTGCCATTTTTCATCGAGATGTCATTGCCACTTTTATAGAACACCAATGTAACCATCTCACCAACAACACCAAGGTCACCCGCCGGTCGCTACTCATTCGCATGTCCGAAGCAATCACGCCTCACCCCCAGAAAGTAACGCGCCTTAAACCCCTCTCGAAAGACCAGCCTTCAGCACCATATAACTCAGCAGAAGTCATGGACCTGAGAGACTGGGCCATACACCAGAACCACCAACATACACGGATCAACCTTGCAGGAATCCTTGCCCTCTGCCTCGGTGCAGGTTTAAGCACACCCGATCTCCTCGACTTACGCGCCCAAGACATTGAACAGGATGAATACGGATACATCGTTCACATAAAACGTGAGGGAGCAAGGCGAGATGTTCCGTTGCTTTACCAATGGGAACCCTTGTTATCTCAAGTCCTAGAGCACCGCGACTCCTCCGCCTGGGTAGTTGGCCCCGGAAGAGATGGGCACAACAAAAATTGGGTCTCGAACTACATCAAACGGCACCATCAACCCTGGAGGAAGTCGTATCCTTCAGTAGCCCGCATGAGACACACCTGGATTTTTCATCACATGGTTTCAGGAACACCTTTGGGTCCTATGGCCTATGCTGCAGGGCTTGAAACTTTCCGCACTATTGAGAAACTATTTCCTTTCGTTCCTGAACCATCCCGGGATTCCGTCCGGCACGCGTTGAGGCAAGCACCTTACAGCCCATTTACTGTGCCTACCCCCTAAATCTGTTCGTCTTAAACTTTCCCGCGCCTAAAATTACCCGTCATTAGTCTCTATTGTTATGCCCGAGAACCAGTCAGGAGGTGACGATGCCCCATGTCTAAAATATTTTCAGAGCCACACCCAGTATTTCTACAAACAGCGGCTTCACCCGCCGATCTACTCATGCCCACTGGGACCAAATACTCTCCCAAAGAGGCGCTTAAACTAGCTCTTAGAATTTCAGAACAATCCGGTATTAAAGACTTACTCTTCGACTGGAAGAAGAAAGATAGAGCAGGTAAAACAAGACCGGGGCGAGCTCCTTGGATTAGCGAATACCAAGTATTTATCCTCCTTCTGACCGTTGCTCTGACAGGACAGCCCACACTTATCACAAACGTCAAAGAATTATTGCTTGCGTTTGATCATGCCTGTTTTGAAATGCTTGGGGTTGCTCCTGTTCGGGAGCTAAATGAGGCAGAGATTCGAATTGAAAAACGCCGCCGCTCTACTCACCGGCGCGAAAGGACTCAGGGGAAACTTCTTGACGCACAGCCAATCCTGCCTCCTCATATAGAAACGATGTATGACCGGATTTATCACTCCTACCGTCTCCTCACAAGGCTGGCGGACCCCCATCAAATCTCTCTCTATCGTCGTTACACCCGGGCAGAATGGGAAATTGTTAAACAGAAGTTACCGGCAACCGATAAGGAACATTTTGACCGCACTGAACGTGCACACATTCTTGCTGGACGTATCCTTCATGGAACGTTTTATTGCCTTCCACGCGAGGCAAGGCGTCGCATCGCTAAAAGCACCCCCATCCTTGCAGTAGACGGAACATTTCTACCGGTGAAAGAGGCTCCTCTTACCGGCAAAAAGCTGTATGCGCCAGCAGAAGCTACCGCCGCTTATCATGTGCGCTCAGGCAACCATTTTGGTGGAGATTTCGATGATTACTCTAAAGCCCAACAGAAAACTAGCCAATCTGAGAAAGTGGGATTTGGTTATGAGCTACATCTCGCTGTGCTATCTAGCGATGATGCTCCCAAAGTCGCTTTGGGTATGACTCAAGACAAACCAGGCTTCCGCTCCGGAGAGAACGGTTTCTACGCTGCCCAAATGGCTGTAAAAAACAACAATCTTGAACCCGGAATTATCGGTTCAGACCGCGAATACCCTTATTCCAAGCTCGAAAAATACCTTAGCCCAGTGCGAGCAATGGGATTTGAACCAATTTTCGATTACCGGAAAGATGATTTAGGTCTCCAAGGTTCACATAAAGGATTCATCCTCGTGGAAGGATCTTGGTATTCCCCTTCGATGCCGCAAAAACTTATTGAGGCGACTTTTGATTACCGTGAACGCCGAAAAAGCGATCCACAACGGATTGACGAAAAGACCTACAAAAAACGCATCGCCATGCGTGAGCCCTACCGAGCCGTCACCAAAGAGCACCCTAACGAACAAGGCGTATGGCGCGCTCAGTGCCCGGCAGTGGGCGGCTCTGCCCGGCTAGTATGCTCTTTGCGGGAACCTCATGTAAAAACGGAGGGGCGTCACCTGCTGCCGGTCTTTCCGCAAATAACTAGTAGCACCGGGGAAGTCCCTGCTTGCTGTGAACAGAAAACTGTGACGTTTCCGAGTCTATTGCACCCTAAGCTGGAACAAAAATATGTCTTCGAATCCGAAGAATGGTCACTCATATATCGTTCGCTACGCGGAGCGGTCGAGTCCTTTAATAACTCTGCTAAACGCGGTTCAGGGGCTGCAAAGCTGGGGGATTCAACTATGCGCCCTCGCCGCGGGTGGATTGCTCATTTTTTGTCTGCTCTGGTGGGTATTGCTTCGGTGAATGTTGCAAAAATTTCCGCGTGGTTGAAGAAGCGTGGTTCCGACGTTGCCCAGGATGGGGGGATCCTAACCGTGCAGCCTCAGAAGCGTCCGCTACGTCGTCGTGAGCGTACTGCTGGTTTTACCCGCGGTGATGAACCTCCAGATAAGGTAAAGAAAGGGAAGGTTTCGTAGACCTCAAGTCCTTAGCTGGGCATGCCTAAAATGAGTTTTTTGATGCTTTTCGCAGTGGCGAGAAGCATTTTTTATTGCCCTGACCTGGAGGGAACCAGCTTTTAGTGAGCTTGGGGTGGTTTTTAGATACAGAAAAGCCCGATTCAGCTATTTTGCTGAATCGGGCTTTCATGGTCGTGTTTCTATACAAACGTTTTTTCTGCACGATACAAACGACCCGCGGTGCGCAAGGGGGGACTTGAACCCCCACAATCTTGCGATCACTGGCACCTGAAGCCAGCGCGTCTGCCAATTCCGCCACTTGCGCTCACTGTTTTCTGAACCAAAGTCAGATAACAACAAAGAAAACTATACACGGGAAATCAATAACCCGTCCAATTTACCCCTGATGCACTGACTCACAACAGCGAATAAAACCTCTCCTTAACCTATTCTCCGGGGTTCTTTCAGGTTTTCCACTAGACTGGGTGCTGTACTGTGTGCTGAATTCTCAACTTAGATTGGGCAGTTTGTTTGAGAAAGTGAGAACTTAGCTCTCAGGTTATCCACAAGAAGAATGGCTATGCTGTTCAACTCATAGGTTGAGCATCTGCCCTGATACCACTCGAGGAGGCCAAGCATGGGGTTCATCAACAAAATTGAGCAGCGCCTAGAAAAGGCCGTACGCGGCACCTTTTCTAAGGGCGGCTCTCAGTTTGAACCAGTTGACCTCGCTAATCGCGTGCGTACCACGATGGATAACAAGGCATATTCCATTTCGTCGGGCAGAACGATTGCGCCGAACGTCTTCACTATTGATTTTGCTGAAGAAGACTTCCCGCGCATCCAAGGCTGGGGTGCGCCTCTGGCTGAGGAGTTGTGCGACGTCGTTATTCGGCACGCCCGCGCCCAGGGCTACTCGTTGCGCGGTTCGGTTCGCGTAACTTTTTCGGTGGACGACGCCGTAGAGGCCGGAGATTTTCTGGTGAGCTCGGCGCAGGAGAAAGTTGCGGCACCGCAGGCTTCCCCCCGCACTGCTGAAACTACTCAACGTCCTCGACGCTCGGTACCCGCTGGTGCTCAGTACCCAGCAATGGAAGAGGATCCTTTACCTACTCGTATTACGCGCCCGGGTTCGCGCGCGCCGCGAGTTGCGCGCCCGCAACCTTCGTCGGTTTCACCAGAGCAGGTTCAGCGCCCCGCTTCCGTGGCGTATTTGTCGGAGAATGCCCGCGCATCGTATTCCCCGCCGCGACCCGCACCTTCCCAGGTAGTTCTAGAAATTAACGGGCAGAACTATTCTTGTAATTCTTTGCCGGTGGTTATTGGTCGCAGTTCCCATGCCGACATCACGGTGGATGACACCGGCGTCTCCCGCCGTCATCTTGAGATTATTGAGCAAGACGGCGTGTACCTTGCCGTTGATCTCGGTTCTACGAATGGAAGCTATCTGAATGGTCAGAAGCTCGTGGGTCGCAGGGAACTTTCTAATGGCTCGGTGTTGACTATGGGCAGGGCGCGCATCGTATTTCGCCTGATGGTTCCAAGGAATGAACGTTAAATGGCTTCTGAAATTACCGTGACCCTGCTACGCTTCGCGTTTTTGGCGTTGCTGTGGGTCTTCATTTTCATGATTTTGGCGGCAGCACGCCGCGATCTCGGTGTGGGGCGCAATTTCCGTACTGCACGAGCTGTTCCCGCTGCAGATCAGGTGTCCGCTGAACCGCGGCAGACCCAGCCGGCGCCGCCTGCACGCCCCACCCAGCTTGTTATTACCGATGGCGCTCAGGCAGGGGCGGTAATGCGCCTGACCGATCAGCCCGTCACGATGGGGCGCGCTACCGATATTGAGGTCTCTTTGCAGGACGACTACGCCTCCGGTCGCCATGCCCGTCTCTTCCCTCAGGGGTCACGCTGGTTTTTAGAGGATCTCGGTTCAACTAATGGCACCTTCGTTGGCGGTACGCGCCTGACTCGCGCTGTGCCCATTGAGCCCGGTTCTGACTTTCGAGTAGGCCGCACCACCATGCAGTTGAGGCCATAACCTATGGGAATCGCTTTCCAGTTCGCCGCGCGCTCTGATGTGGGTAGGGTGCGCTCAAAAAATGACGACTCCGGTTATGCAGGCCATTACCTTGCCGTTGTAGCAGACGGAATGGGCGGGCATGCAGGTGGCGACGTCGCCTCAGCGACCACCGTTTTAGACCTCACCCCCCTGGATCATTCGGGTTTCCAAGGGTCTGCTGGTGTTTATCTGGCGGATGAGATTACCAACGCCAACATCATCATGAATGAGCTGGTAGACCTCAACCCCCGGCTCGCTGGGATGGGAACCACCTGCACCGCCCTGCTGATTGACGGCGAAAAAATTGAGTTGGCGCATATTGGGGATTCGAGGGCTTATCGCCTGCGCGAATCTGGCTTTGAGCAGATTACTACCGATCATACTTTTGTTCAGCGCCTACTCGAAGAAGGGCGGATTAGCCCAGAAGAAGCAGAGAAACACCCCCACAAGAACGTGGTGATGCGGGTGCTGGGCGACGTCGACGCCTCCCCCGAACTAGAACTCAAAAGCCTGGACGCCGAAATTGGCGAAAAGTGGGTGCTGAGTTCGGATGGTTTAGACACCGTGGTGAGCAACGATGAGATTGAATCCATCATGCGCTCTACCAACGATTTGCAAGAGATTACAGACATGCTGGTTAATCTCACGCTTGATCGTGGGGCCCCGGATAACATCACTGTTGTCACGTTGGCAGTTATTGCGGAGGATTCGCTCTCTCAGGCGGTGACGTCGCCGCAACCTATTATTCCGATTCGGCAATATTCCCAGGACGGCACGCTGCTGGGCGAAGTTTATCCTGAGCACCGGGTCACCGAGCACGGTGAAGCCGATGTAACTTTTGAACCGTTGGATGAAGAAGATGCCGACGGTTCTCTCCCAACAAGTAAGTGGCGCCGTCGTCTTCCAGGAAGTGTGAAGCTTCGTCATGCTCTGAGCCAGGGCAAGTGGCGCGGGGAATCATTCTCTGATGGCGTGCTGAACATGATGACGGAGTCCGCGGGCATGGACGAGCGCCCTGAGGATCAGGATGATTCGTCGGCGGCGGTTTTGCGGAAAGAGCTGGACGAGCGCCCGCACATTATTGTGGGAGCTGCAGCGAATGCCACTAACACCGGCATGATTCCGGCGGTGACAACTCGTACGGTAGAGCGCCGGGCAACGTTGGTGAACACCGAGCACCCTGAGCCGGTTGAGGATCCTTCAGAACTTCCTGAAGAAATTCGAGCCATGTTAGCTGGTGAAGAGCGGCACCAACGCGCTAAGTGGCCCTTACGCATTTTTACTACGGTGCTGGTCGTTGGTGTGCTTTTGGCGAGCGTTCTTACCTTTTTCTCATGGGTTTCGCACCAGTATTACGTGGGTGTCAACAATAATAAAGTTGCGGTGTTTAGCGGTATTCCGCAGTCTGTTGGTCCCCTCCATTTTTATGAGGTGGTTGAGGAGACCGATGTGGACGTCGATAAATTACCCGAGTATTCCCAATCGTTGGTGAAGAGCACTATTACTGCCCAGGATCTGGAGGAGACCAAGCGTATCGTGAATGATCTTGAGACTCAGGCTACGGTGAAGGAGAAGGTTTCTGCTTCTCAGAGCGCGAGCCCTTCGCCGAGCCCCGGTTCGGTTATTACGGTAACGCCGAGTGCGAGCGCTTCGGAGGGTTCTGGTGGCTAATTTCTTTGGTTTAAGGCGCCCTGGTGCGCGCGGTGATGCCGGGGTTGCTACTCCTAAGTCGCGCCGGTTCGTTGAGTTGTTCTTTACGCTGATTGCTGTGGCTATTTGCCCGGTGAGTATGTGGATGGTTGATCCTGAGGCTGTTGTGAAGGGGGATACCACGTGGTTGTTGGCTGCCGGTGTGCTGGGTATTGGCGCTTTGTTGATTCACATTGTTTTGTATGTGCGTGCGCGCTTTGCTGACCCGTTTATTCTGCCGATTGTGGTGGCACTCAACGGCATTGGTTTGGCGATGATTTACCGTATTGATTTGACGACGTCGGCGAATGCTGGCGCTGCTCAGATTATGTGGACGGGCGTGGCGATGGTAGCTTCGGCAGTTACCCTGTTTTTCTTGAAAGATCATAAGATTTTGCGGCGGATTACTTATACGTCGCTAGCTGTTGCTCTGGTGCTGTTGATGTTGCCGTTGGTTCCCGGATTGGGCGTGGAGATTAATGGTGCGCGCATCTGGATTTCAATTCTGGGGCGCACTTTCCAGCCGGGTGAGATTGCCAAGATTGCTTTGGCTGTTTTCTTTGCCGGGTATCTTTCGACTCATCGTGATTTGATTTTGCTGGCGGGCAAGAAGGTTGGTCCGGTTCGTCTGCCGCGTTTTCGTGATTTAGCGCCGATGTTTGTTGCTTGGTTGATAAGCATTGGCGTGCTGGTTTTGCAGAAGGACTTAGGTTCGGCAATCCTGTTCTTCGGTCTATTTTTGAGCATGTTGTATTTGGCAACAGGCCGCATTGTGTGGGTCTTACTGGGTCTGGTGTTTGTGGCTGTGGGTGGCGTTCTGGCGTATAACTTCATTAGCCATGTTCATTACCGTATTTATGCGTGGGTTCATGCGTTTGATCCTGAGATCTACAATCAGCCTTTTGGCGGTTCTGGTCAGGTAGTTCAGGGGCTGTTTGGATTGGCTTCTGGTGGCTTGTTTGGTCGGGGTTGGGGCAATGGCCGCCCAGATTTGGTGGCTTTCTCTAATTCAGACATGATTATCACCGCCTTAGGTGAAGAGCTGGGTCTGCTCGGTTTGGGTGCGATTTTGATGCTCTTCTTGTTACTTGTGACGCGCGGTATGCGCGCGGCGCTGGGTACTCCGGATGCGTTCGGTAAGCTGCTGGCGGCAGGTCTTTCGCTGGTAATGGTTATTCAGTTGCTGGTGGTCATTGGTGGTGTGACTCGGTTGATTCCATTGACCGGTCTGACGACGCCGTTTATGTCTGCTGGCGGCTCGTCCTTGTTGGCTAACTGGGTGATTGTGGCGCTGTTGCTTTCTATTTCTCATTCGGCACGAGCACCTCATGTGGTGGAAACCTATGACGATGTACCTGAAAGCATTAGTCGTCAGGGTGAGGCAGACGGCGCGACCAGCGTCATCTCACGTATTAGCGAAACTTCTCATCAGGGTTCAACGAAGGTAGGAGATGCTCGTGAATAGATCTATTCGCCGCGCTTGGCTCGCTGCCTCATGCGTGTTTGTGCTTTTGTTGGGTTCTCTCTCGTACATTCAGTTCTTTGATGCGAAGCGCCTAGGTGAGCATGCGTGGAACTCGCGGGGCATGTATGAGAGTTACGGTTCTCAACGTGGTTCTATTGTGGTCGGCGGAACTGAGATTGCCTCATCGGTTGCTTCTAATGATGGCTATGATTTCCAGCGAACTTATTCTGACCCTGAAACGTATGCTTCGTTAACCGGTTATTTCTCGTCGATTTATGGTGCAACCGGTTTAGAGTCGGCGATGAATGAGGAGCTCTCGGGCACTTCAGACCGCCAGTTCTATGACCGTCTTTCGCAAATGTTTAGCGGTAATTCAGCTCAGGGCGCCACGGTGGAGCTCACCGTCGATACCCAGCTTCAGCAGATTGCCTATAACGCGTTGCAGGGGCACAAGGGCGCTATCGCGGTAATGAATCCAAGGACCGGTGAGGTTCTTGCGTTGGTGAGTTCGCCGTCTTATGACCCGAACGAGCTTTCTTCGCATAACAACGAGTCGGTTCTGGCAGCTTACGAGCGTTTGAATGCTGACCCTGCACGTCCGCTGATGAACCGGGCAATTGGCGGGGATACCTACGCACCGGGGTCCACATTCAAAATTATTGATGCTGTAGCAGCTCTTGAGTCCGGCAAATACACCAAAGATTCTGTGATTCCTAACCCACAGAATCTGCCGTTGCCAGGCACCACAGCAAGTTTGCCCAACTATGTGAACGGTCAATGTGCAACTCGCGCCGATGCCACCATAGAATGGGCTTTAGCGCAGTCGTGCAATACTCCGTTTGCCCAAATTGCAATGGATTTGGGCCAAGAGAAAATTGCAAAGACTGCTCAGAACTTTGGTTATGGTGATTCCTCGCTGAGCATCCCGCTTTCGGTATCGGAATCGGTCTTCCCATCGAACATGACTGATAGCCAACTGGCTCAAGCGGCAATCGGTCAGTATGACGTCAAGACCACCCCGTTACAGGTTGCCATGATGTCTTCTGCCATCGCCAACGACGGCGTCCAGATGAAACCGAACCTGATTAGGTCGGTCAAGTCTCATAGCCTCAGCACCCTGTATGAGTTTTCTGCGGAGAAATGGAGAACTTCAACTTCTGCAGATACCGCTCAGCAGGTGAAAGAATGGATGGTAAATAACGTGGATAACGGCATTGCCTCCGGTGCTGCGGTGGACGGCGTGAAGGTAGCGGGTAAAACCGGTACCGCCGAAATCGGTACTACTGGTTTGAACAATGCGTGGTTTACGGGCTTTGCACCCGCAGACAATCCACAAGTAGCCGTTGCGGTCGTATATGAAGGTGTTGATACCGCTGAGGGAGCATCGCTCGCAGCTCCCGCAGCGAAACAAATTTTTGAGGCGGTGTTGAACAGGTGAGACCCTCAACTGAAACGACCTTAGGTGGTCGCTACGACCTAACTGAGCGTATTGCTATTGGTGGCATGGGTGAGGTTTGGAAAGCGCGCGATAAGGTATTGGGCCGTATTGTTGCGGTCAAGATTCTGAAAGAGGAATATACCGGTGATCCCGGTTTCCTCGAGCGTTTTCGTGCTGAGGCGCGCCATACAGCGTTGCTGAATCATCCCGGCGTCGCCAATGTTTTCGACTACGGCGAGGAAGACGGCTCTGCCTACTTGGTCATGGAGTTGGTTCCTGGCGAACCTCTCTCTGCGATTATCGAGAAGGAACGCAAGCTCGACTCAGATCGCATCTTGAATTTCATGGCGCAGACCGCTCGTGCGCTGGCTGCTGCCCACGCGCAGGGTTTGGTGCACCGCGACGTCAAGCCGGGCAACTTGATTATCACTCCGGACGATCGGGTAAAGGTTACTGACTTTGGTATTGCCCGCCTTGCTGACCAGGTACCTCTCACCGCCACCGGTCAGGTTATGGGCACCGCTCAGTATTTGGCACCGGAACAGGCAACGGGGCAGCAGGCTACGGCGTCATCCGATATGTACTCGTTGGGCATCATTGGTTATGAGTGTTTGGCAGGACGCCGCCCCTTCACGGGCGAGTCACAGATTGCTATTGCTTTGGCTCAGGTCAATGACCCGCCACCGGCTCTTCCTACTAAGATTCCTGCACCGGCAGCGGCACTGATTATGTGCTTGCTGTCGAAGGATCCTGAGGAGCGCCCCAAGAGTGCAACTGCTCTTGCGTCTGCTATTGATGCAATTCGCCGTCAGGACATTCCTGCTGCTATCAAGGCTGTTCCTACTCTAGGAAAGTTTTTGCCCGATGGCGCGCAGACGTCGTCAACCCAGGTCGTGACTGCTCCCACCACGGTGGCTCCCTCTGCTAAGCGTTTTGGCTCGGGCAAGAAGTACACCCCTCAGCCCAACACGGCGGAGATGCCTGCGGTTGCTCCAGCGGCTGCATACGGTTCCCGTCCTGTTTATGAGCCTGAGAAGAAAAAGTCGGGCTGGTTGTGGGTCTCCCTCCTCTTGGCTCTGGCGATTATTGGCATGATTATCTGGTTCGTGTTGGCTGGGCAGAATTCTTCCAAGAACGCCGTAGAAGACTCCTCCCCTACCGCTGCGGGCACGGTCTCCACGGTGGCAGCCCCTACGGCGTCGGATGAAAGCCAGAAAGCGGAGCAGACCGTCAATATTGACGCCGCCACTTATGAGGGTCGCCCGTTAGAGGACGTCGTGAATGAGCTGGTTGCGCTAGGGTTCTCCACTAAAACAACCGGAGTGACCTCGGATAAGGAATCGGACACTGTTTTGTCGGTTTCTCCTGTGGGCGCTGTAACGGCTGGTAGTACCGTGACCGTGGAGTACTCCACTGGTCCGCAGTCGGTCACTCTTCCTTCTAATCTGGAGGGTAAGAATGCAGACGAGGCTATTGACGAAATCACTAAACTGGGTGTCAACGTGAAGGTTCACAATGAAGAATCTAAGTCTGCGGATCCTAACACGGTTCTGCGGACCAACCCCACCTCCGGCTCAAAGGTTGAAGTAGGTAGTAGCGTAGATGTTTACGTAGCTAGCGCCCCCGCGTCTTCAGCTTCAGGAACCTCTCAGCGTTCAGAATCAGCGTCCGCATCGCCGGCGTCTGAGCCTTCCGCATCATCTACCCCCGCGAACTAAAACTGGTGAATTTTATGGAATTTTCGATTCCCGAGATTATAGACAACCGTTACCGAGTCAATGAGAAGATTGGCTCGGGCGCAATGGCGACCGTTTACTCGGCTGAAGACACTCGCCTGGGCCGCCAGGTAGCTCTGAAGATTTTGCGACCGGAGCATGCTAGTGATGAGACGTTCCGCGCTCGTTTTCGGCGTGAAGCGGAGTCGGTAGCTGCTCTCAATCACCCTAATATTGTGAGTGTTTATGACACGGGTGTTTTCGAGTCGGCGCAGGGCAACCAGTCGGTACAGGTTCCTTTCCTGGTGATGGAGCTTTTGCCAGGTAAGACCCTACGCTCGATTCTTTCCGAACGCGGTGAGCTTCCTGTCCATGAGGCTATTGCCTATGGCGCGCAGGTTCTTGAGGCTCTCCAATATGCGGCGAATGCGGGCATTGTGCACCGCGATATCAAGCCTGCTAATGTGATGGTTTTGCCGCGGACTGATGAAGATGTTTCGAAGGAGCAGTTTGGGCAAGTCAAGGTCATGGATTTCGGCATTGCCCGGGCGATGGCAGCACCTGATAGCTCGCTGACTAAGGCAAACACTGTCATGGGGACTGCCCGTTACATTTCTCCTGAGCAAGCGCGCGGAGAAACCGTAGATTCCCGTAGCGACATATATTCAGCGGCGTGCCTCATTTACGAGATGCTCTGTGGCCGTTCGCCCTTTAACGCTGATTCGAACGTCGATCTTGCCGGTAAGCATCTAAGTGAAACCGCTGAGGCTCCTAGCGCCCATGCGCGTCAGGCTCTTTCGCCGGCTCTCGATGCGGTTTTAGGTAAGGCCTTGGCTAAGTCTCGGCAGGATCGCTTCCAAACCCCCAGCGATTTCCGTTTCGCGCTTTTGGACGCCGAGCAGCACCCTGGTTCTGCGCCCCTCTACACGGGTGAGGATACTCAGCCCACCACAGCTTTAGCCGCTACTTCCGCAACTGGATCCACATCCACGGCCGCTGGTGCAGCTGCCGGTGGCGCAGCAGGCTATGCAGCGGCGTCGAGCACCGATACCGCTCCCCCGGTTGAAGAAGCCGGTCTGGGAGGCTGGTTCGATAACGCACAGTCCGAATACACGGACGAAGAGCTATACGAATACGAGCGCAATGAGGCGCTGGCAAAGAAGAAACGACGACGTCAGGCATGGGTTCGTGTTCTCACCGGCATGTTGATTGCGGCTCTGGCACTGTTCTCCATTGGAACCGTTCTCTACTACCAGAATGAGCTCAATAGGGTTCCAACCCATGCGCTGCCTGCAATGCAGGGGATGGAGCGCGAAGAAGCAGCTAACACTTTGCGCAATAACAATATTTCGGTGAAGTGGGAAGAAGAATACTCGGACAAGATCGAGAAGGATCACATCATCAAGACCTCACCGGTGACCGGTACTGAGGTTGAAGAAGGTTCAGAGGTAACTTTGACGGTTTCTAAGGGTCCTTCAAAGGTGAAGATTCCTGATAATTTAAGCGGTCAGTCTGAGGCGTACGTGCGTACTGCGCTAGAGCAGGCTGGTTTTGTAGCCGGTCGAACTTCTACGGTCAATAGCGCCAGCGTTCCCACGGGCATGGTGGTTGCTACTTCCCCTAAAGCGGGCGAGCAGGTGGATGCCGGCTCTACCGTAGACATTGTGCTGTCCAACGGTAAGGTTCAGGTACCGAATGTCACCGGCATGACCCGCGATCAGGCTATTGCGGCACTTTCTGACTCTGAAGTTATGCTCAGCACCAACATTGAGACTACTCAGACCAACTCAGCCCCTGCTGGCACAGTGGTTTCTCAGAGTGCTGCTGCGGGTAGCTCGGTTGAGCAGGGTAGCACGGTGACTATTAAGGTAGCTCAGACTCCTACGCCGACGGCGGCGCCAGTGCCTACTCGTGCAGCTCCTTCGGTCTCGGCACCTGCTGATTCTGAGAATAGCGATGCAGCAGATCTGACTCCCGGCGGAAACCCATCGCCTACTCCGTCTGCGAGCGCATCAGCTCCCACGCCGGCAGAAGCTAGTGCGTCGCCTACCCCGAGAGCATCGGCGTCTAGCCGTAACAGGTAATTCGCCCGCGGGATCTGTAACCATAGAGCCTGGGGCTTGAAGGTGTTATGAGCCGATGAGCGGTGAAAGCGATTTCGCCCTCTCGGCTGCACCTTCGAGCCCCAGGCTTTCTAGCCAGTTACCTAGCATGAGGTAGCCGCCTTCGGTGAGTACCGATTCGGGGTGGAACTGTACGCCGTGCATGGGGGCGCTTTGATGGGCAAGCCCCATGATGATTCCGTTATCGGTGGTGGACGTGACGGTGAGCTCCTCGGGCATAGTTTCCGGCACGACGGCGAGGCTGTGGTAGCGGGTAGCGGTGAAGGGGCTGGGTACGTCTTTGAACACCGACTCGTTCTGATGAACCAGCTGGGATGTTTTGCCGTGCATGAGCTCGGGTGCGTGCGTAACGGTACCGCCGAATGCTTCAGCAATTGCTTGGTGCCCTAGGCATACTCCCAGCAGGGGTTTGTGTGCTTTTGCGGCCCATTTGATGACGTCGATGATAACTCCGGCGTCTGTTGGTGCACCCGGACCGGGAGAAACCAAGACGCCGTCGTGTTCTTGTGCCAGTTCGATGGTGGCTTCGACGGTGAGGTCGTCGTTGCGGATGACCGTGATGTCAGCCCCTAGCTGTTCGAGGTAGCCCACCAGGGTGAATACGAAGCTGTCATAGTTATCTATTACGAGAATTTTAGTCATGGGTGTGGGGTCTCCAGTTACTGAGAAGTGCTATTGGTCGATGGTGACATCGCGGTAGAAGGGGCTGTATTCCACGAATGCGGGGAATACGAATTCCATGAGGCACCAGATCACTAGCGCTATGAGGGCAATGGCAATCAGGATACGCATCCAGAGAGGCCCGGGAAGATGCCTAAAAATCCATCCGTACATGGGTTTTACCTTACTCTTGGGTCAGGGTTTTAGAGGCCAACAGCTGCTTTGATTTCGTCTGGTGCGCCGGCTGAGAGCGGCTGCCAGGAGTCGAATTTTGCGTGGACGATATAGCGTTCGGTATCGCCGTAGCGTGGGTGGCAGGTGGTGAGTGTGAGAAGACGCTCGGTGGGTTGAGCGCCGGGATGAGCGGGGTCGGGGGCGATGACGCTCATTTCGGTCGGTAACACGATTTTGGTTTCGTAGACCGTGTAGGTGTAGAAGCCTTGAGCTGTTTGAATGTAAATATGGTCGCCCTGTTGAATTTCTTCTACCCGGTCGAGTACTGCGCCGTTGGTTTGGCGGTGGCCAGCCAGGGAGAAGTTTCCGATGTCGCCTGGCATGGCGGTGCCGTCGTAGTGCCCCAGCCCTAGGGCGTCGAGGACGTCGGTGCTGGTGCCTTCAGCAAGGGGGCGCTGGTAGTTTTCGCCGAAGCGTGGAATGTAGGCGATACCGTATGCCTCGCCGTGGCCAGGTTCTGCGGTGATTTCAGGTGTTTGCGGATCCCAGTTCGGCTGAGGTTCGGCAGTAGCATGGTCAGAAGTCTTGGAGGGCTTACTCTGATCCTTGGCTGCTTGCTTGAATTCTTGGGACAGCGATTGTACGGCGTCCTCTTGTGTTGCGTTCGCTTCGAGGTTGGTCCACCAGAGTTGCCAGACAACGAAGAGCAGGAGCACTAGGCCCACTGTGATGAGGATTTCGCCGAAGATTTGTACCGCCCACCCCCCCTTGCTTTTGGGGCGCGCGTGGTCAGCGCGGGAGGACGCCGCAGCGTTCTGCCGTAAGGATGGCGGGGTATGAGTCATTGAACTTCCTGTCAACAGTTTCCTGTGAACCCGCATGAATGAGCTATTTGTTAGGTCTTCACGCACATGAAAGGATAAGATTTACAGCAGTATTCCTGTGTCTATCTTCAGGTTAAACCGTACATGATGAGCTCCCTTTCGGGGCGTGGAGGAAACGTGGCTGAGTCAGCAAAAAAGAAATCATCTCAAGGATCAGTATCCAGTGAGGATCGCGAGTTTGAGGCGAATGAGGCAGCTCTGCGCCGTATTGCTAAAGAGATGACTGTTGATGAGTTCGCTTCTCCTACCCCCCTGTGGTATCGCGTGATTATGTTTTCGCTCGTGGTACTGGGCATCTTGTGGATTATGACTTTCTACATCACTGAGGCTCGCTTCCCTATTGCAGCTATTGGCATGTGGAACATCGCCATCGGGGTGGGTCTTATGATGTCCGGCATGATTATGATGACTCGCTGGAAATAGGACGTTCCCTTGACTTCTTTTTCCCGCGATAATGATTCCTCCGCTTCAACCCCTGAAGCAGAGACTAAGCCTGAGGTTACTAACCCTAAGAACCTCGCCCCTGTAGACCCGAACGAGTCCCGCGCAGAACGTGAAGATATTAAAGCTGCGATTTTAGAGACTAAACTACGCCGCTGGGCGCTGATTGGGTTTATTGTGGCGGCTATTGTCTACTTTATTTGGCAAGGTCTAGCGTAAATTCGCCTTTATGTCTCAAAAGGCATTTTAAGGTCCATAATCCACCGGTCGCCAGGAAGAGAGTGACTCTCCAGGGTTCCACCGAGCGGTTTCACGCGTTCGGTAAGTCCTAAGAGACCAAAACCTGAGCTGGGGAAGACCAACTGGTCTTTAGTTTTGCCGGTGTCATTGGTGAGCGAATATTCCAGCGCATGGTCGCTGGCGCTGAGGTGCACTTCGACGTCGCCCCCTGCTCGTCCATGCTTGATGGTATTGGTGACTGATTCGGTCACTACGCGCGACAAAGTGGGCGCGAAGCTTTTAGGTACTTGGCTGAAATCGCCGTCGATGTCATAGGTAACGTTGTACCCAAAGTTCTCTAGTTGCTTAACCTGTTTGAGAACGGTTTCTCGCAGATCGGAGCTCATTGACTGGTGTTCAGGTGCGAGCATTTTGCTATCTTTTTCCACCCGCATAACCGCCAGCAGGCGGCGTAGCTCTTGCAGGGCAGTGCGTGATTGGGTGCCTATCAACCCGAGGATTTCGTCTTTACCATCAGCATCTGCATAGCGAGCAGTTCGTGCCTGCATGGCGATAACGGTGAGTTCATGGGCGACGACGTCGTGCAGTTCGCGCGCAAGATTGCGGCGCTCTTCGTCCGCTGCATGATATGCCGCTTCAAGTCGTTGCTCATACGCTACTTTGTGCGCTGTATTGCGTTCAACCTGTAATCGCGCCACGATGGGAACCACAATAAAGGGAATGATGTTGCCGAGTGTCCCTAGCAGAATTTGCACCGAATCAGTAGACGCAGACTGAAACATGCCAAAAGCAAAGTAATAAATATAGATAGCGACAGTAGGCAACCAAAACCAAGCGGACATAGAGTAAGCAATTATCGCTGTAGAAAAGATTGCGGCTAACCGCCAGAATTCATCATTGTGAGGGTTGAAGTGCAAAGCAATAAGCAGTACCCATAACGAACCAATGGCAAGAGGGCTTCGGAAAAATGTTAGCCCAATAGTCAGCAGATAGGATATCGGCACGATAATGAACAGAAGGGGCGGAACCCCATCTGCAACGCCTGATTTGAAATATTTGGCATCGTAGAGCGCAAGCAGAATATACCCCACGGCCAATGAACCGGTAACGGTCCGAGGCGGGGGTGAAAAATGCATGTTTTTAATGAGGTCTAAATACCCCATCCGGTTGTTTCTACTTTGCACATTTCTATATTTCCATGTGAACCGGCGGATTTATACCCGCTAAAGACTGATTTTGCGCTCTCTTTTTGCTTTCTTTGTACTGCTTAAGTATGAATAATCGCTATGCTGGGGACTAATGGATACTTTGAAAATACTTGTGGTAGACGACCAAAGCCTCATGCGTCAGGCTATGACCTCTTTTGTGACGTTTGAGAAGGATATGGAAGTGGTTGCTCAAGCGTCTGATGGCGCTGAGGCAGTAAATTTGGCGTTGCAGCTGAAACCCGATGTTATCCTCATGGATTTGCAGATGCCTGTGATGAACGGAATTGATGCGACCTCTAAAATCACGGCGGCTTTACCTTCAACTAAGGTTTTAGCGGTTACGACTTTTCATTCTGAAGACTATGTGGTTCCTGCGCTTAAGGCGGGAGCGAGCGGTTATATTGTCAAGGATTCTGAGCCTGAGGACATTATTAACGCTATCCGATCGGTTCATGAGGGAAACTCGGTTCTTTCGCCGTCCATCGCCCGGTTGCTGGTGGACAATTTAGCGGAAGAGGCGGTAGAGCGTCGAATGACGGCTACCGACGTCTATGAGTGGTCCCAGCTCACCAGCCGCGAGAGGGACGTCGTGAAGTTGTTGTGTGATGGGTATTCGAACCGGGAAATCGCTTCGACCTTGTTTTTGTCTGAACCTACAGTGAAGACACACGTGGCTCATATTGCTTCTAAGGTGGACGCACGTGATCGCCTCCAAATTGTGGTCAAGGCGTACCGCTCAAATGTGTTGAAGACGTGGGACTAACTAGCGACTGAACGGTAGTTCTTTTCTTCCGCTGATTAACGCATGATATTTTCTAGGGCTGTTTTGCCTGGTTAGAACCTCAATCTGGGAGATATTATGCGTTTTTCTGTGGCTTCACATCGTCTGCTGTCTGTGGTGGCTTTGATGCCGTTGGCACTGTGGTCTGTCACAGGATGCGCTTCTCATACTGATGCGATTTCCCCAGCGGAGTCTTCGACGAGTGTTTCTGCTGAGCCGTCGGAGACTCCTGAGGCGTTGGGCGCGGAGTCTGCGTTGGAGGATAGTAGCGCCAGTGCTGAACCAAGTTTACAAAGTGAACCAGCACCTGCGAGTTCTGCTTCTGTTGAAAATACAGAACCGGTTGAGAGCCCCGCGGTGGCGCCTGAGACGCCGGCTGCTGAGGAGACTTCTGTGGAATCTTCTGCGGAGGTGCCCTCCCCGAGCGTCCCCGGTCTGACTGCGAATGAGCAGGAAAACGCGGCGATGAAGGCTTCTGCGGAAGAGTTGCAGAAAGCAGATGAGGAACGTGCCGCTGCATTGACTGCACAGGGGAAGGATCCGGAGGATCCTTATCTGAAGTACGGTGACATCCTGTGTGGCAACGGTATCCTGCCCGCACCCGAGGAGATTAAGGCGATGGGTGCTGGGGATGCTTATTTAGCGTGGTACACCAAATTTGCTGAGTCGGCACCCCAAGAGGTCAAAGCAATGAGTGATGCTAACAGGACTGCCGCCGAAACCAACAGTATGGTCAAGGCTCAGCCCGACCGCCAGAAGTGCGCACAATATGGTCTGGGTGGTTAGCAGATAAAAAGTGGCTCTTATGTTTTGCGGGATACCACGAAAGATCAACAGCAGAGAACTCTCTACGTTTTAGATAAGAACATCTAAAAGGAAAATGTAGGGCTAAAATCTGCCACTGACACTGTGACAAGTTCGGAATGTATCACCGGTAGCTAAAATTAGAAACTATTTGGCTCCCCTAAACCATCCAGAACGAAATCAACGTATCGATCACTGTGTAAAGAGGGATGAGCAGTGCCGGAAGAACCGACACCATAGTGCTCGATTTTTTAGCCCGCTCTTGTTCCTGCCCTGAATCTAGCGGGGAGACCAGCGCATCGTCGTCCTCTTTCGCCGTTTTATAGCTAGAGCGCACCGCCCACGCTGTAGCAACAAGCAACAGGACGCCGGAGCCTACCGCCACGGGCATAGCAGGCACATTGACGATGAGTGGCAGATCTTTCTGAGAGGCTATCGCGCCACTAACGCCCAGGCCGATGGCAAGAATAAACCCAAGAATGAGAGTCCACGGTTTTTCAATGAGCGTGCGTATTCTCAGCCCAAAAATCATGGCAAGAATAACCACGAGCGAGCCCGCCCAGCAGCCCAGCACAACGCCGTTCAACATGAAGTTATGGGCGTTAGCCACCGCCCGCATGGAGTAAGTAAACACGAACAGTATGAACACCTGCAAGAGCATGGGGAGCACAATACTCACATACTCGCCAGGTTGCTCAGGCACAGAGTAACCTAGGGACCGCGCATAATCCTTAGGCGCACCGAAGGATTGCTCCGGAGCCTCCCCCGTTTCTTCGCAGTGGCTAAACACGGTCGTCAGCTCGTCACCGATCGTCGCGCCATAAACTCCCTCCAGGCGTAGCTCGATGACAAAGGCATCCACCCATTTCTTGTGAGTCGCACTCCACTGTTTGAGATCACTCATGACTGTTCCTTTGCTATATCTGTTTGCTCTGTTGGTTCGGCGAGCAGTGCACTCACGCGGTCACTAAAGAACTTCCACTGCTCTCGTGATTGTGCGAGTTCAGCACGGCCATCAGGAGTAAGGGAAAAATATTTTCGCCCGGGTCCGCCCTCCCCTGCACGCCATTCGGTGCGCACGAGCCCGCGTTTTTCAAAGCGGGTCAGCAGGGGGTAGAGAGTCCCGCCCTTTATTTCCCCCAGACCGGCAGCTTCAAGCGCGCCGATGATGGCGTACCCGTAGGTGGCTTCGTCGGCAAGAATTTGCAGGACGCACGGCCCCAAGACTCCGCGTAGCCACTCGGAGGGGTATTCGCTGGGTTCTGTCATATCTATATAGTTACATTAAGTAGTTAGGCTGTCTATATAGAGTGCAAAAATTACCACACAAAAAAGCGCCCACCCCCCAGAGGCGGTGAGCGCTTTTTATCGCGAGCTACTGCTCGCACATCAAATTTATGCCTGAGGAGCTACATACTCAGCATCGATGGTGATGGTGACCTTATCACCAACCAATACGCCACCGGTTTCTAGAGCTGCGTTCCAGGTGATGCCAAATTCCTTGCGTGAAATCTGAGTGGAAACAGATACACCAAAACGAGTGGTACCGAAGGGGTCGGTTGCAACGCCACCGAATTCGCCCTTGAGTTCTACCGGGCGGGTTTCGCCCTTGATGGTGAGATCACCCTTGACGACCAAGTCTTCGCCGTCAAGCTCGAAAGAGGTGGACTTGAAGTTCATGGTGGGGTGCTGTTCAGCATCGAAGAAGTCTGCAGACTTCAGGTGGCTGTCGCGATCAGCATTGCGGGTATCCAATGAATCAATCTTGATGGATGCCTCAACAACGGAGTCGGCTACGTTTTCTGCAACGGTTACCGTTGACTCAGCTTCTTCAAAGCGACCGCGGGTCTTGGAAACCGCTGCGTGACGCACGGAGAAACCGATTTCGGTATGTGCTGCATCGAGGGTCCAAACGCCGGGAGTAAGTTCTGCCATGATATTTTGCCTTTCAAGAAATCTTGTTGAAGTGTTCCTTCGCTTTCAAAAATTACTTTACGTGTAAAGCATTTTTTAAGCAACCGTTCTGCGGAAAATATTAAGAATATTTTACACAGCAACTTATTTTCCCTAGAAAACAGCAGATTATGAGAGCGTTTTTGCTGCCTCATACACTCTACTGGTTACTACATCCAAAACTTCTGAAGAAATTTTCCACCTTTGCCAGTAGAGTGGTGCATCTAATGGCTCAGAGGCAAGCAGCACCAATTCCCCGCTCTTCAACTGCTGCTCGCACTGGGCGGTGGGCAAAATCCCCCACCCAATACCTTCATAGATAGCACGAGCATAATCAGGGGACGACGGCACATAAACACTCGGCGATTCCCCTTCCACCGTCTCGTCCAACCCAAAATTTTTCAAGATGAGTGCGCGAGATGATTTCTGCCCCACATCCTTGTGATCATATTCAATGGTGGGGGCTGCGTTGAGCTCTTCGACGGTGATTTGTTTCGGCCACTGTTTAAAATGCCGATGCACAAACTCCGCCGACGCCGCAATCCAGTAACGCACATTGCCGAGCTTCTCCACCGTACAGCCGGGAATTGTCTCCGGATCAGAGGTAATGGCAGCCATGGCTTCCCCCGAACGCAATAGCGCCGAAGAGTACTGTTCGCCCTCTCTGCGCAAATCACAGAAAATGCGATCTTCGCGCGCCAGCTTACCCACGGCAGAGAGCAACCAGGTGGAGAGTGAATCTGCATTCACAGCAATCGCAATAGTCCGCTCTCCTCCGCTTCCACCTAGTTCCCGCTCCAGTTCACTGCTGAGATACTCGCTTTGCCGGGCGATGCGCAGAACAATTTCGCCCGTTTCCGTCGGCACAACAGGGTTTGTTCTCTTGATAAGTACGCGGCCTGCTGTCTGTTCCATCGCTTTGATGCGCTGGGAAATAGCGGACGCGCTCACCATCAGCAGATCCGCGGCAGCTTCGAAAGTTCCAAATTCGACCACCAGTACGAAGGTGCGGAGTTGTTCAGCTGTAAATCTCATAAGACAATCTTATGCTCACTAAGAATCATTAGATGGTTTTATGTTTCAAAAGTCTCTACTCTCTATCTTATGAACTTCTCCGAAAACTTCCCCACCGTACTCATGGGACTAGGTGCCGGCCTCTCTCTCATCGTTGCAATCGGTGCTCAAAATGCCTTTATCCTCCGCCAGGGGATTATTGGAAAACACGTCACGCCCATTGTGCTTTTCTGTATTTTTAGCGATGTTCTGCTCATTGGTGCCGGTATTTGGTCAGTAGGCAAGCTCGCTGAAGGTTTTGATTGGGTTCTTGAAGCTCTCCGATGGTTCGGCGGCGCATTCCTCGTTTGGTATGGATTTTCTGCAGCAAAACGAGCCCTCAACCCTTCCACCCTCACTGTTGATCCTAGCGAACAGGGGCCGCAGAGCGTTGGTAAAGCCCTGGCGTTTACCTTCGCTATCACCTATTTGAACCCCCACTGCTATCTGGACACCTTCGTACTTCTGGGTTCACTAGCCAATACCCACGGGGAGGCCGGGCGCTGGTGGTTCTACCTTGGCAGCATCACCGGTTCAATTCTCTGGTTTACAGCTTTAGGTTACGGCTCTCGTTTCCTTCGTCCACTGTTTGCCAAACCTGACGCGTGGAGAATTCTCGACGGCGTCATCGCTCTTCTTATGTTCTTCTTAGCGTTCCAGGTCATGTTTGGATAATCCTGTATTAATGATTTTTTCTGCAAATTAGTGACCATTTATGATTATTTATGTACTGGATTAATCAGTTTCAATCATTTTTAGTCATAAGAGATCACTCCGGTGTTAGCAGACGAACGACACAGCCTCATCATTACAGAGGTCGATCAGCGGGGGGGACCGTATCCACCGCAGAGCTCATTGAAAGATCTCTCCGAACTCGCTGAACGCGGCCTCATCGTTAAAGTTCATGGTGACGCCCGTTCCGTTCACTCCACCAATAACCCCACCTTCGACACCAAATTTTCTACTAACCGCACTGCCAAAGAGGCTTTAGCCCGTGTAGCAGCCGAGTTCATTCACGACGGTGCTTCGCTGGCTTTCTCCGCAGTCACCACACGCCGCTGGTAGTCCCTTACACGTCATGGCGCTCCCTAAGGCTCCACGACGCAATTTGGTAGCTGTAACCGATGAAGAGCAGCAGGATTTAGGGGAATTTCACCAACGTATCGCTGAGCTCATTTCAACGGCAATAGAGTCGCCGGCTGCCTCTATTGAGGTTCTGTGGTCGATGGCTCCGATCTCTCGCTGTCGTTCTATTTCTCGTATGCGAGTGGAGTACACTTCTGCTGACGCAGGGGTGAATTTTGAGGATAGTCCAGAAGAACTCGCCCTCATACTCAAGGCTTGGCTTTAGCTACGCGCAGATATAAACGGTTTTTGGAGCAGGTTCAGTACTTGAGTAAAAATTAGTTGGAAGACAAATCCTCTACAATTAGGGTGGTCTTCATAAAGCGAGCAAATCCAGATAAGAGAAGCTGTGCTGCTCCTAGGTCTTCTGCGCTCACTCCTAGTTCTAAATCAGCTAGGTCTCTAGGCTTGATAAGTCCAGAGCAAATCTCAACAGTGGAAGACTTCTCTGATTCCTTCTCGAAGACAAAGCTCACCCCTGATTTGAACGCGTCATTGAGTTCTCCGGGGTGGGTTTGTACTGCGATAACGTCTTGTGTTGCAAAGTATTGGGTTTCTCCCAGCACGATTTTCTCGCCGCCTTCTGTCTCTTCGAGAAGAAGACGTTCCCCTATTTCTATGTAGCTCTCACCATCTCGTTTGAGCTGATGGGGCCACCAAAGGTGGGTATATTCGGTAAATGCTAGCCAGCTCTCTTCGAGCGAGAGATCGAGTTGGACATACACTGCAGTTTGCAACGTATTGCTCGATGCCGCTGGTGTAGCTGTTTCGCTAGGTGCCGGAACGTGGGAGAACAGATTTTCCATGTGTATTACCCTAGCGGAATTCTCTCTCACCCCGTCATTTTGGTTTCTTTGAATGTTATTTAGAGAGAAGGATAAAAAAATCCTTAAACGAAAAAAGACCCCTTACGGGGTCTAAATTTCGTGCCATTTTCATCAAGAAAATAGTGTTTTGTTATTTCAAAACCATACAGTGGACGCAAACACAACCAAACCCAGAAAAAAATATGTAAGCCTTCGGTCTATTAGTACCAGTCAACTCCACAAGTCTCCAGTCCTTGCTTCCATACCCGGCCTATCAACCCCATCATCTATAGGGAACCTCACACGCTATAAAAACGCTAGGAAATCTCATCTCAAAACAGGCTTCCCGCTTAGATGCCTTCAGCGGTTATCCCTCCCGAACGTAGCCAATCAGCCATGCACCTGGCGGTACAACTGACATACCAGAGGTTCGTCCGTCCCGGTCCTCTCGTACTAAGGACAGCCTTTCTCAAATTTCCAACGCACGCAGCGGATAGGGACCGAACTGTCTCACGACGTTCTGAACCCAGCTCGCGTACCGCTTTAATGGGCGAACAGCCCAACCCTTGGGACCAACTCCAGCCCCAGGATGCGACGAGCCGACATCGAGGTGCCAAACCATGCCGTCGATATGAACTCTTGGGCAAGATCAGCCTGTTATCCCCGAGGTACCTTTTATCCGTTGAGCGACGGCCATTCCACAATGTACCGCCGGATCACTAGTCCCGACTTTCGTCCCTGCTCGACCTGCCAGTCTCACAGTCAAGCTCCCTTGTGCACTTACACTCAACACCTGATTGCCAACCAGGCTGAGGGAACCTTTGGGCGCCTCCGTTACTCTTTAGGAGGCAACCGCCCCAGTTAAACTACCCATCAGGCACTGTCCCTGAACCAGATCATGGCCCGAAGTTAGACATCCAATATGACCAGAGTGGTATTTCAACAACGACTCCACACAAACTAGCGTCCATGCTTCACAGTCTCCCACCTATCCTACACAAGCCACACCGAACATCAATACCAAACTATAGTAAAGGTCACGGGGTCTTTCCGTCCTGCTGCGCGAAACGAGCATCTTTACTCGTACTGCAATTTCGCCGAGTTCATGGTTGAGACAGTAGGGAAGTCGTTACTCCATTCGTGCAGGTCGGAACTTACCCGACAAGGAATTTCGCTACCTTAGGATGGTTATAGTTACCACCGCCGTTTACTGGGGCTTAAATTCTCAGCTTCGCCCAAAGAGCTAACCAATCCTCTTAACCTTCCAGCACCGGGCAGGAGTCAGTCCATATACATCGTCTTACGACTTCGCATGGACCTGTGTTTTTGATAAACAGTCGCTTCCCCCTGGTCTCTGCGACCCATACACGCTCGGGGCAGCAAGTGCCCTCCACGCTCAAGGTCCCCCTTCTCCCGAAGTTACGGGGGCATTTTGCCGAGTTCCTTAACCATGATTCTCTCGATCGCCTTAGTATTCTCTACCTGATCACCTGTGTCGGTTTAGGGTACGGGCAACTAGAACCTCACGTCGATGCTTTTCTCGGCAGCATAGGATCACCAAATCCCCCACAAACGGGGTCCCATCACGTCTCAGGCAAACACCAGCGCATTTAACAACCGGATACCCTACACGCTTAGACCACGACAACCATCGCGTGGCTCGGCTACCTTCCTGCGTCACACCTGTTAATACGTTTACCTCCACTCATCGGGTCCTGCAACCCACAACAAGCTCCCCCACAAAGTGAGGGTTACAAGTCGCTTCGCACAGTTAGCATCAAAATATCAGTATGGACGGTTCTTCGTCGGTACGGGAATATCAACCCGTTATCCATCGACTACGCCTGTCGGCCTCGCCTTAGGCCCCGACTAACCCAGGGCAGATTAGCTTGACCCTGGAACCCTTGATCATCCGGCGCACGGGTTTCTCACCCGTGATTCGCTACTCATGCCTGCATTCTCACTCGCATACCCTCCACCACTAGTTCACACCGCAGCTTCACCGGATACACGACGCTCCCCTACCCAACATGTCTAAAACACATTGCCATAATTTCGGTGGTGTACTTGAGCCCCGCTACATTATCGGCGCAGAATCACTTGACCAGTGAGCTATTACGCACTCTTTCAAGGATGGCTGCTTCTAAGCCAACCTCCTGGTTGTCTCAGCAACTCCACATCCTTTCCCACTTAGTACACGCTTAGGGACCTTAATTGATGGTCTGGGCTGTTTCCCTCTCGACAATGAAGCTTATCCCCCACTGTCTCACTGCCGCGCTCTCACTTATTGGCATTCGGAGTTTGGCTGACGTCAGTAACCAATACGGCCCATCGGCCAACCAGTAGCTCTACCTCCAACAAGAAACACACGACGCTGCACCTAAATGCATTTCGGGGAGAACCAGCTATCACAGAGTTTGATTGGCCTTTCACCCCTATCCACAGCTCATCCCCTCCATTTTCAACTGAAGTGGGTTCGGTCCTCCACGACGTCTTACCGTCGCTTCAACCTGGCCATGGATAGATCACTCCGCTTCGGGTCTAGATCCTGCCACTCAAACGCCCTATTCAGACTCGCTTTCGCTACGGCTTCCCCACACGGGTTAACCTCGCGACAGAACACTAACTCGCAGGCTCATTCTTCAAAAGGCACGCTGTCACCCCACAAGGCTCCAACGGCTTGTAAGCACACGGTTTCAGGTACTATTTCACTCCCCTCCCGGGGTACTTTTCACCATTCCCTCACGGTACTGATTCACTATCGGTCATCAAGAAGTATTTAGACTTACCAGGTGGTCCTGGCAGATTCACACGAAATTCCACGAGTTCCGTGCTACTCGGGTGATCAACAATCGGCGTGCCACATTTCGGTTACGGGACTCTCACCCTCTCCGGCCATCCATCCCAAGATGTTCACCTACACAACACAACATCGACTCAGCAGGCGATTGAACCTACCACGCTGACTCCCACAACCCCCATGATGCAACCCTCAACCGGTATCACACACCACAGGTTTAGTCTCATCCGCTTTCGCTCGCCACTACTCACAGAATCATTATTTATTTTCTCTTCCAGCGGGTACTGAGATGTTTCACTTCCCCGCGTTCCCCCCAACCAGCCTATACATTCAACTGGTGGTAACACACCTCACAGCATGCTGGGTTCCCCCATTCGGAAATCCTCGAATCAACGTCCTGTTATCGACTCCCCGAGGCTTATCGCAGATTCACACGTCCTTCATCGGCTCTTGATGCCAAGGCATCCACCGTGTGCCCTTAATAACTTACAAAACACACAAATAATCAAAGATCATTCAAAAATATCTAAGTTTGACAAAATCAAAGAAACACACAACAAACCCACAAAGAGTCCATTGAGCAGTTTCCAGAAGATGCTCGCGTCCACTATACAGTTCTCAAACAACAACCCACCCACACCATCAAGAACAACCACAACAGTCGAACCATCCAATGCGCCAGGCAAAAACAAGACAACAAACAACAGCTTGCAGCCTCAAAACCCAACAATGCGCCTCATCCAACAACCAAAACCAATATTCCACCCATGAGCAAACCACCCACATAACACTCGTATGCGAAAGCGGCCAACCAAAAAGTTGAGCTCCTTAGAAAGGAGGTGATCCAGCCGCACCTTCCGGTACGGCTACCTTGTTACGACTTAGTCCCAATCGCCAATCCCACCTTCGACGACTCCCTCCCAAAAGGGTTAGGCCATCGGCTTCGGGTGTTACCAACTTTCGTGACTTGACGGGCGGTGTGTACAAGGCCCGGGAACGTATTCACCGCAGCGTTGCTGATCTGCGATTACTAGCGACTCCGACTTCATGGGGTCGAGTTGCAGACCCCAATCCGAACTGAGACCGGCTTTTTGGGATTAGCTCAACCTCACAGTATCGCAACCCTTTGTACCGGCCATTGTAGCATGCGTGAAGCCCAAGACATAAGGGGCATGATGATTTGACGTCATCCCCACCTTCCTCCGAGTTGACCCCGGCAGTCTCCTATGAGTCCCCACCATAACGTGCTGGCAACATAGAACGAGGGTTGCGCTCGTTGCGGGACTTAACCCAACATCTCACGACACGAGCTGACGACAACCATGCACCACCTGTATACCAGCCCCGAAGGGAAACCCCATCTCTGAGGCGGTCCAGTATATGTCAAGCCTTGGTAAGGTTCTTCGCGTTGCATCGAATTAATCCGCATGCTCCGCCGCTTGTGCGGGCCCCCGTCAATTCCTTTGAGTTTTAGCCTTGCGGCCGTACTCCCCAGGCGGGGCACTTAATGCGTTAGCTACGGCGCGGAAAACGTGGAATGTCCCCCACACCTAGTGCCCAACGTTTACGGCATGGACTACCAGGGTATCTAATCCTGTTCGCTCCCCATGCTTTCGCTTCTCAGCGTCAGTTACAGCCCAGAGACCTGCCTTCGCCATCGGTGTTCCTCCTGATATCTGCGCATTTCACCGCTACACCAGGAATTCCAGTCTCCCCTACTGCACTCTAGTCTGCCCGTACCCACTGCAATACCGGGGTTAAGCCCCGGTCTTTCACAGCAGACGCAACAAACCGCCTACAAGCTCTTTACGCCCAATAATTCCGGACAACGCTCGCGCCCTACGTATTACCGCGGCTGCTGGCACGTAGTTAGCCGGCGCTTCTTCTGCAGGTACCGTCACTTTCGCTTCTTCCCTGCTGAAAGAGGTTTACAACCCGAAGGCCGTCATCCCTCACGCGGCGTCGCTGCATCAGGCTTGCGCCCATTGTGCAATATTCCCCACTGCTGCCTCCCGTAGGAGTCTGGGCCGTGTCTCAGTCCCAGTGTGGCCGGTCACCCTCTCAGGCCGGCTACCCGTCGTCGCCTTGGTGAGCCATTACCCCACCAACAAGCTGATAGGCCGTGAGCCCATCTAAAACCAGTACAAACCCTTTCCACAAAAAACCATGCGGTTCCTTGTCATATCCGGTATTAGACCCAGTTTCCCAGGCTTATCCCAGAGTCAAAGGCAGGTTACTCACGTATTACTCACCCGTTCGCCACTAATCCAACCAGTGCAAGCACCAGTCTTCATCGTTCGACTTGCATGTGTTAAGCACGCCGCCAGCGTTCGTCCTGAGCCAGGATCAAACTCTCCGTTAGAAAACAAAAAAGCTTGAATAACCTGATCTCAAAATAAAAACGAAACAATGATTCAAACGCCACACGGGGTACGGTGACTCATCACTGCTTCAAGCTGTCATTCTGATAACCAAAAGGTATTCAAAAATACATATAAATATTTGGTATCAGTTTCAGTCAATAAGCCTCCCCAATATTTATGAGAAAAAGAGGCCATTTATTGAACAAAGCACACTATTGAGTTCTCAAACAACAAACCACACGAACCAATCACACCACTTATACCGTGGCAACTGCAGAACGTCAGTCAACATCTTGTTTACATTTTTCGCTACCCTCATCGGGGCAACTCGTCTAGCTTACCAGGTGTCCAGCGATCATGCAACACGAACAACCGTGAAACACATCACATTCTTTCAATCAGAGTAACCAGCAAAACCAGCCACAAACCCGAAGAAAAACACCCTATAAACTTATCCGAACCACCGTCTGACTAGGAGATTCTTTCACTCCCTCGCCCCGGCGACTCGTACTACTTTACACACTCCACAACACCCCCGCAAATCGAAAAGTGGTGACCTGCGTGACAAAAGGTTACTTTTTGGTGTATGTAAAGTTTGCTTACTTTATAAAAGTCCTAGTCAATCCGGTTTTACAGGATTAAAAACTTTTCTCGAACTTTTTCAATACCTCCTCAAAACCTAGTTTTCAGGAACAAAATCCCCTAATCCCCCGTTGAAATCCATAAGAACCAATATCTAGAGAAAAGGTAGAAAACAATGCCTGTACTTTCCGTACTTGACTTCGCCACCATCTTCGACGGCGAAACGCCCCGAGAAAGCTTCAAACGATCCGTAGCTCTTGCCCAGCACGCTGAACAGCTAGGGTTTGAACGCATCTGGTACGCAGAGCACCACAACATGAAATCCATTGCCAGCTCAGCCCCCGCCGTCCTTATATCCCACGTAGGCGCCAAAACCTCCAAGATTCGCCTAGGATCCGGCGGCGTGATGCTTCCCAACCACTCCCCACTGGTCGTAGCCGAACAATTCGGAACGCTAGCAGAGCTCTACCCCAACCGCATCGATCTCGGTCTAGGACGTGCCCCCGGCACAGACCCGAAGACTCTCAAAGCACTACGTCGAGACTACAGCGCAGCAGAACACTTCCCACAAGACGTCAAAGAACTACAGGGCTACCTCACCGACAACACACAAATCCCCGGAATCAACGCCGTACCCGGCAGAGGAACCAATGTTCCCCTCTACATTCTGGGATCCTCCCTCTTTGGCGCTTCGCTGGCAGCAGCGCTAGGTTTGCCCTACGCCTTCGCTTCCCACTTTGCCCCCACGCATCTAGAAGAAGCCATCAAGGTCTACCGAGAGCGGTTCAATCCCTCCGAACAGCTGGCTGAACCCTACGTCATCGCAGCAGTAAACGTCATCGCATCAGACACTGCTGAGGATGCCCAAGCTCAGCTCGAAAAAGCCAAACGATCCCGCGTTAAGAATATGGTCGGCCAGGGTCGCGACTATTCAGAGGCTGAAATCGACATGCTCATGAATTCCGCGCCCGGTCAACAAATACTGAGCATGCTCAAATACACCACCGCAGGTACAGCAGCTGAGGTCAAAGACTACCTCATGAGATTTGCTCACTTGGTAGAAGCAGACGAACTGATGCTCTCTCCTCTTTCTCCTACAACAGAAGGGGTGCACAAAACACTGGATATCGTTGCAGAACAAATGATCTAACGAAACACTAAAAACAGTGAGAAAGGGACACACCTCTAGGTTGATGGCAAACCCAGCCAGTTCACCTTACTGATGTTCTGACTGAAGCTCCCTACCTTATATAAATAAACCTTTTAAGATATATTTGCTTGCCTCGCGAATGCTCAGGGGCGCCATCTTCTCGCCATAACGGGCTAGGAAATCCCGTACCCACTGAGGGTTCACTTTCGAATAATCTCGTAAAGACCAACCAATTGCTTTATTGATAAAGAATTCAGAAGACCCAAAATTCTTGACAATAATTGCCTCTAAAAGGTCCGGGTTAGTCTTCTCCTTACGAGTGAGCTGGTGGTCGATAGCGATTCTACGAATCCAAAAGTTATCGTCCACCGCCCACTCGTTCAGGAGCATCTGATTCAGCTCAGGATGACGTAGCGCGACATCGCCAATAATCCGATTAAGCCGGTCAATCGAGCACCACCATGTCTTACGCTCAGCTAGCGAGCGCAACCAGGGAATATCTGCAGGCTGCAGATACTTTTTAACAGCTACCAAATAATCGAGAGCGTTATAAAGAAATTCCCGCCCCTCCTGAGCCCAGGCATGCTCCACAAAATCCTGATTGATGCCGTCGATTTTAGCTTCCTTCTTCAACTCAGCCAAATCAGGTTTGAAGATTTCGCGTCGCAGAGGAGACTTCAATCCCAGAAAAGAAAACTGATCGCGCATATAGGCGCTCATACCTACAGCGATGGCGGGATCAGCGGCGTCAAGCATAGACTGCTCATACTCAGAGATGTTTATCCAGATAGCCTAACCCATGGCAAAAAGGGGTCCTCAGAGAGGACCCCTTTCATCCCGAACAGTACTTACTCGGCAGAATCAAACGTCTCGGTATCAATCACGATACGGAACTTGACGTCACCGGCAACCACGCGATCATAAGCGTCGTCGACCTCGTGAACATTGACCTTCTCAATTACTGAAGCAATGCCGTGTTCAGCACAGAAATCAAGCATTTCCTGAGTCTCGGGGATGCCACCGATATTGTTACCGGTTAGCACACGACCGCCACGAATCAAATCAATAATCTGCAGAGGCAAAGGCTCGGTAGTCAAACCAACCACCGACATAATTCCGCGAGGCTTCAACAGGTTCAGGTAAGAACCCAAATCAATCGGCGCTGAAATAGTATTCAGAATCAAATCAAACTCACCGCGGTGCTCTTCAAAGAAATTCTCATCGGAAGTAGCCAAGGTACGCACAGCACCCAACTCCTTGGCAGCGTCCGCCTTCTTCAGAGAGCGGGAAAGAACAGTCACCTCAGCGCCCATTGCTGCAGCAATCTGAACACCCATATGACCCAGACCGCCCAGACCCATCACAGCTACTTTCTGACCGGGCTTGACGTTCCAGCGAGCCAGCGGCGAATAAGTGGTGATACCGGCACACAGCAACGGTGCCGCGACGTCAAAATCAAGCGCATCAGGAATAGTGACGACGAAACCCTCATTCACAGTAATTTTCTGTGAATAACCACCCTGAGTAATGGTGCCGTCGACGTCCTCAGCGTTATAAGTACCAATCGCGCCCTTGAGACAGTTGTTCTCAGCGCCAGCCTTGCACTGCTCGCACTCGCCACAAGAGTTCACCAAGCACCCCACGCCTACGCGGTCGCCCACCTTGAACTTAGTAACGTCCGAACCAACGGCGCTTACCACGCCAGCGATTTCGTGACCAACCGTCAACGGGTAAGTTGCAGAGCCCCACTCGTTGCGAATCATGTGAATGTCAGAGTGGCAGATACCAGCAGCTTTGATATCAATGACGACGTCGTCCGCACGAGGATCGCGGCGCTCAATTTCAGCAATCTGGTACGGCTCCTCAGGGCCGGTCTTCTGCAAAACTTTAGTGGTGTACGACAAAGGTCTTCTCCTAGTACATAGTCTGTATAAATCAGCCTATGCTCGAAGAAGACCTTTGCACCAAGTTATTCCGCCAACGGCGCAGTGTTCACTGTAAAGACACAGGAGCTAGGAGTCCTGCGGCACATTTACAATCTGAAAAGCTGTAGCGTCAGGACCTGCGACAGCCTCGATTGACTGTTCCATATCGTCAACTTTGAGGTAAACGCTCCACGCGTTAGAAGTTTCCGCCTTCTCGCGGGGGCCGTCGGGACCGAACAAAGAGTTCATAGCCCCACCAATACGCTGGCCATTCAGCGTAATGATGTTGTAATGCCCAAAATCTGCCCCGGTATCGGTGAATTCCCAACCGAATAGCTCCGAATAGAATTTCTTTGATTCTTCCAACTGGTCAGAACCAAGATCTACCCACATAGGATCGCCCTGTTTAAAAGCCATTTTTCCTCTTTTTTCTGCTTCACACTGATAACGCCGGTGGCACATCTGCGTTCAGTCTACAAAAGAAGATTAAAATTGGAATTTCCGCATTTGAAAATTGTAGGTGCGTTGAACGGATCCACCCCGTCTAAAAAAGAAAAATCGAATAGTATTATTTTATAAGGGCGGTTCACCCTAAGAATTTTCCAACCAATCGTCCAGGAGAAAAATGAATAATCATCGCACCATCTCGCGCCGCACGCTCGCTAAAGGATCAGGCTGGGCAGCACCTGCAATCATGGCTTCTGCCGTTACACCTGTATACGCCGCATCAGCTCAACCTACGCTTACCTCCATTACATGGTTCTATAACGCAAGTAGTACAAACGGCAACGTTCAACCGTATACCTGTAACAACAAATCTCAACTTCGAATTACTCAAAAAACTGCTGGAAGTAACGTTACGGTCAGCAATATTCCCACCGGCGCAAAGCTCTCTAACCTAGTTGCTAACTATTGGCTACCGGTAGCTGCAAATACGACGTTCACACGAGTTACCTCAACCTCTTCAGCATGGTCAATACCGACCGCTACGGGAAAATTCGTGGTAAACAATAACATTACCTATCGAGAATACACCTCCTCTTACACCCCAGTTATAGCTGTTACCGGTACCACCTGGACACAACCTACACCCGACGCGATGGATTTTGTCTCAAGCTGCCAACCCTCCGGCACTTTGGCTTCAACGACTTACCACTACACGCAGAACATTACGCTTACCTCAGCTAAGGGAGTTGCCACCGTTCTCACCAAAGATAATGGATGGGCTAACCAAATGAAGTAGGTTTACTTCACCCAAAGGGGAGAGGCTCTCTGCTATTCCGCAGAGAGCCCCTCCCCCTGTTTAAACCTCTAAATATCTCGGTGGATATGGTGTTCTAAATCGTGCACAAAGTACTCTGCGAGCGTCTGGATAGTGAAGCGACTGCCATCAGAACGACGTCCGGTGCGCTCCAATAAGTCAGCAGGCACCTTTTCAAATTCACCCGCCGCATGATGCAAATTAGTAAGCAAATCACGCTTGACTGAACCCACAGGACGGTTGAGATACTCCCCATCCACCGCTGCGGCGTCCTGATCCCACAAGGCAAACTCCGGGTTTTCATGGATTAGCATCCACTCTAAACGCTGGCTCATCACCTCGCAGACCTCCGCGCAGTGCGCCAAATACTCAATAGGTGCCCACGTATTCTTCTGCGGACGCACATAAAGTTCCTGTTCAGGACGGTTAAAAGCAGTCATGATCGGAGCTTCAAGTGCGCGCAAACGCTGAACATTCTCCCCATAGTCATAGCCAGGCTGAAAACCACATTCAGGGCAGCCGTCGCGAAGTACAACGGTCCAATCTTTAGTCTCCGGTGGAATTTGCTCGTAGTTCATCTTCTTCTCCCGCAATATAAGGCAATCCATTTACTGACTAGCTAAAACTATCGTTAGTAATGAAACCCATCGTACCCAGATAAAACCAGCACCCCATTCATCTTCAAAGATCTCTCGAAGCAGTTTTCTAGAAGGAGAAGGCCTTAGAGTAGGAACAGACCTTTATCTCCCAGCTCAGAGGGGAAAAACAATGACGCCGCCTGACGGCCTGCAAACTTATATCCAATACCTCGGCATAGAGCCCTGGCGAATACCCATAGTGATACTTTCAGCCATCGGTATTTACCTAGCATTTTTAATTCTTGTTCGAGTGTTTGGAGTGCGGGTACTAACCGGCTGGAACGGTTTCGATGCGGTTATCATCATTATGTTCGGCGCCGTGGCAGGGCGCGTTATCATTGGCCACCCACCTACTCTTGCCTCGGGGATCATTGGCTTGGGAACCCTCATGCTTCTTGAAATGATTTTTGGTCAAGCACAGCAGGTTACCGGTATCCGAAGCATGAAATCGCATTCGCGCGTCATCATTGCCCATGGCCAATTCATCCAGAAAAATCTTCGCCGATCCCATCTGACTCATGAAGAGGTTTATAGCGCTCTGCGGCGGGCGGGCATAGCGCATTTAGACCAAGCTCAATGTGTGATTCTTGAGGCCACCGGCACCCTTTCCATCATTCGGGAAGGCACCCACATCGATAGGCGCATATTGGAAGGAGTTATTGACGCCGACGCCATCTAGTTCCTCCTGCAGGAAGACCCTGGCATCCCTCAAAATTTAGTGATTTACGGTCTGGATAATCATAAAAGGTGCGCCCGTAGAATCTTTAAGAGCCACCACTCGACCGAGTAAATTATCCTGCGGCTGGCTCACTATTTGCCCACCCAGCTCAGCTGCACGACGAGCGGTGATGTCGGCGTCCTCCATGAATGATGGTTCCCACCCAAAAATATTCTGGTAAAAAGGAAGCGCCGCATCAAAATCCCGGCTCATGTTCTCGAACCAGACGGGGGTCCCAGGTTGCGCAGTGAATTCATAGCCACTCATAGTGCCGGGCTGCCAAAACCCTACCTCAGCGCCGGCAGAATCCTTAGCGAGCGCCATCGCACCCATTTCGCCTACCCACATAGGGCCAAAAATTCCCACCCCACCGTTTTTCTCAACTTTTGAGTAAGCAGTTTCGATGTGATCGGTGCTCAGGTAAACCGCCCAGTGATTGGGGTAGGGCGCCTCGTCTAACTCACCCTCAGCGCTCATCTTCGAATTCATCAGCCCGCCTACATACCCGCCATTTTGGGTAATGAGATGGTAATGATGAAAATTAGGACCGCGGCCTTCAAACGCCCAGCCGAAAAGTTCACCGTAGAACCGCTGAGCTTCTTCGGGGTTATCGTTGCCTAAATCAAACCCGATGGGAGTGCCGCTGGGGAGAGTCATAGAAATATCCTTGTGAGTAGGTTCGAAATTAGCGGCGATCTTTGATGCCAAACCAACCAGCAGCACGCCGGCGATTTTCCTCATTGAGTTTCGTGATGGGGGTGAAGGTACCACCGTTATGTTTGACGGCGGTTTCTAGGAGGGCTCGAATCAGCCAGACGTCAACGGGGTCAGAGCCTCGTTCGGACATCAAAAAAGCGCGCATAAAGCGATCTTCATCGAGCCCCGATTGTTGGCGCAACTCGTCCAGAGTAAAACCTGATTCCTGCAGATTTTGCTCAAATTCACGAGCGATTTGGTCGCGCTCGACGCTAGAGAGTGACATGAGAGTATTCCTTAAATCCCTGACATTAAGTTACCTACGGGTAACAAATTACATGACATAGCGCTTTCAACACGCGGAATTTCTCAAAATTAAGGGTAGAAAAAAGAAATATTTCAGCAGAAAAGCGCAAGTCACAGCAATAAGGAGAGACCAAAACGGAAATTTTTATTGCAGAGCCTCTATTAAATCTTTCACCATAGCCCCCATGCGGAATCGCTCCGGGCACACAGGATTTACCCCTATAGCATTTAACGGTTCGGCAGTAACAGGCCCTACGACAGCCACAACGGTTTCGGTACGGAGTGCTGCTTCGACCTCATCCCCCCTACCTAAGTGATAGGCCTTCTCCAGAAGAGCCTCTACCGCCGGCGCCGCCGTAAAAGTAATGGCATCTATCTCCCCCGCAATCAAACGATTGATGAGCTCATCCACTAAAGCCGGGTTTTCAGGTTCCTCCCACCGGTTAGGATGTACCTGCGTTACCGTAGCACCGGCGTCTTCCAGTCTCTTCACTAAAGCGGGGTCCGGTTTACCATGCTGCTGAATAGTCACGTTCTTTCCGGCAACGCCCTTCTCCAGCGCAAGCTCCACCAACGATTCGGTAGTCTCCACCTGCGCGATTCCAGAATCCTGCCAACCCAGCGAGCGCACCGCACCCCTGCCCTTAGCGCCGCGCACATAAATTTGCGCATCACTTAACATCTCTTTGAGACGCTCAGCCCCACCATTTTTTTCTGTTGCATCCAGCCAGCTTTTCAAACCGTGACCGGTAGCAACCAACAGAACATGCGGCGGGTGTGCTAGAACCTGCTGCGTTTCAGCAGCGAGTGCGGCGTCGTCATCCGTCTTCACGATTCGCACCGTAGGCGCAAGGAGAACGCGCGCCCCGTGGCGCTCGAACGCGCCCGCTTGCTCCTCAGCGCGACGAGAAGCAGTGATAGCAATGGTCTTATCAGCGAGAAGTTGATCGTTCATAAATCCATCTTCTCGCACTCAACCCCGCAGGGCTAGAAACCACCGTCTGAATATGAATCGTGAGTCATATTCGCAAAGCGGGAATAGTGACCCTGAAAAGCAACAGCGATTGTCTTGGTCGGGCCATTACGATGCTTCGCCACAATGACATCCGCCTCACCAGCGCGAGGAGATTCCTTGTCGTAAACGTCGTCGCGGTGCAAAAGGATGACCATATCCGCATCCTGCTCAATCGAGTTATGCACAGTTATACCGTTAGCAATGAAGTTATGATGCCCCAGTACGGTTGCGTCAAAGACTTCTTCCTCGCCTGCATACTCAATACTCACCACGGTGTCCCAGAAGATGTCATTTACCGCGTGCATATCCAATTCAGCCGAATCAAGGACGGACGCAACTCGAGCCAATCGGCTACGAGAGGGCGAACGCTTATAGAAGGTGGAACCGCAATATTTGCTGCCCATATCTTTCTGGAAATCTCGATGTGTTATTCCTCGGTCAGAAAGTATATCTTTGACATCGTTCCATACCTCTGCAGGTACCGTGTCTACGTTAGTGTTTGACTTCATGCCTTCATTTTCAAGAATGTCCAGCAGACGTTGGCAATTCGTAGCACGCCCTCCATGAACACCAATCTCACGCAAGAAACGAAGCTGCTCATCGCGACCGGAAATATCTAAGGTGTAGCCCTGGCGATATTCTCCCTTCAGAGGCGCCTCACGCAGACGAGTAGAGATACCGAACCGTAGCAAAAGCAGGGAGATTTGTTCGGTCATCTGCCGGGATGTGGAGCCAAAATAAATGCGGCCGCTTCTACCATTTTTCTTTACAGTCACTGAACCATCAGTTGCCCACAGATGTTTGATAAACAGGGCAATTTGCGTTTTCGGCAATGTAAATACTTCAGCGGGAATAAATTTATCCCATGACCGCAATCCGAACAGTCCCAATTCGTCAAGCCACGCCGCAAGAGGGTTTCTCTTGCCATGGGTAAGATGATAGGGCGCCGGAAGACGTAAAGAAGTACAGCGAGCAACTTCATGAGTGTCTCGGACAGCAATAATACCGAAGTACTTTGCCGCTTCTGTTACTGCTTGCAAGTTCTCCTCATCTACCGAGGCATAGCGGATAGATTGCCCCTTCACAAACGAACCGTCTCCCAACATATGAGCGAGCATCGTCACCTGCGCATCGTCCCATATAACACGGCTACTAGGCCCGTTCACGTGGCGGGGAACACTAATCCGCGAACCAGGTTCAAGCTCCCCCAGACCTTTCCACCCACGATACGTAAAGAAAGGGTGGTTCGCGGTTGCTCGAATCTGCTTACCTGAAGCAAGCTTCATGCAATAAACAGGTTTCACTCCGGTAGAGAAAACATGGGTAAGATGACGCTCAACGTACCGCATATCGTCACCAAGGGACCATACAGGAACATTCCGAGCGCCCGATGCGAACAACTCACCCATGGTCGTTTCTGCGCCAGTATCTGAGCGTAAAATACGGGTATCAGCAGTCAGACACCCAGATTCACGCAGATCCGACACCATGGGCTTCTTATCGGTTCGCTGCTCCGAGCCACGATTTAGCTGCGACAGCGCAATGAGCGGCACTTCGAGCTCCTTCGCCATGAGCTTCAGCGCACGCGAGAACTCGGAAACTTCTTGCTGACGCGACTCCACCTTTTTACCCGAACTCATCAGCTGCAAGTAGTCGAGAACGATAAGCTTCAAATTATTTCGCTGCTTCAGGCGGCGCGCTTTCGCCCGGATTTCCATCAGCGTCATATTGGGCGAATCGTCAATAAACAAAGGCGCGTTGTCCATTTTGCCCACGGCAGTAGCGAGCTTAGCCCACTGGTCGTCGTCCAGCTGTCCCCTGCGCAAATCCCCCAGGTTAAGAGAAGCCTCAGCGGCAAGAATCTTCATAGCAATCTCGTTGCGGCTCATTTCCAACGAGAAGAAAACGGTTGCCATATTGTTCTTAATTGCCGCAGAACGAGCGATGTCGAGGGCAAACGTAGAATTGTGAGTAGGGATCATGGCACGAGAAGCTAAGAAGAGATGCTCCTCATTATCTACCTGAATACAACGCACGGGCACAGACTCTATGGGCTCTACCGCCACGATAAACCGACTAGTTCGCTTAGGCGTGGGACGAGCGTCGCGAAGGCGATGAGCATCGTTCTTTCGCGATAATCCAAAGACCGTATCCGCAGCCGAAAAAGTAAGCTTGTATGCGGTAGAAGTAGCCTCAGAACGCCCCTTCACATGCTTAGTACGAAGGCCAGAGCGGTAACCCAACGAATGAATCAGCTCTTGAGCGTCCAACGCTAACTGGCGATTTGTCACGACCAGTTGCACACACCCAGCGTTAGTTACAGTACCGTCAGCGTCCAACAACCCAGCCAGAAGAGCTCTACGCTGCTTCTCGGAAGCCCGAAGGTAACTTGCAGGAATATGTTTATTACCAAGGACACCAAGCTTACGCAGTCGCCCTTGTACAGTTGATTTTTCTCTATAACATTCTAGGCATCTTGTCCCATGGCAATCTTTGCCACATTCGGAGCAGGGACGCACAACCCACGCTTTAAGTTCACCTGCATCCGACACGGTCGGTAGAGAAACAGAATGGGTTATTCCATCGACTTGTTTAACTTGATATCCGTCTAATTCAATCCCCGCGAGAACTTCGGAATCAGCTGATGTTACCCGGGCAGCGGCGCTCGCACCATCTCCAAGCCACACCCCCAAGGTATAAGGGGCAATCGGCAAATCAGCATCCGGAAATTGCAAAGGACGAGCGTTCTTCACGCTGTGATTGATACGGGCATCAGCAGTGTTGCAACGCAAAGTAGAACGAATCTCCTCAGTAGTTCGCACTTCAGCAGTATTCCGCTGGTTTTTTTGGAGGCCCGCTAGTACTGCCTGCTTAGACTTACGAGAGGCCCGGGTATCTGTGAGCCACTGATGTTCAGCATCGGCAATAATTTCCGACCCGTCATCGAAAACCACTCGATAACAAGGGCGATTATTCATTACCTCAGTAGCTGCAATCACGGTGGTGGGACAACCATCGGAGCCTAAAACCTGATCACCAACGGATAGTTCTCCCATCGTCGTCCAACCTGAGGGAGTAGGGATTGGAGTGTCGAGCGCAAGAGCCTTGCCCATTGCCGGCCTAGCCGCAATAACCACCATCTGACCGGGTTGCAACCCGGCGGTGAGCTCATCAAATTCAATAAAGCCAGTGGGGACGCCGTGAATACCACCGGCACGCGAGCCGTTCGCCTCAATCTCATTCACTGTGGAATCCATGGCTTCTTTGAGCTGGACATAATCTTCGTTCTCACGGCCGTCGGCAACGCTATAAACCTCAGCCTGCGCCTGGTTCACCAGCCCTTCGACCTCGCCGTCCTGCGAATAACCCAGCTGGGCAATCTTAGTGCCAGCTTCAACCAGACGGCGCAAGACCGCGCGTTCTGCCACAATTTCCGCGTAGAATCCGGCGTTGGCAGCGGTGGGCACCGAGGAAATCAGCGAGTGCAGATAGGGGGCGCCGCCGATACGATTAAGTTCACCGCGTTTATTGAGTTCGTCGGCAACCGTAACGGCATCGGCAGGTTCGCCGTGGCCGTAAAGAGTAATAATTGCTTCGTAGATATTCTCGTGCGCAGGCTTGTAAAAATCAGACCCACGCAGAACCTCCACGACGTCAGCAATCGCATCTTTAGAAAGCATCATGCCGCCCAGAACAGACTGCTCCGCCACATCATCGTGGGGAAGGGTACGGGCACCATACTCGGGGTTCTCAGACACTTTTTACCTCTTCTGCTAACTGCTAGGGTGGGTTCTATTTTCTCATGGCACAGAAAGACACACGAGGTGGGATTGATTACGGCATGAAATTTCCCTCCATAGAACATGAGAGAAGCTCATTGGTCTCGTGCATGAATTTTTCAGTTCATACCAGGTGTTGATGGAGTAAGCCTCAAGAGTTGTTAGTTCGGTGATTCCCTGAGGTATCGAGCAATCTCTGCTCCGAGGAGCTTTACATAGTGGCTCGGGGTCTTTAGGGACTCCGCCAGGGTTACTTGGTGTCCTTCATACTCCATATCTAGGACGGCGAAAACCCGCTCAAACCCTGCCTTTTCTGCTCGTTGGGCAGTGAGCTCGTTGGAACCGCAGACAGCAAGAGTTCTCTTATGCTGCGCGCGGGCTGCGTTGGCGACGCCGGCAGGCCCCTTTCCTTGGAGGGTCTGCTCATCGAGCTTCCCCTCCCCCGTAATCACTACGTCTGCATGCTCTAATACCTGGTGAAAACCGGTAAGTTCAAAACAAATATCTACCCCCGGTCGCATTTTGGCCCCTAAAGCGAGGCAGGCGAATCCGAGTCCTCCTGCGGCCCCAGCGCCTTCCTGAATGCTGAATGTTTCACGTGAAACACCCATATCCAACTCTAAAAGGTTGGAAAAATGTTTTAATGACCGGTCAAGAAGCAAAACTTGCTCTTCTGTTGCGCCCTTCTGCGGACCAAAAACAGCAGCCGCACCGCTCGAGCCTAAAAGAGGATTCGTGACGTCGCAAGCAACCGTGAAATCAATCGAATCTAACCGGTTATCCAGCCCCGATACATCTACTCGAGCCGCGCCCAGTAAAGCCCCTCCTCCTGCGCGCAGAGGCTCACCGTCGTCGTCTAGAATCTTTACGCCTAGAGCCTGCAACATCCCCGCACCAGCATCGGTAGTGGCAGATCCACCCAGCCCCACCACAATATGACGGGCTCCGGCATCCAACGCAGCAAGGATTAACTCACCCACACCAAAAGTTGTGGAATTGACCGCATCAAGCTGCTGAGAATCCATACGCCACAGCCCACATGCTTCCGCCACCTCAATTACAGCGGTCTGGGATAAACCTTCATAAGCGAACTGAGCCTCTACTGGCTCCCCCAGAGGACCAGAAACCGGCGCCATGATTTCCCGAAAACCAGCGGCAAGAGCCGCTTCGACCGTTCCATCTCCGCCATCAGCGATAGGACATATGAGTGGCTCAAAGGATCGCCCCAGCTCATCCTTCATCCCCTCTGCGATTGCTTCAGAAAGCCCAGCACCAGAAAGAGAACCCTTGAACTTATCAACTGCAATGAGAACACTTGGGAAAGTAGCCATACTCCATTATGTTCAAAAAATCCCACAGTACGAACTAGTGAGAAACTTTCAAACCTATTACCCCGCCGATAATCATGAGCAAGAAAATAATTTTCACCCAAGATATTGATTCCGCGCCGGTAGCCATCGCAAAAATAACAGTTGTTACAGCCCCCACCGCTACCCACACCGCGTACCCTGCGCCCAGTGGAACCTCTCGCAGTGCGAATGAAAGCCCACTATTTTTTAAACAAAAAACTAGCGGCCCGACCCCCATACTGGTCTTGCCGCTAGTTTTTAACACACACATTCTCGATACGAAATTCAGCATTTCTCGCACCGGCTATTCAACTTTCAGAAAGCTTCGGAATCCTTTTCAGGTGCTCCTCGAACCATCTATTACTAGTTAACACCAGCAACCTTTGGTATTCATTTAAGAATCCTGGGAGTCACCTGGAGATTTTAAAAACATTATATGAACGGTGTCAGAAGTTCATGAGGCAGGTGTTTGGGCAGACGAAAGGAAAGCACACCAGAGAACCTCGTCAAAGAGCGGTGGCCAGAAGCGCCAGCACAACCACCGGATTAGTCACCACCGTAAAAATCAACAGAAGCGCGTTCCATAGGGTCATGTGGCGATAACGAAATAGGCCCACCACCGTCAAAATCATCACCAGAGCAGAGGCGATGATGCTCCCCACCAAACACACCAAAAAGAGAGTCAGAGTACCCGATGGGCTAGAAAGAGACCCATAAACCGCAATCAAAGAAAGGACTGTGGCAATCACTTGAATAATAAGTGCAACCAGGAACATCTGGGTGCTAGATTTCAGCGAACCCCACCGCGACGACGCACGGGAGGAAGAATCGGTTGTCTGGGATGATAAGCGCATAAATTCTAGTATGCCTTTACTTTCTAAGAACGGAATCAAAAGCGCCTTCACATACAAAGAATGCCGCTTCCCCAAGGAAAGCGGCATTCTTTACAAACGCGTGGCGCTCATAAGCAAAAACTTATGCAGCTACAACGTCAAGTTCAACGTTTGCTACAACGTCCTCGTGCAAGCGCACGGAAACGTTGTGAGTACCGGTGGACTTGATAGCGTTGCCAAGGTGGATCGCACGCTTGTCAACAGAACCTAGTCCAGCAGCTTCAATAGCGTCTGCAATGGTCTCTGCCTTAACAGAACCGAAGAGACGACCTTCGGAGCCAGCCTTGTGAGCAACGGTTACAGTTGCGTCTGAAAGCTTAGCTGCCTGAGCCTGTGCCTCTTCAAGTGATGCCTTAGCGCGAGCTGTACGAGCTGCGCGGATGGACTCAACCTGGCGTTCGCCGCCCTGGGTCCATACAACTGCGAAGCCGCGGGGCAGAAGGAAGTTACGTGCGTAGCCGTTCTTTACAGTAACGACGTCACCTGCAACACCCAGACCGGAAACTTCCTGAGTCAGAATGATCTTAGCCATGTTCTTTACTCTCCTTCTCTTTAGCGGCCAGCGCCGGAGTAAGGCAGGAGTGCAACTTCGCGGGCATTTTTAATTGCCTGAGCGATCTTGCGCTGTTCCTGCACGGTTACGCCAGTTACACGACGTGCGCGGATCTTGCCGCGATCGGAGATGAACTTACGCAGAAGAGCGACGTCCTTGTAATCAATCTCGGTTACGTCTGCAGCCTTGAGCGGGTTCTGCTTTGGTTTGGGCTTACGGATTTCAGCCTTAGCCATCGTGGTGCTCCTTTATTTTGTTGGGAGCCCGCGGCTAAACCGCGGGATGGTGGATATTTTTATTCGAAGGTTATCGGTTTAGAAGGGCGGTTCGTCTTCAGACGCCGCACCCCAGTCATAGTTTCCGCCGGACTGAGCGCCCCACGGATCTGCACTAGGTGCAGGAGCTGACTGCGGTGAGGACTGCTGGTTGCCCTGAGAGCCACCAAAGTTACCGCCACCGTTATTGTTGCTATAACCGTTGCCGCCGCTGAAACCACCCTGCTGGCCACCGGTGTTGCCACCATTGAAACCACCTTGGTTAGCTCCAGCGAAGTTGTTGCCTCCCCCATTGTTAAAACCGCCACCTTGCTGACCACCAAAGTTGTTACCTCCGGAGCGCTGGTTACGGTTCACGCTGGCAGATGCAAAACGGAGTGAGGGACCAATCTCTTCGATCTCTAGCTCCATTGAAGTGCGGCGTTCGCCTTCTTTAGTCTCGTACGAGCGGGACTTCAAACGGCCCTGTGCGATGACGCGCATACCCTTACGCAGGGTTTCTGCCACGTTTTCAGCGGCTTCACGCCATACTGATGCGCGAAGAAAGAGGGTCTCGCCTTCTTTCCATTCACCCGATGCGCGATCAAAATTGCGCGGGGTGGATGCGATCGTAAAGTTAGCTACCGCTGCACCGTTAGGGGTGAAACGAAGCTCGGGATCGCCGGTAAGGTTACCAACGACAGTAATGACGGTATCGCCAGCCATTTGATGCCTCCAGTCGAATAATCAAGTAATTAGAAAAAGTCTTTCATGAGGGTCTGACATTTTTAGGCGTCAATCTCAAAAATTCTGTAAAAAAATCACATCACTTTGAAACGGCGTGAACCAACCCCTTGAAAGGGATTACTTGGAGGAGATCTTCTGATCTTCCGGACGGATGATCTTGGTGCGCATCACGGATTCGTTCAAGTTAAGGCGACGATCCAATTCTGCTGCAGATTCCGGGGTGGAAGTGAAGTTGACGACTGCGTAGATGCCTTCGGTCTTCTTCTGGATTTCGTATGCCAGGCGGCGACGGCCCCAGATGTCCATCTTGTCAATGGTGCCGTTGTCCTTGGTTACGATTTCGAGGAACTTAGAGAGGGTGGGCTCAACAGCCTGATCCTCTACCTCGGGATTGAGGATAACCATCAATTCGTATTCACGCATGATTAAACCCCTCCTTTGGGCTAAACGGCTATGGGATTTCCATAGCAGGAGATATTTCGCGCTTGCACAAAAGCGGAGATTGACCGATTCTGCACAGACTTTGCCACTTTACAGGATTAAACGCCTTATTTACAGGGTTTTTTGGAGGTTCGGCGCAAGGTCACACGAACTACAGACGTGTAAGTTCAGACCGCCACCGAGGGAAAGCGGCTGCCCACCGTAGCTCCCCGACGCTTCGACGTCGAACGGGCACAAAAACTAGTACGTGCGACGAACTGCTAGAGAGTTCATTAGCCCCACACGAATTGGCATGGTGAAGATATCTATGAACATGAGCAGACCCCACAAGACAATAAAGGGAATGCCTAGAATTATGTGCCAGGTGGTGGAACCGATAGCAAACAGAATGACGTAGAAGAGCGCCATAAAAGGCTGACGCAGATACAGCTTATGTAAACCTAACCAACCCAAGAAGAACCACAGTAGATAGGCAATGAGTAAAGATTTCTGCCGGACAATTACGGTGGTAGCTTGCTGGTTAATTCCGTAGGTAGGAGCAAAAGGATTGCGCTGATTATTTATATATTGCGGGGTGTAATGTTCGGGTCTTTCTGACATGGATTCTCCTTTGATGTAGCCGTGCAGATCTTAGAGATTCTGCTTGTATTACTTTTAAGGCTACTGAGAATTTGACTACCTGTCTGTATCTTTCGCAGAGGGTGAAGCAGAGGATTCAGAAGGCTCCCCCGCCTTTACCTCTATCGACGCACTTTTGCCCGATGAAACAACCGTTGCATCGATAGGAGTAGAGATTTTTTCGGTAATTTTCTTCCCGTTTTTTTCATAGGTCACGGCAAATTCTGCAGGTTTATATTTGCTAGCATGCCAAGTATCCCCCTTCTGGGAATCCTGTTCTAAATACATCACTGGACGTGAAATAAGATTCCATTCCACCTCGGTTATATTTTTTTCCGAGGGTGTTTTAGAAGCAGGGCAACCTTCTGGAGAGAGGGAACGAGAGTTCATACATTCCTGCACCCACTTATTAATCTCTTGATCCGTTTCACTCCACATACGGTAAGACGGACGAAGCTTATACTGCAGAGGCTTCAGCGAGCCCTGATCAAATCCCACGCCCACAGAGTAAGACCCACCAACCACCGAATAGTAGGAATCTTTAGGCATACCAAACTCAAATTTTCCGGGTAATAGAGCGACCTTCCAGAGGGAAGATTCCTCAGGAGAGAAAGCTCCAGTATCAGGTAAATCTACGGCATACCCGTTGATAAAGAATTCATCCAGAGGAAAAGAATTTTCCACCGATAAGAGCTTTTGCCCTGGCTCTGCAAGATGCCAAGCATCATTAAAAATTCCCGTTTTATGGTCTTTCACCACGTTCAGACGAACCAGCTGTTCTTTACCATCTGCTTTTACTTTCACCTGCGCCGTCGCAGTATTGCCAGATTCCTGAATCTCTTCAATGGAATAGGATTCAACGCGGCCAGGTGACTGCCGATATATCGAATTCTTCAGAAAAACAACAGAGTCATCCCCATACGCCGAACGATCCATAGCCCTGAAATACCGGCCGTCTCGAAGATTGTTGAAGTGTTTTTCGATAGCTTCAGTGGGAGTACGAACGGTGGAAATATAGTTCCCTATAGTGGCAACGAGAATGCTAAGAATCACCACAACCGCCATGGCCCACCACAGACGCCGTTTCACCGACCGCGTCTCAGAATAGGTAAGAATTCCTGCCGCCCTGCGCCCCCTGTTTACCGTGCGCAGAGAAACGGTAAGGGTACGGTTATGAGACCAGCGATTGGCTGAATCTTCTTGAGGCTTCTGCTCCGTCATTTAGAAATCGTTTCTCAAGACATGAGGGGACTTGTTTCCCGGTTGAACCATTCCCGACTCATATGCGAAGACAACCACCTGCACGCGATCCCTTACATCAAGTTTGGAGAGAATCGACCGCACATGCGTTTTGACCGTGGTTTCTGAAACAAAGAACTTTTCTGCGATTTCAGAGTTGGAAAGACCGGTAGCTATTGCTTCCACTGTATCTCTTTCCCGGGGTGTCAAGGACTCTAATCTACTTTTATATATTCCATTTAAAGCATAATTACTAGTAGATGTGTTATTGATAAATTCTTCTACCAACCGAGCAGTCATCCGGGGAGCCACTATAGACTCCCCCGCATTTACCACTTGCACAGCTCTCACTAGCTCCTCAGGCTGCGCGTCCTTAAGCATAAATGCGCTGGCTCCCGCACGTAAACCAGCAAATGCATATTCATCCACATCAAAAGTGGTCAAAATGATGACTCGTGACTCCGTAGTTTGAGTAATCTGCCGCGTAGCTTCAATGCCATCCATAACTGGCATACGGACGTCCATCAGCACGACGTCGGGGCGCAGTTCTTGCGCCATTGCAACTCCTTGCGCGCCGTCGGATGCTTCCCCCACCACCTCAATATCCGTGCCCTCTAGCACCAGGCGAAATCCCATCCGCAGAAGAGACTGGTCGTCTACCAACAGCACGCGTAGCGGTGATGCTTCAGACATAGAAATCCTTACCTCCCGGAGCCAATACTCTTTATTTTAGTGATGAGTTGAAGGAACCGAAGATTCCCACACCAGATGAGCGCGAAGAGTCCAACCACCCATATCGTTAGGCCCAGCGATCACCGACCCGTTATAGAACGCAGCTCGTTCCCGAATACCAGTTAAACCCTTTCCTGACCCCAAAGAGCCTATACCCGAAGAATCTTCTAGCGCGGCTGTTCCATCGTTTATTACAGTGATCCAAACATCCGGTAGCATAACTTCCACTTTCACCCTCACCTCGCTAACATTCCGTCCATAACGAAGCGCATTAGTCAAAGATTCCTGCACAATACGGTAAAGGCTCAACCTCAAATTATTATCCGTAGGAATAGCCTCACCCCGGTATTCAAAGACAACTGGCATGCCCGTTGCTTCAAAAGAATCTACTAGCTCTTGAAGGTTCTCCCGAGCATCCATTGAAGTTCCCTCGGCAGGTGAAAGCGGTGCATTCTGCGCATGCGGTTCCCTCAAAACGCCCAAGGTTCGGCGCATATCAGCTAAAGCCGTACGTCCAGTATGAGAAAGCTCTTGAAGAACCTCCTCAGCCCGCTCAGGATTCTTCTTTCCCACAATCCGTGCACCGTCAGCCAAGGTAATCATTACGGTCAATGAATGCGCCACCACATCGTGCATTTCGCGAGCAATACGGGTTCGTTCTTCAGTAGCGGCGAGGACCTGTGTTTGATCAAAGCGTTCGACGATTTCACGATCAAACTCATTATTCTTATGCGTGAATCTGCCGAACATAACGACGACGAGATTAATCGCCACACCCATACCCACGCTAAACCCTAAAAGAGTAAGAAGCGGGAGTGGATTCTCTTGTAAAGAGATAGTTGAACCATCGCCGGTAGGTATCGGCTCAGAAAGATAAAGGAACCCCATGAGAACCATATTGGCGGCGCTCACAGCAAGGAAACCAAAAATAGTCAGACGGAGACTCAGCTCCGCAGCAACAGTGTAGAGAAAGATCCACGGCACAAAACCCGCCAGCGAAAAGCTGCTCTCGGTACCGACGATAACGGAATAGATAAGGTCGACCAATGTTGCCCCTAGCAAAAGTTGCAGGGGCCACCTCTTGCGCACAAAAATCAGGGCGGTACTCAACAGATTGAAAACGATAAGAACAAGAAGATGCGGCGCCGAAGGCCAATCTCGCGGAATCGCCATGACTATCGAGAACATCCCCTGCAGCAACAGATTGAGCCCGGCAAGTATCCCGTTAGTAGCTACAGGATGAGCCTTCACCCATCGCGTAGTCCTTCCCCGACGACGCGCAACAAGGCGCTGCCCCTCGGAAAGAGGCGCAGCGCCAGATGTTGGACGAGACTTCATACCTTACTTAGTGTCGGTGAAAGCAAACCGCAGGTAACCGAGCAAAGCAGGAACACCAGCCCAGAGAGCCAGCCAAGCCCCAGATTCCTGGTAGCCGATCTCAGCGTCCTCAGGCAAACCGTAAGAAGTGATGTTGTTGCCCAAACTTGCTGGGAGGTAAGGTGCGAAATCGGTTGCCCAGTCAAACTGCAAGGTGCTGAAAATAATCTGCATCACGAACATCAAGACAACGACCAAAACCACGCCGCCCGCATTGCTACGCAATAGCGCGCCAAATCCGAGACCCATCCAAGCCATAAGCATGAAGTAGATTGCCACACCCAGCCAGTTCATGACGGCACCCGAAGAGAAATCAATTTTGCTCGAAAGCTCCTCATTGAGAATGGGAGTAGAAGCAAAATAGGAAAGAGCAGCTACAACAAATCCGGTGAGGAAGCCGAAGACGCTCACCACAAGGAACTTCGCTACATACACCATAGAACGGCGAGGAACCACCGTAAGAGTAGTACCAATAGCCCGTGTAGCATATTCAGATGCCACAAAAACCACGGCAATAGAAGCAATGAGCATATTAGCTAGCATGGTGCCCGACGCGCCCAGCCCGTGAGCATAATGTACTAGACCATCAATCGTGAAGTACGAAGCGCCGTCTTCCCCAGCTTGAGCCGCCATCTCGGCAGCCATTTGAGGATTGTCGCGCAACATATCAGCCTGTGAGTTAAGGTTCATTGCAAAGAGAAGTGCCAAACCAATCATCACAACACCCACAATAAGTGTCATGACCCAGTTAGTGGTCAGCGTGCGGAACTTGAGAGCTTCTGAACGAACCGTACCGAAAAAGCTCAATTTCTTATCAGCGTAGGCGCTTCGCGGCGCAATGGAAGTCCGCGACGCAGTTGAGGTAGTGGTGGTCATTAGTTTTCCTCCTGCTGTGAAGTGGTTCCAGATACTGCGCGGCTACCCTGCTGGTCCGCCCACGGCGTCGATTCCTGTGTCGTATTCGACTGATTTATACCGTTTGATTCATACATTGTTGCCCCGGGAGCCACAGGTGAAACACCCGCACCAGTCTGATGATTTTCCGGCAAATCAGAGGAGTTATATTCCACTTCGTCCCGGGTCATATTCATGTAGACATCTTCCAAAGAAGCAATCTGCGGGGTAATCTCATGCAGAAGCACATTCGACTCCGCCGCCAAGCGAGCGAGAGACCGCGCGTCCAACCCTTGAACCATCAAACCGTCTGTTTCGATGGGCGAAACCGAGGTTCCTCGTTCTTGAAGAAGACGATCAAGCTGCTCACGGTGATCAGTACGAACTAAAATGCGATCATTTGCTGCCAGCGACAAGAAATCTTGAATGGAAGAGTTGGCAAGAACTCGACCGCGGCCAATCACCACGAGGTCATCAGCAGTCTGTGCCATTTCGCTCATCAAGTGAGAGGAAATCAGTACAGTTTTGCCTTCAGATGCGAGGTAGCGCGCTAGGTTACGCACCCAGATAACACCTTCGGGATCAAGACCGTTGACGGGCTCGTCCAAAATAACATTCTGCGGATCGCCCAGGAGCGCGGCTGCAATGCCCATGCGCTGCCCCATGCCAAGGGAGAATCCACGAACCTTCTTTTTGGCGACGGCGCTTAGACCGGTCATATCGATAACTTCATCGACACGACTCTTGGGAATGCCGTGAGTAAGAGCGAGGGAGCGCAGGTGG
>NZ_CP062957.1 GCF_014705945.2 Rothia amarae
GGCTTGTTTTTTATGTGCGCATTTTACTTTTCTTGATAAGAAAATGCGCACAGAGGTTTATACTCTAGAAAAATGCGCACATAAATGCGCACATCTGACCTGGGGGAATAGAATAATGCGCACAGAACGCAGAAAAATGCGCACATAAAAAAGTAGCGTTGAGCTGCAGTAAGACAACAATGTGCGCATTTTAGGCCGATGTGCGCATTTTTCTTGAAACCTTTATACGTAACACGTACGTGATCGCGATCTTTTAAAGAAAATGTCTCTCTCGTATATAGGGTTAGCTATTTTTCACTGAAAATGCGCACATTTTATAATAAGCACAGGTAGTAATAGGTATTTGATGTGCGCTTTTTATTTCAAATAACATACATTATAAAAACTTATCAATTATTTACACCATCTGACCTGTACTTATGATGATTTTCCAATGTGCGCATTTTGTGCGCATTTTTGAAACCTGAAAAGCAAAATGCGCACATTGGGTTCTCTGACTATGGTGCTGTTGTCTTGGCTTTGCTTGGGCACCCCCCATGGGGGTCGATAGCCCTCGCGCTTATACCGAACACACCCTGGCTGGGACTATCGCCACTAAGTAGCGAGTCCGCCGCGCATTGAAGCCTTGCAAGCAATCATCCGCTGGACCATGCTGAACGCAGCATGCCTAGTGGGATGACGCCGTCAACCAGACAGCGAGTACTGCCGCAGAGACTATACAAACGTCCGAGATTTTTGTGTCGTGCAAAGATGAGAAGCAGTCCACCTCTACTGCTGCGCAGAGAAACCATATATTGCTTACGGCATTGCATCCCTAAAGCTCTGGATGATCTCCACTCTTTTTGAGCGCTGCTACATGCCTCGCTACCGTCGCTCTGGATACTCCAGTTTCCTTCTCAATCTCTAACCAAGAAGGAAAAGTTCCTATTTACTCTAGTTCTCAAGATTTTCTTAAGTGAGGTTTTTACCTACCTGCCTACCGGCAGGGGAACCGTATATTGCTTACGGTATGAGACCCCTAAAGCTCTGGATAATCTCCACTCTTTTTGAGCGCTGCTACATGCCTCGCTACCGTCGCTCTGGATACTCCGATTTCCTTCTCAATCTCTAACCAAGAAGGAAGGGTTCCTGTTTGTACGTACTGGTCGTTGACCATCTGACTAATACGCGACTTCGTCGAACGTCCCTGTGCTTTTTTTAACCTATGTGTCTTTTCAAGTTTCTGGATCTGGCGCTGCGCATATTCGCCCTGTGGATCTGTTTTCCAGCGTTGTGCGGCTTTCTGGCCACCTTTACGCCCCATAGTGGCTAATGCTTTGCGTTCGCTACTGCTCGTCTTTCTAGGCGCATGAGAACCGCTGTATGCGTTGTTCCTAGATTGGGTAACATAGCCTCTAACGCGTCTAGCCATCGTCTGGCGGTCACGCATAGGCGGCATCTCACTACGCCGTCCTGCCGCGCCCACGTGCTGCGCAATGTTGTACGCATGCTCATAGGCATCGATGATGGCCGCATCGGTGAGGCGTTGTCCAGCAGCACGGAGCCGGTGTCCGGTCTTTAAAGCATGGCGGAACGCCGTTTCATCACGGGCCGCGCACCCTTGACTAATCCAAAGGACACGGACGCCGTCGATCAGTTCTGGGTCATATTGATCAAGTCCTGCGCCTATTTCGTTTTCAACATCTTCTGCAAGAGCTTTGAAGGCTTGGGCTTCTTCTCGACGAGCCTTCACTGCATTGATGAGTTCACGACCAGAGCTAAATTGCTGACGCATGTTTTTACCGTACTGAGGGTGTCCAGCCATCTCACGCACCTGCCTTAGAAAGTCCTGGAGGCGAATGACGCGATCGTGTTGGTGATACCAGCGATATGCCTCTACTGACTTACCAGTATAAAAAGGACTACGACTAAAACGGTGCGCAAAGTGCGGGTCATGTGCGAGAAGAGCGCCTAACTCCTGGCTCGTAGCTTTTAGCAGCTCCATATTGCTGGAATGCTTATTTTTGCCGGTATACACCGGGTCAATCAGCCAAATAAACTGAGCTTTACCACTTAGCGGATTAATCCCGGCCCATGCTGGCCCAATGCCTCGCTGGACAAGGGCGAAGATAACGCTTTTAACATAAGCATTGAGATGAACTGGATGGCCTCCAGATTCTCCGGGCTGGTCAACATCAATAACCATAACCGCAGAATATTGCTTATTCGTCAGCATGACGTATTCACATCGACCGAGTTTCTCCGAATCAGTGCGATAAAGTCTCGGAACGCTGCGCTTCTTACCGGTTTCTTCATCTACCACGACACGGTAAGCACTTTGAAAGTCACGGCTGATAGAACCGTGTAGCGCATCACGCCCAAGATGCTGGAGAAGTTTTTCCCGGTCAAGCTGACTTGCCGGAGTATCATCTAGACCTGCGCAATCCTGGCGCACTCTAGATGGCGTACCAACACGCGCACCGGTCAAAGTGCCCGGAGAGGAATCATTAGATAGAATCATGCACATGCTTTCCCCCAGCTACTACTGGGTGATAAGCGAAGGTCACTTGGTTGCCGCCGAGTGGCCTTCTTTCGTCTTTAGTATCTCTCAACTGTAAAACACATGACTGTCATTTTGTGCGAGACACACATAAAGATATGTTTTACCTGCAGTAACAGTGTTTGAAATATATTGCAACAAATGCTAAAACCGCAGAGTATCCTGCATAGATACAAGACATCGACTATGGATCATAGGGGTTAGCGGTACTCATGTGTACTGCCGTCCAAATCAAAGGCTTGGTTGTCACCGAGGCAACCAGGACTACTCCAAGCACCACAGCCTCCAGGACTACAGATAACCAAAGAGCCTTTAAAGAGAAACCACATAGATAAACCCCAGTACTTTCTTCCTCACTGCCAATGCTCACTGGAGTGAACAATCCCTTGTGACTTTTGTCGAAGCTCCGCACAATGGTTATAGGCTGCTTCCCCCCGAACGGCCACTATGTATAAGTTCTAGCCCTGCCTCTCGCCCCTCAGGCAGGGCTAGAACTCGTTAATGATTTCTGAGTCAATCGAATACGAACACTTCAGAGTACTAAGAGTGCAACTCCTACGGTAATCATCCGTTCTCGCCACGTAACTACTAGATGAGGGCACCCCTACCGGTAATCACTAATACAGGGTGCCTATCGTGATGATTACTTTGACTGCTGCTCGTCCTTGGCGGCGACAATCATGTGCGCTAGCACCTCCAGGAACTTATTGAGGTTGCCTGGATCTGCCGTGATGGTTTCGAAGACTTCCTGAGACTCCCGGGCCGCCTGCACGAGTGCGCCGAACCCTTTGTTTTTAAAAGCGTCAGTGCCAGCAACCTGTGAGGGGTTATTTTTCCTGACTAATGCCTGCACAGGGGCTGCTAACTGTCTCCGGCGTAACTGAGCACTCCAGCTGGGATTCGTCTGTTCCACTCACCAATCTCGAACGCCTGCGAATCCAGTTGACATGGCCGGCTTCGTACCATGAGCACCAGCGACTGATCGGTGTTTGGTGGTGTCCGGCCCGTACCGGTCGTCACTGCCTTCGCCGACGTGGCAAGGAAGTCCACGGTTCTCATTAGACCGGGACCACTACTCTCCGACGCGCAGCGACACCGTCCAGCGGGTCGCCCCGCAGCATCGTTTCGCCACGAGGCGCATGTCGGACGCTCCAGCCATCGTCTGCAGCACGCGTGCGATGTGGCTCATACGACCACCCCCTTCTTGCGGAATACCTGCCAGGGGTATACTGTTGACTTGTACAGGTACCCGGTAGGGGTACTACAGAGACACAAGGAGGATACATAATGGCTTCGAACAATTACCAGGTGACGGGCATGACCTGCGGGCACTGCGAGATGTCGGTCCGCGAGGAAGTCGGTGAGATCCCCGGCGTCCAGGACATCCAGGTCAGCGCGCAGACCGGCAAGCTTAACGTCACCGCCGAGGGCGAGATTGACGATGCCAAGGTCCTCGCGGCGGTCGAGGAGGCCGGCTACTCGGCGGTGCGTGTCTGATGAAGGCCGGAGGACGGCTTGCGCTCTACGGGGCCGGGCTGGTGGTGGCGTTCGGCGGGGCCTTCGGCCTTGCCGGCGCCGTCATTCCTGACAGCTTCGTAGCAGCATGGGCAGAAGGAAGTGACGTGAACACACACGGTGAAGGACACGGCGGCGCTGCGCAAGAAACTGCGGAGCCCACTCTGAACGGGGTCTCCGCAAGCGCGGACGGCTTCGTACTTTCCCCAGTCCAGGCTCCCACGGCTGCAGGCGAGGATGGAGACCTGAGTTTCCAGATCCTCGACGAGTCCGGCGAAGCGGTGACCGAGTACACTACCGCGCACGAGAAGGACCTGCATCTGATCGCCGTTCGCACCGATGGTACTGGTTTCCAGCACGTGCACCCCGAGCTTGACACGAGCACAGGCACTTGGTCGGTGCCGTGGACCTGGGACGAGGCGGGCACCTACCGCGTGTACGCCGACTTCACACCCGAGGGCGAGGGAGCCGAAGGGATCACCCTGACTCGCGCCGTCGAGGTGGCGGGCGACTTCGCCCCTGTTGAGACCGAGTCACAGACCACCGACGAGGTCGACGGATACACCGTCTCCCTGAATGGCGACCTTACCGCCGGCACCTCAAGCGAGCTCACCATCTCGGTCGAGCGCGACGGTCAGCCGGTGACCACGCTGGAGCCCTACCTGGGCGCGTTTGGCCACCTGGTGGCGCTGCGCGAAGGCGACCTCGCCTACTTGCACGTCCACGCCGAGGGCGACGAGCCCCAGGCCAGGGACACGGCCGGACCCGAGATCGGATTCGCAGCGGAGGCCCCGACCGCCGACCGTTACCTGCTCTACCTGGACTTCCAGGTCGATGGGCAGGTGCACACCGCCGAGTTCGTGATCGACGCCGAGCATGGTGACGGCTCGCAGACAGACGATTCGCATACCGGCGGCCACTGACCCGCAGGGCCTGGCGTCGCACGAGAGATGAAGAGAGAAGGAAGAGGATGAGTACATTAGCGCCCCCCATCGGTGGGCCGGACATCGAGCTGGAGATCGGCGGGATGACCTGCGCCTCCTGTGCGAACCGGATCGAGAAGAAGCTGAACAAGCTCGAGGGCGTCGCGGCCACGGTCAACTACGCCACCGAGAAGGCCAAGGTCACCGTGCCTGCCGGCTACGATCCGGGCCTGCTGGTCGCCGAGGTCGAGAAGACCGGCTACACGGCTGCGCTGCCCAAGCCCAAGGGCACCACGGCGAACACGTCGGAGACCGAGGCCGGGGAGGAGGAAGACACTGAGCTCACCTCGCTGCGCCATCGGCTAGTCGGCGCCATTGTGCTCACGGTTCCCGTGATCGCCATGGCCATGATCCCCGCACTGCAGTTCGTATATTGGCAGTGGGCCTCACTCGCGCTTGCCGCCCCGGTGATCATCTGGGCAGCCTGGCCGTTCCATAAGGCCGCATGGACGAACCTCAAGCACGGTACCGCGACGATGGACACACTCATCTCGATGGGCACCTCGGTCGCACTGCTGTGGTCCGTCTACGCACTATTCTTCGGAACCGCTGGCACACCCGGGATGACGCACCCGTTCGAGTTCACGATCGCTCCCTCGGATGGCGCGGCGAACATCTATCTCGAAGTTGGCGCGGGCGTGACGATGTTCATCCTCGCCGGCCGCTACTTCGAGAAGCGCTCCAAACGCCAGGCCGGGGCCGCGCTGCGCGCCCTCCTGGAGCTCGGCGCGAAGGAAGTCGCCGTGCTCCGCGACGGCGTTGAGGTGAAGATCCCCACCTCTGACCTCCAGGTCGGCGACGAGTTCATCGTTCGTCCGGGTGAGAAGATCGCCACCGACGGCATCGTGGTCTCCGGCTCCTCCGCGGTGGACGCCTCCATGCTCACCGGCGAGTCCGTACCGGTCGAGGTCCGCGAGGGCGACTCGGTCACCGGTGCCACCGTCAACGCGGGCGGCCGCCTTGTCGTGCGGGCGACCCGTGTCGGTTCGGACACGCAGCTTGCGCAGATGGCGAAGCTCGTCGAGGATGCGCAGACTGGCAAGGCCGAGGTGCAGCGTCTGGCTGACACGATCTCCGGCGTGTTCGTGCCGATCGTCATCGTCGTCGCGTTCATCACCCTCGGCGCCTGGCTGGGAGCCGGATTCCCCGTCGCCGCCGCGTTCACCGCAGCGGTCGCCGTGCTCGTTATCGCCTGCCCCTGCGCGCTGGGACTCGCGACTCCGACCGCGCTGCTGGTCGGCACCGGCCGCGGGGCGCAGATGGGCATCCTCATCAAGGGCCCAGAGGTGCTGGAGTCCACCCGCAAGGTCGATACCGTCGTGCTCGACAAGACCGGTACCGTCACCAGCGGCAAGATGACCCTGACAGATGTGATCACCGAATCCGGTGTGGACCGTGCCGAGCTGCTGCGCTTCGCGGGTGCGTTGGAGGACTCCTCGGAGCACCCGATCGCGCAGGCGATCGCCAAGGGCGCCACCCAGGAAGTCGGCCAGTTGCCCACGCCCGAGGACTTCGCCAATGTTGAAGGCAAGGGCGTGCAGGGCATCGTCGAGGGCACCCCGGTCGTCGTCGGACGCGAGTCGCTGCTGGCCGACTGGTCACAGAAGCTCTCTCCGGAGGTCGCACGGGCGAAGGCTCAAGCTGAGGGTGAAGGCAAGACGGTCGTCGCGATCGGCTGGGACGGTGCTGCGCGCGGCATCCTCGTCGTCGCCGACACCGTCAAGCCCACGAGCGCGGAGGCGATCCGCGGGCTCAAGGAGATCGGCCTGACCCCGGTGCTGCTCACCGGTGACAATGAGGCCGTGGCCCGCCAGATCGCCGCCGAGGTCGGCATCGAGGAGGTCATCGCCGAGGTGCTGCCCAAGGACAAGGTCGACGTCGTCACCCGTCTCCAGGGCGAGGGCAAGATCGTCGCGATGGTCGGCGACGGCGTCAACGACGCCCCCGCGCTCGCGCAGGCCGATCTGGGCCTGGCGATGGGCACCGGCACGGACGTCGCGATCGAGGCCTCCGACATCACCCTGGTCCGCGGCGACCTGCGGGCCGCGGTCGACGCGATCCGTCTGTCTCGGAAGACACTTTCGACGATCAAGACCAACCTGTTCTGGGCATTCGCCTATAACACCGCCGCGATCCCAGTCGCAGCGCTGGGCATGCTCAACCCCATGCTCGCAGGCGCGGCGATGGCGTTCTCCAGCGTCTTCGTCGTCGGCAACAGCCTCCGCCTGCGCGGGTTCAAGAGCGTCGCCACGAAGTGACGAACGAGAACCCACCCATCCATACCAATCCGATACAGAACCCACCCATCCATACGAATCCGATACAGAAGGAACACCAGAAAATGAGCAACTGCTGTAGCACGAACGAGACTAACCCCGCCGCCGAGAACGGTGGACGCGAGAACCTGCTCGGCGGGGGCGCCGATGACATGACCACCTGCCCGGTCATGGTCGGCACCCCGGTCAGCAAGAAGACCGCCGAGGCCGCCGGCCTCTACCGCGACTTCAAGGGCGAGCGCTACTACTTCTGCTGCGCCGGCTGCGGCCCCGCATTTGATTCGGACCCCGCCAAATACGCCGCCAACATGGCGTAATCCACCAGCGTGCCGGGGTGCCGCGGCACCGCTGCGGCACCCCGGCACCTGATCGGAGCGAACCGACATGACCACCCCGACCTCAATGACCGAACCTCACATCGACACCTGCCCGGCGGGAGGCGACGGCGATCCGTCCGTCCACGGATACATCAGCGACAAGGCGACGTACCGCAATCGCCTGCGGCGCCTCGAAGGCCAAATCCGCGGCATCGATCGGATGATCGATGAGGACCGCTACTGCATCGACATCTTCACCCAGATCTCCGCAGCCACCAGGGCACTCGAAAACGTCGCCCTCGGACTGCTCGACGATCACCTCAAGCATTGCGTCCTCGACGCCGCCCTCGCCGGTGGACCAGTCAGCGAGCAGAGGCTCGGCGAGGCATCCGAGGCCATCGCCCGTCTCGTTCGCTCCTGACGCCCGCACACCAAATCGATCACGACCTGCAGCCCAGGAGTTTCCCTATGACCACACAACACGTCCTCATCCTCGGTTCAGGAGCAGCCGGAGCCGCAGCCGCCCGCACTCTCGCCACACGTGACGACGTCCGGGTGACGATGGTGACCCGCACCGGGGAGACGCCTTACACGCGAATGCTCATCAAAGGAATCGCGTTCGGCCCGACCCCGCCGGAGATGATCAAGCTCCCGCTACCTCAGATTGAGGTCATCGCCGACACCGTGCTCGATGTCGATACTACGGCGAAGCGGGTCCAACTGACCTCCGGCGCGCAGGTCTCCTACGACGCGCTCATTGTCGCGACAGGGAGCGTGCCCCGCTCTCTGCCCGCGGGTGTACTCGAAGGCGACGACGTCGGACAAGGCCGGGTCACTGCTCTGCACTCCTTGGAAGATGCCATGGGTATCCGCGATCTGCTGACCAGCCTGGCACGGCCGGCGCGAGTGACGATCTATGGCGGCGGAATCATCGCAGCCGAGACCGCTTCGTCGCTGCAAGCCGACGGACACATGGTCATGCTGGTCTCTCGCAGTTCTGTTCCCGGCATCGGAGCGTTTGGGGCGCCGGTGGCTGAGCGCCTCGCCGCTGACCATGCCGCCAAGGTGCAGACTCGATTCGGTCGCACTCTCCAGCATGTCGACGAAACAGAATCCGGTGTTGCCATCACCCTCGACGACGATCAACGCATCGTGGCCGACTTACTCCTCGTTGCGCTCGGCACGACGCCCGCAGCCCCGTCGCCGTGGACGAACGGCATCGACGTCGATGATCGCCTCCGTGCCGCAGCAGACCACGTCTACGCCGCCGGAGGTGTAGCTACGCATCACGACGAAGCACTGGGCGTCTGGCGCATCGACCATTGGGAAGACGCCGCCGCGCAGGGCACGCACGCCGCACAGGCCGCACTGCACGACCTCGACATCAGCGACGATCCGGGCACCTACCTGCCGCGCAGCCCCTACATGGCGCTGGTCTACGGTCAGATGATCTCCGGAGTCGGGTACACCGCTGGTGCAGACGCCCAGGTGGAAGCCGGCGAGGAGTTCATCGTGCGCCACGAGACCGACGGCACCGTCGTCGGCGTCACCGGCATCGACGCGGTCGGCACCGTCTACCAGTGGGGTCAGCAGCTCCACGGCCTGCAGGCATAGACGATGGCGGGCGACTATACGAGGCAGATCCCGCGGCGGGGTTTCGCGCTCGCGATGGCAGCGACCATTCTCATGATGGCGGCTGCCAGCGCGCCGTCGTTGTTCTACCCCCAGATCGCAGAACAGCTCGGACTCGTCCCCGTCGCCACCACACTCGTATTCGCGGTCTACACCTTCACCCTCCTGGCCGCGCTGCTCTACCTCGGACCGCTCTCCGATCACATCGGCCGACGTCCGGTCGTAACCGCCGGTTCCCTGGCGCTGGCACTCAGCCTGGCCATGTTCTGGTTCGCCGACAGCCTCGCGACACTCCTGGTCGCCCGCGCTCTGCAAGGACTCGCAGCGGGTCTGCTCATCCCGGCCCTGTCGGCGATGATGATCGACTTCGAGCCGCCGTCGCATCCGAACATCGCAGCCCTGTGGAACACGATCGGGCCGATGATCGGTCTCGGGACCGGGGCACTCGGTGCTGCGCTGCTCCTCGATCTCACCCCCGAACCGACAGCTGCGGTCTTCGGCCCGCTCGTGCTCGCCTTCCTCACCGTGGCAGCGACGGTGTGGAGCACACCGGAACTGGTCCCCAAGACCCGGATACGACGTGGCGACCTCCGCCCGCGGTTTATGGTGCCACTGCACCTGCGCCGCATGTTCACCGCCGGTGTGCCCGCGATTATCGCCGGGTGGGCGACCAACGGACTCTTCCTCGCGCTCGGAGCCGGCCTCGTCGGCAGTGAGCTCGGGGGCTCCACGCACACCCACGCGGGCATCGTCATCTTCGCACTGGCGATCTCCGGAATCACCGCCTCGTCCGTCCTGCAGCGGCGTTCCGCCCGCACCATCAGCCTGTATGCGACCAGCGCCCTGGCATTCGGCACCGCAGCGAGCATCGTCGCCCTCGCACTCGGTTCCTACCCGGCCTACGTCGTGTCGGTCGCGATCGTCGGTTCCGGGTTCGGCACAGCGTTCCTCGGGGTGCTGCGCACACTCATGCCCCACACGGCATCGTCGGAACGCGCCGCCGTGATGGCTGTGATCTACACGGTCGCCTACCTGGCATTCGGCGTGCCCACCATCGTCGCCGGGTTGCTCGTGCCGGTACTCACCCTGTCAGGAACGATGACAGTCCTCGGTGCGATCATCATCGCCCTCAGCCTTGCAGCCACCGTCCTACGCCTGCGCATTCCTTAGCCGGCCGCAGATCCGGCAGAGACTGACGACTTCTCCGAACTCCCCACCGACTCTCGCCGCCGAACCGCACCCGACCAAGAAGAGCAGCCATGACCTATGCGATCGCGCTTCCCTGCGCGGACGTCAAGGACCGCGCCTGCATCGACGAATGTCCTGTCGACTGCATCTACGAGGGCGAACGCTCGCTCTACATCCATCCCGACGAATGCGTTGACTGCGGAGCCTGCGAACCGGTTTGTCCCGTCGAGGCCATCTACTACGAAGACGACCTGCCCGACGAATGGTCTGACTACTACAAGGCCAACGTCGAGTTCTTCGACGAATTTGGTTCTCCCGGTGGAGCCGCGAAGATCGGACCGGCGGGCTTCGACCATCCCCTCATCGCCGCATTGCCCATCCAACATGAGCAGTCCCTCTGAGAAGGACAATTCGATCGATTCACGCCGGTACAACGCGCAATCCTTGACTAGTACCCCTGGGGGGTATAGGGTAGGTGTCATGATGAAAGGAGCTGACATGCAGAGGAGACTGCGAGCAGGGCTGGCAGCAGGAGTGCTCGGAGTGACACTCGTGCTCGCCGGTTGCAGCAGCGGAGCAGACGAAGACCAGCAGACCGACCCTTCGGCTACTGAGGAGCAGGGCCACGGCGGCGACAATGCAGAAAGCGGAGATGAGGAAATGGATCACTCGATGGAGCACCCGATGGACGGCGGACCGGCACCCGAGGGTATCGCCGAAGCCAGTGACCCCACATACCCGGTCGGCACAGAGGTACAGCTCACGGCCGACCACATGGAAGGCATGGACGGTGCGACAGCGACGATCTCCGGCGCATTCGACACGTACACGTACTCCGTGAACTACACTAACGCAGGTGGCGGCGACCCCGTCACGGACCACAAGTGGGTCGTGCAGGAAGAAATCGAGGATGCCGGCGACGAGCGCCTGACCGATGGCACAGCGGTGACGCTGCTCGCCAAGCACATGGAGGGCATGGAGGGCGCGAGGGCCACCATCGCTTCGTCCACCGATGAGACGGTCTACATGGTCGACTACGAGACGGACGGCATGAAGATGACGAACCACAAGTGGGTCGTCGAGAGCGAGATCCAACCAGCGCCCTGAGCCGACGTTCGCTTGCCCGGCGACCGGGTGAGCGGCATGGCTCGATGACGAAGGAGAAGAACGATGACGGACCCGAACTCACACCAGCACCACGGTCACGGAACCGATGCACCCGCTCACGGCGAGCATCACCACGGGTCTGTGTCCGCACACGCCTCGGCGGAGGCGCACGGCACGCACGAGGGCCAGCACACTGGACACCAGGGCCACGCCATGAACCACGGGCAGCACTCAGACCACACGGGCCTCGATGAGAACGGTGTCCACGGAGATCACAGCGGCCATGGCGGCCACGGAGATCACAGCGGCCATGGCGGCCACGGGGACCACGTTGGCCAGTTCCGCCGGCTGTTTTGGATCAACCTCGTCATCGCCATCCCCGCGGTCACCCTCTCGCCGATGTTCTCCATGCTGCTGGGCTACGAGGTCCCCGGCTGGGCGGGCTGGGTCGCCGCGGTACTGGGCACCGTCATGTACGTCTGGGGCGGCAGGCCCTTCCTCACCGGCGCCGTCAGCGAGTTGAAGTCCCGCAAGCCCGGGATGATGCTGCTCATCGCTCTGGCGATCACGGTGGCCTTCTTCGCCTCCTGGGCCGCGACCCTCGGGCTTGTCCATCACGAGCTGGAGTTCTGGTGGGAGCTGGCGCTGCTGATCGTGATCATGCTGCTGGGCCACTGGATCGAGATGCGCTCCCTGGCCCAGACCACCTCGGCGCTCGACTCGTTGGCTGCACTGCTGCCCGACGAGGCCGAGCGCGTCGAGGGCGAGAACGTCGTTAAGGTGGCCCCAGCCGACCTCGTTGTGGGTGACGTCGTGATCGTGCGCCCCGGCGGCAGCGTTCCGGCCGACGGCACCATCGTCGACGGCCGCGCCGACATGGACGAGTCCATGATCACCGGCGAGTCCCGCCCGGTCTCTCGGGGCGAGGGCGAGACAGCTACCGCCGGCACCGTCGCCACCGACTCCGGCCTGCGGGTGAAAATCACCGCCACCGGCGACGACACCGCCCTGGCCGGGATCAACCGGCTCGTCACCGAGGCCCAGAACTCCTCCTCCCGCGCCCAGCGGATCGCCGACAAGGCCGCGGCCTGGCTGTTCTGGTTCGCTCTCGGCGCGGCGCTGGTCACCGCTGTCGTCTGGACGCTCATCGGCATGCCCGACGAGGCCGTGGTCCGTACCATCACCGTACTCGTCATCGCCTGCCCCCACGCCCTCGGCCTGGCGATCCCGCTCGTGGTCTCCATCGCCACCGAGCGCGCCGCCCGCGGCGGCGTGCTGGTCAAGGACCGCCTCGCCCTGGAGTCGATGCGGCAGGTCGACGCAGTGCTCTTCGACAAGACCGGCACACTGACCAAGGGCGAGCCCACCGTCACCGGCGTCGAACCGACCGGCGACCTCGACGCCGACCAGGTCCTCGCCCTCGCGGCCTCGGCCGAGGCCGACAGCGAGCACCCGCTCGCCAAGGCCATCGTCGCCGCCGCCAAGGACAAGGGCCTCGCCCTTCAGCAGGCCAGCGGCTTCTCATCCTCGCCCGCCGTCGGAGTCACCGCGACTGTCGCCGGCCAGGAGGTCCGCGTCGGCGGCCCCCGGCTGCTTGAGGAGACCGGCCAGCACGAGGTCGGCACAGCCGAGGAATGGCGTTCTGAGGGCGCGATCATCCTGCACGTCCTCCGCGACGGCCAGGTGGTCGGCGGCCTCAAGCTCGCCGACGAGATCCGCCCCGAATCCCGCAACGCCGTCGACGCCCTCCACGCCCTGAGCGTCGAGGTCGTCATGATCACCGGCGACGCCGAGGCCGTGGCGAACGAGGTCGGACGGGAGCTCGGCATCGACCGCGTCTTCGCCGGCGTCCGCCCCGAGGACAAGTCCGCCAAGGTCGCCCAACTGCAGCACGAGGGCAAGAAGGTCGCCATGGTCGGCGACGGCGTCAACGACGCCCCGGCACTGGCCCAGGCCGACGTCGGCATCGCGATCGGCGCCGGCACCGATGTCGCCATCGCCTCGGCCGGGGTGATCCTGGCCAGCTCCGACCCCCGGTCGGTGCTCTCCATCATCCAGCTCTCACGACGCGCATACGGTAAGATGAAGCAGAACCTGTGGTGGGCCGCCGGATACAACCTCATCTCCGTGCCGCTTGCGGCCGGCATCCTGGCACCGGTGGGATTCGTCCTGCCAATGTCGATCGGCGCGATCCTGATGTCGGCCTCCACCGTGGTCGTCGCGCTCAACGCCCAACTCCTGCGGCGCATCGACCTCACACCCGAAGCCAGCACGCGTTCCGTCCTGGAACGCCAGAAGTAAGGACATGCCCATGTCTGTCGACACCGATTCTCATCAGCACGGATACATCAACGACAAGGAGCGCTACCTCGGCCGTATGAAGCGCATTGAGGGTCAAGCCCGAGGGATCGCGAAGATGATCGATGAAGAGAAATACTGCATCGACATCCTCACCCAGGTATCCGCCCTGACCCGCGCCCTCCAGGGGGTCGCGACCGGTCTACTCGACGATCATCTCAAGCACTGTGTGCTCGACGCAGCGAAGCTCAGCGACGAGGCGGCCGTCGAGAAGATACAGGAAGCCACCGACGCCATCAACCGACTCGTCCGCTCCTAATCCCGGACCCCGAGGCCGCGTTCCAGGACACGGCGGGAAGCCCTCACGACGCCCTCCACGCCTGATCCTCACCGACACGCCGTCCGCCCGCGATGCGCCCACTTTCGCTCAACGGGCCAGGCGAGCCGGCGCCCACGGCGTGCGCTTGCAGGCCGCGGCCGGGCTGCTGCGCATGAGTGCGGTGTACCAACGCCCCGTGGTCCGCTCGACCGCACCCCTACGATCCTCGTCCTTCGCACGCTCCATTCCGACCCCGAGCTGCAGTGCGACGTCACCGTCGAAACCCTGACCGCGACCGTCGACCCCCTGTCCCTCGAACTGCCGGAGACCTCGCTGGCACCCGCTTGGACCAGCGTCGAACCCCCACAACACGGGTGGAGATACATTGCGGACGTGTCCAGTCTGACGCTGATGCGTAGCGTCCGTGCCGGCATCGAGGCCGTGGCCCAAGCACTTCCCGACAAACCCGGCGACGATGTCGCCCGCAAGATCCGGGGCATGGTCTGGGGCACCCCGGACACAGCCCTCGCGTCGCTGCCACAAGGCGTCGCGTTCGCCGCCTACGTCTTCGGGTTCCTCAGCTCCGAAGGAGAGGCCGCGATCTCCACCGCCGGCCGCTGGACGCGGTTGACCCTTCCGACTGGACACGTACTCCTGCGCGGACCCGTCGTCTCTGGCCTCACCTCAATCCGCCGCACCCGGCCACGCGTCTCCGAGTCCTTCAAACCAATCGGATAATACTTGATACCCCATAGGGGTAAAGGGTAGGATTGGTGACTATGAGAGAGGCTGAACACGCGCACGCCACGTATGACACACCGCACCTGGATGCGGCCGGGATCGTGAGTCGGCAGCAACGCGAGTCCGGCGACTTCTACCTATTGACCGGTGTACATGCCGGGCATCAGCAGCAGGAACGCATCCCTGCGGGTTCAACCTCGAACTCGCGACCAAACTGACTAAGGAGGCATTATGCCCCGTTTTTCCCGATTGACCCCTGAGACCGCAGTGGGGAGCTCACGAGACTTGCTCGGCGATCTCGTCGAGCGGCACGGCGAGGTCGGAGACATGGTCTCGACGATGGCGCATTCCCCGGCGGTGCTCGGCGGTTATCTCCAGCTGAGCAAAGCCATGCGTCGCGCCAAGCTCGACCGCAAGGTCAGCGAGCTCGTTTCGATCGCCGTGCAGTCGCAGCAAGGATGCGGAATGTGCCTGGCCTCGCACATCAGCGCGGCACGATCACTCGGGGTCAGCGATAACGAGATCGCACTCGCCCAGCAGGGTACGGCGATGACCGGCCCGGTCGCGGCGATGATCGCGCTCGGCCTCCAGGTCTACCGTGAGCCTGCGTCGATCACCGACGAGCAGATCGACGAGCTTCGGGGGTTCGGGTACAGCGACCGTGAGATCTCTGATGTCGTCGGGGTCGTGTCGCTGAACATTCTCACCGGCGCCTTCAACCTGGTTGCCAGCCTCACGCCGGGCGACTGATCTTGCCGGCGACTTGGCGCCTTGGCCGAGAGGATAGGCAGCGGTCTGCAAAACCTTGTACACGGGTTCGAGTCCCGTAGGCACCTCCACTTTCCGCCGAATCCAATAAGGCACGCGTCGCAGGAAGCGGGCAGTCCACCCTCGGGCGCGCCGGAACCTCTGAGCTTCATTTCGCATCGAGCGACAGATCACACTCGACAATATCGTCATAGAGCGATATAATCGCTATATGACTATGAATCAACAAGAGGGGGCAACCCTCGACGAGGTGGCGACAGCAGCGTACGCCCACCTGTTCCAGGCATTTGCAGAACCGACGAGGTTGGCGATCGTGCAGCACCTCGCCTCGGGCGAGCACCGGGTCCGCGATCTGGTCGAGCACATGGGCCTGGCCCAGTCCACGGTAAGCAAACATGTCGGCTTTCTCGTTGAGTGCGGCCTGGCGACGATGCGCCCGGAAGGGCGCTCCACCTGGTACTCGCTGACACAGCCCGAACTCCTGCGTACCCTCGTCGCCGCTGCCGAATGCCTCCTCGATGCCACCGGCACGCAGGCCCTGCTCTGCACGCACCTGCGACTCCCACATACCCACCACGCGACAGATACGGAGAAGAAGTAGACATGGGCGCAGGACACAATCACGGCCCCGCAGCCAGCGAGACCGGGCACCCTGGAGATTTCCGCAAGAAACTCTGGATCGCATTCTCGATCAACGCGACGATCGTCGTCGCCCAGGCCATCGGCTCGGTCATCACCGGCAGCCTCGCACTGCTAACCGACACCGCCCATGCCATCACCGATGCCGTCGGCCTACTGGTCGCACTGATCGCCGGGACGCTGATGCTCAAGCCCGCCAACTCCAAGCGCACCTGGGGGTTCCGACGTATCGAGGTGATCGCAGCCCTCGGACAGTCGGCACTGCTGCTGGTGGTGGGCACGTACGCCGCCATCGAAGGAATCCGGCGACTGTTCGAGCCGCCGGAGGTGCCCGCAAGCGAACTGCTGATCTTCGGCATCATCGGCCTGGTCGCGAACATCATCGCCATCACCATCCTCGCCTCCAGCCGCGGTTCGAACTTCAACATGCGTGCCGCGTTCCTCGAAGTCCTCAACGACGCCCTCGGCTCACTCGGAGTGATCATCGCGGCGATCGTGATCTCCACGACCGGGTTCATGCAGGCCGACGCCATCGCCGGACTGTTCATCGCCACCCTGATGGTGCCTCGCGCGTTCAAGCTGATGCGCGAGACCACCGGCGTCCTCATGGAGTTCACTCCTAAGGGCCTCGACCTCGACAAAGTCCGCTCACACATCCTCGAACTCGACCACGTCCAGGATGTTCATGATCTGCACGCCTCCACTGTGGCGACCGGCCTACCGACCCTGACCGCCCACGTCGTCGTCGACGACGAATGCTTCACCGACGGTCATGCCGCCCAGATGCTCCAAGAGATCAAAGACTGCGTCGCAGGACACTTCGAGGTCTCCGTCCATCACGCAACCTTCCAGATCGAGACCGAGCACATTGCCGAACATGAACCGGAAGTCAGCAAGCACGACTGAACGCAGCGCCCCCTCCCGGGCTCGTACCGGGCGGGGCGCTTCCGCATCACACAGGTAGGCACTACCCCTATGGGGTACTATGGCCAATTGGCACCACGGGCAGGCACGAGAAGGAATCCCATGAAAAACCTCAGGTCATTGCCGAAGTACGGCGGGAAGAAAACCGCTGCAACCACCGTCGTGATCGGCGCTTTCCTGCTCACCGGATGCGCGGCCGCCAACGACTCACCCTCAGCCACCTCGGCCAGCGGAGCCGAGATTCTTGTCGAGAATGGTCTCGAAGGCCTCGACGTGCGGGAGCTGGTCGAAACGCTCGATGCGATCCCGCTGGACGATCGCACGGAGACCTTGACCACGTCGATCACTGCGGAGATGGTCACGCTCACTGATCAGCACGAGCACGCGACAGAGGTGCGGTTGCCCAGTGACGAGATCTACGTATCCGTTGCCCCGTATCGGTCGCAGACCCATGATTGCTACTACCACAGCCCGACCGGATGCCTGGGCGAGCTGCGCAACGCAGACGTGGCCGTAACGGTGACGGATGCGACGACCGGCGAGACGATCGTCGACGAGGAGTTGAGAACCCTCGACAACGGCTTCGTCGGGATCTGGCTGCCCCGAGGCATCGAGACATCGATCTCGATCACCCACGACGGCCAGACCGTCACCTCCGAACTTTCGACCGTCGGCGACGATGCGCAAACCTGCCTGACCACGATGCGACTGGTCTAAAACTAGCACCACGGGAATACCCCCACCGGGTAGGGTGTTGTGATGTGCGCGCGGTCTATCGCACGCGACGTGTAATAGGAAGGAAAGCAGTCCCATGAGCGAAGTCACCACCGTCGACACCCAGGCCTTCGAAGAGGTTGTGCTCCAGAGCGAGGTCCCCGTTCTCGTGGACTTCTGGGCAGCCTGGTGCGGCCCGTGCCGTGCGATCGCGCCGGTCCTGGACCAGATTGCAGCTGAGCAGGATGGAAAGCTCCTCATCGCCAAGCTCAATGTCGACGAGAACCCCGACATCGCCTCACGCTACAACATCAGTTCGATCCCTGTGATGAAGGTCTTCGACAAGGGTGAAATCGTGCGCGAGATCATTGGGGCGATGCCGAAGCCGCAGATCGAGCAACGCCTCGAAGGCATTATCTGAGGCTCGGCCGTCGAACCGTTCCCGAACTCCGCCGACCGTTGCGCGGCAGTTGATGGTCGCCCGACTCAGCGTGATTGCATACGTAATGCAAGACTGCGCAGTGCAACGAGCGCTTGAAGTGGCAGGACCCCGTTACCGAAGGCGGTCTTCTGCTGATTTGCAGTCAGTCCGCCCATCGTGTCGGTAATCCATCTGACTGGCAGATCCATAAGCCATTCCACGAACTCCGGCGACGGGCGTGGCCCTCTGTCCTCGTTCATATACACCAAATACACGGTTTGCAAGAAATTAAGCAGTGTCACCAGAAAAGGGATTCTTCCATGGCACTGCCACCAGAAAAAATTGCTCAGCTTCAAGCAGCCCAAAAGACTGCCCAAGACCGAGAAGTTAATCAAGCAAAAGAACTTATAAACGCCCAAGACATTGGCTACACATCCAAACTCTTCGTCCAAGCATTATTTCCATACCGCAAGACCGACGAAGAAAAACGAGTCATAGAGACAGCACAAGGCCGAATCGTTGTCTACGCCGATGGAGGATTGCCCTACGGCAAATATCCCCGACTAATCATGGCCTACATCGTCACCCGTGCCGTGGAAAACGCAGGAAAGCTCAAAGCAGGCAAAATAGACCTTGAGCAAGCAGTCCGCATCCCTCTCGGACACTCCATGAACCACTTCCTCCAAGCCATCGGAGTAACTGGACGCGGCACAGGTGGCGCAACAGGGAACTTGGCCAATATCCGCGAGCAATTATTGCGCCTGGCTGATGCTCGCGTGACCGTCAAAGAGGACGATGGCGTACGCGCACGTGGTAAACACACTCAAATTATGGATGAATGGGACTTATGGTTTGATGCACGCGACCCTAATCAGGGAAGCTTCATCGAGTCCTACATCAAACTCACGCCACAATTTTTCCAGCACATTGTCGAAGCCCCCATCCCTATCGACCTTGCTGTACTACGCCAGCTCACCAAGCCACGGTCAATGGACATTTATATCTGGCTAACGGTCAAGCAGTTTTGGCTTAGCAAAAACAACCGAGACTCCTACCTTTTTACCTGGGACATGATGGCACAAAGCTTCGCCACCAAAGAGCTAGTATCAGGGCAAGACTGGGTGAACTTCCGCAACGAAATCAAGAAAGCCATCCACGATGTTCAGGCGATATGGCGTAATTGTGGAATAAAAGCCGACCTCGATGGAGTCACCGTCACTAAGACATCTCCCTCAGTTGAGAAAAAACCGCCACGTCCGCAGCTGGATTAATACTCATCAACGAGTGAGCGCCCCCTTGTGGGCGCTTTCTTTATGCCCTGGTCAGGCTGCGCATATTTACCAATACGGCTGCGCATATTTACCAATATCCAAGCAGTTATCCACAGGGCTTGAACTGGGATTTTATCTATTTCCCCTGGTCGCTTATAACTATAAACTGTAGAACTATATCCAGCAGGGGTAAACCAACCAGTCAACGCTAACGCTAACTAGTAAATAAGATTCCATCGTGGCTCACGCCCTCACTAACGTTCGGTTGTGCTGCCGCCCAAATCAAAGATTTGGTTGCCACCGAGACAACCTGGACTACTCACTGACCACAGCCTCCAGGACTACAGATAACCAAAGAATCTTTAAAGAGAACTCTCACAAAGGAACCCCAATAATTTCATCCTTACTGTCAATGCTCACTGGAGTGGGCACGCCCTTGTTACTTTTGTCGAAGCTCCGCAGAATAGTTTGTAGACCGCTCCCTCCCCCCCCCGGACGGTCACTGTCACACTCAAGCCCTGCCTCTAGCCCCTCAGGCAGGGCTTGAGCGATTTAGTGCTTCTTGAGTTGATTCAGCACGAATGCTTCGGCTTCTTCGGTGGCCTGTGTGGACGCTTCCAGCGCTGTAATAAGCGCACGTTGTTGTTGACCATCGAGCCTGTCCCAATCTGCTCGCAGAGCACTGACAATACGTGCGATTGCCATCTCTCCACCACTGAGTGTGCCGTTGTTTGACCCTAACGACGGCACACCAGCTTGGCGCAACAGCTCATCAATTGGGCGAGTCATGACGTTATTGTTGCACACTGCTTCGACATAATCTCCTGGCTTTCGAACAAATGTCTAATAGCCAGAATTTTAAAATAGATCGCCTGGAAAGTGTGGTTTCCGATCTTTATTTTCTGCTGGCCACTGCACCCCATGAAAGGCTAATTCGTCTTTAGTTAGTTGTTCGCCAGCAATGATTTGCTCCAGGAGTTCCTTCTGTTCAGCTTCGAGCTGAATTAAATGGGTAAGCGTAACTAGCAGTTCGTGAAACTGTCTTGACCATTGTGTCGGCCAGCTTGTGGTGATGATGTCATCGAGTGGTGAGGACTTTCTGCCTTTAGGTTTTTTACGGCGATAACCTACCCAGGATTTGATTGTGGAGTTTCCACCCACTGTGTAGTTCCACACGGCTGGTGACACATTCGACCAGCTGCCCTTGCCTAGATAAATAGTTTGGGTTGTCTCGTCGTAGGTAACATCGTCCGGCATTCCAACACCAACGGCAGTGTCATAGGTTGGCAGCGGCAGCGTGCTTTCAACATCAAACAGACTCTTTGCGTTATTCGGTGCGTGCCCACGGTCGCCAAAAGTATGTAGCCAGATAATGAACTGACCAATTTCTACAGCCTTATCCCACAGCTCTACATCGACGGTAAGTGGCACACGATTGCCGCTATAATGCAGTTCTTCATCAAATGCTTCTACATATCCAGGGTGGGCGGAAATACCTGCAATATAAGCAGTAAGTTTTTGTACCGTAATCTCTCTACCGAAGCGCTCCGATAATGCTGCTAGCAGCCCAGGAGCAACGTTAGGTTGACCATCAGGGTGCAACATAGGAAGCGCTCGCCCACCGTCGCTTCCTTTGAAGCTGTTCATATCGGGGATCAAGCTAGAAAACATAAGGCCAGGGCCAGATTTGGGGTGACGCGAATGAAATTCAACTAGGAATACTTGTTCTGAAGAGCGTGCCGCCCATAGATCTGGCCTTGCCCTGTCCAGGACACGACTATCGGCAATGATGTACTGGCGGTCAAAAGACCTATACCCCACTTCAACGATTGTTGGGCGGCTTGGCCACTCCACACTGACCAAGGGGTGTCCAGTGTCTTGTTCAGTATCTAAACCAGGTAAAGGAGATTTTGAAGCATCAATTTTTGTAGAGCTAGTTTCTTTGGATAATTCTCGTTTTCTCTCCAGGCTTGTTTCTTGTATGAGTTCATCCCAACGCTGCTCTAGGATGGCGCGTTCTGGTGCGTACACCCAGGTTTTGTTTGGTTTAACCCCAGGCGCAGTCCATGGATACATATCGTTGAGCGCTGGGTAATGTCCCCATTGCTCATTAGTTTTAGGAGTAAATCCAGCGTCCCAACTATCACCAGTGTCTTGAAAACTGTCACTGTCGAGGTCAAGGTCCCTGAGTTCACTGAACTTTTCTTCCCGAGTGCCATGTAGGTCGATGTATTTAATCTCAGCTGGTTCGGCTTCGTCGTTTTCTTTATTGCGGATAAAAAGGCCGATACCTACGGGCGTTTCGATGTTAAATACGGCGTTTTTTGCAGGTGGTTGCATGCCTTCTGGGGTGAGATTAATAATCCAACCGCGTGAGGTATTACGGCGTATCCATTCGCGCATGCCTTTAAACCCAGGGCCGTTAAGATATCCGGTCGCTTGAAGTGTCCCAGGTTTTGTTCCGTTTGAGTAGATGGGAAAATCTGGAATATGCCAAGAAAATTTGACCAGGATGCGAAGGATCGTGTGGTCCGTCTTGTAGAGGACCGCATCTTGGCGGAAAATATGTCGATGCAAGCCGCGTGCCAGGCAGTAGCCCCAAAGCTGGGGGTGTCATGGCACACAGCCCGTCAATGGACTTTGGCAGGCCCGCCGTGCGGGAAACATCCCAGAACCCGTGCCTGAAGATCTGGCCGCCGAAAACGCGAGGCTTCGCCGTGAAAATCAAGAGCTACGCGACACCAATGAACTTTTAAAGGCTGCCTCAGCTTTTTTCGCGTCGGAACCAGGTCCAAAACGTCGGAAATGATCCGGTTCATCGATGAATACCGGAATCGTTTCTCTGTCGAGTTCATCTGTAAGACGTTGAAAAATAACCGCGCTGGTGGGTTCATCACCTCGCGTGGGTATCGTCAGTCCAAGGCCCGTGGGGTAAGTGCTCGCCGCCTTCGTGATGCTGTGCTGGTTGAACGCATTAGTGCTATCCATCGGGATAATTACGGCATCTACGGTGTGCGGAAAATGTGGCATGCTCTTCATCGTGACGGAATCGATATCGGTCGTGAACAAACCGCGCGGCTGATGCGTCTAGCCGGTGTATCAGGCAAAGGCAAAGGCCGCTCGCCTATGACCACTCGCACACCTCAAAGGCCGGATTTGCGCCCGGACTTGGTGGAGCGAGAATTCAAAGCCGAAGGCCCGAACAAGCTGTGGGTGGCTGATATTACCTACGTGCGCACGAAGAAAGGCTTTGTGTATGCCGCGTTTGTCACCGATGTTTACTCCCGACGGATCGTTGGGTGGGCGTTATCAGATTCCATGCGCACCGAAGCGTTGCCGCTGCAAGCTCTCAACCAGGCGATCGCGTCTGCTGAGGAAACAACAGGTCTCATTCATCATTCGGATCACGGCTCGCAGTATGTCAGCGTTGTCTACAACGAGCGTCTTGCCCAGCACGGGATTGCCGCTTCCACCGGAACTGTCGGGGATTCCTATGACAATGCGCTGGCGGAAAACGTTAATGGTTCCTACAAAAACGAGCTGATCCATACTCGCAGGTGGGATGAGGTTGTCGAGGTGGAAATCGCGACGTTTGAGTGGGTGTCATGGTGGAACGAGACGAGGCTTCACCAAAGCTTGGGATACCGAACCCCGGTCGAAGTGGAAACCGAATTTTGGGACCAGCACCCGCCGCAAGCAATAATAGAAATCAAGGCAAACGCCTAGGAACAAAACCCGGGGCACTTCATATTTAGACCTGTCGTTAACTATCCTTACAGGATAGTAAATGTTCACAGATCCTCTTCAAAGTTTCCATGTTGTTCTTGATGCTCTAACTCATTATGGCTTTTTGATGATGTTGTACCTCCTGTGTGTATATGCGTTCGGTGCTGAGACACCAAAGTAAATCCAGATCTCACGCAGAAGATAGGGATTCGGACGGCGATGAGGTTTAAGACTTGCTGAAACCAACAATCGCTAACGGATTAAACCTCGCTTCGGCAATAGAAAACTTTGAGCTTAATGAAGGCCTTGCCGCTGTATTTTCTACCTACCCGTCCTAAGGATTGAGCTTTATCCGATGAACATGGTTGACAAATGGAATGATCAGGGTTCTGAAAAGGAATAGGATGGCTTCTTAAGCGGTAAAAGATGAGTTTTGGCATAGCACTTACCAGACAAGATCCGATCAAAACCAAAGTGGTGAATCAGTTTTAAACCAAAATCAGCGGGAGCGCTCCTTACAGGTTCTCAACGCAGGGATTTCCGCATAGAGTTAGGGGAATATTGCATTATTTGAACTGTTAGGAACGTAAATGCCCTCTCACCCCGCTAGAGATACCCTCAACATGCTGGCGGAATCTCTGTATGATAAATTTTCCGAAATTAGCGCCTGGGCATCAAACGAACAGGAAATCCGCGAGGAAATCCACGGTCATATCCAACAAGCGCTCAAGGATTTGTATGGAATGGATTTTAAAGCGTCTAGGGCTGAAAAAAATACTTCATTGAAGGGCGCTCCTTCCAGAAGACTAGACAGATCTTATGGCGGTGTGATTGTCGAATGGGAAAAAGACATAAGCACTCCCAGACATAAAGAGCATGCTGCAAACCAAGCTCTTGAATATCTGGAAAATGAGCGACGCAATGCCTCCACTAGGGATGACTATTTTACAGCCGTTGTTTCAGACGGTTCGCAATGGGGATTTCTCATCGTTGATAGCACAGATGACGAACATCAAGATACCTTGTTTGCTCCTCAAGTTGATTTACCCGCCATCCAACGATTCCGGTGGGTCGAAAACTCCCCCTCTGCTTGCAGGCAGTTCCTCGAGTTAGTAGGTTCACACCAAAAGACACCAATTACAGATAAATCATTAACTGCCTTATTTGGGCCGGGATCAACTATTGCCAAAAGAAATATTGCTGCTTTAGCTAAAGCAGCCGGTACTCGTGTTGATGGTGACAGAACAACGACCTTGTACCAGGAATGGCGTCGTGCCCTGGACATCATTTACGGAAACCTTGATAGCCGAGAGTCAGATTTAGCAGATATTGTAAAAGCTGCGTACCAGTTCCCCACAGCGAGCTTACTAGGTGAACAGCTCTTTGTCCTGCATACATATTTCGCCCTAGTAGGCAGGTTGATTGCCACAGAGTTACTTGCAGTGTCTGCAAACTGCCCCGAGGAAGCTCCCTCCACCTGGGGTGCTCTAGATGATGACGCTTTTATCGCAAAACTACAGTCATTAGAGAATGGGCAGCTTCCAGGAGATATTCAGGTTATTAACCTATTTGAAGCTGATCTTTTTTCTTGGTGGGCAGAAGGCGCAGCTGACAATAATTCGTTAAGAACTGAGTTGAGAGAACTTGTGTCCGGTCTCAATAAGTTAGCATTCCCCAGAACTGCATTTGGGCCAGGAAAAGCTGGAGACGTTTTACGAGAACTTTATCAAAGTCTGATACCTCGTCAACTACGCAAGTCTTTAGGTGAGTTCTTGACACCGCATTGGCTTGCTCAAGCCTCTCTGCAAGATTTGGTAGAAGCAGGTGCTCCGATTAAATCTGGTCGTGTTCTTGACCCAACTTGTGGCACCGGTACTTTTCTTCTGCCCATTATTAGTCAACGGTTAAGAGAACTTAAGACTCAAGAGACTATTACAGCTGAGGATATTCAGGCTGTTTTGGATTCAGTTGCCGGTATCGATCTTAACCCGGTCGCGGTTACTGCATGCCGTGTTAACATTGTGCTCGCGCTAGGCGATTTGTCCCTTAATGGCCCTCTCAGCCTCCCAATCTGGAGAGCTGATAGCATTATTGTTCCAGAGCTTACTAAAAACCAGACTGCTATTAGTGGTAACGAAGCGTTACCACAGCATAATTTGTTGAACACTAGTTTGGATGAGCCTTTCACCATCCCGCTTTCTGTGAAGAACAGCCACAAAGTGGCTGAGCTACGTGACATCATCGAATCCTGTATTAGCGATGTGAAGTTGCTTGAGGAAGATGTTGAAGAGTCTAACCAAAGTGTTAACAGTGCACTGGAGCGATTTGTTGAGGAATACGAATATCACTTTTCAGAAAGTGATATGCCGATTGATTTAGACTATTCCTTTGAAGATGACATTACTGTTGCAAAAAATTTGTTCAAGCAAATTGCTGTCCTCGCGCAACAAGGACGCAACGGTGTCTGGGCACGTCTTATTGAAAATGCATACGCACCTGTTTTCGCCGGAAAATTTGATGTTGTAGTAGGTAACCCCCCGTGGATTTCATGGAAAAATTTACCGGCCAGCTGGAGAAATCAAACAGAAGATATTTGGCGCCGTTGCGGCATGTGGGAAGTTGCACGACAGCCTGGCGAAAACTACAGCACGCCCAACGGAGATATAGCAACTTTGGTTTACGCTATCTCCGTATCTAGATACGCTAAACCTGGAGGATACGTTGGTCTCTTAGTCCCTAGAGCTCTTGCCATCGCTGATCCGGGGAGTAAACTTTTCAGGCAGTTCCACCTTGCACCGTCTCCAAGGGACATGGAATTATATCCGACCTCTTTTGACGTTGCGTTCAACCCAGTGTCTATTTCTGACTGGTCTGCTATCGACCCATTTAAGCCGGACGCGTCAACTACTCCCATTTTTCTGATTTCTAAAACAGCAGAAGCTGCATCATTCCCTATTGAGGGTAAAAAATGGAGTAGGAACACTAAATCTGTTATTAAAGCAGATAAATCTAACTGGAAAAGCTACCGGCCTAGTTTGGTGGAAACGGCTGGTAAGTTTATGCCCGTGTCACAGACAGATCCAACCTCTGCTCTTAGTTTCCATAATGCTTCAACGGCGGCACTCATCAACTCAGGGACGAATGCTTATACTTTTGGCAAGGGTCTCGATACTAGAGGGGCTAACGGGGTACTTTTTGTTGAAGTTAGGCGTCATAAAACAGACCTATCTTTGGTAAGAGTTGAAAATGAACCTTCCAGAGGAAGAAATAATTTAGTACAGAAGCAAAGTAGCTTCATCGAGAATGACCTCGTGTACCCGCTAGCTCTAGGTAGAGACCTCGGAGCATGGCATGTATCCCCTTCGGCTCATGTAGTTATCCCGCATGACCCTGAGGAAATAACTCATGCTTTTACACGAAGAGAGTTATCGAGAAAATACAAAAAAACGTATAAGTGGTTAAGCTCAAATGATGAAGTAATGGGCAATAGAAACCCCCCTAGCAAAGCATGGGATTTATCCCTGGAAGGTAAAGATCGTTATAGGGTACAAGGCGTTTCAAAGCATATGATGCAGGAATTTCTTGTAGGCGTGAGGGAAATTGCTGAACGCCCTTCAGCCGCACTGATTGAGGCTACCTATAACGAAGAACTTGGGCGTGTGATCAAACCATTGGTAGATCACAAGCTAAATTTCTGTGCTGTTGGAAGTAGAGAAGAAGGCCTATATCTAGTTGCTATGCACAATTCCACACCAATGCAGGATTTACTCGTTTCATTTATAAGCTCGACCTCAGTATCACCTAAATCCTTGAATAGGCTGCCCATCCCACTTTATGATTCGTCTAATCAACATATGTCTGATCTCGTAGCATTATCGGATGCAATTAATCCAAATGGGCATTTGTCTAGAGACGAAGTGCAAGAAAATTTGGCTTCTCTTCAGCGCGAAATGGACGAGATAGTTCTGAAAATAATCGATGAATTCGAAGGCTATGAACCTCAGCCTACAGCTGAGAAACGCTCGAAAAAAATAGATAGAAGAAAACCTAACACGGAAGACTTTAACGCGCCTCTATTTTAGGCTAAAAGAGCTTCACCAATCTAGCAGATTGGTGAAGCTCTTGACTTTTTAATTTAGGCAGATTGGAAAGAAAGAAGGCTAATCACTGTGATTTATTCTTACGATAGAGCGAAAGAGACTGAAAAGATGATTTCCTCGGTCCGGCCGGAGTTCGATGATCTTGATTTTTGGGCTGAGCAAATCCGTAAAAGACTGAGTACAGATGATTTAGATCAGCACTGTTTATATTTGAGTTCCCGGTTAGAGGAGTTGATGGAGGAAACCACCTCAGGGCATTTGAGTATGGGAGGGGTTGAGCATTCTTTGGAGTTAGCTAAGGTGGCCGAGATTACGAATCATTTAGAAGCGGTCGAAGCAACCTTAGAGGGACGCTAGAACATTCTTATGGTCTCTGATGTTTTAGCAGATCGGTTTTTCTCTCATGTGCTCAAGGGCCCGAAGTCTCATCATTGTTGGCTCTGGTGCGGTGCTGTGGGCGATGACGGGTACGGCCGTTTTTGGGTCAAAGACCCGGTAACGGGTAAACAGCGTGTGTTGCGTGCTCATCGTTTTGCTATGCAGCTTGTGGTGGGCAAGGAGTTAGAGGCACAGGAGTATGTGCTTCATCGGTGTGATAACCCCCTGTGTGTGAAAGCAACCGGGGATGATTCCACGCACCTGCGGTTAGGGGACCATTCTGTGAACATGGTGGAGCGGTCGGCGCGTGGTCGGTCTAATTTTCAGGCTCTTCGTTCGGGAAGTAAGAAGGAACGCGCCGCAGCGGCGCGTTCGGTTCGTGATGCTGTGCTGTCAGGTGGGTATGACCATGAGTTGGTGCAGCGTTTTGTGCGTGATCTTGATGAGGGTCAAGAACTACTTTTTTAAGTCACCTATTGCTGATTAGAAGTGGGAGGCATGCAAGCATCTCGTAGTGTTTCCATTGCTCTCCAAGTCAGAGTCGTGAGCAGATTTAGATCCACTGGGTATTCACCAGGCATGATCTCTGAAGAGACATATCCAGTCCTATTAGGACGCATCAATGGCCAGTATAAACCATGTGCTTGTCCCGACCAGACGTTCCACATCCAAGCTATTTTTTCCTCACCCGTACTATCTTTTATGGAATCTGTATCCGACCCGTAAACATGATCGATAACATAATCCATTGCACGCTTGAGCATTGCTGTGTCAGTAATCTTTTGCCCGGGGTTTTCGCTACGGGGACGTCTTTCTTCTTTATAGTCCAGAAGTACCGCAAATTTTTCTGCCCTTTTGAGGTACATATCTTCACTATAAAAATTAGCGGCTTGCACTTCTCTAAGGTGATCTCTCTGTTCTCCCTCGTCAGTTGGGTGCAAAACATACAAGATAGGCGAAGACGAAATGAGAACCACACGCGAGATAGCAGCGATGCTCTCTAGAGGAACCATCTCTAGTTCTTCGTGGATGCAGCGGTGCATTAAATTGCATAGAAACGTCAGATTGCTGACAGCAGTTTCAGCTGAAGAAAGCAGAATATTCCCGGCGTCGGGCTGGAATGACGAACTATTCACTAAACTAGATACAGGAGAGTTTCTATCCAGCCCATTATCTTGTAAAGATTTTTTTAATTTATTAAAAGTTTCCCATGCCATTTAAGCATTATGGAAGAGATCTTTGTAAGTCTCTTCAGTCGCATTTTCCTGTAAGCCGAACGAATTAGTCATCGGAGTCTTTCCTGTCTACAAAATTTTTAGCAAGCTTACGAACATCACCTGTGGAAATATCTAGACGTGAGGCGATCTCAGAATTATTCACGCCCTCATCCTTGAAACGAGAAACCACCTTCGCCTGTTCAACCTCAGAATCTTTCTCAACCTGAACCAACTGCGCGCGCAACTCTTCAATCTTTGCTTCGTACTCTGCAATCTTCTTCTCAATAGCAGCAGACCCATTGGTCTCAAAAATCTTGAAGAAGTCCTCCGCTAAAGAAATCAGACGTTCTTCACGTTCCTGGAAGGCCTTCGCTGCCTCTAATGCTTTTTTGCGTGCGTTGATAGCGCGGGTACTCTTACGTTCTGCCATGACGAGTAAATCCTTTGAGTGATCTAGAAGTACTGTTCGTTCTTACTTTTGATTCTATCTATTACTGCTGCTGATTAATAGATAAGAAGTCCAGGGAAAAGGGCATCTTCGCAAGCTCAGCTGGCTGTGTCTTCTGCCGTAGCAAGCACAGCTTTTCAGCCCCGGCTCACAGACCACAGGTCACGGCACGACCCACGGTGGTAAAGGTTCGGGCTGAAAACCGTGTGCGCTACGGGTCCCACCTGCTGGCATCAAAGTGTACGCTCACGCCCTCACACCGCAATACCTTCGATACCCCCGCCGTGTCCAAAAATTATTCGTCCCTTTATCTCGGTGTGCTCGTTCCTCGCACCCCAGGGGGGAATAATTTCTGGACACGGCGGGGTCATCTCCAGCAGAGCACCAGGGGACAAATATTCTTCGGCGCTTCGCTTATTTCCTCAGAATATTTGCGCCCCGGCACTCCCCATCCGGGTTGCAGTGCATCGGTCTTAGAGCTTCGCACTTTTCTTGCCAGCAGGGAAACGGTACAGGTTGAGAACAGCTCAACCATTCCCGCCGGCACAAGAAACAAGGAGAAAACACCATGACTCAGGTTATTGTTTCCCGCACCATGCACCCCAGTGCATTCGTTGTTCGTTCATTGCGCTACCAGCTACAAAAGGCGATCCTGAAATCTCCAGAACAGGGCGTGGCTTATTTTCATTCATCGGTAGGTCGCCTCTGGCTTAACGCCCATTGGGTCGGTGAATACACTTCAGTTACTTTGTCCGGTGCTCATGCTGATATTCCGACCCGGAAAATTTTAGCGGTGGGCAATGAGGTGGAAGAAGGAATGGATATTTTTCTTGACCTTCATAAGCAAGCGAGCCGGTTAGAGATTAATGAAGTGGTAGAGACAATGTGCTGGGAAGATGATGCACACGCTTTTATTTCTGCGGTAGCTACCAAGTTCAATCTTTTAGGGTGTGGGTATTTCACCCAAGAAGATGTCGAGAAGGGGTTAGAGTGGAAAATGTCTCAGTCTGAGTTTCAGGAGTTGAAGCAGGACTTACGAGAGTTTCATAAGTCTTCGGGTACTTCTCAAAAGTGCTGGAGCACAATTCTTCAGAACTCTATCTAAAGATAAGAAAGGTATGTTCCGGGCTAAGTTTTACAGATAGAACTAGTATCTATAACTCTCAACAACGGAACATACCTAGCGGTCACGGCGTCCGCCCCACCTTATCGGTGGGGCGGACGCTTCGCGTTCGCGTGTTCGATTTTACACAGTCGGCACACTTTGCGGTAGTGCACAACCTATGGACAGCACCAGTTCACTCTTGTGCTCGTTCCTCGCACGTTCCCTGGTTGCTACTGCCCACAGGTTGCACACACGCACCGTTCAGCCCTGATGCACAACTGCGATCTCAAAGAGCCTCTCGTATTTCCCCCGCAAGCTCCTCCACACTCGATTCTCTTTTCGCTCTCAGTGCACACAGGCTGGCCTCTGGTGCAAAATCGCGTCACTATCGTTCCGGACTCTTAGAGCTTCATATCTTCTTCGATATGCGCCGTGCTCTTGTGCGTCGTTCGTTCCTCACTGGCACATTACATGGCGCGCATATCAAACAAGCTACCAACGCCTGGTGCTGTGCACTTGCCCTCTTTTCGCAGACGTTTCTTCGTCGTTCCTCCTCAGAACCTGTGTCTGCTCTTTTCGAGCACAGCATCACTCATTTCTCGCTCTATTTATCGTTACACCTCATGCATCCAATAAATCAGGAACTGCTATTATGATTAAGTAAGAATAACGACCTGCTAAAATATAAGCCATGATGACCGTGCATAAGCTCTCAGCCGGAGAGGGGTTTAAGTACTACACCAGTGAAGTAGCCACTGGCGACGTACTACGCGACCCTAACCGCGCCCTGGGTGATTACTACACGGTCGAGGGCATGCCGCCGGGTCAATGGCTAGGCTCTGGTGCTGCATCTTTAGCCCTAAGCGGTGAAGTCACAGAAGAACAGATGGGCGCTCTTTTCTCCGGAAACGCGCTACCAATAACCACCCATGAGTTGTCACAACTGTTAGCTTCTGCGCCGAATCAGTCTGAATTTATCCGTCATACGGTCATGGAAAAAGCACGGGTAGAAGCAGCAGAGAAAGCATGGAAAATTCATGTTTTATTGCGCCAAGGTAAGAACCAAAATGAGATCTCAGAAGAAATTTCTCAAGAGAAGAAATGCGCACCACGCACTGTTAGCTATCGTCTAGAGCAATACAAAAATGCTGGTAACGACTTCGCTAAAGGAACTGATGAGCGGTACTTTGATGCGTCTCTTCTACCTGAACTCAAGCGTGAGTTTATAGCCAACTATTCGATGACTGAGGCTGAATCAGCCCGCGCACGAACCACCGCTGAACGCGAAGTCAAAGCCGCAAAATCTCTAAAGAGTGCAGCAGAAACCCCACACACTTTTGAGACCAAAACACCTTTTATCAAACGTCTTGAAGAAGAACACGCACGTTTTAACCGGCAAAACTCCCGTGAACCTAATAAGGGTGAAAAGCGTGAAATCCTCAACCGCGTAGGCGGGCAAATGTTCCGGGAAGAGCACCGCCGCTCCCCCAGAACCAACGAAGAATTCACCCGTTGGGTAGCGTCCCAACGCAAACCCAAACAACAAACTGTTGCCGGTTTTGACCTGGTATTCACCCCCACTAAGTCGGTTTCTATCGCTTGGGGATTGGGTGATGAACGTCTACGCAGAGGTATCGAAGCAGCGCATGAGAGGGCTATCGCTGATGCACTGACCTACCTGGAAGATAACGCTGTGTACACTCGTCGTGGTGCCGCTGGTATTCGTCAGGAAGAAACAAAATCAGGGTTGATTGCTACCAAGTTCCGTCATTATGATTCCCGTGAAGGCGACCCCAACCTACACGACCACCTGGTGATTGCGAACAAGGTACAAGGCAAGGACGGTCGTTGGCTTACCCTTGATGGGCGGATGCTCTACGCTCATAATGTTGCCGCTTCTGAGCTCTATAATTCCAAGATTGCTGAGTACATTCACGCTGACCTTGGCTTGGAATTTGTGGGCAATGAGCGTAAGGGCCGGAAGATTTACGAACTGGCAGGTATCAACCCAGAGACCATTAACGCCTTCTCTTCTCGTCGTACTCAGGTGAAGAAAACCTTGGCTGAGTTAGAGAAAAAATACATTGAAGAGCACGGTTACGCACCCAATGAAAAGGCACGGATTAAGCTCTCTCAGCGAGCAACGTTGGCTACTCGTCCGCATAAATCTGAAGCGCGTTCCTTGGCTGAATTGCACGATGTATGGACACAGAGCGTTTCTGATAAGGGACTGAATCTTCCTACTAACGAAGCCCTTCTTCCTCATCTTCAAAGCGCATCGACCCAGCACGCAGCAGCCGTGATTGAAGGTGTCTCCCAAGCCCTCGCCACCTCCGATATGGAACACGCGGCCAACATCATTGAACGCCTAGAGCAGACCCGTTCGACCTGGAAACGTACCCACATTGAAGCAGAAACCCTCCGCTACTTCCGCGACGTGACCAGTGGTCCTGGTGTAGACGAGACCAAGTTCAAGAACACCGTTGCCGCCACCGTTGAACAGTCAGTAGCCCTCAACGACTTCGCACAAGATAAGCATCTACCAGATAATTCTTTGCGTTCAGACGGGTCCAGCGTCTACCGCCGGGCGGATGCCGAACTGTTTTCCTCCACTGGTATTTACCAGGCAGAACGAAACGTTGTTACGGCCGCAACCAGTGAAAAAATTATCCCAGCGGCAACGAATGACCTCTTTGACGCTCAACGTGATTACCTCAAAGCAAAGGGTGGTCTGCTCTCCTCTACCCAGGAAGGTATGGCGCGCGCCTTCGTCACTGACGAACGTCTCTTAGTCGTGGGTATCGGCCCCGCTGGTGCAGGTAAGACCACCTCCATGAAGGTTGCTGTAGACACCGTGCACGCCACGGGCCAGCGCGTTTTTGGTCTAGCACCAACAGCAGTTGCAGCGTCAGTGATGAAGAATGAGTTGGGAATTGAAGCGTCCACAATCGCTTCTTTCGTGGGAGACAATTCTCTTATCTCTTCCCAGGTAAAATCTGGGGACATGATTCTCATTGATGAGATCGGCATGGCCACCACACCCGACTTAGCCAAGATTCTCGATACCGCCCGCGACAAAGGCGCATCCGTTCGTGGCATCGGTGACTACCGCCAGCTTTCCGCTATCGGTTCTGGCGGAGCACTGCGACTGATTGAATCCAAGGCCGGGGCTATCTATCTCGAAGACGTCTTCCGCTTCAAGAATAAGGAGGAGGCAGCGGCCTCTCTTGCGCTCCGTGAACCATCCCTTGTGGGTGAGGACAAGCCCTTTAGCTGGTATCTGGACAACGGGCGTATTACCGCAGGTAACAAAGAAGGCATGGTGGCTGATGTCTTCGCCGCCTATACTGCCGATGTTGCGGACGGTAAGAACTCGCTCATGTTGGCCGGGACTAATGAGGATGTTAAAGCACTGAATGTTCTAGGGCAGAACGCCGCGATAGCCGCTGGAACAGTGCAGGAATCCGAGTCTAAGAGTGTGCTACTGGATGACGGAACCTGCGCATATGTAGGAGATAAGGTTCTTACTCGAAAGAACAACTACCAGCTGAAGACTAACCAGGGCAAAGACTTCGTGAAGAATGGAGACCTCTGGGAAATCCGGGCTATCGCAGAAGACGGAGCTCTACTTCTTCAGCATACTAACCACCGCGGCATGGTGGGTGTGCCAGCGGAATACGCCGGCGAATACGTCCAGTTGGGTTACGCATCTACTATCAACCGTGCCCAGGGTTCGACCGTGGACACCACCCACGCCGTGGTCGATGCTTCGACCGATAGAGCAGCCGCCTATGTTGCGCTCTCCCGTGGCAGGGAATCCAATAAGCTCTACGTTGCTACCGATGAGAGCACTAGCCGCGACGACGTACTGGCTGCTATTACCGCTAACTTTGACCGTAACCTCTCCTTCCACGAAGAGACAGCGGCCCAGCGGACAGCCGAACGGAACGTGGCAACCCGCTTAGCTCGTTACGATGACCTGGCAACCGGGGCGATGGAATCAGCCATGAAGAATGTCGTCATCAAATCCATTGGTGAGGACGCTGCGCAGCCTATTTATACCGCTGATGGATGGGGCGCACTAGCGAACGAACTCGCTAAAACTTACCGGGGCGGACTCGACCCCGAGGCGGTCTTCACTCGCGCCTGGCAGCAGAACCCACTCGATGACGCCGAAGATATTGCCGCTGTTCTTCAATGGCGCGTGGCCGGAGTCCGTGAGCGAGATGAATCCCTGCGAGAGCGTTTTGGTGAAGACGTGCGCCCCTTGGCTCATATCCCCGACGAATCCTTAGAGAAGCTGATTGAAACAGCCAAAAAGCGCACTACTCCCCTATCTGAGATAGAGATTGAGGATAAGCGTTGGGCAACCCGCGACTACGCTCTAGTGAAAACTGACCGGTTACGCGAAATGCTCACCACCACCAACAAAGCCTTGGAGGCGAACGAGCGAACCGACCCCAAGACCGCCGCCCACATCACCGAGAACATGAATCTCATGCAGTCGGAGATCACCCGCCGCCGCTGGTCCTCCCCCGAACAGAAACATGTGGAAGCTATCGTCCGAGGTGAGAAACCCCGTTCGGGCCATGACTTCACGATTCTGAACGCCTTGCAATGGGAGAAGACCGTTCGTGATGAGGTACTTGTCCCCACCGTTGAAACTAAAGACTTCAAGCCTGAGCGGGTTACTAAGGGTGTGAGTGGCTATTCCCTGGATTCCTTCTGGGAATACGACCGCTATACGCCCGAGTCTATGCAGCGTGTTCTCAAAGTTGAGCACGCACAGGTTAAGGATTTGGTGCAGTTGCGGGGTCAGCAGATCGCGGCGGAGAAACCCGCCTGGGCACAGAGCTTGGGTGAAGTACCGGCTCATGAGCGCAACGCTAAGCACTGGTATCGGGTTGCCGCTGAGGTTGAAGCTTTCCGGCAGAAATACAAGGTCCCCGATGGTGACCGCCAGACTGTGCCAAAGTCTCTGATTCGTCCGGGAAACAGGGGCGACTACCTGGCCCAGCAGGTCACTGAGGTACATAAGCGCTCTCGTCTGTCTTCGACTCTGAAATCTAGTGTGGAGAACAAGCTCTCCGCATCCGGTACTGAAATGCAGGTGCGGGCAGCAGAGAAACCTACCCAAGCCGAAAAACTCATGGGACAACGCGGCATCAGACAAGCCACACCAGCAAAAGGTGAGAACATGCAGCAGGTTAATAATCTGTGGAGTCAGTTAGAGGATGCTTACCGTGCAGAGCAACAAGCTAAAGCGCAACTTGCTTCAGCCACCGAAGCACTGGCACAATCCCAAGCCTCCTACCGTGCAGCACAGCAAAACGCCCAAGCACGCGCAGAACAGCTCATGCAGAATATGGCCTCTGATTATGCCCCAGTGCAGCAAGCACAGGCGCGGGTCGAGGATGCTAGTTTCTTCACTCGTGGTGGTCGTGAGCGTGAGCTTGAGGCAGCCCAACGAGCTTTTGCTGAAAAGTATGGTGTAACTGAAGTACCTGGTGAGGGAGAGCGTTCCTGGATGATGAATGACCCTGAGTATGCGGCAGCTTCTCGTACTGTGGAGGACTTGGGTTCACAGGTGAAGAGCACCCAGGCTGATGTTGATGCGGTGCAGGGCGTATTTGAGTCTGCTCATGCTCGTCGTGAGGATGTGTACACCGATTATGCTCAGGTCCGCGATAGTAATCCGGAGACCGCTATTGTCAGCGAGGATATGACTCCTGCTCAGGTCAGAGAGCTTCGTTCTTCTCGTTGGCGTGTGGATGAGACTCTACTCGGTGTTGGTATTCGACCTGACTTCGCAAAAATCTCGCGTTCCTCTGGAACTTTTCATGAAGAAGAAAACAAGCAAAGACACCCGGTTTCGGTGAGGGATTTGCAAGCTCAAATTAACCAGCAGAAACATGAACAACAGCACGAGGATTCATGGGATGCCGAGCTTCAGACAAGCCGAGGTTTGCATCGTTAAAACACATTTATTGTAGAGAAAAGGGTGAACCCTCAGAGGGGTTCACCCTTTTCTCTACAATAAAAACTTAGTTAGCTAAGCTGCTTGACGGCATCTCCTACCGTGATGTTTTTACTGAGCACCGTGACAGATTCTGTATCTCGGTTCCAGGACACCAGAACCCCTGATGCATCTTCAATGTTCAAACGGTGATGTTCATGTTCAGGGAAAGCTACAGTTACTACTTCCTGATCTTTTACCAAGTTGCCGTTTATATCTTTTGCTTCCCAGATGTCAGCCCCTTTAGGAGGATGATTATCTCCCTCTGGAAAAGCCCACCCCTTCTTTAACTCGGGATATGCATCGTAAAACTCTTTTGTTGATGCATAAGTTTCAAAGGATGAAAAGTTTTTAAAAACCATCTTCACATCACCTTTCTATCGTGTGATTTCAATCATAACTTTGGAAGTTTTATCGGTCTATAGGCGTTAAGAATTCGCTTCAACATCTTGTGCCATAAACTGACTCATCCCCGCATCATCATCACGTACCTGACCATCCCCGTATACCGTATGCTCACCCTTCTTAGAACAAGAATCTGAGAGTAGCGCTACCTTATCCATCGTGGGCCAAAAATAACGGCGGTGAAAATCGGCCATCTTCGCATTGGGTTTCTTGGCGTTGAACGAGGCCGCCCGCCAAGCCGCCCACAACCCGGTCAGCTCTTCGACGATAGCCCCATGCCGATACCAGCACGGGATAATCTGTTTACTGCGATAATCCGCAAAATATCGGTGGTTAATCCACGAAACGAAGTTAGTTAGTTCTTCCCAGAGCATCGTGCGGTCTTCGCCGGTGACATAACGCCAGGACCAGAACACCGGTTTGTCTTCAGATTTTTCCTTGAACTGATCTAATAGCCATGTGATGCTTTGTTCTTGCTCTTGTAGCTGTCCCGAATGGGCAGCGACTGTTTGCACGATTTCTAGCATGACCGCAGGAATCGCCGGAGAAGAATCTGAGGTCATCGTGTTTCCTAGGTCCGCCGTCTCGTCCTCTTCAGGTTCTTGCTCATCAGAGGGAAAATCGTAGGGAGGTTCCTCTCTTTCCTGATACGGGGGAAGATGCTCGCCAGGGTGAACCTCATCGGCTAAAAAGTCCGGTTCTTCTGGTGCATAGGATAGGTCTTCATCCTCATAAGGATTCATCAGTGATTTCTCCGTACCTTATTGTTGGTTCAGGTTGAGGTTCAACTCGTTCAATTTCGGGTCACGACCACACGAAACAGCAGTCTCATACCGCAAAGCCTGGATATGTGCCCCGTCTTCCCTCTCCCAATAAGCATTCATAGATACATGGATAGGGGCCAGGTTGCGATAACGTAGCAGCGCCGTACCAGCAGGAAGCTCGTTAATATCTTTGGCTGTCATCACCTGCTTCTCATCCAATGAATATGAGGTGGAAGAGGCACCGCGCTCTGAACGAGTCCGAGACGAACGTTCCAAATCGTATTCACCGACGAGTTTGGCTAATTCTTCGGTGTACTGGTTAATACCCAACCCAGGGAAATAATATTTAGCGTTAGCTGAGTTCATGATTTCCTTGGCCTGTGCTTGTCCCCAGCGGTCCACAATCTGCTCGGGGTCCTGAGCGAAAATCATCACCGAAATACCGTTACCACCGGTGGTAGTCACCAGTGAGCCCATTTCTGGGAAAGCTGCAAGGTTCGGGGCCTCATCCAGCACCGCAGTAAAGGGCGGCCAGAATCGGCCTCCTGGTTTTTTCACTGATTCACGCCGGGCGGTTTCAATGACTTCAGCGGCGAACATCGACACCAAAGGCCCGATGCCCTTATGAGCGGCAGGGTCAGCCAGAAGATACAGACCATCACGGCTATTGACGAAGGCTTCAAAATCGAACGCCTCACCTGCGGGAGCATTCATCTGTTTCATAACCCGTGGAATTGACAGAGGCTCTAGTAGCTCAGAGAGGGCTTGTTTGACGGCGAAGTTCCCATCATCACCACCGCGTGAGACAAGGTTAGCCATATAAGCACCAACGGCGCGCACCCCAGGGGTATCTTGGTAGTTGCGAATAATATCGGTGATGGAATCGCTTTCGAGATTATGTGCCCATTCCAGCACATCTTCCATGTCTTTACCGGAGACAGCAGCCAAGAAGAAAAGACGACCCAAGATATTGCCAGCACGAGTATTAAACCAATCCCCACCTTTGACGCCCTTCATCGGCTGAGCACCAGCCCAAGCCTTACCACGACGCAGGGCAACCTCAATATCTTCGGCACCAGCAATAGGATTCCACCGGGCTACCCGGTTCCAACCGGACATATTAAAGACATCAAAAACCCAAGTCTTCCGGTCCCCTGCCTCCTCAATAGAACCGGCCGTAATATCAAACAGGTCAGGACGGGTAGAAGTAGCCATGAAAGCCGCAGGAGTATCCAAAATACGCCCTGAGGCAAGACGGGCAGACTTACCCGAACGAGGCGGAGCAATCACAACCGTCGTGTCTTCAGACTGACCAAAGAGCTCTTTCTTCTCCACCACTGTCTTACCCAAAGGCACAATCAGCATGGATTCAGGCAAAGCATCAATCTTGGCCGCAAGTTCCTTCTTCTCTTCCTTAGTGGCCTTGGGCGGAATCAGCAAGGACCGCAAGGGCACCTTGGCAGATTCTAAAGCAGCTTTCTTACTCAAAGTGTCCTTGACTTGAGCGTAGGAGGTGCGGTGAGCGGTCGCTGTTTGTTCCCGTCGAGTGCGTCCCTTGCCTTTCTTCGCATTTGAAGAAAACAGTAGTCCCAGCAGAAAGAGAACACCAACCAGCAGCCCAATCAGCAGGGCGAAGAAGACATAAGCCATTTTTCCCACCTGCGCCCCCGCCGGGAACCCCGCCACCGGATTCGTCGGTGAGGAAATCAAAGCGCTAGTTGTCTCAGCCAGCGTCGGCGCTACCCCGCCGCTCACACCCGCATTAGCCAGCACCGCCAGATGGAAAAGTAACAGAGCGCCAGCAAGGAGAATGAAGAGCGCCATAAAGGGCGGAATACCCTTGGAAGAAGACCGCCGTGCAGTATTCGAAGCCATGATAAATAACCCGTCCCTTTTCTTAGACCAGAGTCGTTGTCGCAGTAGAGGTCATACCCGCATCAGTATCAGTAAGAACCTTCTCCAAATCAGAACGCAGGTGATTGAGCACAAACGGCTTCTTCGTCCCAATCTTGCACAAAGCCACACCCGTTTGAAGCACCTGAAGAACCTGAGCAGTACCGGCAGGAAAATCAAAGAGACGTTCCATCATCTGCCCGTCATCACTACGAGCCTGGCGGTAACACAGAATCGTGTCGCACTCTTTAATCATCGAAATCGCCGGAGAATCAGCGGGAATATCAGAGAGGTGATGGAAGGCGAAATTCGAGGACAAACCCAAACCACGCGAGAGTTTAGTATTCTGACGAGTTACCTCAGCAAAAGAGCCCCGCACCAAGTGCCAGGCCTCCTCCACCACCAAGTGAGTGGGAACAATACGCTTTTGATGACGCAGCATATTCGCCAACCACGTATTGATAATCGTCATGACCACCGACAGCGCCGGGCCAGATTCAGGAAGAGCCGAGAGGTCAAAGACCATCAGGCCACCGGTCAGAGAAACATTCTGTGTGGTGGGCCCATCAAAGAGACCGGCCAGATCGTCTTCGACCATACGCTCTAGCTCAAAGGCAGGGTCAAGGCCCCACAGTCGCAAATCTTCAGCGGTACCACCAAAATCTTCCGCGTCCTCCTCATGAGGATGTTTGAGCAGGTCAATAATGTCGCTAATGACCGCCACACGATCAGCTTCTTTGGCCTGATACAGTGCCCGCTTATGGGCCACACGCAGCGCTTTACCCTCTTTAGGGTTCAAGGGGCGCCCGAGCACTTCCGCAATAATGGAACGCAATAACATGGCCTGGTTGGCCGGGTTACCTTCAGGGGTTGCCGCAGCCTTATCTGGGTTGTAGTTCACCGCAGCAGTAATAGCAGGGTCCAGAATATTGATGCAGGTCGCCTTTTCACCGCCACCGATGACAAAGCGAATCGGCTCAACCCCCAGACGTCGAGCCAAAGGCGTGTATTCGCCCACGCCAATTTCTTGGCCTGAGTGGTCAGTCTGGGATTTCTTATCCAGAATGACCACGCGCCGGCCCAGCATCAGCGGGCGTAGAACACACCAGGTTTTCATGAAGGAAGATTTACCCGCGCCGACATCGCCGAGCACCGCAGTATTGGGGGAGGTGATACTTACCCCGTAGGAGGTGAACGTATCGTGGCAGACCGGCCAATCTCCCTCAGTTTCGGTGCCCATGAGCAGACCGTTCATGCCGGTCGGTGACTGGGAGACCGCTAACTGACCGGCCTCCATTTGCCGGGTGGTTGAGCGAATCTCCGGGCGCAAGAGCTCATAGGTACCTAGCTTATCCAGCAGGAGGTTACGTTGACCGGAGTACCAGCGGTTGGCATTTTGCGCATGTCGTTCTTGGGCCCGTTGCGCAGCTTTAGCTTTGCGTTCGGCTTTGGCCGCAGACCGTTTTTGTTCCCGGTTGGGGCGGAAAGGTTTCTTGCTCTTTTTCTTTTTCTCATCTTTGACGATGCCTACCGGCTCACCCAGGGCCGCATCAGTCACCGCTGAGGTATCAGAGACTTCTTCTAGTTTTCGCTCTTCCGCTGAGGTACGAGCAGCGTAGGAGGAGGACAACAACTCATCAATCCGAGCGGACTGGCTCTTTTTCTTCAACAACGTTTTCATCATCAGTTATCCCCTCGTCTTATTTCTCGCTCATACCCCGGCCCAGCGGCAGGGTCAGCCCGAAAGCGGTATCTTGCTGGTCGTTGAGCCAGTCGATGCGGTCAATACCGCAGGCACTAGCTTTAGCTTCCATCGCCTGAGTCGCGGACTCTAGCTCATCAATACTGCGGGCCGAGACTGTCATAAACAGCCCATAGTGGGCACCGTGATGGCCTGAGGCCGGAGCCAAATCCACCATGCGCCGCTGGGAGGAAGAAAGCTTCACGTCGGAGGAACCATCATCAATTTGCCCTTTTTTGGCTTTGCGTTTTTTCAGGGCGACATCGGAGGTCAAATCGCGGCGGCCAATCATACGAGCCCTTTTTGCATCAATGAGCCTGGTCGTCAGGCATACGCTACGAATAAAGGAGGGCTCAGAAGCATCAGAGGAAATCAAACCCTTCAGAGCCCGCACGCTCATCTCATCAGCATGGAAACCATCAGCAGGAACCCAACCGGTACGGTGCAGCCAGGTTCCGTTAGCGGTGGTGTAATCAGTGGTCTTTGACCAGTCCAACAGTTGCCAGGCGTCTTTAAGAGAGAGTAAATCGGTCTCTTGCCCCGGCACATGAGAGAGAGTGTCATCAATATCAAAAGAGGGGTCTTGCAGGGAACGAATCAAAGCAGCAGCACGAGACTCATCCAAAGCGGTCACTGATTGAGCAGCCCCGAGATTACGCGCCCAGGCAGCGGCTTTACGAACTTCCTCAAAGACCACGCGCGCATCAGCCTCATCCCCAGTACCGTAAAGATCCCGACGACGGCGGAATTTCGCGTCCTCAATCATATTCAACACATAAAAGGTTCGGTGCTGCTCGGAAACAGCGCTCACCTGTTGCATGAGCTCTTCATAGGAAGAAAGCGTGACACCAGGAGCTGAGGCAGAGACATTAGACATGGCCCACTGCACATGTTCAGTCAAATCCACCGGCAAAGTCCGAGAAATCTGCTGATGCGTAGTAACCAGCGATTGGGGGGAAGCCAGCTTGGCTAGGAACTTACCGAAACCCATATAGGGCCGGTCAGCCTCGTAATCGCGCATAATGCCACCGGGTACGCCGATGACTTCCAGAATCACAGAGAAGTAGGTTTTAGATTTTCGACCGGGGCGGTTGCGGTGTTTGAAGATAACCATTTTCCCGCCGGTGGTCTCCAACTCAAACCAGCGCACCGAGCCAACAAAGACAGGTGCGTTAGGTGTCCCCGAAGAAGATTTCTTGGCCGCTGATGCTTTTTTATTCTGAGGTTTAGCCCGAGTGGAACCTTTGGCTTTCTTGGTCTTGGTGGCCGGGGTAGCAAAAACAGGGGTTTCTAGCCCCCACCGGCGCGCCCGGGTGATAGCGCGAGCCCGTACAGCAGCAGGTTTGAGCTTGGGATTTGCCTCATCGGCAGCTCGTTGTTCATCGGCCCAGCTCTGACGGTTTTGGGAGGGCACGAAAGTGTTTTGCCCCGCCAGACGGCGAACTTTGCGTCCGGCCCATTGAGCGAAATAGTTCACCAAGGACCGACCCGATAAGAAGACCGGAGCCGGATAGGTAATCGCTAAACCTAACGCCCAAATAAGACCACCGATCAGGAAGGAGACCCAGGAGTTATTGCCCACCGTATAAAAAGCGGTCGTTCCGACAACCAGGGCAAGGCTAAGGACGATGAGGTCAAGGACGGTGCGTCCGCCAAAGACTCCGCGGGATTCGATTTCACCGCCGAGGGTGACTGTGCGAGCCATGTCTGTCTACCTTCCAGTGGGTTGAGTGTCGGAGTTGTAGTCTTGGAAGTTTGCCGCTTCAGCATTGAGACCAACCAGGGTGTCTTTGCCCGCATCTGCGGCTTTTTTGGTGGCTGCGGCAGCGAGGAGAACTCCAGCGAAAGCACCACCAGCAGCGGCACCGCCTCCACTGGCAGCAGCGCCGGAAGCACCTGACCCACTAGCCACACCGGATGAGGTTCCAACAGCGGCAGGGGCTGAAGTTGGTGCAGCAGTGGCAGATACCGGGGACGAAGCAGGTGCACCGGCAGCAGGTGATCCCCCGGTCACTGGAGACCCGGCGGGTGTGAAACCGCTATCGGCGGCGGGTTTTACCGAAGAGTAATCCTCCCCAGCGTCGATTGCGCCAGTATCACCGGAGGTATCAGCTACCGAACCAGCAGAGCCAGCACCGACCCCAGTGGATGCACCTGAGACGGCAGGAGCATTAGAACCTGTGGTGGAGGCAGCAGGGCTTGTCTGAGCGGCAGAAGAATTCTCTGGCGCTTGTGCAGTATTCGAGTTCGACCCCGTAGCAGTAGAATCCGCTGGTGTATCCGAGGAGGAAGAACCAGAAGCGGCAGGGGTGGAAGAGGCAGGAGCTCCGGAGGAAATACCAGTAGCGCCATCGCCGGTTGAAGCTGAAGCACCAGTCGATGAACCAGTATCAGCAGCCCCGGCCCCGGAAGCACCGGTAGAGCTGGCACCAGTAGACACAGGAACAGGCGCCGAGGCCTTCTCATTACCGCGAGTGACTTGCTCATTCATATAGGTAGTCTCTGAATGAGCACCTGACCCACCCCCAGTGTATGAAGCCACCGCCGGGTCTGAAGGCATAGTTACCGCGCCGGGGGAAGAAACCATCGGCACGTACTTGAGCAAAATCATCGGAGAGAACGCCACCGCGCCCATAGCCAAGATAACAATGACTGTTTGCGAGAGGATTTCTAAACCGTCGTCCGGGGCGATGGAGGCGAAATCAATGGTGAAAATCAAAGCCATCATGATTAATAGCACTGTTTTAGAGAACAGTACCGTTATCCAGGTGGAGGCGGCTTTGAGTAGACCGGGACGCCATTTAGGGTTCATGAGTGCCCCGAGCATAATAGCGATACCGTAGGCCAGCATAATCAGCGCGAAGTGCTGGATGAGGAAGACCACGTAGAGCATCAGGGCGGCGATAATCATGACGATGAAGATAATAATCATCAGTAAGGGCCCTAAACCAGAGCCTGAATCAAGAACCGCTAGAGTGTTCACGAAGTCGATGATGCGGGAGGTGAGGTCATCACCGCGAGCAGTTATCACCCCGCTATTTAGAGCGGACATGACGGAGGTGAGTTTGCCCATCAGGGCCGGGCCGAAGGTTGCCATGAGCACCGCAGCCGGTCCCCAGCGCAGTAGGGAATTGCGGAATTCGTCTTCGTCAATATCGCCGTTGCCGAGGTCTTTGAGCATGAGCAGAAGCATGATGCCCATGAGCAGAATACCGACACCGGCTGCTCCTGCCCAGGATTGGGTAAACCAGGTCTGGGTTGGGTCGAAGTCGGTGGAGCCGGTGGCGGTGTCCATGACTTTGACGGTCCAGTTCACGGCTTCTTCATGGGCGTGGTTGACCAGCATCTCGAAGGGGTCTTTGGGGTCTTTGATGTATTCGGTGACTTTTTCGGCGGCTTTTCCTGCGTTGATGATTCCAGCGATGGTTGGGTTCACCATCAACCCAGCAGCAGTTGCCTTAAGAGCAGCCGGTAAAACTTTCTGTACCGAATCCGAGATACAGCGCTTCTTCAGCCCCCAGTTCGAAACCTCTGAACCGGCGGCACCACAAATCTGCTGAAGATCGATTTCACCTTTAACGCCCTTTTCAGGAGTATCAATAATTCTATTGATATTGGCACCAATCTCATCTTTACAGATTTGATTTTTATCTTGCCCTGGAAGGTTTACTGCATCATCTGCAATTTTTGAACAGAACTCTTGAGTGTACTTATCCACGGCAGTCGTGCGAACCTTTTCGCGGTCTTCAGGACTTGCCTTAGCCAACTTATCGAGCTGTTCCTGGCTCACTTTGCCTGAGGCTTCTTCTGCCAAAGCAGTAGTAAATGCTGAGCCAGTCCCCAGAAGTAAAACTAGAGCCAGTACCAAAGCTGAGAGAAGGCTTCTGATGTTCAGTGTCGTCATAGATTAGTTCGCCTCAGAAAAGTTGTACCAGCGCGTAATATCAGGCTCTACGCCCTCGAAAGCTTTTTCAAAGGCGGCTGAGTCCATGACCACGCGTTCTTGTTGTTCGGTCTTGGTCTCGAAGTGATCTTTAGACCAGGTAACAACCGTTGTATCGGCCTTTTCAGGTTTGGGTAGATTCTCTGTGAGGATGGGCTCTTTAACATCCGTTCCTGGTTCGTATGCTTTTTGGATTTTCCAATCGTTATCTACCCAAACCATGTCGTAAGTGACGGCATAGTAGGAATAGCTATCGGGAGCTGTCCACCCGGTGGAGTCCTGAATATGAGAAACCCCAGCAACAGAAATTTTGGCGTTTTGTTCGGGCTGGCAATCGCGGACTAGATATTTTCCAGACCAGTTGGGATGAAATGTTTCGCTGTTTTTTCCCGTTAGTTCTTTGAGCTCTTTGGACGAAACGGATTGACGGACTTCTTGCATTGAGGTGTAGTCTTTGCGAGCTTTAGCGTAATCCGAATCAACTGTTATCTCGTCAATCGTTTTATCTGTTCCTTGGGGAAGGTCTAAGGAGCGAGTGCTTAATACTTTCGCGTAGCTGGTAGCAGCTTCAACCGCGCCCTTACACGTATTCTCATACCCCAGCCCCGTCACACCATCATCAGCTACCCTCGAACCTCCAGCACCGGCAACCACACCAAGATCACTAGAGGCATCATTAGCGGCAGACACCGATGACTCAGAAGAAGCCTCACCGTCAGAGGCCCCACGGGCCAACCACACCACAAGCACCAGCACAACAACCAGTACCAGCGCACCAGCGGCCCACAGCTTACGGTTCGAGCGAATATCTTCCATCACGGACAACCTTCTTCAATCAACAGGACTGGGATATAAGAAAAACAAACTAAGAAAACGAGGGGTGTTTAGGCGGTGAAGTTACCGGTGACCTGCAAAATCGCACCAATAATGACACCGAAGAGGGCCACAGCCAGCAAAGCCACGCCTGAGCGCTTCATGCCGGTTGCACCGTCTTCCATGTCATCAGACATACCCCGCTGACGAGCCCAGCCCCACTTACCGGCATTCCACAACAACGCACCGCCCAGCACGATAATGACCACGCCCCACAGACCAGTCACCAACCCCACCAGGGCGTTCTTGAACGGAACTCCGAAGAACTCAAAATCAGGGTTTTCACCCTGGAAGGGGTTCTCAACAGCAACCAGGTTGCCCGAGGCAATAATCGCCTCAGCTTTGAAAGCTGCAAGAGTAGTTGAAACAGACATAATGTGTCTCTCCTTAGAAATAGTGTGTATGTATTTAGTGGTTATCTTTTGGGTGCAGACCGCGTAAGCGAACCATCACTAACGCGGCCAAATTTTCGTAAGCCCGACGAGTCTTATCACCCAGTAGCTCAAGGTCGATCTCCGTGCCCCGGTCCAGATGCGGGTCATAGGGAATATCAATCACATCGAGCTTCTTCGCGAAAGTCTCCCGAATCTCCTGCGCAGTCTTGGCGGACTCCTTGAGTTTGGAACCTTCAGTGATGACGATGATCGCGTTATTCGCTAAATCCTCATACCCCGCCTCATATAAAGTCCTCAGAGTCCACAGGGCCCGCTGAGCACCATCACGTTGTAGCGAGGTAGGGATAATGAGTAAGTCCGCAGATTCAGCGGCAGCGACAAAGTTATCGGCTAAGGAATTATTGCCTGAATCCACAATCATCAGCTGCTTAAAACGAGACAACAACGAGTGCACCGTATTGAACTCATCCCGGCCGATTTGCTTCATCTCGGTCGGGTCTGTTGAAGAGGCCAGCACCTCAAAACGTGAGGAACCTTGACGGCGTAAGAACGGGGCTAACTCCCCCAGCGACATATCCCCTGATGCAGCAGCGGCAGCCAACAAATCAATAACGGTACGAGTGGAACCTTGCGAGTTCGTGCGCAACGCCAGGGAGCCTTGGGTTTCGTTGTTATCCCACACCACCACATCCCCGCCGCGGTGAATACCGAAAGTACCAGCCAAACCGATAGAGGTAATAGTCTTTCCAGCACCTCCAGCGGCATTAGCTACCAAAATAGTCATCGGACGAGGCAGCGAACCTTGGATGGTTTCAATACCTCGACGACGCATCAACTCGTCTTTGGAAGGACTCAACTTCAGCGCACCGAAAGTGAGCCGGTTGATAACACCTTGCCAGCCATATTGTGCCGGCCGTGTTGCCACCGCCCCAGATTCGGCAGGAGCTAGAGCCAAATCCGTAATAGATGAAGAATCAGGCGCAGAGGCTAGGGGCTTCACATGGTCGGAGGGAGCCTCCCCTGCCTCAGCTACTTCGGTAGCTGCTGGCTCAAAGGGATGCCCCGGAGCCTCTGCCGAGGTTGATTCCTCTCTGATAGAACGAGCGGGCTTAGGGGTGGTCTTGACCGAGAACGTGTTCGCATCCAAGGACAAAGACCGATTATGAGGTCTAGGGTTATTCATGACATCTCCTTCTTCTAATCCAGTGCTGACGGTTTTTAGTCGTTTTCAAAGAGGGAATTATCAACTGCGACTACTTCCCAGACCCCGTTGTGTTTCTCTAAATACACGTTGTCTTGGGCGCGTCCACCGGGAAGATTCTGTCCATCTCGCCCGGTCCATTCCCACTGAGTGCTCACACCGCGCACGGCTTTATCACCGTCAATATCTTGATTGGTGTCCCCTGGCGTTTGAGAGACTTTCACGCTGGTATAACCCTCGTGTTTATAGGCTTCGTTGAACTGGGCTTGAAGCATGTTCCGTGTTTGGGATTCTGCCTGAGTTTGATAGAACTGCTCGGACATGATGTCTTTAGCCCGTAGCATCCCGTCAGTGGTACGTCCATCAAGAGTGGAGTCCCAGCAATAGGAGACAGCGGAGAAAGCTTGGGCTACATCGGTGGCGCTGGTTCGGTCTACTTGGCTCAGGTCATAGCAAGTTCCATCAGCGACAGTGCGAGTACTGCTTGAGGGAGAGGCCGTAACACTGGGGCTGATACTGACGGAGGTTGTGGTCTCAGCAGCAGGTGATGATTCAGTTTTCTGGGTTTGTTGCGTGCCGCAGCCGACCAGGACGGTGGCTAAGGCCAGGGGTGTGAGACTTATAGCGGTGAGTGTTCGATAGTTTTTCATCGGTGATTCCTTCTCTTTATCTGCCGCCGAGGGCGCCTTTTTCTTTCAAGATAGGTTCAGGGTCAATAGCAGTACCGTCATAGGGGTTGAAATTCGAGTCGGTGTAGTCGTCCCCGGGCTTGTGAATCTCAAAATGTAGGTGGGAAATAACCAGGGCCCCCACGGAGCCGGCGTGGTTGGATTCGCGTCCCATCTCGGTACCTTTTTTGATTTCATCTCCTGCTTTGACCTGGTAGTCGTCCATGTGGCAAAAGGCCATACGGAAGTGAGGTTCAGCGGTCATGGTTCCCAGAACGCAGCCGTCTTTGCCGTAGATACCGGTAATTTTTAGGTCAGTGGGGGCAATGACAGTTCCTTGGGGTCCGTACCCGGAGCCAGTAGCTAAATCAACGCCTGCGTGCATTTGAGCCCAGGCCGGAAGCCCCGGGACGTTACGGCGACCAAAACCGGAAGTGAATTGCCCGCCAGGTAGCGGATTCGTCCACTCGCCTTTGCCTAGGTCGCCGTTCCAGGCTTTGGCCCCGGAGACTTGTTTGCAGCCGCCGGTGAATTTCATTTGGGCGCCGGAGGTGATTTTTTCGACGTAGTTTTTGGTTTCGGGAAAGGGCGGGACGTCTTTGTACTGGCTGACGTTTCCCGGGCCAGCGTTGTAAGCAGCAAGGGTAAGGCGGATGAGTTTGTTGGGGTCATCTCCTGCGAAGGGTTTGACGATTTTTTTGAGGTCGGCCATGTATTTGCCGTAGGCCTCCATGGAGTCTTCGATGTTGTGGATGTCGCCGTTGCTGTATTTGGCGAAGGTGGAGGGGAGGAATTGGGCGGGGCCTTGGGCTCCTGCGGGTGAGCCTGCCATGCGGTCGAATTGTGATTCTGCTTGGATTTGTGCGGCGACGGTGGATTCGGGGAGACCGGCGGTTTGGGCGGCTTTTTTGATGGGTTCTTTGTATTCGTCGGGGACGTTGATGGTGTTCCCGGTTTTGTTGTTGGCTGCGTTGATGGTGGTGTCGTTGCACGCTACGGGGGTTTCTTGGGGCGGTTGCCAGAGGGTGCCGACGCCTAGAAAGAGCGCGATGGTAGATCCAATGATGATGGTGCTGGTCTTGGTTGCATTGCCCACCTTGGTGCGTCCTCCTCTCGGCAATTATTTATAGTTTAGTGTTATTAAAGCATGATTTACACTTTCATAACACTATTGTGTTTTTTTGAAATAATAACTAGGTGCCTAAAATGATTCAGATCCCCGACCAATCACAGGCGATACGAGATGCCACACTCATTTTTGGGAATACTTTGCGCCTGGGCATCATCCGCCAGTTATCGCTAGGTAAAGATAATAGAGCCGATATCGCTAAAGCATTAGGAGTTGGCGAAGAAGCACTAACTCGCCAAATGGCAACATTGATAGACCACAAGCTGGTCACCTCCACCACCCTCAGGGGGACAGGAAGACCCGTCAGATACTCTCTCAATTCAAATGCCGTAGATGACCTACTATCCGTTCTAGATGATTATCGGCGCGGATTTTCTATACCCACCAAAACCCAAACTACGCTTCCAGCGGTAGACAGTCGTAGCTATCGAAAACGCACCCAATAGCCTCAAACAATAACTATTAGATGCACACCCGCACCCAAAGTGGGGACAATAGTGGATGCACAACCTCAACCTATTCGGCAGTTGCAAACTACCGCCCACTGACGCGCAAGATACGGCATTCAGCTAGAGATTCAACACATGTTGATTGATAAGTAAAATATCGACGTTCTTTGACTAGCAAATATCCCGAGGAATTTAACAAAATATCGGTGTAACATAATTTCCTGTCGTTGTACTATACATAATCACAAACGGCACTGAACCCTGTTATTGTTCCCGCAATAACAGGGTTTTTCTACGCCATGCGCAGTCAGAGTAACACAGGAAAATCCTCTTCTTCTCCAGTAATTTTGATTAGGGGACAAACTTTCTGGACACCCCAGCGAGAAACGCACCCAGTTGATTTTCCTTAGCAAATAGCTCTGAATTGAAGGAAAATGATGCTATCTGCAGGTGAGGATCCACCCGGTCAACGGTTGATGAAATTTGATCAAACCTTGTTGGATAGAGGCTGTCATTGCCAGCTTGTAACGCAATATAAAAAGCCTTTTAAAAATTTTTCCGCTCAGAGCTTTGTAGCGATATCGTTCTTAAGATACAGTATTAATCATGTCGGAAGTAGTACGGAGAATTTCTCCAGCCTTAGGTACGGAGAAACTGTTAATCAGATTGACTCCCGAGTTGAAACGTGCCCTCGCAGAAGAAGCACACAAACGCGGAGTCTCCCAATCTTTCTTCGTAGCTTCTTTACTGGCTAAGACGTTAGAAATCCCAGGGCTTGAACTCCCCGAAGACACAAAAATGAATACTTAAAAGTCGAGCGGGATAACGTTTCCCGACGCTATCCCGCTCAAAAGACTATGTGAACCCTGGCCAAAGTTTCGCCGCTTTCCAGGATTCTTAGCAAGAAACCCTCCCACACAAGGAAGAAATGAATTCCCATTCATCTCCACCAGGAGGTGTTCTTGGTGTCTAGCATACCAGCAACACCCCCACACGGTGCAAGTACATCAGCACAACATCACATCAAGTGCACCCAAAAACAAGAACGCGCCCGCAAAAACCACGTCAAACGACCGGCAACACAACCCATTCAATGGGAAAACTCCACCGCAGCACGACTTGCAGCCCTACCAGAGGACCACACCTACACCTGCTCCCCCGCCCAATGGCTCCAAGCAATACGAGATTACATTGATATCTCTCACCGCAGAGCAGACTTTCAGGACACTTTCGACAAGGTATGCGAGGCACTCTCCTACGCTTTCAACCCTGATACGGGAACCCTTCGCATTACATGGAGTGCATTAGCTCAGTTAGCCACCACTAGCATCAGTAGCGTGCAACGCTGTTTACGACTTCTCAAAGAGCACCAGCTACTCACTGTTATCGCATCCGGACGTAGTGCCGCCATGGCCCCTCAACGGCAAGAGAAGAAAAACCTCGCACCCGTTTACGGCCTCACCGTACCCACTCCCCCATCAGCTACCCCAGACGCCGATGAGTCTTTTTACGATGAAAACGGGTACCTCTTTATAACTGACTGCCCTTCACCTTTAAGGGACGAAAAAATTTCCTATTACCGCGCTATCCGCGAAGGTCTTTTCGATCAGTTCTGCAAACAACGCTATGCTCTCTACGCTTATTCCCATCAAGGAGCCCTGGAGAAGAAGAGACAAGGCCTGCAAGATTCATATCCCACTCTCAAAGCGAAGCAACAGGCAATAACCCATCTTGTGCGGGTGCTTCAGCATCATTGTTTTGATCTTCGTTCTCTCAGTGCCACTGCTATTACAGGTGTAGTTCAACCTTTCTTTGAAGCAGGTTGGACAGTGAGAGATGTTCTCTACGCTCTGGAGTACAGAGCTGATAACAGTGCCTATAACACTCGTGGTGCTGCGGGAATGCGGTCAGTAAAGAAGTGGCTTACTTTGCGTATGGACGCTTGGGTTCGAGAAGAGTCAATTCTAGAATCCCGCACCGCAGTGGAGAATCGCCAGTATCAAGAAAGCCACTCTTCCTCTGGCGCTCTGCTTACACAGAAGCCTTCCAAGAAAGTAGCTGGTCCATCGGTTGAAGTGAAACGCCGTATTAAGGTTGCTTTGTTGGGTGAGGCACGGGCGAAGCACCAATACCCAGAATTATTCTCATAAAGATTTACAATATATAATGTGATACGACATCATGTGATGTGATGTGATGTGATGTGAAAGGGGAAAATATGATTATCTGTGTTGGTCATCAAAAAGGTGGGGTAGGAAAATCTACCTTGGTGTATAACCTAGCTGTAGCATTTCAACAACTAGGGAAAAGTATCCAAGTTATTGAAGCAGACCCTAGTATCCGCACCTGCTCACGTTGGGCAAATGCAAGAGAAGAACTTACGGATAAAGATCCTGTTATTACTGTGCGGAAAGACGGGGTCTTAGGTGCAACCCTTAAAGAAGCATCCCACAACTATGACATTGTTCTAGTAGATACAGCGGGTAAAGACTCTAAAGAATTACGCTCTGCCATGACTGTTGCAGACGTATTGCTTGTTCCGACTTCAGCCGAGCAGGCCGACCTGGAAGCAACTTTTGATTTTTTTCAAGTTGTTGACATGGTGAGTGAAATAAATGAGAAACTAACGACTCTCACCGTTCTGACTAAAGCCCCTACTCATGCCCATAGCCAGGATGTTCGGGATGCTAAGAATTTTTTGGGAATGATTGATTCGCCGAACATGAAGATTGCGGAGACCGTTATTCATAGGAGATCAGTTTTTCATAGAACTACTAGCGAAGGTCTTTCTGTGGTTGAGTCTAAAGACTCTAAGGCGAAAGCTGAGGTACAACTACTCGCACAAGAAATCATTAATCTCTAAGGATAATCCCCATGGCTTTACGTCTACCTAATAGTGATAAGAAAGATCAAGCAGTAGAAGCATTCATCAATGGAGCGGACGCCCCATCACCATCCCAGGAAAACCTGGAGAGACTATCTGCGGAAGAACGTTTGAAAAAACGTGCTGAAGGACGAAACTATCCTCTGTACACCCTGCGAGGGACAGAATCTCAACATAGGTTGATTAAATACGCAGCTGAAAAACATGGAATATCTCAGAACAAGTTAATCCAGAAATATCTCTTGGAAGTCTTGGAAGAAGAATTCGGAGATAGTGTTCCAATGTGATGTGATATCAAATCACATGATGCGATATCACATTAAATCGTATATTCGAATATTGGCTCGTTGTATTGACAAGATTCACCATTGAGATGACCTTATTAGAGATGGTTACATGACCACTCAAGCTGTGTAAGCGCAGGGTTGCTGTTCTTCTTCTGTGAGCAATTTATTTGCAAGTACAGTGACTATGGGCTGAAAATAAATCAAAATAGCATCACCGTCGCTTGCTTCGCGCAAGAAGTAGAGAGACGGGGGCAGGATGTTGTTGCGGAGAATTCATCCCAAGAAAGACCCGGGCAAGGAATGCTGTGCACCCACCAAGTTGCAACAGTGAAAACGGCTCATCCGCTAAAGCCGTACCTAGTAAAAGACCCGTCAAACGATTGAGCAGGCCAATAATGCTGACACTGCTGTCTGGGAGCTGAGGTACTCCAGTACACCAACATGCGTAGGCGATAATGCTAGCGAACAAAATAATATAGGCAAAACTTGCAGTAGTAGCCAAAGGCTGGGGTGGCATAACACCTTCGGTGCATAGCGCAATTGGCAAAGTGGGCATCCCGCCAAATGTGAGTTGCCATGCGGTGAATGTTGTTGCTCCTACTGGTGGTTTCCATCGGCGAGTCAGGATAAACCCCAGTGCTGAGGAGAGCATGCCAGTTCCTGCTGCAAGAATACCGATAAGGTCTAGGTGCCCTGTTGTTCCGCCTAGCAGGGTGAATACTCCCAGTAGTCCGAGGGTTCCTCCGTTGAGGGCTCGGAGCGTTATTTTTTCTTTCAGGAGCAGGTGGGCCATGGCCATGGTGGCTATGGGGGAGAGTGCCATGATCATGAAGGCGATGCTGCTAGGCAATCTGCTTCCGGAGATGTAGACAAGGATGAAGAAGCCTGAGATGGTGAGGGTGTTGAAGGCGGTGGTTGGCTAATTTTAAGTGTGAGTGAAGTGCGCATCGTGTTGCTCGGAAGTGAAAAAGACGGCAAGTGCGCAGGGAGAAGTTTTCATGTGATTTCATATCACATGATGTGATGTGAAATCACATGAAAGTGTCTCCTTCTCTAGCAACAGGCAAAGAATAAATGTGTATGGCCTAGTTCGTGAAAGAACTACCCCACAGTCAGAGTCTGGGTGTCATTTCCAGAAATATCACTGTATTGGCTTTAGTCATGTCTCTGATGGAAGGTAAGTTCGAAGAGCATCAACCTAGTTATCAACCCGCTCAGAAAATCATATGAAACATGCACTAAAAGCTGTCTCCGCAGCTGCTCTTCTTGCTCTATTCACCGGATGCGGTAGTAACAATCAAGAAAAAACGGACTCGAAAGATACTCAACCGACGAACAGCGCAGTATCGGCTTCTGCTACTGCCTCACCGACGCAAGCCGCGTCATCACAGGCAACACCTTCACCGTCTTCAACCGCGAGCCCATCTGCTACTACGCCCTCTCCAACTCCGGAAAACTCCCCTCAAGGTGAATCGCAGCCTTCTGCAACACCAACGCAGGCCGCTGAGCCTTCAGTGCAAGCTACTGAGCCAGTAGCTCATCCTTCATGGTGCAATCCTCAAGGTGGCCCAGGGGTAGAACCGATTGAAACCTGCCCTCCTATACCCACCTACCCCATCGTTGTGCATAATGAGCAAGAAGCTGCTGAATATCTTCTGGAACAAAAATTCCAAAACAATCCAGATATTACAGCCGCTGTCACTCAGATTCTCCCAGACGCTCAAGGAGCACCTGGTCAGTATGTAGTGGTGGCTCGGTCAAACTCTATACGTCAGGGTGGAGGTTCTGGGACTCTAGGTACTTTTCTGGTAACTCCGGAAGGTAATTGGGGCGAAACTGATCCTTCGATGATTCCCCAGAACGGGTAGTGGGCTGTATCTTAGCATTTTTGTGTATAGCTGAAGTTGATAACCCACCTACAGGTCAATTGCACTTGATATGTTCTACGAACGCATGCTCACCAAAGATAGTAAGAGGCCCTCTCTCTAAAACTTAGGGAGAGGGTCTCTTCTTTATTTATTTACTTTTCACATGCGACGCCGTCGCCATCGCGGTCTAGCTTAGAAGAATAACCAGGGCTACCTGCATACAGCGGGGCAGCCCCAGCAGCCCGTGCCTCAGCACAACTCGCAAATACAGCAGTAGCAGGTGCTTGCTGAGCCGGTACCTGCGGGGCTGGTGCCTGTTCCGCAGGAGGGGCAACATACGCCGGAGTAGTAGCCTGTTGCACCGGCGCCTGGGTAGGTTCTTCCGCTGCTGGGGTAGGATCCTGAGTTTTTTCAGGTAGAGTCGCACCACAGTTACCGAGAACCTGAATCATCGCATCTTTTTCAGCCTGCTTGACCCACAGGCGATACTTAGCTTTCACATCAATCTGTTTGCTGACATAGGTGCACCGGTAATCCTTGTTTGAAGGCAACCAAGTTGCTGCATCTGCATCGCTCTTTTGCTGGTTCGCCGGCCCATCCACTGCAAGCAGGTTCACTGGATCATTAGCCAGCTGCTCCCGATCGGTTACTGAGAGATCTTGAGCACCGGTTTGCCATGCATCTGATAAAGCGACCACGTGGTCAATTTGGATTGCGCTGGAGGTGTTTTTTCCTTGCTGAAAATCGATGGTGGTTGCGGTGTACGGGTCATCGAGTACTCCAGTCATCACCTTGCAGCCGTGGGTTCCAGGTTTGACGGTGATGCTGGTGAGGTCTCTGCGGAGGATGTCGTTTCGGGTATCGCACCCGTTATGGTCTACATCTGCCCAGGCTGCCCCGAACTGTTCGCGTGAGTAACCCGTTTTCGGTGCTCGCCCTTTTACTTCAAGAGTTTCTAGGGTGTCCAGGGCTGTCTGGGCATCGGAGGATTGTGTGGTGTCTGATCTTGGCACCGCTGCGGTGTTTTTCTCATCGGCCAGGGGTACGGCTGTGGGGGTGGGGCTGGAAGTAGTGGGGGTAGGCGTTGCGCTGGTGGTGGTTGGGGAAGGCGTGGGTGTTGCCGAGGGGGTAGCTGAGGTACTGAGGGAAGCGGTGGGCGAGGGGGTAGTTGCCGAGTTGGTGGTCTCAGGAGCGTTGCCTGTGATGGCTTGGACGATGCCAACGATGATAGCTAGGGCAAAGAAGAGGACGATGATTCCTAGGCATCCCAGGCAGGAGAGAACTCCACCTTTTGCTACTTTGTTTTGGGGGAGTTTGACCTTGGTCTGGGGGAGTTTGAGAGAAGGCATGAAGTACTTATCTAATAAGGGGATATCAATCCATATTTTGTAGAGAGCCTTTCTATTATAGTGAATCGTCTAGTCTTTACAGACACGTGTGAGTGTCCGAGCCTTCGCTAACAAGTGAGGTGTTTAGGGTCTTTTGGCCAAACTCGCTGTAACCGTTGAATGCGCTGCAATCCAATCCGCGGCACCAGGGGCAATCAGCTTCGCTATTGTATGGATGGAATCCAAAACCGCTAGTGTTTGCCTTTTCTCACGTTGCACATCTAATCGGATTAACGGTTCATGGTGAGCGCAACGGTTGCGCATCTTGTAAATCCTCTCTAAGTGGTATTCAAAATCTTCCCGAGAAACCTTGTGAGTGAGAGAAGCTAAGACTTTAGGCCATACCGTACTTTGATAAGTGCGGGTAAAGAGAAATCGCCAAAAATCAAAGGATAAATCCGCAATGATTTTTCCTGGAAGAGCTGGAGGGTTCATTGTGTGGTGGGTTCGTTGGCGGGCTTTTGTGATTGATTTTTGCGCTTGGTGTGTTAGCGGGATGCGTGTGGATAAGAACCAGCCGACTCCGTAGGTGGCACTGAGGGCGCGGTCAATGGCGTTGCGAAGAAGCACCTCTAGGTGCCCGATGTCGACAAGAAGTTCTTTGGTGATCCGGGCATTGTAAATGTAAAGCTGCTCAGGGTCTGGGTGGTGAGAGTATTTGCTGAGTCTGGGCGCAGAAAACCAGTGTTCGAGGGTGGTGAGATGCTGGTTGTTTTACATGTTTTCTAGTATTACAGTTAGCTATGAAAACCCCGGGTCGTTCCCTGCGCTTGTGCGTATATCGCCGGGGTTATTGTTTTGCCCGAGAGCGGTGGGTGGGTGAGTAAATCTTGCCTCAAGAAATAAATTTCTTGGGTTAATTCTGCAAAAATCCGCAAGATGTCCAATGGTCAGATTAGATCCGACACGTATTAGTTCTTTATCGAATAATATGATGATTTATGACCCTTACAGGGAGTTTGCCTCAAGAATTAACCCCAGAATCGTGTTCTAAATACTTCAAAGAAGCTACCCGATAATAGGACATTAATGGAAGAACAGGGGACCCCGAAGCTTCCTCATACTGCGGATGAGGTAAACACGGTCTGAGATACTTCTTTAAAATCACTAACCGAGAACCTGTCGCGGCTCTTTACCCTGTCGGTTCTACATGTATCGATCAGTTCAAGCGAAAAGATATTACCCCAAGAAGTAACTTTCACTCAGGCGAAGTTCAAAATCCTGCAAGTAGCAGAGCAGAGGGAACTCTCACTCAGGGGGAGCTTATTCTCTAGGAACCTTCTTGCTCATCTTTATGAGGAGGGTTGTTTTCAGCCTCATAAGTTCAATGGCTTTGATGCAAACAAGGATTATCGGTTCTTGGTTGAGATGTTCAATAAGCGTTCGGAACCAAGCGAAAAGCAGCAGTGAAAAATCTAGGTATTGACACATAGGACGATTGTCCCTCGCTTCAAGAGGACTCTGTCTTGGCAAAATCTATTCGAACAGCGTTTGTACTCATCTTCGTGAGGGATTTTTGCGCCGTCACCTAAAGGGTTATAGAGAAATCATCGTTCAGAAATAGTAGAGATCAGAATTTATACCAAAAAATCAATTGATACAGTCTGTTTGTATCAAAACACTTTAGTATTGATTTTATTGATGTAATGAGGCTTATTCAAAAGTATGCACACACCTCACACCCACCAACTAGACAACGGCCCCACCATAGCGGCAACCTTGAGGATAAATAACCACAAATATTCTCAAACCGCACCAGGAAGAACCGTTGCACCACCAGCGTACAACCGGCCTTACCGCCACGCAATTTGCCGCTCTACTGACAGCCCTGACCAACCAACTCATCTGGGGTAAACCAGGAGGAAGACCACCAGCCCTCACTCCAGCTCAGGCACTCAAAACCACTCTGCTCTACCACCGACACAATCTCACCGAAGAGCTACTTGCTGAAATCTTCACCGTCTCGCAACCTACTATCTCACGGACCATCAACACTATCGAAAAGGCGCTTGCAAAGGTCTTCAAACCTCTAGAACAGCCTTTGAAAATGAGCCTGGATGTACCAGGTTCTTTGGTTGTCGATGGAACTCTTGTACCCACCTGGAACTGGCGTTCACTAGGAAAAACAAATTTTTCGGGCAAACATAAACGAACCGGTTTCAACCACCAAGTCATCTGCACCCTCGATGGCAGGCTCTTAGTCATCACTGACCCGCTACCCGGGGCAAGGCATGATGCTCATGCTTTCAGAGCTCACGGGCTAGATCAGCTACTGGATTCCTCGACTCTGGCCGATAAGGGCTATATAGGCCTGGGGTTAGCAACCCCGACCAGGCGTAAGCCTGGTGTGAAAGTGCCTCAGGGTGTCAAGGATAATAATCGCATTATCAATAGATTACGGGCTGTGGTGGAGCGGGTTATCGCTCAAGTGAAGACCTGGCGGGTTCTTTATTCGGGGTTTAGGCGGCCGTTGAGTTTGTATCGGCAGGTGTTTTCGGTGGTGCGGGGTCTGGTGTTTTATGCGGCTGGGAGGACTTTTGAATAAGCCTCAATGTGAATCGTTCTGAAATCAGGAGATGCTGGGATGAAATTTTCTACAATACGGCTAAAAAATTTTCAGTCTTTTGGACCTAACCCCACTCCCATTGATCTCAGCTCACTTACCTTTGTCTTAGGGCCAAACGGATCAGGAAAAACTGCCGTTCTCCAAGCGCTTACGCGCCTCTTTAGCCCTATTCCCAATCAGCGCTCCATCCGCTTTGCAGATTTTCATGTCGCTCAAGAACTCACAGATAACGGTCATCAGAAAAAGGCAGAAGAGCTTTGGATTGAAGTGGAGATTGAATTTCCCGAGGCTGAGGAAGAAAACCCACACGCATCGACATCCGCCTTCTTTTCACACATGAGATTAGAGGAAGAAGGCAGTATACCAAAATGCCGCGTTCGGCTGACGGCTACTATCAATGCTTTTGAAGAAATCGAAGAACGTATTGAATATGTACTGAGCTATAACTCCGAGGGTAAGCCCGAGGACGTTCAACCAATGAGTAGATATGACCGTGGAAGCATCGAGGTATTCTATCTACCAGCACGACGTGATCCCGGAGACCATATTTCTTATGCTGCATCTTCTTTGCTTGGCAGAACTCTTCGGGCTGCTAACTGGATAGCAGAAAGTGAAAAACTTGAAGCTCTGAATGAGGAGATTAGCACTACTCTGGCAGAGAATAAGGCTGTTATAGAATTTAGCGATAATCTTCGAATTCAATGGGAAAAGGTTCATGCAGGTTCTTATCTTAAGAATCCGGAGATAGTCTTTGGTCATAATAGAATTGAAGGCGTTCTGCGACAGCTATCTATTCAGTTTTCCCCTTCTCATCAAGCGAATGCCTTACCATCTGAAAACTTATCTGATGGTCAAAAATCTTTGCTCTATATTTCCCTGGCATTGGCTTGGCAGAAGCTATGTCGCGGGGTTCTTGCGGGGGAAGAAATAGGTCTAGACCCAGATAAGTTGCGGCCCCCGGTGCATATTATTTTTGCGTTGGAGGAGCCTGAGAATAGTCTTTCTCCACAGTATCTTGGGAGAATCATCCGCCAATTACGAGATGCCTGTGATGAAGGAGATGTGCAAGCTCTTATTGCTACTCATGCATCCACCCTGTTGCGAAGAGTTGACCCGGCTGATATTCGTTTTCTGAGGCTAAATCACGCTAGAGAAACAACAGTACGCCGCATTATTCTTCCCACAGAAGATACTGAAGCTGCAAAATATGTTCGAGAGGCAGTGATGGCTTTTCCCGAACTTTATTTCTCTCGTCTCGTTGTGCTTGGAGAAGGCGCTAGCGAGCTTGTTGTCTTACCTCGAGTTCTTGAAGCAGCAGGAATCAGAGAAGATGACACCTCCGTTTCAGTGGTTCCTTTGGGTGGTAGACACGTGAACCATTTTTGGAGACTACTAGAGAACCTCGAGATACCTTATGTGACATTGCTTGACTTAGATAGTGCAAGGCATGGAGGGGGATGGGGACGTATTCATACTGCTATGCGTAATATTAATAAATATCGTCCTGAATTCTATTCTCAAAACCACTTTGATTTTTTGCCCCCAGCAGGTTATGAAGAATCTATACCTGTATTTGGCCAATCTCCGGATGTCTTAAAACGCTTAGAAAATTCAAATGAAGTATTTTTCTCTTCTCCTCTTGACCTGGACCTCATGATGATGAAAGCATTTCCCTGTGCTTATCAAGTTCGCCTAAGAAATCCCCGCGATACAACTGTTACAAGCGTCTTAGGAAAAAGTCACCGTAACGAAGTACTTCTGGGTAAAGATAATCTAAAACTACTTGAAGATTACCGTGAAAAATTTGGGCAAAAAAGTAAGCCCGCAAGTCATCTTCAAGCATTAGCTCAGCTAAATGACAATGACCTTCTAGAAAACTTACCTCCTGTTTTGATACGTCTAGCTGATGTTGTGAGAGAGAAGTTAGCGGAGCTCCCTGAATGATTAGCCCCAGCAATTGGAAACCAACTGACGGAATCACCTTAGAACCTAATGCTTATAAGGCGGCTACTAGTGATGAAGGAAGTGTAATTGTCGCAGCTGGACCCGGAGCCGGTAAGACCGAGATGTTAGCGCAACGGGCGGACTATCTCTTACGGACCGGCATATGTCCTTACCCTAGGCGTATTCTTGCTATTTCATTCAAAGTGGATGCCGCCAGAAATCTACAAGAACGCGTTCGCAAAAGATCAGGAGCAAAACATGCCAAACGTTTTGATAGCTTGACATTCCATGCCTTCGCAAAACGTATCATCGACAACTATCGGCCTGCTCTCACAGGTCCTCATACTCTAAATCCTCGCTATGTTGTCGGAGAAGAAGCAGACTTCCCAAATGCTATAGGCTACAAAAACATGGTTCCTTTAGCTACTGAAATTCTACGGACCAACTCTTACGCGCTACATGGTCTAAGGCAAACTTACACCCATATCTTCTTCGATGAATTTCAAGATGTAACCAGCGAGCAATACGAACTTTTCGTCACGGCGTTTGGCGAGACCTCTGCGCAACTTACAGCAGTAGGCGATACAAAACAAAGAATCATGGCATTCGCAGGCGCCCTAGAGGGCATTATGGGAAAGTTTTCAACTGAATTTGATGCCTTATCTCTGAACCTATACCAGAACCGTAGATCCGCTCCTGTCCTACAGCGCATGCAAAATCGCATAATTTCAGAAATAGAACCTCATGATGCAATCCCTCAGAAAGAAATCGAAGGTGAAAACGGAATAATTGAAGTGCTTCCCTTTCCTACGTCAAGTGATGAGGCGCAACGTATAGCAGAACTAGTAAGACATCAAATAGACGCAGGTATTCCCCCTTCAGAAATAGCAGTTTTAGTAAGACAACAAGCCAATCTTGTCGCGGGAGAACTCTTCGATGCTTTTGATGCGCAGAACATCTCATATCGCAATGACCAGGAGCTTCAAGATCTTGCATCTGAGCCACTTGCAATGTTGATTTTTAATTTTGTACAAGTTCTCACAGGGACTAACGAACCTACTGCTTATGCAAGCCTTATGAATCTTGTATCAGTGATGTCTACGGATGACGAAAAAACAATTAGGATTGACCGCGCAATTAAGGAAAAGCTCAATACTCTAGGAAAAACTCTACGAAATAATCCTTCCTGCCGTGATAGTGCTCAGTTCTGGAAACCTGAAATATTAGATTTTTTAAACCTAGTCTCTGATTCATTTCTTATAGCACTATCAGCCTCTTACTCTCAAGGTGACCGTCTAAAAGAGCTTATTGCTGAGGTTCTCGAGGTTTTTGAAAGAACTCTCGATTTGGTGAAAGATCCTTTGGACGCAGTGCGGCGCCTTACTGGAACGAATGCTGTTCGAGTTCTGACTATCCATAAATCGAAAGGGCTGGAGTTTAGACATGTTATCGTTCTCGGAGTTGAAAACGAATTATTCTGGGGTAGCTTAGAAGAGACTCAGGCAGAGTTCTTTGTCGCGATATCTCGTGCTAAAGAACGGCTCACTTTAACACACGTAAATTTCAGATTGCGCCCGGAACAAGCTACTAAACGGTGGGATGAGAAAAGGAGCGCACATAAGCAATTTCTTGAATATGCGAAGAGGATTTGAGTATTTGGGGTTACTCGAATACAGCACCAACCACCCTTGCCGATGAGTTCTCTAATCTCGACCGGGCGTGATCATATCGTCTGGTCGTCCGTGGGTCTTTATGGCCTAGTGAGTCCTGCAGATGGTGCAGAGCAACCCCCATTTCCAGTGCTAAAGTCGCGTGGGTGTGGCGCAGGACGTGGGCGGATACGGTTTTTCTGATGCTAGCAGTGAGGGCTAGTTTTCTCAGCAACCCATCTACGTTGCTTCGTTGCCAGGGCCTACCGGTACGGGTGATAAAGACCAGGGGAGAAGTCCCAGTCTTTACTTGAGTCTCTACTTCTAGCCCTGTTGTTGCGGTCAATTTCCGAAGATTCCGTAGTGTATGTTCAGGCAAATACACTGCTGATTTCTTTCCACCTTTGCGAGTAATCAGCAGCCGCCCTTCAGAAATATCAGATTCCCTGATATTGAGGGCTTCGCTGATACGCAATCCAGTGCTGAGGAGCAGGTCCACGAGGGTTTGGGCTCTTAAAGAGTGCTCGGTGGCAGCATCGAGGAGTCTGAGTGCTTCGCGTTGAGTGAGGGCTTGGGTTGCGGTGAAGTCTGGATCAATAGCAGGTCGGCGGATGTATTCGGCCGGGGATTTTTCGATTACCTCATCGAGCAATAAAAAACGATAGAAGGCTGAGATTGCTGCCAGTCGCCGAGCAACCGATGCGTTCGAGTTGGTGTATTGTTCGTGGACTCTAGAGAAAACATCGAGGTGGGTTCGTCGTACCTGCAGTAGATCAACGCCTGCTTCGTCCAAAAAAGTGCAGAAGATTTTCAGATCATTGAGATAAGCCTGCTGAGTATTTTCCGAAGTGTAGGAGAGTGCCCATGAGGCGATGAGATTGCGGTGTTTGACGAAATTCGGCAGTGTTGAGCTCGCTTCCATCAACTCTGATGGTTCGCTGAACACTTCGACAAGTTCACTAGACATTTCCACCGCATTTCCTGGACAAAAATATTTTTTGAGACTCACACCACCGAAAAACCGGTGCTGGGTTCACCCAACCCCTTTTATGGTACATAACTTACATTATGAACCATAAAACTATTAAAAGGGAGGGGTGATATGTTTTCGATGCATCAGATGCCGCTGGAGGGGGTGTGTACGCAAGATAAATTCAAGAGTGTTTTGAGACACAAAAATACTAACTTAGTAGCAAATAGCCGTTTTTACTACTAAGCTAGTATTCTGTTCGAGGCGTCCGCCCGAATGCAAAATGCAGGGTCTAAATTGCAGTTAGTACCCTGCCGAATGTATCAAGGAGATACTGTGCAAAATTATAACTCTATAATTTTTGTAAATATTCGTAGGAGTCTACAGGAGAGAGATTCTTTAGTCGAGGCTACAGCGTCCGCTTGGAAGTACAAAGGTAAGAAACAGCTTAAACAGCTGACAGATGCATCTGTCGTTGTGCCTGTGGTTAATAATCAAGTATGTGGAGTATTCGAAAACCTCGAAACATCAATTTACCCAGGGGACCCTGATCGTGTTCAGTTTGCGCTTGCTCCTTGCGGAGCACTCGCTGCGATCACGGGGCATTCCTTGCCGGACTCTGTTCGATGGAAGCCAGGGGATGGTGCGGCTTGGAAGTTGCTTGTGGGCGAGGAGGTTCAGGGGTTTTTAGAAGAGGCCAGGGGGCATACGCGTCAGTTTGGTCCTTACTCGCTCAAGCTCACCAGTGAGGGTAACCTCCGGGTGATTGTTCCGGCTGGTTTCAATGTTGAAGTGATTTCTGCAGCTACGCCAGCGTCGGTGAAACAACGTATTGAGCGTGCAATCAAGGCTCTGGCTGGTACAGACTTTGTGACTACGTATGGCACGCTTGCTGAGGCCTTAGGCGTAAATTCCTCCCAAGCAGTTGCCCGTTCAATTGTGAGTAACGCTGCCATTACTAAGGAAGAGGCTGCACGTGTTTTCAACGTAAAATATGTCAATAGTCAGGGGGCACTTGTTCCTGATGATGACATGAGTACCCATGGCGGAGATATAAGGACCCGCCCAGAGCTATTGGTTGAATCCGCAGGGGCGACTTGGGAAGATGACAAAGCTAAAATTCCTCTCGCCTCAATTCTGCTGGATCCCATCGTCTTACGTCTAACATTGAATATATAATCTCTGAAAAGCCACTGTCATTGCCTCACCTGGTCATGACAGTGGCTTTCTTTTCATTAAAATATTTCACTTTTAGATATGAAAGTGAAGTGTCCCGGGTTTTGTTCCTAGGCATTTGCCTTGATTTCCATTATTTCTTGGGCCGGGTTGGTTTCCCAAAACTCTGACTCAACCTCAGCTGGCGTGCGATAGCCGAGACTTTGGTGAAGCCGTACCTCGTTCCACCAATTAACCCATTCAAACGTCGCGATCTCCACGTCAACCACGCTGTCCCACGACCGCCGATGAATCAGCTCATTTTTGTAGGAACCGTTGACGTTTTCGGCCAAAGCATTGTCATAGGAATCTCCTACTGTCCCGGTAGAGGCAGCAATTCCATACTCAGCCAGCCGTTCGTTGTAGACAATGCTGACGTACTGTGAGCCATGATCTGAATGATGAATCAGCCCCGTTGTTTCCTTCGCGCTGACAATCGCCTGATTAAGCGCCTGCAGCGGCAGCGCCTCGGTACGCATTGAATCAGATAGTGCCCACCCGACGATCCTTCGGGAGAACACGTCGGTAACAAAAGCGGTGTACACGAATCCTTTTCTAGTGCGCACATAAGTAATATCGGCCACCCACAATCGGGCCGGTGCCGGGGCGTTGAACTTGCGATTAACTAAATCAGGACGCAGATCTGGTCCCTTCGGCTTGCGGGTAGTAATAGGAGACTTACCTTTACCTTTGCCTCTGACTCCAGCAAGACGCATCAGGCGTGCGGTCTGCTCACGGCCAATGTCGATTCCTTCACGGCGCAGAGTATGCCACATCTTACGGATGCCGTAGACGCCAAAATTTTCTTCATGGACCTCGGCGATGTGCGCGACTAGAGCAGCGTCACGAAGACTGCGGGCACTCATACCACGGGCTTTTGATTGGCGGTATCCACGGGACGTGATGAAACCGCCAACACGGTGGGTGTTTAACGTCTCGCAAATGAACTCGATGGAGAAACGATCCCGATACTCATCGATGAACCGGATCATTTCCGACGTTTTGGGTCGAGTTCCGACGCGAAAAAAGCCGAGGCAGCCTTCAGTAGCTCATTGGTGTCGCGTAGCTCTTGATTTTCACGGCGTAGCCTCGCGTTTTCCGCGGCCAAGTCTTCAGGCACAGGTTCTGGGATGCTTCCCGCACGACGGGCCTGCTGGGTCCACTGACGAGCCGTGTGCCATGAAACCCCCAACTTTGGAGCTACTGCCTTGCACGCGGCTTGCATCGACATATTTTCCGCCAAGATACGGTCCTCTACAAGACGGACCACACGGTCCTTCGCATCCTGGTCAAATTTTCTTGGCATATTCCAGATTTTCCCATCTACTCAGACGGAACAAAACCTGGGACACTTCAAGATAGCCCAAAACAGGGAGCCTGCAGTAAATTATGTATAACCAGTTTCAATAACGCAGGGACGTTATTAACAGCGTTATTAAGCGCTCTAGAACGGCGTTATTACAGCGCGGTTGCAGAGCTGTTTGGGGGTTGTTCGAGGGTAGCTGTGGCCCCTCTGTCGCGGCATCATCACGACCTGGCCGCGACCTTGAAGCGAGGCTGCAAGCAAGTCTGAGGACGAAGCTGCGGCCTGTTTAGAGCGAGCCTGTAGGCGCGGCATCATCCAGGACCACAGCGTCTTAGGTTGGCGTCGCTGCGCAGCTCTAAGAGACACAGCAGCACCGCAAAGCGCGCAGAAGGGCTGAGCCTGTGATTGCGAAAATATTACAACACCATCTCGAACATAGAAGCGAAACGTCGAGAAAAATAACCCCGCCCGTCGAGAGTTCTCGAGGCGAGGTGTTTGAAATATGTACAGAATACTGTCTAAAAGACAGACACTGTAGTGTTTGAAATGTGTAGCGGAGCCTGTCTGTAATACAGGCATAATACTGTCTGAAAAGCAGACAATAGGGCTATTGCTTGAAATATGTAGTTCAGACTGTCGAGAAACCAGACAGGGGAGTGTCTGGTATGTGTTGCGCAGAGTGTCCGGAAATACCGACACAATACTGTTCAAAATCTCGACACTAACGTTATTGTCTGTAAACCGGACAGAATACTGTCCAAAAGACAGACACCGTAATGCTTGAAATATGTAGCTGAGAGTGTTGGGAATCTTGACATGATCTTGTATAAAAAATGAACATGATGGGCGGTGTCTGAAATTCGGACATCGTAGTGTCGAAAAACCAGACAGCAAAGTGTCTGGTACATGTTGCGAAGAGTGCCTGCAATACAGACACGATAGTGTCCGCAATCGTGTCACTGGAACGGAAATGCCATGACATCTACAGCCTCTATCTATTTAGTTTGTGGCGTTAACGCCTGCAGAATGCGCACATTTTTACATAACGCCAGCTAGT
>NZ_CP062958.1 GCF_014705945.2 Rothia amarae
TTGACCCCGGTATGAGCCTGAATATTTCAGGTCGCTGCGCTGGGCTTAAGTCGAGGGCTTGAGTTCTATAACAACCCATCAAGGCACGGCGGACGGCTTGAAAATTTGATCCGGTTTGCGTTGCCGCCTAACACCTTGATGGCAGGAAAAACCCCGTACATGGCATGGTGTACGGGGTAAGAAGTATGTACTTAACTCGCGCTAGGCTGATTGATTCGCGTTTCGTATTCCTGCACATAACGCCCAGCAGCGCTCTTAGAAATCTCTAGTTTCTCAGCAATAGCTCGCACGCTTAGACCGTTTGCACGAAGTTCTGCCACTTGTTCACGTTTGCTGTTAGCGCGGGCTAGATACTGCTCTCGAGGTTCTGCCATTAGACGCTGAACCGTGCGTGTGGTGACTCCTAAACGCTCTGCGGCTTCTCGAGCGGTAAATTGACGGCGAACAGGTTTAAGTGCGCTCACTATTCATAGCCTCCAATGCTTCTAGACGTTCTTTCATTTTTTGTACGCGCCCTTGTTCTAAGTTTTTTGCCCAGCGTGCGCGGTTGGCTTTGGTCTGCTCCGGGGTAATGTTCCCCCACACCCAGCCAGCAATTGATTTAGCTATCTGCGCCACCTCACTCTCACTCATCGGACCTCGCGAGAACTCATCAGCGATAACAGAGGCGTTTTTCATCGAGGCAAAGGCGTAGACGGTTTCCGCCCATTCGGTGGAGTCCGTATAGCGCAAACGCGCCCGATATGCCCATTGGCGGGTGATATTGAACAGCGCTACGTTCCGACCCACTGTGGAGTCTAAAACGGTTTGTGCCTGTCTGTGTGGGGCTGGAAGTGCCCCAACGTCTCCTAGCGCCCTGGCAAGCTCTCTGAGCCCATAAAGGGCTTCTGCTTCGCCCCAGAGAGGCATATGGGCGTTATGAGTGGGGTTCTTAGTGATTCGCCCGCCGTAGCCGATATCCCCGCCTAAAACGTCCGTCAGCCCCTGCTCAACGCGGGCAAGCAGGTTCACCGGGGCGCGATGTGCCGCATCGGTGAGGCATACCGGGCTGTTCAGAGCGTAGACGATGTGCCCGGAGCGGGTTTGTGGGTTCATAGCCACCCATGAGGGCTGAGGTAGCCCGGCAAGGTCTGCGATGTAGTCAGCGTCTGCCCCGTCGTGGTCAGTGACGATGAGTGACTGCATGGCTAAAGGGTTGGTTTCGATATAGGCGTGTTCCAGCGCCCGCGCCCGTGTCTGGCGCTTGTAGCTACCGTCCTTACGGTGAGAGCACAGAGGCTTTTGGGGTAGCCAATGTTCTGTGAAAACGTTCTCGAAACTCATGGTCTTAGCTAATCACGCTAAGATGCGTCCCAAGTTGATTTACCCCGGCGTGTCCCAACTACGAAATTATTTAATCAGGTAGTTACCCCTCCTACGCTCAAAACCGAAGGTTTATGCACCCGGCTTTCGACCTGCTGAGCGCCACCACCGACGCGCACCGTCAAGCCTTCCCCTCGGTGACGCGCTGGCACGTTCAGGAGGAGCCGAGGACTGCGCGAGGGGCTCTAGGCCGTGTCTCCCTTATGTGCGCAGCCAGGTGATGATCGCGAGGATCGTGGCGGCGGCGCGGTAGGTGATGGCGAGCTTGTCGTAGCGGGTGGCCAGTCCACGCCACTGTTTGGACTTGTTGAAGGACCTCTCGACGACGTTGCGCCCCTTGTAGGCCTCGGCGTCGAACCCGTGGGGTCGACCGCCCTTGCTGCCGCGCCGCTTTCGTGCGGCGATCTGGTCGCTCTTGGCCGGGATGACGGCGGTGATGCGGCGCCTGCGTAACTCGGTGCGGATGACGCCGGTGGCGTAGGCGCGGTCGGCGATCACGGCGTCGGGCCGGGTGCGTGCCCGCCCGCGGCCCAGCCGGGGAACGCTGATGTCGGCGAGGACCTCGAGCAGCATCGCGCCGTCGTTGCGTTGCCCTCCGGTGACCACGATCGCCAGTGGGCGGCCCTTGCCGTCCACCGCGTGATGGATCTTCGTGGTCAACCCACCGCGCGAGCGTCCGACGCCGTGACCTGCGGGTTCAACCTCATCCAACGGGGAATTCTTGTAATTCGAGCAAGCCCCCTGTGTCCTGCTCGGGGCGCGTGGTGTTCGATGCGTGCTGGTGGGCGCGCGCGATCGTGGCGTCGACCGACACGCTCCACTCGATCTTCCCCTCGGCGTCCGCTTCAGCCAGGATCTGCGTCAGGACCCGGTCCCAGGTGCCGTCCTCGGCATAGCGGCGGTGGCGCTTCCACACTGTCTGCCAGGGCCCGTACTCCTCCCGAGGCAGATCACGCCACGGGATCCCGGTCCGGTACCGGTAGGCGATACCCTCCACCACCTTGCGGTTGTGGCCGAAGGGATGACCCCTACGGCCCTCATTCGAGGGCAGCAGCGGCTCGATCCGCGCCCACTCCTCATCACTGAACACCCGGAACCGCGAACGCACCTTGGCCATGGCCTCACACTGCCGCGCCCCTCACCCGCCATAAGGGAGACACGCACTAGTTGACGCTGGGTGGGGTCGCGGTGTAGACTTGCTTCACGGAACGTGGTTTATATCACGTTCGCCCCGACCCGGAAGGTGTTGATGATGACTCAGTACGCAGCAGCCGTGACGTTCCCGGACAATGCCACGGCCTACCAGACCATTTCTGAGCTCCGCGATTCGTCCCTGATTCAGTCCATCACCGCGGCGGCGCTCGTGGAGCGCGATCAGAACGGGCAGCTCCGCGTGCCGGAGGGCGACGACTCCGTGATCGGGCTGGGTGCCGCCGGTGGAAGCCTCGTGGGCATGCTGATCGGCGTGATCGGCGGTCCCCTTGGGATGCTGCTCGGCGTCAGCTCAGGCGCACTCGTGGGCGGTCTCTTCGACCTGAACCGGGCGGACAAGGCGGAGACTGCGCTGGCCGAGTTCGGTCAGGCTGTGCAGCCCGGTCACAACGCCCTGGTCCTGCAGACGGACGAGCCCGACACCACCGCCCTGGACGGTTTCGTCAAGGGCAAGGGCGGAACGATCATCCGTCGTCCGCTCGACGAAGTGGTGGACGAGCTCGAGGCGCAGCAGGCCGCCGCAGAAGCCGCTGCCGACGCCGCCGACGCAAAGTTGCGCGAGCAGCGTCGCGAGGAGCGCAAGGAGAAGTGGGACGAGCGTGTGGAGAACCTGCGCAAGAAGTTCTCGCGCGGCGAGAAGTAGGACCTTCCCCGGCCGCTCTCGCCCGAGAGCTGGAACTGACGCGGTCAAATGTGTCGAACCACCTCACTTGCCTACGGGACTGCGGAATTGTGGTCGCCGACCCGGAGGGGCGAAAGACCCGATACGAGATCGTCGACGCCCATCTTGCCCAGGCGTTGAATTTACTGCTGGATACCACTCTGGCTGCCGACGAGAATGCTCCGTGCATTGACTCGGCATGTGACGTGCCCGGGTGCGCCACCGGAGAGGGGAACAGGTAAGTGGTAACTAGTCTCCTAGGGGCGGTTGGTCTGTTTATCGCCACCAATATCGACGACATCATCGTGCTCTCGCTGTTCTTCGCCCGTGGGGCCGGCCAAGCGGGGACCACACTTCGGATCCTGACCGGGCAGTACCTTGGTTTCGCGGGCATCCTCGCAGCCACGATTCTGGTCACCCTAGGGGCGGATGCCTTCCTGCCCACCGAGGCGATCCCCTACTTCGGGCTAATCCCCCTGGCCCTGGGACTGTGGGCGGCCTGGCAAGCCTGGCGGGGAGACGATGACGACGATGACGCGAAAGTCAGCGGAAAGAACGTAAGCGTCTTGACCGTCGCCGGGGTGACCTTTGCCAACGGTGGCGACAATATCGGCGTCTATGTCCCGGTTTTTCTCCACGTGAATACCGCCACCGTTATCATCTACTGCGTCGTCTTTCTGATCCTGGTGGCAGGCCTGGTCCTGTTGGCGAAGTTCGTGGCCACCCGTCCACCCATCGCGGAGGTTCTCGAACGCTGGGAGCATGTGTTGTTCCCGATCGTTTTGATCGGCCTGGGTATCTTCATCCTCGTCAGCGGCGGCGCCTTCGGCCTTTAATAAGCTCATCTCTTATGCTCCTAGGGCCTCTCTAGGTTTCCTCACCGGCATCAACTGAACCGTCTATGAAGTTGTGAAAGGCCGTTGCCGCAGGGACTCGACCACGCTAGGGAGACAGAAATTCTAAAACTGCCCTATTGGGGTGTACCGAAACCGAACCCTTCTGCACCCTGCTCTCGTGAGAACTCTCAGCTAAAGCTCATCAGCTCGCTCAACACCACAAGGCATGTATTCCCACCTTGTAGTGAGTTCCCCGCTTTGCCTAAACCCTAACCACCGCTCTTTATTCTTCAGACGCTTTTGACCGTCACACCTCATGCATCCAATAAGCCAGGAACTTGCAAAATGAGTAATTCACAATAAGCAACGCCGGTTTACGGGGGGAATATGTAGGGTGCTCGACGGGGTCGCTACGCGTGTAGCAAGCTGTACATTTACGTTACGTAAATAGCT
>NZ_CP062959.1 GCF_014705945.2 Rothia amarae
GCCGAGAAATGGTAAAGAAAAAATACGAAGTACAAGACCGCTCCCAAGTCATTGAAACTTCCTCAGTAAATCGTGGACTCCAATGGCTCTTTACTATCCCCCTCGGCTCACAACTATCTACCTATGAAAAGCACCTCGATTACCTTTCGGCTGCGCTCGGTGGCGTTGATATTGAAATCGAATCTGCCGGTGTTGGTTTAGGTCGAATGCTTGCTCGAACGGTAGACCCTTTGGAAGGTTCACGCGACGTTGCTATCTACCATTCTTTGACCTCTGAAACCGCTGTGCGCATGGGTCGCCGTGAGGACGGTCAAGACCTCTACATCGATATGGCAGATGCTGGGCATACCATCATTCAGGGTCAGACCCGCTCCGGTAAATCGGTTTTTCTTTATGGATTGCTCTCGCAACTTGCTTACGTTGATTGTGTGAAAATTTGGGGCATTGATCCGAACCATGTGCTTCTAGGACCATTCCGGGGTTTGACTCCTCAGATTGTTTTGGGCACAGACCCTTTAGCACACCTAGAGCTTCTAGAAGAGTTCGTTGCTCGCATGGATAGCCGTATCGCTTCCTTAGTGACAGAGGGTATTGAAAAAATCTCTGACTTCACCCCTGAGAGTCCTGTTGAAGTTCTCGTTCTGGAAGAATACGCCTCCATTATTCGGGGTGCAGAGATTTATGACTGCACTCAAAAACCGGCTGACCGAGTGGGCAACAAGATTAAAGCTCTAGTTGCTCGCATCTTCGCTGAGGGTGCTAAAGCAGGTATGCGTGTAATCCTCGTTATCCAGCGTGCCGATGCCTCCCTCGTTGACGGCTCAACCCGTGCTAATGCGGTGAACCGTCTGACTATGGGTGTTGATAACGGTGATGCTGTTCGTATGCTTCACCCTGGCGCTTCCCCTGAACTGATTGAAGCAATCACTCACTTCAAGAATGGTCGCCTTTTCGCTTCAATCCAGCGCGAGGACACTATTGCACAAGCAGATTACATCGATTATCAGGACTACCGCCGAGCAGTCCAGCTCTCCGAGACTGCCCCCGCCCCCATCGACTACCCCTAGCCACCGTTGGGGCTTGCTCCTGATAGCTGGAAGCATCAGCCCTAAGGCGCGCTCCCGAGTCAAGCCCAGCTTGCTGTACATTTTAGGCTTGACCGGGTGCGCGCCAGGGCTATGCTTTTCAGCCAGGGGCAAGGCACACCTGCTAAAGTGATAAGTACGACTTAAACACCGAACCCCTCCCGATAAGTCGAGAGGGGTTCTGAAAATATAAAACGCTCGAAAGTCCGAGATTGGCGTCCTGTGACTTTCGACTAAAGACACTCCCGAAAGAGGTCTAGCTTCTATGACAAGCATATCAGGAGAACGCACAACTCGTAATACCCCCGCCACGACCGGGGTCGCGAAGCGCCCCGGTTTCAGACCGCTTGCGGGCGGAAACCGGGGCGCTTCCGTCCCCGGGGAAGTGGCTCTTGGCAATAATGCGAGATATGACTTCACGATAATGCGAGAGCGTAGAGAAGTCCGCTATGACCTACGAGAACGTGCACGTCAGCTCGCTAAATCTGTTCCCGCACAGCAAGCAATCCGTCAGCGGAAGAAAAAGGCTGACCTCTTTGATGCGGTCATTCATGAGTCCACCCAACAGGGCGGGCATCTCTTCACTTTGGAAAAGCTTCCTACTTGGCAATCGCACCGACTCACTCACTGCGGGAAAACTGTGCGTGACCTCCAAGAGCCTGTCATTTTCCGTGAAAATGCGGACTCTGCCGGTATCGTCAATCTCCAGTCTTGCGGTTCATATGCGTGCCCTGTCTGTGCTCCCAAAATTGCTAACCGGCGCTTCGAGGAAGTCCGCGAGGTGCTCACGGTCGCTAAAGAAGCTGGCTACGATGTAGCGATGGTTACGATGACTCTGCGTCATTCTAAGAGTGACCGCTTAGAAACTTTATGGGACGGGTTGCTTGCTGGCTGGCGCAAAGCTGTGACCCATAAAGACTGGGTGGGTGAATCCATTGAGCTGTATGAGCAATCTCGCCAAAGCTGGCTAGAACGTGGGGAAATGCACGAAATGGGACTGGGACGTGCCCCTCGTGGTTGGAAAAAACAAGCCGGAGTTTTCCGTCTGCGCCGTATCGGTAAAAGAGAAGAACTCGGTGTCTTTGCTCCCATGCGAGCTATTGAGCTTACGCGTGGTGAAGCTGGTTGGCATCCGCATATTCACGCGCTTTTCGTGTTCAAAGCGGAAGCTTCAGACGAGGTAAGTAAGCTGGCACAAGCAGCTCAAATCGGCGGTTTCTTTCATGAAAAATTCGAGTCAGGTATTGCTGAGTACGGGTTAGAATCGCTTGCAAATTCCGGTGGTCTAGATGTCCAAGTTATGAAAGGTACTGCTGAAAGCATCGCTAGCTACGCCACCAAAATGGCTTTAGAAGCTACTCGTGCAGACCTGAAAAAAGGTCGTATGGGTGGTGAGACTCCTCTACAGCTCTTAGAGCGTGCAGTCGAAGGCGAAGAAGATGCTGTTTATGCGTGGCAGGACTTCGCTACGGTCTCCCAGGGTCGGCGCTGGCTAACGATTTCAAAGGTGCTTCGCGATTTTGCCAAACTTTCCGAAGAAAAATCTGATCAAGAAATAGCCGAAGAAGAAACAACAGGTTTAGAGGTTGCCGAAGTGACCGCCAGAGAATGGAAGAAAAACCGGCTTTGGCTTAAATCTTCTCGTCTTCTTCGTGTTCTTGAAGAAGATGGTGCTGAGAGTCTTTTTGAAGAATTTAAAGCCTGGAATGTCATGTACTCGGACGTTCGGGAAATAAAAGAACCCCCACAGCCTTAGACTGTGGGGATTGGTTACTTCATTGCTTGCTTCCATCGGACGATGGTTTGTCGGGTAACGCCGGCGGCTTCAGCAATTTCAGTTTGTGGATATCGTCTCTTGAGCAATTCTTCTGCCGAAGACCTTAGGGCTTCTTGCGCTAAATCCGAAATCCGTCGATATTTTTCAATCGCAGTTAGCGTTGCGTCTTCACCCTCGTCATATGTTCCCGGTCCACTTCTGATGTGCTCAGGAATTTTTTCTAGCTCTTTAAGAATTCGTTCAATCTCAGCCATTTTGATATGTCCTTCTGCTGTCAGTTCAGCATAAAGCGCACGAGATTTTTCTTCTTGACGAGCGATGATTTTGTCAATGTCTTCCATAAGACAAAGTGTAACATCGTGCGTCATAAAACGTAATAATTGTGTTTCATCGTGAAACATCATGCGTCAATATGTATAGTAGTAAGCGCAAAGAAACATACCTTTACATTTTACTACAGAAAGGCGCTAGTTATGCGTGCAACCTCTCTCCCCGTCCTTACCAACTCTGACCTTTTCCCGCTGGTTGCTATGGGTATGGGTGGAACCCCCCGTCAGCGTGAAAAGCCCGCTCCCACAGGTGAGGCTACCTATGCTTCCGGCGCAATCCTCTTTGTAGACCGTAAAGGCGTGCCGGTTGCTGATAAATCAGCTTCAATTCATGTTCTTTCTCCTGACCCCGTTCCTCTCGGTCAGCTTCTTCAAGCACAGGGCAAAATCTGGGTACAGCCTTATGAATCAAATGGTCGCTCGGCGCTTTCAATCACAGTTGAAAGGCTTGTGCCACTCTCCGATGGTCTTGATGAAATTAACGAATTGATGATGGAGGATGAGGACTAAAATGATTCGCTCTTATTCTGCTTCACGAGCCTTTGACCGCTTCCCTGGTGATTTCTCTGATGTCACTAAATCTCAGCTTAACCAGGCAAAACTTAATCTTCACAGCATCGAAGCCTTTATTCATGCTGTACAAGCGACCCCTGAGGATAGCCCCCGGTTATGGGAGTTTTGGGAAAATTCCGTCAGCTTCTATCTAACCCTTGGCGAAGCTTTCTATCCCGATGACTTTTTCGATATCTACAAGGAATCTGCTATTCTCCGCCAGCTCTACCGTGGCGTAGATGAAGGCTTTGCTCTCCGTTCTACCCGGCAACCCGTTGCCTAACATCTTCCACTCCTAAAAGCCGGATTCCTAACAACGGAATCCGGCTTTTTCTCTCAAAAGGTTTTAATAATGAATCAAAATTCTCGTCTTACTCGTCCCCAAATCATTGGGGGATGTGCTCTTATGGTCTTACTTTCTTTTCCTGCCCATTTTCCCCTTGGTGGTCTTGTCTTTTTTCTTTTAGGTCTTCTCGTGGCATCAACTTATCTCCTAACTGACTTACCCAAAATTAAAGAATTTTGGGAGTCAGTTGGTTCAGACTCCACCTCTAAAAAACCGGAAATCACTCCCGGTATTGCTCCCCACGATGCTCTCTACTACGACCGTTTAAAAGAAGTTTGGGCAGATTTCTGTGACACTATCGGGGTCAATAAATCTTCAACCGAAGAACGTCTCTCTAAATCGGCACTCATTCTCC